>JANPZW010000011.1 GCA_024707385.1 Cellvibrionaceae bacterium | reverse complement strand
GTTACGGCCAAGTTGCCGTCGGATTTTATTCGGCTGTCCTACCGACAGCACCTAATTCCGATCTGCATATCGGCCGCAGCCGGACTGACATTGCCTCAATAAACCGGAAAATACAACGTCGGCAAACAACTCATCCAAATTCCATCTTGAACGACGGAGCGTCTCGTTGATCACGTCTTTGGTCAGATGAGGGCAACCCCAATAAACTCGGTCATGCAGGAATTTCGCGGCGCCGCGCGGAATCGAGGATGGCTCGCATCGCGCCACCAGACCGCCGTCCTTCCCGAGGTGTTGAATGCGATTTTGGCAACAATTCCAATGCCCAGACCGCCAATATAGGTCTCTGGACAAAATCGTCGCCGCAACACTTTAGTAACGCCAAGAAACGCCATCCAGGCGTGATCGACCGGTGAACTGAAGACAGGCGATTATCGGATACTCGCAATACTTTTCGCTCGCTGTGACACCTGCGTCAGCGGCGTCACCGCGTGGCACGGCAGAAACAGCCGAACAACACAGTTCAGCCGCAACGCTGTCAGCGCCATCTCCGATACTGCGCATCGGCGTACCCGGCGCATATGCAAGAGACGGCACCGAGGCGTTTTCGATAGGCCGCCACCACCGTGGGCGCAGGAGTGGCGGCAACGATACCCTGCGTTCAGCCACCCTGCCGTTCGGTCAGCAGGCGTGACCCTGGCGAGATGCTTCATCGCTGCGCGAGAATTTACGCCCAACTCGTCTTCCAGCAAGCGCAGTCTGGAAGCATACCGGGCTCGGCGTGCAAGGTGGCCGTCACATTGAGGTCGAAATCTCCCGCACGCACTGCCGTAATTTTCAGTACGCCCTCTTCAAATGGCGGCAGTTCATAAAAGCAGTGATTGCCACATATGAATACGGCACCACTGTTTGATTATAAAAATAATTGGTAGGAAATTTTCGGTAATTGCCACAAAACCACATTTACCAACTTAGAATAAACCCTAGCACTAGCCGGCGCGGGTTTGGGTTATTTCAAAATCATAAGGAAATGTATACGCAGCGGAAGAGTGATCGATTTGGCGGAATACTGGGTGGCCACCGCCAATTGAGCGACCGCATAATCAGGTCATCGGAAACTCGAAGAACGGGCGCTGGTGAATTGCCTTTGCTGCTCATTGGTTTAAGTCGTCATCCATGTTTCGTTCCCGTCTCGTCCACGTTGCGCAACTCCCAGTACGGGCCTTGACGAAATCGGCTGGCATCGATCTGGCGCGCAGCACTTCAAAACCTTGCCTCGCATGGCGAAGCAAACCGGTGACGGGGCGTCGCCCAGGCTGGTCTCGAGCAGCTCGAACGTCGTAGCAGCGGCCCCCGGGTTCGAGTGCGAACAATGCCTACCTGCGTTGAATTGTCTGGCCAGTTCAACACGTCAGGCTGGGCTGGTGAATTTCGTGTCTCTGTGTCTAAATTTAATATTGTCTTGACAATCTATGCCCTGTTGCCCAGGCTGGTCTCGAACTGCTCAAGCAGGCGCAATCCTCAGTCTCCCAGGTTGGACTGGTGTCCTGGCCTTGAGTTCAAGTGGTGCTACCACTGCATGGATGGAACGGAATGAGAGTGCCGCGCTGCGGCCCTGAATGGTGCTTGCCGGCGCTATTCCGGAGGTGATTGGCAACGCCATGAGGGAGAATGGGCGGCGCTGACCGTCGGCGGATATCCGCGTTGAAGGAAACACCTTTATCAAGCCCGCCCGTTGGTGAGTTTTCATCGAGCTGCGACACTTGCGTTCGCAGAAAACCCCCGCGGAGAGCGAGCAGCCGCCAGGGATATTTCTCCCAGTTCTTTAGCCTCTTTAAGCCATTTTTCCTTCAGCTTTTCCCCTTATAACTCTTCCTTCCCTCCCATCCCCCCCGATATTAGAATCCCAACTTCCCCTCCCGATCGAGATATAGAATTTCCTCCCCACTCCATATCTAATTTTCCCACCCCCCCCATCCCCGATACCCCCCCCCCCGCCCTCCCATTCCCATTTTTTCTAACCCCCCATCCCCCTCCATCTTCTCTCTTATTCCATAAAGCTTTTTCCCATGCCATCCAGGCTGCCTTTGCCTCGGTGTTGCCTTTTGGTGAACAAATTGTGGCGGTGAGCCTTTCATTGTTTGCATTTACCACCATTCTTGGCTGGAGTTATTACGGCGAACGCTGCGCAGAATTTCTGTTCAAACACAAAGTTGTGCTTTTCTATCGTTGTCTCTGGGTGGTGGTAGTGCCGATAGGAGCGTTGATGAGTTTGGATATGGTCTGGAGTATTGCCGACATTCTGAATGGGTTGATGGCCATACCCAACGTCATTGCCCTGTTTGCCCTCAGTGGTTTGGTTGTTCGACTCACTCGCGATCACTTTGCCAAACGCCCTGATTAAAAAGAGTTCAGAATCTATGCCGAAAGGTTTTGGTAGTAAGCTCGTCATCGCCATTTCTTCGCGTGCTCTGTTCGATCTGGATGAGAGCCACGCTGTTTTTCAGTCGCACGGGCTCGACGCTTATTCTCAGTATCAAATTGATCATGAGGACGACATATTGTCGCCCGGGGATGCGTTTCCCATGGTCAAGAAACTTTTGCATATCAATGAAATTCTCGGTGGAGAACCGCGAGTTGAGGTGATTCTTCTCTCCCGTAATAGCGCCGATACAGGCTTAAGAGTATTCAATTCGATCAATCATTACGGCCTGAAGATAACCCGCGCGGCGTTTTGTGGTGGCGAGAGCCCCTATCGCTACATCGAAGCCTTTAATTGCCATCTTTTTCTTTCTACTGACGCGGGTGACGTCTGTCAGGCGCTGGATCGTGGAGTTGCAGCAGCAACTTTGTTGACGTCAAAAAAAGGTTTACAGGATTCGCTGCAATTGCGTTTCGCCTTTGATGGAGACGCTGTGTTGTTTTCCGATGAGGCGGAGAGAATCTACAAGGCGCAGGGATTGGAAGAGTTCGCTAAGCGGGAAAAGGAGTCTGCGCACACACCTTTGAGCGGTGGCCCGTTTAAATCATTTCTGGCTGCATTGCAGGGGCTGCAAAAGGAGTTTGGTCGCGAGGAGTGTCCTATCCGCACTGCGCTGGTAACTGCTCGCTCTGCTCCCGCCCATGAGCGTGTAATACGAACTCTGCGGGCCTGGGATATTCGGCTCGATGAATCCCTCTTTTTGGGCGGGCTTGATAAAGGAGTGTTTCTCAAGGCGTACGGCGCGGATGTATTTTTCGATGATCAGGCCACCCATTGTCTTTCCGCTCGCGAGCACGTTGCCACCGGCCATGTCCCTCATGGCATTGCCAATCAGCCCACCTCAGAATAGCGCCGGCAAGCAATCGATTAGAGTGGTTATATCAGCGCGGCACTCGTCGGTTTGTCCCGTTCCATCCATGCAATTGGTAGCACCACTGCTAGTCTTCAAACTAGGACCTGAAGTCCAATGGGGGCGGGATTGCACCTTCAACCCACTTCGCAAACAAACGGGTTTGCAGCTCCAGATGCGCTGTAGGGGCATAGATGATCAAGACAATATTGTTCGCGACGGACCTGGGGGCGTTCACCAGCCACAGCCTGTTGCATGTTGAGGCTTTGGCCAGACAATTCAACGCACAGGTGAGCATTGTTCACGCCGTACCTCCGATTGGGGAATTCGCTGCTGCTGTGGTGCGCAGCTACTGCTCGGACCAAGTAAAAAAAAGTACTGCAAACACCCCACATCACCGGTTTGCTTGACGCCATGCGAGATCAGATTTTTGAAGTGCTTGCGCGCGAACCTGCGGAAGTCGGTCTGCTCGGTTTCGTCAAAGACATCATCGTTTTGCCTGGACAGCCCGCGGCGGTCATTCTCAAAGAAGCAGACAGGGTCGGCGCTGACCTGATTGTGGTTGGAAGTCATTCCGCTGAAGCAATGGATGGCAGGCTTATAGGCTCTGTGGCAGCAAAAGTGTTACAGCTCGCCAGAGTACCCGTTCTTATGGTTCCGATGATGAAGCCTGATTATGCGGTCGCTCAGTTGAAAGCAGGGCGAGCTTGAGTATTCCGCTTCATCCTTGATCCTCTTCCATACGCTGCTGACTTCTATATGATTTTTAAGTAAGCAAATTACGCGGCTAGTGCTAAATTTATTCTAAGTTGGTAAATAGTTGGTTTAGTGGCTATTCTTCAAAAGAATATTTTCCTATATTTTTATAATCAAACAGTGGTGCCATGGTCATATGTGGCAATCACTGTTTTATCTTGAACTGCCGCCATTTGGAGGGCATATGAAATTGCAGCAGTTGCGTTACATTTGGGAGGTTGCACACCACGACCTCAATGTGTCGGCCACCGCGCAAAGCCTGTACACATCCCAGCCGGGTATTAGTAAGCAGATACGCTTGCTGGAAGATGAGTTGGGCGTAGAAATCTTCTCGCGCAGCGGTAAGCATCTCACCAGGATCACGCCTGCTGGCGAAGCAATTCTCCGAACAGCGGGAGAAATTCTGCGTAAGGTTGAAAGCATCAAACAGGTTGCCCAGGAGTTCAGTAACGAACGCAAAGGGAGCCTGTCGATTGCCACCACTCATACCCAGGCGCGCTACGCATTGCCCAAAGTGATTGGCGACTTCATCAAGCGCTATCCGGATGTATCTCTGCATATGCACCAGGGCACGCCGATGCAGATATCGGAGATGGCGGCTGACGGCACAGTGGATTTTGCGATTGCGACTGAGGCTATGGAGCTGTTCAGTGATTTGATCATGCTGCCGTGCTACCGCTGGAACCGCTGCGTATTGGTACCGAAAAATCACCCGCTGACGCAGGTGTCGCAGCTGACGATCGAAGATATTGCGAAGTATCCGATAGTCACTTATGTCTTCGGATTCACCGGTCGATCACGCCTGGATGAAGCATTTCTTGAGCACGGATTGGCCCCTAAAGTGGTGTTTACGGCGGCTGACGCGGATGTCATCAAGACCTATGTGAAGCTTGGTCTGGGCATTGGAATTGTTGCCAAAATGGCATTCCAGCCTCAGGAGGACAGCGATCTGGTGGCGCTTGATGCGAGCCATCTGTTCCGCGCGAGCACTACCAAGATTGGTTTCCGCAGAGGGACATTCCTGCGTGGCTTTATGTACGAGTTTATTGAAGAGTTTGCCCCTCATCTGACCAAAGACGTGATCAACGAGGCGTTCAATCGTCATTCCAAGATGGAATTGGATGAGTTGTTTGCCGACGTTGTCTTACCAGTTTATTGAGGCAATATTTATCAGTCCGGCTGCGGCCGGACTGATAAATCAAAGAAAATCCAGATCCGAATTATTCTGCAAAATCTCTTTCAGTTCTTCATTCTCATCCGTTTTCTGCTCCAGTACTTCCTTAACAAATTTCAGATAAACCGTATAGATTTGCGGCACCTTCATTTGTTGCTCTTTCCACGACAAAAAACGGTGCGCGATCAATATTGAAGCGTTTGGCAATCTGCATCCCAGGGGAGGCGGGGTTGCGTTCATCGGCAATTAGAACCTCATCGATTCGAGCCATTTGGCCGGAGGATTCCAGCTTGCCGATAACGTCGGCGCATTTGGCGCAGGGTGATCCGTCTGACAGGATTTTTTAACGAAGGTTATCTTCATGGTTGCCTCGGTGTCGTTGCCTCAGTGTGATTCCTTCAAATTGGTGGCATGGAGTCCGCACTCTTTCTTGGTGGCTTCCTCCCACCACCAACGGCCTTCGCGTTCGTGCTGCCCTGGGCCGACGGGGCGGGTGCAGGGTTCGCAGCCGATGGAAATAAAACCGCGGTCATGCAATGGGTTGTAAGGCACTTCATAGGCGCGGATGTAATTCCACACCTGCTGCTGGGACCAGTTCGCCAGCGGATTGAACTTGGTGAGAGTCTCACCTGGGCGGGCGAAAACTTTGTCGTCCTGGATCACCGGAATACTGGCGCGGGTTCCCGGACTCTGGTCCTTTCGCTGCCCGGTGACCCACGCGTCGAGCGTCAGCAATCTCTTTTTGAGTGGACCAATCTTGCGGATCGCACAGCACTCCTGGTGAGTGTCTTCGTAAAAGCTGAAAAGACCTTTGCTGCTGACCAGATTGCGCACCGCGTCCGCTTCCGGAAACAGTATGTCGATTTTGATGTTGTAATGTTTTCTGACCTTTTCGATGAACTGGTAGGTCTCCGCGTGCAGGCGACCGGTATCCAGGCAAAACACGGCGACATCGGGCCGGATTTTGGTGGCCATATCAACCACTACCACATCTTCAGCACCGCTGAACGACAAGGCAATGTTCGCAAATTCTTTTAGCGCAAACTGCAGGATTTGCTGGGGTGTTTGCGTTTGCAGGTGGTTGTCGAGGTCGATCAGGTTGAGTGAACTCATAAGAAAATCGCTAAAAATCCGCATAAAAACAGGGGGCGAAGGATAGCAGACGCCAGCGCGCCTGAGAAATATTGGCCGGCTATAGGCTTAGACTCGCCGGTTATGGGGGCGTCCACATTGCATACGACTGTCGAAATCGGTAGATTTGCCGCCTGCTGCGGCCTGCCGGGGTTCTCTTGTGCTGAAGTTCAAGGTGCTAAAGTTCAAGTCGCGCAATCCTGAATCTCTCTTCCAATACCTACAGGAGCTCTCTGTGGAAATCGCGTGTCTTGACCTTGAAGGGGTACTGGTCCCTGAAATATGGATTAAGTTTTCTGAAAAAACCGGTATCTCGGAACTGCGTGCCACTACGCGTGACATTCCAGACTACGACGAGCTGATGAAAATGCGCCTGGGTATTCTGGCGAAGCACGGCTTGGGTTTAAAGGAAATCAAGAGGTGATCGCCACGCTGAATCCGCTGGACGGCGCTGCGGAATTTCTCGATTGGTTGAGAGCTCGTTTCCAAGTCATTATTTTGTCCGACACCTTTTACGAGTTCGCCGGCCCTTTAATGGCTCAGCTCGGTTATCCGACTCTGCTCTGCCATAAACTGACCGTCGACTCTAAAGGGATGGTCACCGATTACAATTTGCGCCAGGCCAATCCCAAGCGCCAGGCAGTATGCGCGTTCAAAACCTTGTATTACCGCACCATCGCTGTTGGTGACTCCTACAACGACACCACCATGCTGGCGGAAGCGGATGTTGGAATTCTGTTCCACGCACCGGACAACGTTATCGCGCAATTCCCCCAATTCCCGGCTGTGCACACCTATGCAGATCTCAAGCAGGAATTTCTCAAATCCAGCGTGCGTGAGCTGACGCTTTAATCTGTCTGCCTTTCCGCGCTCCCTGCGACGAGCGCGCGCAACAGAGAGCCTATTTTGTGTAGGCTCTCTTCGTATTCTTGAGCCGGGTCCGAATCTGCCACTATCCCACCGCCTGCCCACGCGTACAGCTTTTGGTTGTGCTGCAGCAGGGTTCGTATCGCGATGTTGAAATCCGTTTTTCCGTTCACGCTGAAGTAGCCGATTGCGCCGCAGTAAATACTGCGCGAGTGCTGTTCGAGCTCCTCGATGACCTCCATAGCGCGTTTTTTCGGGGCGCCGGTAATGGAGCCGCCGGGGAAGCAGGCCGCAATAAAATCCGGATGGCTGACGTCCGGGTTCAGGGTGCCGGTTATGTCGCTGACCAGATGATGGACGTTGTTGAAACTCTGCAGGGCGAAAAGTTGCGGCACTTCGACGGAGTGGGGCAGGCAACTGATACTGAAGTCGTTGCGCAGCAAGTCGACGATCATCAGGTTCTCCGCCTGGTTTTTCTCGCTGTTGCGCAAAGTGTCGCGCAGCTCGTCGTCTTCCTGATGGCTTTTGCCGCGTGGAGCAGTGCCTTTTATCGGTTGACTGAGTGCCTGCCGCTGATTGATCTGGATAAAACGCTCTGGCGAAATGCTCATGACCGAGCCTTCCTGTAGTGTCAGAAAGGCCGAGAATGGACTGGGTACGGCGCGCCGTAACGACAGGTAGGCCGCCGGCGTTGAGCCGTGAAAATCCGCGCTGAAACGCTGGGTGTAATTGACCTGATAGCAGTCCCCGGCGAGCAGGTAAGCGGTAATTTTGCCAATGGCGGCCAGGTAATGTTCGCGACTTTCATCCGTCGCAAATTCGCTGCACGAATAGGTGCCGGTATCTGGCGAAGTTTGCAGAGCTTCAAGTACTTTTTTCCGCACCTCAGCCGTGCAGGTGCCCAGCCAGATTAATTCTGCTTTTCGCTCCTGGTGGTCGATCACCAAAGCCCAGTCATACCAGCTGAATTGCGCTTCCGGGATGGGGCTCGGTTTGCCTTTCAAGCGGAAGGCGGTATGCCGGCAGCTATAGCTGTAGAAGCCGATCCAGCCGCCGCAAAAGGGAAGTTCGCTGTCCCCTTTAGTGCTGGAGAGCTGGCTAGTTGTGGAGCGCAGGCGCTCTTTGATGCGCTCATTGACCGTGTCGCAATCGCCACGAATTTGCTCGCTGGGGAAGGCGGTGAGGATGTCGTAACGCCCGAGATTTGATTCTGGTTTGCCGCTGTCGAGCCAGACACAGCCGGGCAAATGGCTCAGTTGCAAAAAAAGGGACTCAGCATTGGCAGCGTAAGGAAAGTCGGATCTGCGCACCGAAGGATCTCTGGACGACTTGCGGCCGCCAATTGTAGAGATTGAGGTGGTTTTAATCTATGGAATAGACTGCGCAGCGATCAGTTGTGTATCGAGGTGTTTATGGCATTTTATAGCTTGGCGAATCTGGTGGATCTGTACGATGGGTTCAGCGCGGCGCATAAGGTAAATGGCAGGCCATTGCTCTTGATACAGGATCGCGGTGAGGTGTTTCTCATCGAAAACCGCTGCCCGCACATGGATGCGCCACTGGCCTCCGGCAGAATTAGTGAAGGTGCAATTGTCTGTCGTGCGCATGGTATAGGCTTCGACCTGCGCAGCGGCCGTGCCCGCGGCGCTCTTTCCGATATGCTTGATTGTTTGCGATTTTTTCCCGTTGTGTATGAGGGTAATAAAGTAGGGGTGGAGCTTTGAGCGGGCAGTTTTAGAGTCTGAGCAGGTTCTTGTCTACTTTGCTGCCGTAGATCCAAAGATGTTCGAACTCCGCCAACAGGTGGCGCGCTTCGGCCCTGGCATTGCGCCTGGCGTAACCCTTTAAACCGGCCTCATCGAGAAAGTGGACCAGGTGTGCGGCGTCAGCGCAGAAAAATCCCATCTGCGCATCCTGAGCGCCCTCAATGTAGGCGCGAATCACAATGTGAGACGGAAGGCGCTGAGCGAGCCGGACGAGAGGATGGTCCGTGCCATGGAGCGAGCGGGTATCGCGCACGAGTATGCGGATTTTGGTTTGCGGCCCGCGCCTTGCGAGCTGGGAGATGGCTTCCACCAGTTCACCATCGTTGTAAATTGGCGACGCCAGCCGATGACTGAAGATATCAAGGGTGCGCAAAGCGACAGTGGTGAAATCGCGCAAAAAAGGCAGCACATCAGAGGCATGCTGCAGAGGGTGGACTTTGTCTTCCGCATCAGCGGTCATCGAATATCCCCGGTTCATCTTTTGTCATGCGCACATGTTCGATTCCCGCGTCCCAGAAGACTTCTCCCTCGCGGATGAATCCGAATTTTTCGTAGAAGCCGATGGCGCTTATCTGAGCATCCAGGTAAACCTGCTGGAATCCAGCGCGGGCCGCATGCCGCAATACTGCCGCCAGTAGCTGTGATCCTATCTTTTGACTGCGGTGAGGTTGAAGTACCGCCATGCGGGTGACTTTGCCGCTGGGGAGAAAGCGCGCTGTGCCAAGGGCTTGGCCGCTGGAGGTGTCGACCGCCAGAAAATGTTCGGCGGTTGCATCCTGATCGTCCCATTCATCCTCTTCCGGGACTTGCTGTTCGACAACAAACACCTCGCGACGAATGTGTTTCAGTGCTGCCTGGGCGTCCGCCCATTTCACACTGTCGATCTGAATCACACCAGAAATCCCTGGGCGGTGAGTTCGTCGATCACGGCAATATCCGCAGCATCCAATTCGAGCTTGCCCGGATCCTGTCCGGCGCAAAGGGTTTCCGCCAGGGACAGGGAGCAGCGCAGCTCTCCGCCTTCGACGTAAAGCGTTGCTTCGCCCTGCGCATACGGACGATAGGCCGCGCGGACACCGGGACCCAACATGGGGTAGGGGGTCTCCGCCTCGAATGTTGGAGCTTCTCTGCGCGGCTGAGTCATAAATCGGCCAAACCAACTGGTCAGGTTTTTCTCGTCCAGCAGTAGGTTCTGTAGCAGGGCGCGGACTTGCTGGATATCGGCGTCGCTGATCAGACCGGGTTGCGTCGCTGGGGTGCGATCAGGGTCGGCAAAGCGGCGGTCTTCCGTCAAAGTTGACGCGATTTCTTCACTGTAATCGAGCAGGATTTCCCCGTGACTCGGCGCGCGGAAACCGACGGAATAGGTCATGCATTCGCCTTCAGCGATGCCCCAGTGGGCCACGCCCGGAGGAATGTAGAGCAGGTCGCCAGGCTCGACGAGCCATTCTTCCTGGGTTGTGAAGTCCTGGAGGATCTTGCAATCGGTGTCCTTGCGCAGCGGGCTTGCGGATGAGCAGGTCTGGCCGATGCGCCAGTGACGTTTGCCGCTGGCCTGCAGGAGGAAAACATCGTAGTAATCGAAGTGCGGCCCGACCCCCCCTTTGTCCACCGCATAGCTCACCATCACGTCATCGATGCGCCAATTGGGGATAAAACGAAAGCGCTGCAAGAGTTCGTGAATATCCGGGTGCAGTTGGTTAACCGCTTGTACCAGCAGCGTCCAATGCGATTCCGGCAGGGATTTGAAGCGTTTTGCCGTCAGCGGCCCATGGGTGAGCGACCAGCCGCTGCGCAGAGAATCTGCTTTGGGCTGTTCGACGATCAAGCGGCTTTCGACGTTCTTTTCCAACGCATAGCCGGCCAGTTCGTTGGCGTCGATCACTGGAACGTCCGGCAGTGCACCGCGAATCAGCAGCGGTTTTTTCTGCCAGTAGTCGCGGAAGAATTCCTCCAGGGTGATATCCCCCAGGAGGTTGGCCCAAGGCTCGGTAGGTGTCATGCGATCAGTCGATCAGTTTGGTGATGTTTAGGGCTTGCTGAGTGGCATTGCCGGTGTAGGTCGACGGCGTCAGCTCCAGCAGTGCCTGTTTGGCGGCGCTCGGCAGCTCCAGAGATGCAACAAATTGCTGAATCAGCTCTTTGGTGATCGCCTGGCCGCGGGTCAGGGCCTTCAGCTTTTCGTAGGGCTCGGCGATTCCGTAGCGGCGCATCACGGTCTGGATTGGCTCAGCCAAAACTTCCCATGCATCGTTCAGGTCCGCTTCGAGTGCTTGATGGTTAGTCTGCAGCTTGCTAATGCCTTTGAGCGCTGCGCTGTAGGCGATCAGGCCATAGCCGAAGCCGACGCCCATATTGCGCAGCACAGTGGAATCCGTGAGGTCGCGCTGCCAGCGAGAGATAGGCAGCTTGCTGGCGAGGTGATGCAGCACAGCATTGGCCAAACCGAGATTGCCCTCGGAGTTTTCGAAGTCGATCGGATTCACTTTGTGGGGCATGGTGGATGAGCCCACTTCGCCCGCGATCGTTCTCTGCTTGAAGTAGCCGAGGGAGATGTAGCCCCAAACGTCCCGGTTGAAGTCGATCAGAATGATATGGAAGCGCGCGAAGGCGTCGAACAGCTCGGCAATATAGTCGTGCGGCTCGATCTGGGTGGTGTAGGGATTCCAGGTCAAACCGAGGCTGGTGACAAAGCTTTCCGCATGCTTTTGCCAGTTAACATCGGGATAGGCGCTGATGTGCGCGTTGTAGTTACCCACGGCGCCGTTGATCTTGCCGAGGATTTCCACTTTTTCGATTTGTTTGAGCTGGCGCTGCAGGCGCGCAACCACATTCGCCATCTCTTTGCCGACGGTAGTAGGAGAGGCGGTCTGGCCGTGGGTGCGCGACAGCATGGGGACCGATGCGTTATCCAACGCGAGCTGCTGAACGGCGCGCACGATTTTGCGCAACTCGGGCAATAAAACTTGTTCGAGTCCCTGCTTGAGCATCAAGCCGTGGGACAGATTATTGATGTCTTCCGACGTGCAGGCAAAATGCACGAACTCCAACACTTGCGCCAATTCCGGGTTGGTCTGGATTTTCTGTTTGAGAAAATACTCAACGGCTTTGACGTCGTGGTTGGTGGTGCCCTCAATCTTCTTGATGGCCTGGGCGTCTTCTTCACCAAATCCGCTGATCACAGCATCCAGAAGTTGGTTGGCGCTATCAGTGAATGCGGGCACCTCGGGAATACCCGGGTTCGCAGCAAGTGCCTGAAGCCAGCGAACTTCCACTTCGACGCGTGCGCGAATCAGTCCGTATTCGCTGAAGATGCCGCGCAGCGCCTCGGTTTTACTGGCGTAACGGCCGTCAATTGGGGAAATGGCATTGAGGGTGGACAGGTTCATAACGGCCCCATTTGGATCGATCAAGATTTGCGCCCGGACTGGCCCGGGCGGATAGCAAAAAGCGCGGATGATACGCCAATTGGCCGCGCTTTAGGAGTCGGCGAGCTGCCGAGCCTGCTTGGCCTGGGCAAGCAGGCCTTCAGCCGCCTTTATCAGTTGACTGCGGTAAAGCAGGAAGTGCAGACGACTGCCTCCGAGTTGGCGCCAAAGTATGGCTGCGCGAATTGCGCACAGAAGAAGCACCCGGACTTGGTTGGCGACGCGGTTTTGCTGAAGATACTGAGCCTCGCCGACGACCTGTATGCGGAAGGGGAAGGTGCTGATGGTGTCGGTGTAAATTGATGCGAGACCAGCAATGACGTTTTCATGGGTGAGGCCAAAATGCTCTACCTGATGACGGGACTTGCCCAGGCGCTCACCCACCTGATTGAGCATATTTTTATTGCCCGCCAGGCGCTTCTGCAGATGGAGTGCACCAAAGCAATAACCGAGCAAAGCGGTTTGCTGCGGGCCTTTGTTGCGTTGAAGTAGGTCCAGCAGCACTTCGTAGCCTCTTAGTAGGCGCGAGGCATCGCCGAACACGGCTTCCGTGGACGCGGGATTTTGTTCAAACAGGCTGCGCACGCAGGTTTCAAAATCGGCGCTGTTCAAATATCCGGTTTTAGCCAGCTTATCCATCAAGTCGACTGCTTGTGTGATGCCCGCGAGAGCGATCACAAGACTCTGCCATTTATCCAATTGACTGTTTCCTGATTGATCAATAATTGAAGGCTTTTTCTATGACTGCGCCGCCAAGGCAGATTTCCCCTTGATACAACACCACGGACTGGCCGGGTGTGATGGCTCTTTGCGGGGTAGTGAATGAGACCAATATCTGGGAATCTTTTACTTCAACGCGACAGGGCTGGTCTGCCTGGCGATAGCGCACTTTGGCGCAGCACTCAAAACTGTCCGCGGGCGGCGCGCCGTTGATCCAGTGTGGCGCTGTGGCCGTCAGGCATTCTTTGAACAGCAGCGGATGATCAGAGCCTTGCACAACTAGAAGCTCGTTGGTTGCAAGGTTTTTCTCGGCCACATACCAGGGCTCTTCCTTCTGCCCGGCGACACCGCCGATGCCGAGCCCCTGGCGCTGACCTATGGTGTGGTACATAAGGCCATGATGCTCACCTAAAGTTTTACCCTCGGGATTTTTGATCAAGCCGGGTTGCGCGGGCAGATATTGCTGCAAAAAATCTTTGAACCGCCGCTCGCCGATAAAGCAGATTCCGGTGCTGTCTTTTTTGTTGTGCGTAACCAGCTGATGTCGATCGGCGAGCTCCCGCACACGGGGTTTTTCCATATCGCCAATCGGAAATAGCGTCCGCGCGAATTCAGCCTCCCCGACTGCGTGCAGAAAGTAGGATTGGTCCTTGTTGGGATCCAGCCCTTTGGCAAGATAGGTGCCGCCCGCGTTATGTATCGTGCGTGCATAATGTCCGGTGGCAATTTTTTCCGCACCGAGCATTTGTGCATATTCGAGAAACACTTTGAATTTGATTTCCCGATTGCAAAGTATGTCGGGGTTCGGTGTGCGACCAGCCTTATATTCGGATAAAAAATATTCGAAAACGTTATCCCAGTATTCGGCGGCGAAATTGGCGGTGTGAAGCTTGATATCGAGGGTGTGACAAACCTGCTCCGCGTCTGCCAGATCGCGCTTAGCGGTGCAGTATTCCGTGCCGTCGTCTTCATCCCAGTTTTTCATGAAAAGCCCTTCCACCTCATAGCCTTGCTGGAGGAGCAGAAGGGCGGAGACGGACGAATCAACACCGCCGGACATGCCGACAATGACTTTACTTTTGCGGGAGGGGGTATTGTTCATGACTGATGACATGTTTTGTATGGGCTACGGAGCAACAGGATCGACATTAAAGTTGGCAAGCAATTCCAGAGGGTAGGACTCGCCGCTGCGAAAGCGCTCGATATCAGCCAACACCAGCGGACTGCGCAACTGAGCTTTGCGCTGCAAAATTTCGTCATAGGTCAGCCAAACAGCTTCAATGATTTCTTTATCCAGAGTGGCGCCTGGAAGTTGTTCCAGCGGCGTTGCACTAAAGCTTGTACGCAGGTATGTCAGCCCGTTCGGGGCATTGTAGAGGCTGATGCCCAGCAATTTATCGATCTTTACATTCCATCCGGTTTCTTCTCTGGTTTCACGTACGGCTGCTTGGATCAGTGTTTCGTTTGGATCCAAATGTCCTGCCGGCTGGTTGTAGACCTGTCCCACGTCCGTGTTTTCGTGGACCAGCAGAAATTTGCTGCCCTTGGCAACGACGGTGGCGACGGTGACGTGTGGTGTCCAGATCATAGGAGTTCCGGTTGAGTAATTAATGGCGTGATGTTTTTTGCGTGGTGAGATGGACCTGTTCCAGCCGGTGCTCTCCCGGTTGAAGCTCATCTAAGCACCATGGGCCGATTTGAACCCGCACCAACCGCAGGGTGGGGAAGCCAGCTGCAGCCGTCATGCGCCGGACCTGGCGATTGCGCCCCTCGGTAATCGTCAACTCGAGCCAACTGGTTGGCACATTAATCCGGTGGCGGATTGGTGGATTGCGCTCCCAGAGCTCCGGCGGTGATATCAGCGTGGCCTTGGCCGGCGCTGTTATTCCATCCTTGAGCTGAACGCCTTTGGCGAGATGGGTGAGGGCAGCGGAATCTGGTGTTCCCTCCACCTGCGCCCAATAGGTCTTTGCCATCTTGTTACTGGGGTGGGCGATGCGGTTCTGCAGCGTGCCATTGTCGGTCAGCAACAATAGCCCTTCCGAGTCGTAATCAAGGCGTCCGGCGGGATAGTAGCCGGGGAAGTCGGGGAGATAAGCACTGAGCGTCTGGCGATCAGCAGAATCCGTGAACTGACTTAAGACGTTGAATGGTTTGTTGAACACGAGGAGTTGAGGCATTAGCGCTTGCGTCAAAAAGACGCCATCTTACCTTATTCAAAATGAATAGGTAGGCGCTCGCCCGCTCCTCGTACAGCAATAGGAAACGACCTTCTATCGGAAAGTCAGAAGGTTGATCTCGAAGTATAAAATGCTATCGGCTTGTAAATCAGGCGTCCTCAACAGCAAATTCCGCGACGCGGTTATTTGTCTGTGTGGTTCCGGGTTTGCCGATGGAGCTGGTCGGGTTGTCCTGCCCTGCGATTTTTATTTGGGTGGCATGCATCCCTTTTTGGCCCTGCACGATCTCAAACACGACCGCTTGTCCGGCTTTCAGGGTCTTATATCCGTCCATTTCAATAGATGAGTAATGCGCGAAGAGGTCTTCACCACCGCCCTCAGGCAGAATAAAACCAAAACCCTTTGCATTATTGAACCACTTGACAGTACCAGTAGGCATGACTTGTTCCTTTGTTGATGCTGTCCCCTTGAAACCTCTCCCATTTTGGGGAATTTATTCTTATTTAGACGGTCCTTTCCTAACGACCTGTGCAATTTGTAATCAAGGCGCTTTGGGTTGTCAAGTTTTTCTGTAAATGTGGGTCACATTTTGACGTTATTGGGTTTCATGTGCGTTAAGATACGGCCTTCCCTGTCACACAAGATCGTCTCCTTATCCCATGGGTAACTTTGAAAATCTTCAACTACCATTAGTTAAAGCGCGGGCAATTTGTGCAAGCAAGGATGGCGCGGAGGACGACGATAAAGAAGGTGGTCTGGCGGTCCAGGCGGAACGGCCGAAGCTTAAGCGGCCACCTATGTATAAAGTTGTCATGATCAATGACGATTACACGCCGATGGAATTTGTGGTTGAGACCTTGGAAGTTTTTTTGGCATGGATCGTGAAAAGGCCACAAAGGTGATGTTGACCGTACATACTCAGGGCAAGGCGACATGCGGCATATATTCGCGCGACGTTGCGGAAACCAAAGCGGCCCAAGTTAATCAATATGCTCGCGACAACGAGCACCCCCTGTTGTGCGAGATCGAAGCGGTGGAGGGGGAAGAATCGTAGCTGAGTCAATTCAGGTGAAAAGGCGATGTTGAGTAAAGAGTTGGAAATTACCCTAAATCTGGCCTTTAAAGGCGCGCGCTCAAAGCGTCATGAATTCATGACGGTAGAGCACCTTTACTGGCTCTTATCGACAACGAATCCGCCGCTAATGTTTTGCGCGCATGCGGCGCTAATCTGAATGTTTTGCGTCAAGAGCTCGTCGAGTTCGTGGACTCCACCACGCCACTGATTCCCGAAGCTGATAATGAGCGGGAAACCCAGCCTACTTTAGGTTTTCAGCGCGTATTGCAACGGGCGGTTTTCCACGTCCAGTCTTCCGGCAAATCTGAGGTAACTGGCGCTAACGTACTGGTTGCTATTTTCAGTGAGCAAGAAAGCCAAGCTGTTTACTATTTGAAACAACAAAGTGTCGCTCGTATTGATGTCGTAAATTACATTACTCACGGCATTACCAAAGTTTCGGGCGAAACGGATCATGGATCTGAGTCTGGCCATGAGCAATCCGACGACGAGGCCGTATCAACCACAACAGAAGGCGGCGCCGGTAATCCGTTGGATTCCTTTGCCACCAATCTCAATGAAATGGCGCTGCAAGGTCGCATAGATCCCTTAGTGGGGCGCGATTACGAAGTTGAGCGCGTGGTTCAGATTCTCGCCCGACGCCGTAAAAACAACCCGCTCTTAGTGGGTGAAAGTGGCGTGGGTAAAACAGCGATCGCCGAAGGTTTGGCCAAGAAAATCGTTGATCGCGAAGTACCCGCTATTCTTGCTGACAGCATCGTTTATTCGTTGGATCTCGGCTCGTTGCTCGCCGGTACCAAATACCGCGGTGATTTTGAAAAACGCTTCAAAGGTTTGTTGGCGGAACTGAAGAAGCGAAAAAAAGGCCATTCTTTTTATTGATGAAATTCACACCATTATTGGTGCCGGCGCAGCGTCGGGCGGGGTGATGGATGCTTCGAATTTGTTGAAGCCGTTGTTGACCACAGGCGATCTGCGTTGCATCGGTTCGACAACGTTCCAGGAATACCGTGGTATTTTCGATAAGGACAGAGCCTTGTCCCGCCGTTTCCAGAAAATCGATGTGAATGAGCCCTCCGTTGAAGATACCTACAAGATCCTCAAAGGTTTGAAAACTCGTTTCGAGCGCCATCACAATCTCAAATATACGGATGCTGCACTGCGTGCGGCCGCTGAGTTGTCAAACAAATATATCCATGAGCGTTTCATGCCCGACAAGGCCATTGATGTGATTGACGAGGCAGGTGCATATCAGCAGCTTCAACCGGTAAGCAAGCGCAAAAAGCAGGTTGGTGTAAGAGACGTTGAAGAGATAGTCGCGAAGATTGCCCGAATTCCTGCCAAAACCGTTTCTTCTTCCGATCGTGAGCAGTTGGCGAAGCTTGAGGAAGTTTTGCGGATGACGGTGTTCGGTCAGGAAGAGGCCATCGAGGCGGTGGGCTCGGCAATCAAGCTGTCCCGCGCTGGCCTGTCCAGCCATGAAAAACCGATTGGGTCTTTCTTGTTCGCCGGACCAACAGGCGTTGGTAAGACAGAATTGTGTCGTCAGCTCGCCAAAGCCATGGGGGTTGAGTTGATACGCTTCGATATGTCGGAGTACATGGAGCGCCACACTGTGTCGCGCTTGATTGGTGCACCCCCCGGATATGTCGGCTTTGATCAAGGCGGATTGCTAACGGAGGCGGTGACCAAACAACCTCACAGCGTTGTGCTGCTTGATGAGATTGAAAAAGCTCACCCGGATGTCTTCAACTTGCTGTTGCAAGTTATGGATCACGGTAAGCTCACCGATAACAACGGTCGAGTGGCGGATTTTCGCAATGTCGTATTAATCATGACAACCAACGCCGGTGCGGAGATCTCAAGTCGCACATCCATTGGTTTCACTCATCAAGACCATTCCACAGATGCAATGGAAGTGATTAAAAAGACGTTCTCACCCGAGTTCCGCAACCGTTTGGATTCGATTATCCAATTTGGTGCGCTGGGCATGGATGTCATCCGTACCGTTGTCGACAAGTTCCTGATGGAGCTGCAAGGGCAGCTGGATGATAAACACGTAACCCTCGACATCACGGATGCCGCTCGCAGCTGGCTTGCGGTGAATGGTTATGATGCGAAAATGGGCGCTCGTCCCATGGCGCGAATCATTCAGGACAAGATCAAAAAGCCGCTGGCTGAAATGGTGTTGTTCGGCTCACTGAGCGAGAAGGGCGGTGTTGTGAAGATCGATGCTGGCGAGAAGGGGCTTGAGTTGAAGGTCGTGGAGCATTAAGGCTCTACGACCTGTTCCTATCAGCGGGCGCGGTAAGTTATTCGGCCTTTAGTCAGATCGTACGGGGTCATTTCCACTTTCACTTTGTCTCCGGTAAGGATGCGGATGTAATTTTTCCGCATCTTTCCGGAGATATGTGCCGTTACTACATGTCCGTTTTCGAGTTTTACGCGAAATGTCGTGTTGGGAAGGGTATCAACCACTTCTCCTTCCAGTTCAAAATTGTCTTCTTTCGCCATTCGGCATTGTCCTCGGGTTGACCCGCTTCGTTGTTAAAGACTGTAATTCAGCAGGCATGAATGTGCGCCTGGTAAATGAAGGCGGCAATTTTGCCTGAATTGTCGACAGGTTCCAAGGGTTTTTCGGCGGAGGGGGGGCTGACGCTAGCCGACGGTCAACCACGTGTTGTTAATAAAGATGTCGAGCGGGCGATACTGGTTTTTGTAACGCATCTTGTCGCAATCTCTGATCCAGTAGCCTAGGTACACATAGGGGAGGTTCTGGGCTTTGGCCAGCTCTATTTGGCGCAATACTGCCAAGACTCCCAGGCTGCGAGAGGGTTCGTCCGGTCGGAAAAAGGTGTAGATCGCGGAGAGCCCATGGTCGAGCCGATCGGACACCGCCACACCCAATAGCTTCCCCTCGTGCCGCAACTCTATGTAACGGGTCACACCCCACTCAGAGCTGAGGAAGTCCTCATATTGATCTCTTGAGGGTGGATACATATCCCCATCCGCATGGCGGGAGATTATGTAGCTTTCATAGAGTGCATAGTGTTCATCGGTGTTGATGTTGTCAGTCAGCACCGTAACCACATCCTGGTTGCGTTTGAGGCAGCGCTTTTGGGCGCGGGTGGGTTGAAACAGGGCTACGGGAATGCGGACGGGGATACAGGCCTGGCAGCTGCGGCAGTTTGGCCGATAGACGTGGGCGCCGCTGCGGCGAAAACCGAAATCGGAAAGCTCGCTGTAGATTCTGCCGTTCATCGCCAGCATTGGGTCCACGAATATCGTTGTCGCCGAGCGGTCCTTCAGATAACTGCACGGGTGTTCGTGAGTGGCGTAAAGCTTAATCGAGGATATATCCATCGTCAGAGATTAGTTTCTTGCTGGCCGCCTGCCAAGTTGTTTGCATCTGTCGGACATGCTCTTCCTGGCAGGTTTCTACTAGTTTTTGTTCAAAAACGTGCCGGGGTATGCTCCGCGCCCCCATGGTAAAAAGATGCGCGCTCGCTACCTGGGCGTCAAAAATCTCGAATTCTTGCCGGGCGAGAAACCCGGAGAAACGGATCAGGGCGAGTTTGGAGGCGTTCGCCTCTCGACTGAACATGGATTCGCCAAAAAACGTTTTCCCTATCGCCACTCCATATATTCCACCCACCAAGGCTCTTCCATTCCAGACTTCCACAGAGTGGGCATACCCTGCCTCATGAAGTCGCTTGTAGGCGGTTAACATTTGCGCGGTGATCCAGGTTCCCGAAGATTTGCTCCTTGATGCCGCGCAGGCTCCATCACCTGATCGAAACAATTATTGATTGTCACCTGCCAGGTGCTCTGGCGCAGAAATTTCAGCATGCTGCGCGAGCAGTGGACCTCCCCTGGGACGAAAATGGTTCGCGGATCCGGCGCCCACCATAGGATTGGTTGGCCGGGACTGAACCAGGGAAAAATGCCTTGGCGATATGCCGCCAAAAGCCTTTCAACCGACAGGTCACCGCCAAACGCCAGTAACCCGTCGGGGTCTGTTAATGCTTCACGCGTGGGCGGGAACTCAACTGAGTCCCGCGCCAGCTGCGGCAACCGCATATGCCGCTTACTTCAGATTGTCGAGGTACCGCTCGGCGTCCAGCGCGGCCATACAACCGGAGCCGGCCGAAGTGATGGCCTGGCGATATATATGGTCGGCCACATCTCCCGCAGCGAAAACGCCGGGAATACTGGTGGCAGTGGCATTTCCGGAAAGGCCGCTCTGTACCACTATGTAGCCGTTATGCATCTCAAGTTGGCTGGCGAAGATGTCGGTATTGGGCTTGTGACCGATGGCGATGAATACGCCGTTCACTTCAATATTTTGTTCTTGCCCGTCGACGGTACTTTTCAGGCGGGCGCCGGTGACGCCAGATTGGTCTCCCAGCACTTCCTGAAGTGTGTTGTTCCACAGAATTCGCACTTTGCCTTCAGCCACTCGAGCCATCAGGCGATCCTGCAGGATTTTCTCTGATTTGAGCGAGTCGCGGCGGTGAATAAGCGTCACCTCACTGCAAATGTTGGAGAGATAAAGCGCTTCCTCGACCGCTGTATTACCGCCGCCGACAACCGCGACTTTCTGTTCCTTATAAAAAAATCCGTCGCAGGTCGCGCACGCGCTCACTCCGCGGCCTTGGAACGCCTGCTCTGAATCCAGGCCTAGATACTGCGCTGAAGCGCCGGTAGCGATGATCAGTGCATCACAGGTGTATTCGCTGCTGCCGACGAGGCGAAAAGGGCGGGTTTTCAGGTCCACTTCATGAATATGGTCAAAGACGATTTCAGTGGCGAAGCGCTCGGCGTGTTGCTGCATTTGCACCATGAGATCCGGACCCTGCAGGTGGGCGTCGCCGCCGGGCCAGTTTTCCACTTCCGTCGTGGTGGTCAGTTGGCCGCCTTGCTGCATTCCGGTAATCACCACCGGTTTCAGATTGGCTCGCGCAGCGTAGATCGCCGCCGTATAGCCAGCGGGGCCTGAGCCCAGAATAATGAGACGGTGGTGCTGGGTATTGCTCATACAAAAGATCCTAATGTGAGTTGATCGGTAGGGCTCTCGCACCCCGACTCTGGGCGGCCTACATCTTACGGATTCACCTTTGCCTCATCAATTCCGAGGGTACAGGCGCAGTTCCTGCTATATGAGGACTGAAAATCCCATAAACAACCCGCTACAATGAGTGCGATTCGGCATAGGCGTTGTTCAGCGGACGTTCAACGGCGCGTTACTTTAATTAACTAATTGATATTTTTGGTCAATTCTTCTGATAGCGGCACCTAATCATAAGCTGCGTCTGCAAAGCGGGGCTGCACTTTGAAGTCACAAGCAAAAACAGCGGCGGGCGCTACCGGCCAACCCTCCACCTCGGGTCTGTTCAGTCGCATCCTCCGCGAGGGGATATTGTTGTTGACCGTTGCCGCCTGCAGTTATCTGGGGCTGGCACTGCTGTCCTACGATCCTCACGATCCAGGCTGGTCGAAAACCGGTACCAATTCATTGATCACCAATTCCGGCGGTCCAGCGGGTGCTTGGTTGGCGGATGTGTTTTTCTCTCTCTTCGGGGTGATGGCGTTTTTATTTCCCCTGATGCTGGCCTACCAGACTTGGTGCGTGCTGCGCGACAAGCGCAATCTCCGCGACCCCCTGCTGGTGGCGGTGCGAACCATCGGTCTGTGCCTGGTCATGGTGTCCGGTACGGGGCTGGCGGTGCAGTATGCGGGTGATAGCCCTACAACTCTTCCAGCCTCCATCGGTGGCGTGTTAGGCATCAGTATCGCGGGAGCGGCTGACAATACATTCGGCGTGATCGGCGGATCGCTCCTCCTGGCCGCGAGCTTCCTGTTTGGCCTTACGATCTTTGTTGACCTGTCCTGGATTTCTATCATGGAATTTCTCGGGCGCACGGTCATTGGTATGTGGGGGATTTTGCGCCACCGTTTGGTGACATGGAGGAAGAATCGCCGGGAGCGGCGGGAAGTTGCGGAGGTGGTGCAGAAACGCCGTGAATCGGTCAAAGAGCATACGAAGAAGCTCGAACTGCGTGTCCCACCCACCATTACCGCGCTGCCGAAGCCCCAGCCACCTAGCCCCCGGGTGCAGAAGGAGAAGCAGCAGTCGCTGTTTGATCTACCGGTGACGGGCGCCCTGCCTCCCATCAGTCTGTTGGACGCTGCCAATAAAAGCTCGGGCAAAGGTTATTCGGCGGAGTCGCTCGAAGCCATGTCGCGTCTGTTGGAACTCAAACTAAAGGATTTCGGCATAGTTGCCGAGGTAACGGAAGTCTTGCCGGGTCCGGTGGTCACGCGTTTTGAAATCCAACCGGCGCCTGGCGTAAAAGTCAGTCGCATCACCAATCTGGCGAAGGATCTTGCGCGTTCGCTGGCGGTGATCAGTGTTCGTGTGGTGGAAGTGATCGAGGGCAAGTCGGTTGTCGGGATCGAGATTCCCAATCAGGAGCGCGATATGGTGCGACTGTCGGAGGTCATTTCCTCCGCTGCGTATGACAAGTCGCGCTCGCCGCTGACCCTCGCGCTGGGGCACGATATTTCCGGCCAGCCGATCGTGGCGGATCTCGCCAAGATGCCTCACCTTCTGGTCGCAGGCACCACCGGTTCCGGTAAATCCGTGGGTGTCAACGCCATGCTGCTGAGTGTGCTCTATAAGGCAACGCCGGAAGATGTGCGCCTGCTACTTGTGGATCCGAAAATGTTGGAGCTGTCGGTTTACGAGGGCATCCCTCATTTGCTGGCACCGGTTATCACGGATATGAAGGACGCGGCGACCGGATTGCGTTGGTGCGTCGGCGAGATGGAGCGGCGTTACAAATTGATGGCGGCCTTGGGGGTGCGCAATCTCGCTGGGTACAACAAAAAGGTGGGGGACGCGATCAAGGCTGGTACGCCAGTACCAGATCCGTTGTGGCGGCCAGATGAAACGGGAATAGGGGTGGATCAGGCACCGAGTCTGGCGACCTTGCCCTTCATCGTTGTGGTGATCGATGAGTTTGCCGACATGATGATGATCGTCGGCAAAAAAGTGGAACAGC
Source organism: Cellvibrionaceae bacterium (assembly GCA_024707385.1). Classification (GTDB taxonomy): domain Bacteria; phylum Pseudomonadota; class Gammaproteobacteria; order Pseudomonadales; family Cellvibrionaceae; genus UBA5868. The sequence goes on along the minus strand of JANPZW010000011.1, from coordinate 33,422 downwards.
TGATCGCGCGCATCGCCCAGAAGGCGCGTGCGGCCGGTATTCATATGATCCTGGCGACCCAGCGGCCGTCGGTGGATGTCATCACCGGTTTGATCAAAGCCAATATTCCCACCCGGATGGCATTCCAGGTTTCGTCCAAAATCGACTCCCGTACCATTCTTGATCAGGGCGGCGCGGAGCAGTTGTTGGGCCATGGCGACATGCTCTACTTGCCACCCGGAACCAGTTTGCCCATGCGGGTCCACGGCGCGTTCGTTGACGATCACGAAGTGCATAACGTGGTCGCCGATTGGAAGCGCCGCGGCACTCCCAATTACCTGGAAGAGATTTTCAGTGAAGCCACCGAAACGGCTTTTATTCCCGGATTTTCGGAGGAGGGGTCTTCTGGTGGTGAGAGTGACAGCGAATCGGATCCGCTGTACGACGAGGCGGTCGCGTTTGTCACTGAATCTCGCAAGGCCAGTATTTCTTCTGTGCAGCGCAAATTGCGTATCGGCTACAACCGCGCCGCGCGCTTGATCGAACAGATGGAAGCCGCCGGAGTGGTTTCCGATATGAGTTCCAACGGCAACCGCGAAGTGCTTGCGCCACCGCCGCCACGTTGATTTTTGAGGAGAATGCGTTTGAAATTTTTTGCTGCCCTGGTGTTTTTTGCCCCCGTGCTGGCGTTTGCCGATGCCGCTCAGGATCTGAAAACAAAATTGGATGAGATTCAGTCGCTGCGCGGCCGGTTTACTCAGGTGCTGTCCGACAAGGCGGGCGCGAATCTGCAGTCCAGCTCCGGTGATTTTGTGGTGAAACGGCCGGGGTATTTTCTTTGGCAGAGTGAAGCGCCTTATGAGCAAACCGTTATAGGTACGCCGGAGAAGGTTTGGATTTACGATCCCGATCTGGAGCAGGTGACCATCCGCAATTCAGATCACCAAGCGGATAACAGCCCCGCTCGGCTGCTGAGTGGAGATCTGAGCGAACTGCGCTCCACTTATGAGGTGAGCGGCAATGCAAAAGAGGGTTTCCGCTTGCAGCCGCGAAAATCCGATAGCCCTTACCGTTACATAGAATTCGGCTTCAGCGATAACAAACTGGTGGCGTTGCGGTTTCAAGACAAATTGGATCAGGACACCAAAATCCGTTTCGAGCAAGTGCAGTTGAATACGCCGGTTGCGGCGGAAACGTTTGTTTTTACCGCACCTGAAGGGACGGATGTGATTGTTGATGAATAAAGATCTCTTCGATACAGCGGCGGTGCACTACCGGCCCCTCGCGGCCCGGATGCGCCCGCTCAATATCGATGAATATGTCGGTCAGGAGCATATCCTGGGTCCTGGCAAGCCGCTGCGCAAAGCGTTGGAGCGCGGGCAATTACATTCCATGATTTTGTGGGGGCCGCCTGGCGTGGGAAAAACCTCCCTCGCACAATTGATCACCCACCATATGGACGCGGAGTTTATTCCGCTCTCCGCCGTATTTTCCGGCGTGAAGGATATTCGCGCCGCAGTTTCCGCAGCGCAGGTGGAGCGCCAGCGCAGCGGTCGCAAAACGGTTTTGTTTGTTGATGAAGTGCATCGGTTTAATAAGGCGCAGCAGGATGCTTTTTTGCCATATGTTGAAGATGGCACGGTGGTGTTCGTCGGGGCGACGACAGAAAACCCTTCATTTGAAGTGAATAACGCTCTGTTGTCGCGCACGCGCGTGTATATCTTGCAGAGTCTCGGGGCCGAGCAACTTGCTGAAGTGCTGCGGCGTGCTTTAGCGGACGCCGAGCGCGGTCTCGGTGAGCGACGACTGGATATTTCCGCCGAGGCGCGCGAGGTTTTAATGCACAGCGCCGATGGCGATGCGCGGCGTCTGCTGAATCTTCTGGAAATCGCGGCGGATCTGCTGGAAGACGGCGAAACCATTACCAAGGATACGCTGGCGATGGTGCTCACTTCGGATATTCGCCGCTTTGATAAAGGCGGTGATTTGTTTTATGACCAGATTTCCGCGCTGCATAAATCCGTGCGCGGCTCGGATCCCGACGCTGCGCTCTATTGGTTTGTCCGGATGTTGGATGGCGGCTGTGATCCGCTTTATGTGGCGCGCCGTGTGGTGCGGATGGCCAGTGAAGATATTGGCAACGCCGATCCGCGCGCATTGCAAATTGCGTTAAACGCGTGGGATGTGCAGGAGCGTTTGGGCAGCCCGGAAGGGGAGCTCACTTTGGCGCAGGCCATCGTCTATCTCGCCTCAGCTGCAAAATCCAACGCGGTTTATAGCGCGCTCAAGCAGGCGCGCAGCGACGTGCAAACCCTGCCAAGTTATCCAGTGCCCATGCATTTGCGTAATGCTCCGACGCAGCTGATGAAAGCGATGGATTTTGGCAAAAACTATCGTTATGCCCACGACGAGGAAAACGCATTTGCCGCGGGAGAATGCTATTTTCCGGATGAAATGGAACCGCGCTTTTATTACGCGCCGGTGGCGCGCGGACTCGAAGTTCAGATCGGCGAAAAATTACGGCATCTGCGCCAGCTTAATCAGCAGGCTGCGGGCATTGTCGGCGCGGATACGAGCTCGTCATGAATTGGTTGGCGGTGGCTCTTGGCGGCGCTTTTGGAGCTATGGCTCGCTACGGGATTTTTCTGTGGTTTGCGCCGCAACCGGGAAGATTTCCTGTGGCGACCTATTTCGCCAACATCAGCGGATGTTTTATCGCCGGAAGCCTGTATGTTTTGATGGCGCAGGCAATTGTTCCGCAGGCATGGCGCCCTCTGCTGGCAATCGGATTTCTCGGGGCTTTTACCACTTTTTCGGCGTTTTCTTTGGAAGCACTGTTGCTGTGGCAAAATCAGCATTTTTCCTTGGCGACGCTGTATATCGTCAGCACCGTGCTCGGCTGTTTATTGGCGGTTTGGCTCGGTCATTTCTGCACCCATTTTTTTCTTTCACAATAACAACCTGTTTGGACGCTTATGTTAGATCCCAAATTACTTCGCAATCAGCTCAATGAAGTGGCTGCCACCCTCGCAAAACGCGGTTTGCAATTGGATGTCGCCGCAGTCGCGGCGGTCGAGGAAAAAGCGCAAAAAAATTCAGATGCACTGTGAAAATCTCCAGCAGGAGAGCAAGAGCAGGGCAAAAAACATAGGCGCGATCAAAGCCAAAGGCGGCGATATAGAGCCTCTGTTGAAAGAAGTCGGCGATCTGAAAAATCAATTGGCCCAGGCGGAAGCCGATCTCGCAGCAGCGCAGCAGGAGTGGGAAGAATTATTGGCCGGCTTGCCCAACCTGCCAGCGGAAGATGTGCCGGAAGGCAAAAGTGAAAATGACAACGTTGAAGTGCGAACGTGGGGCACGCCGAAGGAATTCGCATTCCCGGTAAAAGATCACGTAGATCTGGGTTCTGATCTTGCGCAACTGGATTTCGAGGTGGCGGGTAAAATTACCGGCTCACGTTTCGCCGTCATGAAAAATTCGCTCGCGCGTCTGCATCGCGCGTTGATCCAGTTCATGCTGGACACACACACCGCCGCCCACGGTTATGAAGAGCTTTATGTTCCCTTTATCGTGAACAAAGATTCTCTTTTTGGTACCGGGCAGTTGCCAAAATTCGAAGCGGATTTGTTTAAGCTGCGCGATGATCGCGATTTTTATCTGATTCCCACTGCAGAAGTGCCGGTGACCAATTTGCTGCGCGATGAAATTGTTGAGGAAAAACAATTGCCGCTCAAATTCGTCTGCCATACGCCATGCTTCCGCTCAGAAGCGGGCAGCTACGGCCGTGATACTCGTGGCATGATCCGCCAGCATCAGTTTGAAAAAGTGGAATTGGTTCAGTTCGTCAAACCGGAGGAATCCGAGCAGGCGCTGGAGACGTTGACGAGCCACGCGGAAGCGATTCTACAGAAGCTTGGTCTGCCATATCGAACCGTGGTGTTGTGCACTGGCGATATGGGTTTTTCCGCAGCGAAAACTTACGACATCGAAGTCTGGTTGCCGTCCCAGCAGCGCTACCGCGAAATTTCCTCCTGCAGCAATTTCCGCGATTTTCAGGCGCGCCGCATGAAGGCCCGCTATCGCAGCAGCGAAACCGGCAAAGCCGAATTGCTGCACACGCTGAATGGCTCAGGTCTGGCTATTGGCCGCACCCTGTTGGCGGTGATGGAAAATTATCAGCAAGCGGATGGCAGCATTGAAATTCCAAGCGTGCTGCGCCCTTATATGGGCGGGCTCGACGTAATCCGTCGGGGTTGAGCATTCGTGGACTATCTGCCGCTGTTTTTTGATCTGCGTGGCAAACCGGTTTTGCTGGTTGGCGGCGGCAGCATTGCTCTGCGTAAAGCGCGTCTCTTAAGTAAGGCGAATGCAGTCATTCGCGTGGTGGCTCCGGATATAGGGAAAGAACTGGAGACGCTGGCCGTGGCGAGTGGAGGCAATGTGCTGCGCGAGTCATACAGCGATGTCCATCTGGATCAGGTGGTGCTGGTGATCTCGGCAACCGATAACACCTCAATCAATCGTCAGGTGGCGGAAGATTGTCACGCGCGCCGCCTGCCGGTGAATGTGGTCGACACTCCGGAGCTGTGCAGTGTGATCATGCCGGCCATCGTCGACCGCAGCCCGTTGATGATAGGCATCAGCAGTGGCGGCGAAGCTCCGGTGCTGGCCCGGATGGTCCGCGCCCAGATTGAGAGTGCAATACCGGGTGCCTACGGCCGGCTTGCGGATTTGGCCAGCCGTTTCCGCGAGCGGGTCAAAAGCCATTTCCCGGATGGCGAAAGCCGTCGGCGATTTTGGGAGCGAGTTTTGAATGGTCCTGCGAAGGAGATGACATTGGCGGGCGATCTGCCCGGGGCCGCCGCCTATCTTGAAGACCAATTGGCCTCGCCGCAGGAGCATTCCACTGGCGAGGTCTATTTGGTCGGCGCCGGGCCGGGAGATCCGGACTTGCTCACCTTCAAAGCGCTGCGTCTGATGCAGCAGGCGGAGGTGGTGCTTTACGACCGCTTGGTGTCAGAGCCGATTCTGGATCTTGTTCGGCGCGATGCCGAGCGCATCTATGTCGGCAAGCAGCGGGCAGCCCACACCCTTCAGCAAACCGAGATCAATCAGCTCCTGCTCGATTATGCCCTGCAAGGCAAACGGGTGTTGCGCCTGAAAGGCGGCGACCCGTTTATTTTCGGCCGGGGAGGGGAGGAGATCGAACTGCTGGCGCAGCATAAGGTGCCGTTCCAGGTGGTTCCCGGCATTACCGCCGCCTCCGGCTGCGCTTGTTACGCCGGCATACCGTTGACCCATAGGGATTACGCCCAGTCTGTCCGCTTCGTTACTGGGCACCTGAAAAACGGCACTTCGGATCTGTCGTGGGATGAGCTGATCGGCAGTGATCAGACGCTGGTGTTTTATATGGGCCTGGCTAGTCTGACGGAGATCTGCCGCGAATTGATTGCCCATGGCAAGGATCCCGCAACTCCCGCTGCTTTGATCGAGCAGGGCACCACGCCGCGGCAGCAGGTGCATATCGCCACTTTGGCGGACTTACCGGCGCGGGTGGCGGAGCGTGAAGTACACGCGCCGACGCTGTTAATCATCGGCGGTGTGGTATCACTTCATGAGAAGCTGCGCTGGTTCTCACCCGATCGAGGCGACACGCAATAAAGTTTTCAGATCGCGTGCCGATAGCGAATGAAAGAGCTTCGGGTTGACGCCCAGTCGAATCGAGTATGGTTAAGATCACTTATCCGCCGCCGCCAAGCCCAACGCCGCGTCCGCACAATCGTACCAGCGGCGTAGAGACTTCCGCTCCTATCAATAAGGAAAAGCAGGATTTGCCGCCCGGTGCTCCGCCGGTCGAAAGACGCAAGCCCAATTCCGATCGCCGCATGCACAGCGCCGCGCGCGGGCCTTTCAATCTGCGCAGCGGGCGCGACCGGCGAAAAAATTCCGGCGGACATATCGAAGAGGATGTTTGATTAGCGCTCCTGCACGCGCGGGAATAGCAGTATGAAGCGGGTGCCTTCACCGGGTGTGGAGTCCACCTGAACCTTGCCTCCGTGGGATTGCATGATTCGTTTTGCGATGCTCAAGCCGAGACCGGACCCGGAATATTGATCTTGGCGATGTAGTCTTTCGAAAGGTGTAAAGATCGTGGCAACTTTATCCTGCGGAATACCTATGCCGTTATCTTCCACCACTATGCTGACGCCGTCGTCCGATTGATCACCGGTATAAATCCTCACCAAAGGCCTTTTGCTATCGTTGTATTTGATGGCGTTGCTGATGAGATTGGAAAACAGCAGCTGGATTTGGGAAATATTGCCATTCACTTCCGGCAACTGCTCCACCTCGACGCTGCCATTTCGTTTGGCCACGGTCTCGCCGAGCATGTCCGCGGCGTTGCGCGCTGCCAGAGTCAAAGAGATTGGCTGATAGTTTTCCATCAGCGAATCGATCGACAGAAAATCCTGCAGATCCTCGATCAATTTTTGGATGCCTTCGATTTTCGAGGAAATTTTGTCCAGATATTGGTAGGGCAGATCCGTATCGTCCGGGTAGCGTTTTTGGGTTTCCAGTTTGAAAATCTGTGCGAAGCGGGAGATCTGCCAAAGGCTGCTTTTGAAATCATGGGTAAGGCTGTAGCAAAAGGCCTTGTAATCCTCGTTTTTCTCCAGGAGTGAACGCGTCAATTTTTTTCGCTCGATGGCGTAATGGCATGCGCGCACCAATTGTGATGGTGTGAGTTCGTCCTTCGGCAGAAAATCCTGAATACCTTCTTTTACCAGGTGCTGCGCCAGTTCGTGGTCGTGCAGGGATGTCAGAACTATGATGGGCGGTGCATCTTCCAGGATTTTAATTCGCTCAACCGTCTGGAGTATGGAGGAATCCGGCAGTTTGAGGTCGCACAGAAAAATATCGACTCTCTTGCGCTCCAGATAATGAATGGCGTCACCCAAATTGGTGTGGTGGCGAATTTTGCAAAGGCGACCAAAGCTGCTCCTCAGCATATCCACAATCAGCTCCAGGTGATCCTGATTGTCTTCGGCGATCAAGATGTGCATGCATATTCTCCAGGAATCAGCGGCTAGTATTGCTATTCGGATGAGGATGTAGACTTTGCCCGCGATCGAGGAGAGGGGCGGATCAGTTCTTCGAATGCACTCGCCTGCAAGGGTTTTGCCAGATAAATCTCCGCGCCGGATTTCAGGCAGATCCGCATTTCCGATTCGTTGGTCGAAGTGCTCAGCATAATCACCGGAATGTGGCGCAACTGAGGATCCTGTTTTAGCGCGATCAATGTTTCTATGCCGTTCATGCGCGGCATTTTGATGTCCATAAAAATAACGTCCGGCAGGGGAGTGTCCAGATGCTTGGTTGCGTCCAGGTGGCGCAGAGCTTCCTCACCATTTCGTTCGCTGAAGATCTTGATGTTCGGCTCACAGTCCAGAATGGTGGCTTCAATCAATTCTGCATGATCGGGATTGTCTTCGACGATCAGGATCTCTGATTTGTATCTGCTCATGGTCGTCACTTCAGTTCGGGAAACAAAATGGAGAAACTGGTGCCCTTCCCGACGATAGACTCCAGCACAATTTTGCCTGAGTGCTTTTCCATAATGGTTTTGACAATCGATAGTCCAACGCCGCTGCCTTCTCCTGCATCGGGGTTGAGACGTTCAAAAACGTGGAAAATTCGTTCCTGGTGATGCTCGGCAATACCAATGCCGTTATCGCTGATGCGCACGCCTGTATGCCCGGCTTCTTGCGCGGCGCTGATGGAAATGACCGGGCGCACGTCGGGTTTGCTGTACTTGAGGGCATTGGAAATGATGTTTTGCAGACACTGAAACAGCAGACTTTCCTGCGCGTACAGATTTGGCAGAGGTCCTTCAATCAAAATCTGCGCGCCCATTTTCTTGATATCTCCCTCAAGCGAGCCCAGTACGTGCTGCAAAGTGGTGTTGCTATCCACCAGGGTTTTTTCCAAGTCGCGTTTGATAATGCGCGAAAGATGCAGCAGGTCCTGGAGCAAGGATTCCATTGAGCGCACATTGGCGATTATCCGGTCCAGCTTGTGATGGTGACTGTCCTGCAGTGGCAAATCGTCCGAACTTTTCAGGCGATTGGCGAACCCTGCAATTGTCACCAGCGGTGCTTTCAAGTCGTGGGAGACGGTGTAGATAAACTGCTCCATCTCCTGATTTTTACGGCGCAACTCCGCGTTCAGATTTTTCAGCGCGCGTTGTTGTTGCAAACGCTCGCTGATGTCGATGATGGAGCTGATGACATAGACCTCCTTGTCGACGGTAATGGGTGTCAGGCCCACTTCGATCGGGAACAGATCTCCGTCTTTTCGCTGGCCGTGCAAGTCGTTGGAGCCGCGCGCCATGTTGCGACGGTCCGGAGCTTCAAAATAATTCTGCACATACAGATTGTGAATTGACCTCATGCTTGGCGGCACGAGTTGATGAATGGGCTGGCCAATCAGTTCATCTTTGGTATATCCGAACATGGCCTCCGCTTCGCTGTTGGCGAGCACAATATCGCCGGTGTGATTCACCATGATCATGGCGTTGGGCGCAGCTTCAACCGCCAGCCGGAAGCGCTCTTCCTCCAGCTTTGTATTGGAAATATCTTTGGCAATGACAGAAAAGCCAATGATCTCCTGCTGATCCGAATGGATAGGCGAAATGGTGAGCGAGAGATCGATCCGTTGTTTTTTCTTTTCGATGCTGATATCCAGCGTCGAGCCGGCATTTTGTTCCGCCGTTGTCATCAGCAGGGTTTTCAGTTTGGCGCTGGATGATGAAGGAAATAGATTGAGAAACAATTTGCCTTCGCAATTTTCGCCAAAAATACGCAGCGCCGCTTCGTTGGCGGTGGTGACATACCCAGCCATATTCAGCGAGAAAATAGCGTCTTCTGCGCTATTGATGATGGCAGCGAGGCGGGCGTTAATCTCCGAGGTTCGGGAAGCCTGTTTTTTTTCGTGGATGATATCTTCCAGCATGTTGTCTATGGTGCGGTGCGTTGCCCGCAAAGTGGCCGCTTGATTGTTCAATCTCAAATTGGTGTTGCGGATTTCATTCAGAGTGCGGTAATGCTGCAGGGTAAATGGAGTGGCAAAAAGCATGAGCAGCAGACAAATCAGCAGGGTGCTGAACAGCACCCAGTTGGATATCGCTGATTTGATTTTGGCGACCAGATCTTCCGGGCGTCCTTTTTCTGCAGCGGTTTGAGCGTCCAGCTGAGTTGCCGCAATGGAGCTTGTTGGTGTATCGATGCGGTCCGCTAATAAATCAAGATTATTGAGAATGCCGGACAGCGTGGCGCCGGTTGCTGCGATCAGCGCGAAGAGCAGTAAGGCGCCTGCTATATAGCAATAATATCGTCCTGGCATTGTCAGTCTTCGTGGATCCGGTAGCGTGGCGGCAATCCCTGCAGGGCTAGTTCCTGATTGATCTCTTTTTTCAACTGAATAATGCGTTCCTCTCTCCCAAGAGATGCTTCATACACCGAATTCATCTGCGCAAGCTGCGCTTCGAGCATGCGTTGTTGATCTTCCATTCGTTCATATTTACGTTGAATGCCCGCGTTCAAAAGCAGGTCGGGTAACTTAGGAAGTAATACAAGAGCCGTCACCGCTGCGATTGATGCCGTGATCGCTTTCAGCCAGCCCTCGAGACGGTAGGCGGGAACCCACGCGGTGTAAATTGCCGCTGCGTGGGTTAGACCGCAGGAAAAAATAAGTGCCATGAATAGATAGGCGAGATCCTTGTGCTGCCCCCGATACTGGTTGCGTGTGGCGATGATGTACAGAGCTGTTGGAATCAAAATATAAGAGAGCGCGATTACCGCGTCCGAGATGACATGTAGCCAGAGAATATCCGCAGCCCAAGCAAAACATTGCGCGGTTGGCAGGAATGGCTCGGTCATGGTGTTCTCTCCTGAGGTTTCCCGATGGAGGCCGAGAGGATAACCGCTACAGCTTAGTTATGATGTTAATGGTTTAAGTTTAGTTGAGAAATAAGCGAGCAGTCTCGCAGAGATGAGCGAGCAGTCGAGAGGTGGATTTGAGGAGGGAGTTTTTGAATTAATTGCTGGGCTTGCTCCAGCGGCCCATGATCTTAAATCGTTCCATCAGGCGGTTGCCCGCGGGTGCGGCCACAACTATGACGGAAACATTGTCTTTGCCTCCGTTGGCCAGGGCCGCCTGGATGAGAGTTGCGACCGCTTCGTTAGTGTTCTGCGCCGCGTGGAGAATATCGCATATCTGCTGATCGGTGACGGTATCACTGAGGCCGTCGCTGCATAACAATATCCAGTCGCATTTGTGCCAATGGCCTTCGATCACGTCCACTTTGAGCTCCTGAAGTTCCACGGAGCCGAGGCATTGGGTAATGACGTTTTTTTCTGGATGGACGAACATTTCGTCGGCGGAGATGATCCCGGACTGGAACAGCATTTGAACGTAGGAGTGGTCAATTGTGATTTGTTGCAGACTGAAACCGTCTTTCTCCCGATCCGACCAGAGGTAGGCTCGACTGTCGCCTACCCAGCCGATCTGGTAGCGATTGCCCAGGGAGTGAAGGGCAACAACGGTTGAGCCCATGCCATATTTTCCCGACCCGTCCCGCGCTGCATCCAAAATCGCGTGATGGGCGTTGCTGATGGCTTCCGATAGGGAGCTTCCCTGGCGGACGCTGTCCCGGATTACATTGACGGTAATTTCACTGGCGACTTCACCCGCTGCGTGTCCACCCATGCCGTCAGCAACCACCCAAAGACCGAGTTTCGCGTCACTGTAAATCGCGTCCTCGTTATTGTCTCGCAACAACCCTACGTCAGTGGCTTCGCTATAGTTTGTACCCGACATAAGGGTCCTTGCTTCCCGTTCAACAAATGAAATTTAGACTAACCGAAATGACTCTGCGTGTCGCGGGCGGGAGCGAGAGAGTGTGACATTCCTATTGGTGCGTCTGGAAGTTTGATATAAAGTCAAACGCAAAACAATCCTGCCCCGGAAGCTCACCCGATGTTGCAATTGAGGTTTGTCGGTACTGAAAAACCCCCTGTGTGGCTAGTGGACGAAAACTACATTATCGGCGCTGGAGCTGGATGCCATATCCAGCTGGCCGATCCCTCGATCAAACCCCGTCATGCGCAACTCTCCGTCCGTGACGAAGTGCTATCAATCTCCCCTTGACCGAAGATGGTGAGGTGCTTGTCGATGGCAGCCGGATTTATACGGAGACTTCCTTGAGCCACGGCGCGCAGTTGGTTCTTGGCGTATGCCATCTCACGATTGTCGACCCCAAGCGCGAAAGACCGCTCACCTCCGGCGTCGGCACGACAAATCCCTCACCCTGGGTGCTACAAAGCAAAACCTCCGCCCTGGCCCATAAACTATTTCCTGTGGAACGGGACATGATTGTGGGGCGCGCCCGGGAGTGCGATCTGTGTCTGGCGGTCGCGCATCTGTCGCGGCGTCACGCGCGTTTGTTCTTCGAAAGTGGTGCCCTTTGGGTGGAAGATCTCGGTTCTGCCAACGGCACTTTTCTCAACGGGAAAAGGTTGGCGGGCCGCGCCCGCCTGTGCGACCGCGATGAACTTGCCTTCGATACCCTGGTTTTTGTGGTTCGCGGTGAACCGGTGACGGAGCCAGAGCGGTTGGACGACAAAACATCCCTGCGTCCGGCCATAGCCGCTGCGCCGGCAGGTGAACAGGTTTCTGCGGGGCGACCCGCCGATGCAGCGGTGCGACAACCTGCTCAACAATCCAAGCCAACACTCAACAGCCAGATGCAACATAGCCAGATGCAACACAGTGGTGATGAGAGGGTAGGGAATAACAGCGCAATCCTTTGGGGTGGAGTCGCCGTCGCCGTAGTGCTGACAGCTTTGGCCATTCTCTACTTCGCCGCCTGACCGACTCAAATCTGAAGTAAGACTTATATCTCTCAAGTAATGGATTTCGCGGCCGATAGCCATGGGTCCGCTTTGGAGATTTTTCCCATGTTGCCTACCGTTGCTGCCCAGTCGTCGACACCATCTTGCGCTCATCCTCGTGCCAATGCGCCGGTGGCACAGCCCGTTGCCACCCGCTCGACGGTGGTAGAAAGCTATACCAGCAGCAGCCGGGTGGAAATCCGCGGATATGCCTCCGGCCCTGCATTGGGCGGCAGCTCCGGCGTTCAGGCTTACCAGGCCGTGCAAGGGACCGACGAAGCGGTAAACCCTTTCGCCAAAACGATTTTGACGTTTATCGACGCGCAGCTTCGTCGTGACGTTGCGGACGGCGCCACGCCGGAAGAACTTAAAAGTCGTCTGGAGGCCGGCTTGCGCGGATTTGAAGAGGGCTATGGCGACGCCTTCAATCAACTTTCCGCCAGTGGATTGCTGAGCGATCAGCTCCGCAGTGAAATCGAAGGTACCCGAACTCAAGTACTGGCCGGCATTCAGAAGCTCGCGGAGGAACTGGGTGTTGCCATCGACCTGCCGAAAGTGCAAGCGCCTGCGGTGCAGACTCCGGTGGTTGCTGCAATGCCGCAACCTGTCGTTCCAGCCCCGGTTGTGAATCCCGGTAATGAAATTCTGTCGGCGGTTTTGCGTGATATTGAAATCATTGAGCAGTATCAGAAGGCCACCAAGACCGAAACCACCTATCAACATCTCGGGCGCGCCCGTAATGCTTCCAACCAGACCTACGCCTACGGTGTGCAGGAGAGCCGCAACTTTTCCTTGAAATTGCGCACCGCTGATGGCGATACCGTCACCATAGGCCTGTCCGCTGAGCGGTCGGGGCAGGCGCAGTTTTCCTACGGTTCATCCGCTAAGGGCGAAAGCGCCTCCTTGATTCGTCAGGGAAGTGAAAGCTCCGGGCTGCAGTTCTCCGTGGATGGAGAATTGGATGAAGACGAATTGCGCGCTTTGACGGATCTGCTGCAACAAATCGGCGATATATCCGGGCGTTTCTTCCAGGGAGATCTGGAGAGCGCCTTCCGTTTGGCGACGGAGCTGTCTTATGACAGCAGCGAAATTGCCTCCTTTGACCTGAATCTGAATATGAGCAGGACCGAAGTGGCCAGTGTCGCAACACAGGCCCAGGCCGAGCGTCCGGCTGTCGGACATGCCGGTCCCGCCCGTTTCGAGGGCTTCGTGGAGAGCGTTATGCGCGCCGGCGACTTGGCCGAGCGCCTGGGCCAGCCCCGCAGTCTGGTGGCGGACCTGCTCGACTGGGTCACCAGCCAGCAAACACAGGACTCCCGCGGTGCCTTTCTGGCCTCCGCAGCTCGGGCGATTCTCTGACTGGACGACCCGGCTCGGGCTTGTTTAAATGCCCGCCTTCTGTCTGCAGGCGGGTTCTATGATTTCACTGATTCTTTATTCGACGGCGGGCTGCCATCTCTGTGAACTGGCGGAGGCGCAGCTGCAGGACGCCGCGCAGGCGTTCGAGCTGACTTGGACGGTTGTTGATATAGCGGACTCGGCTGAACTGATGAAGCCCTACGCGTTGCGCATTCCCGTTGTGACTGAACCCGTTACCGGCAGGGATATCGGATGGCCATTCGACCAGACTGAACTGAGGGAGTGGCTGACGCAGTTTTCCCCGCCGTCCGCCACCTCTTGAATCATTGCCCCTTTTGCTTTCCCTTACAGATACTGCCTAGCTTCCGCCTCTGACAAAAAGACAGTGGGTTGTCCGAGGCGATAACCGTAAATCACGGAAAAACAGAGAACATTCTGTACATACTGCCGGGTTTCCTTGTATGGAATGGTCTCGATCCATACATCCACGGGCTTTTCTTTGCCCTGTTCACTCAGCCAGCGATTAACTCTGCTCGGCCCGGCGTTATAAGCCGCGGCGGCGAGAATCCGATTGCCTTTGAATGTTTGCAGCAGATAGTTCAGGTAGTGCCCGCCGAGCCTCATATTGTGTTCCACCTTGAGCAGATCCTGCGGGTTTGCATGGCGGATACCGGATTTCTTGGCGGTATAAACGGCGGTTTGCGGCATGATCTGCATCAGACCCATGGCGCCGACCGGTGAGCGTGCCGATGCATCGAAGGCGCTCTCCTGACGGGCGATGGCATAGATCAGGGTAGGCTCCAGCTGAGTGTCCTGGGCGATGCGGGTGATCTCCTCCTGATAGGCGAGAGGGAAGCGTACTGTGAGCTCATTCCACAGATTGCCATTGATCATGGTTTGGATGCCGGTGCTGTACCAGCCCCAATCCCGTGCCAGTTGGCCTGCGGCCGCCAGTTGCTTCTCATCCATTCTGCGCGATGCGTGCAGCAATTCAGCGCGCGCTTCGGTGGTGTTGCCGGTGAGCCAGAGTTCGTAGGCTCGTTGTACTGCGGGCAGCTGCGTCACCTGCTGGCGGAAGGCGTCTTCGATCGGGGTGGACTCGTCCACCAGGGCGTAATCCTGTTGCAGCTTGTCGGCGGAGAGGAAGCCATAGAAGCTGCGGTTTTTCGCGACTTCGCGATAGATCGCCTCAGGTTCGGCAAAGCCAGGAAGGGCTTGTTTGAGAACTTCCTGGGCGCGCGCCGCCCAGTACTGCCAGCGCTCGTTAGCGCGGGTCTTGTCGTCCATCAGTGCCAGACGCTCGGTAAAACGTTGCCAGTCGCCCTCCGCCAGAGTTTCGCGCAAGAGTTCATCCAGCACGCCCTCTTCACGCAGGCTGTGGGAATAGCTCAACAGCTCCTGTGCCTCGGCGGTTTCGCCGCTGCGGATAAGGCGCTTGATGATGGTCAGCTTGGCGTCCTGCATGACATCTTCAGGAAACAGTTGCTGTGCTTCGTACATCTGCCAATGGCGCAGGGCGTCGCGAGGTGCGGTGCGCGCCAGTTTCTTCACGCCATAGGCAATGATGTGCTGGGTCGGCAGGCTCTGATCCTGAAAGCGCTGGCGCTGGCCAATCAATTTCGGATTGGCGTGCACCTGCAGGTAGAGAGTCGCTTTGGGTTTGAGCGTCTTGAGCTGATTGGAGAGGTATTGGGCAAACGTGGTTTCGCCCTGGTTCATGGCTTTATCGAAACGGCTCCAAACCAGTTGCTCGGTGAGATGGCCGGCGCTGCGCCAAGCGGTAAAAACGGGATCGCAGGGTTTGGGCTGGGATTTGCCCACATCCCAGAGGGGTGCCACTTCGGCAAAAGCGGTTTTATCGCCGGTTTTGATGCGCGCATGCAGGGAGTGGCAGTGGAGCTCAAGCGAGGTATTGTCCTCGGCGCTGTAATAGCGGTTGTAATCGTTCCATCTCTGCCGGCTCGCCAAAAACTGCAACAGATTTGTGCGCAAACGGCTCGCTAAAAAAGAGTCGGGATAGGTGGTGAGGAAGTTGTCGATCTCGGCAAACGGCATTTCTGTAAAGCGACCGCGCAGCTGGGCAAATTCCAAATATTGGCGCAGCGGGTAATTGCCCAATTTGCCAAGATGCTCTTTAAACGCAGCATTGTTTTTTTGCGCCAGTGCCGCTTTGGCCTTTTGATAGTGGAAGCGGTGACTGGCCAGCTCGGCATCGGTTTTATTTGGCGTGGGTTGCGCGAGAAGCGGCGGCGACATCAGGCACAGGGTAATGCCGGAGGTCCAAACCATTCGACGTAACAAATCAGCAAACAACATACGAAGCGAAACTCTGGAAAACATGTGACGGAGACGGTGGGCCAATAACTTAACAAACTACTTTAAGCTTGTCCTCTAAACGAGGATGGGGCACATAACAAGTGTTGCTGAGTCCAACCGCTTTTGCCAGCGGTGCACCGAGATAAAGATTGAATCATTGCTTCTTGTTCGGGCAAGATGCCGCGCTCATTTCCCGGTTTCCTTCTGTATTCCCAATGAATCTTGTCAAACTCGAAAATCTGCAACTGCATCACGGCGAGCAAGTCATTTTTGACGGCCTTTCGCTGTTGGTCCGCAAGGGAGACCGTCTCTGCGTGATAGGGCGCAATGGCGCCGGAAAATCGACTCTATTGAAAACCGTGGAAGGTGGAGTCGATCCGGACAGCGGTATCGTCTGGCGCGAACCCGGATTGACTGTAGCGAGTCTGCAACAGGATTTGCCGGAGCAATCTGACATTTCTGTCTACGATTTCGTTTCCGGTGGTCTCGCTGAATTGGGGGAAAAACCTGGCGCGTTTCGCTGTGCTGGCGACCCAGAGCGATACCGAGAGCTTGACGGAACTCGGCCGCGTGCAGCAAAAAATCGAGGCCGCTGATGGTTGGACCGCACAAAATCGCATAGAGCAGGTGCTGACCCGACTTGAATTGAACGGCGCGCTGCGCTTGGCTGACCTGTCCGGCGGATGGCGCCGGCGTGTGGCTTTGGCGCGGGCACTTGTTACACAGCCGGACGTGCTGCTGCTGGACGAGCCGACCAACCACCTGGATATCGCCTCTATCGAATGGTTGGAAAAGCAGCTGTTGGATTTTTCCGGTGCGGTGGTGTTTGTCACCCACGATCGGGCTTTTTGCGCGCAGTGGCCAATCGCATCGGTGAATTGGATCGCGGCCGTCTCACCTTGTGGGACGGTGATTACCGCAGCTTTCTGGAATTCCGCGAGCAGAAACTTGCGGAGGAGGAAAAACATAACCTCGAATTCGATAAGCGTCTCGCGCAGGAAGAAGTCTGGATTCGTCAGGGAATTAAAGCTCGCCGCACCCGCAATGAAGGTCGGGTGAGGGCGCTGAAGGCGATGCGTCAGGAGCGCGCCGCGCGCCTGGAGCGGCAGGGTAGTGCGCGTATGGCAATCGCCTCTGATCAGGCGTCCGGGAAACTGGTGGCGGAATTCAAAGACGTCAGTTTTGCCTGGGGCGACAAGCCGGTGATCGAGCATTTTTCCGGCTCGGTGATCCGCGGCGACAAGATCGGTCTTATAGGGCCAAACGGCGTCGGTAAAAGCACGTTTCTCAAACTGGTGATGGGCGAATTGAAACCTTCCTCAGGCGAAGTGCGTCGCGGCAGCAAGCTGTCCATTGCGTACTTTGATCAGCTGCGCGAAGAGCTCGATCTGGATAAAAATGCCATCGACAATATCGCCGAGGGGCGCGAGTACATCGAGGTGGATGGCAGGAGCAAACACCTGATCGGCTATCTGCAGGAGTTTCTGTTTACCGGTGAGCGGGCGCGAACCCCGATCCGGGCGCTGTCGGGCGGTGAGCGCAATCGTGTGATGTTGGCGAAGTTGTTCAGCAAGCCGGCCAATTGTCTGATCATGGATGAGCCCACCAACGACCTGGATGCGGAGACGCTGGATCTGCTCGAAGATCTGCTGCTCAACTATACGGGGACCTTGATTCTCGTCAGCCATGACCGGGAATTCCTCGATAATGTGGTCACCAGCACCATAGGTTTTGAAGGCAATGGCGTGCTTAAAGAGTACGTCGGGGGATACCAGGACTGGATTCGTCAGGGCGGGCTTTGGTACAAGCCGTCAGTTGTTCCCGTGCCACCGCCACCTGCTTCGCCCGAGCCGCCGGCACCGCAGGATCGCCGCGCCCAGGGCAAAAAACTCTCCTATAAGTTGCAGCTCGAGCTGGATGCGCTGCCTCAGCGCATCGAAGCTTTGGAGCTGGAAGTCAATCGCTTACAAGCGGATATGGCCGACCCGGCGTTCTATCAGCAGGCAGCGGCGGAAATCACCCGAAAGACCAACCTTTTGAATGATAAAAATGCTGAGCTCAATAAGGTTTATGAGCGCTGGGAGGAGCTTGAATCCCAGCGCGATGCTTGATGTATCTGCATCCGCCCAACTCATACCCTGATCGCAAGCACGTCGCACTTGGCTCCGTGGAGCACATCTGAGGCGGTCGAGCCGAGCAGTAAGGCGAGGCCGTGGCGGCCGTGGCTGCCGACGATAATAAGATCTGCGCCAAGATCGGCAGCCGTTTCGCGCAATTCTGCTGCCGTCTGGCCTATCACCACTTTGCTGTGGCTGACGTCATAACCCAGTTGTTGGGTGAACGAAGCGAGGCGTTTGTCCGCCTGCTCTTCAAGTGCAAGCTGCGTTTCGGTCAGGTCCATGGGGATGTCGCCGGCGTAGGCGAAGGTGACGGGTTCGATCACGTGGATCAGGCTGAGTTTGGCGCCGTGAAGCCGCGCCAGCTCAACCGCTTTGCGCGCGACCTGAAGAGATTCCTCCGGTGACAGATCCAGGCCAACCAACAAGTGGGTGTAGATGCTCATAAATCAATCCTCTATCTATTGTGCGCCGCTATTAAACTGCGACCGCTTTCGGGGTTCTTTGATTTACCTCTAACAACCACGCCAGCGCACTGACGTTGCCCCAGTGTACTGCAAATCATTCGATGTCTATTTAACAGGTTTTCCGCACGGAGGTTGACCCATGTCCTGGTCCGTTGTTGTCTTGATAATCCTGGTGTTTGCCATGATGGTGGGGCCGATCCTGATGATCAGGCCCAGCCCGCGCGATCGGCGCATCGCGGAGCTGCGCGCAAAGGCATCCAAGCTGGGATTGAGGGTGAGTATGCAAAGTCTGCAGAAAGCTAATTTCGCCGTCTATGAATTGCCTTGGGAGCGGGAGGAACACACCAAGCTGGTCGGTGTGGAATGGATGCTGGAACGGCAGTCCTATACCCACGAAGTCCATTTCGCCGATTGGTGGCAATGGCAGGGAGAAGGGCGCCCGCCAGCGCCGAGTCTGCCGCTATTGCTGGCCAGAATGCAGGCAATGCCGGAAGGAGTGGCGGCGGTCGAAGCGACCCGGCTGGGGTTGCGGTGCTACTGGTCCGAGGCGGGAGGTGAACAGCGTCTGCTCCAGTTAGAGGAGTGGCTGAAAACCACCGCTGCGATTATGAAGCCTTATATTCTCCGTCCACCGGCTTCTGTTGATTGATATCCACACCGCTGAAACTGGGTTTGGTGGTGGGATTGAAGCCGGTCTCCGGCATGAGGTCGGCGCTCAAGGCCAGGCGTTGGCCACTGAGGATTTCGCCGAGCTCGCGAATGGTTCTGTCCCGGCGGACATCGGCACTGAGTGTGCCTACCAGAAGATTTTGCGCGCGGCGGTAATACCCAAAAGCCACCATGGGGTCGTCACGGCTGATCGCTTTATGCCCTTGGACTACATGAGAGATCACTTCCACCATCAAGTGCGCCCAGGCGAGCTCGCGCACATAGGACTCCATATCTTCCTTTTGCAGTCGCCCGATGGACTGATGGCGACGAACGACCCGCGCGGCTTCCGTTAGATAGTATTTGTGCTTTGCGATGGCTGTGTCGCTCGGCATTACCCGGTTAAAGGGTTGGGCTCGCCCGGCCTCCAGCGCTTGTGCGACCGTCTGGGCGCGCTCGAGCTTCGTGTCGAGAGAGGCGGCTCGCGGATTGAGCTGTTTGACGCTGTTGATCAGGTCGAGGATTTCTTCATTTATGAGCTTGGGAATCACTACCGATTCCAGAAGGGGCTCGATAGCGGTGCAAATTTCTTCCAGCTCATCAATGCGAAAGCTCATGCGTTGGATCTTCTGGCGAATCAGCTGGTTGCGCGTCTGCACGCGATCAGCAAAACCCACCACAATCAGGGACAACACCATCAACAAGATAAAAATGATGACACCCAAAGGGCTGCTCATGTGATCACCGGCCGCCATTGGGCGATGTTAATTTGGCCGCTTTGCCATAGGCGGCATATCTTTATAAGAGTAGCAAAGCCTGACCTTAAGGCCTTGGTGCAAAAAATCTAGGCAAATCAAGAGGGTTTTTCAATCATCTAAGATTAAAGAGCAGCGGGTGAATGTTTTCAGCAAGCCCGGCGCGGGGCTTGCCAGCTTTGGAGGGTTGCTTGACCTAGGCAGTCTCAGGACTTATATATGCGCACCTTGTAAGAACTCCCGGTTACTTGACCGGGGGTAGCGGGGAGTCTCAGGCGACGAGAGACGTTGAACCTCCCGATCCAACTTCGAAACGAATAGCAGGCATCTAATGGGGAAGTCACTGGTAATCGTGGAGTCGCCCGCGAAGGCGAAGACCATTAACAAATATTTGGGCAGCAACTTCATCGTGAAGTCCAGCGTTGGGCACATTCGCGATTTGCCCACCAGTGGCTCGGCAGCGCCGGTGGATGCCAAGGCGCGCGCAGCAGAGGCGGCGAAGACGCGCAAACTCAGTGCAGAGGAAAAAGATGAGCATCGCCGGCGCAAGTCCCGCGATCAGCTGATCAAGCGTATGGGCGTAGACCCGTACAACCATTGGGAAGCGCATTACGAAATACTGCCCGGCAAGGAAAAAGTAGTTGATGAGCTTAAACGCCTGGCTGAAAGTGCCGACCAGATATTCCTCGCGACCGACTTGGACCGCGAGGGGGAGGCGATTGCCTGGCATTTGCGCGAGTCCATTGGCGGAGATCCAGAGCGCTATCGACGGGTGGTGTTCAATGAAATTACCAAAACTGCCATCCAGCAGGCGCTTCGAACAACCGGGCCGTCTTGATATTAACCGCGTTAACGCACAACAGGCACGGCGATTCCTCGACCGCATCGTCGGCTATATGGTGTCGCCTCTGTTATGGGAGAAAATCGCCCGCGGCCTGTCTGCCGGGCGCGTCCAGTCGGTAGCGGTACGTCTGATTGCCGAGCGCGAAGCGGAAATTCGCGCCTTTGTGCCGGAGGAATATTGGAACCTCCAAGCGCTGCTCAATACCAGCAGGGGAGAGCAGACCAAGTACGACGTGTTCAAGTACCGCGGCGAGGATTTCGAGCCGAAAACCGGAGAGCAGACTCAACAGGCCGTCAAAGCCCTTGAGGGTGCGAAATACAAGGTTGTCGCCCGGGAAGACAAGCCGACCCAGTCCAAGCCCTCCGCTCCGTTCATCACGTCAACCCTGCAACAGGCCGCGAGCACCCGCCTGGGCTACGGGGTGAAAAAGACGATGATGTTGGCGCAGCGCCTGTATGAAGCGGGTTACATCACTTATATGCGAACCGACTCGACCAATCTGAGTGCGGACGCGCTGCAGGCATGTCGCAGTTACATTGAAGAGAACTTCGGCAAACCTTATCTGCCGGAAAAACCCAATTTTTATTCCAGCAAGGAAGGCGCCCAGGAGGCGCACGAGGCTATTCGTCCCTCCGACGTCAATCTGCCGCCCAATCAGCTCTCTGGAATGGATCGGGATGCCGAGCGGCTCTACAACCTGATATGGCAGCAGTTCGTCGCGTGCCAGATGACACCTGCGCAATTCACCAGTACCACAGTGATCGTCGGTGCGGGCGATTATCAATTGAAAGCCAAAGGCCGTGTGATTCGCTTCGACGGTTTCCTCAAAGTGGCGCCGCCAGTTGCCAAGAAAGACGACGAAGGCCTGCTGCCGGACGTCAAAGTCGGTGATGAATTGACCTTGGCGCAGTTGCTGCCCAGCCAGCATTTCACCAAACCGCCTGCCCGTTACAGTGAGGCGAGCCTGGTGCGCGAGCTGGAAAAGCGCGGCATCGGCCGTCCTTCCACTTACGCTTCAATCATCTCCACCATCCAGGAAAGAGGCTACGTACACGTCAAAAGCCGGCGCTTTTACGCCGACAAAATGGGCGATGTGGTGACCGAGCGATTGGTGGAGAGCTTCAAGGATCTGATGGATTACGGCTTTACCGCCAATATGGAGGAGTCTCTCGACGCAGTTGCGACAGGCCAGAAAGATTGGCGCAACCTGCTGGATGAGTTTTACGCGGATTTCTCCAACAAATTGACCAAGGCTCAGGGAAGTGAGTTTGGAATGCGCGGCAACGAGCCTACTGAAACGGATATCACGTGTGACAAATGCGGCCGCCATATGCAGATCCGCATCGGTTCCACTGGTGTATTCCTGGGCTGTTCCGGTTATGCGCTGCCACCTAAAGAGCGTTGCAAAAACACCAAAAATCTGGTGCCGGGCGACGAAGTTGTCGATGTAGATAAGGATGAAGAGGCCGAGTCTCGACAACTGCGTAGCAAGCGTCGCTGCAAGTTGTGCAATGCTGCGATGGACAGCTACTTGCTCGATGAAACACGCAAATTGCATATCTGCGGCAACAACCCGGACTGTTCCGGTTTTGAAGTGGAGCAGGGCAGCTTCAAACTCAAAGGATATGAAGGTCCAGTTATCGAGTGCGACAAGTGCGGCAGTCAAATGCAGCTCAAGACGGGTCGGTTCGGCAAATATTTTGGCTGTACCAACGAGGCGTGTAGCAATACGCGCAAGCTGTTGCGCAACGGCGAAGCGGCGCCGCCGAAAATGGACGCCATCGATATGCCGGATTTGAAATGCGACAAAGTGGATGACCACTACGTCCTGCGCGACGGTGCAGCCGGCCTTTTCCTTGCCGCCAGCCAGTTCCCTAAAAATCGGGAAACACGTGCTCCGTTGGTGCGTGAGCTGGTGCCATACAAGGACCAGCTCGATCCCAAATATCACTATCTGGTGAGTGCTCCTCAGAAGGACCCGGATGGCGTGGCGACGGTGATCCGTTTCAGCCGGAAAACGAAAGAGCATTATGTTCAGGCTGAAGTAGACGGCAAACCAACCGGGTGGAAGGCGTTTTACGAAAAAGGACGCTGGCAGATTTCCGATGGCGCCAAGAAAGGCACTTCAAAAGGGGGCAAGGGCTGATTCCATGTCCGGGCACGCCAGAAGCAAGGTCAATCTGCATCTGACCAATTGCCGCGAATTGGGGCGAATGGCGGAAATCCACGGCGCGGATAACGCCGTGGCAAGTTCGATTTGCCTGCAATTTGAGATGGCGCTCGGTTTTTATCTCGTGGAAATCCTTCGGGCGCTGGGGAAAAAGAGTTTTCAGCCCTGGCCGGTCAGCGCAGAATCCTTGAATACTCTGCTGCGTCAGTTTGATGGTGCGGATCTCAATGAGTTGGGAGGGTTGGCAGGCGCTGGCGATTCCTGGCTTCACCGGATGTTGCGGCGGCTGGAATTGTTGCGCCAGACGGATTCCCCCGCGCGATTAAAGCGGAAATTTTCCGCTCTGATCTTGATGCTCCTGGATTGTTGATCGCCAGTTCTACGGGGCAGGTCGAACCCAGCTTCGAAATGCAAGCAATCTTGGTGGATGTGGAAGAGTTTGAGTCGCTGGTCAACCGGCAGCGCTTGGGACACGATGAATATTGACGTCTCGCCTTTATCGGAGTGACTGAACGCAACGTAGGTAATTATGTCGGTTTTTGATGAATCAGGTTTTTATGAAATCCTCGAACTGGAAGACGGCGATATCGCCCTTTTGAAGTCCGGTGGTAAAGATGAGGAGCCCCTGGTGCGGGTTCGGTTTTCGGCTGAATCAAATGAATATCTGGGGGCGGCGCGCTTTGAAGTTGCCAAAGCCATGATAGAGGCAGGTCTGGATGCCGTAGCGGACTTTGAGGAGCATGGTGACGAGTTCGAGATGCCCGCCTCGCAGTCGGATCTTTTGCACTAATACCCAATAAACACTTGCGCCGACCAAATGTTGTCGATTGTTCCTGGATATCCCTCCTACGCTTTTTAAGCGGTTCCTGACCCCGACTCCCGGTAGCGCAGCAGAAGACCATTGCAGCGCCCGGCTCGCGCCGCATTTTCAAGCTTGTTCAACAGATTTTCAGGAAGGCGACCGGGACTGCCAACAACTGTGTGGCTATTGCCTTCTGCAAGTGCTTTCCAGATCAGCTGGAAACAATCTTCTTGACTGGCGGGATAGATAAAGCGGGTTCGCTTCAGATCAAAACCGTATTGCATCAGTTTGGTTCTGTCCATGCAGCGCGGCACCAGCCAGGTCAACCAACGCCCGCTGGTTTGCGAGCTTAAAAAAGCGAGCGACGGCAGATAGATTGATGAGCTCTGACTGTCGGGCAATACAATTTCGGTAATTCCTCCCACTGGGGAGGCACTGGTTTGCAATGGTTCACTGGCACTTGCGGCGTATCGCATATGATCAGCTCCTTCGGATAACTCCGACGCTCAAACCTTCTATAACAAAATTCTCATCCCGCAAATCAACAGTAATGACATTGAATTCGGGATTTTCCGGCCACAGTTCGACTGTCGAGCGGTTGCGCTCTCGACGAAAACGTTTGACGGTGACTTCATCTTCAATTCGCGCAACCACTATGTCGTTATTATGAACCTGCTGAGTTTGATGGACTGCAAGCAGGTCGCCATCCAGTATTCCGGCATCTTTCATACTCATGCCGTGGACGCGTAAAAGGTAGTCGGCGCGCGGATGAAAAAAAGTCTCCGGAATGGAGCAATATTCCTCTATGTGCTGCTGTGCCAGTATGGGATTGCCGGCGGCGACACGGCCAATCAGAGGAATTCCCCGCGCGCTTTCCGGCAGGCGTATGCCGCGTGATGCGCCTTCAACAATTTCAATGACACCTTTGCGGGCCAGAGCCTTAATGTGCTCCTCGGCGGCGTTAGCGGAGCGAAAACCCAGCATCTGGGCAATCTCTGCTCGAGTAGGGGGGTAGCCGGTTTCTTCAATCTGATCCTTGATCAGCTCAAACACTTGCCGCTGTCTCTGGGTGAGATCGCTCATGTCATTCTCCGCAACAGGTCTGTTGGTTTGTACAGTAACTGTGATTATATACAGTATTTGCGGCAAGACAAGCAGGGCGGGCTGGATTTGTGATCAGTCTCTTGAAGAGGTAATGTTTTCAAAGTCGGTATTATCGGCCCAGTCGTACCGATCAGATGCATCAAACAGCGGATCCTCCGATAACATATCGTCGTCCCAGCCTTCCTCTGGATCCTGGTTCATCCCCAGAATGCTGAGAGCGTCATCCGGTGGCGGTATGTCAATGAATCGACCGATTTCCCATTCGGCCAAATCCAGTTCACCAAGATCCCCGTCGGTGTATTGGATTTCGATCGTGCCGTGGGTCTCGTCCAAAGCCACGACTTCAAAGCTCGCGCTGGAATACCGTTGCCTATACCAGGCGCCGATTTCGGGTGAGTGCAACATCATGGTCTGCAACTCCTTGTGAATGGGTACAAAAATAAGCTAACACGTTATTCGCATTTGTGCCCATTTCCGCGACGAACGTATAGGGTGTGAATAATTGGCTATATGCCTTGAAATACAAATAAAAAGATTGCATGAGTTGCCCCGGTCCAACCCGCGTTGTGCGCAGGTAAAGCAGCGCGTTTCTTGACAAATTTGCAAAAAAACGCGTATTTTTCCGCTCTTTACGACATGGGACGGGTAATGCGTATGGCCAATAGTGAAACGGTCGAACGGATATTGAGAGCGGCAACCATATTATTTGCGGAGCGTGGGTTCGCTGAAACATCACTGCGTACCATCACGGGGATGGCGGATGTCAATCTCGCTGCGGTTAACTATCACTTTGGTACCAAAAAATCCCTGATTCAAGCTGTTTTCAGTCAGTTTCTGTCGCCGTTTTGCCGCGAGCTTGAGCGACGACTGAGCGACATGGAGGGCACCCTGGCTCCGGGACAGGTTCCGGGGGTAGAGCGCTTGCTGCGTATTTTGATTGATTCTCTTACTGAATCAGTGAGTTCGATTCACGAAAAACCGCAACGATTCATGCGCTTGTTGGGGCTTGCTTATACACAGTCGCAACAACATCTTCGAACTTATCTTGCGCACAGCTATGGTGCAACCTACAACCGTTATACCGGGTGGCTCAAGAAAACCCAGCCTGAGTTGGATCCTATCGTCTTTTATTGGCGTCTCAATTTTATCCTCGGAGCTTCCATCTTCACTCTCGGCAGTTTTGAGTCAATTCAGGCAATTCTCCAGGAGGACCACGGCGCGGATACAGATATGAATCTGGCATTGGGTTATCTGGTGGATGGGTTGAGCGGCTTGTTGAGCAGCCCGAGCTATGCCCATGCCTAACTATCCTCTCGGTCCGGTGGTGCTGGATCTCGCCGGCAAAGAGCTGCTTGAGGATGAGGCGGAAGTGTTGCAGCACCCTCAGGTGGGCGGTGTTATTTTTTTTCGCCGCAACTTTGAGTCTCCAGAACAGCTCACCTACCTCGTCCAGCGCATACGCTCCAAACGGCCGAATTTGATGTTGGCTGTCGATCAGGAGGGCGGGCGAGTCCAGCGTTTCAAAGAGGGCTTCACCCGTCTCCCGCCTTTGCGGGCTATGGGCGATCTGCATGAGCGTACGCCGGCCGAAAGTATCACTGTGGCGCGCGATCTGGCGTGGCTGATGGCGGCGGAGGTGCGTGCCTGTGGGGTCGATATCAGCTTTGCGCCTGTGATTGATGCGGATGATTCCTATAGCTCCGTTATTGGTGATCGCGCGTTTAGTAGAGATATAACCCGGGTTTCGGCTTTGGGTAAAGCTTACATAGAAGGTATGGTAGAAGCCGGCATGGCGACTACCTTGAAGCATTTTCCCGGTCATGGCTCTGTGGAGGAAGATAGTCACGAAGAGCTGCCGGTGGATGAACGCACCTTTGAGGAGGTGTGGCAGGAGGATATGTCGTCATTCCGGGACTTGTTGCCTCTGGCGGATGGAGTTATGCCAGGGCATCTGTTGTTTTCTTCAATCGACCCCAATCCTGTAGGCTTTTCGCCGTTCTGGTTGCAGAAAGTGCTGCGTCAGCAGCTCAATTTCTCCGGCATTATCTTCAGTGACGATTTGTCGATGGAGGGGGCAGCGGTGATAGGTGATCATCGCGACAGGGCTGAGGCGGCGTTGAATGCCGGTTGTGACGCCGTTTTGGTATGTAATCAACCCAGGCGCGCCATTGAAGTCATCGAACGGTTGAATGGCGTTGCGTATCCGACCAATGATCGTCTCCAGAGGATGAGGGCGCGTGGAGCACCGCCTGCAGAATCTCTGGCGGCATTACAAAGAACGTTACGCTGGCAGTCGGCCTATACTTGGGCTTGTGAACTTTTGCAGGACGTTTGATCGTTTAGGCCTCTTCTGATGCTTCTCTATTCATGTCTGACGCCGGATTCAATGCCCCTCGCCTGAAAAATTGGCATTCTGAAGCGGCTTCTATATACTGCGCGACTCACTTTTTCGCCTGTCTCATTCATGTGGCCTTTGGTAGGGGTCACCACTGAACCAAGGAATACCGATGCCTCTGATCACTCTGCCCGATGGCTCTCAGCGCAGCTTCCCTGAACCGCTTACGGTGATGGACTTGGCGCAGTCCATAGGTCCCGGTCTCGCCAAAGCGACCCTGGCCGGCGTGGTAGACGGCAAAACGGTGGATGCCAGTTATCACATTGAGCGCGATGCTTCGGTTTCCATCATCACCGATAAGTCTGCGGAAGGGCTTGATGTAATACGCCACTCCAGCGCGCATCTGCTCGCACAGGCAGTCAAACAGCTTTTCCCTGAAGCCCAGGTCACTATAGGTCCAGTCATCGACGACGGCTTTTATTACGACTTTGCCTATAAACGTCCCTTCACGCCGGAAGATCTAGCCGCCATAGAGCAGCGGATGAGCGAGCTGGTGGAGCAGAACATCCCGGTGCAGCGCCGGGTGTTGACGCGTGATGAGGCGGTTGCGTTTTTCAAAGGGTTAGGTGAGCAGTACAAGGCGGAAATCATCGAATCCATCCCCAGTGACGAGTCTTTGTCACTCTATCGTCAGGGGATTTTGAAGACCTTTGTCGCGGCCCGCATGTTCCTGCGACTGGCAAGCTCGGGCATTTCAAGTTGATGAAAGTGGCTGGCGCTTATTGGCGTGGTGACTCCAAGAATGAAATGCTGCAGCGGATCTACGGCACGGCTTGGGCCAATAAAAAGGATCTGGCGGCCTATCTCCATCGTCTGGAAGAGGCTGAAAAGCGCGATCACCGCAAGTTGGGTAAAAAATTCGATCTCTTTCATATGCAGGAAGAGGCTCCGGGTATGGTGTTCTGGCACCCGCGCGGCTGGATGCTGTACACCGCCATCGAAAGCTACATGCGCGAGATTCAGCGTTCCAATGGTTATAAGGAGATCAAAACTCCGCAAATCGTAGATCGCACATTGTGGGAGCGGTCGGGCCATTGGGATAAGTTCCGCAGCAATATGTTCACCGTCGAATCGGAATCTCGCGATTACGCAGTCAAGCCGATGAACTGTCCCTGCCACATTCAAGTATTCAATCAGGGCTTGAAGAGCTACCGGGATCTGCCGCTCAGGCTGGCGGAGTTTGGCTCATGTCACCGCAATGAGGCTTCGGGCACTTTGCAGGGATTGATGCGAGTGCGTGGTTTTGTCCAGGACGACGCCCATATTTTTTGTAGCGAGTCGATGATCCAAGAGGAGGTCTCGCGTTTTACAGATCTTCTGTTCAGCGTCTATGCTGACTTCGGTTTCACCGATGTAATTATCCGTCTGTCGACCCGTCCCGAGCAGCGCGTGGGTAGTGATGCTGTTTGGGATAAGGCGGAAAAGGCGCTGGCCGACGCACTTGATGCCAAAGGTCTCGCTTGGCAATTGCTGCCGGGCGAAGGCGCGTTTTACGGACCCAAGATCGAATTCTCCCTCAAAGACTGTATTGGGCGAGTCTGGCAGTGCGGCACGATTCAGGTGGATTTCTCCATGCCGGCCCGACTCGATGCGCAATTTGTTGCCGAGGATGGATCGCGCCAGACCCCGGTAATGCTCCATCGCGCGATTCTCGGATCTTTTTGAGCGTTTCATTGGGATTTTGATTGAGCACTACGAAGGTGCCTTCCCCGCTTGGCTCGCACCGGAGCAGGCGGTGGTCATGAATATCACGGATAATCAGGCGGAATATGCAAGATCTGTTGAGAATTCCCTTAAAAACAAGGGCTTCCGCGTCTTCTCCGACTTGAGAAATGAAAAGATCGGCTTTAAAATCCGCGAGCACACGATCCAGAGGACGCCATACCTGATCATTGTTGGTGATCAGGAGATGGAAAAAGGCACCTTGGCAGTCAGAACGCGTGAAGGCCAGGACCTGGGTTTTATGAGTTTGGCGGATTTCAGTGAGCGACTCGCGGCGGATATCGCCAAGCGCGGCCGCATCACTCACTGACAGAAACTCTGGTTGATATCAATTTAAGAGGAGCACCTTATTATTAACAAAGACAACGGAAAGGCCCCCCGCGCAAAAAAGGCCATGATCAATGATCAGATTCAGGCGAAAGAAGTTCGTCTGATTGCCGCTGATGGACAGCAGGTTGGTATTGTTTCAATTGATGAAGCTCTGGCCGCAGCCAAGGCAGCCAATCTTGATCTGGTCGCCATAGCCGTGGAGGCGGAACCGATCGTTTGTAAGGTGATGGATTACGGTAAGCACCTTTTTGAAATCAAGAAATCCAAGGCGGCTGCTAAGAAGAAGCAGAAGCAACAGCAGATAAAAGAAATGAAATTTCGTCCAGGGACGGAGGAGGGGGACTATCAGGTAAAAGCTGCGCAACCTGATACGTTTCCTTGAAAACGGGGATAAGGCCAAAGTTTCGCTGCGGTTTCGCGGTCGGGAACTTGCCCACCAGGAGCTGGGAATGGAAATGATGCAACGCATCGAAAAAGACCTTGAAGACTTGGGTGCTGTTGAACAGCAACCCAAGATGGAAGGTCGCCAGATCGTAATGGTGATTGCCCCGAAGAAGAAGAAATAACAGGGCTTTTTAGCTGCCTTGTTGTTTTCCTAAAAACCTGTGCTTATGCACACAAATGCGGAGATTTATCCATGCCAAAAGCTAAAGTACACAGTGGTGCCGCCAAGCGGTTTAAAAAAACCGCCGCCGGTTACAAACATAAGCGGGCTTTCAAAAGCCACATCCTCACCAAGATGACGACCAAGCGTAAGCGTCAGTTGCGTGGAACCAGCACGTTGAACGTGTCTGACCAGCCGCTGGTAAAACGCATGTTGCGCGCCAACTAAGCCGCTACATTTATTGTCAATTTGAGAGGAAAAGTTTATGGCCCGTGTAAAACGTGGTGTAACGGCGCGTAAAAGTCACAAAAAAAATCTTGAAAGCAGCCAAAGGATATTACGGAGCACGCTCACGCGTATTCCGGGTTGCCAAACAAGCTGTTATCAAAGCCGGTCAATATGCCTACCGCGATCGTCGAGTTAAAAAGCGTGATTTTCGTGCGCTTTGGATTACTCGAATCAATGCGCAGTCACGCGCTGAAGGTTTGAGCTACAGCCGTTTGATCGCTGGTCTGAAGAAGGCCAATGTTGCTCTGGACCGTCGTGTTCTCGCCGATTTGGCGGTGCATGACAAAGCTGCATTTGCGGCGATTGTGAATACGGCAAAACAAGCGCTGGCTGCCTGATTTACAGTTGTCCCTGGCAACGCTGAAGGGGAGGGGCGCCATGCTTCCTCCCCTTTTTTATTATGTACAGTGCTGCTGAAATTAAGATCTATTACGCAGCGCTGTTTTCGGTTCTGTAAAACTCGTCCGCCTGTTGCAGCGGTTCATTTGATTCTGATCGGATACTCCAATGGAGAATTTATCTTCTTTAACTCAAGAAGCATTGCAGTTGGTAGTCAAGGCCGACAACCTGGACAGTCTCGAGCAGGTGCGGGTCGATTTCCTGGGGAAAAAAGGCCATTTGACGGCGCTATTGAAAAACCCTCGGCCAGCTGTCCGCTGAAGAGCGACCTGAGGCGGGTGCGAAAATCAATGCTGCAAAAGAGCAAATATCACACGCGCTGTCGGCCAAAAAAGCCGCTCTGGAAGAAGCGCAGATTGCTCAGCAATTGTCCGCTCAATCAGTGGATGTAACTCAGCCAGGCCGCCAAGCGGAGATCGGTGGTCTGCACCCGGTCAGCCGGACCTTGGAGCGCATAGTGGCTATTTTCGCCGGGGCGGGTTATGCGGTAGAGGAGGGCCCCGAGATTGAAGATGATTTTCACAATTTCGAAGCTCTGAATATTCCAGCGCATCATCCGGCGCGCGCCATGCACGATACGTTTTATGTGGACGAGCGCCATGTGTTGCGCACCCATACTTCGCCAGTGCAAATTCGCACTATGGAAAACGGTGAGCCGCCGATACGGATTGTCTGCCCGGGAAGGGTTTATCGCTGTGATTCGGACTTGACGCACACGCCAATGTTTCATCAGGTTGAAGGCCTGGTGGTGGACAAAAATGTCAGTTTTGCCGATCTGAAAGGTACGGTTGATCAATTTTTGAAAGCGTTTTTTGAAGCGGACGTTCCCGTCAGATTCCGCCCTTCTTATTTCCCATTTACGGAACCCTCTGCAGAGGTGGATATCCAGTGCACCCAATGTGCCGGCAAAGGATGTCGAGTGTGTAAAAACACCGGTTGGTTGGAAGTGATGGGTTGCGGCATGGTGCATCCCAATGTCTTCCGTTCCAGTGGAGTGGATCCGGAAACCTACAGTGGTTTCGCGTTTGGTATGGGTGTTGAGCGCCTTGCGATGTTGCGTTATGGAATCAACGATCTACGGCTGTTTTTCGAAAATGATTTGAATTTTCTCAGGCAGTTTTGACGCACTCGTTTCTGAAATCCTCCAGAATTTTACGACAGCATAATTTATGAAAATTAGTGAAGCTTGGTTAAGAGAGTGGGTCGATCCCCAGATCAGTACCTCCGAGTTGGTGGCGCAGCTGACAATGGCTGGTTTGGAGGTGGACTCTGTCGAGCCTGCGGCGGCAATGTTTTCCGGCGTTGTTGTCGGGGAGATTCTAGCTACTGAACCCCATCCAGATGCAGAAAAACTGCGGATTTGCCAGGTGGCGGGTCATTCCGAGGGTACGTTGCAGGTGGTGTGTGGCGCGGCAAATGCCCGGCCGGGCATAAAAGTTCCCTTCGCCACCATAGGCGCTGAGCTGCCTAGTGATTTCAAAATTAAAAAAGCGAAACTGCGCGGAGTCGAGTCTTTCGGCATGCTGTGTTCGCAAGTCGAATTGCAAATCGGCGAAGACGATAGCGGTCTGTGGGAGTTGCCCTCTGATGCACCAGTCGGCGCTGATTTGCGGCAATTTCTCAAATTGGATGATCAGTTGATCGAAATTGATCTCACGCCTAATCGCGGCGATTGTTTGAGCATTCGGGGCTTGGCCCGGGAAGTGGGTGTGTTGAATCGCGCCCCGGTTTCCGCTCCGGCATTTTCAGAAATAAAGCCATCGTCCGCTGAGCGTCTCGGGGTGGAGCTCCGCGCAGGTTCGGAGTGCCCGGTTTATGCCGGTCGGGTCATTCGCAATATCGATATCACTCGACCTTCACCCTTGTGGCTGCGTGAAAAACTGCGTCGCAGCGGTATCCGCAGCATAGATGCCGTTGTCGATGTCACCAATTACATATTGTTGGAACTCGGCCAGCCTATGCACGCCTTTGATCTGGACCGTATCGAAGGTGGCATAGTGGTGCGGATGGCGGGCGAGGGCGACACATTAAGGTTGTTGAACGACCAGGAAGTCGCACTGCGCAATGACACCTTGGTAATTGCGGATCATGCAAAGCCGTTAGCCATGGCTGGAATTATGGGTGGCGCCGACAGCGCTGTGGGCCAGACCACGCGAAATATATTCCTCGAGAGCGCGTTCTTTTCACCTGCGGCTATCGCGGGTAAGGCGCGCTCCTATGGTCTGCATACTGATTCGTCGCACCGATTTGAGCGCGGCGTAGACCATCAGTTGCAGACGTTGGCGATCGAGCGCGCCACGGAGCTTCTTTTGGAGATTGTCGGCGGCGAGGCTGGGCCGGTGGTGCAGGCTCAGGATGACAAAAGTCGGCCGCCCCTGCGTTCTGTGCGCTTGCGCCGGGCGCGGTTGGAATCCGGACTCGGCTTGCCGGCCGGTGACGTGGATGCCGTCGGTATTCTGGGGCATTTGGGTTTGACCCTGTTGGAAGAAAATGAGGAGGGCTGGGTGTTCCAGGTGCCCAGCTATCGTTTCGATATTGGCATCGAAGAGGATCTTCTGGAGGAGGTCGCCCGGGTCTACGGCTATGACCATCTGCCCACTCGACCCATGTCTTTTGCGACTCGGTTGGAATCTCACACGGAAGCGAAGACGCCGTTGGCGGATGTGAAGCAGCATCTGGTGAGCCGCGGTTATCGCGAGGTTATCAGCTATAGCTTCATCGACCCGAAAACCCACGCTACTCTCTACCCGGACGTCAGCGCGGTTGTGCTTAAAAACCCCATTAGTGCTGATATGTCCACTATGCGCACGTCCCTGTTGCCAGGGCTGTTGCAGACCTTGCTGCATAATTTGAATCGACAACAAACCGCCGCCAAGCTGTTTGAGGCGGGAATGGTGTTTGATACATCTGCCGGGCCAGTGGCGCAATATCAACGGCTTGGTGGCCTTGCGTATGGAGCGGTAAGAGCGCAGAGCTGGGCAGAGAAATTCCGCGATATGGACTTCTTTGATATCAAAGGCGACCTGGAAACCCTTTTGGTGTGCGCAGCACGCGGTCGGCAGGTCTCGTTTGTGCCCTGGACGGATTCCACGTTGTTGCATCCGGGGCAATCCGCGAGGATTTATCTGGGGGATCAGGAAGTGGGCTATCTGGGTGCGCTGCATCCAGCGAAACA
>JANPZW010000010.1 GCA_024707385.1 Cellvibrionaceae bacterium | reverse complement strand
AAAGCGGCTGTCGTAAAAAAGATTGGGGAGCAAATACACGCCCTTGTGCCGCTCCTTTTGGCCCGAAGAAGTCATCACCTCCTCTTCATGTTCATCCACTATGTTCAACAATGAATTTTCTTGTTGTTGTTCTTCACCGGGTTCTTTGTTCATAACAGCCCTTCTTCGTGAACGTTGTTGACAAGCAGACCAGCTGGCTGCATTGGACAGGTGGGGCATGGTATAACAGCCTAAATTCCGTGGCTACGGGGAATGAAAGAGAGAAAGCTGCGCTGAATTACAGCGCAGCTTTGAGGGGATTAATTGCGGGTTTTGTCGATGATTTTGTTGGCTTCGATCCAGGGCATCATTGAGCGCAGCTTGGCGCCAACCTGCTCGATCGGATGCGCCGCGTTGTTACGACGATAAGCGGTCATGGATGGGTAATTGGTCGCACCTTCAGAGATGAACATCTTGGCGTATTCACCATTCTGAATTCGCTTGAGCGCATTTTTCATCGCTTGACGAGACTCATCGTTGATCACTTCCGGCCCAGTGACGTATTCACCGTACTCAGCATTGTTGGAAATGGAGTAGTTCATGTTGGCGATGCCGCCTTCGTACATCAGATCGACGATCAGCTTGAGTTCATGCAAACACTGAAGTACGCCATCTCGGGTGAATAACCTGCTTCCACCAAAGTTTCAAAGCCCGCCTTCACCAGCTCGACACAGCCGCCGCACAAAACTGCCTGCTCGCCGAACAAGTCGGTTTCAGTTTCGTCTTTGAAAGTCGTCTCGATGATGCCAGTACGGCCGCCACCGATGGCGCTGGCGTATGACAGAGCAACTGCTTTAGCTTTGCCAGAAGCGTCCTGGTGAATGGCAACCAGGTCCGGAATCCCACCGCCTTTGACAAATTCGGAGCGAACGGTATGGCCTGGCGCTTTCGGCGCGATCATCACCACGTCCAGGTCAGCGCGAGGAACAACTTGGTTGTAATGGATTGAAAAGCCGTGAGCGAAAGCCAGAGTGGCACCTTTTTTCAGGTTCGGCTCGATTTCGTCACGATACAGTTTGGATTGGAATTCATCCGGAGTGAGGATCATCACCACGTCAGATGCTGCGACCGCCTCGGCAACGGGCAGTACACGCAGACCAGCTCGCTCAGCTTTCTGCGCGCTGGGAGAAGTCGGACGCAGGCCGACCACAACATCAACTCCGGAATCTTTCAGGTTGTTGGCGTGGGCGTGGCCCTGGGAGCCGTAGCCGATTACGGCCACTTTTTTACCGCGAATAATGGAAAGATCGCAGTCTTTGTCGTAATACATTTGCATATAACACCTCGTAGCTGAGCGATGGATAAAGTGCGCGCATTCTAGGCAAGGGTATAGTGTTGAGTAAAATGATATATTTGAAACTCAATATTGCAGAATGTGAAGCGCCATGGATTTCAATCAGCTGCGTCAGTTTCTGACCTTAACGCAAACACTCCACTTCCATCGTGCGGCTGAGTTGTGTCATGTCAGCCCCTCCACCCTCAGTCGCTGTATTCAACAGCTTGAAACTGAACTGGGCACTGAGTTGTTTACCCGGGACAACAGGTCGGTAGCCCTAACTCAGGCGGGAGTGTTGCTCGCGGAGTTCGCGCGTGAGGCTCTGCAGCAATGGGACGTTTTAAAGGACAACGTACAGCTCAGTGCCACCAACCTTCGCGGTGCCTTAAGCCTCTACTGCTCGGTCACCGCCAGCTATTCCTTTCTTTACGACATCCTCAGCGATTTCCGCGAGCAACACCCGCTGATTGAAATCAAGCTTCACACCGGCGATCCGGCGCTGGCCCTCGAGCGGGTGATGGCGGGCAACGAAGATGTCGCGATTGCGGCGCGCCAGGAGGTTATGCCGCAGGAGATCGATTTCAAACGCATCGTTTATTCACCCCTGGTACTGATTCAGCCGCTTCGCCCGGCGTGGCCGCAGGACGAGCCGAGAGATACCAAGGAATATTGGCAGACCTTTTCTTACATAGTGTCCGAACGAGGAGTGGCGCGGGAGCGGCTTGACGCTTGGTTCCGCCAAAACCAGATCACACCGAAGATCTACGCCCAGGTAGCCGGGCATGAGGCCATCGTCAGCATGGTGAGTCTCGGACTTGGCGTTGGTTTGGTCCCGCAGATTGTGCTGGCGAACAGCCCCCTGGCCGCACGCGTACAGCCCCACCCGATCCAGCCGGAGTTCAAGCCGTATGAGGTAGGACTCTGCGTGCTAACAAAGAGACTGAAAAGCCCGATCGTTCGGCTTTTTGGGAGCAGATCAAACAGATCTGAAGTTGTTTATTCGACCTTGAATGGCCGCGTCAGCAGGATGAATTTCGGCAGCAGGAAAAGCGCCGCCATCAATGCGGCAAACATCGCAAGCCCCGTCAGAAGACCGAAGTAGATGGTCGGAATAAATTCTGACAGCGCCATGATGGAAAAGCCGAAAATAATGATCACTGAGGTGTAATACATGGCTTTGCCAATTGATCCGTGAGACCGGTGCATGGCGGCAACGTAGTCGCCATCAACGGCGATCTCCTTTTTGAACCTATGGATATAGTGAATCGTGTCATCCACGCCTATGCCCACAGTGATTGCCGCAATCGTAATGGTCATCATATCCAGCGGTATGCCGATCAGGCCCATGCCGCCAAGAATACTCACGGCTGCCAACACATTGGGCAAAATCCCCACCAGCGACACCAGGACGGAGCGGAAAAGGACAACGAACATCAGCATGATGCAAAAGAACACCACCCCCAAGGTGACGATCTGCGAGCTGAACAAACTCTGCAGCATGTTGTTATAGAGCACCAGTAAACCAGTGAAACGCACCTCTTCCATATTCAGTCCCAGACCTTCTTCAAGATGCGACCGGATACGCTCCACCAGCTCTGCCCTCTTCAATCCATGGTAAGAATCCTTCACACGCATGGTGATGCGGGTTTCATCTTCACCGTGCAGAAAAGGCTCCACCAGGGCTGCGCGCACTCCTTCTGACAGAGCCTTGTCCATGACGGCCAATTCAAAATTATTCAGCGAACCGTTCAGCTCCTTACCCACTTTATAAAGAATGCCGAGCGACTGCACCTTCCCGACTTCGGGCAAGGTCTCCAGGTGGTCGTGGATTCTTTCAATCTCCTGCAGTCCCGCAACTGTCATCCAGGCACTGGTGGAATTCTTTGCGCTCGTCGCAGCATCCGCCGGATCGGCGAAAGGATCGTCTTCATCGACAGTTTCCACATCGCCAAACGGGTCGGCATCCACTTCTGCAAAAGGATCGTCCTCGTCAGCCGAGGGCCTGGACTGCTCATCCTCAGATTTCGCCAAACCATTCACCGCCCGGGCCTTGATGACAATGTCGAGCGATGTAGTGCCGCCGAGTTTTTGATCAATAACCGAAAGTCCCTGGTAGATTTCCGTCGTCTCATGGAAGTAATCGATGAAACGGTTTTCCACCTGCAGGCGCGATATGCCCCAAATACTCAATACCCCCACCACAACGCTCACGCCGAGAACAATTCCGCCGTGGCGCTCCACGAATTGCGAGCAATAAACGGGTAAGGGTTTGGATTTGGGTTTGGTTTCCTGAGTGGAAATTGGTTTCGGTTTCGGCCGCGGCAACAACATCAAACATGCAGGCAGCAATAGAAACGCGAGCACCAGTGCGAACACTAGGCCGATGGTCATCATCCAGCCAAAATCGATCACCGGCCTGATGCCGCTCACTACCAAAGACATAAATGCCACCATGGTCGTCAGCGTAGTGTAGAGACACGGTATGGCCATAAAACGCACGGTTTCGCTGACCAGTTGCCGCTGCGTCCAATCGGGGTTCTGCTCGGCATACTCACGATATCGCACCACCAGGTGAACGATGATCGACATGGCGATGATCAACAGCAGTGCGACAAAATTGCTAGAAATCACGGTCACGCGCCAGTCGAGCCAACTGAGCAGCCCCAGCATGATCAGCACGGCGGTAAAGCAAGTGGCCACTGGAATCAAAATGAAACTCATGGAGCGGAAAATCACCGCCAACACGAAAATGATAAAGAGCAATGTGGCACCACCAAAAACCACCAGATCCTTATGAATAAACGTGATCATATCGGCGGTGATCATGGAGATGCCGCCAACAAATATCTGCGCTTCATCCTTGTAGCGGGCGACCACTTCACGCACCTTTTTCCACCCGCTGATGCGCCCTGGCCTCGCTCTGGGTGCGGTAGTCGAGAAACGTTTTTGTCACTTGCGCCAGTTCGGCTTCTTCAGCAGCGGAGAGTTGCTCCCCACTTCGCTTTTCCCGCAATAAATCGCGTTGCTGAACGAGATCGATATAGTGGCGATCAACCGCAATATTCAACTGCAGCGCAGTCGTCTGGCCTTCTGGCCCCAAAATCATTTCACGATAAATGGGGCTTTCAAGAAACTCCCGCTTGGCCAAATCCCGGTCCATTCCAGGAGTCAGGAGCGTGCGAGGCTCCTTGGCAACTTCCCTCAGCGACTGTTTGGGGCTGAACAAAAGAGGCACATTCAAAATGCTGTTAACACTTTCCACGCCCTCTATGCTGGCCAGCTCTTCCTGAAGTCGCCCTAACAACTCCAGGGATTTATCACTGAACAAATCATCTCGGGGGGTAAATGTGACGATCAGGAAATCGCCGCTGGAGTAGTTTTTTGCCGTCTCGCGGAAATAATTCAGGTCCTGATCATTTTCCAACGTCAAAGAATCTGCGGAGGCATCGAGCTTGAAGTTCGGCAGCCCGAGGGCCATCAGCAGAGTGAACGCGATGATGCAGAGCAGTACCAAACGAGGAAAACGCGTGACCCACCCGAGCCACATATCGGTAAAACGGTTCATAGATATTCCTTAGGGAGGACTACAGGTCTTGCGTGGGCTGATTTTCAAGATGAGCCCCGAGAGGCTTTTCAGGAAAGGCGCAATTTCGCACCCGCACTTTGAGCTCCTTGGCAGAGGGAAATCCGCCATCTTTTTTGCGTTCCCAGATACAGGTTTCATCAACCCATATCTCAAACACGCCACCGGTACCCGGCTGCAAAATCACTTGATCGATATCGTCACTGAAGCTTGCCAACAACTCCTGAGCCATCCAGACCGAGCGCAGTTGCCATTGGCATTGCGTGCAGTAATGGATCCGAATCTTGGTGGTCTTGACCGTCATCCGTTCACTCCAGCGGTAAAAAACGCGCCATTCTAGCGGTTCTCCTGCGCAGGCGCAGTTCAGTTTTCGAACATGTGCCACAAAACTCCGTTCATTCTGCACCTTTTATCCCGCAGTCATTGAAAACACGACATAAAACTCTATGATGCCTCCCCTTGGGAATTGGCGCATGAGTTGTCCGCGTCATGTCATACGGGCAACACGCCCGGTCGCAGGGAGTGTGTGCCATCGCAGCTTATTGAGCAGTCGCTGCACGATCCGAATTCTCAGCCGCTTGGCGGCGAACCGATACAAGATGATGCTGAAGCTTCGTTTCACAGATCAACGCAGGGAACCCGTGTGGCTGGTGGATAAGTTCTTCACCATCGGCGGCGCCGATGACAACCACCTTGTTATTGATGATCCCACGGTCAACAGTCAGCACGCGCGAATCATCTACGCCAACAACAGCTTTTTGCTGCATGATCTCGGCAGCCCTGAAGGCACCTACGTCAATGACCAGCGCATTACGCAGCGGGTGCTTCAGAACGGCGACAGAATCAAAGTCGGACAGGTAGAGCTGGAAGTGCTGGATCCGGCGCGACCGGAAAATCAGCCGGAGTGGTGCCTGGTAGCGTGCTCCAACTGGTTGAGCGGTCAGGAGTTTCCCATCCGCGGGCGCAACCAGCAGAACGACATCAAGATAGGCCGCGCCAGTCATTGCGACATGATCTTTGCGGGCACGCATTTATCGCGTGAGCACGCGTTACTCACCATCAAAGACGATTGCATCTGGGTCCGCGACCTGAGTTCGGCCAACGGCACCTTTATCAATGACGTGCGCATCACCGAGGGCGCCGTCTATTCAGGTGATCAGCTGCGCCTGGATGTCTACAGCTTTCGGGTTTACGGCCCGGGTTCCCGCTCCCCACAACAGACGCGTCCCGAAGATGATAGCGAGGCAACCAAAATACGGCGCGCCGTCACGCTGATTGCTGAGCCCGAGGCGGAACCGTCTGCAAGTGGCCCGAAACGCTGGAAAACCCGCCCCACCTCTCCCGGCAACCGACAGGAAGAGAACAATAAAAAGGACGAATATTCACTCGCAGTCAAAGCCATAGCGGCGGTTTTGGTGATGGCGGTGATTGGACTTGTAGTTTATTTGGTTATCGGCTGATCGCTTTTAGTTTTCGTGATCGTCTTTGTTTTCGGTTGAGCGCCCGCCGGCATGGTCGGAACCCCAGGGCACCATCAGCGAGTGTGCGATACCGAGTTGGTCGAGAATCCGGGCCACCACAAAGTCCAGCAAATCTTCAATCGTCTTCGGGTATTGATAAAAACCGGGGCTCGCCGGCAAAACAACGGCGCCCATCTGAGTCAATTTCAGCATGTTTTCCAGATGTACCTGCGAGTACGGCGCCTCGCGGGGAACCAGGATAAGTTTGCGCCGCTCCTTCAACGCCACGTCACCCGCACGCTCGATGAGATTGTTACTGGCGCCGCAGGCAAGCGCCGATAAAGTGCCGCCGCTTGCCGGACATATGACCATGGCTTCCGGGGCGCCGGAACCGGACGCGACGGGGGCAAACCAGTCTTCCCGATCAAACAGCGTCAGATATCCCGGTGGAGCGGGAAAATGCGCCGCAAACCAAGCTTGCTGTGCGGCGAAGCCCTCGGGCAAATCAAACGTGGTTTCGCGCCGGATCACCACTTCAGCCGCGCGGGACAAAAGCAGATAAACCCGGCAATTGGCCGCCAACAATACCTGCAACAACCTGAGCCCGTATTGCGCTCCTGAAGCTCCGGTGAGTGCGAGAGTAATGGTTTTATCCATTGCGACTCCGCAAGGCTTCAACAAGCTTGTGATGAATCCCATCGAATGAGCCATTGCTCATCACAATCACCCGCTCCCCCGGCACCGCAGCGGCAGCAACCCTGGCAATTATGTCCGCGGTGGTACGGCACAAGTAGTGCTCCGTTTTGCCGGTTGCGGTTGTGCCGCTCAAGGTCCAGTTTGCCGACTCCGGCTCCAGCCAATAGACCGTATCGGCGGAGACACAGGCCTGCTTCAAGGTATCCCGGTGCACCCCGAGCTTCATCGTATTGGAGCGGGGTTCGATAACAGCGGTGATGCGCGCGTGCGGGTGTTGCGCGCGAGCACCTTCCAGAGTGGTTTTGATGGCGGTGGGATGATGGGCAAAGTCATCGTATACAGCGACGCCGTTCACCTCGCCCACCAGCTCCATCCGGCGTTTGACGCCGACAAACTGGCTCAAGGCTTCACACGCGATCTCCTGTTCCACCCCGACATGCCGGGCAGCGGCAATTGCGGCAACGGCATTGTGAAGATTGTGGGTACCGGACAGACCCCAATTCACCTCACCGACCACTTTTCCAGCAAATTCCACAGCAAACCGGCTGGCATCTTCCTGTTGGGTGCGATAAGACCAGTCACCGCCCAGCGTTTGCACCGGGGTCCAGCAGCCTTTTTGCAGAACTTCCTGCAAGGCTTTGTCCTGTTGCGGATAGAGAATCAGGCCGTCGCTCGGAACCGTGCGGACCAGATGGTGAAATTGGGTTTGAATGGCGGCGAGGTCCGCAAATATATCCGCGTGATCAAATTCGAGATTGTTCATGATCAAAGTCCGCGGGTGATAGTGGAGAAACTTTGATCGCTTATCAAAAAATGCACTGTCGTATTCGTCCGCCTCAATCACAAAAAATGCGGACGCGCCCAGCGCGGCGGAAGTGGGGGAAATTCTGCGGCACACCACCGATCAGATACCCGGGTTCAAATCCGGCGAAGTCCAGTATCCAGGCGAGCATGCTGGACGTGGTGGTTTTGCCATGGGTTCCGGAAACGGCCAGCACCCAGCGATCCCGCAATATGTGCTCCGCCAACCACTGAGGGCCGGAAACGTAAGGCAGATTGCGGTTGAGGATGGCTTCCATCAGCGGATTACCCCGGCTCACGACATTGCCGACGACGAATATGTCCGGTTGCAAATCGAGCTGGCTCGGATCGAACCCTTCGATCAATTCAATACCAGCCTCCTCCAACTGTGTGCTCATAGGAGGATATACGTGGTGGTCACAGCCGGTGACTTCGTAACCTTTGGCCTTGGCGAGCTGCGCCAGGCTGCCCATAAAGGTTCCGCAAATGCCGAGAATATGAATATGCTGCATGGCCTTTTTCCCTGAAAAATCAGCGCCGCAGCTTAGCATGGAGACTGGCGGTGATCATCCCCATGCCCCGCCGCACCCAACCCGTGCCCGCAAATTGTCTACCCAAAAGCATGTGATAGAATGCCGCCCTCTTTTCAGCATCACTTCTGACCCAGGAATCCAGTCATGAGCTTAAATTCTGTTCCCACCGGCAAAAACCCTCCAGAAGAAGTCAACGTCATCATCGAAATTCCCCAGGGTGGCGAGCCCATCAAATACGAGATCGACAAAGACACCGGAGCCCTGTTCGTTGACCGGATTCTGGGAACCTCCATGCGCTATCCCTGCAACTACGGCTACGTGCCCAACACCCTGTGCGGCGACGGCGACCCGGTCGACGTGCTGGTGATCATGCCCTTCCCTCTGCAGGCTGGTTGCGTGGTCAAATGCCGTCCGATCGGCGTCCTGAAAATGGCCGACGAGTCTGGCCAGGATGCGAAACTGCTGGCGGTGCCGGTTACCAAAACCACCCCGATCTACAGCAATATCCAATCATACAAAGATCTGCCGGAAATTCTGATCAAGCAGATCGCACACTTCTTCGAACACTACAAAGATCTGGAGCCCGGCAAATGGGTGAAAGTGGAAGGCTGGGGCGACGCGGATGAAGCCAAGAAGGAAATCCTGGATTCGATTGAAAATTACAAGAAAGCCTGAAAAGGCGAATAAAAATAAAGGGCCTTCTGGCCCTTTATTTTTACGTCAGGTTTTAAGTTTTAAATGATCCACATTTGGCGGTGGCGGCGCAGGTGGAGATGCTGGCCCAAGGCGCTCTCCGACCTTCGCGATAGTCAGGTGGGATAAATCCAGATCAAGGGATTGCACGCTCTCCCGCTCTTCCGGTTTCAACAGGTCGCTGCCCGCCGCCGCCACATCCAGATCCGGCACTGTCACCGCAATTCCAGGCAATATTTCCAACTCATCTTCTTTTATAAGATTGCCTTCCTGAGGCGCCACGGATAAATGGGAGAGATCAACGTCCAAAGCCTCAACAGAGGCTCGCTCGTTAGGGCGCAATAAATCTGCGCCGGGAGCCGATAAGCCAAAATCCGGAGCCTTGATCACAGGCCTCGGTGTTTTTGCGGGAACCGCTTGAGCACCCAATACCGTCGTCAAGCCGTTGCTCTTTGTCTCAGGCTCGACTGGTCGCGACGGCGCAGCCGCCGGTTTGGCGGGTTCGGCTTCCACCGCGTTTTGCACGAGCAGCAGATCTACCCGCGCCCCGGCTTTTTTCATCGCCACGCGGTATTTGTTCGCTGCATCCGCGTCCACGCCTTTCTTCAAGGGAATGGATTTGCCGGAAAACAGAGCATTAACCTTCGCCTCATCCAGACGAAAGAGTTGTTGCAGATTCTTTTTCACCTGGGCGAGATCGAAACCCGGCACCAGTTCGCCGCTGAAGATCAAGTCGTATCGTTCTTCGTTCATAAGGATCACTTGGCTGAGCATTCCTCGAAAGTAAAACACTTTATCCGCGGTCCTGCCAGCGGCTCGCCCTGAGGGGCTTCATTAGCTGACAAGCGCGCCTAGATTAGCGGCGAAAAGTGCGACTTTGTCGAGATTTTTTACTCATTAAAAGCGTTTACCCACTGCATCAGATATCCATAAGGGCGCCATTCTAATCATGGACGTTATCTCATAAGATCCGAGTCAAAACCAACCACAAGTCTTTTAACTCACTGATATTAAATATTTTTTTATGGCACCCAAAACACATCTCAGCATTGCAATAAGTAATGCGACAAGCACTCAATTTAATCGTCATCAATAAAACTCATATTTAGACGGGAGCGCTCTATGCAGGACGTGTTTCGGTTGAGTCGGCGCCGGCGCTTAACTGGCTGAAGGCTAGATCACGGGCCATACTTCGTGGGTACAGGCTCTGGATCAGCACCATGCTGGCATGAACGCCGATGCAATAGGACCGCCGAGATGAATACAGAAGTGAACGACAAACACATTCCTGCAGTAATTGACCGGCTGATGCCGAGATCGCCTTACAATGCCAGCAGCAGCGCCATCGCGGCCAAAGTGATTGAGGATATTCATTTTCTGCAAGATCGCATCGAGCGGATAAAAAAACTCCAGACTCCAAACTCCACCGTGCTTAAAACGTATCAATCCATGCTGGAAAGCCGGGAGGCGGTACTGGTTTGGCTGCGGGAAAATGGTGATATCGAGGAAGAGGATGTTAGCCATCACGTAGGCTGAGTGAAAAATCTTCGATCAAGTCAGGCAACACTGACATTTCAACAAAACCCTCAATCACTCCACCATCAACCTCCAACGGCGATCCATAGCGCAGCACGGCCATACCTGCCTTAATCGCCGCTGTAACGCCAGTCAGCGAATCCTCCACCACCAGCGTTTTGCCCGGCAGGCATCCCATACTTTTCGCCGCCAGCAAAAACAAATCAGGCGCGGGTTTTCCCTGTGTCACCTGCTCGGCGGAAAAACAATGGTCACCAAAATAATCACGCAATCCCGTCACCGCTAAGGA
Source organism: Cellvibrionaceae bacterium (assembly GCA_024707385.1). Taxonomy (GTDB): domain Bacteria; phylum Pseudomonadota; class Gammaproteobacteria; order Pseudomonadales; family Cellvibrionaceae; genus UBA5868. The sequence continues at coordinate 70,288 of JANPZW010000010.1, read as the reverse complement.
GTGATGAACCTTAGTCAAAGCGCCATTGCTCGCCACACCAAACGGCGTACCGCGTGAGCTTAACCACTGCAAAACAGGTTCAATACCCGCAACCGGCTGCAAATCTTTATTAAAAGCCTCGGTGGTGGCTGCCGCTAAACTGGCGAGAAAATCGTGAGGCAGTGAATCGGGATATTCGTGCTGCAACATTGCCAAACAATAATCCATGGTGTGGCCGCGAAATTTATGTTCACACTGCTGCGCCGACAGACTTACACCAAAATTCGCCAAATGAGCGGAAAATACACGCGCGGCCAGGGATTCGCTGTCCACCAGCACACCATCACAATCAAAAATAATCAGCATCTAAAGGGGCCATTCCAACGGGTAACGGGCGGGAGAAACCACAACAAAGCGGGAAAATATTTCATCGAAATGCCGGGCAACTTCGTCTTTGAGTTGTATGTCGAGGGAGAGCACCAACTCGCGCAACAATTCCTTGTGCATCGCCTGTTGAAACCCGGCCGCCAAAGGCGCATAGCTGAGATGCCACGGTTCCGGGGCGACGCCGCCATGCGGTTCCACATAAGGGCGGAAAAAAAGTGCGTCAGATTGCGCGAGTTCGCCGTCAAGCCACTGATGAAAAGCCGCAAAAGGGCCCCGGCACTCGGCCAGAGTCAATTGCAATGACTCGCCTGCGGGCAAAGCTGCGCGGTCGTACACGTCAACATCGGTTCCCCAATGATGCCGCGAAGTCCCCGGCAACGCGGACCAGCGCAATATCGCAAACATGAGCGCTTCCGGCTCCAGGTCTGCTATATCCAGCGGGACACCGGCATCATCCAAAACAGACCTCTGCCCATTGGCTTTGGCATTCCAAATATGGCACTGACGCTCAATGGAGCGAAAACCGCTGGCGAGCGCCAATTCAAACCCGCGTGCCGCCGCCCTCGCGGTCAATTCCGCCAAAGGGTCAAGCAAGCTGCGGTGAACAGGAACACCGCGAAAATCCGCAAGTTCGCCAGAAACCGCTTTGAGGTACTTGAACAGCGTCAAGTCTTTTAGATCATCCGCGTATGACATATAAGAAAAATGTAGTAAATTCCGGAACTCTTATGACGTGAGGCCGTTCGAATTGAGAACCCCTCGTGATTGTTGGTCATAGATCTGGCTCCCGCCAAAATTTGCACTACAGTTATAGATAGCATCCGGCACCTCTGCGTATCATCCGGTGCAAACGGTTCGAGTAACACGCTAAGAAACCCAAGGCAACACGCCGCAAGACCATAATAATAAAGGATGAATCATGAACAACGTAAATCTCGCCCATAGTGAACTTCTTGAACTTAAAAACCTGGGCATGGCCTCGGTAAACATTCTTCAGGCTATCGGTATCAATACCTATGAAGACTTGGCCGAAGTCGGCCCTGTACAAGCCTATTGCCGCATAAAAGCGCGCGGAATCCATGTCTCAAAAGTGATGTTATACGCCTTGCAAGGCGCCCTGATGGACGTGCATTGGAACGACCTGCCCACAGAACTTAAGGCTCGCCTGGTCAAAGAGGCGGATCACCTGGAACGCGGCGAGCGCGCCGGCGCTCCGGCTTGATGGCGAAAAAACTCTGCGATTTGAGCGAAATTCCCGCGGGGGCCACCCGCGGCGTAAATTTAGATGAGCAACGCTATATCGTTGTGCGCCAAACAGAAGAAATTTTCGTCTACCTCAATCGATGCCCCCACCGCGGCGTTCCGCTGGACTGGCTACCGAATGAATTTTTGGACCACGACGGCGACTTTCTGCGCTGCGCCGCCCACGGTGCGCTGTTTCTCATGGACACGGGCGAGTGCGTGGCCGGTCCCTGCGTTGGTGAATTTCTGATCCCTGTGGCATTCGAGCGTATGGATGATACGATTGTATTGCGCGGCTAAAGCTCTTCTGATCTCAGCCAACAAAACGCACGGGCAACGCTTGTTTTAAAGCAATTTCTGTCGGGGAAATATGCGCGCCGAGCGCGATCACCTCCACCCCTTCTCGAATTGCTTGATAAAAAGCAGCTGCATAAGCCGGATCTATATGTTCGGCCGCGGTAACCTGGGTAATGCCGGTGTGTTGTACGCAATAAACCAGCACCGCTCGATATCCCGCTCGCACCATAGCGGCCAGCTCACGCAAATGCCTTGCTCCTCTTGCGCTGACGGCGTCGGGGAAAAAACCTTGCCCATCACTTTCCGCCAAGGTCACATTCTTCACTTCGACATAAACTGGCTGATTTTCGATTTCCAGCAGAAAATCAATCCGGCTACCTTCGCTGCCGTAGGCCACTTCTTGGCGAATGCTGTTAAATCCTCGCAAACTCGGCACTAAGCCTGCTTCCAAAGCTTCACGCACCAGGCGATTGGCGCGACCGGTATTGATGCCGGCGAGGTGCCCATGAGGAGTTGTGGCGATTTCCCAAGTTGCTGGATATTTGCGCTTTGTGTCACTCGAGAGGGAAAACCAAGCTGGAGCGCCGGGTTGCAGGCAGTTTTTCATACTTCCGGTATTCGGGCAGTGAACCGTCAGAATTTCACCATTTTCCAGGCGTATATCCGCCAGAAAACGTTTATAGCGCTGAATCAGCACCCCCTGTTGCAACGGTTCGGGGAATAACACAAGAAGGTCTCCGGGATTCTGAAGGACTCGGCAGTATAGGTGAGAATTCGGCGAAATTTTCCGCCATTTTGACAGGGTACAAAAAACTGGCGCGGCGCAGATGAATCTGATAGCTTTCCCGCTTTGGTCGATCGGCCCGGTGATTGAACTTGATCTCTGCGGCCGAGAAATAGGACAAATTTGCATCAAAAACACCTCCCGGCGCAGCGGGCGCAACAGAGTCCGTGAACCTGCGCCAGGTTAAAAAGTGGCGATGCGTAGCAAAAGCAATATAGAGAGGCTCAACAACAATGCCCGAAACAACTAATTTTTCTCTCCATGGTATCGCACCCTATACGCTGGTTAAGGGTGAGGAATACATGAATGAAAAGCAGCGAGAGCATTTCAAAAAGCTTCTGCTGGCCTGGAAACGGGAACTCATGGAAGAGGTGGACCGCACCATGAGCCACCTGAAGGATGAAGCCGCCAATTTTCCTGATCCCGCCGACCGGGCGAGCCAGGAGGAAGAATTCAGCCTGGAATTGCGTACCCGCGATCGCGAGCGCAAATTAATCAAGAAAATCGATAAAACCCTCGAATTGATTGAAAGCGATAATTATGGCTTCTGCGAAGCCTGTGGCGTCGAAATCGGCATTCGCCGCTTGGAGGCCCGCCCCACCGCGACACTTTGCGTCGATTGCAAAACCATCGATGAGATCAAAGAAAAACAAGTGATGGGTTGATTCAAACAAGGGCCGGATTCCGGCCCTTTCGCTTTATGCCTCCTGCGATCCATATGGCCCCAGCCATTCGCTCACCCTACATCGGCCGTTTCGCCCCCTCCCCAACCGGCCCTTTGCATTTCGGCTCCCTTGTCTGCGCACTCGCCAGTTACCTTGACGCCAAGCGCCATGGTGGCAAATGGCTGTTGCGCATTGAAGATATAGATCCACCCCGCGAACAACCCGGCGCTGCCGACTCGATCAAACGCACATTAGAAGCTCACGGTTTATTCTGGGATGGCGAAGTCCGCTATCAGAGTCAGAGATCCGAAGCCTATTGGGATTGCCTGAACCAGCTGAAAAAACTGGATCTACTGTATCCCTGCAACTGCACACGCGCGCGCCTTGCACCACTGAATGGCCGCTACGACGGTCACTGCCGCCACCATCCTCCTAGCGCAGGAGAAGCTTGTGCACTGAGGTTGAAAGTCACCGACCTACCGCCGGAATTCGGCCATATCCGCAATACCATCGAATTTGTCGATCGTATCCAGGGGATTCAAAAAGAAGATATTGCGCAGGTAAGCGGTGATTTCGTCATACATCGAAAAGACGGTTTTTTCGCGTACCAACTCGCAGTCGTGGTGGACGATATCGATCAAGGCATTACCGATATTGTGCGCGGAGACGATTTGCTCGACACCACCGCGCGGCAAATTTTTCTCTATCAAATTCTCGGAAAACATCCGCCGACTTATGCCCATATTCCGGTCGTGAAAGATGAACATGGAAATAAGTTGAGCAAACAGAATCATGCGCCTGCGGTAAATGACTCCACAGCCGAAAAAAATCTCCTGGCTGCACTGGATACGCTGGGCTATCGCCTTAGACCCCTGGGATCGCCAGCGCAACTGCTCCATAAGCTTATTGCCGATTTGCAATCCAACAGCGCGCTGGTTTCGCAAGATTAATCCAAAATTTTGGCCACGATCACTACAGGCCCGCGGTCCGCAATAAGCAAAGGAAGCGCAGCTTCGCCATATGTCGTGGCTCCGCCGCCCCAGATATAAACTTCCTTGACGCCACTTAAAACTGGGTGCGAAGCCAGCGGATTCGGCAGCAAGGTCTCATTATTGGTTGCGCCATTGAAAGTGATATTTCGCACACTGATTCCCAATTGAGCATATACATTGTTGGAGGTATTTGGATTCACAAGTGTTGTCGCCCCAGGGTGATCTCCAACAAACACCACTCGCCCTCCCTCTAAAACAAAAGCGCGCAATGCATTGACTTCAGCACTCGTAACCCCGTTTATCATTCCCCAAACAACAATGACTCGGAACGATGGGGAAATATTTTCGTAAAATCCTCTCTGCCCGGTGTAATTCACGAGACGCATTTCATTTTGACGAGCAATTCCCGTTAAAGTATTTAAAGCTTGTCCGCATTGTTGTTCAGTACTGCATGCATCTCCTACTCGGTTATCAAACGCCACCAAATTCCGCTCGCTTTTAAATTGATTGTTCCCAAAGATCAAAAGATTTTCAAAAATTGGAACATTCTGCGTATAGCTGGTTAAAAATGCGTTGCTATCGTTGAACACAACAACATCTGCGCCCTCTTCTAAGGTGCCTCCCGCTCCTTTCGTAGCGAAAACTACCGATTTTGTAACCGACTGCCCTCCTGAGATTACGTCAACTTCCAAGGTGTTGGCGGAGTTGGCACGCAATAAATTCAGAGGAAGTGGCAAATCGAAGGCGGCCTCGGTTTGAGTGCTTGTAGACACTGTCGAGCCATTCAGTCGGGCTACCACACGCATACTCTCGGCAAAATTCACGGCATTTATTCTGGCTTGGGGGATTTCAGACTCCGTACTGAGCTCTGCTGAAGCGATAGGGGATGTGATCGTGAAATCAAAGATCGATTGAACAGAGAAACGTACGCTCGCGCGGGCACTAAAGCCAGCAGGCGTCACTGCAACGACATCAATAACATTTTCATCCGCCAAATTGGCGGATGGCAAAACACAACCGGTGAGCCAGCAATCTGTTACATCCACAATTTCCGGGAGGCGCGTCGCGCTGCTGCGGATAGTTGCGGTAATAACCGGCTTGCCGGCGCTCGAATCCGCCTGTTCGATAAATCCTGTCAGCGGCGGCAGTTGGTTGCGGCTATAGGTTTCACCTTCGCGAGGTGACGCTATGCCGATCTGGAGAGACTGGTAGGGATTGGTGTTGATTTTGGCAACCGCGGCGATAACTTGATTGAATTCCGAAATAACCAGCGGCGTCACATTTTCGCCTATAGCAAAAACCCCGGCATCCATCACACTGATGACTTCCACACCTTCTGTCAGCTGATGTGGCTGACCATTGGGTTTGTACAAAATGTCATAGTGGAGCCCTCTCTCCTGTCGAATATCCACACCCATTTGCTGCAGAAACTGCGCTTGAACTGCCTCCGAATAACACTCTGGGCATGAATAACTTTCGCCCACATAAACGACCCTTCCGCCGGAAGCAGCGAATTTCTTTATGGCCAGAATTTCTTTTTCGTTGAATTCGCTGTCGGGAAGGAATAGCACTAAAACCTTGATATGATCTGGAATCTCCGCCAGGGCTGCGCGTTCGATAATCGAAAGTTCATAACCATTTTCCTGATACAGCTCGCTCAGAACCACTTTGGCACGGGCACAATGTCCATCGATACCGTCCACCAATTTACAGGTCGCTTCTGAAACAACAAATTGGACGGAATTTTTTCGACCGCTATCGAAACCGGGATCAAAGTTGACCCAGTTTAAAAACCAGGGGCGGTTTTCCTCGCGCCACAAAGCGTCCATGTCATTAAGCACCAATACATCACCCCCAGGCGTCAATTCGCTGCCAGGCTTGTAGAAAAACTCCGTTTTCGTCTCCGTCTGTTGTTGTGTGCCCTTATCCAAAGCTCTCAGGGAGAGACCGTGATAATCCGTCGCCTGCAATAATTCCGCGGGAATGGTAAAGGTAAATGTCTGATTGTCGTTGACCGGAATATTTTCAATAAATGCCTTGCCATCGAGCTCGCTGTACAAAGTCATGGGGCCGCGGGCATTGGAGAAATAACCGTAAACCTGGACGTGCCCTGTCAGGGTAGCTCCCACAATGGGATTCACGATCGTCAAAGCAAGCGGAGATTCGATAGCCACGCCGATGCGCGCGCTGCCAACCGTTTCAGAATCGCGCGGATCAATCACGTCGACCTGAATGACGTTTTCCCCGGCTTGCAACCACTGCGCACTCACGCCGAAAACAAAATCACCCGGCAACTGCCCATTAACTACGTCTACATCAATCAATCTTTCATTAACGGACACACTAATCTGAGGCGCCTGTCCCTCAGGTAGAGGGCAACCGCTGAAATCGGCGCGGCCGTAGAAGTAAACCCCGGAGCTGTCATTGCTGGTCATTTCCAGTTCGACCTTCGGTTCCGGCAAGCGAAAATCAAAGGAAACCGGCTGGGATAAAAGTGTCTGTTCGAGACTATCGGTCAGACGGGCTTGAATGGTGTGAGAGCCTGGAGAAAATATGCGGCAGTCCGCCGCGATATTGAATTCGCCAGCCGCGGTGTTGGGATCTATTTCGACAGAGATGGGAATCGGCGTTTCCGCTTCGTCAATTATTTCCAACGCAACCGCTGTCAGGGCAGGTTCGGTGGTGTAGGAACCGGCAATACTGACACTGCCGTTATAGGTTCCTAGAGTTGGACTGGTGAGAGACACGGTTCCTTCCTGCGGCAGATTGATAGCAGCGCGCTCAATCAATTGTTGAATTTCCTCTGCCGCCAAGGCGCGTTTGACGATCAACAGCTCATCCATGCTACCTGCTAAATAGCTGTCCGCCCACGTCACATGGTGCCCCAACATAAGCGGAACGTCATTGGATAGAGTCGACGTGTGCGCGGTGGGGTCGAATTCTCCGACCACACGACCATCCAGATACAATTTCAAACCGTCGGCCACATTGCGCTCGACGGTTATTCCCACGTGGTGCCAAAGCCCGTCCGCTACAAATGATGAACCCAGGGAATCAAGTGGACTCTCAAAATTGCTCCAGCTGATAGCTCCCGTCGCAACCATAGTGGTCATCTGGAAGGACGGTGTGCCATCCCTACTTAAATACAAGGTGTAGCCGGGAGCAGAAACCACTTCTGTCGGCCGCTTTTCCAACAGCGATTGAATCACTCCGGAGCGCGACGTTTTCACCCAGACAAACAGGGAAAAATCACTCTCGTCGAGATCGGTCTCGATGTGATCGGCAATTTGCACATAGTTTTCAGCTGCAAATCTCACTGCCTGATCAACGACACCTGGAGCAAAACGCTCTCGCGCCGAACCTATCAAAGCTCCTGCATTATTAATCCCTTCAAGATCCGCTAATTCGTCATTTATGGCTTCATCTAATGGCATATAAACGCCGTTACCACTGACGTATTCAAAGCGGACAGTTTCCGCCTCGCGAGTGTTATTCACAACAGCTTCGACAGTCAGTTCATAAGAGCCGGGCTCGTCGATCGTGGCTCCGAACCACTGCCCTTCAATAAGGAGCGGCAGTTCAATCACTTCATTCGCTTGACCATCAAGTCGTTGCACATACGCGCGGACAATCGGGTTGACCGTGCGATCCGCGGTGACATATCCGGAAATTCCAACGGGCGAATAATAAATCTGCCCGTTCTCCGGGGATTCGAGAGTGATGCTCAACGGAATCGGAGTGCGGTAATTAAATGTGCGCGATTCAGTTATCGCCGTGCGCACACCATCGGACGCAGTGAGCGATAGGTTATAGGCTCCATCCGCCAGGTTCTGCGGCAACGGCAGCACCGCGCTATAGACTCCGCCCTCCACACTCCACGAATCCAGTGATGACAAGGGCGCAGTGGTAACAAGCTCGTCACCACTGAAGAGATTGGCCACCACATCCGTCAACGGAAGCTGCGGATCAAGGCTCAAAGATCCGGTCAGTGGTAAAGCCGGTTCGAGCAATTCCGGGAAATCAAACGACTGAAGTTCGATCACCAAAGGTAAATAACCTGAGCTGCTGCTGGAGGAACTCGAACTACTGGAACTCGAAGAACTTGAAGACGAGCTCGAACTGCTCGAAGAACTCGAACTTGATGAACTGGATGACGAACTTGAGCTGCTCGATGAACTGGAGCTCGAACTACTTGAGCTGGAGCTTGAAGAGCTTGATGAAGAACTTGAACTGCTCGAAGAACTGGAACTCGATGCTGCGCTGCTTGAGCTTGAACTACTGGAGCTCGAGCTGGAAGAACTGCTACTTGAAGAGCTGGAGCTTGATGAGCTAGACGACGAGCTTGAGCTACTCGAAGAACTGGAACTCGACGCCGAGCTGCTGGAGCTTGAACTACTGGAGCTCGAGCTGGAAGAACTAGAACTTGAGGACGAGCTGCTAGAACTTGATGCGCTAGATGACGAACTTGAACTGCTCGAAGAACTGGAGCTCGACGCTGAGCTGCTTGAGCTTGAACTGGAAGAACTCGAGGATGAACTTGAGCTGCTCGAAGAGCTGGAGCTCGACGCTGAGCTGCTTGAGCTTGAACTGGAAGAACTCGAGGATGAACTTGAGCTGCTCGAAGAGCTGGAACTTGACGACGAGCTGCTGGAACTCGAACTGCTTGAGCTTGAGCTTGAGCTTGAAGAACTTGAACTTGAGCTGCTTGAAGAACTAGAGCTCGACGACGAGCTGCTAGATGAACTCGAACTGCTGGATGAGGCAGATGAGCTATCTCCGCTGGAGGACGAACTACTTGAAGAGGAACTACTTGACGAAGAACTGCTGGAAGACGAACTGCTTGATGAAGAGCTAGCGGCACTTTCGTGCAGGAAAGTCCACACAGGAATGCGGTTGTTATTGGCGATGGTGCCGCGTAAAACTTTTTGCTCGCTGTCGGAAAAAATTCTGACTTCGTAATTGGTTGGATATTCGCCGGCGTGCTCAACCCAAACCGTATATTCACCTGGCGCCGCGTAGTCGGCCCAAAAAGCGTTTTCCCAACCATTGGCTTCCGGCCGCTCAAAAAGTCCTAAACCGCCCAGACATTCCACGGGTGAATTATCAATGCCCAGAATATTCGCGCAGGGATCGGTAACCTCTAGATTGAGGTCCTCCACCATTTCATCCCACAAAAGATTGACGCGCACCAATCCGGCAGAACCGTTCAGATCGACTTGAGGCGCATCCTCACCGGTTATCACCTCGGGTTTGGTGGTTGGGTATGAAGGTCCCTGGTCGCGAAAACTGGGATCGGTGATGACGCCTATACCGCGAATGTTGATACCGCCCGGTTCATCCGGGTTGAATACCTGCAGCTCAAAATACTCGGCATCTTCAGGCTCCTCGTCCTGGAGCAGCCGGATCTCGATATTTTTTTCAATTTCATTGCGCTGAAAAGCCAGCAGTCGATATTCCACTCCCTCATAGTCTTCACCGCTTTTTGCCGTGCCATCCAATGTGCGATAGGCAAGAACAAAAGGCTCCGCCGTGGGGCGTTGCAGTCGTATCAGAAATTGAATGGCATTTTCCGTTTCGGTGGTGGCAACGCTGACCACTTTCGCCGCGCTTGCCAGCGGCTGAACCATCACCGTTGCGGTATCGGAATTGGCGAAGTCGTTGACGTTGACTCCGTACAAACGAAATACGAGTTTGGTGGGACTTGTTACATCCGGCGTCAAAATCGCCGTTTGCGGTTCCAGCGGATTGAGGATGGTGACGGGCGGTCCTTCGATCTGTGTCCAGCGCACCAACCGGACCGGCACCCCGGAGGAACTCTCCACCTGCCCGTTCAATCCCACCAGCAAATTCGCGTCGGCAAATTGCAGGCCGCCGGCCGTTACCTGGATCCGATTTTCCTCATTGTCACTCGGCTTGAGAGTGCCCACCCGATCATCATCGATCAATTCCTCCAGATCGACGATTGCGGAGTTGTCGGGCTGTTGCCGTGACACCTCGATTTCGGAACTGCGTTGGGAACAGCCGGAGCTGAGGGTCAGTCCCAATAAAATGAGCCAAGTTGCCAGCAACCCAGGGAAAGTTTTCATACGGTGCTCCGTCCGAGTGATGATCGGTCCAAGTTCTGAAGGGATTAATAAATAGAAAGACGAATTCGACGCGCGACTCTAATGCACAAAGCTGACGTCAGCAGTGAAAAAATACCCACCACCAATCCACCGCCGCATGCTGTTGCCTGCGGGCAATGTCTCCCATCGCGGACTGCTGATAACTCGGATAAGAAAAGAAAGGTCTACTGCCTGAGGAACGGCTTACTGCCAAAGGTCTGCAATTATTGTTCGCGCCATCATCCAGGGCGCCGATTCTACTCCAACCCCCACCCCCTCTCAACGAACCTGCGGGCTGATCATCGCCAAGTTCATGAAAGTTTGCTTCCCGCAATCTCCTTTCAGTACCATCGCGCCATTCCATCGACCGCGTACGGCACATGAATCGACAGAGCCCGCTTATCCTCCTGTTATTGGCCGCCTACATTTTTCTGCCGGCGCTGCTGGAATGGGCCACAGACGCACACAACGGCTGGTACAAGCCTTTCATTATCTGGATCGCCGTTGTCATAGGCGCCTATCTGCTGCAAAAACGGGATAGGCGCGATGATTCCTTGTAGCCATCCTCCCATTTTCCTCACTGGCACTCTGAATGACGCTTAGTTTTCTTGAAGTGGCGCTGATCAGCGCCACCTATCTGGCGATCCTGTTCGCCATTGCTTACAGCACTGAGCGCGGCTGGGTTTCCGACAAGGTGGTCAGTCATCCGCTTACGTATATTTTTTCTCTGGGTATCTTTGCCAGCGCCTGGGCCTTCTATGGCGTGGTGGATCTGGCGCAGGATTTTGGCTACGGCGCACTCGCCTACTACATAGGCACAGGCACGCTCTTCCTGTTTGCATCCTATGCCCTTAAGCCATTGGTGGAACTGGCAAGGCGCTTCCAGGTGAACTCCATGGCGGATCTACTGGTATTCCGCTATCACAGCCACTCCGTCGGCGGCATGGTCACCCTGGTGATGCTGATGGCCATGGCACCTCTGCTGACCCTGCAGATTCAGGCCGTGGCCGACACCATGGACTTGTTCACCCGCGGCAATCACGATGCATTGAGCCCCACCCTGTCGGAATTCGGCCTGCGCCAGGTATTGGCTCTGATCTACTGCGTCGCCATCGCCCTGTTCGCCATGCTTTTCGGTTCCAACCGGGAGCATCACAAGGGCATGGTGACGGTGATGGCCTTTGAATCACTCGTCAAAGTATTCGGCCTTCTGGCGGTCGGCTTTTTTGTCATTTATGAAGTATTTGGCGGCATGGCCGGCCTCGACCGCTGGCTGGCGGCCCACCCGGAACATCTGGACGCCCTGAACAATCCCCCGGACAAGTCCTCCCACCACGCACTGCTGTTGGTGTTTATCGCCACGGCTGTCTCTATGCCGCACATCTTTCATATGACGGTAGTGGAAAACCCGGTGAAGCACACACCGCACGGTTACCTGGGCATTCCCCCTGTTTCTGCTGGTGATGGCCCTGCCGATATTTCCGATCCTGTGGGGCGGCATCGCCATGAACCTCGATGGCCCGGCGCAGTATTTCCCGCTCTCAGTCCCAATGGCGGCCGGCAGCGGCACCTTCGCCATCATCGCCTTTGTGGGCGGACTTTCCGCCGCTACGGGCGCAATGATTGCCATAACACTCGCCTTGGCGACCATGATCCTCAACCACTGGCTGTTGCCCATCATTCACTTTCGCGTCAAACGCGATGTCTACGGCCAATTGATCTGGATGCGTCGGGCGTTGATTGCAGTGGTGTTGCTCGCGGGCTACTTGTTCTATCTGGCGCTCAACAACCGCTTCAATCTCACCGAACTCGCGCTCGCCGCCTTTATCGCCACCCTGCAGTTGCTGCCGGGGGTGATGGCCGTTGCCCACTGGCCGCGCGGCAATCGGCGCGGCTTTATCGCGGGGCTCATGGTAGGAAGTAACATTTGGTTCTTCGGCTTGATGCTGCCGATGGTGCAAGGCTGGACCAGCGCAACGCTGCCGTTCTGGGATACCCCCATTCCCATCGGCATCGACGAATGGAGCTACATCACTTTGTGGAGCCTCGGCCTGAACACTCTGGTATTTCTTGTGGTGTCCTACCTCAGTCGTCAGTCCGATGAAGAGCGCTACAGCGCCGAGCTATGTTCGGACGATGAATTGAGTCACCCGGTGCGCTTGGCGCTGGACATACGTTCGCCCGGCGAAATCATTGAACGCCTGAGTACGCGCATCGGCCGCTCGACGGCGCACACCGAGGTCCAACGTGCGCTGCACCGCCTGGGTATGACATTGAACGAGAGCCGGCCTTACGCTCTGCGACGGCTGCGCGACGAGATCGAGGCCAATCTTTCCAGCCTGATCGGTATTTCCATGGCGAGTGAAATCATGGATCGGCTGGTGCCCTACAAGGTGCCGGAATCACCGGTTGCCACGGATATCAACCTTATTGAAAGCCGCCTCGGCCAAGTGCGCGACCAACTCACCGGACTCGCCGCGGAGCTCAACAACTTGCGCCTGTACCATCGCCGCACCCTGGAAGAACTGCCATTGGCGACCTTCTCCATAGGCGCGGATATGGAAATTCTCATGTGGAACAGCGCCATGGCCGATCTCACTGGCATCACCAGCGACCAAGTGACCGGCTCGCACCTGGAAGATGTCGTGGAACCCTGGGGCGGCCTGCTGACCAAGTTTGCGCATTCCAATGAGCCTCGCTTCTACAAGCGCCAAATCACGCTGAACAACCAGGCTCATTGGATCACCCTGCACAAAGCCACCATCCCATCTTCGATGGCACATCAGGTGGATGGCCAGGTCATTCTTCTGGAGGACGTCACCGAATTACAGATGTTGGAACAGGAGCTAGTGCACAGCGAGCGCTTAGCATCGGTCGGCCGCCTTGCCGCCGGCGTCGCCCACGAGATCGGCAACCCGGTAACCGGCATTGCCTGCCTAGCGCAGAACCTCAAATACGATACGGAAGACCCGGAGATTCTGGAAACCGGCAGCCAGATCCTCTCCCTCACCGAACGGGTGACACGTATTGTCCAGTCGCTGGTGAGCTTCTCCCACGCGGGTCAACGCGCAGATAACACGCTGCAGAAAGTAAGCCCGCGGGAGTGCGTTCAGGAAGCCATCAACCTGCTCTCCTTACAGAAGGAGCGCAATCAGGTGAGATTCGTCAATCAAGTGCCGGCGGATCTGCGGCTGGAAGCAGACAGCCAGAGGCTGATCCAGGTGTTCGTCAACCTCCTATCGAACTCTCGCGATGCTAGCGAAGATGGGGGCGAAATTCTGGTTGAAGGTAGTGTGCTGGCGGACTACGTGCGTCTGACAGTTACCGACGAAGGCAGCGGCATTCCCGCAGAAGTGGCCGACCGCATCTTCGAACCCTTTTTCACCACCAAAGACCCGGGAGAAGGTACCGGCCTCGGCTTAGCAATGGTTTACACCATTGTCGAAGACCATAAAGGCAGCATTGAGATCGAGTCTCCGGTCGACCGGGAGCGCGGCACCGGGACTCGCTTCGTCATCCTGTTACCTTTAAACCTTGCAAGCATTGATTCGAAGAGTAACACTAAGAAGGTTTTTTGACCGAAGTAACACAGAATTATGAGCAAAATCCTGATCGTTGAAGATGAAGTCATCATTCGAACAGCGCTGCGCAAGTTATTGATGCGCAACAAGTATGATGTGAAGGAAGCCGCCTCAGTCAAAGAGGCCACCAAGTTCAACCTGGATTCTTTTGATCTCATCGTCTCCGACCTGCGCCTGCCCGGCGCGCCGGGCACCGACCTGATTCAGGCCGCAGGTGAAGTTCCCGTCTTGATCATGACCAGCTACGCAAGCCTCAGATCCGCGGTCGACTCAATGCGCATGGGTGCGGTCGATTACATCGCCAAACCCTTCGATCACGACGAAATGCTCGCCGCTGTGAAGCGCGTGCTGAGCAAAGCGGAGAAAGCAGCACCGGCGACAAAGGTCGAAGGCAGCACAGAAGCCTTGACCGGCATGATTGGCTCCTCCCCTCAGATGAAGGAGCTCTACGCCAAAATCCGCAAAGTAGCCCCAACCAATGCCACCGTTCTGGTGAACGGCGAAACCGGTACCGGTAAGGAACTGGTCGCCAAAGCCCTCCACCGGGAGAGCCCCAGAGCCGAAAAGGCATTGATTTCAGTCAACTGCGCCGCCATCCCGGACACCCTGATCGAAGCTGAATTGTTTGGCCACGAAAAAGGCGCTTTCACCGGCGCCGCCAGCAACCGCGAGGGACTGGTGGCGGCCGCAGATGGCGGCACGCTGTTCCTGGACGAGATAGGCGAACTGCCGCTTGAGGCCCAAGCACGGCTGTTACGGGTACTGCAGGAAGGTGAGGTTCGCCCAATTGGCTCGGTGGAATCACGCAAGGTGGATGTGCGCCTGGTTGCTGCCACCCACCGGGATCTCGGCAAGCTGTCGCGCGAAGGCAAATTCCGCGAAGACCTGTATTTTCGTATCAACGTCGTTCAATTAAAGCTGCCGCCGCTGCGTGAGCGCGGTAAAGACATACTGGCGCTGGCGGAAACCTTTGTGCGGCGCTACTGCACCGAACTGAAAAAACCGCAGCTGGTACTGTCGCCGGAAGCAATCCAGGCAATCACCACCTACACTTGGCCAGGCAACATTCGCGAATTAGAGAACGCCATTCAACGGGCTGTGATCCTCTGTGAGGACGAGCGGGAAATTTCCCACTCCCTTTTGGCTATTGACCTCGATCTTGTCAAAGTCGATGACGACGAACCCGCGCTTCAGGATACCCGCCACCGCCGTTCCAACTCCGACCCCAACGAAGATCTCTCGCTGGAGGACTATTTCCAGCGCTTCGTCCTGGAACATCAGGATTCCATGAGCGAAACCGAACTTGCGCGCAAACTCGGCGTGAGCCGCAAATGCTTGTGGGAGCGACGCCAACGTCTGGGTATTCCCCGCAACAAATCCTCGCAAAGCGCTTCCGGCAAATCCTGAGCTCGATCCTTTCAACAAAGTTATTTAAGGCTCCGTGATGCGGAGCCTTTTCCCTACTTAAGCATCAAACCCGATAATCAGCCCTAATACCGCCAGCTGATATAAACAGCTGTTTCCAAAACAGTTCCGCATTAAAACCAAAAACATGCACATTATTTTGAGACACTCTTCTCATTTTGTTACCCAAACCGGAAACACAGGTAACACCGGGCGAGAGGATTCGTAACGCTTCGTCCATACTAAAGAATGATTCCATTAGGTTATAAAGCAACAATTTATTGTTTTATAAAGAAATATTTTTTCTGGCACGCAACCTGCTATTATTTCCGCAACATAACAACAATAACGAATAATAAAAAACAACTCGATAACTAATAAGAACAATAAACAATAAAAAACTGACGCTTTTATAATAATTACAACAAATAATAATAAGATGAACGTGATTGAATTTGAGAGGAAGGGCTTGTGCCAAACACGGATGTCGCGCTTATCGAGCGCGCTGACATAATAACGAAAGAACAAAAAGTGATTCAAAACGGGAAGGCCAAAAGCCTTCCCGTTTTCATTTACGCTGTTTACCACACTATATACATTTGGTAACACGTCACGAGAATTCGCGTAACAGCGGCGTCGACAGCACACCCAACCCTATACAACAGATTCACCATAAGCCACTGTATTAATTGAAAATTCTGAATTTGGCACACATCCTGCTAATACGCGCTCATATAACAAACAAAATTAATAAAGAGCTTAAACAGCCAAACTTATAAGAACAAGAACAATAAAAAGACCCACCTGCAAATAAGACCCACAAAGAATAATAAAAGACTAGCTCCACCATCCTGAGGAGAGTGCCAACCCAAACTGGGTTGGCCGCATGTTTATAAACCTCTGCACTTTCACAGAACTTCGCCCGCTATGGTCTGCTCTTGCCGTTCGGAGTAGACTCGCGTCTTCATTTTTATTCATCCGACCACACAATGCTCAACCGCCTGCTGAAGCTGTTCGCCCCTGGAAAACAACAACACAAAATGACCTCTCCTAAAATCATTCCTGTCAGTGAACACGGGTTGCGTAGAGCGCAGTTCAGCTCCAATGCATTGAAAGTAATAGAAAAGCTTCAGGAAGCAGGGTTTTCCGCCTTTCTGGTCGGCGGCGGAGTAAGGGATCTGTTACTTGAAGGCGAGCCTAAGGATTTCGATGTGGCGACCAATGCCACGCCGGAGGAAACCAGAAAGATCTTCCGCAACGCGATGATCATCGGCCGCCGTTTTCGTATCGTTCACGTCCGCTTCGGTAGAGAAATCATCGAAGTCACCACCTTTCGCGCTCATCACGATCAATCGGATAACCCCAAAGACGCCGAACAATCCCATACCGGTATGCTGCTGCGAGACAATGTCTACGGCGACATAGAATCCGATGCGGTACGCCGCGATTTTTCCGTAAACGCGCTCTACTACGACCCCAGCAACGGCAACCTGCTGGATTACACCAATGGCCTAGCCGACTTGAATCGCCGGGTTCTGCAGATGATCGGCGATCCGGAAGCGCGCTATCGCGAGGACCCCGTCCGCATGCTGCGCGCGGTCCGCTTTGCGGCGAAGCTCGGCTTCACCATGACGGAAAATACCAGGGAGCCGATCAAACGGCTGGCGCCACTGATGAGTCACGTACCCCCGGCGCGCCTTTTCGAAGAAGTGCTCAAGCTGATGCTCAGCGGTTATGCCACCGCAACCCTTGGGCTTTTGCGAGAGCACGGTTTGTTCGAGGCCCTGTTTCCGGGAACCGAGCTTTGCCTGCAAAAAGGTGGCGAAATCACCAACAAATTCGTTACCCAGGCAACCCTGAATACCGATAAGCGAATCCGCCAGGACAAGAAAGTCACCCCGGCCTTCATCTATGCCGCATTCCTCTGGCCGCCACTGCAGGCAGCGATCCGCAAGTTGATGCAGGAAAACAAGATGCCGCTGACAGCAGCCATGCAGCATGCCGAGCAGGGTGTGATCTCTCAGCAATTAAGCTGCACGGCGTTGCCCAAGCGGTTTTTGATTCCGATGAAGGAAATCTGGGCCCTGCAGCTGCGCCTTCTCCGCCGCGAGGGTCGCAAAGCCTTCGCACTGCTGGAGCATCCGCGCTTTCGGGCGGCTTATGACTTTCTCCTCTTGCGCGAGCAGGCGGGCGAAAACCTTGATGGCCTGGGTCTTTGGTGGACCCGGTTTCAGGACGCCGACGAAGCACAGCGGGAGGAAATGGTTAAGGAGCTGGGCAATCCGCAACGCCAGCGGCGACCCCGTCGGCGCAAACCTAAAGCTGCCAACTCTACTACCCCACCGGCAACTTCCTGAGCATGGGTTATCACAATGTTTTTGTCGGCCTTGGCAGCAATCTGAACGACCCTGAGGGTCAGATAAAGCTGGCTTGCGATGCTCTGCGCCAGCTCGCCAACGATCAAACCATCCAGGTGTCGTCGCTGTATCACAGCGTTGCGGTCGGACCGCCGCAACCGGATTACCTTAATGCCGTTGCCCACTTCGCCACCTCACTTGACCCCCTGGCGCTGCTGGACGCACTCCAGGCGATTGAAGCCGCCCAGGGCCGGGTTCGCTCACTTCATTGGGGACCGCGCACGCTGGATCTGGATATTCTGCTGATCGATGATCTGCAACTGGATCATTCGCGCCTGCAGGTACCCCATCCGTTTCTCCGCCAACGCAACTTTGTTCTGGTTCCTTTGCTTGAGTTGGCGCCTGAGCTGCGGCTGCCCGGTAGTGATAAAGTAGCGGACCTTGTGCAACAGATCGGCGAGACGGGACTTACCCGCCTCTCATCCCCTTAAAAGGTGCCGCCTCTTCATGGAAAGCCGTCGGTTAAATCGCAGTGATTTACAGAATCAGCCTTTGCCCCGCTACCTGGTCATCGAGGGGCCTATCGGTGTGGGCAAAACCACTCTGGCACGCATGCTGGCCGAAAGCTTCGGCTGCACGACTCTGTTAGAGGACGCGGAAGCCAACCCTTTTCTGACCCGTTTTTATGCCGGCGAAAAAAATGCCGCCCTGGCGACCCAACTCTTCTTTTTGATGCAGCGGGCACAGCAACTCCAGACCTTGCGCCAGGACGATCTGTTCGCCGATACGCGGGTAGCGGATTTTTTTGATCGACAAAGATCGGCTGTTTGCCGAAGTCACGCTGGATACAGACGAACTCGCCCTCTATGAACAGGTATACGAACATCTGACGCTGGATACGGTGACGCCGGATCTGGTGATCTACCTGCAGGCCCCCACCTCAACCTTACTCGAGCGGATTAACCGCCGCGGCATTGCCGCCGAACAGACGATAACCCGCGACTATCTGGATCGGCTCAACAGCGCCTATTCGCGCTTCTTCCACTTTTACGACAAATCGCCCCTGCTGATCGTCAACGCGACCGATATCGACTGGGTCAACAACACTGGCGATTACAACTCCCTGGTGCGTTACCTGCTGGGCATCACCCACGGGCGCCACTATTACAATCCCCAGCCAGCGCTCTAATCCCTCCCCTTCTTCTGTGGAAAACTGCCATGGTATACACCAGCCAGCCGGAAACCGCCCTCACTAAAAAGGTCACTATTCAGACCCTAAAAAAGCTGAAAAGCCAGGGGGAAAAATTCGTCACAGTGTCACTGTACGACGCGCCAATGGCATCTATGGCGGAACGCTGCGGTGTTGAAGTGGTGCTGGTGGGGGACAGCCTGGGCATGACCGTCCTCGGCTATGACAGCACCATTCCGGTGACCATGGAGCAGATGATCTACCACATAGAGGCTGTGGCGCGGGGTAATCGCAAGTCACTGATCATCGGCGACCTTCCTTTTATGACCTACGCTACACCCGAACAGGCGATGGTCAATGCCACACGGGTCATGCAGGCCGGCGCTCATATGGTCAAAATCGAGGGTGGGCGCTGGCTGGCGCCAATCATAACCATGCTGAGCGAGCGCGGCATACCGGTCTGCGCACACCTGGGCCTCACTCCCCAGTCGGTCTATAAATTTGGCGGTTTCCGTGTGCAGGGGCGCACACCGGAGGCCGCGGCGGTATTGCTGGAAGACTCGCTGATTCTCGAGCGCGCAGGGGCCGATATTGTCCTGTTTGAATGCGTGCCAGCAGACCTCGCCCGCAAGGCCACCACCAGTCTCGAAGTTCCCACCATTGGAATAGGCGCAGGCCGCGACACGGATGCACAGGTTTTGGTGATCAACGATATCCTCGGCCTCACCGAGCAGCCGCCAAAGTTCTCCAAAAATTTTCTCGCTGAGACCGGCACCATAAAAGGCGCGTTGCGACGGTATACCGAGGACGTCAAGGCGGGCACCTTCCCGGGTGAAGAGCATACCTTCACCTGACATCGCAACAATTCGCAGCATACAGTGGCATGAAATCTGCCTATGGCCTTGCTGAGACTTATGCCAAATCAGAATGATTCGAGCGCCACGGCGCTTGAATCAAGAGGAGTGCGCAGTGCTAGAATGCGCAGCGATTCGAATAGGAGAACTTGATGACCCATCTGCCAGACACACTTCGCGAAAATGTACGCCTTCTGGGTGAGCTGCTGGGGGAGACCCTGTTGCAGCATGAGGGGCTGGAAGTCTTCCGCAAGGTTGAGGAAATCCGCAATCTCGGCAAGGCCATCAACCGTTCACCGAACAGCGATTCCCAGCCGCTGATCAACTTCCTGTCGCAGCTGGAGGACAGCGATATTTTGCCTATCGCCCGCTCCTTCAACCAATTCCTCAATCTGGCCAATATTGCCGATCAGGAGTACCAGGCTAGCGTTGAAGCCGAGGATGAAGACGCTCTCGACCTGATGTTCAAGCAATACGTCAAAGCGATGGGCAAGGACTCCCTGTATGACGTGGTGCGGGCCCTAAATATAGAGCTG
Source organism: Cellvibrionaceae bacterium (assembly GCA_024707385.1). Lineage (GTDB taxonomy): Bacteria > Pseudomonadota > Gammaproteobacteria > Pseudomonadales > Cellvibrionaceae > UBA5868. Next base: position 49,917 of record JANPZW010000010.1, on the reverse strand, counting down.
GTGCTTACCGCTCACCCCACTGAGGTCACCCGCCGCACGCTGATCCGCAAATATGATCTGATTGCCAGCAAGCTCTCGGAAAGACGCAGTAAAGACCTGCTGTCTTACGAAACGGACCGCCAGCGCGGCCGCTTGCACCGCCTGATCGAAGAGATCTGGAGCACCAATGAGATTCGCGATGAGCGGCCTACCGCAATAGACGAGGCCCGCTGGGGCTTTGCGGTGATTGAGAACAGCCTCTGGCAGGCAATCCCGGATTTTATCCGCCACCTGGACCGCCTCTCCCGCAAGCGCTTGGGCAAGCGCTTGCCGATGGATCTTCAGCCGTTCCGTCTGTTTTCCTGGATGGGCGGCGACCGCGACGGCAACCCCAATGTCACCCATACAGTAACCCGTGAAGTGATCCTGCTGGGGCGCTGGATGGCGGCGGAACTTTATCTGCGCGACATTCACAGCCTGGGTGGGGACCTGAGCATGCAGGCTGCCAGCTCCGAGCTGGCCAGCCAATTGCCGGGACCGAGCCGCACGCCGTATCGGGACATACTGCACAGCCTGCGCCGCCGCATCCAGCAGACTCTCGATTGGACCGAAGAGCCGCCTCGCCGGCAAAAATACTCCAATGCCCGCCACTATCATCACCTGTCGCGAGGATTTGCTAGAGCCGTTGCTGCTCTGCTACCGGTCGCTTAAAGACGTGGGCCTGGACTTCGTCGCCAATGGTCCGCTGATCGACACCATCCGCAGAATCTACTGTTTTGGCATCAATTTGGTGCCTTTGGACATACGCCAGGATGGCGAACGCCACATTCAGGTGCTTGATGAGCTGACCCAATATCTGGATATGGGCTCCTATCGCGAATGGGAGGAAGGCAAACGGCAGGAATTTCTGCTCGAGCAACTCGCCAGCAAGCGCCCTCTTCTGCCGCTGAAATGGCCGGTCAGTGCCGACTCCCAAGAGGTGCTGGATACCTGTCGCGTCATCGCCAGCGAGCCGCGCGAAACGCTCTCCCACTACATCATTTCCATGGCGCAGCAACCTTCTGACGTACTCGCCGTGGCGCTCCTGCTTAAAGAGTGCGGCATGACCTGGAACATGCCGGTTGTACCTTTGTTCGAGACCCTCGACGACCTGGACCGCGCACCCGTTGTTATGGATCGCCTGTGGCAATTGCCGTGGTATCGCAGCTACACCGAAGGCCAGCATACGGTAATGATCGGCTATTCGGATTCCGCCAAGGATGCCGGCAAATTCGCCGCCACCTGGGCGCAATACAAGGCCCAGGAACAACTGGTCAGTCTGGCGGAAAAACACAATGTCGATCTGATGTTGTTCCACGGTCGCGGCGGCACCGTCGGACGCGGCGGCGGCCCGCTGGAAAAAGCCATGGCGTCGCAACCGCCGGGTTCAGTGCGCGGCAAGATCCGCGTTACCGAACAAGGCGAGATGATCCGCTATAAATTCGGCCTGCCGAAAATCGCTTTCAAAAGCCTCTCTGCCTATGTGACGGCGACACTGCGCGCGACCCTGTCGCCCCACGACGCCCCAAACGCCGAGTGGCGCGATCTTATCGAGCGCATGGCTACCGCGAGTCTCGAAGGTTATCGCAGCATAGTGCGCGGCCACCCACAATTCGTGCCCTACTTCCGCAGCCTCACTCCGGAGCAGGAGTTGAATAAGCTGGCCCTCGGCAGCCGTCCCGCCAAACGCAAAGCCAGTGGCGGCGTCGAGAGCCTGCGCGCCATTCCCTGGGTGTTTGCCTGGACTCAAGTGCGCCTCAATTTGCCTGCGTGGCTCGGTGTTCGCCAAGCATTGGAATACGCGCAGAAGGAAGATCCGGCGACCTTAAAGATCATGATGGCGGAATGGCCGTTCTTCTCCGCTTTCGTGGACCTGATCGAAATGGTCCTGGGCAAGGCGGATATCGAGATTTGCCAGTATTACGAAAAACAACTGGTGCCGGCAGAACTTCACGATCTCGGCCACCAGCTGCGTGTCGATCTGAAGACTCTGGAGAATCTGCTGAACGAGTTGAAGGGACAATCCAAACTGCTGGACAGCGATCCCACCTTGCAAAGCACTATCGAGGTGCGCAAGCCCTATATCGATCCCCTGAATTTCCTCCAAGCGGAGTTGATTAAGCGGGAGCGCAAGGCGGGCAGTATCAGTTCGGATTTGGATCGAGCCCTGAAAGTCACAATGGCCGGAATTGCCGCAGGTATGCGGAATACCGGCTGACAGACGACAGCGGCAGACGCCACAAGGCCTCTGCCGCATTCATTCACACCTTCACGACTTTCAACACTGACGCACAGGTCGCAATTTCAGCAATACGCTGCGCCGCGTCATCATATTGCCGCGCCACATGGGCTATGATTCGTTGCGACACAGTTCGTTGAGATTCGGCGTCGAATTTGGCAAAACCTTTGCTCTAGGTTCGTTTCCCTCCCAAAGCCTCCACTTTGGTAATACGCGCGCTCATCGAACTCGCCCGATATCTTTTCAGCCGAAGCAATATCGGCCACAGCCTCAGGTGTTAGTACGATGGATGGCATCCTCTCCGGCTGGCGTATTTCTACAAAGAAAACGGCAGCTGAACCAAAGCGTGAACAGCCCCGCGACGCGAGCGGGGAGCGACACAAGGCAGCAAAAGTTAGTGATCAGGGAGCGGTAAATCAGGAGAGCACCCTCAACCCCACTTCAGAAAGGAGCCCTAGCATGCGTTTGAGTAAAAGCAATCCCACCAAACCGGATGAAGAGTTCGAACTTCCCAGCGAACCCATCATGCCCCCGACCTTCAACAGCTCTCCCACACCCATGCCCGCCCGCTCCACTCCGGCGCCGAGCATTTCTGCCAACAGCTCCGCGACCGCGGTGATCGGTCCCAAAATCACCTTCAAAGGTGAGATCATCGGTGAAGAGGATTTACTGGTGCAGGGGAAGGTGGAAGGCTCTATCGACCTTAAAGGCAACCACCTGATCATCGGTCAGCAGGGTGTGGTCAAAGCCAATTTGATGGCCAAAACCATCACCATCGAGGGTACCGTCGAGGGCGATCTCATCGGTCAGGAGCGCATCGAAATAAAATCCTCCAGCAACGTCAAAGGCAACCTGATCGCCGCTCGTGTAACGCTGGAAGACGGTGCCAAATTCCGCGGCTCCATTGATATGGACTCGCAGAATTCCGCCGCCGGCAGATACACTTACTCCGCTGGCGACAAAACCGACTGACGTATCCGGCGGCGCTTTCGCGCTGCTGGAAGCCGTGCTTTATGATCGACGTCTCCGCACCGCCGGCCTATGTACCTCACCGCTCTCCCGGCCTGACGGCGATCTACAACCAAATCAAAGGATCGAGAGTCAATCATGTTCTCGATCTGGGTATGTCGTCGGCCAAGAGTTTCAACTTCTTTTCGCAGCTGAGCTGCAAAATCCGCTTCGAAAGTTTGAACGATCTTTTCCAGGAAGAGGGCTTCAGTGACCCCCTGCTGGAGCGGCTCGATCAGCACTTTGACCATGCCCGGCTGCTCGACCATTACGATCTGATCCTGACCTGGGATCTGCTCAATTACCTGGATTTGCCTGGCGTCGAAAGACTGATGAGCAAAATCATCCCCTTATGCCGCCCCAACACCTTGATTCACAGCGTCCGCTATCTCGGCTCAGACATCCCAAGATTGCCGCAGCACTTTCAGATCGTCGATCAATACCAGCTGCTGGTCTCCGCACCAACGGACCAAGCTCCGCGCCTGCATAATAGCCACGACACCGCCCGCCTCTTGCGGCTGGTGCCGAGTTTTTACCTGGAACACACCTATTTGAATTTTGACGGGATGATTCCGGGATTAATGGAAAACGTGCTGCGGTTTCAGCCGCAAAAATCGCTGCTGCGGCACCGGCAGGCCAGCGACGAACTAGCCGATACCGAGACAATCTACGCCGCCGCGTCAATACAGCCATCACGCGACACGCATAGATCTCCGGCACTGCAACGGGTATTCAAAGAGATCGCGACAGCGGAGCAGCCGGCAATTCTGGATCTGGGCCCCAAAACCCGGCAGAACTATGACTTTCTCCACAGCCTCACGCAAAACATCTACGCCGAGAATATTTATCAGGAGTTACAAATCCAGGCGGCAGAGCCGCGGTTCAAGGCGCATATGCTGAATTATCCCAAGCATCTGCGCTTTGATGTGGTGTTGCTGTGGGACATCCTGAATTTTCTTCCACCAAGCGCCATTGAAGAGTTATTCAGACGTCTACGTCCACACCTGCACGCCGGCAGTGTGATCCATGCGCTTGTCTATTCGGGCCGGGAAATCCCTGAGATACCCCAGACTTTTGTGTTGCGCACTCGCGGGGAATTGGAAATCGCGACTGCAGCTAAACGACCTGCCAGTGAGCCACTGATATCAAGTCGCCTGCTGAAGCTGATGAAAACCTTCTGCTTGGCGGAAACATTTGTCTTCCAGCCGGGCATGCAACGGGGGATCTACGAGTACCTGTTCCGCTTGCAGACATGAAGGTCAAAAACTTCATTCATCGGTTTGCCACAGACGTCGAATGACGCCAATGCTGATGCTGCCATAGTGGCGAGTCTGCACCAGCGGACTGTTCATAAAATCAGCCCCATCCAGGTAGTCGTAGCGCAGAGAAACACCAAAGCGCCACTCCTGCCACGGCCGATAAAGCGAAAAGCGTAGAAAGCTGCCGCTGTAACCACCGGATGAGCGGAAAAACGGCCTCTCCTCCGTCACGTAGGCTCGGCAACATCATAAAAATAAGCATGATAGGAACGGTCTGCGACCATTGTTCCCACACTGAAGGAACCGCGCCAATTACCGATGACTTCCGGTTTGCGCCAGTAAAGCCGCGGACTGAAAACATTGCCTATATGGTCCAGGCCATCCCCCGAAACGGTGATGACCGCGCGAATCGGCAGGCGCAGGGACCAGCCCTCGTTGAGCGTCTCACCAGTCAGGCGGATATTCAGTGACGGGCCAAATTCCACAGCGCTTTCTAACTCGGGCATCCCGCGACGCAGGCGGTTGTCATCGCTGTTGCCATTTAACGAACCATCCATCGAAATATTGAATTCCGCGCGGTGATTCGACCAGAAGTCGCCGCGAACGCCGTCCCGATCCGCCTTCAGCACCGGTCCGCGATAGAGAAAATATGGCAGCGGCAAGGCGTAGGGACGGTAATGATTGGAACCGCGATAATCCGCCGCTCCCTGCGCAACCATTGCGATTCCCGCTTCCATATGAGCGCCCGCTGGACTTGCATCCCCCCAACAAGCAGCGGCCCAGAAAATCACGACACCCAATAGGGATCTGCACATACCCATTTGTCCAAATAAATCCGTCTGTAATAGAAACAAAAAAGCCCGCCTAAGCGGGCTTGATACAACCGGAAGATTACGCCTGGGATTCAGGTGTTTCCTCTGCCTCAGCAGCGGATTCCGCCTGTGCCGGTGGTGGCAGAGTTTCCTTGATGGACAGCTTGATACGGCCGCGGTTGTCAACATCCAGACACTTCACGGTTACCTTCTGACCCTCTTTCAGATAATCGCTCACGCTGTTTACACGCTCATGAGCGATCTGAGAGATGTGCACCAGACCGTCTTTGCCCGGAAGGAAATTGACGAATGCGCCAAAATCAACGATTCGCACCACAGTTCCTTCATAGGTCGCGCCAATTTCCGCTTCGGCAGTAATTTCACCTATGCGCAAAATCGCCGCCTGGAGGCTCTCGGAGTCAACCGCATATACCTTCACAGTGCCGTCATCTTCGATATCGACAGAAGCACCGGTGGATTCGGTGATGGAGCGGATAGTCGCGCCGCCTTTACCGATGATGTCGCGGATCTTCTCAGGGTCGACCTTCATGGTGTGCATCTGCGGAGCATTGTCCGACAGAGTTGCGCGCGGCTGGGCGATGACCTTGTTCATTTCCGAGAGGATATGCAAACGCGCCTGCAGTGCCTGCTCCAGCGCAACTTCCATAATCTCTTCGGTAATGCCTTCAATCTTGATATCCATCTGCAGCGCAGTCACACCATTGGCGGTACCGGCCACTTTAAAGTCCATATCACCCAAGTGATCTTCGTCGCCGAGAATATCGGTCAATACTGCAAACTGGCTGCCTTCCTTAACCAGTCCCATCGCAATGCCCGCAACTGGCGCGCGCAAAGGAACGCCGGCATCCATCAGCGCGAGGCTCGCGCCGCAGACGGAGGCCATAGAACTGGAGCCGTTGGACTCGGTGATTTCACTCACCACTCGCATGGTGTAAGGAAAATCTGCGTCTTTGGGCAACATGGCCGCTACACCGCGACGGGCAAGGCGACCATGGCCGATTTCACGGCGACCGGTGGAGCCGAGTCTGCCGCATTCACCGACAGAGTAAGGCGGGAAATTGTAATGCAGCATGAAATTGTCTTTGCGTTCACCTTCCAGGCTGTCGATGATTTGCGCATCGCGGGTCGAGCCGAGAGTCGCTACAACCAAGGCCTGGGTTTCGCCGCGAGTAAAAAGCGCTGAACCATGAACTTTGGGCAGAACACCAACTTCGACTTGCAGTGGGCGCACAGTTTTGCCATCGCGTCCATCGATACGGGGCTCGCCATTTACAATGCGGCTGCGCACGATTTTCATTTCCAGAGCTTTGAAAATCTCTTTTACTTCGTCCGCAGAAGCCTCTTTGCCTTCACCGGCAAACTGCTCAACTGTCTGCCCACGCAGCTCACTCAAACGGTCATAACGCTTGCTCTTATCCGTGATGCGATAAGCAACGCCGATAGAGTCGCCAAAGTCTTTCTCGATGGCAGCCGTCAAGGCAGTATTCGTTTGCGGTGCCTGCCATTCCCAGCGCGGCTTGCCAGCATCACGCACCAGCTCATCTATCGCTTGAATGATGGCTTGCATTTCCTGGTGACCGAACAGAACTGCGCCAAGCATGATGTCTTCCGGCAGCTCGTTCGCTTCCGACTCCACCATCAACACTGCGTCGCGCGTACCTGCAACCACCATGTCGAGTTCAGAGGTTTTCAATTGTTTGTAGCCGGGATTCAGGATGTAACCGTCCTGCTCGGAATAACCAACACGCGCCGCGCCAATGGGACCATTGAACGGAATACCGGAAATGGCAAGCGCTGCGGAAGTACCGATCATGGCGGCGATATCCGGGTCGACATCTTTCTCAGCAGCAAGCACGGTACAGATAACCTGTACTTCTGCGAGGTAACCGTCCGGGAAAAGAGGGCGAATAGGACGGTCGATCAAACGTGAGGTCAGGGTTTCCTTTTCTGAAGGACGGCCTTCACGCTTGAAAAAGCCACCGGGAATACGGCCAGCGGCATAACTCTTTTCCTGATAATGAACGGAAAGAGGGAAAAAACCTTGTCCGGGAGACACCTCTTTTGCGCCCACAACAGTACACAAAACACAGGTCTGTCCGACCGTGACTACCACAGCCCCGGTTGCCTGACGGGCGATGCGCCCGGTTTCCAGAATGACGGTATCTTTACCGTACTGAAATTTTTTAATGACAGGATTCATTTATTATCCTTACGTTTATTTCTTGCGATCTTATAAAACACGTTCTTATAAAACAGAAGTGCCCGCGTTGCGGGCACTCAGGAGACTTATCGACGCAGGCCGAGCTTCTGGATGAGATCAGCGTAGCGATCACTGTTTTTGGTCTTCAGGTAGTCCAGCAGTTTGCGGCGCTGGTTTACCATGCGGATAAGTCCGCGACGGGAGTGGTGATCTTGTTTGTTCTTCTCGAAGTGCGCCTGCAGCTTGTTGATATTGGCAGACAGGAGCGCGACCTGCACTTCCGGTGATCCAGTATCAGAGTCGGATTTCTGATGGGTTTTCAGGATTTCTGCTTTTTCTTGAGCACTCAGTGCCATGGTATTTGCCTCGTATTTTCATTGAATATGCACCCGGTCATATTTGACCGGGAAATAAACGGCCCGCCCGTGCATATTGACAGGCGGGTCGAATTCTCAGGGATTGAGAACCACCACGCGACGCGGCGCTACACAGCCATCATCGGTAATTTCGCCAAGACCGATAAAAACCCCGTCCTCGCGACAGACGCGCACTGTATCACCTTGGTCCCCCAAACGGTAGACCCGCATATCCATTACGGCCTGCCCCTGGCAGAAGTAGTGGCTGCTGGTGTCACTGAGTGCCAGCTTAGGCATGGAATCCAAAGCCGCATCCGGCGGTAATAAATGATGATCCAACGAACTTGCCTCGCCGTCACCAAGCTCGGCCATGAGCGCCTCCAGGGTGACCGACTGCGACTCGACAAACATGCCGGCCGCAGCTCTGTGCAATTTCGCCACATGGCCGCCAACACCGAGTTTGGCACCCAAGTCGCTCGCGATACTGCGAATGTAGGTGCCCTTGCTGCAGCGAATATCGACATCCACTTCCGCAATCACACCGGGCCGAACTGCGAGGACGTCCAGCTGGTGGATGGTGACCGCGCGCGCCTGCCGCTCAATCACCTGCCCTTTGCGCGCCAGCTTATACAGCGGTTGACCATTGACCTTGAGCGCGGAAACCATCGGTGGAATCTGCAAAATATCCCCGCGAAATTCCGTCAATGCAGCTTCGATCTGCGCCACCGAAATGTGTGAAGCATCCGCGCGGGCAATCTCCTCGCCCTCTATATCAGCAGTGGAAGTTTCGATACCCAGACGAAAGGTGCTGATATAACGCTTGTCGGCGTCGAGCAGATACTGGGAAAACTTAGTGGCTTCGCCAAAACACAAAGGCAGAACCCCCGTGGCAAACGGGTCAAGACTGCCGGTATGGCCCGCTTTATTGGCAAAAAACAAATGCTTGGCTTTTTGCAGCGCCTGATTGGAGGTCATGCCCGCTGCTTTATTGAGTACCAGGACACCGCTGATGGGGCGTCCGAAGTTGCGCTTGCGTCCCAACGATCAGGTCTCCTGCTCGTCAGGTGAATCGCCGCGATTGGCTTTATCGGCAGCTACTGCCCGGTCAATCAAATTGCTGAGCACTTGACCGCGCACAGAGGATTCATCGTAGTAAAACTGCAGACGTGGTGTGGAGCGGACGGTGAGATCCCGTCCCACCAGGGTACGCAGGAAACTCGCTGCTTTATTCAGGATTGCTACCGAATCCTGGCAGGCTTTGGGATTGGTCTCACCAATAAAGGTGACGTAGACCTTGGCCAAAGTGAGGTCCCGGGCCACGTCGACGGAGTTGATATTCACCATCCCGACGCGCGGGTCGCGGATCTCGGCCGGAATCAACTGGGCCAAGCTCCGCTGCACCGCATCCGCGACGCGGTCTGAACGAGTGTATTCTTTCGCCATAGTCAGGCAAGGCGCTTATTAAAGCGCTCTTGCCACCTCCTTGACGTCATATACTTCGATCTGATCACCAACTTTCACGTCGTAGTTCTTCACGCCGATACCACACTCGGTGCCAGCGCGGACTTCGGAGACGTCGTCCTTGAAGCGGCGCAGAGACTCCAGCTCGCCCTCGAAGATCACCACGTTCTCACGCAGCACGCGGATGCGCTTGTTGCGGTAGATAGTGCCCTCGACAACCATACAACCTGCGACCTGGCCGAATTTCGGTGAGCGGAAGGTATCGCGCACGTTGGCAATACCCAGGATCGTCTCGACACGCTCTGGCTCGAGCATTCCGGAAAGCGCAGCTTTCACTTCGTCGATCAATTGATAAATGATGCTGTAATAGCGGATCTCCACGGATTCGCGCTCCGCCAGCTTGCGAGCACCACCGTCGGCGCGCACGTTGAAACCGAGCACAATGGCGCCCGACGTCAAAGCCAGATTCACGTCGTTCTCGGTGATTCCACCCACGCCGTCGCCGACTATGCGCACTTCCACTTCATCGTTACCCATATCCAGCAGCGACGCTGAAATGGCTTCGAGAGAACCGCGCACGTCCGCTTTCACAACCACGCTGAGGGTTTTCTTCTCACCCGAGCCCATACCGGCAAACATGTTTTCCAGCTTGGCGGCCTGGATGCGCTGCACCCGCTCCTGACGCTCTTTCTCCGCGCGGAACTCTGACACTTCACGAGCTTTGCGCTCGTCAGCAACAACCAGAAATTCGTCTCCCGCATTCGGAGCGGAGTCCAGGCCAAGAATTTCCACAGGAATCGACGGGCCTGCATCTTTGACCTGCTGGCCAAGTTCGTTGGTCATAGCACGAACGCGTCCGAAACTTTGCCCTGCCAACAAAACATCGCCCTGCTTCAAATGTCCGCTCTGCACCAGCACCGTGGCAACCACACCGCGGCCTTTATCCATACGGGATTCAATGACCACACCTCGAGCCGGCACATGCACAGGCGCTTTCAATTCGAGGATTTCAGCCTGGACACCGACTGATTCCAGCAGCTGGTCAATACCTTCACCCGTCAACGCAGAAACGTGACAGAACTGCGCATCACCGCCCCACTCCTCAGGAATAACGCCCTTGGCAACCAGTTCATTTTTAACGCGATCAGGATCGGCGCTCGGCTTGTCGATTTTGTTGACCGCGACAACAATGGGCACACCAGCAGCGCGGGCGTGTTGAATCGCCTCCTCTGTCTGTGGCATTACGCCATCGTCGGCAGCGACCACCAGAATCACGATATCCGTACACTGGGCACCGCGGGCGCGCATAGCGGTAAAGGCGGCATGGCCGGGAGTATCCAGGAACGTCAGATCGCCGTGACTGGTTTTGACCCGATAAGCGCCTATATGCTGTGTAATACCGCCCGCTTCACCTGCGGCAACCTTGGCCTTGCGGATGTAATCCAGCAGTGATGTTTTACCGTGGTCGACGTGGCCCATCACTGTGATGATCGGTGCGCGCGGCTCAACTTCACCACCCGCATCATCTACATTTTTCTGCAGCGCTTCTTCCAGAGCATTGGAACTCACGAGAACCGGGGTATGCCCCATTTCCTCGGCCACCAATTGCGCGGTTTCCTGGTCGATCGCTTGGTTGGCCGTCGCCATAACACCCAGCTTCATCAGGTGTTTAACCACTTCACCAACTTTCACGCTCATACGCTGAGCCAGATCGGAAACCACGATGGTTTCGCCAATTTCCACTTCGTGCACAATTTTTCCGGTCGGCTTCTTGAAACCGTGTTTGTTGGCTATTTTGATCGCAGAGCGTGAGGGCGCCTGCGGTGCGGAAGGTTTTTTACGTACTGGTGCCACTGCAGCGATAACGACTTCGTCGTCACTGTCATCCAGATAACTCAATACTGCGGAACCTTTTTTCGGCGCGGGAATTTCGACCTTTTTAACAGCTTTGCCCGCTTTTTTGTTGTGCTTGCGGGATTCGTCGTCTTCTTCGAACTCGCCGTGACCCTTGTCTTTTTTCTTGGCTAGCTTGTGTTTTTCTTCTTCAGCTTTAGCGGCCAGCTCTTCTTGCGACAAGACCGGCGCAGCTGGATCGGCTTTTTTGATTGCCGATGGATCCTTTTTCGCTGCGGGTGACACCGTTGCCGCATCTTTTTTCGCCAGTTCGCGCTTGCGCTTTTTCCTCAAGTGCGCGACGCGCGGTTTCTTCCGCTTCTTTTTGCACTTTTATGCGCGCTTCCATCGCTCGGATTCGGCGCTCTTCAGCGTCGTCGACAAAAGAAGATCGAGTCAAAGTTTCGCGTGGAGCTGCGGTAGGGGTGGAAACCTCTTCGTCCGCCTCGATGACAGGCGCATCGACGTCAGCGTCCGCGGTGACATCCACCTCGTCCGCTTGCACGCTCTGAATCGACGAATCCAGCTCTTCCTCTGCAACAGGCGCCTCATAACTATCTTCGGCACCGTTCATATCGAACTGTTCATGCTCGATATAGCCTTCGTCCAGCACCGCCTCATCCGCCATGTCAGCGAGATCGACCATGCCACTGTCGGCGTCATTATCACTGACCTTGACGTAGGTGCGTTTTTTGCGCACTTCCACATTGATGGTTTTCCGGCTGCTACCGCTGCCAGTCTTCAAGGTGGTGGTAGTTTTTCGCTTCAGGGTAATTTTTTTCGGCACTGCCGCACTTTCACCGTGAGACATTTTGAGAAAGGTCAGCAGCGTCTGTTTTTCTTCATCTGACACAGTATCAGCGGGCGTCTTGTGCGGCAGACCCGCCTGACCCATCTGCGTCAAAAGTCGGTCTACCGAGGCACCGACAGACTTGGCGAGTTCACTAACAGTTACATCGGCCATTCTAATTCCTCGTACCTCAATTAATGGGTTTGTTCTGCAGAATCGGCAAACCAGGGCTCCCGCGCTTTCATAATGAGCGCAGCCGCTTTCTCCTGGTCCATTCCGTCAATATCCAAAAGATCATCGACAGATTGTTCCGCCAGATCTTCCATGGTGACCACACCACGCGCCGCCAGATTGTAGGCGAGTGCTCGGTCCATACCTTCCATGTTCAACAAATCGTCAGCGGGTTCGCTGTTCAATTTTTCCTCTGACGCCAGAGCCTGCGTCAAGAGTGCATCTTTAGCGCGGGTACGCAGCTCTTCAGCGATATCCTCATCGAAGCCTTCAATCGCCAGAAACTCCTCCAGCGGCACGTATGCAACCTCTTCAAGGCTGGTAAAGCCTTCTTCCACAAGGACGTCAGCGACGTCTTCGTCAATATCCAGTGCCTGCATGAAGATGTTCTTCACGCTGCCGGCTTCCGCCTGCTGCTTCTCGCCCCACTGCTTGGTGCTCATGACGTTGATTTCCCAACGTGTCAGCTCCGATGCGAGACGCACATTCTGGCCGCCGCGGCCGATCGCCTGGGCGAGACCTTCCTCGGCAACTGCCACATCCATGGAGCGCGTGTCTTCATCCACCACAATGGATTCGATTTCAGCCGGTGACATCGCGTTGATCACATACTGGGCGGGGTTGTCGTCCCACAAGACTATATCGATGCGCTCGCCCGCCAGTTCGTTGGATACCGCCTGTACACGAGAGCCACGCATACCGACGCAAGCGCCGACCGGGTCAATACGGCCATCATTGGTGGAAACGGCGATTTTGGCGCGGGAGCCGGGATCGCGCGCAGCGCCGCGCAGGTTGATAACTTCTTCGGCGATTTCCGGCACTTCAATCTTGAACAGCTCGATCAACATCTGCGAGCAGGCACGGCTGAGGTACAGCTGCGGGCCTCTGGCTTCGGGACGCACATCCAGCAAAACCGCACGCACCCGGTCATTCATCCGGAAGATCTCACGACCGACCAATTCCTCGCGCGGCAACAGCCTTCCGCGTTATTGCCCAGATCGACAATGATGTTGTCGCGGGTAACTTTCTTGACCGTACCGGACACCAGCTCGCCTACACGATCACGGTATTCGTTAACGATTTGCGCGCGCTCTGCCTCACGAACTTTCTGCACTATGACCTGTTTTGCGGTCTGCGCGGCGATACGACCAAATTCCACGTTTTCCACCACTTCCACGTGGGTATCACCCACTTTCAGATTGGGGTCGACTTCGCGAGCTTCTTCGGTGGTGAGCTGAGTTCCCAGCTCTGCAACCGTGTCATCGCTCACCACAAGCCAGCGTCGTTCGGTCACGTATTCGCCAGTGCGTCGATCAATCGTCACCGTAACATCCGATTCCTCGTCGTAGCGCTTTTTGGTGGCCGTCGCCAGCGCGAGCTCGATCGCCTGGAAGATCACCTCCCGATCCACACCTTTCTCATTGGAAACGGCGTCCGCCACCAGCAAAATTTCTTTCTTCATGAAAATGCCTCTGCACTACCTCAGAACTGAGGAACAATATTCGCCTTATCGATCGACTCGTAAGGCAGTACGTATTCTTCGTTGTCCACTTCGAGCACGATCTCCTCGTTCTCGACCCCTTTCAACAGTCCGGTAAACTTGCGCCGCCCTTCAAATGGCAAACGCAGCCGCACCGCCAGGACTTCACCCACACTGGCTTCGAACTGCTTCAGTTTGAACAAAGGACGATCCATACCTGGTGACGACACTTCCAGCGTGTATTCCGATTGGATCGGATCTTCCACGTCGAGCACACTGCTCACTTGGCGACTGACGCGCTCACAATCTTCCACGCCAATTCCCTCTTCCTTATCGATGTATACCCGCAGCAAAGCACGGCGCCCCTGCGCCATATACTCCACGCCCCACAGCTCACAACCGAGCGCAGATGCCACAGGTTCAAACATTTCAGTTAAACGCTCCTGGATAGAAGCCATAAATAACACCATACAGAAACAAAAAATGGGCTCGAAGCCCATTTCACACTCTAACCGGGGCGGCGCACCGCACGACGGTTACGGACATGTCCTGCGCAACGCCACCCAGATAATAAAAAACCCCATAAAGGGGCACCTGCTTACTACCGTTGGCGCTAAGACCCAAGCCGAAGCTGTGCGGACCCGCTAAAGCGAAATCCAGGGCCCTGCGAATTGGGTGGCGATTTTAAGTACTCCCCCCTTCGCCGTCAAGTCAATACCGTGTTGATAAACACGGTATTCCGCAGTTTGGGGCGAATATTCAAGCCGTTTTTTGTTGGTTACTTTTTTCTTTTTCACAAACTTCATCATGCGGCGTTTCTTTTCCACCTGCCGCTGAGTGAGCTTGTTGCGCTTGCCGGCGTAGGGGTTATCGCCGCTTTTGAATTCTATGCGGATGGGAGTGCCGTGCAGGTCCAAAGCTTTGCGGAAGGTTTTTTCCAGATATTTCACGTAGTGATTGGGAACGTCTTCGGTCTGGTTGCCGTGAATAACAATGATAGGAGGATTATGGCCGCCGGGGTGAGCGTAACGGAGCTTGATACGGCGCCCGCGCACCAATGGCGGTTGGTGTGTGGTGACAGCATCATCAAGAACTTTCGTCAGAAAATTGGTGGAGAATTTTTCCGTCGCTGCCTGATAAGCCTTTTCCACGGATTGATACAGCAGGCCGACACCAGTGCCGTGCAAAGCGGAAATAAAATGAATATCGGCAAAATCGACGAAGCGCAGACGGCGCTCAAGCTCCACTTTCAAATAGGTTTTATGGTCATCTTCAAGACCGTCCCATTTATTCAGAGCGACCACCAACGCGCGGCCGGCATCGATCACCTGCCCCATCAAATGCAGATCCTGATCGACCAGCCCTTCTTGCGAATCGATCAATAAAATAACGACATTTGCATCTTCGATCGCTTGCAGTGTTTTGACGATGGAGAATTTTTCCACCGTCAGAGAAATATTCTTGCGCCGACGGATACCGGCGGTATCAATCAGCGTGTACGGCTTGCCGTGGCGCTCGTAGCGGATGTAAATACTGTCGCGCGTGGTGCCGGGCATGTCGAACACCACAACGCGATCCTCGCCGAGCATGCGATTGACCAAGGTGGATTTGCCAACATTAGGACGCCCGACCACAGCGATCTTAATCCCGCTCTCCGTCTCACTCAGCGCGCCTTCCTCTTCTCCTTCTTCGAGCGGGAGAAGATTGCAAACCTCATCCATTAACAAGTTAATGCCGCGGCCGTGGGCGGCGGCAATACCATGAACTTCGCCAAGACCCAACTCAAAAAATGGTGCCGCCGCCACATCCGGCTGCTGGCCATCAATCTTATTGGCCACCAACAGAGTCGGTTTTTTTTGCGTACGCAGGTACTGCGCGATCTGCTGATCCGCCGCCGTGAGACCGTCGCGACTGTCGACCAGAAAAACAACCACGTCGGACTCGCTGATCGCCTGGCGCGCCTGTTCCGCCATCACCATATCGATGCCGTCGTTCTCACCGCTCAAACCGCCGGTATCTATGGCGATGAATTTGCGCTCGCGAAAAATCACATCGCCATATTTACGGTCGCGGGTCAGGCCGGCAAAATCCGCCACCAGGGCATCCCTGGATTTCGTGAGGCAGTTGAACAAGGTGGATTTGCCGACATTGGGACGGCCAACCAGGGCGATAACAGGAACCATGAAGTTTATTTGACCCCGGTGGGTTTAGTGGAGATGGCGCCTTTATGGCGATTGGATGGCATATCCCAAATTGCCATCGACGGGTCGGCTTTCTTGGTGTCGTACGCCATGAGCGCACCGCTCTTGTCCAGCAAAAACAAGGTGTCATCAATAACCAATGGCTGGGAGAAAACAGCTTGATCGCCAATGCGGGTGCGCGCCACCTGGGTGCCATCCTCAAGAGACAGTCCATGCAGATAGCCGGTCTGGTCAACCACCACCACCATGCCGTCATAAACTGCTGGTGCGCTTAGTCCGCGCCGGTGCAGATCCTTGTTTTCCCAGATCAAGGTGCCATTAATGGCGTCGAAGACCTTCACGTGGCTATTGGCGTCGCTCACCAAAATTCGGTTGTCGACACCGGCGAGATTTTGCGCGGTGGAGACATCCTGAGCCCAGGCGATTCGCCCGGTGCCCTTGGCAATGGCCACCAGTCGCGAATTGTAGCCGGCGGCATAAATGTACGGCCCCAGCTCCATGGGTGACGCATCTATATCCACCAGACGATCAAGCTCCGTTTTCCCCTGCGGCTGCCCTACCCGCGCACTCCAGCGCAGCTGTCCGGTGTTGCAATCGAAATTCAGTATCTGGCCGTTATCAAACGCCACCATCGCCGTATCCTGAACCACCAGGGGGCTGGCGTTGGAGCGCAGACTGAGCACCGGCACTGGGTGATCGTAATTCCACAGCTGGCGACCATCTTCAAAAGCAAACGCAAAGACGCGCCCGTCAATCGCCTGGGTGACCACTACCCGGCCGTTGGACTGAGGGATCGCCATCACCTCGCTGCTAGCCTTGGCCTGCCACTTTTGCTGCCCGTTGGCGAGATCATAAGCAATAACCCGACCATCCAGAGTGCCAACGAATCCCAGCCCATTGGCGACGCCTACACCGCTGCCAATGGCGGTTTTAAGGTCGCTGCGCCACAGACGTTTACCGTCTTCGCGCCGCCAAGCACCCAATTCACCGCCGACATCCACGGTATAAAAAATCCCGTCGACATAGGCCGGCTGGAGGCGCGCGTAACGCGCATCCTGGCCCGCGCCAGTCTCCTTGCGCCACTCGCGGACGAATTTGTACTGAGCCCGAATCGGCTCGAGTTTGACCGGCTTCAGCTCTTCTTTGACGCTGCTACAACCAACCAGCAAGGCACTCAGGCAACAAACCGCAGCCAAAGAACGGCGCAAAGTCATCAAACACCCTCCGCCGCTGCCGCAGCACCTGTTGCATGCGGGTTCGACAAATTGCCATGAGGATTGACGGGGGCCGGCAGGATTGCGGGCTCGTCACTCGAAGTGCGGGTATTGTCGATTTTCAATTGCACCAGATTGCGACGCATTGGCTGGTTAGTGCCCATAGCCTGGAGCGCCGCTTCATAGGATGTCCGAGCTTCTACCAAACGCTGCAGGGACAACAACACATCCCCTTTTGCCTCCGCATAGGCAGCTGCATAGGCAGTCGATGCCTTGACGGACAACATATTCAAAGCCTGCTCTGTCTCACCAGTAGCCGCCAATACGCGGGCAAGACGCAGTCGCGCCAATTCCTTGACCGATTCGTTGGCACCCTGGCCGCTCACTTTTTCCAGATGTGTCCTGGCCGCTGCGTAGTCCTGCTGTTGCACCGCCAATTTGGCCAGGTAAAGCGCGGCAAAATCTGCGTAGAGGCCGGACGAGCTATGCGCGATCACATCGTTTGCCAATTGTTTTATCTTGGCCGTTTGTTCTTCTGAAGCGCCATCGTCGAACTCGGTCATGGCGGACGCGAGTTTTTCGTAAACGGAGGCGGACTCACCGGAGCTTTTCACTTGGTGGCTCTTGTACAGGTTCCACGCAAAAAAGCCGCCGAGGCCGACAACGGCGGCGATCAATACGACGGTGCCGTAGTCTTTCCACCAGCGTTTGAGGGCTTCAATCTGTTCTTCTTCTGTCAAATGTGCGGCCACTTTGGCTCTCCTGTTATTTTGTTTGTTTGCTTAATTTGAAGCACAAAGGCCTCTGGTCATTGAATTTCCGAGGGCAAAAGCCCTTGCCACTAAAGATCCAACAGGCCCTTTACAGCACATGCCACCTGCGCCTGGGGAACCTGCTGCTGTTCTGCGTCGGTGCGCAGAGGTTTGATGCCGACTTCGCCCTTGGCTGCCTCATCCTCACCGAGAATAAGCGCCAATTGAGCCCCACTTTTGTCGGCTTTTTTCATTTGCGATTTGAAAGAGCCTCCGCCCATATGAGTCACAAGGCGCAAGTAAGGCAATTCCGTGCGCAGGCTCTCCGCCAGGGCCAATGCCCGCGTTTGCACATCGCCCACGGCAACTAGGTAAACATCCACGGAATCGTTCACCGACCCGGGGATCACCTCCAATTCCCGCAGCAATAAGACCAGTCGCTCAATGCCCATGGCACATCCCACCGCAGGAGTGGGCTTGCCACCGAGTTGCTCGACCAGCCCGTCATATCTGCCGCCGGCACAGACCGTCCCCTGGGCACCGAGTTTCGTGGTCACCCACTCGAATACGGTGTTGCTGTAGTAATCCAGGCCGCGCACCAGGCGGGGATTGACGCTGTAACTGACGCTCGCAGAGTCGAGGAACTCGCAGAGTCCGGCAAAATGCGCCCGCGACTGATCGTCTAAATAATCCGTCAGCGACGGCGCGCCGTCCAATAAAGCCTGGGTACTGGCGACTTTGCTGTCGAGAATCCGCAGCGGATTAGTGGCAAGACGGCGCCTGCTGTCCTCGTCCAGGCTGTCGGCACGCGCTTCCAAATAAGCCACGAGATCTGCGCGGAAACGCCCGCGAGCCTCGCTGGTGCCAAGGTTGTTCACTTGCAATTCCACGTGTTCGAGAATGCCCAGCTCCCGCCACAAACGGGCCAGCATGATGAGCAATTCCGCATCCACATCGGGTCCAGCCATGCCGAACGCTTCGAAGCCAAACTGGTGAAATTGTCGCAGACGGCCTTTCTGCGGTTTTTCGTACCGGAACATGGGGCCCGTGTACCAAAGCTTTTGCGTCTGGTTATACAGCAGACCGTGCTCTTCAGCGGCGCGAACACAGCTCGCGGTGCCCTCGGGGCGCAGTGTCAGGCTCAGGCCATTGCGGTCGTCGAAGGTGTACATCTCCTTCTCAACTATGTCGGTCACCTCGCCGATACTGCGCTTGAACAGTTCGGTCTGCTCCAGTATCGGAAAACGTATCTCACGATAGCCGTAGCGTTCGGCAACTTCTGCAATCGAGGCTTCCACGTACTGCCACGCCGGGGCATTCTCCGGCAACAAGTCGTCCATTCCTTTAACGGATTGAATCTGTTTCAAAGTGAATTCCCGTATGTCAGATCGCTTTGGCGATCAGATCTTTTTCCCGTTCGGCTTTGGCGGCCGCCTTGGCGCGAATCAGCTGTTCGAGTTGATCGACCAGATGTTCGTTGTCGAATTTGTCTTTCGGCTCACCGTCGACATATACGAGATTGCGCGGTGTACCGCCGGCAAGACCTATATCTGCCTCTTTCGCTTCACCGGGGCCGTTGACGACACAACCAATCACCGCCACATCGAGAGGCACGGTAATGTCCTCGAGCCGGTTCTCCAGTTCGTTCATGGTCTTGACCACATCGAAGTTCTGCCGCGAGCAGCTAGGGCAGGCGATAAAGTTGATGCCTTTGGAGCGCAGTCGCAGACTCTTCAGAATGTCCCAGCCGACTTTGACTTCCTCGACCGGGTCCGCAGCAAGCGAGATGCGGATGGTGTCGCCAATGCCGTCCATCAATAACATGCCCAGGCCGACGGAGGACTTAACGGTACCGCCGCGCAAACCACCGGCTTCGGTAATGCCCAGGTGCAATGGCTGTTCAATTTGCTGGGCCAGCTTGCGATAGGCGGCAACCGCCATGAACACGTCCGACGCTTTGACGCTGACTTTGAAATCCTGGAAGTTCAGCTGATCGAGAATTTCCACATGCCGCAGAGCGGATTCCACCAGCGCATCCGGTGTCGGCTCGCCGTATTTTTTCTGCAGATCCTTTTCCAGGGAGCCTGCATTCACGCCGATGCGGATCGGAATGTTCAAATCGCGCGCCTTATCGACTACCGCCTGAATACGCTTCTCACGACCGATATTGCCGGGATTGATGCGCAGGCAGTCCACACCGAGATCCGCGACCCGCAGGGCGATGCGGTAATCGAAGTGAATATCCGCTACAAGTGGAATGTTTACCTGCTTGCGAATGGCGCCGAAGGCTTCGGCTGCATCCATGGTCGGTACCGACACACGGACTATATCCGCGCCAGCATTCTGCAGGCGCTGAATCTGCGCTACCGTCGCGGCCACATCGGTGGTTTCGGTATTCGTCATGCTCTGAACCGAAATCGGAGCATCGCCGCCCACAGCCACATTGCCCACCATAATCTGGCGCGACCGGCGACGTTTGATCGGAGACTCAAAATGCATTGTTCAGTTACCTGATTCGATTCGCGCTAGGGACCCACCGTCAGCCGTTTGGCTTTGCGGCCCGGTAGCGGTGCAGTGTCAATCACTCGGCCATTGAAAGTTACGCCGGCCATGGCCGCGTCACCCAACAACACATCAAAGGGTGCCCGACCAAAAAGCTGCAAATTATCCCTGGAAGTGGCCAAGCGGGCAATCAGAGCTTTGCCTGTTGCGTCAGTCACGTTTACCCAACAATCCCCAGTAAAGGTCAGGGTCAGCGTGTCGGCGGTATTGGCGACTGAGCTCCGGGCGGCGATGCCTGCCTCAGGTGCGGTCGCAGGAGGTATTTGCTGCAACTCCACCGGAGCGGCAGAAGCTCCGGCAAAGTCCGTATCCGCAAGGGCTTTCTCCATCGCGGGGTCCGCTGCGGAAGTTTCCGACGGCAGAAGCTCCTCAGGTGTTGCAGACTGCGCCGCAACGCCCAATTCCAGTGGCAGACTGAGCGTGCCGCTGTCGGAAGTCTGGGGCTGCGCCTCGGTCGCTGGCGCCGGGTTGGATGATACGAGCGAGGCAGTGTTGATGCCGATAACGGCGACTATGACTAAGACGACCACAACCGCCAGGACTATGGGCCAGAACAATGAGCGCGGTCTGCGCTGCACATGCAGAGCCAATGCAACCGGAGAGGAGTGCTCTGGCAAAGGTTCGATGTGTGGCAGTGATGCTTCAAGAGCCTGGACCAGAGGATCCGGGTCGATCCCCAGAAAGCGCGCGTAGGAACGCGTGTATCCAATTACGAAAGTCGCCACACCTACCCGATCGTAATCATCGTTTTCCAGCGCGCGCAGCCTCGACAGGGGAATCATGGTGCGCTGGGCGACGGCGTCCAGAGTCAGGCCCGCCTGCTCCCGCGCATTGCGCAAAGTGACACCGGAAGGCTGCGAGAGGTCGGCCGGAGGCTGCTCTATCACGGACATGGGTAACCTTATTTCTGGTCAAGGGTTTGCCGATATTCCAGATACTCTTTGGAATAAGGGTGCAGATTTCTCAAAGCTAATGCGTAACTTGCCTCTTTATCCTTGTTGCCGAAAATCCGCTCGATACGTATGCCGAGCCACAAACTCGCCGGGGTGGGCTTGGACACTTTTTCAAACCGCGTCAGGAGACGTTTGCTTTTTGCATATTCCCCCTCGCGAAAATAAATTTCCGCCAGTTCCACCATCGGTGGAACAAACTGAGCGTTGAGATTCAAAGCGTGTTCGAAAGCCGGTTTAATGCGCGCGGTGTTACCGGTTTTCTGGGCGCATTGACCGGCCAGATACAGCGCTTCCGGACGCGCCTTGTAATCAAAATCAGCCGCGGCCTTTTCGAACAAATCACACGCGTCTTTGGCGTCGCCGGTGTCCATCAAATAGCGCCCGTAGGACACTCGGATCGGCGACAATTTTTTGGGGTCGGCGTTGCGCAGCGCCTTTTTGAAGGCGCCCTCGGCATGCTCCAACTCACCATTGGCCTGGTGCAGCAAAGCTATGCCGTGGTAGGCATCCGCCGAATTTTTCTTCAGCTCCAGAGCCTTACTGAACTGCCAGCGCGCATTGTCGCGCTTCCCGGTTTCCAGGTACTTCATGCCCAACTCGATCCGCTTATCGTGTGCCGCATTCGTATCGACCGGCGCGACATTAGTGGTGGTCACACAGCTCGCCAGAGAACCCATCATGGCGGCAAACAGAAAAATGCGGCTATACCAAATTTTCATCTAGCTTCTCTCCCAATGCTTCTCGTTATTCAAATTGTAGGCGCATGACAGATGCCATCTGCTTCCGGGACTTCAGGAGTTGGGCACGATCCTCACCCGCTCCTCCACCGGCGCCGGTGAATTTATGTAGCGGGCACTGCGGCGGGTGCGGTCGTTGACCTGCCCGGCAAGCTGGCCGCACGCCGCTTCTATATCGTCCCCGCGAGTCGTGCGCACCGTAGTGATGTAGCCCTCGTCCATCAAAATCTGCTGAAAACGGCGCAGAGCATTGTTGCTCACGCGTTTGTAGTTGGACAGGGAAAAAGGGTTGAAAGGGATAAGATTGATTTTCACCGGCACGTCACGCAGCAGTTCGGCCAGCTCGTGAGCGTGCTCTGGCCGATCATTCAACTGATCGATCAGCGTGTATTCGATGGTCATCTTGCGATGGGTGTCCGGCAGCCCTTCGATATACCGCTTGGCGGAATCCAGCAACATGGCAATCGGATATTTCTTGTTGAGCGGCACCAGTTGGTTGCGCAGTTCATCATTGGGCGCGTGCAGCGAGATCGCCAGGCAGGCATCGGTAAACTGCCCCAGGCGATCCAGGGCCGGCACCACGCCCGAAGTGCTGATGGTCACACGGCGCTTGGAAATGCCGTAACAGTTGTCGTGCATCATGATGTTGACGGCGTCTACCACGTTATCGAAATTCAACAGCGGCTCGCCCATACCCATGAACACAACATTGGTAATTCTGCGCGGACCGTTCTCGCGCAACTGGTCAAAGGATTTTGCCGCGATCCAGATCTGCGCAACGATTTCATGCGCCGATAAGTCGCGATTGAACCCCTGCTTGCCAGTCGCGCAGAAACTGCAGTCCAGGGAGCAACCGATCTGTGACGACACACATAAAGTGCCTCGCTCACCATCGGGAATGAACACCGTTTCGATAGCATTGCCGCCGTTGACGCGAATCAGAAATTTGCGCGTCCCATCGGCGGAGTCCAATTGCTGTATCACTTCCGGCAGGCGGATTTCGGCCACTTCCATGAGCTGGGCTCGCAACGCCTTGCTCATGTTGGTCATGGCCATGAAATCCGTTTCTCCGAGCTGATGAACCCACTTCATCAATTGCGTCGCACGGAAGCGCTTCTCCCCGAGACCGAGAAAAAACTCTTCGAGCTTGGCCTGGGTCAGGCCGAGCAGATTGATTTTGGCGGGTGCGGAATCCGCTGCCGGTGCGTCTTGATCGAACATATGTGATACCACGAAACGATTTCGGTACTGCAAGAAACCCCCGCGTTAGCGCGGGCAGATTTCGCTCGCTGCAAAAAAGTAAGCTACTTCACGCGCAGCGGAAGTGGCGGAGTCGGAACCGTGAACGGCGTTGGCGTCGATGCTGTTGGCGAAATCCGCGCGAATCGTGCCGGGAGCGGCTTCCTTCGGATTGGTGGCCCCCATCAGATCGCGGTTCAGCTTGACGGCATTTTCACCTTCCAGAACCTGCACTATGACCGGGCCGGACGTCATAAAATCCACCAATGCGCCGAAAAACGAACGCTCTTTGTGCTCGGCATAAAAGCCTTCAGCCTGTGCGCGTGACAGATGAATCAACTTCGCCGCAACCACCTGCAAACCGGAGTCTTCAAAGCGGGAAATGATTTTGCCAATGACATTCTTGGCAACGGCATCGGGTTTGATGATGGACAAGGTTCTTTCAACAGCCATGTAGATCTCCTTTAGTTTCGAGGCCGCCGTCATGGCAAACGCGCGGCACCCAAGGGTTTGCAAATCCAGACCGATTGAGCCGGCCCAGAGGTTATGGGGCAAAAAATCGCGCAATTATACGGACAAACCCCCTCCTGTGTAAGCTGCGGGCTGGAGAGGTGGTAGGAATCGTGCTATTGAACACCCTGTCTTGCCCACACTTGATCACTGCATATGGCCGATTCACTGCTGATCCTCGCGCACACGCCCTCCCCCAATACCGCTGAAATGGCAGCGGCCATGGCGGACGCCTGTCGCAATTCCCTTGAAACATTGACCTGCCGGATGTTGCCTCCACTATCGGCGGGCCCAGAGGATCTTTTGGCTGCCAAGGGCGTGCTGCTGTTTACACCGGAAAATTTCGGCAGTCTCTGCGGCGCACTAAAAGATTTTTTTGAACGGGTTTACTATCCCTGCCTGGAACAGACGCAAGGCATGCCCTATTGCTTGTGTGTTCGGGCCGGACAGGACAATGGCAGTGGCGCTGCCGCCTCAGTCGGCCGGATTGTCACCGGCCTGCGGTGGCGCGAAGCACAATCTCCACTGCTATGCACCGGCCCCTACCAAAGCAGCTTCTGTACCGCCGCTGCGGAATTTGCAGCCACCTTCGCCACCGGCCTGGAAATGGGTATTTTCTGATTTTCTCGTCCGCTCTTATTTTGAGGGGACTGACCAAGAACGATTTAAGCGCCCCTGTCCGCCAACACCGCCATGGCAACCGCTTCCGCCACTTTGATGCCATCCACACCGGCGGAGAGGATTCCGCCGGCATAACCCGCCCCCTCTCCCGCGGGATACAAACCGCGGGTGTTGAGGCTCTGCAGGCTGGTGGCGTCGCGAGTAATCCGCACTGGCGAAGAAGTGCGGGTCTCCACTCCGGTGAGCACCGCATCCGCGCGATCAAAACCGCGAATCTGCCGGCCAAATTGCGGCAGTGCTTCCCGGATGGCCTCGATCGCATAGGCGGGCAGCGATGGGTGCAAATCGCCGAGTAAAACTCCGGGCTTATAGGACGGAATCACTTCACCCAGCGCTTGGGATGGCGTGCCCCGCAGGAAATCGCCCACCAGCTGACCCGGCGCACAATAATCCTCACCACCCAGCACAAAGGCCTGGGCTTCCAATTTTTCCTGCAGCTCTACGCCCGCCAGAACACCGCCGGGATAATCCTGTTCCGGGTTGATGCCCACCACTATGCCGGCATTGGCATTGCGCTCGTTGCGGGAGTATTGGCTCATGCCATTGGTGACAACCTTGCCGGGCTCGGAGGTGGCCGCCACCACCGTGCCGCCGGGGCACATGCAAAAACTGTAAACCGCGCGGCCGTTGCGCGCGTGATGAACTAGTTTATAGTCCGCCGCGCCAAGCTCTGGATGACCGGCATATTTACCCAGCCGGGCCTTGTCGATCAGGCTCTGGGGATGTTCTATGCGAAAGCCTATGGCAAACGGTTTGGCTTCGATATGAACGCCCAGTGCATACAACCGGCGAAATGTATCGCGCGAGCTGTGCCCGAGCGCGAGCACCACATGCCGGGAAGGAATTTCCTCGCCGCCGTGCAAACGCACACCCTCGACGCGGCCGTCGCGAATCACAAAATCTTCCACTTTGCTTTCAAAACGCACTTCGCCGCCCAGGCGTTTGATTTCCTCGCGCATCGCGGACACCACGCCAGTCAAACGGAAAGTGCCTATATGCGGCTTGCTGACATAGAGAATTTCCTCCGGCGCGCCCGCACGGACAAATTCCTCCATCACCTTGCGGCCATAAAATTTCGGATCTTTGATCTGGCTATAAAGTTTGCCGTCGGAGAACAAACCGGCGCCGCCCTCACCAAATTGCACGTTCGATTCCGGCGTTAGAATTTTTTTTCGCCATAGCCCCCAGGTGTCCTTGGTGCGCTGACGCACATCGCGGCCGCGCTCCAGCACCAGCGGTTTAAATCCCATCTGCGCGAGGGTAAGCGCGGCAAATAACCCACAGGGACCGAACCCGACGACCACGGGACGCTCAGACTCCGACAAATCCGCCGGCGCAACCGCCACGGGTTTATAGCGGGTATCCGGCGCAGGACGAACATGATTGTCTTCACCGAGACGCCGCAGCAATTCCTGCTCGTTCAATACTGTGGCATCGATGACATATACGAACAGAATTTCGCTATTTTTTTCCGCGCATCATAGCTGCGCTTAAATACGGAATAATCCAACAGGGATTCATCCGCGATGCCCAGTCGCTGGAGAATCGCGCGGCGCAAATCAGCCGGTGAATGATCAAGAGGAAGGGATAACTCGGTAATACGGATCATAAATAACAACCTGGCCAGTCACGCCGGCAAAGGAAACAAAACGGAGCGAATTGTACTCGCGCAACAGAGAAGACGCCAGCTGCCGATCCCGCAGCAAAACATGCGCGCGTGCACGCATGGCACCATTCGTGCAAATGGTGCCATGCGTAATCCTGAAATTATTCAGAACGATCACTAAAAAATTGGAGTCTTTTTATGAATCGAAAAACATTATCCGCCGCGCTGCTCGCTGCATGCACTACACCGCTTTCCGTATTTGCGGCTGAAACCATCAGCTACAATTATATAGAAGCGGAATATGTGGTTCAGGACGTTGATATGTACGAAGACGATGATGCCTTCGACAATATCATTGAAGACGTGGACGATGGTGACGGATTTAAAATTGGGGCGTCCTTCGCGTTCACTAATAATCTGTTTATTTTTGGTAATTATGCTCAAACCCAAGCAGATTTTACATTTATCAATGACACCGCCACCGTGATTCCTGCTGACACGGATATAAAAACCCTGCAATTAGGTCTTGGTTATTTCGCTCCTATAAATGCGAATACCGATTTTGTTGTGCGGGCCGCGTACATGGATGTGGATTATGATGAATTCAGCCTCGGTCAAACCGATCAGGACATTGGCGACGACGACACCACTTTCGGTGACGCCTGGGACGATCTGAACGAAGATACCAGTGACGGTTACTTTGTTGATGCGGGCGTGCGCGCTCAAGTCATCGACTGGCTGGAACTGGGTGGCGGCATCCGCTATACAGATCTGGATTCCGGCGATGATTTTTCGGTGTTTGGTAACGCGCTGTTTGAAATCAACCAAAATCTTGGTATCAATCTGACAGCAAGCATCGGCGACAATTTGTCCTCCTACGGCCTGGGCGTCCGCTACTCAATGTAAGCGATGCTCAAGACGTAAAAAAAGCGCTGCATTGCAGCGCTTTTTTTCAAACAGCAACTTCAAACAAACATTCAAACGCTGGCGGCCATCGCCTGAATCCGCTTCACCATTGCGCGCAAACCATTGCCCCTGGTCGGGCTTAAATGTTTGATCAATCCCAGTTGGGCAAAATAGTCTTCTATGTCAAAGTTCATGATCTGTTGCGGTGTTTTGCCATTGTAGGCCGCGAGCACCACCCCCAGCAGTCCCTTCACAATGAACGCGTCGCTGTCTGCGTCGAACCACAAATGGCCGTCGAGATTATTCCCGTCGATCCAAACCTGGCTCTGACAACCGCGCACAAGATGAGCGTCATCTTTTTTTCTATCGACATTTCCGGCAGTTCTTTGCCGAGATCAATAATATATTTGTAACGATCTTCCCAGCTGTCGAAAAAGCCGACTGTATCGATAATATCATCAGCGGTGATGGTGCTACCAAATGGGCTGGTTTTCATTAGTAAAACATTCCTGTTTCCAGTTGCGCCTCTTCGGACATCATATGGCGACTCCATGGCGGATCGAACACCAGCTCGACTTCCACCGATTTCACATTGGGCACTAGCGCGACGCGGTATTTCACGTCGCCTACCAACACAGGTCCCATACCACAACCCGGAGCGGTGAGCGTCATATCGATGACCACTTTTCCATTCGCCTGGTCAATCGCCACTTTGTAGATGAGGCCTAGACTTTTCAGATTGACCGGAATTTCCGGATCGTACACCGTCTCCAACGCCTGCCAGATCTGCTCTTCGTGAATTTTTTCGTCGCCTGGATTTTCGAACAGCAGCTCAAATTTTTCCATTCCCAGAGCATCTGCGTCCGTACCGTCAATACGCACCATATTTCCCTGATAAACGACGGTAAAATTGCCACCCAATGACTGGGTCACAGTCACAAATGTATGGGCCGGGATGGTCAGCGGGGTGCCCACCGGAACAAGGCGACCGGGACAGTCTCTTACCGTGACCACCACTCTCTGTTCAGACATAGTTTTTTCCAGAATTGATTTTCCAACGTTGCTTACACGCTAACGCTCTGCACATTTAACGCTGCCTACAGATTAAAGCGTTTACACACTAAAACTTCTTACACGCTAAAGCTTTCGCCGCAACCGCAGGCATCTTTTACGTTGGGATTATTCATAACCAGATTGCGATTGAGGCCCATTTGGGTCAAATCGATTTCGAGTCCCTTGAGCGCAGCAAGGCAGCCGGTTTCCACGTACAAATCCACGTCGTCGGCCAACGTGCGGGTGGTGTCACCGGCAGCCGGCCCGTCCACTTCTTCAATTACGTATTTGAATCCCGTGCACCCACTTTCCTTTAGACTGATACGCACGCCTTTTTTGGCGTTTTGACTCAGCAAGCGACGAAAATGTGCAACTGCCGCATCCGTTACCGAAATGGATTCGATAAGCTCACGGGGATTGCTGCTGTATGTTTCCACGGACATAAATTGATCTCCGCCACCACTAAAGCAAAAAGGTTTTGACCTTGTTGAGCGCCGCAAAAAGGCGCTCAACATCATCGAGATTGCTGTACAGGGAAAAGGACGCCCGCACGGTACCCGGAATAGCTAGGTGCGCCATTAAAGGCTGCGCGCAATGATGACCTGTGCGCACAGCCACACCTTGCTGATCCAACAAAGTACCCACATCCGCAGGATGAGCGCCTGGAATCAAAAAGCTGTAAACACCAGCGGCCTCTCGCGGAGCGCCGATTCGCTGCAGCCCGTTTTCTTCACCCAGGCGAATTGCCGTCTGCAATAACTGGTGTTCATATTGTTGCAAGGCGACGCGATCAAGTGCCGCAAGATAATCCAGCGCCGCAGCCATACCAATCGCGCCTGCAATATCCGGTGTACCCGCTTCGAATTTATACGGCAGCTGATTAAATGTCGTGGCTGCGAAAGTCACGGTTTCGATCATTTCACCACCACCCTGATAAGGCGGCATTTGTTCCAAAAGTGCTTCGCGACCCCAGAGCGCACCAATGCCCGTAGGACCAAAGGCTTTATGGCCGGAAAAAGCGTAAAAATCGCATCCCAGATCCTGCACATCAACCGGGAAATGGGCAATCGCTTGAGCGCCATCGACCAGCACCCTGGCGCCCACCGCATGGGCCTCCCGCACAATGGATTTAATGGGATTGACCGTGCCCAGAGCATTGGAAACCTGATTGACTGCAACTATTTTCACCCGCTCGTCGAGCAGCGCTTTATAGCTGTCCATATCCAGATCCCCACGAGCGTCGATCGGAATAGGAACGACCGATGCACCGCGCTCGGCTGCAATTAATTGCCAGGGAACAATATTGGAATGGTGCTCCAGCATGGAGACGAGGATTTTGTCACCCGGTTGCAACGCAATGCGGCCGTAGGAACTAGCCACCAGATTGATCGACTCGGTGGTGCCGCGCGTCCAGATCACCTGTTCCACTTTAGGGCTGCCAATAAATGACGCGACGCTTCTGCGCGCATTTTCAAAGGCCGTGGTGGCGCGGTCCGCTAACGCGTGCGCCGCGCGGTGGACATTGGAATTGTCCAGGCGGTAATAATGATCCAAAGCATCCAATACCACCTGCGGTTTTTGCGTGGTGGCGGCACTATCCAGATAAACCAGCGGCTGGCCGTGAACCTGCTGCTGCAAAATGGGGAAATCCCGGCGAATTTTTTCTGGATCGAAATAACTCACGTCAGCCTCCGCATGCTCACAACTCTTGTCCGGGGGTATTCAGCAAATGGCGCACCAGATCCGGATCACGCGCGAACCACTGGGTCAAAACCGGGCGCAGATAATTCACCACAGCAGGCAGTTTCAATTTATCAATCAGCTCGTTGATAAAGCCGAAACTCAACATCACTTCCGCTTCGCGCTGCGACACGCCGCGGGTGCGGAAATAATGCAGCGCATTTTCGTCGAGCCGCGCCACGGTTGCACCGTGTGCGCACTGCACATCGTCGGCATAAATTTCCAGCTCGGGTTTGGTAGCCACTTCTGCTTTGTCACTCAACAACAAATTTTTATTACTGAGCTGCGCCAGGGTTTTCTGCGCGTTCGGATGAATGTGAATTCGCCCGTTGAAAACGGCTTTGGCGCTGTCAGCGACTATGCCGCGAAACACTTCCTGAGTCGTACAGTGGGGCACGCGATGTTCAATACAGGTGTGATAATCAATCTGCTGATTTTCCCGCGGCAAGTACACACCATTGAGCACACAATCCGCGCCGGGGCCATTATGGTTGATCACCACATCGATGCGTTTGAGCACGCCGCCGAGAGCCAGATGAAAGCTATTGAAATGCGAGTTTGCACCCAGCGCGGCATAAACACCGCCTGCGTGCAACGCGCCCGGAGCTTCGAGATGAAGCCGATAATGATCACAGCGAGCGCCATCCGCCAAACGCACTTCCGTAACGCCATGGGTAAAACACGACTGGGCCTCAGCGGTGGAAATAAATTGCTCCACCACCGCAGCGGACGCATTGGATTCCAACACCACCAGCAGACGTTGCGGAACATAAAAAGGAGTGTCATTCGCCGTGGTGAGCCAGACAACCTGCACCGGCTTATTCAACTGCACATTTTTGCCAACCTGCAAAAAAAGCACCGCAATCGAGCAACTGATTATTTACTGCGGCAAATAAATGGCGGTCCGATTCCACCACACTGCCCAGCCATTCGCGAATTTGCGCGCTCTGCTGCGCGTCGGCATCTGCAAATGACACCAGGCTGACGCCATTCTCCAGCCCCTGCAGGCGGGACAAAGCAGTGCTAAAAATTCCATTCACAAAAAACAGAGTGTGTGCATCGAGATTGTCGATGGCGCAGAGCTCTGCGAGGCCCGCCAAATCCTTCGGCGCCTGACCTCGAGCGCTGAAATAATCCACCTGCTCCAGAGCCCGCAGGGATGTGTATTTCCACTGCTCGGTTTTCCGCGTCGGCCAACCGGTATTGCGCACTACGGCCGCGCCAGCCTCATTCAGGCTGCGCAACCAATCGGGATTTTGCGGTCGAACACCCGCCAGCTGCTGGAGAACCTGTGCCATCAGATTGCCTCACCCTCAAGCCAACCGTAACCTTTTTCCTCCAGCTCGAGCGCAAGCGATTTATCACCGGATTTGATGATGCGGCCACCTGCCAACACATGCACGTAATCCGGCACTATATAGTCGAGAAGTCGCTGATAGTGTGTCACCACAATAAAAGCGCGCTCCGGGCTGCGCAGTGCGTTTACACCTTGAGCCACGGTCTGGAGGGCATCGATATCCAGTCCTGAATCAGTTTCATCCAAAATTGCCAGCTTCGGCTCGAGCAGCATCATTTGCATGATTTCATTGCGCTTCTTTTTCGCCGCCGGAAAAACCTTCATTCACGCCGCGCTTGAGAAAAGACTGATCGAGATTGACCGCTTTGCAAATGTCGCGGGCTTTTTTCATAAAGCTGACCGCATCCAGAGGCGCTTCCCCGCGATGCTCCCGCTGAGCGTCGACAGCCGCTTTGAGAAATTCCATATTGCTGACACCCGGAATTTCCACAGGGTATTGAAAAGCGAGAAAAAGGCCTTCGCGCGCGCGCTCCTCGGTATCCATTTCAAGCAGATTTTTACCGAGAAATTCCACTTCGCCCGCAGTCGCCTCATAGCCTGGGCGGCCGGAGAGGACATGTCCGGTGGTGCTTTTGCCAGAGCCATTCGGGCCCATGATGGCATGCACCTCACCCGCTTTAACGTCGAGGTTCAGGCCTTTCAATATGGCTTTGTCGTCCACACTTGCGTGCAGGTTGCGAATCGACAACATCAAATTCTTCTCCAATATCGACGCAGAACGCTCTGCGCCATTCAATAATTAATAAATCGCAGGAATCAACCGACTGAACCTTCGAGACTGACTTCCAGGAGCTTGCCCGCTTCCACCGCAAATTCCATCGGCAGCTCCTTGAATACCTCTTTACAAAATCCGTTGACGATCATGGATACGGCCTTTTCCGCACTGATTCCACGCTGCTGGCATAAATAAAGTTGATCGTCGCTGACTTTGGAGGTTGTCGCCTCGTGCTCGATGATGGCGGACGGGTTTTTACTTTCGATGTAGGGGAATGTGTGGGCCGCACATTGGTCGCCGATCAGCAGTGAATCACACTGCGTATAATTGCGCGCGCCGCTCGCGCCCGGATTCATACGCACAAGTCCGCGATAGGCGTTAGAACTTTTGCCCGCGGAAATTCCCTTGGAAACAATCGTTGAGCGGGTGTTTTTACCCAGGTGGATCATTTTCGTTCCGGTATCGGCTTGCTGGAAATTATTGGTCAAAGCAACGGAATAAAATTCACCGATACTGTTATCGCCCTTCAACACACAACTTGGATATTTCCAGGTCACCGCAGAACCCGTTTCAACCTGAGTCCAGGAGACGCGCGCGTTGGTGTGGGCGACCGCGCGCTTGGTGACGAAATTGTAAATTCCGCCTTTGCCATGGGCGTCACCTGGATACCAGTTTTGCACGGTGGAGTATTTGATGGTCGCATTGTCCAGCGCCACCAACTCAACTACCGCCGCGTGCAATTGGTTTTCATCGCGCATGGGCGCCGTACAGCCTTCCAGATAACTGACTTGGCTGCCCTCATCCGCAATAATCAAGGTGCGCTCGAACTGGCCGGTTTTGGATTCGTTGATGCGAAAATAAGTGGAAAGCTCCATCGGGCACTTCACGCCTTTCGGGATATAGACGAAAGAGCCATCACTGAATACTGCGCTGTTGAGCGCCGCATAATAGTTGTCTTTTTGCGGCACCACGCTGCCGAGGTATTTCTGCACCAGCTCAGGATATTCCCGCACCGCTTCGGAAATAGGGCAGAAAATCACCCCGGCATCTTTCAATTTGCCGCGGAATGTCGTCGCCACTGAAACCGAATCAAATACCGCATCAACGGCAACCCCGGCCAGCATTTCCTGTTCATGCAGCGGAATACCCAGCTTTTTATAGGTTTCCAGCAGTTGCGGGTCCACCTCGTCCAGACTTTTTGGCT
Organism: Cellvibrionaceae bacterium; assembly: GCA_024707385.1. Taxonomy (GTDB): domain Bacteria; phylum Pseudomonadota; class Gammaproteobacteria; order Pseudomonadales; family Cellvibrionaceae; genus UBA5868. Next base: position 16,719 of record JANPZW010000010.1, on the reverse strand, counting down.
TATCCGCCATACTTTTCGGCGCGGAGTAATAGGAGATCTCGTCGAAGTCAATTTTCGGATAGCTGACGTGCGCCCAGGTCGGCTCTTCCATTTCCCGCCAGGCGCGATAGGCCTTCAAACGCCACTCCAGCATCCACTGCGGTTCATCTTTTTTGCTGGAAATAAAAGCAATGACATTTTCATCCAGACCGGGCGGAAGCGTATCGGACTCGATCTGGGTGACAAATCCAGCGGCGTATTCTTTCTTGATCAAACTGTCGATTTGTTCTTGCGACATGACATTACAACCTTTGAGATCGTCCGACGGCCACGCCGGATTAATGATGGACGGCCTGCCGGCGCATTTCGCGCACTGCGGTCACCACTTTTTCGATGGCAAAATCCACATCCGTCACTGTGGTAAAGCGACCGAAACTGAAGCGCAGGGCGCTGTGCGCCAGCGCGTCACTTATACCTATGGCCTTGAGAACATATGAGGGTTCCAGGCTGGCCGACGTGCAGGCGGAACCGGTGGATACCGCCAGTTCCCGCAACATCAGCAGCAGCTGTTCGCCGTCCACAGCGCCAAAACTCACATTCAGATTTCCAGCCACACGCGGCTCAAGTGCGCCGTTGACGTAAACCTCGTCGAGCTGCTGCAACCCGCGCCAAAAACGGTCGCGCAGCTCTTTGATGTTTGCCTGCTCCTCCACCATGACCATCTGCGCGAGGCGCGCCGCCTCACCCAGACCTACAATCTGATGAGTCGCCAAGGTGCCGGAGCGCATACCGCGCTCGTGCCCACCGCCGTGCAGCAATGGCGACAGCTTCAGATCACTGGTGCGCCGCACGAAGAGCGCACCCACGCCTTTGGGGCCGTACATCTTATGGGCAGATAAGGAGAGCAGATCCACCTGCAGCCGGTGCACGTCCAGATCCAGCTTGCCGGCGCTCTGGGCCGCATCCACATGAAAAATAACGCCGCGCTGGCGACATAAAGCACCTATGGCAGCGATATCGGTGACCACGCCGATTTCGTTGTTGACGTGCATGAGGCTGACCAGCGCCGTGTCGTCCCGCAGGGCATACGCCACCTGCTCAGGGCGGATAAGACCATCAGCCGCTGGCGTCAGCCAGGTGACCTCGCAACCTTTGCTTTCCAGATACTTGCACACGTCCACCACCGCCTTGTGCTCGGTCACAGACGTAATAATGTGGCCGCCTTGCGGGCGGCGAGCTTCGATCAAGCCTTTGATTGCCAGATTGTTTGACTCGGTCGCACCGCTGGTCCAAACGATCTCCCGCGGATCGGCAGACAGCAGCGCCGCCACCTGATTGCGCGCCTCCTCTACCGCCTCTTCCGCGCGCCAACCGTAGAAATGGGAGCGCGACGCGGGATTGCCGAAATTGCCGTCAAACGTCAGGCACTCGCCCATCTTCGCTGCGACCTGGGGGTCGACCGGGGTGGTGGCGGCGTAATCGAGATAAACCTGCTTCAACATTGAAGGTGGACCGGAATCAGTTGAGCGATGTGACAGCAATAACGCTCTCGTCATCATCGAGAATGGAGCGGCTGTTCTGGCGTGCGGAGACGGATTGAACGTCGCGACGGGCAACCAGACTCGCCAGACTGATGCCACTTAAGAACTGGTGGATTTGCTGGCTGAGGTCGGTCCACAAATAATGCGTCAGACACACCTCCCCCTGCTGGCAATTGCCCGCGCCACCGCAGTTGGTCGCGTCCACGGATTCGTTCACCGCATCTATGATCTGGGCGACAAACACATCTTCCAGCGGACGCTTCAAGCGATACCCGCCGCCGGGGCCACGCACACTGCAGACAAGATCGTTCTGGCGCAATTTGGCAAATAATTGTTCGAGGTAGGACAGGGAAATTTCCTGGCGGCGGGAGATGTCTGCAAGACTGACTGGGCCTTCAGTGCTGTGCAACGCCAGGTCGAGCATCGCTGTGACCGCGTATCGGCCCTTGGTCGTTAAACGCATGATGATTCCCCAGGCAAACGCCGACAAAAGAGGACGGGAATTATCAAATAACCTAGTAATTTGGTCAAGTATTCTTCCCGCTCGCCTCAGCAGCCTGTTCCAGCTCGCGCACGCGCTCTTCGAGCGCTTCGATCCGGTTGCGGGAATGAAAAATATGGTTCTGCACCGAGGTCAAAATACCGCGCAGAATGCCCAGCTCCATCTGATCCAAGCGCACGCGGTTGTACAGGCGGCGCAGGCGGGTCATGGTCTGACGGGGGTTATCGACGGTTAGAAAACCCAGTCGCGACAGGGTTTCTTCAAGATGGGTGTAGTACATTTCCACATCCTGCAGTTGGGCGGGGGGCTGATCCCAATCGTCGAAATGCACCGGCACTCCGCCCCGCTCCGCCGCGAGCGCCGACATGCGCACTTCATAGGCTATGACTTGCAGCGCGGCAGCGACATTGAGGGAGCTGTATTCCGGATTGGCGGGAATATGGACATGGTAATGACACTTCTGCAGCTCTTCGTTAGTCAGACCGCGGTCTTCCCGGCCGAAGACTATGGCCACTTCATGCTGCGCCGCCTCCTCCCAGACCCGCTCGCCGCACTCGCGCGGGGTCACCAGCGGCCAGGGAATCCGCCGCTCCCGCGCGCTGGTGCCAATAACCAGACCGCAATCGGCAACCGCTTCGTCGAGCGTGCTGACCACCTGGATTTTGTCCATGACATCCAATGCATTAGCGGCGCGCCAAATGGCGCGCTCAGATGGATATTCCAGGGGGTCGACCAGCACCAGACGGGACAGACCCATATTTTTCAGGGCGCGGGCAGCGGCGCCTATGTTGCCGGGATGGGTGGTATTCACCAGGACCATGCGAATTTTGTCGAACATGCGCTCAGTTCTCGGGGTTGGCTCGCGCCCATTCGGACGGTGCAAAAGGGCGCGGAGTTTAGCAGATTCGCTGGCGCGCTGTTATAATCCCGCGCTTTTTGCAGCCACCCCTCCAGTCCGAGAGTTATTCCATGGAACCCATGCTTACTATGGCCCTGCGCGCTGCGCGCAAAGCCGGAGAAATTATTGAACGCTCCCTGGAGCGCGTCGACCTGCTCAATATCGAAGAAAAAGGCCAGAACGATTTCGTCAGTGAGGTGGATCGCAAGGCGGAACAGGAAATCATCTACCACTTGAAAAAAGCCTACCCCAGCCACGGTTTCCGCGGTGAGGAATCCGGCCCCGTGGGCGATCCGGACGCCGAATACCAGTGGGTAATCGATCCCCTCGACGGCACCACCAACTTCCTCCACGGCATCCCTCACTTCGCGGTTTCCCTCGCCTGTGTGCACAAAGGCCAGCTCCTGCACGGGATTGTTCTGGATCCGATGAAGCGCGAGGAATTCACTGCCAGCAAGGGTAAAGGCGCCACGCTAAACGGCCGCCGTCTCCGGGTGAGCTCGCGCCGCAGCCTGGACGGCGCCCTCATCGGCACGGGTATTCCTTTTAATGGTTTTGCGCTTGAGCATATAGAACCCTACCTGGCGTGCCTGCGCGAAATCGCCGGTCAGACCGCCGGCATCCGCCGCCCGGGTTCGGCCGCTCTTGATCTGGCCTATGTGGCCGCCGGGCGCTATGACGGCTTTTGGGAGATGAACCTGAAAGAGTGGGATATGGCGGCGGGTGTACTGCTGGTGAAAGAAGCTGGCGGCATGATCAGCGACTTCAAAGGCGGCGGCGATTTTCTGTCCAGCGGCAATATCGTCTGCGCCGCCCCCAAAGTCTTCAAACCTCTGCTGCAAATCGTCGGCAAACACATGGGCGGCATCTAAACCGCCCTGCGCCCTCAGGACACAGGAGTGTCCTCTTCCTCAAGCAACGTATTCATCACTTCCATCAACTGTTGCAGATTGAGCGGTTTGGTCAGGTAATAGGCAAAACCGGCGGAGCGGCCCTTGTCCAAATCCTGCGCCATGGCATTGGCGGACAGCGCCACCACCGGAATATTGCGCGTATTGGGGTCGGCCTTGAGCACCTCCAGCGCCTCATAACCGTCCATTCCCGGCAGGTTGATATCCATCAGGATAAGGTGGGGGCGGCTGGTGCGCGCCAGATAAAGCCCGCGCAGAGCATCCGCCGCCAGATCCAGCTGCAGATTGGGATAGCGCGCCAATAGGCGGGCAACTAGGCGCTGGTTGGATACATTGTCCTCGATGTAGAGGATTTTCTTGCTGCCGAAAACCGAGAGCTGAAACGCGCTTTCGTCGAGTGCGATGGCGGGCTGCGCAGGCGCGGCAGGCGCACTCTGTACACCCTCGTGATAGAGCGGCAGATCCACCCAGAACTGGCTGCCCATGCCTTCTTCACTGGTGAAATCGATACGACCGCCCATATGACCGACCAGCTGGCGGGTGATAACAAGACCCACGCCGCTGCCTTCGATATTGCCCAGTTCGGCGCCCAGCCGGTTGAACGGCTGGAACACTTCCGCGTGGCGCTCTTTGGGAATACCGCGACCGGTGTCTTCTATATTGACCCGCAGATACTGGTCATCGACGATGCAGCAGGTGATCACCACCTTACCCTGTTCACGGTTGTATTTGATGGCGTTGCCGATCAGGTTCAAAAACACCTGCCGCAGGCGGACTTTATCGCCATTCACCACGCAGGCGGCCAGATCGTTGGTTTGCAGGCACAGTTGGACACTGCGCGCCTCGGCCTGGGTTTTGACGAGCGCCAGACACTCCTTGACCAGCTCGACCGGGCGCAACACCTCGATTGCCAGGGTCAGTTTCCCCGCTTCAATCTTGGCAAGATCCAACACGTCGCCGACCAGCTGCAGGAGATGCTCGCCCGCGGAACGTATTTCCGCCGCGTTTTCCTGCATCCCCGGCGAGAGGGCCGCGGACGCATCCATCTCGATCAGCTGGGCGAACCCCAGGATGGCATTGAGCGGCGTGCGTAACTCGTGACTCATGCTGGAAAGGAATTCCGATTTGGCCTTATTGGCTTTTTCCGCCACCTCTTTGGCGCGCAGGACGCGCTCCTCAGCCAGCTTCAGTTCGGTGATGTCCATATTGGTGCCGGACATTCGCAGCGGCTCACCGCGTTCGTTGAATGTCATCTGGCCGCGGGCGCGGATCCAGCGCCACTTCTCGTCTTTGCCGCGGATCCGATACTCCACATCAAAGGGTGACTCGCTGCGGATGTGTGCCGCCAGCGCCTTGTCAAACGCCACACCATCCTCTGGATGCATCCGCCGGCGCCAGGCCTGGATGCGATCTATGCCCTGATTGACGACGTCATCATGATCGGTATAACCCAGATGCTCCCAGCAGCGATTGGAAAAATGGAAGCCACCGTGCTCGGCCGCCCACTCCCAAATACCGTCATTGGAGGATTGGATAATGCGCGCGTGGCGCGCCTCGCTGATCAGCAGCGCCTGCTCGGTCTGCTTCTGCTTGGTGACATCAAAAGCGATGCCACTGATATAGAGCACCCAGCCGTTCTTGTCGCGCACCGAATCGGCGCGGATCTCCGACCAGATGTAACCGCCTTTTTTGCGACGGGTGCGATAGGTGACTTCGCCGGGACCCGGCTTTTTCAACATGCGATCGACGGCGTCGCGCACCTTGTCGACATCGTCCGGGTGGATGTAATCGTAGTAGTTGGTGGAGACCGAGATGTAATCCACGTCCTCGTCGGTGTAACCGAGATAACGCCAGTAGCCGCCGCTCCAATCCATGCGGCGGGCCATCAGGTCCCAGTCGAAATACCCATAACCGTGGCTGCCGTGAAAGATGCGCTGGTGCCGCGCCACAGCTTCGCGAAGCTCGGTCAGCTCGCGGTCGTGATCGGACGCGACCAGCGACTTCAAGAATTTAAGCAACACTCCTCTCCCCTATTCCATGCCCTATCAAATCTGGTCCGCGGGAAAACCGCGTATGAATGCCAATCCCGTGTACGCCTAAGCAGTCAGGAATGAATATCCAATCGCCTAGATTCTTTTCTCATTACATTCGCCAACGGCTTAGCGCAAATGGGCCCGAGTCTATACTTTTCGAAAGCACCAGCAAAGTAGCCGCCTCCATCCAGGGCCAAATGCTAAACCATGTCGTCTGCGGAGGGGTTGCCCTATGAAGTTCCGGGAATTCAGCAAAAACCTGTCGAGCGAGATCGAGAATCTGTTCGCCACCCTGGGAGATAACTGCCTGCCGGAAGAAGCGCACCGGCTGGACCATGAGTTTTCCATCCAGGAGATGCTCGAACGGGTGAAGAATCTGGATACCACAGACAATACCGAAAGTGACACCAAACCCGCCAAACCTCTACCCTGAGCTCACGCGCACCTGACTTCACGCACAAAAAAAGGGGCTATGCCCCTTTTTTTACTCCGACAATTGCAACTACGGCAGCTCATCCAATTCAGCACCTTCCTTCACTGGCGGCATAAAGTCCTGCTTTGTCAGCTTCATCCACACCACCGCTGGGGCCATGATGTAAATCGATGAGAAAGTCCCCACGACCACACCGATGATCAGGGCGATGGAGAAATTTTCCAGCAGCTGGCCGCCGAAGAAATAGAGCGCCACCAACACCATAAGGGTGGTACCGGAAGTGATTATTGTTCTACCCATCACCTGAGTCAGCGATTTATTGATGATCTCCTCGGTCGACTCGGCGCGCATAAGGCGGAAGTTTTCCCGGATGCGGTCCGCCACAACTATGGAGTCGTTCAACGAGTAGCCGTTGGCCGCCAATACCGCGGCGAGCACCGTCAAATCGAATTCCAGCTGCAGAAGCGAAAATGCCCCCAGAAGAATCACCGCATCAAACACCTGTGCAGTTATGGCGCCAATAGAAAACTTGGTCTGAAAGCGAATCGCCACGTAAACAAACACCGTAGCAAACGCGACCAGCAAACCCAGAATGCCGTTGGTGGCCATTTCGTCACCAATTTGCGCGCCGATGATCTCACTGCGGGTCAAGGTAATGCCCACGTTGGGAGTCTGTTGACGCAAGGCCTCGACTATAGCTTCTCCGATATTGGTTGAGATGGTTTCATCCTCATCGCTGGTATCGCTTTGCAAGCGAACCAACAATTCGGTTTCCGAACCGAAGTGCACAACCACCGCGCCCGGATAGCCGGCCTGACTCAGCTGCTGGCGCACGACTTCGAGATCTGCAGGACGCTCATAATGCAGCTCCAGCAGAGTTCCCCCGGTGAAATCCAGCCCTAGATTGAAGCCTCTGATCGCGAACGACAGTATGGCGGCCAACACCAAGACCAAGGATGCGCCCACCACCCAGTGGCGGACGCCCATAAAATCAATGACTTTTTCGTTATTCATGGACTATACCCCGCTCAGATCCACAGTTTGGTAACGTTTCGATTGCCGTAAATGACATTCACAATTGCGCGCGTGCCAACAATCGCCGTGAATACCGAGGTCACAATCCCCAAAGACAGAGTCACAGCAAAGCCTTTTACCGATCCCGAGCTGATTGCATACAAAATGAAAGCGACGATCAAGGTCGTCAGGTTGGCATCCATGATCGAAGAAAACGCGCGCTCAAAACCCGCGTGAATGGCACCCTGCGGTGACAAGCCGGCTTTCAGCTCCTCCTTGATCCGCGAATAGATCAACACGTTGGCGTCCACCGCCATGCCCATGGTCAAAACGATACCCGCGATCCCAGGCATGGTGAGGGTGGCACCCAAAATGGACATAAGCGCCGTCAGCAGCACCAGGTTCATCGCCAACACTATGTTGGCGACTATGCCAAACACCTTGTAATAGAACAGCATGAACACCACCAGCATCAACATGCCGATCTGAACCGACTTGACGCCCATGGAGATGTTTTCTGCGCCGAGAGAAGGGCCAATCGTCCGCTCTTCCACAAATACCATAGGAGCGGCCAGGGAGCCTGCACGCAGCAACAGTGCGACATCGTTGGCTTCTTTGACGCTGTCGAGACCGGTGATCTGGAAGCGCACGCCCAGCGCACTGCGAATCGTCGCCAGGTTGATGATCTTCCTATCGACTTTCTGCACTTCCTTCTCAACCAGCTGGCCGTTCTCCATTACCCGCTGCTTCTCGGTGTAATAGTCGATAAACAACACGCCCATATTGCGCCCGACTTCATTGCGGGTGGCGTGATGCATCAAGGTACCGCCTTCACCGTCCAGGGTGATGTCGATCTTGGGACTGTTGGATTGATCATCGAAACCGGCCATGGCATTGATAACGCGCTCGCCGGTAATGATGCGGCGGCGCTCGAGAAATTTCGGTCCGCGCATTTGGCGCTCTTCTTCGGTATAAAACTCGAAGCGCTCTTTCTGTGTTGGCGGCGCGCTCGGCGCAGCTTCAAGACGGAATTCCAGATTAGCGGTTTTACCGAGGATTTTTTTCGCCCCGGCCGCGTCCTGCACGCCCGGCAGCTCAACCACGATGCGATTGCGTCCCTGACGCTGCACCAGCGGCTCGCTCACACCCAGCTCGTTCACGCGGTTGCGAATGGTGGTGAGGTTCTGCGATACCGCGTGGTTTTCGATTTCCTGGATGACCCGATTTTCCAAAGTGGCTTTAACCCAGAAGCTTCCCCCTTCACTGCCGCGTTGGCGGGCGAGATCCGGCAAATTTTCCTGCAAATAAGTGAGCAATACCTTCTGCGCGTCCTCGCTCGGCGTGGTGATGGTGATGGTGCGATCCTTCACCTGCACCTCAACATTGAACAAGCGCTTGTCGCGGATGTGCTTTTTGATGCTCTCCTGCATATCCTCCATCCGATCGGCCACCGCCTTGGGAGTGTCCACCTCCAGCAGGAAATGCACGCCGCCGGCCAGATCAAGACCGAGATTCATCGGTGATGCCCCCAGGGAGGCGAGCCAATCCGGGGTCGTCGAGGCACGATTGAGCGCCACCACGTAGCGTTTGTCTTCCGCCTGGTAAGACGCACCATCCAACAATGTCTGCACGGCTCGCTGGGCCGCCAACTGCTGGCCGGCGTCGCGCAAGCGGATCATTGCGAAACCTTCCGGGGTGACTTCCGCGCCGAAGTAATCAATTCCCCCTTCCTGCAAAACCGTACCGACCACCTGCAGGAGCTCGTCATCGATTTTCGCGGCGCGTGAGTTACTGGTGATCTGGATAGCCGGATCAGGGCTGTACACATTAGGTAGGGCGTAGATGAAGCCAAGACCGACTAACAAAATCAGCAAGACATTCTTCCATAGAGGAAAACGGTTCATGAGTGAGTCCAACTTTAGTTTTATAAAAATTCTTGTCTTGTTGCGCCAGGGCAATTCCCGCCGCAGACGTCCATATCCAAAAGCGGCCGCGCATTATAACGGGACTATGTAAGGCTGATGTTTGTACTATTCAACCCTTGCAACGGCATTGCCCTCGTCGACCGGCGGCGTCAGTCCCTGGCGCGCATAAAATTCTTCCCTGTAGGCACCCAGGCGACGCTGCTCGATGGCTTGGCGCAGCTCGCGCATGATCACCTGGTAGTGATGCAGGTTATGGATGGTATTGAGCTGCGCACCGAGCATTTCGCCACATTTATCCAGGTGATGCAGGTAGGCGCGACTGAAATTGCTGCAGGTATAACAGTCGCAGCTCGCATCCAGGGGGCCTGTGTCGTGTCTATGGACGGCATTGCGGATTTTCACCACACCGGTGCGAGTAAATAGATGGCCGTTGCGGGCATTGCGGGTGGGCATGACGCAATCGAACATATCGATCCCACGAAACACCGCCTCGACTATGTCCTCCGGCTTGCCGACTCCCATCAGGTAGCGCGGTTTATCGGCCGGCATGGCAGGAGCAATATGATTCAACACCCGCAACATGTCAGCCTTGGGTTCACCGACACTCAAACCGCCGATGGCGTAACCGTCGAAACCGATTGCTTTCAAGCCGTCGAGGGAGACGGAACGCAGACCCTCATACATCCCACCCTGAACAATACCGAACAGGGCCGAGGGGCTGTCACCGTGGGCGGTTTTGCTGCGCTCCGCCCAGCGCAGCGAGAGCTTCATGGACTCCTGCGCCTGCTCCCAGCTCGCGGGGTATGGTGTGCATTCATCAAAGATCATCACCACGTCTGAACCGAGTTCGCGCTGCACCTGGATGGCGACTTCCGGGTTCAAAAACACTTTGCTGCCATCAATAGGCGAGCGAAAAGTCACACCCTCTTCGGTGATTTTGCGCAAATCGCCGAGGCTGAAAACCTGAAAGCCGCCGGAATCCGTGAGAATCGGCCCCTGCCAGCGCATAAAGTCGTGCAAATCGCCGTGGGCCCGGATAACAGCAGTCCCCGGGCGGAGATACAAATGGAAGGTGTTGCCCAGGACCATCTGCGCCCCGGTCGCTTCAATATCACGAGGCAAAATGCCTTTGACGGTTCCATAGGTGCCCACCGGCATAAACGCTGGCGTTTCCACCAAACCGCGGGGAAAACGCAGTCGGCCGCGCCGGGCCAGCCCATCGGTCCCGTCCAATTCAAATTGCATAAAAGACATAATCGTTTCGTCGACAGACCCGGATCAAAGCAGCGCGAATTCGGCTGCGGCCCCGGGATTGGGGGTTATAAACATGGCGTCGCCGTAGCTAAAAAACCTGTACTTGTGCGCGACCGCGTGGTGATAGGCATGCATCGTATAGCGATAGCCGGCGAAAGCACTCACCAGCATCAGCAAGGTCGATTCCGGCAGATGGAAGTTCGTCACCAGCGCGTCCACCACCTTAAATTGGTAGCTGGGATAGATAAAAATGTTGGTCTCGCCTTCATAAGGACGGATCTGGCCATCTCTGGCAGCCGTCTCCAGACAGCGGACACTTGTGGTGCCCACCGCAATCACCCGTCCACCGCGCGCCTTGGCTGCCTCAATCTGCGCGCACACCTGCGCACTCAGGATCATGACTTCGCTGTGCATACGATGGGTGCGCACGTCGTCTACCCGCACCGGCTGGAAGGTGCCGGCACCGACATGCAAGGTAACAAAAGCCGTTTCCACGCCCTGCGCGGCCAACTGGTCCAATAGCATCCGGTCAAAGTGGAGGCCCGCGGTTGGCGCGGCCACCGCGCCGGGATTGCGCCCGAAGACGGTTTGATACCGCTCCTGGTCAAACGCCTGGTCGGGGCGGTCGATGTAAGGGGGAAGCGGCATATGCCCCACCGCCTCCAACACCTGCATGACGGACATTCCAGGCGGAAATTTCAGCTCAAACAATTCATCGCGCCGCCCAAGCACCGTCACTTCAGTGCCATCCTCCAACAGCAAAATGGCGCCCTCTTTAGGCGCTTTACTTGCTCTGACATGGGCCAACACCAGATCGCTGGCCAGGACCCGCTCCACCAGAATCTCCACCTTGCCGCCGGTTGGTTTCAGCGCGAAAACACGGGCTGGGATGACACGGGTGTCGTTGAACACCATAAGATCGCCGGGCTGGACGAGCGATAGAATGTCGGCGAATTGCCGATCCTGCAGCTCCCCGGTGGCGCCATCCAAACACAACAAACGGCTCGCCCGCCGCTCCTGCGCCGGAACCTTTGCGATCAAGTCTTCGGGCAACTCGTAATAAAAATCCTGACGCCGCATTGTCTCTCGGGAATAAAAAATAAAGGCGCAAGGGTATAGGAAAACACCCGCCAATGCACCGGCCAAGGCCGAACCGCACCGATAAACGGAGCAGGCAAAAGCCAAGAGGGACTATCGATCTTCTGGGAGTAGGTCGAGATTAAATTAACAACGGTGATTAAAATAAAAAATCTCTGGGACAAGACCTTTTTAGGAGCCTGAGCAGGCTTCCAAAAAAATAGTAGTGGGCATGAGGCAGAACGGGGCAAACCAACAAGCGTAAAAAAGGCCAAAAAAAAAGACCGTCTTGGAAACCCAAGACGGTCTTTTGAAAAAGTGGTAGCGGGGGCTGGATTTGAACCAACGACCTTCGGGTTATGAGCCCGACGAGCTACCAGGCTGCTCCACCCCGCACCTGATCAGAAAGCCTAGCGGCTTAGCTGAGGCCGCGAATTATAGGGAGAGGATATGGGGGCGTCAACCGTTATTTACATAAAAAACACATCATCAAATGTTGTTGCGCAATCCAAGCTCAAATGGATAGGGATGCAAATAGGTCTGCTGTCGAATGTAATCGCTGGCGTAGTTATCCAGATAGTGCTGCATTAATTTCATCGGCACAACCAAAGGCACAAGCCCCGTGCGATATTCCTCTATCGCCTGCGTCAAATCCTGGCGAATTCCTCCAGGCACCAACTTTCGCAAATAACCGACCATATGAAACAACACGTTCACGTGACCTTTGCGCGTGGGCGGCTTGAGCGTCCCGCGCATAATCGTTTGAATGTATTCCTCCAACAGAGGCCGCAAATCACCGCTGCCTGCACGAGCAACCAGAGCTCCCGTCTCGCGATAGAGCTTCTGCCCATACGACATGACGAAATATTTGTCGCGCGAATGAAAGGCAACCAGCTTGTGTGGGCTGGGCTCGCAAGCCACCTCTCGCCACCAGCGATCATAAAAGAATACGCGCGAGACAAAATTCTCCCGTAAACCAGGATCATTCAACCGCCCCGACTCCTCCATCGGCAACAGAGGCAGACGCTCGCGCAAGCGCGCAGCAAAAATACCGGCGCCTTTACCGATGGGCGCGCCCTTGTCGCTATAGACCTTGGTGCTGTAAAGACCGCAACTGGGAGAGTCCTTCATCAATATATAGCCGCGCAGAGCCGCTGCCTCAGCGACTACCGCTTCGGCGTATGTCTGCAGACGATCCGTGACATCCTGTTCGGAATTTTGCGTCCCGCGAGCACGCGCCCTACCAAGCTCGCCCACCAAGCGAATCGTTTCGCGTGGCACGCCCATACCAATGGCGACCTCAGGGCAAAAAGGTTTGAATGCAAAATGCTGTGCCAGAACATCTGTGCAATACGCATTGTGTTTATGCCCACCGTTGTAGCGAACCTCTTCCCCAAAAAGGCAGGACGAAATTCCCACAGGGATTTTTTTTGTTTGTGCCGGTTCCGCCATATGGACGCCCTATTTCCAGACGACATTTATACGCAAAGCTTTTCAGTTGAGACCAAACAAAAAAGCCGACGTTACGTCGGCTTTTGGTGCACCACAGGAAATTAATCCACTCACATCATCGCCAGCAATTCTTCCGTTTTCCGTCGCATCAATTCAGCGTCACCACGCGATTCGACATTCAAACGAAAAACCGGCTCAGTGCTGGAGCTGCGAACATTGAATCGCCAATCGGAAAACTCCACTGACAACCCGTCCGTTTTATCCACCACCTGCGCGTCTGAAGCGTATTTCTCTTCGATCTGCCGCAGCAGTGTCACCGGATCCGCCACCTTGCGATTGATCTCACCGCTGCAGGGAAATTTTGCGATGCGCTCATTGACCATCTGCGACAGCGTCTGGCCGCGACGACTCATCAACTCCGCTACCAGTAGCCAGGGAATGGTGCCGTTGTCACAATAGGCAAAGTCACGAAAATAATGGTGCGCACTCATTTCGCCGCCATAAACCGCATCTTCCTTGCGCATACGCTCTTTGATGAACGCATGACCGGTTTTACTCTGCACAGCGCGGCCGCCGCATGAACTCACCAGATCGACGGTATTCCAGACTAAGCGAGGATCGTGAACGATGTTCGCGCCAGGATTGCGAGCCAGAAACGCTTCGGCGAGAAGGCCAACAACGTAATAACCATCCACAAAAGCGCCTTTTTCGTCGAAGAAAAAGCAGCGGTCAAAATCACCATCCCAGGCGATTCCCAAATCCGCCCCGGCCTCGATCACCGCGCGGGAGGTCACTCCCTGATTCTCCACCAGAATCGGATTGGGGATACCGTTGGGAAACCGGCCGTCGGGCTCGAAATGCTGCTTGACGAACCGCACTGGCAAAAAAGACTCAAGCGCCTCGACCACCGCACCGGCGCCACCATTGCCCGGGTTGACCACGATCTTCAATGGCTTGAGCTGGCTGACATCCACATAGGTCAGCAAATGCTTCACATACTCCGGACGCATGTCCCGGCGTTGCAAATTGCCTACGGCCAATGACGTTTTGAATATACCGGACTCGGCAAGCGCGCGTATATCCAGCAACCCGCTGTCATTGGAAATGGGTCGCGAACCGCTCTGCACGAGCTTCATGCCGTTGTAGTCCATCGGATTGTGACTGGCGGTCACACAAATACCGCCATCAACACCAAGCTCAAACGTCGCGAAATAAACCTCCTCGGTACCGCATTGACCTATATGGACGACGTCTGCGCCCGCTTCGGTAAGACCGCGGACCAGCGCATCGCAAAGAGATTCACTGGTCAGTCGTATGTCGTGCCCTACCACCACGCTTTTGGCGGATAAGAAGTCGACAAAAGCGCGGCCTACCCGGTAGGCCACTTCTTCATTGAGCTCCTCAGGTACGCGGCCGCGCAGGTCGTAAGCTTTAAAACACTCGATCTTCATCATTTATCCATCAATGGCGCGGCATCAAGCCTTATAAATGTTTTCATAGACATAGTTGGTGGCTTCGACAAAGCCCTCAACACTACCGCAATCAAAGCGGCGGCCCTTGAATTTATAAGCCAGTACACAGCCATTTTGCGCTTGTGTCAGCAACGCATCCGTCAGCTGGATTTCGCCGTTTTTACCCGGTTTGGTATTGGCCAAAATATCGAAAATATCCGGCGTGAGGATATAGCGGCCAATCACCGCAAGATTGGAGGGAGCGTCTTTTACGTCAGGCTTCTCCACCATATTGGAGACCTGCACCAAATCCGCCTTGATCTGACTACCTGCAATCACACCAAACTTTGAAATCTGATCCTCAGGTACTTCTTGAATCGCCACTATGCTGCAACGAAACTGGCGGTACAGACTCACCATCTGAGCCAACACACCCGGTCCGTCACCTTCCGGCATACAAAGATCATCCGACAGAACCACACCGAAGGCCTCATCTCCGATCAGCCGCTTGCCATTTAGAATCGCATCACCCAATCCACGCATTTCCGCCTGACGTGTGAAGGAAAATGAGCCCTTGGCCATGACCGAACGAATAGAGCTGAGGTATGCCTCTTTAGACGTGCCTGCAATTTGATGTTCGAGCTCATAGCTGACATCGAAATGATCGGCGATGGCTCGCTTACCGCGCCCTGTCACAAACCCAATCTCGCTCAGCCCCGCCTCAAGCGATTCCTCGACGCCATACTGAACCAGAGGCTTATTGACGATGGGGAGCATCTCTTTGGGCATGGACTTGGTGGCTGGGAGGAAACGGGTACCATAACCCGCAACAGGAAACAGGCACTTCTTAATCATAGAGGGCATCCTTAGAATAATGATGAAGAGAGTAGACGAACAAGGCGCCGACTATACCATACGATTTTTGGCGCAATGCAACCGCACCCAGTCGTTGAGCGCTTTTTGCTGGACATCATCGGTTTTGCCGCTAGAATGGCACTCCCCCGAGAATTGGCGCTCCCGATGGCAGCTTATTCAACGGTTGAGTCTAAACCAGAATAAGTTACGCACGAGTTCGGCAGCTTCTTCCTGATCATTAACATCAAGACACAAGAGCACCCTATGCAGCCTTTCGAGCCGAAACCCTCCTACGGACGCGACGAACTGCTCGCCTGTGGCGACGGCCTTATGTTTGGCCCCGGCAATGCACAATTGCCCAAACCCAACATGCTGATGGTGGACCGCATAGCGCATATCAGTCAGATCGGCGGGGAATTTGGCAAAGGAGAGATCGTTGCCGAGCTGGACATCACCCCGGACCTCTGGTTTTTTGAATGTCACTTTCCCGGCGATCCCGTCATGCCGGGCTGTCTTGGTCTTGACGCCATGTGGCAACTGGTGGGCTTTTATCTTGCGTGGCGGGGCAATCCCGGACGGGGTCGCGCCCTTGGTGCTGGCGAGGTAAAATTCACTGGCCAGATCCTGCCCTCCGCCAAAAAGGTCACTTATCACATCAATCTGAAGCGCGTGATCGAACGAAAGCTGGTCATGGGAATCGCAGATGGTAGAGTCACCGTCGACGGCAAAGACATCTATTTCGCCAAAGATCTGCGCGTCGGACTGTTCACCAATACTGAAAGCTTTTAATTAGCCAGAAGGGGTCCTGAAGCCGATCGTCTGCAACCAGCAAATTGCGCCGAAATGAATTTTCGTTTAAAAGGCGCATCAACGATTGGCACCTTCGAAAACCCCATCCAGTTCTGATATTCCTGTTACAAGAGGTTGTGTATGAAACGTGTTGTTGTTACCGGAATGGGGATAGTGTCCTGTTTAGGCAACGATATCGCTACGGTGTTGGAAGCCCTTAAAACGGGCAGATCAGGAGTCAAATACAATCCGAGCTACGAAGAACAAGGCTTTCGCAGCTTGGTGTCGGGGTCGGTAGATATTGATCTCGCCGAACACATCGATCGCAAGAGCCTTAGATTCATGGGCGATGCTGCTGGCTTTGCCTATGTCGCCATGCAAAACGCCATTAAAGACTCTGGCCTCAGCGAAGCCGAAGTATCCAATGAGCGCGCCGGTATTATCATCGGCTCGGGCGGCGCATCCACAAAAAGCGTCGTAGAATCCGCCGACATCATGCGCAGCAAAGGGGTTAAGAAAGCAGGCCCCTACCGCGTCACCCAAACCATGGGTAGCACCGCCTCCGCGTGCCTTGCCACACCGTTTAAAATCAAAGGCGTCAACTA
>JANPZW010000002.1 GCA_024707385.1 Cellvibrionaceae bacterium | reverse complement strand
CGAAACCGGCCTGCTGGCCGGACGCACCATCACCACTCACTGGCGCTACGCCGAGCCCTTCCAGGACCGCTTCCCCGGCGTGCAGCTCGACACCGACCAGCTCATCGTCGACGACGGCGACATCCTCACCGCCGGCGGCGCCATGGCCTGGACGGACCTGGGTATGCGCCTGATCGACCGCACCCTGGGCGCCACGGTGATGGTGGAGACGGCGCGCTCGCTGCTGGTCGATCCGCCCGGGCGCGAGCAGCGCTACTACAGCGCCTTCTCGCCCCGGCTGCGGCACGGCGACGCGGCCGTGCTCAAGGTGCAGCACTGGCTGCAGGCCACCGACGCGAAGGACATCGCCCTGCCCACGCTGGTCGCGCGCGCCGGGCTGGAGGAGCGCACCTTCCTGCGCCGCTTCCAGAAGGCCACCGGCATGACCACCACCGAGTACTGCCAGCGCCTGCGCGTGGGCAAGGCGCGCGAGATGCTGCAGTTCGGCCGCCTGCCGGTGGACCGCATCGCCTGGGACGTGGGCTACAGCGACGCGGGCGCGTTCCGCAAGGTGTTCGCCCGCATCGTGGGCCTCACGCCTGGCGAGTACCGGCGGCGCTTCCACGCGGGTTGACGCGCGCGATGCAGGACGACCTGTTCGGCGGACCACCGCCCCCTCCTCCACCTTCCCCCGCGCCATCACCGGCAGAGGCCCCAGCGCCGCGCAGCCGCCCCCGCACCGGCGTGAAACCCTCAGAGCACGACGACGCCTTGCGCCCTCGCCGCCACCCTGCCGCCACGCCTGCGCCTGGGCACCTCCTCGTGGACCTACCCCGGCTGGGCCGGCCTGGTGTGGACCGCGAGTACCCCGACGCCACGCTCTCCAAACAGGGCCTCACCGCCTACGGCCAGCACCCCTTGTTGCGAACGGTGTGCATCGACCGCGCTTCTACCGCGCCCTCACCGACGTGCAGTTCCGCCGCTACGCCGAGCAGGTGCCGGCCGACTTCCGCTTCGTCGTGAAGGCCCCCGCGCTGGTGTGCGACGCTCAGATCCGCAGCGAGGACGGCAAGGGCCGCCAGCCCAACCCGCTGTTCCTCGACCCCAGCGTCGCGGTGCAGGAATTCATCGAGCCCGCCCTCGCCGGTTTGGGCCACAAGGTCGGAGCGCTGGTGTTCCAGTTGAGCCCCCTGCCCTTCATGCAATTGCAGCGCCTGCCGCTGTTGCTGGACCGCCTGCGCGCCATGCTCAAGGCCCTGCCGGACGTGCGCGGCGCCACGCCCGATGGCGTGGTGGCCGTGGAGGTGCGCGACCCCGAGTGGCTCGCCCCGGGCATCGCGCCCGCCCTGGCCGAAGTGCTGCGCGAGACCGGTGCCACCTACTGCCTGGGCCTGCACGCCAAGATGCCGCGCATGGCCGACCAGTTGCCGCTGCTGCGCGCCCTGTGGCCCAGCCCGCTGGTGTGCCGCTGGAACCTCAACCCCTTGCACGGCGCCTTCGGCTACGAAGACGCGCAGCGCGAGTACGCGCCCTACGACCGCATCCACGACGTCGACGAGGACACGCGCGAGCTCATCGTGCGCACGGTGCGCGGCATCACCGGCGCGGGGCAGAACGCCTACGTGACCATCAGCAACAAGGCCGAGGGCTGCGCGCCGCTGTCGGCGCGGGCGCTGGCGGAGAAGCTGGCAAACAGCTAAGCCCCGGGCGGCCCGAACAGGTCCGGCGCCAGCGCGCCTTCGATGCCCAGCATGCGCAGCTTGGTCACCGCGCCGCCGCGCGCCGAGAACCCGCCAGGCTTGCCGCCCGCCGCCATCACGCGGTGGCAGGGCACGATGGGTGCGAAGGGGTTGGCGCCCATCGCCTGCCCCACCGCGCGCGCCAGTTGCGGGTCACCCAGGGCCTGGGCCACTTCGCCGTAGGTGCGCGTCTGGCCGGGTGGGATGCGGCGCGCGAAGTGGTAGACGCGCTGGTGAAAGTCGCTCACGCGGCCCATGTCCAGCGCCACCTCCAGCAGGTCACGCCGTTCGCCGGCCATCAGGGCCTGCACACCCGCGATGGCCGCCTGCACGTGCGGCGCAGGCTCGGCGGCCGGCAAGTCCTCGCCCGCGTTGCGCAACAGGCGCTGGCGCGTGGCCTCGTGGCCCGCGTCCGGCAGCTGCACGGCCACGATGCCCGCCGGCCCCCAGGCGATGCCGCAGGTGCCGATGGCGGTGGTGAACAGGCAGTGCCCGCGCTCGGCCGGCGAGTCCATGGCGCCTCAAGCGCCCCGCAGGGCCGCGCGCAATTGCTCGCCCACCTCCGGCCGCTCCATGAAGGGGTCCGGCGGGTTCTGCACGTTCACGATCGCCTCCATCCGCGAGCGCACGTTGCCCAGCGCCTTGGGGTGGCTGAACACATAGAAGCGGTCGGCCTCGATGGACTCGAACACCTTGTGCGCCACCTCGCCCGCCGTGACCTTGCCCGAGCCCACGGCCTTGTCGCTCATGGCCTGGCCGATGACCTGGGCCCGGGTCAGCTGTTCGTCGGCCATCTCGGCCGGCTTGTTGCGGTGGCTCTGGTTGATGCCGGTGGGCACGAAGTACGGGCACAGCACGCTGGCGCCGATCTGGTCGGTGACCAGGCGCAGGTCCTGGTAGAGCGTTTTCGGTGAAGGCCACCACCGCGTGCTTGCTCACGTTGTAGATGCCCATGTTGGGCGGCGTGAGCAAGCCCGCCATGCTGGCGGTGTTGACGATGTGGCCGCGCCACGCCGGGTCGGCCTTGGCGGCGTCCAGCATCGTGGGCGTGAACAGGCGCACGCCGTGCACCACGCCCCACACGTTCACGCCCAGCACACCACTGCCAGTCGCGCACGGAGTTCTCCCAGATCAGCCCCGACGAGCCCACGCCCGCGTTGTTGAAGACGAAATGCGGCGCGCCGAAGAGGCGGTACACCTCCTCGGCCAGCGACTCCATGTGCCGCGCGTCCGGACACGTCCACACGGCGTGCCATCACGGTCGCGCCGGCCGCCTTCATCTCGGCCTCGGCGCGCTCCAGCGCGCGTCGGCCTGCACGTCCACCAGCACGAGGTCTCATGCCGCGCTGCGCGCCTATGCGCGCGCACTCGAGGCAGAAGCCCGAGCCCGCGCCGGTGAGCACCGCCGTCGTGCCCTCGAAGTTCTGGATCATGTGTCGTCTCCTCTGTGATGGGTCTGGTGCGTGGTCAGGGACGCAGCATCTCGATGTGGGGAATGCCGTCCTCGTCGTAGGGTGCACTGTCGGGCACGAAGCCGTGCTGCCGATAGAAGCCTTCCAGGTGCGCCTGCGCGCCGATGCGGATGGGCCCCGGCCCCCCACAGCGCGCGAACGCGCTCCACCGCCTCGCGCATGAGCGCGTGGCCCAGGCCGGTGCCGCGCGTGGACGGGTCGCAGACCACGCGGCCGATAGCTGGCCTCGGCGAACTTCAGGCCCGCCGGCACCAGGCGCGCGTAGGCCTGCAGTTCGCCGCCCTCACCCAGCAGGTGCCAGCAGGCGGGGTCGGCGCCATCGGCGTCCAGGTAGACACGGTTGTTCGATCACGAACACCTCGCTGCGCAGGCGCATCGTTCACAGAACCTCGCGCGCGGACAGGTCATCGAAGTGCGGGCAGCGCCAGGCGATCAAGCCCTCACCTCGCGCAGCACTGTAGCCCACGCGCGGGAAGTGCACGTGCACCGTGCCCGCGCGATCGTCGTGTCGTTCGATGGTGTAGCGCGTGCGCGTGGCCGCGCGCAGCACGCCCTCGCTGGTTTCGGTGCCAAAGGCCTCGGCGGCGATGGTCCTCGGCTGCCCAGGGGGATGCCGTGGTCGTCCTGGAACACATCCTCGGCCTTGATCGCCTCGGGCGTGGCCGCGTGCGCCGTTGCCCACGGCGTCGGTGCTGCTCATGCGATCGCTGCGCCCGTGGCCGATGGCAGCCAGGCGGTCCATCCACTCCAGCACGTCGGGCGTGGCGTCGAGGATGTCAGTCAGGCCCGGGTTGAGCTTGCGCGTGAACCACAGCGCGGGTGGTAGGCCGCGAAGTCGGCGATGCAGGGCACCTCGCCCAGCAGGTAGGGGTTGGTCGTCAAGCATGTTGGCCAGGCGGCGCAGGTAGCTGCGGTAGGCGCTGGTGGCGTCGGACGGGCGCAGCAGCGTCATGTTCTGGCGCATGGTGGCGCGGTCGGCGGCAAAGGCCTGTCCTCGCCGGGTGGCAGGCCGGCGAACATCTTGGCCGCTCCCTTGGGACTGAGCGTATACCCCATGGAGGCCCAGAACAATGACGAATCGGCCCACTGCGCGACGGCGCGCGAGAAGCCCGCGCGCGTGCACCGGAAACAGCGGCGGCTCGGGCTCGCGGTGTTCCAGCACGTCGGCAATGAGCGCGGTGTCGCGGTAGATCCGGCACCGATCTGCAGCAGCGGGGTCTTGCGGTAGCCGCCGGTGAGGGCTACCACGTCGGGCTTGGGCATGACGGCCGGAATGTGCACGCTGTGCCAGACCAGGCCTTGTGGCCCAGCATGAGGCGCGCCTTCTCGGCGAACGGCGACATGGGGTAGTGGTGGAGGATCAGGTCGTGCATGGTGGTGGCGTGCATGGCCGTGGGCTCGTTCATCGTTTCAGCGCGGCATGGCCCGCGCGATGATGGCGTCCACGTCGGCGCCGCAGGACAGCGAGCCGAAGCTATGTCCCCAGTTTGCCCACCCAGGCGCGAATCGCAGAAGGCGTTGAAGACCTCGGCTGGCGCGGTCTGTCCCGAGCAGCGCGGCTTGCACGGCCAGCGCCACGTCCTGCGCCAGGCGGCGCCTCCATCTCGGAGGCCATTTCCTCCACGCGCAACGGCAGGCGCGCGGCCGTGGTCCAGCGCGGCGTGCTGGCCTTTGGCGGGCGCCAGCTCCTGCGCCAGCGCGGCGGCGGCGTCGGCTTTTCGGATCGCGCGAGCAGGTCCAGGGCCATGATGTTGCCGGCGCCTTCCCAAATGGAGTTGAGCGGCATCTCGCGGTAGATGCGGGCCATGATGCCCTCGCCGCCCTCTTCCACGTAGCCGTTGCCGCCCAGGCACTCCATCGCCTCCTGCGCGAAGTGGCTGCCGCGCTTGCAGATCCAGAACTTGGCCACGGGCGTCAGCAGACGGGCCATTACCTGCTCGTGCGGGTCGTGCTGGCGGTCGAAGGCGCGCGCCAGGCGCAGGGCCAGCGCGGTGGACGCCTCGGATTCGAGCGCGAGGTCGGCCAGCACGTTCTTCATCAGCGGCTGGTCGATGAGGTACTTGCCAAAGGCCTTGCGCTGCGTGGTGTGGTTCAGCGCGATGGACAGGGCCTGGCGCATCAGCCCGCTGGTGCCCAGGGCGCAGTCCAGGCGCGTCATGGTGCCCATGGCCAGGATCTGCGGCACGCCGCGCCCCTCCTCGCCCACCAGCCAGGCGGTGGCGCCGTGGAACTCCACCTCGGAGCTGGCGTTGGCCTTGTTGCCCAGTTTGTCCTTCAGGCGCTGGATGTGGATGGCGTTGACGCCGCCATTGGGCAGCACACGCGGCAGGAACAGGCAGCTCAGGCCGCTGGCCGTCTGCGCGAGGATGAGGAAGGCGTCGCACATGGGCGCGGAGAAGAACCACTTGTGGCCGGTCACCGTGAAGCGCTGGCCCCAGTCGTCCTGCCCGGCGGGCTCGGCGCGCGTGGTGTTGGCGCGCACGTCCGATCCGCCCTGCTTCTCCGTCATGCCCATGCCCATGGTGGCGCCGGGCTTGTCGCGCCACAGTCTGAGCGTGGGGTCGTACACGCGGCTGGTGAGTTGCGGCGCCCAGTCGCGGTAGATGGCGGCGTTGCCCTGCAGCGCGGGCGTGACCGCGTAGCTCATGGAGATGGGGCACAGCACCGAGGGCTCGAGTTCGGTGAAGAGCATGAAGCCGGCGGCGCGGCGCAGGTGGGCGGTGCCGCTGGCGGTTTCTTCGGGCGCGAAGGCGTGGCCGTGAAGCCCCGCGCCCACGGCCTCGCGCATCAGCGCGTGGTAGCTGGGGTGGAACTCCACCTGGTCGATGCGCTCGCCGACTCGGCTGTGCGTCTTGAGCTGCGGCGTGAATACGTTGGCCAGGCGCGCGTGGGTCTGCATCGCCGCGCTGCCCACGGTGGCGCCGAGCGCGCGCAACCCGCTGGTGTCCAAGCCCGGCGCGTTGAAGGCCAGCGCGGCCTGCAGGGCGCGGTTGGTCTCGAAGAGGTTCACGTCCACCAGCGGCGCAGGCTGGTTGAAGACCTCATGCGTTTCCGCCATTGCAAATCTCCTGTCCAGAGCCACCGCGGAACCGGCTTTGCCGGGCCGCAGGTGGCGCCCCTGGGGGTGACGCCGCAGGCGGCGCGGGGGGTTACACGAGTTTGACGAGCTGTTTGCCGAAGTTCTTGCCTTTGAGCAGCCCCAGGAAAGCCTCGGGCGCCGCCGCAATGCCCTGCGCCACGGTTTCGCGCGGGCGCAGCTTGCCGGTACCCACCAGCGTGCCCAACTCCTTCAGCGCCTCGGGCCACACCTCCATGTGCTCGCTCACGATGAAGCCTTCCACCTTGAGGCGGTTCACCAGAATCAGCGCCGGGTTGGCCAGCGGCAGCGGCTGGCCATCGTAGCCGGCGATCATGCCGCACACGGCGATGCGGCCGAAGGCGTTCATGCGCAGCAGCACGGCGTCCAGGATCATGCCGCCGACGTTTTCGAAGTAGCCGTCGATGCCGTTCGGGCAGGCCTCCTTGAGCGCCTTGGCCAGCGAGTACATGTCCTTGTGCTGGCGGTAGTCGATGCAGGCGTCGAAGCCCAGTTCTTCCACCGCGTACTTGCACTTCTCCGGCCCGCCGGCAATGCCCACCGCGCGGCAGCCGCGCGCGCCTTGGCCAGCGCGCCGAAGGCGCTGCCCACGGCACCCGTGGCCGCGCTCACCACCACCGTGTCGCCGGCCTTGGGGTTGATGATCTTCACCAGGCCGTACCAGGCGGTGACGCCGGGCATGCCGACGGCGCCCAGGTAGTGGCTCAGCGGCACGTGGGTGGTGTCCACCTTGCGCAGCGCGCCGGGCTGCTCGGCGTCGACCACGCTGTACTCCTGCCAGCCACCCATGCCCACCACCTTGTCGCCCACGGCGTACTTGGGGTTCTTCGACTCGGCCACCTCGCCCACGGTGCCGCCGATCATCACCTCGCCCAGGGGCTGCGAGGCCGCGTAGCTCTTGCTGTCGTTCATGCGGCCGCGCATGTACGGGTCGAGGCTGAGGAAGTGGTGGCGCACGAGCACCTGGCCGTCCTTGAGGGCCGGCGTCTCGCTGCTCACGAGCTTGAAGTTGTCGACCGTGGCCTCGGCCTTGGGGCGGTTGTCGAGCAGGATCTGGCGGTTGGTGGGCATGGTGTGTCTCCCGGAGTTCAGTCGGTTGAGATGCGGTTGAGGGTGTGCACGGAACCCGGCCCCGTGGGCAGGCGCGGCACGAACTTGAAGGTGCCGGTGGCGTGGCTGCACAGCTTGCCGGCGGCGTCGAACACGCTGGCCTCGGTGAAGGCCAGGGTGGCGGTGCGGTGCAGCAGCTTGCCGCGTGCCACCAGCGGGCCCTTGGCGGCGCGCATGAAGCTGGTCTTCATCTCGATGGTGATGCAGCCCATGTCGGTCTGCACCGAACGCGCGGCGTGCGCCATCACCACGTCCAGCAGGGTCATGCTGGCGCCGCCGTGCACCACGTCGAAGGAGTTCAGGTGCTCGGGAATCGGCTCGTAGGTGATCTCTGCCTCGCCGCCGTCCATGCGGGTGAGGCGAAAGCCGAGCAGATCGACGAAGGGGGATGCGAACGGAAAACTCCAAGCGTTCAGCCTCCGGTGATGATGGAGACGCCACCGTCCACCGCCAGCCACTGGCCGGTGATGTGCTTGCCGGCGTCGCTGGCGTACAGCAGCGTCAGGCCTTTCAGGTCCTCGTCGTCGCCCAGGCGGCCCAGCGGTGCGTGCGCGGCCAGCTTCTCCTCGCCCATGGCTTTCAGCGTGCCCTGCGTCATCTTGCTCGGGAAGAAGCCCGGGCAGATGGCGTTGACGCGGATGCCATGGTCGCCCCATTCAGCGGCCAGTGCGCGCGTGAAGTTGATGACCGCGCCCTTGGAGGTGTTGTAGGCGATGGTCTTCATGCCCCGCGGGTTGCCGCCCAGGCCGGCGATGGAGGCGGTGTTGATGATGCTGCCGCCCTTGTTCGGGATCATGCTGCGGCGCGCCACCTCCTGGCTCAGGATGAAGTAGCTGCGCACGTTGAGGGTCCATCACCTTGTCCCAGGCCTCCACCGGGTGCTCCTCGGCCGCCGCGCCCCAGGCCGCACCCGCGTTGTTCACCAGGATGTCGATGCGGCCCAGGCGCTTCATCGTCTCGTCCACCAGCCGGCGGCATTCCTCCTCGCTCTGGCCGTCGGCGGCGATCCATTGCGCGTCGATGCCGGCGGCCTTGAGCTCGGCCGTGGCCTCCTCCAGGTCGGCCTGCTTGCGCGAGCTGATCAGCACGCGCGCGCCGGCCTCGCCCAGCGCGTGCGCCATCTGCAGGCCCAGGCCGCGCGAGCCGCCGGTGATGAGGGCGGTCTTGCCCTTGAGGTCGAAGAGTTGGGAGATGGTGCGGGTCATGTCTTGTCTGCCTCGTGTGTGTTGGGTCTGAACCGTCGAAAACGGCCATTGTGGCCCCGGGGCCGGCGCCCGTGTGTCACATCAGTGGCGCATCCCGCCCCTTCAGGACCGCAGGCTCCACAGCCGCAGCGCCACGTGCACCTCGAGCGCCCGCGAGGCCTGGCCCAGGTGGCCCAGCAGCCCTTCGATGGTGCTCAGGCGCTGGCGCACCGTGTTGACGTGGATGCCGAGCCGCTGCGCCGTGGTTCTGGCGTTCTGGTTGCAGTCGAAGAAGCACAGCAGGGTGTCGGTGAGGGCCGTCTGGCGCTTGCGGTCGTGCTGGATCAGGGGGGCCGATGCTGGCATCGAGGAACTGCTCCAGGCTGCTGGCGTCGTGGGTCTCGAACAACGTGGAATACAGCGCCAGTTCGTTCTGGCCGATGAGCTGGTCCTGCAAGCCCAGGCGGCGCAAAACGCCCATCGATCGTTGGATCGTCGCAAACACCGCGGGCAGCTCGGCCGGTGAGTTCATGGGGCGCGACAGCACGCCGCGGTAGGCCTTGCCCACTTCCCGTCGTATCCACAGCGCCAGGGCCTGGCGCACCTCCTGAGCGCGAAGGGTGCTGCATACGACGACCACGGTGCCGTCGATGTCGTCGATAAGGCAGGGTTTCACCCCGGGGATCTGCAGCAGTCGCCGGGACACGAAGCCGGCACTAGGCCCATTGAGCTCGATCATCATGAGCGACAGGGGCTGGGTGAGGTCCAGTCCAAAGCGCTCGGCCCGGTTGCCCAGCAGGGCCAGCTCGTCCTGCCGCGGCGACACCAGGGCGCGCATCAGGGCCGACATGTCGCGGTGGCTGCTGGCCTCCTGGCGTTCCTGCGACAGCAGCACGATCCCGATCACGCTCGAGCTGCGCTCGAAGGTGCGCTCGGCCACCTCTTCCAGGGGCTGCTGGTGAAACAGGACGATGGCGCCCAGCGCGTCGTCGCCCCCGATCACCGGCATGACGCGGCAGATTTCCCCGCCGGCTTCGTAGGCCTGGGCCGAACGCCCGGACAGGCGCGCCTGGCGAAGGGCCCGGGCCAGGTCGGCGCTGTGTTCGCCATGGGGCCGATAGCCTTGCGCGCCGGTGCCCGCGTAGCCCTCGGCCACGCCCTGGCTGATGACCTGGTTGACCTCGTCCAGCACCAGCAGGCCGCCGCCCAACAGGCCCGCCACCGCCTGACACAGCGTCGCCAGCGAAGCGCCCCGGGCCAGCAACAGGGTGATCTCCTCGTGCGCGTCGGCGGCGGCCTGAACGCCCCGGATGTGGCGCTCCAGTTCGGACCGGGCCTCGTCCGCCCTGGCCAGCGCCAGGTTGACGCGCTTGAAGTCGCGCGCGTTCTTCAGGGCCAGCGCGCCGTGGGCGGCCAGCGCGCGCAGGATCGCAATGTTCTGCGTGGTGTGGACCCGCGGGTAGCGGTCCGCGGCGAACAGCAGGCCGATCACCTCGTCCTGCCAGATCAGCGGCACGCCCACCAGGGCACAGATGCCCTCGGCGCGGAAGATGTCGTCGAAGCGCGGGTCGTGGCTGAAGCGCGTGTCGTGCAGGTAGTCGGGTGTGGTGAAGGGCATGCGGGTGGCCATCACCACGCTGGCCACGCCTCGGTCGCTGCGGATGTTCATGGCCACCGAACTGCCCGTCAGTCCGCCTTCGGCGGCCAGGGCCTGGAACACCCACGCGCCTCGTCCAGCTCGGACAGCCAGGCCATGTCGGCGCCCAGCAGGCGCCGCGTCCTGGCTACCATGGCATCGAGCAGCTTGCCCTGTTCCAGTTGCTCGGAGAGGTCCTGGGCCGACTCCATCAGGGCCACCATGCCCTGCTCGCGTTGCTGCAGCACCTCGATGCGGTTGTGCACGGCCATGGCCATGCGCACCGTCTCCACCAGGCTGGCCTTGTCGGCCTGACGGCCGGCAAGGCCTCGACCTGGGCCAACTGTTGGGCGAAGTCCTCGGCGGGCGCGGCGCGGTGCAGCAACTCAATCAAGGTCTGCGCGATCGAGGGGGGGATGTCCAAGGCGCCTCCTGCGTTGGGCGGCAAGGGTACCAGAGGCCGATGGCCCGAAAGGGGGCGCCTTATGTGAGGTCGTCACACAAACAGGGCTCGAATTGTGTGCACAAAGAACATGGCTCGTGACGGATGCATTGCAGACACTGCCCGCAGCTTGCACACCGACCGACCCATGGCCCTTCACGATTCCCTCCGCCCTGCCCCCGGCCTTCGCGTGCTGATCACCGCCGGGGCCGGTGGCATCGGCGCCGCCATCGCACGCGCTTTCCATGCCGCGGGCGCTCAGGTGCACGTCTGCGACATCGACCGCCTGGCCCTGGACCGGCTGCTCACCGAGAGCCCGGGCCTCACCGGTACGCCGGCCGATGCGTCGGTCCCCGCCGACGTGGACGCTGTGTTCGAGGGCGTGCGCCACCACCTGGGCGGGCTGGACGTGCTGGTCAACAACGCCGGCATTGCCGGCCCCACCGCCGCCATCGAGGACATCGACGCCGCGGCCTGGGAGCGCACGCTGGCCGTCAACCTGGACAGCCAGTTCCATTTCGCCCGCCGCGCGGTGCCCTTGCTCAAGGCCTCGGGGCGAACCCGAGCCTCATCGCCATGGGCTCGGTCGCGGGCCGCCTCGGCTATGCCTACCGCACGCCCTACGCCGCCAGCAAGTGGGCCATCGTGGGCATGACCCAGTTCGTTGGCCATCGAGCTCGGACCGCAGGGCGTGCGAGTCAACGCCATCCTGCTCCGGCGTGGTCGAGGGCGCCCGCATGGACGGCGTCATCGCGGCACGCGCCAGCGCGCTGGACATCAGCCCGCAAGCGATGCGCCAGCAGTACCTGGACAAGATTTCCCTGCGCCGCATGGTCACCGCCGACGACGTCGCGGCCACGGCGCTGTTCCTGAGTTCGCCGGGCGCGCGCAACCTGACCGGTCAGGTGATCAGCGTGGACGGCAACGTCGAGTACCTCCTGACCCCCCATCCACAACAGGAGACAAACCATGAGTCTATTTCGCCTCGCCGCCCTCCCCGCGGCCCTGCTGATCGCCCGGCCGCGCACGCCGACCCGGTGAAGATCGGCCTGCTGGAAACCCTCTCGGGTCCACAAGCCTCCACGGGTCAGACCTTCCGCGCGGGCGTGCGCTTCGCCATCGACAAGATGAACGCGGCCGGCGGCTGGAACGGCCAACCGGTGCAGCTCGTCGAGTACGACAACCAGGGCGGGCCCGCCGGCGCGTCGGACAAGCTCAAGGCCGCCATCGCCGACGGCGTGCAAATCGTCGTGCAGGGGGCCTCGTCGGCCATCGGCGGGCAGATCACCGAAGACGTGCGCAAGCACAACCTGCGCAACCCGGGCAAGGAAATCGTCTACATCAACGTCGGCGCCGAGGCCCTGGAGCTGACGGGTGAAAAGTGCAACTTCCACCACTTCCGCGTGGCGCCCAACGCGCAGGTGCGCACCAAGGTGCTGGTCAAAGGCATGAAAGAGGCCAACGCACTGGGCAAGGTCTATGCCATCAACCAGAACTACTCCTGGGGCCAGGACATGGAGGCCGCTATCGTCCAGAACGCGGCGGCGGGCGGCTATCAGGTGGTGGAGAAGACGCTGCACGACACCAACAAGATCCAGGACTTCGCGCCCTACATCGCCAAGATCGGCAGCTCCGGTGCCGAGACCGTGCTCACCGGCAACTGGTCCAACGACCTGCTGCTGATGATGAAGGCGGCCAAGGGCGCCGGCCTCAAGGCCACGTTCGGCACCGTCTTCCTGGATCAGCCGGGCAACATCAGCAACGCCGGTGACACGGCCCTGGGGCACTACATCGTGCACGCCTTCAACGGCGAAGCGGGTGGCGCCGACGGCGAGCGCTTCGTGGCCGACTTCTCGGCCAAGCTGGGCCGCCCGCCCGTGTTCGTCGAACCGCAGACGGCGTTCGGCCTGGACATGGTGGCCGATGCCCTGCGGCGCACCAAGCCCGAGGGCGGCAAGCTCAACGTGAACGCCTTCGCCCGCGCGATGGAGACCGCGCGCGTGAAGACCCCCATGGGCGAGGCCAGCATGCGCGCGGCGGACCACCAGATCCTGATGCCGCTGGTGGTGTCCACCGTGACCCGCGACGCCCGCTACAAGGTGGACGGCACGGACATGGGCTTCAAGCCGGTGAAGGTGTTCAGCGCCGAAGACGCCGCCATGCCCGTGCAGGCCAGCTGCAAGATGCAGCGCCCGTCCTGAGCCATGGACACCCTGCTGTTCTCGCTGCTCAACGGCGTCATCTACGGTCTGCTGCTGTTCATGGTGTCGGCGGGGCTGACGCTGGTGTTCGGAATGATGGGGGTGCTGAACTTCGCCCACGCCTCGTTCTACATGCTCGGCGCCTACTTCGCCTACACGCTGCAGGGCGTGCTGGGCTTTGGCGCGGCGGTCGTGGTGGCCATGCTGGCTGGCCGGCGGCGTGGGCGCGGTGGTGGAGCGCTTCTTCCTGCGGCGTGTCCACCACCATGGCCACGCGCATGAACTGCTGCTCACCTTCGGGCTGTCGTTCATCGTGGCCGAGTCGATCAAGCTGCTGTTCGGCAACTTTCCGGTGAACTACCAGGTGCCCGCAGCACTCGACGGTTCGGCCTTTTCGCTCGGCGGGCAGCAGTACCCCCTGTACCGGCTGCTGATGGGGGGCGTGGCCCTGGCGATGTTCGCGCTGCTCTATCTGCTGCTCACGCGCGCACCCGCGTCGGCATCATCGTGCGCTCGGCCATCTACCGGCCGCGCATGGTGGAGGCCCTGGGACACAACGTGCAGTTCGTGTTCATGGGCGTGGTCGGCGTCGGCGCGGCGCTGGCGGGGCTGGCCGGCGCCATTGCCGGCGCCTTCTACACCACCAGCCCGAACATGGCGCTGGAGATCGGCGTGATGGTCTTCGTGGTGGTGGTGGTCGGCGGCCTGGGCTCGCTGGCGGGGGCCATGCTGGCGTCCCTGCTGATCGGCCTGCTCACTTCGCTGGCCGTGGGCATCGACCACAGCCTGGCCGACCTGCTGGGCCTGTTGGGTGCGCGGGCCTGGGCCGAAGGCGTGGGCGGCTTGCTCACGCTCAAGCTGTCCAGCCTGGCGTCCACGCTGCCATTTGCCTTGATGTTGCTCGTCCTGCTGTTGCGGCCCCAGGGCCTGCTGGGCGACAAGAGCTGATCCTTCCCATGCGCACCTCCATCTCCCTCCTGTCGGGCGGCGTGGCCCTGCTCGCGGTGTTGCCGTTCCTGCTGTCGGCCGGGCTGCTCAACGCCGCCGTGCAGATGCTGATCGCTGCCCTGTTCGCCAGCGCCTACGGTCTGCTCGCCGGGCGCGCCGGCATGCTCTCCTTCGGTCATGCCGCGTACTTCGGCGTGGGCGCGTTTGCCACCGTTCATGGCATGAACGCGTTGGGTGGCGCCGGGCTGTTGCCCACGCCCCTGATGCCACTCGTGGGCGCCGGTGCGGGCCTGGCCTTCGGCGTGGTGGCCGGCTGGTTCGCCACCCAGCGCAGCGGCACGGCCTTCGCCATGATCACCCTGGCCATCGCGGAGTTGCTGCATTCGCTGGCACCGCAGCTCAAGGGCCTGTTCGGTGGTGAATCGGGCATCTCCACCATGCGCATGCCGGCCTGGGGCCTGAATTTCGGCTCGACCACGCAGGTGTACTACCTCACGCTGGTCTGGGTGCTGATCTCGCTGCTGCTGCTGCACTTCCACACGCGCACGCCGGCCGGGCGCCTGACGCTGGGCCTGCGCGAGAACAGCCACCGCCTGCGCTTCCTGGGCTACGACGTGCACCGTCTCAGCGTATCGGCCTTCGCCATCTCCGGCCTCTTCTCGGGCCTGGCGGGCGCACTGCAGGTGCTCGCCAACGAGGCGGCCAACTACGTGGTGTTCGACCCCGCCGTGTCGGCCAGCGTGGTGCTCAACAGCTACATCGGTGGCGTCGGCGTGTTCCTGGGGCCCGCGCTGGGTGCCGCGCTCATGAGCTTCTTCGGCTATGCCGTGTCCGACACCACCCAGGCCTGGCTGCTCTACCAGGGCGTGCTGTTCGTGCTGGTGATGATGTTCATGCCGCAAGGCCTGGTCGGCCTGGGCGGCCTGGCGGTGTCGCGCGTGCGGCGCCTGGGCGCTGCGCGGGCCCTGCCCCTGCTGCTGGCCTGGCTGCTGGCGGCCCTGCTGCTGGCCGCTGGCGCGGTGTTCCTCGTCGAGCTGCTGCAGCGCCTGTGCTCGCAGGACTACCGCACCCTGGCCGCCCAGGCACAGGGCTGGCCGCCCGTGAACCTGCTCGATGCCACCTGGGACGTGACCAGCGTGGCCACCTGGGCCTGGCCGCTGGGCCTGATGGCCCTGGGCGGCGGCCTGCTGGCTTTCTCGCACAAACGCCTGCGCACCCCGGAGGACGCCGCATGACCGAGCCCATCCTGCAACTCAAGGCGCTGTGCAAGTCGTTTGGCGACACGCAGATCATTCGCGGCGTCGACCTCGAGGTGGCGCCGGGCGAGCGCCGCGCCCTCATCGGCCCCAACGGCGCCGGCAAGTCCACCCTGTTCCACCTGATCTCGGGCAACCTGGCCGCCAGCGCGGGCACGGTGGCCTTCCAGGGGCGCGACATCACCGGCTGGTCGCCCCAGCGCGTAAACCGCCTGGGTCTGGCGCGCTCGTTCCAGATCACCAACATCTTCCCCAGGCTGACGGTGTTCGAGAACGTGCGCCTGGCGGTGATGCGCCAGCAGCCGCAGCCCACGGCGTTCTGGCGCCGCGTCGAGCGATTGCCCGGCCTGCGCGAAGCAACGGACCGGCTGCTCGAACAGGTGCGCCTGCACACGCGCGCCACTGGCCTGGCCGGAGAACTCAGCTATTCCGAGCAGCGCTCGCTGGAGATCGCGATGACCGTGGCCTCCCGATCCTCAGCTCATCCTGCTCGACGAGCCCATGGCGGGCATGTCGAGTGAGGAGACCGAGTACACCTTGAACCTGATCCGCGAGGTCACCGCCGGCCGTGCGCTGCTGATCGTGGAGCACGACATGGACGTGGTGTTCAAGCTGGCCGACCGCATCAGCGTGCTGGTGTATGGCGAGGTCATCGCCACCGGAACGCCGGACGAGATCCGCCAGCACCGGGGCGTGCGCGAGGCCTACCTGGGCGAGGAGGTGGCGGCATGACGGACCTGCTCGAGGTGCACGACCTGCACGCCTTCTACGGCAAGAGCCACATCCTGCAAGGCGTGGGCCTGCGCGTCGGCCAGGGCGAGGTGCTCAGCCTGCTCGGACGCAACGGCTCGGGCCGCTCCACCACGCTCAAGGCCCTGATGGGGCTGGTGCCGCCCAGCCGGGGCAGCGTGCGCCTGGCCGGCCGCGAGCTGGCCGGCTCCCCGCCCAGCCGCATCTGCCGTGCGGGCCTGGCCTATGTGCCCGAAGAGCGCGAGGTCTTCGCCAACCTCACCGTGGACGAAAACCTGCGCATGGGCGAACAGCCCCCGGCACCCGGCGCCCCGCGCTGGACCCTGCAGCAGATGTTCGACTACTTCCCCCGACTCAAGGAGCGGCGACACACCCGGGCGGGCAGCCTGTCCGGCGGCGAGCAGCAGATGCTCACGATCTGCCGCTCCCTGCTGGGCAACCCGCGGGTCATCCTGATCGACGAGCCCACCGAAGGGCTGGCGCCCATGATCGTGGCGCAGGTCGCCGAGTGCATCCGCGACATGCGGACGCAGGGCGTGTCCGTGGTCCTGGTCGAGCAGAAGCTGGCCATCGCGCTCAAGGTGTCGGACCGCGTCTGCGTGATGGGCCATGGCCGCATCGTGTTCGAGGGCACGCCCCCCCAACTGCAATCCGATCCGGCGCTGCTCGCGCAGTGGCTGGCCGTCTAGGAAGCCTTCGCACCAGCCTTCACACAAGACTTCCCACAAGCCTTCACATGTCCGACAAAGTCATCATCTCCTGCGCGGTCACCGGCTCGGTGCACACGCCCACCATGTCGCCCTACCTGGCGATCACGCCCGAGCAGATCGCCGAGCAGGCCATCGAGGCCGCCGAGGCCGGCGCGGCCATCCTGCACCTGCACGCGCGCGACCCGGCGGACGGGCGGCCCACGCCCGACCCGAAGGTCTTCGACCGCTTCGTGCCGCGCATCAAGGCCGCCACCGACGCGGTCATCAACATCACCACCGGCGGCAGCACCCGCATGACGCTGGCCGAGCGCCTGGCCTACCCCCTGCAGGCGGCGCCCGAGATGTGCTCGCTCAACATGGGGTCGATGAATTTCACCATTCATCCCGTGGCGCGAAAGATCGCGAACTGGCAGCACGAGTGGGAGAAGCCCTACGTCGAAGGCATGGAGGACCTGATCTTTCGCAACACCTTCGCCGACATCAAACACATCCTGCAGGTGCTGGGCCGCGAGCGCGGCACGCGCTTCGAGTTCGAGTGTTACGACATGGGCCACCTCTACACGCTGGCGCACTTCCGCGACGAAGGCCTGATCGAGGGGCCCATCTTCCTGCAGTGCATCTTCGGCATCCTCGGCGGCCTCGGCGCCGACCCGGAGAACCTCGTCGCCATGCGCACCACGGCCGACCGCCTGTTCGGCCGTGACGGCTACCGCTTCTCCGTGCTCGGCGCCGGGCGCCACCAGATGCCGCTGCTGACCATGGCCGCGGTGATGGGCGGCAACGTGCGCGTGGGCCTGGAAGACAGCCTCTACCTGGGCAAAGGCCAGTTGGCCAGCAGCTGCGCCGAGCAGGTGCGCAAGATCCGCCGCGTTCTCGACGAGCTGTCCCTCGAGGTCGCGACACCTGCCGAGGCCCGTGCCCTGCTGGCGCTCAAGGGCGCCGACGCCGTCAACTTCTGACCACCTTCACACACCATGAAAAAACTGCTTCAAGAACGGGTTGCCATCGTCACCGGTGCCGGCGGTGGCCTGGGCCGCGCCCATGCCCTGGAACTGGCGCGCCACGGCGCCCGCGTGATCGTCAACGACCTGGGCGGCCCCGATGGCGGCGCCGGTGCGCAGGCCGTGGTGGCCGACATCCGCGCCCGGGGCGGCGAGGCCCTGGTGCACCTGGGCGACGTCACGCGGGCCGGCAACATGCAGGACATGGCCGAGCTGGCCATGAGCGCGTGGGGCCGCATCGACATCCTCATCAACAACGCGGGCATCCTGCGGGACAAGTCCTTCGCCAAGATGGCGCTGGAGGACTTCCGCCTGGTGCTGGAGGTGCACGTCATGGGCGCCGTCAACGCCACCAAGGCGGTGTGGCCGCAGATGCAGGAGCAGCAGTACGGTCGCATCGTCATGACCACCTCGTCCTCGGGCCTGTACGGCAACTTCGGCCAGGCCAACTACGGTGCCGCCAAGATGGCGCTGGTGGGTCTGATGCAGACGCTGGCGCTGGAGGGCGACAAGCGCAACATCCGCGTCAACTGCCTGGCCCCGTCGGCCGCCACCGGCATGACGCACGGCATCCTGCCGCCCGAGGCCCTGGCCCGGCTCACGCCGGAACAGGTCAGCCCCGCCCTCATTCCCCTGGTCTGCGAAGACGCGCCCAACCGCACCATCCTGCTGGCCGGCGCGGGCAGCTTCGAGGCCGCGCACATCACCATGACGCAGGGCATCCACATCGCCGACCAGGCCCGCGCCGGCGAGCAGTTGTGCCAGCGTCTGGCCGAGGTCCGAAGCCGCGACGGAGAACGTGTTCCGGGGTCGGGCTGGGAGCAGTACGCGCATGAGCTGAAACTGGGCGAGCGCGCCGTGGAAGGTACCGCATGAGCGCCGGCCTGCAAGGACAGGTGGCCTGGGTCACCGGGGCCGGCTCCGGCATCGGGCTGGCGGCGGCCCGCGCGCTGGCCGGTGGTGGCGCCACGGTGGTGCTGTCCGGGCGACGCGCAGGTTTGCTGGAGGCAGCGGCCGAACAGATCCGCGCCGCCGGAGGCCTGGCCGAGGTGGCGGCGCTGGACGTGACCGATGCCCAGGCCGTGGCGGACGCGGCCTCGCAACTGCTGCAGCGCCACGGCGGCCGCCTGGACGTGCTGGTGAACTGCGCGGGCACCAACACGCCCGAGCGCTTCTGGCGCGACCAGTCCGCGCAGGGCTGGCGCCAGGTCATCGCGACCAACATGGACAGCATCTTCTACACGACGCACGCCGTGCTGCCCGCCATGCGCGCACGACGCAGCGGCCTGGTCATCAACGTGTCGTCGTGGGCCGGTGTGCACCACCCCAAGCTCACCGGGCCCGCCTACAACGGCAGCAAGCACGCCGTGGTCGCGATGACGGAGACCATCAACATGGAAGACGGCGTGAACGGCATCCGCGCCTGCAGCCTGTGCCCCGCCGAGGTGGCCACGCCCATCCTGGACACGCGGCCTTCGCCGCCCACCGCGCAGGAGCGCTCGCGCATGCTGCAGCCCGACGACCTGGGACACACCATCCGCTTCATCGCCGAGCTGCCTGCCGGCGTTTGCATCAACCAGCTCGTCATCAGCCCCACCTGGAACCGCATGTACGTGAACGACCTGTAAGCCTGGCCTTTCCACCCCCAACGAAGGAGACAGAAGTGATGAGAAAAAGATTCGTCGCGAGCAGCTGTTTCGTGGTCCTGCTGGCGCCTGCCACCGCCCTTCATGCCCAGCAGGCGCGCGCCCGGCCGCTGCCTTGCGCGCAGATGCAGGGGCTGAGCGTCCCGGCGGGCGCCATCGGCCTGCCCACCGGCGGCGCACAGGTCAGCGAGGCGGTGGTGGTGCCGGCCGCGGGATCGAATGCGTCCACCACACCCGAGCACTGCCGACTCACCGGCACCATCGCCCCCGTCGATCCGCTGGCCCCGCGCATCACCTTCCGCGTGGTGCTGCCCGTGGCCTGGAACGGCAAGGCGATGATGTTCGGCGGTGGCGGCTTCAATGGCACGGTGCCCAACGTGGCGGGCAACGTGCCGGCGGGACCGACCGACCAGCCCACACCCTGGGGCGCGGCTATGCCACGTTCGCCAGCGATTCGGGTCACCAGGCCAATGCCACGGGGTCGCTGGACGGCCAGTTCCTGCTGAACGCAGAGGCAGAGCGCAACTTCGGTGGCGAGGCGCTCAAGAAGACGCGCGACGCGGCCGTGTTCCTGATCGGCCGGCACTACGGACGGGGCGCGCCGAAGAAGGCGTACTTCGCCGGCGGATCCACCGGCGGGCGCGAAGCGCTCTCGCTGGCGCAGCGCTGGCCGGGCGACTGGGACGGCATCATCGCCTGGTACCCGGCGTGGAACCAGCTCTCGGCCATGCTCGCGGGCCACCGCGCCAGCCGGGCCCTGGCGCAACCGGGCGCCTACCCCAACCCCGCCAAGCGCGCGCTGCTGCGTCGCGCGGTGCTGGAAACCTGCGACCTGATCGACGGCGTGGCCGACGGCGTGGTGAGCCACCAGTCGCAGTGCAACGCCATCTTCGACCCGGCCGTGGCGCAGGTCGCCGGCGCCCCCTTGCGCTGCACCGGCGGCACCGAGGCCGGTGATGCCTGCTTGTCCGACGCGCAGATCGCCGCGCTCAACACCATGAACACGGCCACACGGTTCAACTTCTTCCTGGCCAGCGGCTCCAGCGGCTACCCGGGCTACAACGTCTGGGGCGCGTCGCTGGGCGCTGCGGCCGGCTCGTCGCCGGTGCATCCGATCGAGACCTTCCTCAACCTGGGCACCGAGCAGCCGGCCATGCCCGTGCCCGCGGGTGCGCCTTACATCACCAAGCAGCTCGACCAGGTGATCAAGCTCGGTGTCACGCGCAACCCGGCCTTCGATTCGCTGGCGCTGGACCCGGAGAACCCCGGCCCATGGGCGTCCCGCTTCAGCGCGCTGAGCACCATGCTCGACGTGGGCACGGACCTCACCGCATTCGCCACCCGAGGCGGCAAGCTGCTGCTCGCGCACGGCGTGTCGGACGTTCTGGTGAGTGCCCGCGCCACGGAGCAGTACTACCAGCGTCTGCAGGCGCAGATGGGGGCGGCCCGGGTGAACGACTTCGTGCGGTACTACGAGGTGCCGGGCTACGGGCACGCGGTGAGCACGGTGTTCAACGCCACCTGGGACTCCTTGACAGCCCTGGAGAACTGGGTGGAAAGGGGCTCGGCGCCGCGGGACCAGATCACCACCGACACGGTGGGCGTGCCCGGGCGCCAGCGTCCGCTGTGCGAGTACCCCGCCTGGCCACGGTACCGCGGCGCGGGAGATGTGAACGCCGCGGCGTCCTTCGTCTGCACCAACCGCTGAACGCTGGCGCGCCCAAGAACGGCGCGCCAGCCTAGAACGCCTCTTCCGGCAGCGCCGCGCAGGTCGCATCGCGCTGGCTCACCACGGCGAGCCAGGCGCCGATCTTCGGCAGTTCGTAGTGGAAGAAGAAGCGCATGGCGCCCAGGCGGCCGGTGCGCGCGGCGCTCTCGGGCGCGGCGTGCGCGGCCAGCGCCACGTCGAGCCAGATCCAGGCCAGCACGGTGTGGCCGAAGGCCTGCAGGTAGGGCACGGCGTTGGCCAGGGCCTCCGCCGGGTGGCCGCTGGCCCAGGCGGCCTTGGTGGCCGCGCCCACCTGCGCCAGGGCCTGGCCCAGGGCGTTGCCGTAGACCGCCATGTCAGGCACGTGCATGGCGCGTTCGATGGTGGCGTTGATGCGCTGCGCCAGCAATTGCAGGCCGCGGCCGTTCTCCATCAGCACCTTGCGGCCCAGCAGGTCCATGGCCTGGATGCCGTGCGTGCCCTCGTGGATCATGTTCAGGCGGTTGTCGCGCCAGTACTGCTCCACGGGGAAGTCGCGCGTGTAGCCGTAGCCGCCGTGCACCTGGATGGCCAGGCTGTTGGCCTCCAGGCACCACTCGCTGGGCCAGCTCTTGGCGATGGGCGTGAGCACCTCCAGCAGCAGCCGCGCCTCGTCGGCGGCATCCTCCGCGCCGGTGTGCTGCTCGTCCACCAGGCGCGCGCAGTACAGCTCCAGCGCCAGCGCGCCTTCGCAGTAGCTCTTCTGCGCCAGCAGCATGCGCTTGACGTCGGCGTGTTCGATGATGCGCTCTGCGGTCTCGATGGGTCCTTCCCCTCGGGGCCCACGGGCCGGCCTTGCGGGCGGTTCTTCGCGTAGTCGAGGCTGGCGTGGTAGCCCGCCATGCCCAGCATGGTGGCGGCCATGCCCACGCCGATGCGGGCCTCGTTCATCATGTGGAACATGCAAGCGCAGGCCTTCGCCGGGTTGGCCGACGAGGTAGCCGATGGCGCCCGCGCTGCCGCGTGCGGGGAACTTGCCTTCGCCAAAGTTGAGCAGCGTGTTGGTGGTGCCGCGCCAGCCGCACTTGTGGTTCAGGCCGGCCAGGGCCACGTCGTTGCGCTCGCCGGTCAGCTTCGCGTCCGCGTCCACCAGCTTCTTGGGCACCACGAACAGCGAGATGCCCTTGACGCCCGGCGGCAGCTTGCCGTCCGGCCCCGGAATCTTCGCCAGCACCAGGTGAATGATGTTCTCCGTCAGCTCGTGCTCGCCGGCCGAGGATCCACATCTTGTTGCCCTTGAGCCGGAATCGCGGGCCCAGCGGGTCGCTCAGGTAGTCGTCGCCGTCGGGCACGGCGCGCGTGGCCACGTCGCTCAGGCTGGAGCCGGCCTGCGGTTCGCTCAGGCACATGGTGCCGGACCAGCGGCCGAAAAACTCGTTGAGCGCGAACACACGCTTCTGCGCCTCGGTGCCATGCGCCATCAACAGGTTGGCGTTGCCCGTGGTGAGCATGCCGCTGCCGATGCTGACCGAGGCCATGGCGAAGAAGGCGTTGGCCGCCGCCTCCACGGAGTACGGCAGCTGCATGCCACCGATCTCATAGTCTTGCGCGGCGCTGAGCATGCCGCTCTCGGCGTAGGCCTTCTGCGCGTCATGCGTGGCCTGCGGCAGGACCACCTGCTCGCCGTCGAAGTGCGGCTCCTGCGTGTCCACCGTGCGGTTGAAGGGCGCGTACTTCTCGCGCGCGATGCGCTCGCAGGTGTCGAGCACGGCGTCGAAGGTTTCGCGGCTGTGGTCGGCGAAGCGCTCGCGCTGGTTCAGGGATTCGACCCCGAGCCAGTCGTCGAGAAGGAAATCGACGGTGGGGCGAAGGGACATGGCGGCTCCTCGAACCTCAAAGAAAACGGGCGGCCAGGCCGCCCCGTCATCGCACGGGACGAGTGATGCTCGCCACCCGGTCGCGAATATATAGCTGCACCACTTCCTCACCATCACGCGCACCCGTATTGGTGATGCGCGCACTGACCTGGAGGCCGCCATCCCAGGGGAGGGAAGGCGCACTCAATGTTACTTCGCCATAGGTAAATGTCGTGTAGGTAAGGCCGTGACCGAAAGAGTAGAGCGCCGCGTTGCGCGCTTCGCGATATTGCGTTTTAAATTCCGTGGTTTCACCGGGAACCACCGGCCGCCCGGTGCTGCGATGGTTGTAGAAATAAGGTTGCTGACCGGATTCGAACGGAAAACTCACGGGCAGGCGGCCAGAGGGGCTGTGTGTCCCCAACAGAATATCCGCCAGCGCATTGCCGGCCTCGCCACCGAGAAACCAGTTCGCTACCACGGCGTCCGCGTCGCGCAGCGCACCTTTTAATGCCAGCGCACGCCCGCTGCTCAGCAGCACCACCAGAGGTTTTCCCGTCGCCGCAACGGCCTCTGCAAGCGCCTGCTGCGGCGCGGGGATTTCAATGGACGTGCGCGATTGCGCTTCGCCGCTCATGCGTTCACCTTCGCCCAGCGCCAGCACCACCACATCCGCATTTTTTGCCGCGGCAACCGCAGCTTCAATTCCGCCCTCCAAAGCAGTTTCGATTTCCGAACCTTGTTCGACGCTCAACCGGGTAACACCTGCGTTTATAAGTCCCTGTTTGAGAGTCACGGAATTTTCGTCGAGCCCAAATAGAGTCCAGGGCCCGAATAAATTTTTGCGGTCGTCGCCCAAGGGGCCAATCAGTGCGATGTGCGCCGCTTTATCAAGAGGCAGCAAATTGCGCTCATTGCGCAACAGCACTACGGATTTTCGGGCCGCCTCGCGGGCGAGATCGCGATGGGCAGGCAAGCCAATCTGATTCGCCTCGCGATTGGCATCCAGCGAACGATAGGGATTTTCAAAAAGTCCCAGGGCTTTTTTGACATACAGCACCCGGCGCACCGCCTGATCCAAAACCGCCATAGGCAATTCACCAGCGGCGACCAGTTTTGGCAACTCGCTGATGTAAAGCCCACTGTGCATACTCATGTCCACACCGGCGGCGAGGGCGATTCGGGCGGCGTCACTGCCATTGGCTGCATAACCGTGGCGTATCAGTTCCAGATCGGCGGTGTAATCGCCGACCACAAATCCGCGGAAATTCCATTCGCCGCGCAATACCTGCGTCTGCAACCAATAACTGCCAGACGCCGGCACGCCGTTGATATCGTTGAATGCGCTCATGGCGGTCAGTGCGCCTGCAGCAAACGCTGCCTGAAATGGCGGAAAATGCACCTCCCTCAGCGTCTGCTGGGAGATCTCCACGGTGTTGTAATCCATGCCCCCTGTAACCGCGCCGTACGCGGCGAAATGTTTTGGCGTCGCCAGCAGTGAATCCTCCGCGCGCAGATCGTCTCCTTGAAACCCGCGCACCCGCGCCGCGGCGAATAATTTACCCAGATACACATCCTCTCCAGCACCTTCTGCCACGCGGCCCCAGCGCTGATCGCGGGCGATATCCACCATGGGCGCAAAGGTCCAGTGAATGCCGGCAGCGGTGGCTTCAATGGCGGCGACCCGCGCCGTGCGCCGCGCCAGCTCCGGCTCAAAACTCGCCGCTTCGGCAAGTGGAATGGGGAAAACAGTGCGAAAACCGTGGATCACATCGGCACCGAACAAAAGAGGAATTTTCAGGCGGGATTCTTCGATCGCGATCCGCTGCGCCTCGCGCCCGAGGGTCACGCCCTGGCCGTTAAACAATGCCCCGACCTTACCGGCGCGCACGTCCGCAAGTAATTCGCTGATCTGCCGGCGCTTGAATTCCGGATTCACGCCCGGCGGCGTATTGCGAAACTCATCCTGCAGAATGGTCAGTTGCCCGGCTTTTTCCTCTGACGTCATGCGACTGATCAGCGCTTCGATGTGTGGGTCCAAAGGAACCTCCGCCCGCGCTAGCGCGGTCATGAAGAATAAAGGGAGCAGAAGAGGGAACAGCGAAACCGTAAGACGCGGACCGGTAGAGCGAAACATCGAAGCCAAGCCTCTGAGGAATATGGCGCAGATCATTACAGAGGAACGATTTACCGCACAAGCGGCATCGACGTCGGCAAGATTTGTAGCGAAAATATCACCTCGCCATACCGCACTACCTAAGCGAATTTACCGTAATCAAAACGCATATCCCGGTGCATCTTTTCCACCCCGCGAAGCAAAGGAAACTGGCTCTTTTTTAACATGCTTGCCAGCTTGCGGCAGCGCTGGACTCGCAGTGCGCTGCAACCGACAATATGGCGCATCTTCTTTGCTTTCAGGTCGCGTGACTATGACTCAGCCCTTGCTGCATGACGGCGCCGGATTTCTAGCGGACGGTGGAGAAATGGGAGCGCGTATCCGGACCTTTGAATGGGATAAAACCTCTTTGGGGCCGCCAGCGCAGTGGCCCCAGGCATTGAAGGTTACGGTGCGCCTGCTGTTATCCTCCGGGCACCCCATGTTCATCTGGTGGGGGCCGGATTTAATCCAGTTTTATAACGACGCCTACAGCCGCTCCATCGGACCGGAACGACACCCCAGCGCATTGGGGCAGAAGGGCAGAGAGTGCTGGCAGGAAATCTGGCACGTCATCGGCCCGCAAATTGAACAGGTGATGTCGGGCAGGGGACACACGTGGCATGAAAACCAGCTCGTCCCCATAACACGTTACGGCAGCCGGGACGACGTTTATTGGACTTACAGTTACAGCCCCATCGACGATCCGGATGCGGCAAATGGAATTGGCGGTGTGCTGGTGGTCTGCACCGAAACAACCGTACAGGTGATCAGCCAGCAAAAAGCGAAGACTGATGAAGCCAAGTGGCGCTCGTTGTTCAATCTCGCGCCCGTTTTCATGTGTACGTTAAAAGGACCTCATCATATTTTTGAATACGCCAACCCTGATTATTTAAAACTCGTCGGCCGCAGACTAATGCTCGGCAAATCCGTTAGCGAGGCTCTGCCTGAAATAGTGGCGCAGGGGTTTATCGACCTGCTGGACAGCGTGTTCAAATCCGGCAAGCCATATCAGGGACACGCGGTTCCGGTGGACCTTACGTCCGAAACCAATTCCACCACACGGCGCTACGTCGATTTCACTTATCAACCACTGACCAACGAACACAACCAAGTGGTGGGAATTTTTGTCATTGGTTACGATGTAACAGAGAGTGTTCGCTCCAGCAAACGCCTACAAGAACAGGATCGGCGCAAAGACGAATTTCTCGCCATGCTCGCCCACGAGCTGCGCAACCCGCTCGCACCTATAGCCAATGTCGCTGAATTACTCATGCGCAAAGACAACAGCACTGGGGAAATTCAAAAAGCGGGCGAAGTGTTGAAACGTCAATGCGATCAATTGACGCATCTGGTAAACGATTTGCTCGATGTTTCGCGCATTACGCGCGGCATTATCGAACTCAAGAACGGGCCGGTGAATATCGACCAGGCAATAGGAATCGCGCTCGAATCCGCACAGCCACAAATTGCGGAAAAAGAGCAAACGCTTGAATATGTTCCGCAAAACAGGGAGCTATTTGTCTGGGGGCGACATGCAGCGACTGGTGCAGTGTCTGAGCAACATCCTGGTTAATGCAATTAAATACACACCGCCGCGCGGTTTGATAAAAGTCCAGGTGACGCAAACACCCGCCGAGGTGGCCATTGAAATCGCCGACAGCGGCATTGGCATAGCGCCGGAAATGCTGCCGGCCATCTTTGATCTTTTCACCCAGGTAAATCCCACCATTGATCGCACCCACGGCGGCCTTGGGATTGGTCTGTCCATCGTTCAGCGGCTGGTGCAGATGCACTCGGGCACATTTACCGCCGCCAGCGAAGGTCTCGGGCGCGGTGCGCAATTTACGATTCAATTACCCCTGATAGA
Source organism: Cellvibrionaceae bacterium (assembly GCA_024707385.1). Lineage (GTDB taxonomy): Bacteria > Pseudomonadota > Gammaproteobacteria > Pseudomonadales > Cellvibrionaceae > UBA5868. Next base: position 54,354 of record JANPZW010000002.1, on the reverse strand, counting down.
ACCACCCCGCACGCACGCGCCGGAAATCTCCAACCCCAGATCCGAGGGCTGTCGCATATTGATTGTTGACGACAATATTGATGCTGCGGATTCTCTCGCGCGTTTGCTGACCTTTTTAGGTTACGAAACCCTCGCCGTATATTCCGCAAATGAATGTCTGGAGCATTTGGCGAGCTTTGCACCGGAAGTGGCCCTGCTGGATATTGGCCTGCCGGATATGAATGGATACGAATTGGCTGGTCGATTTCGCGCGCAATCGGCGCCGGCAAAACTCGTCGCATTAACGGGATATGGGACTGCTGAGGATCGCCTGCAATCGGAGGAGGCGGGCTTTGATCGCCACCTGACAAAACCTGTAGCCATTGCGGAGTTGGAGCAGGTTATTGCATCTCTGCGTTTGGTTCCAACGGTCGAGCAGGAATAAATTGCAACAGCAGCGGGAGCCTTTATGAAAATAGCGAGCTATAACGTCAACGGCGTAAATGGCCGCCTGCCAGTATTATTGCGCTGGCTCGATGAAGCGAAACCGGATGTGGTCTGCCTGCAGGAATTAAAAGCACCGCAGGAAAAGTTTCCGCACAAAGCAATCGTCGATGCCGGTTACGAGGCTATCTGGCATGGGCAGAAAAGCTGGAACGGCGTGGCCATACTTTCGCGCGTTGGTCAGCCACTGGAAATACGCCGGGCGCTTCCAGGGGATCCGGAAGACACCCACAGTCGTTATATCGAAGCCGCGATCAACGGCATCCTGGTAGCATGTCTTTATCTGCCCAACGGAAATCCCGCGCCGGGTCCTAAATTCGACTACAAACTCGCCTGGTTTGAACGCCTCAAACGCCATACAGCGGAGCTGATTGAGTCGGATTGCCCGGCAGTGCTTGCCGGGGATTTCAACGTTATTCCCACCGAGCTCGACGTCTATAAACCCGAGTCCTGGCAGAAGGACGCACTTTTTCTGCCGGAAACCCGGGAGCCTACGAGACAATCCTGGAGCAGGGTTGGACGGATGCCCTAAGAACCCTGCACCCGGATGAGCGCCTTTACACATTCTGGGATTATTTCCGCAACGCCTACAGCCGCAACGCCGGCCTGCGCATCGACCACTTCCTTCTCAGCCCGTCCATCCAACATCAGTTATCGGCCGGAGGAGTGGATAAACACGTACGAGGCTGGGAAAAATCCAGCGATCACGCGCCGGTTTGGATTGAAATCAGCAAGTAGTGCGCACAGGGCCCAGATAGGTCCACCACCGTAATTGTTTATTCTCTCAATTAAAGAGAACAGGTTCTGCATTTCTTGCCGGAAGAGTGCACCCTGAATCAACTTGGAAGCAGACCCTGTATGAATCCATGGATTCATACTCCTATACCCCCTTTTTGAATCCCATTTAGTCCCTATGATGCATTTCATTCGGATCTCCCCAACGGGATACTGCCGTACAGGAATTGACTGGGGGGCGACACAACGCCCCTCCTACACACCTCGGCAGTGACGATTAGGAGGACCAATGGCGGACTTCAGGGCAATTCGAGCGGTGGGTGACGCCTTGATGGGACTGCTGCAAACGAGTTACCGGCCGGATGAGTTCAACGATATTGTTGCTGACTTCCGCATGTTTACCTCGCGGGATTTCACCAACAACGCCATAACCAACGGCGCCTCTCTGTTCATGTACCGCCTTTATTGCAACGGCGCATTTCGCACGCCTCCAGGACGCCTCAATCCCGACGGCCGACGCGCAGACACGCAACTGCCACTGGAGTTGCACTTTTTGATCACGGTATGGGGGGCGAAGCCTCGTATCAATATGAACTGGCGGGCTGGATTATGCGGCTGATCGAGGACACTCCGGTTCTCCCTGCCGCAGTCCTGAACTCCACCACACCCGATGTGTTTTATCCCGATGAAACCGTGGACATTACGCTTGCAGAGCTGCGCACCGAGGATCTATTCCGCATCTGGGATGTTCTGGGCGTAAACGCCTATCAGCTTTCTATTCCTTATGTCGCGCGCGTGGTGCACATAGATTCCTCCCATTCGCGCGCGGAAGAATTCGATGCTCGTGTGCAGGAACGCATTCAGCGTGCCGGTCAGATAAAACGAGCATAAGGATAAACGTCATGGGAAATTCAAAGTGAATAGCGGCATGGACTATCAATTTATGGAACGCGTTTCCCACAAGACTCTGTTGGGAATCCGCTTCTGGGATGTGGCGCTCGGCGCGCCGGTCAGTGACGGTTTACAGGTCAGCCTCTATCCGCAGTCCTATACGCGAAAAAAAATTCCGGCATTTCGTACAAGATCCGGCGTGTATGCATTTACCTCAATTCCTGGAATGATCTCATTTGAAACACAAGCAGAATCCACCATCGCGAGCCCTCCTGTAACCCATGCTTTTATCGTTGAAGTACAGGACACGCAAAAGCGGTTTAGTCCGGCTGCTTTTACTGTGGAATTACCCCTGCCTTATAACGGCCTATTTCTCGTTGACGACGACAATTCTTCTCCCGCTTTAACGCCGCGCGGTTTCAATCTCTATTCTTCATCTCAGCGAATATCTGCGCCGCAGTTTACTTTTTTGCGTGGAGAATTGATCGACCGCAATACCGAACTTCCGGCTTCCCATGCCGTAGTGCGTGTGGAAAACCAGGAGGGCTTGCAGTGGTATGGCATTGCGGATGCGGAAGGAAAGTTTGCCGTAATGATGCCTTACCCTATATTGCACATTGCGTTCGGCAGCTCACCACCGACCAGCGACGGCGTTCGTCTGACCGAACGCAGCTGGAGTGTGACGGTAACTGTTCTTTACGAGCCGTTGAATCTCACCCAATTACCGGGAAGTGATTTACCCGAGTATTCAAGCATACTCAGTCAGGGGCAAGCATTCCTTTATACAGAATCTCCAGATACGGATATTGGAGAATCCAGTGAACTGCCAGCTGAGCTTGTATACGGACGGGACGTCGTGATAACCACCGCGGGTTTTTCCGAACTTTATGTGAGCGCCAGCGGGTCACCAGCTTAGAATTTTTTTGGAGAATAAATTATGCCTGAGTACTTAGCCCCCGGAGTGTTTGTCGAAGAAACAAGTTTTCGACAAAAAACCATAGAAGGTGTTAGCACAAGCACCACAGCCTTTGTAGGCCCAACGCGTTTCGGCCCCGAAACGGGTGAGCCGCCTTTGCTCACGAGTTTCTCGGAGTTTGAACGTATTTACGGTGGACTTGACCAGCTGCAATTTATTGACGAAGAGCCTACGCACAATTATCTCGCCCACGCCGTGCGCGCGTATTTTGAAGAGGGGTGGACGTCGCCTTTATGTGTCACGCGTAGTGGATATTTCCGCTGCGCGTGCTCGTGCAACCATAGCCGATTCGCCTTCGGTAATGGACTTTGAAGCACGACATCCGGGTGCTGCGGGCAATTTCAATGTCACACTGATTTTTAAAACCGGTGAGAATATCCTGGGCCTTGCGCCTCGCGATCCGACTTTGCCACTGAGCAGTGACACAGTGCCGGTGTTGCGCGGTGTGAGGGCGGGGGATCTGGTGCTTGCTGCCGCAAATGGCTCTCCCAGCGGCCAACGCGAGCTCTATGTGTTGGAGAATTTTATCGACGGTGGACGTAACACCTACCGTCTTCGTCCTGCGAACAACAGCTCTCCCGACGCCGCCCTGGAGCTGGATCAATTCTCCGCGGTCCACATGTTAACCGTCAGCGTATTGACGAGCGCCATGGGGCGTTTCGGCGACCCGCAATCCTGGGAGGATTTGAACTTCCGCGCAGATCACGCCGAAAGCTTTTTTAACGTGTTCCAACCTTCGCCGGCAAGTTTGCGCACAGAGCTCTATGTACCCCTGGTTGCCAATCTGGATCCGAATGATCGGGTAGAGGCCGTGGCGGACCTGCTTGATCTGGAAAGCCTGGCCAACTCACCGGACGCCTCTCCCGCCGCAACCATTCTGATGGGATTGAATACTGAAAATTCGACGGACGCCGAACGCTCCGCGCGCATTTTCCTGCGCAATGGCAGCGACGGAAACCGTTTGTCAGGACCGGATTACGAGGGCTCCGAAGATCATCCGAAATCCGGTATCCGCACTCTGGAAGATCTTGAAGAAATTTCCATAATTGCAGCACCCGGGTCGACCCACAGCGATGGCGGCGACACAGGTGCGGATGTGCGGCGCCTACTGATTTCCCATTGCGAACGAATGCGCTATCGAGTCGCCGTGCTGGATTCCATCAGCGGTCATTTGATTTCTGAAGTGCGTGCCGATCGGTCCAGTATCGATACCACTCGCGCTGGTTTCTATTATCCGTGGGTGGAAATTGCCGACCCCATCACCGAAACCGATATTCTCCTGCCACCCAGTGGATTCGTGTCTGGAATTTTTGCGCGCAACGATATAGAGCGTGGTGTACACAAAGCGCCAGCGAATGAAGTTTTGCGCCTTGCGAAAAGCCTGGAAATCAACATCAACAAAGCACAGCAGGAAGTGCTCAATCCCGACGGTATAAATGTGCTGCGATTTTTTGAAGGTCGTGGTTATCGGGTTTGGGGAGCGCGCACATCCACGTCCGATCCAGAATGGAAATACATGAATGTGCGCCGTTACTTTGCCTATCTGGAACGCTCCATCGAAAAGGGCACACAGTGGGCGGTCTTCGAAAATAATGGAAGGACCCTTTGGTCAAATATCCAGTCCACTATTGCTGATTATCTGTTTAACGAGTGGAAAGAAGACAGGCTCGCCGGAGCCACCCCGGACGAGGCATTTTTCGTGCGCTGCGATCGCAGCACCATGACACAAAATGACATTGATAACGGCCGCATGATTTGCCTTATCGGTGTCGCGCCCTTGAGACCAGCCGAGTTTGTGATCTTCCGTATCGGCCAAAAAACCCTGAACAGCGAATCCTAAGTTGATCTGGAGGCATAACCATGGCTAGGCCAAAAAACTACCCTTACTCACAATTTAATTTTTTGGTTGAGTGGGACAATATGAAGGGGGAAACCCGCGACGCAGGCTTTCAGGAGGTCAGCGGACTGGGCCTGGAAATTAACGTTACGGAATATCGTTCCGGTAACGCAAAAACCAACGAAGCCATCAAGGTGACTACCACCGCAAAAGCCAGTGACGCCACATTCAAGCGCGGAGTCATCGGCGCACATGATTTATATGAATGGATAAATGCAGTGCGCGACGGCCATCAGGACCAGCTGAAAACTGTGAAGGTGACCTTGCTTAGCGAAAATCGCGAGCCTGTCATGCGCTGGAAATTGCTAGCGGCGCGGCCTATCAAATACACGGCACCTTCATTTAACGGTAAGGGTACTGATCTGGCGATTGAAGAACTAGTGCTCTCTGCGGAACGGATTGAGCAAGAGGCCGCCTGATGTACGCGAGCAATACGTTATTTCCCGGAGTGTATTTCGATACGGTTAAACCCGAGCTGGAGACCGTACTGCCACGCATGGACATTGCCGCATTTGTCGGCTTTGCCAGCTCGGGTCCATTACACACTCCAGTGGCAGTGGAAGACATTGCACGCTTTCGGGAAATATTCGGTGCTGATCTTGATCTCGCCTGGAATGATGAATCCAGACAAACAGAAAAGGGTTGTCTGGGATCTGCGGTGGAAAATTTTTTCCGTAATGGCGGCAAACGCTGTTGGGTGGTTCGGGTAGCAGATGAAAATCTCGCCCAGACCGCACGTTTTGCAATCCCCGGTTTATACCGTTGCAATGACGAGATTGTGGAACAGGCCTACGCGAGTGCGCGTAGCGCTGGCTCTTGGGCTGAATATGTGCGCCTGCGTTCGCAATTGAATGTATTTTCCCTGCCGTTACAGACGGAAGTTTTGCACGAAGCGAGATTGCGCATCGGCAGCACTGGCTGGTTTGCCAATCTTCGAACCAGCTCGGGTTTTATCGTCATTGGCGATTTGATCTCAGTGAATATAGATGCCGAGGAAGGGACTTGGTATCTCGTTGTCGATGCGGTGGAGGAAAACACCGGCGGGGTGCGTGTAAGCGGCGCACGCGGTTTTTTCTGCCATTACCACACCGCTGTAAATTCACCGCCGATATTGGACCCAGATAGGGCTTTAGCCAGCCCGATAGAAGGTGTGGATCTATTTAATCTACGGGAATTTGCAGAACTTGGTTTGGAGCGGGAGTTGCGTGCGCCAAGTTCACCTGAGGAAGCTCTACCACAAATTCGCAAACTGGATTTTCTCCTACGCTCCCTGGAGCGGGATGGCAAGGTGAAAACCTTGGATGGACTGCGTTTTAGCGCCGCACACCCACGTTTTTGGGGTGCACTTCCCAGCGATGACGCCTTGTTTGAGGCAATCGAAGGACAGCCACAGAAAAAACGTTCGCCGCAAACCCTTGAGCTGGTGGGCGAGGCTAACATGCCACGTTTTCCTGTATGCGCGGAAAGTAGAAATAACCAAGAGGATTTTATTTATCTGCCTTTATTAATGACTCAGACCGGAGGCATCAATAGTCGCGCGGAATTTATCGGCACCGGCGAACCTGCAGACAAGCTCAGCCTAAATGGCTTGATGAATTTCGGATCCATTCATTTTGTGGACCCACGCCTAACAGAGATAAGCGGGGAAAATCTATTACAGGAAGCCAACCGGCTGGTGTATCTCACCCAACCTCCGGCAAAACTGCGGGGACTACACAGCGTGTTGACGCTTAAAGAGGTCACGCTGATTGCAGTACCCGATGCGATGCACGCGCGCTGGGATAATATCGCGCCTGATTTTATTGCGCCTCTCACCTCACCCGAATTGAATCCCATTCTCCGCAGTGAACAATATCACGACTACTGGCAACTCAGCTGGAGCAAGGTAAGTCAGGCGCGCCTGTATCGGCTCGAATGGAGCCGCGATCCCGACTTTCGTGAAAGTGTGGCTATCATGGTGGGCAGTGATGATCTGCCACAAATTGGCGAGGTGGTCGATCTTCTGCCGGAACCATTGACCGAATACCTCTTGCTCTTGGAGCCGGATTGTCCGCGTGAAATTTATTTTCGCGTGCGCGCCGAACACGATGCAGAAATCAGCCCCTGGTCGAATCAACGCGCCGCATTTATACCCGAGTTGGATTTTACGCCATGCGGTAGGGTGCAAGCCCGCACTTTGGAAGTGGAGCTGTCCATCACTCCGGTTTCCCCGGCGGAGCCCGGCACCTATGCTGCAACCTGGATTTTGCTCGATAGCTTGCAGATGGCAAGTGAGATAGACGCCTTTGAACTGCAGCGCGCAGATGAATTTGGCTTTTTCAGCCCGGAGATTTTGTTTCATGGCAAACCGGCTGCACTGGAAGATGCAAGCGCGCCTTCCTTCAATGTGCGAGCAGAAGCTGGTTCAAACGCATATTTTCGCGTACGCGCCAGAAAAGCCGAAACGGTTGGCCCCTGGTCGAATACCGTTATCTTATGGCCGTCACAGCTGGACCGCGTCACGCTGCAACGCCATAAAGACTTATCTGCCGATTGCCTGGCGATACACCGAGCTGCACTACGCACCTGTGCCGCACGCGGTGATCTTTTTGCTGTGCTGGCCTTTCCGCGTCGTTATGAGGTGCAGGATGTACTTGACCATTGCGCGGTGCTTAAACCCGGAGGTGAAAGCGTGCTTTCTTCTTCTGTCGATGACGTCAGTGCACACGTGCGGCCACTCTCTATCGCAGAAGAAAAAACAGCGGCTTACGCTGCCTTTTATTATCCATGGTTAAGTGCGCGGGTCGAAAGTTCACTGGATGTACGCGCAATACCGCCAGAGGGCAGTGTATTGGGTAAATTTGCACACCGCACACTGGAGCAGGGCGCATGGATAGCGCCGGCAAATTCACCTTTCGAAAATGTACTCGCGCTGCATAAACCCGTAAGCCGAGAGCATTGGCGACTTCTGATGCAGGCACGCGTAAATGTGTTGCGCCGGGAATCTCGCGGCCACCTGCTGATGAGCGCTGATACCTTTTCCGGTAATCGGGAGTGGAATGAAATCAATGTCCGTCGTTTGATCAACCTGATCCGACGCATCGCGGAACGCGAAGGCAATCTCTACGTATTTGAAAACAATGGAGACGTTCTACACGACAAAGTCAAACAACAGTTCGAAGGCATTTTTGCACGTTTGTTTGCTCGCGGCGCTTTTGCCGGCTCAACACCGGATCAAGCCTATAGAGTCATTACCGGGGCAAAGACAAACACTGCGCAAAGTATGGAAATGGGCAGATTTATTGTAGAGCTACATATTGCTCCCTCGCATCCGCTGAAATTTATCCGAGTGCGCTTGATTCAAGAAGGCAGCGGTCAGATTTCCTGGCAGGAGGTTGCCGCATGACGCCGTTTACCAACTTCAACTTTCACGTGCTGTTCACCTTGCCAAAGGAGAAAGCGACCGTCTGTGAAGCGGATTTTTCCGAATGCTCCGGATTGGAAATGAACATGGAGGTGAAGACCATCCGCGAAGGCGGCAACAATGCTGAGCAAATTCATTTGTCCGGCCCACTGACCTATGGCCAGCTGACGCTGAAGCGGGGCATGACGAAGAATTTCGATTTGTGGGACTGGTTTGAGCGTGTACAAGCTGATCCCAATTTACGCATTGATGGCGAAATCCAGCTGCTGGCACTTGAGCGCACTCTGCAAAGTAACAAACCCATAGTAAAAAAAAGCAAAAACGTCGTATTCAAAGTGTTCGGTTGTTTACCGATCAAGTTGGTGGCGCCATCACTTAATGCCAAAGATGGCGAAGTAGCCGTCGAGGAAATGCAAATTGCCTACGAACGCCTAAAACGTGAAGTAAAAGATGAAGAGAACGCTGCTTAGGAATTCCGTATGCCTGATCCAATGAAAATCAAGAAAGCCGTCTTGCAGCAGATCGCCTGGAATGAAGAAGGCCAGGTGACTAACGAAGGCCCGAAGTTCGAGGTGCAATTCAATCCCGAAACACTGAATGTGGCATTTTCCAATCAGGTGGCGGGTGGCGATCAGGCGGGTGGCTCGGCCATTCAATTTAATTCCAAAGGCACGACCAAGCTGACGTTTGATCTGGTTTTCGATGTCACCGATCCGAAGATCGCAGAGAGATTCAATACTGATAACAAGCCGTCCAGCATCAAAGATGTAAGAAAAATTACCAAGCTTGTTGCAGATTTTATGCAGACCGAGCGCAGCGGTAGCGGCAAAGACGCCAAATTTACACCGCCAGGCATACGTTTCAGTTGGGGATCATTTCGTTTTGATGGCGTCGTCAATTCACTTACCGAAAAAATTGAGTTCTTTTCTGCAGAGGGCATTCCTCTGCGTTCCACATTGAGCGTGAGCATCACCAAACAGGATGTGGATATCAATTTCAGCGCACCGGACACAGATGCGCAGGGAAACCCCAACGCGGGAACGGCAGAAACCACCGCGCCTGAAGAAGGCAAAAATTCCATGGCGGATCAAACCAATAAAAATGGCACGCCCAAACCCTGGCAGGGTGATGCTCTGGCCAATGGCATTGAAAATCCGCTGGATCTGCCGGTTGGGCAGCCGCTTTCTTTGGGCGGTGAACTCGCTGCATCTTTTAATGCGGGCTTGCAGGGTGGTATTGGCTTGGGGGCGTCCGCAGGCTTTAGCGCCGGCATTGGTGGAAGCCTCGGGGGAAGTTTTGGCGGCAGCATAGGCGGCGGTATAGGCCTGGGCATAGGCATCAGTGGCGGCGCCGCGCTCAGTGGTGGTCTTGGCGGTGGATTGAATGCCGGAGTCGGTTTGGGAATCGGTTTGGGAGTCGGTTTCGATGGTGGACTGGATACCACGCTCAGTACCGCTGCCGCTATAAACGCTGGTGTTGGCCCCGCGAATCGATTCAGTCCCGGCGCCCTAGGCGTGGATATTCCGTCTGCCAACAACTTTCAAATTGACGCAAGCGCCGAATTGGCTTTAAAGCGGCGGCATCGACAACGATCTGATAGCGGATGCCGAGACGGATTTTAATTTTTAGATAAAGCTCTTCGAGTTGCGGGTAACCGAGAGCGGGAGGCAATTAGCGTGGCAGTGATTATTGACACCTTCGAAGTGGTCAGTGAAGCGGCAAGTGCCGCGCCTGGCACATCCGCAACCAATAATGCTGAAAACCCCAGCAGTGCTATCAAGCCGATGGATATAGAAGCCGTATTGGAATACCACGATTTGCGTAGCGACCGTTTGCGAGCACATTAAAATGACCGGACTGGCTGCAACACTCCCACTTTATTCCGCGAGACCACGTATCAAAATCAACGGCGTGCAGGACGCCCGTATCGATGCGGGAGTTTTATCCATTTCCGTAAAAGAAAATGAGCTGGGCCTCTACAGCTGCGAACTCACCTTAGGCAACTGGGGAACGGTCAGCAGTGACCTTGATTATCTTTACTTTAATCGCAACGTATTTGACTTCGGTCGTACGCTGCAAATTGATATGGGCGATGGCAACGCTGCAGCTCAGGTTTTTCTCGGCAAAATTACCGGTATCGAAGGGCGGTTCATAGAAAGCCGACCTCCGGAAATTCTGATTCTGGCCGAGGACAAGCTTCAGGATCTGCGCATGACTCGCCGCACCCGCAGTTTTGAAGATGCCAGCCTGCAGGATGTGGCGGAAACCATCGCGCGGGATCACAGCTTGCAAGCGGAAATAGACATAGATAGCCCCACTTACAAAAATCTTTCGCAGTTAAATCAGAGTGACCTTGCGTTTCTGCGAGAACGCGCGCGCCTGGTGGATGCCGAAGTCTGGGTGGAGGACAACCGACTTTATGTGCAAACACGCGCACGCCGAAAAGTCGCCGAACTCGATGTGGTCTACAAGCAGCATTTGCACGAGTTTCGCGTCTGCGCGGACCTTGCGCATCAGCGTACCAAGTTTTCCGTCAGCGGTTGGGATGTTCAGGCAAAGGATAAGTTTGAAGTGGAAGTGGATAGAGCAGTGATCGAATCCGAGCTTGAAGGCGGTTTGTCTGGCAGCCAAATTCTACAACTGGCTTTCGGCGAGCGCCGTGATAGCGCAGTGCATTTGACACCAGTATCTAACGAAGAGACCCGCTACCTGGCGGAAAGCTGTTATCGCACGCTATCGCGCCAATTCGTTACAGGACAAGGCATCGCTGAAGGTGATGCACGCTATAAGGCGCGGAGCAAAAATAAATATTCAAGGACTGGGCTCCATGTTTAGCGGACCTTATTACATCAACAGTGTGCATCACATGTTTTCCGCGGAAGGGGGCTACAAAACACGCTTCTCGGTTGAGCGGCCGGCGATAGGCGTTTAGCGGTTTAGCGGTTTAGCGGTTTAGCGATAAAAGCACATTCGCAGCTCATTATCGGAATGACAAAAAGAGGTTAATGGTTGTGCAAGACACCTTATTGCAAAGAATGTTTGATTCGCGCATACCGGCCGGCCTCGGAGGTACGTTTTATGGTGTATACGTTGCACAAGTGACCGATATCAAGGATCCCGATGGTCAAGGTCGTGTCCGCATAAAACCGCCATGGTCTCCCGATGGCAGCGACGGTGAATATCAGGCCTGGGCACGCGTGACAACCCTGATGGCGGGCAGCAATCGTGGCTCATGGTTTATTCCTCATGTGGATGATGAGGTGTTGATTGCGTTCAGCGCCGGCAACGCGCGACACCCATTTGTAATCGGCTCCCTTTTGGAACGGTCAGGATCAACCACCAGAATCCATGGATGGTGCTGGAAATAATTATAGAAAAACCATTCAGTCCAAAAATGGTGTTCGTGTGTGTTTTAACGACCAGGATGGTCAGGAAAGTCTGACCCTGGAAACACCAGGTGGACAAAGTCTGGAATTAAAGGACGGCCCTGGCGGCATTACGGTGGAAGACAGCAACGGCAATTCCATCAAACTTGGGCCAAGTGGTATCACAGTAACCGCTTCCGCTCAGGTCAAAGTGGAAGCCAGCGTCGTGACCGTTTCGGCGTCAGTAATTTCGGTGGACTGTCCGTTCAGTACTTTCAGCGGTGTAGTAAAAGCCGACACCGTCATCACCAATAGTGTGATCAGTTCATCCTACACACCTGGAGCGGGAAATATATGGTAAATGCACTGCAAAAAATTCTGCATAAGCATGATACCCGCTGGCTTGCTCCAGCACCTCTGTGGGCTCAAATTTCCGATACTGGTAATGCCAGCCTACGCGACAGTTTTCAGCGCCCGACCATTCTGCGTTTTAATAGCGATGCTTTTTTATGCAGGAGCTCATGTCGCTGATGCAGCTGTACCCGGAACGTCTGGTGGAGGGGAAAGCGCAACCGGAAACCTGGCGCGAACCAATGCAAACGCCACCCACACGCAAATTACTGCCGATTGAAGAACCGCTTTCGGAAATATTGAAAAGTCAAACGCGACAACTTAAAACGCGGAACAAGAGCCAAGGCGACTTAGCGCTTTCCGGCGCTATCAACTTACCGACAACCAACAATAAGCCGTTAAAACTCTATCAGCCCATACATCAACGCTTTTACTTAGTTACCGCATCTCTGGTATGCCGCCAGATTGGTTTGCCGGATAAAAGAGTCGCTTTGGAAAAAGACCAAAAAAAGTTAAATTCGTTGTGCGTCGCATGTTAGCCGAAGGACCCGGACGCCAAGGTTGACGACCCGGATATTTTCGATCCAAATAAATCGGAAGAGTATGCGTGGGTTTTGCACCAAGGGGAGATGAAATGGAAGAAGGTGCTCGAAGGAGTAAATTTGACGGGAAAAACCTTGTTGCCGGAAGAAGAGCCGTTTGCCGATGTCGGCACTGGGTTACGCGGAAGACGGCGAGCGCAAGCGTAAATTGTTGAGCGGTTTTATTCCGGTGTCTAAACGCGAAGCTTATATCAACGCGCCGAAAATTCTACCGGGTCAAGAGATGGATGGGGATGACAGCAACGGTCTTAGCTTATCCAGTCGCGATGCCATAACCCACCTTTTCAATTTGCAGGTGGCAGGCCCTTGGAAGCGTTTATTGTCCATGTGCGAAACCGAAAAGGGCACGGGGAAGACTGGCTGGCGAAAGCCCCGCCACTTGCCAGCGAGGCCGGCAATCTCAACGATCATGTAAATGACATTCAAAACAGCAATCTGAAAGATATGCGCGAGCGCATTCAGACTCTATCCTGGTATGTGCTGGTCGATATGTTGCAATTTTTTAAAGATTATATTCCCCGCATTTATCAGTACATCGATACCGCCAACACTCCCACTGGCGCCTCGGCTGCAGAGATCGACGTGATAAACGTTTTGAATACGCTCACGTTGAATCCCATCAGTTTTTCCAGTTATATGGCCGACTGCTATCAGACGGACCTGAAAACGTCCTTGGTGAGTGCCTTGCGTGAACTGGCGCATAGCCCCGAGATTGAAACGGAGCTGGATCTTGTCGAATATCCTTATGATCGCAATGATGAAAATACCGCATCTGATCACCACTGGCCGGAATTTGTTTTTCCCCTTGCAGATCCGCTTTTAACTACTCCACTACCCAATCTGGTCCCGCCTGCGGAATTGAGTCCCGATGAGCCGGATCGCAGTCACGATCAGCTGGATGCGCTGACCAACCTGATAAAACTGGCTATACCGGAAGACCTCACCAAAGCAGCACCCGATGTGACCCGTGCAAAAGCACCGCAGAAAGATGCTACCGGTGGTTGGTTTGTTATCCGCTGTGTGTATGAATCTCCGCATTGTGGACCGTTTGACCCGCCGCTGGTCAGCGAAGCGACGGACCCATTCAAAATGGCGTCCATGTACGACCCAGATGCACCGGGCCGCCCAATTCAAATTCCCATGCCGCTGGATATTTCTCCCGCCGGTTTGCGCAAGCACAATAAAAATGCGACTTTCATGATTTCCGACATGTTGTGCGGAAAAATCCGCGGAACACGAAAGACCACACTGGGTGATCTCGTATTATCGGTGCTGCCATGGCCTTTTCATAAGGACCTGCCCGAACCATCCACCAAAAGTGAATGTACCAAAGGTGGCCTGGGCTTTGGGATGTTTTGTTCGCTATCAATTCCCATAGTTACTATCTGCGCCATGATTTTGCTAACCATCATGGTCACTTTATTTGATTTATTTTTCCGTTGGTTGCCATTGTTCTTTCTGTGCCTACCCATACCGGGTTTAAGTGGGAAGAAAAAATAGCAGCAAAAAAGCCGAGAGGAAATACCATGTTAGATGAAGGAAAAATGTTTGGGCGCGGATTGCATTTTCCGCCAAAAATTAATGCCAATGGCCGCTGGGCCTGGTCGGCCGGTTCCGACAACATCCGGCAATCCATACAGATAATTCTGCAAACCGAGCCGCTGGAGCGTTTGATGTTGCCAGCGTTCGGTTGCGGCTTGAAACAAATGCTGTTTCAACCCAATACAGTGGAGACTCATAGTCTTATCGAAGAGTTGATTGCACGCGCACTGGAACGTTGGGAGCGGCGTATTCGTGTCAGCTCGGTTGAAGTGTCGGCCGATCCCAAAGAACCCAACATTGCCTGGATTACATTGCGTTACAAACTGATTTCCAACCAGAGTCCCGATCAAATTCAGTTACGTTTGCAGTTGAGCGCCTAAGACAAGTGCACAGAATAGCAACCATTGAGCAGAGGATAGAGTAATGCCAATGCCAGAACCGCAGTTTGAAAGTCTCACTTATAGCGACATTTTCAATGAAGCCCTAGCGCGCATTGCTGCTCACACGCCTGAATGGACCAATCGCAGTGAGCCGGATCCGGGAATTACTCTGCTGCAATTGTTTTCATTTATGACCGAAAACGTTCTTTATCGAACCAACCTCATCCCTGAGCGCAACCGGCAGAAATTTTTACGGCTATTGCAAATTCCTTTACGACCGGCCGCAGCCGCTTTGGGACTGGTCAGCTTTTCCAATCCACGTGGAGCGTTCGAAAATATCGCGGTGAAAGCCGGACAGAAACTCGCCGCCGGCAATGTGGCTTTTAAATCCCTGAGTGGCTTGGCGGTATTGCCGGTTGAAGCGCGTCTTTACTATAAGAGGCCTGTCACAGAGGTTGAAGGCAGCGAGTTGAGTGGTTTGTATCGCAATCTTTATGCAGCATTTGATTTGCCGGAAAATCAGCTGGCGTTTTATGAAACGGCAATTTTCGAACCCACCAGTGATGGCTTGAGAATGAAAGCCCTAGATATCACGAAAGATACAGTGGACGGAGCATTGTGGGTCGCATTGCTCGCACGTTCGACCGAGACACCGCAACAAGCACGGGAAAAAATAGCCAATTCCGTTTTATCTCTTGGTATGCAGCCGAGTTACGGTGAGGACGGCTGCCAGATTCAGGATATCGCCGCACTTGCCGATGATTTGAATCAAGGTTTGGTATTTGAAATTCCCAATGCCAGCGATGCGCGAATCCGCTATCAACCTTTGGAATACACCGCGCAGCACAATCTGCTGACTCAGGCTGGCGTGGTAAAACTGCGCATCCCCGCCGCGGACCAATTACAGGTGTGGCAGGAGGAGGTTCTGACCTCCGGTGTCGACAACCGTCCGCCTTCTCTGGCGAACACGGATGATCAACCACGCCTGGTGACCTGGATACGCATACGCGCACCGCAAAGCGCGCTGCAAATGAATATGAATGCGGAAGAGTCTTCCAGGCAAATGTCGATAAGGCTGGCCTGGGTGGGCATCAATGCGGCCAGTGTCATGCAGCGTACGGATGTCTCAGCCGAACGTCTTAGTGATGGCAATGGCAAACCTAATCAACAATTGCGTTTGCTCAATCGACCGATCATTGAAGATACCTTTGCATTATTTGTAAACGGCGAACGCTGGACCGAAGTGGACGATCTCGCCATAGCGGGTTCGGAAATTCGCACCGGAGTAAACAGTGATACCAATAGCAAGGTTTTTCGCCTGGATCGCGAAGCCGGCGAACTTTATTTTGGCAACGGTTTGCGTGGGGCACGGCCACCGAATGGCGCAATAATCCAAGCGTCGTATGCGCACGGTGGTGGTTTACAAGGGCTAGTAGGTGTGAACACCATTGTAAAAGCGCCGAACTTGCCAGCCGGAGTGAAAGTAACGAATCCTGTTCCCACCTGGGGCGCGACAGCCGCAGAAAAAGTCGCCGATGGCGAGCGCAATATTCCGCAAACATTGCGTCATCGCGATCGCTTGATGTCGGAACAGGATTATAAGGACATAGTTCGACGCACACCCGGTATTGATCTTGGCCGCGTGGAAGTGCTGCCGCTATTTCATCCTAAATTACCCAATCAAATATCCAGCGGTGTTGTGACTTTGCTTGTAGTGCCGCTGCTCGATATCGCGCATCCCGATTCTCCGGAACCGGATCAGCTCTTTTTACAAAATATCTGCCGCTATCTAAAGCCGCGCCGAATCCTCACTACCGAGTTGCACATACGTGGACCGGTTTATAAAGAAGTTTGGATTTCCGTCGGTCTGAATGTGGTGCCGGGCTCTGATCCTGCCGTTATTCACGAAGCTGTCAAACAGGAAGTAAAACGCTTTCTGTCACCATTTCAAGGTGGTTTTTCCTATGAAGGATGGCCGTTGGAAAAAGCCCTGGACGCCCTGGAGATTTCCGCCGCCGTTGCACGCGTTGCAGGTGTTTCGCGGATCAACCAACTGCGCCTCGCAGAATCGAGTGGCCCTGAGGTACCAAGTGTCGGCATGCAGGGTTTGAATTTACCTCGGGTGATGAAGGTTTCTGTGGTCGAAGGGGACGCGCTGAGTATTGAAGATATAAGAGGCGATGCAGAAGCTCCTTCATCCGGCTCCGGCACCAAAGTTGTTCCTGTCCCTGTTGTGCCCATGGAGTGCTGAAGATGGACCATCAAAACCGTCAGTTTCACCTGGTCTATGGCGCGCAGAACTGGCTGCCCTTTTTATCGGAACAGGAGAGCGCTCAACTCTGGTGGGATTCCAAACATCAGGCAGTGACACTGGCACCGGTATTACAACAAATAAATGAGCTGCCGCCCAATCAGTATCTTCAAACAACACAGCGGCGCGGGGCGGCTTTCGATCACTATGGCAATGTGTACTGGATAAACGAAAATCGCGACGGCATTTTTTATCAACCCGTAACCTCGCCACTGAAAAAAGGTGAGTTCTGGCACGTACGCGAACTCCAACTTGCCGCCAACAATAACCGTGCTCATGGAGATTTTAAGGCCGAGTATAAAATCCCGGACCTCGAGTACCCGAAACTCAGCGGCTTGACGCTCACCACTTGTGAATATCTCGTGGTCGGCACCTTGGCCTCCAGCACGCACGAAGCGGGTTTGTTGATTTTCGATTTGCATGCTGGCGGCGCGCCTTTGTGGTTGCGCTGGCCCAAAAGCAGCGCGTTCTTTCCATTAGACCTCAGCTGCACGCCCGATGGCGGTGTGTACATTCTGGATCGCGATCCTCTCATCGCATTCTCGGCGCGCGTTTGGCATTTGGACAAACGCTGGCGAATTCTCGGCTGCAATGGGGAAGTGATTGAACTGGCAAGCCAACACGATTTCTTTACCCTGGATGAGCAGATCGGTGACGTTGACGGAGATATTTCCACACACGAGGAAAGCCAAACGCACTTTTTTTCCGGCATGGATCTGAACCAGATCACTGGGGGTAGAATTGACACAGCCATATCCATTGAAGCAGTTGCAAATGATGCCTTTGTAATTCTGGATTCACCCGAGGTAGGCCTGGTTTCCTCTGTGCACTATTTTCGCGATAGTGAACATATTGATTCGGTTGCGCTGGACGAAAACGCGATAGGCACACTACTCAACAATAAACTTGTACACGCGCACGACTTTGCGTTTATCGCCAGCCATCAGGGCGACGAACCTGTTCACCGTGGCACCTTGTATGTTTCCGCCAGCCGTTTTTTTCAGGCTTTCGAATTTCAGTTTTACGCCACCGACGAAAGTCTGCAGCTGGCAATGCAGGCAAAACTCCTACCCATGCGCGCACTTACAGGTAGGGCCTTGATTAGCTCGGGGAACGGGGCCTGGTACGACTTTGAGGACCGCTGGCTGCCACTGGCGGAGCAACCCACGAAGCAGTATCAAAGTCAGGCTCAACTGGAAGGTATGGTCTTCGATGGTGAAGAACCAGATTGCGTTTGGCATCGCATGATTATTGACGCTCGAGTACCACCTGGCACCAGTGTGCAAATCGCCAGTCGAGCCGCCAATAGCATCGCCGACTTGTCTGGTTTGCCATGGCGGACGGAGCCACCGTTTTATAAACGCGCACAGGGCTCCGAGCTGGCCCACTCCGATACGACGATTTGCGCGGACGCATACAGCGGCAGCTACGAATTTTTATTTCAGGAAGCGGAGGGCCGCTATCTGGAGCTGCGGATGCAATTGACTGGTACCCGGCAGAAAACACCTTTAGTTCGCGCTTGTCGCATTTATTACCCACGCTTTTCCTGGTTAAAACGTTACCTGCCGCCTCTTTATCAGGACGACCAACGTTCTTCCGCCTTTCTGGATCGCTTTCTTGCGAATATTGAGGGCCTCTATACGCAGATGGAGGATAAAATCTCACATGCCGAATCTCTTTTTGACACACGCACCACACCGCCAGAATTTCTTGAGTGGCTGGGGAAATGGCTCGGCGTTCTGGTTGACCCCGTGTGGGATGAAAAACGCAAAAGATTATTCATTGACCACGCATCTTTGCTCTTCAATTGGCGAGGTACGCCCGCCTGTTTACGAGCGCTGATCAAGTTGGGTATTGATGAATGCCCGAATGCCAGTATTTTTGACCCCTTGCGTTTTCCTGGACGAGATAGTGAAAGTGCATTTGAAGGCAGAGATGTTCGCATCGTCGAACACTTCCTTACTCGTCGCTTGGCGCAGACGGATACCACCACATATGCCACAACGTTGGCTTTGCGCACCGAGAGCCAGAGCTGGCAGCCCATTGACGGAGCCGGCGCGTTGCACAAACGGTATCAGGAATTTCTCGCCCATAAATACCAGCAGAATATCGATTTCCTTAAAGCGGCATGGAGCAGCGCCGAAGAGAATCTCTCCAACTTTGGAACCATTAAATTCCCGCCCCTTACGCCTGCCGATCCAGTTGAAGCCGCCGATTGGCAAGAATTTACGCGGGATTACATAGGGTTTAGCTATCCCTCGTTAAACAACAATGATTTGCCGCTATATCAGCAGTTTCTTCAGCTGCGATATCAACAGATCAACAAACTGAACACAGCTTATGGCTTATCCGGAAATATAGCATTGAATAGTTTTTCAGCTGTTCGCATGCCCACCAAATTTCCGGAAAACAAAGCCGATCTTGCCGACTGGATTGAGTTTGTTTCCCTTTCATTGCCGATTCACCGCCAAGCCCATCAGTTCACTGTTTATCTTCCGACGGTGCTCGGCGATTTGCCAGCGGCGCTGGAAGCGCGCAGAGCTCAAGTGGAAACCATCGTTAAAAACGAAAAACCTGCGCACACTCATTTTGATGTGAGATTTTTTTGGGCGATGTTTCAGGTGGGCAGTGCACGCCTGGGCATAGATACCACGATAGGTGAGGGTGGACGTTTCGTTGCCATGGTCTTGGGCGCAAATTTTCTTGGCCAGAGCTTTCTCGCCGAATCACATCCGTGGAATATTGCAGATCGCTCAGTTGTGGGCCGCGAGCGCCTGACCTACGAATTAAAATGGAGACCCTAAAATGAGCGACTTTTCCAGTGTATTCCCGGCTGCCCAGCCCCTCGATCCCAGTAAACGTGTCAATTATCTGCACGGTCTGGTGCTGGGCGTGGATGAGTTCCGTCAGGAAGAATATTACCTGCTCGAAAAAGATCGACAGCACAATCGCGCCTTACATGGCTACGGTACGGTTTGCGGCCTGGCGATAGAGCAGAGCAACGAAAGCTCGGGCACCGAAATTAAAGTGAAGCCCGGAATGGCCATTAATTATTGCGGTCAGGTCATTCAAGTACCTCGCACCCAATGTGCGGTGCTGGAGGAATGGTTGGCGACAAACAGTGCCGATATCATTGAGCGCCTTGGTTCACCAGCAGAAGGCCCGCTCAGTCTCTATCTGATGCTGTGTTACCGGGAATGTGAAACGGATCTGGTGCCAATACCCGCGGGTCCCTGCCAATCGTTGGAGGAAATAACAGCAGCCTCGCGCATCGCCGATGATTTCAGTTTACGCTTTTCGCTCGATCTGCCACCGGCTTACCATTTTCAAGCCACCATGACGGAATTATCAGAATTGTTGTTGAGCATTCCGGTAGAAGCAGGCGGCACCATGACGCTTGAGGAACTTCTGGATCTGGTGCGAACCCTGGATCCTGATTATGAGTTGTCATCGCCACCGGATTTTCTTCTCCACCCTTGTCTTCACCTGCCATAGCAGGAGCAATCGCGCCGGAAAATGTCTTGTCCTATTTCCGCGAGGCGTTCAAGTTGTGGGTGACTGAAGTCAAGCCTTGCCATGTGATATGCGCGCACAATCTCGTGCCAGAAGATAAAACGCGTAATTGTGTTTTCCTTGCACAACTCAATTTCGACGTTACTTCCGTTGGCAATCTGGTGATGCTGAATTCGGTGGTGGACATAGACGAAAGCCAGCGCCAAATCCTGCTGGCAACGCAGGATCAGCAGGATTTTATGCGCTACTTCGCCATCTGGGCGAAAAGTTTATCCAGCGGCTTGTTACCGGCTTTCATCGGTGGCGGAAATGAGACGATGGATAGTATCAGAAGCTTTGCCAGTCCACTTGCTCTTGAGGGAAACGCGCGAGTGTTCAAAAAATTGGTGCTGCCAGGTTACAGCGCTCATCACGGTCGCGGCGCGGCTCGTGCATTATTCAATGGATTGCCAGCGATGCATTTCATGACCTCCGGCACCAATGCCTTTGGCGGTGAAGCATTGTTCTCCATACCACTGCCGGAGGACATGGAATACGCGGAGCCTATGCAGTTCCGCTTGCATTGGGGTTTTCAAGGCAACCCGCAGCCCGCCGACATTGGCTTCGTCTGGCGCGTGGGAGCCCGACTGTATCAGGCCAATGAAGCCACTTCAGGGTTTGAAAATGTAGAAGTGGCGGTCGCGGAGCCAACCGCTCGTAGGAACGCGGTTCTGATGACGCCCTTTATCGATTTTGATCCGTCTATTCAATTCGGTGATAGCCAGCAATACGGCGCATTGCGTATTTCCATCATTGATCCTGGCAATGCCATTTCCGATGTGTATCTGATGCAGGTAGACCTGCGCTATACCGCCAACCGAATCGGCAGGGGTGTGTGATGAGCTTTAAAAATCTACTCGAACCTGTAATCGAAAGCGGCATTAAAAATGTCAATTTTTTTGAGGGGCGCTTGCTGAGCGGAAAGGATCTCACCGATCAGGAGGCCGCCAACCGAATCCATCGGCGGCATCTCGGGCGCACGCTCGGTCACGGGGTGGTGGAGGGCTTGCAAGTCAGTGTGGAAAACACCGGAGCGAATGGCCAACAACCGGTCGTGCGAGTAGGCAGAGGACTTGCGATCAACCTGGAAGGTGAAACACTCGAGCTGGCGTTGGATTATGTGGATATTCGCCTATCCCGCACATTTGATCCTCCTGTCGGCATT
This sequence comes from Cellvibrionaceae bacterium, assembly GCA_024707385.1. GTDB lineage: Bacteria > Pseudomonadota > Gammaproteobacteria > Pseudomonadales > Cellvibrionaceae > UBA5868. Next base: position 32,701 of record JANPZW010000002.1, on the reverse strand, counting down.
CAAACCGGCTTTAAGAATTGCTCACCACTGCCATCGGAAACGCTGGTCCCAAGCGGAGCCGGTCTGTATATATTGGTTATGAGCCCTGCCCATGCATGGCAAGAATTTGCACCTCAAAGCGGACTGCAAAAAAAAGGCATTGCACATAACTGTGGCCGCCGTTACCTGGTGGAGAGTGTGCAATTCCGCTTGGTGAAATTCGATCCCACATTAATGCCCGACATTGCAGACGACGTACGCAATGAGTTGGAGAATCAATATCTCAGCGCATCGAATCCGGTAGGGTCAAATGATTTACCGGCATTATCGAAAATGCGTAATTTGGTTGCCCAGGTTTGTTTTGGCACTGATGCGACAACCCGCTCCGCCCGCGACCCCAACTTTGTCACGAAAAATACAACCACCGCAGGAATTGATGCATTGCTCGGCATGGAAGAGGGGCTCAGCCTTAGCGATACACCGCTCGCTTTGTTGTACTGGAATCTTGAAGGCATAGTGTTCGTCGACAATTGGGCGGTGAAGCGCAAAGCCAGTCACCGCGATAGCTCTCCTTATAATATTCCCACCTTTACCCGTCACAGCTATAGCCGCGCCGATGAATCCCGTTTGCAATTTCAGGAACACCTGACCTTTTTGATGCAACGCATTGCGGATCTGAGCACTGTCAAGGCTGTGAATTATTTCCGTTTCTTACCTCCTGTTGGTTACCTGCCCATTCGTACCACTAGCGGCACATCCAACATTGGATTTAATGAGCAGGTTTTTTTTGCCGATGCCGTGGTGCGCAACAGTGTGTTTGTCGAAGCCGCAGAGTTGGTTCCCATTTCGCAGTCCGCTTTAGCCTTGCCGCCGGTGGATTTGTTGAGCGAGGAATTTATGTGGCTTTACCGCACCCGCGAAAATGCGCAGGAAGCTGACAATAATCCCACTGTCACCCTGCAGGAGTACCTGGTATTTACCAGCGGCCACGCGCCGTATTTCGGTAATGCACGATTTAATCGCAACAAGTGGGATTACAGCAATTATGGACTCATTTAGCGCATATACCGCTGCCGTACTCTCACCGGGCCGACAACGCCCTACGTACGCGCTGCTTAAGAGGAAATGACGATGGCAGAATTAAATCTATCAAATGCCAACCCCGGTGACGTAGTGGTTCCGCTGGCCGACGTTCTGGAGTTGCTACAAACTGCGTTGAATACTGCAGAATTGCAGCAGCTTTCAACAGAACTCATCGCGCGGCGCACGACCTTTGTACAAGCGGGTGATGTGATCACCGCCGAGCTGATGAATCAGGTGTTGGCGGACATTGGCAATTTGCAGGCCCGTGTTGCCGATCTCGAAAATGGCATTCCGAGCCAGGAAGCACCGCGGATTATTTTCGTAAATCCAAATACCGGTGTGAGAATTGGTGAAACACTGACAGTGATCGGCGAAAATCTGGCACCCGCCAACCTTACCAGTGTGCGCATCGGCAATCGTGCGATCACTGCCTTCAGTGGCTCCAGCAGCGGAAAAACTCTGGCTTTTGCTGTGCCGCCGATGTTGGGCATAAGTCAAAACGGGTCAGATGTGTTACTTACCATAAGCAATGACTTTGGCAGTGACGATATTCTGGTGCGTGTTCTACCTTCGCTGCCACAAAATCTTACCGCCAACATGGTATTGACATATGTTGATTTTCCTCAGGAAGAACTCGAACCCAATACCACTTACACCGTCACCCTGAGATTATCCGCCTTTACTACACTGGAAGCTGATTTCGCAATCCTTCCCAGTTTGGATGGCGATGCGGGCTGGTCTGTGGTCGTGGATGGTGATGACACGATTACAGTGCCGCGAAGTCAGCAGCAACCATTTATCACCGACATAGATTTGCTGGTAACTACGGGAGCAAGTGGATCGGCTAGTTTGACGGTACAGGTTGAGGCTGTGGAGTACCCGGACCAGAACAGAACGTCGACCGGCTTGCCCCTCGCCATCGGCGACACACCAGAGGTGAACACCGACATCGCCCTGTCCGCGCAGAATATTCCACCGGGAAGTTTCAACACAGCGACCAGTACATTTCTGGTCAATCAAGGCCAAACGGTGCCTTTTGTTTTGCAATTCGATATTGAATTCTACCCACAGGAAACCGGTGAGAGCGCTGCGGATTTTGCCGCTAAAAACACTTACGTTTTTGATGCCCCAAGTATTACACCAACCGGGCCCTGGTCGCTGACCCATCAGCTGCCGCAAACCGTGGTTGCCACACCATCCATGCAGTTGGTTTCACTCAGTTTTCAGCTGACGCGCGGATCCGGCCCAATAACGACGAGTGAATTGCGCTTTCAAGCCTCCAGAAACGACGCAGACCAACCGCCATTTGAATTGCTGTACAACTTGACTAACGCGTAGCAGGAAATTACCTACAAATAGGAGTATTTATGAAACGACTAAAATTTTTACCAACTGATTTTGTCCCCACATTATTTAGATCAACCTTCGTTATAGTTGTCAGCTTATGTATTTTCGCATGTGGTGGCGAAACACCCATAAGTTTTAACTCGGATTTTCGTTTGATCATTCCGCAAACGGCACCGGTAGCGGGCGACACCCATATCGACGGTGATAACAGTACCGGCAGCGATCCAAAGTGGATGGATGCTTTTGATATTCAGCTGGTCAATGGTGTTCCGGTGGCCAACAACAATTTCTGGGGTGTTGCCGACGGAAGTTATCTCTATTTATATTTCGCCACATCTGTGGATGTGTTTAGCGAACTGGATGCACTTGTTTTGGCCTTATCACCCACATCGGATCCAACTCAAAAACATTTGCTGACTATCTATCCTTGTCAGATTACCTCCCAGTGTCAGAATAGCTTAACCAATATTGCGCCCGGTATAACCTATTACACAGACCCCGATGGAGACAACACTTACACAGCAACAGCGGCCGCGCATAACGTCCTGGCGCGAGCTTATGCTTCCGCTGCAGGGGTGGGGGGCTTATGGGCCCTTGAAGTCAGAATTCCACGCGGCGCACCCTATAACTTACCCGGTACAGGATTCTTCGGTTTATTTACCAGCATTCTTGACTACGATTTATTCGGTCAAAACGTCTTTGAATACACTTGGCCGTTTAACAATAATGCTGGCACTACTTTGCTCAGTGGTTCAATCGCACCGGGAAGCACAAATGCGATTCCTCTCCAGGCACACTGGGGAAATGCATCTTTGGATGCGAGCCTGCCCACTGGCGTGAGCATTTCAACTGCGGACATAAGTACTGATCACGGTTCTTCAATCATCAGCATTGACCAACCCAATATTTTTACTGCGAAAGCTCACAATCAGGGAACAACTACCGCTCAGTCGATCAAAGCCAATTTCCAGCTTGCCAATTTTGGCTTGCCTGCTTTTGGCAGCTGGGAAAGTATTGGAGATTCTGCGACGCTCGATATACTTCCAACGGCGAGTCAAAATTACACCTTAAGCTGGAGCGTGCCACCGGACAGAGTCGATGATTACACCGCGCAGGACCATCAATGTATCCGCGTACAACTCAGCTCTACCAATTTACTGACGAGTTTTATTAATACATCAGCTCAGCGCAATATGGATTTTGTGGTCACCAGTTCACCGTTTACCAGCAAACCGGTCATCGCGACAGTGGGATATCATCTTGCGGAAAATTTGCGACAAGAGGAATTTATCATTCGCGAAAGATTTTATAACTACAAGCCGGATCTGAAATGGGAATCGCGCATTGAAGGCGCCAAAAGGATCAAGGACAATTTGTATCAACTGGAGATTCCTGTTAAAGAAAGCAAAGGCCTTGCACTGGCTGTACAGCCTCCCGAAAAATCTCTGGTGCCTTTTGAGAAACTGTCGATTCCCGCAATCAGCCAAGGTCAGGAAAGTGAAATGGTGAAACTGCCGGTCGGCGAGGGCAAGCTGGTCACTTTGATTCCAAATCAGGTTTTGCAGACAGATTCACCTCAAGCCACGACCGCTTCAACTGCGAACATCGCGGTGAAAGATAGAACCACGAAACGGGAAAGCAGACCTTTTGTAGGCACCGTGCTGGCGTCTTGGGACGGTTTCAAAAAGAGCAGTTTTGTTGTGAATGCGGGCACTTCTATGATTGCTCCAAAAGGTGCAGACGCGCTCTATTTGAAGCAGCAGATTGGCAAAGGGGAAGCGCGGACATCGGCAGAGCAGCGCTTCAACATTTACGTGACGGATGCCATGGATCTACCGCGCCATTTGCAATCCTCGGTCAATTTCGCCAGAGATTCATTGGGCATCGTCGGGTTCGGCGCAAATCTACCCACTGCAGCCTATTTCGGCTATCGAAAATCCGGCAAAACGCTGGAGGTAAATGGAAAACGTTTTAACGTTTATGAAACTGCCGGCTCCTTTGGCTACGTGGTCAAAGGTAGGAAAGCGGATCAATAACAGGCATCGAAAATGACGACTGCTTCCGGGATGCACAACAAGATCCAGACTCTAAGGGTGAAAACCAGCGGGGGTGCAAAACCCGCGCTGCGTTTTTCTCTTATGCAGACATTTGCCTCACTGGATCTGCATCCCGCAGGCATGGCTCCCTCCGCCATTTTTATGATTCGCCATCCGAGGATCCATTGCCGGGATCTTTGGCAGATAAAAGTAAGAAAAATAGCGCCTGGCAGAGCGCACTGCGCAATACTCTGGATGTGCTTTATCGTCAGGCGGCACGGCCAGTGGACGGGTGGGTTGGCGGAAATCCTCCTGCGGTCGTATTTCGTGACCAAAGCGAGATGCTCGCCTGTCTGCTATTCGATATCAGTCAACAGCAGCTTGGCCAACATTGGTGGTGGCGCAGGCGCAATTTTTCCAGCCCGTATATTTCACAGCGTATTCGCGAAGTACTTTTGAATGACGCGCGCTACATACCTGCAATATTCTCTCATCTGACGCGTGGGGGAAAAGCCTTGCAAGTGGTTATGGGACTGGAACCCACCCATGCGAATGATATTTTTCAGGCTATGTTGGGTGAGTTTTCACTTGCTGGGATTTTGTCCTCTCGACCCGACGAAGAACGCCAGCCCCACCCGCATGGATCGCCGCCTGATGACTATTACGAGCACACCAGGCCATCGCTGCCGTCGCAATCAATACCGCCATGGAAAAGCCTTTTCAGCGCGAAAATCTGGCGAGCCGATCTGCGTCCTGAGCAGGCCGCCTTGCTCGGCATCGCCTATACCCTGCATCAGCGCCCGGCGATCATACGCAATCGCATCTTTCAGCACAGGATCACGGAATGGTGGGTTAAGGCAATTCAATCGGAAGTCCGTCATGCCGCAGAGATCTCTCCGGCTACCTATAAATTTCCGGATCTTGATTTAGCCAACGCCCACGACCGCGGAAAAGCCACTTCATCGAATATTGATGCTCAGATCGAAGTAGCAGCTGAAGTGGAAAATCTGTCTTCAAATCGCCAATCTACTCAGCTCGATCCGTTGTTATCTCATGAGCTGAATTATGCTCAATCTGACATTGTTACCGAGGATGAAGTGTCGCCGCTTTTTATCCACGAATTACATGAGAGCAGAGGTCGGGCCCGCGTCGGAATACAAAACGGCAGCGCACCAGCGGAAAGTAGAATTCAGCTCTCTACTCAGGATCAAGCGGGTCCCGCCGTTTTGAGAAAGCTCGATACCGAATGGAAAACATCCAACACTTGCGCATCATCCCGCAATGAACATATTGACACCGAGGGTGATAAGTCCGTTGCAATAGCGCACACGGAAGTCCACTCAAGAGGTTTGTCGGAAGAACATTTGGAAGACGACCTCGATGTGAACCCGCACTTTTCCAACAACTGGATCGATACTCGGCTTGGCGGCATTGTATTTTTGATTAATCTTTTGCAGCAACTGGGCTTGCCTCATGATTTTGACGAAAACTGGGGGCTTGGACGACAACTCGGACCCTGGGCGTTGGTGGATTCATTAGCGCGCGCACTGCTTGGGAAAGAATTTTCCGCACTCTACGATGACCCAATCTGGCGTGTGCTTGCCAAGCTGGATGGGCGCCGCACCAAATGGCAAATTGCCAATAAATTCAGCGCCAAGGCCGATTACCATCTTCCGCTTGCTTGGTACCAATGGCTGCATGCGGAAAAGCTGTATTGGGCCACCTGGCGTAACCAAATAAGAATATGGACGGAAACCTGCGTCCTGGCCGAAACAACGTTCAGCGGTGATGCTTACACAAGCTGCCTGGCGAACTTGCAAATTTTTAATTTGGATAGTGCGCAAATCTGTTTGCAGCGTTCGTCCTTCCGCGAGGCCCCCATGGAAATACGCGCACATCTGCGCGCATGCGGAATGAATCCCGATCTGGCACGCCTGTTCGCGCTGATCACTCCGTTCGTGCGCAGATTTCTCGCAGAGCAATTGCAGATGCAAAAGGCACACAAGCGCGATCCAGTGCGTGAATTGCTTCTACTCGATTCACGTCTTTATCTCAGTTCCAGTCACATTGATCTGGTCGCCAGCATTGAGCACAGCCGTTTCAAATTGCGCTGCGCCGGCCTTGATCAAGATCCGGGTTGGCAACCCGACTATGGGCGTGTGGTACTGATTCATTTTTCCTGAATGCGCACTGCAGGGTAGGTTATATGGATGCTTTAAATGAAGATCTGTTGAAAGAAGCACAGTCGGATGTAGCAAAAAGCGGCTTGCAAAACTCTGCTGAGCCCAATATCCGTGCACAGGACCATTACGCTTTATATCTGTTTGCAGGCATACATTGTCTGCTCGCTTGGTTGCAGCGTTTATCCACCGTAGGTGGTGACAGCCTTGAACAATATTATGCACGCTATCCTTTTTTGTTGGCCTATCAGCAGCAGCTGCTTTTGGTAATGCCGAGCAGGCTCGATTGGCCTGAAGGCAGACTCTGGTGGAAAAAAAATCTTGCTAGTTTCGCCGCTCCCGGTTTTACCGAAAAGGAAAAAATTCACCTGCCCTTGAAAGTGCTCGAAGGACAACTTGGATTAACGCATGACAATATTCTCGCGTTGATGCTGGTCGGTTTGGTGGAAGAAGATTCGCGTTTTGGGACTTTGTTTGCCGAGCTGCAACAGCCTCTGGGTTTTCGCCGCCCTATGCTCGAAACACTCGGGCACATCGTCGGTGTTGATGACGTGCTGCAAGGGAGAAGTCCGTGGGAGGTGTGTCAACCGCTGCTGCACAACCAGCTGCTTAAGGTTGAGAATGCTCAGCTTCCACGAGCAGAGTGGGTACTGAAAGTCGCTTCCGAAGTTTGGGATGTGATACGCACAGGCCAGTTTTTTTCTGCACAGGCTCAATACAAATACATTCCGCTCGGGCAACTCAATCCGCTGGACACGGTTTTAATAAATGAGGAGTTACGTCTGCGCTTGCAGGCTGTGCCGCCTCTCATTCAGCAGCGGTCAATCCGCCATCTGGTTTTGCGCGCACCGGAAGGCAGTCACTGCGTTGAGATCATGGGCACTGTGGCCCAGGCGTTGGGAAACAATCTTCTGCTTATCGAAAATAATGAACAAAGCCCATCTCCTCCCCATGAGAGCCTGGGCATTCTTTGTACCCTGTCCAACACTCTGCCGCTATTTAAATTCGACTTGAATCCAGGAGAAACAGCCGTCTTGCCGAAACTTGCCGGCTACGCAGGTCTGGTCGGTATTGTCCTCGGACCTGAAGGCGGATTGGATGTTTCCGAAGCGGATTCGCTGCTGAATCTTGAGCTGGAATTTCCAGACGTTCGACAGCGCGAATTGATGTGGCGACATTATCTGCACGGTATGCAGATCCGTGAATTCGACCGCGTCGCGAGACATTTCCGTGTTCCAGGTGACTTTATCAAACAGATTGCCTTGGCGGCCAAAAATAAAGCAGCGCTGGAAACACGCCATCACCTTGATATCGAGGATATTCGCGACGCGGCGCGCAATCTCAAACGCCAGAAGCTGGATGCGTTGGCCGATCGACTGGAAGCAAAAGGCTCTTGGACGCAATTGATTTCGGCGCCCACCACGAGCGAAAAACTTTTGGAGCTGCAACAGCGTTGTTACCATCGGGAATCGTTGCTCGATCGTTTGGGGCCCGCTTTTAAGAACGCCTCCAACTGCGGTGTACGCGCCTTGTTCACCGGTCGCAGTGGTACAGGAAAAACCCTGGCCGCGCGAATTTTGGCCGCGGAGCTGGGCATGGATATTTATCGGGTGGACCTGGCTTCCGTGGTGAACAAATACATAGGTGAAACGGAAAAAAATCTCAACAAGGTTTTGACGCGCGCAGAAGCCCTGGATGTGGTTCTGTTGCTGGATGAGGGCGACTCGTTACTGGGTGGTCGAACCGATGTAAAAAATGCCAACGATCGATATGCCAACCTGGAAACCAACTATCTGTTACAGCGACTGGAACATTACCACGGCATCATTCTGGTCACGACCAATCTTTCCGACAATATCGACAAGGCTTTTCAGCGGCGTATGGATATTGTCATTCCATTCTTTCAGCCGCAAATGGAGCAGCGTCTGGCAATTTTTCAGCTGCATTTGCCAAAAGATCACCAAATCGAAGATGGGTTTCTTGAGCAGGTCGCCAATTATTGCAATTTGATGGGCGGGCAGATCCGCAACGTATGTCAGCACGCTGCACTGATCGCGCTGGACGAAAACTGTGTGGCGCGAAAGACGCATCTCGAGTTGGCGTTGCGCAGTGAGTATCGAAAAAACGGCGGCACTTACCCTCTCAATAAATCACCCGCACGAATGATGGATGATGGCGGTATCGACAATTTTATTCACGCATTATCCAGGCGTTTTTGAGGATACGTCGATGCCGAGAAAGCAGCTTGCCAAAAGACGCAAAAATAAAACAGGCGCAGAACCGGACGAAAACCGGTCAGGTACCGCCTCCGTCAGCAAAAAGAATTTACGCAACCGGAATACGGGGGCGATCTATAAAGCGGGGCCTGTGCTCACCATGCCGTCCGGATTGCTCCCCGGTTTGAGCTTGCACACCAGCGGGGAAGGTGAGCCCTCGCGCGATTCTGCCAAGGGCAGCAATTTACGTCTCGAAGGCCGAACCGATGCGGTATTCGATGGCGGCTCGTTTGAAACCCAAAATGTTCGTGTAAGCGCGGGGAAGGCTGTGCCACTTGCGGTGATGCTGATCCATGCATTCGCGCACGGGGGAATTCTGGTGGCGCGATTTCATGTGAACACAAATGTGACGCTGCCCAGTGTCAATGATTTTCCCGATCTTACTCCCTGCCAGCGCACACGCGTGCAACACGCCATCAACACCATTCTTGCCCCGCATGAACAACAGCACGTTCAGGCTTTTCGCCAATACAACGGTGCCACCCGCACGCCCTTCGACGTAACGCTCTGTCGCAGCGAATTTGATTCCGCTATTCAATCCCTATTCGAAACTCAGGAATCGACGCGTCGCGCTGCTGCGCAGGCGGCGAGTGACGCGCTTGATCCGTTTCATTTTGATGTGGATCTGAATTGTGAAGAGCCGAGGTAGGTGGCACAGATGAGCGCTTCGGTTTCGACACACAAACAAAAGTCGCCCGCAAGATCGCGCACCAACCAAAGCGCAGGTTCTTCTCATTCGTCATCGACCACTGCGCCTGGCGCATTGAAAGGTCCACATTACGCTGCAGGGCTCGCACCAGGCTTTTCCGCGCCAGTGCAGGCAAAGGGCGCGCAGGACCAATCTGAACAACACGATGAAAATCAGGAAAGTGACAACTCGCCATTGCAGATGATGTGCAGTGAATGTGCCGCTGAACAGGAGGAAATGCCGGCTCAAGCAATCCAGGCCAAAGCAACCCAGGCCAAGGCAGAAGAAGCTCCGGAAGATGATCATGAATCCGACGCTGATGCAGCGGTGCAGATGTGGAGCTGCGGAGACTATCCGGAACCGACCTGCACACAAGCACCCGTGCAACAAAAATGCGCCGAATGTGAGGCAGAAGAACAAGAAAAAGACCCCGACACGCAACAAGACGGCGCTGTGCAAATGTGGAGTTGTGGGGATTATCCAGAGCCAACCTGCGCCATCCAAACCAAGGAAAGCGAAGTCACGGAGCAACAAGAAGAATCCGCAATGGAAACGTCCGACACTCCCGTGCAAAACAAATGTGCGAAGTGTGAAGGCGAAGACGAGTCAGCTGCAGAGACAACAGATGTCCAACAAAAAAATGAGCGCAGCTCTGTCGCAAAATCATCGCCAGGGGCGAAACGCAAAACGTCGATTCTGAACCAGGCCAACGAGGGCCTTAAAAACGCTCACGGATCCTTACCCTATCAGGAGCGGATTCAAACAGCGTTTGGCCATCACGATATTTCCGAAGTGCGCACCGAAGTAGGTGGCTCCGCAGCGCGTGCCAGTGAGCGTATGGGAGCGCAGGCCTACGCGTCGGGAAACAAAATCGGTTTTCGACGCACACCGTCACTGCATCTCGCCGCTCACGAAGCCGCGCACACAGTACAGCAGCGCGCCGGTCTGAAATTGCCGGGCAATATGGGCAAGCCGGGCGATCCCTGGGAGCGTCATGCGGATCACGTTGCCGATGCGGTAGTGGCCGGAGAGTCTGCCGAAGCCTTGTTGGATACCGTGGCCCAGTCTCCGGCGAAACCCAAAGCTCACACGTCTGTTAGCGCAACGGCCGGTCATTCTGCTCCTGTTAATGGAAACGGAATCGCGCCGCAGATACAGGGAAGAATTACCTCCGGTAGCGCTCACCAGGTCGAACCCGAACTGGTGGAGGAGGCGGCGCCGGCTGGCGAAGCGACAACAGCAGCCGCGGAATCGGGAACCGCAGGAGGTGCGGAAGAATCCGCAGAGCCCGAAGCAGTGGAGGAAGCCACAGAAGCAAGGGAAGACAACGACAGCGATCCAGCGGCAGATTGCGCACTCGCCGAGGGTGAGGACGCTGCAGCGGAAGAGGCCGCAACGAGTGAGGCAGGCGCGGGGGCAGCAGCAGGTGACACTGCAGAAGCGGCAGGTGGGTCCAGTCAAAAAGGCCGCTGTTACAGCGCAACAGCAGAGGACCCGCCGGAAGGCTCAGCGGAGCCCGCTAACGATTCTCCGCCCAACGAATCGGAAGCCAAAGCCGAAGTGACATACGGCGAGTGGGAAGAGGCCGACGACGCCTGCGAATGCGCAGCCGCGGACGCCATGGCGCAGGAAGCGGGAGGTGAAAGCAGCAGTGAATCCGTGTTGAGTTCCGAACTGGGGGGAGCCGGGCGCAGCAGAAACTCTGATGAGTGGAGGAGGTGAAGCCGGTGCGGAAGGGGAGGTCACATCGGGTGCAGAGGTTGCCGCGCGCGAGGGGGGAAGTTCGACGAGCGGCGGTGCCGCTGGGGCTGCCAACACGGAACCGAGCGACTTCTCACAAAACGAGGCTACGCGCGACGCCGCCGTGGCGGACCTGGACACCGCTACCGCGGGAGTCTCAGATATCCCGAATCGCGCGCTGAATTTATCCAGGGGTTTGGAGTTTCGCGGCGCAGCTCCCGGCAGCGCTGCACAAGAGGCCGCGCGGGCTATGGCACTCAGCCAAATCCGCGCTTTTATGACGAATGCGACTCACCAAATGGAAGGCGCGGTTTCTTTTGTCAGCGCCGAAGTGCCCGCGCGTCTGGGTGGCATGGCGGATTCGATAATCTCCGGCATTGATGCCTCAATGGCCGAACAGAAGGCGGCCATTTCTGCGCGTATTGAGAGCGCGCGCCTTGCGGCCAGCGTTGAAGCGGCCAGCGCACGCGAAGCGATTCAGCAGGAATATTCCACTAACGTGGAATTGGTGAACGCGGAAACGGATGCGGCGATTGAATATTTAAATTCGGTCTACAGCAGCTCGACCGCAGATCTGGCGCTCGCCGAAGACGGTGCTCTCAGTGAGGTCAACCAGCGTTTTGCGGAAGGGCGCACCACCCATGAAGATGCTGGACAGGAATACGCAGAGCGCGCCATAGCAACAGGCCAGGATTGGGTTTCGTCGTTTGATCATTGCCGCTCCGGTCAAGGTAATGATTACGAATACAACGGCGACGATGGGTTTTGGGATGGCTGTTTAACCGTCCGGCGCGCCCAGGCGCAACAAAAAGCGGCCTGCAGCTCAGCCAGCGGTGTTGCCAAAAACATGATCGACATGAGCAAAAAGAAAGGTTTTGAGTTGCGCGAGCAGCGCACGCAATACCGCTGCATGCTGATCGCCGGCGCCGGCCAGGCCCAGTCCACACTGGATACGACCGTCGAACGTTTGGTGTCCGGCCTGGAAAGCGGTCGCGGTGGCACCTTGAGTGGCTTGGCGCAGGTGCGCGACATAAATTTAAGCGCGGTGGATGCGGCGCTCACCGGCACGCTCAGCAGCCTGAATCGCCAGGAGCGCGAGCAACGCCAGGCGGTGAACGACTCGGGTTATGTTCAGCAATTGGCAGTTGAAGAGCTGGCGCATCAGGTGGCGGCAGGTTTAGCGCGCAGCGTGTCTTCCGCCACGGAAACCCTGGAACAAACTCTGCGGCAAGTCCGCAATCAACTGCTGGAAGGCGACGCTCCGGCACCGGATGTCTTGCAGGAAGCATTGCTTTCAGCAGAGGCCGGCTTGAGTGGTGGCATCGGAACCTTGCTCGACAAGATGGAAGAGGGGCGCGGCGAACGCGGAAGGGCAGCTGATTGAAGCCGGTGCCAACGCCGCCAGCGCGCTGGCGGAAATTAGCAGCGGCAATGACAGCATGACGGCGGAGGCGGAGAGCGGTTTCAGCGCCCAAATGTCCACTCTCGTCGGAGCCGCCAGCAGCACCATGTCCCAACTGAGCGAACGCCAGGTGTCGCGCGCCCAGGAATCCGCTGTGGAGGGCGGACAAACCATGGAGCAGGTGGTAAGCGGCTTTGAATCTACCTGCGAAGAGGTTTACACCAGCGTTGATGGAGTGGTTACCACGTCTCTCTCCGAGCTGGATACCGAGCTGAAAAACATGGAGGACGGTCTCGGCGCAAAAATTGCCGCCGAGGCCTGGCGCGCCGCATCCAAGGAACAACCGGCCTGGAAGGCGGTGGTGGCCATAGTGCTTATTGTACTGGTCATCATTGCCTCCATCGTGGTGACCGTGTTGACCCTGGGCGCCGGTGCGCCCTTGCTTGCCGTAGTTTTGGTCGGCGCTGTGGTCGGCGCGGTCACCGCGGGTCTGATTCAAATCATCAACAATTGGGCGGCAGGAGAGGAGTGGGATAAAGGTCTGGTGCAGGCCATGGTGATCGGTGCAGTGGGCGGTGCGCTCGGTGGTGCGATAGGAGCGGGGGCGAATGGATTGGCCCAGGTTGCGCTGCAAGGTGCTGTTCGCGCAGGCGCCAGTACACTGACTCGAGCCGCCATTAATGTGGGCATTAATCTCGCCGGAGATATGGTTGCGGAAGCCGCGACACAAACCTTTTCCTATTTGGCCTATGGCCAGAAATTTAACTGGCAGGGTTTCGTAATGGCCGGTGGCATGTCCATGCTTTCCACCGCACGTGGAGGCATCGCTGGTAATGCCGGTCCACACGGCGCATCTCCCCACGCTCGAGTTGATGTAGATGTGAATGTTCCAACGGCGGGAGCAAGCCGTGGCGCCATGAGTTACGCCACAGACGCGTCCATCGGTATGGGCTTTGCGTTGGCAATGGAAGGCGTCAATGTGCTCGCTGGCGGAACTTTCGACCTCAACCGTTTTGCCAGCTCTGCAGCCGGTGCTGGAGGAGCCTCGCGCGCTGCAGCATTGGGAAATGCCTCTGGCCGGGGTAGAGGCGGTAATACGGAGAGTGGAACACCCGTGCCCGCAGCGCCGCGAGCGGTGCCTTCCGATGCTCCCGCCCCGCGACCGCACGCGGAATCACCGGAAGTGTCAAACCCGAGGCCTATAGCAGAACCTGAAACACCCACACCGCGTTCAACCGAAACAACAGAAGCGCCGAAATCCCGTTCGGAATCAGCCGAGCCGGATCAAACTGTTCCTTCACGCCCAAGAGACGCGGAAACTGAAAGCACTGCCCCAAGGCGTCCGACATCCGAAGAAAGTGAAGCCCCCTCAAAACCCCGAACTGCCGAGGCCGAAGACGCCTCGGGCAGGCCCCGAGCTGAAACAGAAGAGGGCGCACCTCCTCGTCGTCCTTCCGAAGCCGAAATGGAAGCACCAATTAACAACAAGTCCAGTGCAGAAATAGAGGAAATGACTCGCACGCCGCTGAAGGTTGGCGATGCCGATCACGAAAATTATGTCCGCAAACCCTCTGAAAAAGAGATTGAATGTGACATTTGTAGCCGTGCTTGCGGCCCGATAAAAGACAAGATTAATGACATTGAGAATGAGGTTGCCAGAAAAACAACACCAGCGGCAGATGATGTGGAATTGGTTCGAGGTTTACAGGACATAAAACAAAAAATCAAAACAGCTGAGGATTCCATCGAGGGTAGATTGGTTGCAGGTGAATTCATGGCTGGTCGATCCGTTATCGAACTCGCGGGAAAAATAGCGGACGGATTTAGAACCTTGGGTCAACGATTCAAATTACTGGGAGACGCGATCAATGATCCCACAGTGATACGTGGTGATCGCGATGCCTTTGCACTTAGCGGCAAAGGTAGTGCGGATATAGATGTCTCAGCATTAAAACTGTCCGACAAACTAGAGCTGAGTCAATCGAGGCGCATCGGCATGGATGAGATTGATACCATCGTCAAAGCTCTCGCTGACGATCAACAATGCGTTTATATTTTACGCGGCCCTGAACCAGAAAGAATAATTCTGAAAGTAGGCAAAAGCCAACGAAGCAATGCCGCAGATCGATTTGGAAAATATAGAGGCGCCGGACGAGAACTTGGAATGGATCTAACATTGGAGGTTATCCCGCTAAAACCCGGCATGACAGAAACCGATGCAAGTGGAGTTGAATCGGCGCTACGCTCCGGACTGGAAAATGAAGGGCACATCATGCCATGGGATAACTCACCTGGTGGATTCAGTGGCGGTCATCAACATACAGGACGACTTAATCGCCCCGGAACAGGCGTACCTTTCGAACCCATTCGTGGCCCCTCATACAAAAGCCCTACCACTGGAAAACGTCTGCGAGGAGAAGCCGAATATGAATGGACACCGGATGCGAGTGTTATAGCTCGCCAGGGAGTCGGACAATCCGCCGCCACCTCAGAACCTGTGAGCCTACTGCAACAGAACTGGAAAATCTGCTTCAACAGAATGGAAATAACGTTTCCCGTTTGAGAGATGATCTAGCCCAGAATTACGGCTTAGACAGATCTACCAGCACCATTTATCGGTGGCTCCGTGAAGCGGGGATAAACACAAATTAATAATGAATACAACCAAAGAGAAATTATTATGACTGAGGTCGGACGCTACATCCCAGATGAAATACCAGGCGATTTTTGGCGCATTATCGATGCTTGCGAAGGCAAGAAAGAGCTTTTCAATAGTGTTGCAGAAAAGCTTTCAGAAGATGACCTGCTCCGTTTTTGTTGGAACCATATTGAAGCTAGCGGCCAAATTGCGACCCTGTACCACGAGTTGACCTCTTTCTCAGAAGACAGCATTGAGGATATTTGCAATTGGATTGTTTCCAGAGGTGAATCCGTTTACACAGACATCTGGGATGACGCGGAAAACGTCATCACTAAGGGATCAAGCCCATACGGACAAACACAAAAGGACCCGGGTCTACTTGGTGAAGCCATGAAGTTATTTCGGCATCGCTACGGAAAAGATGTCCCAAGAAAGAGGCACGATAAGTTCGTTTGAACATCATCCAATTAAATCGGAGCAAATCGATGGCAAAGCATTCTGATGAAGACCATTTTTCAACGCATCTAAATGTCATGCGCATAAGATGGCGGAATCAAAAATTTGAAGATACAAACCTCGAGCAAACTGACGTGGTGTCAGCAAATATTCGCATGTGCCACTTCAATAAAATATCAGCTCGTCAAGCAAACTTTTCGGAGATTGTTTTTGAGAACAACAAAGCACAGGGCGGAGACTTCCGCTTCGCCGATTTTGCCAATGCATCCCTGATCGAATCAGACTTTAGCCGCTCGTGCTTCGAGGGCGCCAACCTGGAAAAGCCAATTTCGAAGCTTGTAATCTTCGCGGAGTGGATTTTAGAACAGCAACCGTCAAAAACACCTCATTTCGCGACGCAGACCTGCGAGGTGCTGATTTCACCGGTGCAATCATTGAAAACGCTGACTTTACCGGAGCGGACATGCGCGGCACGATATTTGACGCAGCAGTCGAAGAGGCACTTTTTGAATCTGCGAACAATCATAACAACAAGAAGAACAACAACCACAACATCAACAACAACCAACCTCCCGTCGAACTGGTAAATGCCGTAGCACCTATAGTGACCAAAATTCTCAAACAGGCACAAAGCAAAGGAGTGGTCAATGGCGATCATTGGGAAAGAGAATTGCAACAGACACTGGAGCAAATGGGGGTTACTACCTCAACACCAAAATTAGCAGAAGGATGGGATGAGCAGATCGATTTTTGGCTGAACCGACTGGGAAATCTGGATGTGGCCGAGCTACTAGATAGCTTAGATTCCACCAATGAAAATACACCCAAGACCGTCGCCAACATGCTGGAAGGATTAGTCGGGGATTTAGGTTTACAGCAGGGCGCCCGCACAGAGGACCTGATTGAAGCGCTGACAGCAAAATTGAAGAAAGCTTAGGTATCCACTAAAAACACGGGCAACAACTGAAAATGATAAAAGGACATATCGGTGTTCCAAATACAAACAGGCTATCCCAATATTGTTCCGAGCAATATCAGCGGTATAAATCGGCTGGCAGAGATTTTCCCCAACCTGTTTCAACAGGAACAGGAGGCATTTTATCTTTTCTGGAACCATATACCCATCCGCTTTCGTTACGGTGAGGATCTGGAGCAAAACTTCTCTTCCATTTTCGAAATGCTATGCAACCTTAAAGACAAAACCGAAGGTTATGCACAGCTGCTTCTGAGCAATGAGATCCTTAAGATAAGGATCGACATGCATTGGACAAAGGAGCATTTGATCCTCGACATTCAAGCCGATACGGATCACTTTCTCTATAAAACCTACGGTCGTGAGCTAACCAAAAAAAAACCGCTTAACGTGCATAAGAAGCGGTTCATGGCGGAGTGGCACACCTTGATTCATCAGCTGGTGTTGTTTCTATACGCCGGCAAAATCCATCTTGAAAATGATAAAGAACAGCAGAAACTCGAACTTTTTAAGGGAGCTCGACAAGCAACTGGAAGGGTACGGCAGTCTGTACGAGGACATCAATTTATGAGCAATGAGCATTGGAAAGAGGGGACGAGTCATAAACTTTTTGGCTTCTGGCTGCAAACAGGTTTCGTCAACGCCGTTGCGAGCGATGGACTGGTGCTCCCGAGCCTTCAAGCCGCGCTCTCCCACATCTTTCATGAGACAAGAGACAATGTCATCCTGCTATGTAATGGTATTCCCGTTTGTTTCAGCTACCGCGACGATCTACCTCTGATAATACCCGAAATCCTGAATTGCCTGGATGCGCTTCAGCAGCACAAAGATCTCGACAACTATGAGCTCCATATCAAGACACAAAGCATTGATGCGGTATGGCTTATCCATTTGCGGAAGGATGTTATCTCTATCACCATGAAATGGTTGCGCGTAAGGGGCAACTATCAAGCGGCTCTCAATGCTTTTGACGCCATTGCTTACGAAAAAGATATTTTTTTTAACGAATGGCTAATTTTGCTAAAACAATGTCAGCAATGCTTGGCGGATACAAGAATTCGTTTGATCGACAAGGGTCTGGAAGAGCAGAAATTGTTAAACAAAGTGGAATCACATATTCACGGTTTCGGCCGTTTTTATCAGCATCTAAACCTGGAAAGAAAATCGGTGGCCATATGAATTCATCGATCACAGATGCCAAGCGCCATCTCGCAGCATACAAAAATCTTCATACGGCCGACACCATCATAGTCTGTGGTTGCGGCCATTCACTCAAAGGATTTTCGCCGCCCAAGGGGGTTTACACGATTGGCGTAAATGACGTAGGCCGCCTTTTTCACTCCCGATTATCTGGTCGTTTTAAACTCGCCGACCCAATTCAAACCCGATCGTTTTCAACACATAAAAAATTCTCAAGCCAAAGCACTTTTCACACAACTGAAGCTCGGGATACCCCATCAGAACGTCGTGCACTTTAAACTTGGCCATCGTGGCGCAGCAGAGATCCGCGACGATTTCGCCGTCCCCTATACTCGCAATTCACCTTATGTAGCACTATGCCTGGCGATGTTTATGGGAGCAAAAAAAAATCGGTTTGATCGGCGTGGATTTTACGGATCATCATTTTTTTTCGAACACCGGAAAGCACGCTCTTAATAAAAGTCTTCCCAAAATCAATCAGGAATATGAACAACTGCAGAAAATTGCAATCGCAAAAGGAATTCATGTGGCCAATCTCAGCACTGAAAGTCGCCTGAACGCATTTAGAAAAGAGAGTCTGTCAGAATTTTTGCATATGCAGTCTCCAGGGAATATTTCTCAGAAGCGCCATCACAAGGAACTCAATAAGGGCTCGACCACACTGAGCACGGACTCTCTCAAGCCGTTAAAAATCGTATCTTATTCGACCACCCCTGTGGCTGGAGTACCAGAACTGCTCGCGCGCTGTATCAATCAACACACAATCCATCATTGCGAATGTGTTTGGCAAAACAATACCTATGCAAACGGCGTTCGCTTCAGTTCCGCTCTAGAGTGGAGCAGGAAGCCAAATGAGGCAAAAAAGGCTCTGGCGCAAGCAGATGTGGTGATCGTACACAACGGAAAGGTTGCTCGCGAGCACAAAGCCTTGCTTGCACACAAAGCCGTTGTGACCATGGCGCATAATTATTTGTGGAATGTGGATCAGCAGTTTATCACCCATGGCATGCCGGGCGTGGTAGTCGGGCAGTATCAAGCAACCTTACCAGAGTTTTCTTCCTGGACTCCGGTTGCCAACCCTGTTCCCGAGTGGGATGAATTCCATCGGCCGCGAAACAAAAATTCTCTGCTGACAATTTGTTATACGCCATCCGGCAAACATGAACGCTATCCCCGCGACCACCGTTTGTATTGGCATAGCAAAGGTTACACAACCACAATGGCAGTTCTAGACCGATTGGCCAAACGCTTTCCTCTGAAGCTGAATGTGATCCGCGATAAACAGTTAAATC
Source organism: Cellvibrionaceae bacterium (assembly GCA_024707385.1). Lineage (GTDB taxonomy): Bacteria > Pseudomonadota > Gammaproteobacteria > Pseudomonadales > Cellvibrionaceae > UBA5868. The sequence goes on along the minus strand of JANPZW010000002.1, from coordinate 13,408 downwards.
ATCAACAGGTTCTGCGCATGAAGCAGGAATCCCACATCGTCATCGATGAATGCGTAACCGGAAGCTATCATCGCAACAGCCTAGAAGGCTTGGCCTGCGGTTGTGTGGTAATAAATGGCATGGATGAAAATGTTCGAAAAATGCTAACTAGCTGCGCAGGCGGAGACGTGACTGACGCACCCTTTGTTTCTTGCAAACTGGACATGCTGGAAAAAACACTCATTGAGCTCACCAAGCTCGGCAAAGAAGAACTGACTTCCCGTGGCCATCAGAATCGCCTATGGTTAGAACAACATTGGTCTTTTGATCGGCAGTGGCAGACTCAATGGCAACCGGTTATCCAAAAGGCGCTAAATAGGGCTATCGAGGGTAAAAGCCAATCCGGAATACAGGCGGCGGGTTTTCCCTCAGAGCGAAAATCGACATCGCTCGCAAGCAATACCAAAAAACCGTCCAAAAATACAAATTCTGAATGCAGCCCCTTATCTGTTTATTGGACTTGTCGCAACGCAAAACGCGGCAACTTTGGCGATATGCTTTCACCCATCCTTGTGAAAGCCATGAGTGGCCGCCCGGCGGTATTCAAACAGAACCCCCCGAGATTGTTCGCCGTAGGATCTGTATTAAAGTTTGCCAAAGCAGGTGACTTGGTTTGGGGGGCTGGCTTTATTCACGAAAACGACCGGGCGCAAAAGGGTATCGATGTACGGGCAGTCCGAGGCCCTCTTACACGAGATATACTTCTGAGCCAGGGCATAGCATGCCCGGAAGTGTTCGGAGATCCGGGTTTATTATTGCCAGCAATATTCGATAAACCCGTGAAAAAGAAATACGAAATTGGCCTGATCCCACACTACACCGATTTGCCGAATCTCCGAAAAGTTTTGTCTCGGCAAAACAAACAAAGCGTTTGCATAATCGATATACGCGCAGGAGTTGACGAAGTAATCAAAATGACTCGTCAGTGTGAAATTGTGCTAAGCAGTTCTTTGCACGGCATTATTCTGGCAGAATCCTATGGAATTCCCGCTGCCTGGGTGGATATATCAGATAAGGTTGTGGGAGATGGATTCAAATTCAGGGATTATTACGCTTCGACAGGCCGGCAAGCTATACGTCTGGACTGGCGCCAGACCCAGGATCTACAAACCGGCATCCAAACTGCGCTCACCATTCCTGCGCCCAAAATTGATCTGCATAAATTGATTGAAAGCTTTCCTTTCCTAAAAGGCAACCATTTCAGCGGATTTACCTTGCCCCATAAGCCCAGAAATCACCGAGACAACCTCAACCCAAACCAAATTTTCACCGGGGACGAAGCTCGCAACAAAACTGCCGGACTAAACCAGTCTACAACCAACAGCACACCAAAAGGTGCGGGCCAAATGCCGAGCCTGACCAAAGCGAACAAACGATTATGCATATACGGTACGGCTACAGAGAATTATGTTGAGTTCCTGGTGGCGAGCCTACGCTCATTTATGAAGCACAACGGGCATGAAGATATAGATTATTATATTCTCGGGAATAATTTCACCCTACGCACTCGGAGACTGATGCACCGCTTCGGAATTCGCTACCACAACATCAATCTGAAAGAGACTTTTGCACGAAACCTAAGATACCTATACCCGAGTGAATGCTTTTGGATATTTAAAGGCCCAGAACTATTTTACAGCATGGGCTACCCGTATTCTCTGGCGATTGACGGCGACATTTTGTGTCGTCGCAAACTGGATCTAGATTGGCTGACTGATCTTGAGCATATAGCGGGTATACATAGAGGTTGCACCGCTGCCGAATTTCTCAAAAACATAAACCAATTGACATCTCTAAAGCAAAAACTGAACCTGGACGAATCTCACGCAAGCCGTCCCGCGACAAACTCTGGTGTGCTATTTTTCAATAACGAAAACCTAGCCTCTGCGGAATTCTTCAAAAGAGCGGTCAACATTTTTAGAAGCTCGGAGAAAGCAGGCATCCCAAGGGCTGGCGATGATTCCACGCTCGCACTAATTTTAGCCCTAAATCCAGATCTCAAATTGCGTATTTTACCGGATGGCTGGAACGTCTATCGCGGCTTAACAGGCCCAAGCATTAATGAAGGCATATTGAGCACAGCAAACATCATTCACCTAAGCGCCATGAAACCCTGGTTAAACCACACGAAATGGCCCAATAATTCAATCAAGCAAATGGTGGATGAGTGGCGAAAATGTTGGCCAAGCTCCAAAATCCAACGAAGCATCTCGGCAAACATGGAAAGGGGTCGTAAAACTGAGTCTCGCACAGCGACCGGAATCCATCACGCACGAAAGGGCTCTTCACCTCTACCAGTCGATCTCTATTGGTATCGTGGAAGCGTGATGAATGTTGGTGACGAAATTGCGCCTTACCTTGTTTCTAAAATTCTTGATCTTTGCCCCACAAGCATTCCCGCTACACCAGTTGCCGAACCATGTAGATCTCCCAGAGACGTGCTTATTTCTGTCGGCAGCGTGTTGCGCCTGAGCGGGAAAAACACTCTGGTCTGGGGCGCAGGTATTCGCAATATCGATCAGGACATCGCGGCCGCAAAACGGTTTTACGCCGTCAGAGGTCCAATCACCTACAGAAGGCTAAAACAACTGGGTTATGAATGCGCTGATATCTTTGGCGATCCTGCAATATTGCTGCCTCGCTACTATCAGCCCCGCGCTGTAAAGCGCTATCAACTCGGAATAGTACCGCACCTAATGGACTATTCGAATCTTAAGAATCGTCTTCCTGAGAGCAAAGATATTCTTTTGGTGGATGTTCGCACAAACAACATTGAAAACATTATTGAGCAATTGGCGAGTTGCGAAACTTTGGTCTCATCATCCCTGCATGGCATCATTCTCGCAGTGGCCTATGGCATCCCTGTGCGCTGGCTAAAGGTGTCAGACCGGATAATGGGGGACGATTGCAAATTTTATGACTTTTTCTCCTCTCTTGATCACGCGCTGCTCGATGATTTTGACTTCGATAAGGTGGTGATAACCAACCCAACAAAATGGCGCCAATACACACCCTTAGAGCTGAAAGGCCGATTGGATTTACCACGCATTAGCAGGGAAGTATTTCCAATAGCAAACACTTTGGATAGCAGCCGTCTGCTATCCGCTTTTCCGTTTGAACTCTTTTCAAATTTGGATCTTTCAGCCTGAGGTTATTTTTTAACAGAAAGGCGTACTGGGAAACGACTAGAGGTGCATGCCACCATATTGAAAATCATTGTCCTTCCGATACACAGCAACCGCTTGGTGACGACTTTTCGCATCAAGCTTATCGAGTATCTGATGAACATGATTTTTTACCGTCGCCAGTTCTATTCCCAGCTTCCGCGCAATCTCCTTATTCGAACAGCCTGACTCCATCAGTTTGATCACCGTATTTTGCCTCGGCGTGAGTATATTGGACGGATTGCGAACACGGGTGTTGTATGAGTAATTGCTGGCAAGCACATTAAGAAACCGCTGAGTCACCTCAGAGGGATAAACGAGACGCCCCGCGTGTACTTCCGTAATGCAATGCTGCAATTTATCCAACCCCTCGTCCATAGCGACAAATCCATGAAAGCCGCTGGCAATAAATCTATCCAAAAGATTTCCATCATTTTCGTGCAGAACGAGAATTAATCGCGGAAACCTTTCAAGGTGCCGCAGCCGCTCGACCGCCTGCAACAAAAAACTGAACGCAGCATCGCATACAAGCACATCCGTTGTTTCACTCAGCACTTCAAGAGAAGGAAGGGCGTCTGACTGGTGCTGATGAATGGCAAAACCGCTGCGCGCCTTCATTGCATACGTAAGCGCTTCGCAATAAGTTCGATTTTGAATCAAAAGACCGATCTTTATAATGTTGTTATTCATTTTAAGTATCCTTCTATAGAAAGCGAAAGCACTTTCAACCGGTTCGCCCAAGGCACTGCATTCGCAGCTAGCGACGCGAAAAATCCTCACTGCACTTCGCCAGAAGTTAGACTGCACTCATTACGACACCCAATCCAATGGAGCGCATAATTTTAGTTAACTATCGAATACAGGAAGGAATCAAAAGATGGTTAGACGCGACAAAAATCTAACAAATATCGTCAGCCTTCTCAATGGCCGTAATGCGCGTACAAAATGTGAATATTTCACTGAATTTTTATTTACTTTCTGATTAGTCTTTTAATCAAAACCTGAGTTAAACGCGTCAAAACAGGATCTACTACGCTAACTTCGCGCGCTGAAGCGGAAAGGGCGGATGTCTTAAGCAGTCGAGCGTCGTCAATCGGCGATCGTACAACTTGAAGACCTTTCAGACTCGACACCCAAAATGGAATCACAACCCCCATAACAGATATAGAATCGTGTCCGTGATTTTTTTGATTAACAGTCATGCCAATTCATCCCGAATTTTTCACAGGACATAATCTTATGACCGGAAGCGCAGGAGATTCGTTTGGCTTATCAGTCACAAAGGGTACCCAACGTGACGACTCGTGTAGCAGGCGAGATATTGAACACTGGAGAAGCTGACGGCATGTGGGCGGCCGAACCCTTCAGGAGGGCCACCCGTTCTTCGTTCATCCGGGCTTAGAAACGAAGGGAAGGCGGGTTTTGGCTGACCTAACTTTCCCTAAAGACACGCCACTGAGCAAAGTTTGGTTGGTGGGTGGGGATGCACTTGCCTTATGGCGACAGAATTCCGACCTAGGTTTCACTGGAAGTCATCCCGAGGGTCGGCCGTCATTCTGGAAAAATTCGCCAAAATGACGTTAACTCATTGATATAGATGAGAATTTTACGTTTCTTCTGGTTCCAGTATCTTGATCCCAAAATCCAAGGGCGAGACCTCTCTTTCCAGATCCAGATTGTAGTCACCAAAGCGATTGATATTGGAATTGCGGTAAGGCGAGAGCCCATTCAGCAGCTCTTTGTTGATCACCACACCCTCGCTCGCCAAGTCTTTTAGGACGCGGGTCATTTTCTCGACGTTATAGAGAATGACCATGTTGGCAACAAGGTGGTTGTATTGCACGATTTTCCTTTGCTCGTGGCGGACGTTTTCAGCAATCATCCCTTCGCCTCCGAAAAAGAGCCATTTGACAAAGCCATTAAATTCTTCACATTTATTTGTCGCAGATTGAATGGTTTTCCGGAGCTCCATTTCATCGATATAGCGCAGCAAAAAAAGCGTTCGGATCGCCTTCCCCAGCTCTTTAAACGCCAAATACAACTTGTTCTTACGACTGTACGTCCCTAGTCGCCGTAAAATCGTCGAAGCGGTAATTTTGCCTTTTTTGATTGAAATGACCACGCGCAGCATATCCCGGAGGTGCCGCTCAATTAATTGGAAATCGATACTTCCGGCAAACAATGGCTCAATATTTTTGTATCGATAGCGATTGTCCGGCCTGAACAGCAACAAATCCTGAATATTGCGGATTCGAGGCATGAGATTGATGCCCAGCAGGTGTGATAGACCAAACACTGGATAACTTTGGGCTTGTGTATCGCCGTGTAAAGTGTCGGGCTGGATGTCGGACTTGTTGTTCATCAGCCCATCGAGAATGTACACCGCCTCGTAGACACCGCACGGAATAAAATGACTGAACAATGCAATGTAAGTATCGGAAACGTGGTAGTACCCAATGCCACCGTACCTACCGTATCGGATATGATATTCCGTCAGCAGGTTCTGTTCGTACAAATCCCACATTGTTCCATCAGCCGCAACGTGCTTGCCACTGCCCCAATATTTGGGTAGGTCAAACTTGTTGTAAGCATTGACGACCTGGGTAATCGCCCTCTCCAAACGATCTTCAGTGGCATGCCGAAGGTTCAGCCAGGCGATCTGTTTGCGACTCATGTTCTTAACTGACTTGGCCGTTTGAACCGGACCGAGATTGCATCCATAGCAAAACAAGGTAGTAATGAAGCGCTTTTCCGGCTCATCAATCCGTATGTCATTCCCTGACAGAGGCCCAAATATTTTATGAAGGCCAAGCCATTTTTCCGTATCAGTCAGGATATCAATGATGCTCACCTCAGGAAGGTTTTCCGTAATTAAGTCATCGAGTTTTTGCAGGTCGGCTTGCGGTTGTTCAGCTCTTATCGGACTGATTGACAGCTTACCCTCCTTAATCGAGGCATGAAGATTGGACGGAAAGCGTTCGTCTACTCGCTTTGATCGCTCTGACAGCTCCTGCTTTAAGTTGGTAACAAACAAATGCGCATCATTCAGTGGCATTTCGACCTGCTCACTGTAAGCGTCCAATTCTTCATCAAGGGTTTCATCATCGACCAGCTGCTCGCGATAATCATCAAATTCGGCACTGAATGGAATGAATAAATCGCCCGATGAGAGTTCATGCTTGATGTGCAACAGTAACCACAGTTCAAGGTATTTTCTATGGAAAACCCTTTCCTTTTCTCCAGCTGGGTTGGTCGTGTTTGACACGATCAACTTGCGCCATTTTTCAGTGAGCCAGCCGGTATCGAACGGCACGGGCAAATGTTGATTGAGCGCCGCTTCACTTATGAATTCGGAACGAGTGCTGCGCAGGCTTTTGAGCAGAATGGGTAGTGCAGTGCTGCTGATATCGCTGGAGGTCGATTGCAAATCCAATATGTCCAGACAATTGAACAGCAAAGCGCGCTTTTGGCGGTAATTGCTCAACATGAAGGGGTAGTAATTGTTTCCGGCGTAGGCAATATGCTGATTGCAACGATCAATCAGTGCACTGGCTTCATCGCCCAGAACGGTACCAATTGCTTGCAATTTGGTTAATTTTTCAGACTCTTGATCGTACGCGATAAGAACGTCGCGAAATTTAGCAACTAGGGTATCAATTTGTTTTTGGTGCTCCAAAATGTATTTATTAAGTGCAGCCTGTGCGCTTGCTTCCATACTTCGCAGCATTTTGATATACAGGTTTCCAACATCGTCCAGGGCTTTACTGTGTTGCTGGCGAATCAATATGACAGCGAGTGCATAGCGCTTGTTGATTTTGAGTCGCGCCATTTCGGGGGCCGTTAAAGCCCGAGCTTCGAGCGCAAACTGCCGGTATTTCACCACGGGGACATTTACTTCGGGGAGAGTTTCACCTAATTTTCGGAGCCAGTGAACATGCTGAAGATAGCTTCTGACCTCTTTGTTGCCCGGCTTTTTGGGTTCACGTTTAAGAGTGTTCCAGGCACCATAAGCACCGTCGGAAGGATTCAGTAGCTCATCAATTTTCCGCTTGGCTTCGTGCGTGAGATTTTGGCCAATCTCCCGAAAACAACCTTCATTGACTTTATTTCGTGCCGCACGAGCGATTCGTTTGAGGACTGTAAAACCGGGTAGCTCGTAATGGTGGTGCGCCAACTCCTCCAGCATCACGTTGATAATGTCCGCCAGCATTTCTTTGGTCTCAGCGGCATTTTCAGCGATTTGTGCAAGCCAGGGCTGGTCGCCAGAACCAAATGCGTTTATACCAAGGTATTGTCTCAATTGTTGTTGCTGACGTGGCCGGGAACCTGATCGGTCGTAGTCTTTAAGCTGTTTAACGGTTATTGGCTTTTTGATGCCTATTGAATCAAGCACATGTGCCATGATCAACGGCGGCGCTGAGGCCAGAGGCACAAAGTAACCCAGGCGCTGGAGTAATTTCAGATTCAGAATGAGGCCAATGCGCAAGATCGGCTTTTTCTCGGATGCGATCAGCTTTAATTCATCTGGCGTAGGGGTGTAATACTCCTTGAGTTCCTTTTCTGTGACGGTGCTGCGCAGTCTGGGATAGGCGGTTTCATGCAGACTGCTCATATCGGATTGCCCTGTGTCTAATAGGGTTGGCTCGTTAATCCCAGTGCTGATTGGTGCGAGGATCGCGAATGCTCACTTCCAGCATGCATTGATTCTCCGAAGCGATTTGATGCATTTGGTGGAGTAATTCATCCAGAGTTTCATCCAAAGAATTGCCGTCCATGTGCTCGACCGTAATTTCGTAGTTCGTTCCTTTTGAATCGACTTTTTTCATCGCCCACGGTGACAAGCAACGCCGCTCGATCAATTTCCGTGCGCGTTCAGTGCGTTCGGAAAACTTGCTATAAGGCTCAAGGACAAGAAGGACTTCCAATAACGAGCGTATGGGTTTTTGGTCGTCTCGTTCGATCTGGATGGAACGCTGATCAACAAGATTCTGCATTCGAGACTGGGAAAAGGGATCGGGGGTATCGATATAACGCATCGCGGACTGAACATCTTTCCAGCCCACGTATTCCATCAGGGACTTAGTGTCCCAACCCTGCGCATTTGCCCAGGTGGCAAAACCTCGTCGCAGCGAGTGGCTACTGAATTCAACAGCGGCGGGAAGCTCAACGTGTTGACAATACTCCTTCACAATGGCAATCACACTGGCCGGATGAATAGCGCGCTCTGCAATATGCCCCCACTGATTGATGCCTGGAAACGCCGGTCCACTTGTTAACTGAGCTGCGCCAACCCATTCAGTGAACGCCGTAACAGGACATAATTGTTTTAACGCCGGGGCTCGGTAAGTTCGCCCTTGAGAAGCGCGGTCAGTCTTACTTCGGGAGATGAAAATTTCCATACCGACACCCGGTGTAACGCTGACATTTTCGATCTTAATTCGAGTTAGCTCATCGCCACGAAACGCTCGCCAAAAACCAATAAGAATTAGCGCCCGATCTCGCAGTAATTTGAGTGAATTGACCATTTCGAAATCGGCCTGAGTCAAGCGTGCAGCAATCCAGTCATCAATCGTTTGGAGCTGTTCAATTTGAAGGGGTTTGGCTTGTTTTTCCTTGAATGGATGTAGCTCCGCGATGCCTCTGAGTACTTTTCTAACATGGGGTGCCTTGGTCGGGTCTGGGAATCCCTGCTCGTTATGCCATGCGGCAATTCCGGCAAGTCGCTGTTTGAGAGTACTGAGAGCCAGCGTGGGTGCAAAGTGCACCAGGTAAGAAGCGATGCTGTCGGCTGTCGCCGGCAAAAAGCCGCCCCAAGTGCTTTCGTAATGCTCAACCGCTGCACGATAGCTTTTACGGGTGTTGTCGCGGGTTCCCGCGTTGACGTAACGTCTGACTTCATCCATCTGAATTCCCCTTCTCAGAACAGAAAGGCGAGGACACAAAGCGACTACGACCTTCTAGCTCCATCCTTCTCTTCCTCGACCAAAACTTGGTTTTGCCAGTCCGCCCCCAGCTGCTGTTCGATGTAGTCCCGGATAAATTGCCGCACTTTCTGGGAGGCGGTGACATCTTCTTTTGCGCACAACGCTTCAAATATGGACTTTTTCTGGGGGTCGATAAGTAGCGTTAGGCGCGCTGTACGCTGTTCCACATGGTGTCTCCCGTCGTTAATCATCCATTAATGTTAATTTGATTAACATTGACTGTCAAACATAAGCACATATAATGTTAACGTAATGTCATGGACTTTGGATACACCAGTCATGCCTCATCGCGCCCACTTGTTCTCCCTTCGTATTGGTCATGCAATTCGTGAAAGCATGGCCGAGGGGTATTCCCGTGCGAAGCTGATCAAAGATGTGATGGCAGGTTGTGTGGTTGGGATTATCGCCATCCCACTGGCAATGGCACTGGCCATTGCCAGTGGAGTCCCTCCGCAATATGGCCTTTACACTGCGGTCATAGCTGGATTCCTGATTGCGCTGGTAGGTGGCAGTCGCTTCAGTATCTCCGGGCCAACAGCCGCGTTTGTGGTGATTTTGCACCCGCTTGTCGCCGAACACGGGCTGGGGGGACTGCTGGTCGCCAGTGTTATGGCCGGCTTCATGCTCCTGGTTATGGCCTACGCTAGATTGGGTCGATTTATCGAATACATCCCCGAGCCTGTCACACTGGGTTTTACCGGCGGTATTGGTATCGTCATCGCCACCTTGCAGATCCCGGATTTTCTCGGCTTAACCATGCCCTCAATGCCGGAGCACTATTCAGAGAAAGTTGCCGCTATTGTCGGGAATGCGAGTTCTGCAGATATGGGAAGCTTCGCTGTGGCAGCGTTTACGCTCGTTTTTATGCTGTTATGGCCAAAGTTAAAAACTCCTGTCCCGGCACACCTACCCGCTGTGGTGCTGGCCAGCGTTATTGCACTGCTCTTGAATCAAAAGGGCTTCGATATAGCGACGATTGGTTCCCGGTTTCATTACGTGTTGGATGATGGCAGCACCGGCTCTGGTATTCCCCCGGTACTGCCTTATTTCGAGTGGCCATGGCTGCGCGAAGCAGCGGGGGGCGAGCGTCTTGTCTTAAGTTGGCCAACGTTTATTGAGCTGTTGCCTGCCGCGTTCGCCATTGCCATGTTGGGGGCGATTGAGTCTCTGCTATGCGCCGTAGTGCTTGACGGTATGTCGGGCAAACGCCACAGCGCCAACAGCGAACTGTTGGGACAGGGCATAGGCAATATCATCGCGCCTTTTTTCGGTGGCATCACCGCCACCGCTGCGATCGCGCGTTCTGCCGCCAGCTTCAAGGCAGGCGCGCAGTCCCCCATCGCGGCAATGGTGCATGCGGTGGTTGTGTTGCTGGCATTGGTCGTTCTGGCAACGCTCCTTAAGTATTTGCCCATGCCCGCACTGGCGGCGATGCTGATCGTCGTCGCATGGAACATGAGCGAAGCGCCCAAATCACTGCATATGATTAAAAGCGCTCCAGCGGGTGACATCGCCGTTTTTACGGCCTGCATTGGCTTAACCGTTTGGTTCGATATGGTCATCGCCATCACTGTAGGAATATTGCTCGCGGCTGTGTTGTTCGTGCGGGAAATCGCCACCATGACCAAGCTCGTCGATATCACAAAGAATCGAAAATTTGTCCGCCAATCTGTTGCGCCCCAATGGAAGGTTTTAAAGGTCAATGGCCCGCTCTTCTTTGCCGCAGCTGACCGGGTGTTTGGTGAAATCAATGAAGAGCTAAAACAGCTTGATGGCGTCGTGCTTTATCTGGAATCCGTCCCGCTTCTGGACGCCGGTGGTTTGGCGGCGCTCAGTCGCCTCATGGCAGCACATGCGAACTCAGGCAAAAAAATATATTTGGCCGAGTGGCAATTTCAACCGTTAAAGGCCTTGGCGAAAGCCGGAGTGAAGCCCCCAGCTGGCTCAATACGTTTTTTCGCCAGTTTGGAAGACGCGTTGGAAAATGTGGTTTTAGATTCCGAGGTGGTCCAATGAAACTTTCGGAAGCGCTTAAAAAGAGAAAAACCAGACATTGGCAGTGCGCGAATATCCGAAAAAATCCGTCATCGCCAACACAGTGGTTTGTGATGTTAGTGGATAGAAACCAGCTTTCCCACATGCTTGTGGATGAAAGCGACAACCCGATTACTCATCATGACCTGAATCATTTTGCCGAAGTACTCAAAGATATCGGTGTCCGTGAATTTACGGTTTTTCTTTAATTTCAGCATTGAAGCAGGAAATAGCACATGCAAACGCTTTCAATCATTCGGGGCGACGGGATTGGACCTGAGATCATGAGTGCCACAATTAAGGTGCTTGATGCGCTAGAGTGTGGGCTGCATTATGAGTTTGTCGATGCAGGCATGACCGCATTGGCGAACCATGGAGACCTCCTACCGAGCACCACCCTTCAATCCATCGAAAGAAACGGCGTCGCCTTAAAAGGTCCGTTGACGACACCCATAGGCAAGGGCTTTTCCTCTGTTAATGTGCAACTCAGGAAACATTTCGATCTGTATGCCAATGTTCGACCTGCGCTGTCCATCCCCGGCGTTTCTTCTCGTTACCAAAATATCGACATAATCACCGTACGTGAAAATACTGAAGGTGCATATCTCGCTGAAGGACAGCACTTTTCGGAAGACGGTGAAACGGCGTTTGCCACCATAAAAACCACTCGCCACGGTTGCGAGCGGTTAATTCGTTACGCCTTCGGTTTAGCAATCCGAACTCGGCGTAAAAAGATCACCGTTGTTCACAAAGCTAATATTATCAAATCGTGCTCAGGCATGTTTCTGGATGTTGCCAGACTCGTTGCGCCAGAATATCCCGATATTCGAATGGAAGAGATGATTGTCGACAATGCCTGCATGCAACTGGTACTCAATCCTCATCAATTTGATGTGATTGTCACCACCAATTTATTTGGGGATATCCTTTCCGATTTGTGTGCCGGCCTCGTGGGCGGATTAGGAATGGCGCCGGGCAGCAATATCGGTGAAAAAATTGCGATTTTCGAAGCGGTCCATGGTTCGGCACCCGATATTGCCGGGAAAAGTCTCGCAAACCCATGCGCACTGTTGTTGGCATCAGCGGACATGCTGGACCACCTAAATATGCGTGACAAGAGTCAAGCCATCAGATCAGCAATCAGAACTGTCTTGGGAGCAGCGCCGGAGAGGACAACACCAGACCTTGGCGGTGCCGGCACAACTGAATCGTTCACAGAGACATTAATTGCCTGCTGCCAAAACAAACTCCAATGAAAAGCGCTAGTGAGGTTATTCATCGATGCCGCTTCTTAAAGCTCTAATATCAGCACTCAGTGCCATTGCGGGCGTGCAGTCCAAAGAGAATCTTGAGCGTGATTTTTCTCAAAACAGTCCGTTCATTTTTATCCTGGCAGGGCTCATTATTGCCGGATTATTTATTGGTTCCTTAATTATAGCTGCGTCCTTCATTGCTTAGCATTCAACACGTTCGGAGTAATCTCTGAATCGATAACCTCTCTGGTCCTTGTGGATGACTTCCATTTCAGTATTTCGGATAACCAGATAAACACGTGCTCATTTGCTTGTTTTAGGGAAAAATTATGTTATTGCCTTCGTGCGTTAAATGTCAGTCTACTTACACCTATCAAGACAGGGATCTTCTGATTTGCCCAGAGTGTGGGCATGAATGGAAACCTGAAGAAAACGAAGCCACCGATGGACGGCCAATGAGTGTTAAAGATGCCAACGGAAACATGCTGTTCGAAGGAGATAGCGGAACACTGATCAAAGACCTGAAAGTGAAAGGTAGCTCCGATGTCTTAAAAATCGGCACAAAAGTTAAAATCAATCGAATCGTGCACGGTGATCACAACATCGATTGCCGCGTCGATATGGTTGGAGCAATGATGCTGAAATCTGAATTTGTCAAAAAGTCCAGCAACTGAATGTCCAAGTGGCAGTGGGATCGATATGAAGTGGTTGGATGGATTGCGTATTTTTCCGTTTAAAGATCCAGGTGATATCATCCATTTTGTGGCGGACGAATACGGAAAAATACTTGTCATTGATGATGGAGAATACCGGTTTCTCAACTTTAACTCACCATTCGAGCAAAGCTGCATGAGCACGCGGTTCCCCTTCCAGCTAATTCACCAGTATACCCAGTACATGTTGCTGGTTCTTGCCTTCACTGATCCACAGAGGA
>JANPZW010000007.1 GCA_024707385.1 Cellvibrionaceae bacterium | reverse complement strand
TTGTATTATTGGGCCTCGGGGGAGGCAGCTTGCTGCGGTCACTTCATTACATGTTGCCGGGGTGCATTTTCAATATTGTCGAGCTCAGAAAAAAAGTGGTGGATGTAGCCATTGAATATTTTCACATCCCGCTGGATGGCCGGGTTGAAATAACTGTCAACAATGCGCTGGACTCCATCGACCAGTGGAGAAGCAACTCGGCGGATATTATTTTTTCGGATATGTATGATGCCTACCATATGGTCGAAAACCAGGTACAACGTCCTTTTCTCGAGCAGTGTTCTCGAATTCTGACGCATCGGGGATGGCTTGTGATTAATTTGCACCGCCTTCCTGATGATCGTGGGTCGTTCTTCGAAATGCTAAACGAAACGTTCCCAACGGTGTATTGGAGCGCAAACCCCGCCAATACCATTTTGTTTGCCTCTAATTCGGAGCCTGATTCCGTGTTTCCAGACCCTCGACTCATTGAAGTGGCAGAGGACAAACTGGGGCAACACTTTAAACAGTTGGTCTCGCGCATCCTTAAGATGAAGAGGTAAAGCGGTTCATAAACCGGCCGCGCGCGGGATAGCCTTCAGCCTGCGCTAACGTTTGGCCGCACTGGCGGCGGTGGAAGGAGCCTCGAATGGCGGATCACGGGCAAGCAATCGTCGGCATGGTTTCCCGTTTTTGAGTCCGCCTTCTGAGTTTTCGGAGCTCACAGTGAGATCCTGCGGCAACCCCCCTCCTTTTTGATCCGCCGCATATACAACACCCCTCGCGTCACCGGATATCGTCGATTCATACTAGTCAGCGCTATCATTTTCTCCATATTCGCCGATAACATTAGATAACTCTTGATTATTTAATGCTATTTTACACTACCCACTAAGAGTAAATCGATCTAGAATAGTATGTATATACATGGTATGTAATACAGTACGAAATACATTGAGAGGCGGATCATGGCAAGAGGCGGCATCAACAAAGCTTTAGTATCCAGAGCGCGCGAAACCCTGATCAGGCAGGGCGAAAACCCCTCCATCGACGCTATCCGCGTAGCGCTTGGTAATACCGGCTCCAGGTCGACGATCCATCGATATCTACGCGAGATTGAGGAGGAGGCTTCGGCTCGCCTGGATGACGAGGCATTGATTAGTCAACCGATAAAGGAGCTCGTTGGGCGTCTAGCCTCAGTACTGAGGCAGGAAGCACAAGCCGCAATTGATGAAAGCCATACCAAACATCAGGATCAAGTGCAGTCGCTTACAAGCCGAATTCAAGAACTCGAAACCTCACTAACCAATATCAATAAAACGCTCGCAGAAACTGCGCATGAGTTACAAAACGCACTGGGGGATCTTGAGAAGAGCAAGGCCTCCGAAGAAGCGTTAACAGTAAAAGAAGCCAAAGCCATCCAAACCGAAGAAAAACTTCGGGAGCTTTTAGCTGAAAAACAAACCCAAATCGAGTCGCTGGAAGAGAAGCATCGCCATAGTCGAGAGGCAATGGAGCATTATCGCCAGTCGGTAAAAGAACAGCGTGACCAGGATCAACGCAAGCATGAGCAACACAACCAGCAGCTTCAAGCTGAAATTCGCGCTTTGAATCAAACTCTTTCAGTTAAACAATCGGATATCACGCAGCTAAACAAGGATAATGGCCGACTGGCCGCCGAGCTTGGTGCCGCGCAGAAAACAGCCGCAAATCTGGAAACGGAGCAGCGCAAACTTACCGCGAGCCTGGAATCCAGAACAAAAGAGGCTGACTCACTCAAAACTCAACTTTCTGAGTTCAAAGCTCAATCAGAGGAATTGAATAAAGTTAAAAAGCTGAATGAAGAACTGCAAACCTGGAAGGCAGAAGCGTCGGTATCAATTGGCAAGCTGGAAGCGGAAATTGCAGTTAAGACGGACATGATGAATCGTTTAATGGAAGAAAAAAGAAGCCGCCGGAGGCGCGGTAGGTAAAGAAAATGGAGGCACTGCTGCTGTCACGCTCAGAACGGTATTTGCTCACTCGTCGCCTCAGGCATGCCGCAGACCCTTTGCTGTTTACGACGAAGAGGCTCACCAGTCGGTAGCGATCTGAACTAGATTCGCAGCGGAACCAAGTTCAGACATTTTTTCCATTAAAAACAATAGGCTATCTCATATTTGGCGAATTTTTCCAGAATGACGGCCGACCCTCATCCCCAGCAACGGCAATACATCAGAAGATTAACCTGGGCAAGGTATTGAAAAGCCTTAATTCGCGGATCAAGTTTCAAATATCGTATGCACAAGCGACCTTTTGCTATGTCCAATACTGTTTAGTATTGGACTAATCCTAATTGCCGTTCAGCGCGTGTATAATGCCGCGCTCTTTGGTGCTCAAACCACAGATTCACGCCTGAGCCACCATAACCGCGACATTTCAACCTTACGAGATACGAATGAACAACACTGACCAATCACCGGACGGTAATGTGCCGGTGGCGATTATCATGGGGTCGCGCTCTGACTGGCCGACCATGCGCGAAGCTGCGGGTGTTCTGGATCAATTCAACATCGCCTACAAGGCCATGGTGGTTTCTGCTCATCGCACGCCGGACCGCTTGGTTTCATTTGCAACTGGTGCTGCGGCAGCTGGCTACAAAGTGATTATCGCCGGTGCTGGCGGCGCGGCGCATTTGCCTGGTATGACGGCCTCCATGACCGAGTTGCCGGTGGTTGCGGTTCCGGTATCCAGCCATGCCTTGAACGGCATGGACAGTCTGCTTTCCATCGTGCAGATGCCGCGCGGCGTCGCTGTGGCGACCCAGGCTATCGGCGGTGCCGGCGCCTTTAATGCGGGCTTGATAGCGACGCAAATCCTTGCGCTGAGCGATGCCGATCTGGCCGCCCGTTTGCGCGACTGGCGCGCGCGCCAGACCAGTGACGTGCCGGTGGAGGTAGAATGATGCGCGTTGCGGTGATCGGCGGCGGCCAATTGGCCCGCATGATGGCGCTGAATGGCTTGCGACTGGGTCTTCAATTCAGTTTCCTGGTCGAGCCGGACGAATCCACACAATGCGTGGACAATCTGGGCGAAAAAGTCGTGTGGGATCTGGGCGAATTGTTGAACGACGGTTCTGAAGCCGCATTTCACGATCTTTTCAACGCCCTGGGCCGCCCCCAGGTGATCACCGTGGAAAAAGAAGCCGTGCCCGTGGATTTATTGCGCGGCCTCGCTCAATTCACCGCCGTTCATCCAAACCCGGATTCGGTTTATCAAACCCAACACCGCGCGCGGGAAAAACAATTACTCAGCCGTCTGTCCATTCCCACTGCCAGCTTCAAAGTGGCGAGCACCTTTGCCGATGTTCGCGCTGCTTATGCGGAATTCGGTTTACCTCTGTTTATTAAAGCCGTGGAATCCGGTTACGACGGCAAAAACCAGTGGCAAATTCACTCCGTCGCCGATCTGGAAAGTTTTGAGCGCGAAAGTCCGGCTGGTCCGTGGGTTGTCGAAAAACACGTGCGGTTCGACCGTGAAGCGTCCTTAATCGGCGCGCGTTCTGCATCCGGCGAAACCGTGTTTTATCCTCTGACGGAAAATCTGCATCGCCGCGGCATTTTGATTCGTTCAATAGCACCCGCACCAAATCTGGGTGCCGACACCGAACGCAATGCACAGGATTATATGCAGCGCCTGTTCGCCGAATTAAATTATGTCGGCGTGCTGGCGATGGAATGTTTTGTCTGCGGCGACGATTTGCTGGTGAATGAATTGGCACCGCGTGTACACAACAGCGGCCACTGGACTATGGATGCGGGAATTTGCAGCCAATTCGAAAATCATCTGCGGGCCATTATGGATTGGCCGCTGGGAAATACTCAGCCGAACGGCCCTAAAGGCATGGTGAATATTCTCGGTTCGCGTGATCTCACCAAACACCAGCCGCGCCATCCTGGACCAAGCTGGCTGAGTGACGCCGGCACCTTCCATTGGTACAACAAAACTGATCGCCCAGGACGTAAACTCGGCCACATCAATATCGCCCATGAGGATCTCGCGACGCTGCAAACCCTGCTCGCCGCACAGGACGAACAGCTTTACGGCGAAACGCAGACCAAATAAAAGGTCCCAGGCTCATGTCCACCCCTGCCGCGCAGCCGCTCTACCCTGTTTACGAGGCGCTGCGGTCCATGAGCCTGCAGGACTATCCCGAGCTGCAAAGCCTCCTCCAATCCGGCCAACCCTGGCGCCAGCAACACTGGCAATGGGGACGGGATTTTCTGCTCTATATCGGCCGCAATAAATCCGAACACACCTACACGCGCTTCCGCAACGAAGTTGAACGCTTTCTTTTATGGGCGTTTTTATTTTGCGATAAGCCAATTTTTGAATTGCGCAAACCGCAATTATTGGATTACGCGGACTTTTGCTGGCGGCCACCGGTTAATTGGATCAGCCTCGCCAACGCCGATCGTTTTCTCCAGCAGGACGGCTTCTTCCGCAGCAATCCCCAATGGGCGCCCTACCGCCTGAAAACGCCGAAAAATCAGCCGTCCGTCAATCCGGATAAAAAGAAATACAAACCCTCGCAGGAAACCCTTACCGCCACTTTTACCGCACTGATCGCATTTTATAAATATTTAATGAACGAAGAACTTTGCGGCGGCAATCCTGCGCAACTCGCCAAAGGCGATTGTCGATATTTCATCGCCGATGCGCAGGTGAAAGAAGTTCGGCGTTTGTCCGAAGAACAATGGCAATATGTGTTGGAAACGGTCCAGGAAATGGCCGCGGAAGATTCCCACTACGAACGCAGCCTATTTATTATTGCCACAATGAAAACCCTGTTTTTGCGAATTTCAGAACTATCAGAACGCCGCGAATGGTCGCCGGTGATGGGTCATTTCTGGCAGGACGAAAACCAAAACTGGTGGCTGAAAATTTTTGGCAAGGGGCGCAAATTGCGCGATGTAACAGTGCCCACCCAATATCTGGATTATTTAAAACGCTATCGCAGCGCGCGGGGTTTATCTCCTCTCCCCTTCCCCAGCGAACAATCGCCGCTGGTGGAGAAAGTGCGCGGCCAAGGCGGCATGACTACACGCCATCTGACCCGATTAGTGCAGGAAGTTTTCGACTCTGCCTATATCAAAATGAAAACCCGCGTCGGCGAAGACGCCGCCCGCAAACTTCAGGAAGCCTCCACCCACTGGCTGCGCCACACTGGTGCCAGCATGGAAATAGAACGCGGCCGCGCCTTAAAAGACGTATCGGAAGATCTAGGGCACGCCAGTATGGCGACAACGGATACGGTGTACGTACAGAGTGAGAATCGCAAGCGGGCGGAGAGCGGGAAAGGTCGGAAGGTGGATTGAATTCCGGCACCCCTTCTCAACCATCCTCCACACAGCCGCGAATTCACTTTAAACTACCAACCTAAACACACCTTACGTCGCCATCCACCCGTATCTCTGCACGCTGGAGCTCGATTTCCATTTCATGATCTCTGGCCTTCGGGGCAAAACGCAAAATCGCACAAGCAATAACTGCCGAAAACAGAGAGCCAAAAATAATGCCGATTTTAGCCTCTTCAGCCAAATTCGGAGCTTGCGGGAAAGCCAGGCTGCTGATAAACAAACTCATCGTAAATCCAATTCCGCACAGCATGGCGACCGCGTAGATCTGCAACCATGTTGCCCCTCGCGGCTTTTCCGCCAGCCCTACTTTAACCGCCAGCCAAATCCCGCCGAACACACCTATTTGTTTACCCAAAAATAATCCGAGCGCAATGCCAATCGGAAGTGGTGCAACAATATCGGCGATTGAAAGACCCGCAAAAGAAATTCCAGCGTTTGCAAAACCAAAAATGGGAACAATAAGAAAACCCACCCAGGGCGCAAGGGCGTGCTCCAGTTTATGAAGTGGCGAATCCTCTGCATCCGGCGCTCCGGGCGTGGGTATACAAGGAATAAAAAACGCCCCGACAACACCAGCGATGGTCGCATGGACGCCCGACAACAGGGTCACATACCAAAGCAATGCCAAACCAATCAGATAGGGCCAAAGCTTCAGCACCCGCATCCTATTCAGCAAAAAGAGAAATGCCAGAATCAAGCCCGCAGCAGCCAAAGCACCTATATTGATCGTCGACGTATAAAAAATCGCGATAATCGCCACCGCTCCCATATCATCAATAATGGCGACTGAAACCAGCAATAATTTCAGCGATAAAGGCGCGTGGCGACCGAGCAAGGCGAGAGCACCAACAGCAAACGCAATGTCCGTGGCGGTTGGTATCGCCCAACCGTTCGACAATTCTGTCTGGCCTTGGGTGAGCATCAGATAGATCACCCCCGGGACAGCCATCCCCATTAATGCTGGCAAAACAGGCAAGCGCCGCTGTTCCCAAGTGGACAACCGACCGTCAACCAATTGGCGCTTTATCTCAAGCCCCACAAGAAGAAAGAAAATCACCATTAAACCGTCATTTATCCACAGATGAACTGTCATAGGCCCGAGCTTATCGCTGATTATTGGACCCGTGACTAAGTGCATCAGAGAAAAATATCCGCCTGAAAATTGACTATTTGCCACCAAAATCGCCAATGCGGCAGCAATCATCAAAAGAACACCGCCGGCAGCCTCGCTGGCGAGAAATTTTTTCAGCGCGGACATGCGCATAATTGAATTAACTGGATTCAATGGATGCATTTATGTTTCTCCAGAACGAGAAATAGCCCCAGCAACGCTGCCGAAAGTGGGCGCACCCAAAATTTGAGACGCAACAATGCAGCGGTATCGAATAATCGATTCCGCAGGGCGAAGATGAACGGATATAAGTGCGAAGAGCCTGAATAAGGCCTTAGGGCGTAGAAAAGATATAAGGATTCTGCGTATGACATCATATTCTCACGGAAAACGAATTAACGTTCTCCGTATACGAGGTCACCCTCGGGCGCACGCAGCACACGCCGTGCCGGGATCATAACAACAAATTTACGGGGGATTCAACTGGGAATGACATCTTATGTATTGCTTCGTCGCTAATGGCTGCAAGCTCCTGAAGAACCGAGTGCATATGCAAAATCTTTGTATGACCGCCTTATTTTTGCTTAGCTCCGTTTCACGCCATGCATTTTTTTAAGAGAAAAACTTCGCCACCGAAAAACCCAACACCATGGCGCCCTACTTGCTTATCCCTACTTGCTGAGTTGTTAATTGATTTATTCATCCCGAAAGCGAGGCCCATCATGTCAGACAAACTCTTCGAAGAAATACCTGCTGGCGATGTTGTTAGTATCGAACACTCACAATCGACGGGAATTCACATCAGTGTGCATTGCGACGGCGGTAGTCGGTTTGATATTGAGCTGGCCCCGGGGCAGGTTTTGGGTTTTATGGCGGGAGATGAGGGAGCGAAGATTTTTCTTCATGATGGCGACCCCTCAGCTTTATTAATCATCAAGCCGGAAACCGCAGCTTAAAATCATCTTTACTTGAAATGAATATCCAGCGCTCTTTGAGCGCTGGATATTTTGTGGTTAGCGCGCTTCCGCTTCTGCAGGTGGCGCTATACACATGGCGTAGATATCAATGGAGCGGGCTGCGCCGGTTCGGGCGCGCTGGCTGATTTCCACGGAATTGAAATTCTCGCTGGTATTCACCGTCAGCAGAAAACGATTGGGGTCGTTGAAGATTGGTATTAATTGCGCACCGCCTTCGCGACCTTCAAACGTTTCCCGCACCCGGTCCGAATTCAACGTACGGATCTGGATATTGCCCAATTGCGACAGCGATAGGCTCCCGTCCGGTGAGGACAGCAATATGCCCACTCTTTTTTGCACCTGTATACGCAGCGGCTGTGCGATGGGTGACACGGGCGTATATCTCAGATGCGGCACCGACAAGTGTCGACATACGCGCGGCGTCATCGAGATTGCTGTTGATGATATTTTCCGGCCGACTTACGCCACACCCCACACATAAACCGCGTCGCACACCGGAGGAAACGGTGACTTGCTCAATCATGGGTTTATATAAATAGGTGGGGCCGCAGGCGACGTCCTCCGCTGTGTCACAGGCATCACCGCGACCGTCGCCATCGCGATCCTCCTGCTCGGCGTTGGCGATATTCGGACAATTGTCAGCGGTATTCATAACGCCATCGCCGTCCAAATCCGCATCACAAACATCGCCGAGTCCATCGTCGTCCAGATCTTGCTGCTCCGCGTTACTTACCGCAGGGCAGTTATCCGCATCATCGGCGATTTGATCTCCGTCTGCATCGCTGTCGCACGCGTCGCCTTGGCCGTCATCATCCAAATCCGCCTGATCGGTATTGGCTACGAGCGGGCAGTTGTCCGCATCGCTGGCGAGGGTATCGCCGTCTATATCCGGATCACAGGCGTCGCCGATGCCGTCGTCATCGGTATCCGCTTGAGTTTGATTGGCGATATTCGGGCAGTTGTCGAGATTATTGGCGATGCCGTCGCCGTCGCTATCGGTTAGCGTGTCGCAGAGATCGCCTATGCCGTCGTTATCGCCGTCAGCTTGATCCGCGTTGGCAATTGCGGGGCAGTTATCTAGCGCGTTATCGATACCATCACCATCCCGGTCTGGATCACAAGCATCGCCAATATTGTCGCGGTCGCTGTCTTCCTGTTGCGGGTTGGCGATGAGTGGGCAATTATCCGCAGCGTCATCAATACCGTCGTCGTCCGCATCGGTTTTCATTTCACAGGCGTCACCGATGCCATTTTTGTCAGCATCCGCCTGATTTGCATTGGCAATATTCGGGCAGTTGTCAGCGGTGTTGAGCACACCGTCGCCATCGCGATCCGTATCACACGCATCGCCAATATCATCGTCATCCAGATCTTCCTGACCGGCATTTACCACCGAGGGGCAGTTGTCGAGCGGGTTGAGAATACCGTCGCCGTCCATGTCGTCATCGCACGCATCCCCTTTGCCATCCTTGTCGAGATCCTGCTGGCTGGCATTGGCAATCAGCGGACAATTATCCGTACCGTTCATCACACCATCACCATCCAAGTCGCTGTCACAGGCATCGCCTATATCATCGCCGTCCAAATCTTCCTGACCGGGATTGGCGAGAAACGGGCAATTGTCCGAGGAGTTATCGATACCGTCATTATCGCTGTCGGTATTCAAATCACAGGCATCACCTAAGCCATCTTCGTCGGCATCCGCCTGATTTGAATTGGCCACGGCCGGGCAATTATCGACGGCATTTTCCACACCGTCGCCATCTATATCCGCATCACAGGCATCGCCTTCACCATCATCGTCACTGTCGAGTTGCGGCGCGTTGGCGGTGAGTGGGCAATTGTCGATGGCATCATCGACACCATCGCCGTCCGTATCCGTGTCACACGCATCGCCGATACCATCCTCATCGAGATCCTCCTGCTCCGGGTTGGCATTGAGCGGACAATTATCCGTCGCGTTGGGAATGGAATCGCCATCGCGATCCGCATCGCACACATCACCAATACCGTCATCGTCTGCATCCTCCTGACCTGTATTGGCGATCAAACGGCAGTTGTCGGTGGTGTTGTCGATACCATCGCCATCGACATCCGCGTCGCAGGCATCGCCAATACCGTCGCCGTCAAAATCTGCCTGATCGGAATTGGCCACCGCAGGGCAATTGTCTTCACCGTCATCCACACCGTCGCCATCGGAATCCGTATCGTCGTCGCACGCATTACCTATACCGTCTTCGTCGTCATCGGTTTGATTGGCATTGGCGATCAGCGGGCAGTTGTCTTCTGCGTTGAGCACAGTGTCGCCGTCGATATCGGTATCGCAGGCGTCGCCCTGGCCGTCCGCATCCTGATCTTCCTGACCGGCGTTGGCGACCGAAGGACAATTGTCCGCCTCATTCGCCACACCATCGCCATCGCGATCCGCATCACAGGCATCGCCAATTCCGTCGCCGTCGCCGTCCGTTTGATCCGGGTTTGCCATATTGGGGCAGTTGTCTACCTGGTTAAGCACTTTGTCGCCGTCGCGATCTGTATCGCACTCGTCGCCCATACCATCTTTATCCATATCACGCTGATCGGGATTTGGATTGGCCGGACAATTATCTTCGCCATTGGCGATGCCATCGCCGTCTATATCCGTTTTTTCCTGATCCGGCTTATTTCCCTGCTCAACCACCACACTGGGCGGCGTTCGCGAAGGGAAGTTTGTATCGCTGCTACTACAAGCCGCCAGCAGAAACATCAGAAAAAACAATGGAAAGCATCGACAAAGCTTTCATGCAAAATCCTCTAAGCAAAATTAACGCTGGGTTCGTGTTTCTGAGATGAAAAATTCCGCACGGCGGCTGCGTGCGCGACCCACCTCAATATTGTCATCCGCAAGTGGTTGGGACTTCCCTTTCCCCTCCACGGTTATGCGTTCCGAACTCACCCCCTGCCACTTCAAATAATCCGCCAGCTTGATCGCGCGAGCGGTGGACAATTGTTGATTTTCCTCACGGCTGCCCTGATCGTCGGTATGCACTTCGATGTGCACAAATAAATTGGGGCGGCGTAGAAGATCGACGGCGATTTTTTCCAGCGCGTAATTGATTTTCAGCACGGAAGAACCTTTGGCAAAAAGCGGGCTGTTGCTGTGATCATCAATCACCACGGAACTCGTTGCGCCTGCGTCCGTTACCCCCTGCTCAACAATTGCGCCCTGCTCTACCATTGCGCTCTCCTCGGGCAGAGCGACATCAGCTTCAACCATCGTTTCTCCAGTATTTTCTCCATTCATCAGATCAGCGGATGAAGGTTCCGGCACCAACTCCGGCGAGGCGGCGACATCAGCTTCGGTGTCTGCGGCATCGCTCTCTCCGTCGTTGCTCATTAATGCTGGCGCACTGGAATCCATTTGTGTTGCGCTTGTGTCTGCTTCGGCATTCACTGGAATTTGCGCAACCGGCTCGTGGTTTTGCGGAGTATTTTCAGGGGTGAAGATGGCTGCAGGAGGTGCGGAGGATTCAA
The DNA here is from genome assembly GCA_024707385.1 of Cellvibrionaceae bacterium. Lineage (GTDB taxonomy): Bacteria > Pseudomonadota > Gammaproteobacteria > Pseudomonadales > Cellvibrionaceae > UBA5868. The sequence continues at coordinate 47,271 of JANPZW010000007.1, read as the reverse complement.
AGGCGCGGTCGGATGCAAAATGCCACGTCAATCCCAGGGAAAGAAGTGTCGGCTGAGTGCGGCCTAATTCGCTGTCGCCGACTTTGCCGAAATATTGATATTCAAGCCTGGCTGAAAAACGCTCGGCAAAAGGTACGGCAACACCGATGCCGAAAGCGGGGCTGAAGCCAGAGCCATCCACCTTGACACCCCAGCCTTTAATTTCCCCTTGCCAGTAGGTCGCCCCCGAGGCTTGGCAAACAATTGCGTTCTGCCGAATAGCTCGTGGGAATATCTGGCGGCGAGATCAATCGCACTGAGCTCTCCCTGAAGACGGATCTCTGGATAAACGGCGGTAGAATCCGGCACGTCGTTGTAACCGAGTTCCACACCAAAACGGCGATTGAAATTATAGCCGCCAAAAATTCCGTATCCGGTGCCATCGCGATCACACTCCAAAGCAGCGCTTTCACAGGAGTGATCATTTTTGGCCAGTCCGGCCCTTACTCCTAAATATCCTCCCTCTTGATCTGCATATGCCGATATGGCAGAAAAAAATAAATACTGTATCGCGAAGGCCAAAATTGTTTTTCGCATTATGGAGCCTCGATGGTCGTTCTTATTAGCGCTTGCTTAAAAGCTGATGCGCTGGCCACCGTAAACCTCGCCAAAGCGTCTGAACCGTTCGGTTGGCAACTAAAAGATCATATTTGTTCAAAGCCAAATTTTGATGACCAAATGCATCCATGCCTCGCTTCACAACATGATTAACCTGTAAATATTACACAGAGATCGTAAAAAACAGATTCAAAATTAACCGCAAAAGTCTCGACGCGCTTCCCGCCAAAAAAGCTCTAGCCCTTATATTCCTTCAGAATCAAGCAGGCTCTCTTAAGAGAAGAACGACTGGCATATATCTCGCTTTGTTGGGAAGTCCGACATGAGGTCGCATTCAAACGGAAATGAATACCACCGCCGCGCTGAATCCGCACGACAGGGCTTGCGCCGCATTACCGACCGACAATAACGATGACATGCGCAATTGCGCCCAAATGTATATGTGCCGATTCCACATAAGTTTTTATGCCTTTGACGTCAGCTGTGCAGCGCACGTCGCGTCGTTGCAGCACATCACTTCCATTTCGTTGGCGGAACGACGCGCTCCTAATAAAACCGCGCGCTCCAACGGCTTCTCAATACACAGCTCCCTAATACAGGTTGGATCACACTATGAGCACCGCCATGATCATGAAGGCAATACCGGAAGCGCCCGCGCTGGATTTCACTTTGATCAAATCGTCTCGCGCCCCGGTGCGTCTCGGATTTTTGGGCACCGGTGCCATCGGCCGATTGCGTATGCAGGCACTGCTGGACGCGCAGGCCGTGCTGGAGATGCCCCTGGTGGATTACCGGGCTGTTTATGATCCATCTGCGGCAGCGGCGGCGACCGCTGCCGAGTTGGCGGAGGACGTGCGGATCTGCCCGACATTGGAGGACTTTTTTGATCAGGACATCGACGGCGTGGTGATCGCCACACCGAGCGCCTTACATGTCGAACACTGTGTTGCGGCGCTGGAAAACGGCAAGGCGGTCTTCTGCCAAAAACCCCTGGCACGCACCAGTGCCGAAACCGCGCGGGTGATCCAATCCGCGTGGTTGGCCAACAAGCTTCTTGCCGTAGATTTTTCCTATCGCTACCTGGCGGGGATGGACACGCTGCGCAAACTGATCACCGAAGGTGAGTTCGGCGAGATCTTCGCCATAGATCTCACCTTTCACAATGCGTACGGGCCGGACAAAGCCTGGTTCTATGACATGACGTCATCCGGCGGTGGCTGCGTGATGGACCAGGGAATTCACCTTGTGGATTTGGCGATGTGGGTGATGGGCAGTGGCGACGTGAACCAATTGTCCAGCAGCTTGTTTCATCACGGCAAAAAACAGCGCCCGCCTTACCAGATGGTAGAGGACTACGCGATTGCGGAATTCGGTCTGGGCAGCGCGCGGGTGCGCCTGAGCTGCTCCTGGAATCTGCACGCCGGCCGCGACACGGTAATCGAAGCCCACTTTTATGGCACTAAAGGCGGCGCCGTACTGCGCAACGTGAAAGGCTCGTCCTTTGATTTCGAGCTTGAACAAACCCGAGGAGTCAACAGTCGGCGGGTCGCTGGCTACCCGGATACCTGGGGTGGTCGGGCACTGCTGGACTGGGCCATGCGCTTGGCGGAAAACGACCAGTACGACCCCACAGTCGAGCAGGCGTTGAAGGTCGCTCATGTCATTGATCGCATCTACTGCCGATGAGGCGGATTTATTCCCAGTCAACCAACGACTCCGGAGCGCTACCATGAAGTTCAGCCTGTTTTATCACTCCCTGGAATCCGACTGGAATCACGGCAGCGCGCACTTTCTGCGCGGCGTGGTTTCCGAATTGCTGGCCCTGGGTCATCAAGTGCAGGTTTACGAGCCGGAAAATTCCTGGAGCCGCGAGAATCTCCTCAGCGATCACGGCACCGCCGCTTTGAATGCGTTTTACGACGCCTATCCAAATCTCAGCAGCCGCACCTATTCCGCGGCCAATCTGGATATGGAACGAGTGGCGGCGGATTCGGACGTGGTGCTGGTGCACGAGTGGAACGAACCTTGGCTGGTTAACGGTTTTGGCGAACTGCGCAACCATCTGCAGGCCGGGGGCAATCACGATCTGGACTTTCGCCTGCTGTTCCACGACACCCATCACCGCGCAATCAGCGACCCATCCTGGCTGTACCGTTTTCGTCTGGATTATTACGATGGAGTGCTCGCCTTTGGCGAAGCTCTGGCCGATCTGTATCGTAAAAACGGCTGGACGCAGAACGTCTGGACTTGGCACGAAGCGGCGGATACCCGAGTGTTCTACCCGCGCGAACCCAATCCGGAACTGCCCGTCGGCGATCTGGTGTGGGTGGGCAACTGGGGTGATGGTGAACGCGCGGCGGAACTGAACGAATTCTTCTTCAAACCGGCGGAAGAACTCCGCTTGCACAGCCACGTGTACGGCGTGCGCTATCCGCGGGAGATTCTGCAAAAGCTGGCACTGCAAGGCATCCACTACTGCGGCTGGCTGCCCAACTTCCGCGTGCCGGAAATCTTCGCCAATCACCGGGTCACGCTGCATGTGCCGCGCTGCCACTACTCGGCGAGCCTACCGGGCATCCCGACCATTCGCCCATTCGAGGCTATGGCCTGTGGCATTCCACTGGTGAGTTCACCCTGGGAGGACACAGAAGGCCTGTTTACCGCTGGAATGGATTACCAGCTGGCGCGGGACGGCGAGGAAATGCGCAAGCATCTGTACACACTGCTGCACGACGGCGACCTCGCCCTGGCACAAACAGAGCAGGCGCTCTCCACCATTCGCAAACACCACACCTGTGCCCACAGAGTGGAGCAGCTTCTTAACATTCTGGAGCAGCTCGACCACATCCACATTCCGGTGACCCACGCAGAGGAGGTCCGCCTGCATGCCTGACACGCCGCGCCGACCTGCTATCGACAAATCGCTTTATCGCGGCAGCGGCGACGCGGCATTCAAGCCTCGACAGCGACACGTCTGGGGCTGAAGGCGAATAACTAATTGGAGGAACTTTCATGGCTTCCACAGCGATCAGCAGACAAATCGAACAACTCGGCCCCTGGTTTCACAATCTACAACTGCCGAATGGTGAGCAGACCGCCCCCGGCCCCTCTCTCGGGGACTCTCCCAGTGCCAAATGGCAGCAGATTTCCCCCTATCTGCCGCAGGATATGACCGGAATGCGGGTTCTCGATATCGGCTGCAACGCTGGTTACTACAGTTTTGAGCTGGCGCGACTGGGAGCGCTGGTGACGGCCATCGATATAGAGGAGCACTACCTGCGCCAGGCGCGCTGGGCTGCGGAAACTCTCGATTTAAAAGATCGGATTGATTTCCGTTGCAAGTCCATTTACCAGGTAGCGTATGACTCCGAAGTCTACGACCTGGTCTGGTTTCTCGGCGTGATGTATCAGTTGCGCTATCCGATGCTCGCCCTGGACGTGGTGCGCAACTGCTGTCGTGGCCGCATGGTGTTTCAAACCATGACACTGCCCGGCGATACCATTCTGGAAACGCACGCCGCCCACGATGTGCAACAGCGCGACATCATGAACCATCCGGGCTGGCCGAAAATGGCGTTTATCGAACACAAGGCCGCCACCGATCCCGCCAACTGGTGGGCGCCGAACCACGCCTGCGTTGGCGCCATGCTGCGCTCGGCTGGTTTTTGCAATATTGAGTCTATCTCGCCGGAGATTTACACCTGCGAGGTGAACGACGTCATGCCATCGATAGCAGTAAGCGAACTCCGCTCAGTCTTGCAGTCAAAGCAATGATTGCCCAGAAAAGAGAGACCGACCAAGTTCAGGAGGTTATGACCATGGTTTACGAGAGTGAAGGCAAAACGACCGAGCGCCATCCGGTACGGCGCGGAAAATACAAAGTCCACAAGGACAAACCCGCGCAGCGAGCGCGGCAGCAAAATCAGGATCGAGCGGTTGACGAAGCGTCGGAGGAATCCTTCCCCGCGAGTGACCCGCCATCCTGGAGCCCTACTTCCACAGGCGGATCCGACAAAAACCGCAATCATTGATTTCCCAGGCTTCGTTCGCGAAGCCTTTTTTCTTCCTTCCCCTCCTATTCCCTTTAATGCCTGCCGATCACTGGCGAAATCAGTACAATGCGCCGCTCTTCCGTTTTCATTGATGATGTGCAGCCATGTATCGACTTTTTCTCATCTGCCTGTTTTTTCTGTCTCAGCGCCTGTGGCGATCGCACACAGCTCACCAAGCTGGAAGGTTTTGCCCAAGGCACCACTTACCATTTGACCTATGTGGCTCCCAAGGATCTGGACACCTCTGCCGTGCAGACCGCCGTCAACAAGGAATTTGCGCGCATTGATGAGGCGCTATCGAATTATCGCGACGATTCCGCCATTGAAAAATTCAACGCACAAAATACCACGGAGCCGGTGCAGGCAGATGCAGAACTGGTAAAGCTGGTGGAAATCGCCCGTGCCATCTACAAGGCCAGTGACGGTTGTTACGATCTGACCATCAAGCCTTTATTTGACCTGTGGGGCTTCAAAAAAGACGTCTTTTCACCACCAGAGCCGGCCGCTCTCGCAGAAACCCTGGCGCAAGTGGGCATGGACAAGCTGGAAACCCTGCCGGGCAATCGCCTGCGCAAGGAAATCCCCGAGCTGCGCATTGATATTTCCTCCATCGGCCAGGGCTACACCGTGGAGCGTATTGCCCAGGTATTGGAAAGTTTTGGCGTCGAACATTATCTGGCGGAGGTCGGTGGCGAATTGAAAGTCCGCGGCCGCAAACCAGACGGCAAACCTTGGCGTATTGCCGTGGAAAAACCGCTACCGAATGAGCGCACCCTGCACAAAATCGTGTCCTTCGACGATGGCGAACCCATGTCGCTGATCACCTCGGGCACCTATCGCCACTTTTTTGATAAAGACGGCAAACGCTACAGCCATATTCTCGACGCCCGCAGTGGCAAGCCGATTGAGCACGACACCGTATCCGTGACCCTGCTGCACCCGGATCCCACCTTTGCGGACGCCTGGTCGACTGCCCTGCTTTGCATGGGCACTGAAACCGGCCTGGCGGTGGCGGACGCGGAATCCCTGGCGGTTTTGTTTATCGATCAGAAAAACAATGAGCTGGTGGAGCATTACAGCCGCGCCCTGCGCGACATAAAGGGCATCAGCTTCCCGGAAAAATAAATCCTCAATGGTCGCGGCAGCTCTCACCGGGAAATTCAAATTCAAAGGTGGTGTGCTCCAGGCGGTATTCGGCGAGCTGTGCCGCGATCTTTTCTTTTAGCGCGACCTGCGCCGCAATCGGCAGACATTCCCGCAGCAATAAATGTGCGGTGAGAACATGACGCTCGCCATCCAGTGACCAGAAATGCAGGTGATGTACCTCCTCCACTTCCGTCAGATTTTTCAGCTGCGCCAAAATGGTCTCGCGCAGCGCCACATCCGGCACACCCTGAAAAAAAACTTTTGCCGTGGCAAATAACAACCGCAACACGTTAAACAAAATAAATGCTGTAAAGATAATGGAGAGAAGCGGGTCCAGAATCGGCCAGGAAAAAAGTGCAGCAGAATCGCCAGCAGTAAAATCGCGACCCAGCCGAGAACATCCTCGAGCAGGTGCCAATTCAGCGCGCGCTCGTTAAGACTTTGTCCCTTGCGCAAGCGCCAGGCCGCATAACCATTTACCGCCACGCCGAGAAATGCCAGCCACAACATACCCGTGGCATTGGGCATCACAGGATCCTGCAGGCGGCTCACGGCCTGCGCCAGCACCCAAATAGATGCACCGGTGAGAATAACGGTGTTGATCAGTGCCCCCAGCAGTGAAAAGCGCCGATAGCCGTAGGTAAAGCGGTGATCCGCGGTACGGGCGCTGAATTTCTGCAGCCACCACGCCAGCCCGATGGCCATGCTATCTCCCAGATCGTGCACGGCGTCCGCCAATATGGCGGTGCTGTTAAATACCAAGCCGCCAACGAGCTCAATCAGACTGAACCCGAGATTAAGAAAAAAGGCCCACGCCATATTGCGCTGGGAACCCTGCTCGTCGCCGGCGGAATGATGATGGTGACCGTGGTGGTTATGGCCGTGGTGATGAGACATAAGCACATTCCAGCTGGTGGTATTGTTTAAGTGTATTACGGCTCTTGAACTGTGTTACGACTCCTAAAGATGTACTACGACTCTTTAACCTGCTTTGCGACTCTCGAACCTGGTTCGCCCCTTGAGCCTGGCATTACGACCCTTGAACGGTAATTACGGAATATTGAAACGTACAACCTTTCGTTTTTTATCTCTTTTTGTCGAAATGCGATCCTGATTAGAGAAATTAAGGCATAAACCGGGCTAATGTGATGCCTCTTTATTGTTTGGTTGACAATAAGACGGAAGCCGAGTTGGCCGTTGCCAAGGCTATCTCATAATTCGATCCGCAAATAAATGTCCAAAGGTGATTACATGACAATGGCAAGTTCAGGGAGCAAAACGCTAAGTCTGCTCCGCCAAAGCCTTCTCGGCCTGACCATCGGCGCCCTGGTGGCCTGTGGTGGCGGCACTACATCAAGTGGGAACTCTTCGAGCAGCTCTTCCAGCTCCAGCAGTTCTTCAAGTTCCTCTTCCAGCAGCTCTTCCTCCAGCAGCTCAAGCTCATCTAGTTCAAGCTCCTCGTCCAGCAGCTCTTCCGGCATCGGCGGCGGTGTTGGCGGCACGATTGAAGCGGAAGCCCTGAACACAACCTTGTCCAGCAAATACATGATCGAGTCCCTGACGGCCGATCCCAATCAGAAAGCCATCGGCTACTACGATGCCGGCAGCGTTATCTGCTACGACCAAGTCAACATGAGCGGCGTGCGCAGTATCGACTTCCTCATGGCCAAAGGTGCAAGCGATCCCGGCCGTTTCGCCATCCTGGTAGGCGGCAATAGCCTGAGCAGCGGCACCAACCTGGGTGAGAAGATCACCAATGCCACTGGCGGCTGGGAGGCTTACCGGGTAGTCAATGTCGGCCTGTCACAACAGGTCTCCGGCAACCAGACCCTGTGTTTCTACGGCGTTTCCGGCGGCGGCATTTTCAATCTGGATAAATTCACCCTGAGCGATGTTCCCGGGCAAAACGACGGCGTCGGCAAAGATCCAGACGACCTGCCCAACAATCCCGGCGCCATCGCTAAAATCACCACCCAGGGCAACCGAGTTCTGTTCGGCGGTCAACCGGGAAGTATTGCCGGCATGAGCCTGTTCTGGAGCAATGACGGCTGGGGCGGCGAGAAGTATTACAACGCCGATGTTGTCAGAGAGCTGAAAAACAACTGGAACGCAAAGCTCGTGCGTGCCGCCATGGGCATTAACGGTGACGACGAGGAAGGTGCAGGCAGCTATATCCAGAGCCGTGAAAGCAATATTCGCAAAGTAAAAACGGTGGTAAATGCGGCCATTGAACACGATATGTACGTCATTATCGATTGGCACGCCCATAAGGCTGAGAATTTCCGCAACGAGTCCATCGAATTCTTCCGTGAAATGTCCGCGCTCTATGGCAACTACAACAACGTGATTTACGAGATTTACAACGAGCCGCTGGGTGTCTCCTGGAGCGGCGTCATCAAGCCCTATGCGGAAGCTGTTATCCGTGCAATCCGTGAAAACGATCCGGACAACCTGATCATCGTCGGCACACCCAGTTGGTCTCAAGAGGTGGACCAGGCAGCGGCGGATCCGATTACCATTTCTTCCAACATCGCCTACACCCTGCACTTCTATGCCGGTACTCACCACCAGTGGCTGCGCGACAAAGCCAGTGCGGCACTGCGCAGCGGCATTCCGCTGTTTGTGACCGAGTGGGGTGCGGTAGATGCGAACGGTGATGGCGCTGTAAATCAGGCAGAAACCCAAGCCTGGATGACCTTCCTGAAAAACAACAACATCAGCCACGCCAACTGGGCGCTCAACGACAAAGTGGAAGGGGCATCCGCCCTGGTACCCAATGCCAGCCCGAACGGCGGTTGGAGCGATTCACAGCTGACCGAATCAGGCCGTTTGATCAAAGACATCATTCGAAACTGGTAATCCATTAACTAAATAAAAACCCGGCTCCGGCCGGGTTTTTTATGTCTTAAATCAGTATGAACAACTAAGAGAGGCTTCAGAATCGCCCGCGAAAACCAATAGAGAGATTGCGTCCGGGCTTGGGCGCAAGATCCTTCAGAAAGGACGTATGCACCTGCGCATTCGTATCGGCCAGATTTTCGCCTTTTACATAAACCGCAAAATCCTTGGCCAGCCAGCGGAGGTTATAGGTGAGGCCGGCGTCCAACATGGTGTAACCAGCTGTTGCACTCTCACCTGGTGCCACATTGTCCTGATGATCGTAGCGCGTCGCGTCGAAATTGGCGGAGATGTCGCGCCACTGATAATCCAGCGATACGCCATAACGCCGGGGCGACTGGCGCGGCAGATATTCACCATCCGTTAATTCGGCACGGACATAATCGGAAAAAGCCGCCGCTTTAAGCTGCGCGTTGACCTGCCATATAAACTGCACTTCAAATCCGCGCAAAGTAACGTCGCCACTGGTGAACAGATAAATGGGCAATTCATCCGCATGACTATCGTGTTCATCATCCTCATGTGCGTGGCCGCTTTCTGCAAAAAGTCCTGTGTCCTGCTGGTAATAATAATTGTCGACACGATTGAAGAAGGCATTAAAAATAATACCGACATCCCCTCATGCTTGCGCAAAGTCAGGTCGATATTATTGGCCGTTTCCAGATTTTGCGCGTGTTGATGCAGATCGAAAACCAATTCGTCGTCGTTTTCCCGTGCGGCAAATAAAGCACCGATCTCATAAGTGCCCGATCCTATATGCGGTCCGAACGACATCAGTTCTGCAGCGGAAGGCGCCCGCTGGGAACGGGATAATGAAATCCCAAGGTTATACCCGGGTTTGAAATCCCACACGGCGCCGGCGGAAAAACTGACCGGCGAAAAATTCCGCTCTACCGCAGAAATTTGCGCGGAAGTTTCTTCCTCGTGATCGTGTTCATCCTCATGCTCGTCGTAAGAGTGAACCTTCAAATGCGGAATCGTCAAATTTGGTGCCGCAATTTCAACGCGCTCTGCACGAGCCCCCAGCTGCAACAGTACATCGCCCCAATGACGCTCTTCCATGAATGCCAGCGCCGTAGTGCGAGAGTGCGAGGGTGGCGCAAAAGCCTCCTCCCCTTCCGCCGCCATATCGCTGTTTTTGTAGTGCAGGCTGATGCCTCCGCGCCAGCCACCAAGATCCGCATGCAGCAAATCAACACGAATCTCCGCTGTTTTATTGCTGAAGGTGGTGCCGGCAACGCCGTCCTCAATTTCCGCGTGGGTGTAATCGGTGTAAGCGGCGCGAGTATTGAGAGAGTGTAATAACGCGTGATCGAAATGCCATTCGCTAATCAGTTGGTAGCGGTCCTGGTCGAGATCTGCATAGACATCTTCTGCCGCCTCACCGTGAGCGTGACCTGGAATTCCGTATTCGCGATTAAGGCGTCCGACCGATACACCCAAGTAACCATCATCGGCCAGATAACTCGAACCGACGGTAAATCCGCTGGAGTCTTCTCCGCTGTTGGCCACTCTGGATTTTCCGTTGCCGGTGGCAGGAGTCTTGTAATCTTCCGCTTCGCGCAGAAATCCATCGAGATGCAACGCCAAATGAGTGCCGCCCGTATTAACGTTGAATGAGGCCAATTGTTGGCGGTTCACCGAATCGCGCTGCACCAGCCATTCACCGCGAGTTTCACTGTCGCTGGGCACTCGTTGGTCAACCACGTTCACCACACCGCCGATGGCTCCGCTGCCGAAAAACAGCGTGGCGGGCCCGCGCAGGATTTCCACCTGCTGCGCGGTGGATACTTCAGATGCGACCGCGTGATCCGGGCCAACTCTGGACACATCGCTGACATCCAGCCCGTTCTGCGCAATCAAAACGCGAGGGCCGCTCAAGCCGCGAATAATGGGCGTGCTGGCGACACCGCCGTGGAAATTCGTATGCACACCCACTTCTTTGGCCAGCGAATCCCCGAGTGTCGCGGCCTGGCGCCGACGCAATTCTTCACCGCTCAACACCGAAATTGGCAGCGACGATTCGATCACCGACGTGTGCAGTGGCAAACCAATCACGTCCACCTGCTCGATCACCGAGGGCGCCATCACAATGCGCAAAACGGCATCCGTCCCTTCATGCAGGTGAATCATCCGGTGACTGAAACCCGATGCCACCACGTGAAGCTCGCCCGCAATTTCGCCGGAAAACGCAAAATTCCCCTGTGCATCTGTTCTCACCGCCAGTTTAGTGCCGACGATTTCCACCCGTGCGTTGGCCACGCCGCGACCCTGCTCATCAACAACAACTCCCGTCAGCGCATGAGCGCTCATCACCATTGAGGTCGCAATTGCCGCAACCAGTTTCCGCTTCATAGTTCCACCGCTATCTATATGCCCAGAAGGATATGATACAAAGTATCATTCATCCAACACAAGGAAACATTGAATTGTGGAAAGCTGAGCGCAATTGATTAAGCCTTGATTCAGGAAGCCAGACCTAAGATGCTGAGCCACGACCTATGGCTCCTACCGTGGATGCTTGCCTGGTCTCCCACTCATTTCATAAGGATGAAGACAATGAAGAATTTTGCAAAAGCCGCCGTAGCGGGCATCGCAAGTGTTGCGTGTTTGCAGGCCCCCTTGAGCCTTGCAGACTCTGCATCTGACGATCGCGGCTGGTACGTCGGTGGTGAGTTCTCTCACGTGCGCGGTGAAGCTGAAATCGGCAGGCTCTACAAGCTCGATGAAGAAGGACTGGGATTGGGAGTCTACGGCGGGTACAACTTCAGCAATTGGTTTGGCCTGGAAGGCACAGTGTTCCAATCGAACGATATGTCGGATGATCGCGAAGATCTTGCGAACGCCTATTATTCTTCCCTTTCTTTCATGCCGAAGTTCACTCTGAACGTGTCCGACACTTTCGGCCTGTTTGTCAAAGCCGGACCGACCTTCGTTCTATATAACGAAGAATATGACGACTATTACTACGACCGACGTTACTGGGATGACGAGGCCGATTGGAGCGAAGTGCTGTTCGGTGCGGGTGCGGGCGCCCAGATCAAATTGGAAAACGGCATCCGCCTGCGTGTGGCTTATGACTACACATCAGGAACACTCGACGAAACCTGGGACACCTGGGACGCCCCAAGCCGCCGGGTAGACGTCACTCTCGAACGCGTTTCGTTCGGGGTTCACTACCAGTTTTAATGTGTGCTCAGACACTGCAGCACAAGCCACTGCAGTGTCTGACAACAGACTTTATTGATAAGTGTTCGCAATTATGGCAGCCTAGCGCGCCTCGGTGGGCGATCAGCCATTGATCAGTTTGCTTTTGCGCAGCACCAAATGCCGCCTCATCGACAATCACCCGATCCCATTTCCTTTTGTTGCAGTTAGCAGGAATTTTTGTGTCCAAGTTTATTCAGGAAACCGTCACCCACGTTCACCACTGGAACGATTGGCTGTTTAGCTTTCGTACCACCCGCCAACAGTCACTGCGTTTTGAAAATGGCCACTTCATCATGATCGGTCTTGAGGTCGACGGGAAACCGCTGATGCGCGCTTACAGTATTGCCAGCGCGAATTATCAACCGGAACTCGAGTTCTTCAGCATCAAAGTTCAGGACGGCCCGCTAACTTCCCGTTTGCAGAAGATTAAAGTCGGCGACTCTCTTATCCTGAGCACAAAACCCACTGGCACGCTGGTCGCCAGTCACCTGCGCGATGGCAAGCATCTTTATTTGCTGGGCACAGGCACTGGGCTCGCGCCATTTCTCAGCATCATTCGCGACCCGGAAGTCTATGAAAAATATTCCAAAGTCATTCTGATTCACGGCGTGCGTGAAGTATCGGAATTGGCTTATCAGGATTTCATCCAGAACGAATTGCCGAATGATGAATTCATCGGCGAAATGGTGAAAGAACAATTAATTTATTATCCGACCGTCACCCGCGAAGCCTACCGCAACCAGGGCCGCGTCACGGATTTGATGACCAGTGGAAAATTGTTCAGCGATATCGGCTTGCCGCCACCCAATACCGAAGATGATCGTTTTATGTTGTGCGGCAGCCCAAGCATGCTGAAAGACACCTGCGTCATTCTGGATGATTGGGGTTTCAAGGAATCACGCCACGGCCATCAAGCCGAGTACGTCATCGAACGCGCATTTGTAGAGCAATAAGGTTTTATATTGGCCCTGCTATAAGAAGGCGAGTAATCGCCTTCGCTTTTCTTGATTTATCACCTTTTTCGATCCCCTCATTATTTTTACCTCGCCCGCCCCAAACTTTGCGCGGCCAGATCCAACGCACTCTGCATATCGAGTCGCGCGGACCGGCCCACATGGGGATGATTTAATTGTTGATTGCGTTCCGAAGGTAAAATAGGCGCGGTCAAATCATCGGCATCCGGTTTCTCCAAATCGGCGTCAGGACCTATCGCCATGGCGCTGCGTCGCAAGAGTATGCGCAATTGCTCTGGTGTTAATTCGGGATTGATCGACAACATGGCCGCGATAGTGGCAGTAACCAGGGGCGCGGCGTAGGAAGTGCCGCAATGCAGTTTGGCTTTTTCTTCAGCTTTTGTCACAGAACCGTATGAACACGCGGCTGCGCTGATATCCACGCGCGAATCCAGGTTGGACGAGTCGCGCTTTTTGGCGAAAGCGGGATCACTGACATCCGTGTTGTCACCATTGTTGAGCTCATGCCCGCCAACCACCAATAATTGCTCCGTCACCAGGGATGACGGCAGGCGATATTCATCCTGCCCGGAAAATGCCGCGCTGTTACCGGCGGAATTCACCACAATCACATTTGGATGCCTAGCGCGCAACCACAGAAAAAATTCCTCCAGAAGCTCCTCGTATCCGCTCATGGCGAGACCGGAGCGCACAGAGGAATCGAGCGTTCTATTTTCGCTGTTTTTTGTGCCCAGCCGATGAAATCCCCAACTCCAATTCAGCACTCGAACGCCGTCCTCCACCATATTGACGGACGCAGCAATATTGGCGGTTACACCTGCGTCGGAATTGCGATCGACGATAATGTCAAAACGCGACTCTGCCGGAGCTAAACCGCGCAGAAATCCTTCATTACCACCGCCGTCCCAGCTTGCCGCCAAAATTCCCGTCACCGTGGAACCGTGATCATCCGCAGAATCGGCGTCACGCGCGTATACGCAGATGCGTGATTTATCGCCGCGGCAACCGGCCAAATAGTCGTGAAAATCCGGTGCATCAAAATCCAGATCGCGTTCGACAATCCCAACCCGAATAGGATGCCGCTGTTTGACAGGTATCCGCTTGCGATAAAAATCCACCGCATCCCAAAATCGATTGGCGGAGCGCTCTCGATTTTTATCTGCCGTCTCCGCCGCCTCCCCTTCGGCGGATTTTTCCGGGCTTGTCTCCTCGATTACCACCGCGTCCACCTGAATTTCACTGCTCAGACGCAAGATCAAAGCATCGCGTTCAATCAGATTCCTTACGGGGAGACGCAATTGATAAAGATTGAGCGGTGGAATGGCACCCACCACGGTTGCATTATATTTTTTTGCAAGGGCGAGACTTTCCTGCAGGCCGTCATAACGTTCTTCAATAATCAGGCTGACCAGATTGAGATATGTCGTAATGCCATCGGCATTTTTTACGACTTCTTTTTCTCCGGCTGCCGCGACATAGCTATCCCCGCGGCTGATCCAAACCGCATTGCTTTGTCGCCCGCTTTCCTCGATCCATAAGGGGCCGCTGACCATTTCATTACGACGAAATGTTACCCGCAACCCACGCTGCTCCCGGCGGATTCGTACAGAGGGGACGATTTTGTCATTGAAACGGATATTTGCTTTATCGGCGGCGGAGCCAGTGACGGTTAAACAAATTTCAATTTTCTTGGCATCGAATAGATTTCCACATCTTTCCCAATGCTGGATGCGCAAGTCGTCGCTAGTCCCCCAGGCCCAACCGCAAGATGCCAGCAGCAAGGCTCCCAGATAGAAATGCATGTTTTCTATGCTCCGTTTTAGGCGTACCCAGACAAGCCTAATTCGTCGAGAGCCAAGTATCGGTGCCGTGGCATACAGTCATGCCTGTCGCTAATAAGGGTTCCTGCGCAAAAAAGTTTTGCCTTCCTGGCGAGAGGTCATTAGAATCGCCACCAACAAATGCGAATATTTATCATTTAGATTAACTGTATCACACAAGTATTCGCACCAGTTCTTCATGATGTACCCCAGGACGTTGTGTCCTGTACGTGTTTTCAGCAAGGTGCCCCCTTGCTGATTTTTTTCTGGAACCTATGTCGTCAGATTTGATTACCGGCCGATCCTTCTCTCCGCCAAGCGAACCAAACGCAGGGAGATGTTATTTATGAATAGCCGGCTGCAGTCCTTCTTCGCTCTCGCCAGCGTAATCGCACTCCATGGTGGTGCAATCGGCCTCGCCATGTGGGCGCCCGCTCCCAAGACCCAGGAACTGGTATTGCCAACTGTGCAGGGCATTCTTCTACCGGCCCCGCCAGCGGAAGCCGTGCAGGTGCCCAGCGTGAAGGAACAACCTCCACAGCCGGTGCCGCCACCGGAAAAGCCCAAACCCAAGCCCAAGCCGCCGGAGCCGCCGAAACCCAAGCCTCCGATTGAACCGCCGCCGTCAGAGCGGGCGGTCCAACAGCCGCAGGAAGTGATCGAAGAAACACCGCCGCCCGTGCCGGCAGCCGCTCCCGCGCTGGAGGACAATGAAAGCCAGGAGCACCTATCACGCCGCCGCAGATGGACGCTAACCCGCTGAACAACCCGGCGCCGGCCTATCCAACTCTGTCGCGCCGGATGGGGGAGCAAGGAATAGTGCTGTTGGAAATTCTGATTCTTCCCGATGGCAGCGTCGGGGAAATCCGGGTAAAAGAATCCAGTGGCCACAAGCGGTTGGACGAGACAGCGGTGAAAGCGGTCAAGCGCTGGCGTTATACGCCGGCCAGGCGCGGCAGCACGGCGATAGAGTTCTGGTATCTGCAACCGGTCGAGTTTTCTCTTCATTAAGAAGGTTTTTGTACGAGGTAATGAGCATGAATAATCCCTACGGAATCGAGGCTCTCTGGCTTCAGGGCGACGCTGTCATCAAGACGGTGGCGGTCATCCTGTTGTTGATGTCAATTGCCTCCTGGTACGTGATAGTGGTGCGCGCTTGGGGATTGTTTCAGTTGCGCAAACCCGCCCGCGCCCTGGCCGACTTCTGGCACTCCCAAAGTTTTGCGGAAGGCTTGCATATGCTCGGCACAAGCCGGCCGGACAATCACTTTCGCCATCTGGCGGAAGAAGGTCAGGCGGCGCTCGACCATCACAGCAATCACAAGACCGACCTGCACGGCCACCTGCCGCTGGCGGAGTGGCTGACCGCGTGTCTGCGCGGCGCCATCGATGAAAGCTCAGAAAGGCTCCAGCGCGGCCTCGCAATCCTGGCGTCGGTTGGCTCCACCGCCCCTTTTGTCGGGCTGTTCGGCACCGTCTGGGGGATTTATCACGCATTGGTGGGAATCGGCGTTTCCGGCCAGGCGAGCATCGATAAGGTCGCAGGTCCCGTCGGCGAAGCCTTGATCATGACGGCCTTCGGTCTGGCAGTGGCAATTCCTGCAGTGCTTGGCTATAACGCCCTCACCCGAGGCAACAAAGGCATATTGTCCAAACTAAATCGCTTCGCCCACCAGCTGCACGCGTATCTGATCACGGGAGCACCGCCGGCCAAGTCCACGGCACCCGTTACACGCCTTGAAAATCGCAAGGCCCCACCTTCGGAGATGGGCTGATATGGCATTCGGCGGCGGACCTGACGACAGCGAGGTAATGAGCGAAATCAACATGACGCCCCTGGTGGACGTGATGCTGGTATTGCTGATCATTTTTATCATCACCGTGCCGGTGCTGACACACTCCGTGAAGGTGGATCTGCCCCGGGCGGACAACACACTGAACGAGATCAAACCGGACACGATCAATCTTGCCATTACCGACGGCGGCGTCATTCACTGGAACGAACAGACTGTTTCTGCGGAAGAGCTGGACCTGCGCCTTCAAGCGGTTGCCGCGCAGCAACCACAACCGGAAATCCACCTGCGCGGTGCGCGCACCGTGGCTTATGAACACGTGGTGCAAGTCATGGCGGCGGTGCAGCGGGCGGGCATCCTCAAACTTGGCTTCGTAACGGAACCGGGACAGTAAGCTTCCGGTGATCGCCCGCCAGCACTGGCGGGCAGCTCCATCTCAATCCTTGGCACCATGCCAACGCAACCTTGCCTTCTCCCCCTCTCTCGCTCAGCATATGGCCTTCCCACTGTCGGCGGTTTATCTGTGACGAGGCCTTATGACTTACCTACGCGCACCTTCGTTTGTTGTTGCTTCGTTTTTTGTTCTGTCATTTTTCCTACCGCTGATTTCCCACGCGGAGACCATCAAAGTCGCAGTGGCCGCCAATTTCGCCTCCACGATGAGCGAGCTAGCAGAGAAGTTTGAACAATCCTCCGGCCATAAAGTGGATCTCTCATTTGCATCCACCGGAAAAATCTACGCGCAAATTATTAACGGCGCGCCCTATCACGCATTTTTTCCGCCGATCGAATAACTCCCGAAAAACTCGAAGCAGCTGGAAAAGCGGTTGCCGATTCGAGGTTTAGCTATGCGATTGGAACCTTGGTGTTGTGGTCCGCCAAAGCGGATTTTGTCGATGCGCAATTGCAGGTTTTGAAAGAAGAAAAATTTAATAAACTCGCCCTGGCCAATCCGAAATTGGCACCCTACGGCGCCGCCGCTGTGGAAGTGCTGGAGAAGTTGGATTTGGCATCCAAAACCCGAGCGCACTGGGTGATGGGGGAAAATATCGCGCAGACATTTCAATTTGTTTTTACCGGCAATGCCGATCTGGGCTTTATCGCCGCATCACAATTGCAAGAGGACGGGAAAATGCGAGGCGGATCATCTTGGGTTGTGCCGGATGAGCTTTACACCCCTATTTATCAGGACGCGCAGCTTCTTTTGCCAGGCAAAGATAGCGACGCCACACGGCAACTTTTGCAGTTTGTTCGCTCGGATGCGGCAAAAAAATCATCCAATCCCATGGTTACAAAATTCCCGGTGATGATTAAATGTTTACTGAAGCGGATATCGCCACCATTGTTCTCACGTTAAAACTGGCAAGCGTTGTCACCTTACTTCTGCTGTTAATCGGCACACCCATCGCTTTATGGCTCGCTCGCACCCGCTCGTGGTTAAAGGGGCCTGTCAGCGCTGTGGTGGCTATGCCATTGGTGCTGCCACCCACGGTATTAGGATTTTATTTATTGGTCGCCATGGGGCCTGAAGGATTTGTCGGCACATTCACCCAAAGCCTCGGCCTGGGAACCCTGCCATTCACCTTCTGGGGACTGGTGGTGGCATCGGTGTTTTATTCCCTGCCTTTTGTCGTACAGCCCATCCACAACGCCATAGCCGCCATAGGCAACCGCCCTTTGGAAGTCGCGGCGACGCTCAGAGCTGGAGCGCTGGACCGTTTTTTCAGCGTGGTGTTGCCACTCGCCAGGCCGGGATTTCTCACTGCCGCCATACTCGGATTTGCGCACACCGTGGGGGAGTTTGGCGTGGTGTTGATGATCGGGGGTAACATACCCGGTGAAACTCGAGTTGTCTCCGTGCAGATCTATGATTATGTCGAAGCTCTGGAATACGCCAATGCCCATAGGCTTGCGGGTGCGCTGGTGCTCTTTTCTTTTTTCATTTTGTTATCCCTTTACTTGATCCAAGGCCGCCCCAGGCATGCGAAAACCAGGCGCGTACAAAACTGAACAACCGCTCGGTTGACACACCTCAACCGCTTACCAATACTGCATGCCACCAACAACAAGGAGTTTTGTTATGTCTCTTCATCGAATTTTTTGCTTCGCGCTGCTTAGCGTATTTCTCTTCGGATGCACGGCGACGGAATCCCATCGCGTGGTGGAATCGCAAAAGGTCGTGTCCTACGGAACGGTTTATAACGGCCCCAAAACCACTCTGGTCGTCGGCAATTTCCAGAACCGCTCCAACTACATGCAGGGTCTGTTTTCCTCCGGTGATGACCAATTGGGCAATCAGGCGAAAACGATTCTGAAAACTCACCTGCAGCAAACCAATCGTTTTAAAGTGGTCGACCGCGACAACATGGCGCAGATTCAGGAAGAGGCGCAATTGCGCGGACAGAAACAATCTCTGCAAGGCGCGCGTTACGCCGTCACAGGTGCGGTAACGGAATTCGGTCGCAAAGTGACCGGCGACAAGCAGCTTTTCGGTATTCTCGGCTCCGGCAAAAACCAGATTGCTTACGCAAAAGTGTCGCTGAATGTGGTCGATGTACTGACATCCGAAATCATTTATTCCACCCAGGGCGCCGGCGAGTATCAGTTGAGTGAGCGCGAGGTAATCGGCTTCGGCTCCAACACCGGTTACGATGCCACTCTCAATGGCAAAGTATTGAATTTCGCCATTACCGAAGCGGTTAACGAGTTAGTGCGTGCGCAGGACGGCGGCGTATTAAAGGTCAGCGAATAAACGGAGTTAGCATGAAAACGTGCATTAAAGTCGCGCTGATGACAATCAGCGCATTTCTCGTTGGCTGCCAGACCAATTCGCAGCTGTATTACTGGGGTTCTTACGAGGAGCAGTTGTACAACCAGTACAACAAACCCGGCAAAGCGCCACCGGAATTGCAGATCGACAAACTGAGTGAAGACATAGAACGCGCCGAAAACAGCGGCAAAAAAATCGCCCCTGGTGTGCATGCGCATCTAGGCCTTATGTATGCCGCCGTCGGCAATATGGCGGCCGCGGAAGCAGCGTTCAACAACGAAAAAAAGCTCTATCCGGAATCCGCCACGCTGCTCGACGGCATGCTGCAACGCGCGTATGACGCCAAACAAAAGCAGAGGGGCTCGCTGTGATGCGTCTATTCATATCGCTCAGTTACATCCTTGTTATAGCTTTGTCCACCGGCTGTGCTTCGTCTGCTAAAAAAGACAACAGCTTGTTCGCTCAACACCGGCCGCTGTCGATTCTGGTTCTGCCGCCGATCAATCACTCCATCGAAGTCAACGCGCCTTATACCTATCTGTCTACCATATCCAAACCTTTGGCAGAAAAAGGCTATTACGTTTTTCCTGTCGCGGTGATCGATCAATTTCTCAAGGAAAACGGCCTGCCGACGCCGGACGAGATGCACACCATCCCGTTGGATAAAATTCGCCAGCACATAGGCGCGGACGCCGTGCTCTATGTGACGATCGACGATTGGGGGCAAAAATTCCAAGTGGTTTCATCCAGTGCGATAGTGCGCGCACAAGTACGCCTGGTGGATACGCGCACGGGCCTGCAGTTGTGGGATGCCAGAATTTACGGCAGCCATGACAGCAACAACCAGACGGGAGGAGGACTGCTCGGGGCGGTTGTCAGCGCGGTTGTCGATCAGGTCGCAGGCTCTCTTGTCGACCACACTCCTGACGTTGCCCGCGCAGCAAACCAAAATGCGATTTACAATCACGCGCGCGGCTTGCCGGACGGCCCCTACCGGGATCAAGCTGTGCCGCCGCAGTGATTCCTGCCGCCGCGATTTAAACTAAATCGCCCGGCGGCAATCAATGTCTACTGAATTTTCCCTATAACCCGTTGCTGACTGGATCATCATGCCCTCTCCCAACTGGATTGAAATTCGCAACCTAAGTTATCGCCGCTCCCCAACCCGCTGGATTTTCAAAGATGTGGATATGGACATACCACGCAATAAGATCACCGCCATCATGGGTCCCAGCGGCTGCGGTAAAACCACCCTGCTGAAATTGATCAGCGGCCAGCTGCAACCGGAACAAGGCACGGTCCGGGTCGACGGGATCGATGTGGCGGATCTCGATCGCCAGGGCCTGCTGGCACTGCGCAAGCGCATGGGCATGCTATTCCAGAGCGGCGCTCTGTTCACCGACCTCTCGGTGTATGAAAACGTCGCTTTTCCCCTGCGTGTCCACACCAAGCTTCCCGAAGACATGATCCGCGATCTGGTGCTGATGAAACTGCAAGCGGTGGGTTTGCGCGGCGCCCGGGACTTGATGCCGAACGAGCTGTCCGGCGGCATGTCGCGCCGGGTGGCACTGGCCAGGACCATCATTCTCGACCCCGAACTGATCATGTACGACGAGCCCTTCGCCGGCCAGGACCCGATCATGATCGGTGTCCTGCTCGATCTGATCAAACGCATCAACCAAAGCATTGGGGCCACAACCATTATTGTGTCCCACGATGTCGCCGAGACCGCGTCCATCGCCGATTACATCTTTGTCCTGGCCGGCGGCCATATCATCGGCCGGGGCACGCCGGACGAGATCATGAACAGCGACGATCCCATGGTCCGGCAGTTTTTGCGCGGCCTGCCGGATGGCCCCGTGCCCTTTCACTATCCGGCTGCCAACTGGCAGGCCGATCTGCATATGGAGCGCAGCTGATGGTCAAGCACATACAAGCTTTGGGTGCATGGGGACTGGATGTTACGAGCGGCTTCGGCCGCGCCACCCTGGTCTGGTGGCGCGCGCTGTGGGGCCGGCCCGACTTCCGTGACGGCCCCCGTCTGTTCCTCCAGCAAATCTACTTCGTCGGCGTCTACTCGCTGATCATTACCGTCGTTTCCGGCGTACTCATCGGCATGGTGCTGGCGCTACAGGGGTACACGGTGCTGGTGCGCTTTGGCGCCGAATCCGCACTCGGCCAGTTTGTCTCTCTCACCCTCTTGCGCGAATTGGGCCCGGTGGTGGCCGCCCTGCTCTTTGCCGGACGCGCAGGCTCCGCCCTGACCGCTGAAATCGGCTTGATGAAGGCCACCGAACAACTGGCCTCTATGGAGATGATCGGCGTTGATCCTCTGCGGCGCGTCCTGCGTCCGCGACTTCTCGCCGGCATCTTGTCCATGCCGCTGTTGGCGCAGATCTTCAACGCGGTGGCGATCTGGGGCGCCGTTATGGTGGGCGTCCATTGGCTGGGTGTCGACGCGGGCTCTTTCTGGTCGAACATGCAAAGCGCTGTGGATTTCAGCGCGGACGTGGTGAATGGCTTGGTCAAATCGGTGGTGTTTGGCGTGGTGGTGACCTGGATAGCGGTTTATCAGGGCTACGACTCTGTGCCCACTTCGGCGGGCATCAGTGCCGCGACTACCCGAACCGTAGTGCATTCATCGCTGGCCGTGCTGGCGTTGGATTTTTTTCCTCACCGCCGTGATGTTCGGCGTGACCTGATTATTTGTTTATTGCACAACAAACTATTTCATTAAAAAACTTTTGACCAACTAGAACAGCTGTCGGATTTTTGGAGAAGAAACATGCAACAACGTCAATTGGAACTCGCAGTGGGGGTGTTTATCTTACTGGGCATCATCGCCCTGGCCTTTCTTGCGCTTAAGGTCAGCGGCTTGAGTTTTCAGGATGCGCGTCGAGATACTTACACTGTGACGGCGGAATTCAACAACATCGGCGGCCTCAAACCGCGGGCAAAAGTCAGCATTGCCGGTGTCACGGTGGGTCAGGTCACCAATATAGGTCTGGATCCACTGAGCGCTCGCGCGGTGGTGAGTATGGCCATCGACAAAGACGTTGATTACCTGACGACGGACAGCATCGCCGGCATCAAAACCGCCGGTGTGCTGGGTGAACAGTACATCAGCATCAGTGTCGGCGGTGCGCCGGATGTGCTGGAGGACGGCGGTAAAATCCGCGACACCCAATCTGCAGTGATTTTGGAGGACCTGATCGGCAAATTTATGACCAGTATGGGCTCAAAGGAGTGATCGCACGGACAAATTCAATTCCGCCCTGTCGAAACATCAGGCAACCAATCCGCCTAATAAACGCGAGGTGCATATGCACAGTTACAAGACGTTGATTCCAAACCACAAAACCGTAGCCAACAGCTACAAGACCTTGATACAAGGTGCGTTGATTCTTCTTTTTCTCCAATTCAGCACCGCCATGGCAGCGGACGCCACTGTACCCAAAGATGACCCCTTAAAAATGCTGCAAACCGCCACTGATCAGGTTTTGCAGATAGTCGCGGAAACCCAGAAACAACCGGTTAAGGACAGCCAGACTTACTACGCAAAAGTCGATGCGGTGCTGAGCCAAATCGTCGATCTGGAATATTTTGCCCGCGGCGTAATGGCTACCCACGCCAGCGCGCGACGTTACAAAACCTTGACTACCGATGAAGAGCGCAAGGCTTTTCGCGAGCGCATCACGCGCTTCAGTCAGGTATTAAAAGATTCCCTGATGTCCAGTTACGCCGATGCCTTATTGCAGTTCTCCGGCGAGCGCATCACCTGGGAACCACCGCCGGCAACGCGTGATGATTCCGACCTAGTGCTCACCCAGATTGTCCATGCGAAAAACGGCAAGCAGTACAACGTGCAATACCGTCTGCGCAAAACCGAAAAATCCGGCTGGCTGGTGCAGAACCTCGTTGTGGAAGGCTTGAATCTCGGCGAGGCATACCGCAATCAATTTGCGGACGCGGTGGAGAAAAACAAAGGCAACGTCGATTACGTGGTGGAAAATTGGCCGAAACTGATGTCGCGGGTAACGCCGGAGACCAAGTGATATGAGCACTGCCGCTCAATGGGTCAAGAGTTCCAACCAGTTGGAATTGGTGGGCCATGTAGATTTCAATAATGTGGTATCACTGCTGCGCGAAGGTGAAACATGGATCAGCCAGGCCGCCAGCAAGGATTGCCCTGTCAGCTTTGCCGGCGTTACTCATAGCAAGAGCGCCGGCATTGCGCTGATCATGGGCCTTCACCGGCACGCCGGAAAGGCGCAAAAACATATTAATATTGCGCACGTACCGAATAATCTCCTGTCGATGATCCGCCTCAGCGGACTCGACTGGCTGCTGGAACCGGCAGTGTCAAAAAAATAATTCGATTAATCAAAACAAGAACACAATAGGTTGCAACAGACCTAATCATTTTAAATTGCAGGAACAAACATGCAGCGTCTTTCCTTTTTTTCTCTCGCCCTTCTCGTTCTGATTACCGCATTCGGCTGTAACAAAGCACAAAACCCAACGGCAGAGGAACAGACTTCCACCCAGGTCACTTCATCTGCACCAGGCAGCACCGTTACTCTGGACGTTTACAAGAGCCCAACCTGCGGCTGCTGTGCGGATTGGATCACTCATACCGAAACAAACGGATTCAAATCAGTCATCCACCATCCGGAAAATCTGGACTCGGTAAAACAGGAATTAGGCATAGCGCCGCAATACCAGTCCTGCCACACAGGCGTAAGCAGCGACGG
Source organism: Cellvibrionaceae bacterium (assembly GCA_024707385.1). GTDB lineage: Bacteria > Pseudomonadota > Gammaproteobacteria > Pseudomonadales > Cellvibrionaceae > UBA5868. Next base: position 23,257 of record JANPZW010000007.1, on the reverse strand, counting down.
TTTTATTTTCGAAGGCCACGTGCCCGCCCGTCTGATGAAAAAGTTTTTGGCGGAAAAGCCGAAAGACGCCATTGGTCTCGCCGTGCCGGGAATGCCCATCGGCAGCCCGGGAATGGAAATGGATGACCGCATCACGCCCTACGATGTTCTTCTCTTGCACAAAGACGGCAGCAGCAGCGTGTACGAGCGGATCACAGCTCTGGAAAAATAAACCCACCCGACCTTTGTGTGCTCACCCACAGAGGTCGCTCAACCACCCGGATAAACTGCGGACGAATTTATAGGACCATAGGGAGCGGTCCGGTGGCACTGGAGAGACGCCCGTGGACTATTCAGATATGGCGGTCCAGGCGTTGATCGCAGTGCTCGGCGTGGGTGCTGTCTGGTTGAGCCAGGATCGACGCAAAAGTCGGCAAAAATACGCCTGCATTTTCGGCCTTCTCGGTCAACCCTTGTGGTTTTACGCAACCTGGAAGGCCGGTCAATGGGGCATTTTCGTTCTCAGCCTGATCTATACCCTGGCCTGGCTCAAGGGTTTGCAAAATTATTGGCTGAAGCAAAATTGTCCCGATGAGTAACACGCCCACACTGCATAAAATCGACGCTGCCAGAACCATTGACCAAGTGGTGCATTTTCTACAGGCGCGTCAGGTGGTCCTCACTGTAGCGGAATCCTGCACGGCGGGCGCAGTCTGTTCTCTGATTGCGGATGTATCCGGTTGTGGAAGCGTTTTATACAGCGGTTATGTGGTCTATGACGAACGGGCGAAGCAGGAATGTCTGGATGTCAGCGCAACGACCATCGCTCAATTTGGTTTAACCAGTGAAGAAGTTGCCCGGGAGATGGCTCTCGGCGCGTTGAAGCGCCACCGTGCACACAAAGGTGGACCCAATTTCTCCATCGCAATAACCGGAACTGCAGAATCCCAGGATGAGCAGAACGGCGTCGTCTGTTTTGCCTACGCAACTTTTGTAAACGGGGAAATTTCGGTACTCAGTGAAACCATCAAGTTCACCGCGCCGCGCAATGAAGTGCGCAAACAAGCCGCTCACCACGCAATTTTGAGTCTGCCCCGCTACTACGAAAAACTCACAGCCTGACACTCACGCACCACGATACTTATCCATGTTGCCGAACTCCTCGAATCTCCACCAGCAACTTAAATCGGCAACAGCAGCGATTCACGAGGCACTTCATCGTCAACCTTTGTTACAAAGATTGATGGAGCCGGATTGCACGCTGGATGAATACCGCAGTGTTCTAGCCGTCTTCCAGCAATTCCATTTGCGTGCGGAAACCCGCTTGGGCGAAATTCGATACCCGAGATTTGCGGGAGAAGCTCCCGTACTGACTTGGCTGTCGGAGGACATTCATGTCGTCGGCTCGGACCTCATGCCGCTGGATCACCAGTTCGACGGCAATATTATAAAAAGCGTCGACCTCTCGAATTATCTCGGCTATCTGTATGTAAAACAGGGATCCACTTTGGGTGGCCAGGTGTTATGTCGCAGATTGAGTCGAAGTCTGGCTTTAACACCGGAACGGGGATTGCGATTTTTTCCGGCTTTGGCGAGCAGACACGCCAGAACTGGCTATATTTCCTGCATTATCTCGCCGGCAAAAGAGGCTGAAATCGACACCTCCCGTGTCATCGCAAGCGCCTGTGAATATTTCCAGGCGCTGGAAATAATGCTCAACCAGGCAATGACGGAAGTCGCCTGCTGACACACGCCAAAAAAACCATGCCCCGCCCTTTTAAAACAGCAATCCCGTCAGCACACCAGCAACTAGAATTCCGAAGCCGATAATCACCGGCGGCCATAATGCACGGTCTGCTGTGGTGAACACTATGCCCAACTTGAAGAAAATTGGCCATAAAGGCGACCACGATCGAGCGCGCTGCGGTTTGCGCATCCACTGAGCCGAGGGAAAACAATTTGAGATTGGCGATAGTGATGGCATCCACATCGGTCAAGCCGGATAAAAATGCAATGACATACCCCCAGCATTCTGGAAAACATCATGCATCCAGGCGGACAGCAACAGCACCAGGGAAAAACCCAGAGCAAAACCCAAAGCGGTTTTCAATTCGGTTGGATTGGACACCGTCAATTCCGGCAGTGAATGATGCATAGCGGCGCGACTGCGCATCAGCACACCAAGGCAAATCAATCCCGCAACAAGGCCGCCCGCGATCCAGGGCAAAATGAACGGCAGCAGCGAACGCTCCACAATCGTCACGATCACAGCAATGCGGGCAAATAAAACCAGGTGGGACAGCAAAATAATGACCGCTGCACTTTTGGCAAAATCGGGCAAGGATTTGCTGTGCCGCGAATAAACAAGAGTGGTGGCAGTGGTGGAAGCCAAGCCACCCAGAATTCCCACAATGACAAGACCGGATTTTCCCCGCAACAGCCGCAAGGCGATATAACCGGCAAGGCTGATTCCGCTGATCAACACCACCAGCCAACCCACCTGATAGGGATTGATGACCTGATAAGGCCCATAAGTCTGATTTGGCAAAATGGGCAGCAGAATAAAAGCCACCGCGGCAAATTGGAAAAACGACATTATGTCCTGGCGACTTAACCGCCTGGGCAGATCGCACAATTCTTCACGAAAATACAGCACCGCCGTTACCACTATGGCGAGCGCGGAGGGAATAAAAGATGGCCCCAGCCAGAGAATGTAGCCGAGCACGAAAGTCAAAATAGACGCGAGCACTGTGGTGGTGTCGGGCTCGGGCGCGGAAGATTTATGCTGCGCGATCACCAGCGTCCCGACAATCAATGCGATCAATATCCACGGTGCTATGGCCCACCCGCCTGCCGTTACGATATACCCGCTGAGGGCACCAGCAAGAGCAATCAGAGTGAAGGCGCGCACGCCAGCGATTTTATTGTCGTGACGTTCACGCTCCAAACCGATTAAAAATCCGATTCCTATGCTTTGAGCAAACAGTGTGAATTGTTCAAGACCGATCTGGTAATCACTCATCGGAGCCGATTCCGCAATGTCAGGGTGCGTCAGGTTATCAATTAAAACGGTGATCGGACAGAGCAAGCGGCCGCAGGCCGCTTATACGGCTTGATTTGGTTTAGCGCAATTCATCCTCGTCGTTATTGTCCTGATCCTCATCCATCTCCTCATCTTCATCATCCCATGGCTCTCCATCCAGGGGGTCCACATGTGCCAGTTCTGCCTCATCCAAGCCAAAACCAACACCTACTTCGTCTGCGTTGACAATCCGGTAAGAACGATCCGCAGGAAAATCCTCGCCCACCTCCGAAGGCGAAAGTGCGCCGTCCTCATGAATCAAATTCTCGGGTGCCAGCTCATCGTCCGTAGGACCAGCTCCCGGCTGTGAGGCCTCAGTCAAACCCGCCTTGCGTACTCTCTCTGGGGATATGAGATCACCGCGACTTTCATCGCCAGAACGCGGAGTTACTATTCGTCCCTCTCCTTGTTCCTTCTCTACACGTTCCGTTTCGCGGATCTGGATTTCCATCTGCTGATAGGGAGTCAACTTTTTCTTCGGATTCATAAACCTTCTCCTCATGGGTACACCAGTTTGTTTCAAAAGGAATGCAGGAAAAATTCCAAGTTAAAAATCGGAACGACTGAGTATCGACGAAACGACTAAACAACGTCTTTACACCGAGCCACAAACGAGACATATTTCGAAGGCGCATGTTGATTTAAACGACTCTAAAAACCATTCGCAAAAATTAGGTCGCGAGTTTCTTCTTTTCGACGCCTTGAGAATTCTGATTTTCACAAAATACCAGTAACCAGCTATTCTTTCGGAATAACGCGTATGTACCTGTCCCTCTCATACAAATTCAGCCGAAGCATAAAAATAAGTAAGTAGAGGAAAAAATGTTAAAGCTTGCTATTTATTACGGATTTCGTTCTGGGGTTTATTTTTTCTGCGCTTTGGTTTGTCTCGCCTCTTGGCGCGAAACCTTTGCCGGAGACGGGCGTTTTGTACAAATGTCTTTCGAAGACCTTTTACAGGTCAAAATCAGTTCCGTTTCACGACGTGAAGAATCGGTTTCGGATGCGGCTGCGTCTATTTATGTCATTACGAACGAAGCGATCCGGAATTCAGGAGCCGCCACCATTCCCGAAGCATTGCGCCTGGATCCAAGACTGCAGGTATCACGAATTACCGCCACACAATACGCTATCGGTATTCGCGGTTTCACTACAGGCGTCAATAATAAATTGCTGGTGATGATCGACGGCCGCACCATTTACACGTCCCTATTTTCCGGCGTTTTTTGGGACCACCAGGACGTGATGCTGGAAGATATCGAACGTATTGAAGTGATCAGCGGGCCCGGCGCCACACTCTGGGGTACCAACGCCGTCAATGGCGTTATCAATATCATTACCAAACGAACCTCTGCTACACATGGCTGGTTGGCAGCCGCCCACAGCGGCAATTCAGAGCGAGGCGCGCGCGTGCGTTATGGCACCGAGCTTGGTGAAGATGCCCATCTCCGGGTTTATGGGAAAGTATTTTCTGTGGATGCCAATCGGTATCTCTCCGGCCAAGACGCTAACGATGGAGCCGCAAGAGCACAGGTCGGCTTTCGCACCGACTGGAAATCCGCTGATGACCGTTTCACCTTCCAAGGCGACGTCTACAAGGGTGGCGGAGACGATCGCGGCTCGGTCTATGCGTTCTGGAAAAATGCCGATATAGCGCTCGGTGACATAGAGCCATCGGGAAACAATTTGCTGGCGCGCTGGGAACGAAAGCACGAGGACGGCTCGGACATCCACGTACAAGCTTATTGGGATTATTTTAAACGCCGGGATTCCTTCCTTTTTCAGCCGACATCCAGAACATTCGATATAGAGCTGCAACAAGCCACCCCCTTTGATCAGCACCGCATCATGTGGGGCTTGGGCTATCGCCGCACCGAAGACAAAGTGGACGACGGGTTGCTGACCTACTTCATTCCTGCCGAGAAGACATTGGAATGGGGGAATTTATTTTCCATGGCAGATTTACACATCACCGACGCGCTGACGACCACTATCGGCTTGCGCCTGGAGCATAACGAATATACGGGCATGGAATATCTTCCCTCGTTACGGGCGACCTGGAAATATTCACCCGACGATTTGATCTGGGCATCCCTCTCCAGAGCGGTACGCGCACCATCCCGTTATGACCGGGATATTTTTTTAGGTGTCAGCCGAGAGGGTCCATGGGTCTTAGCCGGTGGCCCCAACTTCGACTCTGAAGTCGCCAACGTATTGGAAATCGGTTACCGCGGTCAGAGTTGGGATAGATTTTCCTATTCCATTACCGCCTATTACCACGACTGGGACAAACTGCGCAGCGGCAGCGCAGTCGTCCCACCTTTAGAAATGACAAATGGTATCGAAGGTAAAGTGTATGGCGCAGATTTCTGGGCTAACGCAAAGATTCTGCCTTATTGGCAGCTGTCCGCCGGAGGTACGTTTCTGCATAAAGATCTGAATATGAAACCGGGTGTAGCCGATCCCGAGGGCGTGACCAATGTAGTCTTGTCCAATGACGCTAATTATTATGGCCAGATCCGCTCGACCATAGACACAACAGCAAACAGTGTCTTGCAGTTATCACTTCGCTATATCGCGGAACTCAAAAACCAAGATGTGCCCTCCTACACTTTGGTTGATCTCAGCTATTCGTGGCAATTCCATCCCGATATTTCCGTTGCCGTGACAGCACAAAATCTAGCGGATCGGAACCACTACGAATTTGGTGATCGCGGCACAGCGGTTTTTTTTAGTCGCTCTGCGTGGCTGACGTTGACGTGGGAACCATGATGGGGACGATCCTGAGAGTGATCATAGGTCGCTATCGCTACGGCATTTTCCGTTTTCTCTCCGTTGCCACTTATTTATTTTTTTTACTTCCGTTCCGTTCGCAAGCTGAGGATTTCCGCGACCCTGAGCGGGAGGTCAAAGCCGCCTTCATTCACCATTTTTGTGCCTACGTAACCTGGCCTCAAATGCCTGAGAATGCTCAATATGTGGTTGGCGTCGCTGCCAGCAACAAAACCGCCCGCATAGTCAAGAAGAGGCTGGAAGAAAAACCCAATGGCATTTGCCGGTTCAGGGTCCGGGTAGTGCGCCCTGAGGATGACCTGAAAAATATCCATATTCTTTATGTCACCCGCGATGCAAACTTTCCACTCGCAGACTTCGGTGCTCTTACGCACAACCCTGCGGTCCTGACAATTTCCGAAGAAAACCACATCCCACAGCGAGGCATGATCAACTTTGTGATTCACGACAATTTTGTGCGATTCCAGATATCCAAATCCCGCGCGGAGGAAGTGGGGCTTAAAATGAGCTCACAACTGCTCGAAGTTGCAGTGCAGGTAAATTAGGAACTCGCATGACCAGACGATCGCTAAAAAGGAAGTTTCATCTGGCAGTGCTGCTGACGACAGTGCTGGCACTACTCATCGCCTGTAGCGCGATGGTGATATTCAACTTGCGGGATTACAGGGAAAGCGTCGAGCGAGACATTTCCACGCAAGCGATTCTGATCGGTCGAGCGGTTACACCCGCCCTGCAATTCAACGATCCCGCTTCCGCCAGAATGTATCTGGAACTCCTCCGCCACCAGCCGGCAATCGTCGAAGCCGCCATCTACAATGAGCGCGGAAGGCTTTTCGCCGGATATCAAAAAAACCAGAATCTGCCTGATCATCTCGCGCAAAATCAGTTGGGATTGATGGAGGGAGTCCGCGTCGAAGGCGATTCGCTGGTCCTCAACCAGAGAATCATCCTCGACGATGAAATTCTTGGTGCTGTCTTCGTCCGCATCCAATACAACCTGGCAAAAGAGCTGCTCGGCAATCTCACTATTGCAATTGCCTGCATTGCGTTCGCGGTGGCGGTTGCCTCGGCGGTGTCCTTGTATCTGCAAAAAAGCATCATAGGTCCTCTGCTATCGCTCAGCGCGCTGACCCGCAGGCTCGCGGAATCGCGCGACTACAGTCTGCGCGCGAGCAAAAGCAGTGATGATGAGATTGGCCATCTTGTGGATGCATTTAACGAAATGCTTGAGGAGGTTGCCGACGGCAGACGCCATCTGGAAACCATCAACGCAGAACTGAAAAAACAGGTGGGCGAGCGCCTTGAAGCGGAAAACGCATTGCGTAAATCGGAAGAAAACATCCGCAATCTTAATGCCGATCTTGAACATCGCGTGCAGGAGCGCACCGCGCAACTGGAGATCGCAAATGAAGAGCTGGAGTCATTTTCCTATTCGGTCTCCCACGACTTACGCGCGCCTTTGCGAGCCATTGATGGTTTCAGCCAGGCCTTGATTGAAGATTATAAAGACTCTCTTGACGCAACTGCCGCAGATTATCTGCGCCGCGTTCGCACCGCCGCACAGAAGATGGGCAACTTGATCGATGACATGCTGAAACTGTCGAAGGTGAATCGAACCGAAATGAATTTCGTTGAAGTGAATTTATCGGACATGGTGGAAAATATTCTGCAGGAGTTGCGCGAGGCGGAGCCGCAGCGAAAGATCGTTATTAAAATCACTTCCGGACTCACCGCATGGTGCGATGCACACCTCATGAAAATCGCCCTAACTAATTTGCTCAACAACGCATGGAAATACACCTCTAAAACCGATGAAGCCCGCATCGAATTTGGCATGCGCCCTTTCGAACACGAAGTGGCCTTTTTCGTGCAGGACAATGGCGCCGGTTTCGATATGGCCTATTCAGATAAGTTGTTTGGCGCCTTTCAACGCTTGCACACCGCTGGGGAGTTTCCGGGTACGGGTGTGGGCCTTGCGACGGTCAAACGGGTCATATCCAGACACGGCGGACGTGTTGGCGCAAATTCAGCACCCAATAAAGGGGCAACGTTTTATTTCACCGTGCCGCCGCGAGAGCGGCCCAATCTTCGAGCACAAAAGCGAGATTCAATATGAACAAGAAACCTATATTGCTGGCAGAAGATAATCCTGATGACCAACAGCTCGCTCTGCGTGCGTTTCGCAAGTCCAATCTTTCCAACGAAATCATCGTCGTAAAAGATGGCGTGGAAGCCCTGGATTATTTATTCGGCACTGGTCCTTTCAGCGGCAAGGAACCACCCCCACTCCCCGCCGTTGCACTGCTCGATTTAAAAATGCCACGAAAAGACGGTCTGGATGTCCTGCAGGAAATTCGCGCCCATGAACGCACCCGGTTCCTTCCAGTTGTTCTCCTGACCTCATCAAAGGAAGAGCAGGACATCATCGAAGGCTATCGCCACGGCGTAAACAGCTATGTCAGAAAGCCGGTGGATTTTGATGAATTTCTTAAGGCTGTGCAAAACCTCGGGCTCTATTGGCTGATTCTCAATGAAGTACCACCCGCTTGACAGGCTGATCTATGGCTTCGCTGTTTAATCTGTCGCGCAATAAAAAACACCCGCTGAAAGTGCTGATCATTGAGGACAATGAGGACGACGCACTGCTATTGATCCGCCAGCTGCAACAAAATGGTTATGCGGTGCAGCATCGGCGCGTTGATACCGTGCAGGAGCTCGAAACCACTTTACAGCAATCGTGGGATCTGGTGCTGGCGGATTACTCCATGCCCGCTTTAAGCGGCATGGAGGCCCTGGCCAAAGTCAGAGCACTGGATCGCGACGTGCCTTTTATTTTTGTCTCGGGAACCATTGGTGAAGAGCGCGCGGTGGAAGCAATACGCAAAGGTGCACAGGATTACGTGCTGAAAGATAAAATCAATCGGCTGCCAATTGTTGTGCGCAGAGAACTGCAGGACGCACAAGCGCGGGAAAAAAGTCGAGATGCCGAGCAACAATTGAATTATCTGGCCCGCTATGACAGCTTGACCGGTCTGCCCAACCGTTTCACCTTGGCGGATTATCTCAAGGAGCAAATTGAAGCCTATGCACCAGGCAAAAATATTATTTTGTTTTTACATATCCACCTGGAGCGATTCAAATCACTTCAACAAAGCCTGGGCCAGCAGGAGCGGACCAACTTTTTGCAACAGGTCAGCAATCGACTGCAGCAGTTCACGCGCGACCAGGGCATGATTACTCGCTTATCCAAGGATGAATTTGCCCTTGTCCACACTGGCTTTACCATGCAGGACCCATTGGAAAATATTGTGCGCGGCCTCGCTGCAGCACTTGCCAAGCCCTACGTAATTACGGATATGCCCATCTATTGCAGCCCGCGTATAGGCGCGGCGATTTATCCCGGCGGCGCTTTCGACGCAGCGGATGTGCAGCGCAAAGCCCACGTCGCCGCGCATTGTCTGCAAAATGACAGCGGTCAGAACGTGCTTTTTTATGATGCGAGCATGTCGATACAGCTGGAAGCTCACGATGCGCTACAACGAAATTTGCGCGAAGCGCTGGGAAAAAAAGAACTGAACCTGCTCTTTCAGCCACAGGTCAGTATGATCTCCGGCGATATAGCGGCGCTGGAAGCCATTCCGGTGTGGCACAGTCCAACCGAGGGCATTGTCGAAGCGGAGGTTTTTCTACCCCTTGCGGAAGAAAGCGGATTCATCTTCCTGCTGGGTGAATGGATATTGCGCCAGGCATGTCAGCAGATCAAGCTCTGGGAATATGCCGACCTTTCACCTCTGCCGATTGCAGTCAACATTGCGGCACGGCAGTTTCATGAAGACAATCTGGCGGGGCTGTTGCAGCAGATGCTGCATGAATACGACATTTCCCCAGCTTGCCTGAGGATCGAAATCACCGATTCAGCCATCATGAGAAACAGCAACAAGGCGAGTCATGTTTTGCGCGAGGTGAAAAAAATTGGGCATTCACGCGGCGATGGAAAATCTCGGTGATAATTACTCGAATCTGGCCTATCTGAAAAATTTTGTCTCCGACTTCGCCACCATAGGTCCGAATTTTATTCATGCCCTGGGAAAAACCCCCGGCAGCGAAGAAGCCGTTGCCGGCATCATCTCTCTGGCAAAAAAAATGGACATTCAGACCATCGCCAAGGGTGTCTCCACGCCGGAGCAATACGGGTGGCTGCAAAAGGCAGGCTGTGATTTTGCCCAGGGCACTTATACGGGTGCTCCTATGGAAGCCGCAATTATTCGCGGCTGGTTGCCTGCCAAAGCCTGATTCTAAGCATTCTTCTCTAATTGACTTGCAATTCACCTCGATACATTTTCATCTGGCAATGGAACTCATATTTACCAGGCTCAAGCGGCGGCAAAGTGATTGGCGCTGTTTTATTTACCGGCAATTCAAAGCTCAAATTCAAGGCTGGAAAAATAACAGTCTCCGCACACGGAGACGCGTCTTTGCGCAAAAATTCCATGCGCACGGCCTGCCCGGCAGATACTTTTATGCGGGCCGGCTGATAAACACCATTTTCGACTATCACGGTAAGAAGCTTATCTTGCGCAGCGGCGACGCCGGCGGTTTTATACAGCCAGAACCACCAGACAATTCCCGCAATCAATAGCAACCCCGCCAAATTGATTAGCCAAATCATGCACGGCTCTCCTCTGCAGTGGTTGAACTATCGATTTTGAGCAAACGCAGACAGTTTGCATTCGCCACCACCGTGACCGATGAAAACGCCATAGCCGCGCCAGCAATTACCGGGCTGAGCAACAAACCAAACAATGGATACAAAATACCGGCCGCGATTGGAATTCCCGCAGCGTTATAAATAAACGCGCCGAACAGATTTTGTTTGATGTTGCGCAGGGTGGCTTTGCTTATGGTGATGGCATCGGCCAGACCGTGCAGGGAGCCGCGCATCAGGGTAATCCCCGCACTTTCGATAGCGACGTCCGTGCCTGTGCCTATAGCAAAGCCGACATCGGCCAGCGCGAGCGCGGGCGCGTCGTTGATGCCGTCGCCGCTCATGCCCACCAACTCACCCTCACGTTGCAGAGCGGCGACTTTTTCCGCTTTGGATTCCGGCTGCACTTCCGCGATAAATTCTTCAATACCCACCTGCCGGGCGACCGCTTCGGCCGTCGCGCGATTGTCTCCGGTCAGCATCACCACCCGAATACCCAACCCGCGCAGGCGTTCAATAGCGGCGGCGGAGTCGATTTTGATGGGGTCCGCCACGGCAATCAATCCAGCGAATTTGCGATCCACTGCTAGGTACATCGGAGTTTTCGCATCGGCGGCAATAAGCTGCGCGCGCGCTACCCAGTCTTGCAAGTCGATGCTTTGCTCGCGCATCAGTTTTTCGTTGCCGAGCACAATTTCCCGCCCGTCGATGACGCTACTCACCCCGCGGCCCGCAAGCGCGGTGAAGGAAACCGGGTTGCTGAGATTGAGCCCGCGCGATTGGGCGGATTCCACAATCGCCTGCGCCAATGGATGCTCCGATCCCAACTCCAGACTCGCCGCCAGACGCAGCAATTCCACCTCATCCAGCCCTTCCGCTGGCAGCAGATCTGTCACCTTGGGCGCTCCCTCGGTGATGGTGCCGGTTTTATCCAGAACCATGGTGGTGATGCGCGAGGCCGTCTGCAGTGCCTCGCCACTGCGGATCAGAACTCCCGCCTCCGCCGCCTTGCCAATCCCCACCATTACGGACATGGGCGTCGCCAAGCCGAGGGCGCAGGGACAGGCGATGATCAGCACCGTGGTTGCCGAAACCACCGCGTACGCCAGCGCGGGACTAGGGCCGAAATTGATCCAGGCCAGAGCGCTGAGTACCGCGATGATCATCACCGCCGGCACAAAATACGCGGCAATCACATCCGCGAGCCGGCCGATAGGCGGCTTGGAATTCTGCGCGCGCTTGACCATCTCGATGATGCGGGCCAGCGCGGTATCGCGGCCGACCCGGGTGGCGGTAAAAATCAACGAGCCGGTTTTATTCAGAGTGCCGGCGGACACCGCATCCCCCGCCTGCTTGGCTACCGGCAGAGGCTCACCAGTCAGCATGGATTCATCTACCGAGGACTGCCCCTCCACCACAGTGCCGTCCACAGGAATACGCTCACCGGGTCGAACCCGGAGTTGATCCTGGCGCCGCACCCGCTCGATGGGAATATCCAGCTCCTGGCCATCGCGCAACACCCTTGCGGTTTTGGGCTGCAGGCCGATCAGCCGCTTGATGGCGGCGGAGGCGCGACCGCGGGCGCGCACCTCCAAAGCGAGCCCCAGGTTGACCAAGCCTATGATCATCGCGGTGGCTTCAAAGTAGACGTGACGCGCCATCTCCGGCACCAAATCCGGCAGCAGCACAATCACCATGGAATAGAGCCAGGCCGTGCCCGTGCCCAAAGCGATCAAGGTATCCATATTGGCGGTGTGATTGCGCACGCTCTGCCAGCCGCCAACAAAGAAATGCCGTCCCGAGAGAAGCATTACCGCAAGGGTCAGCAGGCCCACCAACAACCACCCCCACCGCGCAGCTTCCGAGTGAATCGACATATCACCGCCGGCCATGCCGAACAGCATCAGCGGAATACCGAGCGCGAGGGCAATCCAGGTATCGCGCAACAAACGGCGGTAATAGCGCTGATCCGCCTGTTCCTTTTCCTCCAACAGATCCGTTTCACTGCCGGCGGCTGGCGTCGCGCGATAGCCGGCATTCTCTACGGCTTTAACCAAATCAGCGGTGAACGCAGATCCGGTTACCGCTACCGTACGCAGGGGGAAATTCATCTGCGCCTCTTCCACGCCGTCGACATTTTTGAGCGCAGTCTCGATTTTCCGCACGCAACTCGCACAGCCGGCGCCTTCGATCAGCAGCTCTTGGGTCACGCCCGGACCCGTTCGGGAGTTGGCTGTGGTCATGGGATGCTCCTCATGTAGAACTCTGTGCACAGTCTGAACCTTCCCACAGTGGTAAGGTCAAGCGGATTTGCAACAAACGTCTATCACCGGATAGGGAGACCTTATGAATATTGGTGAAGCAGCGCGAACAAGTGGCGTCAGCGCCAAGATGATTCGCCACTACGAAGCCATCGGTCTGCTACCGCCCTCCAGTAGAAGTGACAGCGGATATCGGATTTATTCCAGCAATGATCTGCACACCTTGCGCTTTATCGGCACGGCCCGCTCGCTGGGGTTTACGCTGGATGAAATCCGCCAGTTGGTGTCGTTGTGGCAAGACCGGAACCGCTCCAGTGGCGATGTCAAAACTCTGGTCGTCAACCATATAACGCAGCTGGAGCAAAAAATCGCCGAGATGTCCGCCATGCGCGACACCCTTCGCGCCCTCGCTGAAACCTGCGATGGCAACGCGCGGCCGGATTGTCCGATTCTGCATGGCATATCAACCCACTGCGCGCCAGCGAGCGGCTCGATAAATTCAAGCCGCCCCGGAGCGAAAGCGGTTGCGACGTAAATATTCGTAAGCAGCGCGGATGGCGCGAAACCGCTCTGTTGCAGCTTCGATTAATTCGGGCGGAAAGCCTTTGTCGACCAGCTTGTCGGGGTGATACTGGTTAACGAGTTTGCGATACGCGGTGGTGATGTCGCTTTCCGATGCGCTACGCGCTACACCCAGCACCGCCAGCGCGGCAGCAAAACTTTCATCAAAACCCGGCTCTTCCTGGCCGTGTGCATGTGATTTTTTGTTGCGACTGAAAGAATCCTGCGCCGCGACCATCTTCAGCAGGTGCTCAAATACCAGACTGGAAAAACCCAATTCGCCCGCTACCTGCTGCACCACCCGCATTTCCTCCGCCTGCAGCGGCCCATCGGTAGTCGCCATGCTGAGCAGATATACCAGGAGAATTTCCACTATCTCCGGATTGCGCCGCGCGGTTTTTTTGAACTCATTGAGCGTTTCGTGAAAATCAAATCCGGGTTTGGCGCCGACTTCGAACAGCTCCCGCGCCTCGTCCTTGCACTCCGGGGTCAATTGCAGCTTTTCCATAAAGGTATTGGTGCGATGGATTTCCTTGCGATTGATACCGCCATCGCAGCCGGCGATATAACCGAGCAAGCGGAACACCGTTTGAAAAAAGCACTGCCGTATCTGGCTTACCTGTTTTTCCGCCACATGCCGTCTCTCTGCCAAAGACGGCTTATGGTTGTAGCATTGGCGGTAGGGATTCAGTTCGCTGACAAACCTTCTGGCGATAACAAGTCGTTGGACGACATAGATCAAGGTGCCTGCCATATGCCGGGCTAAACTGGACTGAATTAATTTCAGCGCAGAATTTTTTGCAATTTGCCTATTGCCAGCAGGAGACGAAATGGCTGCACCAGAGAACCTTAAGCCTTATCACACAACGTCGTATCACACCCTGACACCGACACAGGCGCTCGCCCAGCTCGATAGCTCCCCGGAGGGCCTCCAACTTGATGAGGCACGCCGCCGCCTGGAGGAACACGGTCCCAACCGCCTGCCTGAAGCCGCGCGCCAAAGCCCGGTCAAACGGTTTTTTCTGCAGTTCCACAACCTTTTGATTTACGTGTTATTGGCATCGAGCGTCGCCACGGCTTTGCTGGGTCACTGGACAGACTGCGGTGTGATTCTCGCAGTGGTCCTGGTGAACGCCATCATCGGTTTTATCCAGGAGGGCAAAGCCGAAAAAGCCATGGACGCCATACGCCAGATGCTCGCCCCCAAGGCCAGCGTTATTCGGGGTGGCGAGCGTATGACTGTCGAAGGCGCCGAACTGGTGCCCGGCGACATCATCATTCTGGAGGCGGGCGACAAAGTGCCGGCGGACTGCCGCCTGTTGACAGAACACGGTTTGACGGTACAGGAAGCGGTGCTCACCGGAGAGTCGGTGCCGGTGGAAAAGGGGCTGGCTGAGGTGGCGCTGGAGGCGGCCCTTGGCGATCGCAGCTGTATGGTCTATTCCGGCACGCTCGTGGCGGCAGGCCAGGGCAAAGCGGTTGTTGTGGCCACAGGCGCGGCAACAGAAATCGGCCGCGTGAGCAACTTGCTGGCGCAGGTGGAAACACTAACCACCCCGCTGGTGCGTCAGATGGATATCTTCGCCCGCTGGCTGACCCTGGTGATTTTGGCGGTCGGCGCCCTGCTGCTGATTTTCGGCCACTACACCTCCGCCATGCCTTTTGCCGACCTGTTCATGGTGATCGTCGGTCTCTCGGTGGCGGCGATACCCGAGGGGTTGCCCGCAGTCCTCACCATTACCCTGGCCGTCGGCGTCCAGGCCATGGCGCGGCGCAATGCCATAGTGCGGCGCCTGCCCGCCATCGAGGCTCTGGGTTCGGTTTCCGTGGTGTGCACGGATAAAACCGGCACTCTCACACGCAATGAAATGATGGTGGCCTCAGCGCTGTTGGCGCAGCGCGCCCTGACCGTTACCGGCACGGGCTACGCACCGGACGGTGGCGTGCATCACGACCAACGGCTGCTGCATGCGGAGGACACACCAGCCCTGGAATGGCTCGCACGCACCTGCGCACTCTGCAATGACGCCTCACTGCAGGACCAGGGGGGCACCTGGAACGTGGAGGGCGACCCCATGGAAGGCGCCCTGCTCAGCTTCGCCGTCAAAGCCGGACTAGTGCTGCAGGATCTCGCCGGCGAGTGGCACCGCACCGATACCATTCCCTTCGACGCGCGCCATCGCTACATGGCGACGCTTCATCACAATCACCAAGGCGAAGGCGTCGTTCTGCTCAAAGGCGCTCCGGAAAAAGTCATAGCGCTGTGCCGCGCACAAATGGATGCATCCGGCGAGGAGCAGCCCATTGTCGCCTCTCACTGGCTGGAAGCGGTTGAGCAGACGGCAGCGCAGGGTCAACGGGTGCTGGCGATGGCGTTTCGCCGTGTCGCCGCCGACAAAACCGTGTTGGAAACCCAGGATATGGAAGGCCAGATGATCCTGCTCGGGTTGGTGGGCATGATTGACCCGCCCCGACCGGAGGCCATCAGCGCGGTAGCGGAATGCCAGGGCGCGGGTATCCGGGTCAAGATGATCACCGGCGACCACGCCGGCACCGCCGCCGCCATAGGTCGCCAGATCGGCCTGGAAAATCCGCACAAGGTGATGACGGGAGCCGATCTGGACGGCTTGAGCGACGCAGACCTGCAAGCTCAGGTGATGGACTGCGATATCTACGCCCGCACCAGTCCCGAGCACAAATTGCGTCTGGTGATGGCACTGCAGTCCCTTGGGTTGAGTGTGGCTATGACCGGTGACGGCGTAAACGACGCGCCGGCCTTAAAACGCGCGGACGCCGGTATCGCCATGGGCATGAAGGCAGTGCCGCCGCCAAGGAGGCGGCGGAGCTGGTATTGGCGGACGACAATTTCGCCACCATAGTCGCGGCGGTGCGCGAGGGCCGCACCGTCTACGACAACATCAAGAAAGTGATCAGCTGGACGCTGCCCACCAATGCCGGCGAGGCGACCACCATCATAGTTGCGCTGCTGGCGGGCATGGCGCTGCCGATCACCGCAGTGCAGATCCTCTGGATCAACCTGATCACCGCGGTAACCCTCGGCATGGCGCTCGCCTTCGAACCGACGGAGAAAAACGCCATGCGCCGGCCGCCCAGGCGCAGCGACGAACCCATCCTGAGCCGCCAACTCGGCTGGCAGATCGTGTGGATCTCGATTTTGTTTTTGATCGGGGTTTTCAGCATCCAAGCCTATGCGACCAGCCGCGGCTACAGCGCCGAACTGTCCCACACCCTGGCGATGAATACTCTGGTGGTGATGGAGATCTTCAATCTGTTTTTATCCGCAATCTCTACAGCACGTCGCTGGACTGGCAGGCGGTGCGCGGCACCAAGGCGGTCTGGTTGACCATCACCACCAGAGTATTCATCGCGGGGTGTGGGACAGTTCGGCGCTGTAGCCGCGGCTGGTCATAGGCTTGGATGCTGAAAACCCCGATCCCAAAAACAAAATCGAGATCCACACGATCTGCCAGCCGGTTGGCGGCTCAGGATGGGTTCGTCGCTGCGCCTGGGCGGCCGGCGCGTGGCGTTTTTCTCCGTCGGTTCGAAAGGCGAGCGCCATGCCGAGGGTTACCGCGGTGATCAGGTTGATCCAGAGGATCTGCACTGCGGTGATCGGCATGCCCGCCAGCAGCGCAGCTTCTTGATGGTGGTCGCCTCGCCGGCATTGGTGGGCAGCGTCCAGCTGATCACTTTCTTGATGTTGTCGTAGACGGTGCGGCCCTCGCGCACCGCCGCGACTATGGTGGCGCCAATTGTCGTCCGCCAATACCAGCTCCGCCGCCTCCTTGGCGGCAGCGCCGCCTTTCATGCCCATGGCGATACCGGCGTCCGCGCGTTTTAAGGCCGGCGCGTCGTTTACGCCGTCACCGGTCATAGCCACACTCAACCCGAGGAGCTGCAGTGCCATCACCAGACGCAATTTGTGCTCGGGACTGGTGCGGGCGTAGATATCGCAGTCCATCACCCCAGGCTTGCAGGTCTGCGTCGCTCAAGCCGTCCAGATCGGCTCCCGTCATCACCTTGTGCGGATTTTCCAGGCCGATCTGGCGACTAAAGCGGCGGCAGTGCCGGCGTGGTCGCCGGTGATCATCTCGACCCGGATACCCGCGCCCTGGCATTCCGCTACCGCGCTGATGGCCTCAGGTCGGAACGGGTCAATCATGCCCCCCAACCCGAGCAGGATCATCTGGCCTTCCATATCCTGGGTTTCCAACACGGTTTTGTCGGCGGCGACACGGCGAAACGCCATCGCCAGCACCCGTTGACCCTGCGCTGCCGTCTGCTCAACCGCTTCCAGCCAGTGAGGAGGCGACAATGGGCTGCTCCTCGCCGGATGCATCCATTTGTGCGCGGCACAGCGCTATGACTTTTTCCGGAGCGCCTTTGAGCAGAACGACGCCTTCGCCTTGGGGATAGTGATGAAGCGTCGCCATGTGGCGATGGCGCGCGTCGAAGGAATGGTATCGGTGCGGTGCCACTCGCCGGCGAGATCCTGCAGCACTAGTCCGGCTTTGACGGCGAAGCTGAGCAGGGCGCCTTCCATGGGGTCGCCCTCCACGTTTCCAGGTGCCCCCTGGTCCTGCAGTGAGGCGTCATTGCAGAGTGCGCAGGTGCGTGCGAGCCATTCCAGGGCTGGTGTGGGTCCTCCGCATGCAGCAGCCGTTGGTCGTGATGCACGCCACCGTCCGGTGCGTAGCCCGTGCCGGTAACGGTCAGGGCGCGCTGCGCCAACAGCGCTGAGGCCACCATCATTTCATTGCGTGTGAGAGTGCCGGTTTTATCCGTGCACACCACGGAAACCGAACCCAGAGCCTCGATGGCGGGCAGGCGCCGCACTATGGCATTGCGCCGCGCCATGGCCTGGACGCCGACGGCCAGGGTAATGGTGAGGACTGCGGGCAACCCCTCGGGTATCGCCGCCACCGAGAGACCGACGATCACCATGAACAGGTCGGCAAAAGGCATGGCGGAGGTGTAGTGGCCGAAAATCAGCAGCAGGGCGCCGACCGCCAAAATCACCAGGGTCAGCCAGCGGGCGAAGATATCCATCTGACGCACCAGCGGGGTGGTTAGTGTTTCCACCTGCGCCAGCAAGTTTGCTCACGCGGCCGATTTCTGTTGCCGCGCCTGTGGCCACTAACAACCGCTTTTTGCCCTGGCCTGCCGCCACGAGCGTGCCGGAATAGACCATACAGCTGCGATCGCCAAGGGCCGCCTCCAGCGCCACCTCAGCCAGCCCCTTTTCCACCGGCACCGACTCTCCGGTGAGCACCGCTTCCTGTACCGTCAAACCGTGTTCTGTCAACAGGCGGCAGTCCGCCGGCACTTTGTCGCCCGCCTCCAGAATGATGATGTCGCCGGGCACCAGTTCGGCGCCTTCGACAGTCATACGCTCGCCACCCCGAATAACGCTGGCCTTGGGGGCGAGCATCTGGCGTATGGCGTCCATGGCTTTTTCGGCTTTGCCCCTCCTGGATAAAACCGATGATGGCGTTCACCAGGACCACTGCGAGAATCACACCGCAGTCTGTCCAGTGACCCAGCAAAGCCGTGGCGACGCTCGATGCCAATAACACGTAAATCAAAAGGTTGTGGAACTGCAGAAAAAACCGTTTGACCGGGCTTTGGCGCGCGGCTTCAGGCAGGCGGTTGGGACCGTGTTCCTCCAGGCGGCGGCGTGCCTCATCAAGTTGGAGGCCCTCCGGGGAGCTATCGAGCTGGGCGAGCGCCTGTGTCGGTGTCAGGGTGTGATACGACGTTGTGTGATAAGGCTTAAGGTTCTCTGGTGCAGCCATTTCGTCTCCTGCTGGCAATAGGCAAATTGCAAAAATTCTGCGCTGAAATTAATTCAGTCCAGTTTAGCCCGGCATATGGCAGGCACCTTGATCTATGTCGTCCAACGACTTGTTATCGCCAGAAGGTTTGTCAGCGAACTGAATCCCTACCGCCAATGCTACAACCATAAGCCGTCTTTGGCAGAGAGACGGCATGTGGCGGAAAAAACAGGTAAGCCAGATACGGCAGTGCTTTTTTCAAACGGTGTTCCGCTTGCTCGGTTATATCGCCGGCTGCGATGGCGGTATCAATCGCAAGGAAATCCATCGCACCAATACCTTTATGGAAAAGCTGCAATTGACCCCGGAGTGCAAGGACGAGGCGCGGGAGCTGTTCGAAGTCGGCGCCAAACCCGGATTTGATTTTCACGAAACGCTCAATGAGTTCAAAAAAACCGCGCGGCGCAATCCGGAGATAGTGGAAATTCTCCTGGTATATCTGCTCAGCATGGCGACTACCGATGGGCCGCTGCAGGCGGAGGAAATGCGGGTGGTGCAGCAGGTAGCGGGCGAATTGGGTTTTCCAGTCTGGTATTTGAGCACCTGCTGAAGATGGTCGCGGCGCAGGATTCTTTCAGTCGCAACAAAAATCACATGCACACGGCCAGGAAGAGCCGGGTTTTGATGAAAGTTTTGCTGCCGCGCTGGCGGTGCTGGGTGTAGCGCGTAGCGCATCGGAAAGCGACATCACCACCGCGTATCGCAAACTCGTTAACCAGTATCACCCCGACAAGCTGGTCGACAAAGGCTTTCCGCCCGAATTAATCGAAGCTGCAACAGAGCGGTTTCGCGCCATCCGCGCTGCTTACGAATATTTACGTCGCAACCGCTTTCGCTCCGGGGCGGCTTGAATTTATCGAGCCGCTCGCTGGCGCGCAGTGGGTTGATATGCCATGCAGAATCGGACAATCCGGCCGCGCGTTGCCATCGCAGGTTTCAGCGAGGGCGCGAAGGGTGTCGCGCATGGCGGACATCTCGGCGATTTTTTGCTCCAGCTGCGTTATATGGTTGACGACCAGAGTTTTGACATCGCCACTGGAGCGGTTCCGGTCTTGCCACAACGACACCAACTGGCGGATTTCATCCAGCGTAAACCCCAGCGAGCGGGCCGTGCCGATAAAGCGCAAGGTGTGCAGATCATTGCTGGAATAAATCCGATATCCGCTGTCACTTCTACTGGAGGGCGGTAGCAGACCGATGGCTTCGTAGTGGCGAATCATCTTGGCGCTGACGCCACTTGTTCGCGCTGCTTCACCAATATTCATAAGGTCTCCCTATCCGGTGATAGACGTTTGTTGCAAATCCGCTTGACCTTACCACTGTGGGAAGGTTCAGACTGTGCACAGAGTTCTACATGAGGAGCATCCCATGACCACAGCCAACTCCCGAACGGGTCCGGGCGTGACCCAAGAGCTGCTGATCGAAGGCGCCGGCTGTGCGAGTTGCGTGCGGAAAATCGAGACTGCGCTCGCAAATGTCGACGGCGTGGAAAGAGGCGCAGATGAATTTCCCCTGCGTACGGTAGCGGTAACCGGATCTGCGTTCACCGCTGATTTGGTTAAAGCCGTAGAGAATGCCGGCTATCGCGCGACGCCAGCCGCCGGCAGTGAAACGGATCTGTTGGAGGAAAAGGAACAGGCGGATCAGCGCTTATTACCGCCGTTTGTTGCGCGATACCTGGATTGCCCTCGCGCTCGGTATTCCGCTGATGCTGTTCGGCATGGCCGGGCGGTGATATGTCGATTCACTCGGAAGCTGCGCGGTGGGGGTGGTTGCTGCTTCGCCTGCTGACCCTTGCGGTAATGCTTCTCTCGGGACGGCATTTCTTTGTTGGCGGCTGGCAGAGCGTGCGCAATCACACCGCCAATATGGATACCTTGATCGCTTTGGGCACGGGCACGGCCTGGCTCTATTCCATGGTGATTGTGCTGCTGCCGGATTTGGTGCCGGAGATGGCGCGTCACGTCTACTTTGAAGCCACCGCGATGACCATAGGCTTGGTCAACCTGGGGCTCGCTTTGGAGGTGCGCGCCCGCGGTCGCGCCTCCGCCGCCATCAAGCGGCTAATCGGCCTGGGAGCCCAAAACCGCAAGGGTGTTGCGCGATGGCCAGGAGCTGGATATTCCCATCGAGCGGGTGCGGCGACAGGATCAACTCCGGGTTCGACCCGGTGAGCGTATTCCTGTGGACGGCACTGTGGTGGAGGGGCAGCCCTCGGTAGATGAATCCATGCTGACCGGTGAGCCTCTGCCGGTAGCCAAGCAGGCGGGGGGATGCGGTGTCCGCCGGCACCCTGAATAAAACCGGCTTCCGTTGATTTTTACCGCTAACCGGGCCGGCCGCGATACCGCGCTGGCCCGCATCATCGAGATGGTCAAGCGCGCGCAGAATTCCAAGCCGCCTATCGGCCGGCTCGCGGAGGATTGCCGCGTATTTTGTGCCGGCGGTGATGATCATCGCGGTACTCAGCGCTCTGGCCTGGATCACTTTCGGCCCTAGTCCCGCGCTGGCGTACGCGGTGGTTTCGGCAACCACGGTGCTGATCATCGCCTGTCCCTGCGCCCTCGGCTTGGCGACGCCCATGTCCGTAATGGTGGGGATTGGCAAGGCGGCGGAGGAGGGAGTTCTGATCCGCAGTGGCGAGGCACTGCAGACGGCCTCGCGCATCACCACCATGGTTCTGGATAAAACCGGCACCATCACCGAGGAGCGCCCAAGGTGACAGATCTGCTGCCAGAGCAAGGGCTGGATGAGGTGGAATTGCTGCGTCTGGCGGCGAGTCTGGAGTTGGGATCGGAGAATCCATTGGCGCAGGCGATTCCCAGGAATCCGCCCAATCGCGCGGGCTCAATCTCAGCAACCCGGTTTCCTTCACCGCGCTTGCGGGCCGGGGTGAGTAGCGTCATCGACGGGCGGGAAATTGTGCTCGGCAACGAAAAACTGATGCGGCGAGCAAAGCATCGACTTGCAAGACTGGGTAGCGCGCGAGCTGATAATTGCCGCCGATGCGAAAACTCCGATGTACCTAGCAGTGGATCGCAAATTCGCTGGATTGATTGCCGTGGCGGACCCCATCAAAGGCGTCGACTCCGCCGCCGCTGTTGAACGCCTGCGCGGGTTGGGTATTCGGGTGGTGATGCTGACCGGAGACAATCGCGCGACAGCCGAAAGCGATTCGCCCGGCAGGTGGGTATTGAAGAATTTATCAGCGAGTGCAGCCGGAATCCAAAGCGGGAAAAAGTCGCCGCTCTGCAACGTGAGGGCGAGTTGGTGGGCATGAGCGGCGACGGCATCACTGACGCGCCCGCGCTCGCGCTGGCCGATGTCGGCTTTGCTATAGGCACAGGCACGGACGTCGCTATCGAAAGTGCGGGGATTACCCTGATGCGCGGCTCTCCCTGCACGGTCCTGGCCGATGCCATCACCATAAGCAAAGCCACCCTGCGCAACATCAAACAAAATCTGTTCGGCGCGTTTATTTATAACGCTGCGGGAATTCCAATCGCGGCCGGTATTTTGGTCACGGTGGTGGCGAATGCACAAGCTGTCTGCGTTTAGCTCAAAATCGATAGTTCAACCACTGCAGAGGAGAGCCGTGCATGATTTGGCTAATCAATTTGGCGGGGTTGCTATTGATTGCGGGAATTGTCTGGTGGTTCTGGCTGTATAAAACCGCCGGCGTCGCCGCTGCGCAAGATAAGCTTCTTACCGTGATAGTCGAAAATGGTGTTTATCAACCGGCCCGCATAAAAGTATCTGCCGGGCAGGCCGTGCGCATGGAATTTTTGCGCAAAGACGCGTCTCCGTGTGCGGAGACTGTTATTTTCCAGCCTTGAATTTGAGCTTTGAATTGCCGGTAAATAAAACAGCGCCAATCACTTTGCCGCCGCTTGAGCCTGGTAAATATGAGTTCCATTGCCAGATGAAAATGTATCGAGGGTGAATTGCAAGTCAATTAGAGAAGAATGCTTAGAATCAGGCTTTGGCAGGCAACCAGCCGCGAATAATTGCGGCTTCCATA
>JANPZW010000003.1 GCA_024707385.1 Cellvibrionaceae bacterium | reverse complement strand
GGCATCAGCTACTTCAACAGGAGAGAAAATGACAAATATTAGATTGGATGTTCAGGGAAAAAGAGACGCGCAGATTTTTATTGAGAATTTACAAAATGCTGACCCTGGTGAGGTTGACAAACTAATTAACTCGTACAAGCTTGGCAATGAGCCATCTTGGCATAGGTTTATCAAGGGCGCCTACAATCACCCAATCACCTGGTGGATAGGGTTGCTGCAAATTCAAATGCAGATGGGTATGTGGGGGCATGCCAGACAGGGACAAGCGCAATTAGCCGCGAATCAACTTGCTCAAACACTAAACCTAGCGAAAGAGAGCGTAAGTAAAGATATTATTTATAAAGTGTTGGTTTACAACCTGAAGCATCGTAAAGCAGATATATTGGGGCGTTTTGCTGGAGGTGCTTTCACAAACTACGCAAGTACTGGCGGGCGAGCCGGTAATAGCAAACTGCCTAAGAATGCAAAGCGAGTAATTAATTTATCAAATTTTGTGCTCGCAAGTTATGGTGCTTCAATAAAATCTGTGGCCACCGGTCACAACAAAATAGAACACATAATTCAATCAATTCTTACAGGTCGGCCAAGCGGGCCCTCACCCTACCCGAGCATATCCGGCTACAAATTATCCAAAGAAGAATCGGAGATATATGACAAGGCGGAGGATTCGCTGATCGAAATAAATGCTTTGACAAAGCTTTCGCCCGCTCCGGTTCCCATATCAGAGTTTTGTCTTCGCCCAGAAAACCTTAATTTAAAGGGGCTTTGTAAATGAAATCATCATTTCAAAATGCATTAAAACTTGTTTACGCATTTCTAGAGCAATTTGTATTTTATATTGCAGCTATTGTTGCATTCCTATGCTGGATTTCCCTTGGAAATATATACATTGCAATTTCAATTTTTCTTTTGATATGTATACTTTTTTGGGCGATACCTTCAATCTTAAAAAAAAGAAATAAAGCCTAACCAAGAGTTTCACCGGACAAACCGGTGAACTCGGCGTTAGGTGGGCTCTGCTTTTGAGCTTTAAATATTTAACGTGGCTGGTCTTTCTGTAGTGAGCAGTCCAGCTCTGTGTATTACTGGCAATTCATATATCGGCAGTTTTGTTCCTGGTGCCTTCGCTGGTATCGGGGTTTAAAAAAGGCGTGGTGCATTCTTTGTGGTGTGCCACTAAGGTAAATTTTGTGGCGGTAGGCAGGGTGTTTTTTTCGTCGTAGTTATCGGGCATTGGCTTCGCTACCGCTCCGCAACTGCGCAAATTCAAAAGCCTGTTTTTTGCCACATAACCAAGTGCAGCACCTGAGACAACGCGTCCGCTATGCTACCGCGTTGTCTCAGGTGTCCACGGCGTTATGTTTTTCGAGGACTTCGAATTGATTGATCTGAAAGCTATATACGGAGACGCAAAGTACCATGAATTTGCGATTCATAGCTTATCTTTCAATCTAGATGAGTCCAATCCCATATTAGTGATCGAAGTTGGTCACTACTCGCAAAAGGAAATCGTAAGAATTAATTTTGAGGGCGTTTATTATCACAGCGCCATGTCAGAAAGCTTCATCTTTATGAATGATGATGATTCCTGGGAACTGGACATCTTTATTGCAAGGGCACAAAGTTCGAAATTAATTCCTTGGTTAGCATCGTATACCCTTCTAGGTGCAGAACATATTGTTGAACTCAGTAAATTAAGTCACTATAGGGTTTACGCTCAAGATCACTTCATGGATATCGTGTGCACTGGGAAGCCAATGTTGGACCTGCTCGATGAAACATAACAAATTGCTCCATTTGACGCAGCGGTCTACGTTCCTTTTTGTGCATTCGCTGCGCTCAATGTTGCACAAAATTCCACTACAACCGCTGCGCAAATGAGCAAGGCGTTATGCGTAGAAAAGCATGGAAATAGCGGGACTTTTTGTTGCCTCTTTAGGGGTCTTAATTGGGCTGCTGAACTGGCCGCTATACATTCGCCGCCAGATTCGTGGCTATGGGCCTTCTGCAGTTCCGGTCGTGGCTGTGGTGCTTTTTATTGTTGGCAGCATGTGGAGTTCCAACAAAGCTTTGAGTCAGCACCTTTGGGTAATATTGATCGCCGACTGCGCGGCAGCGCCAATGCTTGTTCATCTGGTTCTCAGAAGGATCTGGAGAAAGGTGCATGACTTCAGGAAAGCATAACAAGAGCTTTTTTCATAGCCTGAAAGTCGAAGAAGTTCACCATCAAGACTTCCAGACACGCGCCGAAGCAAGAGCAATTTTATTCGACTGCATTGAGATTTTTTACAACCGGCAACGGCTTCATTCATCAATTGGCTATCCATCGCCGGTTGCATTCGAAGAAGGAGTTCTTGCTTAATTCGAGTGTGCGTGGTTCGGCGGGATTGAGCCTGCTGTCGGTGGCTTTAGCGGCTACTTTGCCGCACGTGCTCTCGTTCTCATTGGTGCGAAAAAGCAGGCGTCAATCCGTCTGAGTCAGTGCCGCCTCACAATACTCTGTGATGCAAAGTTAGGGGTTGCTCGCACGATCTCGAAATTTGCTGTGCACGCGTTAGCGCCTATAATTACCATATTTTATTCGGATAAGAGGGCGCGAGATGAAGGATAGAATGATCAGGAGTTTACTTATTAGTTCCAGTCTTGGGCTTTCTGCCTGTACGGTGAACTCGTCCGATTATAATGTTAGGCTGAATGAGTGGGTAAACAGATCCAACGAAAGCGATGTTCATCTGCAATCTCGTATTGTGCCTAAGTATGACTACCATTTTATATGGATGGGTATGCGCGAGATCGATTATCTGGATCGGGTTGAGTACCGTGTGATCAATAAAAATAACAGCTATATGTGTGCTCAGTTAAATGTCCGGTCGACCGGCGATGCCGACTATGATGAGACTCACTGGAATAAAAGTGTCGTCCGAGATGTGACTTTAATTGCTCCTAGGGAAATAAGGAACATGGGCTTTTATCAATTGCCCCGTCGAAGCGGTGACGAGATTAGTTGGACGTTCGATGCATTTGAAGCCAGTCAGGGTGAAGATGGATTCGATTGTTCCCGCAGTTCCTCGGATGATTACGATTGTTACATCACGACGGCTATGTGTCGCGATACGGGCAATCCAGATGACTGCGCTGAACTGCAATCCTTAAGAAAGTATCGTGATGAGGTGATGTTGAAGGATTTGGAAGGGCGTCGTTTGGTGGAAGAATATTATTTAAAAGCGCCGAAGATTGTGTCCTTGATCGATCAAGAGTCCGATCACCAAAATATTTATAAAACCCTACGTGAGCGTTACATAACGCCTGCGGCAAACGCGGCCGATGCAGGTGAAAATGATGCAGCTCTTGCATTATACCGAGAGATGGTCGAGTCGCTTGCGCAGAAGTATAAGTCTCACCTTTAATCATCTTTACAGTTCTCTATAATCCCTTCCGATAATGAGTGACGAACCGTATTTGGCATTTTGGTCTGCAGACGGTTCGCCACATCGTCTTATCTATCGATCATTCATTTGGCGTTTAGAATTCCCCAATAACTAGTGCTCGGTTACGCCGGGTGATTGGTCGCGACAGGACATCCTGCGGCACGCCACACGATTTTCCATTAAGCTCTTACCCTTGGTATCAACCGGATGATGGGTGCATATAAAATGATCATGAATTTCAACAACGAGCTTTTGAGAATGGTCAACCCACTCAGGGCGGGGTTAATTGTCCTGTTTTTATCGGCATGCCAAACGGCAGCGGTTGCAAATGGTTGTACAGTTCAGGGACCGGTGGCATTGATGCCGGAGCAAGTGCGCAGCGTGCGGCTCGGCATGACCCAGGTCGAGCTTGAAGCAGTTATGAGGGAAGCGGATTATTCACCTATCGACGGCGTGTTTTATTTCAGCACCGGCGGTGATTGTCCGCTGGAGGACAGCGATCGCGTGGTGTCCTGTGGTCTCGTGGCAGAATTTCGGGATTACGGTAAAGACGATACTCTTACCGATTCCCTACAATCCTGTTGGTGGGGTGGGATAGGGGAGTAAATCTTGTCCCCGCCTTGAGGATAGTCCACCGTCACGTGAAAATTCGTTAGCAATGCAGCGGTCATTTGGATCAGCAAAATAAAAAATCTGTGGGGCAACCATGAAACGTCTATTGGTAATCATCAGCATTTTACTCACCGCCTGTGCGGTGGTGCGGCCGGCGCAAACGGTTTTTACACTTCCCAGCCCTGACGGCCGCGTGCAAGCGCAATGGCAGTTGCAGGAAGGCGTGCCTATGTATCGCATTCTTTATGGCGAGCAAGAGGTGCTCAGCTGGTCGCGCCTGGGATTGCAGCTGGGTGAGACCAACCTTGGGCAGCAGCTTCATCTGGTGGAGCATTCATCGGTAGAGACGGTAGATGATCGTTACGAGCTTAGCCATGGCAAGCGCAAATTAAATTTATACCGCGCGCAACAGCAGGTTTTGGATCTGGCTGATGCTTCAGGTAATGCATTGCGCATTCGTTTCCGAGTCAGCAATGACGGGGTGGCGTTCCGCTATGAAATGCCGGGGACCAGTGCAGATCTCGTAACGGTGGAAGACGAATTCACCAGCTTTCATTTTCCGGATGACGCGCGTGCATGGCTGCAACCGGTGGCGGTGGCGCAAACCGGTTGGAGCAATACTAATCCGTCCTATGAAGAACATTATCAAATGGATATTCCGGTAGGGCAGGTGTCGCCGTCTGAAGCGGGCTGGGTATTTCCCGCGTTGTTCCAAAGTCGAGGCGTTTGGCTGGCGATTACTGAGGCGGGGATGAGTGGAAATTATCACGCATCGCGCTTGCAGGCGAATTCGCCCGGCGGTCAATATCGTATCGGTTATCCCATGGCGGCGGAGATTATGCCCGGCGGCGCCTTGAAAGCGCAGGCGCAGTTGCCGTTCCACTCACCTTGGCGAATTATCGCGGTGGGCGATCTGGCGACTTTAACCAATTCCTCGCTGGGCACGGATTTGGCGGAACCCGCAATTGCGGATATGCCGTTTGCCAAACCCGGTTTGGTTTCCTGGAGTTGGGCACTGCTGAAGGACGAGGCGACGAATTTCGCTACGCAAAAGGAATTTATTGATTATGCATCCGATATGAGCTGGCCCTACACGCTGGTGGATGCGGAGTGGGACACTCGCATCGGTGATGCAAAAATGGGGGAATTGGCGGCCTATGCGGCGAGCAAAAAAGTCGGTTTATTGTTGTGGTACAACTCGGCGGGCACCTGGAATATCACGCCGCAGACGCCGAAACATGTGCTGTTGGATTCGGCATCACGGCGCAGAGAATTTGCAAAATTGCAGGCGTGGGGAATTCACGGTATCAAAGTGGATTTTTTTGCAGGCGATGGCCAATCGATGATGCAGTACTACAATGACATTGCGCGCGACGCTGTGGATTTTAATCTGATGCTGAACTATCACGGCTCTAGCCTGCCGCGCGGCCTCTCCCGCACTTATCCGAATATGATGACGATGGAAGCGGTGCACGGGTTTGAAATGATCACCTTTAATCAATCATCCGCAGATCTCGCCGCCAGCCACATTGCGATGCTGCCGTTTACGCGCAATTTATTCGATCCCATGGATTTTACGCCGACAACATTTGGTGAAATTCCCGGGATACAGAGACGCACGACCAACGGTTTTGAATTGGCATTGCCGGTGCTTATGTTATCCGGCCTTCAGCATATTGCGGAAACACCGCAAGGGATGGCACAGGTCCCCGATTACGTGCGGCAGATTATGCGCACTATTCCGATGGACTGGGATGAGAGCCGGCTTGTGCACGGCACGCCGGGCAAAGACGTTGTCATCGCGCGTCGCGCTGGCAATATCTGGTATGTCGCCGGCATCAATGGCGAGCCGCTGGCGAAAAACTGGCAGCTCGACTTGAGTTTTATTACGCCTGCGAACGGGGTAATAGTCGGCGATGCCTCCGCAGCGCCTAATTCCGCTTATGGTGGATTCAGCAAAAATTCGCTTACCGCGTCGGCCGATACGCCGGTGCATCTGCTGGGTAACGGTGGATTTCTTATGGTGTTTGGCGATTTAGGGTTTTAATATTTAAGAGCTTTAATTTTTAAGAGCTCTAATGTTAAAAAATATTGAAATTTTAATGTTCAAAAAACTCTAATGTCCAAAAACAAGCTGTGGAGCGGAATACGCTCCGTTTTTCATTAGGTAACCCTATGTCCAGTAAACCTATTTTGATTATTTCCGCCGGAAGTTCTTTTGCAGAAATTACGTCTCGTTACGGGGATTTCGGTCAATGGATTGCGTCGGGATTGGGCGAGCACAACGTACAATACTTGAATGCGGCCACTGAGCCGCTGCCTGAACCTGCGACGCTGGTGGGAGCAGTGATTAGCGGCTCGCACGCAATGGTGACGGATCGCGAATCTTGGAGTGAGGCTCTGGCGGCCTGGATCAGGCAAGCGTCTGCGAAAGGTCTCCCTTTATTGGGGATTTGTTATGGCCATCAATTAATCGCGCATGCGTTGGGTGGACAGGTGGGATTTCGCTCCGATGGAATCGAGCTGGGCAGTCATTTGATCGAGCTGAAGCAGGCTGCGGGCAGCGATCCGCTCTTTAGCAAACTCCCTGACACGTTCGCCGCAAATCTGGTTCATGCCCAGTCGGTGGAGAAGCTGCCGCCGCAGGCGATATTGTTGGGCTCCAGCGCTGGCGACCGCCACCAGTGCTACCGTGTGGGGACGCATGTGTGGGGCGTGCAATTTCATCCGGAGTTTAATGAAACGGTGATGCAGCTTTATATCGATCTTCTGCAGCGTGACGGAAAAATTTCGCCCGCGATGCAGGCCTCTGTCACCGCGACGCCATCGGCTGCGGAATTACTGAAATATTTCGTCGAATATGTGCGTCGGGAGTAATTTTCTGCCCGGAAAAATTCATTTCAAAGGGCGATCTGCCGGGTAAGCCAGCTCGTAAAATTCATTATTGTTAAAGGTGAATTCCGCGATCACTTCCAAGCCGATTTTGCGGGTGTGCGCGGCGAAGGAGCGGGGATTTTTCTTGTTGATGAAAGTGACCAGATAAGAATAGCGCGGTGCCATTTGTTGCCGCGAATATTCAAACATGCGCTCCAGTAAACCGGTACCGCGATAGGCTCCGTCGACGCAGACTGGGCCGTATTGATAGGAATTTTCAAGGTGAGTGACTGGCCGCGATAGTCGAGGTAGGGCAGGCCCTCGATCATATGCACGAACATCGGCCACTGGGACCAGAATTGCCAGGATGCCGCCATCACGTAAGCCGCCACCGCATTCCCCTCGCAAGCGATAAAAAGCCCTTTTTCCACCTCGATCAAGTATTGCAGTTGTGCATTGGTGAACGCGGTAGTGACAAAACCGTGGGCGAGATCGTCCGGGTGAATGCTGCTCAGATGATAACGTTGATGAAGCGCCAACACGGCGGGAATATCACTGGCGTTGGCAAGGCGGATTTGCATGGTTTTCTCCAAGTCAGTTATTCCGGTGGCCGCGCACATTAGCATTATCCTCTGCCCAACGGGCTAATCTGGCATCACGTATCAGCGCTTGGCCGGCGGTTAAAGGCATCCAGCAGGACTTGGTGAAGTTTGCGCGTGTCTATGGGCTTTGCCAATAAACCATTCATGCCGTGTTGCAGGGCTTTTTCTGTGTAATTACTCATGGCGTGGGCGGTCATGGCGAAGATTTGCAGCGGCGCTCCATTGCGGTCGCGCATATCCATATTCCGCAGTGTTTCCGCCGCGCGCCAACCGTCGACTTCTGGCATTTCCACGTCCATTAGCAGCAGGTCCAGCGTCGCCGGATGGTGTGCACAGTAATCGATGGCTTGCCTGCCGTTCTCCACTATCACCGGCGCGATACAGTATTTTTTCAAATGACCGACGATCACCATTTGATTTACCGGATTGTCCTCCGCCACAAGAACCTGCAGCTCTGCAAGATCGGGATATTCTGCTTTGCGAGCGTTTGCTGTTCTTAGTAAACGTGTGACATATCTTCGTGAATCTGTGACGTCAAGTGAGGGTGTGACGTCAAGTAAAGGTGTGACGTCAGCAGCGGGTGTTGCCGGCAAAAATGGAATGGTAAACCAGAAGCGCGAGCCTTGCCCGGGTTTGCTGTCAACGCCTATGGTGCCGCCCATTAATTCCACCAGTTGTTTACAAATGGCAAGGCCGAGGCCCGTGCCACCAAAACGGCGGGTGGTGGAACTGTCGGCTTGGCTGAAGGGTTGGAACAGGCGCGGCAATTGAGCGGGTTCGATTCCGATGCCGGTATCCGAGACGGAAATTTCCACCATGACTTTTCCGTTAGGCAGAGACGTGCTTTGCGCCTTGATATCGATGGAACCGCGCGGAGTGAATTTGAATGCGTTGCCCAGAATATTCAGAAAAACCTGGCGCAATCGGCTGGAGTCTCCGTATACATAGGGCGGACAATCCGGCGCGAAATCAGCGCTCACCTGGATTCTAGACTCTCGCGCCTGGTACTCGAACAGCGCTACGCATTCGGTAAAAATTCCGTGTAGATCAAAAACGGCGTTTTCCAGTTCAATTTTTTTCGACTCAATTTTCAAATGGTCCAGAATGTCATTGATGATGTGAATCAGCGCCTGGCCGGAGTTTTGAATCACCTGCACATATTGCCGCTGCTGCGCATTTAATTGGGTTTCCTCCAGGAGGTTTGCCAAACCGATAATGCCATTCATCGGGGTGCGGATTTCGTGGCTAACCGATGCCAGAAAATCACTTTTGGTTTGGGAGGCGCGCTCAAGTTGTTGCGTGCGCTCAAGCACTTTCGCCTCCAGCTCGTTGGCATGAGCGTTTATTTCCTGGTCCTTTTCCTGCAGCGACTTCACCAGGCCCGTAAACGTTTTTGCCATGGCTCCCAATTCATCGTTGCGCTGCAGAAGCCCGCGGCGGAAATCGGCGCGCGGCGCCCCGCCGCTGTCTTTTGGGTGAAGGCTCTGCATGGCGCTGGTGATCTGCTTCAGTGGGCGCCCGACCATGAAGTGCATAATCCAATAAAAAAATCATCGCCAACAGAGTGGTTTTGAAAATTGCGCTGATGATGGTGATCAGAAATGTGTGCGCCGCGCGATTGAATACCACGTTGGAATTGCTTTGCAGCACCAGCTCGCCAATTTTATGTTCCGCGGTGAAATCGCTGGCGTAATACAAGTCGTATTCGAAACGGTATTCCTCCAAAAACCAGGCGGTGAGCTGGCGGATGACGGGCCAGTCTGTGAAACGCGGATTTTTATGGGCATCGGAGTAAAAGTCATATAAAACGCGCCCTTCCGTATCGAGCAACTGCGCGTTCAGCACGTCGTAGTTGATACCGAGTACCCCGTGCAATGACGCCTGGGTCTGCTCCTCGTCCACATTCCACAAGGCTTTGGAAATAATCGGATTGAAGGTTTTGGCGACACTTTCGATCTCTTTGGTCAATCTGTGTTTTTCGTTATCGTATTCGAGGACCAATTGGCCGATGGTCAAAAGCAACGCAAGGCTGAGATAAATCGCCAGAACAGTGCGGACAAGGTTTGCGGCAAGAGATCGAGGGACAGACCTGCCGGATGGGGACATATCTGTAGTAGAAATGGCCAATATCCTTAATTCAATTAACAAAACGACTCCCGAGGAGTCTATGCCTGGATTCCGACTTGGACTTTGTTTGTTCCAATTTTAGCTGTAATGCTATGCTTTTTTTAATCTTATTTGGGGGAATTAACATGTTGGCCCGACTGACCCTGAGCCTGGCTTGTTTGCTGGTGCTTACGCCTTTGAATCACGTGGTGGCGCAGGACAAGCTCAGGGTGCGCTACCCGGCCGTGCAGCATGAATATTATTCGAAGCGGGACGCATATTTCGTATCGTTATTAAAAATGGCGCTGGAGCGTGCCGGAGAAGAGTATGAATTGGTTGAAGTAAAGCTGCCGGATTACAGCGAAAAGCGCAGTGTGCTGCTGATTGAGTCGGATCAGTACGATATCCACTGGCTCAATACCACTCCCGAGCGGGAGCAGCAGTTGCTTCCTATCAGAATTCCGCTCGATAAAGGCGCCATAGGGTGGCGGGCGTTTTTTATCCGCCCCGACAAGCAACCGGTGTTTGACAAAGTCTCTTCCGCCGCGGATCTGAAACCACTTATTTTCGTGCAGGGCCACGATTGGCCGGACGCTCAGGTACTGCTGAAAAACGGCTTTGCGGTGGAGACATCCTCCAATTGGGCGGGCCTTTTCCGCATGGTTGCGTTAAATCGCGCCCAGGTTTTTCCTCGCTCCATCCTGGAAATTTCCGCGGAACAAAAGGAATCCGTCGCCCGGGGGCTGGTGATTGAGAAAAGCCTGATTCTGCGCTATCCCGCTGCCTATTATTTTTTTTGTCGCCAAGGATAATCCCGCGCTGGCAAAGATAATCGAACGCGGCCTGAAAAAAAGTTTTGCCGATGGCAGTTTCGATGCATTGTTTTTCGAGAATTTCGGTGCCCCGATTGCCCAGCTGGATCTCATGCAGCGCAAAGTGATCTCCATTGACTACCCTGGCCTGACCATTGAAGACGAGGAGCTTTGGTTCACTAAAGAATGGTTCGAAAAAGTAAAACAGAAGTTCGCGGAGAATTAATTTATCCGCGTTGTTGCAATTCTCCGCGATCTTTCAGATTTTACGCGGCCGCCAGATGGTAACGCATGCCAATGGACTCCTGCATTTTCTCCTGCAGTGGAATCAGCGCAGGTGATGTGGGATCGAAGCGGATGCGGGCGAGGTGCGCGTCGGTCCAGATGATTTCTCCCGGCACGGGAGAAAAATCAAAGTCGAGAATGACAGGCATGCCGGTACTCAATGTCTGCTTTTCCGGAAAGCGCACAAGGGCGCCACCGCAGGAAATATTTTTTACCAGAATGTCGGTGCGGGCTTGATTGCACAAGCCGCTGATGCGTTTGTGGTAGGGTATCCGGGGAGATTTGCGGCGCCCCTCGAAAGATTTGTGCATCTGAAAATTCATCAGTGTATAGGCCACCAGAAAGGCCACCGGAAAGGCTTTGATAAAACCAAAGGTGAACCAGACCAGCGCATCGCGTATCACCAGATTTTCCGGGCCGTGCAGGGTCGCAATAATAAGTGCCTGCAAGACCGCGACAATCCCGCCATAGCTCAGGCCCGTCAAAGCGGCATTTTTACGAATTTCATTTTCATTGAACGCATCCACCGAGCAGCTGTGGATGGTCACTGTCGCCATAATGCCGAAAGATGCGGACAACCACAGATGCGCCGCAGAGAAATTGGCGCTGCTCACGAGAAAATACAAGCCTGATCCCAGTGCAGAAAAACAAAATGCAAGCAGGTGGCCTAGCACATTGTTTTTACCGGATTGACGGCTCATGGTTTCATGGAAAAATAAACCGAAAAATATGGCGACCGACAGGGAAACCCAGGAGCCCATCGCCCAACGGATTGCCCGCTGGTGGGTGAACCAGGACTCCAAATCGGAAGGCGGGCCTATTTTCAACCAATCGAAAAGTTGCAGTCCCGCGCTGATCACCACCAGATTGATCGCCAGGAGCCCGAAAATGATCATGGTCGCGGGTTTTAGCAGTTGCGACTTCAGGTCCTGCTGATCCGTATAATCGATTTCCAGCCCTAACTGTCGGATTCTCACTAATTGTGCTGCGCGGTTGGCGTGGCTCTTGACGGTATTACGCGCCAGCATCTCGGCCAGTTTTTTCAGGTTGTTGGTGAGCAGGCTTTTATATTGGTAGAGCTCATCCGGATTTTTCTCAAAATCCAGTGATGGTAAATCCGTGGCGGTTGTATTAATCAGTTCATCTATCACCGTCAGATCCTGTCGATCCGACGGACTTAAATCGAAACCGCGATTGGCCTGAGCGAGATAAGCATTTTTCAACAGCAGTAATTTGAGCTCACTGTGCGCATCGAAGCCCGCTTGGGCGACGTCGAAGTCCCGCCAGTAGACGTGGTGATCCCGCTTGCTGAGGTTCTCCAGCAGATTCTGGGTGGGCAGGCCGTGTTCCAGCGCGGTGAGGACACTGTATTTCAGATCCAGTGCGTCTTTAGGCACGCGGGCCAGATCCAACAGGTAGCCGCGCCATTTTTCATCCAGATCCCGCATTCGCGGCACCAGTTTGATACCGCCCACCAGCAACACCGTTGCGGCGGCGAGAGAGTTATCTCCCAGTACTTGGCGCAAGGTGTGCAGCAGACCCGTGCTGTCCGCGGCGCTGCCCGATGCCAGCAATGCCCCGAGAAATCCCGCCTGGCGAATGGCGTAGGCGAATAACAAATAGGACAGCACGTAGATGGAGCCGAACAGGAAATAGCGCTGGTTGCTGATGTAGTTTTGCGGTTTGCCGGTAAATTGGTCGCGCTCTTCCGGCGGCCAATGATTGAAACTCGGCAGCAGGAAAAAATAGGCGACCGCCAGGGATACAAGAATGTCGATTAGCGTGATTTCCATGCTCCGTCTCCATTCGGTTGGGTGAGCCGTCAACGCGCCATATACAAAGCTTAGGAGCGCGTATTGAATCGGTTAGACATTATGGAAAATAAGGTCGCCAGGAATTATTTCATTTGGCGATTTGCTGCGATTAAGTACTGCTATGGGATTGACGTTAATCGATTTGCACACCGAGTTCTGTGATTTTTTCACGGGAAAAAAATAGCTCACGGGAATAAAAAGTTCACGGACATAAAAAAAGCGAAGTGTCGCCACTTCGCTTTTTAATTTACCGGAGGCGGAGAAATTTAGTCTTCCTTCGCCCGCGATTCCAAAATCTGTACCGCTGGCAGAGCTTTGCCTTCTACATACTCCAGGAAGGCGCCGCCGCCAGTGGAGATGTAGGAGATCTGGTCGGCCAGGCCGTATTTGTCGATGGCCGCCAGAGTGTCGCCGCCGCCGGCAATGGAGAAAGCGTCGCTTTCAGCAATGGCGCGGGCGATGGTTTCGGTGCCTTTGGCGAAGGCGTCGAACTCGAATACGCCGCAGGGACCGTTCCACATAATGGTTTTGGCATTTTTCAGAATCTCAGCGACTTTGGCGGCAGTTTGCGGGCCGTAATCGATAATCTCTTCGTCCGGAGCGATCTCGTTGACCTTTTTCACCTGGGTCGCGGAATCGTGTTTCCACTCTTTGAAGCCGACTTTGGTCACGGTGACATCTTCCGCAAACACCACTTGGGTCGCTTCGCGCAGGCGCTGGGCTTCGGGGATCAGGTCTTTTTCATAGAGGGATTTGCCCACTTCGTTGCCAGCGGAGGCGACGAAGGTATTGGAAATGCCGCCGCCGACAACCAAAACATCGGCGATTTTCGACAGGGCGTCGAGCACCAGCAGCTTGCTGGACACTTTGGAGCCGCCCACCAGGGCCACCATCGGGCGCGCCGGGTTGGCGAGGGATTTTTCCAGGGCTTCGAGTTCGCTGGCGAGCAGCGGGCCGGCGCAGGCGACTGGCGCGAACTTGGCGACGCCGTGGGTGGAGGCCTGGGCGCGGTGAGCGGTGCCGAAAGCGTCCATGACGAAGATGTCGCAAAGGTTGGCGTAGGCTTTGGCCAGGCCTTCGTCATCGGAGGTTTCGCCCAGGTTGAAGCGCACATTCTCCAGCAGCACCAGATCGCCGTCCTTCATCGTCAGGCCGCTTTTCCAGTCGCGTTCAACGGGAACGTTTTTGCCTAGCAATTCACCCAGGTGCGCGGCGACGGGCTTGAGGGAGTACTGCTCCTCGTATTCGCCTTCGGTGGGGCGTCCCAGGTGGGACATCACAATAACCTTGGCGCCAGCCTTAAGGGCCAGTTCGATGGTGGGCAGAGAGGCGCGGATACGCACGTCGGAAGTGATCTTGCCGTCCATGATGGGCACATTCAGGTCTTCACGGATCAAGACGCGCTTGCCTTTCAGGTCCAGTGCGGACATCAGCTTAACGTTCATGGGTGTACTCCGGGGAAGTGTTAAAAATAAAGACCGCCCCAGAGGGGCGGCAAGGAAAACAAAGCGGGGCGCCGGAGAGCTGCTTAGTCCAGCAGCTCCTTGGCGGTATTGGCGATATTTTCTACGGTGAAACCGAAATAGTCCAATAGAACATCACCGGGGGCGGATTCGCCGAAGCCCGTCATGCACACCATGCGACCGTCGATGCCGACATATTTGTACCAGTAGTCAGCGTGGGCCGCTTCCACAGCGACGCGGGCCGTAACGGCCAGGGGCAGGACGGATTCTTTATAGGCCGCGTCCTGTTCGTCGAACACGTTGGTGCAGGGCATGGAGACCACGCGCACTTTGGTGCCTTCGCTGGCGAGTTGTTCCGCCGCTTTGACGGTGACACCCACTTCAGAACCGGTGGCGATCAGGATCACGTCCGGGGTGCCGTCGCAGTCGCGCAGGATATAACCGCCTTTGGCGATTTTGTTGACCTGGGCGTCGTCGCGGCTCATTGGATCTACGTTCTGGCGGGTGAAGACCAGGGCGCTGGGGCCGCTGCGGCGCTCGAGGGCGGATTTCCACGCGACCGCCGTTTCGGCTGCGTCACAGGGGCGCCAAGTGTGCAGATTTGGCGTCATGCGCAGGTTGGCGACCTGCTCGATCGGCTGGTGAGTCGGGCCATCTTCGCCCTGACCGATGGAATCGTGGGTGTAGACAAAAATGTTCTGCACGCCCATCAAAGCGGACATGCGCACGGCGTTGCGGGCGTATTCCATAAACATCAGGAAAGTCGCGCCGTAATTGACGAAACCGCCGTGCAGCGCCAGGCCGTTCATCAGGCCGCTCATACCGAATTCACGCACACCGTAATAGATGTAGTTGCCGCTGGCGTCTTCGCTGGTGACGGGCTTGGAGCCGGACCACAAGGTCAGGTTGGAGCCGGCGAGGTCTGCGGAGCCGCCGAGCAGTTCGGGCAGCAGTTTGCCGTAGGCGGCAATGGCGTTTTGCGACGCTTTACGGGTGGCGATCTTCTCGCCTTTGGCCTGACATTCGCGGATAAACGCGTCGGCTTTGGCGGAGAATTCCGCTGGCAATTCACCTTTGATCACACGGCGCTCGAACTCGGCGGCCAGTTCCGGATGGGCACTGCGGTAGGTGGCGAATTTCTCGCTCCAGGCTTTTTCCGCGGCGGCGCCGGCTTCTTTGGCGTCCCAACCCGCGTAGATGTTCGCCGGGATTTCGAAGGGGACGTGCTCCCACTTCAAGTATTCTCGAGTGGCGGCGATTTCGGCGTCACCGAGCGGTGAACCGTGGCTGTCATGGCTGCCGGATTTGTTGGGTGAGCCGTAACCGATAATGGTTTTGCAGCAGATCAGGGTGGGTTTGTCGGCCACGCCGCGGGCCTGTTCGATGGCCGCTTTGATGGCGGCGCTATCGTGGCCGTCCACATTGGGGATCACGTGCCAGCCGTAGCTTTCGAAGCGCATCGGCGTGTTGTCGGTGAACCAGCCTTCCACGTGACCGTCGATGGAAATGCCGTTGTCGTCATAGAAGGCGATCAGCTTGCCGAGGCCTAGGGTGCCAGCCAGTGAACAGGATTCGTGGGAAATGCCTTCCATCATGCAGCCGTCGCCGAGGAAGCAATAGGTGTAGTGGTCGACGATCTCGTGGCCGTCGCGGTTGAATTGGGCGGCGAGAATTTTCTCCGCCAGTGCCATACCTACCGCGTTGCTAATACCTTGGCCCAAAGGCCCGGTGGTGGTTTCAATGCCGGGAGCGTAACCGTATTCCGGGTGACCTGGAGTTTTGGAGTGCAGTTGGCGGAATTGTTTGATCTCTTCCATCGGCAGGTCATAGCCGGTCAGATGGAGCAGTGAATAGACCAGCATGGAGCCGTGGCCGTTGGACATCACAAAGCGGTCGCGGTTGGGCCACTTGGGGTTGGCGGGGTTGTGAACCATAAAGTCGTTCCACAACACCTCGGCGATATCTGCCATGCCCATGGGAGCCCCCGGGTGACCGCTCTTGGCCTTCTGGACGGCGTCCATACTCAGGGCGCGTATGGCATTGGCTAGTTCTTTACGGGCTCGCATCAGGAAACTCCTCTCATATCGTCGGAAATACCCATCGCCGGGGAAGAATCGGTTGGGACGGGCCAAAGGTTGGCTATTCTCCCCGAGAAGTTTGGAGAGGTAAACCATTCTCGGAGAACACTGATCTGCTGGTTAAAAATTGCAAATATCGCCACGCAAATCTCACATGTATCGAGGAAAGAGCGGGTCGATTGAGCTGCTGGTCGGCAAAATCGACTCCAGCAAAGCCTGCGTGTGGCGCATCAAAGATGTTTCTGTATACTGCTCCGGTCGCGTGCTTGATGAACATCAGGAGTGTTGTCGTGCGGCGTTTTAGGTGTCTTGTCCGTCGTTGCGGGTCGTCGCCTTTTCTCTTTCGGACCTTGTGTTTAATGGATATTGACCATGGTTTTCTCCGAGCCCACGTTTCTATTTTTCTTCCTGCCACTGACGATGGCGTTTTACTTCCTCATGCCGGGGAAGATTAAAAATCTTTTTCTCCTCATAGTGAGTCTGATTTTTTACGCCTGGGGCGAGGGTTTATTCCTTCTCGTCATTTTGGCAATGATAGCGTTAAATTATTTTTTCGCCTTATGGATTGATCAGGCTGGGCAACCGCGCTCGCGTTTATTGCTTACTCAAATCGGCGTGGCGCTGAATATTGTGGTGCTCGCTTATTTTAAATACGCGTATTTCTTTGCCTCGAATATCACGGGGGATGATGCCCTTCTGGCGTATACACGTTCGATCCACCTGCCCATCGGTATTTCCTTTTACACGTTTCAGGCTTTGAGTTATCTGATCGATGTTTATCGTCGCGAGGTGGCAGCTCAGCGCGATCCGATAAAAATGGCGCTCTTCATATCCCTGTTTCCGCAACTGATCGCCGGTCCTATTGTGCGTTACAGCGAGATAGAAAAAGAACTGATGGACCGCAAGGTGACACGCTCGGATTTTGCTGTGGGCATGGAGCGATTTGTTATCGGCCTGGCCAAGAAAATTCTCATTGCCGATCCGCTAGGGTTGGTGGCCGATCAAATTTTTGCAGTCCCTCTCGATGGGCTTTCCACTCCGCTCGTTTGGGCGGGGGTTATCTGTTACACCTTCCAGATATTCTTCGATTTCTCCGCCTATTCCGATATGGCAATCGGCATTGGGCGCATGTTCGGTTTCAAATTCCCTGAGAATTTTAATTTTCCCTACATAGCAACGTCGGTTACAGAATTCTGGCGGCGTTGGCATATGACGCTGTCGCGCTGGTTCCGCGATTACCTGTATATACCACTTGGCGGCAACCGCTGCGGTCGGCTGCGCAATTATTTCAATTTGTTTTTGGTATTTCTGGTGTGCGGCTTTTGGCACGGCTCTTCGTGGAATTTCGTACTCTGGGGAGCCTATTATGGGATTTTTCTGGTACTCGAGCGTCTCGGGCTGCTGGCGTTCCTCGCGCGACTGCCACGTTTTTTGGCGCACGCTTATCTGCTGTTAATTGTCATGGTGGGGTGGGTGCCGTTTCGCGCTGAAACTTCCGAGCAGACCTGGGCGTTTTTAGCCTTGATGTTCGCCCCCGGTGCGGGTGAGGCCGCAGCGCTCTATCCGCTGGAGCGTTTTATCAATGGTTATGTGCTCTTTACCCTGTTGCTGGCGGTTATTTTTTCCATGCCCGTGGGGCGCTGGTTCGCCAGGCGGTTTGTGCAAACGGACGGTGGCGGGCTCAGACATTATGGTTATTCCGGTTTCGTGGCGACCATTTTTTGTCTGTCTGTAGTGGCGGCTGGCGCCGCCTCTTATTCGCCTTTCATTTATTTCCGGTTCTGATGTATGCAGCACAATAGAGGTTTTTGGGGCGGCTCTTCTGGCGCTGGTGTTGCTGACGGCTCCCGCGATCGCGACATTCATTGATATTCTGACCGGACCCGACAGTCCCCGTGAGGAGAAGCTTGCCCGCACCCCATCGCTAGGCGCCGGACTGGAACGTTTTGCGGTGGACACCCGTTTTTATATCCAGAAACGGTTTGCCACCAAAGAGCAGATGGTCATGCTTAACAGCGTGGTGAAAACAGAATTTTTTTCATCTTCACCTTATACAACTGTTGCTGCGGGAAAAGAGGGCTTTCTGTTTCTGACAGATAATGAAGCAGTTAATTATATCCAGCGTGCCGAGCTTTTTTCTTCGGATGATTTGTCTTCCTGGCGCGAAGGTTTGAGCAATACCACTGCGCGACTCAGGGCTCTCGGGGTGCGTTATCAGGTTTTGATCGCGCCCAATAAAGACAGTCTGCACAGCGACAAACTTCCCCAGTGGCTCCATCGACACAAATATCCGCAGTCGCGGCTGGATCAACTATTTACCGCACTGCAGGGTGCGCAGGTGGGTGTTACTTATCCCCTGGCGGCGTTACAGCAGGCTGTTGCGGATTTTCCTCAAGCGTCACCTTTTTTCAAAACGGATACCCACTGGAATGAATTTGGTGCCGGTGTCGCAGCGGCAGAGCTGTTGCGCGATATTGGTGTTCCTGTGGCAGGGGAAATTCGCCCCGAGCCCTATCTGACGCAAAAGGCCGGCGATCTTGCGCGTATGATCGGCCAGCAGTATTTGCTTGTGGAGCACGGCTGGACACTGCCGGCTGAATGGCTGGGCGCACACTGTGTATTGCAGGACGGTACTGATTTTGTGATCCATCAAACCGACCCCCTCAGGTTCAAGCAGGTGAATTGCAGCGGTGGTCAGCCAAATGGTCTTAAGGCGCTGGTTTTTATGGATTCTTTTGGCGTTGGGCTGATACCCCCACTGAGTGCCGCGTTTGAAGAGACGGTATTTGTCTGGCGCTACAAGCTTGATGAAGCGCTAATAGAGCAGATACAACCGGACTTTGTGATCCATCAGTTGGTCGAGCGCAAACTCCAGACATTGAATGTCGCCGGCCTGTTTGATGGGCCTTAAAGCCGTGATTAGCAAAATTGGTCTTCCGGGATTGGTGCTTGTCGCGTTGATCTCCGGGTGCGGCCGACCCGCCTTATCGGAACTCGACTGCCGCCTCTCGAATCCGTCCGGGAGCGCACGGGTTTTACTGCTCGGCAACAGTCTGCTGCATGACTTCCATTGGCCATTGCCCGAGGCGCGGGTGCTCAACTGCGCCAAGCAGGGGCAGACGTTGGGCGAATTTATGGCGCGCTGGCGGGTTTCCGCCCCGCTTGAACAGCCGGATGTGGTGGTGATCGCATTCGGCACGGTGGAGGTGATTCGCGCTGAACAAAACGCTCAACACCTGCAGGAGTTTATGGCGCTTTATCCGGAGTTTCTCACCGATCTCCGCAAGCGCTGGCCCGCAGCGCGCCTAGTGGTGAACCTGTTACCGGACATCAATCGGAATCTGTTTGGCCGGCCTTATTTGGATATCGCAGCCATTGACCAACTCAACCGTTTTATTCGTCAATCAACAAATTGCCAGGGTTGCCGGGTGATCAACCTGCCGGACGTGCTGAAGCTTGGTGAAAGTGGCTTTGACGAAACGCTCACCTACGACGGCGTGCATCTTACAGAACGTGCCTATGGCAAATGGTTGGCGACGTTGACGCAGACGCTGATCAGTCCCTGAGGCTCAGTGCTCCATTCGCTCCAGCCGGCGCAGGCGCGCGCGCAGCTGTTCAATTTCTTCCAGCAGCTCCACCGCTAAAGCGGCGCCGGCCAGGTTGATGCCCAAATCCCGATTCAACCGGTAGGCGCAGCGCACCCGGCGGATGCTCAGTGCGTGGAAGCGCCAGACGCCCTGTTCGCGCGCCGCGGGTTCAATCACCCCTTCGTCCACCAGCGCCAATACCTGTTCGGCGGTGATACCGCAGATTCGGCACAGATCGCCCAGGGTGATGGGAGAGTCATCGTCGAGCAGAGACGCCGGCATATAGGTCGGTTTGTCCGTCATGGTTACGCTCCCAGCCCGGCGCGGGGCTCGAAATTAAAGGCTTTCTCCATCTGCCGGTAGGCGGTTTTGGCGGCTTCGGAATCCGCCGGCGGCAGGGCGATTTGCAACACCACAAACAAATCCCCAGGCTCCTTCGATGGCAGGCCGCGACCTTTCAGGCGCAACTTGCTGCCGGCGCGGGAGTTGGGTGGAATGCGCAGATCCACCGCACCCGTCGGTGTCGGCGCACGCACGGTGGCGCCGAGCGCCGCCTCCCAGGGCGTCACTGGCAAATCGAGATACACGGTTTTACCGTCCAGGTGATAGAGCGCATGGGGTTTGAATTCCACTTCCAGATAAAGATCCCCGGCGCCAGCGCC
The DNA here is from genome assembly GCA_024707385.1 of Cellvibrionaceae bacterium. Classification (GTDB taxonomy): domain Bacteria; phylum Pseudomonadota; class Gammaproteobacteria; order Pseudomonadales; family Cellvibrionaceae; genus UBA5868. The sequence goes on along the minus strand of JANPZW010000003.1, from coordinate 13,126 downwards.
ACCCAAGCCGGCCTCGCCCTGGCCGCTCAGGCGAATTTGCTGGCCCGGCGCTATGCCTTTGGGAATTTTCACGTTGATGGCACGTTCGCGAATTTGCGGACGGCCGTCGGCACCGATTTCCGAATGGCGCAAGGTGAGCGTCCGGGTGGCGCCTTTATAGGCGTCTTCCAGATCGATGAGAATTTTTGCGTGGGTATTTTCTCCGCGCCGGTTGCGTCCGCCGGCGTGCTGAAAGCCTTGGCTGCCAAAACCACCGCGGCCAAACAGGGATTCAAAAAAATCGCTGAATTGTTCAGGGTCCACCTGAGTGTAGCCGCCGTGAAATTCAAACCCCTGGTCCCAGCCCGGTGGCGGACGGAAATCCTGCCCGGCTTGCCAATTGTTGCCAAGCTGATCGTAAGCGGCGCGTTTTTCCGGGTCTTTTAAAACTTCGTAAGCTTCATTCAGCTCTTTAAATTTCGCTTCCGCGTCGGTTTCTTTACTGACATCCGGGTGATATTTGCGCGCGAGTTTGCGATAGGAGCGTTTGATCGCGTCCTGATCCGCACCGCGTTCAACACCGAGAATCTGATAATAATCTCTGTACTCCATACACCGGCTTCCGCAAAAAAGTCCGCCCACAGCGGGCGGACTTAACATGAGAAAATTCACCAACCGCAGCGGCTGATTAATGGAGATTGATCAGGCCGCTTTTTCTTCAGCGTTTTCTTGGTGGTGCTCGATCACGCTGGCGTCGCGGGTCTGGTTGATGGCGATAGTGCGAGGTTTCATGGCCTCGGGAATTTCCTTCACCAGATTGATGGTCAGCAGGCCGTTATGCAAATCAGCGCCTGTGACTTCCACGTGATCCGCGAGGTTGAATTTGCGTTCGAACGCGCGATTGGCGATGCCTTGATGGAGATAGCGGTGCTCCTCCTCATTGGCTTTTTTACCGCGCACAGTCAGCACGCCTTTTTCCACCATCAGGTCCAATTCGCCCTGATCAAAACCCGCCACAGCCAAGGTGATCGCATAGCGATTTTCCCCGAGCATTTCGATGTTGTAAGGCGGATAACCGGGCGATACGGAATCGGTGCGCAAGGCGCTGTCCAGCAGCGAAGCCAGACGGTCAAAGCCGATGCTGTTGCGATAGAGGGGAGTGAGATCGATTGAGTTCATAACATATCCTCCGTAGAAGCAATACGTAATAAAAACAATGAACGGATAAACCGTTGATGACCAGCGCGCTCCGTAGGACACGCGCCGGTGAAAATTAAATAGGTGCGGTTAAATAAATTTCAAGAGGGTGAAGACGCTGATGATGACAGTTGCACCCGTGGCGCCGAATGATAGAGTGGCAGGCCGCGCGTCAGCTTGGCAGCGCAATGCAACCGGCGGGGTGCGTAAACCATCATGTGGGAGACAGTATGGAGTTCAACAAGCGTTTTTGGCTGATCGAACTGCTGGCTTATTGGGAGGGCAGGGTCAACACCACCAGTCTGATCCATCACTTCGGTCTCTCCCGCCAGCAGAGTAGCGCCGATCTCAACGCCTACAGCGCGCAAGCGCCCACCAATCTCACCTACGACGCCTCCACCAAAGCCTATCTGCCCAAGGCCGACTTTCAGCGGCATTTCATCAGCGACGATGTCGGGGAATACCTGGGTTGGATGCAGAACCCCTCCGCCGCGCCCGCGCCCATATCGGCGCCCAGCGCCAAACTGTCCAACCTCGCCCTGCGCCTGCCGCCGCGCAAGGTGGCACCGGAGCTGATGCGCGGCCTGGTGGCCGCCACCCGCCAACGTTTGCGGATTGAGGTGGATTATGTGTCGCTCACCAACCCCAATCGCGAGGGCCGCGTCATCGCGCCTCACACCTTCGTCAACACCGGCCTGCGCTGGCACCTGCGCGCCTGGTGCGAAAAAAGCCGCGGCTACCGTGATTTTGTGCTGAGCCGCTTTCGCGGTGTGCCGACGCTGCTCGACAAGACCCAACACCCCATCGAGCACGATGTGGCGTGGAACACCCAGATCACCATCATCCTGCAACCGGACCCGCGCCTCACCCCCGCGCAGCAGGAGGTGTTGGAGAACGACTACCAGATGCTCGGCGGTCAACTGCACATCACCACCAAAGCCTGCATGGTGAACTATCTTCTCAAGGAAATGCAGGTGAACACCAAGATGCTCGACGGTACGCCGGAGGCCCAGCAGCTGGTGCTGGTGAACCGGGAGGACATCCGGCCCTGGCTGTTCGACTGAACGAGCGGCTCGACTGAAATGGCGGTTCAACTGAAATGGCGTGAAGGTGCAAATCCGATCACAGAAAAGCCCTAAGCCGCGAACAAAACAGCACCGGTGCGCTCTGATGGTTGCGATTCACCAACACAATCCCCGACTATACGCACACCTTTATTTTTGATCGATTCACCATGACAAATAAGCAACGAGCCACAATGTCCATGCGATTTTTTTTCTTCCTGATTTTGTCCCTCGCCGTGTTCGGCGTTGCCTGTTCCAAAAAAGGCAGTGAACCGCCGGCGCTGACCGCCGAGCGCAAAGCGGAATTCGACACTACCTTCAATTCGCTCAAGCTCAATGTCGATATCAGCGAGTACAACCGGGTTTTCGGTGAGCCGGCGCTCACCTTGCCGCGCACTGTCACCATCGCCAACATGGTCGTGCGGCGTCACGCCCCGCCGCGCAAGGTTGAGGAGTCCTTCTCCTATATTGAGCATCTGTATGTGAATCCGTATTTCTACGTGCAAGTGCTGACGGACGAGGCGGGCAAGGTTGGAATGTATTCCATCACCGCGCGCACCGCCGGTTACGCGCCCACGATTAATACGGTGTTCGGACATCCGATATCCCTGGGTAAATCAGTCTATGAAGACCTGCAGGCCGCAGCGCGGAAAATCGGGGCGGATTTCACCAAGCCTGAGCAGAACGCCTATTACGAAATTCTGGTGACCAATGCCGAGGAGCCGGAAATTGCCGTGGCGGGTACCAATCCGTTGGGCTACGTGGAAAAAGTCGGCAATTTTCCCGAAAAGAGCGACGAGATTTTTGTGAAATGGTTTTTGCTCACGGGAACGGATTTTCCCATGAGCGAAGAGCACGATACTTTTCGTAAAAACACCACCATCAACACCTACAGCAGAGCGGCGACCTGGTGTCGCGGATTGGACAACACGGGCGGTGGTACTAACCTGGGCGCGGCGTCAATTCACATAGGGCCAAGTCCCGCGCAATTGGCAAGCATCAAAAAATAATATCAGGGCAGGTTCGCCTGCCTTTTGCCGCACGAATTCTTACATCTGACCGGTTCATGCCGGACGGAAAATCCTGTAGTCTCGGGCGCAGCCGTACCCGTCCGCACTGTCTGCTCCGGTCGGGTATGTTTCTGCTGAATCGCCGGAGAACCCTATGAATAAAATTGCCGTCCTGATCCTATCCAGCCTGATTTCCTTCAGTGTTGCAGCTGCCGATCTGCCGAATTTCCCTTTTGTAGTTGCCAATGGCACCGCTGAGAAAAAAATAAAGCCTGATACAGCGACTGTGCATTTGAGCATTATGGCATTTGAAAAAGAATCCGATCAGGCCCTCAAAACCGTCAATCTCACCACCACGCAGGTGAGCGATATCATCACCAAATACGGCGTGCGCAAGGAAAATATAGAAGCGACGGATATCAATAAATCCACCACGCGCCGGCGCGATCCCGAATTCAACGCATTGGAAATTCTCGGTTATGAAGTCACCCGCTCCATGACCATCCGGCTCGATAATCTGGCTCAATACCCGGAAATCATGGGCAACCTGATTGCGACTAACAATGTGTCCGGCGTGCGGGCGGATTTTGATATCTCAAATCGCAAAGCGGTGGAGGCGGAACTGATTGCGGCGGCGGGTGCCGAGGCGCGCGAAAAAAGCCAATGCGATGGCCGCGGGCCTCGGCAGCAAGATCCAGTCGGTTTATGGCATTTCGCAGGTTTCTTCGTTCGGTGATTTTGCCGCGGATTTTAGCGGCGGTGCGATGAAAAAATTTTGCGATGAGAAGCGCCGCCGGAATGGAGAGTTACGAAACCATCATGTTCGCCCCGGAAACCATCACCATCGGGCAGACCATCAACGTAATGTTTCGTATTAAATAATTGATAAAACTCCGGGCAGTTGTCCGCCCGGAGTAGCGTGCTCAGGAGAGATTCAGTCAGTCCTCAGAAGCCGGTCCTCAGGATAACGTCAGCCCGTCGATCTTGCTGGTGCCGTATTGAGTGTCCACACCGTAGGCCGCTGCGATGGTGTCCATCAGGTCGTACTGGTTCGCTCCTTTCACATCCAAAACAGCGCCATTGCGAAAGCGATTTTTGCCACCGGCAATAAAGAAGGGCGCGTTCTCGCTACCGTGAATATCTGCGTCGCCCTGATCGGCCAGATGCACCACGAGAGTGGTATCCAGCAGGCTCTGGTTGTTTTCGTCCTTCATCACTTCCAGCAATTGGATCAAATAAGCGAATTTGGCGGACAGATAAGCCCGGTACAATGTGTAGAGTTCGTGTGAATGGTGTGTGGCTTCGTGATACGTCATTCTGGGATACGCAGTGAAATATTCCGGTAGAGAAAAATTTCCCAGGTAATCACCCCACATCAGCGTGATCACATTTGTCGCGTTGCGACTTAAAGCCAACGCGCTCAATTCAATTTGCAAATCCACTTCTTTGTCAAAATGCACAATTTCGGATGACGCCAATTCCGCACGGAATTTTTGATCAAGAGGTGTGTTGGCCTCCCGGTCATCGCCGAACAATGAGTCGTACACGGCTGCGGCGCTTTGGGCAAAGGGAACTCGGTTAAAACTTCGGATGCTCACCACGTCATGCCCCGAGTAGGCACCCAAATGTAAATTTCGCGTGAGGACGTTCCCGTTAAAAGCGTCGCCAAGAACGATATCCAGAGTGGAGGCGCGAGCGTCGGTAAATCCGCCCCCCAGTGATACCTGGGCAACCCCAAGGCCGCCATCGGGCATGTTGAGATTATTCAAGAAAACGCAGTGACGTTTCACCGGCTCCAGTGGGGCTGAGCCGGGGCGCAACGCAATGCCGCCATTACATTCTGTCGGGTGCCACATCTGTTTGGATGCGCCCATAGGGACATAAACAAAAATAACGCGGCTGGGTTGTTCTGAAAGGGCGCTAACCGGCGTCAGGGAGGATGCCATTCCGGCTCCCAGAGCTGTTGCTTGCAGCAGTCGACGTCGGGTCCAGATACTCGAAGATAAATTTTTCATGTAAATGCCTCTATCGCCTAGCGGTAAGTGATTGTGGTGAGGTCGCTACGGCAACGCAGGTATTCCAAGGTGAGCCGATTCACTGCAACCGCGAGCTCATCAGTTCCACAGCTTTCCGCAGGGAGCAATTCCAGATCGGCGTAATCCGTTTCCAGGCTTTGAGTCAATTGCGCGATCGGATGCGCCGTCTGTAATACCAGCTGGACCGGCTGCCATGGGGCTTGCTGGTCTGCTCTTGGCTCACCGCCGATAGAAATGGGCGAGGTGCATTTAACGCCGCTCGGCTCATATACCAACGTGGTGTTATCAGACGTGGTCAATATCAACTTGGCGCCGTCAACGGAAAAATTCGCGATATTGTTCAGCGCCGCGTAATAATCCTTTTCCAGCAGCGAGCCGGTATTGGGGGGCGCAATTCAACGGCACGCGCGGCGCCTCGGCGAAACCCATTCCATTGTGGCGCGTCCAATAGGATGCGGAAAACTGCCCGCAAGCGGTGGTGCCTTCAACGCCGTTGGTTTCATTGAAACGCAAGGTCATGGAAGCCGTACTTGCCCGCCGGATTCCCAGGGGTGTATCGAGATAACGCAATTGCCAAGTGGTATTGGTCACGGATGCCGGTAAGCTACCACCGTTTCCGCCGCCCGAACTGCTGGAAGATGCACTGGAAGACGAACTGCTGGCACTGGAGCTGCTGGACCCGCTTGAGCTTGAACTACTGGATGACTCATTGCCTGAGCCGCCGCAGGCCGCTAATGACAGCAGGGCACTGCAGAGCAAAATACGCTTCATATGAAGCTCCTCGTAATTGTTATTATGAACGCCGGTATACTGATTTTTCGAGGCATATAACAGAGGAGGACGCCGGCTTACGAGAGCGCGTTCACCGGGTGCTAGAATGGATTTTTAAATTTGTGACGCAATCTTCAGAAAGGTCCTGCGGGGCAGCGACAAGCTGGTCAGAGCCGCTAGCGCGATTTCGAATTAGTTAGAGCAGCCGCTAACGCGGCTTCGTCAAAACCCCAATAAAGTTCAGCAAAAATCCCAGGGTCAGTACGCCGTACATCAACAGGTTGAGAATCAAATTCTGAAAATCAAAAACAAAATAGCTGACCACAAGCAGGATTAGACCAAGTATCAGCAAAACCTGGCTTGCTTTTAAAAAATTCAATTTCATGCAAGCCTCGCTATGCATTTGGATGAGTTGGTGTTCGCATACAGGGGCTTTTATACATGAATGCCGCGGAGGTTGGTAGGAGGAACGCGCAGCGACACCCTAAGGCGGGCGAGGAGTCGAGAGCCGGAGTTCCTCCGTTTGCGCAACCTAAATCCTCAAACCATCGATTACGTTCTCAAACCATCGATCACTCCAGATCCGTACTGCACACCCTGCAAGCCATAAGCGGCCGCTATGGTATCCATCAGATCATTTTGTGTCTTGCGGTTAACATCCACCACTGCGCCGTTGCGGAAAAGATTTTGCCGCCGGCAAGCAGAAAGGGAGCTTTCTCGCCCAGGTGATTGCTCCCGTCTCCCTGATCCGTCACATGCACGACCAGGGTCGTGTCCAGCAGGCTTTGATTATATTGGTCCCGCATCATCGCCAATAGCTGGATTAAATACGCCAGCTTGCCAGTCAAATAAGCGCGGAATGCCGCATAAAATTCACCGTGCATATGCGCGGCATAATGAAAATCTTGGCGTGGAAACTGCGTGAAAGATTCAGGCAAATGAAAACCGCCTTCGCAGTCACTCCACATCAGCGTAATCACGTTGGTGGTATTGCGGCTGAGAGCCAATGCGCTCAATTCAATGAGCTGATCCACTTTTTTTATCAAAATCTGGAGGCGTGGGTGCCGCTAATTCAGCGCGGAATTTCTTGTCGATTGGCGTGTTGAGCTCCTGATTACTCGCGTCGAACAAGGTTTCGTAGTTGGCGGCGGCATCGTGTGCAAACGCAATCTTGGTGTTTTCCTTGTGGCTTGCCACCTCCGTATATTCCCCCGTGCTCAGGTGCAGATTTGGCAACTGCACGCCAGCGCTAAGAGCTTCTCCCAGGCGAATATCCAATGTGGTGTCACCGCTGGCGCCACTGCCGCCTCCCAACACTTTTGGGGTAAACCCAGGGCCAGCGTAGGGAACATATAAATTATTTAAAAAGACACAGTGATGTTTTACCGGATTCAGAGGCGCAGATGCGCGAGGTAAAAAAATCGTACTGCCACATGCCCGCGGCTCCCACCAGTCAATGGGCGCGCCCATTGGGGTATATACAAAAATCACCCGATTGCGCTGGGGCGCCAGCGCGGCGTGAGTTGTCAGAAGTGGTGATGCAAGCCCGGCAGTAAGAGCGGTGGCTTGCAGAAGTTGGCGTCGCGTGCACTGGTTACTCATAAAAGTTTTCATAGGCGGATTCCCTGCTCGCTTCTCAATAACTGATCGTGGTGATATCGCTGCGGCAGCGCAAATACTGCAGCGTAACTGGATTGACCGATACCTGAATTTGGCTGTCGCTGGTAGAGCAGCCGATTTGCAGATCCGGGTAGTCACCTCTGAGTCGTTGAATCAATACATCAATGGGTTGGTCCGATGTCAACGACACGGATATCGATGGCAAGTCAGTCGTTTTTTCACCGGCAATCGTTGTGGGCGTTGCACATTTGCTGTCGGTGGTCTCGTAGATCAAGCGCATATTGTTTTCGGTCAATAACGTCAAACGGGCATCATCAACTGAAAATCGGACAACGCTATTTAATGCGGCGTAATAATTTTGCTCCAAAGGCGACCATGGACTGGGTGGACAAGCGAAAGGCAAATTCGGTGCATCGGTAAAGCTGATGGCATCGTGGCGAAAGCGATAAGTCGAACCAAAAGGCCCGCAGCTCGTCGTGCCGTCCATATGTAGATCTTCATCGAAGCGCAAAGTCATGGGAACATCGCTGGCCTGGCGCACACCGAGTTCATTTTCCATATAACGCAAATGCCAAAGCACATCCGTTAACCCGCCCGACGAAATATCGACGCCGCTGGAACTGCTGCTGGAGCTGGAACCGCCGGAGCTGCTCGAACTGCTGGACGTGTTATCCGTATTATCCCCGCCGCATGCCACCAAAGACACAACGGCACCCCAAAGCAAAATACGTTTCATATGGCCTCCCTTATGATGGTTATTATGTCGCGTATTTATACGCATCCAACGGCATCCATAACAGAGGTGGGCGGAAGCTTATGGAAGTAAATCCACCCAAATCGTGCATGGAAATTTGGATTTTGTGACGCGATATTCAGTTGGTCTAACGCGGCCTCCCTCCTGTTAAAAACACAGCCGTGCAGGCTGTGACGCATGCCTCAAAAACCACCCTGGAAAATTCCACACCCCCGCACCTGTAAACCGGATTTACGGATTTTTACGTGAGTTCCGCATTGTGAGCGCAGAGTGCGGAGTGACCTGCAATATTGCTTTACATGTGATTATGTCCAGTGTTGCGCTTTGGTGAGGTGCGGCTAATCTTAGGATCACTAGCCGATGAACAGGACGCAATCATGGCAACGTATCACCGCTACTGGGGCAAAGCGAAAAAAGACCCGCAATCCGCCGGACCGAATTATCACCTGCTGCCATACCATAGCTTGGATGTGGCGGCTGTTGGCAGGGAATATCTAACCCAACATGACGCTCTCTCACGATTCTTTTGCGAGCAACTGAGCTGCTCGAAAGAGACTTGGCTGAACTGGGCGAGTTTTTGGCTTGCGATTCATGACCTGGGTAAGTTCAGTGAGGCGTTCCAATCGCAAAAGCCTGAGCTTTTTGAGCAGCTTCAGGGTCGAGAGCCCAACCCTGAAAGAAGTTATAGCGAACGACACGATTCGCTAGGTCAGTGGTATTGGAACGACCGTTTGGCAGATGAGCTTGCCGAAGGCCGCTGGATTGAGGCTCCTCAAACTGCTTTGGATTGCTGGATGCGCGCCGTCACAGGTCATCACGGCCAGCCTCCCAAGCCGTCTCCCCCTAATTGCGCCAGCGACGACCATTTCTCCAAGCGGGACCGCATGGCAATAAGAGAGTTTGTAGAACAAATACAGGTTATCTTCATATCCGGTTCGGAAAAAACCATATTCGGGAATCTCACTGAAGCGCAGTGTGAGAAGTTGAGTCAGATGCTGTCCTGGTGGTTTACGGGAATTGCTGTATTGGCGGACTGGCTAGGTTCTAATACCGAATATTTTGAATATAGCGCGGAGGAAATTTCACTTTCCGAGTATTGGCATAAAACACGTTCTTATGCCCAAAAGGCTCTTTCTGAAAGTGGCGTTGTTCCATGCGCGGTGAAACAAAATTTGAGTTTTGCTGATCTTTTTCCCCAAATCAAAGAACCATCACCCTTACAACAATCCGTCAATGACCTGGATCTAAGTGTTTCGCCGAAAATTTATCTACTGGAAGATGTCACGGGTGCGGGAAAAACGGAGGCAGCTATTGCGTTGGCTTATCGATTGATGATGTCTGGCAATGCAAATGGCTTCTTTGTGGCGTTACCGACTATGGCAACAGCAAATGCCATGTATGAACGCATTGCCGATGTTTACTCCAGTTTATTTGCGGATGATACGAGCTTGGTGCTGGCGCATGGCAGCCGCAATCTGGTGGACGATTTTGCGAAAACTATAGTTCAGCCGTCAAAGACAGAAGATGATCCCGAACAATCCGACGAGACCGCCAGTGCACGTTGCACAGCATGGTTGGCAGATCACAATAAGCGCGCGCTTTTGGCGCAAGTGGGAGTAGGTACGATTGACCAAGTTTTGCTTGGCGTGTTGCATAGTAAGCATCAATCACTGCGATTATTGGGACTTTTTGGCAAAGTGTTGGTAGTAGACGAAGTCCATGCGTGTGATGCCTATATGCAAGGGGTCTTGGAAGTTTTGTTGGAGTTCCATGCCCGTGCTGGAGGTAGTGCGATCTTGCTGTCGGCCACGCTGCCTGGCCATATTAAACAAAGGTTGCTTTCTGCATATGCCAAAGGTCGTGGTATGCAGGCGCCATCTATTACCGTAGATGCCTATCCGTTAATGACCAGATGGCAACAATGCCATCCTGATTTTCTTTATCAAGAGCAAGTTGCAACGCGCCAGGCGGTCATTCGAAAAGTATTGATTGCTTATCAACACGAAGTTGCGCACGTCAAAAATGTCGTGCTCGAAGCGTTGGATGCTGGCAAATGTGTTTGCTGGATACGCAATACCATTGCGGATGCTCTGGATGCCTATCGATTATTCGCGGATAGCGTCGCTGATGACCGCATTACTTTATTTCATGCCCGGTTTTGTTTAAGTGACCGGCTGAAGACCGAAGAAGAAATAATTAAAAAATTTGGCAAGACCAGCACTGAGAGGGAGCGTCGTGGGCGTTTGGTCATCGCAACCCAGGTAATTGAACAATCACTGGATGTGGATTTTGATCTGCTGATTTCTGATTTGGCACCTATCGACCGGTTGATACAGCGAGCTGGCCGGCTACAGCGCCATGCTCGAGATCTGCACGGCAATCGACTTTTAGAGGGCAGCAAAGATCAACGCGGTGATCCATGCATGTGGATATATGCACCTGAATGGATGACAGAACCACCTGATACCTGGATAAAAAACGTTTTACCTAAAACGGGGTTTGTGTATCCAGATCATGGTCAGCTCTGGTTGACGGCAAAAGCGTTGCAGCGTGGCAGCTTTAACATGCCATCCGATGCGCGTCAGCTTATTGAACAGGTTTTTGATGCTGGCACTGAGATCCCCAAGGGCCTGCAGCAAGCCAATTTGAAAGTACGAGGTCAACAGATGGCTGATTCGAGTCACGCCAAAAATAATACGCTGACTTTAGTCTCGGGATATAAGCGAGGAGACGTGATGGATTGGTGGAGTGAAGCCAAAACACCATCGCGCCTGGGCGAGCAAAGCATTAGCGTGGTACTGGCCCGCTGGAACGGTGAGCGATTGGTGCCATGGATACAACACAATCACGCTTGGGCATACAGCACCGTAAAAGTGGCGGAGCGTTTGATTGCCCGCGTACAGCCAGTAAAGGCAGCCCTGCTTGAAGAATACAATCGTGTAATGGAGACATTGCCGGATAAAGGTAAGTGGTCATTATTGTTACCGCTTGAAGAGGATTCAACGGGGAATTGGGTTGCGCAAGCATGGACTTCCGATCAAAACAAAACCGCCCAGCTGCACACATGGATTTACTGTAAGCAAATGGGCTTACAACAAATTCAGGAAAATGATGAAGGAGTGTTTATCGAATGAATTTATTAGATGAAGCCTGGATACCTGTGCGCAGAGAAAACGGTGAACAGGATTGGATTACTCCGATTCAAATAACGGAACCGGCGTTTGTCGCTCTGGATGCGTGCCGTCCAGATTTTAATGGGACGCTTATTCAGTTTCTGATTGGTTTGATTCAGACAACCACCCCGATGGACTCGGAGGCAGAATGGAAGCAATGGAGCGAGGAGCCGCCGAGTGCGGATGAGTTAAAAAAATGGTTTGAATCTGTTCGTGAAGCGTTTGTCTTTGATGGCGAAGGCGCGCGGTTTATGCAGGATTTTTCTTTGAGAACCGAAGGTGTTAAGGAAAAGGAGTTTAATCCAATCTCTGGGTTGCTCATTGATGCTCCCGGAGAGAATACCTTAAAAGAAAATAAAGACCATTTTGTCAAACGCGATACTGTGAACGCTCTTTGCTGTAGCTGTGCGGCAACCGCCTTGTTTACACTGCAAACCAACGCCCCAAGCGGCGGACAAGGGCACAATACGTCTATTCGCGGCGGTGGTCCTTTGACGACAATTCTTATTGCGGGAGACTCACATTCTTTGTGGCAAACGGTTTGGCTAAACATCAAGAGAAGATCAGATTTTCTTGCGACTAACGGTGATGCGAGTAAGTCAGCTCTTGAGTATAGCTTCCTATGGGTTAGAGCTATGAATGCCCTTCAGTCGGAGGGCGGGAAGTTAACACCAATACAAGTTCACCCAGCGCACAATTTTTGGGGAATGCCGCGGCGAATCCGTTTGGATTTTAAGCATGTTTCTGCGGGTAATTGCGATTGTTGTGGTCGCCACTCTGACGTATTGGTGGATCGCTACGTCACAAAAGCTAAGGGCTTCGATTATAAAGGAGGCTGGAGTCATCCGCTCTCGCCTTATTATGAAAACAAGCCCGGAGAAATGTTACCGCTACACCCGCAACCTGGTGGAATTGGCTATAAACATTGGTTGGCATGGTCCTTAGGTATTCATGGTAATAAAAAAGAAAGTTCAGCCTGCATCCATAGTTTCCTATGTATTGGACGCACAGCGCTTGAAAGGCAAGCAATGCCGTCTATACGCTTTTGGCTATGATATGGACAATATGAAAGCGCGGTGCTGGTATGAATCCACGCTGCCACTTTATGGTTTATCAGAAAAGAATAAAGAGGAATTAAACGCAGTTCAGCGTGAAATTCAACGCTGGCTAGAAGCCGCTGACTTAGCGTCGTTCTATTTACGTGGTGCAGTTAAATCTTCGTGGTTCGGAGATGATGCTGATGCGCGTGGTGATTACAGTTTTATCGAGGCTGGTTTTTGGTCACAAACGGAAAGTGGTTTTTATCGACTTTTGCGCTCACTAATTGAGCAAGCGAGAAATGACAATGAAGATATGGTGTTTATTCCCCTCCGCGAACAATGGCGCGATCTTCTGATTAAAACGGCTATCCGTTTGTTCGATGCTGATTTGGTTGGCGCCGCACCGATTGCCCAACAGAACCCGCGCCGCACCGCAGAAGCCTATAACCGATTATGCGCTAGTCTGCGTGGTGACAAATTGA
>JANPZW010000009.1 GCA_024707385.1 Cellvibrionaceae bacterium | reverse complement strand
ATTGCCGCTGACCAGCACATCGGCATTGGCGGCGGCGATATTGCCCAGCACCGTTCTGTGCGCCGGACGGATTGAAGCTGCAGGATGGAATAGGAGGTGCGCCGACACCGGCTTCCAGATGGCTTTCGTTGAAGGGTGTGATGACGGTGAAGCCGCCGCGCCCAGCATCGCCTCGCCTGGTCACCGTTCAGCTTCAGGCTGTTCTGCAGCGAACAGGCGGGATGATAGGCCACCCGCAATGCCAGCGGCGGCGTACGTCGCGGCCATAGGCGTGCACAGTTCGGCGAAATCGCGGGCGGCGGCGGCGGGCTTCACCGCGGCGCGCGGTTCCCGAACCGGATCGCCCGCGAACTGATGGGCGTAATCCTTAGAGGAGCTGGGCCAGGAACACGGCCCGGTGGCAGTGATCCAGAACGCCGTCATACTGGCCCTGTTCATAGGCGCATTGATGGCGTGGCTTTTCGCCCATTCGCGGCTGTCGTATGCGGCCCATGTGATGGGGCAGCGCGCCGCGCCTGGCAGGCCTTCAGCGCCACCAGTTCGATGCCGCTGCCGCGCGCCAGCACCCGCGCCACAGCATTGTCGATCACCGGCGCCACAGCGCGCCTACTGGCCGAGGCATGATGGCGATGCGCTGTACCCCGCCGGTTTCAGGCCGACGGCTCAAGCCCCTGCGATCATGTCGAGCCCATTTCGCCATCGCGCCCAGCTTGCCGAGGATCGCGGCTTCACCGCCACCGGCGCGCCGATCCGGGCCAGCAGCAGCGCCCCCGCACCAGCGGGGCGCGTCATCACCTTGGCGATGGTCCGGCGCAGCAGCCGGTGCCAGCGGACGCCTGCTGTCGATCTCCTGGCTGGATCGCCGGGCGCAGACTGCGATCCACCCAGGCGCTGATAATTGACGCTGGACGAGGAACTGAGGCCGTCTGCAGCCCCAGGCACGTCAGGCAGCGGTCGATGTGGGTGGCGGTTTCCTCAGCCGTGGGCCCGCCGCCCTTTCGAACATGCCTTGATCAGCCAGCACGGCCCGCGCGGGCTGTCGCGCTCGTCGCCCCATCACCACATAGGTCGGGCAGGTGGCGGTGCAGAACCCGCAATGGACGTACAGGCGCACCGCGGCAGCTGGTCGGGATTTCCCTGATCGTGCGGGGCGCTGCAGCTGCTCGGGAGTGAACTGGGTCGTACTTCACTTAAATACGGCCCGGAGACAAAAGATGCATTGCGGGTCGAAGGCGGCCTACGCGCCCGCTTAAGCGCCGCGAGGGCCGCGGATTCGGCGAACAGGCCACGTGCGGCGCGTGCCGCCGGGCGGGCGCGGAACTGAGCATGGCTTGGCCCTATGTGCGGCCAGGGCTATGGCGCAGATGCGGCGCGCGGTTCCGATGTCGGCGCAGCCAGCACAGATCAGCCCGCCACCCCAGTCGCTCCAGCGGGTGCGGCACGTTCAGGCCTGGACGCCAGCGGCGCTTGGCTAGCGCGCATCATCTTCCGCCGGTACGCCACCGATAGGCGACACCAGCGCGCCGTTCCGATCGCCGGTAAAGATGCCTGGACATCCCCGACGCGCGCAGCCATCGGCACCCCAGGGCCCATCGCCAGCGCGGTCACGTCGTCCAGCAGCTGGACCAGCGCCTTCCATCCGATAGGCGATCGACGGTGCGGGGCCTTCTACCCGGATCGCGGCGATAGCCGGCCGCCGGCTCCAGCGCCGACAGGGCCACCTTGCGGAGCGCCGCGAACACCGGTCTCCGGCGTGACATTCGCCAGCTTCAGGATCGCCGCATGGCTGGGGCGCGCCGGAAAACCCGGAAGGTCATCTCGGTCAGCAGGCAGAGCGTACCGTGCGCCCCGCAGACCAGCTTGCGCAGGTCAAAGCCGGTGACGTTCTTGACCACCTTGCCGCCGCCCCTGAACGCCTCGCCCAATCCGTTCACCGCCGGAAAAACCCAGCAGCAAGTAACGCGCAGCGTCCGGGCTTGCACCTGCCGGAACCGGACGCATCGCAGGACGCCGCGCCCGCCAGGGTGGCGACGCCATTGGACCCAAGAAGCTGCCGACCAGTCGGCGGGGTCGAAGCCCAGCCGCTGGTTCTTTTCCGCCAGCACGGCGTTGATTTCGGCCAGCGGCGTGGAAGGCGCGGCGGTAGGACCAGTTCGCCCGGCTCGTAGGACTGATGACGCCGGTGAGCCGGGATCAGGTCCAGGATATCGCCGGCCGCGACCTATGGCCGACAGCGCGGCCGGTGCCCCCGCCGCGAATCTCGAACAGCGCCTTGTCGCCCGCGAGCCCAGGCGACGGAGTCCACGGCCGCTCGTCCTGGGCTTGGTGTCTTGCTCATCAGAAACGCGGCAGGTGGGGATGGGGAAGCTGCGCCCCATGGACATGGATATGGCCTAGCTCGACGCAGGCCGACAGGGTCGGGAACACCTTGCCGGGATTGAACAGGCCCTGGGAATCGAAGGCGCATTTGATGCGGTGCTGCTGCTTCAGGTCGCTTTCGCTGAACTGGTCGGTCATCAGGTCGCGCTTTTCCACGCCCACGCCATGTTCGCCCGACAGCACCCCGCCCACCTTGACGCACAGGCGCAGGATGTCGGCGCCAAAGGCCTCGGCCCGGCCCAGCCGCTCGCCTTCCTTCATCAGGTCGAAGATGATCAGCGGGTGCAGGTTGCCGTCGCCGGCATGGAAGACGTTGGAGACGCCCAGGCCATACTGCGGGACAGCACTTCCATTTCCGCCATCACCTGCGGCAGGGCATGGCGGGGATCGAGCCGTCCATGCATATCATAGTCGGGCGACAGCCGCCCCATCGGCGCAGCGAAGGCGGCCTTGCGGCCGGCCCGACCAGATGCGGGCGCGCGGTTTCTCGTCGGTGGCAGTCCGGCGATAGCGCGGCGCCGCATTGGGCGACGATCTCGGTAACGCGCTGGACGGTCCAGGTGACGTCGGCCGCCACGCCGTCGGCGTCGATGATCAGGATGCCCTCGGCCCCGCGCGGGTAGCCGGGCTGGTTGTAGGCCTCGATCGCCTCGGCGGCGCGGCGGTCCATGAACTCCATCTTCGCCGCGGGCACCACGCCGTCTGCAATGATGGCGGCGACGCATTCGCCCGCCGCCGGAACCGTGTCGAAGGACGCCATCAGGGTGCGCGCGACCGGCGCGCTTGCGCAGGATCTTCACCACCACCTCGACCACCACGCCCAGCAGGCCTTCGAGCCGGTGACCACCCCCAGCAGGTCCAGCCCGCCCTGGCAGCCGGACTTGCCGCCCAGGGTGGATCTCGCCGCCCGGCACCACGATGGTGACGCCCAGCAGGTTGTTGGTGGTCAGGCCGTATTTCAGGCAGTGCAGCCCGCCGCTGTTCTCGGCGACATTGCCGCCGATGGTGCAGGCGACCTGGCTGGACGGATCGGGCGCGTAATAGAACCCGTTGGCCCTCGACCGCCTTGGTGATGTTGAGGTTGGTGACGCCCGGCTCCACCACCACGCAGCCATTCTCGTAATCGATGTCCAGGATGCGCTTGAATGCGCTCATGCCGATCAGGACGCCATCCTCGCGCGGCAGCGCGCCGCCCGACAGCGAGGGTGCCGGCGCCGCGCGGCACGATGGGAATACCCTCGGCACCGGCATATTTCAGGATTTCCGACACCTGCTCGCGGGTGGAAGGCAGCACGCAGACCAGCGGCATCTGGTGATAGGTGGACAGGCCGTCGGTGTCGAAGGTCGCCCAGGCCCGATTCATCGGACACCACGCCATCGGGCACGATCGCCGTCAGGGCGGCGATGATCTGGGCGCGGCGGGCTTAACCATCGCTGGCGTCGGTCGGGGGCAGAAAGCATGGCCGCCTGTACACGCGCCTGGCGGGCGCAATGCTCTAAACGAAATTCGGGGCGTTTTTTTGTCGCGCGGTCGCGCGGCCACGCAGCATGCTGCGTGTGCGAACAAGCAGGATTGCGGTGGATCAGCCCTGGCGCGCTCTTGAAGCGCGGGTTCTTCTTGTTGATCACGTAAACGCGACCCTTGCGGCGGATGACGCGGCAAAGTCCTGTCACACTTCTTGAGCGAACGGAGGGAGTTGCAAACCTTCGTGACACTGCCTTTTTGAGCCAAATCGGCCCCAAAGGCCGTCTTCCGCGAGAGGCGCCTGGAAACTATGCGGGCACCCCAACCCTCGTCAACCCGCAAAAACCGGCGGCAGAAAAAGGCGGATTTCCGCCGAAAACGTCTTACCCGAATGACACGCCCCGGCCCGGCAATCGGGTATAAGAGTTGGGGATGACGCGCCCCTTCACCCCTTCCAGCGCCTGGCCGCCTTGAGCGGCGCCCTGCTGGCGCGTGGCCTGTGCCGCCAGCGCCCCCCGGCCCACCCCGCCGGTACCGCCAGCCGTGCAGGTGCCCATCGCCCCGCCCCGCCCAGCACCGGCGATGCCCGCCTCGATGCCTTCCTGCTGGAGGCGCGCCGAACGGCGCTGGCCAATGGAATCCACCCCGGCCACCTTCGACAGCGCCGTGGCCGGGCTGAAGCCGACCCGCCATCGCCAACCTCAACGCCAACCAGCCGGAATTCGCCAGGCCGGTCTGGAGCTATCTGGACAGCGCGGTGTCGGCGCGCCGCATCCGGACGGCCAGATCATGCTGTCGCGCCATGCCGACATGCTGGCCGCGCCCATCGCCGCCCGCAGCGGCGTGCCCCAGGGAAATCCTGGTCGCCATCTGGGGGCATGGAAACCGATTACGGCACGGGCATGGGCAGCTTCCCGCTGTTCGGGGCGCTGGCGACCCTGGGCTATGACGGCGCGCGCACACAGCTCGGCAAGACCGAGTTGGGCGGCGCTGCGCATCTATCCAGGACCGCCGCTGTGCCGTCAGCGAGATGATCTCGAGCTGGGCGGGCGCCTTCGGCCAGACCCAGTTCATGCCCAGCACCTTCCTGAAATTCGCGGTGGACGGCGACGGCGACAACCAGATCAACCTGTGGCGCTCGCCCGCCGACGCGCTGGCCTCCGCAGCCAACCTGCTGGCGAAACAGGGCTGGCAGCCGGGCCAGACCTGGGGCTTTGAAGTCACGCTGCCCGGCGGCTTACTATCACGAAGCCGACACCGATACGGCCGCTGCCGGTGCGCACGAATGGCGCGCGCGGCGTGCGGACGGCAAACGGCACGGCGCTGCCCGCCACCGACGACACCGCGGCGATCTATCTGCCGGCGGGGGCGCGCGGCCCGGCTTCTTGGTCTTTTTCCACTTTCAGCGTGATCCTGAATATAGCGAATGCCGCCTACGTAGTGCGCTGGCGGTGGGCCAGGCTGCTGGCCGGACGAACAGGCGATGCAGGTCGCAGGTCGGTCAAGCGAAGCGCCGCGCGACGAGCGCTCGCTATGCGCAACGAACGAATCGCTTTCCAGCAACATCTGGCAAGCGGCTGGGCTTCGATCCTGGCGCGCCGGACGGCGTCTTGGGCCGCCGCACCAGCAACGCTGCTCCTGCGCTAGGTACCAGGTGGCGCGTGGCCGGCCCGGCGATGGCGACTGCTTCGCCACCACCGCTGCCCTGCTGGCGCGCCTGGAAACCGGACGCGGCGCGGTAGCGGCGTTACTGGCAACAGCTTGAAACGCGGTGATCGCCGACGTGGCCGGCGCAGTCCGCGAGAGCAGCCGGCCCAGCGAAGCGCAGGCGGTAGCGTTAGCGCCACGCTGACCAGAAACCAGCGAAGCCGCTTCGAAACGGATTTCGACGTATCGCTGCGACCATCCGCATCCACCACCGTGACCCGCAGCCAGCCCTCCTCGCCCAGCGGCGTGTAGAGCGCGGCGCGAAACGGTCGAAGCCGCAAAGCGGCGCCGCCGTCTCACCAGCCAGGCCAGGGCGCGCGCCAGCCATCGGCCTGGAGAACGGCACCGCCGTAGTCTTCTGCTCGTGCATCCGGCAACGAAACTCAGCGCGCCATGAGGCGGAAAGGAAATTCACCGGCGGCGCGCAGTAGCTGGCGCCACCAGCTGCGGGGCGGCGCGGCAGGCTGGCGACGAAGACGCGCGGCGGCAAGTGGCGGCAACCTGGTCATGGTGCCGCTGACCGTCAGCGCGCCAGGCGGCACGAGCGAAAGCGGGCCACGGTCCGGCGACAGAAGGCCTAAGGTTCTGGAGCGAGATCGGCGCGGCGCTGTCGCGGCAAGGAGACGATCCTGGGCGCGGCGTGCCGTCGGCGCGGGCCCACCAACACCAACAGCCGTAGAAGTCGCTGGAGAAGGCCCCCGCCCAGCAGCATCGAGGATAGCCAGAGGAGGTGCCGGCCTCGAAGCCGACGCGGCGAGCGCGCAGCAGCCCCTGTCCCATCGCCAGCCAGCCATCGGAAAAGCAACAACGCCGTTCAGGAGATCGCGCAGAGTACCAGGCCGCGACCAGGCTGAGTGCAACCGGTATGCGCGGGGCGCACCGGTGCGCATCGGCGCGCAGCCACGCAAGGCTCAGCGCCGAAGTCCGCCCTCGGCGAGGCCCACATAGAGCATCGCCATGCTCGGACACCTAGATCGCCCAGCCCCACCAGCGCCACCGGCAGGCTGGGCACGATCGGCGGCGGGAAAGCGAGAGTGGCGCCCGCATTCGGCAAGGCCAGGGTAGAGCGCCAGCGGGCCGACTCCGGGTCCAGCGCCCACGGCGGAATGTTCAAGCGAATCTGTAGCTGCGTCGCGCGCCGGCCACCGCGCCGGAAAAGGTACCATCGAATACGCCTTCGAGATATACCAGCGCCTCTTTCACTTTCAGCCAGCGCGGCAAAATTGCTGTGTCCGCAATAAACGAAATTTCCGTCAGCATTTGCGTGCGCTGAGTGTGCGGATTCAATCCGAGTACCGACAGCTCGCCCTGCGCCGGCGCGAGACCCAAAATGGTTTTGAGCAGCGTGGTTTTACCTGCACCGTTGGGGCCGATCAGGCCGAGAATGCGGCCCGGCATCAAATCCAAATTAATATTGTCGAGAACGCGTTTGGAGCCGTAGCTTTTATTCAGTCCGCGCGCTTTTATCACAGCCTGCATTAATTGGCCTCCTTCATCATTTGGCGTATGGCTTTGGTCAGTTCCGGTTCCTGGATGCCAAGCTGACGCGCGCGCGCGATCAGATTCGGCAACTCCTGAGAAATAAATTTTTGTCGTTCCGAGGTGGCAACTTGTTGCTGAGCACCTGCCAGAACAAACATGCCCAGACCGCGGCGTGTTTCCACCAGTCCGGCATCCACCAGCCCCTGGTAGGCTTTGCCGACGGTTAAATGGTTGATACGATAATCGCTGGCAACCTGGCGCACAGAGGGCAGGGCCTCACCTTCTTTCAATGTGCCTTTTAAAATCAGTCCCAGTATTTTGTCGTGCAACTGCCGATAAATCGGCTGGTCATCTTTCCAATCTTCCTGCATCGTTTGCGCTCGTATTTAACGTTTCGACACCTTTGGTGCATGGTGTTATACATAACTATAACACCAGTTTTTAAAATGGCAAGATTATTTGCCGGGCAGCCAAGGCGCCGGCCGTGGCATATGTATTGCTCCAGCCAAGCATCTGTAATTGGGCTTAGGTAATTATTCCAAGGCTTAACTCCAAGGAAGTAGCGGCGCTGCGGTAAGGCGGGACTCATTATTTTTTGTAAAGAATGCAGGGCGCTTGCAAATTCCCTTGCTTGAAAACTCAACTTTGAGGAGAGGCATCACATGACGATACGCAGTGGCAGCGCCTATTGGCGCGGAGATTTGAAAAATGGCAAAGGTACCATTTCCACCGGCAGCGGTGCGCTGGTGGATCAGCCGTATGGGTTTAACACTCGTTTTGAAGACGCGCCGGGTACCAACCCCGAAGAGCTGATCGGCGCGGCCCACGCCGGATGTTTTTCCATGGCATTGGCTTTGAATATTACCGAGGAGGGTTTTGTTGCGGAGCACATCAGCACGGTTGCCGATGTTTCGCTGGAAAAATCCGCCGATGGATTTTCCATTACGCAAGTGCATTTGAAAGTGAATGCGAGTGTGCCCGGAATGGATCGCGAGACGTTTGCGGAACTTTCGGAAAAAACCAAAAAGGGCTGCCCGGTTTCCAAGGTGTTGAATGCGGAGATCCATCTCACTACAGAATTCAATACCTGATTTTCAGGAAATGCTCAGGGAAGAGCAGGTTGTAAATTCTTCAAATCAATGCTGCGCTCTTGTCGCGCAAAAAATAACGTTGCCGTTAGTTCCCTGCCATTCTGCGAAGCGGTTGAAATCATGTTCCAGAATCAAAACTTCGAACCCTGCAGACTCTAATAATCGCTTCAGAGCGGTTATTTTTGTCGCCGTCATGGCATGGCTTTCTTCGTAGTGAAACGACTCTTGCTCGCGCGTTTCGCGGATGTGCAAATGCAGATTCATTACATCCCCCTGCCCCGGATAATGCCAGCGGGTTTGAAAGCGCAATTCGCTCGCCGGTGTGGAGAGGGTGTGGAAATGACCGGCGTCGTTGGCAATACAATCCTTGTCCACTGAATCGAAACAAAACAAACCTCCCGGGGCGAGCGCGGCAAACACCTGAGCGAAAGTCTGTTCCATGGCGGCAATCGATGGACAGTAATGGGTGGAATATAAAAAGCAGGTGATGAGATCCACCGGCTCCGCCAGGGTCCAGTCGCTCATATCGGCTTGAATCCATTTTGCGGTGGGGCAGCGCAGGGCGGCTATATCGAGCATGTCCGCACTCAAATCCAGACCGCTGCAGGCAAAACCCTCATCGCTGAAATGCTTCAGTAGACTGCCGGAGCCGCACGCGAGATCCAGGTAGCGCATGCCGCGATTACCCAGCATGGCGTTTAGGCGGAGAATAAAAGCGTACTGCTCCCGGTAATCGATATTGGAGCAGAGCTCGTCGTAATAATGGGAGAGGTCGGTGTAAAGAGACGGGCTGGACATAATGCGGTACGGCTGCTGGCGAGGATGCGGAATCTAAACCTTTGCCTGGCAATGAGCAAGCCGCACATGAGCGTGCGGCAGTGAAATCGATGGGCGGCTCCAGGTCGCCTAAATCTATGTTCAGCTTGTAGCCTGAATATAGCTCCAGCTTGGATAGGCTAAATATCTTCCAACCGGTTGGCGCTTTGTGAGATTCGCAGCATTTCCCGTGTTTCCAGTTGCAACAGGTCGCTGACGAGTTCATTTGCGGAGCTTTCAACAAAATCCTTCAAATGGCGATAGATATTGATAACGCGATCATGCTGCTGTTGTACGTCAGCCATGATTGCCGCAGTATCTTTACCCTTGATATCCAAAACGGGAAGCGAATATTTTTCTGGTGGGTACTGTTCCGTATAGGCACTGACCCAGGTATTCAGAGCGGTGGCGCGGGCATTTTCACCGTAGCGGTTTACCAGTTGCGCCAGTTCCTGCTCGTGCCCTATTAAATATTCCAGCAGCAATCGCTCACGCTCACCCGCATGGACGCTGCCCATTTGCAGAGAGCGGGACATACCCAGGTGAAATTCTTCAGTCCACATAATCAAATCGTGCAATGTTTTGTTCGACATAAATGCCTCTTATATTAAATCACCGTCTTCGAATATTTTGCTGCAATGATTATTCCGATATTGCCTATCAGTGAATAGACGGACGGAATGACTCTGCATTTTGAGCATCGCTGCGCATAGCATAACAAAGATCCCTCAGGGCACATGTATTGCATTTCTGTTCTTGCAAGTTTGATGTAGCTGCGGTGCATCAAACATATAAAGCAGTCTAAATAAATAGGAGAACCCTATGGCTATCACTACTCATTCAACAGAGCGGCGCTTTACTCCAGACCGGCGTTCGGCAAATGTAAATAACGCCACAGCAGCGCACCCGGATCGTTTGTCGACAATTAACCCTAACGCAGTTCACTCTAATGCTGTTCAGCCTAATACGAGCCGCGCTAATCCTATACGCGCTTCCGCCAATACTTTATCTGTGCTCGAGTGGGTGGCGATGGGCTTGCTCATCGTCGGGGGTATCAACTGGGGACTGGTAGGATTTTTCGGCTTCGATCTGGTGGCGGCGATTTTTGGGCCAATGAGTGTACTATCGCGAATTGTTTATGCGCTGGTAGGTTTGTCGGCCATCTACACAATTTTCAGCTGTGTCAAATTATCGAGAAGAAGCTGATTGTCGAGCAGAGACTGAACCAGCACAAAGCTCCCTGCGGGGAGCTTTTTTGTTTAACGAATACCCACCATACGACTTAGCAATATTTGAAATTCCTCCGGGCTGATATCCACCAGTTCCACCACGCGACCGTAAAGCATGATGGTCGGTACATTGCGACCGCCCAATTCTTCCTGTGCTGTTTTCAAACAATACAAAATCGCCCGCTCTTTGCGGGTCAGGCCATCGCGCACGTCCGGAATATCCGCAAGATTGATTTGGGAGGCCATAGGCAGTGTCCGATTGAAGCCGGGAGGTCGCAGTGTAGGAAGGCCCCGTCCGATGGGCAAGAGGCCATCCATGGATGACAGGTATTTGCTTATGCTTTTTGTTTGGCCGTTTCTCTTTGCGCGTATGGGAAATGTTTCAGCCGAATGTTTTTGCGCCGGTGTAATTCACCATCCATTGCACGCCGAAGTGATCGATGCAGATTCCGTAGCGCTCGGCCCACTCGGTTTCCTGCAGAGACATTTCTACGGTTCCTGCGCGACTCAGCGCGTTGAAGATGCGCTCACTTTCTGCGGGCGATTCGGTTTCCAGACTGATGTAACAGTGATTGCCACGCTCAAACGGCCTGCCCCAGGAGGTGACACAATCGGTTGCCATCAGCAGGTTGTGCGGCCCCAGGGGCAGGGCGATATGGGCGATCTTGTCGAGTTCCGCCTCAGCCACGCCCATGCTGTTGCCGGGGAAATCGCGAAAGCGGATAAGGCTGACGAATTCACCGCCGAATACTTCGCGGTAAAAGGTGAAAGCCTCTTCGGTATTGCCTTGGAAGTTGAGGTAGGGATTGGCGCTGATCATGGTTTGCTCCTTTAAGTTGAGTTGCCTGATGCTTAGTCGCTCCAATCGGCGGCAAATCGACAGGAGGGTGACGCGAAGGGAACGTTGGTAGCTAGATCCAGTTCCCCCTTTACAAAGCCAAACAGGTCTGCGCATTGACTGCCCCGGGGCGATGGGTTTGAATGGCCGACGCTCCTGGATTTCCTTGCGCCAATAATAAATAGACAAGTGACAGACGTATGAAAAGCAAAGCAGATAAGCCTGTACAGGCAACGACTGAACCCTTACCGCTGAACAGCTATCAGCAACCCTGGATTACCGATGGTGCCTGGATCACTGGGGTGGCCGGAACCCTGACCATCCTTATCATGGGTTATTACTTCGGTACCACCAAGGTGCATCTCAACGGTCTGCCCTTTCTCAACGGCACTGTGCAGGAGGAAAAACACGCGGCCATGCTGATTGCCCTGGGCGTGGTGGCCGCCGTTATGGTGCTGGTGGAGCTGATCCGCTTGGCGACCTTCAAGGACTATGTGTTTATCCGCAAAGACCCTTTGCTGGAGCAGGGCAAGGTGGTGCAGTTTTTCGCCGAGTGCCTGAAGATCTATCTGCTGCTGTTGCTGCTCTTCACCTTCTGTCGCTGGGGCTATCACTCGTTGAACGAGTATGGCTTCCGGCCGAAAAACTCCTACTACGCACCCTGGTTCTACGCGCTGGATTTTCTCTGGCAGCTTTTCATTATCGCCGGGCTGCCCTACATAGCCCTGACTCGCGCGTTCAAGCACAACCCGGATGATGACAAAAAGGATCTGGCGACTCTGACGCAAAAGTGTCTGGCCTTTGTCCTTAGCGCGCTGCCGCTGCTGCGCAATCTGCGCTCCGAGTTCACCATTGACGATAAGCGCGCCGCCCGTGGTTTGGCGGTGAAGTTCTTTTTTGCTCCCGTGATGACGGTGTTCTTTTTCGACAACTTCTCCCATCTGCAGAACAACCTGGATTACATGCTCACCAACGCCATACCGGCGATGCAGAACGGCTCCTACAACTACAGCATTCTGGGGCGCGATCTCGGCAATATCCTTTCCAACATCATTTTCTCCATAGACGTGGGTCTGGCCTGGGTCGGATATGTGGTTTCGTCGCGCTGGCTGGACAACACCACTGTCTCCGCCGAACCGACTATGTTCGGCTGGCTGGTGTGTCTGATCAGCTATCCGCCGTTCCGCGTCATGGGTGGCTGGTTCCTGTCAGGTCCGGGTGAAACCCTCTATACCCAGATTCCGATGGAGGGTCTGGTGACCGTGTTCGCCAGCCTGATGATGTTCAGTTATTTCCTCTACATGCTGCCCACCATCTGGTTCGGTGTGCGTTTCTCCAACCTCACCCACCGCGGCATCATCCGCAAAGGGCCCTACGCCATAGTGCGCCACCCGGCCTACGCGGCGAAGAATATGGCTTGGTGGTTTGTCGGTCTGCCCTCGGCGATTTATGCCGGTTATACGCAGGGCTTCAGTGTTGGTCTGCTGTATGTGGCCGGTTTGATTTTCCTCACCGCGGTGTATTACGCCAGGGCGATTACCGAAGAGCGGCACTTGAGTTTCGATCCTAACTATCAGGAATACTGCCGCCACGTCCGCTACCGCTTCATCCCGGGTGTGATCTGAACCCGACCCCGGCGCTCTTCAAGGGCGCCGGGATACCTCGTTTCCTCCGTTTCGCTTTACCTCGCTACAGCCCTTGAGCTGCTTTACAATCCGTGTCCTGCGGCGATAAGCGGGTCAGCGCACAGTTGACTGATTAATACGTTCGTAAGATTGCCCTCCGCATCGTTTGGTGCGCTATTCGGTGCCGCCGATTCCATCGTCTCCTGCCGGGCGCACTGTCGACGCTTGGTCTGGAGTGAATCAAATCAGTGAAGAGCTCCTATGCCAGATTCGTCTCCGCTCGATCAGTCCCATTTCCGCCGCATGCTGGCGCGCAATATCGCCATGCCACTCTCCGCCGGTCTTCTCAATATCGTCTTGTTTGTGGCGCTGGTGTTCGCGCTCCTTTCGAGCGTGCGCATGGTGGACCACACGGAAGCGGTGATCCGCCAGGCCAATGCCATTATCAACCTCGCCATGGACATGCAGTCGGGTGTGCGCGGTTACCTCATCACCGGTGACGAAGACTTTCTGCAGGCCTATGAAAATGCCAAACCGGCTTTTGCCTCGGAACTGAAGGCACTACAGGAGTCGGTACAAGACAATCCGGTACAGGTGGAGCGCCTGAGGCGGGTAGAACTCGCCCACCAGGAATGGCTGGTCTATTCCGAACAGGTGATCGGTCTGTACCGCAGTGGCGGCGACTACGCCGGTCTGGTGCGCTCGCGGGGCAAATCGGACTTTGGCGAATTCCGCCGCGAGCTGTTCGAATTCAAGAATCACGAGCGTGAGTTGCTGTCGGCCCGCGATGACCAGCTGCGTTCCATCGGCATAGCGGCGGTGGTGGTGTATCTGCTGGTGAGCTGTCTGGTGACCGGCATCCTCGGATATCTGGGCCGGCGCGAGCTGATTCTTCTGTCCAATACCTACACCCGCTCATTCGAGGAGAGCCAGCGCCACGCCCAGCTGCTGGAACAGCAGGCCTGGCAGAGATCGGGTCAGGCGCGTCTGGCGGAAAAATGCATGGGCCAGACGGCTCTGCCGGTGCTCGGTCGCACAGTGCTGGATTTTCTCGCCGGCCAAATCAACTCCGCCGTTGGCGCGCTCTACGTGCGCGAAGCCGACACGGGCGTGCTCCAGCGGGTGGCGACCTATGGCGTCGGCAAGGAGATCGATCAGGAACCCCAGTCCTTCGGCTATGGCGAAAGTCTGGTGGAGCAGGCGCTGTTTTCCCGCCGCCCGCTGCAGCTGGATGATGTGCCGGAAAACTACCTCAAAATCAACACCGGTCTGGGCAGCACCTCGCCGCGCCACATCATTCTGGTGCCCGCGGTTCACGACGGCGAGCCCAATGGCGTTATCGAACTCGGCTTCCTAAACCCGCCGGCCGAGCGCGATCTGGAATTTCTCCGCACAGTTTCCGCCAATATTGGCACCACCATCGAGGCCGCGCTCTATCGCAGACGCCTGCAGGATGCGCTGGAGCAGACCCAGCAATTGAACGAAGAGCTGCAGGTGCAACAGGAGGAATTGCGCACCGCCAATGAGGAGCTGGAGGAGCAGTCGCGGGTGTTGGAAGAATCCCAGGCGCTACTGGAAAACCAGAAGGCGGAGCTGGAGCAGACCAACGAAAAACTGGTGGAGCAGGCGATCTCCCTGGACGACAAAAACCGCGCGCTCAACCGCGCCCAGGAAGAGCTCGAGGAGCGCGCCGCCGATCTGCAAAAGGCGAGCAAATATAAGTCGGAATTCCTCGCCAACATGTCCCACGAGCTGCGCACGCCGCTGAACAGCTCGATGATTCTGGCGAAGATTCTGGCGGAGAACGGCAAGGGCAATCTCGACCAGGAGCAGATCCAGTTCGCCCGCAGCATCTACTCAGCCGGCAACGATCTGCTCAACCTGATCAACGATATTCTCGACATCTCCAAAGTCGAAGCGGGCAAGCTGGAGCTGCGGCCGGAATACATTGACCTGCGCCGTCTGACCCAGGATCTGGAATTGACCTTCCAACCCCTGGCGGCGCAGAAACGCCTGGAGCTCAGCATGGCAGTGGCCAGTCCGGCGCTCAGTTCCATCGTCACCGACCGCCAGCGCCTGGAGCAGATCCTCAAGAACCTTATGTCGAACGCGCTCAAATTCACCGAGCGGGGTCAGATTTCTCTCGCGGTGGAAGCCACTGCCGACGGCCGCATCGCGTTTGCCGTGACGGATACCGGGATCGGTATAGCGCCGGACCAGCAGGAGGTCATTTTCGAAGCATTTCAACAGGGCGAGGGCGGCATCAATCGCCGCTACGGCGGCACCGGTCTGGGGCTGTCCATTTCCCGCGATCTGGCCGCCTTGCTCGGCGGCGATATACAGCTGCACAGCACCCCCGGAAAAGGCAGTACCTTCACGCTGTATCTGCCGGCGGAGCTTTCCGTTGATCAGCCGCAGGAGCCGTCTCAGGCGCCGGTCGCCGCCGCGCCTGTACGCACCGCGCCGGCAGCCATTGCCGAACGGGTGGAGGCGGAGCCATCAGCCCCGTCCCATGGCGCGTTTGCGGATGATCGGGTGAATCTTGATACCGGCGAACGCATCGTCCTCGTAGTGGAGGATGATCTGGATTTTGCCCGCATTCTCTACAATCTGGCCCACGATATGGGCTATCAGTGCGTGGTAGCGGCCAACGCTAATGAAGGCATGCGCCTCGCCGCGGAGTTCTCGCCCGATGCCATCCTGCTCGATATAGGATTGCCGGATGTGTCGGGCATGACGGTGCTGCAGAAGCTCAAGCGCAACTCCGACACCCGCCACATCCCGGTTCACATCATCTCCGCCTCGGATCGTATGGAGGCCGCCCTGCAAATGGGCGCGGTGGGTTATGCGGTCAAACCCACCACGCGGGAAAGCCTGCAGCAGATGTTCGAAAAGATCGAAGAAAAGCTGACCCGCAAAATGAAGCGGGTGCTGCTGGTGGAGGACGACCCGCTGCAGCGCGAGAGCATCCGCCATCTTATCGGCGAAGAAGATATCGAGATCACCGCGGTGGAAACCGGCGCGGAGGCCATGGAGCTGCTGCGCGATACGATTTTCGATTGCATGATCATCGACCTGAAACTACCGGACATGCAGGGCAACGATCTGCTGCGGCGCATGTCCAGCGAGGCCATCTGCTCCTTCCCGCCGGTGATCGTCTACACCGGCCGTAATCTCACCCGCGACGAGGAGCATGAGCTGCTGAAGTACTCGCGCTCCATCATCATTAAAGGCGCGCGTTCGCCGGAGCGGCTGCTGGATGAGGTGACCCTGTTCCTGCACAAGGTGGAATCCGACCTGTCGACGGATCGCCAGAAAATGCTGCGCACCGTGCGCAGCCGCGACAGCGCCATCGAGGGTCGCCGCATCCTCTTGGTGGATGACGACGTGCGCAACATCTTCGCCCTCACAGGCGCGCTGGAGCAGAAGGGTGCGACCGTGGTGATCGCCCGCGACGGTTTTGAGGCGGTGGAGAAGGTCAATTCAGTGGAGGATATTGACGTGGTGTTGATGGATATCATGATGCCGGGCATGGACGGCCTGGAGGCCACCCGGCGCATCCGCTCGAATCCGCGCTTCCAGAAGCTGCCGATCATCGCCATCACCGCCAAAGCCATGAAGGATGACCAGGAGCAGTGCCTCAAGGCGGGCGCGTCCGATTATCTGGCCAAGCCGATCGATATCGACCGGCTCTACTCTCTGCTGCGGGTGTGGATTCCCAATATGGAGCGTATTTAATGCGCAAACCCGAAGCGACCCTCGATATTGAGCTGCCGCTCTTGATGGAGGCCATCTATCGCAAATACAGCTACGATTTCCGCAGCTATTCCCTGGCGTCGCAAAAACGCCGCATTGTTCACGCACTGCGGCAGATGGAATGCACCTCGGTATCGGAATTGCAGGCTCGGGTGCTGCACGAGCCGGAGGCTTTTCACGAGTTATTGCAGTTCCTGACGATTCCCACCACGGAAATGTTTCGCGACCCGGAATATTTTCTCGCCCTGCGGGAGAAAGTGGTGCCGCTGCTGCGCACCTATCCGTCATTGAAAATCTGGATTGCCGGTTGCAGCACGGGTGAAGAGTTATATGCGATGGCGATTCTGCTGAAAGAGGAAGGGCTTTTAGCGCGCACGATTCTCTATGCCACCGACATTAATCCGGTGGTATTGGAAAAAGCCCGCAAAGGCATTTTTCCGCTCAATCGCATGCGCGCCTATTCGATGAATTATCAGGCGGCGGGTGGCAAGAATTCGTTTTCCGATTATTTTACCGCCGCCTACGACGCGGCGATTTTCGATCGCAGCTTGTGTGACAACGTCACCTTTGCCGACCACAGTCTGGCAACTGACAGTGTGTTTGCCGAAACCCATTTCATCAGCTGTCGCAATGTCATGATTTATTTCAATCACGATTTACAGGATCGCGCGCTTAAATTGTTTCATGAGTCGCTCTGTCACCGGGGATTTCTCGGATTGGGCAGTAAAGAAAATATCGAATTTTCCCGCTGGGGAAATTTGTTCGACGCCGTGGATAAACCATGGCGGGTCTACCGCAAAAAATGAACACGCAAGCTGGCAGTGTTGCGGATGTGTCCATGGCAGAGCGGGAGCGCGAGATTCAGGCCATTGTCATAGGCGCATCCGCCGGCGGTATAAGTGCGCTGATGAATCTGCTCGCACCGCTGCCTGAAACGCTGCGCATTCCTATCGTCATAGTGTTGCATGTGGCGGAGGACAAACCGTGCCGGCTGGCGGAGGTGTTCAGTTTTCACATAGCGCCGCAAGTCCGCTTTGCGGAAGATAAGGCGTTCGTCGATGTGGGCACCGTCTACTTCGCCTCGCCCGGCTATCACTTGTCCCTCGAAAAGGGTGTATCGGTTGAAAAGGACGTATCAAATGAAAAAGACCGATCAATTGAAAAAGGCGCCGCAATTAAAAAGAGCACCTGGTTTTCCCTGAGTCGAGAAGAAGCGCGGTATTTTTCCCGCCCGGCCATTGATTTCCTGTTTACGTCGGCCGCCGACGTTTATGGTGCTGCGCTGCTGGCAGTAGTGATGACGGGTGCCAACGAGGATGGCGCCGAAGGTCTGGCCGCCGTATCCCGCGCAGGTGGCGTTGCCATAGTGCAGGACCCTACAGAAGCCGAATTCAACACCATGCCGTTGGCGGCGTTGAATCTATGCCGAACCGCCCGGATTTTGTCGTTGGAGCAGATCCGTACCTTGATATACCGTTTGGAGACACTAGATGCTGGATGACCACAAGGCGAAACTGCTGATCGTGGACGACCTGCCGGAAAACCTGCAGGCGCTGACCAAGATCATCGAGCAGGACGACCGCATCATATATCCGGCGCAATCGGCCGATGCGGCACTCTCGCTTTTGCTGGAGCACGATTTTGCTCTGGCGATTCTCGACGTGATGATGCCGGGCATGAACGGTTTTGAGCTGGCGGAATTGATGCGCAGCACGGAAAAAACCC
This sequence comes from Cellvibrionaceae bacterium, assembly GCA_024707385.1. Taxonomy (GTDB): domain Bacteria; phylum Pseudomonadota; class Gammaproteobacteria; order Pseudomonadales; family Cellvibrionaceae; genus UBA5868. Next base: position 768,949 of record JANPZW010000009.1, on the reverse strand, counting down.
GCCATATTCCCATCGTATTTGTCAGCGCTGGTGGCCGTGAGCTGAATTTTGCGTTCAAAGGCTACGAAACCGGCGCAGTGGATTTTCTTCACAAGCCGCTGGATATCGCTGCGGTGAAAAGCAAGGTCAATGTTTTTGTCGCGCTTTATCAGCAGCGCAATGAAGTCAAACGCCAGTTGGTGATTCTCGAGGAAAACCGCCGCGTTCTCGCCGCCACAAAAGCGGAGTTGGAACACGCGCTGCAAATGCGCGATGACTTTATGTCTTTGGTGGCCCACGAATTGCGCACACCCCTCAATACTCTTTATGTCGAAACACAATTGCGCCAGTTGCAGTTGGAGCGCGGCGATCAGCAGGCTTTTTCTCCCGACAATCTCCGCGCCATGATCAATCGTGACGGCCATCAGATCCGCAGCATGATTCGGCTGATCAGTGATTTGCTGGATGTGTCGCGCATTAAAAGCGGCCGCCTGAGCATCCGTCCGGTGGAAACGAATTTATCGGAATTGGTGCAGCGGGTTGTCGATGGCATGGCATTGCAAGCCCAGGCCGCGGGGTGTGCTTTAAAGTTATCGCTTCAGCAAGGTGTAGTGGGTTTCTGGGATGAGTTCCGCGTGGAGCAGGTGGTCATTAATTTACTCACCAATGCCTGTCGCTATGGTTGTTCCAAACCTGTGGAAGTAACCTTAGTAACGCAGGATGGCACGGCGGAAATCTGCGTGCGCGATCAGGGCATCGGTATTGCGGAAGACGCGCAGCAAAAAATATTTCAGAAATTCGAGCGCCTGGACGCCAGCAATATTCGCGAAGGACTGGGCATGGGTTTGTATATCGCAAAGCAGCTGGTGTGCGCCCACAATGGCGACATCCTCGTTCGCAGTATGCCGGGAGAAGGTGCTGAATTTCGCGTGATTCTGCCGCTGCATCCCGAATCGACGCGCACGGCGGCTATTTAATCTGCGAGCAATAGCAATTAGCGTGGCAAAAGCTGAGAGCGCTTTGATAAGGCTCTGCTCTTTGATCAAGCTCTGCCCTTTTGCTAAAGCCCTTTAAACGCTTTTGATAAATCTCTTTGAAAAAGCATTTTGATAATGCCAAAGCCCCGGTTTCTCGCCGGGGCTTCTTTGTTTTGCGGTTGCAAAAAATGCATTTGTTGCAACCGCATTCGCTAATTTATTGGTTCTGACAGGTTGCCGCGCCTATGCAGTTGCGGTTGTTTTCCCATCCCCAACCGGCATCCTGATTTTGACATATAGGAATTGGGGAGCCGTACCAATCGCATTGCGCGGGCGCTCCTCCTGACGAACTGCTCGAAGCCGAACCGCCAACGACTCCGTATGGGCTCGGCTGTTCGCTACAGGTGCTGGTGGCAACACAATTTTGATTGTTCTCCCAGCTCCAACCGGAGGTTGCAACCTGGCAAAGAGGCGCGGGTGTGCCCCACCAATTGCAATAGGCACCCGAAGCTCCACCTGAGCTGCTTGAGCTTGTTGAAGAGCTGGAGCTTGAGGACGAGCTGGAACTTGAGGAAGAGCTTGAAGATGAGGAGGAGCTGGAACTGTTGGATGAAGAGCTTGAGCTGCTCGACGATGAGGAAATGGATATCGGCATAAAATTCCAGGCGGAACTCCACCAGCCGATCACTGCGGAATTTTGTGCTGCAGTGGTGAGCTCCAATGCGCTGTCGCTGTTTTCCATATGCAAGTAATAACCTGTGGCTTTATTGACCAGACGAAATTCCTGGCCGCCGCCGTTGAAATACCAGTCCGCGCGACCATTGGTTTCAAGTTCTGCCAGAGAAAGAGTGGGTCCCGTGGGATTTACCGTAAGGTATTGATTTGTAGAATCGGTTTTGCGCAGACGGAAGAAAATTTCCTCATTGGGCAAATCCACCCGCTCCACGGACCAGTACAAGGATGCAGGCAGTGTCTCGCCACTGGCCTGGCTGATGCCGGCATTATGGTTGATAAAGCGCTCGCTTCTATATTTGTTACGCAGTGCATAAACGCCGTCAGCGGGCAGAGGGGGTGCAGGTTGCCTAGGCCGGTGCGGATAGTTTCGAATACACCGGCGTAGAGGCAATCCTGACCACAGGCAACTGGAAGTACCGGTGGTGCTGCTTTATGCATCTCATTGGGTTCCGCCACACGCCCCTGCATAAATTCTGCGTGGTAATGGGCCCAACCGGAGACAACCGCCGGGTTGCCAGCATCCTGTGGGCTATAGCCGTGAAATTCACCGCCGTGCAGCCCATCAATCCCGTTCCAGCGGAAAAGCCGTTCGGCATTCCATTGCTCGACAATGTGCAAAAGCTCGTGAAAAGCTGCCTCGTGGGGCAGTTCGCGCTCGCCTGTTTCCAGAGTGGTGTTGCGCGTCAAAATCGGCGTGCCGGTGCTGTCAGCCACTGTTTTCTGGCCGGTATAAAAAGGTTGTTGCACAAAGGCATAACCACCCAGTGCGCCGGCGTAGATGTAAGGCAGTCCTTCGACGTTATAAATAATCATGACCACGTCATATTGATCCTGCAGTCGTCGCAGATTTGCCTGCTGCAGGAATCCGCCCGTGTCCACCGACCAATCAACGTGGCGGATAGCTGGCTCATTCACCACCGGGTGCAGACTGACGTTCCAACGATTCAAACCGTAGGAAAATGGTCTGACATAATCCTGATCCACCGCGCGCATCATGTTGTAAAAGCGCTCAATGTAAGACTCGTCCAAAGTGAAATTGCCGATAAATTGATTGTCCTTGTTGTACGCAACGGTGTTTTTGACGGGGACAACCAGAATACTCAGCTCGTGTTGCACAGACAGCGCTGGTGTGGTCGTCAGATCGACGGTGGTGTCGCTGGTGACGGCCAGTGTCTGTTCAAAATAACGCCCGGAATAGGCGGTATGCTCCAGATTGACCGGAGTCACTGTGTTGCCGTCTCGTGCAAAGCCCGCGAGATTGATGGGCTGCTGGGAAAATCCGCCCACGGCAAACCGGTATTCGCTCTGCGGCAGAACAAAAGTTTTGTTGTCCGCAACCGTAAAACCGGTATAGGAATCATTGATATAAATATATCCGGCTTCCCCCTGCGCCAGCCCGTTGTGCTGGATTTGAACGCTGCGTCGCGGTGAAGCATCCGCCACGGTAATGTTGTATGACTGGTCGAAAAACAAATCCCATTTGACGGTCTCATCCTCATCCGGGCCGGCCGTGAATTGCTGCGGTGAAATCTGCGCGCCACTGCCGCAAGGCGACTCATTAGTCGTGCAATTTATCGCGATGCTCGAGGGCGTACCGCCGACAACGGAAATCTGCAGCGAAACTTCGGTAAAACGCGACGTCGGATTAAAAGCCCGCACCCGCAGGGGCATTTTCGCCAGAGGCGAAGAGATGGCTGATATTAAGTGTTTTTCCCTTGTCGCCGGGGTTCAATGGTAGGGCAGGATGATCGCCGACGGATAAATAAACAGGATGGTTTATTTTATTGAGTGTGACGCTGATTTCACTCTGCGCATGCGTTTGCACACAGGAAAAAATGAGAGTTGCGAAAAAAAAGCCACCATCGGAAAAGCTGCTTCGTCTGGCTGTTGGAAGGTGCTGAAAATTGAAAGGCAGACGTGCTGCGACCTGTGAGATAAAACATAAAGCGTCTCCTGGCTGTATGTCTGATGAGAAGGGTGTTGCGCGAGGGGATGAAGAATAACGCCGTACTTTTTGCTGAACACAATAACTATTTTTGCGTTCTGAAATGCGCGTTTTTTCACCGTGCAGCAGAATTTTATCCGCGAATTATTTTAGTTTTATGAAAGGTAAGCGATGAGCGAAAAGAGGATTTCGATTGAATAAGATGGTGCGTTGGATGTTGGGCGTGTGAGCGAGTCTCCAGGGTTCGCATTAGCAACACCCTGGAGGAAGTGAAATTTAGCCGGATTTGCCGTTGCGGCCGGCGCCACTTGGTGTTTTTTTTGTCGGACTTCACGTTGTTTCTTTTCCCCTGCGGGGGTGAAACCGGGGCGGGTTTCGCTTTCTTTACCGGTTGCGCCTTGGACGGTACGACAGGTTTCTCTGGTGCCGACATGATTTTGTTTTGCACTGAAACCTTGCACACAGGCGCCGCATTTTTGGGCGTCAGCGCCCGCTGCAGCGCCTGACAGAAATTGACGGCCACATATTCTTCAAATTGATCGGCCGGGTCGAATACCCGGTCAAATTGCTCTGCAACGGTATTTAATTGCGCAAGCACCCGTTCCGCCGCGTCGGTGGCGTTGGGATCTATATCCGCAATGCTATCGCTGCGCATCAGCAATTGGTTCCAAAAGGCGTTATTGGTTGCCATTTTGCATCTCCCGTTCAGCCCTGCTGCACGGCCAGGATTTCGAATATTTTATTTTTGCCATTCGGCATCGGCCACTGAATCCGCCCGCCAACGCGCAAACCCAGCAAAGCCACACCCACAGGTGAGAGCACGGAGATTTTTTTCTCCGCAATATCCGCTTCGGCCGGAAGCACCACCGTCACCGTTGTGTCGGTTTTTGTTTCCAGGTCGCGATAGGTGACGGTGGAGTTGATGGCTACCGCATCTGCCGGCAATTCGTTTTGCGCAACGATATCCGCGCGGGACAGTTCTTCGTCGAGCGCTTCAGCAAGTTCGAGGTCACTGGCGCGGATCAGCGGCATAAGGCGCTGGTAATCCGCTGTACCGACGATTAGAGAGACAGGTTCAGTGTGCTGTTGTAAGGAAGTCATAAATTTTCTCCGCAAAAAAACATCAATATTGTGCCTTTTGTCGGCACGTTAAAAAAAAGGAACAGGAACAGCGGCGGTTAGGATGTGCTTCCTAACCGCCTGAATAGTGCAAAGCACGGACAGAATGATTCTGCGTGCAGCGGGAGATGAATGTGCGGGGGCTAAATATAGACATTGCTGAACCTTAGCACTTCGGTTGCCGGCTGACTAGCGCAGCATGCGCATTGACCCGATGACCGGGTGTCCTGCCGGGGTGGGTCAACCCGCGAATACCATCCCCTCGGCAACCTCGCGGGCCTTTTCGGCGCCAGCCAGGAGCTCTACCAGACGCAGGGCGAACGCCATGGCGGTGCCAGGGCCCTGGCTGGTGATGAGTTTGCCGTCTACTACGACCTTCGCCTCGCTCAATTGTGCCACCTGGCCGGAAAGCTCTTGCTGAAAGCCGGGATAACAGGTGGCTGTAGCGTGGTGGGGGATGAGTTTATGGCGACCGAGGACTACGGCGGGCGCGGCGCAAATCGCGGCGGTCCAGCGCTGTGCGGCGATCTGGTCGCGCAGCAGCTTGAGCAGAGTGGCTGAATCGTGCAAATGGGTGGCGCCGGGCATGCCGCCGGGCAGGACGATCATGTCCCAGGGCTGCCCGGTGCATTCATTCAATAAAGTATCAGCCACCAGTCGGACGCCGCGCGATGCAGTGATCTCTTTTCGTCCCGGCATGACCGAGGCGGTCCGCACTTCCACCTGCGCGCGTCGCAAGATGTCGACAATAATGACCGCTTCCATCTCTTCCGTGCCATCCGCGATGGGAACCAGAACTTTAGCCATAGTGACCTCACGATTAAGTCGGATAAGGGCAGCTATATTAACAGGTTAGGGCCGCGACCTATTTTTGATGCGAATCAAACTGGAGGATCGTGGGCGCCGAAGCGCATAATCCATTTGCAAAAATCCGGAGGGATCACAATGAAAACGCATAAAGTGGATGTCGCTATTTTAGGTGCCGGTACGGCTGGTTTGGGCGCTTACAGGGCAGCGAGTAAACAGACGGAAAAAATTCTTCTTATCGATGGCGGCACATTGGGGACCACTTGTGCCCGCGTCGGCTGTATGCCGAGCAAATTATTGATTGCCGCAGCGGACAGCGCCTATCGCAGCCGCCACAGCACGATTTTCGGGGTGACAAACACTGCGACAATCATAGATGGGAAGGCGGTTATGGCCAGAGTGCAGCGCGAGCGCGACCGTTTTGTGGGGTTCGTTTTGCGATCCATCGAGGGAATTCCCGAAGCCCGCAAAATTTATGCGAACGCGGAATTTCTCGATAACAACACCTTGCAGCTCTCCAATGGCGACCGCGTGTTTGCCAAAACGGTGGTGATTGCAACGGGCTCGCGGCCGAAAATTCCTGACCTATTACGCGGGCTGCGCAAGCGCCTGCTCGATACCAACAGCATTTTTGAGCTGGCGGATCTGCCAAAATCCATCGCTATTTTCGGCCCTGGCGTCATAGGGCTCGAACTGGGGCAGGCGCTTAGTCGACTCGACGTCGAGGTTAAATTGTTTGGCCTCAGCGGCAATATTGCCGGCCTGAAAGATCCCGCGGTAAAAAAATACGCTCTCCAATATTTCGCGAATGAATTTTATCTGGATGCGGAGGCGAAGGTGGATGCGGTGCAGGAGCTAGATGAAGGAGTCAAAATCCGCTTCCTGGATCGCGAGGGAAAATGGGTGGAAAAAATATTTGAATATGTCCTGGCTGCGACCGGTCGAGCGCCGAATCTTGATGCGCTCAAGCTGGCTAAGACAGATTTGAAAACCGATGAGCGCGGCGTGCCGGAATTTAATCCCTTCACCATGCAATGTGGCGATGCGAATATTTTTATCGCCGGTGACGTTAACGGCGATAGGCCTCTGTTACACGAGGCTTCCGATGAAGGTCATATTGCCGGCGGTAATGCGGCGCGTTTCCCGGATGCGCGTGCCGGTCTGCGCCGGGCGCCACTTTCCATCGTGTTCAGCGACCCACAAATTGCCAGCGTCGGTTTGAATCTCACGCAGGTCAAGCTGCGTTGCAATCAGTGCTATGCCATAGGTGAGGTGAGTTTTGAGGACCAGGGCCGCGCGCGGGTGATGGCAGAAAACAAGGGGCTTCTGCGGGTGTATGGTGAACAGGGCAGCGGTTTATTTCTCGGCGCGGAAATGGTCGGCCCACGCGCAGAACATATCGCGCATCTGCTTGCCTGGGCGACACAGCAGCATATGACAGTGGCGCAGATGCTCGATATGCCGTTTTATCACCCGGTGGTGGAAGAGGGCCTGCGTACCGCTCTGCGCGATCTCAATGCCAAGTTGAGAATCGGACCGGAAATTGTAAAAGACTGTATGGAATCGGGACCTGGGGCTTGACGTTGTGGCGCGGGATCCGCTATCTGTGCGGGTCTTTTTGGCATGAAGCACAAGCCCCGCTCTCATTTCAAATCTGCGTAAAAATTTTATCTGGCTTGTCGATTCACTGAGGTGAGCGTCGATTAAGAGAAACATCTGACATAAAAGGAGGCCACCATGCCCAACAATATTGTAAAACTGCATCGCGTTCTGGTTTCCACGCCAGAAAAAATCTACCGTGCTTTTGTCGAGCCTGAGGCGTGGGTACGCTGGCTGCCACCCAAAGGCTTCACAGCAAAAATTCATGAGCAGAATCCGGTAGTGGGTGGATCCTGGCGCATGAGTTTTACCAATTTCAGCACCGGCAACAGCCATTCGTTTGGTGGAATTTATAAAGGTCTCGAACCGAATCAGCGGGTGAGTTATACCGCGAAATTCGACGCCCCGGAGCTGCCGGGAGAAATGACCACAACCGTGGACATACGCGCGGTTTCCTGCGGAGTTGACATCACCATAGTGCAAGAGGGCATTCCAGACGTGATTCCGGTGGAGTCCTGTTATCTGGGCTGGCAGGAATCCCTGCAGTTCCTTGCAGCACTGGTCGAGCCGGAAATTCCGGATGCGTAAGGGCGTTCGGCCAGAAAATTTTATTTAAGGATATCTATGAATTACGCAATTGAAACGACGGATCTGCGCAAAAGCTTTGGTGACACTCATGCGGTGGACGGCATCAGCCTGAGTGTTGCCAAAGGGTCGGTATTCGGTCTTTTGGGCCCCAACGGGGCAGGTAAAACAACCACAGTGCGGTTACTTGCCACGCTGCTTGCGCCTACTGGCGGAAGCGCTCGAGTGTTGGGGCACGATCTTTTGACCGAACCTGCGGCGATCCGCAGCAAAGTCAGTCTCACGGGACAATTTGCATCGGTGGATGAAGATCTCACCGGCACGGAAAACCTGGTGCTGCTATCGCGCCTGCTCGGGCACAGTTGGCGCGGTGCGAAACAGCGCGCGGCGGAGTTGCTCGCTGCGTTCGATCTCGCGGAAGCGGCCGGCAGGCAGGTGCGCACCTATTCCGGTGGTATGCGCAGACGCCTGGATATAGCCGCAAGCCTGATTGTCACGCCGGAAATTCTGTTCCTCGATGAACCTACCACAGGTCTGGATCCGCGCAGCCGCAACCAAGTGTGGGACATGGTGCGCGATATCGCTGCTATAGGCACCACCGTGCTGTTGACCACCCAATATTTGGAAGAGGCTGACCAACTGGCGGACCGGCTGGCGGTGATCGATCACGGCAGGGTGATTGCCGCAGGTACCAGTCGCGAGCTGAAAGCCTCCGTCGGCAGCGGCACCTTGAAAATCCATCTGCAGGATGCGGCGCAGCGGGCGGCTGCGGAAACGCTGCTGACTTCTCTGATCGGCGGCCAGGTACAATCCACCACCGAAGGATTAAGTGTGCAGGTGGCGGACACCGCCAAAGCGATGCAAGTGTTGCACGCGTTAAATGATAGCGGAATTGCGGTTGCGGAGTTTTCGCTCGGCTCACCTAGTTTGGATGAAGTATTTTTCGCGCTGACAGGAAAACCACAGCAAAACGAGGTGGCAGCATGACAGTCTCAGATAGGCCGTTGGTAAACAATCACATCGCCGGCAAAATTATTCTCTCGCAGTCCGTTAAGCCGAAGCCCTTGAATGCTTGGAGTTCGGCGCTGACGCTCGGCTGGCGCGCACTGCTGAAAATCAAGCATGTACCATTTCAGCTTTTCGATGTCACGGTCTTTCCTTTGATGATGACACTGATGTTCACCTATTTATTCGGTGGCGCATTGGCGGGCTCGCCGAAGGAATATATTCAATATCTGCTGCCGGGAATTCTGGTGCAAACGATTTTGTTTATTACGGTCTACACCGGTGTCGGCCTTAACACTGATATCAGTAAAGGAATTTACGATCGTTTCCGCTCCATGCCCATCTGGCCGTCGGCGCCGGTTTTTGGCGCTCTTATGGGAGATATTTTGCGCTATTCGATTGCTGCGGTAATGGTGCTGGGATTGGGATTTGTGTTGGGCTTCAGGCCGCAGGGAGGATTTTTTGGCATTGTGTTCGCGGTATTGCTGGTGCAGCTTTTCGCCTCCAGCCTCGCGTGGATCTGGATTATCGTCGGCATGTTGGTTAAATCACCGGAATCGGTGATGACCACTAGTTTTCTGTTTTTATTTCCGCTGACGTTTGCGAGTAATGTTTTTGTCGATCCGACTACTATGCCGGGTTGGCTGCAGGCTTTTGTCAGTGTCAATCCCGTCACCCAGCTCGCCAACGCCTCGCGCGGACTTATGCACGGCCAACCGGATATGAGCAGCGTCATCTGGGTGCTGGTCGCGACCGCAATCATCACCGCGATTTTCGCACCTGTCGCTTTGCGGATGTATCATCGCGAGCGTTGAAATCCGTTTCTCGTCTCTCTTTCACCACAGGATGTGGCGAATTCATTTCCGCTTTTTATTCCATTTTCTGTACTAATTTGACTCTGCAGAAAGATTTTGAAGCGCGCCGCAGAAATTTCCGCCAAAACCTATATGTTCTTGTGTCAGCCCGCCAAACCAATAACAAATGGTAAATATATGATTAATTCTTCTGCGCGTTTTGCCCGTTGGACCATGTTCACTGTGGTGTCTGCCGCGCTGTGTGCCTGCGGTGGGGGTGGCAACCAGCCATCTTCCAGCAGCAGCTCATCAAGCAGTTCGTCCTCCTCATCCAGTTCGTCGAGCAGCTCTTCGTCCAGCTCTTCCAGTTCCTCCTCAAGTTCATCATCGAGCTCCAGTTCGTCCAGCAGCTCATCATCGAGCAGCTCCAGCTCCTCAGGTGGTAGTGTCGGCAATCTGCCTCTGGTGGTTGCGATTGATTCCGGTGCAACCACCGGCGGAACTTATGAGGGTGTGACGTTTCAGGCGGACAAGTATTCCGATGGCGGTATGACAAGCTCCACGCAGGACGAAATTGCCGGCACCACCGCTGATACTCTGTTCAAGACTGAGCGCTACGGCAACTACAGTTATAAGATTCCGGTCACCACCGGTACTTTCACGATCAAGCTTTTTATGGCGGAAATCTTCAATACCGCCGCTGGTGCGCGTTCGTTTAACGTCTCCGTCGAGGGGCGGGCGGTTCTGTCCAACCTGGATCTGTTCAGTCAGGCCGGCCACGACGGGGCTTTTGAATACGTCGTGGAAAACGTCCGTGTAACCGATGGCACCCTGGATATCACCTTGCAGTCCATCGTGGATAACGCCACTCTGGCGGGCTTTGCGATCTATTCGGCGGATGGCCGCCTGGATACCTCCAGACCCGAACCCGAACCCGAGCCGTCCAACTGTAACGGCTACGTTGCGATCACCTATGACGACGGCCCGACAGGCAATACCGGCAACTTCGTCAATGCGCTGAAATCGGCTAATTTGGTGCCCGTCACTTTCTTCGTCAACGGCAGCGCTATCGGCAATAATCGCAACGCGATTCAGCAGATGTTGCAAGTGGGAGAGGTGCAGAGCCACAGCTTCAACCATGTGGACATGGGCAACTACAGCTCCGCGCAGGTGACCGACCAGTTGAGCCGGGACATTCAAGCGATCCAGAACGCCGGCGCGCCCAAGCCGACAATCTTCCGTCCGCCCTACGGCACGCTTAATGCCACCATCCGTCAGGCGGCATCGGCGCTTGGTTTGTATGCCATCACTTGGGACGTGGACTCGCAGGACTGGAACGGCGCCAGCGTCCAAAACATCGTTTCTGCCGCAGGTCGTTTGCAGAACGGTCAGGTTATTCTGATGCACGAAAATCAGAACAACTCCCTGCAGGCCATTCCGCAGATTGCGGCCAACCTCAAATCCAGAGGCTTGTGCCCCGGCCGTATCAGCCCCACCACAGGCCGAGCCGTCGCGCCCTGATCGCTGATCTATACCGTCAAAATCGCAGAGGGACTTAGGTCCCTCTTTTTTTGCCTATCCAGCCGACGTCCTATCTGCAACCTTCATTATAAATTCCGTATTTTTCCAGCTTGTTCAAACACCTCCGTCATCGTAAGGTTGCGACCTGTCGCTCAATTCTCCAAGGGTTCGATTGATGTTTCATTCTCTCCGTCAGCACTTCACCTGGCCTCCATCCCCTCCGCTTATTGCCGTCATCATCACGGTGGTTTTGGCGCTTTGGCTGCTCATCGGGGATAAGCAAAGTGCGCGGGAAACGCCGCCGGGGGAGCAGGTCAAGCCGCAGCAGGGGCTGTCCGAGGTGGAAGTGCGCTGGTCGGAGGCAACCTCGGTACCGCGTGAACAGCTGGTGCAGGGGAGTATCACCGCCTGGCAACAAGTGGATGTGCGGGCGCAGGTCGCGGGTCGGGTGGAACAGTTGTTGAAGCAGCAGGGCGATGAGGTCGCTGTTGGCGCGGCCTTGTTAAAACTGTCGGACGAGGGGCGCAGTCAGAAGCTGGCGCAGATGCGCGCTGATGTTCGCCTGCGGCAAAAAGAGCTGGAGGGAGGCCGCACCTTGACGGCCGATAAGCTGATCTCGCAAACCGAGCTGGTGAGACTGGAAAGTGAACTCGCCCGCGCCCAGGCCGAGTTGGCAGCAGCGGAACTGGCGGCGGACTACAGCCAGCCGAAGGCGCCATTTAACGGTCGCGTTGATCGCCGCTATGTGGAAGTCGGACAACTGGTGCAGCCGGGGGAAATCCTGATGACGGTAGTGGATGCATCGCGTGTGCGGGTGAGCGGGCAGGTGCCGCAGTTGCAGGCCGGTGAGATCCGGCCCGGCCAGCGAGCGACTATAAAGCTGTTGGATGGTCGCGAAATGGCAGGGCAGGTGCAATTTGTCAGCCTGGCGGCCGACCCGGCGACACGCAGTTTCTACGTGGAAGTCCAGGCCGCCAACCCGGAGCTCTGGCGGGTGGCCGGCGCCAGCGCCACCTTGCGTATCCAGCAAGAGTCAGTCAGCGCGCACCGGGTGTCACCAGCGCTGCTCAGCTTGAATGCAGAGGGTGGTTTGGGTGTTCATGTGGTGAACGAAAACAGCGAGGCGGTATTCAATCCAGTGCAGGTGGTCAGTATCGAGGGCAATGGCGCCATAGTGGCGGGATTGCCGGAGCGGGTGCGGATTATCACCCAGGGCGCGGGCTTCGTGCGTCCCGGCCAGCAGGTTGATCTCCGCGAGGCCGCGGAATGAAGGCGATTATAGAAGCGGCGATCAGCCGCGGGCGTGCGGTCACCACGCTGCTGATTTTTATCTTTATCGCGGGACTGACGGCCTATCAGGCGATTCCGAAGGAAGCCAACCCCGACGTTGCCATCCCCATGATGTATGTCTCCATGACGCTGGACGGCATCAGCCCGGAGGACGCCGAGCGCCTGTTGGTGCGCCCGATGGAGCATGAATTGCGCTCCCTCGAAGGGATTAAAAAGATGACCGGCATCGCCAACGAAGGGCATGCCTCGATCATGCTGGAATTTGACGCCGGTTTTGATGCCGACAAGGCGCTGCAGGATGTGCGGGTCAAGGTGGATGATGCGCGGGCAAAATTGCCGGGTGAGGCGGACGAGCCATCGGTCAACGAAATTAACGTGGCGCTGTTTCCGGTTTTATCCATAGGTCTCGCCGGGCCGGTTTCCGAGGGCGAACTGGTCTATATCGCGCGGCGTCTGCAGGAAAATATCGAAGGTATTGCGGAAGTGCTGGAAGTGGATATCGGCGGCGATCGGGAGGATTTGCTGGAAATCGTCGTCAATCCCCAGGCGCTGGATTCCTACGGCATCGACTATCTGCAGTTGTTTAACCTGGTATCCAACAATAACCGCCTGGTGGCGGCGGGCAGTTTGGATACCGGCGCCGGCCGCATGGCGATGAAAGTGCCGGGGGTTATCGAGAATCTGGATGATGTCCTGAATATGCCCATCAAGGTGGACGGCGATACCACCGTGGTCTTTCAGGATGTTGCCACCATCACGCGAACTTTCAAAGATCCTGCCAGTTTTGCCCGTATCAACGGCCAGCCCGCTGTGGTGTTGGAAGTGAAGAAGCGCGCTGGCGCCAACATTATTTCCACCATTGAACAGGCTCGCGCCGTGGTGGAGCAGGCGCGTCAGCATTTCCCCGCAGGTATGGAAGTCCACTACATCATGGATCAGTCCGAGGAGGTGGAGAACATGCTCTCCGACCTGCTCAACAACGTGCTCGCGGCCGTGGTGCTGGTGATGATTCTGATTGTCGCCAGCATGGGCATGCGTTCGGCGATGCTGGTGGGCATCACCATTCCCGGCTCTTTTCTGGCGGGTATTCTGGTGATCTGGATGATCGGCTACACCATGAACATCATCGTTCTGTTCTCATTAATTCTGGTGGCGGGACTTTTGGTTGACAGCGCCATCGTCATCACCGAATTGGCCGATCGCAACTTATCCAAAGGTATGCCACCCAAACGCGCCTGGGCGGCAGCCTCTACGCGCATGGCGTGGCCGGTGATCTCCTCCACCGCCACCACCCTCGCGGTTTTTATCCCATTGTTGTTCTGGCCGGGTGTGGTCGGGCAATTTATGAAATACCTGCCGGCAACAGTCATTATCTGTCTGACGGCTTCACTGTTTGTGGCCTTGATATTTCTGCCGGTGCTAGGTTCGGTCACACAGCGAAAAGCCACTCCTCATGAAGAACAGGTGAGTCGCATTGGGCGTTGGTATGCCGCAGCTCTGAACAAATGTCTGCACCGGCCGGGAATGACTTTTTTTGTTGTGATTGCCGGGGTGGTAATGACGTTTCTCGCCTATGCGCGTTTTAATCACGGCGTTGAATTTTTTCCTTCAGTTGAGCCGGAATCCGCCCAGGTATGGGTGCGCGCCCGCGGTGATTTATCCATTTATGAGCGGGATAAATTACTGCAGCAGGTAGAAAGTCGCCTGCAAGGTTTGTCGGAAGTTAAAGCGCTGTATGCCCGCTCATTGGTAGGCGCGAGTAGTGAAATGCCGCCGGATGTTGTTGGCACCCTGCAATTCCAATTTATCGATTGGCACGAGCGCCGCCGCGCGCGCGTGATCCTCGACGAAATGCGCGAGCTCACCAGGGATATTCCCGGAATATTGCTGGAATTCCGTGAGCAGGAGAGCGGCCCATCTGGCGGCAAACCGATAGAACTGGTGGTCTCTAGCATCAGCCCAGAAGACGCTGATCAAGCCGTGGATATGCTGATCGCGCAAATGCAAAAACTCGGCGGATTCGTCGATATCGAGGACGACCGTAGCCTGCCTGGTGTGGAATGGCGCGTCGAAGTGAATCGTGCGGAAGCCGCACGTTTCGGCGCCGATGTTTTAACCGTGGGCAACGCGGTGCAGATGGTGAGCAACGGACTCCTGCTAGCAAAGTATCGTCCGCAGGACGCCAGTGATGAAGTGGATATTCGCGTGCGCTTTCCACAAAACTGGCGCTCGCTGGATCAGATTGAGCGACTGACCGTGAATACGCCACGCGGCCAGGTTCCCTTGAGTAATTTCATCACCCTGTCTCCTGCACCCAAAACCAGCGTTATTAAACGTGTCGATGGCAATCGCGCGATCACCATCAAATCCGATCTCGCGCCCGGTCAACAAGTCGCCGAGCGCCTGAAAGCTTTGCTGGCCAGCGCCCCGGAATTACCGGAAACAGTGCAGGTGAAATCCGCTGGTGAAAGCGCTGATCAAGAGGAGGCTGCGACCTTTTTGGCGACGGCCTTTATCACCGCGATTTTTATGATGTTGATGATTTTTCTTTTTCAATTTAATAGCTGGTACGAAACTCTTCTGGTCATGTCGGCAATTGTTTTATCAACGGCGGGTGTATTGCTGGGGCTTTTGATCAATGGCCAAACCTTCGGCATTGTGATGGTGGGAATGGGGACGATCGGCTTGGCCGGAATTGTGGTGAACAACAACATTATTCTGATCGACACCTACAATCAGATTCGTGGCGAAAAAAATTCCGCGGTGGAAGCGGCCTATGAAACCGGTTGCTTGCGATTGCGTCCGGTTCTGCTCACTTCCATTACCACAGTGTTGGGTCTTATGCCGATGGTTCTCGCGGTCAATATCAACCTGCTCCAACCCAGTCTCGGCTTTGGCGCGCCGTCAACCCAATGGTGGACACAATTATCCAGCGCGATTGCCGGCGGCTTGGCCATTGCCACGGTGCTGACATTATTCTTTACACCATGCATGCTGGTGTTGGGTGAGAAAGTGAGAGAGCGTTTGGGTCGGTCTTAGGACCGCTCCCACAGTTATGTTGTTTTGCTGGTCGCGCGGCGATGTCATAAACAAGTGAAACGCGTGATGAAATGCTCAAAAAGAATAATAAAATCTGATGGATCATAGCCATATTGTGTTGACAAATCCTGTCAGCGGGACTCTCTTGCGCATTTGGTGTTTTTCGCTATACCCTGATTGCGTCTTTGTGTGCCGTATTAATTTTTGTCCAATACTTTCGATGGAACGCTATGAAGCGAATTTTCTGGATAATTGTTGCAGCAACCCCTGTTTTTGCTATTGCCGAGCCAGCCGTAAAACCAGACCAATTAATGGATGATTGGTTGAACCTGGAAATACAAAAAGGCCAGCTGCAATCCAGCTGGAACTTGCGTGAACAGGATCTGGAGCAGCGCCTCAACCTGATGGATATTGAATTGCGCCGCTTGAATGAAGTCGCCGCGCAAAGGGTTGAGGCAGTGAGCGATGTTGATCAGCGGCGCGCGGATTTGCTGCAGAAGCAGGAGACGCTTGAGCAAGAACAAGCGTCAATGACGGAGCAACTTAAAAAAGACTCATTTGCGCATCAGAAGCTTGATGCCGCGCCTTCCACCCCCTCTCCAAACAGAATGGCAAACCCAGATTGATTTCGTGGCGGAAGACGCCGCCAGCAACAGCGAAAAGCTTGAGCGGATGCTGACTCTTTTTAAAATGGCTGAGGAATTTGACAGCCGAATCGCACTGCACCGGGGCGAACTCAACATAGACGGCGAAGGACAAAATTCCCTCCTTGTGCAGGTCAATCAGATCTATCTGGGGGGTGGGGCAGGGATGGTATGTCAGTGATGATGGCAAGCTCTATGGTTATGGTCGCGCTACTCCCCAGGGATGGAAATGGTGGCACGGGGAGGCGGCCAGCGCAGAAATTGGCAAACCTCTGCACGCAGCTCAGATCACCGAGGTTTACGGCATGCTGCAAAATCCTACTGCCGCTGATTTTGTCTCTTTACCAGTGAAGATCAATCAATAATAAGGACTGCAAAAGTGCGCGGATTTGCTTTTTTCCGATGTGGTGTTGTGAGTTTTCTATTGGCTTTTTTTCCGCAGCTGCTTCTGCGCAGTCATCGGTCGACGCGGAGTTGATGCAGCGCATCAGTCGCGCCAAAACGGAATTGCAGAATTTGCAGCTCCGAATCAGTGACAAAAGCCGCGCTTACGCGGAAAAACTGGATCAACGAGAGCGCCAGATCATCGATGCCCGCGCGAAAGTCGCCGTGCAACAGCGCCTTACCGACGAGCAGGTACTGAGCCTCGAAAAATTAAAAGAGCGTGTGGAGCAATGGGAGACTCAGAGCAATTATCAATCCCATATGCTGCGCCATTATCAGGATACTTTCCGGATTGCCAAAACGGATCAGCATCAGCCGCTCGATTCAATTGTGCGCCGCGTGGAAGCCGCGCTGGATCCCGCGTGGCAACCGCTGCGGTTGGTCAATCAGCAGGGTAAGGTCGTTGAAGCTCCGGTGCTCAAATTGGGCCCGGTGGAAATTGCTCTCGAGGAGGAGACTCGTATCGCCGGTTTATTGATGCGGGAACCGGGCCTCGAACCTTATATTCTGGATATTCTCGATTCCGCGGCACAAAAAGATGTGTGGACTTTGCGCGCGGAAGGCAGCGGTTATTATCCTTTCGATCCCACTCTCGGTAACGCCATACAGTTGCGTAATCACGGAGACAATTTGCTCAGCTATCTAAAAAAAGGTGGCGTATGGGCAATACCGATCGTATTTTTTGGTTTGATTTCACTTTTGATCGGCATTTTAAAGGCGAGTCAATTCTTCCGTTTGCCAAAAGTGGATGACACGCTTGCTGGTAAGCTGCAAGGTGTGCGGAGCCGATCGCCGGACGAACTTTCCGGCGAAGCTAAAAATGCTTATGCCAATGCCGGTGCGATCCAGCGCAGGCTTGTCGAAATTGCCTTGGCCAATCCGGTTTCCCAGCAGCGCGACGATCTTTTGGTTGCGAATCTTATGGAAAACAAACATGTTCTGGAGAAATACATGGGCGTGGTGGCAACCAGCGCCGCGGTTGCGCCGCTATTGGGTCTGTTGGGCACCGTATCCGGAATGATTGAAACATTCAAAATGATGACGATATTCGGCTCCGGTGATGCTGCCACGGTATCGGGTGGAATTTCCGAAGCTTTGATCACCACCGAGTTGGGGCTCATTGTGGCAATTCCCTCTTTGATTGTGAGTGCGTTGTTGACGCGCCAGATCAAGAGCCACACTCACCAGCTGGAAAATTTCGCCATTAAAATCAGCAAGATTTCCTTCGCTTAACAGGTGTTTTCGGAATGATGGATGCCCTGACGGAATCATGGCCACTGCTGGACAACCCGGTGGTGTGGGCAACGTTGGTGGTGGCGCTTTTTTGTTACGGTCTGCTCATTCGGTTTTGCTTTGTGGAGCGCCATGATCAAGACTGGTTCGAAGCGACACAATACTGGCATCAAAGCATTCGCCAGATGTTGGCGGCTCTGCCATTGCTCGGTCTGCTTGGAACGATTACTGGGTTGACCGCGACATTTATCGGCATGGCCAGAGATGGAGGGCTCGCTCTCCAGGAGCTGGTAACTGGCGGCATCAGTGATGCGCTTTTTACGACTCAATTAGGACTGGTTTTGGTTATACCTGGTTTATTGCTGGCCGGGTTGCTAAGTCACCAGCGGCGGAACTGGATGATAAGGAGCGAGCATGAGATCCTCAATCGAACAAAAGATTGACGAGGCCAAAGGCCAGGAGATTGATCTGGCGCCTTTGCTGGATGTGGTTTTCATCCTGTTGATATTTTTTATCGTCACAACAGCATTCGTGCGCGAAACCGGCGTCGATGTGGAAAAACCCACGGCTGTATCGGCACAAAAGCTGCAAAAATCCGTTTACCTCCTGGCGATTACCTCCAGCGGGGAGGTTTTTTATGGCGGCACCAATATTGGCGTGGATGGCGTGCGCGCAACGCTTCTGCAACTGAGCCGATCCAACTCGCGCCCATTGGTAATACAGGCTGATAAACGCGTACCGACTGAATTGCTGGTCAAAGTGATCGACCAGGCTAAGCTCGCTGGTATCGAAAGCATCAATATTGCAACTGCACATGAATAGCCTGCATTTGTCCGCACCCGTGAAGAAAAAAGTCTGCTGGTGCGTGTGCTGCCGTGGATGTCCAGCGTGTTGCTCACATGCGCGTTGTTAATGTTAATTTTGATGGTGAAAATTCCATCTGATAGGCAGGCCGACACTCTGACGGTGAGAAACGTGGATGTGGCGGCGCCACCACCGCCGGAGCCTCCGCCGCCGATTGTGCAACAGCAACAGGCCTCCTCATCACCCAATCCGAGTATGGATTTATTGGGAACTGGCGGCGGCGCCCCCATGACTTACTCCGCCAATCCCAGCCTTTCCCTCGATAATCTTGTGCGCGTGGAAAAGCCGGAATTCGATAGCGACAAGTTTGATCTCAGCTCTAATTTGAGTGTGGATTTTCCGATGGTGGAGGTTAAGGAGCTGGACAGCGTCCCCCGTCTCCTATCCAACAACCGCATTGCATTTCCCCGTCAAATGCGCGAGAGGGGCATCGATCGGGTGACCACCAAAGTTGAGATCATCATTGATCAACAGGGCAAAGCTTACGTAAAAAAATCATTGATCCCGTGTACCCCGAAATGGTGGATGTGATCCGCAAAGCGATAAATGACTCGCGCTTTACGATTCCCACCAAAAAATGGGCGCCCGGTTCAAGCTATTTATCTCTACACGCTCGTCTTTATTAATAGAACATGATCGAGGATATGGATGTATGCGGCTAGGAACAGGTTTCTGGAATAGGCTGGAGAAATCCGCGTTTTCGGGTATTGCGGTGTTGCTTGCAATACCCACCCTCGCGGCCGCTCCAAAAATGGAGATTCAGTTCAGCCCGCCGACATTTGTGCTGCCGCAATTCACCGGGCCGTATCAGGAGCGCGAAGCGTCAATTGCAACATCGGAATATGAAAAAGCGGAGCAGCTGAGAGAGCTTCTGGACGCGGGCAAGCGGCGGGAAGTGCTGGCGGAATTAGAAAAGTTTTACTCGATTGAACTAAGCCCTGCGATGTTGATGCTGCAGGCACAAATCTATTTCTCGCTGGACATGCACGACAAAGCGGAAGCGACCTATCTGGACGTGCTCAAACGCATGCCGCAACTTATCCGAGCCCATGCGGATCTCGGTCAGTTGTATCTAAAAAAGGAACAGTTGCAAAAAGCGCGTGAACATTTCGCCCGCGCTGTAGCTCTGGGCTCAGACGATGCATTGATTCACGGCCAGCTGGGTTATTTGAACCTCACACAATTCGGCGCTTACAGCGCCATCAGCAGCTACCAGCGCGCAGCCGCCCTCGAGCCGGATAATCTGCAATGGCAGCAGGGGCTGTTGGCGGCGCTGACGCAAGCACGTATGTTCGAGTCCGCGCAGGCATTGTTGAACGACATCATCAGCCGTAAGCCGAATCTGCCCGCTCTTTGGTTGAATCAGGCAGCACTCGCATTGAACAGCGAAAATTATCGCTCCGCATTAACCAGCCTTGAAATGGCGGCGTTACTGGGAGATAAGGACCCGCGCAATCTGAAAACTCTGGCGAAATTGCATTTGCAACTTGGCAGTTATGACCGGGCAATCGAATTGCTAGATGAAGGTTTGCGCCAGAATTATTTCGATGGCAGCGGTATCGATGAATATTTTTCGTGGTTGACGCGCCAAGGCATGTGGGACAAAGCGGAGCAGATGCTCAAAATTGTCTCGCGCAATATGGATCGGCTGAGTCAGGATGAAAAAAGTCAGTATCATGTTGAAGTGGCTCAGGTGGCCGCTCACAAAGGCGATGATAAAAAAGCGCAAACTGCATTTCGCCAGGCGTTGGAGTTAAATCCAGCCAGTGGCAGCGCTCTTGTGGCCTATGGGAACTTCCTGACGCAGCGAAAAGTGTACGTGGAAGCTGAGCTGATCTACATGCGTGCGGAATCGGTTGCAGGAGTCGAGAAGCAGGCGCTGTTGGGGCGCGCGCAATTGTATATTCAGATGCAGGATTACAGTGCGGCACTCACGCAGCTGCGCGCCGTTATGCAGAAATTTCCCGAAATGGCGCACCTGAAAGACAATATAGAAACTCTGGAAAATATCCTCAAAACCCAGAGTTGATGCAATCGAAACAAAAGTGGATAAAAACAAAGCGGTAAAACCAATAGAGGAGAGCTCCAAATGACGAAGTGGATAATATCGGCAGTGGTATGCGCAGGCCTTTTGGCGGGATGTGGTGGCAACGTTAAACGGGTCAGTTGTAGTGGCTTGGATTGGGGCAAATTCGGTTACGAAACCGCTCAAGCCGGTGAATCCGTCCGACAATTTGATCCGTATCGCGATGGCTGTGGTGATCGGCTGGAGGCGGGTGCCATGCAAGCATACATCGACGGGTATTCCAAAGGTATGGTCGAGCATTGCACACACCAGAACGGCTATGACCGCGGATATACAAAGAAACCCATGAACAAAAGCTGCCCTGAAGAGCTGCGTTCCGATTATGAGCGCGGTTACAAATCAGGCAAATTTGATTTGGGTGTCAGAGTGGAAAATGCAAGGAACATGAGTGAAGGAAAAGGCATGTCTGAAGACGTGGAAGAGATGCCGCAATTTAAAAAGGAGTAAGCTGATTTTGACCTGACAGTCACCCTTGAAAATCCGGTAACTGTCAGATCAAGTCTGAATTTCTGCAAGTAAGCGCTTCCTAATTTCGTGCCATCGTGGCAGATCAAGTCTGAATTTCTCCAGATCATTTGGGCGGCGTAATGCCGCTCGTTTTGCTTTGTGTTCGCCGCTAACCTATCTCTTGGGCAATTCTTAATAGCTCGTCTGGTGTTCCGCCAGCCGGCAATTTCCTCGAAGTTTCCTATACTCAATCGGCAAACAATGCTGTCAGCGTAGGCAGTCAATAAATTGACATATCATCTTGCAATTTTTGATAAAAATTTGTCGCGTCAAAAATATGCGTTAATTTTTGATGGCCACCTCGTCGGCTGACAGGAATTTCCCCTTGAGTACGGAGAGTTTTTGATGCTTCACAAGCTTTTTTTGGCCTTGTCTATGACGACTCTGCTGTTTGGTTGCAGCAGCTCGGATTCAAAACACCGCGATAATCCCGGCGGCAGCTCCAGCTCAAGTTCTTCATCGAGCTCTTCCAGTTCATCAAGCTCATCGTCCAGTTCCAATGGAGCGGTAGCAAGCAGTTCTTCTTCGAGTTCCAGCTCCAGTTCATCTAATTCGTCCAGTTCAAGCTCATCAGCGAGCTCGTCCAGCGGAGTGATTGTCTCGAGTTCATCTAGCAGTTCTTCGTCAAGTAGCAGTTCTTCGTCAAGTAGCAGTTCTTCGTCAAGTAGCAGGCTCTTCCTCGAGTTCGTCATCGAGTTCTGCGAGTTCGAGTTCATCAAGCAGCAGTGCCTCTTCGAGCTCCAGCTCGAGTTCTTCATCGTCCAGTTCAAGTGGCGGGGAGCCGGGGATTGAAGTCAGCGGTATCGTAACTGCGCCAGCCGATGCCGTTACCCAATTCAAAAATTTCAGTTTGCTCCAGTTTGTTATGAAATTTATCGTCGGTGACGTTGCTGCGGCAATTAGCGGTCTTGAGCCTGTCAGAGGTGCGACAGTCGAACTGATTCGCATCGACAACTCGGGTGATCAAGTTGGTGATGTGCTCGCGCAAACTGTTACCTCCATCGATGGTAGTTATATGCTCACACTGCCTACGGGAGTAAATCTGGCGGGCGATCTGGTGGTGCGCATTACCGGAGCTGGCAACAGCGAAATGCGTGCACAGGTCGTGCAGGAGGCGGTGAATATTTCTCCGACCTCCGAGTTTATCTTGCGTAAATTCATTGAAAATGAAACCGACCTCAAAGTACTCGAGCCTTCAGCTGTAGTGAAATTATCTGGCCGTGTTGAACAGTTCGATCTCACTGCCGGCAGTGATCTTTCCACTCTGTTTGAGCAGCTCGAGGCGTCTGTTGGTGAATATATTGAAAGTCAGATCGAGGTGATTCAGGCGGAGCCGGGCAATGCGAGCAACATTTCGGGGACGTATCGCAGCGCGTCTATGCAATTGGCGTTGCATGACTCCAAGGTATACTCCTCTGGCACTTTCGCTGTCGATCTGTGGCGTTCGAATTTTGTTTTCACTGGCAACGCCGATGGCTCCGTCGAAGTGGAACATCTCGGAGAAGAGTCCGCATGGGGCAGCCTGCACGGCAATGATGAACAGATCCATGGCTTTAATTATTCAGTCGATATGGAGGAAAAAATCCGAAACCTTTTCCGCCGCTTTCAACAGCTCGAATGCCCTGGTGATCGAAGGTGAGTTTGAAGAAGAAATCGATGGGGATTTTGCCTGGCGCTGGCCGCCGGTGACTTATCGTCTACAGAAAGTCCGGGATCAGAATCTGTTCTTCCAGTTGAATCAGGAAGCCTCAGTGCGCTATGCGACCATCGATACGAATAACGACGGCGAGAAAGATGCGCTGAATCCGGATGCCGTTGAAGGTGAAGAAGGTCAACCGCGGGCTCGAGGTGTTTTTCAAAGCGCCAACCGACATGACCACCAGTGCCGTGAGTGGCTCGTTCGGCCGGGTTTATCTCGGTGTCATTATGACGGCCAACGGCCATATGGAAATTGAAACGGAAGCCAATCTACTGGAATTTGCTGCAGGTTCACTGGATTACAGCGCGGCTGAACGCAATCGCATCAGTCGTAACTCTTCTGGAGAAGTTGAAGCACATGTTGAGTCAGCGGAGGCAGAGGACCTGACGTTTGCAATCGCTGCCGACGGCCAGCTATCGATTAATGGTGAGCCTACCGATGGTTATTTCAATGACACGGCCGATTTTGCAGCCTTTGGCGAATCCAATGGCGAAGATGAAACGGAAGCGGGCTTCAGCCAGACACTTTTTGTCAAATTGCCTGCGGCTACACCAAACCTAGCCAATAAACGCTACCGGGTCATGTTCCTGGATACGGAATTCCGCGGCAAAGCATGGCGTTTGACCAATACCCGTTTTGATTCGGTGTTGACGTGGACCAGTAACACCGCCGGTACAGCGGCGCTGAGCCAGAGCACTTTGGTTAAAGCTAATATGGGTGCTCAGATAGTGTCTGGTGTAATCGGCGCAAGCGACCGCGCTGTGACCGCTCAGATCGCGGCGAATGGCGCAGCAACCCTGAATATTGCCGATCCCAATGGCGCTCTGCGTCTTAAGGGCTATTGGAATGCAACGGCAAGCTACGGAATTTTTACCACTGGTTATATTCCGACGGGGGAGACTGTGCCGCAGTCGGCCGGTCTTGCGGTGTTGGTGGAAATTCCGGACTGATAGAGTGCCGCTTTAGCGGCTTTGATCATTCAAGAAAAAAAGCGGGCATGGCCCGCATTTTTTTTGCCAAAGGAGAGGATATAGGCACGCTATTCCCTCGTCCGCAGAGGCGAGGGAATAGCACGAAAGGGAATTCTTATGGAACGGGTTAGGCTTCGGACGTTCGCGCGGGAGCCTTCTCAGGTTTCACCACAGATACGATTCCCAGGGCGAGGAGACCCAAAATCAGGAAACCGCCCACCAAGGGAATCAGTGTCTGGTTAAACAGTTGTCCGATCAGGGTACCAGTCGAAATGGAAATCAATGAAGAGGTAGCGCCGATCAGCGCGGAGGCGATTCCCGCAATATGCCCCATAGGTTCCATGGCCAGGGCATTCAGATTGCCAAACAGCAAACCAAAACAGGCGAAAATAATGGCGGCGTAGAGCATAAAGAGCCAGATAGGGACGGCAATAAAAAAACTGGGCGCACAGCAGAAGCGCAGAGGATGTGGAGAAGCACACCAGCGCCGTGATGCAAATCGAACGCGGCCCGAACCGGCGCACCAGGCGGGAATTAGATAAGGATGCGAGGCCGAGCGTAAACGCCAGGGCGCCAAAATAGAGCGCGAAGGCATCGCCCACGGCATAGATGCCCTGGAATATTTGCAGGCAGGAATTTAAATAGCCGATCAATGCACCGAACACTAAGCCTGCGCATATCATGTAGCTCACGGTTGTGCGGTTGGTGAGTACGGTAAAAGCCCCGCGTTTGATATTGGCGGCGGAAAATGGCACGCGGCGAGTGGGTGGGAGGGTTTCCTCCAGGCGTAAAAAGCTCCACAGCATAATGGCGAGCCCGTAACAAAATAAGAGCGCGAAAATAAGCCGCCAAGAGCCGAGCAATAACATGAATTGCCCGAGGGTGGGTGCTATGACGGGTACCATAATAAAAATCATCATCACCAGAGACATGATGCGTGCCATTGCATAACCGCTGCAGCGGTCGCGGATGATGGAGATGGTCGAGATGTAAGGGCCCGCGCCGGCAAATCCTTGAATAAATCGGCCGACCAGCATTTGTTCCAGATTGTTAGCCGCTAAACAAATCACGCTCCCAATCAGATACACCACAAAACTGATCATGAGCAAACGCTTGCGGCCCAGAGCATCGGAGAGCGGTCCGCACACCAGCTGCCCTACCGCTTGGCCGCCGAAGATTGCACTGATAATGAATTGGGCGTGGTTGGGATTGCTGAGGCCGAAATCCTCTCCGATAACGACCAGCGCCGGCAGCATGGCGTCGATGGACAGCGCGACCACGGACATGATGGCAGCCATAAGCACAATAAATTCTTTGCTGGGCAAGGGATCGGCAGGTGAAGCTTGGTTCATATACAGCTCTGGGGAAATGGGTGATGCAGGGGTAACACAATCAGCGGCCAGCGCAGCTTGAATAAGTGGGAGTCTCCCGGCCGGCACCTCTGAAGGCCGATCAGCCTATAGAACAGCGATCGCGGCCGCAACTGATGCGTAGTGCTTGCCGGATAAGCGCAACCTTGTTCGGATGAGTGTTCTGCCGGGAGATGAATAGGCGAATCAGTAAGCGTGGGGAGGGTGGTTAGGAGCGGGTAGGTGGTTAAGTGTGGGTATAGAGGGAAGCGGTGCGCCGCAGCGCCGTTAAAAAACCCCTCGCTTGAAGCTCAAGCAAGCGAGGGGTTGGCAATTGCGCCAGTTAGGTGAATATCAGGCAAATCAGTCGTCGGATTAGGCTTCGACCGGTACTTCTACCGGGGTCTCAACCGGGGTTTCGCCATCGACCGGGGTTTCAGGTTCAACGGGAGTTTCGGGCTCAACAGGTGTTTCGCCTTCAACCGGGGGAACTGGCTTTTTGGGACCTTCGCCTGGCACTGGATGCCATTCTTGACCACCGTTTTCACACCACTTTTTCAGATGTGGCGGGATGTGGCGGTGTGGAACCGGGTTCTCAGCTTCGGTGCCGTCGGTTTCGGTGGCTGCATCGTCAGCAGGCACTTCTTCCGCTGGCTCTTCTTCCGTAGGCTCTTCAGATCCGCCGTTCAGGATTTCTTCGCACACACTCTCGTCCCATTTTTCATGCGGTGCATGGGGCGGGAAGGGATGCTCGTGCTCTTGACATTCTTCGATGGTGACAGGTTCCAGAACGGCAAAAGTCAGCTCGTTGACTTCTTCCGGGCTGTCCGAGGCAGCGTCACAGGTGTAGGCCACAGTGTATTCACCGGCTTCGAGGAAGCCGACGTGATAGTGGTACTCACCTTTGGGAGACAGTTTCACCAGAGCGCTGGCAACAGGATCGGATTCGCTGCCGTTCACGTCGGTTGGCACAACATTCGCGCCGGCAAAAACGTATACCGCGCCCAGCTCAACTGACGGATCGGCACACAAATCGGCTACCAGAGCCGGGTCCAGGTCGCCGTGAAGGTGGCCAGCGTGGTGATTGTGTACCAGGTGCAGATGCGGTTTGAGGACGATGTAGCCGTCGCGCTCAAGCAGTGACTTGCGCAGGTCGAAGTCGATGGTGAACTCAGCCGGCTCGCCTTCCACCAGAGTGAAGGGTTTGGTGATGTGCAGACCGTGCTCGCCTTTGCCCTGCAATTCCAGCTCGACAGTCGTGCCGTCTTCAAGCTCCACGTAGGAATCCAGCACATCATCCTTCACTGCGTTGATTTGCAGATGAATGCCGTCGTAATCGCCGGGCTCCAGTTCCAAACCGTTGATCAGGTCGGTGACCGCGCCTTCCTGCAACTGCAACAGATCGATGCTGCGGGGAGTTTCAAACTCGACAACTATGGCTTCGGCGCCTTTGGGCTTGATGGACACGCCGGTCAATTCAATAACGACCGCAGTCGCTGAATCTACCGGGCCGTCGGTCAGAGCCAGTGAGAATGGCACCGAATTCGTAGTTGTTCCGGCGGTGGAATTGTCGCCGCCGCAGCCATTCATCACCGCGATGGGCGCGGCGAGAATGGCCATTGCCAATGCTTTTTTCAGGAACATAATCTTGTTTCTCCTAATGACATTGATCCGCTGCTAAAGACGGATTTGGGATTGATACCGCGCCGAAACATACCCCCTGATATCGGCTTGGTTTTGACACTATAATCCCAAATTCTTACGAAAGAATTACGACTGGATCACAAAAGTATTCTGGTGGCGCCAATTTTTGACATTTTTGTCCCATAATTGGCGCCGGTTCATATGAGGTTTGGCATTCGCCGTTGGTAATCACTGGGTATGACGAGTTCTGCACACCAGGCGCTTTCGCGGGCGCTTTACAAGGTTTTGAGGCCTATGGTCCGGCTGTTGATGCGGCACGGAATGTCGTACCGGGCATTTTCCGATGTTGCTCGGAATGTGTTTGTGGACGTAGCGGAGGAGGAGTTTTCCCTGCCCGGCCGCAAGCCCAGTCATTCGCGCACGGCGGTGCTCACCGGGATCAACCGTAAAGACATCGCCAAGCTGAAGGACAAGCCGCACCCGTTGTCGGATCAGAGCCTGGATTCGCCCAATCCGGCCGCCCGGGTTATTACCGGGTGGACCAATGATGCGCGTTTCCACGATGGCGCCGGCAACCCGAAACCGCTGCTGGTGGAGGACCAGCCCACGCTAAGCGATAGCTTTACGACGCTGGCGAAAGAGTATTCCAGTGATGTTCCGGTGCGAGCGCTGCTCGACGAGCTGGTGCGCATCAATGCTGTCGAGCGCGATGGCGATCAGGTACGCCTGATGGTGAGTGCGTATGTGCCCATTGCCGACATGCGGGAAAACCTACGCATTTTCGGTACGGCCGCAGCGGACTTGTTAAAAACCATGGACCACAACATAGGTCGTGAAGCGCCGGGTCCGCTTCTGCAGCGCACTGTGTCGTACAACAATGTTTCTGCGGAAGATCTAGACATCATCCGCCAGCGCTGTCGTGAACAGGGCGAGGCGCTTGCTTCTGCAAATCAACGAATGGTTGAGCGAATTCGAACAAAAGAACCAATCGGATTCTGCCGCTCAACCGCTTTTCCGCGTCGGTGTGGGCGTTTATTACCTCGAAGGCCCCAGCCCCGACGAAACCGGAGAGAAAAAAAACCAATGAAAAACATATCGCGATTTTTCTTGATAGGCGCATTTTTGCTCAGTGGTTGTGAGTCCAAAACTGAACACGCCGGCATCGAAGGGACAGGTGACCGCGTTGAGCTGGCCTCGGTGTACGGTACGGTTTCCGGATTTGGCAGCATTTATGTCAATGGTGTGCATTTCGATACAGATACCGCGGAAGTAGAAATTGCTGGTGAAGCGGCGAATGAGGAAGAGCTTGTCGTAGGCATGGTGGTGGATGTCGTCGGCGAAATTGATTCCAACGGCAAAACCGGCGTGGCACAAAAAATTCGCGCCGAACGCGTGCTGCGTGGTGTCATTGAAGAAGTCGACGAAATCGGCAGTGGACGCAAGGCCATATATGTCCTGGGGCAGGTGGTTTACGTCAACGAGGACGCAACGGTGGTGGGCACCACCTTTACCGAGCTTGCGCCGGGGCTCGGCGTCGATGTCAGCGGTTTTGTGACCGATAACGGTTTGATTACGGCAACCTACATCGCCAAGCAGAATCTCGATATCAGCGTCGACGCTCTGGAAGTCGAAGGTTATATCAGCACGGTGGATGAAGCGGCTGAGACATTTACGCTGAAAAATCTGACCGTGGAGATTGCTGGCGCCCGTTTTGTCGGCGGCACTGCGCGGGATCTTGCAATGGGCCGGCGGGTGCATGTGGTGGGAACCCTGGTGGAAGATGGGAAAACGCTGCAGGCTCACATATCGAATTTATTGCCAAGGCCATAGAAAATGGCCGCTCCGTCAGTCTTGAAGGTGTAATTCGCAATTTGCTCGCCAGTGAGGAATTTACCCTGCAGGGTGTGCGGGTGGACATACGCACTGCGCGCATTGAAAACGGCACCCTGAATGAAATTGAAACCGGCGCCCAGGTAGTTGCTTTCGGATCCTTGATCGAAGGTGTTTTAAAGGCGGAGCGCATCCGCATCAAGCCGCTCAATACCGAGCGCTTCAGAGGTGCGGTGACGAATATCGACTTGGCCAATAAAACCTTTATTCTGCGCGACCTGGAGTTTCAGGTTACGCGTTATACCCAATTCAAGGATGAATCCCGCTCCATGGAACGCCACTTCAATTTCGAGAATTTGCGCAGTGGTGAAGAGGTGGAAGTTTTTGCGGTGAGTGACGGCAATATTCTGCAGGCCACTCGCATCACACGGCGCGACACTGACGCGGGTCCGCGGGAAGTTTGCGCGGCGTCGTCACGCAAGTGAGCGACGACCGCAGCTTCTATATCGGCGATGTTTTTATCGATGCCACAGAAGCGCCGGAACACGAGTGGACGGCGCTGCGCAATCGCGAAGGTGAAGCGATTGAGGTGGATGTCGAAGGTAGCTATGTGAGCGAGGCCCAATTCCGTGCGACCCATGTGCACATCCGCCCGGGTCCTCCTTGCCATCCCCACGTATTTTTTGAGTGCAATCAACCCAAGCCATCACCGCCGCCGCATGAACAATAGATGCGGCGGTTGGATTTATTGCGCAATACCAAAAGTTCTGCGCGGCTAAATCTGCCGCGCGGACTCAACGCTTGATTCTGATTCTTTTATAGCGCCTGCCAATTTCCATTCTGCTTCAACAGGCTGACATCCCTTCCCGGTGGATTGCCAAACATGCGCGCATATTCCCGACTGAATTGTGAAGGGCTTTCGTAGCCGACCTGGTAAGCCGTTGTTGCCGCGTCCAGATTTTCCGCCGCCAGCAGATTCCGTGCGGCGAGCAGACGAATGGATTTTTGATATTGCAGTGGGCTCAGGCCGGTAACACTTTTGAAATGCTCGTGAAATGATGAGACGCTCATCCCGGCAATTTGCGCCAGATGAGGCACACTCAGGGGGCGATGAAATTCATCTTTGACGTTCTGGATGGCTTTGCCGATGCGCTGTAAATGACTGTCTTTGACGGCCATCCTGACGATCACTGCTCCGAAGCGCCCGCGCAGCAGGCGATAAAACAATTCGCGTTTGGTCTGTTGCGCCAATACCGCGATATGTTCCGGTGTCGTCATTAATTCCGCCAAGCGGATCGCCGCATCTGCGGTGCTGGTTTCCATGTCACCGACAAACAAACCTTTTTCAGCACTTGGGCTCACCGGCTTTTCCGTTTGTGTATGGGGAAGGAGTTCGGCAATCAACGCCGAATCCATATTGACCTTCAAAAGCAGATAAGGCGCATTTGCACTGGCATGAGTAATCTGGCTGTGCAGCGGTAAGTCCACGGTGACCACCAGGAATTGTCCCGCCTTATAGGTGAATACATCCTTGCCCATAAATACCTGCTTTTCACCCTGCGCCAGCACACACAGACTAGGTTGATAGACGACGGGCAGCGGCGTGGTGGTTGCATGTGCCGTAAAGATCTCCACGCCCGGTATCGGGGTAGGCGTAATCCCCTCTCGCTTGGAGTTTTGTATAAGCAGGTTTTTGAGGGTTTCTAATTGAGAGGCATTCATCGCGTACTACCAGGAGGTTTTGTCAGCTTACGATAGGCCGCCAGAATGCCGAATGCCAGTGGTTTTATAGAGTGTTTGGAGAATCAGGCAATCAACCTGGAGAAGCGGGCATATTTCACCTGTACGTCCGGGAGTAATCTGAATCCACAGCAATAGTGCTTTTCACTTCACCGAAGGAGACCTTTATGAGCAGCCCCAGCAAAATTGTTCTGATCACCGGTGGCAGTCGCGGCCTTGGTAAAAACATGGCGCTGACACTGGCCGCCAAAGGCCGGGACATCATCCTGACCTACCATAGCAAGCAGAGCGAAGCACAGGCCACGGTAGCGGAAATTACCGCCATGGGAAGAAAAGCCGTCGCTTTGCAATTGGATATTCGCCAAAGCGGGAATTTTCCGGAATTTGTCCAGGCGGTGCGAGGTGTGTTGCAAAAAGAATGGAGCGCGACGCACTTCGATTATCTAATCAATAACGCCGGCACGGGAATTTTTAAACCTTATGCAGAAACCACGGAAGTGGATTTTGATCGCATGGTGGACGAGCACATAAAAGCGCCGTATTTTTTGACCCAGGCATTGCTGCCGTTGATCAAGGATGAAGGGCGCATATTAAATATTTCCTCCGGCCTTACCCGCATGGCCATGCCCGGATATTCCGCCTACGCCATTATGAAAACCGCTGTCGAAGCGCTGACATTTTATTTGGCGAAGGAATTGGCGCCCCGGCGGATTCGTGTCAACACCTTGGCACCGGGCGCAATCGAAACCGATTTCGGTGGCGGAGTGGTGAGGGACAATCAAGAGTTGAATCAACACATAGCAAACGCCACCGCGCTCGGGCGCGTAGGCTTGCCGGATGACATTGGCGGAGCGGTTGCTGCCATTCTCGATGAAGGCGCAGGTTGGATAAATGCGCAAAGAATTGAAGCGTCCGGTGGACAAGGGCTGTAAAAGAAAAAAGGCAGCACCCATGTGCTGCCTTTTGTTATTTACGCCGGCTCGGTTTTTTTGACCAGTGCATCGTCCAATTGAGTGGCGCGCTGGCCGGCGGGACGATTATCCATGCGCTGCAAATATTCGCGGAACGCGGGGCGCTCCTCTATATTTTTCTGCTGCATTTCCCAGCCTAGATAACTGGCCGCCAGCAAGTCTGCGGTGGTGAATTGATCGCCGCAAATGTAAGGACCTTTCTGAATGGCCAATTCCATGGCGTTGATCGTATCCTTGATAAATCCACAACCTACGGCTTGTGAATTTTCCGCGTCGATACGCCAATTGAAAGCTCTCGCCGTCGTTGCCATTTCCAGCGGACCGGCAATAAAAAATATCCAGCGAAAATAAGTGCCGCGAGCCGGGCTGCCAATTGGCGGCGCGAGATTTTTTTCCGGAAATTTTTCGGCGAGATAGGTGCAGATGGCGGCGACTTCGGTAATGACCACGCCATCATCCACCAGAGCGGGCACTTTGCCCATGGGATTGATCGCCAGATAGTCGGGCTCTTTTATGCTTCCGCCAAATTCCTTCACCACCACTTCGTAATCTGCGCCAACTTCTTCCAACATCCAGCGCACAATGCGACCGCGTGACCAGGGGTGTGTATAGAACGTCATTTTTGCCATGGTTAATCTCCTATCCGGGTGATTTCTTGTTTGCCGGAGCAGAATATTCCCGATATAGGGTGGAACCCGTCCTAGTTTGATAGGATCCTGGCTTTCGTTTAGCGATAGCCTTTGCGGAGGCCTTATGACGGGACCTATTTCCCGCGTCCTCACCGTGTTGGAGCTGCTGCAAAGCCACAGAAGGCTCGGCGGTGCGGAGCTTGCCGACAAGCTGGGCGTCGATCGGCGCACGGTGCGGCGCTATATCACCGTGCTGGAAGATATGGGTGTACCGGTCACCACCGAGCAGGGCCGCTACGGCGGTTACATGTTGGTGCCGGGATTTAAATTGCCGCCGATGATGTTCACCGATGAAGAGGTGATGGCGGTGTCGCTGGGATTGCTGGCGGCGCGCCAATTGGGGCTGGCGGAAGCCGCGCCCGCCATTGAAAGTGTGCAAGCCAAACTGGAGCGCGTCATGCCGGACGGTTTGAAGCGGCGCGCTCGCGCCGTCAGCGAAACGACAAAACTGATGCTGCCGCGACCGGCGCAGTTGCTTGATGACCGACTGCTATTGACCTTGACCCGCGCGGTGCGGGATGAACAGACCATTGGTTTTACCTACCATCGGCCCGATCAGGACGCCATCCACCGGGAAGCTGACCCCTACGGCCTGCTGTTTCAGAGCGGTCGCTGGTATGTGACTGGCTACTGCCATCTGCGTGGGGAAATGCGCTCATTTCGCCTGGATCGAATCAGCGGCGCGCAACTTCTGCCACGCTATTTCACCCGCCCCGTGGGCTTTGATGTGGCGGAGCATTTCCGGCAAAGCCTCAACAGCATGGAGTCGAATCACCGGGTACTTGTCGTTCTGCACACCGATGCGGAAACCGCAGCCAACGCTTTTACTTTTTGCCCCGATGCCCAAGCATTATTCCGGCCTCATCAGGACGGGTTGCTGCTGGACACCAATACGGATAGCTTCGAATGGTTTGCCAGCTGGCTGGCCCAATTGCAATTTGATTTTACGGTGCTGGAACCAGCGGGGATTAAAGAGGCTTTGCGGGCGAGGGCGGTGCGGCTGCTGTCAGCCTGTGAACAGCAGCCGCATCCGTAGCACGTCAGGGTTTGTACCAATAGTCTTTTTT
Source organism: Cellvibrionaceae bacterium (assembly GCA_024707385.1). Lineage (GTDB taxonomy): Bacteria > Pseudomonadota > Gammaproteobacteria > Pseudomonadales > Cellvibrionaceae > UBA5868. Next base: position 735,816 of record JANPZW010000009.1, on the reverse strand, counting down.
CAGATCCTTGAATAATGCCTTCGGGATTTTAGCGTGAATGCCTTTGGTGTAATCGACTATCTGGGTGATCTCAAAATCCACCGCCATGCTCGCCAGCGCATAGGCCAGAGAGTCGCCTTTCCAGCCAGTGATTTCGTTTACATAGGCAATCATTTCATCCACCGCTTCCTGCATGGCATTGTCCAGATCCTCGTCCAAACCGAATGCGATGAAATGCGTGGGGGTTTCCGCCCGCGGCATTTTCAGGCCGGTGCCTTTATGCAGAATAAAGGTCAGCACCACGGTATTGGCGGTTTCAATGGCGGTGCCGCTGATCTCGCCGTCGCCCTGGGCCGCATGTGCGTCGCCGGTGTAAAAGCGCCCGCCAGCTACCCATACCGGCAGGTAGAGCGTTGTGCCATCAACCAGATCGCGCAGATCCAGATTACCGCCGAAATCTCCGGGCGGGGCACTGGGATGATTGAGGCCGTCGGAGGGTTTCGGCTGCACACCCATGATTCCCATAAAGGGTTCCAAGGGCACTTCAACACCGGGCACGAATAAACCCACATTGCGTTTCATATCGAACACGGTGACGTGGGCGGGTGGTTTGTTGGGATTCTCCGACCCGCGCAAACTCCTGCCGGGAGCGACGCCAGTGGTGCCGTAGGGAATACGCGGGGTTACGGAATGAATGCGAATTTCGAGGCTGTCTCCGGGCATAGCGCCGTCAACCGCAATTGGGCCGACGATAAAATGGCCGCGTTGGATATCCGCGTAGCGCTTCGCATTCGCCCAAACGTCGATGGTTTCCGCAAGGGCGGGGTCCGAGACTTTCGCGGGAATTTTGTGCTGTTTTAACCAAGTATCCGGGTCCATCTCCGGGTTGCGCCAGCCCGCGCCACCGCCGGTGTCGATTTTCACCGTCTCGCCGGATTTAATCGTCAGGATTGGCTCCTTTTGCGCGGGGAAATTGCCGATGACGGAATTCTCCGCCGTCAGTTTTACGTGGTGATCAATTTTAGGGGGTGCGGCCGCTGCGAATGCGCTGGCCATCGTCAATGTCAACGCGGCGCTAAAGTTGCACCAATTCGATCTCGTCAAACTCATCATGTTTTCTCCAGTCAGGTCCCAAGACTTCTTGAGACGGCCTCGCCCGGCGCGACCCGACCGTACCTCATCGTCAATTCGCTCAGTTGCGAAAAAGCGAGTCCCTTTTATGCCTTTGCCTATACTCGATACGTAGACCCGTCGCCGGGCCCTGCATCGCCAATACAAAAATAATCGGCGAAGCGCAAACGTCTGCCGAGTCGCTTCGGAATTTCTGTAGAGAGAGTTTGCTATATGCGAGCAAGAATCATTGCAACGGTTGGGGCTTTTGTCCTGCTGGGCGCCTCGGGCTGCGCCACCACACTTGACCGGAAAACTGCCGCCATCCCGGTCAACGATGACCGTGTTATCACATCAACCATCAAAACCCGTTACGCGCACATTAATGAAGCGGGCGCAACCTGCATCGTGGTGGAGAGTCTCTACGGCGTTGTGCTTTTGTCCGGCTTTGTGAAAACCCCTCAGGAAAAAATGACCGCCCAGAACATCGCTGAGCAGGTGGAGGGCGTTAAATCTGTGCATAACGAAATTATGCTTCAGGCGGATGCCACCGGGTGGAATACCGCATCGGGCTGCCGCGCAAACACCGGGCATGGTTAACCAAGTCAGTAATCACAGGATTGTCTTAATGAAAATACTCAAGCATTCCCGGCGCAACCGGATTTCAGCCGCCGTAACCCTGACGATCTGCTTGCTGACGCCTGTTTGGGCAAGTGAACCCGCCAAGTCTTTTGTGGATATGGTGGAAACCGTGGCGCTGGTGCCCCCGGCACACACGACTCGGAAATGCTGGCCAAAGTCACCGCCGCTGTTGGCTTTATCAAACGGATGGATCTGCCGCGGGCACATCTGGCGACCAACGAGGCCCTGCAACTGGATGCGCGCAATTCGTACCTGCACTTCCTCAACGGCTTCATTTACCACTTGCAGTCCCTGCAAGGTGACACGCAAAAAGGGGAGCTGGCTTTGGAAGGCTACCGCCAGTCGCTGCGTATTGACCCAAGCAACTGGATTGCGCAGGAGTTTCTGGGCTTGGCTTATATGGATCTCAAGCGCTTTGATCACGCCAGACAGGCTTTTTCGGAGGCGCTGCTGTTAAGCCCGGACAGCACACCTTCGATCAATGGTCTGATGGTCGCCTCCTACCTCACCGGTGACGCCAAGACGGCCTGCGCCATGGCCGATCAATTCCTCAAAGTCGCGCAGCAACCCTCGGCGGATTTCTTGCGTTCGAGCATTCCGGTGTACGCCTCCTGCGGCAGCTTTGCCCGCGCCAGCTGGATACGTGCCGCGCTGGTTCAACACTTTGGTGAGGGGCCGGAGGTGGCGCGTATCGATAGGCGAGTGGCGCAGTGGCAGGCGTTCTACAACGACCGGGAGCGGATTGTCAGCGCGCTTAAAGCGGGCGCAAATCCAGAGGCGGGCGATGGTCGTTCGCTGCTCCTCGCGCAGGCATCTTCCTCTGATGATGAATCAGATTCCGACGCTGATGACACACCGGAGTCGCTTTCTACGGCTGCCGACTCATCCGCCACCTCTATGGGCGCAGCGGACGGCGGTCCGCGGATGCTGCTGGTTGACGTGGTGCTGCTCTCCACCCAAGAGCTGATGTCGACGTCCAAGGGGGTCAACCTGCTCAGTGCCTTGACCTTGCAGCTCGGCTCCGTAGAAGGCAATTTATCGGCCTATTCGCGCGTCACCAGTTCGACGCAAAGCGGCGGCGATACCACCTCTAGCACCGCCATCACCCGTGCGGTGACTGTGCCAGCGCTGTCCTATTCGCTGAATATCGCCAACGCTAACAATTCCGTTAACGAAGTGCTGGCGCGCCCGACACTTGCCGCCATCGAAGGTATGCCCTCTGAGTTCTTTTCCGGCACCAACCTGAGTGCGGGTGTGGTCTCCATCAGCACGGAGGGTGGCACCACCGTTGTGCCGCTGGAGAAACGCTTCGGGATTAAACTCGCGGTTACGCCCAACTTCCTGCCGCAGGGGCGGGTGCAGCTCCAGGTGGAAGCACAGCGCACCTCCTTGAACGCGACTTCCGAAAACCCCAGGGTGGCCTACCAGATCGAAATTGGGGAGACCACTGCGAACGCCAATGTGGTGATGAGTCTGGGCGACACTCTGGTGCTCAGCGGCTTGAGTGAAAAATCATCCTCCAGTACGCGCGACGGCGTTCCGGGTTTGCAGGCGCTGCCAGGAATTCAATACCTGTTCTCCAACAAGAGGACCAATCGTCTGCAGCGGTCCGTGCTCATCCTGGTCACGCCTCGGACGCCCGTGCAAATAGCGGAGTCCGCCGCGAGTGAAAGCGAGCCAATGGCCCTTCGCATGCAGCGGTTGCGTCAACGGTTCGGCTTAGCCGACAACATCCCAGCCAATATAGAAGCGATCATTACCCAGATGGAGGGCAACGAGCACTACCGGGAGTTTCGCCAGGGAGACGTGTCGCTGGAACGCTGGGACCGCACACGTACCACGGGTGACCGGTTGAAGGAGGCTCTGGGTTTTCTCTACTTTTAACTTTTAATTAATTGGGTTTCCCTATTTTCATTGGGCCTCCCTGTTTTTAATTAGTGCGACATCCAGTTTTATTGAATGCGCGCTATTTACTGGCCGATAGATCTATTAACGGCTAGCAGATTTATCAACGGAAAATAATCCAGCAAATCTCAGTGCAGAGATAAAACTTCGACAACGGCGCAAAGCCGGTGTTTTTTTATGAGCGCAGAACATTACTTTGCCCCATGGGAAAGGTATGATTCCCGCTGTTGAACAATACCGCAACGGCTGAGGTCTATGCCCGTCTCAGCTGGTTGCCGGTAAGAATTTTTACCGGATCGTTTTAATCACAAAGAGGAATACATAATGAAATTAGAATCGCTTGCGCTGCACGAGGGTTATTCCTCCGAACCCACTACCAAAGCCGCAGCCGTGCCGATTTATCAAACCACGTCTTTTACCTTTGATGATACCCAGCACGGCGCGGATCTTTTTGATTTGAAAGTTGCGGGAAATATTTATTCCCGCATTATGAATCCCACCAATGCAGTTCTGGAGGCGCGTCTGGCGGCGATGGAGGGTGGTATTGGTGCGCTGACTGTTTCCTCTGGCATGGCCGCAATCACCTATGCAATACAGTGTATTACCTCCGCTGGTGACAACATTGTCAGCACCAGTCAGCTGTATGGCGGCACCTACAATTTATTTGCCCACAGTTTGCCGCGTCAGGGCATTACGGTCCGCATGGCGAGTGCGGAGCAATTTGACGCGCTGGAAGCGTTAATTGACGAAAAAACCCGCGCGATTTTCTGCGAATCCATCGGCAACCCTGCCGGCAATATTGTGGATATTAAACGTCTGGCGGAAATTGCCGAACGCAATGGCGTTCCGCTAATTGTCGATAACACCGTCGCGACTCCTTTTTATGCCGCCCCATCGAATTGGGCGCTCATATAATCGTGCACTCACTCACCAAATATATCGGCGGTCACGGCACCACCATCGGCGGTGTGATTGTGGATTCAGGCAAGTTCGACTGGGTGGCGAATAAAAATCGGTTTCCAATGCTCAACGAGCCAGACCCGTCCTACCACAATGTGGTGTACACAGAAGCGTTGGGCGCTGCGGCTTATATCGGCCGTTGCCGCGTTGTACCGCTGCGCAATACCGGTTCTGCCTTGGCACCTCACAGCGCCTTTTTAATTATGCAGGGATTGGAAACTCTCGGTTTGCGTATGGAGCGCCATTGCGAAAATGCGTTGGCGATAGCGAACTATCTGCGCAATCATCCAAAAGTGAATTGGGTGAACTACGCCGCGCTGCCCGACAGTCCTTATTTCGCAAATTGCCAAAAAATTTCCGGCGGAAAAGCCTCGGGAATTTTGAGTTTCGGCATCAAAGGCGGTAAAGAAGCCGGCGCTCAATTTATCGATGCCTTGCAAATGATCCTACGCCTCGTGAACATCGGCGACGCAAAATCCCTCGCCTGCCATCCCGCCACCACAACCCACCGACAATTAAATGCCCAGGAACTGAAATCGGCGGGCGTATCGGAAGATCTGGTTCGTTTGTCCGTCGGCATTGAACACATTGACGACATCATTGCTGATATTGAGCAGGCTTTGGATAAGGTTAAAGGATAGGGTCCCGGAACGGCTTCCTACCTCAATACGAAAAAGGGCTGCGCAAGCAGCCCTTTTTCGTTGCGGGCTCTTTCTGCACCCCTTGTTTGCCCGTCAACTGAAGCACCTCATGGTTCGATATTCTAATGGTAGATATGAAAATAAGGTCACAGAAATCAAGCTGCAATCATGAAATCATATGACCGCGGAATCGTCAGCAGCTAATGGAATGGCCTACTTCCGCCTAAAACAATTACATCCGGGTGCCACAATGAACAGACCATTAGTCAATCTAACATCCTCTCTTACAGTAGCGCTGTGCGCTTCGCTGTTGGCTGCTTGCGGCGGCAATACAGCATCCTCCAGCTCGTCAAGCAGTTCGAGTTCTTCAAGCAGCAGTTCGAGCTCGTCCAGTAGCAGTTCAAGTTCATCGAGCTCCAGTTCGTCCAGCAGCTCGTCTTCAAGCGGCTCTCAAGACAATTTTGCGCTGCTGTTCAGAGACGACTTTAACAACCTCAACACATCCCGCTGGCAGTTGATGGAACACAGTTGGGGCGGCAATGTGGCGTTTTTTTCTCCCAATGCTGTGAGTGTTAACAACGGGCTGATGACCCTGCAGCTTTTGCCTGCGCCAGATAACTTGATTGTGGATGGTGAGCGAAAGTTGTTTTACGGCGCAGAGGTGCGCTCGACTCAAACGATTCGTTATGGACGCGTGACAGCGCGAGCGAAATTCGCCAAAGGCTCGGCAGTTGTTTCGTCTTTGGTGACAATCTACACGCCTTGGCCTGCGGATAATTGGAATGAGTTGGATATTGAAATGCTCGGCAAAGATCCGCATCAAATTCAATACAACGCAATGATTTACGATGGACCCCCCGTGCAGCGTCCGGTCACCCAAGCGGTGTCGCCCACACAATTTCCAGCTTTAAAATCTTTAGGTTTTGACTCTTCCGCAGATTTTCATATCTACACCATTCAATGGACACCGGCGTCTGCCGAGTTTTATGTGGACGGTGTGTTGCAGCATGTGTGGACACAAAAAATTGATCTAATGAATTTGCCGCAAAATATTTTGCTGACCATTTGGGCATCCAATAGCCCAGCCTGGGCCGGTCCTGTGACGGCAGAGACAGTGAATGCAAAAGCGGTGTATGACTGGGTGGAAGTTTACGAATATCGGCCGTAGAAGATGGGCAAAATCACCCTCCGCTTAAGGGAGGGTGATTTTGGTCTAAAACTCCAGACGATAAAGATGCACCTGTGGATAGCGTGTATCCGGTCCGGTGTCACGCCATCCATGCTTTTCGTAAAACCGTATTGCACGCTTATTGCGCGGGGCCTGCCCGCAGAGTGGCAGATTGCTTCCTTGGATTTCAAAAATAAAAGCTCAACAAGCCCCGTTGGCTTATGAATTTTGGTGTGTGCAGAACGTAAAAAGCCGTGTTTCTGATAAAAGACTATGGCGCGGATGTTTTTCTCCAATACCCATATTCCCACTTGTTCGCGGCCTCTTTCCGCTAAGGCTGAAAGCGCAAATCGCATCAGCTCGCTTCCCAAACCGATGCCGTACTTTTCTGGCAACAAATAAATAACCGGAATTTCGCCCCATTGCGAAAATCCTTCTATAGCGTCGCGAAAATCACACGTCTCAATCACGCCGACGGGCCATCGGCTATCCATCCTATATACGCGTTTCCGCCGGAATTTAAATGTCTGCGCCAGCCTTCTTCGCGCTGTTGCACCGAAAGGCCGTCCAGTAGTTCATTGGGCATTATGCCGCGATAAGCGGCTTGCCAGGACTTCACCAGAATAGATGCGATTGCAGCGCAATCGTGTGCTGTGGCTTTTGTTATTCTCAGGCAAGCTTTGCCGGTTGAATCTAAGTCATCGTGGCGCATTTTGTTTGATCAGGACGTTATTAACGTTGATGTAATGAATCGTATAGGGCCGATATTATTCGATTTGTCTGTGGCAGCAACAATAAAAAATATATTGGGGGAGCTTCGATATCTGAAAAGAGAAATCGGTCCGTGCAAAAAAAGCCCCGCCAGGGTAAGCTGGCGGGGCTTTTAGGGTTGCATTTCCGGATGTTACTGCGCAGGAACCGTTAGTTGACCGCTAAGGTTCGGCACCGTCCAGTTTACGTAAGAGCTTACGTTGGGCTGGCTGCCTGAGGTGGCAAAGCTCCCTGTGGTGACCGAGTCGTCGCCGGTGAGGAATTTGCGCACGAAGGCTTCTGCAGGCGCGCTGTATTGTGAGCGCCACGCGCAGTGCTCGCCGCCTGCGCCCATGTAGCCGACATTGCTACCGAAGCCGAGGCCGTCGTAAATCATCTGGCCAGCCCTGGTAGCAACCCAAGCGGAGTTGGCGTCTAGATTCGCGATGGACGGATTATCGACTACCAACAGTCCGCGCGGCGCGATCAAACCGATAATCGAATGGGTATCGATAGGCAGTTTGTTCAACTGGTGACCCGAGGTGTTGTTGGAATTGGTAAAAGCGCCCAGAGAGCCAGGGTTCAGCCAGCGCTCGTAACTCATTGCGTGATAGGGTTGCTCACCGCCGGAATCGATACGCGGTACTAATCGCAATGCCGGTACGCCGCCGATGCCGGATTCCACTGGAATTGACAAGGCGATACGCGCATCAAATGCGGAGGCAATAAAGGGCCCCTTACCAAAACGGGAACAGCCGGTGGCGCCGACTCTGGTCGCGTTGAAACGAGGGTCTTTTTCCAGCACGTCGATGATCCGGCTCACCCCCCAACCCCACGCGGCCAACAAACCAGCGGAGTGATTGCTGCCGTAGAGATCGTAGAATTTGCCAGCTTTAGGTCCGCTGCCGCCGTTTTCCGCACCCAGGTCATAAGGGTTATAGGAGATGGTCGCGATATTGTATTTATTTAAAATCGTCTGCAATTGTGCCGGAATTCCGGTGCCAAAAAAGCCGCCGCCGTAGCCGATCATCACTGGGAAAGGGCCGCTGCCGCTGGGGGTGTTGATGGTTGCGGTAAAGGAAACGGATTTGCCTTTGTCCGAGACATTTACAGTGAGCGTATTACCGCTGATGGAGCCGGATACGCTTTCGGGCGGCGTTGGCTTTTCGCCATAAATATAGTTGTACGCCTGCTTCAAAATTTCCTGGCGGCGGCACCACCATTGGCTCTTGTTGGTAATGCGGGTGCCATCCAGTTTGGTAAACGGGTCCGGCAGATTTGCACTTTCCGGCAGGGAGCTTGCGCCGGGCAATGTGCCAACAGTGCAATCCGCGCCGGGATTTTCCGCTGTTTTGGGCGTGGGCGGCGGCGGTGGAGGTTCAACCAATTTGCCGTTTGCAGAGAACAAGGCAATGCCGGAAAGCGTGGGATTTTCCGTAATGGCCTCAACCTCGATCGTCAACGAATCATCGGCTACCACAATATCCGTGAAAGTCTGATCGTAAGCAGTGAATTTGCCGACTTCGCTAAAAATATCCAGGCTGGAAATGACTTCCCGTCCCTCGATGGAAACATTAAAAAGACGCGCTCCAGCTGCGCTGACGTAAAGCTCAGCAAAGCTCAATTTAACGTCGTATGTGCTATTGGTGACGGGAATTTCATAAGAAAAAACACCGTACTTTTCCGACTGATAAAGTGCATCCCCGGCGGTGCCGTCAATCGCGGTGGTGACTGAATTCGGCGTGCCGCCGCGGCCAAAACGGTCCTCCTCATATTTAATTCCGTCTACCGTAACCGCGCTGCCACCGACATTGATCGCATACACCAACGACAAACTGCCAGAGCCGCTGGAGCTGGAGGACGAACTGCTGCTGGAAGACGAAGAAGAGCTGCTCGAAGAAACGCCGCTCGATGAACTGCTGCTCGACGAGGAGCTGCTGGATGAAGAACTACTGGATGAAGAACTACTGGAAGATGAACTGCCGACAGACGGCTGGCCGCCGCCACACGCCACGAGACTGGCCACCAATGCGGCCAGATAACATTTGGATAAAGTATTCACTGGTATCACCTGTGAGTTGATGTTGGTTTTTATTTTTATCGGTGGTGCGACTGGTTTAAATATGCTGGTTCCAGAAATGTTTCGGCTATCCACTCGGTCGCTATTTCTACAAATTTCCAGAACAAAACCTTGTCGCTCCAGGCCATTCACATCGAAGGTGCTGTTCGTGTGCGCTGTTATGGTCAGAATGGCCACATTGCCGACCACCCGAGGATATCACCGGCGGGCACGTCAAAATGTGGACGGTCTAACAAATTGTGTGGAGAAAAAATCGCAAAGCTTGGGAAGACGGAATTTTGACGCGGCCGCAATTTTTTTGGCTAAAAAAATATAAAAGACGGGTTAATCTAAAATTGATCTTATTATAAGACGGATATTTGTAATCCTGGGATGCGCTTCAGCGAAAAGAATTTTTTCATTGCATGTCGATTCGGTTTTTCTTTGTACGACAGTATAGCGGGTGTCTATTTTGCCAATTTGGTGCAATCGGGGATTGCAGTGCAGAGAGCATTCTTATGAAGCTATTTATTTATATCATTTTGGCCCTGATATCGGGGTGTACTACGCTTTCAACTATGACGTCATCAGAACAGGAACAACCGATGAGCGCCAACTCTGTACGCATTTCTTGGCATTTCGATGCTCCGCCGGAGGCGGTCTGGAATACCTGGACCCAAGCCAATGCCGTGCGGCAATGGTTCGGCTCTGATCCCGAAGGCAAAGTCATCCAGGCGGATTTATCCCCGCAGCCCGGCGGCAGATTTGTGGTGACTTTTGCCGACAGCGATGGAACGGAACATACGGCGAGTGGAATTTATGAAAAGGTGGAACCTTACCGCTTCCTGAGTTTTACCTGGGGATGGAAAAGTGAGCCGGGAATCACTACTGCCATAAGTGTCTCACTCGTCCCCGATGCCAGTGGAACCGCAATGTTGTTTGAGCACGGCGGCCTTGTTCATGCTTCGAGCCACGATTATGAAGCCGGTTGGCGCAGTACCTTTGCCAAGTTTGAAAAGGTGCTGGCTCAGCGCAAATGAACTAGGGAGGTCATCGGCTGAATAATGTGACGCTTTTCTAAAAAGCCCGCAGATCAAGACACCTATATCTTTTCTGCCCGCTGTCTCAAGATTTTACTGATTAATTTTCGCTATTGGGGGGCGCGTTCAGGTGGCGCGCCCTCTCCATTTTTTGAACACTATCCCTGCGTTAAACTCCGGCCTTTACTGATCTGTCTATCTTGATCGGCCTATCTTAATCGGGAATGGAACCCAATTCCCGCATCGCAATTATCGGAGTGATTGTGTCTCAAGAAATAAAGAAAGTGGTGATAGCCGGTGGTGGCACTTCTGGTTGGTGTACCGCCGTAGCCTTGTCAAAACAGTTCGGCAAGCTGCTGGACATTACCTTGATCGAATCGGAGGAAATCGGCACCGTCGGTGTTGGTGAGGCGACTTTTCCGACAATCTGCACCTTTCATCGCATGCATGGAATTGATGAGCGGGAGTTTTTGCAGGCAACGGGTGGCAGTATCAAGCTCGGTATCTCCTTTGAGAATTGGGCGCGGCGGGGCGATCGTTATATCCACTCATTCGGCACCATCGGTCAATCCAGCTGGCTCGGTGATTTTCACAATATTTTGTGTGCTGCCAGGGAATATGGTTACGACGCCCAGCTGGACGATTTTTGTTTTGAGCTGCAAGCGGCGAAGCATCATAAGTTTGCCATTATGCAGAGCCCCAAGCTTAATTATGCGTATCACTTCGATGCGGGCCGATACGCGCGATTTTTGCGGCGCCTCAGCGAGCAGAACGGCGTAAAGCGGGTGGAGGGCAAGATTGTCGAGGTAAAACAAAATGCGGATACAGGTTTTATAGAAGCGGTGACGCTGGCATCCGGCGCCCGTATTGAAGGTGACTTTTTTATTGACTGTACCGGCTTTGGCGGTTTGCTGATCGAAAAAACCTTGCAAGCCGGTTATGAACATTGGGGGCAATGGTTGCGCAATGACAGTGCGGTGGCGCTGCAGACGGAATTCTCCGGCGATCTGCCTCCCTACACGCGAGCCATAGCGCACGAAAGTGGCTGGCAGTGGAAAATTCCGCTGCAGCACAGACAGGGCACCGGCCATGTTTATTCGAGTGCATATATTTCTGATGAGGATGCACGCAATACCTTGCTGAATAATCTGGATGGCGATATCCGTGTGGAATTGCGGCTGCTTAAATTCCACACGGGCCGACGCAAAAAAGCCTGGATCAAGAACTGTGTCGCCATCGGGCTGGCGGGCGGATTTGTGGAACCGCTGGAGTCCACCAGCATCCATTTAATCCAGATCGGTATTGCGCGATTGCTACAGCTGTTTCCGTTTGCGGGTTGTTGTGAGAGCCTGGCAAATCGGTATAACGAACAATCGCGGGTTGAATATGAGCGGATTCGCGATTTCATCGTGCTGCATTACAAGGCCACAGAGCGCGACGACACACCTTATTGGCGCGACTGTCGGGATATGGAAATTCCCGATTCGCTTGCCCAGCGAATCGAACTCTTCAAAGAGGCCGGGATTGTGTATATGAACCCTGAAGAGGTGTTTCGCATCGACTCCTGGTTACAAGTGATGCTCGGCCAGAGAATCAAGCAGCAACGTTATCATCATTTTCCCCATGCAATGGATCGCGCGCAGATGATCGCATCGCTGGACAAATATAAAAATGACCTCGCGGCGGCCGTCAGGAAAATTCCATCCCATGGGGAATTCCTGAAGGACTATTGCCCCATGAAATGGGATTAATCGCATCCATTCGTTATGACTTCATCCTGGAGCAGGGATGCTCTTTTTTTGAGCGGGGATCAATTGGATATTCCCGTCTCTATCATCCAAATATCCGTCGTGCGTCCAGCTGTCGAAAAACCCTCATGAGGGTGACTGGGCTGTCGCTCGTCGGCTTTTTCCTTTTATTGTCCGCTGTTTTTCTCGCGGCTTCTGATAGTTGCTCCTACAATAACTCTTCCATAATAAATATGGCGGCGCTGCTGTTGCTGATTGTTGCTGGCTGGGGATTTACTACCGGCCATCGATCGGCCGACGACAGATTGTTGCCGACTACAGCGAAGGTATTGATATGAAACCAAAACTCTCCTCACTTCTTTTATCTGTATGCGCTGCAGGGATATTGCTGGCGGGCTGTGAATCAATCCTGCCGGAGGGCAAAGGTACTGCCAAGCCTACCGTAGCTAAGCATATTGATGGTCGATTCACGCTGAATGACAAAGAGTATTTCCAGAATCGCGGCGTTGGCGTCATGGTGTTTGCAGACACCTACCCGGAAAGTCGGCAGAGCGGCGTGATCATGGTGAGCCACAACACGCGCATCGCGAGCAATGGGGATTTGCGTCTGGAGGCAACACCTGGGCAGTGGGGCGCAACCCCCAAGTTGATCAAGCGCGAGGTGGACCGGGAGCGCGGAGAAATTCGTGCGACTCTGGCGTATCCGGATGACAACCTGAAAATGAAGGGCTTTAACCCGATTTACTACCCAGACCTCGATTTAACTTACGACCTGCGAGTGAATACGGACGGCGACGCTATCCACGTATATGTGGATCTGCACGAGCCGCTGCCTGCGGAGTGGATTGGTGAAGTCGGATTTAATCTGGAGCTTTATCCCACGGATTTATTCGGCAAGTCTTGGTATATGGATGACGCCAATGGCATTTTCCCGCGCCAGGCTTATGGTGTTGAAGCTAAGGCCGGTTCCAAACCAACGCCCGTCATAGTGCCGACAGGGGAGTTAACCGCGGTTGTCCCTTTGGATAACCACAGGGCGGTGCCCGTGCCTTTGGCGGTAGGCAAACGTTTATCCGTTGCACCGGAATCCGATGAATTGCGCATGGTGATCGAGAGCCACCAGGGCGATCTCCAACTGCTGGACGGCCGTGTGCAGCATCAAAATGGTTGGTTTGTGGTGCGTAGTGAAGTGGCCGCCGGTGCGACCAAAGGTGCGATTCATTGGACGATCAAACCCAACGTCATCAAAAATTGGGTGGCGCCACCGGTTATTCAGCACTCCATGGTGGGCTACCACCCGAACCAACAAAAAGTTGCGGTAATTGAAACCGATCCCAATGGGAAAATACCGCGCAAAATGCAGCTGGTGCGTTTGGCGGCGGATGGTCAGCACGAGGTGGTGTTGGATAAAGCCTTGGCTCAACACGGCGATTTTCTGCGTTTTCGTTATTACCACTTTGATTTTACCGAGATAAAAAACGAGGGACTGTACCAACTGGTGTTGGGCGAGACACGCAGCAAACCTTTCCGCATTGCCAAAAATGTTTATGCACAAAATGTTTGGCAGCCGACGCTCGACTACTTCCTGCCCATTCAAATGGGGCATATGCGCGTCAAAGAAAAGTACAAACTGTGGCATGACGACAGCCATCGCGACGATGCTTTGATGGCGCCAGTGAACATCAACCATTTTGACGGTTACGTGCAAGGTCCATCGACGCTCACGCGTTTTAAACCTATGGAGCATGTGCCCGGCTTAACCAAAGGTGGCTGGTACGACGCGGGTGATGAAGATTTTCGTATTGAATCGCAAGCGGGCGAAGTTTTTATTCTCAGCGCGATTTACGACGAGTTCGGCATCACCCATGACAATACGCTGATTAACCAGGATTTGCGCTTGGTGGAAATCCGCGAGCCGGATGGCAAACCCGATGTGCTGCAACAAATTGAGCACGGCTTGTTGACGGTGGTGGGCGGTTATAAGGCGCTGGGCCGTTTATATCGTGGCATTATCGTGCCGACGCTCACTCAATATGTATTGGGCGGCGATTTTACCGGCCAGACGGATAATCTGATTTACAACCCAAAATTGAAACTGGGCGAGCGCACGGCAACCCATTCTTCACTGCCGGATGATCGCTGGGTATTTATGGAAAATAACCCAGCGCGCGAATATCAAGCCATTGCTTATATTGCGGCAGCCGTTGGTCCTATGCGCGGTTACAACGATCAAATGGCGCGCGACACGCTAAAAGCGGCAACCGAGCTGTGGGCGGTAGAGCGCCCGGTCGACAACGATCAGGTGCGCGCCAACAAGTTGCGTGCGGCGGTGGAGTTGTTTCGCGCCACCGGTAATGCGCAATACAAAGCTCATATTCTCTCCGAGCGCGATTTTATTCTGGTGAATTTTGAGCGAGTGGGTTGGTTTGTTGCGCGTGTGGTGCACGATCTTGGTGATGCTAACCTAACCGATGCCATGCGACAGTCTGCCGCTTCTTTTTATAAAAAAGTTGAGCAGAGCATGGCGGATACACCCTACGGCTTATCATTCAAAATGCAGCTGTGGGGACGAGGTTGGGATCTGCAATATCAAGGCGTGGCACATTACTTCCTGCACAAGGCTTTTCCGCAGGAATTTGGTAAAGAATATTTGCTGAATGTTCTGCACTACGTTCTCGGCACCAATCCGGGATCCAATAACCAATCCTATGCAACAGGCGTAGGTGCCAAATCAAAAAGCGCCGCCTACGGTCTGACGCGTATGGACTACGGCTATGTTCCTGGTGGCGTCATAGTCGGAACCGCATTGATCTCCCCGGATTTCCCGGAACTGAAGGAATTTCCTTTCCTGTGGCAACAATCGGAATATGTTTTAGGGGGTGGCGCGACCAATTTTATGTTTTTGGCGTTGGCGGCGGATCGGTTGTTGAACCAATAAAAATCATTGTTCTAGAGGTAATGATCAAGGAGACTCTGGCGCTATCTCCGGTGTTGCACCGGGCCAGATGTCTCCATTGTTTAAGACAGAACAGGATTCAGTTGAATTGATATGCCCGAGATTAAAGGGCTCGTCCCTGCACAAGCGCGTTGCTCAAAGCGTTTTGGGCAATTCCATTCAGTTTTACCTGGAGATCAGTCAAAACGGATTTGATATAGGTCCGATTGAGTTCCGCTTTGGACAAGGCATGATGGACTCTGCCAAGGAAGCTAAGTATTTTTCGTATCAGTCGGACAACCCAGGCGGATATGTTTTCCTCCAGGGTGACGCCATCACTTAGAATAAATGCTAGACGATCCATTATTGTGGCAGACGTGCCCATAGCTTTGGACACCAGCCATTCTGCCGTGCCGAGACATTTTTTAATAACAAACTGGATTGCAGCATCCAACCATTCAACCGCCTTCATAGTGACGCCGACCGGGCCTTCTTCTTTGAGCCAGGCGGCAATACTGAAATCGCTTTTTTTCTTCCGGTTTTAACGCGGATAGGGTTTGCCAGGACTTACCTCGGACCGAAGCGACATAATGATTCATGCCATGGTATTCCGCACCAGGTAAAACTCCGGGGGAGTATAGGTAATATTGTGTACCGCTATAAGGCGTATGCACATATGGCCATATGGGAATGCAAGGCACTACGTCAGTTTTGTGATATGCCCGGTATATCCGCTCACTCCCTATTTCGCGGGTACAGGTGGTAGCAAAACTATTCATTCCAACTCGTGGGCTTCCGAATGTATAAATGTATGGTTTTATTCCGTGTTTGGCCTTGATCCACTCGCCGCACAACGTGGCTAGCGCACCTCCGAGGCTATGGCCAATACAGTGAATTGTGTGGATTTTCCCCTTCTTGACAGATGTCTCCATGAAGTCTGCAAATTGCTGCTCCATGCTTTTGAATGCAGTGTTAAAACCATCATGCACTAATTGATGGAACGACGATCTGGAACAGCCGATGTTGAGATTGGTTAGCCAGTCGGCCAAGTACTGCGTACCCCGTAAAAGGATAAATGCGTGCCCGGCATAGGTGCCGCTACCAATCAAATTAAAGCCAAAAGCTGTTTGGCATTTTATCAGCCCAGGGCCTCCAGTTTTTCCTTTGATGATGTTGTCCCCATTAAAATCAAATGCGCCTTTATATTTGTTGGATAGAAAAATTACCGCCTCATCCAGCTTGGTGTATTTGGTTAAGGCATAAACGTCCTCGGCAAGTGAAGCTGCCTGCGTAGGTTTGAGTTCCATATCAAAATCCTGTGTCAATTTCGTCGGGTTCTGTTGGCCATGTGCATCTACTGATATATGGCGAGTTATTTACTTGTTTGAATGACTTTTCGCTGTTCAGCTCGCACTGAACATTGAGGGTTTTACCTCTTGCTTCGGCATTCTCCTCTGGTGTCCTTTTAACTCCAGACCATATGTCGTAGCTGTTACCGTCGTATTGCACAACGATATCTTGTTTCGCCACAAACTCCTGTGGCAAAAATTTTGTCACGGTCCGCTGGAAAACGGCCGGCATTTCAAAATAACCCTTCTCGTCCGTATAGGTATAGTCAACTTTGTCTTTGTTCAGGTTGACAGTTCTGGTGATCTTGGCATTTGCAGCAGGTTTTCCATCGAGTGTGACAACTCCGGAGATTTTTGAAAAAAAGGCAGACTTTTCCTGCATCTAAAAAAGTCATGGTGAATGCTCCTGAGCTTAAGAGTAAGAGAATGGAAAAAGATAAAAATTTAATAAGCACGGTTTATCCCGAGGCTCTCATTAATGAAAGGAATGGATGCGAAAGGGTATGGTTTAGCGTTCGTTCTGTCTATGGAAAATATCAACTCCTTTTGTGAGATCGGGCTTACATCATAGGGAGCTTTGCGCCCACAAAAAAAGCCGCCCGAAGGCGGCTAAGTATTTGGGGAATAAATTGCCTACTCAGGTTTCAACACGGTCCTCAGTTCCTGCGTTTGTACATGACAGGTGCCTCGGGGAACGAAGAGATCGCTCACGGTTTGAGACGTGTAGCCGGGCATTTCGATTTGCACATTGAGGTTGCCGCCCACTTCATAGGGGCCGGTAAATACGCAGACGCTGCCATCTGACGGGGCGATCAACCCCGCTTGGGGTTGAGCATCCAGGACGTAGCTTTCGTCACCCCAGGTGGCGGTGAGGGTCGCTTTGCAAGCGTCGATGCTGGCGTTGACGAGAACGGTGATTCGCAGGGACAGCCGGGCTTCGGTATCGCAGGCGATGGGATTCTGGCCAATGGGTCCTTTGGCATTTTTCAGGTCGTCCCAATGAGCGGCCCAAAACAGATTGCTGTGGCTGTAGAACACGGCGTTGTCGTGGAGCACGGCGCGATTGGTGCCGCCGCGGCCGGATTGCAAGGTATCGACCACCAGCATGCCGGCGTCGTCCAGGCTGGGTTGTCCGCCGTCCAGACCGTTGATCTCCAGCAGCTGCAGGCCAATGGCGGGCGTTGCTCGGTTGTTGTAGCGGGTCAGGGGAAACGCGATGCGCAGTTGGTCGTCGCCGTGTTGCAGGAAGCTCAGGGCGCGCAAGTTGTTCAGCGCTTCGCTGTAGCTGCCGGTGTCGCCCAAGTTTATGGAGTTGACGACTTGCGGAGCCGTGCCGCCCACATCAAACAGGTCGGCTTTTACGCCGGTGACTATGCCGCGATCATCAGCGCTGTGGCCGAGGGTGAACAGCAAGTTGTCGCCGACTGGGTGCATATAAGTGGCGAAGCCTGGGATCTCCAATTCGCCCAGGACTTTTGGCGTGTCGTGGCTCAAGTCGATGGCGTAGAGAGGGTCGGTGCGCTGGAAGGTGACGATATAGGCGCGATCGGCGGTGAAGCGCACCGCGTAGATGTCTTCATTGGGTTTGCCGATGGGCTCCGGGTCTAGTGTGTTGGGCAGCTCATTGACTTTGAAGAGGACATTGATGCGCTGGCGCAGCAGAGTCAGTTTGTGTTTTGGCCCACTCTGTTCCCAGCTGCTGGTCACAATGCGCAGGGTTCCATCTTGCTCGTGCAGGCGGAACACCGGGTCGGAGTTCCAGCCGAGAGAGCCGCTCACGCTGCCGGTTGCTTCATAAAGAGGCCCCGTCTCCGCCAAGGAGAACTTGTGGATCACGGTGTTTTGCGCGCGAGCGTTCTGGTCGTAGACCGTGCCGGTGAGGTAGAGCGATTCTGGCGACATGCTCATCACTTCCACGTTGCTGTTCAAGCAGGTGCTGCCGAGCACGCGTTGATTTTCCAGGTCGACGGCGGTGATGTTGACCAGGGAGGCGAGGCCGTGGGTGCTCTTCAAGCCTTCTTGCACCAGACAATCGACCGACAAGGGATATTCGGTGCTGCCGATGCGATAGTGCGGCAGCAGGTCTTCCGCGGATGCATCACTCAGCAGCGCCTCATTCTGGTTGCGCACCGCGCCGTCACCGCGCTCCAGGTTCAGGCCTTTCAACCACGGATCAAAGCGGGTGATCAGATACAGGGTGTTGCCGATCTTACGGCTGTCGATCAGGCTGCCGTCCAGCTCGATCTGCCAGTCTTGCTCCGGGGTGGTGGGAGTGGATACGTCCACCAGTTGGATGCGCACTTTGCTGTTTTGCGGACCGGGCCAGGCGATCATCGCAGCAGCGCCTTGCATTGAGCCAGCACCTTGCATGGTGTCCAGACCTATCCGGTCGATGGGAAAACCCGGCAGGGCGGGGTAGACGTTACCCCACTGGTTGCGGATGGCAGCGACGTGACTGGTATCGTCCTGATCGCCCACCAAGTAGAGTGAGGCAACGTTGCCCCATTCCTCATCGAAGTTGTAGGTGCCGACGACGGCCGCATCCGGGGTAGCAGGATCGGTGGCGACAATTTGAAAACCCGGCTTGCTCTGCGCGCCGGAAGCATATGCGTGAGAGGCGACATACCAATGGCGGCCATCGTATTTGGCGTAGTCCGCCTCATCGACGCCTTGGACGTGGACGTTGGTCTCGGAGAATCCTCCTCCGTGACCGCCGGAGGTGACATCTGTTGTCGGCGGCGCAGCGCCGCCACCGGTGTTTTGGCCCGGGGCGTAATAGGGTCCGCCTTCCTTGAGTTGCAGGCGGATACCATTTTTCAGGTGTTGACCGAGCTGTTCGTCCCCTACCGCGATCAGACGGGATGTGTTCTGGGGTGTGTTTTGCAGTTGGTCGTAGTTGACCGTGTTTTCTGTCCCGGTTTGGTCTTTGTCGCCACCGCAGGCGGCCAAAAGGACGCCGCCAATGGCGAGGCTGAGTATCGCTCGCATAATGAATCCCTCATGTTATTTGAATTAGATGTTTAACCTCCGGCGGTGACAGCAGAGCAAGACCGAATAAGTTGCTGCTCACTTTACAAAAAGCGAGCAGAGGGAAACGGGGCTTGTCTCACAGCCGCGCAAAAAATCAGGCGCGGGCCAATGCTAAGGGGGCGCTTCAGCGTGAAACTGTGAGGAAATGTAAAAATCGGCAGCAGGGCCGCAAAGCATCAGGGCAGGTTGCGAGCTATGAAAAAACGCGCGCCGCTTTCTCCCGCGCGCAGAGCAATATCGGCTTCCGGCAGCAGCAGCGCGCTCTCGCCCCGCGTTAATTCCAATATTTGATCGTCACCGCAGTAGATCACGGCGGAGCCTTCGTAACAGAACACAATTTCCGGCACAGTGGTGAGCCAGGCGATTGTTTCGCTTGGTTTTGGTGAGGCTTCCGCCAGCTCGAAATCGGTAAACGGAGTGACAAAACGCATTTCGCCGTTGGCGCTGGTTTTTGGCGCGATCATGAAATCGTCGACGCGGCTCGGAATAATCGAGCAGGTGCGCAGTAATTCCTCCACATCAATATGTTTCGGCGTGAGGCCGGCGCGCAGCACGTTGTCGGAATTCGCCATAAGTTCGACGTTCTGGCCTTCGAGATACGCGTGCAGCAATCCCGCCGGCTGGTATATCGCCATGCCGGGTTCGAGTTTCCGCAAATTGAGAAAAAACAGTGTGAGTATGCCGTTTTCCACCTGGGGATTTTTTTGCAACCAGCGCTGAATCCAGAATTCCGGCGTGTGTTTGGCAAAATTCTGTTGGAGAGTGTGCGCCAGGTTTTTTTGCATGGCCTGCACATCCGCCGCCGCAAAATTCAGCGCGTGGGAAAATGCCGCCGCCAGCCCATCGCGCAAAAGAATGTCGCGCAGCGATGAAAGACAAGGATGCGCAGCGAGAAGACCGGCAATTTCCACAATGTCGCGAAAACCGTGCAGCAGCCAGAATTCGCTCAGCGCCACCATTAATTCCGGTTTATCGCTGGCATCTTTGTAATTGCGATTTTTCGCATCAAGTGCAATTCCCAGTGCATTTTCCCGCGCGAATCCCTCTTGCGCCTGCTGTCTGTTGGGATGGGCTTGAATCGACAGCATGTCCTGCACATCGAGAATTTTCAGCAGAAATTGCAGTGGCGGCGCATTGTGCCGCGCGAGTAGTTCATCCAGAGGAAATTGTTCACCAATACTGGTGGAACGTGCGCTGGGGTGGGCGCCGAGCCAGTATTCTGCCTGTGGCAAACCTCTGTCATTGCGATACCCCAGCAGGGTCGGCAGAAATTGTGTGCCGCCCCATTGGTACGCCTGAACTTGCCCCTGAATTTTGATTACCTGCACGTCGGTGGACTCCCTGGTGAAAACGGCCGCCATCATAACCCAGGGGGATCTCGCGCCCAAACCGAGGTTGTCCGGGCGGGATTTGTCACAGCGCAAATTTGCCGGGAGTACGGCTTGATATGGGTCAAACCGTTTGGGGCAGAGCCGCCTAGACTGAATCAAAGTGTTTAACGCAGTGGTGGTGTTATGTATTTGGACGGCGTGGTTATAGCGGGTTTGGTGACGGTCGTCGGGGTTATGTTGAGCTTGGTTTATCTGGGTTATTACGGTTATCGCCGGCTGCGCCACGAGGAGGAAAAAATGGCGCTGAAGGCGCAAGCCGGGCAGGCGGAAAAGCCGCGTCGATAAATCAATATTCCGTGTATTTGCGCGCGCTGCCGCGCACTTTCTCCACCGGATATTTTTCTTCGTTTTTGCGGGTTTTCATCGCGACGGCTTGGGGTATGTCGATATTGAGACGGTCCGCCAGGCGGATCAGATAAAGCTGCACATCGGCAATTTCATCGGCCACCGCTGCCAGTTTCTCCGCCTCGAGCGCAGCGGATTCCGCCTCCCCAACCCATTGGAAATGCTCCATCAATTCCGCCGCCTCCACGGCGAGCGCCATAGCGAGATTTTTCGGTGAGTGAAACTGGGTCCAATCCCGCTGCTCGGCGAAATCGCGCAAATAATCCCGCATGGCAATAAAGTCATTCATCCTAGTTGCACTCCGGGTCGTCCAACTTGCCGTAGGAGCCGAACGCGATAGGCGTATCGGCATAGCGCTGGACGACGTTCATGATTTCCGCCGCCTTTTCCCGGCTCAGACATTTATGCGCGGCGATGGTGAAGGCCGGCTGTTTTTGCTGGGCTAGGAGACGTTCGAGAGCGGCGAGATTTTTGACGTTGGTGCCGTTTACCGTGATGGCTTTTGGGCTCGCCACTATATTGAACAGCTGCTTTTGCACGATCTGACCCGGCACGCCCGGAATACCGGTGCTTGGGTCGCTACGCAGATGAATGGTTTGGGCTTTGAGTTCCGCTTCCGACTTGGATTTCGGCTTCGGCTTTTGCTCCGGGCTGGCGCACCCCGTGAGGAGTGCGCCGGTCAGCAAAGCGGTCAGGAGGAGTTGCAGAGATGGTGCGGCTGGCAAGGTCATGACGGCTTCCTGTTGGCGTCGGTGGAGGAGGAAGTGGCTTCAGCCTTAGCTTCGCTCCCGTTCTATGGCGCGATACGCGATGTCCGAGCGCATATAGACATCCTGCCAATCGATGGTTCGCGCCAACTCGTAGGCGTTGCGCTGAGCGTCGGTCACGCTATTGCCCAGGGCGGTGGCGCAGAGCACGCGGCCGCCGTTGGTCACCACCTGATCTCCCTGTAAACGCGTGCCGGCGTGGAACACCTTGCCTTCCAGTTTAGCTGCTGCTTCGAGTCCGCTGATGGGGCGACCCTTGGCGTAGTCGTTGGGATAACCACCGGCCGCCAAGACCACACCTACCGCCGGGCGCGGATCCCATTCGGTTTTGCAACGGTCGAGGGTGCCGTCGAGTGCCGACAAGCACAGGGCCACCAGGTCTGTCTGCAGGCGCATCATGATGGGCTGGGTTTCCGGGTCGCCAAAGCGGCAGTTGTATTCGATCACCTTGGGGGTGCCCTCGGCGTCGATCATCAATCCCGCATAAAGGAAACCGACGTAAGAATTGCCTTCCGCCGCCATGCCGCGGATGGTGGGCATAATCACCTCATCCATCACCCGCTGGTGCACTGTGTCGGTCACTACTGGCGCCGGTGAATAGGCGCCCATGCCGCCGGTGTTGGGGCCGGTATCGCCGTCGCCGACACGTTTGTGGTCCTGGCTGGTCGCCATCGGCAGTACACACTTACCGTCAGCGATCACGATAAAGCTGGCTTCTTCGCCGGCGAGAAATTCCTCGATCACCACCCGGCAGCCGGCGTCGCCAAAGGCGTTGCCGGAGAGCATATCGCGCACGGCCTCTTCGGCCTGCGCCAGCGTTTCCGCGACGATCACGCCTTTACCGGCCGCCAGACCGTCGGCCTTCACCACTATGGGCGCGCCCATTTTTTGCAGGTAGGCGAGGGCGGGTTCGATTTCAGTAAAGCTTTGATAGTCCGCCGTGGGAATTTTGTGGCGGGCGAGAAAATCCTTGGTGAACGCCTTGGAGCCTTCCAGCTGCGCGGCGCCTTTGCTCGGGCCGAAGCACCGCAGACCGCGCTCCTGAAAGTAATCCACCACGCCGGCCACCAAAGGCACTTCCGGGCCGACGATGGTGAGGGCGATATCGTTGCCGGCGGCAAAATCCGCCAGCTTGGCAAAGTCCAGCACGTCTACGTCGAGATTGCGCAGTTTGGTATCGGTCGCCGTGCCGGCGTTGCCGGGGGCGACGAAGACGGTTTGCACCGCCGGATTCTGCGCCGCTTTCCAGGCCAGCGCGTGTTCGCGCCCGCCACTGCCGATGATCAGGATATTCATGGGGTGACCTCCGGGATCAGTGACGAAAATGGCGCATGCGGGTGAACACCATGGCCATGCCGTGTTCGTCGGCGGCGGCGATCACTTCTTCATCGCGCACTGAACCGCCGGGCTGGATTACCGCCGCAATACCGGCGGCCGCCGCGTTGTCGATGCCGTCGCGGAAGGGGAAGAAGGCGTCGGACGCCATCACCGAGCCTTTCACTTTCAGGCCGGCGTGCTCCGCTTTAATGGCGGCGATGCGCGCCGAGTTGATGCGGCTCATCTGGCCCGCGCCCACGCCTATGGTCTGTTTGCCGCTGGCGTAAACGATGGCGTTGGATTTGACCATTTTTGCCACCTTCCAGGCGAACAGCAGGTCTTGCAACTCTTCCTCGGTGGGAATGCGTTTGCTGACCACTTCCAGATCGTCCAGGCCGACCATGCCCAGGTCGCGGTCCTGTACCAACAGGCCGCCAGTGACGCGTTTGAAGTCGAACGCCGGCCGAGACTCGGCCCACTGGCCGCACTGCAGCAGGCGCACGTTTTTCTTCTCTCTCACGATGGCGCTGGCTTCCGCGCTGACGCTGGGGGCGATGATCACTTCGACAAACTGCTTGTCGACAATCGCTTTGGCGGTGCGGGCGTCCAGTTCGCGGTTGAAGGCGATGATGCCGCCGAAGGCGGATTCCGGATCGGTGGCAAAGGCTTTTTCGTAAGCGGTGAGGATGTCGCCCGCTTGCGCCACGCCGCAGGGGTTGGCGTGTTTGACGATGACACAGGCAGGCTCGCCGAACAGCTTCACCGTCTCCAGGGCTGCGTCGGTATCGGCGACGTTATTAAAGGACAGCTCTTTGCCCTGCAACTGCTGAGCGGAGGCGACGCTGGCCTCGCCAAGATTCGCCTCGCGATAGAACGCGGCTTTCTGATGCGGGTTTTCGCCGTAGCGCATGTCCTGCACTTTGATGAACTGGGTGTTGAAGGTGCGCGGGAAACTCTCCGAGCCGGAGGTGACCAGGCGGCCAAAATAGTTGGCGATGGCTCCGTCGTAGGCGGCGGTGTGTTCGTAGGCGGCAATCGCCAAGTCGAAACGGGTTTTCAGATTGAGGGCGCCGCCGTTGGCCTGCATCTGGGCCAGCACATCCGCGTAGCGCGCCGGGCTCACCACAATCGCCACATGAGCGTGGTTTTTTGCCGCCGCACGCACCATGGTGGGGCCGCCGATGTCGATGTTTTCCACCGCGTCTTCCAACGAACAATCGGCCTTGGCCACGGTTTTTTCAAAGGGATAGAGGTTCACCACCACCAGATCGATGGGCTGAATGCCGTGCGCCTGCATGACGGCGTCGTCCTGGCCGCGGCGGGCGAGAATGCCGCCGTGGACTTTCGGGTGCAGGGTTTTCACCCGGCCATCCATCATCTCGGGGAAGCCGGTGTAGTCGGCGATTTCGATGGCGGGAATCTGGTTGTCCACTAGCAGTTTGTAAGTGCCCCCGGTAGAGAGCAGTTCCACACCCTGCGCTTGCAGAGCGCGGGCGAAATCCACGATTCCGGTTTTGTCGGAAACGCTGATAAGGGCACGTTTGATGGTGACGTGATCGGGGCCGGTCATGAGTAATCCTGTCGAGTCCAAAATGCGAACAGCCGACGCGAGCGCGTGACGGGCGCGCGCTGGTGGCGTTGTGGGCGTTAATCTAACAAAGGTTGGCCTTGCAGCTTCAGCCGCAAGGGCGGGGCAGGCCCGCCGGTACTGCGTGCCAGTCAGCCGACCGGCGCTTTACGAGTTACAGCAAGCCGTACTGCTTGAGTTTCTTGCGCAAGGTGCCGCGGTTCAGACCCAGGACTTGAGCGGCTTTGGTCTGATTGTGGCGAGTGTATTTCATCACCACTTCCAGCAGCGGAGTTTCCACTTCGGACATCACCATCTCATACACGTCAGTCACGTCCTGGCCTTCCAGGTGCTGAAAGTAGTTGTTGACGGCGATTTCCACGCTGTCGCGCAGGGAGGCGCGCTGGTTGACACCATAGAGGTCGCCGGCGGGTTTTGCGGCCAGGTCGACCGGGCGTTCGGAAATCAGAGTTTCTGCGGTATTCATGCTGCTTGGTCCTCTAGTTGATTCAGCCGGGCGAACAGATGTCGAACGGCATTTAGTTGTTCTTCTGGAGTGTTAAGAGAATTGAAATTCTGGCGCCATGCGTCAGTGTCCAACCCGGCCGGTAAATGCCTGCGGAGCGATTTTTCCAGGTACCAGACGAGATGTTTGCGGGCTATACGGCAACCCATGAAAGCGCCGTAACAATCGTGCAATCCGCGTAAGTGGTCGAGCAGAACGGCTTCGATCTCCGCCAACGCTGGCGCCGGGGAGAGGGTGCCGTCGGCCAGAAAAGCGTTGATCTCGCGGAAAAGCCAGGGATTGCCCTGGGCGGCGCGACCTATCATAACGGCGGCGGCCCCGGTGTGCAGTAAGACATTGCGGGCTTTGTGAGGGGTATCTATATCGCCGTTGGCGATGACCGGGATCGCCAGGTCGGCAACCACTGCCGCTATGGTGTCGTACTCCGCCTCACCCGCGAAGCGGCAGGCGCGGGTGCGACCGTGGATAGTGAGCGCTGCTATACCGGCATCTTGGGCGATGCGCCCGATGGTGCGAGCGTTGCGATTCTCGGTATCCCAACCGGTGCGGATCTTCAAGGTGACAGGCACTTTGACGGCGCTGGTCACGGCGTTGAGGATTTCCCTCACCAGGGGTTCATTTTGCAGGAGCGCGGAACCGGCGGCTTTGTTGCACACTTTTTTTGCCGGGCAGCCCATGTTGATGTCGACGATCTCGGCGCCCAGGTCGACACACGCGCGTGCCGCGTCGGCCATCTGTTGCGGCTCGCTACCGGCGATCTGCACGCTGCGCGGTCCCCGTCGCTCCGTCCACATCAGGCGCACGCGACTTGTGCTGGTGTGCCAGAGCCTGGTATCGGAGGTCACCATTTCATTCACCACCAGCCCCGCGCCCAGTTGCGCGCACAAAGACCGGAACGGCATGTCCGAAACGCCGGCCATTGGTGCCAGCACTGTCTGGCTGCCAATTTGATAGGGTCCGATTCGGAACAACTGATTCCCCCGGGGTGCGAAGACTCGCGATGGATGTGGTGTGCATTCTACTTATTGGCCCGACCGGCTGGGGTCGGGAAAGGGGCGGTATGATAGCGCCAAGATGCCCCTTTGGAAACGCACAATTTAATCAGATTGATTAAAAAGTAGCTTGTTTGGCGCAAAAACTATCAGGATTGAGAGTCGGTTCAGTCGATGATCGTGATGTGGTAACTGACGGCTTCTTTGCCTGGGTCAGCGATCTCAAGTGCTATGTGGATCGGCTGGCGCACCGGCATCTTATCGCGCCCCGCCAGCTCGCCACCGAGGTACTCCGCCGGGGTGAGTTTGCGGCTCGCGACAGGCTCGCTGCGCAGGTTGGTGAAGGTCAGTTCCAGCACGGGGAAGGTCTGCTCGAACGGGGCATTGTTCTGCAGAATCACATCCACCTGCAGGGCATCGGCAATATCCGGGTGGCTGCGCACCAGCAGATTGGACGTCTGAATTTGGCGGCGATCCAGAAGTTCCGGCAGCTGACAGCCGATAAAGCGGCAGGCGACGGCATAGGCGGATCGGTAGGGCTCGACCCGGCTCAGGCGCTCATATTCCAGCCAGGCCACCTGGCCCAGTAGACACAGCAGTGCGACCAGCGCCAGGGCCGGCCAGAGCAGGCGGCGGCGCCAGGCACCCGGTTCCTGCCAGTCCACTTCTAGCGGTTCGGGTTCGAGGGAGGCGATCACCTCCTTCAGCGGCTTGGGTTCCAGCTTGGGGCGGATGGGTTTGCGCTTGGGTGGCTCGGGCGGTGGCTGCAGGGCTTCGATTTCTTCCTGTTCCTCCGGCTCCTCGTCTTCTTTCTGTAGTTCGTCACCTTCCGGTTCGCCGTTTTCCTGCGGTTGCTCTTCTGGCGCTGTGTCGAAGGCCGGTTCGTCGGGCGCGTCATATTGCGTCGCTAGCCCATCTTCATCCGCTGACACAAATATGGCCGATTCAGATGTCTCTACCAGGGCGTAATCCGGCACGGCGGGTGCGTATTCATCTTCCTCTGGCTCCTTCTCCGGTATTTCCGCAGTTCCAGTACCGGCTTCCGCGGCTGCAGTAATGGTGGCACTTGGCGGAGACGGAATGTCAGCGATTTCCGGCGCGGCGGGTGGCGTCGGCGACGCGGGCTTGGAAGTTATTTTTTTGAACTGGACGTTGAGGTCGTCATCGTCCTTCAGCAGTTCCAGCGCCCAGGCTTCATCGTCCTCTTCCTCCTCCACCGATTGTTCGCGGGCGGGCGGTGCCGCCTCGGCGGAAGGCAGATCCGTTTTCCGGCGGCGCCACTCGGGCACATCCAATTCATCGTCCTCACGAATTTCCTCCCGTTTTGCAACCGGGGTCGGGGCGACAGGTGAGGGTGCGGGTGGAACCGGTGTTGGTTGAGTCTGATTAATCGCGCTGGCGGAGGGGGCAGTCGGTGCCGGTTGGCCGGTGTGGCTCCGCAACTCTTGTTGAGGATGTTGTTGAGGATGTTGTTGCGGGCGCTGCGCGGCGGAACTTGGCGCTGATTTACCAGCTTCCAGATGGTCGCGGGCATTGAACACGCTGAGGCAGGAGCCGCAGCGGACGACTCCTTTAGCAGACTTCAACAAAGCGTCGGAAATGCGGAAGGCGGTGCCGCATTTAGGACAGCGTGTGATCATGTCTGCCATTCAAAGTCCTTTGCGCCAATATAGAAGTGGAGGCAAGTTTAATCATAACTGTGGCGCAGGTAAAACCGCGCCGTTAAAAGGAAAAGTCAGGACTCGGTATTTCGCTGTCGGCGGGCACGCCCTATCAGCCGACCTTGCGCACACCGGTCATGCAAACCCATTCATCCTTCTGCCGGATGGGCTCGAACTCAATGACTGCACGGTAGGCCTGCTGCACGGTCTCCGCCTGGCTTGCGAGCACGCCGGAAAGGCAGATGCGGCCGCCGGGTTTCAGCAGTGCCAGCAGGGCTGGCGCCAGTTCGACCAAGGGCCCGGCGAGAATATTGGCCAGCAGCAGGTCGGCGGGTTCGCTTGGCGCCTGTTTGGGGAAATACACCGGAAATCGCTCTGCCGCCAAGCCGTTGCGCGCGGCGTTATCCCGCGTCGCCAACAGCGCCTGCGGGTCTATATCCACACCTACCGCCTGTTTTGCACCGAGCAAAAGACTGGCGATGCCGAGAATGCCCGAGCCGCAACCGTAGTCGATCACCGACATGTCCTGCAGTTGTTGTTCGCCCAGCCAGGAGAGACACAGAAAGGTGGTGGGATGCGTGCCGGTACCGAAGGCGAGGCCGGGGTCGAGCAGTAGATTCACTGCAGTGGGGTCCGGCGGTGCCAGCCAGCTGGGGCAGATCCACAGGCGCTCGCTGCACTGGATTGGGTGATAATGCTGCATCCATTCACGCTCCCAGTCCTTATCCTCCACTACATGCCAGTGTGGCTGGTTGAGGCGCAGACGCCGCTCGATTTTGCTGGTGTCCACATCCGCCTCGAACAGACCGGTGACCCGGGTGGCCTGCCATAGGGGAGTCTCGCCCAGCGCGGGCTCGAAAATCGGTTGGTCGGCGTTGTCCTGCAGGGTGACGGAAAGAGCCCCAACTGAGAGCAAAGCTTCTTCCAAAGCAGGAGCGGTGTCGCGGTTGCTGTCGATGCGCAGTTCAAGCCAGGGCATAAGAAAAGAGTGTTGGAAAGGCTGGAGAGAAAGGGCACCGCTGGGATGCCCGGTACGGATCAGAGATTCAACTTCTTCTCAAGGTAATGGATGTTGACGCCGCCTTTGGCGAAGGCCGCATCGCGCACCAGATCCTGTTGCATGGGGATGTTGGTCTTGATGCCGCCAACCACCAGTTCATCCAATGCCACCCGCATACGCGCCAGGGCGGTTTCGCGGTCTTCCGCATGAGCGATGACCTTGGCGATCATGGAGTCGTAGTAGGGGGGCACGCTGTAACCTTCATAAAGGTGCGAGTCCACCCGCACTCCCAGGCCGCCGGGCACATGGAAATTGGTGACTTTGCCGGGGCAGGGCATGAAGGTTTTGGGATCTTCAGCATTGATGCGGCATTCAAACGCGTGACCAGTGACTTTGAGGTCGCTCTGCTTGAGACGCAGCTTCTCACCGGCGCAGACGCGGATCTGCTCTTTGATCAAGTCGACACCGGTGATCATTTCGGTGACCGGGTGTTCCACCTGGATACGGGTGTTCATCTCAATGAAATAGAAACGCCCGTCTTCATAGAGAAACTCAAAGGTGCCGGCACCGCGGTAGTTGATGTCCACACAAGCTTTGACGCAGGACTTGAAGACCTCTTCCCGCGCTTTCGGATCTATGTGGGGAGCTGGCGCTTCTTCCAGAACCTTCTGGTGGCGGCGCTGCAACGAGCAATCGCGATCAAACAAATGCACCGCATTGCCCTGGCCGTCCGACAGCACCTGTACTTCCACGTGGCGGGGATTCTGGAGGAATTTCTCCATATACACCGTATCGTCGCCGAAAGCGGCTTTGGCTTCCGACTTGGTGAGCTGGATGGAATTCATCAGGGCCGATTCCGTATGCACCACGCGCATACCGCGACCGCCGCCGCCGGCAGCGGCTTTGATGATCACCGGGAAGCCGATTTCCTGGGCGATTTTCAGACAGACGTCGCGGTCGTTCGGCAGTGCGCCGCCGGAGCCGGGTACCGTGGGTACGCCCGCCGCTTTCATGGCGCGGATGGCGGAGACCTTGTCGCCCATCAGGCGGATCACATCCGGGTCCGGGCCGATGAAGGTAAAGCCGCTTTTCTGAATCTGCTCGGCAAAGTCGGCGTTTTCAGCGAGGAAACCGTAACCGGGGTGAACCGCCACCGAATCGGTGATTTCCATGGCGCTGATGATACGCGGGATGTTCAGGTAGCTTTGCGCCGAGGCATTGGGGCCGATGCAGACGGATTCGTCCGCCAGGCGCACATGCTTTAAATCGCGGTCCGCTTGAGAGTAGACGGCCACGGTTTTGATGCCCATCTCTTTGCACGCGCGCATGATCCGCAGGGCGATCTCGCCGCGGTTGGCGATGAGGACTTTCTCGAACATAGGGAGGGCCCCGTTAGGAGATGATGACGAGGGGTTGATCGAACTCAACGGGTTCGCCGTCGCCGACGAGTATGGCGCTGACCACGCCGCTCTTGTCCGCCTGGATCTGGTTCATCATTTTCATGGCTTCGATGATGCACACCGGGTCGCCGGCTTTAACTTGACTGCCCACTTCGACGAACGCCGGGTTGCCGGGGCTGGGTGAGCGGTAGAAAGTGCCCACCATCGGGGATTTCACGGCGTGACCCGCAGGCACTTGAGCGGCGCTGGCCTCGGGTGCGGCAGCGGCAGCAGGGGCTGGCGCAGCTTGCGGCATTGGCATATAGGCGGGGGCGGAAGGTTGCACATAAACGCCGCTCGGCGTGCGGCTGATGCGCACGGAGCCTTCACCTTCTTTGATCTCCAGCTCTGCCAGATTGGATTCTTCCAGCATTTCGATCAATTTTTTAATTTTGCGAATATCCATTAGGGCCTCTCGTGTAAACGGATCGATTCTTAATGTGATGGATTATTGGCGGCGTCTATAAACGTCAGCGCCGCTTGCAAAGCAAGTTGATATCCCTGGACGCCCAGGCCGCAGATCACGCCGCGGGCGATATCCGACAGGTAGGAGTGATGGCGGAAGGGCTCGCGCGCGAACACATTGGAAATGTGCACTTCGATGAACGGAATGGCGACGCCCGCCAGGGCATCCCGCAGCGCCACACTGGTGTGGGTGAACGCGGCGGGATTGATGATGATGAAATTGACTCCCTCTTTGGCCGCGTCGTGGATGCGCTCGATCAGCTCATACTCGGCGTTGCTCTGCAGGGACAGCAAATGCTGACCGCGCGCCTTGCAGGCTTCCTGCAGTGCGAGGTTGATGTCCGCCAGGGTGGCGGAGCCATAGATGTGCGGCTCCCGCGTGCCCAGCAGATTCAAATTGGGGCCATGTAACACCAGAATGGTGGCCATAGGATGTCTCGGAATTTGTCGGAGTCCTGGAATGCCGGCCGGTGATGCGCGCGGGGTTGCGCACCGGCTGCGGAACGGTTGCCCTCCTGGCGCACAATCGAATGGGATAAAACGAACAAAGCCGCGCATGGCGGCTGGGTCAGATACAAGCATTACCCCGGATCAGGGGGCGATTGTGCCTAAGTTGCAGTGCAGTGTCCACGGCAAAGAGGTCAATTCGCCTCAGATCGGCAGAAAATCAGCTCATTTCGGGTTTTTTATGGAGTGCCGGCCAAGCCCGTATCTCCTGCCGCACGTTTGATGGCATTGATGACCATGTCCTGGGTGAGCAGCTGCGGCAATACTTCGGCTGGTTTCGCTGGATCGGCAGGATACATCAAATAGAGTGGTACGCCGCTGCGATTGAATTCCGCGAGGGCGGCGCTGATAGTCGGATCTTCATTGGTCCAGTCCCCCTTCACCAAAGCCACATTGTATTGGCTGACCGCGGCGCGAAAGCCTTCGCGGGATAGGGCGACGGCTTCGTTGGTTTTGCAGGTGACGCACCAGTCAGCGGTGAAATCCACCAGGACAGGCTGGCCATTGCTGCGCAACTCTTCCACCAGCTCTTTTGAATAGGTTTTCCAGGCGTCGTTACTGCGCAGATCCGCGCCGATCCACGCCACTGCCAATGCTGTCGCAGCCGCTGTGGCACCGCTGGCTTGCACAAACCAGCGCCAGTGGCGCTGTTGTGGCAGGTTCTGGAATAGCCAGATGGCGAGCACCAGCGCAACTGCGCCGATCAACAGGAAGAATACGCCTCCCATGCCAACCTGGCGGCCAAACACGTAGAGCAGCCAAGCCGCCGCCGCGTACATGGGAAACGCCAGCAGCTCTTTGAATTTTTCCATCCAGACGCCCGGGCGCGGCAGCATGTTGGCGAGTTTCGGGCTGTAGCTCAGCAGCAGGAAGGGCAGGGCCATACCAAAGCCCAGGGCGACGAACACGCTGAGGGAAACGGCGGCGGGTTGCGTCAAGGCATAACCCAGAGCGGTCGCCATAAAGGGGCCGGTGCAGGGGCTGGCCACCAGAGCGGCGAGCACGCCGGTGAAAAACGAGCCGCGCAGGCCGCTGTGGGTGGTCAGTCCCTGGCCCACGCCCATAAGGCGGGTGCCGAAATACACCATGCCCGACAGGCTCAATCCCATTACCAAAAACAGATACGCCATCAGCGCCACGAAGGTCGGGGATTGCAACTGAAAGCCCCACCCGGATTGTTCACCGGCCGCCTTGGCAATCAGGATGACCACCGCCGCGATGACAAAAGAACCGACCACCCCGAGGGTATAGGCCCAGCCGTGCAAATGGTGGCGGTGGGCGCTGCCGCTGCTCGAAGCAAAACTCAGCGCTTTCAGCGAGAGCACCGGGAAGACACAGGGCATCAGATTGAGAATCACGCCGCCGAGCAGGGCGAACAGCAGAGACAAGCCGAATGACGTGGCGCCGGTCGCGCTTCCCGTTGCGCCAGTGCCTGACGTTGTACCGCCTGTGCCGGTACCTGCGGCGCCGGGTGCGGCTTCGACGGCAGTGCCGAACTGGCGGTTGATCTCAAAGGAGCGGGTGTTGGGGGCGTAACAGAGGCCGGCGTCGGCACACCCCTGGGATCTGACGCTGAGGATGAATTCATTGGGCAGGTCGCCGATTGGCACAGTAATGCGGGTGGTGGTGTAAAACACGGCCACCTCTTTGCCCTCGTACTCGTCGAACTTCATCAAGCCTGGTTCAATCTCGGCGGGAAGCGTGCGATTGCCGTCACCGGTATTGGCGGTCACTTTGAATCTGTCGCGGTAGAGGTAGTAGTCCGGCGCAATAAGCCAGTCCAGCTGGACGGCTTCGCTCTCCACCGTCAGCGAGACCCGGTAAGCCTCTTCCACAGGCAGGAAGCCGCCACTATTGTTGAGCCCCCCAGATCAAGGCCGGCGGCGCGGGTAAGGGTGGCGCTGCAGATGACCAACGCAAACGCGAACAATTGAAGCAATTTCTTCATGGGGCCGGAGTTCTCAAAACACGGACAAGGGGTTTGGGCATTATAGCCAGCATATCCTTATGGAAATATGAGGCCTAGCGCGGTCGCCGAGTTATACCAAAGGCGTAGTTCAGACGCTGCGTTTGGCGCGAGAGTTCCAGCTGCGTCGCTGTCTTCCCATGTAATTGGGGGTGAATATTTGAATTCGCTCCCAGTTCTTTTCTCTTTGCAGCCAAATCCTTACACTGCCCCGCGTACTTTGTCCTGCCAGCCCGGATGTTCCTATGTGGAAGCAAGCCTGTTTTATCTGTCTCCTGATTCCCATGCTGCTGAGCGCTTGCGGAGCGGCGCCGGTAAAGCCGGTGGCCGCGCCGGTGCAGGCGGTCGCGCCGCGCCCAGAACCCGCCCCGCCAGCGCGCACGGCGCGCGAGCGCACTATCGACGGGCTGTTAAGTGAGGCGGAAGCGGCCCTGCGCCAGGGGCGTTTCGCCCTGCCGGCCCACGACAATGCCTATGATCGCTTTCGCGCCGTACAGATGCTCGAACCGGGTAATCAGCAGGCCCAGAGCGGTTTGCAGGGTGTTCTTCTGGTGTATGTGGATCGCGTGCAACAGGCGCTGATTGCCGGCCGATTGCACGTAGCGGCGGCCGATCTGCGCCAAGCCCGGTATATGTTCCCGGGGGCGCAGTTGCTGGCGCCGCTGCAGACGGAGTTGGACCGGCGATCGAAAGCTGCCGCCATGAGCACCCAGGCGCCAGTACCGGCCGACGGTCGCGAGCGGATTAATCTGCCAGCGCAACCGCTGACGCAAAAATCCGAGGACGTGAAACAAATGCTGGAGCAGCTCGCCCGGCGGGTGAGCCAGTCGGACGAATCCATCATGATTTATGCGCGCAACGACGCCGAAGGCCGCTGGATCTACAAAACCATGAAAGACGCGGTGGGGGATTACCGGATTCGCGGTGATATCCGCATCAGCCGTCAGCCCGCCCTCGAACTTCTTTCACCAATGGAGTAGCGCCATCATGTTGCGTGCATTACCACTCATGGCTATTTGCCTAGCGGGACTGTTGTCGGCAGCCTGCGGCAACAAAGCGGAGCCTGCGCAGGCGACAGCCAACTGGCGGGTCAGCGATGCTCATATGAATGAAATGCCACCTGGTCAGACCCGCGCCGCCGTCTATCTCCGCCTGGAGAACAGCGCTGCGCGGGAGCGTATTATTCATTATGTCGCCACGCCGGTTGCCGGCACGGCGGAAGTGCATCGGCATTTTCATGAAGATGGCATGATGAAGATGCGCGCTGTGCCGCACGCTCGTGTCGCGGCGAACTCGGTGCTTGAATTTAAGCCGCATGGTTATCACATCATGTTGCTGGACGTTGCCGAGGCCCCGGCTGTCGGTAGTCATTTTCCTCTCACGTTCGAATTTGACGGCGGCGAGAAACTGGAAGTTGATGTTGAGGTGCGCCCGCGCTGATTGCGCCAGGGTGATGGTTGCAACCACCGAATAGGAGAACACTATGTTCAAGCGAATCCGCCAGCGCTGGCAGAACACCAGCAGCGCTTTGTTGGAGGAAGGGCGGGAGTTGGGAGCCGATATCACCGAAGACCGGCATTGGTTGAAAGCGGCCTTCTGGTTGGTGCTGGCACTGTTCATCGCGCTCTTCTGCGTCGGCCTGTACTGGAGTTCGGAACCGGCCATGTTCCCTGTGCAGGCTCCG
Organism: Cellvibrionaceae bacterium; assembly: GCA_024707385.1. GTDB lineage: Bacteria > Pseudomonadota > Gammaproteobacteria > Pseudomonadales > Cellvibrionaceae > UBA5868. The sequence goes on along the minus strand of JANPZW010000009.1, from coordinate 700,873 downwards.
GTTGTGGACGCCTCCGGCAATACCGCTGCTCGGGTCACCGGGGTGGCAACCACTTCAGCCATGATCCAGGTGACCGAGACGCTGCTGAACAAGCGCGGCGGCTACCTCACCAATGACCTTATGCCGCCCGGCGTATGGCTCGACAACATCCCCAACTGGGAATATGGCGTGCTGGTGCAGGTGCGCGATCTGGCGCGGGTGATGCGCGAGTCCTACAGCCGCTCGCAATCCCAATCGGTGGAGGATTCCGCCCTCAAGGACGCCGAGGCGCAATTCAATTTCAATCGCGATAGCTGGATCCTGCCTTCCACCGAGGATGAATATCGCCGCGGCATCGCCTATTTGCACGACTATCGCAACCGCCTGGTTGATGCGGATGAGCAAAACGCGCAGTTCTATGCCCGGGCGGATAACCTGCGCTTCTGGCTTGGCACTGTGGAAACCCGCCTCGGCAGCCTGTCGCAAAAGCTCAGTGCGAGCGTCGGCCAGCGCCGTCTCAATGTGGATCTCGCGGGCGAAAAAGCGGCCCGCCAATCGACCGCTACCCCTGGCGAGTTCGAGGTCAAGACACCCTGGAATGAAGTGGATGACGTGTTCTACGAAGCCCGCGGCGCCGCTTGGGCGCTGGTGCATTTCCTGCGCGCAGCGGAGATCGACTTTGCCGATGTGTTGGCGGACAAGAATGCGCGGGTGAGCTTCGAGCAGATCATCCGCGAGTTGGAGGGTACCCAGGCGTCCCTGCGCTCGCCGATCATCCTGAACGGCGGCGGCTTTGGCATGTTGGCCAACCACTCCCTGGTCATGGCCAACTATATATCCCGCGCCAACGCCGCGCTGATCGATCTGCGCGAGCTGCTGGCACGGGGTTGATCAAGCCTCCAACAGAGGGCGGTGTTGCTCTGGCCGCAACCGCGGCCCGAATTGGCTGACGACTTGCGCCGCCGCCCGTACTGCCAGAGCCCCTGCCGCGGCATAATCCTGGCCGCGGGACAGCGCATAGATAAAGGCGCCGGCAAACATATCGCCCGCCCCATTGGTATCCACCGCCACAACGGTCGGAGTCGGCACCCTGATCAGCTTCTCACCATCGAAAATTTCCGCCCCGTCAGCACCCAATGTGATGGCAAAGGTCTTGGCGAGTCGGCGCAGCTTTTCGCTGGCGCTGGCCAGGTCGTCGCTGCGGGTGAATTTCAGCGCTTCGGCGCTGTTGCAGAACAGCAGGTCGACGCGGTTGCCCACCATCGTGTGCAGGTCGTCGTAAAAATATTCGACTATTGCCGGGTCGGAGAGGCTCACGGCGGTTTTGACGCCATATTGCTGCGCCAGCTCGCGCAGGCGGATCGCCGCCGCTCGGCCGGTGGGAGAGGTGACTAAATATCCCTCAATGTAGACGTATTTCGACGCTTTTAGCGCCTCTTCGTCAATTTCGTCCACAGATAGGGTGGCGCTGATGCCGAGAAAGGTATTCATGGTGCGCTCAGCGTCAGGTGTGATCATCACCAGACATTTGCCGGTGATGCCGTCGGCGCCGCCGAGGTGCTCAGGATAGGCAACGCCCGCGCGGGCGAGGTCCGCCAGGTAGAAGCGACCGTTGTCATCGGCGGCGACTTTGCAGCTGTAGAAGGTGCGGGCACCGAGATATTGTGCGGCGATGATACTGTTGGCGGCAGAGCCGCCGCTGGCCCGGGAGGCGTGGCAGAGGTGGCCTTCCAGATGGGCCAGCAGTTCGTGCTGGCGCGCTTCGTCAACCAGGGTCATCACACCCTTCTGAACATCGAAGCGCGTCAGGTCGTCGTCACTGACAGTGATCTCGGTGTCGACCAGGGCCGCCCCCAAGCCGTAGATGTCATAAGTAGGCAATTTGTATCTCCTTTGAACGGCGCCTAAGATTAGGCAAGATGAATTTTTATGCGATTGTTGTGCGGCGAAACGGTCGAAGCGCGCGAGTTAGCATAGTTCTTGCGTCATTATCGCTTTTGTGTGCCGCTTGTTGCGGCTGAGCCGGAATCTCTTTGTCACCAGGATCCGCTGGGGACCAACGGAACATTTATGTCACGTTTAATAAGAACTGATGCCTCCTCTCAGAAAGCCGAAGTGGATTCGACGCCGGCGGTGCCTCTCACCAGCGATCACATAGTCACCCACCTGAAAAAGTGTCAGGCAATTGCGAGCGAGCATGCCAAGGTAGCCTTTCAACTCTACCTGCGCAATCTCGACGAGGCCTTCAGCCAGGAGATGGATGGAGCCAAGTCCAACCAGGAAGTCTCGGAAATCAGCGGTATCCAACGCCTCTTTCGCCGCAACCAGCACGAGCTGGAGCGTTACTACTGCGGCTATATCGCCGAGGGTTTTGTCAAATTTAAGAAAAAGGATCTGCATACCGAGCTGCAAAGTGGAGGTGGCGGCGGAGAGCTCTCCCTGGTGGATAATGATGAGCTGGAGGAGACTATCGCCTTGTCGACCATGGTGCAGAAGGTCGACGTGCTCTACGCCGAACCCATCTGGGCGCTCAACCAGCGGTTTGCAATTCTCAACGGTGGCGAGCAGGTGATTGAAGCGAGCAATCCCGCTGCGCCCATTCAGTTGTGCGAGTCTCTGAGACGCGCCCTGCGCCTGATTCCGCTCACCTCCAAAACCAAAAATACGGCCTATCGGGTGTATGAGCAGCGCCTGTCGCAATTGGCAAAAAACGTCATCGATGATATCAACGATTACCTGAAGCAGGCCGGCGTACTGCCCAACCTGCGCTATACCCCGCCACGAGCGGGCCCCCCGGTGCAGGCGCGAGCGGCGGATACGGCCGCCGCCAGCCCTGCGCCGCAAGGACAACCACTCAGTCATCACGGCCCGATTCCCGTCCCCGATCCCAGCCTGCCATCGCCGCAGTATCAGAGTGCGCTGCTGCAAGCCATACGCGGTTTGCAAAACAGCATGCGCGGCGGTGCACCGGCGCCGGCAGGAGGCGAGGGGATTCAGATCGCCACCGGAGAGAACCCTTTCGCGGCCTTTATTCCGGGCAGCGGTCCGATCGGCCCCGGTGTGGTCATATCCGCCGATCAACTGATGGGCGCGCTGCAGGCGTTGCAGGGCAACGCTGCTGGCGTTGTAGGTTCCCCGCTCGATACGGGCGCGCTGCCGCCGATGGATCTCGGTCAAGTGCTCAACTCGTTGGCAGTGCAGTTTCAGCAGTCGAAAGCCACTCGCGACAGCAAGGTGTCGCCCGCCGATATGCACACCATCGACCTAGTCGGCATGGTGTTCGAATACATGCTCAAAGATGAAAACCTGCCGGATTCGGTCAAGGCGCTGCTGAGCTACATGCACACGCCCTTCCTCAAGCTGGCTTTTATCGATCCGGGATTCTTCGAGCAACCGGAGCACCCCGCGCGCATGTTGCTTAACAGCTTGGCCGAGGCGGGTATCCGCTGGGTTGGCAATGACGGCACTGTGCAGCACGACATGTACAACAAGATCAAGGACGTCGTGGACCGGGTGCTGCGCGACTTCAAAAATGATGTGCGCGTGATCACCGAGCTGCTGCTGGAATTCAACACCTACACCAAAAATATCGTCCGCCGTCAGGAATTAATGGAGAAGCGCGCGGCGGAGAAGGCCCAGGGCGAGGAGCGCCTGCGGGAAGTCAAACTAAGGGTCAATGACGAGGTGCGCCGGCGCACGGATGACCGCGAGCTTCCTCCGCTGTGCTCCTGTTTGCGCTGCAACCCTGGTCGGATTATCTGTCCTTTGCTCTGTTGCGCTATGGCGAGAAGTCGGACAAATGGTCCAACGCCCTGGCGGTGGTGGACGATCTGTTATGGGTGATCGAGCCCAAAACCGAGCCGGCGGATGTGGATCGCCAGACGGAGCTTGCGCCTTTGCTGCTGCGCGACATCGAGACCGGTTTTGAAACCATCGGTTACGACCAGACCAAAGGCAAAAAGCTGCTCGAGGCCATTTCATCCCTAATCGAAATGGCGCAGCAGAGGAAGAAAGCCGAACCCGCTCCCGCCCCGATGCGCGACAAGCTGGAAAAGATCGCCGCAGAGAAAGCCGGTCATACGGTCGAGGAGACCGACATCTCCAAGGAAGAGGCAAAGATCGTCGAGAACCTGAAGTTGATCGAGTTCGGCACCTGGTTCGAATTCGAAGGCGGTCGCCGATTGAAGATCGCCTGGTACAACGCGCGCACGTCGCATTACATGCTCGTAGACCAGATGGGCAAGAAGGTGGCGATGATGTCCGGGTTAGAGATCGCACGTGAAATGATGACAAAGCGGGCTAAAATTATTGCTGGAAGTTCAAAACCGTTCTTTGAGCGGGCGTTGGAAAACATCTTTCAGAAATTGAACGCCCAGGCAGAAGCCCAATCCGGAGGCACAGATCGTGAACCTTAGTAATCGTAGTAGTGGCAGTGAAAAACGCACCCAGGTACGCATTCCCGTTGACGATGAAATCTGTGTGCGCGACACAGTGTCCGGCCTGGAGCTGGGCACTTTGGCCAACGTGCATGCCGCCGGCTTCATGGTGATCAGCGATGGCGGTTTGAAGGAGGACAACCTTTATCAGGTGGCCTTCGAGATCAACTCCGAACACACCGCCATCACCCTCGGCGCCGAGTGCCTCTGGATCAGCGAAACCGGTACCGGCGACCAAGTTTGGGCCGGCTTCCAGATCATGGATATGTCCGACGATGCGCGTCAGCGGATCGAGAAGCTGATGACTCAGTACCAGGATTAAGGCTTTTCACGCCAGCGCCGTAATGTCGGGTCCTGGCGGGCGGTTTTTGGTTGCCCGGTGGGCGGGTCCAGGCTTTAATACCGGCCTTTCCCCGCCACCGGACTGGGCTCATGTATCAACTGCATATCACCAACAAAAACTACTCCTCCTGGTCGCTGCGCCCCTGGCTGTTGCTGCGCCAGCTGAATATTCCTTTCGCCGAGCAACTGCACCCGTTTCCCGAGTCTTCGGTTTGGGAAACCTTCCGCCATTTCTCCCCCAACGGCCGCGTCCCCTGCCTCGTCGACGGTGAGCGGGTGATCTGGGATTCTCTCGCCATCACAGAATATCTCGCCGAAGATCATCCGGCTGTATGGCCGGCCGACCGTGACGCCCGCGCCTGGGCGCGCAGCGCAGCGGCGGAAATGCACTCGGGTTTTCAGGCATTGCGGAATCAATGCGGGATGAGCTGTGGTGTGCGGGTGGCGCTGCGCGATTTTCCGGCGGATTTACGCAAGGATGTGGCGCGTGTCGACGAGCTTTGGTGTGAGGGCTTGCAGCGGTTCGGCGGACCTTTCCTCGCGGGCGGCGCCTTTACTGCGGTAGATGCCTTTTTCGCCCCCGTGGCCTTTCGCGCGCAGACCTATGATCTGCCACTCTCGGGGACCGCGGCGGCCTATCGCGATCATCTGCTGACGCTGCCGTCGATGCGGGAGTGGTATGAGGCGGCGCTGCGGGAGACTTGGCGTCACTCCGGCCACGAGGCCGAGCTGGCTGCGGCCGGCGACTTGGTTGCCGATCATCGTTGCAGTGGAGCTGGCCAATGATGCGTCGATTACAGCAGTTGGGTCTGGTCGGCTTGCTTCTACTGACCTGGGGAATAGCGGCAGAGACACCATTAGTGAACGATCAGCCGCCCGAGGCGCCGGTGGTGCCCAACCCGACTGTCGTCCAGGAAAAAAATCTGGTCCTGGCGCGCCTGAAGGAAGAGCAGCGTCTGCGCGACAACAGTTTCGCCATCACCCCGCACAACACCAACTATCTGCTGCCGCTCACCCACACTGATAGAATCAACGAGGAACCCTTCGCCGACAGTGGGCCGGAATTGCAGCACACGGAAGTGGAGTTTCAGGTGAGTTTCAAAGCGGCGATCAATGAGAAACCGCTCTGGCGCGACAATGGCTTTTTGTATTTCGCCTACACAGCGAAGTCCTTCTGGCAGGCCTACAACACCGGCGAGTCCAGTCCTTTCCGCGATACCAATCACGAGCCGGAGATCTTTCTCACCTTCACCACGCCCTATCACGCCTTTGGTGCCGAGGTACCGGTTGTGAGTGTGGGGGTGTCGCATCAGAGCAACGGCCGCTCCGGCATTCAGTCGCGCAGCTGGCACAGGGTTTATGCGCGGGCGACGCTGGAATACGAAAAGTACTATTTCAGCTTCAAGCCTTGGTGGCGTATTCCCGAAAGTCGCAAAACGGGGCCGGACGACGCCAAAGGCGACGACAACCCGGATATCTATAATTATCTCGGCTACTTTGAGCTGCGCGGTTTCCGCCGTTACGGCGACAACGAGTTGAGCGTGATGGTGCGCAACAACCTGCGCAGCAACAATAAAGGGGCGATCGAATTCGGTTACAGCTATCCCTTCGCTAAAACCAAGCGCGGCTACATTCAGCTATTCCACGGTTACGGCGAGACGCTGATGGATTACAACCACAAAACCACGCGTATCGGCATAGGCGTCATGCTGAACAACTGGCTATGAAGATAAGCCGGACCTGGGTGGCCCGGCGACCCGATCAAAGGGTTTTGAAGACTTTTCGCGCCGCTTCAAGGGTGAAATCAATGTCCGCCGGAGTGTGGGCGCCGGACATAAACGCCGCTTCGTAGGACGCCGGAGCGAGGTTGACGCCCTCTTGCAACATACCGTGGAAGAAGCGGTTGAAGCGCGCCGTGTCGCAGGCCATAACCTGCTTGAAGTTGCTGACGCTGGAGGCGTCTGTGAAAAACCCGCCCCACATAGTGCCGACATGGTTGGTGGTGAAGGGAACTCCTGTCTCTTTCGCCACGCCCAGCAAACCGTCCACCAGCTTAGTTGTCAGGTCGAACAGGGGTTCGTAAAAGCCTTTGGCCTGGATTTTTTCAACGTTGCCAGCCCCGCCGCCATAGCAACTGGATTGCCGGACAAAGTGCCCGCCTGATAGACCGGTCCCAGCGGCGCTATATGGCTCATCACATCCTTGCGCCCGCCGAAAGCGCCCACCGGCATGCCGCCACCCATGACTTTGCCCAGGGTGGTGAGATCCGGCTTGATGCCGTAATACCCTTGCGCGCCCGCTAAGCCCAGACGGAAACCGGTCATAACCTCATCAAAAATCAACAGCGCGCCGCTCTGGTCGCAGACTTCCCGCAGAGTTTCGAGAAAGCCCGGTAGTGGCGGGATGCAGTTCATGTTGCCCGCCACAGGTTCGACGATGATGCAGGCGATCTGGTCGCCGATGCTGCGGAATGTCTCACGCACCTGATCGGCATCGTTGTAGTTCAGGGTGAGGGTGTGCTCCGCCAGACTCGCCGGTACACCGGGTGAACTGGGCACACCGAGGGTCAGGGCACCGGAGCCGGCTTTCACCAGCAGGGAATCGGAATGGCCGTGGTAACAGCCTTCGAACTTGACGATCTTGTCGCGCCCGGTAAAACCTCGCGCCAAGCGGATGGCGCTCATGGTGGCTTCGGTGCCGGAGCTGACAAACCGCACCAGCTCGATACTGGGAATAACCTTGATAATCTCCCGCGCCAATTCGGTTTCGATCTCGGTGGGGGCGCCAAAACTCAAGCCGGAACGCGCTTTGGCGATCACCGCTTCGAGCACATCGTCATCGGCGTGGCCGAGAATCATCGGACCCCAGGACAACACGTAGTCGACGTAGCGTTTGCCGTCGCTGTCGTACAGGTAGGCGCCCTTGGCGCGCTCGATAAAAATGGGCTCGCCGCCCACTGCTTTAAAAGCCCGCACTGGGGAATTGACGCCGCCAGGGATTACCGCCTGGGCTTCTGCAAAAAGTTTATTCATAGGTCAGCTGGATAGAGTTGATGATTCGGGCGGGGCGTGGGCGCCCGGCATTGTTGATAGGCCGCCATCAATGTTGCAGCGGCGCTAGCGGTGTCCTCATGACCGAACAGGCTGTGGCAGACCGCCAGGGTCTGCGCACCGGCTTGTATCAGTGGCGCCATATTATCCGCGCGTATGCCGCCGATGGCGACGACCGGCAGCGCAATTTCAGCAGCGGCCTGCTGCAGCACGTCGAGCGTCGCCGCGCCCGCCAGGGGTTTGGTGTTGGAGGAGAAGAAGCGGCCGAAGGCCACGTAGCTGGCGCCTTCTTCTTGTGCGCGCCGCGCCAAGGTGAGATCGGAGTGACAAGTGACGCCGATGATTGCACGGTCGCCGAGCACTTGGCGCGCCTTGGCCGCCGAGCCGTCGCCCTGGCCAAGATGTACTCCTTGAGCCTCGCTGGCGAGGGCTATATCGACCCGGTCGTTGATGACACAGAAGGCCTTCCATTCATTGCACAGCGCCACCAGGCGCCGCGCTTGTTGAGTCAATTGCTCGTCAGAGGCAGTTTTATCGCGCAGTTGTACCAGCTTGACGCCGGCCGCGAGCGCTTGGGCGACGGCTTCGTACAGACGATCGCCCGGCAATAACAGCGGGTCGGTAATGGCGTAGAGCGGGCCGAATCGATTCAATGGGTAGCGTTTCCTGGCAGATCAGCGGCAGAGCAGAGTTCGAGGTTTTTATCCGCCCAGAAAAGCCGGTGGGGAATAGGCCGGCCGAACCCCAGTTGACGGGCAGCCGCCAGGGCTTGCCAAGTAAAGTTCTGCGCCTGCTCCACGGCGGACTGCACCGGACAATCGTGCGCGCGCAGCGCTGCTATCGCCGCCGCGAGTGTGCTGGTGGCGCCGTGGCAGGTGGGAGGTGTCTGCTCCCATTCGTAGTGTTTGATCAGCCCACTGCTGCCATACAGACCGGTGGTAGCGCGGTTTTCCTTCGCCAGGGATTGAGTCAACAACAGGTGGCGACAGCCTTTGCTGGTGATCGCCTGGGCGGTGGCATCGATGGTATCGCTCTCTTTCGCCAGCACATGCGCCTCGCTCAGTGAAAGCACTGCCACTTCGCTCAGCGGCAACAGCAGGGCCGCCAGCGCTGCGGGCAGATCCGCCTGCTCAACGGCGTCCCGGTCCCAGAGGCAGAACGCCGGGTGAATGATCAGGGGAATTTGCGGATAATCCTGCATGATCGAGTGAATAGCCTCGACAATCGCCACCGATCCGGCAAAACCCACTTTCACCGCCTGCACCGGCATATCTTCCAGAATCGAGCGCGCCTGTTCGATCACCAGGGTCGTTTCCACCGGAAGGGCTTCATTATTCTCCGCCGTGGCGGTGGCGCAGAGCGCTGTTGCTACCGGTGCGCAATGGCAGCCCATGCTGGCGACGGATTCGATGTCGGCCTGCAGGCCGCCGCCGCCGGAGGGGTCGAGAGCGGAGAAGCACAATACAACGGGGGGGTTGGGATTCTGCATATCACGCACTCCTTATTATTCGAGTCGTTGGGTCAGGCAGGCATTTTGGTCACCACCAGAAACACGATGGCAATCAGGAACAACACGGGGATTTCATTGAAGACGCGAAAGAATTTGTGACTGGGAACAGGCTTGTCCTGGGCGAACTTGCGCACATAGGCGCCGCACATATGGTGGTAGCCAATCAGGCAGACCACCAGCGCGGCCTTAATCCAGAACCAGGTGCTCGAACCGTAATAGGACCAGTAGATGTGTGCCATCCAAGCGCCGAAGATGACGGTAGCGATCATCGACGGCGTGCCTATGCCGCGATACAGCTTGCGCTCCATGATCTTGAAACGCTCGCGCCCGGCGGCATCTTCGGCCATGGAGTGATAAACGAACAGGCGGGGAAGGTAGAACAACATGGCGAACCAGCAGATAACCGAAATGATATGCAGTGATTTGACGATCAATGGCAGCATGTATCGGCACCTTGTCCGCGAGTCAGTTGTTAGATCCGGTAAAAGTTTTTGACTGCATCCTCCGTGACAAGTCCCCGCACTGCGTTGATTAACGGGTTATTCGAGTAGGCTACATAGAGCGCCTCGGCCCGCGACAAACGCATAGCCTCCAGGGCGTCCCAGAGGGTGGCGGTTTCGTGAATCGGCGAGAGTAACAGACGGCGTGCGGGAATGGCCAGCAGATCTACGTCCTGTTCCAGGCTCAGCACTTCTAGTGGTGCGCTTTCTAAAAAAAGGTGGCCAGATCGGCTGCCCGCAGCGCGGTTTTATCGCGGCTCTGATCGTCGTGGGCCTCAAAAACCAGCCACTCGGGATGTCCCGCCAGTAATTGTTTTGCCTCCTCGTAATTGAATCGGCGCCGGGTGACGAGCAGATTCGTATTAAGCACATTCGCGATGCCAGTTTTCTTCAGTACCTGTAAGGCCGGGCGGAAGTCCAGATCCCGCCCGGTCACGCGCAGCTGTTCGATAAACACTCCCTGGTAATTGAAGACATTACGGGTGACCAGGCAGGCGATCACGATCACCAGCATGGAGGGAAAAATCATATGCGGGTTGTAGGTCAGCTCCAACGCCGCCACCAGTGCCGCCATGGGTGCATTGAGCGCCGCCGCCATCATCCCCGCCATACCGATGATCACGTAAAACCCGGGTTCGGCGATGGCAGTCGGGTAGAGTCCCTGCGCAATGGTCCCCACGGCGCCACCGAGACAGGCGCCGATGATCAAGGTGGGACCTATAATGCCGCCGGGTACGCCCAGCGCGATCACGGCAGCGCTGCTGATCAATTTCGCGACGCCTACGATCAGCAACGTCTGCGCCGCCAGCTTGCCAGCCACCGCCGCATCCAGGGTGTCGTAGCCGAGTCCCATGATCTCCGGCACCGGCCACGCCAGGGTGGCAGTGAACAGTGTGGCGAGCAGTAGCCTCACCGCGATCGGCCAGTGCAGCAGGCGCAAGGTGCGGATATGCACCGCGATAAACCCGGCACCAGCGCAGGCGATCACCAGTCCCATCACCAGCATCAGCGGCAGTTCCAGTAGCGTCAGCATCTGGCTGTGTTGTTCGATCTGCAACAGCGGCGAACCGCCGAACACTATCTGCGCCACCGCGGCACCGCTGAAGGAAGCCAGTATCACCGGCACAAAGCCCACCAGGGTGTATTCCATCAAGATCACCTCCATGGCGAAAATCACACCCGCCAGCGGCGTATTGAAGGAGGCGGAAATAGCCGAGGCCACCCCGCAGCCGATCAAGGTGAAGCGGCTGTTGTTGGGGAGTTTGAGCCAGCGCGCGCAACGGCTGGCGACGCCGGCGCCAAGGTGGATCGCCGGCCCCTCCCGACCCACCGATTGGCCGCTGATCACACTGATCACGCCGCCGACAAACTGCACATACCAATTGGTTGCAGGCAAATGCCCCTGGTAGTTGTAGAGCCGATCCAGGACATGACCGACACTCACCTGACGATGGCTTTTGCCCGCTACTAATAGCAACAGCAGCAGCGCGAGGGCGCCGGCGCCGAGCAAGCCCCAGCGCTGGGCCAGATCGAGCAGTTCAAAACTCTCGGGTCCGGCGGGCAACAACCACCCCAGGGGAAACTCGATACACAGGCGGAACAAAGCGATGACGAGACCCGCGGCCACGCCCACGATCAGACCGAGAAAAGTCAGCTGCGGCAGGGCCTCAACGTAGGAAATGGAATAGCGGAACTGATGAAAAACTTCGCGCAGACGCAGGAGGTATTTGAGCCTTGGTGGGTTCGCCGAGTCTTTCATAAATGTCGAGTGCGTCCGTGAGTCAACTTCAGTTTTGCCGGAAAGGCCATTACCATACGCCCCCTTGGGGCGCGATTCCACACAGTGTAAGCGCCGCCATCGTAGCTGCGGCAAGCCGTAGTGATGGTTATTGATAATCGTGGAGGTATTAGTGATTCGAGTAGGTATTGTTGGCGGCACGGGGTATACCGGAGCGGAATTGTTGCGCCTGTTGGCGAAGCATCCGGATGCGCGCGTGGAGGTCATCACCTCGCGTGGCGAGGAGGGGAAAAAAGCGGCTGAGCTCTTCCCCAACCTGCGCGGTTACTGCGATCTCGCGTTTACCGCGCCGGACCCCGAGCGCCTGCTCGACTGCGATCTGATCTTCTTCGCCACCCCTCACGGCGTGGCGCAATCCCTGGTGCCGGAGCTGCTCCAGGCGGGCGGGCGCATTGTCGATCTGTCGGCGGACTTCCGCATCCGCGACACCGCGCTCTGGGAGAATTGGTACGGCCAGCCGCACCAGGCACCTGCGCTGGCGCAAGAGGCGGTTTACGGTCTGCCGGAAGTCAATCGCGATCGCATCCGCGACGCCCGGTTGATCGCCTGCCCCGGTTGTTACCCCACCTCCGTTCAACTCGGCTTTTTGCCTTTGCTGGAGCAGGGGCTCGTGGACCCGACACGTCTGATTGCGAATTCCGCGTCTGGGGTGAGCGGAGCTGGGCGTCAGGCTAAAGTTGATATGCTGTTTGCCGAAATTACCGATAGCTTTAAGGCCTATGGCGTCAAAGGCCATCGCCACCTGCCGGAAATTGAGCAGGGATTGAGAGATATCCAGGGCGGGCGCGGCGAACCGGCGCAACTGACCTTCGTGCCGCATCTACTGCCCATCGGTCGCGGCATCCATTCAACCCTTTATGCAACTCTGCTGCGCACCGATGTGGATCTGCAGGCGCTCTACGAAGAGCCGTTTCCGCGATGAGCCGTTTGTCGACGTGTTGCCGGCGGGATCAGTGCCCGAAACCCGCTCCGTTCGCGGTACCAACATATGCCGTATGGCGGTGGTGCGACCGCAGAACCGCGATACCGCTGTAGTCTTGGTGGCCGAGGACAACCTGACCAAGGGCGCTTCGGGGCAGGCCATTCAGTGTATGAACATCATGTTCGGCTTTGCCGAGACGGCGGGGCTCGATGTGCCCGCCTTCCTTTAATGGGATCAGCTGGCGGCGAACCTGAAGCTACATTGACGGATCATCTGCGGGAATATTCATGACGGTAGTCAAAGGCAGCAAAGTTTATCAATGGACGGTGGTGAAGAGCCGGCCGCAAACCCGTGCGTGGCAAGTGGTGGCGCTCTGCGTTCTGGTTGCCTCGGCAGTGGTTGGTGCTTTTATGCTCGGCAAGCACTTGACCAAGAGTTTGGACGGTCTTGCCAGGCAGGAGCTGGCCGTTTTACGCGCCGAGCTCGACGAGGTGCGCAAGGCGGAACAGCGGCTACGCCAGCAACGCGAGAACGCCAAGCTGGGCGCCGAGGTGGACCGCAAATCCCTTGAGGAAGTGCGCCAGGAAGTAATCGACTTGCGCGCCGCTCTCGCCGCGCAGAAGGAAGAAAATCAGTTCTACCGCAACCTCATGTCGCCGGACCTCGACACTCGCGGCCTCGGCTTTGGCCCTATCGAAATCGTACAGACCGAGCGGCCCCGCACCTTCCGCTACAAAGTGGTGGTACAGCAACTCGCGACGCAGCAGCAGTTGCTCACCGGCACTCTGCGTTTTTCCGTCGTCGGCCGCCAGGATGGGGAGGCCAAAACACTGGCGTTGAAAGAGATTGCCTCCGGCGTCGATGGCAATACCGTGCCGCTTCGTTTCAAATACTTCCAGAATGTCGAAGGTGAGTTGGTGTTGCCAGAGGGCTTTGAGCCTGAGCGGATCGAACTGGAAGCGCGACCGGCCGGCAACAGTTCGGCCGCGATCGAAAAACGCCTCGCCTGGCTCGTGCAGGGCGCGTGAGCATTCTATCGGATTATTTTTAGGAGTCTCGTATCATGGGGTCAAACCATACCCTTATATCCAAAGGCACGCGCATCGTTGGTGATGTGCACTTCTCCGGCGAGTTAAACGTGGAAGGCCAGCTGGTGGGCAATATAGTCGCCGACAGCAACGCCGAGCTGCTGATCAGTCAGTCCGGCCGGGTTGAGGGACAAATCCAGGCACCGAAGGTCATAGTGCGCGGCTTGGTGCAAGGCGATATTCGCTGCACCAAACACCTGGAATTGGGTGCGACGGCGGTGGTAAACGGTAATGTGTTTTACACTTTGATCGAAATGGTCAAAGGTTCTCAAGTCAACGGTAGCCTCGTTTTCGTCAACGAGGCGGAAAGTAAAAAGAAGGCGGCGGGTTGAACAAACCCACGAGGCATCTATGTCTGTTGCACAGTCCTACACACCCACTCCCATCCAGATCAGCCCGAATGCGGTAGCTAAAGTTCGTTCGCTGCTTGAGGAGGAGGGCAATTCCGCGCTGAAGCTGCGGGTCTACGTCACCGGCGGTGGCTGCTCGGGCTTTCAATACGGTTTTTCTTTTGATGAGGAGTCGGAGGATGACGATACCCGCATTGAAAAAGACGGGATCGTGGTGGTGGTCGATCCGATGAGTTACCCCTATTTGGTGGGCTCGCGACTGGATTATCAGGAGGGGTTGCAAGGTTCCAAATTCACCGTGGAAAACCCAAACGCCGCCAGCACCTGCGGTTGCGGCTCCTCGTTTTCCATTTGATCTTTCAATGCTCCGGCCTGGTCAGGCCGGGGTAGATCCCTCCCAAAATCACTTCCCGATTCGCCCCTGTAACCGCCGTGACGTTGCCAGGCAGTTGGTTGAGTGTGCGCATAGCCAGCCAGGCGAATGCTGCGGCTTCGACATAGTCCACGGGAATACCGAATTCATCGGTGGTGCGAAGTGGAATTCCCGGCAGGAGAGCACCCAAACGGCGCATCAGTGCCTGGTTGTAAGTTCCGCCCCCGCACACCAGAACATCGGCCAAATCCGTCAAACCGGCGATCTGGTCGGCCACCGAGCGGGCGGTAAGTTCGAGCAGGGTCGCCTGTACATTCTGCGCAGATACTTCCGGTAAGGATTGCAGAACTTCTTTCAGCCAGGTCAGGCTGAACTCCTCGCGTCCCGTGCTCTTGGGTGCGGGGAGGCTGAAATAGGGGTGGGAATGCAACTGGGCAAACAGCGCAGGGGAAACTGCACCGCTCGCCGCCCAGGCGCCATTGCGATCAATTTTTTTCGCCCTGACAATCAAAGATCCAGGCATCCATCAGACCGTTGCCGGGGCCTGTATCGTAACCGCGCACAGTGCCGTCAGCCGCGAGAACCGTGATATTCGCGATGCCGCCGATATTCAAAACCACCCGGCATCGCCCTTTGTTCGCGAATACCGCTTGATGAAACGCTGGAACCAATGGTGCTCCCTGGCCCCCGGCGGCCATGTCCCGGCGGCGAAAATCCGCGATGGTGGTGATGCCGGTGATCTCAGCGATCGTATTGGGATCAGCGATCTGCAGGGTGAAACCAGACCCGCTGCGCAAGCGCGGTCGGTGGCGGATCGTTTGGCCGTGGCTGCCAATGGCTGCGATCTCGCGGGCGGAAACACCGCTGGCACTGAGAAGCTGTTGCACCGCATCGGCAAACAGCTCGCCCAAGTCGCGGTCGAGAGAGCCCATGCGGTCGATTTCGTGATCTCCCGATTGAAACAGACTGACAATCTGCGCACGAAGATGATCGGGGAGGGGAAGTTGGATGGCGTGCAACACTCGGCAATCCTTGCCGTCGAGCTGCACCAGCGCCGCGTCTATCGCATCTGCGCTGGTACCCGACATCAGCCCTATATAAAGAGCCACGGTTTAGAGCTTGGTGGAGCTGGTGGAATTGCTCGCCAACGTGGTGGTCTGCTCAAGCTGCGCCATCAACGGTTGTGTCTGGGCGTAAAAGCGCTGCAGCTCGCTGCTTTCGATCGACACCACCTTGGGCAGTTTCTGCAGGATCGTGCGGGGATCGCGATGAACCCCGTCGAGCAGGAATTCGTAATGCAGGTGTGGCGCGGTGGAGTATCCCGTAGAGCCCACGGTGCCGATCACTTGGCCCTGGCGGATCCGGGCGCCCGCCTTCACGGCGCGGGTATGCAGGTGGAGATATTTGGTCTGCACGTCCGAGCCATGCTGGATCACCACATAATTGCCATTGGCCTCGGTGTAACCGGAGGAAATGATCTTGCCATCACCCGCTGCCCAAACCGGTGTGCCTCGGTCGGCGGCGTAATCAATGCCTCTGTGGGGGCGAACCGTCTTGGTAATCGGATGGAGGCGGCGCGGATTGAAATTGGAACTGATGCGGCGGAAATCGAGCGGCGCGCGCAGAAATGCTTTGCGCATGGCTTTGCCAGTAGGCGAGTAATATTGCGGCTCGCCATTGCGGTCAAGGTAACGTACCGCCTGCAGTGTAGTGCCCTGGTTGGTGAACTCGGCCGCTAGAATGGCGCCGGAACCCAAGCGCTGGCCATCCAGGAATTTCTCTTCGTAGAGAATTCGGAAGCTGTCACCTTTGCGAATATCCAACGCAAAATCCACGTCCCAGCCGAATATCCCCGCGAGGGACATGATGAGGTCTTCATCCAGGCCCGCATCGAGACCGGCCTTATACAGGGAGGATTTGATCGCTCCTGTGCGCACCGCCTGCTTGATGTCTGGCTTCTTTTCGATCATCGAGTATTCATATCCACCAGCTTCTGTTGCGGTGAATATTTCGCTGCGCAGCGCGTCGATACGGTGCACCAGCGATTGCAGTTTGCCCTCGTCGTTGACACTGAAAATCAGTTTGCGGCCCGGGAATAGCTTGGCGAGCTTTTTCGCCTCTCGTCCTGAATTGACCAGGCCGTACATATCCTTGTCTGTAAATCCAGCTCGCTGAAATAAGGTGGACAAGGTATCGCCACTTTTTACCGTCAATTCGGTTTCCCTCAACGAGGGAGTGATCAAATCCAACTCAAATTCCGGCCACGAGATCTCCGCGGAGGGAAGGCTCGCTTCAAGCTTGGGCAGTTCTACTGACAGAGTATGGCGGTGGGATTCAGTCTGGGTTGAGGGCAGAGACGTAGCGGCGATCAGTGCGGATAATAATCCGCCCGCCAAAAAAATATGCACCTTGGGGAAAAATGTGAGTACGCCCGCGGGTTGGCCTGGGACTGATCTCTTTGGGATTTCAATAGGTTCCATCGGACGATTAATTACAAAATGAAGAAAAAATGACTCATTGTTTATAACAGAAAAAAGGCGATTTATCATCCCGGGCCGGGAATTTGTGCCAAATAGCGTGTGATATCGCACCGCTGCTTGTGTTTATAGATTCTTTCGGTATCTTGGGCGGATTTTTACTCCCAAAAAGAATCTCCATTAAAGGCGGAACTTATGCCGTTAGATGCGCAACTCCTTAATGATCTTCAAATCCGTGGTTTGATCGCCCAAATGACCGGTGATCAACAACTGCACGAGCATCTATCGACTGCACGAACACTATATTGCGGCTTCGACCCGACCGCAGATAGTCTGCATATCGGCAGTTTAGTTCCCTTACTCACTTTGCGCCGGTTTCAATTGGCCGGGCACAAACCTATTGCCCTGGTGGGCGGCGCCACGGGATTGATTGGTGATCCCAGTTTCAAAGCTTCGGAGCGCAAGCTGAACACCGCGGACGTGGTCGCCGACTGGGTTGAAAAGCTCAAGCAACAGGTTTCCCGCTTTATTGACTTCGACCAGAGCAATACTTCCGCTTTGGTAGTGAATAATCTGGATTGGGTTTGTCAGATCAACGTGCTGGATTTTCTACGCGACGTAGGTAAGCACTTCTCCGTCAACAATATGATCAACAAGGAATCTGTGAAGCAGCGGCTGGAGCGCGAAGGTGCAGGCTTATCTTTCACTGAGTTCACTTATATGCTGCTCCAGTCATATGACTTTGCGGAGCTGTATCACCACCACGGCTGCACCCTGCAGATCGGTGGGTCAGACCAATGGGGCAATATCACCGGCGGCACTGATCTGACGCGACGCATATATGGCGGGCAGGTTTTCGGTCTGACAATGCCCTTGGTCACCAAATCGGATGGGACCAAATTTGGCAAAACCGAGTCCGGCACCGTATGGCTCGATGCGGCGCGCACTTCTCCTTATGCCTTTTACCAGTTCTGGCTAAACACTGCGGATGCTGACGTCTATAAGTTTCTGCGCTACTTTACGTTTTTGTCGGTGGAGCACATTGAGCGAATTGAACAGGAAGACCGCCAGAACGGCGGGCGACCTCAAGCCCAGCGCATCCTGGCGGAAGAGGTAACGCGGATCGTTCATGGCGAGAGCAACCTTCGGGCAGCCCAAAAGATTACGGAGGCACTGTTTTCGGGAAATACAGCGTCGCTTAGCGAAGCTGATCTCCAGCAGCTGAAACAGGATGGAATTCCTTACACGCATTTGGAGCGCTCGCTGCTCGACGAAAAAACGTTTATTCAACACTTGGTTGACAGCGGCTTGGCCTCGTCAGGAAAACAAATAAAGGACGCCTTGAGCAGGGGCGCCCTGACGGTGAACCAGACAAGCCCCCCGGTCGAGGCCAATACCACCCCGAACCTCTGTTTTGCTCCAGAATTATCCATGTATACGCGGTTTTTTCTTGTCAAAATGGGGAAAAAAGACCTACCACTTGTACGAAGTAACGTGACCTTTGTCATATAAATAAAAAGAAATTTTCGCGACATTTTGGCTGCATACCGATCATTTAGTGTGTTTTTTAACCTGATTAAATGGTGTTAGTTGTAGTTGGGTAGGTTTTAATAACCAAATTGCCTGATATCGCTGGACGAATAAAATCCCGGGTCATATGTAATCAAATTTGTCCGTCGGACGAGTTGTGGTTTGTTTGACCCTATCTTTGTTTTTCCCTATGCTACGCTGCCTTAAATACCCATAAAGCCAATAAATAATCATCAATGTTCTGGGGTCCACCTATGACTACACGTGAAACCGGATACGGTCGTTCCAAACTCGTATTCAAGAAATCCACTCTTGCCGTATGTATAGCCGCACTGACCGCCCAAGCCTACGGTCAAACCACGCCCGAAGAGCCGGTCGCTTTGGAAGAGGTGGTGGTGTATGGAATGAAACAAAGCCTGGAAAACGCGCAGGATATCAAGCGTCAGTCGTCAATCGTTCAAGATGTCATCACGGCGAGTGATATAGGCGCGCTGCCTGATAAATCCGTTGTTGAAGCGCTACAGCGTGTACCCGGCGTTGCTATCGAGCGTTTCGAGGCATCAAATGACCCCGATCACTTCTCTGTTGAGGGCGGTAACGTAACCGTTCGTGGATTGAATCGTGTTCGCGGTGAAATCAATGGACGTGACGGCTTCTCTGCTACCGGTGACGGTGGCTTGAACTACTCCGACATACCGCCCGAGATGGTGGGTGCTGTCATCGTTAAAAAATCCCAGTCTGCTAACACCATTGAAGGTGGTATCTCTGGAACGATTAATATCGAAACCCGCAAGCCATTTGATTCCGACGGTTTGGTTTTGGGTGGGTCGGTCAAGGCTAGCTATGCGGACCTGATAGAAGAAGTTAAACCAAGCGCGTCGGCGATCGTTGGTAACGTATGGGATACCGACGCCGGTAAATTCGGCGCATTGTTGAGCGTAGCCTATTCGGACTTCAGTTCGCGTGGCGACGGTGTGGGCGTATTTAATTACAAAGCTGTAACCAACGCAGGCTCCAATCCTGATGGCGAAAACTTGTTTGCCCCCATAGGCGGCTCCGCTCGCCAGCAAGAGAATAACCGCGAGCGTTTGGGTATTGCCGGATCTTTGCAATGGGCAGACCCATCTGAAACTCTTCAGGCTACCTTGGAGTTTATTCGCTCTGACTCCACATTGACCTGGACAGAGCATTTCTTGGAATTCCCAGCCGAGCCGTTTTCCAATGATGCTGGCTCTGGAAATCTGAATCTTGGGCCGGATGCGACCTATAACTGCTTGCCTGGCAATCAGCATTGTTTATTTACTTCCGGCCTCATCCTGGGCGGTAACGGAGGCCAGGATGATTCTGATAGAGCATTCCGAGGCAACCCGTTCTATGTGGCTGGTGTTCGGACGCGTGATGACGAACGTGTCGTAAATGACATCAGCTTCAATCTGGAATACAAGCCAAATGACAACCTGACGCTATCGGGCGATATTCAATACGCTCAGGCGACCAACAAAGTCATGGATTTCACGGTTCTTGGTCGCATGAATTCAACCGACGCCTATTTGGATTTGCGAAACCCAGATAAACCGGTATTCGAGATTCTCGATAATGGTAATGGTACGACCATTAATAGTGCACAAAGCTACTTCATGCGCTCAGCCATGGACCATGCGGCTGATAGTGAGGGTGACGAAAAAGCCATCAGTCTTGATGGGAAATACACCTTTGACCGCGGCTTGGTGAACAGCGTAGAAGCTGGCTTTCGCTTCTCAAATCGTGAAATTGACTTTAAAGAGTCCTTATATAATTGGGGTTCACTGGGCGAAACCTGGATGGGTTCGCCTCCGAAATACAACGAGTATCAGAATCAAGACCTGATAGAGCAATTTACCTTTAAAGACCATCTGAATGGCCATGCGCTGAATGTCAATGACACCTTTTACTTCCCATCGGCCGAGTTGGTAAGAGATACCGAGAAATTCTATCAGCAGGTCGAAGAGGCAGATATTTTGATGACAGACGGGAATTGGAGGCCGTTGCATCGCCGTTCCAGCGCAATGGAAGGATCTCCATTCCGCCCTGCTGAACTTTCTACCGTTGAGGAAGACCGATCTTCAGTTTATGTGCAGTTGAATTTCGGTAGCGATGAATCTGCGATCCGATTCTCCGGTGATATCGGTCTTCGTTACGTGAATTGGCAGTTGGATGCTACCGGCGCCAACGTATTTGGCGCGGCTGATGGAATCTTTACTGGTGAAACCGAGCCTTCGTCATGGCGCACCCGTGGGGGAACTATTGGGTGGAACCGGTGGATTGGCAGAACGCAGCAGATAGCCCGACTTTGGCTTACTACACCACTCGATACTATGACGACTACTTCGCAGAGGCTGCCGCAGGCGGCGCAGCTGATCCTGCTGCAGCTGCTACCGCTCGTATAGCGGCGCAGGTTAACGCTGTTGAGGAGAGTCGAGTTAATTTGCGTAACGAAATCGGTGGTTATCTTGATCAACAGGATGGCCCTGTGTATTCCGTAAAAGGTGAGAAATTCACCAGGGTGCTCCCTAGCTTCAATTTAAAGCTTGAGCTGACGGAAGACTTTATTGTTCGTTTCGCAGCCTCTGAATCTATATTCCTACCAACCCTCAATAACGTTCGCAATACTCGTTTGGTTACGCCGAACTTGGAGGTGACACGATTTGTTAATCCAGATACAGGGCAGGAAGAATCGCGGATAGAATCGATTGAGCTCTCCGGATACGTCGCAAATGGTGGCGGAAACCCTTTGCTGCAGCCAGAGCTGGCCACCAACTACGATTTGACGCTGGAGTGGTACTTTGAAGATTTAGGATCTTTGACAACTTCGCTGTTCCACAAGCGAATTAGAGATTACTTCAGACAATCAAGTGTTATCGAAGAGCTGACCAATACCAGAGGGCAAACAGAAGATGTTGTAGTAACAAGTACGCAGAATGCGGGAACTGCAACAGTTAAAGGTGCCGAGTTTGCCTATTTGGGTACGTTTGGTTTCATTCACGAGTCTTTGGATAGCTTCGGTATCCAGGCGAGTTATACATATATAGATGGCTCAGCGAACGACTACGGCACGGCACTCTATGGTGGAGATCCGGATAACAAGTATGCTCAGCAATATACGTTCAACAATATTCGTGATTTACCATTGGAAGGTCTGTCGAAAGATAACTACAACGTAGTCTTGTTCTTCGATAACAGTACTTTCGAGGCTCGTCTTGCTTACAACTGGCGTTCGTCTTATTTGCTGAATTCGAGGGATGTGATTGCCTATGCTCCTGTGTATGGGGAAGCGACGGGCCAGTTGGATGCTTCTCTGTCTTACAGAATCACCGATCAGTTTAGGATTGGCCTCGAAGCAAACAACTTGTTGGATGAGGTCACAAGAACGTCTATCCAGAACGAGACTAATCCGGGTAGCACATCGGGTGTCCAAGAAACAGTTCGTTCTCCCCGTTCTTACTTTGTAAACGATCGACGGCTGGCCTTGTCTCTCAATTACACCTTCTAACTGCGGCGTTAGCCGTCAATGTATAAAGGCATAGTCTCGACTATGCCTTTTTTTTGTCAGAGATGCGCAAATGATTCAAAAATTAATGATTGTTGGAGGTGGAACTGCTGGCTGGATGACTGCGGCCGCTTTTTGTCATTTATTTCAGGACAGCGCTCTGCAAATAACTCTTATAGAATCCGAGGCTATAGGAACAATTGGTGTGGGAGAGGCAACCATTCCCCATATACGTTACTTTAATGAGCGATTAGGCATTAGCGAGCATGAATTCATGCGCGCTACTAATGCTACTTTTAAGTTGGGTATAGAGTTCGCAGATTGGAAACAAATTGGTCATAGTTACATTCACCCCTTCGGCGAAATGGGCTTTCCAACAAAGCACGCGCCTTTTTATCACTATTGGTCCCGTGCTAAGCGCCTAGGCGCTAGTCTCTCCGCAGATGAATTCTCTCTTGCAGCGCAAATGGCGCGTTTGGGTCGATTTACCTATCCATCAAAGAAAGGAAGTGGGTTTTTATCCAATTTTTCATATGCGTTTCATTTGGATGCCTCTAAATATGCTCTTTTTTTGAGGGGTCTATGCGAAAGAAATTTTCGCAATTTTACCAGGGTGGAAGGGAAAATTGAGCATGTTCGGCAAGACTCGGAAACAGGGGATATCATCGGAGTTACGTTGGGTGATGGCCTTACCCTAAGCGCTGACTTTTTTATCGACTGCAGTGGATTTCGCTCATTATTGCTGTGCCAGACGTTGGGGGCGAATCCGATTGATATGTCAGAGCATCTGCCATGCAATAGTGCCATCGCTGCTCCGACGGACGAGACTTATCCTAATGTGCCCTACAGCAGAGCAACGGCCCATGCTGCTGGGTGGCAGTGGAGAATACCTTTGCGACATCGCACCGGCAACGGATTTGTGTACGCCACTGATTTTATGAGTGATAGCGAGGCTGAGCAGCTCTTTGATGGAAATCTCGGCGGGGAAAAACTGGCTGATCTAAATTTGATACGCTTTCAGGCGCGCCGGATGGATACATCTTGGCGTAAGAACTGCGTCGGCATCGGTTTAAGCGGTGGATTCTTGGAGCCACTAGAGTCAACCAGCATTCATTTGATTCAAGCAGCGATTCTGAAGCTCGCAGAACTTCTCCCGGGGCACAAGGATTGGCGAGCTGAAAGCGAGCAATTTAATCGCGAAATGGCAGATCTGTATGAAAAAATTCGCGATTTCCTCGTGCTTCACTACCGTGTGACGGAAAGAGCCGATTCTGAATTTTGGCGCTACATCAAAAACATGCGTTTGCCGGATTCCTTGGATCAAAAAATAAATTTATTACGCGAGGCAGGTATAGTGGATACCTACCAGCACGGTTTGTTTCTTGAGGCTAGCTGGGCGTTGGTATATTTCGCGCAAGGTGGCGAGACTGCGGCTCTCCATCATAGGACGTGCCACCTTACTGATCGAGAACTTGTCGAGCAGCTCAAGAATTTTCGTGATGAAATAGCCAATAACGCGAGGGGCGTAGCGCCCCAATCTGAACTATTGGACCAGATCCATGAGGGGACTGTTACTGAGCAATGGCCTCAGTCAGCCATGAGCCTATATGGAGTTTTCTCGTGAAAAATAAGACACCGACGATCGCACTAATTGGCAGTGGCCTGCAGCTCTCAATGTGCGCCTCTTTTCTCGCAGAGAAGCTTCAATATTTGAAGCCGACGATTGTCGCGATTCAGCTCCCTCCAGATGAGCGAGAGTCTCACGTTAGTTTTTTGTTTCCTCCTTTCGCTGAGCCGGCAATACCTTTGATTCGTCGAGAGCTCTCCGAAGTGGGGCTTCAAAAGATCACCATTACTACGCCGGCCTCGCCATCTGGATTTGCATTTAACTTTTCTCCTTACGGTGTCGTGAGTGACGCTGTTACTTTTCATCACGCCTATCAGGTATGCCGCCAGCAGGAAGCGGACGTCCCGAGCTATGACAGTTTTTTGGCTATAACACCGCCGCCTTCGCCAGGTGTTGTTTATCTCAGAAAGAATGTTACACATGAGTATCGACACCTAGCAGTGAGAAGGGGGGTGACATACGTCCCGAGTAAAGACGTGACGGTTGTGTTGTCGGAGGATGAAAAAAAAATATTCTCAGTCCAAACATCAACTCGCCAAGTTATGACAGCTGACTATTTTATTGATTGCTCCCTCGGTGGAGTTGTGATGCAGCACTTACAGAAGAAAGCGGTGTTGTCGGAGCAAATGATTCCTTCTTGGTCATGGGATTACCGCTTTGGCGCTTTCGAAGGCGGCCCTGTGGAGAGCGAACTTAAGCTCGAGAGAATGATGGTTAAACGCATAGGTCGTTTAAGCTGCGGCAGAGCAGAAAAGACATATATTTTTGGCAGCCCTGATAGGTTGTGTGAGTATTTCGAACGACCCTGGCTGGCCAATTGTGTGGCAATCGGAAGTGGTTTCGCTGAGGTGCCAGAGCTTCTTGTTGATCTCGATCAGATATTGGCCCGGCAGTTGGTAACTTTATCTTGGTTGCTTGGTGTTAGCTCTGAAACGACACACTCCGCCCGGTATTTTAATATGCTGTCGATGAGAGATTTTGGAGAGGCCGCCGATATGGTCAATCTCCTTTTACGTGGAGCTCTGGATCAACCGCTGGAATTGACAGAGAGTAATCGCCGCCGCGTCGAGCTTTTTCGGTCGTCTGCCGGCACGGTTAAAGAAAATAACGCGTTGATCAGCGAAAACGCCTGGACAGGATTGATGCATGCCGTGGGTTATACGCCGCGAAATACTAATGCTGTGACAGAGGCAATCGATTCGCGGATAATTATTAATCGTACAAAATCTCTTCTTTCGCGTTAGGTGGCGATCATCATGCAACGGCAAGCGTCCGGCAGAGTATCCACTATAGCCATAGTGGGGGGGGGGGTACAGCAGGGTGGATGGCTGCGGCAGCCCTATCCAAGGTGTTATCGCGGAATCATTATTCTATTGTACTGATCGAGTCTGCGGAGATTGGCACTATAGGAGTCGGGGAGGCGACAATTCCTCCAATTGCCACTTTTAATAAGCTGTTAGGGATTGATGCTAAGGAGCTTTTGCGCGAAACCAAAGGAACGATGAAGCTAGGCATCGAGTTCCTCAATTGGGCTAATCAAGGCGATAGCTATTACCACCCTTTTGGCAGCTACGGTCCAGATTCGCATAATGTCCCTTTTCATCAGCTTTGGCGTAAAGCCTACTCAAAAAGTTTGGCCGGCAGACTTGAAAACTATTCGCTTAACGCTCAAATGGCGATTCATAAAAAGTTTTTAGAGCCGCAAAATATACCCAACTCGCCTTTGGCAACGATTAACTATGCTTTCCACTTTGATGCGTCGCTTTATGCGCAGTATTTAAGGGGGTATAGCGAGAGGCGTGGTGTGCGGAGGGTTGAGGCGAAAATTAGCTCCGCAACGGTTGATGGAGAGAGTGGCAATATTACAACCCTGCACTTGGATGGACATCCTGATATTCAAGCTGATTTTTTTATCGATTGTTCTGGATTTAGAGGTCTTCTAATAGAGCAAACATTAAAAACAGGGTATGAAGATTGGAGTAAGTACTTGCCATGCAATAGCGCAAAGGCAATCCCAAGCGAGCGTCAGACGCAAATCGCATCGCATACCCAGGCGACCGCGCATGGTTTTGGCTGGCAATGGCGTATTCCGCTGCAGCATAGAACCGGTAACGGGCTGGTTTATAGTAATGCCTTCTGCTCTGATGAGGTGGCGGAAGATATTCTTCTAAGCAATCTCGATACTAAATCGTTGGGTGAGACTAGGCAGTTGCGTTTTACGTCGGGGAAGAGAAAAAGATCTGGAATAAAAATTGTTTGAGTGTCGGTTTGGCAAGCGGTTTTCTTGAGCCGCTGGAATCGACCAGTATTCATTTGGTGCAATCGGCGCTATCCAAATTTATCAGCGTTTTTCCGCATTTTGACCAATTTGATGCGGAAATGAACCGTTTCAATCAGTTGATGGATCGTGAGATAGAGTCCATTCGAGACTTTATTATTCTTCATTACAAGGCGACGAATCGGGAGGACACCGAGTTTTGGCGCTACTGCAAAAACATGGAAATTCCAAGTACGCTTCAACAGAAGATTGATCTGTACAGATCGAGTGGGCAGCTTTATAGGGATGGAAGTGAGCTTTTTTCAGAGAACAGCTGGTTTTCTGTTATGGAGGGGCAAGGTATATTTCCAGAAAGGCAGAGCCCGTTTTGCGATGCGGTAGCTGATGAAGGGTTGGGTTCGATGCTGGGTCAGGTAGAGAATGTTGTGATGAGCTGCTTAAAAACTATGCCGGCCCATGATGATTATATTAAGGACACCTTAGGTCGCTGAAGTTGGGGCGGGTTTGTTGGCTCTCGAGAGGCTGAGGCTGCGAGACTGGTTAAGAGAAAATTTAATTTTAAAAACCGCTTGCACACATTTTGGATCTCCGTATAATGCGCCTCCTCAGCAGCGGTCACGGACCAAAGCAGAAGCCCTCGCCAGCCGAGGCAATGTTTTTTAACAATTAGTCAAGCAAAGCGTGTGGGCGCTTGTGGTTAGAGTGGATTAAGAAATATCGAGCCATAAGTGACCTATCAATTCAAGCTTAGTAATAACGCGAGAAAGGTAGTCAGTGGTTTGAGCAAAGATTAGAGCGATCGAAAGATTGTTCATATGATTTAAACTGAAGAGTTTGATCATGGCTCAGATTGAACGCTGGCGGCAGGCCTAACACATGCAAGTCGAGCGCGAAAGTTCTTCGGAATGAGTAAAGCGGCGAACGGGTGAGTAACGCGTGGGAATCTGCCTGGTAATGGGGGACAACATCTCGAAAGGGATGCTAATACCGCATACGCCCTAAGGGGGAAAGTGGGGGATCTTCGGACCTCACGTTATCAGATGAGCCCGCGTCGGATTAGCTAGTAGGTAGGGTAAAGGCCTACCTAGGCGACGATCCGTAACTGGTCTGAGAGGATGATCAGTCACACTGGAACTGAGACACGGTCCAGACTCCTACGGGAGGCAGCAGTGGGGAATATTGGACAATGGGGGCAACCCTGATCCAGCCATGCCGCGTGTGTGAAGAAGGCCTTCGGGTTGTAAAGCACTTTAAGTTGGGAGGAAGGCTTGATGGTTAATAACCATTAGGATTGACGTTACCAACAGAATAAGCACCGGCTAACTCCGTGCCAGCAGCCGCGGTAATACGGAGGGTGCAAGCGTTAATCGGAATTACTGGGCGTAAAGCGCGCGTAGGCGGCTATTTAAGCTAGATGTGAAAGCCCCGGGCTTAACCTGGGAATTGCATTTAGAACTGGGTAGCTAGAGTATGGGAGAGGAGTGTGGAATTTCAGGTGTAGCGGTGAAATGCGTAGAGATCTGAAGGAACATCAGTGGCGAAGGCGACACTCTGGCCCAATACTGACGCTGAGGTGCGAAAGCGTGGGGATCAAACAGGATTAGATACCCTGGTAGTCCACGCCGTAAACGATGTCGACTAGCCGTTGGCCTCCTTGAGGGGTTAGTGGCGCAGCTAACGCGATAAGTCGACCGCCTGGGGAGTACGGCCGCAAGGTTAAAACTCAAATGAATTGACGGGGGCCCGCACAAGCGGTGGAGCATGTGGTTTAATTCGACGCAACGCGAAGAACCTTACCTACTCTTGACATCCAGATAACCTTGTAGAGATATGAGGGTGCCTTCGGGAAATCTGAGACAGGTGCTGCATGGCTGTCGTCAGCTCGTGTCGTGAGATGTTGGGTTAAGTCCCGTAACGAGCGCAACCCTTGTCCTTAGTTGCCATCATTCAGTTGGGAACTCTAAGGAGACTGCCGGTGACAAACCGGAGGAAGGTGGGGACGACGTCAAGTCATCATGGCCCTTACGAGTAGGGCTACACACGTGCTACAATGGGGAGTACAGAGGGAAGCGAATCCGCGAGGTGGAGCAAATCCCGCAAAACTCTTCGTAGTCCGGATTGGAGTCTGCAACTCGACTCCATGAAGTCGGAATCGCTAGTAATCGCAAATCAGCATGTTGCGGTGAATACGTTCCCGGGCCTTGTACACACCGCCCGTCACACCATGGGAGTGGGTTGCACCAGAAGTAGCTAGTCTAACCGCAAGGGGGACGGTTACCACGGTGTGATTCATGACTGGGGTGAAGTCGTAACAAGGTAGCCCTAGGGGAACCTGGGGCTGGATCACCTCCTTAAACGAAATCACCTGTCCATAAGCGTCCACACGCATTGCTTGACTTATTGTTAATCCTATAAAAGACTTCCCTTCGATTATTTTCTCTTCTTTTTTCATAAAGTTTATTTATGTCGCTCTATACGCCGTCGGCCGGGTTTGTTGCTTTTATTGCTTTTGTGCTGAGCGGGATGTATGTGCATTTTCGCGGGCAAATGAGGCACAAGCCGTTGCGCCAGCTTTCGGATCACTCGACCTTTATGGCGCCCATCAATTGCCTTGTCTATTTGTTCTCTAAGCTGCCATCTCAACCATACCATTCAGTTGACGTCTTCCCTGAATTGAAACTGCTTTCAGATAATTGGCAAAAAATTCGTGATGAGGCCCTTGCCCTTGATGATCGGCAGCAGATTGTTGCCACCAAGGGGCATGAAGACGCGGGATTTAACTCATTTTTCAGAACTGGTTGGAGGCGCTTCCATTTAAAGTGGTATGGAAATGATTTGATTTCTGCGCGCGAGCTTTGCCCCTTCACTGTGTCGTTGTTGAGCCAAATTCCATCTGTGAAGGCGGCGATGTTTGCGTCGTTGCCGCCGGGTGCGAAGCTTGTGGCGCATCGAGATCCTTACGCTGGATCTATGCGGTATCACTTGGGGTTGGCTGTACCGGAAGATTCACGTTGTGCGATTTTCGTGGACGGCCAAAAGTATGTTTGGCGAAATGGCGAGGGCGTTATCTTTGATGAGACATTTATTCATCATGCGGAGAATGCTACCGATCAGCGCCGAATAGTATTGTTTTGTGATGTTCGCCGCCCTTTGTATTTTGCGCCGGTGCGCTGGCTTGAGGCATTGTTTGCTCGGGTGGTGATGGGGGCTGCGGTTTCCAAAAATACTGATGCAGATCGCATAGGATTTATTAATAAGCTGTTTTCCAGGCTCTACAAAGTGCGTGAGCTAGGCAAGGCTATTAAGCGAAAGAGCCGGTTTGTTTATTATGCGCTGAAGTATATTTTGCTGGGCGCGCTTATTTATTGGATCTTTTTTTAGGTTACTTGGCGCCATGGGGTGTTCTGTGGCGCGCTTGCGCTTGGCGAATACGCTCAGCGCAAAAACATAAAAATATTTCATCTGAAGTATTGACTCGAAATTTTTAATCGGTATTATACGCCACCTCAGCAGCGAGCTCCTGGCGAGTTAAGCTGCGACAAGTTACTGTTTTTTCAGTTATTTGGATGGGTAAAGTTCAGAAACCTAAGTCTTCGCTGAAGTTTTGGTGTAGAGGATTTGGCTTTCTGAGTAAGGCTCAGAATGTTCTTTAAAAACGTGGAAGATAAAGTTGTAACATTGCAAATTAACGAGATGAGTTTGTATCAAGCATGCTTATCCGGCGATTGAGAATCATGTTGCATGTCTGTTGGCTTTATATGAGTGATTGTTTGGCTGAGTGATTGGCTGGGTAATTGCGAAGATGAAGTTGACGGAGAAACAGTTATCGAGAAGTAAAGTAAGTCGTCAAGCACACCGTTAGTCACTTGTGTTATATGGTCAAGTGATTAAGCGCACATGGTGGATGCCTTGGCAGCTGGAGGCGATGAAAGACGTAGGAGCCTGCGATAAGGCTAGGGGAGCTGGCAAACGAGCATTGATCCTGGCATTTCTGAATGGGGAAACCCACCTGTTTACAGGTATCACAAACTGAATCCATAGGTTTGTGAGGCGAACGAGGGGAACTGAAACATCTAAGTACCCTTAGGAAAAGAAATCAACCGAGATTCCCTCAGTAGCGGCGAGCGAAAGGGGAAGAGCCGATGACTGACGTTATAGTGGAAAGGTCTGGAAAGGCCTGCGATAGAGGGTGATAGCCCCGTACACGAAATGGCGTTGGTCACATATTAAGTAGGTCGGGACACGTGTTATCTTGACTGAAGATGGGGGGACCATCCTCCAAGGCTAAATACTCCCAGCTGACCGATAGTGAACCAGTACCGTGAGGGAAAGGCGAAAAGAACCCCGGAGAGGGGAGTGAAATAGATCCTGAAACCGTGTGCGTACAAGCAGTAGGAGCCTTCTTAGGAGGGTGACTGCGTACCTTTTGTATAATGGGTCAGCGACTTACTGTCAGTGGCGAGGTTAACCGAATAGGGGAGCCGTAGAGAAATCGAGTCTGAATAGGGCGTTCAGTCGCTGGCAGTAGACCCGAAACCGAGCGATCTATCCATGGGCAGGTTGAAGGTGCCGTAACAGGCACTGGAGGACCGAACCGTAATCTGTTGAAAAAGATTCGGATGACCTGTGGATCGGAGTGAAAGGCTAATCAAGCTCGGAGATAGCTGGTTCTCCCCGAAAGCTATTTAGGTAGCGCCTCGGACGAACACCCAAGGGGTAGAGCACTGTTTGGGCTAGGGGGTCATCCCGACTTACCAACCCCATGCAAACTCCGAATACCTTGGAGTGATATCCGGGAGACACACGGCGGGTGCTAACGTCCGTCGTGAAGAGGGAAACAACCCAGACCGCCAGCTAAGGTCCCAAATGTTAGTTAAGTGGGAAACGATGTGGGAAGGCATAGACAGCTAGGAGGTTGGCTTAGAAGCAGCCATCCTTTAAAGAAAGCGTAATAGCTCACTAGTCGAGTCGGCCTGCGCGGAAGATTTAACGGGGCTAAAACTAGCAACCGAAGCTGCGGATGCACGTAAGTGCGTGGTAGGGGAGCGTTCTGTAAGTCTGTGAAGGTGAGTTGAGAAGCTTGCTGGAGATATCAGAAGTGCGAATGCTGACATGAGTAACGATAATGAGGGTGAAAAACCCTCACGCCGGAAGACCAAGGGTTCCTGTCCAACGCTAATCGGGACAGGGTTAGTCGGCCCCTAAGGCGAG
This sequence comes from Cellvibrionaceae bacterium, assembly GCA_024707385.1. Taxonomy (GTDB): domain Bacteria; phylum Pseudomonadota; class Gammaproteobacteria; order Pseudomonadales; family Cellvibrionaceae; genus UBA5868. Next base: position 669,876 of record JANPZW010000009.1, on the reverse strand, counting down.
GGCGAAAGCCGTAGTCGATGGGAAACGGGTTAATATTCCCGTACCGTTTGTTGCTGCGATGGAGTGACGGAGAAGGCTAGGCGAGCGTGGCGTTGGTTGTCCACGTTTAAGCTAGTAGGCTGGGGATTTAGGCAAATCCGGATCCCTAAGGCTGAGAGGTGATGACGAGCATCCTTTTAGGAAGCGAAGTCGTTGATGCCCTGCTCCCAGGAAAAACTTCTAAGCTTCAGGCAACAAAGACCGTACTCGAAACCGACACAGGTGGTCAGGTAGAGAATACCAAGGCGCTTGAGAGAACTCGGGTGAAGGAACTAGGCAAAATGGCACCGTAACTTCGGGAGAAGGTGCGCCGGCTTTGGTGATGGGATTTACTCCTTAAGCTGAGGCTGGTCGAAGATACCAGGCCGCTGCGACTGTTTATTAAAAACACAGCACTCTGCAAACACGAAAGTGGACGTATAGGGTGTGACGCCTGCCCGGTGCCGGAAGGTTAATTGATGGGGTCAGCGAAAGCGAAGCTCTTGATCGAAGCCCCGGTAAACGGCGGCCGTAACTATAACGGTCCTAAGGTAGCGAAATTCCTTGTCGGGTAAGTTCCGACCTGCACGAATGGCGTAACGATGGCGGCGCTGTCTCCACCCGAGACTCAGTGAAATTGAAATCGCTGTTAAGATGCAGTGTTCCCGCGGCTAGACGGAAAGACCCCGTGAACCTTTACTATAGCTTTGCACTGAACTTTGAACCTACTTGTGTAGGATAGCTGGGAGGCTTTGAAGCCAAGACGCTAGTCTTGGTGGAGCCGACGTTGAAATACCAGCCTGGTATGTTTGAGGTTCTAACCTAGGCCCGTAATCCGGGTTGGGGACAGTGTATGGTGGGTAGTTTGACTGGGGCGGTCTCCTCCCAAAGAGTAACGGAGGAGCACGAAGGTTGGCTAATCCTGGTCGGAAATCAGGAGGGATTGTGTAATGGCACAAGCCAGCTTGACTGCGAGACAAACAAGTCGAGCAGGTACGAAAGTAGGTCATAGTGATCCGGTGGTTCTGTATGGAAGGGCCATCGCTCAACGGATAAAAGGTACTCCGGGGATAACAGGCTGATTCCTCCCAAGAGTTCATATCGACGGGGGAGTTTGGCACCTCGATGTCGGCTCATCACATCCTGGGGCTGAAGCCGGTCCCAAGGGTATGGCTGTTCGCCATTTAAAGTGGTACGCGAGCTGGGTTTAGAACGTCGTGAGACAGTTCGGTCCCTATCTGCCGTGGGCGTTGGAGATTTGAGAAGAGTTGTTCCTAGTACGAGAGGACCGGAATGAACGAACCTCTGGTGTTCGGGTTGTGTCGCCAGACGCATTGCCCGGTAGCTATGTTCGGACGGGATAACCGCTGAAAGCATCTAAGCGGGAAGCCTCCTTCAAGATGAGATCTCCCTGGGGTTTAACCCCTGAAGGGCCGTTTAAGACTAAGACGTTGATAGGTTGGGTGTGGAAGCGCTGTGAGGCGTTGAGCTAACCAATACTAATTGCCCGTGAGGCTTGACCATATAACAGAAATGATTAGTGGCGAGCATTGACGAAAGACAAGTAAGACATGAAAGCGATGACTGTTGTGCGACAGATCCAACACGGATAAGCCGATACAGACATCTTGAGAATACGCAGTTACAACTTTATCGACCACAACCTAATTTGACGTAAGGACTAGGCATTCAGAGATTCTGAAGTAAGACCGAAACTGAGTCATACAGCTTTGCCTGACGACTATAGAGCATTGGAACCACCTGATCCCATCCCGAACTCAGAAGTGAAACGATGCATCGCCGATGGTAGTGTGGGGTCTCCCCATGTGAGAGTAGGTCATCGTCAGGCTTCTAATACAAACGCCCCGCTCAGAAATGACCGGGGCGTTTTAGTTTATACAATTCGAAAATCAATTTTTGATCGCAGAAAGATGAGCTTCAAGCGGGCCCAACGGAAACCGGGCTGGTTGATTTAGCAAAATTCATCGCTTTTATTTCCCCATCGATTGCTTCCTGTTTTTGTTTTAACCGCCTTAGCCTGTTACCATTCGGTTTCGACGAATTGGCTGAAGATTTTCATGTTCACAATTTCTCGCACGTCAAGCGCATTGTTTTTGGATTTTGACGGGACTTTAGTTGAGTTTGCTGATCAACCTGAAGCGGTTTTTATCCCTCCTGAGCTTCCGGATCTTCTTAGCCAATTATTTAAAAAGCTAAACGGAGCGGTGGCTCTTGTTTCCGGGCGATCTATAGCGTCGCTGGACTCTTTTCTTGATTTGACGCGTATCCCTGTGGCAGGCGGGCACGGTGCTGAATGGCGTGCGCAAGATATCAACGGCGCTGAGGACCTGTATGCACCTGACTTTCTCTTGGCTGTTGACCTGCTGACGGATTTTGCCCAAACCCATCATTTGTTGCTTGAGAACAAGCGTCATTCCGCTGCTCTTCACTTCCGTCAATTTCCCGAAATAAAAAAAACCGTGGATCAGTTTGTCGAATCCCATATAGAGGTATTGCAAGGACTTCGGGTGATCTATGGCAATTGTGTTAGGGAGATTCAGCCAAAAGGAATGGACAAGGGAAAAGCGGTAGCGCGTTTTATGCAATTGCCTGATTTTGCCGGACGCCACCCCGTTTATATAGGTGACGATACTACCGATGAGGACGCTTTTCAGTGGGTCAATGCGAACCATGGGGTGTCTTGTAAGGTCGGAGGAGGAATAACTTCGGCCCAATATCGGCTGGAAAGCGTAGAAGACGTCAGAAATTTTTTGGCGAATTTTTTGATGAGTACGGGATAAATATTTTTAGAAGGCGGGCAGATCAAATATGAATGCACCAAAGCAAAATCTGGAATTGGCATTGATCGGCAACTGCACCATTGGTGCTCTGGTTAACAGACGGGCTGGCATCGTCTGGTGTTGTATGCCGCGCTTTGATGGCGACCCTATTTTTTGTTCGCTGTTAAAAAATGATCCGATCAATTCGGAAGAGGGAATTTTTGCCATAGATCTGGAGGATTTCAGCCACAGCGAACAATTCTACGAAAAAAATACAGCCATCCTGACCACCAGACTTTATGACATCCACGGCAACGGTGTTGTTATCACCGACTTTGTCCCGCGTTTTAAGCAGTTTGGTCGCATTTATAGGCCCATGACCATCATTCGCAAACTGGTGCCGATTCTCTCGCCAAAATTAAGAGTCTACCTGCGGCCTACAGCAGCATACGGTGAAATTCCTTATGAAAAAATTCAGGGTAGCAACCATATACGTTTTGTCGCGGACAATAAACTTTCCCTCAGATTGAGCACCAGTTTGTCCGTAACCGCGATCATGGATGAGCAATTTTTCGTGCTCGACGGCACTCATTATCTGATGTTCAGCAGTGACGAGTCCGTGCAGGAATCGCTGCCGTATCTCGGCGAGCGATTTTTGCAGGAAACGGAAAATTATTGGTTCGATTGGTCGCGCTATCTGGCTATTCCATTTGAGTGGCAGGAGGCGGTAATTCGCGCGGCTATAACGCTCAAGTTAAGCGCATACGAAGATACCGGAGCCATTATTGCCGCGATGACCACGTCGATCCCTGAGGCGGAACATACGCAGCGCAATTGGGATTATCGGTATTGCTGGTTGCGGGACAGCTTTTTTACGGTACATGCGCTCAATCGTTTGGGTGCGACACAAACAATGGAACAGTACCTCCAATATCTTGTGAATATTGTGGCTGCCATGGACGATAAACCTCTGCAGCCGGTGTTCTGTATTAATGGGTCGCGCGCTATGCCGGAAAAATTGGCTACCCATTTATCCGGATATCGCGGTATGGGGCCAGTGCGGATTGGCAATCAAGCCGCTGAACAAGTGCAGCACGATGTTTATGGCGCAGTCATCCTGTCGGTGACGCAAATGTTTTTTGATGAGCGAATCCGGCGTCGCGGTGATCAGGGCTTGTTCCAGCTGTTGGAAAAGGTAGGTGATAAAGCGGTGGGGTCCTTTGACCAGCCGGATGCGGGTTTGTGGGAATTGCGCGGCAGTCAGCATGTTCACACCTTCTCCAGCATGATGTGCTGGGCGGCTGCGGATCGGTTGGCGAAAATAGCGGCACGCCTCGATCTGCCGGAGCGTCAGTCCTATTGGATGAAGTCCGCCGAGCGCATTCGCGCCGTTATCGAAGAAAAAGGTTTTAATCCTCAGCTCAACAGCTATACCGCGACCTGGGGCGGAGACAGCATGGACGCCAGCCTGTTGTTGGCCTGTGAGCTTGGTTACATCGACGGTAAAGATCCGCGTTTCATCGGTACCCTTGCGGCTATCGAAAAAGCATTGAAGCCGGAGGGGCGTTTCTTGTTTCGCTATGTGGTGGAGGATGATTTCGGAGCGCCGGAAAATGCCTTCACCATTTGTTCCTTTTGGTACATAGACGCGCTGGCGGCGGCAGGTCGCCACGAGGAGGCGCGCCAGTTGTTCGAGGATCTGCTGAGCTGCCGCAACCAGTCCGGCCTTCTGTCGGAGGATATCAACCCGAAAACTCATGAGCTCTGGGGCAATTTTCCGCAGACCTACAGCATGGTTGGGATCATCAATAGCGCTCGCATTTTGAGTAGATCGTGGGAGTCCTCTCTGTGAGTCGGCTGGTGGTCGTCTCCAATAGGGTAACCAAGACAGACTCTGCCAGCAGCGGCTCGAAGGGTGGGCTCGCCGTTGGTGTGACGGCTGCCATGAGCCGCGACGGAGGTTTGTGGTTCGGTTGGAATGGCAAGGTAGAGAGTCGCGAGGAGCAGACACCGAAGTTGGAGCGGGTCGGGCACATCGACTACGCGACAGTCAGTCTCAAGCCATCGGAGTACGGACAGTACTACAAGGGCTTTGCCAACAGCGTGATTTGGCCTCTGTTCCATCAGCGTCCGGATCTCATGTCCTACGACGGGGCGGACTACCAGGGTTATCTGAGCGTCAATCAAAAAATGGCGCAACGCCTGCTGCCCCTTTTGCGGCCGGACGACATCATCTGGATTCACGATTATCACTTGATCCCCATGGGCAGGATGCTGCGGGAGGCGGGCGTGAAATCGGCGATAGGGTTTTTCCTGCATACCCCATTCCCCCCGTTGGACTTGCTGCGCACGGTGCCGGATTTCAAAGAAATGCTGCAATCTCTTATGGCGTACGATCTCGTAGGTTTTCAGACTGAAGCGGATTATCGCGGCTTTTATATGAGTGTCGGCTACGGGTTGAAGGGTGAGGCGCTGCCTGGAAACCGCTATCGCCATGGCGATCTGACCTGCACCGCTGGCGTCTATCCGATCAGTATCGAAACTGAAGCATTGCGCGCAGTGAGCAAAAGTGGCGAATCCTCGGAAGAGTTCAAGCGATTGAATTCGAGCCTGTCGGAGCGGCAATTGATTATAGGTGTCGATCGCCTCGACTATTCCAAAGGTCTCGCGCAGCGCATGCAGGCTTACGAGCGCCTGTTGAAAAACCATGCTGAGTTCCTGCGCAAAGTGGTCTACCTGCAAATCGCGCCTATTTCCCGCGGAGATGTGGAGGCTTACAGGGATCTCGCCCAGACGATAGACCGGCATGTGGGGCACATAGTCGGAGCCTATGCAGACTTTGATTGGATGCCGCTGCGCTATCTAAATCGCGGATTTCGCCGCAATACGATTCTGGCGATGTACAACTTGGCGAGGGTTGGTTTCGTTACGCCGTTAAGAGACGGTATGAACCTGGTGGCGAAGGAGTACGTGGCAGCGCAGGATCCAGAGGATCCCGGCGTGCTGGTGCTATCACATATGGCTGGGGCCGCAGATGAATTGGATGGGGCGGTGAAGGTCAATCCCTACGATATCGACAGCGTCGCCAGAAGCCTGGCGCAGGCGCTACGTATGCCGCTGGATGAACGCATAGACCGCTGGCGCCATATGATGAATATTTTGCGCACTTATAACATCCACACTTGGCAGGCGACCTTTCTGCGCGATTTGCAGGCCGCCGCCGCTCGCTAGATACCCGAGGAGCTCCCTACAGCTCCCAACTCTCCACTGGCTCTTGCCTGACGCCCATACACCGCCTCAAATAATGGTGAGGCCATCAGTGTGGTCACTATGGCCATCAGCACCAGCATCGAGAACAGGGCAGGGCCGATAACCCCCGCCTGCAAGCCGATGTTGATGATGATCAATTCCATCAAACCCCGCGAGTTCATCAAGGCGCCAATGCCGAGCGCGGTGCGATTGTCCTGACCGCAAAGGCGCGCAGCGGCCCAGCAGGCGCCGAATTTGGCGAGCACCGAGCCCGCAAGCACCACGCCGGCGATCAAGAGCAGTTCCATGCTGTTCACCATGGTCAATTGGGTATTCAGACCTGAGTAGGTGAAAAACATGGGCAGCAGCAGAACGACGGTGAAAGGCTCCAGAAGTCGTTTTACCTGCTCACTCAGAGCGCCGCGCGGCATGACCGTACCCAGCAGAAAGCCGCCGAAGACAGCATGCAGGCCTATGGCATCAGCAGTAAACGCGCTGAGCATGAACAGCATCAATGTAATCGAGAGCAGGGTGGGGCTGAGTGGGCGGCCGATGGCTTGTTCCCGCTCTGCCATGCGCCCCAACGGGGCGAGCAGTTTCGGGCCGAGGAAGATCAGCACGGCGGCGAAGATTGCGCCGCCCACTATGGCGGTGACGGCGACGCCCGCGCCGGCGCCGAAGCTGGCGAGCACTATGGCCAATACACACCATGCGGCCGCGTCATCAATTGCGCCGGCAGACAGGGACAGGGTGCCGAGGGCGGTGTGGCTCAAGCCGCGCTCATGAATGATGCGGGCGAGCATGGGGAAGGCTGTGATCGCAATGGCCGCGCCCATGAATAAGGTGGCATCGAAGCGGCTGGCACTCTCGGAAAACAGGCCCGGTACTGACATCAGCCAGGGGGTGATCGCCAGCGCAACAATGAAAGGCACCGCCATGCCCGAGATGGAGACGGCCGCTGCTTTGTGGACGTTGCTGCGGAAATGGTCGCTTTGAAAGCCGAGTCCGACCAGAAACATATAGAGTCCCACGCCCAGCTGCGCGCCGACATAGAGAATGCCTTTGGTCTCGGCGGGGAAGACCATTTGCTGGATTTCGGGGGTGAGCAACCCGAAGAGAGAGGGGCCGAGGATAACCCCCGCAATCATCTCTCCCACCACCTGTGGCTGGTGCAAATACTTCCGGCCCAGCCAGCCGACGAGGCGGCAGGTGGCAAGAATCACGAACATTTGCAGGAAAAACGTTACCGAGAGTTGGGCAGTAGTCATGGAGGTTCAGCTTTATATAAGACTGTTATCACAGTGCGTTATTTGATGGTTCCTGCTGGTCCATCGTCATAGCGATAAAACTATGATGGATAGGTGAAATCCGCCAGACAGAAACCCGAATGTGGCGTTTTATAGTGGCTGTTCGCGGTGCAGGCAATTAAAATCCGATAAATTTTGGCTATGGTCAACGACGACAGAGGATTTTCTGGTGCACAAATCTGGGCGAATGCAATGACTCTTACCGAATTGCGCTACATAGTGAGCTTGGCGCAGGAGCAACATTTCGGCCGAGCCGCTGAAGTGTGCCACGTCAGTCAGCCGACCCTGAGCATAGCGGTTAAAAAGCTGGAGGATGAGTTGGGCGTGGCGTTGTTCGAGCGGGCTAAATCGCGTGTTCATCCCACGGCGGTAGGACTGCAGATTCTCGAGCGCGCGCGGCGTATTCTGGAGCAGGCTGCTGATATCCGCGATCTGGCCAACAGCGGTATGGACCAGTTAGCTGGGCCTTTGTCAGTGGGCGTTCTGCCGACCATCGGCCCTTATCTATTGCCGCAATTCATCCCGTTGCTCCAGCGTCTCGCGCCGCAGATGCCCTTGTGCGTGGACGAAGACCTCGTTACGCAACTGGCGAAGAAGCTGCGCCAGGGGGAAATTGATGCGTTGATCGCCACCATGCCCTTCAGTGAGGTTGACGTGGTGACCCAGGTGCTGTTCGAGGAACCGCTTGTGCTGTTGATCCCGGCTGGCCACCCCCTGGCCGGCAAGACAGAGGTCCGCGCGGAGGATCTTGCCGGGCAGGATGTGCTTCTGCCGGCCGAGGGTCACTGCATCCGGGAGCAGATCCTGACGGCGTTTCCCTCCCTGCGCGAGGCGGCGGCTCGTCCCTCTGTGGCGCGCGCGGGTTCCTTTGAAACCTTGCGACACATGGCGGCGTCCGGGTTGGGCGTGACCATCCTACCCCTGGCCGCCGCGCAGATGCCTTTGTATGCCGCCAATGTTCTCGCCATCCGCCCTTTTGCCGATCCGGCGCCTTGCCGCCAGCTTGTCCTTGCGTGGCGCGCGAGCTTTCCACGCCATAAGGCTATTGACGTTCTGCGCCGCGCGATACAGGCTTGTAGCCCTGCGTACTGGCGTTACAGCACCGGTCGGGAACCGGATCTGTCCGGTCTGGTGGTGGAAAACCGTGATTGGTGAGCTGGCGTTTATCGAGAGATGTAGAACCTTATGAATCCTATTCGCAAGATCGTGATCGTCGGCGGCGGTACTTCCGGTTGGATGGCGGCGGCCATGCTATCGCACCACCTCAAGCCGGATGTCTGTCGCATCGAGCTGGTGGAGTCGGCGGATATAGGCACCATCGGCATAGGCGAATCCACGGTTCCTCCCTTTGTTGGCTTGATTCACCGGCTCGGCATTGATGAGCGCGATTTTATGCAGGCCACCCAAGCCACCTACAAGCTGGGTATTAAATTTGTGGACTGGCGGCAGCGCAACGAACGCTATTTCCACCCCTTCGGCGCCATCGGCAAACGCATCGGCGCGCACGATTTTTATCAATGTTGGCTTCGAGCGCGTCAAGCGGGGAACACTTCGTCCCTGCAGGATTTTTCTCCGTGCAGCGTCATGGCGGAAAGCGGTCGTTTCTTCCTGCCGGGAGAAGCCCAAAACACACCGATAGGTGGAGCTGGCTACGCCTTCCATGTGGACGCCACCTTGCTGGCGCGGTATCTGCGCCGCTATTCCGAGAGTCGTGGAGTGACCAGGGTGGAAGGCACCGTCGGCTCTGCCGCCCGCCGCGATAATGGCTTTATTGAAGCAGTTGAGTTGGAGGATGGGCGTCGTATCGAAGGTGATTTTTTTATCGACTGCACGGGCTTTCGCGCGCTGCTTATTGATAAAACCCTGGCTTCGCCATTTGAGGATTGGTCCAAATATCTGCCATGTGACCGCGCCGTGGCTGTCAAAACCTCCAGCGTCATGCCTATTCCTCCCTACACCCGAGCCACCGCCCGCCGGGCGGGATGGTCATGGCGCATTCCCCTACAGAACCGCGTGGGAGAGGGCTACGTCTATGCCAGCGCCTTTTGCTCGGATCAGGATGCGCGCTCGACCCTTCTGCGCGGCCTGGAGGGGCCGATTTTGGAGGAGCCCCGCTTAATACCCTTCGTCACAGGGCGCCGCCGCGAGACCTGGCGATTCAACTGTCTGGCGCTCGGCTTGGCGGCCGGATTCGTCGAGCCGCTGGAATCCACCGCCATTCATCTGATCGCCAGAGGGATGGACTTTTTTCTGCGTTATTTCCCGGATCGCGATTGTGATGCGGCACTGGTGCGTGAGTACAACCGGCGGATAGGCGCTGACTATGAAGAGGTGCGGGACTTCATCGCGTTGCACTACTGTGCCACCGCGCGGGAGGACACCCCCTTCTGGCGCTGGTGTCGCAACATGCCCCTGCCGGATTCGCTGCAGGAGCGGATTGAGCTGTTTCAGGGCCATGGAGCCTTGCGTGAAGGTGTAGACGAACTGTTCCGCAACGCCAGTTGGCAATCGGTGTTCGAAGGCATGGGTATACGCCCGCGCAAACATTGCCCCCGGGTGGATAACCTGGATATGGAAAGCATCACTGCAACCCTGGAGATGGCGCGCCAGGCCATTCGCGGCATGGTCGGCAATCTGCCTACGCATGACGAATTTCTACGCGGTCAGAGCCGGACTGAGTTGATAGGCCGGCCTCTTATGTGAGTTGCCCTTGTTCAGCGCCCGATCCATCGCTTGGTTCAATACCTTCATCCCTCTGCTCGCCGTTATCGGCGGTTATCTGATCGCAACTCATCAACAGGCGGCGGAAGCCTGCATCCCGCTGTGGGAGGGGTGCACCTCCATCAGTCGCGGGGTGCGCAATGGTGATGCGCTCTTCTGGTTTCGCGGATTCATGATGCCGTTGAGCGCGCTGCTGGTTTTTTACTGGGTGCTGCAGTGCCGCTGGCTTGAGACCTTCACCGGGCGGCGGCACCGGGCGATTCTGATTCTGGGTGTCATTTCGGCCCTTTCTCTGGTGCTTTACGCCAATTTTCTCGGCTCGCAGGGCGATTTCTACCGCTTCATGCGCCGCTTCGGTGTCACCTTTTATTTCGCCTTTGCCGCTTTGGCCCAATTGCTAAGCCTGCATGCGCTCAACAGGAGTCAAGTGCAGGTTTCCGCTGGCGCACAAGGCTGGTTGAGGGCGCTATGGGGACTGGTGATTGCCCAGTGGTGTATCGGTTTGGCATCGCTCGCGGTCACGATCATGGAGCCGCGCAACCAGTTTCAGCTGGCGAACATCGTGGAGTGGAATTTCGCCTTGGCGATGGTGTGCTTTTACGGTGTGAGTGGAGAGCTGTGGCACCGCCTGCCTAGGCGGCCAGAGGATTGTCGATGATCAGCAGCATGCCTTTGGAAGTGGTTTGCTCCTGTGACTGCCAGGGTTCCAGGCGGCTGAAGTAGTTTTCTTTGCAGTGCTCGGCGAGCTGCAAAAAGGTGGTACGGCCGGGGTCTGCCAGAATAATTTTTTTTCACTCCGGCTAGAAGGGCGCGGGCAATCAGCGCTTTGAGCTCCTTCACCATGGAAGGCCAGAAGCAGATATCCGCCCCGACGATCACATCCTGAGCCGCAAAATCCGCGTGTTTCAATTCCCCGAAAGTCGCCTGTTCCGTGCGGACCGAGACGTCATTCAGCGTTTCGTGTGTGCGCACGTAAGGAAACACTCCGCTGTCTGCATCCACGGAGACTATGTCGCCGGCAAAATGTTTGGCGCAGAAGATTCCCAGCAACCCCCAGCCACAACCTATGTCCATGATCCGCTGCCGCTGCGGCAATGGATGTTGCGCCAGATATTCCATGATCAAAAAGCTAGAGTGCCAAACCTGATCGCCATAGAGCTTAGGTGCCGGCTCTTCCTTGCGCAGACGCTTGATGATTTGGTGCTTGCTTTTAAGAATTCGGATGCCATGGATGGAGCGCACGTGAGGAGATTTCATAAGCGGGGCTCCAAAAGGGCAAAAAAGAGGCTTTGGCCACCAGAGTAGTGACCAAAGCCTCGGGATCGGGTTCCGCCGTAGGGCGGTTGAGGAAACGTGCTTAGAGCGGGATTACGTTTTCAGCTTGCGGGCCTTTTTTGCCCTGAGTTACTACAAACTTAACTTGTTGACCTTCTTTCAGCGTCTTGAAACCTGTGCCAGTGATGGCGCTGTGGTGGACAAAGACATCCGGGCCGCGTTGTTGTTCGATAAAACCAAAGCCTTTGCTGTCATTGAACCACTTAACAGTTCCAGTTGTTTCATTTGCCATATTCATTAACCTTTTGTTCAAAAATCATTTAATCCGCGTACTGCGGGGGTGCTGGAAATACTGGATTACTTTATTGCAACTGACGGGGACTTCGGGTCTGGAACTGCGAAAGACTGGCGTCGAGGAGGAAAAAGTATGCTTGCAGGATTTTCAACGGATTGGATTGTACAGGAAAAATAAAAGTGCGCAACCGATTCTTGTGTACTTCTTTCGTGCCCGGTCCGCCGGCTCCCGTTGTTAGCACGTGAGTTGCCTCCTTAGACGGCGAGATTGATCTGCTGGATGATCCCGCTGGAGCCGTCTTCCCGGAGATAAAAACCGGATGACGCCACTTCGCCAAGGGTGTTGTTGGAGGAGTCTTTCAGCTGCATGGGAGTGAGGGCATGGCCAAGGTAGATGGCGCCGATGTTCTTGTCGCCGAGGGCCAGCAGGCTGCTGCTGCCGTCGCTATGGCGCAACCAGATGCGCAGCTGGTTGTAGATACTGTCCCCTTCGTCGATAAAACCATTGCCATCTTCGTCATACGCGGCCAGTTCAGCAAAACCGTTATTAGTCATGGGGCCGAACAGCTCGCTGCCGTTGTTGATCTGGCCGTCGCCGTTACGGTCGAGCGCCAAATAGCCGCTGTTGGGCCTGAGGCTGGCGATTTGTTCTGGTGTGCCATCCGAGTCCAGGTCAAACGCGAAACGGGTGCTGTCCAGTTGCGCGCCTGTGCTATCGAAGTTGATCACCAGTGGGTCCGTCATTACCGGGTTGCCGGCCTGCAAAAACAGTGAGGAGGTGGCGACGAAGCTGCGGCTCATGCTCAGGCTCGCGCTTATGTCGATCTCGCGCCCGTCCCGGGTCACGACTTTACCCTGGGTGGCAAATTGCAGTTTTTCGGTTTCCTCATAGCGAGTGTGGCGTTCGTACACTAGCGGCACTCCGGCGCTGAGCGGCCCGCCGGCCGGCAATTCCACGCTCGCGTTGGCGAGGTCTCCTGTCAGTCGTTCCGGCGCGGTCAATTGCAGCTCCGCGCCGGTTATCTGTTTGTAGAGCTGGGCGATGATCAGCATCTGCAGGCGGCTATTGGCGTCCAGTGGCCCCAGCAAATTCAGCGACTGCCGTTGAGTGGCCGGCGCGGATACTCGCACGCCGGTTGATATCACGGCATCTTCTGGTGCCTGCTCAACCGGTCGCGTCGGCAGTGCTCTGCCACCGGTCACCAGCCGCTCCTGTACCTGTGTTTCCTCTCGATAGCTGTGGCGGGAGGCAAATTGGATCTGCGATTGGCTGATGATCATGAGGCGGCCCGAATGTGATTGGCATCACATTGATATCGGCCGCGAGGAGAGAATGGTTTAAGGCCGGTTGGGCATCAATAAAGAGGAAATCGGCGACAGCGGTTCTATGGTGCTGCGCCCGGCGTCTTATCCGGGCGCTATTCCCAGGTGCAGCAATGTCATCGCCAAGACCCCGGCCGCCGCGCAGTAGAGCAGCATGGGACCCAGGGTGAAGCGGATGATCTGGCCTTCGCGGCCGCTGAGGTTGACCACAGACGCGGCCGCGACCACATTGGAAACCGCGATCATATTGCCGGCGTTGGCGCCGATCATCTGCACGGCGACCGTGAGGGCGAGGGGAAAACCGGCGTGTTCGGCGACGGCTGCCTGAAAGCCGGAAAACATCATGTTCGAAAAGGTGCTGGAGCCGGCGATAAAAGAGCCGAGGCCGCCGATAAAAGGGGCGGCTAGCGGCCAGTGCGCGCCGAGATGATCCGCAGCCAGCGTCGCCAGCTCCATGGGCATGGACAGTAACTCCGCCGCATTGACATCCGAGCGCAGAAAGATGCGCACCATTGGAATGGCGGTGAGCAGCGCTATAGCCGTAGGGATTACCTTCATCAGGCTTGCGCGCCAGGCCTGCACCAGTTCGCGCCTATTTCCGAGTTGAAACCAGCCCGCCAGCAGCGCCACCAGCAGGAACACCGTGCCGGGCAGATAGAGCGGTTTAAGTTCGCTGCGGATGCCGGTATCGAGTATATCGCCGCTGCTGATCACCACTTGATTCAACCAGGCTTTAAGCGGCAGAGCATCCAGGCGTGTGGCGATCAGAAAAAGTGCCACCAGTGCATAGGGCAGCCAAGCCCGCAGCAGACTCAGATGGCTGGTGAGCGACGCGGTTTGTAAGTCGTCCGTATCACCCGGAAAAGTCCAAATGGTGCGCGGGGTGAGCCAGTTGCGGCGCGCGCAGTAGGTGGCGACCAGCAGGCCGACAAAACCGCCGACGATGGTGGGAAATTCGGGTCCGAGAAAGCGCGCCGTCAGCCACGCGGGCACGGTGAAGGCGAAGCCGGCGAGCAGCGCAAAAGGCCAGGCCGCTAGGCCCTCACGCCAGCTGCGCCGCGCCCCGAAGAAGCGGGTAAGCATGGTGCACATCACCAACGGCAGAGCGCTGGCGAGGAAAAGGTCCAAGGTGATCGTCGTGAGCCCTATGCGGTGGATTAGTTCTGGCGCAGGTTCGGATAACCCTTGGGCCACGCCGATTAGCAGAGGCGTCCCCACCGCGCCGAACGACACCGGGCTGGTGCCGGCGATCAGCGCCATAACCACCGCCGCCAACGCGGGAAATCCCAGCACCAGCAGCAGCGGTGCGGCTATGGCGGCGGGTGTGCCGAAGCCCGAGATTCCTTCCAGGAAAGCACTGAACAGCCACGCAATGATGATCATCTGCACCCGTCGGTCCGGGGAAATGGCGATAAAACCGTGGCGGATCACTTCAATGGCGGTGGTGGCGCGCAGCACATTCAGCAGTGTGATGGCGCCGAGGACAATCCAGACAATCGACAGGGCGACGAACCAGCCTTCGATCACCGCCGCAGCCACCCGCACCGGCGGCACCTGCCAGAGCAGAAGCGCGCTCGCCGATGTTGCCAACAGGCTCAGGGGCATGGCTTTGATGGCGGGCAGACGCAGGATCACCAGCAGTATCAGAACAGCCAGAACCGGGGTGAGGGCGCCGAGCAATTGCAGCAGGGTCATGAGTGGGTCGCAGCGATGTTTAGGGGCGCTTATTGAAAGCGAGCAGGCGATATTCGGCAACCGTTTCAGTCTTGCGGAGCGCGGGTCTTTGCGTTAAAACGCGCGCATTTTTTGCGCAGGTGGAGAATATGGCCCTGACAGAAGACTATCGGCAACGCTTCGGCGGACTCGGCCGGCTGTACGGCGATGCCGCTCTGGAAGCCCTGGCGCAGGCGCATATGGTAGTGGTTGGCCTGGGCGGGGTGGGCAGCTGGGCCGCCGAGGCGTTGGCGCGCTCGGGTGTGGGTGAAATCACCTTGATTGAAATGGATGACATCTGCATCACCAACACCAATCGCCAGGCCCACGCACTCACCTCCCAAGTGGGGCGCTCCAAAAATAAGGCGGTGGCCGCGCGCCTGCGCGATATCAATCCCGAGATTCGCGTCCACTGTGTGGAGGATTTTCTCGACTCCAAAAACCTGCCGACCATTATCGGTTCGCAACACCATATCGTCATCGACGCCATGGATGCCGCCATCACCAAAAGCGCTCTGGTGGCGTATTGCAGCGCGTGCAAAATCCGCCTGGTGACGGTGGGCTCGTCCGGCGGCAAATCCGACCCCACGCGTATCCGGGTGGACGATCTGGGGCGTACCGAGGGCGACCCCCTGCTCGCCAAAATCCGTGTGCAGATGTATCGCAAGCACGGCTTCGCCCGCAACGGGCAGCGCAAATTCCGCGTCGACGCGGTTTTCTCGCCCGAACAGATGGTCTATCCCAAACCGGATGGTTCAGTGTGCATGGAAAAACAGGTGATGCAGGACGGCGTGCGCCTCGACTGCACCGGCGGATTCGGCTCCTCCGTGATGGTCACCGGCGCTTTTGGTTTCGCCGCCGCAGCGCGCGCTGTGGAGCGCTATCTGCAAAAAGCCATAGGGCGCGAGTTGCCCTAGCGGGGCTGGTGCGGAAATTCCATCTGCACCAGCAGGCCGCCCTCTGCGTGATTGCTCAGCTCCAACTTGCCGCCATGTTTTTCCAATGCGCGGCGCGCGATGCTCAAGCCCAAGCCAAAACCATCCCCGTGCATGCGGTTGCCCGAGCGATAAAACGGTGTGGCGAGCTTCGCCAGATCTTCGCTGGCGACACCCAGGCCGTGATCGCGAATTACCAAAAGAATGTTCTCGCCGCGGCGTGCGACTTCCACATCGATGACGGAATCATCCGGTGTGTATTTGCAGGCGTTGCGCAGAATATTATCCACGGCCTCCCCGAGCAGACTTTGATCACCGTTGATCACCAGATTTGGCATGCCGTGGGCAAAGTGAATTTGCCGCTGTGGATGTTCGAACAGGATATTGTCGATATGGGATTGCAGCAGCTTGATCAGATCCAAGTTGGTGAAATTTGCTGCCGATTCTTCAATGCGCGCGAAATTCAGAATTCGCTGGATCAATTGATCCATGCGCTCACATTCCGCATGGATGCGCTGAATATAGCTGGAGGGTTTTTCCTCGCGTTGTTGAATTAATTCCGCCGCCACCTGCAAGCGTGCGAGAGGCGCGCGCAGCTCGTGGGA
This sequence comes from Cellvibrionaceae bacterium, assembly GCA_024707385.1. GTDB lineage: Bacteria > Pseudomonadota > Gammaproteobacteria > Pseudomonadales > Cellvibrionaceae > UBA5868. Next base: position 653,656 of record JANPZW010000009.1, on the reverse strand, counting down.
AACATCGTGTAATAATTGTTTTTGTGCACTGATGGTCTGCTGGATCTTGCGCATCATGTAGGAAAAATCATTCGCCAGATCGCCCAGTTCATCGGCGCGGTGCAATAATTTTTTGTCGATAGCGGTTTGCAAATCACCTTGGGCGAACTGACGGCTGGCGGCACCGAGTTTTTTCAGTGGCCGGGTGATGCTCCAGCTGAGGAGAAAACTCACCAGGGTGGAGGCGAACAAAATAATAAAAAACTGCAAGGTGTTGACCCGCTGCAGCATATTGATGAGATGGCGCGGCGGTCGCGGCGTAAGAGCTTCCACGGTATAGCGATTGCCTTTGGCGGAAGTGAGTTTGAACTGAAAGGTCTGCTCATCGCGCAGGCTGTCGGAGTCGCGCCGAAAAATCACCTCGTCGTTGCGCTTGATGCTGACGACATGCTGGTGATTAACCAGATTGTGCGGCGGCCCATAACGGCGCAAAAGGCTGCGTTTGAAGGGTTTTTCCTCAGGCAGACCCTCATAGTGGTCTATGGCGCGCTCGGTGAAATTGCGCAGGGTTTTCTCATATTGATTGCGGAATTTTTCTGTCTCCACGGACGCCAGAATGGCGTAGCTGGTGGCGATCATGATGCAGATGCTCACGAGCCAGAAGGCGGCAAAAATTTTCCAGAAAAGACGTTTAATTCTCATCGCTGGTCGGGCCTATCGATAATTGATAACCCATGCCGCGCACCGCTTTGATGTGCAGACCTTCCTGATTCGGCTGCGCCTGGGCGAGCTTTTGCCGGATGCGGCTGACGTGTACGTCGATGCTGCGGTCGTATCGGGTGAGTTTGCGTTGCAGTACCTGCTCGGTCATAAATTCCTTGCTCAGTACTTGGCCTGTGTGTTCTACCAATAATTGCAACACGCGAAATTCAGCGCCCGTGAGCGTCAATGACTGGCCGTCGAGGGAGGCGCTGAGGGCGCTGGGATCGAGAGTCAGCCCTCCCACGGTTTTGGCACTGGCCGCGGGCTCGCCGTTCGTGCGGGTCCGTCGCAACACCGCTTTGATGCGCGCACTTAATTCCCGTGGATTGCAGGGTTTGGCGAGATAGTCGTCCGCGCCCATCTCCAAGCCCAGAATGCGGTCTATATCATCGCCGCGCCCGGTCAGCATAATCACCGGCAGGCTGGAAAATTGGCGCAGTTGCTTGAGCACATCCAGGCCGGAGATTTTCGGCATCATGATGTCCAGCACCATCACATCCGCGCGCGAATTATCGCGCAGAGCCTGCAATGCCTGCTCGCCGTCCGCTGCAGTTGTCACGGCAAATCCCTCGCCCGTCAAATACTCGCTGAGCAGCTGACACAGATGCTGGTCGTCATCGACGAGCAGTACATTGGGTTGATCATGGGTATTGTTTGGCATAGTTGTCATGAGAAAAATGTATCCGAACCCGGATAGGGTCGCTGCGGCTTTACACAACTTTACCTCAGCTTAACCCTACTTTGCAGCGACCGCTCCCATACTGACATCGTGGTCAAACAGAAACCCCGGAGAAAATTTATGAAACGTTTAATGACTTCCGTATTTTTGAGTGCAAGTTTGTTGACTGGCGCGGCTGCTTACGCTGGCCCCGGTTACGGTCATGGTGGTGGCAAGGATCATGTTCAATTTCTGACAAAAAAGCTGGACTTGACCGAGGAGCAAAAAGTGGCGATTGAAGACATTCATCGCTCCTATGGCAAGGTCGATAAAAAACAACACAAGCTTTCGCAGGCGCATTTCGCCAGTCTCGACCCGACGGCACCGGATTACAGCCAAAAGGTTGCGGAAATGGCGCGCGAGCAGGGTGAGAAAGTTGAACAATCCATTATTCGCCGCGGCGAGATTCACGCAAAAGTTTATGAGGTGTTAACACCGGAGCAGCGGGAAAAACTGGCGACCCTGAAGCAGAAGCGTAAACATCGCATGGGCAAAGGCGACTAAAACGAAGCGTTTTAGATCGCTCCATTTATGCCACCCTCTCCCTCCGGGAGGGGGTTTTTATTTTTCCACAACTCCTGCATGCGACGCACCAAAGCCTGAAAACCGTTATTGCGCGACGGGCTCAGATGTTTTTGCAAACCCAACTCCTGGAACAGATTCTGCCAATAGAGCACTTCCAGTGCATTCTCACTGTCGCGTTTAAACTGCGTTAGAAGCAGAGCGGCAAGGCCGTTGATGATGCGGCTGTCGCTGTCGAAATAAAAAATGTCACCCCGAATTTCCAGCCAGGCGTCCGCGCTGCAGCCGCGGATTTTATTTTCCGGGGTACGCACTTCGGCTTTGGTTTGAACATATTCGCCCCAGCGCATGAGCGTGCGGTATTGCGCCTGCCATTGCCGCTCCTCGCGCAGCTGCGTTACATCCACTAGGGAAAAATCGTCTGGTTTCATCGGGGGCTCAAGGCGCGATATGGAATAAATTTTTTGCGTTTAAGGTGGTTTGTTGCGCGATCAGTTCAAAAGGTTGATTGCGCAGCTCGGCCAGTATGCGGGCCACATCGGGGATGTGCAGAGGTGTGTTGCGTTTGCCCTGGTGTCCGCACAGCGGCATATCCGGTGCGTCGGTTTCCAGCACCAGCGCTTCCAGGGGAAGTTCTTTCACCGCTGTGCGAGTTTTGTTGGCCCGCTCGTAGGAAATGGTTCCTCCTATGCCGAGATAAAAACCCATTTGCCAATATTGCTCCGCTTGTTCGCGGCTGCCGCTGTAGGCGTGCAATATTCCACCTCGTTTGACGGGATTTCTTTTTAAGCAGCGCAGCAGAGAATTATGCGCACGGCGGCAATGCAGAATTATTGGCTTGTCGCACTCTTGCGCAATTTCCAGATGACTTTCCAGCACTGCCTCCTGCAGGGCTTCATCACCATCGATATATTGATCCAGACCACATTCACCGATGGCGACACACTGGGCGGTCTGCGACTTATCGCGCAGTGCCTCTTTGAGCGCATCCAATTGTTTAGCATCAAGCGTGATATTGCCCTGCAGCCAGCAGGGGTGCAGTCCGGCAGCGAAATAAATACCGCTGTGGGTCTGACACAGTGCCTGCATGCGCGCCCATTGGTCCGGCGCCACACCGGGAATCAGCATGTGGCGCACACCCTGCGCGCGGCATTTTTGCCACAGTTCCTCGCGGTCCGCGTCGAAATCCTCAAAATCAAAATGGCAGTGGGTGTCGAAAAATTCCGTCTGCACGACTTTACCTCAATGCATTTTCAAGGTCGGGCGCAGCCAGCGGTTGAGGCCGCTGGATAACATGACCAGGCCGGTGCGCAGCACGCCGTGAATGGCGATTTGATGCATGCGATACAGGGAGATGTAGGCGATGCGAGCCAGCTTGCCCTCGATAAAAAAACTGCCGCTGCTGAGATTGCCCATCAAATTGCCCACGGTGGAATATTCGGACAGGGAAATCAGCGAGCCGTGATCGCGATAGACGTAGGTCTGCAGCGGTTTTTGTTGCAGGGTGGCGACGAGATTTTTGTAGCAGGTCGCCGCCATCTGGTGTGCGGTTTGCGCGCGCGGTGGGGCTTTTTTACCGTCGCCGCAGGTGAATTCAGCGCAGTCGCCAATGGCGAAAATATGCGGGTCCCGGCTGGTTTGGAGATGGCTGTTCACCACCAATTGGTTGATGCGGTTGGTCTCCAGGCCACCGATTTCGCGCATGAAATCCGGCACTTTGACGCCCGCCGCCCAAACGATCAAATCCGCAGGGATGAATTCGCCATCTTTGGTCTCCAACCCTTCCGCACTGGCGCGGGTGACGCTGGTGTTGAGTTTGATGGTGACCTTGAGCGAATCCAGTTCGCGCTGGGCGGTGCTGGATATGCGCTCCGGCAGGGCGGCGAGGATGCGCGGGCCGGCTTCGATAAGCGTGACTTTCAGCTGGTCATTGCTGACAGCGCTGAAGCCGTAGTGGTGGATTTCCTTCACCGCGTGGTGCAGCTCCGCCGACAGCTCGACGCCCGTGGCGCCGGCGCCGACTATGGCGATTTTGACTTCGTTGAACTGCTCCGGCAGGCGCTGTATGCGCAGAAAACAGTTGATCAACTTGCTGCGAAACCGGTGCGCCTGGCGGGGATTGTCGAGGAAGATGCCGTGTTCCCGGATGCCGGGTGTATTGAAGTCGTTGCAGATGGAACCGAGGGCCATCACCAGATAGTCATAGCTGATGCGAGTCTCGGGCAGGAACTGGGTGCCGTCCTCGTCACGCATGGGGGCGAGAATCACCTGCTTGGCCTCGCGGTCGATGCCAGTGACGGTGCCCAGGCGGAAATGGAAATGGTGGTTGATGGCGTGGCCGCGGTAGCTGACGGCATCCACCCCGTCGTCCATGGCGCCGACGGCGATTTCGTGCAGCAGCGGTTTCCACAGATGGGAGGTGTTGCGGTCGATCAGGACGATTTCGGCCTTTTTGCGGCGGCCGAGCTTTCTGCCCAGCTTGGTGACCAGCTCCAGGCCACCGGCGCCGCCACCGACGACGACAATTTTGGGGATTTTCTCCGTGCTCACACCAGACATAGCAACCTCGACATAAATGAAAAATTTGTGCGGGCTATCATACTCCGGCACCCTGCGGCTTCCCATGAGAATAGGCCGAGTCAACGCCGCCGGCCTTTGTTTATGCCGCCCGGTTTGGGTAGCATGCCCGGGCTGAAGCGCCTGCATACTGCCGACGTGTCCCGGTGGCGATGGCGTTGGTGTTTTGTGCTTACACTTCATACTGTGGCGGTATGTCTGCCACGCAACTGTTCATGATCATCTGGGGTTTGTTATGCAAGAGACTTGGCGTTGGTTCGGCCCGAAGGATCCCATCAGGCTGGAAAAAATCCGCCAGGCAGGCGCCACCGGCATAGTGACGTCACTGCACCATGTGCCCACCGGGCAGCCTGGTCCGAGGACGAGGTGATCAAGCGGCGCGACGAGATAGAGCGCGCCGGCCTCAAGTGGGCGGTGGTGGAAAGTATTCCCCTGCACAACGATATCAAGCTGCGCACCGGCGCATACCGGGAGCAGATCGAGGCCTATAAGCAGTCCATTCGCTCAGTCGGCAAAGCCGGCGTGACCACCGTCTGTTACAACTTTATGCCGGTAGTGGACTGGACTCGCACCAATCTCAGCTATCAGTTGGCCAACAATGCCCAGGCGCTGCGTTTTGAAATGACCGATTTCGCCGCCTACGACGTGCACATGCTGCAGCGGCCGGGGGCGCAGGACAGTTATGACGCAGAGGTCCTGGCCAAAGCCGAAGCGCGTTTTGCCGTTATGTCAGACGAAGAGAAAGCGCTGTTGGAGAAGAACATCATCGCCGGTCTGCCCGGTGGTGAAGGCTCCTACGACCGCGCCGGTGTGCGCGCTGCCATAGAGGCGTTTATCCAACTGGGCGAAGAGCGCTTCCGCGACAACCTCATCCTGTTTCTCGAAGAGGTGATTCCGGTGGCGGAGGAGAGCGGTGTGAACATGTGTATCCACCCGGACGATCCACCGTTTTCCCTGTTTGGTCTGCCCCGGGTCGTCTCCACGGCGGAGGATGCGCGCATTCTGTTCCAGCGCGTGCCCAGCCCCAACAATGGTCTCACTCTCTGCGCCGGTTCCTTTGGCGCCCGGGGGGATAACGATCTGGTGGCCATCGCCCGGGAATTCGGTCCCCAGGTGCATTTTGTGCATTTGCGGAACGTCAAACGCGAAGCCGATGGCTCATTTTATGAATCGGATCACTTGGACGGCGATAACGATATGGTTGGATTGATGTCTGCGCTCCTGGACGAGGAACATCGCCGCAAGCGCGAGGGGCGGAGCGACTGGCAAATTCCCATGCGCCCGGACCACGGCCACCTGCTCGCCGACGAAATCGGCCAGCCCGGCGTCAATCCCGGATACTCCTATCTCGGGCGCCTCAAGGGCTTGGCGGAGTTGCGAGGTGTGCTGGTGGCGCTGGAAACGGTGCGCAATCGAGCAATTTAAAATTCATGGCAAAACCGCGCTTGGAGCGGTGGTTTTAATCAAATTCCAACCAAAAGGAAACACATAATGAAGCTGAAATTTCGTCTGGGAGTGCTGGCAGGCTTATTACTAGGATCCAATGTCGCCATGGCGGACGGGAAAATCTATTTATCCGCCAGCGGTGGCACCTTCGATCATGACAAAACCAACGTGATACTGAGCTCCAGATCAGGCACTCCCCCCGTCACTACCACTACTTGGCTGACCTCGGACGGCGACGAAACCGATCTGGTGGCCGTTGCCGCTGGCGTCGCGGATGTGTCCGCGCGGTTTCTCATCGAGTATTACCACCAGACCGGCGATCTCGTGGGAATTGGCGCGGATTACACAAAACAGAGCCTGTATTACAGCGGCTATTGGACCCCGAATTTATATGTGCCGAAATTGCACGGAATTTTGGGTGCGGGCATTGGCGGATCGCAGATCACGCTGGAAAGTGATAACGACGCCATCGGCGACGAGTTTGAAGATCGCGAGCTGCAATATAAATTCACAGTGGGCATTGAATATCGCTTGCTGGACCAGCTGACGATTTTTGGGACTTATGAGAAGCATTACAGCAACAACTTCACCCACTCTTTCTCCCGTACCGACACCAGTACCAACCCAAGTACTGTTACGCAGTGGCAGATTGATGTGCAGGACTCGGATCAGAGCGTTATTCAAATCGGCCTAGCGACGCGGTTTTGATGGCGGCGCGGTTTTAATAGCGGTGCAGTTTTAATAAAAGTCAGGCGCGGCTCTCACCGCGCCTCTGTTTTATTGCCAGTAATCGAGCTCCTTGCACACGTCCCAATTGGGGCGCCCAGAATTTGGCTGGAGCATGGCCGAATGACAGAACCCGCGTTCAAACACCTCTACTGCAGTGCGTGAGCGGGTCACATTATAGTTCCAGTCGTAATTGATGATCTCCGCAGTGCTTAGGTAAACACCATCGCCCGTCAGGTAGTCATAAGTCGTGACTTCGCGAGATCCGTCGGAGGAAACAATCTCCATCGAGTAGAGTGCGCCGTTTGCCAAATAGGTGTATTCGACTGTCCAGTCAAAACCTTCAATGCGGTCTAACTGCATGCCGTCTGTGTATCGATAGAAGATTTCCTCCCTTTCTGGAACGGGTATATCGTCGTCAAACGTGTGGCGTGCTACACGGATGGGATAACCCAGCTCATTCAGCTCTTCTTTGACTTCCAAGACTTGTGTCGTGATATTGCCTATTGAGTTGTAGGTGGTGATTTCCTCCAGGCTGCCACTCCAGGTGGTGGTGCGATCACGCTCGAGGCTTGCCCCATCCCACCAGGCATGCCAGAGCTCCTGTATGGAAGATTCCTCCTTCCAAGGCTCCGAACTGCTAAAAATGAATTGCATGTCGAAAGCGATAAAGCCCCCCGGCGGAAGGTTGGAATGAGGGCTCTGTGGAAAAGCCGTGATGATTTCTCGGCTGCGTCTTCCGAGGCTGTCATAGGTGTACTGATTGAGAGTGGCGAGGGCATATTCTGGAATTTGGTTGTATTGGAGTGCATCCAGAGCCTCCTGGACACCCAGATCGAATGTGTAGACCTCCTTTTTGAGCGCCATGGTCTTGCCGGCAACAGGTCCGGAGTCCCCCTGGGGCGGCGGATTCTTTTTACCCTTGCCACTTTGGTCGCAGGCACTGAGGGTTAAGGCTGCCATCAGCAGCACAAAAGGTAGGTTGGGTGGGCGTACAAACATCTTCATAAATTCTCCAAAAAACTAGCTTCCGTCAATCTAGACTCCCACGTCTTCGGATACCTCCAAAAACGCGAACACAATCATAGAGATAATGGTTTAGCGAAGCGGCGCTCTTGTCTACATTGTCAGTAGCCGAATGAGACAAAAGCGCGGTTGAATCCGCGCGGACACTTACCTACCATGGTTGGTCATTCATACGGACCCTGGGGGTCACCTCTTATGACCATCTGGGTTGACGCCGATGCCTGTCCTGTAGCGACTAAAGAGATTCTCTTCCGCGCCGCAGTGCGCAGCCAAATCCCTTTGGTGTTGGTCGCCAACCAATATATCCGCGTGCCGCCGTCGCCTTTTATCAAGTCGATACAGGTGAGCGCAGGTTTTGATGTGGCCGATAACGAAATTGCGCAAAAAGCGGAAGCGGGGGATTTGGTGGTTACCGCCGATATTCCTCTTGCCGCTGAAGTGGTGGCGAAGCAGTGTGTGGCACTGAACCCCCGCGGTGAGCTGTATACCAAGGAAAATATTCGCCAGCGCCTCAATATGCGGGATTTTATGGAGACCTTGCGCAGCAGTGGTATCCAGTCCGGCGGCAGCCCGCCCTACGACCAAACGGACAAACAGAAATTCGCCAATCAATTGGATGCTTATCTCGCCCGACAAAAAAATCGCTGAGGATTAAACAATGGATGACTTCACCACAGGTAAACATAAAATCGCGGTTTTTATTGACGCCGATAACGCCCCCGCCAGCAAAATCGATTTTATCCTCGCCGAACTCGCCAAATACGGCGTGGTGAATATCCGCAAAGCCTACGGCAATTGGACCAACAGCAATTTAAAAGGCTGGACCAATCTGCTGCATGAATTTGCTATTCAGCCAATGCAGCAATTTGATTTAACCAAAGGCAAGAACGCCACGGATATTGCGCTGGTCATCGACGTGATGGATGTGCTCTACACCAAGCAGGTGGATATTATTTGCCTGGTGTCTTCCGATTGCGATTTTACCCCGTTGGTCACGCGTATTCTCGCCGATGGAAAATTTGTCATCGGCTTCGGCGAACGCAAAACGCCGGAGGCGTTCGTGAATGCCTGCTCGCGGTTTTTGTTCGTCGACGAAAAACCCGCCGAACAAATTCAGGCGGAAACCAAAGTCAATTTGAAAGGCGACACCAAGCTGATTAATTTGCTGCGACAGGCGATGGAGGCTTGTGAAAACGACGAAGGTTGGTCCCATCTGGGCGCGCTGGGTTCACATATCGCCAATCACGCCTCCTTCGATTCGCGCAACTACGGCTATAAAAAATTGAGCGACTTGTTAAAGGCGATTGATTTATTTGAGACCAAAAAGGTAGGCAATGTCTTGTTTGTGCGCGACAAGAAAAAGGCCAAAGGATAATCCTGGAATCGAATTGGCGCGAAAATGAAACCCTTATCCAATAAGCCGCAAATAGGAGGAAATATGATTCGCATATGTACCCAATGCGGTACCAAAAACCGCATCCCAGCCCGCTACCTGAGCAGTCAGGGGCGCTGTGGCCAATGTAAATCGGCACTGCCGCCGCAGGCTGAACCTATGGATGTGAATCAGGCGCAATTCGAAGAAATTCTTAAAGAATCGCCGGTTCCCGTTTTAGTGGATTTCTGGGCGGCTTGGTGTGGTCCGTGTCGTATGGCTGCGCCAGAAGTGGCGAAGCTCGCTCAATCTATGGCGGGGAAGGTCCTGGTTCTCAAAGTGAATACGGAAGAAGAGCAGCAATTGTCGGCGCGTTACAACATTCGCAGCATTCCCAATTTTGCGATTTTTGCGCATGACCAGATGCAGTGGCAGCAGGCCGGACTTTTGAATCATCGGGAGTTAGAGCAAGTACTGGCGCGCTGGCTATAGCTCTCTGAATTTAGCCCTTAATATGGCCCTCTGACGGAGGGCGTGTCGTAACGGTGCTGGGTGAAGCGGGTTGTACTATGCTGGGTTTAAAAGCTTCATTCGGGAAGGAATACCGTGGTTAATTTATCGTGTTATCGTTTTGTTTCTGCATTTTTTATAATTTTTTTGCTTGGTGGATGCTCTTGGGGAGTTTTTACTGACACAAAAGTCCACACACAACAGTCTCCGCGGGAATACGCGCCGGAGCGGGTACCTTATCTCAATTACTTTTCTGACATTCAGCCTTTGATAGGGCGCCGCTGTACAGTCTGTCACGGCTGTTACGACGCACCTTGCCAATTGAAGCTGGAATCGTTTCATGGCTTATTGCGTGGCTCCAGTAAAGAGCTGGTTTATGACGGCTCCCGCTTGTTGGGTACCAAGCCAACGCGATTGTTTGAAGATGCTCAGACCACGGCAGAGTGGCGCGACCGCAGTTTTTTTCCGGTGTTGAATGAGTTTGAGAATACGGATGAAGCGAATCTGGGCAACAGTGTCATGGCCCAGCTGCTGGAGCTCAAACGCGAACATCCGCTGCCGGAAGAGCCGCTATTATCGGCGGATTTTGATCTGGATCTGGCACGTAAACAATTTTGCCCACGCTCTGACGAAATGGAAGCGTATAAGAAAAAACATCCTTTCTGGGGAATGCCCTACGCATTACCGGGGCTTGATAGAGCCGAGCACCGTCTGATGATGCGCTGGTTGAAAAGCGGCGCGCCGTCCGGAGCACCAGCCCCTCTGTCCGCCAAGGTGCTCACGCAGGTTGCACAATGGGAAGCTTTTTTTAATGGCGATGATCTGAAATCGCAGTTGATTGCCCGCTATCTCTATGAGCATCTTTTCCTGGCAAGTCTGAATTTTTCTGTCGCGCCCAAAACCTATTTCCGTCTGGTGCGTTCGCGCACACCGCCGAGTCAGCCGATCGACCGGATTTCCACGACCCGTCCTTTCGATGACCCGGGGGTTGAGCGGGTTTATTACCGCTTGTGGTACGACCCGAGTATCCCGGTGAGCAAAACTCATATGTCCTACCGGCTGGATGAAAAACGTTGGACAAATTGGCAGAAGTGGTTTTTGCAGGAACAATATTCCGTTACCAAATTGCCCTCCTATGATCCTTCAGTGGCGACGAATCCATTTGCCACCTTTGCCGAGTTGCCAGTCAATTCGCGCTACAGATTCATGCTCGATGAAGCGCAATTCGCCATCATGAATTTCATCAAAGGACCGGTGTGCCGGGGCAATGTGGCGCTGAACGTAATTCAGGATCATTTCTGGGTCTTTTTCTTGGCGCCTGACCGCGATATGGCGCGCTATGAAGAGAAGCTGTTCCAGCAGGCAGAAAATTATTTGCATCTGCCGGCGGAAAAAGGCAATACCTTTATGCCGTTGAGCAATTGGCTGCGCTATTCCGACCAGCAGCGTAAATATCTCAGTGCCAAAGCGGAGGTCATTACGCAATATGCCAAAACGCAGGCGCCGCTCAATTTGGATATGATCTGGAATGGTGATGGCGTCAATCCAAACGCCACACTTACCGTCTTCCGTCACAACGACAGCGCCAGCGTGCATCAAGGATTAATAGGCGAGCCGCCAAAAACCGCCTGGGTGATCGGTTATCCTCTGTTGGAGCGCATACATTATTTACTGGTGGCCGGCTTTGATGTGTATGGCAATGTATCGCATCAACTGTTGACGCGGCTTTATATGGATTTTCTACGTATGGAAGGCGAGATGAATTTTATCGCCCTTTTGCCACAGCAGGCGCGCAAGGAAGCGATTGCGAGCTGGTATCAGAATGCCGAATCTGATCAGAAAAAATATCTCGATTTTTACTTGGATCAGCTCCAGGTCGATTCACAGCTGAGCTTCAAGACGAAAGATCTTAAAGGCGAGTTGCTGGCGCAACTTACCCAGCTTGTAGGCCGCATGGCGAAAAGCCCGCAACAAATTGATTTTTCGCAACACGCGGTTCTGCAACCCTTGCGCAAACTGCGTGGCCCCGCCGTGCAGATATTGCCGGAAGCCACGCTTATCCGTGTACCCGGTCAAGGTCTTTACAGTCTGTTACGCAACAATCAGTTCACCAATCTTTCGTCCATCTTCGGTGAAGAGGCGCGCCGTTGCCCGGAGGAAGACGAGATAACCCTGGTGCGCGGCGTGGTGGGTGCCTATCCCAACAGCTTTATGCAGGTTGAGTCGCGCAAGCTTGATGAGTTTGTCAAACAGCTCGCGGCGGTGAAATCGGAAGAAGACTTTGTGCGGTTGCGGGATCGCTATGGCGTGCGCCGCACGGATTCCCATTTCTGGTCATTCAGCGATAAAGTACATGCGGAGTATCAGCGCTTGTACCCCGCAGAAGCTGCATTGCTGGATTACAACCGCTTGGAAAATCGCTGACAGCCGCGGTTGTCGTTGTAGAACTTCGTTGCGCTGCGGATGTCATCCTTCTATTTGCCATAAATAGAGATCCGCTTTTATGGAGAATCAAGAGTTACATCTGACGCTGCGCAACATTACGGATGATGACTACCCGCAACTCAAAGCGCTGATGGATCGGGTTTACCCCGATCTTGGTGGCGCCTGGTCGAAACGAACGGTGAAGCGGTTGATTGCCGATTTTCCCGAAGGGCAAATCTGCATCATCGACAAGGACCAGATGGTGGGGGTGGCGCTGACGTTGCGTGTGCGCTACACCCGCTTTTCCAATCCCCATACTTATGAAGATCTGATCAATCACAAGGAAGAGGTCGTCAACGATCCCGATGGCGATGTGCTTTACGGTCTGGATGTGTTTATCGATCCGGACTATCAAGGCTATAGGCTGGGCAGGCGTCTTTATGATGCGCGCAAGGATTTATGTCGCAACCATAATTATCGCGGAATTTTGGCCGGTGGTCGTATTCCGCGTTATCACGAATATGTCGGCACGCTCACGCCGACGCAATATATTGAAAAAGTCTCCCGCCGGGAAATTTACGATCCCATTCTGACCTTCCAGCTCGCCAACGACTTCCAGGTGAAGCGTTTATTGCGCAAATATTTGCCCCAGGACGAAAAATCCGCCGGTTATGCCACCTTGTTGGAGTGGCACAACATCCTCTATGACACGGAGGAAAGCGTCGTGCTCGGGCGCAAAAGTGTGGTGCGGGTCGGCGTGGTACAAAGTCAGATGCGCACAGTGAAATCGCCGGAGGAATTGTTGGCGCAGGTGGAATACTTTGTTGATGCGGTTTCGGATTACAGCAGCGATTTTGTTATTTTCCCGGAATTTTTCACTGCGCCGCTTATGGGGCTGAAAAAATGCAAAAACAGCCATGACTCCGTGCGCTTTCTCGCTGAGTTCACCGAGCGATTTCTTTATGAAATGTCGCATATGGCGGTTTCTTACAATATCAACATCATTACTGGCTCGATGCCGCTGCTGGAAAATGATCGTCTTTATAATGTGGCCTATCTATGCCGCCGCGACGGTTCTGTGGACGAGCAGAGAAAAATTCACATCACCCCGCAGGAGCGGCATCACTGGGTCATTGAAGGGGGCGATGAGTTGCGCGTCTTTGATACGGATGCGGGCAGAATCGGCATTTTGATTTGTTATGACGTGGAGTTTCCGGAGTTGCCACGTCTTCTTGCACTGCAAAAGATGGATATACTGTTTGTGCCTTTCTGGACTGATACAAAAAATGCTTATTTACGCGTCCGTCATTGTGCGCAGGCTCGGGCCATTGAAAATGAATGTTATGTGGCTATAGCTGGATCCATCGGTAATTTGCCCAGTGTGGATAATCTGGATGTGCAATACGCGCAGTCGGCAGTGTTTTCGCCGTCGGATTTTGCCTTCCCGCAGGACGCAGTGATGGCGGAAACCACACCCAATACAGAGATGATCATATTTTCTGATCTGGATCTGGATAAATTGCGGGTGTTGCGCAATGAAGGGGCGGTGACCAATCTCAAGGATCGACGCGACGATTTATATGTGCTGCGAGCGCAGCGCGATTTCCTGAAAAATTGATATCCACCTGGAATTTCTATGACAACTCAAACTGGGTCTTGTGGGCTATTCGATAATTCCGGCGACGAGCCGCCGAGTAACCATTCCACCAATCCTCACCTGCGCGATTTGATCAGCCGCCGCACCCTGCTGCAGGGCACATTGGGCGTGGCGCTGATGAATTTTATCGGCTCCAGCGCCCACGCTGCAGAACCAGCGCCGGTGAAACCCGGATTGATGACATTCCAGAGTATCGACATCAGCCGCGCTGACAGCGTTCGCGTGCCGCCGGGTTATAGCGCCACGCCTTTTATTCCCTGGGGAACGCCGCTGCACAAAGGTGTGCCTGATTTTCGCGCCGACGCCTCCAACAGCGCTGCCGATCAGGAGCAGCAGGTGGGCAGTCATCATGACGGCATGCATTTTTTCCCGCTCAATGCCAATAATTCCAATGAAGGATTATTGGTGCTCAATCACGAATATGTGGATCCTGATCTGCTGCATGCAAAAGGGCCTTCCTACGCGGCGCGCCGTCCGGCCGAGGAGGTGCGCAAGGAAATGGCGGCTCACGGCGTGAGTGTGGTGCATATTCGCCAGGAGAAAAATGGCGCGTGGCAGGTGGTAATCGACAGTCGCTACAACCGCCGTATCACCGCGTCGACGCCAATGGATATACACGGCCCGGCGCGCGGCGCGGCGAAAATGCGCACGCTACACAGCCCCGACGGCACACGTGCGCGGGGCACATTTAATAATTGCGCGCACGGCGTGACTCCCTGGAATACGTATCTGGCGGCGGAGGAAAATTGGGCAGGTTATTTCGCCAACCGCGACAAGGAGCGGCCCCGCGAGCACGCGCGCTATGGCGTAGTCTCCGGCAGTCGCTATGGTTGGGAAAGTGCGCAACCCGAGGCGGATATCTACCGTCGTTTTGATGCATCCAGCTCTGCAGCCACAGCGACCGCAGATTATCGCCACGAACCCAATCAATTTGGCTGGGTGGTGGAAATAAATCCTTTCGATCCCCTGAGCACGCCACAAAAACACACAGCGCTGGGGCGCTTTGCTCGTGAGGGCGTGGTGTTTGCACCCGTGCGCGAGGGACAGCCGCTGGTGTGTTATTCCGGTGACGATTCAAAAAATGAATATCTTTATAAATACGTTTCCGCCGAGCCATATGCCGCAAAATCCGCCGGCGGCCACTTGCTAGATAACGGATTTTTGTTTGTAGCGCGTTTTCACGCGGATGGCTCCGGCGAATGGTTGCCGTTGGATGTGAAGGACACAGAATTGCAGAAGAAGGCCAAGTTGGCGGGAGTGCAATTTGCCGATCAAGCGGATGTGCTCATCAACACGCGGCTAGCGGCGGATGTGGTGGGTGCCACCAAAATGGACCGACCCGAGTGGGGCGCGGTCGATCCGCGCAGCGGGCAGGTTTATTTCACGCTCAGCAACAATGCTGATCGCACCACTACCGAAGTCGACGCCGCCAATCCCCGCGCTGCCAATATTTACGGACACATCATCCGCTGGGTGCCGCTTAAGGGAAATCATGCAGAGCGAAAATTTTCCTGGGACATTTTTGTCATGGGTGGACCGGCGGGGGACAAGCCTGTCGGTGGCGCAGTGGCACTCGCGCCAAGTAATCATTTTGCCTGCCCGGATGGTTTGTGGTTCGATCCGAGGGGGCTTTTGTGGATCCAGACCGATATGTCCGGCGGCATATTGAATCGTGGACCCTTCGGTAATAACCAAATGCTGGCGGCGGATACGGAAACCGGGGAGATACGCCGCTTTCTCACCGGGCCGGTAGGGTGTGAAATTACCGGCGTGGTGCTGACACCGGATCTGCGCACGATGTTTGTCAATATTCAACATCCGGGCGAAGGCTCTTCTCCCGGTCAGTTCATCAGCCATTGGCCGGATGGCGGGGATCGGCGACCGCGTTCCGCAACGGTCGTTATCCGCAAAGATGACGGTGGCGTTATAGGTTCTTAAAAACTTCTTGAAATCTGTCGCACCGCACTTCGCGTCGGCATCCTTTACTAAAGCAAATGCTTGACTATTGTTTTGGTTGGGCAGATACTTAATTTATTGCTTAAGTAATAGGAGGGTGGGTATGAGTCAGTCCAGCGTGGCGCACAGCACTTTCAGTATCGAGCGAGAATATCCCCAGGCTGCGGCCAAGGTATTTCAGGCTTTTTCCGATCCGGTGAAAAAACGGCGTTGGTTTGCCGAGGGCGAAGGGTTTATTGTGGATTCGTTCACAATAGATTTTCGAGTAGGCGGTAAGGAAACTTGCCTTTTCCGCATTCAGGAGGGACCGGTGGCGGGGCAGATTTGCAGAAACGACACCTGGTATATGGATATTGTGGCGGATCGACGGCTTGTCACCGCTTATAACATGACGTTGGGCGATAATCGCATTTCCTCTTCACTCAGCACGGTGGAATTATTTTCGCTCCAGGATAAAACCCTGTTGAAATTCACGGAGCAGGCCGCGTTCTACGACGGTGCCGACGGCGCGGAGATGCGTCGCGAGGGTTGGCGATTTCTGCTGGAGAAATTGGCCAAGGAACTCGGCGGCTGATTTATGAGTGCCGATATAGGTCGTATATTTCACGCATTAAGTGACAATGCCCGGCGGTCCATGGTGGAAGAGTTGAGCAATGGGCCCCTGTCCGTTTCGCAGCTCGCCCAGCCTTTCGATATGACCCTTGCCGCGGTCGTGCAACATGTGAATCTGCTGGAAAGCTGCGGTCTCATTAAAACCTATAAACAGGGACGTGTCCGCACCTGCGAACTCGAAACGACGGCACTCATCGCTGCAGAAAAATGGTTGCAGGGTAGGAAACGTTTGTGGGAGCGGCGACTGGACCGGTTGGGAGATGTTTTAAGCGAGGACTAATTAATCGGAATAGGTGCCATCGGTAAGTTCTATGAGACAGAATCCATGGCCGAACGGGTCGGAAAAAGTGATGCATTTCGAGCCGCGCCATTCGACGCAATCGCTCTCCCGCGCCGCGCCAGCTGATTCCGCTATTTTCGCTGCCGACATAATGTCCTCAACAACAAAATCCAGATGTACCGGTGTCCAGTGGCGGGAGTAATGGCGTTGGGAATGAGCAATGGTGGCTGTCGAATCTGTATTTTTTAACAACAGAAAAATTGAAGCCCCGCCACCGCCGAGCTCTGCCACATCGCCATCCAAGATGCGCAACAATTTCAAACCCAGAGCTTCTTGATAAAACGTAATTGCGCGGGAAAGATCTGGCACATCAATATTGATCAGTACAGTCATAACGCAGGGCGCTGCATTTGTTTCTATAACGTATTAAGCGCAGGGATTTCTCCCTGCGCAGCAAATTCAGTTTTTATATTTGGTATGCTTGTTTAGATTTGGTTCTGCTGTTTAGATTTAGTGCTTTTGTTTAGATTTAGTGCGTTTAGTTAAACCGTCAGTGTGCTTGCGCTACACCGCGCAGCAGCGTGCTGCTGGCGTTCACGTTGGTGCTGCTGGCAAAGTTGCCTAAAGACACTATGCCCACAAGACGTTTGTTGCGGTTCATTACCGGCAGGCGGCGCACATGAATATCGGCCATGTTTTCGGCTACATGCTGCACGTCTTCGTCCTCGAAGCAATACAAAATATTGTCTGTCATTACTTCGCTTACCAAGGTGTCGCTACCCAATCCCTGCGCCACCGCACGAATGGCGATATCCCGATCGGTCACCATACCAACCAATTTGTCGCCGTCGCGAACAAGAATAGCTCCGCAGTCGGCTTTTGCCATGGCACGGGCGGCGTCGCAAATAGTCTGCTCGGGAGTCACGGATTCTACATCGTGGGTCATAATGTCGCTGATTCGCATATTTTGTTCCTCCGATTCAGTTGTATTAAGGCGCCAGTCAATCTAGCGCCGGCGCTTTTTTGCTGTCTAAGCAGCGCATTCCATCCAGGGCACCGGAAGGGCGCCATTGATTTCAACTTCAACCGTATATCAGACTTACATCAGCGAATGCTGATTAAACCAGGATATTCTCAGATGGCTTCCGCTTACCGGATTTGCCGCGTGAATTTCCCTTTGGAATCTGGCTGGTATCGGCCATATCCTGATTGGCGAAGGTGTCGCTGGGCTTGATTTTTGCGCTTTTCTTTTTGCTGTTTTTGAGCGGTTCGTGAGATCCACCAGATTCCAGTGGGAGCTCAGTGATTTCCGCCTGAAATGTATTATTCTGAGCGCCGTACTGATGCTTATCCTGAAGCGTTTTTTCAGCAGCAAGCGTATCGCCGAGAAAGCTCTCGCCAGTGATAAAGTTCTCCTGCCCCGCGCGGGCCTGGTCCATCGCCATTTGCCAATGGCGCTCGGCCTGCCCGGGAGGACAACCTTCCGCCTCCCAAATGCGATAGGCGAGTTCGCGCAGGTTATTTTCATTTATGCCAGTGTTCATTTCCGTGTGCCTCTGAATGATGTTTCAAACCGGTTATTGCAAAGAAGCTTGAAGTTCCTCTTTGCGCTGTTGCATTTGTGCCCCCAACTCCAATAGGTCAAGCTTTGTCTCTTTCACTTTTGGAAAGAGTTCGTTTTGCTCTTCCTTGACATGGTGCTTAACATATTCTGAAAGAACTTTTACTTTTGCGTCGTAAAGTTCCTTGTCATCTGAAATATCGTCATTCAACAGCTGTGCAATCAGATATTTCAATGTTTCATGTTCTACAGTCGCTTCCGGCACAAGCTCATGATCCTTGAGCGCCTTTTTAACAACGGGATAAAAGATTTCTTCTTCGATCTGCGCGTGGACGGTCAGCTCTTGGCAAATTTTTTGGACCAATGCTCTTTTTTGGGTCACCGATTTGGCGTTTTCATACTCGTCAAAAAGTCCGTCAACCAGCTTGTGATCTGCGCGCAAAAGAGCTGTCGCCTCTAAAGATTTGTTGCTTTTGGTGTCAGTGCTAGATTTTTTTGCTGTGGCTACCATAACAAGTATTCCTATGCTGTGACATTGGCGTAATGCTTGGAAGAAAAATTAGTTCTTTTTATATTGTTATCTCTGTTCGTTAACCAACACACCCAGACCGGGCAATTGAGTAAAGTTACTTAAAACGCCATCACAGACAGCGTTGGGCGTAAAACGGAATTTTCGCTTGTCTTACAGGGAAAAGCGGTGTTTTTTTGGTGGACCTGGATAGGCCTTAAACGCGGGCAGGGCTTGAGTGATCTCCGGACTTTTTGCCGGGTCTCAAAGTGGGTCAGATTGCCGGCTCAATTAAATGCAAATTCTTCAGTGTGAGGATTTCGAGATGAAACAGCATAACGAACGAGATGATTATCAAGTCAACGAAAAAGACAGCCAGCAGGAGGCACAGCAGCCGAGTGCACAGGCTTCTTCAGAAGCCACTCCTCAGCAGAAACGAGGTGGCGGTCGTGGTTTCGCAGCTGATCCTGCGCGGGCGGCAGAAGCCGGTCGCAAAGGCGGCCAGGTGAGCAGTGGCAATTTCAAATTCAATCCTGCACGCGCAGCGGAAGCCGGTCGTAAAGGTGGCCAACACAGCGGTGGAAATTTTAAAAATGATCCCAAGCGAGCTGCGGAAGCTGGTCGTAAAGGTGGCCACGAGAGTGGTGGAAATTTCCGCAATAATCCGGAGCGCGCAGCGGAAGCTGGTCGTAAGGGCGGTCGCGCCAGCCACAACTCTGCGACCAGCATTTCACCCTGAAAGCCAAGTTAGTTACCAGAACAAAAAGGGGCGAAAGCCCTTTTTATTTTGATGAAATTATTCAAATTCGTAAGTTCGTAGTTTTTAAATTTGTTTTGTTGTTTAGTCGGTTTTGTTTTTAAGTTCTTATTGTCAAATTAATGCGCATCCCTGCGCTTGAAAAATTCACAGGCTATTATTCTGCGCCGGAATCATCCATCTGGTCTAATTTAAATAACAGCAAGCTGCGATCCGGGATTTTATATTCGTGGCCAAATTCATAGTACTCTTCATCAGCCTCAGACAAATCCGGTTGGCTGGTATTGATCAAGCAACTCCATCCTGTGCCAAGCGCTACTTCCGGCAGGATAAATGGAATGGCTTCCGGATGGGCATTGATGATCAGGAGAAGAGTTTCATCGCCTCCCGTTTTCTGAATTCCCGTTGGTTGGGCGCGTCCGTCCATTAACATGCCAAGGCAGGCGCGTCCGCCATCGCGCCATTTTTCTTCGTTCATTGGGCCGTCCGGCGCCAGCCAGGTTACATCGGTAACTCCCAATTCCTCATTGTATTCACCAACCAAAAATCGCCCGCGTCGTAATATGGGATAACTCTTGCGCAATTGAATCAGACGCTTGGAGAAGGCGAACATGCTTTGGGCGGCTTCATCCAAATCCCAGTTGAGCCAGGTGAGTGCGTTGTCCTGGCAATAGGTATTATTGTTGCCGTTTTGACTGTGGCAAAATTCATCTCCAGCCAACACCATTGGTGTGCCCTGGGAAAAAAGCAGCGTCGCCATCAAATTGCGCATTTGACGTTGACGTAATTCAATAATACCTGGGTCGTCCGTCGGGCCTTCGGCTCCGTAATTGTTGGATAGGTTGTCACTGCTGCCGTCCTTGTTATCCTCGCCGTTTTCCTCATTGTGTTTATCGTTGTAACTCACTAGATCATTCAGCGTAAAACCATCGTGAGCTGTAACAAAATTCACACTGGCCCAAGGGCGTCGACCGCGATGATTGAAAATATCGCCGGAGCCGGTGAGACGGGTGGCGAATTCCGCCATCTGACCATAATCGCCGCGCCAGAAGCCGCGCACGACATTGCGATAGCGGTCATTCCATTCCAGCCAGCCCGCCGGAAAAGCACCCACCTGATATCCGCCCCAGCCGCAGTCCCAGGGCTCGGCAATGAGTTTCCGCTGGCTTAATACTGGGTCTTGGAGGCAGGCGAGGTGAAATCCGTGGCGTTCGTTAAAGCCGGTTTCCTCGCGGGCGAGAATAGTGCCCAGGTCAAAGCGGAAACCATCCACGCCCATATCGATGGTCCAATAGCGCAGGGAATCCGTCACCAGGCGTAAAACACAGGGATGGCTTAAGTCCAAAGTGTTGCCGGTGCCCGAATCATTCACGTAATAGCGTGGGTTGTCTGGCATCAGGCGGTAATAGGTGGAGTTGTCGATACCGCGCATGGAAAGCGTTGGGCCCATCTCATTGCCTTCCGCCGTGTGGTTATAGACAACGTCCAAAATCAATTCAATTCCCGCCGCATGCAAACGCGCAGCCATTTCCTTGAACTCATTTAAATGACCGCGGCCGAGATAAGGCGTGTGCGGTGCAAAAAAAGCCAGCGTATTGTAGCCCCAATAATTGGTGAGCCCTTTATCCAATAAATGTTTGTCATTGACGAAGGCGTGAACGGGCATCAACTCGATGCTGGTAATGCCCAATTCCTGCAAATGTTCAATCGTTGCCGGGTGAGCAATTCCAGCAAAAGTACCCCGATATTCATCGGGTACTCCAGGGTGCAGCATGGTGAGGCCGCGCACGTGACTTTCGTAAATAATTGTCTGGTCTGGCGGAACATGAATTGATCGATGATCACCCCAGGTGAAGGCATGATCGATAACGCGCGCTTTAGGAATATAGGCTGCGCTGTCGCGCTCATCGAAACTCAGGTCGCCATCAGGCGAGCCGATGGTGTAGCCAAACAAACAGTCCGACCATTTCAGGGTGCCAACCAATTCCTTCGCATATGGGTCGATCAATAATTTATTCGGGTTGAATCTGTGCCCCGCGTCCGGCTCGTAAGGTCCATGTACGCGATAGCCATACACCTGGCCCGCTTGTACATCCGGCAGATAACCGTGCCAGATTTCATTGGTATATTCCGGTAGTACGATTCTCTCAAGTTCCACTTCCCCGGTGCTATCGAAGAGGCAAAGTTCCACCTTGGTGGCGTGGCGGGAAAATAGGGCGAAATTCACACCCAGACCGTCCCACGTTGCGCCCAGGGGAAATGGGCGGCCTTCGGTAATGCGTGAGCGGGTCATAATTTCCGGGGCGACTACTTTAGTCATAGATACTCCTGCTAAGTGCAAGCCACCAACGTTTTCCTCGGTTGGCGGAAAGAAATTCACGGCTGAATTCGATGACCTCCTTATCATCGATCTCAAAATTTTTTTAAATCTACTCTCGTGGAGGTTCAATTTCCGGCACCGGCTTTTCTCCGGGAGGAGCCTGTCGGCCCGGCACAGGAATTTCCACAGGGTCCTGATGTGGCACGGGATCGGGAATTTCCGTCGGATCCGGGATATCGATTGGAGTAGGATATTCCGGCGGCGTCTCTTGCGGCGTACCACTCATGGATGAAAAATTGTTAGTAATCATAGTTGTTTCCTCGTCGCGCTCTTCGCCGCTACACGGTCTGAGCAGTTGGTTTTATGATGAACGCGTTCACTGGAAAATCACTGAGAACATCCCGTAGATATAAATGCCCGGAATTTGCGCTCTGGTCTTGGCGGGTGATGACGCTGGTAAAGATGGCGCTGTGAATTTCCTTCGGCAGGTCGACGGTGGTATCACCCCATTTTTCTCCGGCCACCTGCGGTATGGCGTCACTGTCCAAAAGGTCCGCGATCAAGCGTGGAACTATCACCAGTAAACGTTCGTTCTGCCAAACGCGCATATAGGCGAGGCAATGGCGAGCGTATTCACCGGAAGTGGTAAGCGGCTGGTATTCACCATGAATAAATAAATCCGGCGCAGCCTGGCGGTGATTCAGCAGGCAGGCGATAAGACGCTGCTTGATGCGACCGTCGCGCCAGTTTTGCAACAGTTGCGCCGCGGAATCGCCCTGCGCCAGCGCAGCTGCGCGCGCGGCGAAATCCACCGGCCGGCGGTTGTCTGGATCGACCAGACTGAAATCCCAGAACTCGGTGCCCTGGAATAAATCCGGCACTCCCGGTGCGGTTAGACGCAACAGCGTCTGCGCCAGTCCGTTAAGCGCGCCAGCAGGCGCAATTTCCAGTGCCGCGCGAGCGATTTCGCAGCGCAATTCAAACATCTCCTGGCGATAAAAAAGATCGTGCAGATAACGACGGCACGCCTGTTCATAGGCGCTGTTGGGCGCGCTCCAGGAGCTGCGCAATTTCGCTTCACGCAGGGCTTTTTCCAGCCATCCTTCCAGGCGTTGAAAATAATTGTCGCGCAGCCGGTCGGCGTGCTCGCCGGCTTCTTCATAAGGCCGATAGTCCAATGGCCAGCTGCCCAGCAGGGTCTGCATCAGCATCCACTCATCGCCAGGAGAAGGCGCGGTACCGTCGTGAAGTTGCTCGCGCAGCGGTGCCATTTGCGCTTGCCAGAGATTTAATTTCTGCCAAAACCAATCGGCGCGCTCGCTCAACACCGCCAAGCGGGCGCGGGTATCTTCACCGCGCTTGTGGTCGTGGGTGGCGGTGGTCAACATCGAGCGCGGAAAGCGGGCGTGGCGATCCATGCAGAGTTGGTGAAAATCCTTGCGCGATATGCCGTGATGCTGAGGATCAAATCCCACATCATTACGGCCGAGCAGAGCGGTGGAGCGATAACACGCCGTGTCTTCCACCGCTTTTGCTGCAGTGGGAGAGGTCAGCTGTTGGAAGCGTGCCAGTGTCCGCGCACGCAAAGCGCGATCCGGGCCGGGCGGCAGCGAATGCAGCGGCTCCGCACCCAACCAGCTGTCGAGTTTTTGCAATACCGGCCATTCGGTTTCCGACAGTGTGCGCTGCGCGCCTTCAAGAGCCTGATTGAAAAATACCTGGTCCTGGGAGGTGCGTTCACATGCGCCGGCATAAGTGCGGTACGCCGGAAAGTTCACAATGAGTTCGGTGAGCGCGCGGCGGATGGCTGCCAGGGTCAAATCCCGCGTGTGAATATCCGAGCGCGCAATTAATAGAAGATTCTGCGCGACCGCCTCAAAATCGCCGGACAGGGAGGTATTTAAGATCAGCCGGCGCGCTTCCAGAACCTCTTCGTTGAAATCCTCTGGTCGTCCGCTGAATTCTTGCCAATAGCGAGTCAGCGCGGCACCGCCCTCTTCATAATGTTGCAGCAAATTCACCTGGTTCATGAATTCGTAACCGGTGGTGCCTTCAACCTGCCAACTGTCTTGCAAGCGCTCACCAGCAGCGAGGATTTTTTCGACATAGATAGGGAAATGCAGCGGGCCGGTGTTGTGCGGCCGGCGCGGCAGCAGGCGGCGGATTCTGCGCTGCAATTTGCGACAATAAGCGCGCGGATTGGCCAGCCCATCAATATGGTCGATGCGCAAACCATCGATCAGTCCACGGGTGATAAGCTCGAAGGTTTTTGCGTGCACCGCCTCAAAAACTTCATGCCGCTCCATGCGCAAACCGGCGAGTTCGTTGATATCAAAAAAGCGGCGCCAGTTGATGTCATCCGCAGCCGTGCGCCAGCTTGCCAGCCGGTAATTCTGCGCTTCCAGCAATTGGTGAAGGCGTTCGATCTGCGCATCCTTTTCTGACGCCGTGTGTTCTGAAATCTGATGTTCTAAAGTTTTTTGTTCTGCCGCTTTTTGTTCTGAGCTAGGAATTTCAGCAATCTGGAACAGGCCGATGGCGGCGCTTATGTATTGCTCTAGACGCGCTGTAGTAGTGGCGTCGCGCAATTCCTTCTGCAGGGCATGCGCTGCTTTCCAGGGATTTTCGGCGTTTTCCAATTGCGCGAAGCGCCGCGCCAGATCCTGCAGATCATCGTGATCGCAAAGCGACAATATCTGCACGTAACTGGGTGGATAGATGGGGAAGCGATGAGCAAAATATTGTGCGTAAAAAGTTCCACTCTGCGCGCTGTAACGCAATTGGATATCACCGCTGCTCAACACATCGCCGTAATCACCGCCCAAAAATGGCACCAGGCATTGGCCTTTGAGCATAGGGTCCGGTGAGTTCCAGTGAATATCAAAAAACTTTGCGTAAGGACTGCGCCTGCCCCATTCGAGCACGTCCAGCCACCACGGATTGGCATCACCGCCGACTGCCATATGATTTGGCACAAAATCGACAATCAAACCCATGCGGTGGCGGCGCAATTCGGCCACCAATTGTTCCAGTCCTTCCTCGCCGCCAAGTTCCGGATTGACGCAGCTTGGGTCCACCACATCGTAACCATGGGTGGAGCCGGGGCGCGCCTTGAGAATGGGTGAGGCATAAATGTGGCTGACACCGAGGCTGGCAAAATAAGGCACCAACAAAAGCGCGCGGGAAAAAGTGAAATCCCGATGAAATTGCAACCGAACACTTGCCCTTATTTCCGTCATAAGTCAGGACCTGGATAACAATGTGGATTTCGTTGTTTGTTCATCTTGTTGTTCACATCTTTCAATTTGATCTGCCAGTTGATCTGCCACAAGGAGACGATGCTGTCACAAGGTGACAATAATGCTGTAAGGCGGCAGAAAACCGTCGCGTTCGCTTTGGTGATCCACTCTGTAGCGGAACACCACTTTTTCGTACTGGCGCTGACCGGAAATGGCCACGGCGGTGCTGCTGAGATTGAGGTCGATCCGCAGCGTGCTGCCATCGCCCATATGCCAGCAAGCAGATACCGCCGCGTCGCCCAGCACCTGCGCACCATCAGCGCGCGCTCCAGGCAGGCGCGGAATAATTTCCACGTGGCGCAGTTCCAGAAGATGCCGGTAAAAATCCAGCCACTCCATTGGTACCGGCTGCCTGCAGTTTTCGTAATCCAGCGCGCACGCAGAAAAGGTTTTTTCATCATTGGGATCGGGAATGCGCGCGCGGATTTCGCTGTCGACAAAATGCGCGAAGTCCGCGAATTCATTGCGCCTGCCTTCGCGCACTGCCACGGCCAGCTCGTCGTGATGGTCGGTGAAATAAAAAAATGGCTGTTCGCAGCCCCATTCCTCACCCATAAATAACAAAGGAATCATTGGCGATAGAAGGAGAAGCGCAGTAGCGGCTTTGAGCGCATCACGGTTGGCAAGCAGTGGCAGGCGTTCGCCAAAAGCGCGGTTGCCGACTTGATCATGATTTTGCAAAAAAAGCACAAAGGACGTCGGCGGCAAATGCGCGCTGGGTTCACCGCGGCATTTGCCGTGACGGTTGGTATCGCCTTGGAAAATAAAACCCTCTTGCAGGCAGCGCGCGAGTTTCTGCGTCGGGTCCTGGCAAAAATCCTCGTAATAACCCTCTGCTTCGTTGGTCAGCAAGTGATGCAGTACATTGTGACCATCGTCGTTCCACTGCGCGTTAAAACCTTGCTGCAGGAGAAATGCACTGTTCTCCTCATTTTCCAACATGAGATGCAGATGTCGCTCCGGCGGGATTGACGAGCGCAGGCGGCTGGCCATTTCCACGAGGAAATTCTTTTCCGAAATGGCATGTACCGCGTCAAAGCGAAGCCCATCGACGCGGTAGTCCAATACCCACATAAGCGCGTTTTCACAAAAGAAATCGCGCACTTCCGTGCGGCGAAAATCGATTGCAGAGCCCCAGGCGGTATGTATGTCGCTGCGGAAAAACGAGCTGGCATAGGAGGGCAGATAATTGCCGTCCGGGCCGAAGTGGTTGTAGACCACATCGACAAAGACCATCAATCCTAATTGATGCGCTGTATCAATCAGGCTTTTCAGTTCTTCGATTGAGCCATAAGCATTGGCTGGCGCCGACAGCAGGACGCCGTCGTAACCCCAATTGCGCGTCCCGGGAAACTGATGCAACGGCATAAGTTCTATGGCAGTCACCCCCAGAGCGGCCAAGGTCGGCAGGCGTTTTTCCACACCTTTATAACCGCCCATCAAACCCACATGCAGTTCGTAAATAATCGTTTGCTGCCAGGGGTTGCCGAGCCACTCCGCCGCCTGCCATTGATAATTTGCGTGATCGACGACGCGGCTGTAGCCATGCACGTCGCCCACTTGCGAATGCGCGGCGGGGTCCGGTACGTAGCGCTCATCATTTATCAGAAAACGGTACTCCGCGCCCGCACCGCAATTAAGATGTGTGCTGAACCAGCCGTCGCCCTGCTGCTGCAGCGGCACCGGCTCGCTCTGCCCGCGTACGTCAATAGCAACCGTTTTTGCATCCGGCGCCCACAGATTAAAACGGGTGGTGCCGCCGTTGATCTGAGTACCGTGGCGCTGTACACGCGTGGACATGGGTTGGCCTGCCTTGATGATGTTGATCGTGTCTATGTCGATTGATTAGGACTGCACAGGCTCTTAACGAGGTCTGCACAGTCGATTAGCGAGGGCTTCGCAACGCGGCGATCAAGTCCTGCTTATTCATATGCGAACGACCGGCTATCTGGCGTGCGCGCGCAATTTCCAACAGTGATGATTTGTTCTTGTTTTCCAGCGCGCCCGGTTGACCTTGGCGTTCTTTTGTTTTCACTGCCCGCCGCGCCGAATCACGCCGCGCTTCCGCTTTTACAGAAGCGCTTTTAGTGCGGCCGGAGCCGGATTTTTCGCCGCCGCCGGATTGTTTATTAACGGTCGCCCAGGCGATACGCTCAGCACGTTTTGTCGAGACGCCTTTTTCTTCATAAGCTTGTTCAATGCGCTCAGCCTTGCGTTTTTGCTTTTCTGTGTATTTTTCTTTGCTGCCTCGGCTCATAATCCGGCCCTCGTTCACATGGTCTTTACGGAGTATTTTTGTCCGGCGCTGTGCGATTTTCGCTGGCATTGGTTTGCGCTACAGCGGTAACCAGAGCTTTCGCCACATTCAAATGGTGCTCCAGGCTGGGTAGTTTTTCTTCGGCAAATTTGCGGATATTGGAGTTGGGTGATTTGGCCGCCTGCCGGAAGAGCTTTGTAGCTCTGCTCGTGGGATTCCACTTGATGACCCGCATAACTCGACTCAAATGACTCACCCTTTTTTAATGCCAGCATGCGGGCTTTGGCTTTTTTCAAGAGAGTCGCTTCGCTAGGGATATTCAACCCCTCAGCATTGGCGAGAGTGCGCAAGTCATTGTTAATTTGAGTGTGCCCTTCGATCATCATTTGCGCGAAGTGGCGAACCTCCTCATGCGTGGACTTTTGCAGTGCATTGTTTGCCAGTTCGATTTCCGTCAGGCCGGAAGCATAGGCTTTTTCAACAAACACCTGTGGATCTACCGGTGTGTCAATAAATTTCTGCTGCACACTAGTGTCGTCCGCCAAGGCGGCATTCGCGCAGCTCAGTATTAGACTTGTCAGCAGTAGGCGAAAATATTTCATGGCGATCTCGCTTTTTGTAGTTGAGACATTTTGTAAGTTGAGACATGGTTTTACTTTTTGGGGAATAAGCAAAAATGAATCCATGATGATGGTTCTAAAGTTTCTAATTTCTGAGCCTTAATTTTATTAATTATTCTTATGTGTATAGGGGGGATTAGTTTTTATATGTATAACTGGGTAAATATAGAGTGAAAGTGTTGTAATTATTGCAGGGTGAAAAGGCGGGGAGGTGAGTGTGGCTGGGGCAATAAAGCATGGAAATAAAAAAGGCCCCGAAAGGGGCCTTTCCGAAGCCTTGGAAATTTACGCGGATCGCACGTAACGGAAACTGTGATGTGGCTGATGGCGATGTGGTTGATGGTGCAAAGGTGCGCATGGAAGCAGACGGTCGGTCTCTGATTTCACTACGCTGTAGCATTCGCAAGCGAGGTACTCCATTTCGTCGCGGTCTAGAACAGTGATGCGGCCGCGTGAATACTCGATAACACCCATGCGCTGCAGTTTGCCGGCTGCCTCGGTTACGCCTTCGCGGCGCACGCCCAGCATTTCTGCAATAAATTCCTGCGTCAGGGAAACCTGATTGGTCTCCAGCCGATCCAGCGTCTGCAACAACCAGCGGCACAGGCGCTGCTCGATGGAATGATGGCGATTACACACAGCGGTCTGCGCGGTCTGAGTGATCAGCGATTGGCTGTAGCGCAGCATCAGGCGATTCAGGTCGCCGTGCTGGTTGATTTCCTCTTTGAAGCGGCAGGCTTTCATGCGATACGCATAGCCGGACTTCAACACTATGGCGCGCAATGGGCTGCTGTCGCCGCCCATAAATAAGGTGACGCCGACTATGCCCTCGTTGCCCACCACAGCCAAGCCGGATGAGGCGCCATCGCGGGTGACGTATACCAGCGACGCTATAGCGTTGGCTGGAAAATACGCGTGAGTCAGTACATCCCCGGAACCGCAAAGCACCTTGCCGAATTCCAGGTGCACCGGCTCCAGGTGGGGTAGAAGACGGCGTTGCGTTTCAGCGGACAGGGAGGCGATAAGCTGGTTCTGCTGCGGATGCGGTAATGAATTCATGAGCTGGATCTCCGGTAACCTTGCTTGATTTCTGCATTAATCGATGGGGTATCAGAGTTGGCTTCCCGCGCCAGCGTGTCCCGGGGGAAATCTGGCTTGTCCCAGACTTCCCGGCGTGACGCTTACCCTGTCCTCTGTGCACCCTTAGTCATCTGTGCGGCCGTTCCTGTGTCATTGGCCGCGATCACTTGGTATGGGGCCAATAGCAGCGAGCGTGCCAGAACGAGAACGGTTGCCTCGATCATGCGTGGCTGCGAGCTGTAAACGGGCCGCAGGCCGCGGCGCAGCTGACAATCGCCTACGGATAAATAAATGGAGCACATCTTGCTCCAGCGGCTGTGGACGCCGATGAAGTGGATTTACGTGGCCTTAACTTCGTCTATGTGGGTTTGGGCACTGTAAAAAGCGAAACGCCTCTGCAAGTTTTACAACCTGAATGGTTGTGGCGGGATTTCGACTTTTGCCCATGGTTCACCGTCGGCTGGCTTAATTTAACAACTGGCTCTTGGGTTGGCGGCACGCCAGTCCCGCAACGGAGAATCCTCTATGAAAGCCGTTTTCCATGATCCCCGCAGCAAGTACCCAGCGCCCTTGTTTCCGCAGCAGCGCCAATCCATACCTGGATATGAAGATGAAATGGAGCCACGCGCCGACCACGGTGAGTCATCCTATCGCGGCAGCCAAAAACTCGAAGGTGCGGTGGCATTGATTACCGGCGGTGACAGCGGTATCGGCCGCGCGGTCGCTCTTGCATACGCGCGCGAAGGGGCGAATATCGCTTTTACCTACCTTGAGGAGGACGAGGATGCGCAAGTGACGGAGCGGCTGGTGCGTGAATGCGGCAGGGAAGTAATCGCCATTCGCATGAATCAAACCAGTCGGGTGGCGTGTGAAAAAGCCATTGATGATTGTATTGAGAGGTTTGGTCGTCTGGATATTCTGGTCAACAATGCGGCTTTTCAAAAAACCTATGAATCCCTGCAGGACATTCCAGATGAAGATCTGGATTACACCTTCCGCACGAATATCGAAGCCTTTTTCTTTTTTCCCGTTATGCGTTGGAGCATATTGCGCCAGGCGGTTCCATCATCAATACCACGTCCATCCAGGCCTATTCGCCCAGCGCAAACCTGGCACCCTACGCCGCGACCAAGGCGGCGATCGCCAACTTCACCTTGTCTCTCGCGGAGGAGGCCATCAAAAAAGGCGTGCGGGTGAACGGTGTGGCGCCCGGCCCGGTGTGGACGCCCTTGATTCCCTCCACTATGCCCCAGGAAAAAGTGCAGAAATTCGGTGAAAACACCTTATTTGAGCGCCCCGCGCAGCCGGCTGAGTTGGCGCCTTTGTACGTGTTTCTCGCCAGCGACGACGCCAGTTATGTCACTGGCGAAATCTACGGCGCGACG
Source organism: Cellvibrionaceae bacterium (assembly GCA_024707385.1). Lineage (GTDB taxonomy): Bacteria > Pseudomonadota > Gammaproteobacteria > Pseudomonadales > Cellvibrionaceae > UBA5868. Next base: position 623,302 of record JANPZW010000009.1, on the reverse strand, counting down.
GGAGGCAGAAAACAGGTGTGATGCAGCAAAAAACTGATGGTCACTGGCGGAGGCTCCTTTAGGCTTCGCCACCAGGCTGACCCCAGAATAGACTATGGCGCCAATGCAGACGGCCCATCTTCAGCCCGCACATGCGGGCTTTTCTTTTTGGGCTTTTATTTTCTGGGCTTCTATTTTTTAGGGTTTTCATTTTTTAGGAGAAGGTATGCTGATCCAGAATCACCAGGTTGATCTCAATACACCCACCGGCGCCATGCGCTCTTATATCTACCGGCCGAAGGAAACGCCGGAAACCGCGGGCAAACAATGGCCGGCGATTATTCTCTATTCGGAAATTTTTCAGCAGACCTCACCCATTCGACGCAGCGCTCAGATAATGGCGGGCCACGGATTTATCGTGGTGGTGCCGGAAGTGTTTCACGAGCTGAACCCAATCGGCACAGTGCTGGGTTATGACGACGCCGGTCGCGATAAAGGCAATGCCGACAAGATCGCCAAATATCTGGAAGCCCACGATAGCGATACCCAGGCCATGGTGGATTATCTGCAAACGCTGCCGTACTACTCCGGCAAACTCGGCGCCATGGGATTTTGTCTCGGCGGCGGCCTCGCCTACCGCGCCGCGATACACCCCGCCATGCTTGCCACCAGTTGTTTCTACGCCACCGACATCCACTCCGGCATGACGCCCTCACAACCCGGCAACGACAGCCTCACCCGCACCCAGGATATTCGCGGCGAACTGCAAATGATCTGGGGCAAACAAGACCCGCACATCCCCGCCGAAGGCCGAGCGCGCGTGTACCAAAACTTGGTGGAAAAAGGCATCAACTTCACCTGGCACGAATTCAACGGTGTACACGCCTTTATGCGCGATGAAGGCGATCGCTACGACGCGGAATTGCAGTTGCTGGGTTATCAGATGGCGATTGGGTTGTTTCGGCGGTGTTTGTATTGATTGGATAAAGCGTAAAAGACGAGATAGGAAAACCTGCCGGCTTTTGCCAGCAGGTTTTTTTGTGGGGTTAACGATTCCAGCGGATATTGTCGAGCTGGAAATGTATGCCATTCATACTGCCGCCTTCCCAGGCGGGAAAAATCTGAAAGCCCATATCCGCATTGGTCAAATCAAAGCCTGTGGCCTGTAGTTGGTCCACGTCAAACGAAAAGTGATACCACTGGTTCAGATTGGGAATATTGAGCGCGAAGCTCCCGCTTTCGCAGGGCCATACGCATTCCAGTTTGAATTCCAATCCGTTGACGGTGCTGCCCCAGTCGAGCACGCGCACATCGAATTCCACTGTGCCACCGGCGTAATGGCTAAGATCCCTAGCTTTGCCGGTCGCGTGCACGCGTAACATTGCCCGTGCATCGACATATCCATATTGCACATCAACGACCTTGCCGCGACCTTCCGCATCTACGAACGACCAATCGATCAAGTGAAATCCTGGCATGGGTTCCGTGTAGGATGGCATGCCGCCGTCTGCGCGCAACTCCCAAGCGGTAAAGCCATTCCATTCATTACTTTCGCAATCGACAAAAATCACACCCGCTTCTTCAAGGCAGCCGATTTCCGGCTCAGTTTGTGGCGAAGAATTTTTCGCGAGGCGCACCAGGATGCGCACATCTTCATAGGCGCCGGCAACGTCGGAGAGGTTAATCCAAGCTTTATGTTGGCCGCTTTGCAGATTCTGCACGTCGGTATTAACCGATACGACAAAACTATTGCTGTCGCTGGTGTTGCCGGAGTCATGGGATATATCCAGCCAGGCCACATCAGAGCTGACGCTCCAGGTGCGCGGCCCATAACTGCCGTCGCTTACTGTGATTGTTTGCTGCAATGTGGCGAGGTCGGTGTCCAGCGTATAAGAAAAAATCGACCAAGTTATCGTCAATCAAAAAGGCCGGTTCCAGCACAGTCACATTGACCGCAACCGGTTTGGCGGCCGCGGGGCCGTCAAAGTACAGGCCGAAGGACGTTGAATATTCACCTGCGGGCAGGGGCTTGCTGAGCCCGAATTGATAGATCACTGCGCCGACCCCGTTTTGTGGCTGGTTATAAACCAAGTCAATCCAGCCCGAATCCCGCGGAAAGTCGGAATAGGTCCATCCGTAACTCACCCACGGGCCCAACGCCGTCGCAATAATTTCCTGGGCATCCGGCAATGCGGAGCCAAAAACATGCACCAGGTTTATTTCGTTTGCGCTTAAGGTGAAGCCAGATGCGGTGACTGTGTAGGTCACATTCACGGTTTTCGGACTGCCGCTGTATTGGCTGGTACAGTTTTGATCGCGGCACACACGCACCTCGATCTGCCCGGTATGCACACCCGCGCCGATCTGCTGAGGGGACACCGGGTTCAGGAACAAGGTTGCCTGAGTCCCGCTGGTGCTATAGCTCCAGTCCGAAAACAGATTGCTATAGCCGAAATCAACGATCAAAAAAACCTCTGAATCCGGATTGTTGATGGTGCCTGTTAGCGCCTGCACAGCCGCCGTGGCCTCACTGACATTTGCCGTAAAGCTGAGCGTGTTGGTGGTAATGCTGACAGAACCGGAAGGGCCCGAGCCACCCCCGCTATTGCCGCCGCCACTGGAGCAGCCCGCCAGAGTTGCTGTTAACAGCAGTGCAAACAAATCGCGAAATCTCATGAATAACTCCATAAATTTTATTGTGCGTATGAAGACACTCTTCCTGAGAGATACCTCCAAAAAATCTCCATAGGCGGGTGATGAGGCCGGCGCCGCGGCGGTGGGGGCTCGTCAGAGTGATGAAACTAACGATAGTTGGCAGACGGGCAGCGAGCAAACGCTCTCTTCCATGGGCCGCATTCATGCAAAGGGGCGCTGGGCTGTGATGAGTGTGGTAACAATTAGGCGCGGCAGCGACCCCGATGATGGCACCTACTTGCTGTGGTGATGGTGGTGATGCTTCCCGTGGCTACCCGCGCCGTCATAACCCCGCAAGGTCATATAAAGCGCAATCTGCTGCTCGTTCAGAACCTTGACCTGCTGCAAATGAGCATTCAAATGAACCGCTCGCAGTCGCGATTCAACTTCGCCGATTTTGTTCACGAGTTCTGTCAGGGTCGCTTCATCGATTTTTTTATTGATAAATGTCTGATCCAGATCGCGTTCGGCGGCAATCAATTCAGCGCCCAAAGATTTGGCGGAGGCTTCCATCAAGGCAAAAAGGGTTTCGGTTTTTTTCTGCTGCTCGGCGGTCAGCGACAATTCTTTGCCAAGCTCAAGCACATGTTTGGGGCCAGGATATCCGTTTAACTCCGCAGCTTTGGCATAACCCATACCTTTTCCCGATAACAAGCCGGTAATTTCTGACTCGGAAAGAGCTTTGATTTGCCGCGTTTCTTCGCCGCTATAAGAGTGCTCAGCCGCTGAAATTGGTCCGACGATTAATATGAGTGCGGTTGTCAATGCAATATTGATTTTGTTGTGCATATAAAAATCCCGTGTCCGACGTTGTGTTTGATTGATTTAATCATTGCGTCAGACTAGCGGGTGACGCAACAGTGTCAAGGCTGTTGCAGGTATTGAATAAAAAAACCTGCTGGCGTTAACCAGCAGGTTTGCGAGATTGGTGATTTGCTGAATGCCTTCGCTGAATCAATCTTGGCGTCGAATATTCACGGTTCGCGCCGCTGCCAATATTGACAACAACAAAAGCACCAACATATCCACACTACCGCCCGTAGGTTGTGGTTCTGGTTCTGGCTCAGGTTCAACGTCCGGGTTTCCGCCATTTGTAGGCTGCGGATTTTCGTCAAGCTGCAGCAGATAGCTTACCAGCAGATCTTTCTCCTCCTGACTTAAGTTTTGCGCATTGCCATGGCCGGGCACATTGAGGGTGTCTTGCAGGCTTAATGCGGAGCCGTCATGGAAATAGGGAGGCGTATGCCATACACCTTTGAGGGTGGGGGTATCAAAGCCTGGTAAATGCCCTCCCATTCTGGAACCGGAGAACATGGTTGCGGTACCGACGTCGTGGAGCACATTTAATGCGCTGTCCGTGTAATCAGGGCCCGAGTGACAGGTGCTGCAATTGAGGCGTTCGTAAATTTTCTTCCCGCGTTGAGCGCTGTCGGTAAGGCTGCCGTCCGCATTGCGGTAAGGGCTGTCTGGCACTCGATCCAAAGAAGTCACATATTCGGCCAATGCATCTAAATCCGCACTCAAACCCTTTTTAGGCGCGCCCAGTGATTGATTGACGGTACCACTGTTGAACAGTGCGTTATCAATAAATCCGGTGCCGCTAAACGGTCCTCGCATATCGTGCTCAAAATCCTGGATTTCATCGAAATTACCGGTCCAGTGAACGGGACCGTGGCCGGTGCCGCGGCGTCCGTGCAGCGTAATGGTGTTGCGTTTACCTTCACCGCGATTGGCAAAGTCAAACGTGCGGCCGTCTTCTCCACCGTCCAAGTGGCAAGTGGCGCAGCTGATATAGTTTTCCTTGGTCATGCGCACATCGCGGGAGTTGTAAAATATCTGCTTGCCTTTCAGCACATTGGGGCTGAGTTTTTCATTGCTGACGACTTTAATTTCAGCCAGTTTGGTAAATGCGTTGGCAGCTCCTGATATAAGGTTCGAAACGTCTACAACAGAAATACTGCGCGACATAAAGTTGTGCACATAGAGATAGCCCTTGCTGTCCAAGACTAACCCCTGTGGCGCAAAACCCACGTCGATCACGGCGATGGATTCGTTCTTTTGAATATCGTAAACGTGAATTTCCTTATTGCCTTGTATCGCGGTAAAAATGATGTCGCCATAAGGACTAAATACCGAGGCCATGGGTGAATCGGCATCATTAAAGTCAATTCGCCGAGCGGGTAAGTCGGCACCGGTTTGAAGATCCACTGGCACGATAATCGCGCGGGTGGTGGAATCGAAGGTGGGTTCGCGTCCATCACTGAACAAGCCGCGCTCGATATTATCTTTTTTCGCCGTTATCCAGGCCTGGCGTCCATCCGGGGTGATGGCAATGCTGTTCATGTAATTCGGCAAGCCCCTTGCGTTAAAAGTATCGTCGGGCTCGTCCCCGTCGACGACACCTTTGTCGATGGCGAGTTTAATCACATTGAGCAGAATCAGATTGTTGGCGTCAATCTCATAAAAATCTCCGGCAATATCATTGGAAATAAAACGCGTGGCGTAGAGCCTGTTGCCATCGGCCGATATCGCCAAACCGCGAACTTTAGGTGTAAAGCCAAATTCGTCTTTGTCCAGGGTAATGGTTTTTTCCACCTGAGCAGTTGAACCATTCAGTACAACAATCTGACCTGTCGCCTGCAAACTGACGAACGCACGTTGGCGGCTCGGATTAAAAACAATTCCGAAAGGCTGCGATGCGTAGGGCAATTTAATGGTTCTGCCGACGCTGTTCGAAGCAGGGTTAACGATGCTGATAGATGCATCGTCATGATTGACCACCCAGAGATCGCCATTGGCGGCCTGTGCAAGGCTGCGGGGACTTTCGCCGACTGCAATTTCCGACAGCTTGTTTACCGCTTCAGGATTGGCAGGGTTGACCTTGTTGATGGCGGAGATGGTGTTGTTATCCGGGTTGACGTTCCATACGCGATTATTGGTTTCATCCACGAGAATCGGAGAAGAATTTGTAGGTGAATTACGCGTTAATGGGTAGTGAGCAATCTGAGTCTTGGTACATTGTTTGGTGGAAGCTCCGGCGGAGATGGTGAGAGATACCACGTAACGACCGGGCTGATTAAAAGTGTACTCAAAATTGGCGGTTCGATTTTCAAACCGTTCATCACCCACAGTCCAGGTGTAATTAGTGGCATTGGTTACAGTGCTGGCAAAGAACGCTCGCTCGCCAACCACTAGTTGTTCTGCCGATGTAATGGAGCAATCGGCCAGTGTTACGCCAGAACCGCCGGTGGGCACAATGCCAGTAATCGTTAAACTGTCGATATTCGGCCCGGCTCCCGTGCCGCCAATTAATGAAATCGTTTTACCGGCTCCACCTTGAATATTAACGGTAATCGTATTCCAGGTAGTCCAAGAGCCGTTGGTTGGAAAATTCACCACTTGCGTGCGGCCGCCGACATCCAAGGTCAAACTGCGCGCGCTATCGCCGCCATTGGCATAGCGGATTTGCACTTGAATACTGCCGGATAAGTTGCCGTTGATTGCCTGGCTGATGTTGCCGCCGCTGGCGGGGAAGTCGGCAAAACCAGTGCCGGAAAATCCGCCATTATCCGTAGAGGTCACAACACCACCGGCGAGATTCATCACTTCTGCTTCCACTTGAACTCGACCGTTGGAATCAGGCGTGATCGAGCCACCGGGATTGCCGCCGAAGTCACCGGAATTATTGTCACCGCTGGTTTTAAAACGGTAGGTGTACGCTTTATCCAAACCGTTGCCAGCGAGATCTTTGATACCGCCTTTGGGCAGATACAGTTCATATTCTGAATTAGGGTTGAGAGGGTTGAGCGGGGCAAAATTCACTACGGTGTGAGTAATACCAAAATAACCTTCCACCACCACGCCAGTGGCAACCTCGCGCAATTGCACAGTGGAATAATCCAGCGAACGTGAATCAATCTGATCACTCAACGACAGGCCGATACGCGAAGTCGTCGGTTGTGTCGAACCGTCTGCCGGATTGGCATACATCACCCGCGGCGGTTTGGTATCGGGGTTGACGTTGTGAACCGCCATAAAACCACCGAGGTCTTTTTGGTCGTCGGTGATGTAAATTAAATTGCCGATGGGGACGGAAAACTGGTTGTCGACCTCGGCGTCGTAATGGAATTGATTGGTGATTTTCGCCACTTGTCTGGGGCTGGCGATGTTGGCGAGATCATATTTATACACGCCGCCATTGGGCCGCATACCGCCCAAAAAATAAATGGTCATCACCAAAACTCATATATTCGGCAGCGGGGGTGTTGACGGTTCCCACTTGTTTGATGTCTCGGGGGTTGGTGGTCACGTCATAGATGGCGACGGCCTCTTCACAGAAGATCCACTTGCCGTAAAACCAAGTGATGTAGGTGTTCCTGAGGCAGTTGTGTGTATCCAGCGTCACTGGTCGACCGGGGTTGCTGATGTCCAGAGTCACGACACCATTGGCATCTTTGGGCGCGCCAAAGGCCAACAGATTGCCGATGGGAAAAATAGGACCCGCTTTGATGTTGTTCCAGTTGCGGGTGGGGATGGCTTCGTAAGACGTTGGTGTATTCGGCGAGACCGCATCTTTGGGATTGCGTACATCACTGACATCAATGACGTACACCCCATTATTGGTGGCACCCACGTAGATGTATTTGCCCTGCCAGCCCACACCCCAAATAGCACCATCCACATCGCCATAGTTAATGCCGGGCAACCTTACTTCTTTGACGTGAGTCACATTGGAACCAATATTGGTGACGTTCCAAATATCTATGCCCACGCCGCTAATGGACACCATATATTCATTGCCATCGGGATATTTGGCGAAGGAAATTTGATGGTTTTCCTGCTCTCCGCCGGCGCGATAAGTGGGGCTTTGGACTTGTTTTACGATTCGCGGGTTATAAGGGTCGCGGACATCAACAAACGTGTGTAGACCATTGCCACCAATGGCGAGATAACCCCCGTGAGCGGCGGGCTGATTTTGTTTGCCATAGCCGGGATTGCCTCGAACAAGCTTGTTGTTAAGCGCCTTGTTCAACAAACTGCTCGGGTAGCTGCCGTTGGGGAAATCTCCCGCAGATATATTCGCAAAGAGCGCAACACCCAATCCAAATACAGTGCCTATAATTTTTTTCATGTTTGAACACCTTTTATTATCGCGAAATGGTTTGCCAATCTCAGGTGAATTTGGCGATTGCCAATAAACAAGCCGATGAAGGAATCACGACTGAACGCAGTGGGAGTTATTACCCGTTATTCTTTTTTTAAGTGCCTGTAAGCTGCAATTCATTCTAGGAAGGAGTGTTTGCGCAATATGTGAGCGGAATCAAAGTTATCGGAAAGGTAAAAAGAAATGCCGAAAAGTAGAATTGAACTGATTGTTCAACTAGCCGTAGGCGCACTCACCCGGCAAAAAGTGTTAGTAAAATTATCGAAAAGTTGAATAAAAAATTACGGGATAAAAGGGGAGTTGTAGCGGTATTAAAGGACTTGGCGCAAGTGATGTGATGGCTGACACATTACTTGCGCCAGCCATCACTGTCCTTGAGGATTCTCGTGGTGACTTGATTGCGGCTGGGATTAACCTTCCAAAGCCTGTCGCGGACCGAAAAATTCAAAATGCACTTGCGAGGCGGGAATGCCCCACTGCATCAAACCGTGGTAGAGAGACACCATAAAAGGTTGCGGGCCGCAGAAGTAATAATCGGCATCGCGACCGGGCAGGAGCGACTCGATATATTCCGCCGTTACCAAGCCAGTGCTGGCGTTGCCGGTGCGCGTATTGTTCGCCGGGGCATCGCTGTAGCGGTAATAAACCTTGAGATTGCGATGCCGTTGTGCGAGTGCGCCAAAGGTTGTGCGAAATGCCTGCACCTCTTCATTGAGCGCGGCGTGGATCAAAATAATATCGCGCTCGGCAAACTCCTCCACTGCTGCGGATAACATGCTGTGGATCGGTGTGACGCCAACGCCCGCCGCCACGAATACCAGCGGGCGCGTATGTCGCTCGCTGACATCGAGAAAAAATTCACCACACGGCGGCGCCAGGTCGACGAGATCGCCCACTTCCACTGTGTCGTGCAGATGGTTGGACACATAGCCGGCGGGCGTGTTGGCTTCCGGCGGCAATTCACGTTTTACGCTGATGCGCAGCCACTCCTGCCCAGGTTTGTCCGACAGGCTGTAATTGCGCATGGTGGTGGAGCCGTTGGGTGTCGCCGCGCGCACGGTGATGTACTGGCCGGGTTTGAACGTCGGCACGGGCGCGCCATCGGCGGGCGCCAAGTAAAACGATGTGATATTGCGGCTCTCTTGTTCCTTGCGGATGACACGAAAGGGTTTGAACCCCTCCCATCCGCCGGTTTTTTTCGCGTTTTCCTGGTAAATCTGCTTCTCACGGCCGATCAGAATATCGGCGAGAAAGCCATAGGCTTCCGCCCAGGCGTTGATGATGTCATCGGTCGCACCTTCGCCCAGAACTTCACGAATGGAAGCCAGCAGATTGGCGCCGACGATGGGATAGTGCTCGGGCTTGATCATCAGAGAGGCGTGTTTCTGCGCAATCAACTCCACCGCACCGCCCAGCACTTCCAGGTTATCGATATTGGCTGCATAGGCTGCAATGGCTCCCGCCAATGCACGTTGCTGCTTGCCCGCCTGCTGGTGTGCCGGATTAAAAAACGGCGCCACCTCCGGGTTGTGCTTGAACATGCGCTGGTAGAAGTGGCGGGTCAGAGTCTCGCCGTGTTCTTGCAGGATTGGCGCAGTTGATTTGACGATCTGGATGGTGTGTTCACTCAGCATGGCTCTGCCCTTAAATATGTATTGTTAATACATATTAAGAGCTGTGTAAGATAGGCGTCAACATTTGGCGTTAGAGATTTTCATGCAGTTAACGATTTTTACCGACTACGGCCTGCGCACCTTGATGTACCTCGCGGCCTACCCCGAGCGCCAATGCAGCGTCCGGGAGGTGTCCGAACACTACGGTATCTCCCGCAACCACCTCGTCAAAGTGGTGCATTTCCTGTCCCAACTCGGCTATATCGACAGCAGCAAAGGCAAGGGCGGCGGAATACGCCTGGCAAAACCGGCGGCGCTTTTACGGATTGGCGATCTAGTGCGCGAACTGGAGCCGCATATGCAGCTGGTGGAGTGTTTTGATAAAGACACCAATACCTGCCGCATTACTAGTGGCTGTCAGTTGAAGCATTTTCTGACAGAGGCCAACGACGCGTTTATCAATTCGCTAAATCGCTATACCTTGGCGGATGCGGTGCGGAATAAAGAGCTGTTTCCCGAGGTGATCCTTACTTTTGTGGAGTAGTAAATAGTGTTTGACAGAAATCTTACAGTTTTCCTTATTTATCCAAGTCGTGCCGATGTTGCCGCCACGTGGCCCGCAAATGCGGTTACAAAGGATTTGAGGTCGGTCATGGTTGAAGGTTCGGAAAAATTCCCCGAGCTAACGGCTGCGCGTTCCGCCGCGATAACTGTGGCGGTTGTGTATAGATTTTCTTGCACCAGCCGCTGGCAGAGTAAGTCATATCTTTCGATATAAGAAGCGCCAGAGAATTCCTTAAAAACTGGAAAGTGTGGTGACGAGTCTCTTACTGGTTTTCGGGATTTTGGTGCATCTTCGACCATCATTAACCAGCCAATAAACGGACGCGGTTGCTTCCCGAAAGCTCCTTCTCGATAAGCTACCCACAAATCTTGAGCCGTTCCTATCGCTTCCTCTGTTCGATTGTTGAAGTTGTTTCCAAATGAGGGGCCAACCTGGCTTTTTAGTTCAATTGCAGCGATCAACTCTCCTTTGTAAATCACTAACAGATCCCATAGTTTCGTGGGACGAAAATATCCGGGTAGGGTCAACATGGTCCGGTTTTGATGTACCTCAGCGTTAGCTAAACCGTTTGCTCTGATGAGATCAAGTACTAAGGACAAGAAGCCATCCATGTTTTTGCCGGCTGTAACGCCGGCGCGCTCTCCCTGGTCGCCCTTTCCAGATTCAATTTGTTTTTGTTTGGCCGCTTCGCGATTGCCCCAAAACGCTTTTACAGCCTCACGAGCTTTTTGTTCGTAATTGACGAGATCGAGTGACATTTATTCTCCATTGCCTCCAAAAATAGATTGTTCTTTTTGTGTTAAACCGTAAAGTTCGAACACGGCACAGTTGCAGGCGTCCACATCCCTGTTAATCGCAGCAGCTATTAGTGTGTCACGCAATGCTTTAGATACATTTTTCCAGTAGGGAAGGCGGATGCGGCGTAGATATTGTGCTTGGAAGCGTAGAAATCCTCCTCGCATTTTTGTTGAATATGTTGCTACAAATAGGCGCGTGACATCTGATAACAACACAGCCTGTAAGGCTCTCAAATCCCAATCATCAGACGTAACGTAGTAGAGGTTGTGATGAGGATAGAGCTCGCCATTTTCAAAAACAATATGTGCTTCACCCTTTATGTCTGGAATCAAGAGCTTTGGTGTAGAAGCCAAAGAGGGGGTAATGCGATCAATCGTTCGGTACCAATTAACAGGAGTTTTTTTTGCACAGTGTCGCCGCTCAATCGCTTCTTTTCGCAACTCTAAATATTGTCGAAGGCGAGGGTAGTCGTTAAGGTCAACCAATCCACCCGACTCTGCGAAAGGGTTAATAACGCCTTGTCCAGTCCACTTCACCTCACCAGACACTATATCTTTAGTTGTTACGAGTGGCAGCTTACGGTCGGTCTCTACATCAAGTTTTTCAAATTCAGCAATAAATTCCTTGTCGGCACCTGTCGCGACTCCGATTCCAACTTTGCATCCAGCATCTTCTAGTGCGGGGTAGCTGAACTCTAGGCGGCGGATAAGCGCCATTTGCTCGTAGGACTCTAGCAGCCACGGCTCTGCGCCATTCGTAACGCGTGCAACTTCACGTACCGGACCAGACTCTTTGGGTAGTGAAGATGAACGCAGTAAGCCTGCCAAATTGGATAATGTGGCTCGCTCTATAGTGGGTCGGTGAGCGACCCGTGTTGGGCCCGGCTCTTCGCGGCTAATAAGAGTAATTGCGGGGTATGCAATTACATCCGACTGGAAAGCCGGTGTATTTACCATATCTACATATGCCTTCAGATGAAACCGCTCGGATACGAGCCTGCGTAGCGGACCTCCGTAACGGTTTTTCATCCAACGATCTGCGCAAATGAACGCTACAACACCACCGTCCGATAAAACCTTTAGTGATCGTTCAATAAACGGAATATAGATGTCGGCTCGATCATATATCGTCTCGAAGCGGACGCGATACTCGGCGAGTAGAGGGGCTGGTATTAGTTCCTGACGAACATAAGGTGGATTTCCGACTATAAAATCAAATTCTCCTAGTGGAGTTAGGAGGAAATCGCCTTGAGAAAGCCATTGGTCTGCTAAAGCGCGTGCGGAGCATTCTGTAATGCCTTCGCGCTGGAGTAACCCTACAGTGGCGGAATAGGTTTCACGAAAAGTGTCGCGATGAAGTTCTACTGCCCGGATGGCATTGGTAAGTTCTTCGATTGGAGAGCCGCGCGGATTTGCTGTCCGCCAAGCGCACAAGAGACGCTCGATGCTAGGAAGTAAAAAATCGCCTGCACCAAACGAGGGTTCCAATAATCGTTTCTCATGAAGTGCTTGGTCAGCTGTATAACCTGCCAAATCAAGTATGAAATCAACGACTTCACGACGAGTAAACACAGCACCGCGAGCGACAGTGTCAGCATTAGACGCCAATTGCTCAATCGCAGCTTGCACGTTTGGAGATGTATAGTCTGGACAGGTCAAATCCAGCTCTATTTGTGCTATTTGCAAAAAATAACCTCTTTATCAAAAGATAGGCGCGCTATAAAAGATTTAAAACCGGAAGTTATATCTTCCAGCATTATGCCTGTATACGAATAAGCGGCGAGTCTACCCCACGCGGGTTCGACTTCAAACAGATTAGGTTCGAACATAAGTGCACCGTCATCTACGTCAACCCCGCCCCCGCCTAAACTCCGTCGGCGTAACCCCCGCAAATTTCTTAAAAAACCGATTAAACGCCGATTTGCTGTTAAACCCCGCCAGTTCCGAAATCTCCAATACGGATTTATCCGGCTCTGCAATTAACAGGGCCTTTGCCGCTTCCACCCGGTGGTAGTTTACGAAGTCGAAGAAGCTCATGTTGAAGTGGCGGTTGATGATGGTGGAGGTGGTGCGCGGGGGGAGGTTGGCGCTGGTGGCGAGTTGTTCCAGGGTGAGGTCGGGGGTGAGGTAGACCCGGTCTTCCAGCATGGCGCGTTCGATAGAGCGGATTTGGGCTGGGGCGAAGGTGTCTTTGGGTTCCTCCGTCGTGGGGTCCGCTTCCGTCGCTTCTACATGTTCCGGTGTCTGTGTCGCGCCTTCGGGGTCACGGATGCCTTGTACCACGTTGGAATGCAACAGGTTGTAGAACACCAGCAGGTTGATAAAGAGGAAGTTCAGGTAGTTGCCGCTCAGACCCATCAGGGAGGCCAGTTGCTGTGAGGCTAGGGCGCCAAGCAATTGGATCAGGAGGTTCCACAGGCAGATCAGGGCAAAGCCAATGATCAACAGCTTGAGCCAGCGCCGTTCTATGCCACCCAGGCTGGAATAGTTTTCCCGCAGGCGTTTGTTGTAGTCGAGCATCAGCTTGAGCGCCGCCAGGGTGTAACTCAGCACCAGTACCGCCTGCCCCAGAATCAGGGAGCGGAACAGCAGGTTGTCCCAGTAGATGGTGTAGTCGTGGATGCCGGCGCGCAGTTGCTCTGGCCCGAGGCTGACAAAGATGATGGCGATGATAATGGGGCAGGCGATGGCTGGGGCGAAGTGGATGAGGTCGCGGCCGCGCGTCTCGAAGTCGGTGTAGATCAGCGACTTCACGTAGAAATACAGCAGTGGCCCCTGGACAAGGGGGGCGAATTTGAAGAGGAAGAAGGTCTGTGCCGATTCCCCCAGGTAGAGTTGCTTCAGCGGCGCGCACCAGTAGAGCAGAGTGTCCAGCGCTACCAGGCCGGTGGCGGCGATAAACAGGGCTAGCAGGCGGTTGCTCAGCCGTTTGCCCTGGCGCAGGGTCAGCAGCAGTGCCGCCAGCAGCAGGCTCTGGAACACCACCAGGATCAGCGCTATGTCATGAATATTGAAAATCGGGGTCTGCAGGGACATGGACGACCTTTTTGTTGTTATTGGCGGCGTTGTTTGTCCGGCGCCTGGATACTTGTCTGAAAGCCGCCAAACTAAAAGGGGCTCGACGATAAGTTAAAGCAGTACTGTTATAAGTCTAAGCGGTGCCACTTTCGGTTCCATCAGCATAAACCGGATCTGGCACCCGCGCCGGGACTCACTTTTTGCCAGTGCACAAACTGGGGCGACGTCGCCATCCAGCTGTGCCACCATCCACCCCGCAATCCATAAGAATAAGGGAAACCTTTCATGTCGTTATTCCGTCCACATCCTCTGAGAAGCACTTTGAGCGCCCTGTTCCTCGGCACTATTGCCGGGGCGGCTTTTGCCCAGGCGCCTGCGATGTCCGTTGGCGATCTGACCATTAAACACAAGATCGGCCAGTTGCAGCAGTCGAATACCGACGCCAAGACCCTCGCGGAGATTCCAGAAGACCTGAAAGCGGCGATTCGCGCCTCCAGGGTCGGTTCGATTCTGAATGTCGGCAGCCCGGAAGTGGCCAACGAGTTGCAGCGTATCGCCATGACCGAAAGTGAGGCCCGGATCCCGCTGATCTTCGCCCGTGACGTCATCCATGGTTATCGCACCATCATGCCGACGCCCCTCGGCCAAGCTGCGTCCTGGAACGCGGAGCTGGTGCAGGCTGGCGCTCGTGTTGCTGCAGTAGAGGCATCCAGCATGGGTATTCGCTGGACGTTTGCTCCCATGATCGATATTTCCCGCGACTCCCGCTGGGGTCGTATTACCGAATCCTTTGGTGAAGATCCTTATCTCACCTCCGTAATGACCGTCGCCTCCGTGCGCGGTTATCAGGGCGACTCTCTGAAAGATCCCACCAGCATCGCCGCCACCGCCAAGCACTTTGTCGGTTACGGCGCCGCCGAGGGCGGGCGCGATTACAACGTCACTTATATCCCCGAGCCGCTGCTGCACAACGTCTATCTACCGCCCTTCAAGGCCGCGGTGGATGCCGGCGTGGCCACCATCATGACCGCTTTCAACGAACTCAATGGCGTGCCGGCTTCCGCCCATGACTACGCCATCAATACCGTGCTGCGCGGAGAATTCGGCTTTAAGGGCGTTATCGTCAGTGACTGGGATTCGGTGCTGGAGCTGGTGTATCACGGCTATGCCGAAGACAAGAAGCAGGCTGCCTTGCAGGCGTTGAAAGCGGGGATGGATATCGAGATGGTCTCCACCACCATGCAGGAAAACCTGACGGCGCTGTTGGATGGCGGCCAGGTGACGGAAGCTGAACTGAATGCCAAGGTCGCGCGCATTCTTGATCTGAAACACCAACTCGGCCTGTTCGAGCAGCCCTACACCAAGGGTGACCCGGCCAAGTCCATCCTCACTCCTGAGCACAAGAAGTTGAGCGAAGAGCTCGCCCTGGAGAGTTTGGTATTGCTGAAGAATGAGAAGCGCACTCTGCCGCTGGCTAAGAACGTCAAAGTGGCGTTGATAGGTCCTCTGGCCCACGCCGCCCACGACCAGTTGGGCTCCTGGGTGTTGGACGCGAAGAAGCAGGATTCCGTCACTGTGTTGGACGCCTTCCGCCAAGCGGTGGGTGAGGACAAGCTGTTCTATTCCCAGGCGCTGTACAGCAGCCGCTCGCGTGATACCAAAGACTTCGCCCAAGCTCTTGAGCAGGCGAACAAAGCTGACGTGATCGTATTTGTCGGCGGTGAAGAGGCGGTGCTCAGTGGTGAAGCCCACAGCCGCGCTGACACCCGCCTGCCCGGCGCCCAGGAGCAGTTGATCCGCGAGCTGAAGAAAACCGGCAAGCCGCTGGTGGTGGTGGTGATGGCGGGCCGTCCTCTAGCGCTGAACGATGTGATCGACGAGATGGATGCGCTGGTGATGGCGTGGCATCCGGGCACCATGGGTGGGCCTGCGATCGTCCGTCTGCTGCGCGGGGATGCCGAGCCTGTGGGTCGTCTGCCCGTCACCTGGCCGAAAGTCACCGGTCAGATGCCGATCTACTACAACCATCCGAGTTCCGGCCGCCCTGCGTCTGAAGGCAACTTTACCCAGATGGATGACTTCCCTTTGGAGGCCTTCCAGCACTCCACCGGCCATAAAAATCACTACATCGATATCGGCTTCAAACCGCAATTTCCCTTCGGTTATGGCCTGAGCTATTCCAGCGTGCAGTACAGCGATATCAAGCTGAGCAAAACCGCTATAGGTGTGGATGGCGAGCTGAAAGTGTCCGCCAAAATCACCAACACTGGCAGCCGTCCCGTTACCGAGACTGCGCAGCTCTACATCCGCGATCTGGTCGCTTCCAGCGTGCGGCCGGTGCGGGAGTTGAAGAGCTACCAGCGACTGACTCTTAAACCCAGAGAGAGCAAGCGCGTGACATTTACCCTCCGGGGTGAGGATCTGGCGTATTACAACCAGAAGGTGGAATACGTGGTGGAACCGGGTGAGTTCCACGTTTGGATCGCACCTAATGCCGAGGAGGGGCTGAGGGCAGATTTCATCGTGCGTTAAGAGTTTGGGGCCGGATTTCCGGCCCTTTTTTTGCCCACTGTTAGGCTTTTTGCGCAGCTGTTTGTAAAAAGTGGCACTCCACTGTGGTGAAATCGGCGATCGACACACACTCAGGAGCCGCACAGGTGATCAGCACCCATAAACGCTTTACCTTTCTTCTGGCACTCGGCCTAACCGCCCTGATCAGCGGTTGTGGCGGAGAGGCGAATTCTGCCAGCAGCTCGTCGTCGAGCAGTTCGACCTCCAGTAGCAGCTCCTCATCCAGCAGCAGTTCATCCTCCAGCGGCGACGCAACGGCCGGTTGCCTCGCCCCGGCGAATGCCCAGGGTTATTGTTTGGTGTGGCAGGACGAGTTTGATAGGGGCGCGCTGGATACCAGCCGCTGGAGCCCGGAGGTGAATTGCTGGGGCGGCGGGAATAATGAAGCGCAGTGTTATCTCAGCCGGGCGGAAAATCTCTGGGTCGATGCGGGGCTGCTGCACCTGCGGGCGATCCGCGAAGACGTGCGCGGCCCTGCCGTGGTGAATGACGATCCCTCCTATTCGCCCGGCGACACCAGCGGCAGCGGGACTTTCAGCTCGGCGCGCGTTCGCAGCAAAGGCAAAGGTGACTGGCGCTACGGCCGCTTCGAGATTCGCGCCAAACTGCCGCGCGGGCAGGGCACCTGGCCGGCGATCTGGATGTTGCCCACGGAGAACGTCTACGGCGTCTGGGCCGCTTCGGGAGAGATCGACATCATGGAAGCCGTCAACCTGACGGTGGGCGGCGAGCGGCGGGTGCACGGCACTTTGCATTTCGGCGGCAACTGGCCCAACAACGTCTATGCCGGCAATGACTATATGCTGCCGAGCGGCGCCAATCCGGCGGACGACTTTCACGTCTACGCGGTGGAGTGGGAGCAAGGCGAAATCCGCTGGTATGTCGACGGCGATCATTTCGCTACACAGACCCAGGCCGGCTGGTATTCCATGGCGGATCTTGCGGATCGCTCTGCACCTTTTAATCAGCGTTTCCATATGATTTTGAATTTAGCCGTCGGCGGCGACTGGGCGGCCAACGTCAACGCCACGGGAATTGACGAATCGGTATTCCCGCAGCAGATGCTGGTGGATTATGTGCGGGTTTATCAGTGCACGCGCGACCCGCAGACTGGCCGCGGCTGTGCGTCGCGGGATGGGGATTTTGTCCTCAATCCGGGAATTGCACCGCCGATGCCGGTGGATACCTCGGGTGAGGTGGTGAAAATTTTCGATGGTGCTGCGCAGGCGCCTTTTAATTGGGGCGTGTACGCCGAATCCGGCGAGGTGCTCTACGCGACGGTGCCGGTGGGCGGTGATTATGGCTCCGTGGGCGAAATCACGTTTCACTCCAATCAGGCGATCGGTTTTTATCAAGCCGATGCCACCATCGATCTATCGAAATTTAAAACCATCGAATTTGATCTGCGCGTGATCGACGATCCGCGTGCGGTAAAAGCCCCGCTTATTTTCCGCGCCGACTGTATTTTCCCCTGCACCTCGGGCGATTGGGAGTTGGGTTATCCCCAGTCGAATACCTGGACGCATTATCAAATTTCCCTGCGCGACCTGGCGGCGGCCGGCCTGGATTTAAAAGCGGTCAATACGCCTTTTGTAATTTCCACGGCATGGGGTAATCAGACGGGACTGAAATTGCAGGTGGATAATATTCAGATTCGGAAATAAAAAATCCGGCGGAATCGCCCGCCGGATTTTTGCATTGTGACGGCTGATTATCACCTGCGGTTCGGTATGGCTGCTGTCCAGCGCTCCGCATCGTTAGCCGACAAACTGCCGTAGGGAGACAAGCGCGCATCTTTGCGACCGAGGGTTTGAATATCGCAAAGATATTGCTCCCGCGACAGCAAGGTGCCGCCGCAAATATCTTCCTGCGACGACGACTCTTTCTGAGCGTCGCGCTGCTGATCGAGCAATTGCTGCATCACCCACTGCGGAATCACATTTTTGTGCGCGGGATAAATCATGCCGAACAAAATCAAGTGGCTCAGCAACAGCTGCCAATGCGGTGCAAACCGTTGCATGAGCCGGTTCCAGTCCATATAGGCGCCGCAGGCGAGAATCAGATGCGCTACATCCGCGCCGTCAAAGCGTTCCCGTTCCATAATAAAAGCCTTTGACCAGATCATTTCCTCCGCAGGACAAACGCGGGTTGGAATATCAAAAGTTTCCCCATAAGAAGCATGCTCGAACCAAGCGGCATCCACTTCTGCCACGCCATTGCCGGAGTTAAAAACCAAGTCGACAAAATCATTGTCGCAAAAGGTTTTAGCCAGCCAATGGGGATAGGTGAGCTCGGTTCTGTAGCTGGCTTTTGCAAGAGTTTCCGCCACGCGGTAAAAATCTTCCTTGGCAATAAAAATATCGAAATCCCTGGTGTGCCGGTCGAGGCCAGTGTGGAAGTTCAACGCATAGGTCCCACCGACCACATAGGGAATTTCAGCTTGGTTTAGCAGCAGCAAAACATTGCGGTAAAAACGCCGGGTCTGCGGCGGCATGGTGAAATCGTACCGTGTTGCGCTGACAACGGGTTTTGCGGTCCGGCGAGTCGGCGAGGAAAGAATTTCAGCCTGAGTCATAAATCTCCAACCTTGAAATAATGGTGAAAGGATTGTTAAAAAAATTGGGTGCGGCATTCTTTAAGGAAGACCTTGAGCAAGAGCTGTAGCAAAACCTTGAGCAAGAGCTGTGCCACGATTTTTTAATGGTATAAGAGTTGCATTAATTGCAGCAGGCAGTGCTGCACTCGGCGCGGCTGCACAGGACGTGATGGAAAATTTGCAAAGGCTTGCTTAATTTCAGCTGAGGAACTTCTTCGCATGGCTCAAGACATGATTAAGGTGGCCGCCGTCGGTGATTTGCATTGCAGCAAAAATTCCGCCGGCCAGCTGCGCCCGTTATTTTCCCAGGCAGCCGAAATGGCCGACATGCTGTTGTTGTGCGGTGATCTTACGGATTACGGTTTAGCTGAAGAGGCGAAAATTCTCGCCGACGAACTGACGGCGTTAAAAAAATGCCGGTAGTGGCGGTGTTGGGAAATCATGATTACGAATCAGGCACACCGGACGACGTCAAGAATGTTCTCTCTGACGCGGGCGTGCAGATTCTTGATGGCGATGCGGTGGAAATCGAGGGAGTTGGCATTGCTGGTGTGAAGGGTTTTGCCGGCGGCTACGGTCGCCACGCTCTCGGTCCCTGGGGCGAGGGAGCGATCAAATCATTCGTTAACGAAGCGTTGCAGGAAGCATTGAAATTGGAAGCGGCGTTGGCGAAGTTGCGCACGGGGCACCGCGTTGCACTGCTGCACTATTCGCCGATTCTCGACACGGTGCAAGGTGAGCCGCCGGAAATTTTCGCCTACCTCGGCACCAGCCGGCTGGAAGATCCTCTGGTCCATTATCCAGTGGATGTGGTATTTCACGGCCACGCTCATCGTGGTTCACCGGAGGGCAAAACGGTCAACAATATTCCGGTCTACAACGTGGCGAAGCCATTATTGCAGCGCTCAAATCCGGATTTACCAGCGTTCCGCATTGTTGAATTTGCGCGAAATTAATTCCGTACAAATGTTGGATTTACAAAAAAGGGGCCGAAGCCCCTTTTTTATTTCCGGTCTTAAAGACCGCTTTCCAGCGTAGCGATGCGCACATCCAGCGGCGGGTGGGTGGCAAACAGCTGCATCAGTTTATTGCCAGCCCCGGAGGCGATACCGAAGGCCACCAGTGTATCGGGCATCTGGTTGGGCACTTCCGATTCCGCTTTCAAGCGGCGCAGGGCGCTGATCATGCTCTGACGGTCGGCCAGAGTCGCACCGGCGTAGTCGGCGCGGAATTCGCGGCGGCGGGAGAACCAGGCGACGATCATGCTGGCGAGGAAACCGAGAATGATTTCCGCAACAAAGGTGGCGATATAAAAACCGATGCCCACCGAGCGCTCTTCCTTCAAAATCACTTTGTCCACGGCATAACCGATGATGCGGGCGAAGAACATCACAAAGGTATTCACCACACCCTGGATCAGCGCCAGGGTCACCATATCGCCGTTGGCGACGTGACCCACTTCGTGGGCGAGTACGGCGCGGATTTCATTCTTGTTGAAACGGCGCATCATGCCGGCGCTCACCGCCACGAGAGAGGCGTTTTTGTTCCAGCCAGTGGCGAAGGCGTTGGATTGTTCGGCGGGGAAGATGCCGACCTCCGGCATGCCAATATTGGCTTTGGTGGCGAGTTCGCGCACGGTTTCCAGCAGCCAGCGTTCGTCCGGGGTGCGCGGGTTGTCGATCACCTGCACCTTAGCGCTCATCTTCGCTATCCATTTCGAGAGAAACAGGGAGACGAGCGCACCACTGAAGCCGAACACGGCGCAGAAGGCCAGGAGCGAACTCAGATCCAGGCCTTCGGCTGTGATGAAGCGACCGACGCCGAGCAAGTTCAGCGTGACACCCGCTACGACGAGTACCGCCAGGTTGGTCATCAAAAATAAACCTATGCGTAACACGAAACATCTCCTGTGAGAATTGAGTTGGGAAGCTTTATGGGTATGGGGTGGACGAAATTCAACGGAGCTGCGGCGAAATTCCGCAAGCGCTGCCCCGGTTGGTCCTGCGCAGATCACTGATCACGCGGCAAAGTTCCTTCATGGCCCGGTCTCCGGCCACTTAAAACGCACCAGATAGCGGTTGGGCCACCATTTGCCGGTGATCCAATAGGCTTCTCTGACCGGGTCGTAGGCGATGCCGTTCAATACGGACTGGCCGGGGGTGTGGTTGTTGATCCGGTCCAGTTCCGCCAGATCCACTACCGCTTCCACCTGACCGCTGTGCGGGTTGATGGCGAGTATGACGGGTGACTGCCAGACATTGGCCCACAGGCGCTGCTCGGCAAATTCCAGTTCGTTTAATTGGTCCCAGGTGCGCGCAGCATCTTTCACCTGCAGGGTTTTCACCACGGAGAAATCGTCATCGTTGCGGAAGCTGATCATGCTGCTGCCGTTGCTGGTGATGAGGTGCTCGCCGTCGTGGGTGATGCCCCAGCCTTCGCCGGTGTAGGTCAAGATGTTTTCGTGCTCCAGGGTTTGGGCATTAAAGACAAACGCTTTTTCCGCATGCCAGGTGAGCATAAAAAGTCGGCCGTTAAATTCGGTGATGCCCTCGGCGAAAATCTCCCCCGGCAGAGACTCGCGCCGCAGGATTTCCCCGCTGAGAGCGTTGTACTGGACGAGAAAGGATTTGTTGTACAGGCCGGACGTCTCCGTCATGACATCGCCATTGATCACCAACCCTTGGGTGTAGGTGTTGGTGTCGTGGGGATACACCGCCAGGATTTCGTAAGCGATTGTTTGCGGACTGGTGGGCAGGGTGGGATTGGAAGAGCCGCACGCGCTCAGCATCAGCCAGACGGGCAGATATAACAGCGCTATGAGTGAGAGACATGTAGGGACATTTTGCGAAGGCATAACGCGGCTCGGTTCCGGCGGCACGAAGGCGCGAGTATAACATCGGCATCAGGTCTTACGTTGTGGCTGCGCCCGCTACGGAATCAGGTGAAAAGGCGGTGATGAATGTCGCAAAAATTTTCTTTCGCGCGGCTGCTTGGCTTCGCGGCAAAACTTTTTCGTACAGAGCTGAACTAAAGCAAGCCAGAAGCGGCTTTCGCAAATTTGCTTTTACAAATGAGAATCATTATCATTTGTTACAGGTTGAGCGGAGGGCGGAAAATGGTGACACCAAGTCAGGCGGAAGAGTTGTTATTGCCACTTGTGGTGCGCGCGCATGCGCTGCGCATATGGCCACAGGCGGGTTTTGTTGATCTGGCGGCTGAGTATCTGGTGCGCAAGCTCGAACTCGATCAGCCGGCGCGGCGACTCTCTGCGCAGCATCGAATGGCGGTGGAGAGGTGTAAGTGGATTGATGATGAAGTGCTCCGCTTTCTTGAGACTTATCCTGATGCCTTAGGCGTTGAACTTGGCGCTGGCTTGAGTACGCGTTTTCAGCGTTTATCGGCGCGTATCGATTGGCCAAGATTCTCCTGGGCGGATGTGGATACTTGCGATGTTATCGATTGTGCCGATTTGATTTTCCCCCGCACGGACAATTACCGATTGGTCGCGTGCGATATTGTGAGTAATGATTGGTTGACAAAATCTGGTTGGACACCGGGGCGACCTCTGGTGGTCGTGATAGAAACGTTGCCGGACGGAGCGTTACTGCCAGAGGTCAAAAGTATATTTTTGCCTTTGTTTAACTTGATAAATGAAAATTGCGCGAAACATAAAAGCAGTGCAAATGACAATGCGACAAATGAATGTCGCACAAATGGAAGTCCGGCGCCGATTCATTTGATTTTGGGTGGTGCGGAGCCGGCTCTGCAAAAAATCCGCAATCTTTTAAGCGGTATGCTATCCCGGTCATCCCGCAACAGTTTTTTCGACGTGAAAGAATTGTTGCGACAGCTCGATATAACTGGACATGTATTGAATGAACAGGATTTCGCGGTAAATACCCGCGGACCGCTGATGCGACGTTTGATGGCAAGGATTTATCGCCGCATCACCCGAAAATGTTTTTGTAGCGCGGTGCATTTTCGACTGGACGCGACCAGACCACCATCAGAACAACCCGCCGGAGTGGCTAAAGCTCTGGCGACCGTCGCTAACTCCGGCGGGATATGAGCGCACCGCAGCTGACGGCACGGTGCGCCGCTCTTGGAGGGCTCCAGATGCGCGATCAACAATCCACCCGTTTGGCGACGGCTGGCATGAGACAGGAGAATGAAGAGCAGGCTTGGCGCCTGTGGACCGCCACTGCCCGCCGCGCTGTGTTGGCGGTGCGGCACAAACGTTTTGCCGCCGCTGAGATTTACTGGCGCGCCGCGTTTGAGCTTGCCCTGCGGCAGCTGGCGGCTGGGCGCGCATTGTTCACTCCTGTGCATCTGCTGGAGCCCTTACAAGGGCTGGCCGGATTGCTGATCGAGCAGGGCAGGTGGAAGGCGGCGCGCAGCCTGTTCAATGAAGTGAGCGAATTTTTTTATCGTCAGAACATTGGCCTGCCGGAGCTGGCCGAGCGCCTGCTTCACTCCATCGCGCAGCATATCGCCCAGGCGCAGAATGACGACATGTCCATGGTAACCATCACCTATGTGGACAACATCGAGGATTTACCGCTCGCCACTGCTATGCGGGGGCATTCTCAGCAGTTGCGCTCTGCTGGCGTCAGTTGAGCGGCTGGCTATAGGCTGAACGGCTGTATCTGAGCGACTTACACCTGAGCGACTACCACGCAGTTGCGCCCCTGACTTTTTGCCGCGTAGAGCGCCTGATCCGCGCGCTTGCAGGTTGCATCAAATGATTCATTTTCATCAGCTACAGCCACGCCGACGCTGAGAGTTACCTTCATGGGTGAGTGGTCGGCGTCAAAAACATGCTGGGCGATATGCGCGCGGATTTTCTCCCCCAGGTTGGCGCCCGCCTGTTCGTCCACGCCGGAGCACAGCAGCACAAATTCCTCCCCACCCCAGCGCGCCAGCACATCGGATTGGCGCACGCAGCTCTGACACAGGCTCGCCACTTCCTGCAGAATCCGGTCGCCGCTATGGTGGCCGCGCCGGTCGTTGATGCGTTTGAAGTTGTCGACATCGAGAAACAATACGCACAGAGGGCCGGGGCGCTGGCTGTTGAACAGCCGCTGGGCGAACTCCTGCAGCGCTAGGCGGTTGTACATACCCGTGAGCGGATCGGTGGTGGAGCGCGCGTGGTACACGCGGCTGCGCGAGCGCATTTTCCAATAGTGCGCCAGCAGGTAACCCAACAGCATCATGCCCGCTGCATAGCCCATCAGCGCCCAGCGGTTACGCCAGGGTGCGGCGGCGACGCGGATATGCAGATCCGCGCTGTGAATCCAGTTTTTCTCCCCGCTCAGGGCGCGCACCTGGAACACATAATCACCCGGTGGCAGGCTGGTATAGGTGGCCGGGTTGTGGCGGCCTATGTCATTCCAGTCCTGGTCGAAACCCGCCAGCCGGTAGCTGTAGCGCGTGTGCTGGCGCATGCGGTAATTGAGCGCGGCGAAATCAATGGAGAACATCATGTCGCGATGGGAGAGCTGCAGGTCGCGAGTGAACGGCAGCGCCTGGGTCAGGTGGGAGCCTTGCGCCTGGATCGGCACGGTGCGATTGAGCAGGCGCAGGTCGGTCAGCCAGACCGGGAAGCCAGGATCGGCGACCTGCATGTTGGCCGGGTTGAACACGCTCAACCCGTCGGCCCCGCCGATCAGCAGATCCCCGCTATCGCTCAGCAGCGCCGCACGGCGATTGAAGTTGCGCCCCGTCAAACCGTTCTCGGTACCGAACACCTGCGGCACCATGTCGTTTTTATCCAGGTGGACGAGGCCGTTGGTGGTCAGCAGCCAGATCTCCCCTGTGTTGTCATGGAGCATCCCAGAGACCGTCAACGACGGCATGCCTTCCTGAGTGCCGAGGTGGCGAAAGCGGTTCGGGCCGCGCTCATACAGAAAGGCGCCGTTGTCCTGGCTGCCGATCCAGATATCGCCGTCGCGGTCTTCCATCAAAGAAGTCAGCCGGTGGCTTTGGATTTCGCCATTTCGATCGATACGCTCCAAACGGTCCTGCTTCCTCAGCCAGCGGTTGAGGCCGGCCTGGCCGGCAATCCAGATATCGCCGTGGCGGTCTTCCATCAGATCCCAGATGAAATTGCCCGCCAGGCTGTCGTTGTCGCTGGCGTTATGTTGGAGAAATTCGAATCGACCCTCGGCGCGCCTGTAGCGGCCGACCCCTTCAAACTCGGTGGCGATCCACATGTCGCCGGCGCTGTCTCGCAAGATATCCCAGATAAACAGACTGTTGCCCTGCGGGCCGTCGGGTGGCCTGGTGTCCAGCGGGCGGAAGCGGCGCGTCTCCAGATCGAACGCGAACAGGCCGCCGGACCAGGTGCCGATCCAAAGTGTGCGCTCATCAAACTGCTCGATGGAGAGCACGGCTTTAACATTCAGGCCGGTTTCCCGCCCCTGCTGATAACGCACAAACTCACCGCGCGCCGCATCGAACAGGTTCAAGCCGTCCTCGGTGCCGATCCAGAATCTCCCCGCCGGGTCGCGGTGAATGGCAAGCACCGACGAGTGGCTGAGGCTGGTCGGCTGGTCGGGCTGGAAGGTGTAGTTTTTCACGTGCCCGTTGGCGCGATTGTAGAAGCTCACGCCAGAGGGAAAGCTGCCGATCCACAGGTCGTTGTTGCGGTCTTCGTACATCACGCGCACCTGATCGGAGGGCAGGCTGGTTTTGTCGTAGGGGCGGTGGCGCTGGGCAATAAAACCGAGCGCCGGGTCATACTGCAGCAGCCCGCCCTGATCGGCCGCCAGCCATAGAACATTCTGGCTGTCGCGGAATACCTGCCACATAACCTGACTGAGAGGCTGGCCTGGTCCGGTTTGCGCGGCGAAGTTGGAGAAATGGCCGCTGATCGGATCAAACACGTTGATGCCACCGCCGTAGGTGGCAATCCAAAGGCGTCTCCCGGAGTCAAAGGTGAGTGAGCGTATTTTATTGTGAGACAGTGCCTGGGGATCCGACGGATCAGCGCGGTAGGTGGTGGTGGCGCCCGATGAGGGGTCGAGGTGGACCAGCCCATTGTCCGCTGTACCCAGCCAGAGAGAGCCATTGGTGTCCTCGGCTATCGCCGTCACGAAATTTCCTTCGGCAGCCGGGGTGGGGCCGGTGGGCAGGACATATTCGCGCAATTCACTCCGGCCTGCGGAGATGAGGAAGAATCCGCTCTGGGTGCCGACATAGATGCGGTTGTCGCGGCCGACGGCCAGCGCAGTCACTCCTTTACGCGGCAACGTGTGCGCACCAAATTGCAGGGCGCAGTCAAAGCGGTCCAGTCGGGAGTAGTAGGCGCAGAGGGCGGCTTCGGTGCCGACCCACATCACGCCTTCGCGGTCGATGGCGAGTCCGCGGATGAAGTTGTGCGCAAGGCTGTGCGGGTCCGTGGGCGAATGGCGATAAATCCGAGTCGTCTGACTATCGTAGCGGCCTAGTCCGGTCTCACCGCCAAACCAGAGAAAGCCCTGCGGGTCCTGCACTATATGATTGATGCCGCCGAGCGCCTGGGCGGTCTCTTGTTGATCACCATAGACGTTATAAAACGTCATGTTGGCCGCGCCCTGGACGCCCGAACTCAACAGCGCCAGCAGGCAAAGGCCGATCAGGCCTCGCCAGCCGGACATATGCACCATGGGCTTAACCAAACGCCTACCTCTTCGCGGCAGGCGCGCTTACGGTGGAGGCGAAAGAGTATTGGGTTGGTGGAGACGGCGGGATCATCGAAGGCAGCTCAAGATGTAAACGGTTTCTTAAGCCTAGCTCAGATCGGCGGCGAATACCGTTCCGTGGCGGAATATTCTTTGTTTGTTCTATGGTTCGACGCGTCTGGTCTATGCGCCATATGACCTGTTTGCAGTATTAACCTATGTTTTTAAATCCCTCTGAACTTTTGGCAAAGATTGCAATCCCGCCGGGATAAAAGTTACAAAATTAAATTCCCGTCCAATTATTTATTTGTCTACAGCACCAAAAAAGGTTGTTTTTAAGGCTTTTTCTGGGCTGGGCGCCGCGTTTTTTAGGTTTGGTATAGCGCTTGCTCTGGTGTGAATGAAGTCCATTACAAGAAGGAAACGACTATGAAACAAGGCACTACCCAGCTGACAAATAAACTCCTGCTGGCCGCTGCGCTGGCTTGTTCATCTTTCGCTATGGCGTCGTCGGCTTATGCGCAAAGCAACGACCACACAGGTCCTTATATAGGCGCAAATTACGGAATGTTTAAATCCCGCGGTGATGATTTCGAGGACGACAATAATTATTACGAAATTCTTGCCGGTTATCGCTTCCTGCCGTTTCTGGGTGTGGAGGTGAATTATGCCGATTTTGGTGAGTTCGGCGGTGACTTTGCCTCTGCGGATGTGGATGGCTGGGGCGTTGCGGCGGTGGGTTTTCTGCCCCTGAGCGATAGCTTTAATATTTACGCTAAGGCCGGTCAGTTCTTTTCCACAGTGGATGTGAACGTTGCGGGCTTTAATGACGACTTTGACGATGAGCAGATTTTTTACGGTGTTGGTGTGAATTTTGTGGTGGCGCAACCGCTGAATATTTCTATCGAATACAACCGTTACAAAGTCGAAGTGGATGATTCCGATTGGCCCGTGCAATTGAGCAGTTCGGATACGGATATAGACACTATAAAAGTTGGAGCAAAATTCACTTTTTAAAAAAATAGCTAGCTAAAAAGTGAAAACGGAAAGGTAAAAAGGAGCTTGGATGGCGTGGCAAGGATGCCTCTTTAAAGGAATCTTCAGCGGATTTTATCTCCCATGAAACGCTACAAAATTATCCACCGCACGGTGTACACCTTTAGCGCACCTGTGACGCTGGAGCCGCATTATTTAATGTTGCGACCCCGCGAAAGTCACGAACTGCGTATAGAAGCGTCCGTACTCAACATCACGCCGACGCCGACTTTGCGCTGGGTGCGCGATATTGAAGACAACTCCATCGCTATAGCGGAATTTCCCACTCCTGCGGAGCAACTGGAAATTTACAGCGAGGTGGATATCCAGCATTACAATGTCGCGCCGCTGGATTTTATTGTCGATTCCTACGCGGTGAATTACCCCTTCGCTTATACCAGGGAAAATCGCCTTTTTCTGCGCCCCTATTTAATTGTGCCCAAACGTGCGACCGGGCGGCGTTTTAGCGTCTGGCTCAGAGCGCTACAGGCCGGCGCCGAGGGCAAGCAGACATTCCAGTTTCTCCACGATCTGATGGAGCGTATTCACCAGAGTTTCACCTACCGCATCCGCGAGGAAGAAGGCGTGCAGACGGCGGAGCAGACGTTGCAGCTGCGCACCGGCTCCTGCCGCGATTTTGCTTATTTATTTATTCTCACCGCGCGGCGCTGTGGTTTTGCGGCGCGTTTTGTCAGCGGCTATCTCAACACCATTGGCCCGTCCGAGATCCCCGGGGCCACCCACGCTTGGGCCGAGGTCTATATCCCCGGCGGCGGCTGGAAAGGTTTTGATCCCACATCCTGCTGCGTTGTGGGGCCGGATCATATTACCGTCGCCGTTTCCCACGACCCTGCTGCGGTGCCGCCGGTTGCCGGCTCCTTCATAGGCCCGCCGGGAGCGCAATTACAGGTTGGTGTCTGGGTGAAGAGTTTGGATGAGGTGGTGGAAGCGGGTGGGGCTACGGCAATTGCTTGATTTGGCCGATTTACTTGTTCCCTGCCAACGCCGAATGGCCCTCACCTAAATCCTCTCCCAAAGGGAGAGGACTTGGAATTGCGCCAATGTCAGAGTGCGATTCCTTCCTCTCTCAAAGGGAGAGGACTTGGAGTTGCGCCAATGTCAGAGTGCGATTCCTTCCTCTCTCAAAGGGAGAGGACTTGGAGTTGCGCCAATATCAGAGTGCGATTCCTCCCTCTCCCCGTGGGAGAGGGCCGGGGTGAGGGAACACGTAGTACCCTCTCAAAGCGTCAACAAAAACGCCACTACATCCGCCTTTTCAGCTTCCGTCAATTTCGTCCCCAATACCAAATTAAAAAATTCCACTGTATCGGCAAGAGTCAGAAGACGGCCGTCGTGTAAATAAGGACCGGATTCTTTAATGCCGCGAAGAGGAAAGGTTTTAATCGGTCCTTCGGCAACCGAAAGGCGTCCTAAAATATTGCGCGGCTCATAAAAGCGTTCCGCTTTCAGGTTGTGCATCAGGTTGTCGGTGTAATAAGGCGGGACGTGGCAGGAGCCGCATTTTCCTTTGCCGTGAAATAGTTGTTCTCCACGCAATTCCGCTTCAGAGGCTTTGGTTGGGTCTAGGCGACCAAACAGGTCCAGTTTTGGCGCCGGTGGGAAATCCAGAATCGCCTGGAATTCCGACATGACGTGCACTTCGCTGCCGCGCTCCAGAATCGTTACGCCTTTTTTAGTGGCGGTGACCGGATCGCCGTCAAAATAAGCCGCACGCTGTTCAAATTCGGTGAAATCCTCAATGGTCTTGAGCGCTCTTTGCGAGCCGAACAACCGTTGAATGTTGACGCCGCGCAGTGATGGGGTGTCGATGCGGCGGCGATTTTCCTGCGGTCGGATGTCGCCGACCAAATGAGTGGCCGCGTTGGTGTGGCCGTTGACGTGGCAGTCGAAACAGGTCACGCCGAAGCTGGGCCTTTCGGAGCGGCGATCCGCGGTGGCATTGAATTGCTGTTGCATGGTCGGCCGCACCAGCAGGCGCAATCCGTCCAGTTGTTTGGGATTCAAAATGCCGTTGAATATTTCATAAAAGTTATCATTGGTTACCACCTGGCCTTTGGAAACATCGCCAAGATCGGGACGGGTAGTGAGAAATATCGCCGGTGGAAATTCCGGCAGAAAGTGGTCCGGCAACTGGTAGGCAATATCAAAGCGGGCGAGGTCGCGTTTGTCCTGCTGTCGAATTTTATCGATATGAAACTGCGGAAAAAGCATGCCTCCTTCCTGTTGCAGTTCGTGAGGCAGAGGATAAAAGCCTGCTGGCCACAGTTTTTTGTTTGATTTCCTCCGGATTCATATTGGCCAACTGCTCCCAGGAGACATTGGCTGGCAATTTGGAGCGTACGCCGCCCTGGATTTTCTTTCCTCGCGTCATCTTGATATCGGGGATTGGCCTGTCGGAAAGGTCGTAGCGTTCGTTGAGGAGTTTTCGGAAGCGCTCCTCTGCTTGTGGCTTTTGTTGGCTGAGGCGCTTTTTTACGCTGTCAAAGGATTCTTTATCAACTACCGGGCTGTAACTGGAGGGAACATCTGCCGCTGTGCTTGGATAGGCTTGTAGCGAAAATGCAGCAATAAAACATATTAGTATTTTGTTCATCTTGTTATCCCCTTGGTTAAAGGAACAAAAAAGATAACAAATTACCTTTGATAAATATCCGGGTAATTCAGGTTTTACGGTTTTGTATTTGTAAATTGGCGCCGATTAAATTATGGGATGTCTGGAAATATTTTTTAAATTCACTGCGAATCTAGTGCGCGGCGCATTTATTCAAAATGTAAATGTCGCGGCATCAGGTTGTGTCTCTTTTGTATTCATCTTCCTGTTTTCGGCCTCTGAGTGGCACGGCGCGGCGTCAGGCTTTACACTGGCTGCTTTGGCCGAGCCGGAGCGGTTCGGTGGGTTACAATCAGCAACTCAATAAGAACGCACTGACTCAAATAAGAACGACTGGTCATACATATTCATGTTTTTTCGCACGCTTCAGCGCATCGTCTGCTACTCCCTTCTGGTTTTTTATCCGCCTGTTCACGGGAACAAGAGGCCATGCCGCAAATGCGCGCCGTGGCCCCCATTCCTGCAAACCCCGCGTTGATACCCAAGGCGAGAGAATTGCTGACCCGGCTGAGCGAAAACTACGGTAAGTACACTTTGGCGGGGCAGGTGGACTACAACGAGGACGGGCGTTATGTGGCAGTGGATTACATAGCGGCCACCGCGCAGCGCCGTCCGGTGATTGTGGGTTTGGATCTGATCGACTTTTCCCCTTCGCGCCGGGCATTCGGTGCCGATCCCGGCAACCTTATCGACGACGCCATCAAAATGGCCCAGCAGGATCACACGGTGCTCACTCTTAATTGGCACTGGAATGCGCCTATGCACCTGCTTAACGACGACCGCGAACCCTGGTGGCGCGCGCACTACGCCAACGGCAGCGAATTCAATCTGCGCCAGGCTATGCGCAATCCCGGCAGCGCTGAATACAAGGCGTTGCTGCGGGATATAGATGCGATTGCTGTGGAGCTCAAACGCCTGGCGGAAGCGGATGTGCCGGTACTCTGGCGGCCCCTGCACGCGGCGGATGGCGGTTGGTTCTGGTGGGGTGCGCGGGGACCGGAGGCGTTCAAGGGAGTTGTGGCGCTTGATGTTCGCGCGCATGACCGGAGAGCACCAGCTCAACAATCTGATCTGGGTGCTGACCAGCGAGGATGAGGACTGGTATCCAGGGGACGATGTGGTGGACATCATCGGTCTGGACGCCTATCCCGAGGATCGCTCCTCCGTGTTGCTGGAGGAGTGGACGCGGCTGCTCAAGCAACACAACGGCCGCAAGATGATCGCGCTTACCGAGTTCGGCGGTGTTCCCTTGATCGAGGAAATGCATCTGGCCGGGGTAAGTTTCAGCTATTTCGTCAGCTGGACCGACCGCAACCGCGGCAAGCTGGGACCTATGAGCGTGGCTCCGGAACTCTTGCAGAAGGTCTATCAAAGCCCCTCGGTAATCACCATGGACGAATGGCACGAATCCAGCAGTGGATCGTCGGCTGGTGGCGCTGCGCCACCTCAGGAGTCGGCGGAGCCGCCGAACGACATGGGGAAATCCTTGGAAGAGCCGCAACAATGACGATAAAAACCCGCTCCGGCGCACTGGCGCGCCACCTTAAAACATTTGAAGTCCGGTTTCTCTTTGTAATATTTGCAGCGCTCAGCGCGACCTTCGCGGTTATTTTGTCCTTGGGCCTGTTTCGTAGCGGTGCGACGGCTCGATTTGACGAGAGCCTGATCCTGGCATTGCGCAATCCCAACGATCTGGCCGATGCCATCGGCCCCCACTGGGTAGAGGAAATGGGGCGGGATTTCACCGCGCTCGGCGGTTTTCCAGTCTTGATGCTGCTGACGCTCACCATTGCCGGCTTCCTCGCCTTCCGCGGTCTGCGCGCCGGCGCTGTACTCATAGTCGCCAGTACCTTGATGGCGCTGCTGCTCAGTTCGAGCCTTAAAGCCGGCTTCCAGCGCGCCCGGCCGGATCTGGTTCCCCACGGCCAACATGTCTACACCGCCAGTTTCCCCAGCGGTCATTCGATGCATTCGGCAGCGACCTACCTCACTCTCGCCAGCATGCTGGCGCTGTTTCAGCGGCGCCGGAAGCTCAAAATTTTCATCTTGTCGGCCGCGGTGACCATCATGGTGCTGGTGGGCGCGAGCCGCGTGTACCTGGGGGTCCACTGGCCGACCGACGTGCTCGGCGGCTGGGCCATGGGCACACTCTGCGCGCTTGTGACCTTATTGCTGGCGCGCCGGTTGCTCGAGATCCCGGAAGTTGCGGAAGAATTCGACGACCAAGCGAACAGCGAAGGAGCCAAACATGGACCCATCTAAACAGGTCGTAATGTCGGGGCGGCGAAAAGCTCTCCTGTTGGTGAATCCCGCCAGCCGGCGCGGTGGTGAGGAGGATCTGCAGGACGGATTGGATCTGCTCGCTGCCGCTGGAATAGACGTTATCCAACACCAGCCGGACAATGCCGAGCATATGCTGGAGCTGATCCGGCAGCACCGCGACCAGGTGGATCTGTATATCCTTGGCGGCGGCGACGGCACCATCAGTTCCGCCGCTGCCGCTCTGCACGAGTGCGGCAAACCTTTCGCCATATTGCCCCTGGGGACCGCCAACGATCTCGCCCGCTCAATCGGCCTGCCGGACCAACTGCCCGAGGTGTTTCGCCTGATTGTCGAAGATCGCCGGCGCCGCATTGATTTGGGGGTCGTCAACGGGCGTTTCTTTTTCAATGTGGCGCATATTGGGCTGGGGGTGCACATCACTTACGAACTCACCCCGGAGATTAAGAAGCGCTGGGGCGTGTTCAGTTATCTGCAGGCATTTTTCCGCGCCTTGTCGCGCAAGCAGACCTTCCGCGTAGCGCTCCAGGTGGACGGGCGGCACTACCAGCAGAGGAGTATCCACCTGGCGGTGGGCAACGGGCGCTTTTTATGGTGGCGGCAATGTGGTGGACGAGCGCGCGCGCATCGACAGCGGCGAGTTGTACCTTTACAGTCTCAAACCGCAGTCCGTCTGGGAGCTGCTGACTCTCGCGCCCTTGCTGCGCGGGGGGAAACAGCGGCTGGTGAAGCGCACTTTCACAGCCATAGGGCAGCGCATCGAGGTGAAGACCACCCGCCCGAGGGAAATTCACGCCGACGGCGAACCCGCCGGTTTCACTCCGGCGGTATTCGAGGTGCTGCCGGACGCGTTGGATGTGTTTTCCAGCGAGGGAGAGGCAAGGGCTGCAGAAACGGCGGGTGCGGATACCACCAGCCCCAACCAACCTTTACCGGAGATTACCGCCGCATGAATCTGATTCGCACGGCGCAACAAGTGGCCCTCAATGATCTGCTGGTGGCGACGGAGAAAAGTGCCGACCTGCTGCGCGATGCAGCGGCTTTTCTCACTGGCAGCCAAATGCAACACGAGCTGGAACAACTGGCCGACCGGCGCGATATGGTGACGCGGGATCTGCAGCAGGCCATCCGCGCCCTCGACGATATGCCCTCGGCACCGGACCCGGATGCCGAGAGCACGGAAAAACTTCTGCACCGCATCTCCGCCATCTTTTCCGGCGAAAAAAGTCGCGAAACCACCCTGCGGCAACGCTTGGCCACGGAAGAGCAGTTAACGGCGCTGCTTACCGAGGTGCAGGGTCGTGAGTTGGGTGCGGAATTCGATCCGCTGCTCTACGAACTCAAGGAAAGTGTGCGCGAGGTTACGCTTCATCTGCAGCAGTTGTTGCGTCGCTGTGAGGCCTAGGTCGCCAGAACGTTTGTAGCACCTGCTGCACCGCTTCACGATTGCGGCACGGCAGGGGGCGCCAGTGCGCCGGCATAAGGGCACGAAAATCCCCGCGGGCAAAACGCGGGTCCACCAGCACAATCACACCGCGATCCGCCGCTGAGCGGATCACCCGGCCCGCCGTCTGCAATACCCGCGTCATCCCGGGAAACTGATAGGCGTATTGAAACGCGT
This sequence comes from Cellvibrionaceae bacterium, assembly GCA_024707385.1. GTDB lineage: Bacteria > Pseudomonadota > Gammaproteobacteria > Pseudomonadales > Cellvibrionaceae > UBA5868. Next base: position 589,076 of record JANPZW010000009.1, on the reverse strand, counting down.
TCAATCCCTGGCTCTCAAAATGCGCACTCATCAGCGCCTGTTCGTCAACGGGCTGCGGCATGCCGGTGCCGATCACGATGGCGCCGTGCAGCGCATCGCCGAGAAAATCCACGCCCTCCGCAAACAATCCGCCGAGAATCGCAAACCCCAACACCGGCTGCTCATCGTGAAAAAACGCGGCGAGAAATTCCGCCTGCTGTGTTTGGCTGCTGCCCGACTGCTGGCAGAGGGTGTGGTGTTGCGCAAACTGCTCGGTAAACGCCTGATGGCCGGCGCTGAGGTAATCGTAGGAGGGAAAAAACACCAGATATTTGCCGGGTTTTGCGCGGATCACGGCGGCGAGTAATTCCATAAGCTCAGCCATGCTCTGCTCCCGCGCCTGCCAGCGGGTATCCAGATAATCGCAGCGCAGTACCAACATATGGTCCGCCGGGAAGGGGTAGGGCAGCTGTCGCAAAACAGTGGTCTCCGGCAGCCCCAGCAGGCGGCGATGGAATGCCAGTGGCGAGAGGGTGGCGGAAAAACCGATCACCGCCTTCTGCTGCTGGTGACATTCCCGCAGCACTATCGCCGGGTCCAGACAGAGCAGTTGCACCCGGGTGTTGCCGCGCTCGTGTTGCACCCGGCACACGTGACCGGCGTCGAAGTGTTGCGCCACTGCGCAGAAACGATGGATCTGTAAACCGGTGTCGTCGTCACTCGCCTGATTAAGCAGGTCCTCCTGCGCCGGCCCGGCCGCCATTTCCGCCGTGCGCAGGGCGAGCAGTTCCACCAGCTGTTCCAAGAGTGCGTCCGGCGCTTCGCTGGACGCCTGCTCCGGCAGGCCGCGCATCAGACGGTCGATCTGTTTGTATTTGCGGCGCAGGGGTTTGGAGGCGTTTACCGCCAGAGTTTTCAGGTTGCGGCTGTCGAGCGTGGCGGAATACATACTCCGCGCCCGCTCCGCCAGATTGTGCAACTCATCCACCAGCAAAACCCGACCCTTGCCGCCTTTGGCAAAGGCGTTCAGCTGGGTAATCGGGTCAAAAAAATAGTTGTAGTCGCCCAGGACCAGGGTGGCCCAAGGGGCCAGATGCAGCCCCAGCGCCGACGGGCAGACTTTGTGCCGGTGGGCGAGGGCGAGCAGCGTGTCCCGGTTGAGGGATGGCTCGCGCAGACTGTCCCGCCGCGCCGCAGGCAGGCGATCCCAAAAATCCAGGGTATAAGCGCATTTGCCCTCGGCTGTGCGCAATTCGTCGGCGCCGGTACGGCAGGGGCAGAGCTTGTCGCGGGCGCACAGGGTGATGGAATCGAGCGCCAGGTCGTTTCGCCGCAGGGCATCCAGGGTCGTTTCCACCTGCCGCTGACTGGTGGTTTTGGCGGTGAGGTAGAGCACCTGATCGGCGTGGCCTTCCCCCAGCGCCTTGCACGCAGGGAAGAGGGTGGTGACGGTTTTGCCGGTGCCGGTGGGCGCCTCCGCCAGCAAAGCGCCGCCGCTGCGCAGGGTGCGGTAGATATCCGCCGCCAGTTCCCGCTGACCGGACCTGTATGTGGCAAAAGGGAAGGTAAGCAGCTGGGCGCTGGCGCGGTTTCTTGCCAAGCGCGCGTCCACCTGACGATGCCACGCAAGGTAGATGTGCAGCAGCCGCTCCGTCTCCGCCAGGGCGCTTGCACCGTCGATCTCTTGGGATAGGGTCTCGCTGTGATCGCGCGGCAGATCCACCAGCGTCAGGCGCAGTTCCAGGCGCGCAATGGCGCCGTGCAGCTTCTGATAAAGCCCCGCATACACCCGCGCCTGCGCCCAGAACAGGGCCAGTTTGCCAGGAGGTTGGCGACTTGCCGGCTGCAGGGTGGTTTTGATCTCCTCGATGATGACCCGCTCGCCGCCGGTGTTGAGCAGATCCACCCGCCCCTGCAGCGCAATCTCCGCACCCTCCAGCGGCCAGAGGTATTTCAAACCAACTTCACTCTGCCAGTCACCCTTGCGGGCGCGCTGGATCTTTTGATGCGCCAGCATACCTTGCAGCGCCGTGGGGCCGCCCGCGCTCTCCGGGTAGAGGTCGCCCGTGCGCGCACTGAACTCCACCAGTTCGGTGACGCTGAGTGCCAGGGTTTCAGTCATGGCGCCAGCTCACCTGCACCACCCGGTGGGGAATGCCGTGCGCGGCGAAATATTCCATCCAGGCCTTTTGATTGAGCTGCAAGCGATCGCCGGGACCTTTCACTTCGATCAGCTCGTAGCCGCCCTCGTGCGGAAACAGAATCAGATCGGGCAGGCCGGAGCAGTTGTTTTTCAGGTCCTGCCAGAAGCGCCGAAAAATCGCCTGCCAGTGCGCCGCCGGTATGCGCTCCAGGGCGGTGGCGATAAGGGTTTCGTTCAGCGCCTGCCAATACACAAATGGGTTAAGGCAGCCGAAGCGGTCGCGCCACAAGGCTTGATAATCGGTCGTTTTCTCATTTATGCGAGCAACCGCCGCGTGCTGCTCCTCCAGTAGATCGGCACGCAGAGCAGTGAACTCGTCCTGATGCAGATCGTGGGGCGCGTGTTGGAAGGGATGGCTGAAGGCGCCGGGCGCCGGGGCGAAGATCGCCGGCCAGTAATGCAGGCCGAACAGGCCGTTCAATAAGGTGTTTTCCACGTAGTGACAGTCGCCCAGGGCAGCAAAATGCTCCGCCGCGACATGTTCGACCGCCTCTCCGGTATACGCCAGTTCCAGCTGCTCCACTTTTGGTTTGCCGGCACTTCGGTGCGGCCAATCGCAGGCCAGGCCGCGCGCCAGCCGCTGGCCGAAACGCCATGGGAAATGCTGAGTGTCCTCCCGCTCCGCCAGGCGCTCGCGACACAACGCCAGTGCCTCCTGTTCCCGGCCGAGTTTTGCCAGCACCCGTACTTGGCGCTCCTGCGCGTCCGGCAGGGACAGGTCGCGGTACAGATTCAAGGCTTCCGCAAGATGACCGAGCCGCTCCAACTGGCGCGCCAGCGCGTAATGCATGCGTTGCAGTCGCCGGGAAAGTATCGGGTCGTCAGCAGGTTGGGCGGGCAAGGTGCGGGCGAAGGTCAGGATGGTTGCGGCATCTTCCAGCAACACCACCTCCAGCTGTTCCGCCAGGGTGTGACAGGCCAAGTGGGCGTCGATCTGCTCCCGGCTGCGGAACAGGCGCGTGTCGCGGTCGAGACGGTAGGATTCAAAGCGATAAAGCCCGAGGTCGCGCAGCACAAACTCGGTCATGTCCTGATAGGGGTTGCCGAAGAACAGCAGCTTGAACACCGGGAAAATATCCGGGTTGAGCAATTGATACACCGGCTCGCCGGCGATGGTAGGGACTGACGCCGCCAACTCGCCCAAGCGCTCCGTCAGGACGAGATCCAGTTCGGCGCGCTTCAGACTGGCGAGCCCCCGCGTCGGCTGGCCGAGCGCCCCCAGGCGGGTCAACCACTCCTGGCGGCTCCATAGGGGTAGCAGTTTCTCCAGCTGCAGGGCCGGGTCTATGGCGATCAATTCCTTTTCCGCCAGTTCCTGTGCCGCCTTTTTGCCCTGGCGGATCTCCGCGTAGCGCAGGCGGGATGAGCGGAACACGTCGCCTTTGCGCGTCAGCAGGCGCACGTACAACATGCGCGCGTCCTTACACAGAGACGGGAACAACTCACACAGCCGACGCTCCTCCGGCAAGAGGAGATCTTCGTACTGCCGCTGCACCTGCTCCAGCAGGGCGTGGAAGTTCCGCAGGTAATAATCCGGCGGCAGAGGCGTACTGGCTTGAGACATGGGTATGGAAGCTGGTGGAAAAATCGGCAGTTTAGGGGAAATCTGTATTTATATACAGATATTGGGGCGTTGCGTTTGATTCGCTGGAGTCGAGATCCTCATGATTTCAACACCGAATGAGCACGCAGCAGGCCGAAACACTAAGGGTGCCCCCCAAGCGCCGCTTTGGGGTATAGTCGGCGCCATTGTCTGGTGGTGCAGAAGCATGTGGCGGCCCCAATGCAGGGCCGATAAAAGGACTAAAGCGGAAAAGGAAAACTTATTGCCTTTGTGCCGGTCCAGAGAATCTTCAACCCTAACCACGACAGGACAACGATGCGCGCCAAGAGCCCCAGTCTTCGACATACCCTGTATACCCTGCTGGCCGCCAGCTTTCTCTCTCTCTCAGCCCACGCCGCCGAAGCGGAAAAAACGACAGTGGCGGGTGAGCAGAAGATCATCAAGTCCCACGCTATTGCGATGCACGGCGATATCAAATATCCAGCGGATTTTAAGCATTTTGAATACGCCTCTCCGAAGGCGCTGAAAGGCGGGACCTTGCGGGACTACGCATTGGGCACGTTTGACAGCCTCAACCCGTTTATTACCAAAGGAACGGCAGCTAGCGATATAGGATTGGTCTACGAAACATTGACAACTTCTTCTGAAGACGAGCCGTTTACTCAATACGGTTTGGTGGCCAATCAAATTGAATATCCGGAAGATCGCAGCTGGGTGATCTACCACATCAACCCAAAAGCGCGATTTCACGACGGCAAATCCATCACCGCGGACGACATCGTTTTTAGTTTTCAAACACTGACGACAAAAGGCGCTCCAATATTCGCGCAGTACTACGCTGATGTGGCAAAGGTAGAGGCGCAGGATAAAAAGCGGGTGAAGTTCCATTTCAAAAACGCAGAAAATAAAGAGCTTGCGTTGATTGTCGGACAGTTGCCTGTTCTGCCGGCGCATTATTGGACAGACAAAGAATTTGACAAAACGACTCTGGAAAAACCGCTTGGCAGTGGCCCATATCGCGTTGCCAGTTTTGATGCGGGGCGTTCGATTACTTATGAGCGCGTAAAAGATCACTGGTCCAAAGATCTTCCCGTTAATGTGGGCCTGTATAACTTTGATCGGATCCAGGTGGATTATTACCGCGATGACACAGTCGCGGTGGAAGCATTGAAGGCCGGCCAGTACGACTTGCGGCGTGAGCGCATCGCCAGGGTGTGGGCCACCGGCTACGATACTCCGGCGGTTAAACGTGGCGACTTGGTGAAGCAGGAAATCAAAGACTACAGCCCGCGCGGGATGCAGGCGTTTGCATTCAATCTACGCCGCTCTCCATTTGATGACATAAAATTCCGTCAGGCTTTGAATTATGCTTTCGACTTCGAGTGGTCCAACCGCAATCTTTTTCACGATAGCTATACCCGCACGGACAGCTTTTTCTTCAATTCTGAATTGGCCTCCAGCGGATTACCGGAAGGGCGCGAGCTGGAAATACTAAAGCCGTTTAAAGGCCAGATTCCCGACTCTGTATTCACACAACCCTATGTCAATCCAAAAACTGACGGCAGCGGCAACAATCGGGATAATTTGCGCAAAGCGCAGCAGTTGTTGAAAGAGGCTGGCTTCACTTTAAAGAATGGCAAGCTGATCAACCCCAAAACCCAAAAGCCAGTGACGATTGAATACCTGGCGTTTGACAGCTCTTCTGAACGCATCATCAATCCCTATATTCAAAACCTCAATCGCCTCGGTATTGAAGGCACTTTGCGTATGGTGGATGTTGCTCAATACATCAACCGACTGCAAAGTTTTGATTTTGATGTAACAACCACCGTTATAAGCCAGTCGCAATCCCCCGGAAATGAACAGCGCGAATTCTGGTCATCAAGTGCGGCTGACATACAAGGATCGCGCAATTATGCCGGGATCAAAAATCCGGTTGTGGACCAATTGATCGAGAGCTTAATTCTTGCGCCCAATCGCGAGGAGTTGGTTGCCAGAACCAGAGCTTTGGATCGCGTGCTGCTGCATAACCATTACATGGTTCCACAATATGCCTCGCTTACCCATCGTCTGGTGTATTGGAACAAGTTTGGCCAGCCGGATGTTGCGCCAAAATATGATCTCACTTTTTCCACCGGCTTAATGACTTGGTGGATCGACCCCGAAAAAGAGCGCCGCCTGCCGCGGCAGCCCGCCACAAAAGCCAAAGCCGAATAAACAGTTCGCCGATTTATGGGCAGTTACATACTTCGCCGCCTGCTGCTGATGATCCCCACATTGTTGGGGATTCTGGTCATTAATTTTGTCGCCGTGCAATCTGCTCCCGGCGGACCGGTGGAGCAGATGATCTACCGTATGCAGGGCCACGGCGGTGAATCGGCAACGGCGCGGTTTAGCGGCGGTGGTGGTGAAACGAGCGATAACCGCTACGGCGCTCGCGGGCTTCCTCCCGATATTATTCAACGCATTGAAGCCATGTACGGTTTCGACAAACCGGCTCACCAGCGCTTCTGGGAAATGCTCACCAGTTACATCAAGCTGGATTTTGGTGAGAGTTTTTATCGCAATGCCACGGTGCTCGATCTGATCGTGGAAAAAATGCCGGTGTCCATTTCCCTCGGACTCTGGAGCACCCTGTTGATTTATCTGATTTCCATTCCCCTGGGTATCCGCAAAGCCGTTCACCACGGCAGTCGTTTTGACGTGGCGAGCAGCTCGATTATCGTTATGCTGTACGCCATCCCTGGTTTTCTGCTGGCGATACTGCTGATCGTATTGTTTGCCGGCGGAACCTATTTCAGCTGGTTTCCCCTGCGCGGACTCACCTCGCCGAATTTTGATGACCTGAGCCTGCTCGGCAAAATCGTCGATTATTTCTGGCATCTGGCCTTGCCGCTGGTCGCCTACACCATCGGCGGTTTCGCAACGCTCACCATGCTGACAAAAAATTCCTTTCTCGATGAAATCAATAAACAGTATGTGCAAACGGCACGGGCCAAAGGCTTGGATGAAAAACGCGTGCTCTACGGCCATGTTTTCCGCAACGCTATGTTGATCATTATCGCCGGATTTCCGGCGGCATTTGTCAGCCTGTTTTTTGCCGGCTCGCTGTTGATTGAAGTGATCTTCTCGCTCGATGGTTTGGGGTTGCTGGGGTTTGAGGCGGTAGTCAATCGCGATTATCCGGTGTTTTTTGGCACTTTATTTATTTTTACTTTGATCGGTCTGGTGATGAAGCTCATTTCCGATCTGGTGTACGTACTGGTGGACCCGCGTATTGATTTTCAGAGCCGGGAGCATTGAGCAGCGATGAAACTGAGCCCCATTAATCAGCGTCGCCTCGCCACCTTTCGCAGCAACCGCCGCGCCTGGTGGAGCTTGTGGATTTTTATGGTGATTTTTCTACTGTCCCTGGGCGCGGAGATGATCGCCAATGACCGTCCTCTGTTGCTCCGCTATCAGGGGGAATTGTTTTTCCCGGCTTTTATCGATTACACGGAAACGGACCTCGGTGGTGATTTTGAAACCAGCGCCGATTATCACGACCCCTGGTTGCGCGAGCAGATCGAAAGCGACGGCTGGATTTTATGGCCACCGGTTCCCTACAGTTATCGCACGCACATTAATAACCTGCCGGGGCCCGCGCCCACGCCGCCCAGTCGCGATAATTGGCTGGGCACGGATGATCAGGCGCGCGATGTATTTGCCCGGGTGATTTACGGTTTTCGTATTTCCGTTTTATTTGCCTTGTGTTTGACCATCGGCAGCGCGGTGCTGGGGGTGTTGGTGGGTGCGCTGCAGGGATATTACGGCGGCAAGGTGGATTTGCTCGGGCAGCGGTTTCTGGAAATCTGGAGTTCTCTGCCGGTGCTGTTTTTATTGATTATTCTCGCCAGCATCATTACGCCGAATTTCTGGTGGCTGCTTGGCATTATGCTGCTGTTTTCCTGGACCTCTTTGGTGGATGTGGTGCGCGCGGAATTTTTGCGCGGACGCAACCTGGAGTATGTGCGCGCGGCGCGCGCCTTGGGGGTGAGCAACAGCCGCATTATGCTGCGCCATATATTGCCCAATGCCATGGTGGCTACTTTGACGTTTATGCCGTTTTTATTGACCGGTGCCATCTCCACGCTCACGTCGCTGGATTTTCTCGGCTTCGGTTTGCCGCCGGGTTCCGCGTCCCTTGGCGAATTGGTGGCGCAGGGCAAAAATAATCTGCACGCGCCCTGGCTCGCGCTCAGCGCCTTTGGTGTTTTGTCGCTTATGCTGACTCTGCTGGTTTTTATCGGTGAGGGCGTGCGCGACGCGCTTGATCCGCGTCTGGTTCGCAAAGGATAAGGCGCATGACAGATTCTCCTTTGTTACAGGTGCAACATCTCTCGGTCAATTTCGGTCGCGGTGCGCAATCACAAACCGTAGTGCGCGATGTGAGTTTTACTCTGGCGCAAGGGGAAACGCTCGCGCTGGTGGGCGAATCCGGCTCTGGCAAATCCGTCACCGCGCATTCGGTTATGCGTTTGCTGCCTTATCCTCACGCTTGGCATTCGCCAGAAAGCGACATTGTATTTGCCGGACAGTCGCTTTTAGGGTTGAGCGACACCGCCATGAATCATTTGCGCGGCAATCGCATCGGCATGATTTTTCAAGAGCCGATGACGGCGCTCAATCCACTGCACACGGTGGAAAAACAAATTGCCGAAGTGCTGCGTCTGCATACGGATATTCGCGGCGACGCTTTGCGCCGGGCGGTATTGGAACAATTGGAGCGGGTGAAAATTCCCGATCCTGTCAGCAAGCTTAAAGCCTACCCGCATCAATTATCCGGTGGCCAGCGCCAGCGCGTGATGATCGCCATGGCGCTGGCCAATAAACCCGAATTATTAATCGCCGACGAACCCACCACCGCGCTGGACGTTACGGTGCAGCGCCAGATCATGGAGTTATTGCGCGACCTGCAACGGGAATTGGGCATGGCCATGCTGCTGATTACCCACGATCTCGGTGTGGTGCGGCATTTCAGCGATCGTGTTGCGGTGATGCGCCGTGGAGAATTGGTGGAGCAGAATTCGCGCGTGGCTTTGTTTGCCTCGCCGCAACATGAATACACACGGCATTTGCTGGACAGCGAACCGCGCGGCGAACCTCTGCCGGCGCAAACCGATGCGCCTTTGCTGTTGCAGGCGAGACAACTGACCGTGCGTTTTCCCTTGGAAAAACCCCTTTTTCGCGCGCCGAGTAAATTTCTCACGGCGGTGGATAATGCGGAAATTGCGCTGCCCAAAGGCACCACTCTCGGCGTAGTGGGGGAGAGCGGTTCCGGTAAATCTACGCTCGCTATGGCATTGCTGCGTTTGCTGGGCAGCAGTGGCGATATCATCCTCAACAATCAGCCGATCCAGAATTTATCCCAGCGTGAACTGCGCCCGCTGCGCAGCCGCATGCAGGTGGTTTTCCAGGATCCTTTTGCCAGCCTCAGCCCGCGCATGACGGTGCAGCAAATTATTGCCGAAGGGCTGGAAGTCCATACCAAACAAACTCTGGCAGCCAACGAAGCGGCGGTGATCAAAGCGCTGCAGGACGTGGGTCTGGACCCGGAAACACGCCATCGCTACCCCCATGAATTTTCCGGCGGTCAGCGCCAGCGCATCGCCATCGCTCGCGCTTTAGTGCTGGAGCCGGAGCTGATTTTTCTCGACGAACCCACCTCAGCGCTGGATCGAGCGGTGCAGGTGCAGGTAATTGATCTGCTGCGCGATCTGCAGGCGCGTTATCAATTTTCCTATGTGCTGATTAGCCACGATCTGAAAGTCATCCGCGCGCTCAGTCACCATGTGTTGGTGATGCGCAACGGCAAGATTGTGGAGAGTGGCCCGGCGGAAAAAATACTGAATGAGCCGCAGCAGGGTTATACCCAGGAGTTATTGGCGGCAACTCTGGGATAAGAATCTACAATGTAGAAACGGAAAAATTGAGCTTAAAAGGGAATTGACATAAACGGAAAAAATTGACGTCCGGACACTCCTTCAATCATTTACTCACCGGAACAAAAAAATGATTCCTTCCCTCCCGTGCAAGATGCTCTTGAGCATCACCATCCTGCCATTTTTTCTTGCCTCCCCCGCCCGAGCCGAAAGCCCCGCTACGCCTCCGGTCTATCAGGATTTGAACCGCAGCTTCGAAGAGCGCGCGGCGGATCTGGTGTCGCGCATGACTTTGGAAGAAAAAGTCGCGCAGATGCAAAACGATGCACCGGCGATTCCACATTTAGGTGTACCGAAATATGAATGGTGGAACGAAGCACTACACGGTGTGGCGCGAGCTGGCGCGGCAACGGTATTTCCCCAGGCCATGGGCCTCGCGGCCAGTTTTGACCCGGACATGATGCTGGAGGTCGCCACCGTCATCAGCGACGAAGGCCGGGCAAAATATCACGAGTTTTCCAGCCGCAATCAGCGCTATCGCTATCAGGGGCTCACCTTCTGGTCGCCCAATGTCAATATTTTCCGTGACCCACGCTGGGGAAGAGGGCAGGAAACCTACGGTGAAGATCCGCATCTCACCGCACAAATGGGCATCGCATTTGTGAAAGGTCTGCAGGGCGATCACGCGAAGTACCGTAAAACCGACGCCACCGCCAAACATTTTGCGGTGCACAGCGGCCCCGAATACAACCGTCACGAATTCGATGCGCGGCCCACCGAGCGGGATTTATACGAAACCTATTTGCCCGCGTTTCAGGCCCTGGTGCAGGAGGCAAATGTAGCATCAGTGATGGGAGCCTATAACCGCGTCAACGGCGAATCGGCGTCCGCCAGCCAGCGTTTATTGCTGGATATTTTGCGCCGGGATTGGGGGTTTAAAGGTTATGTGGTATCCGACTGCGATTCCATCGAAGATATTTTTAAATACCACAAAATTGTCGCCACGCCTGAGGAAGCCGCAGCGCTCGGCGTGAAAAAAGGTTTGGAATTAAATTGTGGCAAAACCTACTCAGCCCTCATCAATGCGGTAAAACAAGGATTGATCACCGAAGCGGAAATCGACGATGCACTGGGAAGACTTTTTTATACCCGTTTCCGTTTGGGCATGTTTGATCCCGCTGCTCAGGTGCCCTGGGCGAAAACGCCCTATTCGGTAAATCAGGCGCCGGAGCACGACGCGCTTGCGCGCAAGGCCGCGCAAAAATCTTTGGTTTTATTAAAAAATGAACTGTTGAAAAAAGAAGGCACGGCAGAGAAAAAGCCCCTGTTACCTTTGAAAAAGGATCTGCAATCCATTGCGGTGATAGGCCCCACCGCCGACGAAGTCATGTCGCTGCTGGGGAATTATTATGGCAACGCCGGCGCAGCCCGTAACGATTTTGCAGGGCATTCGCGATGCGGTTTCGTCCAACACGCAGGTGCATTACGCGCGCGGCGTCGACCTGGTGGAAGGCCGCGAAGAACCGCGCGCAGCTCCAGTGATCGATCCGCAATATCTCCGCCCGGCCGCCAATTCCAATGAACAGGGTTTGCGCGGCGACTATTTTCGCGGTGTGAATTTTGACGGCAAGCCGGTGTTGAGCCGGGTGGATCCGCGCATCGCCTTCCGCTGGGACCGCGGAGCGCCCACCGATAATCTGGTGGCGCGCGGTGAATTGCAGGAAGACAAAGCTTTAGAAGGGGATTACTACAGCATCCGCTGGACCGGAAAATTATTGCCGCCGGTGACCGGCGAATATGAAATCAACGTCGGCGCCAACGACGGTTTCCGTTTATTTATCGACAATAAAAAAGTCATCGACTCCTGGGAGCTCGCCGAGCGTTTGAGCGCGCACTCCGCCAACATTACCTTGCAAGCGGGCAAGACGGTGGATATCAAACTGGAATATTTTGAAGATATCCGCGATGCGGAAGTGCGTTTGGCCTGGCGCCTGCCCGGCGCTAAATCGCCTTATGAAGAAGCGCTGGATGCGGCGAAAAAATCCGACGTGGTGGTTTTTGTCGGCGGCCTCACCGGCGATGTGGAAGGCGAGGAAATGAAAGTGAATTTCCCTGGTTTTATGGGCGGCGACAGAACCGATTTGCGCCTGCCCAAACCCCAGCGTGAATTGCTGCAGGATTTGGTGGCCACAGGAAAACCCGTGGTGCTGGTGTTGACCGGCGGCGCATCCCTGGCGGTGGATTGGGCCGATCAGCACGTGCCCGCGATATTAATGGCTTGGTATCCCGGTCAGCGCGGCGGCAGCGCGGTCGCCGATATTTTGTTTGGCGATGTGAGCCCCTCCGGTCGCCTGCCGGTCACCTTCTATCGCGCCGATGCCAAACTGCCGGGCTTCGAAGATTATTCCATGCAGGGCCGCACTTATCGCTACTACGAGGAAACGCCGCTGTATCCTTTTGGACATGGTCTCTCCTATAGCAGCTTTGCCTATGGCGATTTCTCCATCGACAAAAAAACGCTTAAGGCCGGTGAATCACTGAACCTCAGCTTGACCGTTAAAAACACTGGCGCTGTGCCGGCGACCGAAATCGCACAGGTTTATATCCGCCCGATAAAACGCGGCAAATTTGATGTGATAAAAAATCTGCGGGAATTCCGCAGCGTCGACTTGAAACCTGGAGAAACCAAAACACTGCAATTTACGCTGGCGGCGAATCAGGATTTCACTTATTACGACGAGAAGAAAAAAGCCTACCGTATTAAACCCGGTAAATATGAAATTCAGGTGGGGGCGTCGAGCGAGGATATTCGCTTAAAGCAGGTTGTGCGGATAAAGTAAGGGAAGATGGAGAAAGAAAGACGGAACCCGCTACACGCGGGTTCCGTCTTTCATTGCCCATGGCGGTAAAACCGACCCCGCAGGGAAACAGATCAAAATAGCCGGACAATCCGCCTGTACTGGAACTGCTGGAAGACGACTCGACGAGCTACTGGATGTTGCAGGACGTGTTTTTGACTGTTGCAGGACGATTGCGCGGCGGGAATGAAGTCGTTACGAAGACAAAAGCCGAGCCTGCTCAGGCTCGGCGATCTATGACAGGAATTCATGTCGGGTGTCGCATCCTTGCGACTTGTTGGAGATCAGCTTTTATTGTCCGGTTGCATCCCAGACGCGGCCGGCTGCGGTTCCATTGGCGCCAGGATTGAAGACTTCTACCGCCATAACCTGATAGGTGGGGTCATCGCTTGCATCCAGGTTATTCATGTTCGGCAGAACCCAGCCGGTATCCGCCCACGCCTTCACGTGATCCGCAAAAATAATTTTGCCGTCCCGTCCGAGGGGCTGTTGCTGCGATGGCTTGCTCCAGTATTGATAGAACGTCGAGCGACCGTTAATGGAGGGCTGGCCCTGGCGCGTTGAGCGATAGGTGGAATATTGAATGCCATTACTGGTAAAGGTTTTGCCGAAAGTAGCGCCCTGACTTGGGTCGTAAGACCAGCGCTGCAAAATGTAGTACTCAACCAGGTGGGCCGGGTTGGAGGTGGGCATGGATTTGTCGTAGCCCCAGCCGTACAGGGTGATATAGCTTGCGCCGCTGTCGCTGTTGAAGCGATAGCCGATTACACGGTTCAAGTCGCCATAGTGCCAGCCTGGGCCGCCCACATAGTTGTAGCCGCCACCCTGCCAAGAGACTGTGAAATCACCAGTGGTATCGAGGGTTAACGAAGTTGAACCGCCGTCTTTCCAGTGAGTAAAGAAAAAGTCGCCCACATGGCCAGTTGCATGGTTGGACGTGATGGTTTGTCGCGACGTGTGCTTGCGGGTATAGGCGGAGAACTTAGACAAGTCGGGCGCCGGGGTGACGGTGGTATCAAGTTGCCCGTCGCGGGAATAAATCGCGAAACCTGCGATGGTCGGATTCTCGACACCGGAGATCAATTGAATAGTGACAGAGCGGTCATTAACCGGAATATCCGCAAACGTTTGCGTGTAGCCGACGTCATGGCCAACTTCAGCAAAGAGATCCAAACCGTTGATCACCCGATTGCCTTCGATGGCCACGCTGAAGCTGCGCGCCCCGGCGCTGGTCTGGTAAATCTCGGCAAAATGCAGTTTCACCGTGTAATAGCCGTTGGCAGTGACCGGGATCTCGTAGGTTGAGGCACCATAACGCTCGGTCTGATAAAGCGCTCCACCCGTGACGTTGTCCTGGGTACTGTTAGGCGTACCACTGCTGGAATATTTGTCCGCCTGGTACTGCACACCATCAAGCGTCACGCTCGAACTACCCCCGGCGTTAATGGCGACTACCAGCGGAAGACTGCCACTGGAAGAGCTGGAGCTGCTCGACGATGAACTGGAGCTGGAACTGGATGAAGAGCTGGAGCTTGATGAACTTGAGCTGGACGAGCTTGAACTGGAGGATGAGGAGCTGCTGGAAGAGGAAGAGCTGGTCGGTGTCCCCGAAGAGTTACCACCTCCGCAGCCTGTCAGCGCGAACGAGGCAAAAGCCACCGCCAGCCAGTGAGAGAATTGAACCCGCTTTATATTTTTCATAAGTGTTTTTCCGATTATTCGCCAGGCGTATTATCATATGATGTATTGCATCAAATAGATTAACCGATTCCCCCTTTGAAAATTGTGCCCCAGGTCAAATTCCGCCCGGGCGTTGTTGGCAATGTGATAGCGCTACAAGATGCGCAAGCGGCTACCGACATTTATTCAAAAATACATTATCTATCCGCCGAAATTTCAGCAGTTGGAATCTGATAAAAAAAGCGAAATATAGGGTTATCATACTGCCCCAGCTTGAGCCACCACACCCGAGACGGAGAGCCCCGAATGAGTGACATTTTGTATTCCGAACATCCCGCCATGTTCAAAAACAATCCCCTTGGTTTTATCGCCTGCATTCTACTGATTCCAGTTTTTGGAATTGGATTGTTGATTTTTTTGTGGTGGTTTTTGCAGTGTAAAGCTACGACGCTGACGGTGAAGCAGAGGGATATTCTTTATGAGAAAGGGCTGCTCAGTAAAAGCCGGGTGGAATTTGGTATTGCCGGCATCCGCACAGTTAAAGTGAACCAGAGTTTTTTTGACCGGATCTTTGGTGTCGGTTCCATCCAGATTTACACCTCTGGCGATCAACCGGAAATTGAAGTCAAAGGAATGCCAGATCCCAACCGGGTGCGCGAATTGATCAAGACGCTTCAAAACGGAAGCGCGCCGCGATAGAGCTGTTGGGGGCGTCGGAATGGCGCGGATGAGACGGATAGAGTGCTGAAGTTGTGAGCGGCCGCTAGCAGGCCGCTCACAACTTCAAAAACCTTTTATTTGGAATTTTCTCCCGCCCGTTTTGACGCCCAGGCATGTATCAGCCCGGATTGGAAAAACTGAACCGGCAGCTCAAACCCTCCAGCCTTAATAATTTCCATCACCTTTGTTGGCGGCAGGACGCCTACATCATTGGCGTAAGCCTTGCGCATACGCTCGATTGCTTTCTGCGATATATCCGCCGCAGACATCATATGCATCCACGCACGCAGCAGCACATCGTATTCCTGCGATTGAATATCAGATGCCAGATCCGAACTGGCTAGAATGCCATGCGGTTTGAGCCTAGCAGCGATTTCAGCAAAAAATCCGCAACGCTCGGCTTCATCCAGAATAAATTGAGATACCAGGAAACAGGTAGCGGCGTCATATTTAGCAATGGCGGGAAGGGAGCTGAGATAGCCTTCGTGAAAAACGCATCGCGAAGCCACGCCTTCTTTTTCAGTCCTTTGCCGGCAAATATTGAGCATGCCAACCGAAGGATCAACCGCCGTAAACGTCCAGCCAGGATTCCTGTTTGCAAGGTAGATCAACTCGTCGCCGGTCCCCACACCAACGCACAGAATATTCGCATTGACTGGCAGCTCTGCGAACACAGAACCCAGCAAAAGATGCAAACAATTCCGAATCGGCGCAGTCTTCGCCCACTGAGCGTCGTAGTTTGCCGCTTGTTGGTCGAAGAGGGATTTTATTTCGTCTTGGTGCATTTTCTTTCCGGTTTTCTGAGTTGTGTTTAAATGGATAATAAAGCTGCCCCCATTCCACGGAATCGGTGGCATCTTCGTCCATTGAACCTAAATCCATTTCATTGGCTTCCATGTTGATGCACCCCGCTACTATGCTGTATAGGGTCTTCCTAATATTTTTTTGGGACAAATCTGCAGCATTCTATGAGCTCAGTTATTTTTTCATCGTAACCGCCAATATTTATGTCATATGCATTGTAAACAACATTGCCTGACAATCTTGGGCTGGCGACTATTTTTGCGAAATAATATTCGCCCGCTTCGATTTGAAGCTCTTTTTCTGCGCCGCTTGGAAAAATACTCAGGATTTTAATTTTTATATTATATTTTCCTGGATCGACATATAGCCAGGTGAAGGATTGTAGCGGCAGGTTTGTATAGGGCTTTCCGTTTATAAATGCTTTCGAGTTGTGAATTAGTGGCGGGGCCATATTTCGGTACAGTACCAACACGGCTCTTTTGTGGTCTGGCACACCTACATTGGTATTTGTAAAGCTTCTGGCGGGGTCTTTTGCTGTTACACAGCCAGATAGCAATATGGAAAGTATAATAAGAAACGCATTATTCATAAGTGGATCTTTTTAGCTGGTATCGTATCGGTTAAAGAGCGGAGGTAAGAATCATCCCCGATGGGGGCATCACGTTCGATTTCTTATTTCCGGCTGACATTAAACAGCGTCCTTCCGGCTTCGGCAAGTTGGTGGATGTGGCTATGGAAACGGGCAGGAGTCGGGATGTTGGCTGACACCGTGTAACCCCACCCCAACCCTCCCCTTGAGAAGGGGAGGGGGTTTGTTCGGTGCTCGGAAAAAGAAAAAGCCCACAGGCGTAAGTCCGCGGGCTTTTTATGGGGCGATTTTTATTGTGGCTTGTCAGTTGATATCAACCAAATGCTCATAAATCGCGTTATACCATTTCGCCGCCATGCGGGCGTAGCCCTGGGTGTTGGGATGGATGCCGTCGGCTAGTTCGCCGCTGGGGAAACCGGTGTTTTGGTCGACGAAGACGATATTTTTGCCTTCGTTAATTCGCTGGTTGATCAGACTGGTGATTTGCGAGTTGTATTGATTAACAGCGGTCGACATTTGTGGCCAGGGAATGATGTTGGATACCACGATCAACGCGTTGGGTGCGCGGGTGAAGAGGTCGTCGATCAGGGTTGCCAGTCGTTGGGGTGCGCCGCTCGCGCCGGACCACATATCGTTGGTGCCGGCGTGCACCAAAATAATATTGGGATTATCCCGCAGTGCCTGATTTCTCACTCGGTTATGAATTTGTGCGATGGTTTCGCCACTGACGCCTTCGTGATTGCGCGGGAAAGGTACACCGGCAACATTGGTCGGGCCGTTGGCGAAGGTGCCGACAAACGTGATGTCCCTTCCGGCTTCGGTCGCCAGGCGGAATAATTCAATGCGGTAACCGCCGCCGCCTGTTACACCGACGCCATCCGTAATCGAATCGCCCAGCGGCAGAATTTTGCACGCGGAATTGCTTGGGCAGAATTTGGATAAGCTGCCGGATGAAGAGCTGCTGCTGGAGGAGCTGCTCGAAGATGACGAGCTTGAACTGGAGGAGGAAGAGCTCGACGATGACGAGCTTGAGGACGAACTGCTCGATGATGAAGAGCTCGAAGAAGAACTGCTGGAAGAAGAACTCCCGCTCGTTGAAGTATTACCGCCACAGGAGGCCAGTATCAGAGTCAGCGCGAGAGCAAAGCAGCCCCCGCGCAATTTGGGTTGGGTGCGCATGGTGTGGTTTCCTGTTGTTATTGATTTGTAATGGTGCGCGGAAAGTTTGCCAGCAGTGGGACGAGCGCGAATATGTGTGTCTGCACAAATTGTGAGGCTTTCGAAGGTATTTAACTGAGTTTATTCAGGGAATTTTTGGCGGGCTTTTTAGAGCTAAGATTAGGGAATTTATGCGTTAAAAAACTCGGTCGGATAATTATGGGAATTCTGATAAATCATTCGGTAGGATCATTTATAGAAATAAAAAAGGGCGCCGAAGCGCCCTGGGGAAGTTCAGCAAATACTATCAGAGGCCTTGGAGTGCTTCCCAAACGCCGTCATAAGCAGGTTTGGTTTGCAGGTCGCTGTTCCACAGCAATGGCCAGTCAACCATCTGCAAGCCGTTTTCTTCATAGTCGGAATACCAGCTGTGATTATCGGCAACACCCCAAACGGTAATACCACCGCGGCGGGCGGCAGGCACGTCGGTCAGATACGCGGCGATAATGGATTTATAGCGCTGTTTCTGTTGTTGCAAGCAGCTGCTGTCACAGCTTTGCTCGACGCGCGGCGGGTCGGAATAGGCGTTGTTGGTGCGCACGTCCAATTCGGTGAGCTTGATTTTGAGGTTAGGGTCCAGATCCATAATCGCACGCCAGGATGCGCGAATATCGGTAATGGAAGGCCAATCCGGCAATACGTGCATCTGGAAACCTACGCCGTCAATCGGTACGCCGCTGCTCAGTAGCTCGCTGATCAGAGTAACCAGGGCCTGAGTTTTAGCGCCGTTTGCCTCAGTGTTGTAGTCGTTGTAGTACAGGTCGACATCGGGGTCTTCTTCGCGCGCCCAACGGAATGCATTGGCGATGTAGTCGATGCCGTTGTACTGACGGTAGAACACGGAATCACGATAGGGCTCGCCACCGTCGCTCAAGGCTTCGTTAACCACATCCCAGCTTTCTAATTGACCGCGATGTTTACGCGCGACTCCGCGCACGTGGGCTTCAAAGCGCGCACGGAAATTGGCGTCTGGTGTGCGCGCCCAACTCGGCAATTGATAGTCGGGGTGCCAGACCAATGCGTGGCCGTGTACGCCGATATTGTTTTGATTCGCCCAGCTGATCATTTGCTCCGCTTCCGCGTTCGCGAAAGTGGTTTCGTTGTAGTAGCTCATCTTCATATTATTTTCCGCGCTGATTTGGCTGAAATTAGCCGCCACGATGGTTTGGATCGCGGTGTTGGTCAGCAGATTGGCATTGCGTGAATTGTCGAGCGCCACTGCAACTCCAATTGGGAAATCCGCCGCGCTCGCCAAGCCTTCACCGGGCTCTGGGCCGGGGATTGGATCAACGGGATCGACTTCGCCCAAAATTTCCAAATTGTCGAGATAGAAACTGACCGTTTGGAATTCCTCGGGTGTTTCGAAAATAAAGGTTTCGAATTGTCCCTGTGGCACATAGGTGCCGCTCAGGCGTGTCCACTCACTGGAACTGACGGTGCCGATGGCGATTTCGGTGTATTCGTTATAAGTGGAGTCGTCTTCGTCATCCACCAGTTTGCCGGTGATTTTCACAGTGGCTGTGGGCGCGTCCTCAGCGAGTTTGACCCATACCGAAACGTCGTAGGAATTTCCGGAAGTCAGCGGCACACTGAAGGTGGCGCCTTGCCAAAAAGCGGTGCGGCCGGTGACGAACAAGCTGGCACTGCCGGCGTATTTTTCCGCCGTTGTGCGCTCGATGACCGCGCCGCGGTTGCCCCAGTTGGTTGTGCCATTTTCGACATCGCCGTTGATGGCCAGATTATCGCCGGGAGTACCGCTGGAGCTGGAGGAGCTTGAGGTGCTGGACGACGCGCTGCTGGAGCTGGAAGACGAGCTGTTTGAGCTTGAGGATGAACTGCTGGAACTGGATGACGAACTGGACGAGCTGCTAGAGCTGGATGACGAGCTGCTGGAGCTTGACTCTTCGCCGCCGTCTGTGGCTCCGCACGCCGCTAAAGTTCCGACGAGCACCGCCATGCAGCCGTAACGGCTGACGGCGGACGCCAGAGCATGGTAATTGAACAATGACATGATAATTCTCCTTTTGATGTGTGGCACTGAAGCGTTTTTGCTTAATAAAGCGTTTTTGCTTGTCGTACGCTGAGGCGAATTCGCGGGATGAGCGGGTTTTCGCTCATGAAGAAGGGGGATAATTATATGATTTATGGCCGCTTTTTCTTGTTTGGCCGCATCTCGCGATTTTCGCCGCATTAATATACTGGCTTAAAAACCTTGAAGCCCGTCACAAAAGATTAACTTGTGAGCACAGTCAAACAAATTGCAGCCATGTTTTTTGCTCGACAAAAAAACATGGCTAAGAGGTTAAATTTGGATGATTTCGGGGGATTTAAAATGCGTATTGCGCGCGGAAGGTCAAGGACTCGGCTTTGCCTGTCTCGGTTTCAACCGGACTTTCGATATCGGATTTCGCCGCGTGCAACATGAGGCGCACTCGCCCGGTGGCGTAATAGTTGACGCCTACGGTGATGGTGTCGGCGGTTACCGTATTTTCGAAATCGTCGAGATCTATGCTGCTGCTGCGTACCACCAGTTCCCAAGCGCCGGATTCGCGAATGGGTTTAACGCTGCTAAACGAGCCTTTTTTGTAAGTGCGTGATTCACCCGTCAGAAAATAACTTGCCAGCACATAGTGGCCGGAATAGGTGGTGTTCGCCGGTTGTTCGCCCTCAATTTCAAGTGGTGTTATTTCCTGTTCCATCCATTCCGTCTGGATGGAGAAAGGGCCGAACACCAATGCGCCTTCGAGAGAATATTGGGTAATGCTGTCGGTATCGATTCTTCTGCTTTCGATGATGTTTGCCGCAGGCGCCACTTCCAACGGTTCGTTGATTCGATAACGGGTTTCTCCCATGTCCCGCTCAGAGCCGCTGAAACCCAAGTGGACAAGCCGTCTTTCCCTATTCACCGGATGCAGTGCGATGCGAGTGGTAACAGCGTAGCTGTCCAGCCCCTGCTCATTTTCGGCCGCCTTGAATACACCGGCGTCAAAGGAGTAGAGATCGCGCGAGCGGGAGAACAGCAGGCCGGGATTGCGACCGGGTTTGAAAGCATCGGTCACAATGCTGCGTTCGATGGTGTTGATGTTTTTCGAGCCGGTGGTGTTTTCGAGGCCGAACGGTTCTTTCATCTTGCCGAAGGTGATATTGCCTAAACCGAATCCGGTGTAGCTCACGTAGGCGTCGGTGATGCTGACTTCATTTGCTTCATCGTCCACATCAATTTCGAATTCCCCTTCCCAGCCTTTTTTCGATTCGTGACTCAGGCCAAGGCGCGCACGGCGCACGCCGGATTCACTGCCTTTCAAATTGGCGTTATGCGCACCGTTGAAAAAGGAGGCGTCCACCTGCACCTGGCCGCCGATTTCAAAATCGATAGGCTGTGCCGCGGTGGCAGTCAGAGGGGCCAATAAAAGACCGAGTATCGCGAAGCCGGGTTTTACTGAAGTCATAAATTGATGATCCATTTGCAGCTGCGAATTAGCGCAGTCCGATTGAAGATGGGCAGCGAATGTAAACGGATATACCGGCGGAGTCCAACAACTGAATCACACATAACAGGATTGTAATCTTCGCCGGTAAATAACGGCGGTTGGATAAAGACAATATATACCTGCGTGCGACCGACAGGATTGGCGTTATATCGGATAAATCCTGTGAGAATCTGCGAGATGATTTGGGCGGAAGCTGCGCGATTATTTTGGGAGGAAGCTGCGCATGTTTTTGGGAGCAAGCTGCGCGCTGATTTTGGGGGAAGCTGCGCGATGATTTTGCGCGCGGAAGAAAAAGGGGCTCATCCCTGAGCCCAAGTGGGCTGTCAATTCAATTGTGGTGCCGCCCAGTCGATGATGTCTTTGCTCAGGTCTCTCAGGCAGCGACGCGTTACCGAGCAGACGGTGGAGCTAGTGCCGAGGTCGAGCACATTGCTGGAGGGGGTCAGTTGGTTCAGGGTCGCAATGGCGCAGGTGTGCTTCGCGGTGACCAGTTCATGCCCCTTGATCACCGCCGCGGTAACCTGGACTTTCGGCAAGGTCGAATGGGGTTCGGCGCCGTAGGTGTGCTCTTTGCTGCCGAGCACCAGCTGCTCCACGTCTATGGCGATCACCGGGATGGTGCCGTTGCGGAGCTTATCGGCGGTGCGCGCCGCTTCCAGACGCAGCCCCTGCTTGTTGCCGCGTTCGAGCAGCAGGGCGACCAGATTCTTATCAATATCGCAGGGAAACTCGGATTGGTTATAGCTGTAACCTTTTACGTTAAAGCCGAAGTTCTCGTTGATATAAGCTTGCGGAGGCTCAGCCGCCGCTTGGCAGACAACTGCGGAAAGCGCGAGAGCGCTCATAAAGGCTTGGATTTTCATAACGACTCCTGCTGACTTGCGGGTTTTCGCCATCGCCCTGATTGGGGCTGGCATGGTGTCACTCTAAGACAGAGCGCTGGAGATTCACTGACCCTCGGCGGACAACTGCCATACCTTTCGCTTACCAAAATAAACCTCTTTAAAAACAAATGGTTGTGAATTCCTTTCGTGTCGTTTTAACTTGTGTGGTCAGAGCTCCGTGGGGCAGAATGACTACAGCTCGAACGGGGTAATCGAGCGGAATCCAAACGCTAAGACAACGGTTGCCGGACGTGACTCAAGACGATCAATCATCATTTCTGCTGGACGACATACTGGTGTCGCCACAGCACAACACTCTCTCCCTGCAGGGGCGCACGTTATCGTTGCAGCCCAAGGTCATGGCGGTGCTGTGCTACCTCGCACGCCACCGCGATCGGGTGGTGAGCAATGATGAATTGCTCGATCAGGTGTGGCAGGGGCGGGTGGTGACCCATGCGTCCGTGCAGAAAAGCATGAACACCTTGCGCAATGCACTGGCGGAGCTCGCCGGTGCACGTGAATTCGTCGCCCATTTCTCCAAGCGCGGTTACCAGTTGGTGGTGCCGGTGGATTTTGCCCCGGTAGAAATAAAGCCGGAGGAAACGGTCCCGCCACCGCCGGCCGAACCCGTGGCGCGGCGCGGGCGCGCCGCAGCGCTGATTGGCTTGTCTCTGCTGCTCGGCTTGTTCGGGGTGCTTATCTGGTTTGCCGGTGAGCAGGGCGGCGTGGAGAAGCCAACGTTTGCCCAGGTCACCCAGACGGCGTATGCGGCGGCACAGCCGCTGGCTATCGACGGCAAGCGCGACCGCCACGCCGAACCGCATCCGGATGGCCGGCGCATCGCCTTTCTGAGCGACTCGGTGACGGAGGGAGGATCGCAAAGCCAGATCCTGATTCGCGAGGCAGGTGGCGCCGATTGGGTGCTCGCCGGAGTGGATGGCTTCTGGGTCGATCTCGCCTGGTCTCCCAGCGGCCGCAATCTGGTGGCGACCGAGATTCGCCGGGCGGAGGGGCTGCCCTGGAGCCCGGATTATTTTGAGAAGCCGAACTATCTCTACACCTTCCATATTTTCACCCTGGATTTTCGCGGTGAACGGCTGCTGGAAAAAAACCTGCTCAGCCAGTGGCAGGGCGCGGTCGAGAGCGTGACCTGGTGGGATGACAATACTCTGGAGTTCGTGGCCTCTCTCGGCCCTGGTTCCACCAATGAACGCTACCGCTATTTGATCGCGGAACAGGCTCTGTCGGTGGTAAATCAACTGGAGTCGGGTTTTGTACCGCAGCAAAGCACGGTGCACGACAAACTTGCCGCCGTGGTAAGTCGCCAGCGCAGTCAGGTTCAAATTGAGATTCTGAATGCCCGCCAGCAGCGCCTGACGGTTGCGTCTGTGCCGACGGCGGCGCTGGATATCAGTTGGGTGCCGGACGGCAGTGGAATTCTGCTATGGGAAAAAGACAGTAAAAAACTCTCCCGTCTTGATTTATCCGGCGAATTAACGCCTTTGCAATATTCCGTCGCACCCGGTTTTACGCTCGACAGGCCGCGCTACAGCCGCGATGGCAAAAGTATTTTGTTGACCGCGAGCCTCGTTAAATCCGATTTTCAGCTGCTCGATTTTAGTGGCCAGATCAACCCTATTGCCGCGCAATCGCCAATCATCGGCCAGCCAGCCCTGGCGCCGGAAGGTGATGCGATTGTGTTTGTCGCAGGGCAGAACGATCAATATCAATTAACCCGTTGGCGGGATCGGCAAGAGGAGGTGCTGGCCAAGCTTGCGGTGCGGCCGGAGCAGATTATTTGGCCGGCGCAGCGGGATTTTCTGCTGTATCGCACGGGCGGTTCGATCTGGCAATACGATTTTACGGCGCGCTCGGCGCAAGTTCTGTCGGATGCTGCGAGCCGCAGGGAAATGCTCGGCTATGAGCCGACCACCCGCACCCTCTGGTTTATTCGACAAAACAACGATGCGCGCAATATCTGGCGGCGCGACTTGAAAAACGGTGCGGAAAAACAACTCACCTTCGGCTCCGTTGGCACTGTCAGGGAGCTCAAGGGCGCACTGTATTTTCAGTACACCGGTCAGCGCGGGCTTTGGCTGTTGGCAGAGACGCAACAAAATCCGCGGCAAATCAGTGCGAATCTGCCAAGCAACAGCCAGTTGTTACGCCTGACGGAAAACGCGGTTTATTTTGTTGCGGGAGGCCCATGTCGTGAATCTGCGGTGCAGCGGCTGGATTTGACGTCGGATAACGTCTCGACCGTTCTGCCGCGCGAGCAGGCAAAAGTCGCCAGTTATGATTTTCATCCCGAAAGAGGTGTGTTGCAGATGGCCTGTCGTCTGCCGGAGTCCGACATCGTAGAGTTGCTGCCGGTTCTTTCACAAAAATAAAAACGCTTTTACTATCGGCGAGAAAATAAAAAAGCCGCACTCCTGAGAATGCGGCTTTATGAAAAGAACGGAATTTATTGCGCGCTTATCTGCACATCATCCACATAAATATTGATTCCACCCGCCGGTCCTTCGACAAAGATCAGCAGATCGGTGATCTGGCAATTGGGCACCGTTAAAACGCCGCTGAGCGTCGTCCATTCGCCTTCAATCACTGCATTGGTATTTGCCAGCCAAGTGTAATTGGCATTGCCCTCGCACTCGATTTTCTGCGTGATATTGACCGGAGCCTGCGTCGCGCCCTGGATTGTCACCGCCATGCTAATGGCGTAGCTGTTGCCCGGTACCAGTAAAGATGTGAGGCTGTAAGCCGCCGGACCATTGCCTCCGCGACCGCTCAACTCCAACGCGTAATTGCCGCTATTGACCGGACTGGTGGTGGCGTTAACGGAGCCGTCCCAGCTGAACCAGCCGGCGGTTGAGCCATTTTCAAAACCGCCGTTGGGCATCAGGTTTTGCGCTTGCACTTCCCGCACGGAAACTTCATCAATAAAAATATCGATGCCGCCCGCAGGACCTTCGGCGTAAATCAGCAAATCCGACAAACCGCACTGCGGCACCGTCAATTGGCCGGTGAGTTGTATCCATTGCCCTTCCGTTACCGCAGTGGGATTGATCAACCAGCTGTAGGTGTCGTCGCCAGTGCAGCCGATTTTCGAGGTGACGTTGATATTGGCCGACGCCGCCCCTCCGATGGATACAAACATTTTGACTTCATAGGTTGCGCCGGGCGTGACCAGTCCCTGCAGGGAATAAGCCGCGGGCCCGTTGCCGGAGCGGTTGCTCAGCTGCAGGCTGTAATTGCCCTGGTAAGCAAACGCATTGGTGGCGGAGAGTTGGCCGTCCCAGGTGAACCAGCCGCTGGTGGTGCCGTTTTCAAAACCGGGGTTGGCCACCAGATTCGGCCCCAATCCAGGCTCGCTCAGCGGCGGATGGAAACGAATGGAATCCAGATTCGCCACACCGTAGGCGCCGTTAAAACGCACATACAAATCCTGTTCGTCGGCGAGCGTTGGCCAGTCGAGTTCGATGGTTTCTGCGCTGCCCCAGCCAGCGGTGGGCGGCAGAGCGATTTCCATTACCGGTGCCGTTTCGAGGTTGCCCAGATGCAGGGAAATCGAACCTGCGTCGGGACTGCCTTTCATATAGGTGACGGAAATCTTGTTCCACTCGCCGAGGAAATTCACTTTCTTGAAGCTGAGCCAGTGGCCGTTGTTGGTGTAGGCCACCACGTCGCCGCTGGCGATCAACCCTTCGCCTTCGTCATAGTGTTCAGCCTCCAGCAACAACCCGTTGGTGGCGGTGCCATGCCAGCCGGTGGGTTCGTAGGTGGGCACGCTGCAATTGGTGCCGCCGGCGTAGTAACACAACATCCAATCAAAGCCGGGGCGATGGCTGCCATCCGCGCGGATGAGATAAGCGTGTTCCTGCCAGACGTCACCTTGCAGGTGTCCCCAATTTGTCAGGCCGACAACCGAGGAATTGTTCCAAAAAGTGGTGAACAGATCGCGCATACGATTCGCATGCAACGCGTCGTTGGCAATATTCAGATCGAATTCGGAAACATAAATCGGCAGGCCGGTTGCGGCTAAATTCGCCAGAGAGGCAGCAACAGTTGCCACGTCCGCGCGCTCAAGAAAATGCGCCTGCACACCAATGCCATCGAGCAGACCGCGCTCCAGCAAAGGCGTGATGACTTCCAGGTACTCGTAGGAAAATTGTTCCAGGATTAATACCTGGTAATCATTAATCAGCAATTGCGCATCGGGGAAATATTCCCGCGCGAGTTCGAACGAGGTGACGACCCAGTCCCAGCCCGTCACACCGGCGCCACCCAACGCTTGGGTAAAAGTTGGCGGCGTGTGCAGAGGTTCGTTTACCACGTCAATGCTGTCGATATTGGGATAACGCTGTGCCAGCAGAGACATCCATTCGTGGATTTCTTCCAGCTGTTCCTGGGGTGAAAGATTATCCATCCAGGCGGGTGCCTGCTGACCCCAGATCAAGGTGTGCAATTTGAACGGAAAGCCGTTGCTCTGGGCGAAGTCATACGCCTGATCCAGCGCCGTCCAGTCCATCACATCACGGGCGGCTTCCACACTGCCCCATTTGCCGGCGTCTTCCGGGGTGACTTGATTGAAATAGGTGGCGGCGTGAATGTAGTCCGCATTGCTGCCCGGCGCCGTGCCTAAAAAGCGATTGCCGATGGCGGCAAACACCTGGGTTGCCTCCGCCGTGGTGGTATTGCCGGAGTGATCATAAGCAACTGCGGTAAACGCATTGCGGCCGTTTAATGAGGCGGAAATATTCACGTCGAGGGAATAAGGCGGGGATGTGGCTTCGCCGATCACCTCACCGTTGCGCAAAAACACCACTTTGCTCACGGCAACATTGTCCGAGGCAGTGGCGCTGAGCAGGAGATTCCCGGCCGAGGTGAACAGTGTCTGACTGACATGCAAGCCAATTTGCGGCGCTGCGGTATCGCATTTAACACCGTTGATGGAAATCAGATAGGGCTTTGCACCCAAAAAAGCACCTTTCCCCAAAAATGAAAAATCATGAGACTTACCCACCGCAATCGGCTTTTTTGCCAATTGTTTTGGTTCAGTCACCCGATAACCGCCGTCCACTTGGGTGTATTCCGCCTGCATGACGTTATGCAGAGTGCCGCCGTGCATATCCAAGAGGATTTCAAACTGGGACGCCGGTGGGCCGGAAATATTGGTGAGGCTGGCCCAGCCGTTATAACCAGCCGGGGTTATGTTGCGAGTGCCGATATCGAGTTGATAACCACAATTTTGTGGTGACTGTGCCTGAGCGTGACCCAGAAAAATCGTTGCAAATAAAAGAGACTGGGATAGGGCTTTTTTCATGTGGCGCATTTCCTATGTTTGTGCGTGAAAAGGCAATGATTTCACTCTGGAATCCGCGATGGCAGCCGATTTTTTTGCCGCAACCGCACCTGATTCCATGTCCCATGGCGGAAGACACAAGCGGTAATGTCTTCATCGTTATTATTTATAACTAACGATTTTTTATGCCCTGATTATGCAGTTATGGGCAGAAAACTGAGCGCTCCACTTTAGGGAACAGGGTAAAAATAAAGCAACTTTGTTACGACCAGTTGACGTTGGCGCCTGACAAAATGCAATCCAAACTTCTTTGACAGGGTTATCAAATTTATTCTGTGGCAGCCATGCAGGTTGGCAAAAGCGCGCACCGGGTCGCGGTCACGGTGGGAACTGTGGCGTTGCCGCAGGAAGTCAGGAAGATTATTAAAAGAGGGAGGGATGACTTTTTGCAGTGCAAAAACAGGCAGCGCTCCCGCTGCCTGTTTGCATTTTTACCGCGTGCTTACAGCGCCGAACATCGGCGGTGGGGCGCGGTGTTGGGTGGCACTCTCGTAGGCTGTGCCCACTTTGATCAAAACCGGCTCATCACCTTGGCCGGCGAAAAAGGTAATGGAAATCGGCATGGGTTGCGGCAATTTGGTTTTTGCCACGCTCTGCGGCAGCACGGAAATATAATCCGTTTGCTCAGCATTTAGCGCGTATTGCGGTTCATAGATCACATCCGTCATGCCGGCGGGAATGGCAATGCGCGGAATCTGAAAAAACGGTGAGATGCTGTCGAGGCTGATCGCGCCCACATTGGGACCCATAATTTTGGGGGTGGGAACCGTATTTTCAGGATGCACGAAAGCGTCGATTTTATTTTCCAGCATGACGCGTTGCAGCGCCAGGCGTGCGACGTAACTGCGCGCGAGGGCATCGGCTTTACCAGGTTCGGTCGTGCCTTTGTAGCGCAACCAGTTTTCCGCTCCGGCGCGGGAGGCGTCTTCGCGGAATTTCGCGTTAGCCACCCAGTCGCCCCAATTTTTGACCCGCGCATCGCCGCGCGCAGCGAGATAGCGGTCGAATTCGAAAACCGTGTCCGGGCACAGGCGGCAGGGAAGACTGGCGAAATTGGCGAAATTCACCATATTGACAGCATCGGTGAGCGGCGCTTTGCGCAGGCTCAGCTGCACCAGATATTCTTTGGATGTGACATCGTGGCCCGGCACAGCAAATGCCAGCTCACCCTGCTCGTTGCGGCGGGTGAAAATTTCCGGCATCAGGCGCGGCAGAATTTCCGCCAGAGCGTCGTTAAAGGAAAAGGCGAGGTTGGGAATTTCCGGATCGTCCTTGGCTCCCGTCGCTACAGTCTCAATCAATTCCGCACCCAACTGGTCGCGCAGCACGGTTTTGATTTCATCTTCGATCTGCGCGTTGATAGTTTCGTGATTGCGCGTGGGCGTCACCATATGCTCGCGCAAAATTGCAATTCGCATTCCCTGAAGCGGCTTTTTATTTTTCTTCAATTGTTTTACATCCAGTGCAAAACTGGCGTAAGGAACCTGGGGTATCAGCGCCGGTGGCAACACCGCGAATGGATCGCCCGAATCGAAAAATCCCAGCTCGGGATCTTTTACCGCATCGAGTACCAGCACCGCGTCTTTCATGGTGCGCGCGTGAATGCCGGCACGGTCGTTGAACCATTGGTAACCGAGACCGCCGCCATCCGGCAACAAACCTTTGGTGGTCAGCAGCGTGACTATGCCGTTGCGCGACGCGGGGCCCTGACAGGATGCGCCGGACTGCTCGCAAATACCGATGGTGGCGAGGTTCGCCCCTATGGCGACACCCGAGCCGCTGCTGGAGCCGCGTGGAACCCGCTCCGTGTCATAGGGATTGCAGGGTTGACCACCCCAGGACCCCAAGCCCAGACCGCCACCCATGGGACGGGTTTTGGATTTGGCGTCGCCACCGGGATTGCCTGGACCGCCGTTGAATTCGTGGGCGATGGATTTTGCATAAATAATCGCGCCTTTATCGCGCAGGCGCGCCACTATGGCGGCATCCGTCGGCGGTACATCCATGGCGAAATTCACATCATTATTGGCGGTGGTGCGCATGTCCTTGGTGTCGTAAGGATCTTTTACCGCGGTGACCACACAATACATGGGCAGATTTTTTAAATCGGGTTTCGCACCGTATTGCGCATCTAATTCCGCTGCTCGCTCCAGCGCGTCCGGCAGCTGCCGGAATTGTTCACACACTGCTGGCGCACCTGCCGGCAATGGACCTGTGGAGGGATGCGCATCGAATTTGCCTTTGCAGGTGACGGAGCGCTCGCCGCGGATATTCAGCGTCTCCAGCGCATTCAACTGACCGGCATTGGGAATGCCCACGCGCATGCCGATCTGGGTGAAAACCGATGGATCGGACACGGTGGGTTCCATGCGGCCGAATTCCATCGGCAGACCTTTGTAGCGCGTCAGGTCCGGAAATATCGTATCGACTTTTACTGTCTTGGTGGGAAAACTCAGCGGCGCGCCGGCGCGCACATATCCATTTGCCGCTGGAATATCCGCACCGTCTTTTGTCACCAGCGCCGTGCAGACACCGTTATACGCCTTGGCGCGCTCAATATAAGCTTCCACTACTTGTTTGCAGGTAGTGTGTTTTTTCTGAATGGCGGTTTGAATATCTGTAATGGTGGCTTCTTCGATCTGGAATTTGGCGGCGGCGAGACTCTGATTTGCCGATAGCAAACTGGCGATGGCCAGCTGGAGCATTCCCGCGGAAACAAATTTGTTTTTCATATCGTTTTCCATTTTGGGTCAAATACGATGGTCGCTTTCATTTTAATGGGCCGAAATCCACTGGCTGCTGCCGGTGTTTTGTGCCGGCCTCGTAGGCATAGGCAATTCTCAACAGCATCGGCTCGGAAAAGGGCCGGCCGAGAAAATCGATTCCCACCGGCAGTTTTGCTTTTACCGGCCCTACCAGAATTGTCGGGATGGTTTGGTCGGGGGCGAGGGTTTTCGGTAGCGGAATTTTGGGGTCGGCTATACGGTCCCAAACTTCCTTGGTAAATCCGGCCGGCACGGTGATGGCGGGAAATCCCTGTACGCCGAGATAATTCCACATACCGTAATTGCTGATGCCGTTGAAATTCGGATCCCTCGGCGTATTGATTTTGCGCGGTGGAATCAAGCCGGTGGGGTAGACCACTGCGTCGAGCTCCATTTCCGCCATGGCCTGCAGGACAATCTGCTGCACCGCAAATCGCTTTTGTAAACGCAGTGTGTTGTCGTATACGCGCGCTTCATTGTTGCGCATCAGGGTGGCTTTTTTGTCGCCCTCGAAAATATCGTTAAAAAACCGCGAGTGATTAATAAGATCGTCGATGGTTTTTATCTTTGCATCACCGCGTTCGGTGAGATAAAGATTAAAACCGTATTTGTTTTCTCCTGTGATTGCCGCGGCGCCGAGATCGCGCAAGGTGATACTTTCCGGCATTTTGTTCGGATCCATGCGCATGGCCACGAGTTTATTGACTTGGTCCTCCTTGGCTGCTCCGGCGGCGTCAACGGGAAATAATTCCGGAAACAATTTGGTCCAGGTGGTGTTTTGCAGGCTGGGGTTATAGCGGCGGATATAAGCGGTGAACAGTCCTTCCTCCGGCGGCTCAATAATTGTGGCGCCGAGCTTGCGCAAATCCTCTATGGCTTTTTCCGCAATGGCGATATTGCTTGCATACAGAGGGCTGTCGAAAACTTTTTTATCCATATATTCGCGCACTACGCCTATGCGAATACCTTTCAGGCTTTTGTTGCCGAGATGATTTTCATAAGGCTCATCCGGCATTCTGTCGAGAGCAAACGCTGTGAGTTCGTCTTCAGGATCGTAACCGGCGATTATCGTGAGTACTTTTGCCGCATCCTCCACGGTTCTTGTGATGGGCCCGGTACGGGTATTTAAGCCGCGGTTAAATAATCCGATGCGGCTGACCAGTTCCTGTGTCGGCGAAATACCGACGGTGTTGGCGTACTGCGCCGGGCCGCGGATGGAGGGGCCGGATTCTTCCCCTATGGAAACGGTGACGAAATTCGCCGCAGCGGAGGTCGCCGAACCACCGCTGGAGCCGGCGGGGACACGTTCAGTGTCGTAGGGATTGACCGAGGTGCCGCCAAAAGCGCTGCGGAATCCCGATGCATATTCACCCATATTGGCCTTGGCCAGAATAATCGCACCGGCCTCGCGCAGGCGTTTTACAAAAGTGGCATCTTTTGGCGGCCGGTCATTTGCATAATCCGCATCGGCACCGGACGTGGTGCGCATATCGAAGGTGTCGTACTGATCTTTTATGGAGATGGTCACGCAATGCAGCGGGCCGCTCAATTTTCCTGTTTTGGCAAAATCCCTATCCAGCTTCGCGGCGATTTCCAGCGCATCCGGCATCGCCGCATCATTATCCGCCGCATCGGTCATGCTGCGGGCCTTGCGCGCGTCGAAGCCCCATTTTTCCCGATTGGCGGGTCGCAAATTCAAAGTGCCGAGTGCATTGATTCCTTTGGCATGAGGAATTGTTTTGATGGGGCCGAGAATGCCTTCCGGTTCCTCGACACCAGGGCCGTTGAAAGCGTGTATGCGCTTGAGATAAAGCCCTACCAATTCGCTGCAGGTCAGCTCCTTGGCCAGGATGGCTTTGTGAATCGAGGCGATGGTGGCTTCTTCAACCTTGAATGGAGAGGCGGCGAAACTGGCGGAGGAAATCAGGGCGCCAGCAATAAAGCCGCCATAGATCAGAATTGCACGGAAACGCGGTCGGGGCGGGTACAAGGGAGTTCTCTCCAGAAGGACACAATGGGGTTGGTGAAAAGACGGGTTTGGTGAAAAGACGCGCAAGGTTTCTTCGCCCCCACCCGGGTGGGGTGCGAGAGCGGCGCCGGCGTCTCACAGGGAAATTCCCGCTTGTGCTGCTCTGTTCGATTTACTCAAGGAGGCCTTATGGCCGAGAAATTTTTTGTGCGTCGGATGCGAGATCTGATCTGTATTTTTGTGATGTTCATGTTCGCGACTTTGGCGGCAGAGGAAATAGAACTCACCAAGGCCAGCATCGGCGATCTGCAGGCCGCCATGGACAAAGGGGCACTCACCGCAGAAGCGCTGGTGAACATGTATTTGTCCCGGATCGAAGCCTACGATAAAAAAGGTCCAAAAATTAACGCGGTGCTCGCCATCAGCCCCAACGCGGTGGAAATTGCCCGCGCGCTGGATAAGGAGCGCAAAGAAAAAGGTCCGCGTTCGCCGCTGCACGGTATTCCCGTGATCGTGAAAGATGTTTTCGACACCTATGACATGCCCACCACCGGCGGCTATGCGCCGCTGAAGGAAGTGATTCCCGCGAAAGACGCCGCCATGGTGAAACGCCTGCGCGATGCGGGCGCGATTATTCTGGCCAAGGTGAATCAGAGCGATTGGTACGCGCAGCCGGATATTATGGCGAGCAGTACCTTGGGCGGCTCGACATTAAATCCCTTTGCTCTCGACCGTACACCGGGTTGGTCCAGCGCTGGAACAGGCGCGGGTCTCGCGGCGCATTTCGGCAAGGTGGGTTTGGGCAGCGAAACCGGTTTTTCCATCCGCACGCCGACCAGCGACAGCAATTTATTTGGTCTCTCCACAACGTCTGGTTTGATCAGTCGCGCCGGGCAGATGTGGAGCTATATCACGGGTGAGCGCGGTGGTCCCATGAGCCACAGCATGTACGATCTCGCCGTTACCCTCGATGTGGTTGCCGGCTTCGACAGCGCCGATCTTTGGACCGCCAATAGTCTCGGCAAAATACCGGAGCAGCCTTATGTAAGTTTTCTCGATAAAAATGGTTTAAAAGGCGCGCGGGTAGGTGTGCTGAAAGAAGCGTGGGATTTTTCCCCGGTCGATCCGCAAGTGGTGGAAATGGCAAAAAGCGCCATAAAAGTTTTTGCCGATAACGGCGCGAAGGTATTTGAACCGGTCTCGCTGAATATTGATTTAGTGAATTATCTGCAGATCAACAGTTCACCGAGCCGCTATGAACGCATCGCCGCCATAGACGCATATCTGGCACAGCAGGGACCGGATTATCCGTTTAAAAATGCGCGCCAGTTGCTGCTCGGCCACGCCGGTATTCCCACTCGCCCCAATGACGTGGAAGCGCTCAATAATCCTATCGATCTGGATCGCGATCCTGGTTATCGCGCAACGCTGCAAGGTCGCATCGCATTACGCGACATGGTGATTGCATTGCTGGATCGCTATCAGTTGGATGCGCTCATATTTCCGCACAAACTTGCCGGGCCATTGAAAATAGGCCCGCGCACAGATCCCGAGCGTCAATACGTGCCGAACCAGCTAAGCCCCAATACCGGTCTGCCAGCGTTGATCGTGCCTATGGGTTTTACCGCCAAAGGTCTGCCCGTCGGCCTGGAAATTCTCGGTCGTCCCTGGAGTGAGCCCACCTTGATTAAAATTGCCAGCGGCTTTGAGGCCGTGACCGACAACCGCCGCGTGCCCAAGAGCACACCGCCGCTGCAGGGAGAAGTGATTCGTTACTGATTCAGTTGGGTGACATGCCAAAGCTCGCCGGCCGGTCCCCACAAATACACAACCTTGCCCCAGTGTTCCTGTTTGATCGGCTGAAAGCGGATATCAAAATTCTGCAGAGTTGCAATCACAGCGTAGGCTTCTTCAATGTCGGCGACGATCATTTGCAGCATCAGGTTCTGCGCGAATGCTTCCTGATAATACCGCTGCAGAAAGAATGTGCATGGCCCATTTTGGAAGATGGAAAGATCCTCTGACACGTAGCTCATGGAAAATCCCAGTGCCTGATAAAAAGACTTGGATTGCTCGTAATCTTTACTGGGAATAAACGTGCGCAGATCAATAACCTTCATGATGTCTCCCTCGATATTCAAAGAATTGCCATTGCGATACCAGCGGCGATCAAAGCGCCGCCGGCGATGCGATTGAACCACTTCCGGTGCTGCGGACTGCGCAACCAGCTGACGATAAAACTACCGCTCTTGGCGTAGATCAGCATGGAGATCAAATCGATCACCACAAACAGGCCGACCAAAAGCGAAAGCTGCGGCAACAAGGCTCGCGCCGGCGAAATAAATTGTGGAAACAGCGCGCCAAAATAAAGTAATCCTTTTGGATTACTTACGGCGATGCCAAAGGACTTGATAAACAACTGCCAGCCGCTGTCGCGCATCGCCTTGCCGGTGGCAAATTCGCCCTCCACCGATTGCCTAGCGATCTTCAGCCCCAGCCACACCAGATACGCAGCGCCTGCCCACTGGATGATGCGAAACAGCATCTCGGAACTTTGTAACACCAGCGCCATACCGGCAATCGACAGGGCGATCAGCGACAAATTGCCCACCGTCGCCCCCACCATGCCCCAAAGCGCATGCCGCACCCCATAAATCCCCCCATTCGCCATAGCCGATAACATCACCGGGCCTGGACTGGCGGAGAGGAGCAGGGTGACGGTGAGAAAAACGAGAAGTTGGTCCGGGGGCATGTATGACTTGTCGAAGTTGGGGGCCGCGAGATTACTTTTTGAGCTTTTGAAAAGCAACTTTCCAGCTCTATACGGTGGGTAGGGTTTTTGTTTGGAAGCTCGTCATTTACCAATGCATGAGCATGATTGACCCCCTTACCAAAGTTACAACCGCACTCGGGCTGGCGCACAACCAGTCCGCTTTTTTTGTCTCCTCCTCGCGTCGGCGACCCGGGCAGAACTGGGTGTTGGATCCGTTGCAGGACACGCTGCTGATTATTGCCGCACCCTTAATTGCGCTGGCATTGGCGCTTGTCGCCATGCAGCATTACGGCGCACAGAAGGGCGCGGCGCTGGTGATCACCGCGCATATAGTGTTGACGGTGGCCCACCATATGCCGACGTTTATTCGCATTTATGGCGATGTGGATCTGTTCCGCCGGTTTAAATGGAGTTTTATTCTCGGCCCTGTGATCCCGCTGCTTTTTTCCGCAGGCGTGCTGATCTATCTGAATCTGCGCGCTTATCCGGTCGAATATTTTTTATACCTCTATATTTTTCTTTCCCTCTGGGACCCCTGGCATTTTCTGCGTCAGCATTTCGGTTTTATGCGTATTTACGACCGCCATAATATGGCGCCGCGCGCGCTGGCTTCCAATATGGACTGGGCGATCTGCGGTGTCTGGTTTGCGCACATCATGATCGCCAGTGCGGACTGGATTCCGGGTTTATTAGAGGATCTTTATCGCAGCGCTCATATGCCGGTGCTCTTGGTGTTGCCCGCAGGCGTGATGGATTTTCTGCGCGGTTTTTCCTGGTGGGCGGCGGTCTTAACAACCGGCATTTACACGCTTTATTTGGCTTGGTGTGTGAGACGTGGCTTTTACCTCAGCTTTGCCAAACTCGCCTTATTGATTTGCACCTTTGGCGTTATGTATTTCACCTACACGCCGAATGTGTGGATGGCGCAACTGGTGCCGGAATGGAGTTTCAAAGTCGGTTTCGCCACCGTGGGCGTTGTGCATATGACGCAATATCTCGCCATCGTCTGGCGCTACGATCGCCGTATTGCCGAGCAGGGCAGGGCGCGGACGGGAACATTCAATTGGCTGCACTCGCGCTCAAGCCGCTGGGGTATTGCGTTGGCGGCGACGACTTATATTGGATTTTGTGTCGCTTATGGCGATTTGATTACCACACAATTCGATAACCGCTGGTTGATGTCCTGCTTGCTGGCGGTGGGTTTTACCTCCACCTTGATGCACTACTATTTTGACGGCTTTATCTGGCGCATGCGCCACAGCCAGAATAGCAATGCGCTTGCTGCTGTGGAGGCAGAAAAAGACACCTCTTCCTGGTGGAATAATGGAACGGCTTTATCTCCAGGAAATGTGCTGCTGCGCCAGCTGATTTATTTCGGTTTACCCATGGCGGCGCTGACCTGGGGTGCACTGCAGGTGTGGCAGGGCAGTGGCCAAAGTTATATTCAGCAGATGTATCGCGCACAGATGTTGAGTCAGCAGGGCGACCACGCCGCCGCCACGGAGATGGCGAGGAAGGCCTACGCGAGTATGCGCAAGGAAATTCCACTGGCGCAAAAACTGCTCGAATTAAAAGCCTCCGCCGCGAATCAGGCACAACTTGCGTTTTTGTTGTACAACGAATCGCTGTATCGCAATCACATCATGCCCACTCTCGATGGTATTCCGCCCTCGTCGGAAGATGCGCAAAATCATTTTGTTCATGTTCGCCGCGCGGTTGAGCTTATGGAAACCGCACTTCAGCAATCCACTTCACTCGCTCATCCCGGTAGGGAACAGCTCTCCCATGCGGATGCTGAAGCCATAGCCGCGAGTTGGCGGCGGACATTGTTTAATTCAAATAGCTTCTGAACTATTCGTTGGCACAAAGCGAAAGAGATTCAGCTAAGGGTTCTCGGACCCTCACCGACACGACGTCGGTGAGGGAGCTTACATGGATGAATTCACAGCGGTCCGGGAACCCTTAGCTGGAGCTCTGTAGCGTGTCTCCGCTCACTCGAATTCTTCGGAATAAAAAGTATCGATCCACATCGAGGACTTGAAGCCATTCTGGTAGGGTCCCCCATCCACAACGCGTCATTTTCAGCACAGAAGTCATTCGACAGACGATTATCTTGGGGGACTGTGCATGTCGCGCATGCGGTTTTTTTGCGGGCTATGTGGCCTGCTGGCAATTATTCTGACCGGCTCTGTAACCGCCGCGGAATTGCCCAACGTTAAACTCTTTACCACCGGTGGCACCATCCAAAGCAAAGGCGCTCACCGGCAGAAATTAATGGAATATTCCGATGGCCGCGTCACGCCGGATGAATTGATTGCCGATCTGCCTGAATTGAAACAAGTCGCCAATATTTCCTATCTCGAAGAATCCAATATCGGCTCCGGTTCCATAGATGCGAAAATTCTGCTCAAGCTGGCAAACGACATCAACGAATGGCTGGCGCAACCGGAAGCTGCCGGCGCGGTGGTCACCCACGGCACCGGCACTTTAGAAGAGACCGCCTACTTTCTTAATCTCACCGTGAAATCCGACAAACCTGTCGTCGTCGTTGGCGCCATGCGGCCATTTACCGCAGTCAGCCGCGACGGCCCATTTAATTTACTTAATGCTGTGAGAGTCGCCGCCGATCCCGCCGCCAGAGGTTACGGCGTGATGATCATGCTCAACGACGAAATCAATGCGGCGCGCGACACCACCAAAGGCAACACCTATAGAGTCGAAACTTTTATTGCGCGCGATCTTGGCCCCATCGGCTACACCGATAGTGACCAAATCGTTTTTTATCGCAAGCCCATTTATCGCCATACCACCCGCAGTGAATTCGACGTGAGCAAATTAAAAGATCTGCCGCGCGTGGATGTGACCTATGGCTATCAGGAATCCGACGGCACTGCCATTAATGCCTTCGTCAAAGCGGGCGCGAAAGGAATTGTGCTGACGGACAACAACGAAGAGGCCATTAAACGCGGACAGAAAAAAGGGCGTGATCTTTGTGCGCAGCGATCGCAAAGGTGCGGGGCGTGTTCTGGAAAGTGCCAAGCAGGCGGAAAAAAATATCGTCACCTCCGACAATCTCAATCCGCACAAAGCGCGCATTCTCCTGCGTCTTGCTCTGACCAAGACCAAGGACGTGAAAGAAATTCAGCGCATGTTCAACGAATATTGATGCAGGTGTCGCCATGAAATTTTTGTTTCCATTCCGTTCGTCACTTTGCGCCTGCGTCACCGGGTTTGTGCTGGCGCTGGCCGGCCCCGCCTTTGCGCAGGAGGTGCCCACTTACGCGCCGCCGCCGGCTATGCCGGAGGCCGGCACCAAACTGCCCACGGTGGTGCTGATGTCCATGGGCGGCACCATCGCCAGCCGCGGCGGCGACCGTCTGAATATCACCAATTACGGCGGCAAGGATTATCCCCGGGTAAATCCGGAGGATTGGGTGAATGATCTGCCGGATATCAAAGGTATCGCCAACATAGTGCTGGACGATCAACGCGCACCGCAGGATCGCGTCGCGACGGAGACGTTTGAAGACTGGCAGCGAGTTGCCAAAAAACTCAACCAGTGGGCGGCGGATCCGTCGGTGGACGGCATAGTGGTTACCCACGGCACCAACACCATGGCGGAAACCGCCTATTACATGAATCTCGTGGTCAAGTCCGCCAAGCCCATCGTTTTTGTCGGCTCACAGCGACCCTGGACCGCCCTGAGCGGTGACGGCCCGCGCAATCTGTACGACGCCGTGCGTGTTGCCGCGTCCAAAGACGCCTGGAACAAAGGTGTTCTGCACTGCATGAACCAGTTCATCAACCCGGCGCGGGATGTCACCAAAAATATTGCCTACCGGGTGAATACGTTTGTCGGTGTGGATGTGGGTGCGATCGGTTTTGCCGATCCCGACCAGGTGAAGTTCTATCGCGAGCCGGTGCGCCGTCACACCATCGGCTCTGAATTTGCCGGTGCCGATTACGCCGCCCTGCCCAAAGTGGAAGTCGCTTATGCCTACCGCGATGCGCCGGATTACCTCATCGACGCCATGGTCGCCAAAGGCGTGAAAGGCATCGTTATCGAAGGCACTGGCGCCGGCAGCGCCACCACCGGCCAGAGTGAAGCCATCAAACGCGCTCAGGCAAAAGGTGTGGTGGTGGTATCCACCGCCCGCACCCTCGGCGGCCGCGTGCAGGACACCAAACGCCGCCGCGAGGCCAACATAGTGCCCGGCGACAACCTCGTCCCGGAAAAAGCCCGCATCCTGCTTCAACTCGCGCTGACCAAAACCAGTGATCTGGCGGAAGTGACGCGCATTTTTAACGAATATTAATGAGAGTTATTGAGAGCTGAGGCAACCGGTTTTCTCTGAAAACTGTTGGATCCACAAAGGTAAAACTCATGAAAACCTCACCTATGGCACCACAGCAAGATTCTTCATCCCTCTCGCGCCGCCGGTTTATCCATACCGGCGTGGCGGCGGGCGCGGCGCTCAGCCTGGCGCGCTACATTCCGCCGGTCTACGCCGCGGCGAGTGACGATATCGTCTTCAAATCCACCGCGGAAATTGCCGCCCTGATCCGCACCCGGCAGGTGTCCTCCACGGAGGTGGTCAAGGCGTGTCTGGCGCGCATCGACCAGGTGAATCCCAAGATCAATGCGGTGGTGGCCTTCTGCCGCGAGCGCGCTCTGGCGGAAGCCGCCCAGGCGGACCAGCTGCTTGCCGAGGGCAAGCTGCTCGGGCCGCTGCACGGTGTGCCTTTTACCGTGAAAGACTCCTTCGATACCGCCGGCGTCGTCAGCACCGGCGGGACCCTCGGCCGCAAAGACTATGTACCTGGCAAAGACGCCACCGTGGTGGCGCGCTCCCGCGCGGCGGGGGCGATTCTGCTGGGCAAGACCAACACCCCGGAATTCACTCTCGGCGGCAACGCCCGCGGCACTTACAACCTGATGCACGGCCAGACCTACAACCCCTATAACACCGCCTATAACCCGGCCGGCTCCTCCGGCGGCGCGGGCGCCATAGTCGCGGCGGCGGGGGCGTATTTCGATATAGGGTCGGATTACGGCGGCTCCATCCGCGGGCCGGCCAATGTCAACGGCATCGCCGGCATCAAACCCACCTTGGGGCGCCTGCCGCGCACCGGCCATATCGTCGATTACGGCGGCCCGTTCGA
The DNA here is from genome assembly GCA_024707385.1 of Cellvibrionaceae bacterium. Lineage (GTDB taxonomy): Bacteria > Pseudomonadota > Gammaproteobacteria > Pseudomonadales > Cellvibrionaceae > UBA5868. Next base: position 549,133 of record JANPZW010000009.1, on the reverse strand, counting down.
TTCCTTCCAGGAAACCGGCCCTATGGCACGCACGGTGGAAGATCTGATGTTGCTGTTGCCGATCATGGCCGGTCAGGACGATTGGGATGCCGCCATGGCACCGGTGCCCCTGGGCGATCCCCGCAAAGTGAAGCTGTCCGGTCTGCGGGTGGCCTATTACACCAATGACGGCATCAGCGCCCCCACGGCGGAGATCCAGGGTCTCACCAAACAGTGCGTCGATTACTTCGCCAAGCTCGATTGCAGCATCAAGGAGGACCGGCCGCCGAAGATAGCGGAGCTGGCTGAGGCGCGGCGCAAATTCAGCGGCGCCAGCGGCGGCGATCATATGCGCCGCAAGCTCGCCCAGCACGGCACTTTGCAAGCGTCACCGGGCCTGAACCTCACCGGCAACGAGCTGCCGAGCAGCGAATTCACCTTCTGGTGCGAAGTGATGGACGCCATCAAAAGCGAGCAGCTTTCCTGGCTGGAGCAGTACGACCTGATCATCTGCCCGGTCAACGCCAATCCACCGCGCAAGGTGCCGCATGAGTTCGTCCGCGCGCCGGGCGCTGCCGGTGGTGGCGGTTACACCAGCCAGTACAACACCACCGGCTGGCCGGCGGGTGTGGTGCGCGCCGGCACTTCGACGGAAGAGCCCGGCCTGCCTCTGGGCATTCAGGTAGTGGGGCAGCCCTGGCGCGACGACGTAGTGCTTGCCGCCATGGCGCATATCGAAAAACAGACCGGCGGCTGGCAGAAGACGCCAATCTGATTGACCTGGACCTTAATTTGAGTGGAGAGGGGATATGAACGAACCAGTATTGACCAACCCTGAAAATGACACGACGGTCCAGTCGCCGTCCCGCAGACGTTTGTTTGGCCTGGCGGCGAATCCCGTGGTGCCTGTGGCCGCTACGGCCGCTGCTGTGGTGGTGGCGACCTACAGCAAACCCGCGAGCGCCGCGGCTGCCGCCGATGAAATCACCTCCATGTCCGCCACGCGTTTGGCCAATCTGCTGCGCAAACGCGAAATATCGGCGCTGGAAGCGGTAGACGCCTATATCGCCCGCCAGCTGGTGGTGAACGACCGTCTCAACGCGGTGGTGACCAACTGTTATGAACGCGCGCGGGCGGAAGCCAAAGCCCTGGACGCCAAAGCCGCCAAAGGCGAATTTGCCGGGGCGCTGCACGGTGTGCCCATGACCATCAAAGACTCTCTGGATACCGCCGGTGTCATCTCCACCGGTGCCACGGTGGGACGCCAGCAGTTCGTGCCGGAAAAAAGACGCCACAGTGGTGGCGCGCCTGCGCGCTGCCGGAGCGATCCTGCTCGGCAAAACCAACACGCCGGAATTCACCCTCGGCGGTCTCGGTGGCATCAGCACCTCAAGCAACCTGCTGTTTGGCGCCTCCCATAATCCCTACGATCTCACCCGCAGCACCGCCGGCTCTTCCGGCGGCGCGGGCGCTATAGTCGCTGCTTGCGGCGCGGCGTTTGATATAGGCTCCGACTGGGGCGGCTCCATCCGCGGGCCGGCGCACAACAACGGTATCGCCGGGATCAAACCCACCAGCGTGCGGGTGCCGCGCACCGGTCACATCATCGACTACGGCGGGGTCTTCGATCTGTGGCAGCAGCTCGGCCCCATGACCCGCCGGGTGGAAGATCTCACCCTGATCACGCCGATCATCAGCGGCCCGGACTTTCGCGACGCCGCCTGCGCACCCGTGCCCTGGGCGGACCCGCAGAAGGTCGATCTCAAACCCCTCCGCTTGGCCTATTGTGTCGACAACGGCGGCACCGGCCGGCAAGCCACGGACGAGGACGTGAAAGCCACTGTGCGCCAGGCGGTGAAGTGGCTTGAACCCATAGTGGCGGGGGTGAAGGAGGATATACCCCTGCAGACGATCACCGAACTCAACGCCGCCCGCACCAAGCTGATCATGGGTGATGGTTGGGCCTTCTATAAGCGCCTTGCGGACAAGTGGGGTTCGAAGAATTTTTCGCCATCGGTGAAGGAGCGCATGGCCCAGGTCACGCCCATTTCCACTGCCGAATACGTCGCCGCTTGGGAGCAGCAAGATCTGGGTAAATCGCGGATGCTCACTTGGATGAAGGACTACGACGTACTCATCCTGCCTGTCTCCGGCAAAGCGGCGCAGCCCATTGATGCCGAGCCCGGTACCGGTTTTGGCGGCCCTGGCGCCGGCTGGCAGTACACGGGCATTTTCAACAGCACCGGCTGGCCCTCCGTGGTGGTACGTACCGGCACCAGTGCCGACGGCAAGCTGCCCATAGGCGTGCAGGTGATCGCCAAGCCCTGGCGCGAGGATATCTGCCTGGCGGTGGCTGCTTATCTGGAAGGTAAAAGCGGCGGCTGGAAAAAGCCGAATCTTGTCTGATGAATTCACCGCAGCGGCCGGTCCAGCCGGCGCTGCGGCTTGCAACCGGTTCTCCCGCGGCCCAAACTGGGTGCTCCTTCTATTTCCTCCCGCAGAGGTTCTATGTCAACCGGCCGCCATTTTCTCGCTGCACTCGGTTTGAGTGCCTTTTGTTTTGTCACCTCCGTTTGCGCCGATGAAGCCGCCATCCGCAAAAATCTCGCCGCGCGTCTGCCGCAGCTTCCCCCGATTGATGAAGTCAGCAAAACGCCTCTGCCGGGCATTTGGGAAGTGCGCATGGGCAGTGAAATTCTCTATGCCGATGACGACGCGTCATTCGTAATCGAAGGCAGCATCATCGATCTGAAAGGCCAGCTGAATATCACCCAGGAGCGCATCGCCAGTCTCACCGCTTTCAAATTCGACGAGTTGCCGTTCAAAGACGCGGTGGAATGGAAACAGGGCAGCGGCAAAAATAAATTGGTGGTCTTTGCCGATCCCAACTGCGGTTACTGCAAACACTTTGAAAAGGAACTCGGCAAAATCAAAGACCTGACCGTCTACACCTTTCTGGTGCCTATGCTCGGTGGCGATTCGCCGGAAAAAGCCCGCGATATCTGGTGCGCGAAAGATCGCGGCAAGGTATGGCGCGCCTGGATGGTGGACGGCAAAGCGCCTGATCCCGTACCCGGTGCCTGCGACACGGGCGCGCTGGGGCGCAACATGGATCTGGCGATGAAACACGCGGTGCGCGGTACGCCTACACTCGTGTTCGCCGACAGCAAACGCAGCGCGGGCGTCATCAGCGTCGAGGAATTGGAAAGCCACTTCGCGCAGATCAAATAAGACTTCCGCCACCGGTCGGGTCCGTGCGCTGCCGCGGCCCCACCTACTAACTTTCACTTCCACACCCATCACATTTTTTTTCCTTTTTTGTGCTCTGTCTGTCTATTCCGCCTAAGCTCAAACGACCAGGGGAAATGGCTTGCGCTGAAGTGGCAAAAAAATCCTTGTCCTGCGCCCGTCGCCATCAACACAATAAGCCCGGTAATACAGTAACCCCTTAACACAGTAACCGCTCGAATTCGGCAGCCGTGAGGTAATCATGCCTTTTATCGTATGCACTCAGCATCTGCGGGAAGTGGGTCCGTCGCATAAGGAACTCTTTTCCGGCCGCACAGTGCGCGAAGTCCTGCACAACGCAGCGGAGCGCTATCCGCGTTTGAGCGGATATGTCCTGGATGACCAGGGCAGTGTGCGCAAGCACGTGGCCATTTTTATCAACGGTGAACTGCAGGATCGCCGCACTGTGTTGGATAGGGCGGTGGAAGAGAGTGAAGAAATCTACATTTTGCAGGCGCTGTCGGGCGGCTGAAATTCTTAATATTTGATCAACAGGACTGATTTTATGAGCGAGAGAATTTTATTGGCCACCCGCAAAGGGCTGTTGGATTTTCGCAAAAGCGGTGATCAGTGGAGCAATACCCGCACCAGTTTTGCCGGACAACCGGTCAGCGCTGTATTGCGCGATCCGGTGAAAGGCTTGTTGTACGCCGCGCTTAATCTCGGCCATTTTGGTGTGAAGCTGCACCGCTCAAATGATGAGGGTGCCAGTTGGGAGGAAATTACCTGTCCTACTTACGCAGGTGTTGCCGGTGAGGAAAAACCCAACCTGCAATTGATCTGGATTATGGAGCGCGATCAACAGGGCAACCTGTGGGCGGGCACTATCCCCGGCGGTTTATTTAAAAGTGCGGACGATGGTAATTCCTGGCAGTTAAATGAAAATCTTTGGAACCAACCCTCGCGCAAGGAGTGGTTCGGCGGTGGTTACGACGCAGCGGGAATTCATTCCATCTGCATAGACCCGCGCGCGGATGGCAAAATGGCCCTGGCGATCAGTTGCGGCGGCGTATGGCTTAGCGACGATTACGGCGCTACCTGGCGCGTATCCACAAAAGGCATGATCGCAGACTACATGCCGCCGGATCAGGCCGACAATCCCACCACTCAGGATCCACATCGTTTGGTGCAATGTCACAGCGATCCCGATCACTTCTGGGTGCAGCATCACAACGGCATTTTTTATTCCAGCGACCGCTGCAGCAATTGGCAGCGCATTCACGCGCAACCGTCCTCGTTCGGCTTCGCCGTAGCGGTGCATCCGGAAAATCCACAACAAGCGTGGTTTGTGCCCGGCATCAAGGATGAAAAACGCTTTCCCGCCGATGGTCGATTGGTGGTGACTCATACACAGGACGCGGGCGGCACATTTGTTTCTCAAGTGAATGGATTGCCGGAGCAGGAGAGTTTTGATCTGATTTATCGCCACGCGTTGGAGATAGATAACAGCGGCAAAAAACTGGCCATGGCTTCCACCACCGGTAATTTATGGATTTCCGAAAACGGTGGGGAGCAGTGGCAATGTGTCTCCAACTATCTCCCTCCGGTATATGCTGTGCGGTTTGTATAATAAAAAAATTCCTCTGTTAAGCATCAAGAAAACTGGGGCGCGCGAAAAGGGCGTGGCAGCGTAGGGTGGATAAGACGATTTACGTTTATTAATCGAAGTGCGCGCAGGCATTCCATAGCTCGCCTGCGTGTTCTCTCTGCGGATTCCGCATCTCACCTGCCCGATATCACCTTTAGAGGAGACCCCCATGTCGGTGCGCATAACTTTATTGACTTTATTTTCTGCCGCTTTCTTTTATACCCATTCCGCCTTCGCATTCAAATTGCACGAGGCGACGATCGACGATATTCACCAGGGCATTCGCGCCGGCGAAGTCACCTGCCAGAAAATTGTGGAAGCCTATGTCGAGCGCGCGCGCGCATACAATGGCATTTGCACGCAGCTTGTCACCAAAGACGGCGCCAAGATTGCTCCCGCCGCCGGTGCGGTGCGCGCAGGTGTACCGTTGAAGTTTCCCTCGGAAACCATCGCCATCAGCAAAGTGCTTCCCGAGTTCAACAAATATAAAGGGCTGACGCCGGATTTCGGTCGCATGGAACCCACCATGTCTGATCCTTCGGTAGTGCAGCAATATGGCATGGTGGTGGGTATTCCAAATGCGAAGCAGGTAAATGCGTTAGGCGTATTGAATTTGCGCGGCGAGCGTTCTGTTTCCTGTAAAGCGGAATGCGATGCGGCGACTGGCGCGCTGCCGGCGCAATGTCCGCAAGCCTGCGAAGAATTCCGCAAATATCCAGATGCTTTGGAATATGCGGCGGAGCTCGACAAAAAATACGGCCGCAATCCCGATACGAAAACCATGCCGCTCTACTGCGTACCTATGTCGTTCAAATCGGTGTTCGACGCAAAAGATATGCGCTCCACCGGTGGTGGTGATGTGAATTTCGCTATGGACGCCGCGCCGCGGGATTCCACACTGGTCGCCAGGATGCGCGCGGCCGGCGCAATCATTTATGCCAAGGCGAATAATTCGGAATACAACGGCGGCTCGGGTGACCCGACCGGCAGCGCAACCGTGCAAAATCCGCTTTTCGGTCGCGGTGGTTCGCGCGAAACCTGGGGCGGTGCGATTTGTAATCCCTATGACACGGAAAAAGAAACCGGTGGATCCAGCGGCGGCTCGGGTGTTTCCGTGGCGGCGAACCTAGTGATGTGTTCCATTTGCGAAACCACCGGTGGGTCGTGCCGCAATCCAGCGAATTTCAATGGCGTGGTTAATCTAGTTCCGACCAAGGGCACCATTTCGTTTACCGGTGGCATAGGCGCCAATCCTTACCAGGACCGACCGGGAATCAATTGCCGCACCATGAAAGATGCCGCCACAGTATTCGACGCGTTCCGCGATAAGGAAACGGGTAAATATTTTGATGGCGGCGATCCCTATACCGCTTGGACGCGGATCACTACTGACTCAGAACCCTACGTTAATTCCATAGTCGCGCCGGGAGCTGGCAAACCACTTGTCGGAATGCGCATAGGCGTGGTGCGTGAATTTATGGTCAAGCATACGCCGGCATTGTCACCGGTCAGTGACGGCATCAATAGGGAATTAAAAGTGTTGCAGGATCTTGGCGCGGAACTGGTGGAAACCCTGGATCCGCAATATCCGGATGATCCTGCCATTCCCAATATGGAATTCGGCTTCAGCGAGGCGCTCGCGGAAATCGTGCCTTTTCATATGCCGGAAGTTCTCCATTGGGTGAAGGATGGCAAACCGGAATTTTCCGTCGATGGTTGGGATGTAAAAAGCCGTGATTATCTGGTGGCCGCGTCCGTACACAAAGCACCCTGGCCGGCCAACCTGGATATTCAACGTTTGGTGGGCAACCCGCCGCAGGATCCCAACGCCATTACCGGTTACACCTTCGCATATGATTTTGCCCGCTATTTGATGCTGCGTGGCGACAGTCGCGTTTACGACTGGAAAACCCTTAATCAAAACGCGAAATACTTCAGCGATGTGCGCCGCACAGCAATGAAAAATTGGGAAAACAAAGCCATGGATATCCGCACCAACGCTACGACCTACACCATGAAACGGCGCGAAGTTTTACGCATGGCGACATTAAAAGTCATGGAGCAGAACCAGCTCGACGCACTGGTCAGTCCGTCGGATCTGGGTTTGGCAGTAAAAATCAGCGGCGCGGATGATCCTGAGCGTTTCGGCTTTGGCTATGGGGCCACCATGGGGATCGCGGAGGTCTATGTTCCCGCTGGCTTCGTCACCACCAGTTATCCGGCCAGTTTCAAATTAAAAGCGGATGGCAGTGGTTATGAAACAGTGGCGGGCAGCAAAGCACTAGCACTGAAAAATCCTATGCCGTTTAATATCGGCTTCTGGGGTGGTCCGGGCGACGAAGCAGTGTTGATTAAGATCGGCTCGGCTTATGAGGCCGCCACCAAACACCGCAAATCGCCGCGGGATTTTGGGCCTCTCAAAGGCGAAATTTAAATCTTGCTGAATTCCGCCAAGCCGCCTCCGGGCGGCTTTTTTTATGGTGGAGAAAATGGATTTATTGCCATCTGGCAAAGACGGCGGGAGATTGTAGAATACGCGGCGATCATTAATTTTCCTGTGTCAGCAGAAGGAGCCACAGTGACGCTTCCCTCCGATTTCCAACCCGCCCATCCCAAAGGTCGTACTCGCGCCAACGCCACTCTCGCAATCGGTTTGCTGGCAGTACTCGCCGGACTGCTGCTAGTGATCGCGCCCGGAGCCAATCTCCTGTTTTTTACCATTCCTTCCAAGGGAGAATTTATTGGCGTTACCTTTGTGATTCTCGGTCTTTTTAATATTCAGGAGGCGCAGAACCAAAAACGCTATTTGCGTTTGATGGCGCGTTTGCGCAATCGAGAGGTTTGAGTTTCGGCGGAGATTACTGCGCAGCGGAGCCGTCTGCACCGCTGCGGCATTCCAGTTGGTCGAGCCAGTTGATCAGCGTGCGCCACTGCTCCAGATCTTCTTTATTGCGATAAGAATGTAATTCGTGAATGCCCAATCCCTGATCTGTTGCTTGGACATATAAAGTGGTGTCCCGCAAAGTGGTGACAAAGGGAATGCCGAGCGAGCACAGAAATTTTTCCAGCTTTTGATAAACCAGCAGATTTTTCCGCACCCGATTGGCGATCACGGCGATCCGCTGACGGCGTTTATGCTGTTTTGCCACCAACAGCAGATCGGCGATGCAGTGCGAGGCTGCATGTATATCGATGTCCGAGGGCAGAACCGGAATCAGGATCGCGTCCGCTTTGTCCAGCAGCTGCTGGAAGCCGCTCATTTCCAGGCCTGCGGGGGAATCTATGATCGTTCTCTGAGTATTGGCCTCCACCCGCAAAAACCAGCTTCGCGTCACACTGTGACTGTATTTGTAGGCGGGAATGGACTGGATTGCCGGGCGGTCTTTCGGCCTTTTGCTCAGCCAGAAAGTTGCCGAGCCCTGGGGATCGTAATCCATTAGCGCTGTTTTGCGCCCTGCTTGGGCATAGTAGGCGGCAAGATTGGTTGCCAAGGTGGTTTTACCGCATCCGCCCTTGGAATTCAGGATCACGATTCGCTGACCGTCCTTCATAAAACTTCGCACCAGTTTGTGCTGACAATCACAGTATAGCCGGGTGTATGGTCGCCCGAAGATGGTTGGAACAAGGTGTCGGGGCTGAATGAACATGCATAAAAAAAGGGCCAACATTTGTTGGCCCTTTAGGTTCAAGAATTAACTTTCTGTATTAGTTGGTGCCCCACAGGCGCTTCAACAGATTAGTTTTGCGGGTATCGAAACCATCCCACTGACCCCATGCGTCTTCAGCAGAGACGGGATCGTATTTGTGTTTGTAGATACCGTAGGTATCAGCAGACTCAGGGTTGATTGACCAGTAACAAGCTTCGATGCTTTCCGCCTTCATGTAATCAACGAACGCGTTCTGCCACTGCTCGTCAACGTTAGTGGTGATATGACCCCACATTTCGTTCTCGGCAGCACGAGTCTTTTTCGGCCAATCCATGTTGCCACCAAACTCACCGATGACGATTGCGTAGTTCTGATCGCGCAGGAAGCCGAAGTGCTCTTCCCAGCTGGCTTTCATCTTGCTGACGTTGCCAGAGATATTGATCTGGCATTTTGCTTCGCCAGCTTCATCACCATGGAGCTCGGAACAAGCGCCATCCATATGGTGCTGCTGCACGTAGACGGCAGGGCCGTAGGTGTGCGGAGAAAGGACCACACGGTTACGTGGGATCTGCAGCGGACGCTGAGTGAAGCCGTAGAAGTTCTCGCCCCAGTTTGGGTTGAGGAATTGGTCGCCGTGCTCTACGTCGGTGCCGTCTTGCAGGGCAGAACCGATACCTTCAACGAATATCAACACGTCTTTGTTGACGGCGTCGATGGCCTGATAGGCTTTTTCTGACAGAGTTGCCCACTCATCCCAGGTGTAATCCCATGGCTCGTTGAAGATGTCGATACCGATAATGTTCGGGTAGGTCTTCGCCAGAGTTGCGATGTCGCGCAGGTTTTCCAACCACTTGGCTTCGTTGTAAGCCTGAACAGTGGTCACGCTCGCAGGGTTGCCGGTAGCGGCGCAGGAGTACTCTTCACGGGTGAAGTCGTAGCCAACACGGGTAGCGTCAACATAAGGTGGTTTGGAATCCAGTTTGCCTGCGCGCCAGCCGAGATAGTTGGAGCAAGAGTGGATGTCCACCAGTACTTTCAGGCCATTTTGGTTGGCGAGGCTGAGGAAGCCTTCCAATGCCTTACGTGCTGTGTCGTATGGATAGGCGCTGGCGGTGTTCTTCAAGCGGCCATTGGGATTCTTGGATGTGCCGTTCCAAACGCGGGTCATACCCTGTTCGTTCATGGCTTCCAGGGTTTGCGGAGTAATGGGCAGACGAATCATGTTGATGCCGAGTTGTTTGATCTCGGTCATCGTCTGCTGGATGGTACGACCGCTGTCGACCCACCACATGTTGCCGATGTACAGCTCAAGTGGCGCGCCGTTGGCGTTGGATTCGGCGTCCTTAGGTTCATGTTGACCTTCCAGACCGAACCAGTTACCGCAACGGGCCGGGAACACGGTGCCGTTGTCGGTGATTCTACCTTGCGCGTTTACACGATAACGGCCAGGAGTTGGGTCGTCTGCTGGAACGCCAACGATGCCACTGGATCCAGAAGAACTGCTGCTGGAGGAGCTGCTTGAGCTGCTGCTGGAGGAGCTGCTTGAGCTGCTGGAAGAGCTGCTCGAAGAAGACGAGGAAGAAGCGTTGCTCAACCCGGATGAGGATGAAGAAGAAGATGAGCTGCTGGAGTTGCCGGAGGACGACGTATCATCACCGCCACCACAAGCCACCAAGGTGAGCGCCAACAGGCACGAACTAGCCATTGTGACTGGCCGACGCCAATCAACGAACGTTTTTATCGAAGACATTTTCACTTACCTTTTTCTAGTCACACACATTGTGAGTTAAGAGTTTTTTCGTTATACGTTATCGTTAATCGTTGGCCCTAGAGCTGAAGCAACGAATTGTTGGACGAGTTTGCCAACATTAAGCGATCACCGTCATCGCTCTCCTCTCCCACCTGTTCATACCGCATTAGGCGGCTATCCCTGAGGTACTTCTCCAGATTGCCTCATCATTTACCCATGTCATATGAAAAAAATCACCCAGGATTTTCACTAAATATTAACTACGTCTCATGTTCAATTTGCATTTAAGACTGATTTAACATTTTTTGAACAGGTGCGTTGTGTCAGGGTTGTAGTTTTTTTGACCATAATGCTGAGTGGCACTTCTGCGTCGTATATAGATAACGTGTTTATTAATGTCGATGGCGGGGCCGATTTATGCAGAACTGCGGAATTTTCCCTTTATTTGTAGGATAATTGACGGCGCACAAATGTGAGGAGGTGAACGGACGCAGCCAAATCGGCAAAAACCCAATTCTGTGATCGCTAGGGGACGAGGCTAAAATGACCAGAACCACTGCGCGAGGCTGCGCTCAGAGCGCAAGCCACGCGCAGTTTTAGAGTGCACTCATTTCGCCAGCGTATCGCTCGCAATTTTTGGCGTAGCCATCGGCAGGCGCAGGGCCTGCATCGACTGTTCAAATTCATAGCCAAGTGCCAGCAGCACCGGCTCGCTCCAGGCCTGTCCGAAAAAGGAAATACTTACTGGCAGGCCGTATTTGGTGAAACCCGCCGGCACTATGAGGTCGGGATAGCCGGTGAAGTTGGCGAACGCGGTTGGTGATTCCGGCCAGCTCACGCCATTTTCCGGATGGATGGGCATGGCAGGTCGGGGCATAGTGGGATAGATGAGTGCGTCGAGTTTGTGTGTTTCAAACTGCTCGTCGAAGAAAGTTTTTACCATCGGCAACATCTGATTTTTTATAGTGAGGTAAATCGGGTCATTTAAATCCAGAGTGTTGCCGGGCTTATTTACCCAATCCAGACCAAATGCTTTGCCGGGACTACGGTATTTGGTTGCTGGATCGTTCGAAAGGCGCACAACATCAAGGAAGGATTTGGGATAACCGTCTTTGGTGGTTTTCAAATATTCGGTCAGGTCGGCCTTGAATTCCGCCCGCACTACCGTGTTGTATATCAAACCACGTCCCTCGCGCAGCGCTGCTGGAATCACGATTGGGTCGACAATGACCGCCCCCAGGGATTTCAGCTTGGCGACGGATTCCTCGAATATGCGGTCCACTTCCGCGTCCTGGCCGAGGTAGTCGCGATTGACACCGATACGCTTGCCTTTGAGCGCACCTTTTTGCAGAAAGCGGGTGTAGTCCTGATGAAATTTTCCGGCGCTGGGCGCCGTGGCCGAATCCGCGGGATCGACACCGGTCATTACACCGAGGGACGCTGCCACGTCATATACCGAGCGTGCCATAGGTCCGGCGGTGTCATAGGAGAGACCCAGAGGAATAATGCCGTCGCGACTCATCAAACCGCGTGTGGGTTTAAGACCGGCGATGCCGTTGTGGGAAGACGGGCCGCGAATAGAACCGCCGGTGTCGGAGCCGAGTCCCACCTGCCCGAACGCTGCCGCAATGGCTGCGCCTGTGCCGCCGGAAGAGCCCGAGGGACTAGCGTCTAATTTGTGCGGATTGCGGGTTTGCCCGCCGGCCGAACTGAATCCGCCGGGGATAAATCCTTTTTTGGCAATTTCCGGCGGTGCGCCGCCCGTCGAACCACCGGAACCCGCCCACTCGGACAAATTCACTTTGGCCAGAATAATCGCGCCCGCGTCGCGGAGCTTCTTGGTAATAAAAGCGTCGTCCGGCGGAATCGAACCTTCCAGTAATTGCGAACCACCCGTGGTGGGCAGATCGAAAGTGTCGATATTGTCTTTTAACAACACTGGAATGCCGTGCAAGGGGCCGCGCACTTTGCCCGCAGCGCGCTCGGCATCCAGCGCTTTGGCTTCTTGTAAGGCTTTGGGATTGAGGGTAATCACTGAATTAATTTCAGGACCTTTTTTGTCATAGGCATCGATACGCGCGAGATAAGCCTTGGTAAGTTGCTCCGCAGTCAAGGTCTTTTTTTCGAATGCCGCATTCAAATCGGCAATGGTGGCGGTGGTGAGATCCAATGGTGCGGCGTGAACAGCGGGCGTCAGCGCGAGGCTGACGGCAAGTGCGATGGCTTTAAGGCGCATGGTAAATTCTCCAAAAATTAATAAGTCAGTTGTGTTTGTTGCCCGCGTCAATGCGTTTGGAAAATTTCCTGATACAACGCGATTTTCTTTTTGATCGCGTCGATTTCCGCCGTCGTAGGTGTATCCGGATTGACGGCGGGTGGCAGAGGGCCAAGTTTCATCAAAGCCGCGGTGAGGAGATAGCGCGCTTTGGTGGTGGTGAGATTATTGCCTTCGATAAATAAATTGTCTGAATTCACTTTTACCAGACCGCTGGCATCGCCGCGGGCGGTGCGCACCACGGGTAAACCCATTAGCGGCGCTTTTTCCAGTGCCCGGGTGGGAGAGGCGGACATGCTGGCGTAGGGTGCAGTGCCTTCCGCGACTATGCCGGCGAGCGGATATTCGAGCAGATGGCCGATATTGGCATTTATGCCTTTTTCGCCCGCTGGGTTCGGCGCGCCGTCGTCATCGAACCAGCTATCGCCTTTAAGCAGGGAAATTTTCGGAATCGCTTTTGGCAATAATTCGCCCTTGGAATTTTTGATCTCGACTTTGACGGATTCGAATTTGCCGTTGCGTTTGATCAGACCGTTGATGCTGTTCGGAAGTTGAGTGATGCGCACATCGGATTTCCAGGTGTGTTTGCGCGTCGGAATATTGGTAACGTAAGGATCCGCCGCCATGGAACCAAAAATGCCGCCGTAACCGCCTGTGGTGACATAGCCGCCCGGGCGCGCATCGCCTTTTTCGATTTCCCGCGCGGAATAAATCACATCGTCCTGCACCATAACCGCGCCGAGCTGGTTGCGGCCTTTTTCATCCGCCCAGACTTTCGACACAATAAAATTCACCGATTGCAAAATATTGCCATCGCCATCGGGGCTGATGGAACCGCGGTCGCGGTGGGCGGAATTGGCAGAAATCGGCAGCGTGGTGTCCACCATCAGGCTCAGCCAATAACTAGTGTTTTCGATGGAGGGGCTGCCCTCCAGCCAGATGGCGCCAGCGTATTTGCCACTATCCAGCGCGCTCTGCACAAAATTCACCGAGCGCGCCATTTTTGAGCGACCCTGGGAGGCGGCATAAGGTCCATAGGTGAAAAAATCCTCGCCGAGTTTTTCCGGCGGAATATCACCTTCGCCCACATCGGTGCGTTTATTTTTCGGCAGGCCTTTGGTGTAACCGCCAGCGGGAACTGCGCGATAAAATTCGTAATCGGCAATGGCATAGATACCTCCGCCATTGCGTTCGATTTCTTCGAATATCCGCGAAGCGTCTGGCACAAATGTCTGCCGCGATTCCGAAAATGGCGCACCGGGTTTGCTGGCGACACCATCCCAGGCTTCTCCATTTGCCTGGCGACCCATATAGGGCAGGGCGTAGAGCCCATCTTGCGGTTTTAGTGTGACGGCGTACACGGGCTTATCGTCAAGACTGGTTTTGGTTTTGGAAAATTCGCCTTTGGCATTCACGTAACCATCCGGCGGCGCATAAAGCTCGGCTACATCCGCTTCCAGCGGATGAGCGGTGAACATTTCGATATAAACCGTTACCGGCGCCGCGAGTCGTTGATAACGCGGCCAATCCACCCGCGTGTTACCCCACTGATCCTTGAGCAGCGGCAGACCGTACTGCTCGCGCGCTTTGTTGCTGGTGATCAGCGGTTTGTTGTTTTGCACCGTCGCAGTCGGCCCGGAGAAGACGGCGATTTTCGGTTTTTTTTCCTGCGCCAGAGCTGGTTGCACGACAAGGTGCTGACTGAGCAAAAATGCCATTAACCAGGAAGCGGTACGGTATTGCCGATGTTTGGTTGTAGCCATAAGAACACTCATGGATTTTATATATGAAAAGGAAAAGAAATCAGCTACGCGGCAGTTTCAGACTCAACAGATCTTGGTGAATGAGATCCAGCAATGTCTTACGCAAAGCGGCGGCTGGGATTTCTTTGAATATTTCCTGTAGACCTTGCCAGGTAATTTCACCCCGGTGTTGCACAAGCTGCATAAGTTCCCGGCCTGCGGAATTCAGCTGCGGGCGTCCGTTTTTCAAGGCTTCGTTGGTAGCGCCAAAGGCATAAAGGTGGTTGAGACAGATAGAGGCCCCCAACGGTATGGGTGCATCCGGATCGACAAGAAATAATTCACTGTGGAATTGTGTATGCGGAATTTCCTGCCGACGCGCAGGTTGCGAAAATTCGTTTTGCAGTTCTTCGCTACACGCTGCCTGAGTCAATGCTTGCATTACCTCCCGCAAAAAATCCGGCGGGGTCGCATTTTCAACAAAGGTGCGGCGAGCATCGAGCATATGCGGCAATGCGTGCCCGCAAACCCACAGTAGATAATCCGCAATGTTCTGCGGATAGGTTGCCACGGAAATATGCCAGCTGGCGCACTCCAGGGAATCCACTTCATGCCACCAGCCCCGGGGGATATATAAGATGTCGCCGTGCTCCAGCACATATTCAAAACTGGGCTGGGCGGGACAAGTATTTTGCACGTGCCGGCTGGTCTGATGAGGCATGGGCAAAGGCAAAGTGGGCTCGTAAATACGCCAGCGCTTTTTGCCAATCCATTGCACGGCGAAAACATCATGAGTGTCCCAATGTTTGCCAAAGGCCCCCGCACCGGCAAACGCCCCTTCACCTTTAAACGAAATATACGCGTTGCCACTGGTGGGCTGATGGGTGAAGCGCGCAACGTCTGCGCAAAGGTCGCAGGCAGCGGAAAAATAATCTTCGCTGTGGTTGAGCACCAGAGTTGCGCCCCGGCGCATCAGTTCATAAAAGCGATGTTTATCAAGCTGCAGCCTTTTTCGCCCTAGGTGGAAAATATCCCGCAGGTATGTCTGCGGCGCTACCAGTTCCTGCGAAAAAAATAACTGCAATACGGCAGGATTGGGATCCAGGGTCTGCAGCAAATCATCCAGATCCCGCCATTCGACTTCATCTTTATCTACAGCTCCGCGACATAAAAGCGGCCGCTGTTCGAAGTGATGAGCCATAAAGGTGGCGTGGTCGACCGGAAGTCTGAGCATCAGCTATCTCGCGAATTCTCCTTCATTGCGCTGAGTGAGACGGCGCGACCCGCACCGCCCCTACCAGCAGTGGCTGCGGGATATTTTGCAGTGACCTGCCTCGCGTTTATGAAATGGAGGGGAAAACAAAAAGGTGTGCAGCGAGCTGCTTGAAGAGGCAGGTTTTGAAGGAGTGATATGAAGCGGCGCCAAAGGCCGCTTTATTGGTGAATCAGATAGTGAGTTAAAACCGATTAGCGCGGCTGGGCGAAATTCTGGGTCCAGTAGCGTTGGTAATCCGAATCAGGATTGACAGCGTAGCCGGAGCCGAACTCGGTGAAGTTCGCCTCCATTATGATTTCGCAGTGCCCCTTGGTGCTGGTGAGGAGTCCTTCCACAGCTGCTTCGATGGATCTATAACCCGCAGCGAGATTTTCACCGGTGGCGCGGGCGACGTAACCGGTGCGCGATATCCGCTGGACGTGATTCGAGCCGTCACTGCCGGCATGTTCGAAAAAATTATTGCTCGCCATATCCTGGGAGTGGGTGATGGCGGCTTCCTGCAAACGGCAATTCCAGACGAGTTTGCCGGTCGCCGGGTAGGGCACACCGCGACAGTCGCGTGCACTTGTGCGGGCGCGATTTACCGTGGCCAGCATTTCCACATCGGCGTCGGACATGCAGAGATCGATCACGCTCTGGGGCGTGGTGTGCACATCGGCGATGGTGGTGAAATTCCAGCGCACCACGTTATCAACCAATCGTCCGTCGTCGGACATGAGCGCGGGATCTATTTCGACGCTGTAGAGCGTGTTCGCTTGCCACGGATTTGCGGGGCGGAACAGCAGTGAATCATCGGAAGTCTGGCTAACGGTGCCCGGCACTTCCGTGTTGTCGCCGGTGGTTACCCGGATGCTCTCCGTCAGTGTCTGCCCTGCGAGCAAATCCTCGTCGAATTCCACACTGACTGGGCTGACCAAGGCCACGCGCGCCTCTCCCGGGCCGGGAAAAGCCGCTTCTACGTTGAGTTTGGTTGCGTCATTCGGCAGGGATTCCGGGGGGATGTCCCGCGGCGGCGGCACTTCAGGGGCAGAGGCCGGAGGGCGCGGTGAAGCGGTTCCGCTAAGGTTTTTGTCTGAGCCGCTGTCGCATCCGGAGGCTGCGATCAGGGCTATAGCCAATACCAGTCTGCAACTGATCATCCGCATATATACACCCCTGGGGCCGCGCCCGTCGGTGAGGGAAAGATTGTGTGGGCGGAATAGTTCCGACCTAGGTGATTGGAGTTTCGCGTCCTGCATATGTTCACTGTCCTGTTTAGGTGTGCCGTTTTCGGGGTGAAGTCCCGGTAGGGGGGCTTTGCGTCCGCCTCGTCTTTGGGGGCAGAGCATAACCTGGAGAGTGAAAAATGGGGCGTCTGAAACTTCTGTTGGCGGGAATTCTGTTAAGCAATGCATTGGGTATGGTGGCGACGGCGGCGCCGATTCCCCTGGATTCCGCCACCATTGCAGACTTCAACGCCGCGTTTAAAGCAGGCACCCTCAGTTCGGAACAGCTGGTACAGATGTATCTGAAACGCATAGAGGCATTTGACGAGCAGGGGCCGAAGATCAATACGATCATCACCCTCAACAGCAAAGCCTTGGAGCAGGCACGTGCGCTTGATGCGGAGCGCAAAAGCAAAGGGCCGCGCTCGCCGCTGCACGGCATTCCTGTGTTGCTCAAAGACAATTTCGATACCGCCGATATGCCCACCACCGGCGCTTCGGTTTTGCTGGAAGGATGGACGCCGCCGGATGATGCTTTTCTGGTGAAAAAAACTGCGCGACGCGGGCGCCATAATCCTGGCCAAAGTGAACCTGTCCGAATTCGCGTCCGGCGGTACCCACAGTTCATTGGGCGGCCAGACACTCAATCCCCACGACCTCACCCGCACGCCGTCGGGCTCCTCCGGCGGCACTGGTGCGGCGATTGCCGCGCTTTTCGCACCCTTGGGTTACGGCACCGACACGGGCGGCTCCATCCGCGGGCCGTCCACGTCCAACGGCATAGTCGGTTTGAAACCCACTCACGGGCTGCTCAGCCGCGACGGCATCATCCCGCTGGCGCTCACATTCGATACCGGTGGCCCCATGACCCGCAGCGTGTATGACATAGCGGTCTCGCTGAACCACACCGTCGGGGTGGACAAAGCGGACGCTGCCACGCAGAAAAGCGCCGGGAAATTCGAAAAAGACTACACCCGCTTCCTGAAAAAAGACGCGCTCAAAGGTGCCCGTATCGGTATCGCCCGGGATTTTCTCGGCGCCGATGAAGACGTGGACTGGGTGGTTGAAGCGGCGCTGACGGCCATGCGCGCCGCCGGGGCAACTGTGGTGGACGTGCGTTTTCCCAAGTGGCTGCTCGATGCCAAAACCGAATTCTACGGCGCCATCCGCTACCCGGAATTTGCCGCCCAGATCGGCGATTATCTCGCCACCACCGGGCCGCAATATCCCAAGAATATCGGCGACCTTATCGCCCGCGCCGACGATTTCCGCTCCGTCCGGCCAGATGGCGCCGGCCCCAATCCGCGCCGCTGGAATCTGATGAAGAAGGAAAAGGCCGCGCCGGGGCTGAGCGATTACAACTATCTGGCGGTGCGCGATCAGGCGCTGCCCCTGGTGCGAACCACCTTGATGGGCGCGATCACCGACAACAAGCTGGATGCAATCGTCTATCCCACGTCGCCGCGCCGCCCGGCGCAACTTGCCGCGCCACCCAGCAGCGTGCCGGAGGCGATCCACTCCGCGACCAACTTCGCCAATCTCAGCGGTTTTCCCGATCTGATCGTGCCGGCCGGGTTTACCAGTGACGACCTGCCTGTCGGGCTTTCCTTCTTCGGGCCGGCGTTCAGCGAAGCCAAGCTGCTCGCCCTTGGCTACAGCTTTGAGCAGGCCACCAAGGCGATCCGTGTGCCGGTACATACGCCGCTTATGGCGGGAGATGTAATCGAAGTGCCTTAACCCGGCCGGGGTAAACCGGCCTTTCCCGGGAGGTGACCCATGTTCAGCCGTGCAATTTTTCTCTTGTTGTTTTGCCTATGCGTCAACCCTGTCGGCGCCCAACCGCCTCCGCCGGAGGGTGTAGTGCAGGCGCCCATGCCGCGATTTCCGCCGGAGTTGAGTGGCGCCAAGGCGGGCGACGGTGAAGTGGTGTTGGCGGTGACGGTGAATGACGAAGGCCGCCCGTTGGATGTGGTGGCGCTGGAGGCGACCCAGGAAGCCTTTGCGCGCGCCGCAGTGCAGGCCGTGCAGGACTGGGTGTTTGGCAGCCGAGAAAGTGATGTCGGTCGTCGCGAGAGAGATATGGGTAATCGCGAGACAGGTATGAGTAGTCGCGAAAGCAATATCGGCAGTCGCGAGAGCGATACATGGCCGCGCCGCGAGGTGCTGCAATTCAGTTTCAAACGCTCCGGTGTGATCACCACTCTCAGTCACCGCGAAGCTGCCCAGGACGCGTTCAAAGGCCGGATTGTGGCGGCGCTGCGCACGGTTTCTCTGGAACAACTCGATCGCGAGCTCGAGCGTCTGGAATCGCCCATGCCGGCGGTGTCCAAAGCTGCGTTGCGCCGCCATGGCAACCAGCCGCTGATGGTAAATTTTGTCGTGGATCAGCAGGGGCGGGTGAGGGTACCGGTGCTCGCCGAGGTGCAGGATCGGGCGCTTGCAGAAGCGGTATTGGCCGCGGTGAGCCGGTGGCGTTACAGCCCGCCGGTGCAAAACGGCGAGGCGGTTGCGGTGGAGATGACCCGCGCCCTGGTATTGCCCGAAAAGCTGGCAGTGCCCGAAAGCTGACAGCGGCGCTGGTGGGGGGCTGCCCAGCACTCCACGTCTAAGGTGGAGCAACAGATAAAGCCGCTTTCCCCTCTCTTCAACAGCCAGATCGAAGTATGAGCCGATTGAACCGAATCTTCCTCTGCGGCCTGAGCACCGGCAAACGGTTTCTCCTGGGAGTACTGCTGATGACCGCTGCTGAACACGGCAGGGCTCTGGCGGTGGAAGAGGCGACCATCGCCGATGTGCACGCCGCTTTTCTCTCCGGTCGCTTGACAGCACGGCAACTGGTGACTGCTTACCTGGAGCGCATCGCCGCCTATGATCAGCAGGGGCCTTATATCAATTCCATCATCAACCTGAATGCGGATGCCTTGCTGCAGGCAGATGCGTTGGATGCCGCGCTCAAGCGCACGGGCAAACTCAGCGGCCCTCTCCACGGTGTGCCGGTGCTGGTGAAAGACTGTATCGACGCTGTCGGCATGCCGATGACCGCCGGCTTTCAGGGCTGGAAAAACTACATCCCACCGGTGGATGCACCTCTGGTGGCGAACATCAAGGCCGCTGGCGGCATCATTCTCGGCAAGGCCTCACTGTCGGAATTCACTCGCGGCGGCGGCGACAATATCAATTCCGTCCTGGCGGGTTATTCGCGCAATCCCTACAACACCGCCTTTGCCACTGGTGGATCTTCCGGTGGGTACCGGCGCTGCCATAGCAGCGAACTTCGCCCTGGCGGGAGTTGGCACCGATACTGGCGGCTCCATCCGTATGCCCGCCGCCCACAACGCCCTGGCCGGTTTGCGTCCCACGGTGGGGCTGATCTCCCGCACCGGCATCCAGCCCAATAACAGCGTGCGCGACACCGCCGGTCCTATGACCCGCACCGTCGCAGATATGGCGATTCTGCTCGATGCCATGGTGGGGCTGGATAAGAAGGACCCGGCCACTTTGCTCGCCAAGGGCCATATCGCCAAAACCTACACCAGTAGCTTGAAAAAGGACGCCCTGAAGGGCGCGCGCCTGGGGGTGTTGCGTCAGGTGTTTACCCCGGCGGTGACCGATCCGCGCATCATTGCCAATTTCGAACGCACGCTGGCGGAGCTGCGCGCCGCCGGGGCGGAAATTATCGATCCGTTTGAAGTGCCGGAAATCCGGGATCTGCCACGGGCACCGCAGACGCCGGCGCGGCGCAAGGCGGACATGATCAAGTTTCTCGCCGAGCACCCGGGCATTCCCTACCCCTCGCCGGAGGCAATCGCCGCTTCCAAACTCGCCCATCCGCTGCACCAGCCCGGCTTGGAAGCGGACGCCGCGGCAGGTGATCCCGCCACCGACGAGGCCACCATCAAAGGTCTGGAAATCGAGGCGACCTATAGAGCCGCCTTCAGCAAAGCCGTGGACGCCGCCAGGATCGACGCGGTGATCTTTCCCACCTGGGCGCAACTGCCGGTGGTCAACGGCGACCGCAATACCCAGGTCATGACCGATGAAGCCAATCCCGCCGGCGGCGTGACCGGCCTGAGCAGCAGTCTGACCTTCGTCGGCAGTACCCTGCAGTGGCCGGCGTTGTCGGTGCCCAGCGGTTACCTCGGGCAGGGGCTGCCGGTGGGATTGCAGATTCTCGGGCGCGCCTGGGATGAGGCGAAACTGATCGGCTACGCCTACGCCTACGAACAGGCGACTCTCTATCGCCGCCCGCCCGCCAGCACACCGCCGCTGGCCGCCGGCGCGGCCCTCAGCACAACCACCGGGAGGCGATGACGAATTGCATGATCACGAAACTGGTTTGGGCAGCTGTGTTGCTGGTCGCCGTGGGCGGTCTGGCGTATCCCAAGATGAAACCCATGCTGGGCGCCGACAAGCCCGCGGTTGCCGGGCCGGGCAAGGCTGCGTCGCCACCGAGGTCTGGAGCACCACTCAAGGTTTCGACTTTTGTGGTGGAGCCGTCGGTGTTTGCGGAAACGATCTCTGCCACCGGCACCGTGCGGGCGGATGAGAGTGTGGAGTTGCAGGCGGAGATCAGCGGCAAGGTGGTGAGCATCAATTTCACCGAGGGCACCCTGGTGAAAAAGGGCGATCTGCTGGTCAAGCTCAACGACTCCGACCTGCGCGCCAATCTGGAGCGCTACCGCCACAGCAAGGACCTGGCGGAAGTGCGCTTCCGCCGCTACGCCCAGTTGTTCAACCAGAAAGTGGTGACTCAGGATGACTACGACAGTGCTTTCAGCGAGATGAACGTGCAGCAGTCGTTTATTGACCTGTACGAGGCGCAGATCGAAAAAAACTGAAATACGCGCGCCCTTCGACGGGGTAGTGGGATTGCGCCACGTGAGCGTGGGGGCGCTGGTCACCGCCAGTACGCGCATCGCTACCCTGCAGCGCCTGGACGACTTGAAGATCGATTTCGCCGTGCCGGAAAAATATTCTGGCCGCATCAAGGTAGGCAGCGACATCCGCTTTTCCGTAGCCGATGGGCTGCGCCAGTACAGCGGGCGGATTTACGCCATGGACCCGCGTATCGACAGCGGCACCCGTTCGCTGCTGGTACGGGCATCGGGTGCCAACCCTGATGGCAGTCTGCTGCCCGGCGCCTTTACCAATGTGGTGGTCCCGCTGGAGCAGCTTGCCAATGCGGTGTTGATCCCGGCGGAAGCGGTAATTCCCGGTCTGGATGAGAAAAACGTCTTCGTCCTCCAGGACGGCGTCGCCCAGCGCCGCGCCGTGGAAACCGGCTCCCGCACCTCCACCCAAGTGCACATTCTCACCGGTTTACAAGCGGGCGACCGGGTGATCACCTCCGGGTTGCAGACCATGCGCGCCAATCAGCCGGTGGAATCCCTCAACGACAAACCTCCGGTCCGCGACGCAGCGGGCGAGACGAAGACCGCTCACCCTGCCGGCAGTGACGCCTCGGTTGGCGACCGCGCGGGCCAACGGTCTGCCGGGGCATCCGTATGACGCTCTCGGAAGTCAGCATTCAGCGCCCCGTTCTCACTATCGTCATCTCCCTGTTCATCCTCTTGATGGGCGGGTTGAGCCTGCTGCAACTGCCCGTGCGTGAATACCCCGCGGTAGACCCGCCCACGGTCTCCATCACCACCAGCTATCCCGGTGCGGCGGCGGAGGTGATGCAGACCCAGGTGACCGAGCGCATTGAAGAGGCGGTCAACACCGTCGCCGGTATCGAAACCCTCAGTTCCATAAGCCGCGAAGGCGCCAGTGTCATCACCGCGGAATTCACCCTCGACACCGATCTGGACGTGGCCGCCAGCGACGTGCGCGACCAACTCTCCCGCGCCGCCCGCAACCTGCCGGCGGACGTGAATCCGCCGATCCTCAACAAAGCGGACGCGGACTCCTCGCCGATATTTGGCCTGGCCCTGAGCAGTCAGCGCCGCTCCCAGCTGGAGCTCGGCGCTTTTGCCGAATCGCTGCGGGAGCGTCTGCAGACGGTGCCGGGTATCGCCAGCGTCGATCAGCCGGCGGAAAAGCGTTACGCCATGCGGCTGTGGATGGACCCGGAGAAACTCGCCGCCTACGGCATTTCGCCGATGGATATCCGCCAGGTGCTGGCGCGGGAGAACGTCGAGCTGCCCGCGGGACGGATTGAGGGCGCAGCGGTGGAATTTCCGGTCAAAACCCTTTCGCGCCTGTCCTCGGTGGATGAATTCAGCAACCTGATCGTCAAACGCAGCGATGACCGCATAGTGCGTTTCCGCGATATCGGCTACGCCCAGTTGGGTGCGCAGAATGAGCGCGGCGCGCTGAAGATGGATGACACTCCCATCGCAGGCTGTATTTCAAACAACAGCCCGGTGCCAATCAGATCGAAATCGTCGACGAGTTGCGCCGGCGCCTGGCTCAGGTCGAGAAAGAGCTGCCAGCGGACATCCAACTGAACATCGCCTACGACAACACCAGCTACGTGCGCCAGTCGCTGTTCGAAGTGGCGGAAACCATTCTGATCGCCTTTGTTCTGGTGGTGCTGGTGGTGTTTGCCTTTCTGCGCGAGTGGCGTACGACCCTGATTCCCGTGCTGGCGATTCCCGTCTCCATTGTCGGCGCCTTCTGCGTGATGGCCGCCGCCGGCTTTTCTATCAATACCCTGACGCTGCTCGGCATGGTGCTCGCTATAGGTCTGGTGGTGGACGACGCGATCGTGGTGCTGGAAAACATCTACGCCAAGGTGGAAAAGGGGATGGCGCCAGTGGAAGCGGCGGTGAAAGGCTCGCGGGAGATTTTCTTCGCGGTGATTGCCACCACCGTCTCCCTCGGAGTGGTGTTCCTGCCGCTGTTGTTTATGGGCGGCCTGTCCGGACGCCTGTTCCGCGAATTCGGTGTGACCATTGCGGGGGCCGTATTCATCTCCTCGTTCGTCGCCCTCACCCTCACGCCCATGCTCTGTTCCCGCCTGCTCAAAACCCAAAAGCACGGCTGGCTGTTCCACGCCACCGAGCCTGTGTTCGAAGCCTTGGAACGCTCCTACGGCAACGGCTTGCGCCGCTTCTTGCGCTACCGCGCTTTGGCGCTGGTGATATTGGTCGGCGCCAGCGGGATCATCTATCTGCTGGTCAACCAGCTGCCGCGGGAGCTGTCGCCCCTCGAAGACCGCGGTCGCATCTGGGTGCGCGCCACCGCCTCGGAAGGGGTGAGTTACGATTTCATGCAGAATTTCATGGACGATGTCGCCCGCGCCGCCCGCGACATGGTGCCCGAAGCTGATGTGATGATGACCCAGGTCCCAGGCTCCGGTGGTGGGCCCGGTATCCAGGGCGCGGTGAACAACGGTTTCGTGCGCATTTTCCTGCGCGATGAGCGGGAGCGCAGCCAGCAGGAGATCGCCGAATCCCTGCAGGTGCTGCAGCGGGAATTCACCGGGGCGCGCATCAATATCGCCCAGGAGCCGAGCATAGGCGCGCGCCGCACCGGGCAGACCGGTGTGCAGTTCGTCGTGCAGGGGCCGGGAGTGGAAGCTCTGCGGGAAGTCTTGCCTGGATTCCTGGAAGAGGCGCGCAAAAGCCCGGTGTTCACCTTCGTCGACAGCGACCTGAAATTCAGCAAACCGGAGGTGCAGGTGAGCATCAACCGGGAAAAAGCCCAGACCCTGGGGGTGAGCACCCTCGATATCGCCCAGACGCTACAGGCCGCGCTCGGCGGTCAGCGCATCGGCTATTTCATTTTGAATGGCAAGCAGTACGAGGTGGTGGGCCAGCTCACCCGCGACTTCCGCTCCCGTCCCAGCGATCTGGACAAGATCGCCTTGCGCACCGCGAGTGGCGATCTGGTGAAGCTGAACAATCTGGTGACCCTGAGCGAAACCAGTTCGCCTCCTGAACTGTTCCGCTTCAACCGCAACAATGCCGCGGTGGTATCCGGCACCCTGGCCAATGGACGCACCACGGATGAGGGCATAAAAGCTTTTGAAGAGATTGCCCGCGCGACCCTGGACGAGCGTTTTACCACCGCGCTCACCGGTACGGCGAAGGAGTTCGTCGACAGCTCGTCATCCCTGTTATGGGTGTTCCTGCTGGCGCTGATTCTGGTGTATCTGGTGCTGGCGGCGCAGTTCGAGAGTTTTTTGAGCCCGCTGGTGATCCTCCTGACAGTGCCGCTGGCCCTGTGCGGCGCGTTGGTCTCCCTGTGGTATTTCAGCCAGTCGCTCAATATCTTTTCCCAAATCGGCCTGATCATGCTGGTGGGGCTGATCACCAAAAACGGCATTTTGATCGTGGAATTCGCCAATCAGCGCTTTGCCGGTGGTGCGCCCACCCGCCTCGCCGCCGTGCAGGAAGCTGCGGCCGCGCGGCTGCGTCCGATCCTGATGACCACGGCCGCGACGGTGCTCGGCACCCTGCCCATCGCTCTGCAACTTGGCGGTGCGGCGGAAAGCCGCGTCTCCATGGGGATCGCCGTGATCGGTGGCTTAGTTTTCGGCAGTGCGCTGACACTGTTCGTGATTCCCGCGGTTTATGTGTTGTTCCACCGTGCGCGCGCCACCAGTGCGCAGGTTCCCGCTGTCCCATTGGCTGCACCGACCCTTCCCTGAGGAATCATTTAACCTGTTCTGTTAAAAAAACATGGCAAGTTGGAGAAAATCCGTAGATTCGAAGAAAAATCGGCGGTGATTTTCTTTTTTTATCACTTTTTTTCAGGTTTGACCTTTGCGCTCATGCGGTTTTTAGGCAATCCTTGGCAGGCACAAAAGCAAAATAACGACATGGCTTGTCTGGTTTTCCTTCAGCATCAGCTATAGAGGTCAGCATGTTTTCAAACTCCTCCAAGCAGCGGCTACTCGCCGCTGTGTTTGGCAGCGCTTTGCTCGTGAGCGCCTGCGCGCATCAGCCACAGCAACAAGTCACTTCCCAACTCGTCGAAGCGGAATATTTTTCCTCACCCGGGGTAGATTTGTTGGCGTTCAGCAGCCCTCCGGGCGGCATGTTCTTCGACGCCAAGACCAGCGGTATCGAAATCATTCATCACGGTGAGCGCACCGTAACCAATGGCGATGTGCGTATGTCCCATGTGCCGGAACAATGGGATGGCATGGGGCAATTGGTGGAGCGGAGCGTGGATCGCGCCGGCAATACCATCAGCACCAAACTCTCCTATCCCGAACTGAATTTTTCCTACACCGTCAGCGTCACCAGTCGCGGTGACCACTATGTCGTCAGCGTACATCTGGATCAGCCGCTGCCGGCAGCCCTGGCAGGTAAAGCCGGATTCAATCTGGAATTTCTCCCTGCAGTTTATTGGGACAAGTCGTTTCTCGCCGATGGTAAAGCGGGCCAGTTTCCACGCGCCCCGTCGAGCGCAGGTGGCGTAGTGACCAATACCGCCGGATTGACCGAACCCGCACCTCTGGCGCGCGGCTCACACCTGGTTTTAGCGCCGGAAAATCCGGAGCACCGGATCGCCATTCGCAACACCGGTGGCGAATTGATGTTGTTTGATGGCCGCACCAAAGCGCAGAACGGCTGGTACGTGGTGCGCAGCCTGCTGCCCGCGGGCAAAACCGGCAAAGTGCTGGAATGGGAGCTGCAACCGCATGCGCAACCCGGCTGGATACGCGCGGCAGTGATTGGCCATTCGCAAGTGGGTTATCACCCGAAACAGAGCAAACGCGCGGTGATCGAGCTCGACAAGCGCGACAGCAAAATCGTTGACATGCGTCTGTTGCGGATTGAAGCCAACGGCGAGAAAAAAACGGTCCTCAGTAAAAAAGCCGGAAAACTGGGGCGATTATCTGCGCTACCAATATTGGGTATTTGATTTTTCCGAAGTGGAGGAATCCGGAATTTATCAATTGCAATATGGCGACCAGCTGACCAGCGCATTCCGTATCGGCGAGAAGATTTTTGCCGATGTTTGGCAGCCGACGCTAGATTACTTTTTTCCGGTACAGATGGATCACATGCGTGTGCGTGAAGCCTATCGCGTATGGCACGGCTTGTCGCACATGGATGACGCTCTACAGGCTCCGCCGAATTACGAGCATTTCGATCTTTTCGCTCACGATGAAAATCTCGATACCAAATTCAAACCGTTTGAGCATATCCCCGGTTTGAATTACGGCGGCTGGTACGACGCCGGTGATTTCGATATCCGCACCCAGTCGCAATATCAGGCGGTATTAGGTCTGGTGCTCGCCTACGAAGAGTTCGGCATCAATCGCGATAACACCACGGTCAGCCAGGAGAAAAAATATACGGAGATCAATCGACCTGACGGCAAAAATGATTTGCTGCAGCAGATCGAACACGGAACGCTTGCGCTTATCGCTCAGCATCGCGCGATTGGCCACGCCATTCCCGGCATTGTCGAAGCGCATTTGTATCAATACCCGCACCTCGGCGACGGCTCCACCAAAACGGACAATTTAATCTACAACGCGAAAATGGATCCGCACGCAGCCTCGCGCAAAGTCGGAAAAATGTATAACCCATCGACCGTGGATCCGACCCCTCTGGAGGATGTGATGCCGGAAGATGGGCGTTACAGCGGCCGTTTCGATGACCGATGGGCCTTCACTTCCAATACCACCGCGCTGAATTACGGCTCCGCCGCTGCTCTGGCCGCAGCCAGTCGCGCCCTGCGCGGCCACAACGACGCGCTGGCAGATGAGTGTTTGGTTACAGCGCAAAAGGTTTGGCAATTTGAAGCGGGCCGCAAGCCCAATACCTTTTTCTTCGGTAATACCACCGGTGGAAAATTAGAAGATGAAAAACTCAAGGCGGCGGTGCAATTGCTGCTATCTACTCGTGATTCGCGTTACTCTACCGCAGTGAAAGAATTATTGCCGGACATTAAAGAGCGCTTCTGGGGCGAAAATGTCGCCATGCTGGTGTTGGCGCGTCCGTTTATGGATGAAGCCTTTAATGGTGAATTGCGCGAGCTTGCGGAAAACCATTTGTTGAAAGTGGGCGATATCGAGCAGGAAAATCCCTATGGCGTGCCGATTACGCGCGGCAGCTGGGCGGGTAATAGCGCGGTAATGGGCTTCGGCATTGGCAACTATTGGTTGCACAAGGCTTTCCCGGATTTGATCGACGTCGAGCTGGTTTATCGCAGCCTGAATTATTTATTCGGCACGCATCCGGACTCCAACTATTCATTCGTCTCCGGCGTCGGTGCGCGCTCGCAAACCAACGCGTACGGCAATAATCGCGCGGATTTTTCCTTTATTCCCGGCGGCGTAGTACCGGGCGTGCTGGTGCTGGCGCCGGATTATCCGGAGAACAAAAGCGATTGGCCGTTTTTCTGGGGACAAAACGAATACGTGATCCCTATGGGTAGTGCTTATATATTTCTTACCCACGCAGCGGAAAAATTGCTGTCTCGCTGAAGCTGTCTTGAATTGTTTCCTTGAAGTGCCCACCTCCCGGAAAGTCCGGGAGGTTTCCATGAAGGGCTTCTTGATTAAGCGGCTTTGGAGCGACGTGGTTCAGTGCGCAGAGGCAGCTTACGAGCATAATCTTCACAGGCTGCGATATATGCAGCACCGGATTTGCAGCGGATCGAAAGCACAAATTTATTGAACTCCTCCCGCGCGATTACTGCTTCCACTTCCGGCATCGCGTACCAATCTTCCAGCGCCAGATCAGTTTCCACTTCACACCAGAACAACCGGCAGTTGTCAGCTTCCAAGGGTTGTTTACTGGAGGGCCTACCGCGTCGAGCCCGCTCTGGCTTGCGAAATTCCGGCAGAGCTCCGCTATCGCGCAGATATTCATTGATATTGCGCAGTGCGGGATGAAAGCGGGTGATATTCAAATCCACCAGCTCGCCGCGAGCATTCTCATTGGTATGGACGCCTTCGATTGCGTTCTTGGCGTGGCTGTCATTGGGCAGTCTAAGAGCAACAAACAATCTCATAGAATTCAACTCTTTTGGCTTATTGTGGGGAGGGTTCATTCCTTGAAGCTCAAAGGGTGCGTAGATCCTGGCGCTCCTCCGATGAACCGGTAATTGCAAAAGCGGGGCCATATGCTGACCAGCGCACTGAACAAAGAAGGCGTCCGCGAAAAAATTCTTTAAAAATCAAAGATTAAAAAATTATCGTTGGATTTGTTTGAAATGAGCTAGGGATTCGGCGGATGTTGAACTTGCCAGCGGTGATTGTAGATCTGTCTAACCTGAAGAACTCTTACAAAGGGTTCTTAAAGAACTACAAAGGGTCGCAGGTGACTTACACAAGGGTCGGTTGCGAAAGGGGTCAATTGCATTCAGCGAAGCAGAGCACAAAAGCGAGTGGGGGTAAAGATCTGTAAAGTTCCCGCGGGAACGTTGTCAGGATTTTTTTGCGTTGTTGTAATGCTATGCAATTATTGTTGATGCCTATGGCGAGCAGGATCCTATGAAGAAAAAACAATATCCGACCAGATCGGCTGCCGTCTGGACAATGGCTGCATTATTTGCCAGTGCGCTTCCGGCATGCCAGTCACAATCATCCCAGGCGTTGCCGTCAGGGCCTGTGGTTTTTCGCGGTATGTGTGATGCCTCCGGAGCGATACCCCTGTCCGCTAATCGTTTTGTCATCGCCGACGATGAAGACAATGTTCTGCGGGTGTACGACGTAAATGCCGGCGGTGATCCGTTGGAAGTTTACGATCTGTCGGCAGAACTAGGTCTCCACCCGCGCCCGCGCAAAAAACCCGGTATGCCGCCGAAGGCGCCGCCGGAACTCGATATTGAGGGCGCCACGCTCTACAAGGGACTGGCGTACTGGATTACCTCCCACGGGCGCAACAGCTCGGGGAAATACCGCGCCGAGCGGCTGCACTTTTTTGCCACCACGCTGGGGGATAAAAACACGCACGTGCAGGTGGCTGGCAAAGTGTATGAGAACCTGCTCGCGGATCTGATAGCCGATCCGCGAATGAATTCATTCGAGCTGGCGGAGGCGGCGCAAAAGCTCCCAAGGAGCCAGGAGGTCTCAATATAGAAGGACTGACCGCGCGCAAGGAGGGCGGCGTATGGATCGGTTTTCGCAATCCGCTGCCGCAGCAGAAAGCCTTGCTAGTGGCGTTGCTCAATCCTGAAGAGGTGATTCACGGAAAAGCGGCGCGTTTCAGCGCTCCGCAATTACTCGACTTGGGTGGCAGAGGTATACGTGCATTGAGTTGGTGGCGCGGCCGCTATCTCATCGCCGCTGGAGCCTATGCCGGTGATGATCCATCGACCCTTTACACCTGGGACGGTGTCGGCGAGCCGAAACCGCTGGAGCTCCCCTACGCACATATTGCTAATCCAGAGGCCTTCTTCACGCCGGAGAATCGCGATGAAATCATGTTTTTTAACGATCAAGGTGCAATTCTTATCGATGGCGTGGAGTGCAAAAAACTCGACGATCCCTCACGCAAGACATTTACTGGAGTGTGGTTTCGGTTTTAGTGAGTATTGATCGGGAGATTTGATCGCAGAAAGGTATTCAAAACTTGAAGAGAAAACGCCCCGCAGTCCGGGGCGTTTTTGTTTACCCGCTTAGGGCAGGGTAAAGCGTTTCATGAAGTTCCAACCATCGGACGCACTCGCTGGTGAGTGGCCATTGTTGAGAGTACACAAGCCCACTTCAACACCATCGGTACACTGGGTGCTGATCAAGCATTGTCCTTGTTGAGTGGTTTGATTGGTACAGCCGCTCTTCTGCTTCCAGGTGTTGTTGGTATTCACCGCGCCAAGGAAATTGATACAGGTACCGGTCAAACAATCTTGACCGCCGTTGTACTTAACCAAGCTGTCATTGGAGGCGCGTTGGCTGAGGATAGGCACTGCGCGGCGTGGATTACATTGACCGACGTTTTCCTGCAGCAGATCGAACGCTTCCGGCGCAAATGCCGCAAATACATCGGATGCGTGGCAAGCGAGGTAATGAGTCATACCGCCGCCCATGGAGAAGCCGGTGGCATAAATGCGTTTTACATCAATATTCGCCACTTTCTTAACATCTTCAATGATGGCTTTGGCAAAGGCCACGTCATCTACGGAGCGGTCGCTGGTGCAGCAGGGGCCGACATTCCAGGCCGCGCCTGCGCTGCCCGCAGCTCCGGAGGGTGCTACGAGGATAAAGCCTTCCTGGTCAGCGATACTGCGGTAACCGGAGTTGATTTCCTGCCCACCGTTGCCACCCAGGCCGTGGAAGCGGATAACCAGCGGTACGTAGCGGTTTGTCGGGTAGCTGTTTGGTACATGCAAGTTATAAGAACGACTTCTGCCACCGACAGTGATGTTTTTCTGGCCGCTGGTGGGGCGGGTGCTGATGAGGTTGCCAGACGAACTCGAAGAGGACGAGCTTGAGCTTGATGAGGAACTGGAAGACGAGCTGGAGCTGCTGGAAGATGATGAACTCGAGCTGCTGGAAGACGATGAGCTTGAGCTGCTGGATGAAGAGCTTGAGCTGCTAGACGATGAGTTCGTTCCAGTCTGGCCACCACAACCTACCAAAAGCGCGGCGACGAGACATGCAGTGAGTTGAAGACGGGTAGCTCCTGATCTTGGTTTCAATAAATTGGCCATAAGATGTACCTGATCGAAGTTATTGTAAAAATATGGATGTATACAGCTTGCTGAGCGTCCCGCTGCGGTGTACTGCACGCTAGTACCCCCGGGATCTTCATGTTGGGGCGAATATAGAGCCAGAATGTGAGAAACCTGTGAGGGCTGGGCCTATATATAGGACAAAGAAGTGATAACTGAGAGGTGGGCCACAGTTTTACGCAGGTGGAGCTCGCATCTCCCGGGCCTAGGGGTTTGCAGTTGTGTCGGGAATGTCCGGCGGCGGCGGCAGCTCCCGAAAGGGTGCATAGACGCGTTCGCTTGGCGGACTGGGCGCGCAGAAGTCAGCGGCCCCGGCTGCCAGGGCATAAATCAGCATGATCATATGCAATGCGGGTTGGACTATGGCATATCCCAATGGGGACGAGTCTTGATAGCGTCGCCAGCGGAACAGGATGTAAATATGTATCGCGATCGAAAATAAAAATATGCCGACAGAAATATAAGCAAAAGCCCGTGCCCGCAAACAAAAAATCGGCGGAATGGTGCCCAGAATAAATGCCAGATTGCACAACGCAGCGGGCGCGATGAAAGTGAAATCAAATTTCCGTCGCGGCGAAGAGGGGGGATCCTGACTGCATGAAATTCTCGAATGAACCTTGCGGGCAGTAAGAATAGTCTTTCAGAGTCTAACATCACGGGACGTGTGACCGCGATAAGCAGGTGCTTTTATTGTGCAGCGTATGCTGACAGTTTCGTAAAATTGCGTATTTTGCCCAATCTTCTTTTTGGTTATTTTGCAGATCAGGCGGCACGAGAGAATTGATGCCGACGCACACCCCAAAAAAGGAGAATATATGAATAATTATCGATGGCTCGTCCCAACCCTTCTTTCACTATTGACCGCATGTGGCGACGATACCAAAGAGCCTGTGCTGGATATCAGTGGTCATTGGAATATTGACCATGGTTTTTACGACTCATGTCAAGTCAATGTCACCTTCACCGATGAGCAAATGCTCCTAAGCTTCTACAGTCTGGAAGAGGGCGCCTGTGATCCGGAAGCGTACGGAATCGACAATAACGTCCTCCCGGTTCGCATCGACAGCAAGCAGGATTCATTCGCGGAAGACGGGGCGCTGACCACAACTCTGCAGGTTTCCGCACCTGATTATCGGGCCGAAGGAACAATTTTGCTGTGGCAAACAGAGCAGGGACTCGCAGGTTCAATTACTTCAGCGAGCGATCCCTTCAATCTACTCGAACCGCTTTTGGAGCCGACCTACGAGCTTTCTTATCTGCCTGATCAGTGGATATCTAAAGTATTGGGGAAGTGGAGTGTGCCCTGCGAGGAGGTGATGTTGAATCATGTCGGTACGGAATTGTGTGAGGTGATTGAATTCACCAGCGCCACTTCAGGAAAGATTAAATCTTTTGGCGGCGGCCCATCTACGAGCAGCAGTGGAATCAGTAGCAGTAGCAGTAGCAGCGGCAGCAGCAGTAGTAGAGTTTTTATTAGCAACAGTAGCAGTGATGTTGGCAGTAGTAGCAGTGATGTTGGCAGTAGTAGCAGTGCTGTGAGTAGCAGCGGTATTGGCAGCAGTTCGGGTGGGTTCGGGGAAGGCCGTTGGGAAGACACCACCTTTGCTTTGCGTCACCTCTCTCAAAAAGGTAATAGTGAGTTTGAGCTTGACATGACGATGCTGATAAAGGATGTAGCGGTGATACCTGTGACTTTGTCTTTGTCTGATGAAGGTTTTTTTATTACAGGTCCGGATGAGTCCGGTGAGGGGTTTAAACGGGTAGCGTTACTGCGCGCGGATTGAGCAAAATAGCGAATCCCGAAAAAAATCCCGGCGATTGCCGGGATTTTTTTATGCTGAAAATTATTGAACATCAATATCCCAATAGTATTCTTTGGGAGCTTCGCCAGGAACCTCAACCCTTAGCGTCAGAAGACTTATATCGGCAGTAGTGCCGGCTTTAAAACGAACATCATATGGGCCGGTTGGTAGAGAAGCGTTTGTTTGTACAGTCCAGGACGTTATGCCTACCAGCTCTCCACTGGATACGCTGAATGAAATTTCCGTTCCCGCTGGAAGTGGATTACCCGTTGCGCAAACATAACCGGGGTTTTGTGCGGCATCGTTGCCATCGGACAGATATAAACCGCTTAGGTTGATGCGTGAACTCACAGTGGTAGTGAAGCTGCTGGGTGCGAAATCGCCTTCTTCACAAATGGTTGGGTTGGCACCATTGGACATGTACACCACCGTCTGAACGCCGAGATCAACAAATTGTATGGGGTCAGAACAGAGACTCGCATGCTGACAGTTCAATCCGTTCCAAAGGCTGTCGCCGCCGTCGCGCGTGCCATTGCGATTGGTATCGACAAAATAGTCGCCGGGGGTATAGCCGCCGCTGTTGTCGAGGTCGATGAACGGCTCGCCAAGGTCAAAGGCATTATTGAAAGTATCGCCATCATCAAAAACATTATTGCCGTTATTATCGACAAAATTTTCCGTTCCTTTAACCGTTGCCAAGATTCGCGCTCGACCATTGGCTGGTTTGCGTCCATCCGGTTTCCATTCAACGGCGCAGGTATTTTTTTCTGTGACACAGTGGTTGGTGACAGCACCACCATCTGGGCTGACGAAATTAATTATGGTGCCATCTGCCACTGGGTTACCAACTCGATCAGTCACTGCAACTGAAATATTGGTGGTCGGGTCATTGATTCTATTCCAGACGTTAATGGATCTTTCACTGAGCGCTAAGTGGACATGGTCAGCAGAAGGCAAGCCGGTCGCCACAATCAAACCGCCGGAGGGTGCTTCAGCGCCGCTTTCCTCGTGACGCGCTAAAACAGTTACCACGTTAGGCATGGAGCCCGAGAGCACGGCGGCGCGCACTAGACCTTCGCTGTTGGAAATCGCGGTGTTATCTACCAGCCGCACTGTATCGCCGGCCAAACCCTCGAGACGGAAGTTCACCAGTTGCCCCGCAACCGCTTCCCCGTAAGAGCCATTAAGACGGAATGTCACAATTGATTTTTCAACGCCACCGCTACCGCTGATGGCGATACTGCTCGGCTCAGAACTTACCCAGGATATAAATGACACCTGATCCTCAATCGTCACCGCAGTGGAATAGGCCACGGTTGCGAATTCGGGAGTGGTAAAGGTGATGACGTCTTCGCCGACACAACCGCGGGTAATGTAGTTAAAGCTGATACGGTTGGTTGTGGTGGTTGGTGCGGAAATTTCCGCTAGGCCTCCCTCCAGGCAGGGCGAATTGGCTTTCCAGGTTCCCCCTATGGGGGGAACGGATTCGCCATCTTCATCCGTAAAATTTAAATGAATAGCGGTTTCACCTTTGAGTTCCAAGGTTTCATTAACCACTTCGATATTTAACAGCACTGGGTTGCCTTGGGCATCTCTCAAATCGTCGGGATTGGTCGGATTGCCTGGCGTAGTGACCCCGGATGATGACGCTGAGGACGAGGCGGATGATGACGATGATGATGAAGAACTGCTTGATGAAACTGGCGAGGGTGTGGAGGGATCGACAACAGTGATATTTTGCGGCGCAGATTTGCGGTCGTTGTCTGAGTTGGAGCACCCGATGATGCCTAAATAACTTGCCAGTATGAATGCAGAGACGGCCCAGCGTGAAAAAGGCCTGGAGTGAACAGTTGCCATGTTGGTTCCTTTTTGCGATATCGAAGATGAGATTGTTGCGCAACTGGAGAGTCGTAGAAACGCCTTTCCGTAGTCATTATTGTTTGCGGCCGAATCCGTCCTTGGCGCGGGTTTACTTGGATTCTAACCGACGCCAGCTTAATTAAAAAAAGCTTATGCAGCAAACCGCGTTTTATCAAGTTGAGGCTGTATTTAAGCGCTATTTTCGAAATTTCTGGAATTGGTAATTTATAAAATAGGTTTTGAAAAGGTGGAAAATTCAATCTTGTAAAAATAGGGAATTGAGACTGGGTTGGGCGCGGATTTTGGGTTGATTATTTAAAGAACATGTTTTTCGGTTAGTGTCGATTGGTGTGTTGGGTGGGAGTGTTCGAGCGGGCCACAGAGGAGCTCTTGGCAGGGCGGTAAGTTGTGTTGCGCGATATCGTTCCAGGTTGGTGGCTCGGTGTGCTCGGGCGGGTTCTGGTCGGCGCGTTCAAGCTGGCGATATGTACGGCGGCACACCATGCGCGCAAGCCAAATATGACTGGACAAGCACCCCCGATCTCTATAGAGTGCGCTGCTGCTAGAAATAAAGTCTTTTATTTATGCCTACATTTCGACGTATTGTCTGTAACGCTTCGTCCTGCAGTATTTAAATTTAGTCTATATTTTCCAGGCAGTCCGGGTCATTAATGGAATGGCTCTAGTACATTTAAATTGTAAAGGTAATAGTTATGTCGAATACGACTACAGGAACCGTTAAGTGGTTTAACGAATCCAAAGGTTTCGGTTTCATTGAGCAGCAATCTGGACCGGATGTTTTTGCCCATTTCAGCGCGATCGTTGGTGATGGCTTCAAAACTCTGGTTGAAGGACAGCGCGTGCAGTTCGTTGTTTCTCAAGGAAAAAAAGGTCCTCAGGCTGAAAATATCCAAGTGATCTAACACTGGATCTAAAGACTTTTTAAGGGCAAGCGTTGTGCTTGCCCTTTTTTTGTGCCTGCAATTTGTGCCAAGCGGTTGTATTACGACCTTTCTGCTCGATGCTTGACCAATTTGCTTCCTTTCTTCCAGTTTCACTCTTCCAGATATCGCCAGTCCAGCGGTGTACCAGCGGCGTCAAACCGATAGATGATCGGTGTGCCGGTGGGAATTTCGAAATGTTCCACTTCCTCTGCCGACATGTTTGCCAGCGCCATGATCAACGCGCGCAGCGTGTTGCCGTGAGCCGAAATCAATATGTGCTCGCTGTTGTTGAGAGCGGGTACAACTCTCTCCTGCCAGAAGGACACCGCACGGGTGCGGGTGTCGGCGAGGCTTTCCACTGCTGGTAGGATATCGCGCGGCAGATCGGCATAACGTTCATCGAATTTGGGGTGCCGAGGGTCATCCTCCGCTAGCGCTGGCGCTGCGTCCTGATAGCCACGACGCCAGCGATGTACCTGTGCGTCGCCAGCGCGATCACGCAACTCCTGTTTTGAACGGCCCTGCAAATCCCCGTAATGCCGCTCGTTCAGGCGCCAGTCCGCCTCTACCGGAACCCCGGATATATTCATTTCCTGCAGGATGATTTCCGCAGTTGCCGCCGCACGTTGCAGACGCGAGGTGAACACTTTGTCAAATGCGTAACCATGTCGTTTGAGTGTGCGTCCCGCCTTTTTCGCCTCCGCTTTACCCAAGTCGGTGAGAGGTGGATCCTCCCAGCCGGTAAAGCGGCCCTCCGCATTCCAGGTGCTTTGCGCGTGGCGGATCATCACGATTTCTCGATTAGGCATTTAAACCTCCAGTAAGGTTGTGGAGTCAGTATTGCTGTCGGCTGTGGCTTTGCGCTGCTGGTATGCAGACCAGATCTTTTCATGAAAGAAGTAGGCCACGCTATTGATCGCGGGTTCCACCAGAGCTACCAGTCCGCCAACCAGAATATCCCCGGTGAGGGCCCAGGCGACGCTGAAAGCAATTGTGAAGTGCAAGGCGGCATAGGTGATAGTCTTGGTCATATTCGGCTCCGCAGCCATTCCAAATAAGTGGTTCATGTAAAGCAGTGTAGTGAGAATCGTTTTCATTTGAAAATAAATCATTTGAAACGGATCGATCAGTTTTATAGAACTATGAATAATGGAGGTGATAAATATTGCAAATTCTCGGGCGAATATCGGGCAATCCCAAGGGGGCTCCGCTGCTATAGTCAATACATCCATTTCACAGAAGTCCTGGCATTCACTATGCGGCATTTGACATGCAAACGATTTTTGGCTGGCTGCCTTTTTGTTAGCCGGAAGTTTCTTCGGCCTTGCTGGTGCAGGTGCAGAGACATTGCGGGTTGTGCAAGGAACTCACCCGCTTGACGCCTATGCAGTAGGTGCTCTGCGAGTAGCGTTGGCGGAGTTGGACACACCCTACGAGCTTGATGTGACCCTGGATCAAATGACTCAGACGCGGGTGACGGAGCAGCTGCGCGCCAACAAACTGGATGTCATGTGGCTGGCTTCGAATCAGGAAGCCGAGGACACCTTGTTGCCCATTCGCTTTCCATTGTTGAAAGGCCTGCTGGGCTATCGCATCTGCATCATCAATCCCGCCAACCAATATAAATTTTCCGCCGTACGCACTATGGAGGACTTAAAGGCACTGACCTTCGGGCAGGGCTACGGGTGGCCGGATGTGGACACACTGCGTAGCAACGGCCTGTCGGTGGTGGTCACCAGCAAATACGACAATCTGTTTCCCATGGTGGAGGGCGGACGTTTCGATGGCTTTCCGCGCGGAGTGCTGGAGCCGTGGGTGGAATTGCGTGCGCACCCGGAACTGGGGCTCACTGTGGACACCAATGTGCTACTGATTTATACGCTGCCGTTTTATCTTTTCGTTTCTCCTGACAATCCGAAGCTTGCCCGTCTGTTGCACGAAGGGTTTGAGAAGGCGCTCGCCAACGGTAATTTCGATCGCTATTTCTATGGTCATGAAATGATCCAGAGCGCTTTAGCACAGGCGCGGCTCCAGGAGCGCAAAGCGGTGTTCTATCTCAATAATCCGACGCTTTCAAAACAGACACCGCTGGATCGCAAGGATTATTGGTTTGATATCCAGTCCATGAAGTAACGCAGGCGCCGCCTGCGATTCTTTTCCTCCTCGCGCACTGTCGCGTCCCCGCACCGCTTTACACAGTCCGCCCCGCCGTTAAGGGGAGTATGATGCGCCCTGGATTTAGTTAAAGCGGGGCGGCGGTGTCACAGACAGAATTTCAGATAATGAGTTGGATGCTGGCGCTGGTGGTCTGCGGTTCGGCCGCGTCCTGGCTGGTGTTGGTGTTGCAGGCGTTTTTTCATGATAAGCGCATCGGCTTTGCATGCGCTTTTGGCGGTGCGGCAGCGGCTTTGGCCATGGCGATTTCCGAGACCCTTTCCCATGCGTTGCTTTGGACCCTGCTGGCAGTCAATCTGTTGCTGATTGGATGGTTTGTCTGGCAGCAGGCGCGTCGGCCGGTCGTATATATTTCTGCCGCAGTGCTCTTGTTGAACGCCGTGGGTGCCGGCTGGATCTGGTGGCGCCTGCTGCGTGCAGGCATCGTTTGATTATTTCGCACTTGCTTGCCCTCGAGCTGGGGTAGGGGGCGCCGCAGCATTTACGTCTAAATAAACTCAGCTGCAGGAGCGCTTCTCCGCAAGCTAAAATACTCGATTTTTCTCCGGCGCCCGCCGCGTTTTTCTCCTCATAGTCCTCACTTATAGTTCTTTTTTTTCTCGTCCTGAGCTGCATTTTTCTGCGTCTTCTTTTGCAATTCTTTTTTTTAGCTCTTCGCGCGTCACGGGTTGCGGTGTAGGGGGGCAAAAATGCACACGTCTAGAGCACTGAGAGGGTTATTCCGTTAGCACTGCAGATTTTAGGGTGAAACCGGAGTAAGCCTTTGATGGTTTAAATCTGGTGCAATTTTCCACGGAATGCACAGATAAAGTTCACCTCATGAGCCTTGTCAATAAAAGTATCGCTGTTGATATCGCCATCAAAAAATTGATTTTTCAGCCTGTTTTTTTGATGGAAAACATTGTTGTCGTAGCTGGAGGAAATTTTGCATTTTAGAAATTGTGTGAGTTGCGGACGTGAAAAAAACTGTTGTCGCTGAACTGAGGAAATAGAGTTATGAATCCCAAATCCAAATACACCATTCGCTCCGCGCTGATTACCGCTTGTGCGGGCTCGGCATTTATTGTGGCCCAGGCGGCATATTCCGCTGTGACCGATACGGTCAAGGCCGCAATCAGCGAGCAGACTAAAACCGAAGCCGCCGCCGTGGCGTCACAGAAAAAAATCGAGCAACTCGATGACGAGGCCAGCAAAGCTGTCGCCAATTATCGCCAAATGATTACTGAGGCGCAGAGCCTTAAGGAATACAACGCACAGATTTCTGAGCAGGTGAAATCCCAGGATGCGCAAATCGCGGAAATGACGCAGCAGATCGGCGAGATCGAAACCACTTCGCGCGAAGTGCTGCCGCTGATGAACCGCATGCTGGAGACGTTGGAAAGTTTTATCGTGCTCGATACGCCATTTCTCACCGATGAGCGGACTGGTCGAATATCTCAATTAAAAGCCATGATGGCGCGCGCGGATGTTTCCACTTCGGAAAAATATCGCCGCCTAGTGGAGGCTTACCAGATCGAAGTCGAATACGGCCGCACCCTGGAGGTTTATCAGGGCAAGGTTGGCGACAAGACAGTTGAATTTCTCCGCACTGGCCGCGTGTCGCTGATGTACCGCACGCTCGATGGCAAGGAGACCGGTTACTGGGATACCAGTAAAAAAGATTGGGTCGTGGATAACAGCTACCGCGAACCGTTGAACAAAGCGCTGAAAGTCGCGAAAAAGCAGGCCGCTCCAGATTTTATCGAAGTGGCTCTCCCAGCTCCGAGAGAGGTGTAAGCAATGAAACATTCCGTATTTTCCAAATGCCTGGCCGCGGTCCTGGTGACGGCGTTCATGGGCTCTGCGCCAGTGCAGGCGACACCAGCGAATCTCGACGAACTGTTGGAGCAGACGCGCACCGTTCGCGAAGCGGAGGCCAAAGCTAATTCCGCGCGCGAGGCGCTCTTTCTTAATGAGCGTAATAAGCAGACAGAATTAATGAATGAGGCGCGCGCGGAACTGGAGGAGCAGAAGCGTCTCAGCGCAGAACTGGTTGCCGCTTTTGACAGTAATGAAAAAGCGCTGGTCAATCTGCAGGAGCAGTTGGATGCGCGCGCCGGCAATCTCGGTGAGATGTTCGGCGTAGTGCGCCAGGTCGCGACCGATTTTTCATCGGTGATGAACAATTCCATTATCAGCGCGCAATACCCAGGGCGCGCCAAATTCACCGCGTCGGTTTCCCAGTCCAAAGCACTGCCATCCATCGCGGACCTGGAGCGTTTCTGGTTTGAACTGCAACGGGAAATGACCGAAACCGGCAAAGTGGTGAGTTACCGATCCACCGTGATTTCGCCGGACGGGCAGCCGCAAAGCGCTACGGTGACGCGGATAGGGCCATTCAGCGCCGCGACCGGCGACCGCTATTTGAATTACCTGCCGAGCCTGGAGCAGTACGCGATTATGGCGCGTCAGCCTGGCGAGAAATTCCAGGCGCCTGCGCGCGAGCTTTCGGCTTTAAAAAGCGGCTACGCCCCTGGCATGATCGATCCCACCCGCGGCAGTATGCTGTCGATCTACGCCCAACGCCCGACATTTATGGAACGGTTGGAGCAGGGTGAAGCGGTGGGTGTCGTGATCATCGTGGTGGGTATCGTAGGTTCCCTGCTCGGCCTCTATCAGCTCTTCTATCTCACCCGGGTGCGCTACAGCGTGCGCGATCAGCTCAACTTCCTCGACGACCCCAAACCCAACAATCCCCTCGGCCGTGTGCTTAGAACCTTCCGCGGTGCGGACACGGAAAAACTGGAGCAGAGTGCTGAGGTGGTCGAATTGCGTATCTCCGAAGCGGTTCTCAAGGAAGTGCCGCCGCTTGAGCGCTTCCAATCGTTTCTCAAGCTGGCGGTGGCCGCCGGTCCTCTGCTCGGTCTGATCGGGACGGTTATCGGGATGATTTTGACCTTCCAGAGCATTACCGAGTCCGGCTCAAGCGATCCCAAACTCATGGCTGCGGGTATTTCCCAGGCGATGATTGCTACGGTTCTCGGTTTGAGTATTGCCATCCCGCTGCTCTTCCTCAACGCCTGGTTGGTATCCATTTCCAAATCCGTGGTGCAGATCCTCGACGAGCAGAGCGCGGGCTTGTTGGCGGAGCGCCTGGAAGCCATGGAGGCCAAATCCCATGCTTGAAATACTGAGCGCTCCCATTGATTCCCTGGTGGCCATGCGCCACCTCGGAGGCCCGGTGGTAGTGTGGATTTTCCTCTCCTGTGTGCTCATGTGGACCATTGTTCTGGAGCGTATCTGGTACTTCAACAAAGTATTGCCGAAAGAGGCGAAGGCGATGTTGACGGTGTGGGACAAGCGCCCGAACAAGCTGAGCTGGGCCTCACGCCAGATTCGCACCGCGATGATTTCCCGCCTGAAATCAGGCATGCAGGCCAAGTTGCCGGTGTTGCGGGTACTGGTTCCCATGAGCCCGCTGCTGGGGCTGGTGGGTACGGTGCTCGGCATGCTTAGCGTGTTCGACTCCATGGCCGCCCTCGGCTCCGCCGATGCACGCTCCATGGCCACCGGGGTTTCCGAAGCCATGATCTGCACTCTCACGGGACTGGCGGTAAGTATCTCCGGCCTCTATCCGGTGTATTACTTCAAGCGCAAGGCATTTATGGAAGCCGAACGTCTGGCGGATCAATTCCGGTTTTAAATATTTGATTTCACCGCGTTGCGCATCTGCAGCGCATCCATGCCGCAAACGGTGAACACAGTGGAGTAAACGACCATGCGATTACGAAGGCAATTAGCGGAAAACATGGATGAAACAGGAATCGATTTGGCACCCATGCTGGATTTTGTGCTGAATCTGCTGATCTTTTTCATCATCACCGCAGTATTCGCCAAAGAGGTGGGGCTTACGGTAAGCCGCCCCAATTCCTCTGCGGCGACGGAGAAAAAAGAGGCGGGCAGCATAGTGATCGTGCTGGATGCCGTCGGCAACGTCAGCGTCGACAAGCGCCAGGTGGATCTGCGCTCGGTGCGCGCCAACATCGAACGTCTGCACGCCCAGCGGCCGGATGATTCTGTGGTGGTGGTGGCGGAGAAGGGCTCGCATACCGGACTGCTCGTGCAGGTCATCGACCAGGTGCGTCAGGGCGGCATCCAGAATGTCTCCTTAGCCGCGTCCGAGCGAGGGTAGTTTTATGATTCTCAGACGTCACTCAGAACACGACAGCGACGAGACCGGAATCGATTTGGCGCCCATGCTGGATTTCGTACTCAATCTGCTGATCTTTTTCATCATCACCACTTCGTTTGTAAAAGAGGCGGGTATTACGGTGAACAAGGAAATGGCGATGACCGCCGACAGCCAGGAGTCCGGCAATATCCTGATCGCCATCCGTCCCAACGGGGATATCTGGATGGACAAGCGTCGGGTGGATATCCGCGAGGTGCGCCCGCTCATCGAGCGTATGCATGTGGAGCGGCCGGAGGATACGGTGGTGATTGTTGCCGATAAGGAATCCCAGACACAGGTGCTCACCCAGGTGATGGACGCGGTGAAGGGCGGCGGTATCGGCGATGTCTCGATTGCCACTCTGCCAGGCGCGGGAGGCTAAATCATGACAACTGCCAACACTTCCTCATTCAATAAATTATTGTCCCAGAGCATCACCCTTCCAGCGGCCATTGCTGCCTTCGCTTTCTCCCTGGCGATGTTCGGATTGATGCACAAGGTAATCGAAGGTGGTCACGCGGTACTGGAATCCAAGGAGGTATTGCCCACCATCGATTTCGTCCGCCTGAAACGCGATACCGAAGTGGAAACCCTGTCGCGCAGCAAACCACCACCGCCGGCTCCACCACCGCCACCGCCGGCCAAAATGAAAGTGGCCGCCGTGGCCCTGCCGACGGAGAGTCTGGCGGGTATGGAAATTCCGGACCTGGATCTGTCTGCGAACGTGGGCGGGACGGCTCTGGTGGGTAATAAGGCGATGTTTGATGGCGACATCATTCCGCTGCAGTGTCCGCCGGTTTCCTATCCGAGTGACGCGCGCCGCGCCGGTCTGTCAGGGTGGGTGCAAATCGAATTTGTCGTCGGGCCGGATGGCTCAGTGCGCAGCGCGAAAGCGGTGGACGCACAACCGCGCGGAGTGTTTGAAGCCGCTGCGGTCATGGCCGCGCAACGCTGCCGCTTCAAGCCGAAAATGGTGGACGGCAAGCCGGTGGAACAGCGCGGGCGCCGCAAGTGGAATTTCGATCTGAATAAAGCGGGGTAGTTTTCATGATCAGGCTCAAACAC
Organism: Cellvibrionaceae bacterium; assembly: GCA_024707385.1. Lineage (GTDB taxonomy): Bacteria > Pseudomonadota > Gammaproteobacteria > Pseudomonadales > Cellvibrionaceae > UBA5868. Next base: position 505,744 of record JANPZW010000009.1, on the reverse strand, counting down.
AAAATATCGCACCTGTTACTGCTGGTCGGCCTGGGGCTTGTCCCCTGTGCCGCCCTGGCAGCGGCGGACTGCGCCAAGGAGGAACAACAGCAGGGCGGCGAATTGAGCGAGGACACCTACGCCACGGTGCAGTCGGCGACAGAGCTGCTGGGCAAGGAAAAATACACCGAGGCGGTGGAAAAGCTCGCAAAGGTCGTCGATAAAGGCACTGATTACGAGAAGGCGCTGGTGAACTACAACATGGGATTGGCGTATAGCTCGCAGGAGGACTACAAGAATGCCACCGCGGCTTTCGCCAAGGCGCTCACCAAGGATGTATTGCCGAGAGCCAACCGCGAACAGCTGCGGTATAACCTCGGCCAGTTGTACATCGTCAACGGCCAGTTCGAGGAGGGAATTAAAACCCTTAATACCTATATCGAAACCTCCTGTGCGCCTGTGCCCGCGGAAGCGCATATTTTTCTCGCCAATGCGCTGAGCGAGAGCAAGCGTTATCAGGATGCCCTACCGCAAATCGATCTGGCGATCAGCAAAGCCAAGGAAGTGAAAGAGCAGTGGCTGCAAATGAAACTTGCCATCGCCTATGAATTAAAAGATTACAAGGGTTGTGCCGACGCGCTGGTGCAGTTGATCGCCAAAGTTCCAGGCAAAGCGGAATATTGGCGGCAGTTGTCCAGCGTGTTGTACGAAATGAAAAGCGAGACGGAATCGCTCGCCGTGCTGGCACTGGCGGAGGCGCAGGGTTTTTTGCAGAAACCCGCGGAGATCAAAAATCTCTACAGCGTCTACATGATGTTGGAATCGCCCTATAAAGCGGGATCTCTGCTGGAGGAGGCGATGAAAAACAACACCATCCCTATGGATGAAAGCAATCTCAGCTCTTTATCCGATGCCTGGATCAACGCCCGTGAGATCAACAAGGCGGAAGCCACCTTGAAGCAACTTGCGTCCATGTCGGAAAAAGGTGATTACTATTACAAGCTCGGCGCCATGTATGGCGACAATGAACGCTGGCAGGAATCTCGCGACATGCTGACCAAAGCGCTGGATAAAGGCGGTCTTAATAAGCCGGGTGAAGTCTGGATGCGTCTTGCTGTGGCGAATTACGGACTCAAGGATAATCAAGCCGCTATAGCCGCCTTGAAAAAAGCCATTACCTTTGATGAATCGCGCAAACAGGCGGACGACTGGCTGCGCGCGCTGAGCGCCATCGCCTCGGCGGAGTAATTCTTTCAACCTGTTTTTTATGCCGCCCCCGGGTAAGCCTTTCAGGTGATCCTGGGGTTTTTTATAAATACATCCATGCGATAAATATTCTTTGCGGACAAAAATTATTTATCACACAAGATAAAATTCGTTTTTGAAAATTCGCTTGGTTTTTCAAAATCTCTCCTTGGCATTGTGACCCCGCTACGATTATTAGCGGAGCTCCTGTGGCATCCTCTGTAGCCGTTTTCCTCACCCGTGCCACATACAGGAGCCTGTCATGAACCGCTATCTGTTTTTCCTTGCCGCAACCTTTTTCCTGAGTGCCTGTGGCGGCGGTCAGTCCACAAGCTCAAGCAATTCGTCTAGCAGCAGCTCAAGCGCTTCCTCTAGCAGTAGTTCATCAAGCAGTAGTTCGTCGAGTAATAGCAGCTCGTCAAGTAGCAGCAGCTCAAGCAGTTCTTCTTCGAGCAGTGGTCAGGCAGGCACGTTATGCGATGCGACTTTGACAACACGCAATCGCGAGGCTGTGGTGAATGCGCTGGATGGTTTGTTTGTGCAAAAAAATGTTGCGGCAATTGAGCAGTATTGGGCCGATCCCTATCTGCAACACAATCCTGTGGCGCAAAGTGGTGTGGCGGCGTTTCGCAGTTTTATGGGGCCTTTTGTCACCCAATCGTCATTTCAGTACAGCCGTCTGCGCACGCTTGTTGAATGCGACTTGGCAGTGGTGATCGGCCGTTACAGCGGCACCGGTGTGATTTTTGACATGTTCCGCCTGCGCGATGGCAAATTGATGGAGCACTGGGATTCCGATTCCAACCAGGCGTCCGACGCTGCCGGTCCTACGGAAATCACCGATCGCGTTGCCACTGACGAAAATCGTGAGCATGTGCGAGCACTTTATGCCAATGCGTTGATTCCCAATAATGCTGCGGCTGCCGCAACCTATTTCGCCAATAGCTTAGTTGTGCGCCGCGCACCGACGCGCAGTGGCGCCGGTGCATTTTTCGATTATCTGGTGGCGAGCCAGATACGCTACAGCAAACTGCATCACATAGTCGCCGACGGCAATTTTGTCTTTGTTCTCGCGGAAGGCACGCTCAATGGAAGAGCCTACGGCTTTTATGATCTGTTCCGGCTGGAGAGCGGATTAATCGTGGAACACTGGGACTCCCGGCGCGTGGTGCCTGGTTCTACTGCAAGTGGCTTAGGAATTTTTTAATTGGCAGAAGCTCGGAGGTTTCTTGTGAGCCTCCAGTGGTTTATGCCAACTGGAGATGTGAGGAAGGCCCGGTTTCACTGTTGAGCCGAGGTGTGCGAATTCTTGACGAACCGGGGCATTCCCGTTAGCGTGTGTGCCCCTCGTTGATCGGGCGAGCCGCAAGAATTTAGCCTTCAATTCTTCACTGATAAGGGACCTCAATGGCCGCAAAACTTTTTATCTTCACTTTTTTAACCTGCGCATTGTCCTGGTTGTGCTGGATTCCCATTATTCACTCGCTTGCATCCAGTCCTTTCGAATCTTCTCCCCAAACTCTCGGACTGTTTTTTCTGGGTGCTTACGCGCCGACCATTGTCGGGATAGCGCTCACTTATTTTTATAACGGGGGTGCGGGGCTGCGATCCCTCTTAAAAAGAACCTTTTCCGTCAAAATCGGACTTTCGTGGTTTGCTTTCAGTCTTTTGGCTGGGCCGATTTTATATGCGTTTTCCGTGGGGATTTATATCCTGGCGGGCGGCGATCTCGGCGCGGTCAATAGCGGACTTTTACCCTGGATTCCAGTGGTGTTTATTGCTTGTATTATTTTTGGTCCTCTGGCGGAGGAGCTCGGCTGGCGTGGATTTGCACTGCCACTGCTGGAGCACAAAAACCGGTTTATTTTTGCCAGTATTATTATTGGCGTCATTTGGGTAGGCTGGCATGCGCCTTTATTCTGGGCGAAGACCGGAACCGCCATCAGTGGGCTGCCCATAGATGTGGGTTCCATTGCTCTGTTTTTTGCCGCCGTTATCGGGTCGAGTTTTATTTACACCTGGCTGTTCAACCACACTAATACCAGTGTGTTCGCCGCCATCATGCTGCACCTGAGCATGAATGCCAGCGGCACTATTACCGGTATGTTTTTTCCGGAAATGGATGCGCAGCAAAAATTCAATATGTACCAATATTATGTTTTAGTTGTTTGGACATTTGTTTTGCTTGGCGGAGCGTCGCATTTCTTGAGCCGACGCAACCTTAATCAAAGTTAAATCCATGCAGGGCTACCTTTCATCTTCTTTTTTATATCGACTGGCAACACCCTTTGGTGCTGCAAAAAGCCAAGGAATTAACCGCGGGACTGACGCGGGTTGAAGATAAAGCCAAAGTGTGTTTTGAGTTTGTGCGCGACGAGATTAAGCACAGTTGGGATCACCAACTAAATCCGGTGACCTGTCGCGCCTCCGATGTATTCATTCACGGAACGGGTTTTTGTTATGCGAAAAGCCATTTGCTTGCGGCATTGCTGCGGGCGAATCAGATTCCGGCAGGGTTGTGTTATCAGCGCTTGACCATAACCAATGATCAGCCGCCGTTTTGTCTGCACGGACTAAATGCCGTGTTCTTACCGGATTATGGTTGGTATCGCGTTGATGCGCGGGGAAATAAACCCGGCGTCGCTGCGGAGTTTTGTCCTCCGCTGGAGACCTTGGCATTCCCACACATTGTGGAAGAGGAGGGATTGTTCCCGGAAATTTGGGCCGAGCCCATGGAGTTGGTGGTGCGTTCCCTTGAGTCGGCACAAACTTTTCAGGAAGTGGCCGATCATCTTCCCGATTTACCCCTGCCGAAATAATTCCCAAAGCCCTGCGGTAATAATTACCGCAGGGCTTTTACTTTAATTTGCCAGATCCTGCACGATTGCCTGCACAATCAGGCAATGGTCGATAAGATCCTGCTGGGTTCTACCCTCGCTGACGTAATTCAAACCGTAAGGCCAGAAATGGGTGCCGTCGGATTTAATCTGCAAGCTGGAATCGCCGGATATTTCCCGCGCCTTCGCCGTTGTTATGCGACCGGTAAAAACCCCGTTCTGAATCAGCGATTTGAATTTCGTAAAACCCACGCCGAAGGTATGCGCGATTTCATGCATGGCGGTAACGTGGTGCATGGAGGCGCGCGAGCCAAAGCGGATGGCGCCGTTGGTGCTGCCGTCGGCAGTGGCGACGCCGGGGTTGTAGCTCACATTCAGGTGACGATTCAGATTGGTGTAGCAGTTGTAGTTTTTCACCGCTGTATCCATAGCGTTGGTGATCAGGCGATAGGCCTCCTGTTCGTCCGCGCTGGGATTGGCCGAGCGGGCGAGAGAGTAGGTGACATTACCCCGCGCCGGGCAGCCGTCAACGGGCGGTGGCGGTGTGTAAGTTTTGCTGAGACGGATATTGTCTATCTGGACTGTGACGTCCTGTTCCTGATTGAACCAGTCGGGCTGAATCACAAACATGTGATTCAATTTATTCAGGTTCAAGCCAGAGGCCACCAAGTCGCGCACTGGATAGGTGTGCGTTTGCCAGGTGTAGGAGGTGTGGCCGTTGCGAATCGGCAACTCTGCACTCACGCAGGGGTGAACGCATTCCATTTTGAAAATAAACGGCGCGGCGGAATTGGGCTGTCCGTGGTAGATCAGGCGCATATCAAAGCTGATCGCACCGTCCAGGTAAGCGTTCATATCCGCCCCGGACGTGCCCGCACTGCCGGGTAGGGCAAGACCGAACCAGCCGCGTCCATTCTGCTGGTGATTGGGATCATTGGCGTTCCAGCGAATCTCCATCACCTTGCCGCGCGCGCTGTCACCGCTGTCCACCGCTTGCCATTGCACGTGGTAGTCGCCTTCACCGTCATAGTGAAAGAACGAGCCGGTGCGGTCGCTCGTTTCAAAAGCCAGCCAGGGTCCGAAGCCAGGCGCTATACAATCGCTGAACACGGTGTCACCGCTGGCGCCGCAGGGCTGAACATCGACCGCGACGGTATCGTTCGCGCGTACGCCGCCATTCGCAACGGACAATTCAAATTGCAGAGTGGTCGGCTGGCGAACATCCGGCGCGACAAAGCCGCTGCGCAAAGGATCAGCGCTGTCTGGCCTGAGCACGACTTCCGGCCCGGAGGTCTGTCGCCAGGTCACATTGGCCTGCGTGACTGAGCCGCTCGCCAGGCTTCCGCTCAGCGCGACCCAGGCGCTGTTATGGGTGATCAGGTCGCGGCCGGCATCTACTGACAGAGCGCCGGAAGAGGACGATGATGACGAGCTGGATGAACTCGAAGACGAAGATGAGCCTGGATTACCTGGGTTACCTGGATTACCGCCGCTAACCCCGCCACAGGCCGCCAGAAAAATCAGTCCACTGCTTAACAAAAATTGTTTGACGAAGTTCACCATGCCAAAGACGCCCCGAGTTTTATTGTTGTAAATGATCCAAGCAATCGGCGCAGGTTAGCACTCCCTGTTTATGTCTTGATTGACATGCTTCTGAATTTGGTCAAATGGATGCCCGCCCCGAATATTTTTTGCGCTTTGGGGGTGGGGTTTGGCAGCAGGGGGACAGCGGCGCGCGTTAAATTCGCACTTCTATGCGTCGGTAAAATGCTTCCAGCACACTGTAAATGCCGAAACAAAACAGGCCTGCCGCAGTAAGGCTGAACAGCCAGCTACCGTAGTTTTGCTGGCGCAGAAACTCCAGCGCATCGGCGATACCTTTTACTTCAGAGCCGCCGGCGATCATCGCCGAATAAATAAAAAACCAACCGACAATACACCAGACCACCCCGCGTGCCATCAAACCTATCTGGCATACAGGTTTTGCCCAGCTGCGATGCTGTTGGGGAATTTCCACATATTTCTGGAATTTCGCCGTCCAGCCCTTATACAGGTGAGCGATCCCCGCACCGATCATCGCCAAGCCGGCAATGATAAAAAGCCATTTACCTAATGCTGATGAGAGAAATTCCGCCCGGTTCTGCGAGCTGTTATCGTGCATCACCAGAAGTTTCAGCGCCCACAGAGCGAGGGCGGCGTGGGAAATTGCGCTGATAAAAAGCGCTACCCGAATTGTCATCCCCTTGGCTGAAGTTCCGTGGTTGTCCGTGTCCTTTACGGACTGAATGACACGCCAAATCACATAACCGACCAATCCGATGATCAGCAGCGCCAGAAGCAACTCTCCAAATGGCTGTTGCGTGAGCGTCATGATCGCTCCCTTGCTGTCGGTCATTTCGCCGCCGGAACCGAACGCGGCGAGCAGCGCAAGTCCTCCGATTACTAGATATACCGCGCCGCGTGACAAATACCCCATTTTTGCGAGTGTTTTGAAATTCCTACCCGTTGCGATTGTTTTGCCCATGGAATAATCCTCATCCGGACCGTGTTGAAGGTTAATGGCACAACAGATGCTGGCGTCCTGTGCAACTTCCAGACCACGCATTTCAGTGTCGAGAGCGGGCATCCGCAGGTTCGTTCAGTGGAGGTTAATTTTTCCGCCGATAGAGTGATTGCTCCGTTCCACTGACAGGACCAGTTTCTATGTTTAAACGATTGCAACATTCTGTTCTGGCAGGCGTGGTGGCCGCATCCATCAGCGCACCCGCATTGGCTCAGGGATACTTGGGGGTGGGACTGGGAGCTAACTTTTTTCAAGATGCGGATGAGTGGGGGATCGAGGACGAAAGCACCGCTTTTGAAATCAAGGGCGGAGTGCGCCTGATTGATGTTTTGGCTTTGGAAACATCCTATTTGAATCTAGGTGAATTTCGCGATCTGTATTACGACACCGATATTGGCTATTCAGGTGTGACAGTGTCTGGCAAGGCGATACTGCCGCTTGGCGACCAGATGGAGATTTATGCAAAAATCGGCCTGTTTTTTTGGGAGTTGGATGAAAAGGTCGGGAGAAGAACATACGCCATTGATGAAGGCGAAGATCTGATTTTCGGTGGCGGAGCGTCTTTTTATCTCACCGATCAGGTCAGCGTGGACCTGGAATACCGAATGCTTCAAATGCTCGATCTGGAAGCGGATCTTTTTACCGCTGGCGTTACTTTTTCATTCTGAAATCCGGCGGGCTCTTGTTGAACGCCGCGGGCGCGAGTGCCCGCGGCGTTATCCATCAAACTGTTCCGTCCGGCGCAAACAAGCGCCGCTGATTTTCCTCAATTTTCAAATCATTGATACTCGCGAATCGCCGCTGCATTAACCCATTGGGTGCGAATTCCCAATTTTCGTTGCCGTAGGAGCGATACCATTGCCCGCTTTGGTCGCGCCATTCGTATTCGAAGCGCACGGCGATGCGATTATCGGTAAACGCCCAGAGGGATTTTTCCAGGCGATAATTCAACTCCTTTGCCCACTTCCTTTTCAGGAATTCCACAATTGCTGCGCGGCCGCTAAAGAATTCGTCGCGATTGCGCCACTCGCTGTCCGGTGTGTAAGCCATGGCAACTTTTTCCGGATCTTTAGTGTTCCAGGCCGCCTCGGCGGCCTTTACTTTCTTCAGTGCCGTCTCCGCCGTAAACGGCGGGAACGGCGGGCGAGGCTCGAGTGAGGAGAGATCAAAGGTCATAAAACTACCAGCATTTGTAGGGCAGAAATTTGCCGTTGAGGGTGAGGATAACGCGATCACCCTTGGGGTTTTCCTCTTTATCGACCGACATGGTGAAGTCGATAGCGCTCATGATGCCGTCGCCGAATTTTTCCTGAATCAGCTCCTTCAAGGTATCGCCGTAAACCCCGACCACTTCATACAAGCGATAAATCAGAGGGTCCTGCGGCACCTCGAAATCCCAGCCTTTGCGCGGATAGGCCACAAGTGCATCCTGGCTGCCTTCCGGCAGGGCGAGCAGGTCGCACAGCATTTTCGCTTTTTCGGCGGGCATGCTATTCATGCCCAGGCAGGCGGAGGTGGTCCATACGGGTGACATACCGATTTCAGCGGCAATTTTTTCCCAGCTCAGATTTTTGGCTTTTTTGGCCAGAATGATGGCTTCGACTACGTCAGACTTTTTCATTGCAGTTCTCCTGGTTGGATAAATTTTGAATTTCAATTCACAGTTAAGAAGAAAAATCTCGCAGTAAACCACCGCACGCCCCGCTTACGAAGTGCGTTGGTACTTCATATTCCGCTATGTGCCAGTAGGGAGGATTTCGCTCACCGCACAACTCCTTGGTGCGAGCGGTTCACTTTTTTCCTTGCTTAATTGGCTTTTAATGGGATTGCTCATTAAAGGCCTTGTTTGTTCTTTGTAATGACTGGACGCTGAGCGATTGACCAGGAAATCCACCAGATGATTGCGCAACGTGTAATAACCGGGATTTTTGATAATGTCGCCACGCTGCCGCGGTTTCGGGATATCCACCGTGACAGATTCCGCAATGACCGCATTGGGGCCGTTGCTCATCAAGAGAATCCGGTCGGAGAGCAGAATGGCTTCGTCCACATCGTGAGTGATCATAAAAACCGTCTGATGGGTTTTGACGCAGATTTTTACCAACTCGTCCTGAATCACTCCGCGAGTTAAAGCATCAAGAGCACCGAAAGGCTCATCCAATAACAATAATTTCGGTTGTGTGGCGAATGCGCGGGCAATGGAAACTCGCTGGCGCATACCGCCGGAAAGTTGCGCGGGTTTGCGATTTTCCGCACCTTTTAAACCGACGAGTTCGAGATAATCCAAGCTGTGCTGTTTGATCTGCGCTTTTGACCAGGAAGGCCAGCGCGCTTTTACACCGAAACGCACATTGTCCAGCGCGCTCAGCCAGGGGAGCAACGAATAATTCTGAAAAACAATTCCGCGATCCAGGCTCGGTCCACTCACTTCCTTGCCATCCATAATGACTCCGCCGGAGGTGGGCGAGTCCAGACCCGACAAGGTATTCATGATGGTGGATTTGCCGCAGCCGGAATGGCCGATGATACAGACAAATTCGCCTTTATCGATATTGAAACTGACCTTATCGAATACCGTCAGCGGGGTTTGATTTTTGCCGCTGAAGCGTTTCGTCAGATCCTGTACCTGTAAAAAATGGGCGGTCACAATTTACTCCTGATACTGCACGAGTTTGGCGGCGCTATTGAGTCCGAGGTCCAACAACATGCCTACCAGACCGATCATTAAAATCGAAAAAAATTACGCTGGTGAGATCCAGATTATTCCACTCATTCCAAACGTAATAGCCGATACCGGTTCCGCCCACGAGCATTTCCGCCGCGACAATCACCAACCAAGCGATGCCTATGGAAATGCGCATGCCGGTTAAAATCGTCGGCGCCGCCGCTGGCAGAATGACGGTCAATGCCGTGCGCAGCGGACTCAATTCATGGGTGCGAGCGACGTTGATCCAATCGCGTCTCACACTTGCCACGCCGAACGCGGTATTGATGAGCATCGGCCAGATAGAACAAATAAAAATCACAAAAATGGCGGAGGTTTCGGAATCCTTGATAATGAAAAGTGCCAAGGGCATCCACGCCAGCGGTGATATAGGGCGTAATATCTGTATGTACGGATTAAGCGCGCGATACATCAATGGCGACATGCCGATCACAAAACCGATGGGTATGGCAATGAAGGCGGCGAGCAGATAGCCGCTGAGCACGCGGGAGATGGAATAGGCCAATTGAATGCCTATGCCTTTATCGTTGGGACCCTTGTCGTAAAACGGATCACTCAATTCCTCCCAGGCTTTCACCGCAATTGCGGAAGGAGGCGGAATGCGCGCCTCCTGATCGGCGCCGCCCATCAGCAATTCATATTCCGAGAGCGCTTCCTGCGCTTTGGGCGGTTGGCTGTTGGCTTCCCAGAAGCCGATCACCACCAGCAGAAAAATCATCGACACCAGGGCGGCTTTTTGACTGACGCTTAACATAATCAATCCGCCTTGATGGCAAAACTGCGCACGTATTCATCAGGCTTGGTGTAATCAAACTCCTTGCCCATGATGACGTAATTCTTGTTGGTTTTATCCGGCGTGGCGTAACCGAGTTCCTTCATGACTTTTTCGGTGTCGGCGGCGAGATAGACTTCCTGGGCGATTTTTTGATAATCCACATCACCCTTGATGTAACCCCAGCGTTTCATTTGGGTGAGTATCCACACCGCCATGGAGTGCCAGGGGAAAGGGTCGAAGTCGATGCGCGCCGGCTCATTTTTTACCGCGCCCAAGCCGTCCGCATAACGGCCGGTCAGCACCTGCTCTATGACCGGCACAGGTTGATTCAAATAATTGGTGGGCGCTATGGCTTCGGCGATGACTTTGCGATTTTCCATTTTCGCGGAAAAATGCGTGGCATCGACGATGGCCTTCAGCAGTGCGCCGAAAGTATTGGGATTGGTGGTGGCAAATTCTTTGCTGCAGGCAAAGGCGCAGCAGGGATGGCCGTCCCAGATGTCTTTTGTCAGGGTATGGATAAAACCGACTTTTTCCCATACGGCGCGTTGGTTGAACGGATCGGGAGATAAATAACCGTCCAGATTTCCGGCGCGCAGATTGGCCACCATTTCCGGTGGTGGCACCACACGGATTTGAATATCTTTATCGGGGTCCAAACCATGTTCCGCCACATAGTAGCGCAGCAGGAAGTTATGCATGGAATAATCAAATGGAACGCCGAATTTAAACCCCTTCCATTGTTTCGGGTCGCGTTTGTCTTTGTGATCGATGTGCAGAACAATCGCTTGGCCGTTGATGTTTTCCACTGCGGGCATAATAAATGGTTTGGCAGTGGAGCCCACACCCATGGACATCGCCAAGGGCATGGGGGTGAGCATATGGGAGGCGTCATATTCCATCGCCAGGGATTTATCTCGTGCTACCGCCCAGCCTGCGGTTTTGATGACATCCACGTCCAAACCATATTTGCTGTAAAAGCCCATGGGGTGCGCCATGATGATGGGTGTGGCGCAGGTGATCGGCACAAAGCCTACTTTTAATTTGGTTTTTTCCAGTTTTCCGCTGCTTTCTTTTACCGCCGCTTTGACGGCATCCAAAGGCAGTATTGAACTGATAATCGCGGCGAGAGCTGACCCGCCGACTGTGCCGAGAAATCCGCGGCGGGATAATTCGCTCTGCTGAAAAATGCCGCGCACCACTGCGTTTTCTATAGCCCTGTCCAACATGTCTTCTTCGCTGGCATGGCGCAACGGGTTGGCGCTGGCCGGCAATGCGGGGCGAGACTCAGCCTTGCAGCTTTGGCATCCGCAGGCGTTGTCATGGCGGAGCGATACGGTTGGATCAAATGCATTGTTGAGGCTTGCGATACGGAAATCGGTTGTCTGATCTGGCGGTGGAGCGGCGTCTCGGCTCATGAATCCCCCAAGGATAAAGGTCGGTGAGTTGTGTTTCGTCAGGTATTGCCAGCTTCGTGCCACTTTCGTCGTTGTTTATAGGTATTTGATTTCAATAGGTTTTTATTTTATTTGGGCTGGTGTTGTGAAACGATATTTCGCGATTAACGAAGTATCGTTTTCGTTTCAACGAAATTTCGTTGATACATCGACGCTTCGGGTGGAGGAGCCGGCACATTCAGCCGATCCCGAAAGGCTTCGGTGCCGACATTATGCGGCACACCTATTTGGTCGACACACTTTGTCAATTTTTCATCTTTCACTTACAAAATTTCTGATTTATCTAATTCTGTTATTTGAATTTCCCTACTTGCGGATAAAAAATCCCTATTTCGCAGCGGCGAGAGCGAAAATAAATTGAAGCGGCAAAGGTTTTGCAGACTTGTAAATGTTCTGTTTGATCGAACTGATTGAGCTGAAAAATTCGCACCGATTTTTTCGCGGAGGTCTGCATGCCGACTTATCATCATCAGGATTATCAAGCGTTCCAGAATTATCAGGCGCTGCGTAACGATGCGCGTAGAGCGAGAGAAAATTATTCCTCTGATGAAAGCTCCGCTAAAATTTCGAGCGACGTGCAAAAAGCTTTAAAAAAGCCGCGCTTGATTATCGATAAGATTTCCCCGAGTGTTGACTCAGGGCGGTACCCAGCCAAAGCGACACAAGGGCAAGTCGTAACGGTGCGTGCAACTATTTTTGCAGATGGGCACAATCGGCTGGCCGCACGGCTTTTGTGGAAAGAAGAATCCTGGTCTAAATGGTCTGTACATCCGATGGTTTTGTTGGGTAACGACCTATGGGAAGCCGATTTTATTCCTGAGCAGCCGGGCAAGTACAATTTTAAAATCGAAGCTTGGCTGGATCGCTGGCAAAATTATCATCATGAGTTGCATCAAAAATATCACGCGGGCATCAACGTAAAATTGGAAGCCGAAGAAGGGCGCTTGCTGCTACAGGAGATGGTAGATACTGCGCTCATCAATAAAAATAAAAAACGGGACGAGGAGGCGTTGCATTTTGTTGACGCTTTATCGTGGGAAGAATCGTTGTACTTGGCGGGGCGCGCGTTGCAGGAGCTGCATGCCTGCGCTGAGGATAACGTGGATGCCAGAGTGCAGATTTTGTTGCGTCAGGAACTTGCGCATGCCGTGGAGAGATTGGAGCCGCGCCAATTTCTTGCCTCAACTCGTCAACCCTATCTAATCGACGTTGAGCGCACCAAAGCCGGATTTAGCAGCTGGTATGAATTATTCCCGCGCTCCATCACTAGTTCAGTCAAAAAGCACGGTACGTTCGACGATGTGATTGATCGTTTGCCGGCGATTCAGGCAATGGGTTTTGATGTTCTCTATTTTCCCCCGATTCATCCTATAGGGCGTAAATTTCGCAAGGGTCGCAATAATAATGTGACTGCGGAACCTGGTGAGCCAGGCAGTCCTTATGCCATTGGCGGTGAGGCGGGCGGGCACGATGCGGTGCACCCGGAGCTGGGTGGCATAGAGGCATTTCGCCGTTTGCGCGATGCAGCTAAACAGTACGGTTTGGAAATTGCGCTGGATTTTGCCATTCAGTGTTCGCCGGATCATCCCTGGTTGACGCAACACCCGGATTGGTTTTCCTGGCGCCCGGACGGCAGTATTCGTTACGCCGAAAATCCGCCGAAAAAATATCAGGATATCGTCAACGTCGATTTCTATTCGCCGGAAGCCATGCCTCCCATGTGGTTGGCTTGGCGCGACATCATTCTTTATTGGATTTCCGAAGGGGTGACGATTTTCCGCGTTGATAATCCCCATACCAAACCACTGCCGTTCTGGGAGTGGCTGATTGCGGATGTGCGCGCAAAAAACCCGCAAGCGATGTTTTTATCGGAAGCCTTCACCCGTCCGGCCATGATGTATCAGTTGGCGAAGATCGGCTTCTCCCAGAGTTACACCTATTTTATTTGGCGTAACTCGAAGCAGGAGTTGATGGATTATCTAACAGAGCTTGCGTCACCACCGGTAAGGGATTTTTACCGTCCGCATTTTTTTGTCAACACCCCGGATATCAACCCTTTCTTTAATCAGCATTCCGGACGTGGGGGATTTTTGATCCGATCCGCTTTGGCGGCGACTTTATCGGGCTTGTGGGGTTTGTACAGCGGCTTTGAGTATTGCGAAGCGGCAGCCTTGCCAGGCAAGGAGGAGTACCTGGATTCTGAAAAATACGAAATCAAACCGAGGGATTTTGCGCAAGCGGGCAACATCATTAAGGAAATTACCCTGTTGAATCGTATCCGCAGGGAAAACCCGGCGTTGCAGTCCCATTTAAATATTCGCTTTCACGAATCGCATAACGAGCAGGTGATTTTTTTCAGCAAAGCCACCCGCGATCACAGCAATGTGATCTTTGTCGCTGTGAGCCTCAATCCACATCAGGCGCAGCATGCCCATCTGCAGATTCCACGTGATGAATTGGGTGAAAATAATATGGTGACGGAGCTTGTGCGCAACATTGATCTCTCTTGGGGCGGCGATATGCAACATTGGTATTTCGATCCCCAGGAAATTCCGTTTGCCATCTGGCAATTGAAATCGAGGAGGGTGTGATCATGTTGAATGTGAAAAGGCTGGCTGACCCACAAGTATCCATTCCGAGTCACGAACTTATCAGCAATGCAGAGCAAGTAACCTGGTATAAGGACGCTATTGTCTATCAGCTGCACGTCAAATCTTTTTATGATTCGAATAATGATGGCATCGGGGATTTTCCCGGCCTGATCGAAAAGCTGGACTATATTGCCGCGCTGGGTGTGACCGCTGTATGGTTATTGCCTTTTTATCCCAGCCCCTTGCGCGATGACGGTTATGACATTGCCGATTATTACGGTGTTCATCCCGATTATGGTTCCATTGAAGATGTGCGGCGATTTATTGATGAGGCGCACAAACGCGGCCTGCGCATCATCACGGAGCTGGTGATCAATCACACCTCCGATCAGCATCCTTGGTTTCAACGTGCACGCAAGGCGCCACACGGGTCGGCAGAGAGAAATTTTTACGTCTGGTCCGAAGACGACCAAAAATATTCCGGTACACGTATTATTTTTCTCGATACGGAAAAATCCAACTGGTCGTGGGATCCCGAAGCTAAAGCCTATTTTTGGCATAGATTCTATTCCCACCAGCCGGATTTGAATTTCGACAATCCCGCCGTGCTCAACGCTGTTCTGGATGTTATGAAATATTGGCTAGATATGGGCGTAGACGGCCTGCGTCTGGATGCGGTGCCTTATTTAGTGGAGCGCGAGGGCACCAATAATGAAAATCTGCCCGAAACCCATGCGATTTTAAAACGCATTCGCGCCGAGGTGGATAATCATTATCCCGGTCGCCTGTTACTGGCGGAGGCTAACCAGTGGCCGGAAGATACCCAGGAATATTTTGGCAGCGGCGACGAATGCCACATGGCATTTCATTTTCCGCTGATGCCGCGTATGTACATGGCGCTGGCGCAGGAGGACAGGTTTCCCATCACGGATATATTGCGCCAGACTCCTTCTATTCCAGAGAGCTGCCAGTGGGCGATTTTTTTGCGCAATCATGATGAATTGACGCTGGAAATGGTAACGGATAAGGAGCGGGATTATTTGTGGAATCAATACGCGGCGGAGAGCCGGGCCCGGTTGAATCTCGGTATACGTCGCCGTCTTGCGCCTTTAATGCAACGGGATCGCCGCCGTATTGAACTGCTCAATTCGCTGCTGTTTTCCATGCCCGGGACGCCCATTATTTATTACGGCGACGAATTGGGCATGGGAGACAATATTTATCTTGGTGACCGCGATGGTGTGCGCACACCTATGCAATGGACGCCTGATCGCAACGGCGGATTTTCCAAGGCGGATCCATCGCGCCTGATGCTGCCGGCCATTATGGATCCCTTGTATGGCTTCAGTACGATTAATGTGGAGGCGCAGGCGCGGGATCCGCATTCGATGCTGAATTCGGTGCGCTCCATGCTGGAGGTGCGCAAACGCTACAGAGCGTTTGGTTGCGGCAGTTTTAAAATGCTCTACCCGAATAATCGCAGGATCCTCGCGTATCTGCGTGAACATGAATCTTCCACCGGCAAACGCGAAACCATTTTGTGTCTGGCAAATGTTTCGCGAACGGCTCAGGCGGTGGAATTGGATCTGTCTTCATACGCCGGCCTGGTGCCTATGGAAATGACGGGAGGCAGTCCATTCCCGCCGATAGGCGAGCTCCATTATTTATTGACCTTGCCACCTTATGGCTTTTATTGGTTTCTCCTTGCCGATGAAACCCAGCAGCCGGATTGGTATCGCGCTCCACCGGAACCGCTGCCAGAACATTTGACGTTCGTTCTGCGCAACGACCTGCGTGATCTAATGGAGCCAGCCGCGCGCGCTACCCTCGAGCGCGATGTGTTGCCGGCTTATCTCGCCAAACGCCGTTGGTTCGGTGGCAAAGGCATGCGTCTTAATTCTGTCCGCATTAAAGATGCAGTGATGCTGCCGCGTTCAATGAATGCTGATCCCGGTGTGGATAATGCGCAGTTGCTGCTTACCGAAATCGAGGTGGAAACCACTGCGCAGGTCCAGCGTTATCAAATCCCGCTGACAATATTTTTTGAAGACCACGCGGTGCCAGCGCTCGCACATCAATTGGCGCTTGCGCGGGTGCGACGCCGTCAGCGTGTAGGTGTGCTCACCGATGGCATAGCATCGGAATTTCTCTCCCGCTCTTTGGTGGAAACCATCAGCAGCAGCGGCGCCAATGGCATGACCTTGGAAAAAATGCCCAATGCTTTATCCGACAGCACTCTGATATTCAAAGCGACTTCGGCACTCAAGGGTACGGAATTGCTGGCGAAGGATCTGCAAGTGCGAACCCTCGCGGTGGAACAATCCAACAGTTCCGTGATTCTCGGTGAGCGCGCGGTGCTGAAAATGTTGCGCCGTCTTTTTCCCGGGCGTCACCCGGAGGTTGATATGAGCGGCGCCCTCACGGAAGGCGGCTTCACACACACGGCGCCGCTGCTGGGTTATATCTATCGCATGGATAATCATGAAACTCCAACGGTGCTCGCCGTTCTGCAAGGGTACATACCCAATCAAGGTAACGGTTGGGAATGGGTGTTGGAGCGCCTGGAGCGTTACAGCCAGGACATGGCTCTGCAGTCCCTGGAGGCGGAAGGCGACGATGAGTACGCGCACCACCAGGCTGAAGCGGTTGAAGAATTGGCTCGGTTTGCCACCGTAATCGGCAATCGTTTGGGGGAAATGCATCAGATTCTTGCAGCCCGTACGGACGCTGCATTTGTCCCGGCCGTGGTGACCCGCGCCGATTGCCAGCGCTGGGCGGAGACAGTGAGATCACAAATGCAGCGCGCGTTGGATCATCTGGCGGAATTGCGCAGCTCTCTATCCGACCCGGACCGCCGCGATGCGGAGGCGTTGATTCGCAGCCGCAACGATTTATTAAATGTCATTGCTCAACTGGCGGACAAAGGCGAGGGCTCCTTGTTGTTTCGCATTCACGGCGATTTGCATCTGGGGCAGATTCTGGTTTCCCAGGACGATGCTTATTTCATCGACTTTGAAGGCGAGCCCATGCGTGAAGTGACAGACCGCTCCGGCAAGGCCAGCCCATATCGCGACGTCGCTGGCATTTTGCGCTCCTTCCATTACGCAACGGCCACGGCGGTTGAACGCAACAACCTGTTTGAAAACGAGCGTGTGCGGGCACGGCATCTGGAATTCCTGCAGAATTTCCATCACAGGGTATGCGAAGGTTTTCTCACCGCCTATAAACGCGAAGCTGTGAAGCTCGGCCATCGCTGGCAACACGCAGCAGGACAAGAAGCGTTGATCAAACTCTTTACGCTGGAAAAAGCTGCTTATGAAATCGGCTATGAGGCCAGCAATCGCCCCTCATGGCTGCGCATTCCATTGCAGGGTTTAATGGATATCGTCCGCGATTTGGATATTGCCGATCGCCGGCAACTGCTGCACTGATCCAACAAAAGCCTTCTAATTAAAGCTCCTCGGTCCCGAGGAGCTTTCTCTCCAGTTTCAGCCAACGCATCAAGGTGGCACGATTTTTCGTTGTGCAAACTTTCTTCATTGCGAATTTCCTGTGATGAACCCAGTAAAAACGGCGGAAAGAAATGATTTTGCGCTGCTGGAAGGC
Source organism: Cellvibrionaceae bacterium (assembly GCA_024707385.1). Taxonomy (GTDB): domain Bacteria; phylum Pseudomonadota; class Gammaproteobacteria; order Pseudomonadales; family Cellvibrionaceae; genus UBA5868. The sequence continues at coordinate 487,966 of JANPZW010000009.1, read as the reverse complement.
GTACCTGAGGCGGCGCTGGTGATAGATCCTTTGGCTGATCGCGTCGAATACGCCAATCTAAAATGCCTACGGATGATCAATTTTGGGGCAGAGCGCCTCGCCCTGGTGCCAGCTAGCCGCTTATTTGGTGCGAGTCTCGGTCACCTTGTCGCCTTTACCTGCGAGGTGGACGAGATGGGCGAGGGCATGACGGAGCAGCTTAGTTTTTCCATTGGCGGTCGCGAGCTGCCCTTGGAAGTTAGCGCCAAGATACTGGTAATACGTGGGCGGCGCCTGCTGTTTCTGCTGCTGCGTGATAGGGAAAAAATGCAGATCTGGCGCGTGAAAAATAGCGCGCAAAAAAATCACCGTTTTGGCCTTCTACCTTGGCCGCGCATCCACGAAGTATTTCAGCAGATCGAAAAAGAAAATCAGCTGATTTTGAGTGCCGCCGGAGAGGGAATTTACGGTGTGGATGCGGATGGCAACACCACCTTCTTGAATCCTGCGGCGGAGCGCATGCTCGGCTATCTCGCCGAAGAATTGATCGGCAAAAACGTCCACACCGCCATTCACCACAGCCATGGCGATGGCTCGGATTATTGTGTCCACGACTGCCCCATTTATGCCGCCTTTAAGGATGGGGCTGTGCACAAAGTGGATAACGAGGTTTTCTGGAGTAAAACCGGCCGGCCGCTGCCGGTGGAATACACCAGCACACCGATTCTCGATAATGGCCGCCTCGCCGGTGCGGTGGTGATTTTCCGCGATATTTCCGAGCGCCGTGAAGCCGAAGCAAAATTGCGCAACGCGTTAACGGAGGTCGAACAGCTCAAGCAGCGCCTGGAATTGGAAAATGCCTATTTGCAGGAGGAAATCAGCGCTGGCTATAACGCCTACCAGATCGTTGGTCGCAGCCTCGCCATCGAGCGCATCCTGCATCAAATACGTCTGGTCGCCCCTACGGACGCGACGGTGCTGATCACCGGAGAATCCGGCACAGGTAAAGAATTGATCGCGCGCGCAATCCACACCGCCAGTGACCGCCAAAGCCGGCCGCTGGTGCGGGTAAATTGCGCGGCGATTCCCGCGGAATTATTCGAAAGCGAATTTTTCGGCCATGTGCGCGGCGCTTTTTCCGGCGCGCTGCAGGATCGGCCGGGGCGTTTCCAGCTCGCCGATGGCGGAACCTTATTTCTCGATGAAGTGGGAGAAATTCCTTTATCGCTGCAGGCGAAACTTCTGCGCGTACTGCAGGACAACGAATTTGAAAAAGTGGGCGATGCCAAAACGCAAAAAGTGGATGTGCGTGTAATTGCCGCCACAAATCGCGACTTGCAAAAGCTGGTGCAGGAGGGGAAATTCCGCGAAGATCTTTACTTTCGCCTGAACGTCTTTCCCATTCACTCCATCTCCCTGCGCGACCGTCGCGACGATATTCCGCTCTTGATCAGTCATTTTTTGAAAAAAACCTGCCAGCGCTTCAATAAACCAGAATTGCGCATTTCGGTCGCGCAGATGCAGCGCCTGCAGAATTACCACTGGCCGGGCAATATTCGTGAATTGGAAAATCTGATCGAGCGCCAGGTGATTTTGAGTCGTGGTGAAAAATTAATTCTGGAGGAAATGCCCTTGCTGAGTGGCAGCCATCCCACGCAAAGTCTGCCGCGCCATGCCACCCCCGCCGAACCCATCACCGAATCCGACTGCGAAGCCCTGCGCTACCAAGCCATCGTCAACGCCCTGCAGCGAGCCCGCGGCAAGCTCTACGGCGAAGACGGCGCCGCCCACCTGCTCGGCATAAAACCCACCACCTTGGCCTCGCGGATGAAAAAGTTGGGGATTGATCGGCGGGGGTTTGGGTAGGTTCAATGTAATGATCGGTGATTGGACTGTCGTTGGAAAATCAGCACCAGCAAAAGCAAGTGCAGGATTGAAAAAGGAATTGAACCGCCTCTGGATTTCCTTTTCTTAGGGGGATTTTGTTGCTGAGTTTCTTCTTCAAGATATGAAGCACCAGAATAAGCGATCAGATCGGCCCATTCGTCGTCACTCACCGCCACCCAATTTTCTCCGCATAGGACCTTCTTTTCACCAGTATATTCATACGGTTCTGGAAGCCTGCATATTGTTACTTCGCCATGAATTATGTCAGGTAGGATTATAGCCGAGGAGAAATTACCACCGATCAGACATGGCGATCCGGCTACAGAAAGGCTAGGGTCGGAGCTAATTATAAGGCCAGAACCGGAACAACCTATCCACGGACTTTCTGAAATTCCGTTTCCAAGATTCGCGTCACCACTGGGCACTAGAGTGTCGGCAATAATTAGCATTGCTCCTCCGTTTCCATCAATGGAGGGTAGACTCACTCCGTTTGTGTAGATCTCGAACGTGTCATTCATGCTGCCACCAATCAAGCTCTCTATCGATGAATATTCAATAGGCGCGCTCTGTTCACCACCGGTTTCCAGTGTGCCTGATGATTCGCCAGCCAACTTCCATGTATTCTCAGCGTTTGGTCCCTGCAAAATATCATCTGATTCCGTACCAGCGATTGCTAATATCTGCCCAGATGCATCAAAGAGGGCCGTCGCATTACCACTTAAATTTAATGTGCGGGTATCGTGGAGCTGATAGGTATTGCCTTGGGTTGTTTCTTCGGCCAAACCATGCAGGTACGGGACGTCTACATCGGCCCCTCTGACAACCACCTCTCCGCCGAATCGCGTGAAGTGCCAGTCCTGAGATTCGCCTGCCCTAATTGAGATAACGATATTTTCAGGACTCTTACTTAGTTCAAACCCGTCCGGGAATATCACAGCATCGGTGCTGCTTGGATAGGCTAGATATGCAAGTTGACCCAGGTTGTCCAACCAAGCCCACTGCACAATCCCATCTTCCTCCGCATAATCCAGCACGCTCCAAATCGGGATATCGTCAACCCGTTCAACCAGTGGGGTGCCTTCGATATATGGGAGGTCGTCAATGGTAATTTCGGCGAAGCAGGAAATGCTTAGAGAGAGAAGGGCAAGTGTGGCGATTAGAGTTTTCATGGAACCTCCTTGTGTAAGTGACAGCGGTTGAAGTTTAACCGCTGCGATGACGAGCGAACAGTTTTGTTTTGATCATTTCAACCCCAATACATCCTGCATATCAAACACGCCCTTTTTCTGCTGCTGCAGCCAGATGGCCGCGCGCACGGCGCCGCGGGCGAAGGACAGGCGGCTGGAGGCCTTGTGGGTGATTTCGACGCGTTCGCCGTCAGCGAGAAACATGACGGTGTGATCGCCGACCACATCGCCGCCGCGCACGGTGGCAAAACCGATGCTGTCGCGCTGGCGCGGACCGATCTGGCCTTCGCGGCCGTAGATGGCGACTTTTTCCAGATCGCGATTTAAGGTTTCCGCAATCACTTCACCCATGCGCAAAGCAGTGCCGGATGGAGAGTCGACTTTGTGGCGGTGATGCGCTTCGACAATTTCGATATCCGCATCGGCGCCTAAGACCTGCGCAGCGGTTTGCAGCAACTTCAGGCAGAGGTTTACCCCGGTGCTGAAATTGGCGGCGATGCAGAGGGGAATGCGATCTTGGTAGGCGAGCAGTGCCTGCTTTTCCGCAGCAGAAAAGCCGGTGGTGCCGACGACTATGCCTTTGCCGTGAGCAGCGCACAGCTCGGCGTTGGCCAGCGTTGTCTGCGGCGTGGTGAAGTCGATCAGCACATCGAAGGAATCCATGCACTGGCTGAGATCGTCGAGCAGAACAATATTTCGTTTGCCGATGCCGGCAATTTCACCGGCATCCGCTCCTATCAATGAGCTTCCCGGACGACCTACCGCTGCGCCCAGGCTGGAGGCTGGATTTTGAGTGACGGCTTCGAGCAGGGCTTTGCCCATGCGGCCGCTGGCGCCGATGATGGCAATTCGGGTGGTCATGAGATGCGCTGTCCCCTGGCTAAAAATGCTGGCTGAAAAAGTGCGCGCATTGTACGCAATCTCAACCGGCCTGTGGACGTTTCACGTTGGCGGTGAGCACCTGCTGCATGGCCTTTTGCACCGGAATGTCGAGAAATTGGCAGCGGGATTTTGGGATATACGCCATATAGCCGCCGATCTGATAACTCATTGGAAAATACACCGTCAGCAGATCATTTTCCTCACCCAGGGTCGCCCCCTCGCTGGTGACAAAGCCCACTAAGTGCACGCCATTTTCGAAAGTGACGCTGACCACGCGGCTCATTTGTTGTTGCTGCCCGCCAGCGAAAAAATACATCAGATCTTTGGCGCTGCCATAGAGGGTTTTGACCAGCGGGATGCGCTCGACCACCCGCTCCAGCCAGGAAAACAAATGCCGGATTAAAAATGCTTCCACCAGCAAACCGACGCAGAAAATGATCAGCGCAGCAGAAACCACACCCATACCGGTCACATACCAGCCTTCGGGCAGGACAGCGTGCAGCGGAATTTTGAGTAGGTCCTCGGCGGTGGAAAAGAGCCAATAGATAAGCCCGAAGGTGATCACGAGGGGCAGGGTGAAGAGGAGACCTTTGATGAAGGCATTGGCGATGATTTTCATGGAGGCGCTCAGAAGGCAAACTGCGCTCAAGCATAGCGCAGTAGAAACCGGCAGTCAGGCGACTGCCGGAGAGAAAATCACAGCTTCATATCCCCGAAGAAATTTTTCATCCCTTCAAACCAACTGGTCTGCTTGGGCGAGTGTTTATCTCCGGTCATGTTGGCCTGTAATTCCCGCAGGAGTTCTTTTTGTTTGTTGGTGAGATTGACCGGTGTCTCCACGGCCACTCTGCAAAGCAGATCGCCCGGCGGGCCGCCGCGTACCGGGGTCACCCCTTTGCCACGCAGGCGGAAGAGCTTTGCCGGTTTGGGTTCCTTCGGGCACTTTCAATTTCACGCGGCCGTCCAGGGTCGGCACCTCCAGCTCGCCGCCGAGACAGGCGTCGACGATGCTGATGGGAACCTCGCAATAGAGATCGCGCCCTTCGCGCTGAAAGAACTCGTGTTCTTTGACGGAAACCTGCACGTAGAGGTCGCCACTGGGTCCGCCATCTGTGCCGGCTTCGCCCTCACCGGAGAGCCGAATGCGGTCGCCGGTGTCCACGCCGGGTGGCACTTTGACGTTGAGGGTTTTGGTTTCTTCGACGCGCCCGTGACCGCGACAGTCACCGCACGGATCGGTAATGACTTTGCCCTTGCCGCGGCAGGTGGGACAGGTTTGCTGTACGGAGAAGAATCCCTGTTGCATGCGCACCTGGCCGTGGCCGCCACAGGTGGTACATGTGTTGGCTTTGGTGCCCGATTTGGCACCAGAGCCGTCGCAGGTTTTGCAGGATACCAGTGTGGGGACTTTAATCTTGACGTTGGCGCCGCGCACGGCGTCTTCCAGGCTCAATTCCAGGGTGTAACGCAGATCAGCACCGCGGCTTGGGCCGCCGCGCTGGCCGCCGCCAAAGATATCGCCGAAGACGTCGCCAAAAATGTCGCTGAAGCTGCCGAAACCGGCACCGCCGCCGCCCATTCCCGCACCTTCAACGGCGGAGTGGCCGTAGCGGTCATAGGCCGCGCGTTTATTGGCGTCGGAGAGTACTTCGTAAGCCTCGCTGGCCTCCTTGAATTTCTCTTCTGCTTCCTTGTTGTCGGGGTTGCGATCGGGGTGAAATTTCATGGCGACCCGACGGTAAGCTTTTTTCAGCTCCTGTTCGGATACGGTTTTGGATACCCCAAGGACTTCGTAATAATCTCGTTTGGACATTGTGGCGCAACTTCGATGATGCCCGGCAGGGATGAGATAGTCTGCGGAGTTCCCGTAGATTTACCGCTCCCTGCTGGCCGGTTTCTTGTTAGCACAAAGCAGGGCGTTGCCCTGCTTTGTGTCGTGCCTGCTTATGCGCGTAAGCGCAGTTTTCAGACGCTTATTTGCGATCGTCTTTTACTTCCTCAAACTCAGCGTCCACTACGCCGTCCTCAGCTTTTGACTCGTTGCCGCCGCCCGGTTGCGCGTTATTCGCACCGGCAGTCTGCTCAGCGTAGAGTTTCTGTGCCAAGGATTGCGAGGCTTCCGTGAGCTTCTGGATCGCCGCGTCGATCTGGGCTTTATCATTGCCTTTCACCGCTTCTTCCGCTTCCTTCAAAGCCGCCTCGATTTTGGCTTTTTCGTCAGCAGTGGCTTTATCGCCGGCTTCCTGCACGGTTTTTCGGGTGGCGTGGATCAAGCCTTCGAGCGTATTGCGCGCGCTCACCAGCTCTTCGAACTTGCGGTCGGCCTCGGCATTAGCTTCGGCGTCCTTCACCATTTTCTCGATTTCCGCATCGCTCAAACCTGAGGACGCTTTGATCACGATGGACTGCTGCTTGCCAGTCGCCTTGTCTTTGGCGGATACGTTCAAGATACCGTTGGCGTCTATGTCGAAGGTCACTTCGATCTGCGGCATACCGCGTTGTGCGGGGGGAATATCAGCCAAGTCGAAGCGGCCCAGAGATTTGTTCTGCGACGCCTGTTTGCGCTCGCCCTGTACCACGTGGATGGTAACGGCGGTCTGGTTGTCTTCCGCGGTAGAGAACACTTGCGACTTTTTGGTCGGGATGGTGGTGTTCTTCTCGATCAGCGGAGTGGCCACACCGCCCATGGTTTCGATACCCAAGGTCAGCGGAGTTACGTCGAGCAGCAACACGTCTTTGACATCGCCGGACAGAACAGCGCCCTGAATCGCGGCGCCCACGGCAACGGCTTCATCGGGGTTGACGTCTTTGCGGGGCTCTTTGCCGAAGAAATCGGCCACGTATTTCTGCACCAGTGGCATACGGGTCTGACCGCCCACCAGAATCACGTCGTTGATTTTGTCGACGGACAGGCCGGCGTCCTGCAGCGCGGTTTTCACCGGCTCCATGGAGCGCTTCACCAGATCTTCCACCAGGGATTCCAACTTGGCGCGAGTCAATTTCACCACCAAGTGTTTTGGACCTGTGTTGTCGGCAGTGATGTAAGGCAAGTTGACTTCAGTTTGCTGGCTGGAGGACAGCTCGATCTTGGCTTTTTCCGCCGCTTCTTTCAGGCGCTGCAGTGCCAGTGGATCGTTGTGCAGATCAATGCCATTGGATTTTTTAAATTCCGCTGCCAGATACTCGATCAGGCGCATGTCAAAGTCTTCACCACCGAGGAAGGTGTCACCGTTGGTGGAAAGCACTTCGAATTGATGCTCGCCGTCAACGTCGGCAATTTCGATGATGGAAATATCGAAGGTACCGCCACCCAGGTCGTATACCGCGATGGTGCGGTCGCCTTTGGCTTTGTCCATACCGTAAGCGAGAGCCGCGGCAGTGGGTTCGTTGATGATGCGCTTCACTTCCAGGCCCGCAATGCGCCCGGCGTCTTTGGTGGCCTGGCGTTGAGAGTCGTTGAAGTAGGCCGGAACTGTGATGACGGCTTCTGTGACAGGCTCGCCGAGATAATCCTCAGCAGTCTTTTTCATTTTCTTCAGCACTTCAGCGGAAATCTGCGGCGGTGCTTTTTTGTCGCCTTTGGCTTCCACCCAGGCGTCGCCATTGTCTGCCTTAACGATTTTGTAAGGCACCATGGAAATATCTTTCTGCACCACATCGTCCTGGAATTTGCGACCGATCAGACGCTTCACGGCAAACAGGGTGTTTTGCGGGTTGGTGACGGCTTGGCGCTTGGCGCTCTGACCGACCAGGATTTCTCCATCTTGTGTAAACGCAACGATCGACGGGGTAGTGCGATCACCCTCGGCGTTCTCAATGACTTTGGGTTTGTCGCCCTCGAGTATGGCCACACAGGAGTTGGTGGTACCCAGGTCGATGCCGATAATCTTGCCCATTGCTAATCTCCTCGCGGCTTTTCGCCGGTCACAAACTGGTGCGGGAACCAGGTGTTGATCTAATCAAAATTCGTTGTCAGTAATCAGGATCTGCTGAGTCTTTGGGATCAGCATTTGCCTGTGAATATTGGCGCTGGCGGCGTAAATTCAAGGCGCTGCCGAGGTTTTTTCTCAGCCGCCGGCCGGTGCCTTGGAAACCACTACCATTGCTGGACGCACCAGTCTGCCGCTCAGGGTATAACCGCGCTGGAACACATTGAGCACGGTATTGGGTTCCACGTCGCGGTTTTCAATAGCGGTCATCGCCTGATGAAACTGCGGATCGAAAGGTTCGCCCTCGGGATTGACCTGCTCTACCTGATGGCGCTGGAGTGTATCTAGGAGGCTCTTCAGGGTCAGCTCCACGCCTTCAACAACAGCGCTCAGGTCGATATTGTCACTGCCTTGGGTGGACGCGAGGGCTCGCTCGAGATTGTCGGCAACGGGTAGCAGATCGCTGACGAATTTCTCCAATGCAAACTTGTGTGCCTTTTCCACATCCTGCTGCGCTCGGCGGCGGACATTCTGCATTTCCGCCTGCACGCGCAGGCTCTGCTCCTTGGCCTGCACCAATTCGTTTTTCAGGTCTTCGACCTGTTGCTGCAGGGCTTCGGTAGTCAGGGGCGCGCCTTGTTCGGCGGCGCTGCTGATATCCACTTGGTCGTCCTGCAATTCATCCAATGGATTCTGGTCTTGAGTCACGTGTTTATCTCCTCTCGGCTCAGGGCTTCTGATGATGGGCCTCTTTATGGGGGCATCCCAGGCACATTCAAGAGCAACGGAAGGGGATCTGCACGCGCTGGCAGAAGGCAGGCAACTACTGTATAAATAACCACCTTTTGTTTTCCTGGGGGTCATTTGTGCTCACGCATCTGCAGGTCAGCGATTTCACGCTCGTCAATCAGCTCAGCCTCGACTTCGGCGCGGGTCTGACGGTGTTGACGGGGGAGACGGGCGCGGGCAAATCCATCTTGCTGGACGCGCTCAGCCTCGCTTTGGGTGATCGCGCCGAGGCTGAAAAGGTGCGCGCTGGTGCGGAGCGTGCGGAGGTTACCGCCTGTTTTGATATCAGCCGACTCAGCCATGTGCGGAGCTGGTTGAAAGAGGTGGACCTGGATAGCGACGAATGCATCGTCCGTCGCGTGGTGACCAGCGAAGGGCGGTCGCGCGCCTATATCAATGGCCAGCCGGTCACGCTCACGCAGCTGCGCGCCCTGGGCGACCGCCTGCTCGATATCCATAGTCAGCATGAACACCAGTCTCTGTTGCAAAACGCCACCCACCGGCGCCTGCTGGATGACTTTGGTCAACATCAGCAAGCGGCGGCTGACGTCAAAGCGGCTTTTGCACAGTGGCAGGAGTTGCAGGCGGCGGCAGATCTGGTGCGCAACAACAGCGCCGAGTTGAATGCTCGTTATCAGCTGCTCAGCTATCAGGTGGGTGAGTTGGACCAGTTGGGCCTGTCCGCTGGTGAAGTGGAATCTTTGGAGGGGCGCCAGCGCCAGCTCGCCAATGCCGTGCAGATTCAGCAGAGCTGCCAGACCGTGGCGGAGATTTGCAGCGAGGGTGAAGACTCGGTGCTGGACCGCTTAAACCATTCGCTGCAACTGATCCAGAATCTGCCATTCAAATCCGCGCGCATCGCCGAGGTAGAGGCGATGCTGCAGAACGCGTTGATCCAGGTGGGAAGAGGGCAGCCGGGAGCTGCAGAGGGAGATGTCTGGCGCGGATGACCAGGACGAAAGTCTGCCTGAGATCGAGCAGCGTTTGTCGGCGATTTACGACATCGCCCGCAAGCATCGCACCGCCCCGGAGGAGCTGGTAGATCTCCACAATCAGTTGGCGGAGGAGCTGCAAGGGTTGCAGAGCGGTGATGAACGCCTGGCGGAGCTCGACGCTGCCTGTACTGCCGCGCTGGCGCGATACCGGGAGTTGGCAACCAAGCTCAGCAGCGAGAGGGCCAAAGCGGCCAAAGCGCTCGCCAAATCGGTCAGCCAACAGTTGGCGAGCCTTGCCATGGCCCATAGCAGTTTTGAAATCGCCCTGACTCCTTTACAGGAGCCCTCCCGCTGGGGCGCGGAGACAGTCGAGTTCTTGATTAGCACCATTCCCGGACAGCCGGCGCGCGCGCTGGCGAAAATCGCCTCCGGCGGCGAGCTGTCACGGATTAGTCTGGCGATTCAGGTGGTAGTGGCAAAAACCTCCATCATCCCGACCCTGGTATTCGACGAGGTGGATGCGGGCATCGGTGGCGCAACCGGGGATGTGGTAGGGCGCATGCTGCGCCAACTCGGCGAAAACGCCCAGGTGCTCTGTGTTACGCATCTTGCTCAAGTGGCCAGCAAGGCGAATCAGCACTTCAAGGTGGAAAAAACCGTTTCGAAAAAAGGCGCGAGTACGTCTATTGGCGTTCTGGACGGGGAGGCAAAGGTTCTGGAGATTGCCCGCATGATGGGCGGGGTGGTGGAGTCCCAGCAATCCCTGGCGCATGCCAGGGAAATGCTGGGAATCTGAAGCAGAGACTTATTTCTTCAGGGGCTTGCCGTAGAGAACCAGGCTGTGACCAGTCAGCTCGTAGCCGAGATCTTTGGCGATCTGTAGCTGAATCTGTTCGATTTTTTCGTTGTGGAACTCAATCACTTTGCCAGTTTCTGAGCACACCAAGTGGTCGTGGTGTTTGCCGCTATCGAGTTCAAACACGGAGTGGCCGCCGTCGAAGTTGTGGCGCTCCACCAAACCGGCCTGTTCGAATTGGGTCAACACCCGATAGACAGTCGCAAGGCCCACGTCCTCGCCGGAATCCAGCAGCGCCTTGTACACGTCCTCGGCGCTGAGGTGGCGTTCTTTGGACTGTTCCAGAAACTGGAGAATCTTGACGCGCGGCAGGGTCACTTTGAGCCCCGCTCTGCGCAGTTCCTGGTTTTCGGTCATGGTAGAGCCTCCTCAATGTCAGGCCGTGGATTCTGGCGCACGAGAGTCCGCGCCGACGGAGCCTGGATTGGCAGGCCCCAACTAACCTTTTGTCGCACTTGCACGATGGGGTATTATCCCCGCCCGCACTCTGTTCTGGAACCCCGATATGCAAAATAAATTCGTTTTTGTTCTCGTTCTTGCGACACTCGGGCTGTTGCTAAATGCTTGTTCTTACTTGAAATTCCCCGGGGTTTACCGGATTGCGGTGCAGCAGGGCAACATTATCGACCAGAAGAAAGTCGACCAGCTGAAAGTGGGTATGAATAAACGTCAGGTGCAGTTTGTGATGGGCTCGCCGCTGTTGACGGACGCTTTTTCATGAGGATCGCTGGGATTACATCTACCAGCTGCGCATTGGCGACCAAACCCTGCGCGACCGCCGGTTTACCGTTTATTTCGACGACGACAAATTAGTGCGCTATGAGGGTGATTACGAGCCCAACGACGCGTCCCCGGAAGAAGATACTTATATCGAGGACGCCAAGAAAACCGAAGGTTGATGTTCCGGCGACGCGGTCAGGTTTCCGCCGCGTCGTCCGCCGCATTTTTGGCCGCGCGTCTGCGCCGCGCCTCTTTCGGGTCCGCTGTCAGCGGACGGTAAATCTCCACTCGATCCCCCGCCTGTAGTTCATATTGCTTCGCTGGCGCCAGTCCTTTGGTGCCGAGCGCTTGGCCAAAAATACCCAGCGGCGCGCGCTCCAGATCCAGCTCCGGGAAAAACTGCTGGATGCCGGATTTCATCACCGCCTGATAAGCCGTGGTGCCGGGTTCCACCAGCAGAGGAATAATTTTCTGTCGGTCTGGAAGGGCGTAAACCACTTCCACCGCGATGGTTTCGATATCACTCATAAATCGCTTTTATCGGTCTCGCTGTGAGATGTGTTGGATATGTGAACTCATAGTTCAAGACTTGCCGTACAGCGCCTGGGCTCTCCTGCACACCGCATCCACCTGCTCGTTGACGAGTTGTGCCATCAGTTTGCCCGCCGCCAGCCCCAGGAGGAAATTGGCGAATTCGTACTCCAGGCGGAATTCAATCTGGCAGCCGCCATTGGGAAGAGGCTTGAATTGCCACAGGCCCTGCAATTTGCGGAAGGGACCTTCCACCAGCTCCATCGACATACTGTCCGGTGCGCGCAGCGTATTGCGCGTGGTGAAGCTGTGCCGTAGACCCGCTTTTTCCAGGTCGAGCCGGGCGATCACACTATTGTCGTCGCGTTTGAGAATTCGGGCACCCGCGCAGCCGCTCATGTAGCTCGGGTAAGCCTCTATGTCATTGACCAGCGCAAACATCTGTTCGCACGTATATGGCACCAGTGCGCTGCACTGAATGGTTTTGCTCACAGGTAATCCTTAAAAACTATCGATCAGGGTCAGAACCATCACCAGGGCGACGAGGACTGGTGAGATGAAGCGCAGTATGAAATGCCACGCGCCAAACAGCACTGGAGAGTCGGCATCCATTTCCTGCTCAACGACATTTCTTTTCATGGACCAGCCAACGAACAGGGCGATGAACAATCCGCCCAGAGGCAACATCAGTTGGGAAGTCAGGAAGTCGAGGAAGTCGAAGGGTGTCTTGAACAGCAAAAACCAGGGTTTGAATTCCGCCCAAGTGTTAAAGGACAGCACACAGGTGATACCCAGCAGCCACGAGCAGCCGGTCAGCAGGGAAGGTTGCCGGAGCGCGGCGGATTTTTTTTGCGCTCAACCAACCAGGCGACGCCGGGCTCTATCAGCGATACCGATGAAGTCCAGGCGGCGAGGGTGATCAAAATGAAGAACAGGGTCCCAAATATGGCGCCCAGCGGCATGGAGGCAAAGGCGATGGGTACGGAGACAAACAGCAATCCCGGCCCAGCGCTCGGCTCCAAGGGAGGATTAGCGAAGACAAGAGGGAAGATGGCGAGACCCGCTGCCAAGGCCACCAAGGTATCCAAAATTCCGACGGAGATCACCGTTTTGCCGATTGAGGCGTCGGCGGGCATATAGGCGCCGTACGCCATTATGGCGCCCATGCCGAGGCTGAGCGTAAAAAACGCATGGCCCAAGGCTGCCAATACGCCTTTCCAGCTCAAGCGCTCAAACTGAAAATCAAACAGAAAATGAAATCCCGCGGCGAAGTCGCCTTGGAACAGGCTGTAGATCACGAGGATAACAAGTGAGATCAGCAGCAGCGGCATCATGTATCTGGCCACGGAACCGAGGCCGCGATTGACCCCGAGTGCCACGACGCCTGCGGTCAGCAGACAAAAAATGCTATGCCAAAGAAAGAGGCGCACCGGATCAGCCAGCAACACGGAAAATTGTTCGCCGACAGCAGATGATTCCATGTCGGTAAATACACCGGTCGCGGTGGCCCACACATAATGCAGCGCCCAACCGGCTACCACACTGTAAAAGGCCATGATCATCAGGCCTGCCGCCACTCCCATCCAGCCCACCCCGGCCCAGGCGCGGTGTGCACCGGCTTCCCGAATCACGTAATTCATAGAGTTGATGGGACTCATGCGGCCGCGGCGACCGAGCAGGACTTCCGCCATCATGATGGGAATGCCGATGAGGGCGATGCAGACGAGATATACGAGGACGAAGGCTCCGCCGCCGTTTTCGCCCGTCATATAGGGAATTTCCAGATGTTTCCCAGGCCTACGGCCGAACCGGCGGCGGCGAGAATGAAGGTCCAGCGACTGGCCCAAGCGCCATGAATTCCCCTTTGTTCCATGCGGTAGCCTCTTATTATCAGATTGGCGCCATGAATCGGGCGCATTGTAACCACTTAACCTGCAGGTGCCAAAGCCAGCGCAGCCGGCTGGTGGTGGCGAGAGGCGTCTGGCGGAAATCACGGCAGTCGTTATAATGCGCGCCCTATGTCAAACAAAAAACAAAACCAATCCCAGGGCGGCACAATCGCCCTCAATAAACGCGCCAAATTCGATTACTTCCTTGAGGAGCGAATCGAAGCGGGCATTGCCTTGACCGGCTGGGAGGTCAAGAGCCTCCGCGCGGGCAAAGGTCAGCTGACCGATAGCTACGTGATCTTCAAAAACGGCGAAGCTTTCCTGCTCGGCGCGCAAATCCAGCCTCTCGCCACCGTCTCCACCCACTTTGTCAGCGACCCCATTCGCACCCGCAAGCTGCTGCTCAAACAGAGACAGTTAAAGGATCTTCGCGAAGCGGTGGAGCAGAAGGGGCACACAGTGGTGGCGACGGCGCTTTATTGGAAAAAGCACCTAGTCAAATGCGAAATCGCCCTCGCCAAGGGTAAAAAGCTGCACGACAAGCGCGACACGGAAAAGGAAAGGGACTGGAACCGGGAAAAACAGCGAGCCATGAGCCATCCGGCGCCCTGATCTCACACACCTTCGCAAGCCTCATCTTTTTCATCACTGCTTTTTCGCCTCGTCATAGCTGAGGCGAATATTGTCGAAAAACAACGTCACGTCCCGATCCGGTGCGATCGAATAAATCAGAATACGGCTGATGTATTGGCCTTCGACGGGTGTGGCTCCGTCGAGAAGATCAGCGGCAAATTCATTGAAGCCGGGTTGCACAGTGAATGCGTGATAACGCAGCACCTTGGGGCCTGACGCGACGCTGTAAATATTCATCGCGATGCGCGTGGGCTTGGGCGAGATCGAGAACACCTCAAACCGCAGGCGGTGATAGCCATCCCAATGGGGCACCGGGTGATAAAGCGTAAAACCTGACCAGCGCGTGTCCTTGGGCATCAATACCTCGATCACCTCACTGCGGTTGTCGGCCCACTCGTCCGGCGCTGCGCCAACCCGAATGCGGGCGTACTCGGTGCGGCCGATCCAATTGCGCAACAGCGGATTTTCGAAGTCCGCCAATACAGGGAAGGATTGACCCTGCAGCCATTGCCGGTGCCAGGTTTTGGCAAGAGGGGTAAAAGCTACAGTGAGCGTCACACCGGCCACCGCTAGCGCAACCCCGCGTAAAACCCATTGCCTGCTGTAGAAACAATAAAACACCCCGCAACCGGCGATGATGCCAAGCACATCTCGCCACAGGTCATCCCAGCTGCGACTGCGCTTGAAGTAGGGTTGGATCAATTCGATCAATCCACCGATGGCGGTTGTCAGCAAAGCCGTGCCCGCGATCACTAACAGGAGTGGCCAGTCCGGCCTACGTCGTCTCACAATCAGCAGCAGCGCAAGCTGGGCAATAAAAAACAGTACTGTATGGCTCGTCTCGTGAACTTCCTGCACCACCGGGTTGCCATAGGGATTGGGTACATGCAGGACAATGGGAAGCATAAGAATTAGCGCGGCAATCAGCATAAAGATGACATGAGTGCGGCGGATTCTCATTGCGGACTACCCCTTCATGGACTTGAAACAGATGATCAGGTACCCATATTACCCAAACCGGGACAAAACATAGGAATGCCTTTATACTACCCGGCTGATTTACCCTCCGGGGGCGATTAGGATTCGACGCTGGTAACAAGGTCCAAGGTGCATGTGGTGATGACAGCGAATCACCTTAATCCAAAGCTGTAACTGAATAGTCGCAAACGACGATTCATACGCTCTAGCCGCTTAATCGCGGTTAGCGGTCGATGCCAAGGTGCCAGTACCGCGGTATTGACTGTCATATAGAACTGGATCGCCTGGCCGTTCGGTTTGTGGTTGTCAGGTTAACCTTTAGCAAACTCGCTTCGCGCGTCCTGCCCGCCGGGCTGCACGAAGTTAAATCAATAGACGGAACCTAAACATGTAGAGCCGCGGATTGCGTGCTGGCGGACGCGGGTTCAAATCCCGCCGCCTCCACCAACACCACAAAGCCTCGCCATCCGGCGGGGCTTTTTTTGCCTGTGATTGGTGGACGGCTGCATGGATACAGGAGGTAGAGCAGGAGCAGTTGTCGAGGCGGCGGGATTTCTTGAATCATTAGCGCCGAGTCCACAAAACGGCAGGACAGCCGTTTTGGGCGCCGTTCCCCCGACGGGGCGCAGCCCCGAGGGCCAAGGATGGCTCGAGTCCAATCCCGCCCCGCCGCTGATATCAATTTTTTACAGGAATCCAGATTTTGTATGCTGTCGTGTATGCCAGCTGCGTTTTTGAACTGGCAGTATACAAAGAGATTTGTTAGGCGAAGATGCAGAGTAATTGGGTGGTGTTGTTGGGGTTCTCCTCTGTCGTAGAAGACAAAAGCCAATAAGGCAGTTGGCGAGATCAACAAACCTGGTCTACAAATAACCGAACTGGAAACCCCCAGAATACCTACCTACAGCCAACACCCCTAAAAGCTAGCCGTTTAGGACTCCTTATTGCTCATTCAGGGTACGAGTGGCAGACCTCACTCGCTGGGATGCAGGTAATCCACTTATTACTTAAAACCCATATGTCCGAAAACAACCTTACCCAAGAACAAATCTCTATCAAAAACCATTTGAATTTTCTCAGCATCGGTGCAGGCGCAATTGCTGCCTTGATCGTTGGCGCCCTGATATGGTTTGCCTATATCGATGTTTATCCGACCCTGGGGTATGTCTTCGTCGTGTTGGCCGGAGCTGCGGCTTTTGTGGTGGTTGGCGTGGCCGGCGTCCAATGCCCGGTGCAAACAGTGCGGCGAGGTTTTTGCAGTGAGCTTGGCGGATACGGAGAAAACATTCCTTTCCGCCCATCGCGCAAGCGCGAGCAGGAAAGTGGTCGTTTTATTTCCGGGCCTAATGAAGGAAAGCGTTTAATTACGGTAACCACATGGACGGAAGAGCCGTTACCAGGTCGTAAAAACCCATAGCTGTTGCTGTTGCGGACACAGCTATCAGGAAAAGTCGGTAAAAACGGTGGATGCGAATAAAAATTCGGATCAAATCTATCGACGATAATTGCGGTGGGATTGCCCTGCAGCGAATGTAAGTTTCGATGACATAAAAAAGGCGATGCAAAATGCATCGCCTTTTTTATTCCTTACTTTTTCTTCGGCATCAAGTAGCCGTGCATGCCGAGCCAGCGGACATAACTGTCGAACCAACCTGTACTGGTGGTGGTTTTGGCATACATGCCGAAGCCGTGGCCGCCTTGTTCAAACAAGTGAAATTCCACCGGACGTTTGGCGGCGCGCCAACTGTCAATCAGACCGTATCCGGCGTTGGCAAAAAATGGGTCATCTGCCGCCAATGCCACAAACAGTGGCGGTGCGTCAGTGGGGACATCGACTTTGCTCAAAGGTCCGTAAATATTGCCAATAAATGCGGGATTGGCGTCTTCACCGTAAAGCGTGGTGGACATGGTGAGCATGGCGCCGGCTGAGAAGCCGATCATGCCAATGCGATCGGGATCAATGCGCCATTCTTTGGCGCGCTCGCGTACCAGCGCAAATGCAGCGCGGGCATCGGCGATTTGCGCCGCAAATTCTACCGCTGGGTCCTGCTCAGCCAGCGGACGATTGGCGCGCGGGGCGCCAGAGAACATGGCAGCCATGGCTTTTTGAAATTCGTCCATGTCAGCGGGAGTTTGCTTAAGGCGATATTTCAGAACGAACGCTGCTACACCTTTATCCGCCAGTGCTTTGGCAACATCCCAGCCTTCATTGCTCATGGATAAAGTGCGGAAACCACCGCCCGGCGCGACTATGACAGCAGTGCCAGTGGCTTTGCGTTTCTTGGGTAAAAAAGGGCGTTAAGGTCGCCTCGGTAACATTGCGTGCGAAGGAACTGCCGTATTGGCTGTGCCAGGATTCCTGGGCGGCTGCGTCCGGCAGCGGGCCGGTTCCAAGTGCAATGGCATTGGGTTGTTTGGGAATTGCAATCGGAGTCATGACGTCATCCAGCGCGAAGGCTGGTGCCGCTACATGACAGGCGAGAGTCGTGAGGGTTATGGCAAGGAACTGACTAAAAGCGGTTTTGCGAGAGTTTGTGATCATTCTTATTAGTCTCCTGGGTTCTGATTTTTAGCAGGTTAATGGTGGGTCGCATATTCCGGTAAATGGGGTCCGAATCATATCGGAGTCAACGGAGGCGAGGAATGGCTCGGCGTCCTTTTGAAACGGGTTAATTTTTGATGGACATCAGCAATTCAAGCGCGCGGATGCGCTCGTTGGGATCGTACAGGTCGTTGGTAAACATGAATTCATCGACTTTCAATTCCGTCGCCAGACTTTCCAGATACGCCTTGACTTGCGGTGGCGTTCCCAGCGCAGCCAGGGCAAGAAATTCCTTCACGCCGGCTTCTTCTTGCGGCGTCCATAACTCATCCATGCTTTCTACCGGCGGCCGCAGCCAAAGGGGCTGATTGCGGAAGAGGGCGAGGATACGCTGCAGGCTGCAGGTGGCGATAAAGTGCGCCCGCTCTTCGGTCTCCGCAATCACCAGCGGCAAACCCAGAATCACATAAGGTTCGGCGAGCGTCTCAGAAGGCTGGAAAAGGGTTTTATAGAGATGGATCGCCTCACGAACCAGACGCGGAGCAAAATGCCCGGCAAAGGCGTAGGGCAGCCCTCGTTGCGCGGCAAGCTGCGCGCTGTAAAGGCTGGAGCCCAGCAACCAGATGGGAACCTGCGTGCCCGCGCCAGGCACTGCTTTTAGCTTTTGTCCCGCTACAGCAGGTGCCAGTAACTGTTGCAGCAAGCTGACTTCGGTGGGGAAATCGTCGGCGGCGCGACCGTCTCTGCGCAGCGCGCGGGCGGTGACCGGATCTGTGCCGGAGCCCGGCCCAATCCCAAGTCGATTCGGCCGGGGTAGAGGCTCGCCAGAGTCCCGAATTGTTCAGCAATGACCAAGGGCGGGTGGTTGGGCAGCATTATTCCGCCGGAGCCGACCCGCATTCTGCGGGTGCCGCCTGCGATATAGCCAATCAAAACCGAGGTGGCGGAGCTGGCGATGCCTTCCATATTGTGGTGTTCCGCCAGCCAGAAGCGCTCAAAACCCAGCTCATCTGCCCTTTGGGCATAACGCAACGAGTGTTGAAAGGTTTCACCGGCGCTGCCGCCCTGGCGAATAGAGGCGAGTTCAAGCAATGAAAAAGGAATTTTATCTAGCATGTGAAGGTGACCGTTGGAGCCTTGGCGTTTTTGATCGTTTGAAGTCCTTTTGGTGCCAGAAAATGAAAACGGGGCCATATGGCCCCGTTCGGTTCCGATAATCAGTCAATTAACGGATATGACGATTGATGATGTTTTCGTACAACTCTTGACGGCCGGAAATTTGCTGCGGCTCGCCGTTTTTGTTGCCGATTTCAGCCAGCTGCTCAAGGGTCAGTTTGCCAGTTTCGAAATCCGCACCTTTGCCGCTATCGAAAGACGCGTAACGCTCTTTGCGCATTTTCTCGATGGAAGAATTGCGCAGAATGTCATCAGCGATCAGCAGTGAACGCGCGAAGGTGTCCATGCCGCCGATGTGGCCGTAGAACAGGTCTACAGGATCGGTAGAGTTACGACGAGCTTTAGCGTCGAAGTTCACACCGCCACCTTGCAAGCCGCCATTGCGCAGCAGAACTAACATCATTTCAACGGTTTCATTGATGTTGTAAGGGAACTGGTCAGTATCCCAAGCGTTCTGGTAGTCGCCGCGGTTCGCGTCGATGCTGCCGAGCATGCCAGCGTTAGCTGCTGCTTGCATGTCATGACACATGGTGTGGCCAGCCAAAGTTGCGTGGTTGGTTTCCAAGTTCAATTTGAAGTCTTTATCCAAACCGTGATTACGCAGGAAGCCGATTACGGTTTCAGCGTCGAAGTCGTATTGGTGCTTGGATGGCTCCATTGGCTTGGGCTCAATGAAGAAAACACCTTTAAAACCTTGTCCGCGAGCGTAATCGCGAGCCAGAGTCAGGAAGC
Organism: Cellvibrionaceae bacterium; assembly: GCA_024707385.1. Classification (GTDB taxonomy): domain Bacteria; phylum Pseudomonadota; class Gammaproteobacteria; order Pseudomonadales; family Cellvibrionaceae; genus UBA5868. Next base: position 468,321 of record JANPZW010000009.1, on the reverse strand, counting down.
GAGCCAAATGTTCTTGCTCACGCTTCATATCGGTATTGAGCAGGCTCATATAGCCTTCACGACCGCCCCAGAAAACGTAGTTTTCACCGTTCAATGCGATAGTTGCATCCAGCGCGTCTTTCAATTGAGCGCCAGCGTAAGCAACAACGTTGAAATCAGGGTTGGTAGAAGCGCCGTTCATGTAGCGTGGGTTGGAGAACAGGTTCGCTGTACCCCACAACAACTTAACGCCGGATTCCTTCATTTTTTTCTTTGGCGCGCTCGACGACAGTGAACAGACGCTCTTGAGTCTCGTGACGGTTAGCGCCTTCTTCTACCATGTCGATGTCATGGAAACAGTAATAGGGCGTGCCGATTTTAGTGAAAAACTCGAAGGCTGCGTCCATTTTTTTGTACGCGCGGGTAATTGCGTCCGCACCTTCGTTCCATTCGCGACGCTGAGGTCCTGGACCGAACGGGTCAGCACCAGTGCCACAGAAAGTGTGCCAATAACAGGTGGCAAACTTGAAAAAGCTCTTCCATGGACCGGCCGGCGACAACTCGCTTGGCGTCGTAATATTTAAAAGCGAGGGGGTTGTCAGACTCTGGACCTTCATAGGCAATTTTGCCCACGCCTTTAAAATATTCGTGATCTCCAATTACTATGCTCATTGAGTGTTACCTTCTGTTAATGACACAAATGTCGTTCGATTTCGTGAATTCCTGATGGTGCGGTGTTTATATGGCAGTCACCAAGCGGACTCCCATACGGGCCGTAAAGCTGTCGTCCGCTGGCAGCGTAATCAATCCGTCCCCTGTGTTGAAGGCATCTATGCCACAACTGACAGGCTCGATAGCGACGGATTGACGATCCGGCGCTGTACATACCTGAATAAAATTAAATGCGTGTGTTCCCGTCTGTTGCCACATCTCCACACCTAGCTGGTTTTTCTCAGACCATAAGATGACGGATACGGTTTCGTTCTCTGCGCTCTGCTGCACAGCAAAACAGTCATCCAGACTGATGCCATCCAGTGGATGAAGTTGCTCAAAGGTGCGATCTTCGGGTCGCTCTCCCGTCGGCAGCAGACGAGAATCCACGGCCAAGCGTTGGACCTTGGGCAATTTTAGATGAAGTTCATCAAGAGGCAGGCCCAGGCCGAACCAAGGATGCCAGCCGATTCCCACAGGGATTGCTGCGTGATGGCGGTTGTGCACGTAAAACTCGGCTTCCAGAGAAGAGTCCGGTTTTGAGGTGATAGCTGATGATGACGTCGACCGGAAACGGATAGCCTTTTTCCTCACCTTTGTAGGTGTAAATCAGCTTCGCTTCGCTGAAATTTTCACCGTTGAGCACTTCCACTTTTTGGGGTCAGATGGTGAAGTAACCCATGCAACGCATTATTGCGAGAGGTTTCGTTGACCGGAAGCTGATATTCCTTTCCTTCAAAGCTATAACGTCCATCTCGCAGACGGTTCACCACCGGGAAGATGGGAATGCCGCGAAAATACTTGTCAGCGACCATGGCGTCTCGATCGGGCAAGCCGACGATGACATCTAAGGGACCTTTAGTGGTGACGAACCGTAAACGATTCGTCAAACCGCCAAATTCCGGTACCAACTCCAAAAGACAGCCGTTATCAGTGCGTAAAACCTGAGCAGAGTAATCCTGATTATTCATAAGCGTTACGGGGTACCAGGTACCACTTCGCTCCACTTCTGATAGGCATCCTGATATTCATTTTGCAGCTGTGGCGTAGGCTCTATCCGATCTTTCACGGTAAGGCCACCGAAAAGCTTCTTCAGCAGACTTGTAGTAACCGCAACCCAATGCCGCACCACGCGCCGCGCCTTCAGCGCCGTCAGTCTCGTAAAGCTCAATGGTGCTGCCGGTGGTATTGGCGAATGCTTGAGTGAAAATATCGCTGAGGAACATATTGCCTCGTGATGCGCGTACCAAGTCGCAGCGACCACCCAGTTCCTTGATGACATCAAAGCCGCGATTGAGCGCGAAGACTATGCCTTCCTGCGCGGCGCGGACGAGATGGCCGATTGAATGGCGATTCAAATCGATATTGCGGATATGAGCGCCCGGCGTCTTGTTCTGGAACATGCGCTCTGCACCATTACCAAACGGCACAAATTGCAGGCCATCGCTGCCGATGGCTACATTTTCGGCGAGTTTGTTCAACAAAACGTAATCCAGAGGGCCGCCGTTGGCGGACAGGATCTGGCGCAACCAGCTATAGGCGCGCCCGGTGCCGTTAACGCACAGCAGCACACCGTTGCGTGTCTCTATGTCGTTGTGGGTAACGTGCAGGAAGGTGTTGACGCGACCAGCTTCGTCTGTGATGGGCTGGTCGGTTACTGCGTAAATCACGCCGGAGGTGCCGGCATTCGCGGCTATTTCACCAGGGCGCAGTACGTTAAGGCTGAACGCGTTGTTCGGCTGGTCGCCTGCGCGATAGCTGATAGGAATACCGGCAGAGATGCCGAGCTCTTCCGCGGCGCGGGCGCCGACAGTCAAAGTGCCGCCAATATTCGGTTCGATGGTCGGAATAAAGTCGGGCGAGAACTGCCAGTGGTCCATAAGGCGATAGGCGGGCGCCGACTCTTTAAAGTCCCATAGGATGCCTTCTGAAAGGCCGCCGGCACTGGTAGATGTGGTGCCGGACAGCTTCAGCGCGATGAAATCGCCGGGGAGCAGGATCTTGTGAATCTGCCGGTAGATTTCCGGCTCATTTTGCTGCACCCAGCGCAGTTTTGACGCGGTGAAGTTGCCGGGAGAGTTCAGCAGATGAGAGAAACAGTAGTCCCCGCCCAATGCTTTCAGTGCTTTATCGCCAATCTCCACAGCGCGACTGTCGCACCAGATGATTGCGGGTCTTAGGACTTCAAGGTTTTTGTCAACAATGACAAGGCCGTGCATCTGGTAGGTAATACCGACTGCGGCTATGTCTTTCGGAGAAAAATTGCCTTTACGCCAAAGGTCTTGGCAGCCGAGCCGTACACACTCCCACCAAGTGGCGGGGTCCTGTTCGGCCCAGTTTTTTTGCGGGCTGGCGATTTCCAGTTCCACTGCAGGATATTGCGCAGACGCTGCGGCGCGTCCGGTTTCCCCATTTAAAACGGAGAGTTTGACAGACGAGCTGCCAATGTCGATGCCCAAAAAATACATATGAGGCTCTATCTTGTTTGCGTGAAGTGACGTGAAGGTGCGCGTGGCCCACGAATAGCCGAAGGAGCATAGTGGGGACACTAACACCGGTGCTACAGGCTTTTTAACCGAGTCAGTGCGTATTTTTAACACTTTGAGTTGAGTGTTAAAAGGCCACCAGGGTGAAGTTAAACATAGGTTTAACCCCACTTGGATATAGAACCAATTGTGCAGATTTTTTCTGCCAATCAGAACCGCACGTTAGCCGGAGCTTGCCTTCAACAGACCATATTTCAGTCGTTGATTTTCCCGAAAACGACTCGGGGTCAGTTTTTTGTTTTCCAGAAACTTGCGGTTGAAATGCGAAATATTCGCGTAGCCGCAGCTTAATGCTATGTCGAGAATGTCGCGGTCCGTGGTCGCCAGCAGATGGCAGGCTTCGGTGATGCGCACTTCATTAACGAATGAAACGAAGGTTCGGCCCGTTTGGGCACGGAAAAAACGCGAAAAGCTCTGCGGGGCCATATTGACCAATTTGGCCACATCCGGTTGCTTGATTTCCTCATGCAGATGATTTTTCACGTAGTTGATCGCGTTGGTCAGTCGATCCACGCCCCTTACAGATTGCTCAACGACATAATCGTCGCTGGCCAGGGCTTCCTGTTCGCATTGGCTTAAGGCTTCGAAAAGCAGTAAAAAATGAGCGATGCGGGCAAGGCCTGTGTGCCTGCGGATATTTTCCAGCCATTGCTGGCTTTCGCCGGGGTTGTCCTGAGAAAACAGGAGTGCGCGCCGTGTGGCGGTGAGCAGACTCTTGATTGCTCTCGCTTCGGGGATGCTATAAAACGACTCGCCGAGGAATAGCGGGTCGAACTGCACCACAAGCATTTCGTTCTCTCTCTGTTGGTCATCGCTGATCCAGCAGTGGGGAATATTCGGTCCGATCAACACCAGATCCCCGGGGTAAAAAGTGCCGATATGGTCGCCGATAAAGCGTTTGCCGCTGCCCTTCAGGATCAGCGAAATTTCATATTGGGGATGAAAATGCCACGTGTGGTTGCTCTGGAATGCGGGGCAGGAGTATTGCAGAACCCGAATAGATTCATCGGCTTCAAGTTGTACATTTTCGAACGCAGGTTTTTCCATGTGTAACAGCTAACTTGAGACGGTTGATCTTATAGTCTTTTTGCGCTTCCCAAGCGAAAGGACGGTAGCTCTGTCCAGGGGCGGAAAAAGTTTATCCCGGTATAGCCCAACTCGACGGATCGCCGCAGTCTATCACTCGTTTTTGAGTCGTGCTACGCGCAGTTAATCACATTTTTCGCATAAAAAAACGACAATTGAGGTAAAAAAATGCAATGGAATGGTTAAGGATGTTGGAGGCGTCACGGCTGGGAGGTGTTAGTCTCGTCGCACAGCGCACACAATAAGATTACTCAAATGAGCCTTCATAATTCCAATAAAGAGGGAAAGGCTGTTTTTAATGGACAAACGCAATATAGCAGTCTCTATGTTGCCCGCCTTTTATTCCACTTCGTCACCATTGCTTTTTTTCAGCTTATGGTCACGCACACCTATGCTCTTGGCGATCCTTCATATATTTCCGTCAAAGCGCAAAAGGGTGCCCTGTCTGTGGTCACTTTGGACAATAAGGCTGAAATTTTTGTCGATGAACATGATTTTCCTGGAGTGCATCGGGCAGCACGCGATTTGGTCGAAGATATCGCGCGAGTGTCATCTCATCGCCCGAAATTGGTTGCCCGAGCAGATGATTTGACAGCAAGTGCCATCATCATTGGTACATTGGGGCGCGGTGGACTGGTGGACGATCTGGTTCGCAGTGGTCGGGTGGACCCCAGTGCCATTGCCGGCCGCTGGGATGGTTTTCACCTGGAGGTTGTTGATCAGCCCCTTCCCAATGTTAAGCGTGCCCTGTTGATCATCGGCGCTGACATGCGCGGCAGCATCTATGGCATTTACGATCTCTCCGAACAAATCGGTGTTTCGCCCTGGTATTACTGGGCTGATGTTCCGGTCGAGAAGAAGGAAAGTATTTATGTCTTGGCGGGGACGCGTAAGCAGGATTTCCCCAAAGTGCGTTATCGCGGGATTTTTCTGAATGATGAAGCCCCCGCTCTCACCGGTTGGGTCCAAGCCAACCACGGTAATTACAACCACGAATTTTACGCCAAGATTTTCGAGCTGCTTTTGCGCTTGAAAGCGAATTATTTGTGGCCCGCCATGTGGAACAACGCCTTCAACGACGATGATCCGAAAAATCAAGCATTGGCACATGAATACGGCATCGTCATGGGCACCTCTCATCATGAGCCGATGATGCGTGCGGATAAAGAATGGAACCGCTACGGGAAAGGCAATTGGGAATACTCTACCAATCGGGACAATCTCTATAAATTTTGGCAGGACGGCGCCCGGCGGGCGAAGCCCTATGAAAGTCTCTTCACCATGGGAATGCGCGGGCAGGAAGATGCGCCTATGAGTGAGGGAGAAAATATCGGCTTGCTGGAGCAAATCGTCCGCGATCAGCGGGAAATTCTGGCAGAGACTTTTGGCGATGCGGCTGTTTCCCAAATTCCACAGGTATGGTGCCTTTATAAAGAAGTGCAGGCCTATTATGAAAAGGGAATGCGGGTTCCCGAGGATATTACGCTTCTCTGGGGTGACGATAATTGGGGCAATATCCGCCGCCTGCCAACCCCGGAAGAGCGCAAACGCAGCGGTGGGGCGGGCATCTACTATCATTTTGATTATGTCGGCGGTCCGCGCTCCTACCGCTGGATCAATACGGTCCCGATTGCGAAGATCTGGGAGCAAATGCATCTGGCTTATAAGCACGATGCCAATCGTATCTGGATCACCAATGTCGGTGATCTCAAGCCGATGGAATTTCCCACCGAATTTTTTCTGCGCATGGCTTGGGATCCTGAGCGGTGGCCAAAAGAACGTTTACAAACTTTTGGGCGCCTTTGGGCCGAGCGCGAATTCGGCGCTGCTTATGCCGAGAGAATAGAAGCCCTGATGACCGGGTACACCCGACACAACGGCAGGCGCAAGCCCGAGCTGATGGAGCCGACCACCTATAGTTTGCTGCATTATCAGGAGGCAGAGCGCGTACTCGCGGAACTGCAACTGATGACCGACGACGCTGAGCGGTTGTTCAAGGAAATCCCTGCGGATAAACGGGATGCTTTTTTTCAACTTGTCATGCATCCGGTGCTAGCCACAGCCAATCTCACGCGGATGTATATCGCCGTGGCGAAGAACCGACTGTATGCAACGCAGGGGCGCAATACAGCTGAAATCTATCGTCAGCAGGCGAAAGAATATTTCCTGCAAGACAAACTGCTCAAAGACCGCTATCACAGCATCAATAACGGCAAGTGGCGGCATTTCATGGATCAGCCCCATATCGGCTACACCAACTGGCAGAATCCTGAAGGGGATCAAATGCCGGCTCTCTCTGAATATGTCCCAGGTGAATACGCGGAAATGGGAATTGCGCTGGAAGGCATAGCCGAGCCTGGCCGGCGGCCGTAAGCGGGGAGTGGCCGCACAAGGGCAAGCATGAGTTGCAGTTTGACTTTTTTGGCCGGCAAACACGCGAGCTGGTGATGTTCAACCGCGGGCAGATACCCTTCGATTTTACGGCGCAAACAGAAGAGCCCTGGATAAAACTCAGTCATAACCAGGGGCGAGTTGAGACCGAGCGCCCCGTCCGCGTCAGTGTCGACTGGGCAAAATTGCCCGATGGCGTGAGCACCGGGACTATCGTCATACGAGGAACGGGCTGGCAGAGCGCGAAAATATCCGTTGTCGCAAACAAGCCGGCCGAAAAACTACGGCGACAGGCCAAGGGGTATCTCGAAGCTGATGGCTACATCGCAATAGAAGCTGCAGGTTTTGCTCAGAGTAAAAAGAGCCAGGGATACGAATGGCAGGAAATTCCCGGACATGGGCGAACCAAAAGCGCCATCTCACCGTATCCAGTGGGAGATTCCAGCTTCCTCAATCTGAAAGACGCGCCCTTTGTGGAATATCCGATCACCTTCTTCGCAACGGGATTGGTGGAGCTGCAAACCATACTGGCGCCCAGCCTGCCGTTTGTTCCTGGTCGGGGCCTTCGCTATGCCGTGGCCATTGGCGATGAAGAGCCACAAATAATTGATTTTCTTACTAACTATAAAGATGGCGACGCAGAGTGGGAGCGATCCGTGATTGACGGCGTACGCATCGGGCGCAGCAGCCACAGGATAAATCAACCAGGGCCTACTACACTGAAACTATTTATGGTGGATCCTGGCGTGGCGGTCCAGCGTTTGCAGATTGATACGGGAGGTCTCCAGCCCAGCTATCTCGGCCCCCCGCAGAGTCCGCGTATATAAGAAAAGATGTATGAGATAGCGGACAAACCGATTCGCCTGCCGTCGTTTTTATGGGCGTTCAGGACCCCTGGCTGTGCGAAGCAAAATGCTAGAACTGGTGCTAGGCTGGATTAGTCACCATGTGCACGTGCACCTTTAAATACAAGTGATTGTTTGAATGATAGTTCTGATGAGAGCATCAATAAATCATTAGCTGGATTTATATTATAAAAATTCATTGCTCAAAATTTTACGCACAAACTTCTCTAGTTTGTGCTGATGTAAAAACCATAGTTATTAAGAAAATAAAAAAACTAATTTTCGGTTTTATGTGTTCCAGACAGGATCGTTAAATTTCTAATCAATAAAATCTGCGGAGAGACTATGTCAACGTCTATATCCAGGAGTGCTTTACTGTGCTCGCTGCTCACCGGTCTTGCTGGATTGTCGGGTTGCTCCGATAAAGATCCAGCGGATGTGTCCTTTCAGGAAGTCGATACCAGCGTGGTGCCGACCAATATAATTCCCAACAGTGATCTCTCGCAGAGCAACACCGAATGGACCGGTTGGAGTGCGGAAGTTGATGAGTCAAACGGCGTTGTTGCGGAGTTTGAGCTGGCACCGACTTTGGGTCAGGGTGGCAACAGCCTAAAAACCTCCGTATTAAATGTGGAGGTCGACAGCGCGCCTGATGACCTATATGCCGGGCCCTCCTCAGTAGCGGTGAAGCCGGGCCAAGCGTATGGCGTAGCAGCGCACGTGCAGGGCCCTCGCTGTGGTTTGACCCGGTTCATTGTCAATCCTGTAGGAAACACGGGTCCAGAGTTGATTTTGGCGAGCCAGAATATTTTCCTGACTGGCGAGCCGCAAACGATTGAGTTTTTCTTCCAGGTACCGGAAAGCGCAGTGACGAGCGTCGATATGCCGGTGCAAATGGGATTCGCGGATAATATCGGCGGCACTTTTTTTATAGATAGAATGGTCGCCATGCCGATTCCGGTGCTGCCGCCCGTACAAGAAGGCAACGTTGCACGTAACTCTGATTTCGAAGAAAGTGACACTGCTATCAGCGTGGATGGGTCCTGGGCGAATTCTGGTGCAGGAGCAACATTCAGTCTCAGCACGGACGTGGCGCAAAATGGCAATAACTCGGTAAAAATTGTATTTGACACCACAGTCGGCAGCGGCGACCCGTGGGCGATAGAGGGGAGGTTCGGTTGAGGTTCCCGTTGTCTCTGGCTGGACTTACGTTTTTTCAGCTTGGGTTAAGGGGGACGAAGGAGGCAAGATCAATTTCCTGGTGCAAAACCCAACCCAATATAACTCGTACGGGACTCAAGAAATTTCAACGCTCACTTCCGAATGGCAAGAAGTGCGCTTTGAAGCACAGATCAGCGGTACAGACGTAGTGCGGTTGTATGCGCAGTATAATTTTCCCGAGAACAAGGGAAAAACTATTTATATCGATAACATCAAACTGATTCCGCCGGATACCTGTCCTTATACGGCTGGATCGTCGGACCTGGTGAGCGATAACCAAGCGTTGTTCGAATACAATCACGTCACCAATAGCAGTCTGGAAGAGGATCTTCTCGAGGCCGAAGGCTGGTCCACTTCCACCAGTGGTGCTGCGACTGCGCAATTCGACATGCAAATTGTTCTGGATGAATTCAACAGAACACTCGTCAATAGAGGCAACCAAGCTCTTAAAACGAGTGTCACCACGACGACGTCCGACCCGGCCGATATTCAGGTGGGGCCTGCTGATTTGTATGTGGTTCCCGGTCAAACCTATATTTATTCCGCCTATGCCCGCGGGCCGGTTGGCACAAAAGCGCAATTCACTTCTTCCTTCCCTGATGCCCCATCACTTCCCCTGGAGGCCGCAACGGTAACGTTCGATAATATTTGGCAACAGGTGACTTTCGATTTTACGGTTCCAGATAACGCACCGGTTTTGAATGAGGAAGAGCTTAAAGAAGCGGGCTTTCCAGAAGATGCACAGATTGCGCGGCTGAATATGATCGTCAACATGGGCTATCCGGAAAACGGGGGTAAACCCATATTTTTGGACGACTTTGTTTTATTGCCGAACGCTATCCGCAATGGTGATTTGGAGGACAGCTCCACGGCCGCTGAAGGTTGGATGATGGCGGCTTCGGGCAGCTTGGCAAGCTTCGCGCTGGATTCGACAGATGCGCACACCGGTGAGAATTCCTTGCGTGTCAGCATTGGTAAAGATGCGGCCGCGTTGACTAACCCACAGGACCCTGCGTCCTTTTCAATTCAACTGGATGATATTGAGGCTGGTGTTGAAAATATTCCAGTCGAAGGTGGACGCCGATATTTTGTTTCGGCTCGCGTCAACGGAGAATCAGGCAGCCGCTTGAAACTGAGCGTGACTTCTGCGGATGGCTCACGGGAGCTGGCTGCGGCGGGCACTGAGGATGCGGATAACAACGGAATTCCAGACGGTGTTGCGCTGACTGGAGGCTGGCAGGAAATTACCTTCGCGGCCAACTTGCCGGAAGGTACAGAATCGGTAAATCTGGTGGCGCAAATGGGTTACGCCGTCAATGCGCTGAGAACGATCAACCTGGATAGCTTCCGGCTTGTCTCGCAGATTCCGCCGCTGCCGGTGAGCGCGGCCAATTTAATAGCAGACGGCGAATTCGAAACTGGAAATGCCGCAGGATGGAGCGGCAGTGATGCGACAATTTCAGTTGTCAGTTCACCAGAGGGGGTTTACTCCGGACGCTATGCGCTCTATGTCTCAAATCGGACCGCGACTTGGGGATCAGCCCAATACGATTTAGGTGAAAACGCATTAACAATTGGCGACACATATTTCGCTTCCGCGTGGGTAAAAGTGGATGGTGCTGATGCCGATCTAATGAAAATGACATTGCGAGTGGATTACGCAGAAGGTGGCACTGATTACCTGTCAATTACCACCTCCGGTGAAACGGACACTCGAAACTGGACACGCCTCAGCTCAGTGTTCACTTTTACACCCACAGCTGCGCATGTAGGTAAAACTGTCGCGAGCCTCAAGCCTTATATCGAAGCAGAAAGGCAGGCGACCAATTATTTTATTGATGATGTGTTCGTCACCAAAGTGTTTAACACCAACGGTGGATTCGAATCCGGAATGGATGGATGGAGTCCGGCTGGTGCAACGGTAGTCGTCACGGATGCGGACAAGCGTTCCGGCAATAGTTCAGCACACGTTTCCTCGCGCAGTGATGGCTGGAGTTCCGTGCAATACGATATGCGCGAGTTGGGTCTGGTACCGGGTCGCACCTATTTGATATCTGCATGGGTGAAGAGGGATGGAGCCGCGCCTGAAAACATCAAGATGACCATTGAGCAAGAGGACGAGGCGGGTAATGCAAATCGCTGGCGTACCATTGCTCAATCATCTGACACGGCGGACTGGGTACAGCTCAGCAACGCCTTTACCTATTTGCCCACAGGTGATGTGACGACCCTTAAAATCTACTTCGAGGCGGATGGACCTAATGAGGGTGGCGGTGGTGGTGCTTATTTTGTTGATGATCTGATCATCACCGAATTCGTGCCGCCGGCGAGCATTATTACCAATGGCGGTCTTGAGGCAGGGGCGACTACTGGATGGGTAGGTTCTGGTGCCACCATAGCGATTGAACAGTGGCCTCAGGGCGGCGCTCATTCCGGCTTCTTTGGTTTGCGCGTATCGGGCAGAAGCGCGTTCTATGATTCCGCACAATATCCCTTGTTGGAGCTGGGTCTCGAGCCAAATACTTCGTACAAGGCATCTGTGTGGGTCAAGGTAGTCAGCGAAACCACCGCGTCAGACACTTTTAAACTCACGCTTAACTTCACCGATGAGGGAGGGCAAAAATGGTTGACGGTAGCGGAAGGTGTTGTCAGCTCTGATGGATGGACAAAATTAGAAGGTGTTGTTGACTACGCTCCGACTGGCACTGTAACCGACTTAAAGCTGTACGTTGAGGCGGCAGAAGGTGCAACCAGTTATTTCTTAGACGATTTGGTCGTCACCCCCAATCTGGTGTTCAACGGAGGCTTGGAAGCGAATGCGACAGACGTTGTTGGCTGGAGCGCAGCCGGTGCAACACTTTCGCTGGATTCAGCAACGAAATATTCCGGTGCGCGTTCGCTTTTCGTAACAGGTCGAACAGCATTGTGGAATTCTGCCCAGTACGATCTGAGAAGCAGCGGCATGGTGCCGGGTAGAACCTACGATATTTCTGCTTGGGTGAAAATTGAAGGCGCCACTTCCAGCGTTATTAAAATGACTTTGGAATCGAAACTAGCCGACGCCGCAGGCTCAACTTATACATCCCTAGACAGGGCTGACGACACTGCGGAATGGGTAAAACTCAGCCGGAGATACACGTTTGGGTTCGATGAAATGCCTGCAGTATTCAAAGTTTATTTTGAGGCGGATGAAGCGGATGGAGAGAATAATCCTCCAGCCACATTTAGCTCTTACTACGTGGATTCGTTGGTGATTACAGAAGTTGAGGAAACCTACACACATTAAGGTGTGTAGGTTGACGCACATTATTTTTGTTCACTATCACGCTTACAGAATTAACGAGAATCACTATGGCAAAGAATATTATGAAACTGCGTAGCAAGGCCGGAATATCCACCTGCTCATCAACCGCAGTCCTGCTGAGTGCGCTGTTCGCTCAACAGGCGTATGCACAACAGACGGATGCAGAGACAGCACCAACTGCTCAGGTCGAAGAGGTAGTGGTCTACGGTATCAAACAATCTTTGAAAAATGCTCAGGATCTCAAGCGGGATTCGGCGACAGTAATTGATGCCATTACCGCTTCTGATATTACTTCGCTACCGGATAAATCAGTGGTGGATGCACTGACGCGTGTTCCAGGCGTTACTGTTGAGGTGTTTGAAGCCACTGACGACCCTGAGCACTTTGGTGCTGAAGGCAGTCGCGCTTTGATTCGCGGCCTTGATCGAACACTCACCCAATTCAATGGTCGCACGTCGTTCAGTGCAACTCAGTGGGGCGCGGTTGATCTATCCCATATTCCGGCGGAATTAGTCGGGGCGATTGAAGTTCAGAAAAACCAGACCTCCTCAATGATTGAAGGTGGTATCGCCGGCACGCTAAACGTGATTACCCGTAAGCCATTTGACAGCGCGGGTATGCAGTTAGGAGGCGCGATCAAAGGGGATTACGGCGATCTCGTAGAAAAATGGTCCCCAAGTATGTCCGGCTTGTTCAGCAATCGGTGGGACACAGATGCCGGTGAATTTGGATTTTTGATGTCGGTAGCATGGAGTGAAACGAATGCCGCATCGCAGTCGGTAGGGACGCACAACTTTTATGAAAAAAGTACGCGAAATGTTACTGGCGATCCAGGGTCCACCGATTTCCCTGGTGTTGGTAACGCGCTGCCGGGTGCCGGAGCCGACGACGTCTATTGGTTGCCTCCCTCTATCCAGGTGAGAACTAAAGAAGACGCCAATGAACGATTGGGTTTTGTATCGTCACTGCAGTGGCGCAATCCGGCAGAAAATTTTTTAGCGACATTGGAGTTTATTCGCTCGGATAACAAAGCGGTATGGACCGAACGACTGGTGCAAAATAAAGACCAGTTGGGCGATCAGTTCGCCAATGCCAACATCGTCGACGTATTGGAAATTCCGGGAATTTCTGGTGTAAATGAAAGTTTTGATCCGGCTACGGGTTTGTTCACTCATGGCGTTCTTTCCGGCAATAACACGGGCACTTATGGCTATGCGCCGGAAACGCGTTATCACGACGAAGAGACTTATGTAAATGATATAAGTCTTGATGTTGAGTGGAACGTAAACGACAACCTGACCCTGAACAGTAGTCTCCAGTTTGTCAAATCCGGTCAGGTTATGTTTGACCACACCATCCACAGCTATTTCGAAAGCGATGTGTGGATGGATTTGAGAAGCGCGGACAACCCTCAGGTCGGTTTCTTGGGAAGCGATTTTCATATGCTCAGCCCCGCGGAAGTGGCGCAGGGACACCAAGGCACTGTTTTCCAGGATACTAATGGCAATTATTGGGGTGGTGACATAACCTCCATTACCGACCCCGCCAATATTCACACACGATCTGCGATGGATCACAACACCGACAGCGCCGGTAAAGACTTTGCCTTTGCACTGGATGCGGATTATGCGCTGGAAGACAGCTGGCTGACGAATGTGAAAGTCGGTTTCCGCGTTTCGGACCGAAGCCAAGTGCATAAGTCGACCGAGTACGACTGGGGTGTGATTTCTCCCGAGTGGAGCGATCAGCACCGACGTTCTGTCGCCGATTATCCGCAATTTCAGGAAGTATTTGATTTCGGTAGCGACTTCCACAATGGCAATGCCTTTGTGGACGGCAGTGTTACTGCGTTTTATGTTCCGAAACTGGAGTGGGTAAAAGATCTCGGTCGGTTCGAAGATGCCTATCGTTCCATCATTCCACCGGAATACGATCCCGATATCGCCGGGCTGCCGACGACGGATGGATTCCCTCCTGCGACCGATCCAAGACGCGATATGACCTGGTGGTACACTGAAGCGGATGGTGCAGGCGATCCGTTTATGACCCTGGAGAGACGTAATGGCGGCACCCCTTACTCACCGTACTACATCTTTGGTGTAGAGGAGCGACGCAGCGCTGCCTACGTGCAATTTGATTTTGACTTTGCCGATCTGCCCATGCCGATTCGCGGTAATTTGGGTTTTCGATATGTCGATATCGATGTCACCACGTCAGGCTCGCGAAATTTCACCACGCCTGCGAGATCGGGCGCTTGGTCTAACCCTGCACGCTATACACCTGATACCGTATACAACAATTTCCCAGCCGAACTCGAACAGTGGCTGCGCAGCAATGCTGCCGCCTATGATGCCGCTGAGGCGGCAGGTGATCCTGTTTTCATTCCCGATCCGTCAACGTTAAGTTGGTTGAATGGTTATTCGGAGCGCATTGATGTCACCCCTGAGCGCTATTCAAGCATATTGCCCAGTTTTAATCTGGCGATGAATATCATGGACGATTTGCAATTGAGGTTTGCGGCCTCCAAAGCCATCTATTTACCTCACTTGTCTTTGAAGCGTGCGAGTCAAGAGTTGGGGGCGCAAGTAACCGCCGTTGAAGCTGAGGGTAGGCCCACAGGCTGGGATCCGGAGCGGGGTGATCCATATGAAAGCGTGACCTTCGGGGATTACACCAGTTCCACGGTTGGCGGCTCCAATCCGCATTTGCGGCCTGAAGAGTCCCTCAATATTGATCTGGGACTTGAGTGGTATTTTTCCGATGTGGGTTCGGTGTCCGGTGTGCTCTTTACCAAGCAGATGGACGATATGATCCGCAAAGGATCAACCCGTCTTGAGACTGATAATCCATCGACAGGAGCTGTTGAGGAGGTAAGACAAGCCGATACATACGATAACGTCGGCAAAGGGAGAATTGATGGTTTCGAGATCTCCTATCAACAAACCTACGATATGTTGCCTGGTATTTGGAGTGGTTTAGGGACGCAATTGAATTACACCCGTCTGTACACCAGTGAAGACGTTGGCGCCAGTATCGATACGTCGGTTTATGGGGCCTTTGTGGATCTCCCGTTGGAAGGGTTGTCGCCGGAAAACTACAACGTCATTGTGTTTTTTGAGACAGGTAAATTCAGCACTCGTTTGGCTTATAACTTCCGCTCGGAGTATATGCTCAATTCGCGGGACGTTATTGGCAAGCGGCCGGTTTATAACACGGATCGTGGAGTTCTTGATTATTCGTTCACTTACAATCTCACGGATTCTGTGAAGGTTGGATTTGACATTAATAATCTGACGAACGAAACGACTCATACCCGATATCAATATGATCAGGCTGGCAGTCTGCACCCACGTCATTATTTTATTAACGACCAGCGTTTTACTCTGCGGATGTCGGCGAATTTCTAATGAGATGACCTGATCTGGTCGAGAAACCGGTGAAAGCGTATAGTGCGAGCTATACGCTTTTTTTATTTCAGACCGTTTTGTCTCACAGGCATTACATGCAAAAAAATCAGTAGAGATAAATGAACCTCTTGATCATTTGGTCATTCTTGGTGGTGGCACTGCGGGCTGGATGGCAGCTGCGGCAATTGGCAAGGTGTTCAAGAATTCCGCTATGAAAATTACGGTGGTCGAATCCAGCGCAATCGGTACGGTTGGTGTGGGTGAGGCAACGATTCCGGAAATTATCAATTTCAATAGAATCCTCGGAATTGACGAGCGGGAATTTTTAAAATTCACCAAGGGCACATTCAAGCTCGGTATTGAGTTTGTCGATTGGATGGGTTCAGGTAGTTCATATTTTCACCCTTTTGGTCGTTACGGCACCGCCATAGGTTCCGCACCTTTTTTTTCATTATTGGCAAAAGCTGAATAACTCGGGCGGGGCTTCGCCTCTGCCGGATTATTCGTTTTGCATTCAGATGTGCAAACAAAATAAGTTTGCCAAGCCAGTCAATATTCCGAATTCTCCTTTGAGCGAAATTGATTACGCTTATCATTTTGATGCGGGGCTGTACGCAAAATTTTTGCGCAAATACGCGGAGGCCTGTGGCGTCGTCTGCCTGGATGCGAAAGTCGTTAGCGTGGAGAAAAATAGCGATAACGGCTATATCCAAACCCTACATCTGGAAAGCGGTGGACGGGTCGATGGCGATTTTTTTATCGATTGCACCGGTTTTCGGGGGCTCTTGATTGAAGAAAATCTGCATAGCGGGTATGAGGACTGGAGCCATTTTCTTCCTTGTGACAGTGCCGTTGCAGTTGCCAGCAAAGTTCTCGATGAGCTGCCTCCTTACACGCGTGCAACGGCGCGAGAGGCGGGATGGCAGTGGCGTATTCCGTTGCAACACCGCACTGGTAATGGCTATGTCTACAGCAGTCGTTTCCTGTCGGATGACAAGGCACAGGACACGCTGTTAAGAAATATTGAGGGTGAGCCCTTGGCTGATCCCAGGGTAATTCGCTTCAAGACCGGCATCCGGCGTTTCCCTTGGCGGAAGAACTGTATTGCGCTGGGTCTTTCATCCGGGTTTCTCGAACCGCTGGAGTCCACCAGTATTCACTTGATTTACGAAGCTATCGCCAATTTTCTCGGATTATTTCCGACCAAGGTGGTGCAGCCTGAGTTGGAAAAAGAAATACAACCAGCTCCAGTTGCGTAACTTCACGACTATCCGCGACTTGCTAATTTTTCATTATTGGTCAAATAAGCGCTCCGGTGCATTTTGGGACTATTGCCGAAACATGGAAATTCCCGAGCGCCTGAAGAACAAAGTTGAGCTCTATCAAAGCACCGGACGATTATTCCGCGAAGATAATGAACTGTTCAGTGATGTCAGCTGGATCTCGGTGTTTGTGGGACAGGGTATAAACACATCGGCCTATAGCCCTATTGCCGATGTGCTTTCAGATTCCGAGCTTAAACTGCGAATGACGGAGGTAAGGCAGGTCATTCTCAGCGCGAGTCAGCCTTTGCCGACGCATAGGGATTATGTTTTCAAATATTGTGCTGCCGATAAGTAGCACTTCAAAATGCAAGTGGCTCCGCTTGGGAGCCAAGCGTTTGGCGCAGCGAACTGTTACCTAACTTTCCGAGCGGACCACTAGGGTCAGCGGAGTACTTGATCGCGATAAAACGCGTCCATTTTCGGTGCGTGCTCAGCCGCTCCTTGAAGCGCCTGATTAAGTCTTTCCAATTGCCCGACGATCCAATCGTCATTCATGCCCAGTGTCAATGGATCGGCAACTTCCGGCGTAATTCCGAGTGCAAAAAACAACGCGGCCCACTGGTCTTCCAAGAGCGTTTCGTTTTCGTAAGGTGGAATGCGCCCGTCGCTGGCAAAAACGCTCATACGATGTTCCGCCGCTTCCGTAAGGTATTCACCGTTCGCAGTGGCTGCCCATAAATAAACGCTGTCGCTGTCTGCAATCCGGTCCCATTCATCGATAAAACTGCTGTTGTAGGTGCGGGCGGGAGTTTTTAGGTCGTTATCCGTTGGCCAGTTGTTGTAAAGACGGTAAAGACTGCTAGCGATTAGGTGGACGGGGTCGATCAGCAAAGCAGGGCGGTTTGAGGTTGCAGGACCCAGAGAGAGGCAGTTTTTCTGCCAGGGCACCGGATCGCGCAGCCAAGGAGACGGCGCGGCGGGATTGCAGGAAATGGCCTGGCGATAGATTTTGCCTCGAAATTCCGCTGTAAGCGTCAGCGATTCACTGGCGGCCTGTAAAAAATTATGCGGTTGGCCTAGGTGATGTTCTCTGGCATCTTGTATGGTCCAGGTCTGCGCCGCTGTATCCGGTGCTGCGACGCTGGAGATAAAACGTTTTAACCCATGCTCCCTGGTGCAGTCGATATAGAAATCAGCAGTTAAACTCGAGCCATTTTTCAAACGAATTGCCTTGATGCCTTCGGCTCCGATTTCGACATTTTCAATGTTTTCTCGAATGACGGAAACCGCAGCGCCCAATTGATCCGCAAGGTATCGGGTGTAATGCTCGCTCAGCAGCGTGTACCCATAACATACTTGGGAATAAACGGACTCGGGTTTTGGCGAGGGCGGGGCGAAACGGCCGCGTTTGGCGAGTTGGGCATTAATACAAAAATCGTCGAAGCGGGCCGTTTTGCCAGCTTGCAGATAGCGAACAAACCAATGGTTGAATCGCACTGAGTGAATGCTCGCGCCGTAAGGCGCTTCGCTCATAAAAAATTCCGACCGATTGGGGAATTGGCAGAGCGTACCCAGGTGGAAGCTGGTCTGAGTTTTTCGAACGAAATCGGTTTCCGCGATACCTATTTCCCGGTGGACATCTTTAATCGAGCCGACACAATTGATAATCGGCGGGTCGGGATTCTCACCGCATTGTACCAGGGTGATTCGAGGTGCGAGCGACCCCCACTTTTTTTGCAGAAAAAGCGCGGTCAAAACTGGGGTAAAGCCGCGGCCGACGATAATCAGATGCTGGAGCGAATTTTTGTGATTCATAAATACGGCTTCAGGAAAAGACGCTGTACAGACTCATGGCCGCTTTCGGCCAAGGTTCTGCATTATTGGTGTCGACAGCGGCACAGTGCTGTTGCACCGCGCTGAGATGGTCCGGCAGTTTATCCACGGCTGTTTTCATTTGTTGTTTCAGCTGCTGAATGTTGGTGTGCAGTGTGCCAGCATCCCATTCATTTGCCGCCGGGTGCCAGCTTTCCGGTATTACACCCTGGCCAATTAAAACCGCCACCCAACTGGGTACCATAAAAAGACCGCTTTTGTAGGCTTTCAGATAACCCGTGCGGCGAAAGGCCGTCATGCTCTCGTGCAGGCTCTCGGGCACAGACATGGTGCGGCAATAATTCCAGAAGGGCGAGTCATCACGCCGCGTGGCGTGGTAGTGAAGAATCAGAAAATCCTTGATGCGCTCATATTCCAGATCCATCTGCCGGTTGAATTCGTCGCGGCGCACTCGGTTATCTCCCATGCGCGGAAAGAATTCCATCAATTTCATAATGGCAAGTTGAATTAAATAAATACTGGTGGATTCCAGCGGTTCTAAAAATCCACTCGCCAAGCCCACGCCCACACAATTTTTTACCCAGGTATTGCGACGACGACCGGCGGTGAAGGAGAGTTGGCGCGGTTCTGCCAGTTCTTCGCCATCCAGATTTTTGCGCAGGATTGCCAGCGCTTCGTCGTCGCTCATGTAATTCGAGGAATAAACGTGGCCGTTGCCCGTGCGATGTTGCAGTGGAATTCGCCATTGCCAGCCTGCAGAGTGCGCGGTGGCTTTTGTGTAGGGCAATGGCGGCCCGTTGCTGACGGTGGGAACGGCGATGGCACGGTTGCAAGGCAGCCAGTGGCTCCAGTCGATAAAATCTGTATTGAGGGTTTTACTCAAGAGCAGAGATTGAAAACCGGAACAATCGAGAAAAAAATCCGCTTCCAATTCAGCGCCATTATCTAAGGTGATTTTGCTGATATCGCCGCTGTCGGGATGCTGATGCACCTGGACGATTTTTCCTTCCATTCGTTTTACGCCCCAAATCTCTGAGTGACGGCGTAAAAGGTGGCGTAGCGGCTGGCGTCTATATGGAATGCGTAGGAATATTCCGCGAGCAGGTCAGCTGGGTTGCTGCTGGGGTAGGCGAATTTGCCCTGCGCGGCCGCAAGCACCGAAACGGAATAGTCAAACAGAGAGTCCTGGGGTTGGTCCTGTCGATAGCGGGCCCATAGATGATGAAAACCCACATCGCGAAATTTCTTGCCAAAAACGCCGAATGGATGAATGTAGGCTTCTCCAACCTGCCCCCAGTTGATGAACTCAATGCCCAGTTTGTAGGTGGCGCTGGTGGCCTGGAGAAACTCCGGCTCACGAAAACCCAGACGTTCGTTGAAATAGCGCAGGTGGGGAATGGTGGCTTCACCAACGCCGACCGTTCCTATTTGTTCGGATTCAACCAGCGTAATCTGCAGATTGGCGGAGGCGAATCGTCGGCTGATAGCGGCGGCACACATCCAGCCAGCGGTGCCCCCACCGACGATGAGAATGCGAGGAGAGAGAGAAGCGGATTGGTGCACGATGGTCCCCGGATTTCAGGCAAAAAAAGGCGCATAAACTACAATTATGCGCCAAAGTTCCGGGCTAAGGAAACGGCGAACCGAATCGCTCAATATGCGAAGCAGTTCAAATTCTGATTGGGGGCTTCCATCTCTGATGATTTGGTGTTGTATCGGGATGGGCGCTCATGGCTGACGCGATTGTCGCCAAGTACTACCGTTAGAGATTGAAACCCATTTATACATAATTCTCCAGCAATTTTTTTAATGCTCTATTTTGACAAAACCGGCTTGCTGAACTATTCACTACAGTGAATTTTTTTGCAGATATTTGAAATTGCTGAATTACCTAGCAAAAGTGGTTCGTGTTTTTATTTGTCGTAATAAGCAGACTAGAGGCACTTGCCTTTTTCTGTTACGAACTTTTTAGCCAACTAGAGGTACTTTTTTGTCTGGTATGTCAAGGGGTTAAATAAGCCCATACGCCTCGTTAACCAATCTATAATCTGCCAGAGCATAAATCCTCAAAACACCCGCCCTCCGCTTTTGTCCAGTGGTGGATCAGCCTGCGGATTGACCGTTCAGGATGGAAAATTTTGATGCGGAGCCGGGATTTTTTGGTGATATGATTCGGCCCCACGTACGGGGTGATGGGGCGCCATAGAGCGGCGCAAATACTGCGTTTTGGCCTGTTAACACTTCCGACTGTAATCGCAGTTCGCATCAAATAATAATTCATCCGTTTTGGGGAAATATCATGACTGCATCTGAACGACAGCATTCCTCCATGGCCGATGACAAGGAAAACTTCGGTTTTATCTTGATCATCTGCTGCGTGGCCACAATTGGTGGCTTCCTATTCGGTTTCGACAGTGGGGTTATCAACGGCACGGTTGACGGGCTCCAGGTTGCTTTCGACTCCGACTCCATTGGTACCGGCTTCAACGTTGCCTCCATGTTGCTCGGTTGCGCCGTGGGCGCTGGCTTGGCGGGGCGTCTCGCGGATGTCTACGGCCGACGCGCCATGCTGATCTGGTCGGCGATATTTTTTATCGTCTCCGCGTGGGGATCCGGTATCGCCACTTCCTCCCTCGAATTCATCATTTACCGCGTGCTGGGCGGGTTGGCTGTAGGTGCTGCCAGCGTCATGTGCCCGGCC
This sequence comes from Cellvibrionaceae bacterium, assembly GCA_024707385.1. Classification (GTDB taxonomy): domain Bacteria; phylum Pseudomonadota; class Gammaproteobacteria; order Pseudomonadales; family Cellvibrionaceae; genus UBA5868. Next base: position 447,032 of record JANPZW010000009.1, on the reverse strand, counting down.
TATATCAGCGAGGTCACCCCGGCGCGCTATCGAGGCCGCCTTTCGTCTATCCAGCAGGTAGCGATCATCTGTGGTTTGACCGCCGCGTTTTTGAGCAATTATCTGCTCGCCGAGCTTTCGGGTTCAGCGTTGAATATCTGGTGGTGGGGATATGAGGCATGGCGCTGGATGTTCTGGGTTGAGCTGCTGCCGGCTGGTATTTTCCTGATCACTCTGTTCATGATTCCTGAGAGTCCCCGTTTCCTGGTAGTGCGTGGCCGGAAAGAGCAGGCGGGCAAGGTTCTGCGCCGTTTGTACGGCAATGTGATTGGCACTGCCAAAGTGACCGAGATCGAATCATCCCTCGCTGCGGATCACCATAAACCAGGTCTCGGAGATCTGATCGATAAGGCAAGTGGCCGCGTGCGACCGCTGGTTTGGGTGGGTATTGGCCTGGCCGTGTTCCAGCAGTTGGTGGGGATCAACGTGGTGTTTTACTACGGCGCGGTCTTGTGGCAATCCGTAGGTTTCTCCGAAAACGATGCTCTTCTGATCAACGTTGTCTCTGGTTCCGTCAGTATCGGTGCCTGTCTAGTCGCCCTGGCCCTTATTGATAAGATCGGTCGCAAACCCCTGTTGTGGATTGGTTCTGCCGGTATGGCGGTGACTTTGGGTCTGTGCGTGGTGGCCTTTGCCTCCTCTACGCTGGATGCCAACGGCCAGCCGACGCTCAGTGAATCCATGGGGGTCCTCGCGCTCGTCAGTGCCAACCTTTATGTCATCTTCTTCAACTTGTCCTGGGGTCCGGTGATGTGGGTGATGCTCGGCGAGATGTTCCCCAACCAGATCCGCGGGTCCGGTTTGGCTGTTGCCGGGTTCTTCCAGTGGGTGGCCAACTTCGCCATCACCATGACTTTCCCAATCATGCTGGCGTCCATCGGTCTGGCCGGAGCCTATGGCTTCTATACCCTATGCGCTGCCATTTCTGTGATCTTCGTGTTGAAGTATGTTCACGAAACCAAAGGTGTGGAGCTGGAGGATATGAAAGGCTGATCGTACTTGTTGCACCAAAAACGCGGGCAGAAGGCCCGCGTTTTTTTTGACTTTTTATTGCTCGTTACAGCGCCAATCGAGGAGAAAACTCCCAATGAAAATCATCGACACCAAAGTGATTGTATGTAGTCCCGGTCGCAATTTCGTCACCCTCAAAATCATTACGGATGAGGGAATCTATGGGGTTGGGGATGCGACCCTGAACGGGCGGGAAAAGGCGGTGGTATCGTTTCTCGAGGATTATGTGTGCCCATCGCTGATCGGCCGCGACCCGCAGCGCATCGAGGATATCTGGCAGTTTTTTTATCGCGGTGTGTACTGGCGTCGCGGTGCGGTCAATATGACCGCCATAGCGGCGGTGGACACCGCACTGTGGGATATCAAGGCGAAAGCCGCCAATATGCCGCTGTACCAACTGCTCGGTGGGCGCAGCCGCGATGGAGTGATGGTCTACGCCCATGCCAACGGCAAGGATATTGGCGATACGCTGGAGCGGGTGGCCGAGTTGGTGGATGAAGGTTACAAAGCCATCCGCGTTCAATGCGGCGTCCCCGGCCTCGACAAGGTGTATGGGGTGGGGAAGGGCGGTCACTACGAACCCGCCGATGCCGATCTGCCCGCTGAGCACGTCTGGGCGACGGAAAAATACCTGAATCATGTGCCCAAGCTGTTCGCTGCGGTGCGCGACCAGTTCGGCGATGATCTGCATATCCTCCACGATATCCATCACCGTCTCACACCCATTGAGGCGGCGCGTCTGGGCAAAGAGGTGGAGCCTTTCAAACTCTTCTGGCTCGAAGATCCCGTGCCGGCGGAAAATCAGGAAGGCTTCCGTTTGATCCGTCAGCACACCACCACGCCTATCGCGGTCGGTGAGGTATTCAGTTCCATTCACGACTGCCGTGAGCTGATCCAGAACCAGCTGATCGACTACATTCGTTCGACGGTGGTACACGCCGGCGGCATTACCCATCTGCGCCGTATTGCCGATCTCGCTTCTCTCTACCATGTCCGCACCGGCTGCCACGGCGCCACGGACCTGTCGCCGGTGTGCATGGGCGCGGCGCTGCATTTTGACTACTGGGTGCCCAACTTCGGTATTCAGGAGCATATGGCGCACAGCGAGCAGACCGACGAAGTGTTTCCCCACGCCTACCGTTTTGAGCAGGGTTACTTCACGCCTGGGGAAGTACCTGGGCATGGTGTGGATATCGACGAAAAACTCGCCGCCAAATTTCCCTATCAGCGCAAATGTCTGCCGGTAAATCGTCTGGAAGACGGCACCCTCTGGAACTGGTAAGTCACTCATTCCCCTCTAGGCGGCGCGTTATTCGGCGCCGCTCCTTCGCATTAATCACTTTCTTTTCTGCCGATGCAGTTCCCTCTGGCTATCGCCACGCCCGCGATTTATTTTTAGTCCCGCGATGAACTGCAGTGCATACGCCTTGACTCCGGAATTTCTTCTGAAGCGGGCCAAGCACAATATCCAGGCGCTCAGCCATGGGCTTCTGGCCCCTTGATGAGATATGGAGAACTCTATGAACCGATTATTTCTGGGTTGTGCGCTGATTGCCGCATGCGCATTGGCGGGCTGCAAAGGCGGTGAAGTGGATGTCGCGTTGGGGACTCTGGAGCGGGATCGCGTGGTGTTGACGGCGACGGCAAGCGAAATCATCGCAGAGATCGCCGTGCGCGAAGGCGACAGGGTGGTGGAGGGCCAGACATTGGTACGTCTTAACCCCCTGCGGCAGGAGGCCAAAGTCGCGCTGGCCCAAGCGGGAGTAAGGCAGGTGCAAGCCCGGTTGACGGAGCTGCAAAACGGCGTGCGCGAGGAGGAAATTGCCGCGGCCAAGGCGCGCCTGGAAGGCGCCGGCGCCGCATTGACTGCGGCGGCGAATCAGCTGGAGAGGGTAAAGGTATTATTCGACCAGCGGTTGGTGGGCAAAGCGGAATTTGACACGGCACTGGCGCAGCGCGATTCCACCCGCTGCCGTGCGGGACGCGGAAGAGCACTGGCACCTGTTGCTGGCGGGCACCCGCATCGAGCAACTGCAACAGGCGGAGGCGCAAGTGGCGGCGGCGCAGGCGACTCTGGCGTTGGAACAGCAGGCACTGGCGGAGTTGTCCATCACCGCGACCCGCGCGGGTAGGGTGGATGCTCTGCCCTGGAAGCAGGGCGACCGGGTGGCGGCCGGCGCCTTGCTGGCCGTGTTATTAACCGGCGATTCTCCCTACGCCCGGGTCTATTTACCGCAGCGCCACAGAGCCTCCCTGCATGAAGGCGATGCCGTGCAGATTCGCGTGGACGGGGTCGCGGAGACTTTCACTGGCCGCGTTCGCGCCCTGAGCAGTGAACCGGCATTCACGCCCTTTTTTGCGCTCAATCAGAAGGAGCGCACTTATCTGGTGTACCTCACCGAAATCCAGTTGGGCGCCGAGGCGGGGGAGCTTCCCGCAGGTTTGACTGCCCAGGCTCTGTTGGGAGGCGACGCCCGTGACTGACCTCGCCATTGAAACCGATGGGATGACGCGTTGCTTCGGCACCCAGGTCGCCGTCGACCAGCTGACGTTGCGAGTGCCGGCGGGGCGGATTTACGGATTTCTCGGCCCCAACGGCAGCGGCAAATCCACCGCGATACGCATGTTGACCGGGCTGTTGACCCCAACATCGGGCACGATCCGGGTGCTGGGTCAGGCACTGCCGGAAAATACCGAAATGGTGCGCCGGCGCATCGGCTATATGACCCAGAAATTTTCTCTCTACGGCAATCTCAGCGTGGCGGAAAACCTGACCTTCGTGGCGGACATCCACGGACTGTCGCGGCGAGAGGGACAGCGGCGCGCTGGGGAGTTGCTGAAGATTTACGATTTGGCGGGCCAGCGCCAACAGCGCGCCGGCACCATGAGCGGCGGGCAGAAGCAGCGCTTGGCGCTGGCGGCTGCGGTGTTGCACCGCCCGGACCTGCTCTTTCTCGACGAACCCACGTCCGCCGTGGACCCGGAAAACCGGCGGGAATTCTGGGAGCGGCTGTTCGACCTGTCGGATCAGGGGGCGACAATTCTGGTGTCCACCCATTACATGGACGAGGCCGAGCGTTGCCACGCTTTGGCGATTTTGCAGGAGGGGCGGATGAAAGCGGAGGGCACCCCGGCGGATCTGATGGCCGGCATGAACGCCAATGTGGTGGAGGTGGACGGCGCGGACCTGCGCGGTTTAAAACAGCGCCTGCTCGCTTTACCGCAAGTGCTATCGGCGGCCCAATTGGGCACCCGGCTGCGGGTTCTGGTGCGACGCCAAGTCAGCGATCCGGTGGTCTTTCTGCAACAAAATGCCGGGGGCGAGCGACATTGGGATCTAGTGCGGCCGAGCCTGGAGGATGTCTTCGTCACCAGCACGGGAGGCGCGGAACATGTCGCTGCTAGCTGATTTCGCCAGCGCCCTGCGCCGGATTCGGGCGGTTGCCTTCAAAGAATTCAAGGAGCTGAGCCGCGATCGCCTCACCTTCGGCATGATTGTGATGGTGCCTTTGGTGCAGTTGCTTCTGTTCGGTTATGCGATCAATACCGATGTGCGTCACGTGCCCGCAGCACTGGTGGACTTGAGCAACACCAGCCACAGCCGCGCGGCGGTCGCAGCGGTGGAGGCGTCGCAAGTGGCGCGCTTTATCGTTCATTTGCATTCCGTGGACGACGCGGAAGCGGCAATTACCCGGGGGAGATCAAAGCGGCGCTGATACTGCCGCGGGATTTTGGTCAGCGTCTGGATGCCCACACGCCGCTGCGCCAGTCGCTGCGGGATTTGCCGGCGCGGCCGGTGGGGCAGTGGCTGGTGGATGCCTCCGACACCATGGTCGCCTCCGCCATCAAAAGCTTGCGTGTCATGCCTTTGGAGGAGGTGCGCGGCGTGCGTCCGGCGCAACAGCAGCCGAGTTTTGAAATGGTGTTGTACTTCAACCCCGAGCAGCGCACGGCGGTGAATATAGTGCCGGGCCTGCTGGCGGTGATTCTGACCATGACCATGATTTTGTTTACCGCGGTGGCGATCGTGCGCGAGCGCGAGCAGGGCAATATGGAATATCTGATCACCACGCCAGTGCGGCCTCTGGAGTTGATGCTGGGAAAAATCCTGCCGTACATCATGGTCGGGCTGCTGCAAATGACCATTATTTTGAGTTTGGGCCATTGGATTTTTGCCGTGCCGGTCAACGGCGGCCTGTTGACCCTGTTAATCGTTGTGCTTCTTTTTATTTTTGCCAGCCTCACACTTGGCCTGCTGATTTCCACCGCGGCGCAAACTCAGCTGCAGGCCATGCAGATGACCGTCTTTATTCTGCTGCCGTCCATTTTGTTATCCGGCTTTATGTTTCCCTATGAAGCCATGCCGCAGGTGGCTCAATGGTTGGCGGAGGTGCTGCCGGCGACGCACTTTATGCGCGCCATTCGCGGTGTGGTGTTGCGTTCGGCGGAATTGCCGGATTTGGCGGGAGACTTATTCTGGCTAGCCGGATTTTCCGGTCTAGGATTGGTGGCCGCCTCCTGGCGGTTTCGCAAACGCCTTGATTAAGACGGTGAGAACAAGGCCATCAAACCGCGGCCGAGAAGGGAAACCACAACGATATGGGGAATGATAACCACCGGCAGTAGCACCGCCAGACCACCCTCCCCGAGGCAGGGTTGGCCATAGCGGTCGCAGATTTTCAGCAACAGCAGCCAGCAGCTGAAAAACAGCAAAAACGCCAAGAGACCCGTACCGAGAAATTGCCAATAGGTCGGCGACATCCAAGAGCCGAGCAGCATCAGGATGAGCCAGACAAATCCCAAATGCACACCAAACTCCAGGAGCTTTTGTCCCGATAGGCGGGTCAACAATACCGCGAGCACAATCACAGCGATCAAACTGCCGGATTGCCACAGCGGTGACTCAAGATACAGGCGGATGTGCTCCATACGGTTTCCCTGTATGTCCCTGAGCGGGATGAAGGACCACAAAATACCAAAAAATCCGGCGTTGAATTCTATTTAACAGGACAATTAAATTTTTTCGCCGCCATGTTTTTTCCTGCTTACGCAAGCGTGACCTTGTCTGATTGCTCTTTCAGTAACTGCTGCTCAATCAGCTTGGCAACTGTGTGGTGCAGCTGCTCTTTTATCTGTGCGGAAGGTCGCGTAAATCCGAGCAAAGCCAGCACGTGTGCGACCAGTTCTTCCCGCGTGACGCTGAATGCGTTTTCCGCAATTTGTATAAGAGCTGCGCGCCATTCCTCCGGCGGCACCAGCTCCCATTGGCGTGAACTGGCTGGAAGAGCGGCGCGGTCGCGCGGTGAAACCTTGCAATCTGCGTCGACATAGAGGAATTCATTCTCCAGATGGAACAGCCCCCCTCGGTGTCCCTCTTGCGCGGCGGCGCTGATCTGCTCCAGCAGTCGGCTGGTCACCCTTGCACCTCCGGCCGCATCGGCAATACGGCGCGCCGCTTCACGTATATGCAGCGGGCCTTCGCAGGCGAGAATTTTGGTCAGCATGGTCGCGACTCTAGCATCACCCACACGGGCCAGATCTGTATCGGCGGTCAGGCCCAGCTTGCCGTCGAACAGGCGATAGGGAGGTGCTCTGCCGAGTGTATCCGGGCGTGAATGACCGCGCTCTATGTTGTCCGGATTTCGTTTCTCGGCGGCTGGCGCCTTTGGCTCGGCGCCTGTCGGTAATGCGCGTTTCATGGCAGCGGCGACGCGGTCCAGCAAGCGGCGCGCTTCCAGTTGCGGCTGCCGATACCAGTCCACGCTCCAGATGCGGTGAAAGTCCCAACCCAAACCTTCCAGTACTTGTGGGCGCAGGCGGTCGCGATCACGGACATTACTGCTGCGGTGATAGTTGGCGCCGTCGCATTCCACTGCTAGGCGATAGCAGCCGGTGCGTTGCGGATCGGCAAGGGCGATGTCGAGATAGAAACCGGCGGCGCCGAGTTGCGAGCGCACGGTGTAGCCCTCCGCCTCCAGCAGGCGCTTCACCACCTCCTCAAAATGGCGCACCGAGTCTACGCTGCTGGGCGGCGCTCCTGATCCCGCTGCGCCGCGTAATGGAGAAACTCCCGCAGCGCTTTGACCCCCACCGGCGTATCCGCCGCGATAGTCAGATCCTTAGCGGTGAAGTTGCTGAAGACCTCCATGGCGAGACGCGCCCGGGTGATCAAAACGTTCAAACGCCGTTGTCCGCCCTCGCTGTTGATGGGGCCGAAGTTGCGGCTGAGATTGCCCTCCGCCGTGCGGCCGTAGCCGATGCTGATCATGATCACATCGCGCTCGTCACCCTGGACGTTCTCCAGATTCTTGACGAAGAAGCCCTCCAGCTGATCGTCGCTGAAAAAGGCTTCGCAACTGCTGTCCTCCTGGCGCAGAGCTTCCAGCTCCTGCAGGATGCAATCGCGTTGCGCGGTGGAGAAGGCCACGACTCCAAGAGTCAGGCTTGGCGTTTCGCGCGCGTGGCGCATCACCGCCTGCGCCACGGCGCGGGCTTCGTCAGGGTTGGTGCGGGTGGTGCCGCGTTCGTAGACTGTGTCCGGCAGATGATGGAACAGCAGCCCGCGCGCCTGGGGATTGAGGCCGGGGCTGGGGAAGATGAAGAGCTTGTTGTCGTAAAACTCGCGATTGGAAACCAGGATTAGCGACTCGTGCCGGCTGCGGTAGTGCCAGCGCAACCAGGATTCCGGCGCACCTTTGGCGAGGAACATATTGAGGATGCTTTCGATATCGGCGGTGGAGCTGATTTCCGCTTCCTCTTCACCGAGTTCCAGGGATTTGTTGAAGAAATCCGTCGGTGGCATCTGGCGAGTGTCTCCCACCACCACGGCCTGACGGGCGCGCAACAGGGGGCCAAAGGCGTCCACCACTCTCACCTGGCTTGCCTCATCGAAGATCACCAGATCGAACTCCAGGTCCCCCGGTTGCAGATAGGTGGCAACCGACATGGGGCTCATCATGAAGACCGGTTTGATTTTCTGCACTGCCCGCCCGGCCTGGGCGAGGAGCTGCCGGATCGGCAGATGGCGGCGTTTTTTGTTCATTTCCCGCCGCAGGATTTCCATTTCGCCAGCACCACCACTGGGGAGTTGTCGGAAGTGCTGCAGCACCAGACGCTCCTGGGTCTGGCGGAACAAGGCCATGTCCAAGCGGCGGAATTCGCTTATGGCGCTTTCGTGCGCCTGGCGGTCGAAACGGCGCAGCGGGTCAGCGTGCGCGTAGGCGTGGGCCAACAGATGGCGGTACCAGTTGAGGCGCAGATGGCTCTGCATCTGGCCCGGCGCCACATCGCCTTGGTAAGCCCGATCCAATAAAGGTAGAAGACCTCGCTGGCCGAGACTTGCGCCCAAACGGTTGTAGCGCGCCATCTCATAAAGTCGTTCCAGTTGTTGCAGCTGGGTGGAGGATTGTCGTTGCAAAGCATCGATGGGCTGGTGGGCTGAATCTTCCCGCAATGCCAGCAGGCCGGTCAGGCGGGCGAGACTGCTATTTAATTCCGTCAACTTCGCCTGGATTTGCTGCAGTCGACTCGCGTCTATGGATGGTGCAGTGCTGGCGAGGTTGGCCAGCAATGCACCCAGCGTCGGCTGGGGGAACGCTGTGCAGTTCCATCAGCCATTCGCTTTCCCGGCGCAAATCTTCTCCCGTTTCCCCAGCGCCCGTCAAAAAGCGTGCGGGTGATTTCCGCGTGTGCCGCTTCCTGCTGTGCCAGCGCCTGGACGCGCAAAATGTCATCAATCAAGCTCAGGCAGTTGGCCGCGTCAGCCGGCGCGGGACCTTTGAGGATTCCCTGCAGATTGCGCCGGGCGCGGCGGAAATCGGAGGCGAGGGTGCGCCACCAGCGGTCGCCCAGGGCAACCCAAACCCGGCGCGTCTCCAGCAGATCCGCTTGCCATCCCTGGTCGAGCAGTTCTGACGCACGGCGCTGGCGGATGGCCAATCTCTCCGCCCGACCGGCGAGCAACTCGCGCAACAGCGTCTGCCGGGTTTGCCACGCGGAGTCGCTGACGTTCAATCCGTGCAAGGGAGGACGGATTGCCAGCAGCTCCAAGGCTTTCAGCTGCGTTGCCATTTCCATAAGAGTTTGTGGGGGCTTGGTGCGCAGCGCATCTGCGAGAACAGCGGCATCGGCCGTCGCCTGGTTGAGCTGCGGAATGAGCCCGGAGAGGCAGGCGCGCAGGGCTTCGGTTTCCACCGGGCTGCAATCCTGCAGCTGGGCGCCGGCGAAAGGATGTTGCGCCGGAACGCCCATAGTGTCCAGGTGCGTCGCCAGTTCGCCGAGCTCCCGGTCGAGCTGCTGAAACTCGGCGCTTGTCCACTGCAGCCAGGTGGCGCTGTCGAGCGGGTGCTGCGTCGCGTCGCCCAGGTCCTCGAGCGCTTGGTGATAGAGGCCCAGTGCGTCTATGAAGGTGAGGCCGGATTGCAGAATCGGCGTGTTGACCGCTGCGCAATATTGATCGAGCTGAAGCTGCCGTTGGCGGTGGCGCTGCAGATCCTCCGTATGATCACCAACCACCGGTGCGCCCAGTTGCAGTGTCGCCTGCAGATCCTCCAGCACCGAGCGCTTATTGGTTTTATGGCTGTGCAGGGCGAGCACTGCAGCCCCCAGGTGCGACTCTTCAAGCCGGCGTTTGACCACTTCCAGCGCCGCCATTTTCTCCGCGACGAACAGCACGGTTTTACCGTCGGCGAGACTGTCCGCAATGATGTTGGTAATGGTTTGCGATTTGCCGGTGCCGGGCGGCCCCTGGATCACCAAGTGACTGCCGGCCTTGGCCGCAAGCACCGCCGCCGCTTGGCTGGAGTCGGCGTCTTTAACGAAATTGAGAGCGCCCAGGTCAAGGATAGAGGCTTGATCGTCGCCGGGTTTGGTAGCGCTAAAACCACTGTGCAGAAGGGATTGCAGGGTAGGGTGGGAGGCGGGTGGTTTGTCCGCAGGCCAGACCTCCCGCGCCAGATCCTGATACATCTGGAATTTGCCGAAGGAGAAAAATCCGAGGGCGATATCATCGGCCTCCACGCTCCAGCCCGATTTGACGGCCACCTGTTGCCGCAGTGCATCCCAATATTCTGGCAGCAAGGTTTCTTCACTGAATTCCGGCAGTTCTATCTGGAATTCCATTTTCAGTTTGGCGGCCAGAGTGAGATTGCGGCCGAGTTCGGCCTCGGTGTAGCGCAGGGCGAAACGCTCGCGCACAGAGGTGCGCACCAAGCTCACGGGCACCAGCAGCAGCGGCGCTTTGCGCGGCGTTTCGGGTGAATTGGCTTCGCACCAGGTGAGAAAACCGAGGGCCAGATAAAGCGTATTGACGCCTTGTTCCTGGATAAAGGTATTGGCGTCCGTATGAATCTTCAGCAGGCGTTTATCCAGTTGTTCCGCGCTCAGCCGCGTCTGCAGCCGGCTGTCCTGATGGCGCTTCTCGCCCTGGATTTCTGCCAGGCGGGCCACCAGTTCCGGTGTCTCCAGAGGGGCTTCATCGGCCAATTTCGTCGGCAGGGGGGCAAAACTCAGCGAGCGCTTTTCCTCCACCAACAGGCGCATGATCTCGTCAGAGCGCTCATCCACCACCTCAACTGTTTTGGCGCCCGGGCGAAAGTGGAGGAGGGAATTGCCCCGCAGGCCCATGTCGAGCAGTTCCAGCCGGGCGGTTTCCAACGCTTGGTTGATGGAGTCCATGTTCAGATCCAGAGAATGAAGAGACAAATCCCGCAGCGGCAGCGCGACGGGCAGCGTTACGCGGCGATCATAATGGATTTCCCGGGGCGCGGAAGGGGCGGGGTGCCTGTGGTCCAAGCATCGGCTCCGCCAACTACACTGAGTGTTAGCATGCCCGTGTAGATTTTCGGCTTTGCGCCTAAAAAATTCCCAGGGACATCATTTATGTTGGGCTTTTCCGAATACGCGCAGTTTTTTATCGCCATGCTGGCGATTGTCGATCCGGTGACGATTCTGCCGGTGTATCTCCATCTGGTGCGCCACTTCACCAAAGAGGAAAAATCCCAGGCTGCGCTCAAAGCCGCGTTGACCACGACTATCGCCCTGGTGGTGACGGTGTTTATCGGGCAGATGGTGCTCGATTTTTTTGGTATTAGCATCGGCTCATTCCAGATCGCCGGTGGTTTGCTGCTGCTGATCGTGGCGCTGCAGCTGATGAATCATGACGACCCGCTGCCGGCCCAGGGCAATCAGGATAAAAGCCTTTCCGCCAGCCAAGTGGTGGTGCCGCTGGCCATTCCCCTGCTGGCGGGCCCCGGTGCATTTTCGACGGTTATAGTATTCAGCTTCCGCGGTGACAGCTTCGTGCATCTTTTGGTGTTGAGTGCATGCCTGATGGTTTTGGGCGGCATCGTCTGGCTGGCGCTGCATATGGCAAACCGGTTTATGCATTTTTCTCAGCCCCACCACCATATCCATCGTGAACAAAATCATGGGGCTGATCATGGCGGCGATTGCGGTGGAATTTATTGCGAATGGAGTGAAATCGCTGTTTCACCTTTAATTTGTAAAACAAGAAAGGATCTATAAAACAAGAAAGGATTTATAAAGCCGCGCGAAAGCAAGGATTTATGAAATCGTGCGAGAACCATGATTTATGAAGTCACGCGAAAGCTGGGTATTTGAATGCGCGAACACTAGCCCGCTTTTTAATTCAAAAAACTTTCTATGTCGTCTTCCTGTTGGGCAAGGTGAGTCAATTGCTCAAGCAAATCGGCCGGGTTAATTTTCAAGTCGGCCAAATGACTTTGCGGCAGATTGTCCAATATTTCCGCTGGCGGCTTGCCTGCGTTGAGCGCGCGATGGATTTGCGTCGCCAGATTGACCAGCAAGGGATAGATAAAGTGGGCGCCAGCCGCTGCCGGACGCTCCTGGTTGGCGATTGCCTCGCAGATTTCCGGGGGGAAAATTCCAGCGTCGCGCAAGCTCCGCACCGACATCCATATAGTTGCAACCAAACTGGGTTTGCTCGAGGGTTGATTTACTCACCCCGGTTGCCGCCAGCGCCGCGATGTTTTGCATCTGACTCCTGTGCGCCAGAAACAGCAAGGTATCGCCGATGTTATGCAGCATTCCGCAGGTGAATGCGACGTCGCCGTCCTGATGTGCCAATTTCGCCAGCAGCTTGGCGATATTCGCGACGGAAAATGACGTGCGCCAGAATTTTTTTTGATTCAGTCCCGGAATATTTTTGCTGGCGGAGGTGAGGCCGGAGGCGATCACCAGGGTTTTCAAACTATTGAAACCGAGAATAATCACTGCGGAGTCGATGGAGTTGATATTGCGTCCGGCGCCATAGCGCGCGGAGTTCGCCAGGCGCAGAACTTTTGCGGACAGCGCCTGATCCATTTGCAATTTTTTGGCGATATCCCGGGTGTTGCTGTCTTCGTGGGAGAAATTGTCGATCAGCTCCTGCACCAGCTTTGGAATGCTGGGGATGTTGTAGGTCTGGCTGAATAAGCTGTCGAACGACATCGCATGTCTCCAATTTTCTGCTTGTGCCGCAGCCGGGACGATCAAATCCGGCAAAGAGCGGAACCTGCTGGTCGGACGGTTGGAATCCACTTGTGGGGAAAGCGGTTTGATGTCGATTCGCGGTTGATGGTGAACTTGAACCAGGTTCGGCTTGCGGCTTCTTGCCATGAGTATAGGAGACGCAGCTAAGCCGTCAGGGAATATTTATAAAGTGTGGATGTGTCGGCCTTAAATGGGCCGGCCTTAAAAAAGCCGCAGCTCTGCCGGCAGCTCCACCACCTGATGGCGGTGATCCACGGGGCATTGAAAGCGCAATTCCGTGGCGATCAACTGCATAGGTCGTTTGTCGCCGCCGGCACCGTATTTGGGATCGCCCACCAGCGGGTGACCAATATGGGCGAAATGGCGGCGGATCTGATGCAGGCGGCCGGTTTCCAGATGAATTTGCACCAGCGCGGATTCTGCTTTGGCGGTGACGACCTGAAAGCGGGTCGAGGCAGGTTTGCCGTCCAGTGGTTCGTCGATCCGCCCGGACTCGTCCGGCTGGCCGTGAACCTCGGCCTGATAGATCTTGTCTACCTTGCCCTCGCGCCACAACTCACTGAGTTTGGCGGCCGCCATGCGATGGTAGGCAAAGATCATCAAACCGGCGGCTTCGCGATCCAGTCGATGAATCAGAAAAACCTGCTTCTGACCGCTCAGCGCCTGCACTTGCTGCTCCATGCAGCCGGTGTCGCCATAAGGAGTTCCCTGCGCGACCACATTTACCGGCTTGTACCAGATGCCCCAGTGGGGCGTGGTGAAAATCGGCGTGGGGGCGGGCGGAGTTTCGGCGTACAGCTTGTCGTCGTAGAAAAACTCGACCTGATCGCCTTTGTTCAAGGCTTTGGTGGCGCGGCGGCAGCGCTGTGGAGATCCTTTGCCGGCCACCTTCACCCAGCCGCCGCCGAAGTTGAGTACCTTTTTAATGGCGCTTTTGGACAGCTCACTGTGGCTGGCAAGCAATTCCACGAGAGTGGTGGGGGTAGCGACGGTAAGTTTGAGGTGGAGCTTCATGATGGTGTGGCGCTGGCGGTAAGGGGCGCGGATTATACCGGTTTTGCCGCCAATTCGGCCCTGCTGTTACTGCAGCATCGTCCCGGTCCATTACAAACCTAAGTTGCAGCTGAATCTTCTGGCGGGAAATGCGCCAAATCAGGGCGACATTTGACTGGCGACAGGTGGATCTTTGGCGTACAATTCGCGCCCAGATCGGGGCCTGACACCCCGACCCGCACGCATATCCGCGCGGGATTCGAACGACAATAAAAAGCGAGGAGAAACCGGCCGTTTCCCTCGCTTTTTTGCAACCAGATACCCAAAAGTACCGCGCCAGGCAGCCGGTTTTTCCGGTTAGGGCTTGTCTGCGCGGCACTTTTACGCGTACCTGCCGTTTGCGTGGACCCGAATGTTATACCCGGCCTGCTCTTTTTAAGGCCAATCTGGAGGATCGCAATTTGACGACTGGCACATACAAACCCGCCATTTTGGTTTTGCAGGATGGCAGCGTATTCCGCGGCAAGGCCATAGGCGCGGAAGGGCTGTCTGTCGGCGAAGTCGTATTCAATACGGCTATCACCGGCTATCAGGAAATTCTCACCGACCCCTCATACGCTGAGCAGATCGTCACCCTCACTTATCCCCATATAGGCAATACCGGCACCAATAAAGAGGATGAAGAGTATTCCCGTATTTGGGCCAAGGGCTTGGTGATCCGCGATCTGCCTCTGGTGGCGAGCAACTTCCGTAACCAGGCCACCCTCAGTGACTATCTGCGCCAGCACAATATCGTCGGTATTGCCGATATTGACACCCGCCGCCTAACCCGCATTCTGCGTGACAAAGGTGCGCAGAACGGCTGCTTGATGGCCGGCGATACCGTCGACGTCGACAAAGCCCTGGCTGCGGCCAAGGATTTTGCCGGACTCAAGGATATGGATCTTGCGAAAGTGGTCTCCACCCGTGAGTCCTACGCCTGGAATGAAGGCACCTGGAACCTCGGCGACGGTTTCCGCAAGGCTGACACTCAGGCGTTCAAAGTCGTGGCCTACGATTACGGCGTTAAGAGCAATATCCTGCGCATGCTCGCCGACCGCGGTTGCGATATCACCGTGGTGCCGGCGCAGACGCCAGCGGCCGAAGTGCTCGCCCAGAATCCGGACGGTGTGTTCCTGTCCAACGGCCCTGGGGACCCGGCGCCTTGCGACTACGCCATTTCAGCCATCAAAACCATTGTTGACCAGGGCGTGCCAGTGTTCGGCATCTGTCTTGGCCACCAGCTGCTCGCTCTCGCCAGCGGCGCCACAACCTGCAAGATGAAGTTTGGTCACCACGGGGCCAATCACCCGGTGCAGGATCTGGCTTCCGGCACGGTGATGATCACCAGCCAGAACCACGGCTTTGCAGTGGAAGAAACCACGCTGCCGTCGAACCTCAAGGCGACGCACCGCTCTTTGTTTGATGGTTCACTGCAGGGAATCACCCGCACCGACCGGCCCGCCTTCAGCTTTCAGGGGCACCCTGAAGCCAGCCCCGGCCCCCACGACGCGGCGCCCCTGTTCGACCATTTCATCGAGCTGATGAAAGCGCGCCGTTGAGCGCGCCGACCCGGTTTCGTCCTGAATATTGATGTCCTAGAGAAATAGCAGACACCGACTATGCCAAAACGCACCGACATCCAATCCATCCTAATCATTGGTGCAGGGCCGATCGTGATCGGTCAGGCCTGTGAATTCGACTACTCCGGCGCCCAGGCGTGTAAAGCCCTGCGCGAGGAGGGCTACCGGGTGATCCTGGTGAACTCCAACCCCGCCACCATCATGACCGACCCATCCATGGCGGATGCCACTTATATCGAGCCCATCACCTGGGAAACCGTGGCGCAGATCATCGAGCGCGAGCGCCCGGATGCCATACTGCCCACCATGGGCGGTCAGACGGCGCTGAACTGCGCGCTGGCGCTGCACAAGCATGGCGTGTTGGAGAAATACAACGTCGAATTGATCGGCGCCAAAGAAGATGCCATCCATAAGGCGGAGGATCGCAATCTCTTCGACAAGGCGATGAAAAAAATCGGCCTGGATACCGCCCGTGCCCGCATAGTGCACAACCTGACCGAAGCTATGGAAGTGCCGAAGGAATTCGGTTTCCCCTGCATCATTCGCCCTTCTTTTACCATGGGCGGCTCCGGCGGCGGTATTGCTTACAACTGGGAAGAATTTGAAGAGATCTGTATCCGCGGCTTGGATCTGTCGCCCACCAACGAACTGCTGATCGACGAATCCCTGCTCGGCTGGAAAGAGTACGAGATGGAGGTGGTGCGGGACAAAAACGACAACTGCATCATCGTCTGTTCCATCGAGAACTTCGACCCCATGGGGGTGCACACCGGCGACTCCATCACCGTCGCGCCGGCCCAGACCCTGACGGACAAGGAATACCAGATCATGCGCAACGCCTCCATTGCGGTGCTGCGTGAGATAGGCGTGGAAACCGGCGGTTCCAACGTGCAGTTTGCCGTGAATCCGGAAAACGGCCGTCTAGTAGTGATCGAGATGAACCCGCGCGTTTCGCGCTCGTCTGCCCTCGCGTCCAAAGCGACCGGCTTCCCGATTGCCAAGGTCGCGGCCAAGCTGGCGGTGGGTTACACCCTCGACGAATTGAAAAACGAAATTACCGGCGGCGCAACGCCAGCGTCGTTCGAGCCTTCCATTGATTACGTGGTCACCAAGGTGCCGCGTTTCACTTTCGAAAAATTCGGTGACGCCGACGCGCGCCTGACCACCCAGATGAAATCCGTGGGCGAGGTTATGGCCATCGGTCGCAACTTCCAGGAGTCGCTGCAAAAAGCGCTGCGCGGCCTGGAAGTGGGCTCCTCCGGCTTTGAAAACAAGGTTGACCTCAGCGACCCGGAAGCCCACGCGCGCATCCGCCGCGATCTGACCACCCCCGGTGCCGAGCGCATCTGGTATGTCGGCGATGCCTTCCGTGCGGGCATGAGTGTGGAAGAGGTATTCCAGGCTTCGAAAATCGACCCCTGGTTTCTGGCGCAGATCGAAGACCTCATCACGACCGAAGCCGGTTTGAAATCCAAGCCGCTGTCGGAAATTGATGCCCAGGTCATGTTTGATCTCAAGCGCAAAGGTTTTGCCGACAAGCGCCTGGCGCATTTGTTGGGCGTCACGGAAAAAACCGTGCGCGACCACCGCCACAAACTGGGCGTGCGCCCGGTGTACAAGCGCGTCGATACCTGTGCGGCCGAATTCTCCACCTCGACGGCCTACATGTATTCCAGCTACGACGAAGAGTGTGAGGCGCAACCGAGTTCACGCGACAAGATCATGGTGCTCGGCGGCGGTCCGAACCGCATCGGCCAGGGTATCGAATTCGATTACTGCTGCGTGCACGCCGCCCTGGCAGCGCGGGAAGACGGTTACGAGACCATCATGGTCAACTGTAACCCCGAGACGGTTTCCACCGATTACGACACCTCCGACCGGCTCTATTTCGAGCCTGTCACCCTGGAAGACGTGATCGAAATCGTGCACAAAGAAAAGCCCAAAGGTGTGATTGTGCAGTTCGGCGGTCAGACGCCGCTCAAACTGGCCCGCGCTTTGGAAGCCGAGGGTGTGCCCATCATCGGCACCAGTCCTGAAGCCATCGACCGCGCCGAAGACCGTGAGCGCTTCCAGCAGATGATCGAACGCCTCGGCTTGCGCCAGCCGCCCAATGCCATCGTCCGTTCCGTGGAGGAAGCGGTGCGCATGGCGGAAGAGGTCAAATATCCGCTGGTGGTGCGCCCGTCCTATGTATTGGGTGGGCGGGCGATGGAAATCGTCTATTCGGAAAAAGAATTGCGCACCTATATGCGCGACGCGGTACAGGCTTCCGAAGATGCGCCGGTTCTGCTGGATCACTTCCTTAATAACGCCATCGAAGTGGATATTGATGCGGTTTCCGACGGTGCCGAAGTGGTGATCGGCGGCATCATGCAGCATATCGAACAGTGCGGCGTGCACTCCGGTGATTCCGCCTGTTCGCTGCCGCCCTATTCGCTGCCGGAAGACGTGCAGGACGAAATGCGTGAGCAGGTGCGCAAGATGGCGCTGGAGCTTGGCGTTGTCGGCCTGATGAACTGTCAGTTGGCGTATCAGGATGGCGAGATCTACATCATCGAAGTGAACCCGCGTGCATCGCGCACCGTGCCCTTCGTTTCAAAATGTATCGGTGTTTCCCTGGCCAAGGTGGCGGCGCGCTGCCAGACCGGCAAAACGCTGGCGGAGCAGGGTTTCACCAAGGAAATCATTCCGAAATATTTCAGCGTTAAGGAAGCCGTATTTCCGTTTAACAAGTTCCCATCGGTCGATCCGATTCTCGGGCCGGAAATGAAATCCACCGGTGAGGTGATGGGCGTGGGCGATACCTTTGCCGAAGCCTTTGCTAAATCCCAGCTGGGCAGCGGCGCGTTTCTGCCAGCCAAGGGAACAGCGTTTATCAGCGTGCGGGATTTCGATAAGCCCGGTGCGGTGATTGTCGCCAAGGAGCTGGCGAATTTGGGCTTTGAACTGGTGGCTACCCGAGGCACCGCAGCCTGTTTTGAGCAGGCGGGTTTGACGGTGCGGGTCGTCAACAAAGTCGCGGAAGGGCGTCCACACATCGTGGATATGATCAAAAACAAAGAGGTGGATTTGGTGATCAACACCACCGAAGGGAAGCAGGCGATTCGCGATTCATCGTCCATTCGCCGCTGCGCGGAAAATCAGCGGGTGTATTACACAACGACATTGGCAGCCGCAAATGCCTTGTGTATGGCCATTCGTTTTGGTCAAAAACACAAAGTGCGCCGCCTGCAAGAATTACATGAGGGGATCGCCTAATGGCATTGATTAAAGTTCCAATGACAGTTGAGGGCGCGGAGAGATTGCGCGAAGAACTGGAGCAATTGAAAAAAGTTGATCGTCCGCGCATCGTTAAAGCGATCGCGGAAGCACGTGAACACGGAGACTTGAAAGAAAATGCTGAATATCACGCTGCGCGTGAACAGCAGAGTTTCTGTGAGGGGCGTATTCAAGAAATTGAAGGCAAGCTGTCACTGGCTCAGATCATCGACGTTAAATCTATTCCTGAATCCGGGCGTGTGATTTTTGGCGCAACGGTCAATCTGATCATTGTGGAGACTGAAGAGGCTGTTACCTATCAGATCGTCGGCGAAGATGAAGCCGATATCAAAGCCAATAAAATTTCTGTCTCATCACCCATTGCCCGCGCTCTGGTAGGCAAAGAAGTGGGTGACATCGCTGTGGTTAAAGCGCCCGGTGGTGAAGTTGAATATGAAATCGATGCCGTCCGTCATATCTGATAATCATGCGCCGGTTTTCCCCGGCGCCATCTTCTGATCATGCAAACCAATTCTTCGTCTCTTCCTGTGGTCAGTATGAGCAAGTTCACTGCGCTCTACTTTGCGACCGCGGGTTTTTACAGCTTGTACTGGTTTTACCGCTGCTGGGTCGGCGCCGAGAAAATAACCGGACGCTCCTATTTTAAATTCGGTCGCGCGGCATTTGCGGTGTTGTTCGTTTTTGAGCTGTTTCAGTTGTTATTCAATGAAGAGCGTCGCCGGCAAGGTAATTACCCCTGGCAGCCGACCCGCCTGGCCTGGATATTTATCGGCGCCGCGATCGCACAGGTTTTTCTCACCTATGGTGTAGAGAGACTTGAGTTGGGTTGTTGGGGCCGGTTGACGGTTTTTGTGGTCGTATTAGTGGTTCAATTTTATTCGCTTTATCAGGCTCAGCTGGCGATCAATCGTATTGAAGGGGATCCATTCGGCAAGGCGAATCAACGATTTGATCTGTTCAATCACCTGTGGATCATGGTGGGTCTTTATATCTGGATCAAATTGATTTCCAACTGCTTTTATCCTCCAGCCCTGCCTGCCCCTTCGCAGCCGGGTGAGATACCCAGCGCGCCTGTCGCGCGCTGATTCTACTGGCGCGCGAGCAGAAAATTCTGCAGCAGCGCTTTGCCACCCTCGGTCGCAAACGACTCCGGATGATACTGGATTCCTTCGATCGGATAGTTTTTGTGGCGTATCCCCATGATTTCCGCCCCGCCAAGAGCGGCGTTCCTCAGATCTTGCTGGGATTTGCCCGACAAAATGACCGAGGTAATTTCCAGGCAGTCCGGCAGACTTCCAGCATCAACCATCAGTGAGTGATACCGCATAATTTCCAGTGCTTGGGGAATGTTTTGGTATACGCCTTTGCCGTCGTGCTGAATCAGCGATGTTTTGCCGTGCATGGGCATGGGTGCGCGCACCACTTTGCCGCCAAAACAATGCGCGATGCCTTGCATGCCGATGCACACACCCAGCAGGGGTGTGGTTTTGCCCAATTCCAGAATAGCCTCGCCGCACACGCCGAAATATTGACGATCATCCGGCGAGCCGGGACCGGGTGAAATGATGATGCGGTCCGGCTGCCAGCTGCGGATTTGTTCCAGGCTGATCTCATTATTGCGTTTCACTTGTACTTCAAAATGGCCATAGCCCAGACTTGCAGAGAGAATTTCGCCGATATATTGGTAGAGGTTGTAAGTAAAAGAATCGTAGTTGTCGATAATGAGAACGCGCATGTCGTTAACCTTGCTCAGCGGATTTGGGTTCGAAGCCTGCCAAAACGTTGCGCATGGCGGAGAGCTTGCGCTCGATTTCGAGATACTCGTCGGCGGCGTTTGAATCGAATACGTTACCGCCGCAGGTTTGCGCGTAGGCGGATTCACCTTTGATAAAAATCGAGCGAATGGGAATGGCGAAAGTGCAGTCGCCATTAAAGCTGAATTGCCCGACGGCGCCGCCGTAAGGACCGCGGCCATCGGCTTCCAAACCATTGATGATTTTCATCGCTTCCACTTTCGGTGCGCCAGTCAATGTGCCGGCGGGAAAATTGGAGGCGAGGGCGGAAAACATATCTTCTTTTTCACTCAGAATGCCGACGATTTCCGATGAAATATGCTGCACATGGGAAAATCGTTTGATGTCCATCAGGCTACGCACTTTCACCGTGCCGAAACGCGCTACCCGACCCAGATCGTTGCGATGCAGGTCCACCAGCATATTGTGTTCGGCAATCTCCTTCGGGTCATTCAAAAGCTTGCGCGCGAGCTGGACGTCTTCCGCTGCATCTTTGCCGCGTTTGGTGGTGCCAGCTAGGGGAAAGGTTTCCATTTCACCATTGCGCAAGCGGAACAATAATTCCGGCGAGGCGCCGATGAGTTTCTGATCGCCGAATTTCAGATAGTACATATGCGGTGATGGATTGGTGTCCCGCAGTTTGGCGTAAATGTGAGTCGCATCACCGCGAATGGTATAGCGCGTTTTAAAGCCGACTTCACACTGAAAAACCAGCCCAGCGCGAATATCTTCTTTTACTTTTCCCACCGCCTGCGCGTGCTCTTCCCGGGACATGGTATCGCCCAGGCAGCGGCTTTCAGTTGCGCCAAACGGCTCATGCTCTTGATGCAGTAGAGCTTCGATCTCGTGGTAGCGGTTGCGATCGTAGTGGTAATAGAAAATTTCTCCAGTCATCTGATCGTAAACGAGACCATCCAGATAAACACCGAATTTAAACGGCTCAAAGTGATCGCTGGTCTTGATGTTGAGGCCGGGCTCGAAAAAATTCACGCAGTCGTAGCCCAGATATCCCACGATGCCGCCGGCATAACGCCGCGAAATAATGTTTTTGCGGCACCACCTCGCGCAGCGCGTAATAGGGTTTTCACAGGCATAGCTGGTCGTTTTGCCTGTGGTGGTGTCGTGCACGCTCAATGTGTGCAGATCCTCCGCGCACAGGATCAGCGCTGGATCGAAGCCCATAATGTGGTGTCTGGAAATCTGGCTTTCCTCGCCGAGAGATTCAAACAGAAAACAATTGTCGTAACGCTTTTCGATCCGGCGGAATAATTCAAAGAAATTCTGGTCTTCCGCGAGCTTGATATAGCTCGGTTTACCGGGCAGTTCGATTTTGGGAAGTGTTTGCTGTGCGGTCATTTTTTTTCTCTTCAGCTAGGCGGACGGCAATCAACGTTTATGGGCTTTGTCCGCCGTGGAAAAAGTGTAATGGTCGAAAAAACGGGTGTTGCGCAGAGCGGCTGCGCCGCGGGTCACTGTCGCTATGCCGACGTTAAGGTGCGCTGCGATCTCCCGTTGCGGCACATCCTGCAGCAGCAGGCGAAATATCTGCAGGCGATTTTCCAGCTCTTCCGCTTCTCTGGGCGTCAGAATAGCCTCCAGCGCCGCTTCCATTTCCTTGGCTTCGAAATTCGGCACAGAAGATCGACCAATTCTCTGTAGGCAGTTTTTCTTGTACTCATGTACTAGTACAGTAGCAGTGATCGTCATCTTTGTAAACCGCCGCAATTGTAGCGGCATTGCACTTTTGCCAGTGGACTGGCACTTCGCGGCTTGGCGTCTGCGGTTACCGTCTGCTAGTCTCCCGGACCATTCCGCGACATTCTCAAGAGGATCTGAAATGATAAAGGGCTTGATCAAATTTTCGTGCCGATTGCTGCGAGCACCGTTGATCCAGGGATTGATGTTCGCCTCTTGCCTGCTGCCGGCGGGCAATGCCTTGGCTCAGGCGGCTGGGGCAAGGATCCATCTGAATCAAGTGGGCTTTTTGCCTGAGTCCGGCAAAATTGCCGTGGTGCCAGATACCCCGGTAGGGGAATTCTGGCTGGTGGATGCGAAAACCGGCAGCGAAGTATTGCGCGGACCTTTGTCCCAGGCGCAAACCTGGGATGTGGCCGGTGAAACCGTGAAGATTGCAGATTTCACCGCTTTTAATAAGCCTGGGTATTACCGCATCCGGGTCGCGGACGCAGGGGAGTCACCGCCCTTTCATATTCAGGCGAATGTCTATGATGGGGTGCTGTCCGCAGCGATTAAATATTTCTATTTCAATCGCGCCAGTGCTCCAATAGACGCGGATCATGCGGGGCAGTTCGCCCGCCCGGCGGGGCATCCGGATACGCTCGTCTATATTCATCCTTCTGCCGCCTCTGATAAACGACCTGCGGGTACTGTGGTTTCCTCTCCTAAAGGTTGGTACGACGCAGGTGACTACAATAAATACAGTGTCAACTCCGGCATCAGCACTTACACACTCCTGGTCGCGTTAGCGGATTTCCCTCGGGTATTTGCCGATATGCGTCTGAATATTCCCGAATCGGCGGATGCAGTGCCGGATCTGCTTAATGAAATTCTGTGGAATATCGATTGGCTTATCACCATGCAGGATCCGCATGACGGTGGCGTGTATCACAAGCTCACCGATCTCAGATTTTCTGGCGATGGCCTGCCCCACGAGCAGAACACCAACCGTTATATGGTGCAGAAGAGCACTGCTGCAACATTAAATTTTGCTGCAGTGATGGCCTATGCCAGTGTCGTGATGCGCGATTATCAGAAACAATTTCCAGGGCGCGCGGAGCAGTATTTGCAGGTTGCGGATAGGGCTTGGAGTTGGGCGAAGAAAAATCCCAAAGTTCTTTATGTGCAGCCGCAGGAAATCAATACCGGCGCCTACGCGATGGTAAATGAAACTCTGCAGGATGAATGGTTTTGGGCTGCAGCGGAATTATTCCGCGCGAGCGGCAAAAAGGCATATATGTCAGGAATCGGTTTACCAGAAAATCCGCGCGTGCCGGAGTGGAGCTCCGTGGAAGGATTGGGACTTTTTGCGCTGGCGCGACAAAATGGCACAGACAAATTGCAGCAGGGCGCACGCGATTTATTGCTCAGCATGGCGGATCGTATGGTGCGTGAATACTGGCAATCGGGTTATCTCGTTCCTATGACGGAAGTGGATTTCCGGTGGGGGAGCAACGCCGTAGCTTTAAATAAAGCTATGGTCTTGTTGATGGCAGAGCGCCTGCGGCCCAATAAAGATTATCGCCCTGCGGCCCGTGCATTACTGGATTATGTGCTGGGGCGCAATCCCACGGGTTACAGCTTTGTGACTGGATTCGGAACCAAGTCCACGCTTTATCCACATCATCGTATTTCCCACTACGACAAGATCACCGCACCGGTTCCCGGCATGCTCGCCGGAGGGCCGCAACCGGGCTGGCAGGACAAGTGCAAATACCCAAGCCGTCTGCCCGCCAAATCCTATCTCGACGATTGGTGCAGCTTTTCCACCAATGAAGTCGCTATTAATTGGAACGCGCCCTTGGTGTATGTCGTCGCAGCCTTGCGTGAATAAAACTCTCGGAGCCGTGCGTTTTTGATTGGTAATGCCAAAATTTTATATTGGTAAGGCGGTATAGTTTGCACAGCTGTGAGCAGGGCGGCTTAGGTAATTTGAAGTTACCGAGCGGTTATCCAGAGCATTACAGGATTTATGACATAAGGCGTGAATCATGGGCCCGGAGATGTACAAGACAAGCGGTGAGGCTAATCGGACTGGGGAAATTCAATCCGGCCGCTTATATCAGCGTGTGGCTGAGCAGTTGGCGGAAGTGATTGCCTCCGGCGAATATCCCGTGGGTTCGCGTCTGCCAGCGGAGCGCAAATTGGCGGAGCGTTTTAATGTCAGCCGTCCCACCGTACGCGAGGCCATTATTGCTTTGGAATTGGCGGGTTGTGTGGAAGTCAAAGGTGGCTCCGGTGTTTATGTCACGTCTGGCCGCTCGGGGGGCGCTGGCGGGAACAGAAATGGATATCGGCGCATTTGAAATTTTCGAGGCGCGTTTGCTTTTTGAAAGTGAAGTGGCCGCAATTGCGGCCCGCACCATCACGGATAGTGAACTCGCCGACCTGCGCGCCGCGCTCAATTCTATGATTGCGGAAAACGAGCAGGAACAAGTGTCGGAAAATGCGGATGAAATTTTTCATCTGTTGATTGCCAAAGCAACTCATAACGAAGCCATAGTGTCGGTGTGCAAACATTTATGGGCGTTGCGCAATAGATCCGTTGTGTCGGCCAGTATTTTGGCGAAAGCCCGCCGGGCGGGCACGCGGCCGAGGATTGATGAACACGCGCGCATTCTCGAAGCTCTGGAATTGCGCAATTCAGCAGCGGCCCGTGAAGCCATGCGGGATCATCTGAAACGAGTGGTGGAGTTGCTGTTGGATTCCGCCGAGGCCGAAGCTGTCGAAGAGGCGCTGCGCAAGGTCAAGCGCGAGCGCGAGCGCTTTTCCCTGGAGCGCTGATCCGGCGCGAATTTTCTGCGCCGGATTATCCGTTTAACAACATTTGTACCGCTGAGCGAATGCCGTTGTTTGTAATAACGTCCAGCCAGCGCAGAGTTTCCTGCTGTACGTTTTCATCGCCGGCCAGATCCTGGCCAAAAATCATTTCCTGTGCAAAAAATTCTTTTATTAAACGACGCTGATTGGCGCCGTATTCCTGCCAAAGTGCGGCAAATGTCGCTGCGTGCGGATCAGAAATTTTAATCGCCTCACCTTTTTCATCGACACCTTTTACAAAGCGAATCCACGCAGCGATGGCGAAGGTGTAAATGCGGCAATCTCTGTCTTCTTCACTCAGTTTGCGCAGACTATTCAGCCAGCGTTGGGGCACTTTCTGCGAACCGTCCATGGCGATCTGCGAGGTTTTGTGTTGCAGACCGGGATTGGCAAATCGTTCGCACAATTGCTCTTGATAGACCGATAAATCGAAATTCTCCGGCGGCGTAAAAGTGGTGGCGGCGCACGCCATAAAACGCCGGGTCAACGTGACAAAATCCGCGTCCTGCATCACCTGGAAAATGGTGGCATAACCGGCCAGATAACCGCTGTAGGCCAGCAGGCTGTGGCTGCCGTTGAGCAGGCGCAGTTTCATGGTTTCGTAGTGGCCCACATCTTTTACCAGCAGAGCGCCCACGGTTTCCCAGGTGGGCCGCCCGCGGCAAAAATTATCTTCAATCACCCACTGGCTGAAAGGCTCGGCGACCACCAGCCCTTCGTCCCGGTAGCCGTATTCGCGTTGCAGCCAGTCGATATCCTCTGCGGTTGTCGCAGGCACGATGCGATCGATCATGGTGCCGGGGAAGCTCACTTCCCTGCGCACCCAATCCGCCAGTTGCGGGTCTACCGCTGCGGCTAAAGCGGTGACGACCGAGCGGGTGACCGCGCCGTTGTCCGGCAGGTTGTCACAACTCATCACGCTTACCGGGCCGAGATTTTCTCGCCAGCGCTGGCGCAGACCGGCGACGATAAAGCCCGGAGCAGACGTGGGCCGCTCCAGGTTGGCGATATCGTGCTGAATATCCGGGTGCTCCAGATTGAGGGTGCCGCTGGCGGGCAGGTGGCAATAGCCTTTCTCGGTCACGGTGAGGGAGATGATGGCGACACTGGGGCTCGCGATAGCCGCGATAATCGCAGCGGGGTCGTCCGGGCCTACCAGTACTTTTTGCACGGCGCCGATAATCTGCGGCCGGTTCTCCGTGCTGCGCTCAAGCAAGGTGTAAAGACCGTCCTGTGGCGCCAACTGCTGCTGTACGCCAGCCGAGCGCAGACTGCAGCCGATAATGCCCCAATCGCCGCCGCTGCGATTCATCACCGCCTCGGTGTAAAACGCCTGATGGGCGCGATGGAAAGCGCCAATGCCCAGATGAACTATGCCCGGCTTGACGCTCCCGCGGTCGTAAGAGGGACGGGGGATGTCCAGCTGCGGCAGCAGCTGGGAATTGAGTCGTGCCATAAATCATGTTCCACAGAAAGGTGCCCAACCGGGTAGTTGAGCGAAGCCGAACCGGTAGCCGAACGCAGTCAACCCGGTAGCTGAGCGAAGCCGAAGCTAGCCCAGCTTGTACGCCTTTTTGACCAAGTTATAAGTGAGATCGACCGCAACCTCGCGGGCTTCGTCTTCGTTGAGGCGCTGTTCCGCCACCAGCTGTGCCAGGAAGCCGCAGTCCATCCGCCGGGCGACATCGTGGCGGGCGGGGATGGAGAGGAAGGCGCGGGTGTCGTCGTTAAAGCCCACCGTGTTGTAGAAGCCGGCGGTTTCCGTGGTCTGTTCGCGGAAGCGGCGCATACCTTCGGGACTGTCGTGGAACCACCAGGGTGGCCCCAGGCGCAGGCAGGGATAATGGCCGGCCAGTGGCGCCAGCTCGCGGCTGTAAACCGTCTCGTCCAGGGTGAAGAGAATGACGGTGAGATTGGCCTCGTTGCCGAAGCGGTCCAGCAGCGGCTTCAATGCCTGAACGTAGCTGGTGGCCATGGGGATATCGGCGCCTTTGTCGCGGCCGTAGCGGCTGAACAGATGTGCATTGTGGTTGCGGAAGGAGCCCGGGTGGATCTGCATGACCAGTCCATCGTCCAGACTCATGGCCGCCATTTCGGTGAGCATCTGGCCGCGGAACAGCTCTGCCTGCTGGGCATCGCACTTGCCGGTCAGCGCCAGTGCAAACAGTTTTTCCACCTCGGCACGGCTGAGGTCGGCAGTCGTGGCGGTGGGGTGGCCGTGGTCGGTGGAGGTGGCCCCCATGCTTTTGAAAAATTCCCGGCGCTGGCGCAGGGCGGCGAGAAAACCGGCGTAGGTTTGCGTGTCCTCGCCGGTCATTTCCCCCAGGCGTGCGACATTGCGGGCAAAGCCTTCAAAATCCGGGTCGATCACCGGGTCGGGTCTATAGGCGGTAATGACATTGCCCTGCCAGCCACTCGCGCGGATTTTCTGGTGGTGACGCAGATCGTCCAGCGGCGACTCGGTGGTGGCCAGCCATTCGATCTTGAAGCGCTCGAACAAGGCTCGCGGCAGGAATTCCGGGCGGCTGAGGCTCTCAGTGATGTGGTCGTAATACTCGTCCGCCGTAGCGCTGTTCAGCGCGACTTCCAGGCCAAATACCTCTTTGAATACGTGGTCCAGCCACATGCGCGAAGGGGTGCCACGGAAGGCATAAAAGTGCTCGGCGAACAGCCGCCAGGTTTTGCGCGGATCCGTTTCCACTGCTGTACCGTCCCTACTGGCGATGCCCAGGGCCTCCATGGGCACACCCAAGCTGTACATCATGCGGAAAACGTAATGGTCCGGCCGGATCAACAGCTCGGTGGCATTGCCGAACGGCGTGTTGTCGGCGAACCACTGGGGATCGGTGTGGCCGTGGGGGCTGACGATAGGGAGGTCTTTGACTTCAGCATAGAGCCGGCGGGCTATGGCTCTCTGGGTGGGATCGGCGGAAAAAAGCCGGTCGGGATTCAAAATCAGTGGCTGTCGGGTGGCGCGCGTCATTATCCGCTCCTAATTCATGGTCGATGGCGGGGTTCGTCTCTAAACAGGTCAGGCCAATTTGTAATTTAAATCTGCTAAAGCTCGACTCAGACTCTCCCGTGGCGGGCTGGTGAGACTGCCTGTGGATGTGAACATTTGTCAACAAACACGGGAAATTATCTCTGGTATCGAACAACAAAAACCGACATGATTTGGCACCTTCAACTGGTAAGGCCAGATTGTTCTAAGGTTCATGCTTGAGGCACGATTGATGTCGTTACAGATTCTCTCTATCGGCGAAGTGATGTTGGAGTTGGCGCCCGCAGGTGAGTCCGGTGGCAAAAAACTCTTGGCCCTCGGGTATGCGGGGGACACCTACAACACCGCTGTCTACCTTGCCCGCTTGGGTGTCACAGCCGGCTATTTCACCCGCCTCGGCGACGATCCCTACAGCGGCGAACTGCTCCAGCTTATGGTGCAGGAGGGCCTCGATATCACCGGGATCGAACAAGTGCCGGGCCGCACCCCGGGACTTTATCTCATCGCCAATCAGGCCAATGGCGAGCGCAGCTTCAGCTTTTGGCGCGGCCAGTCCCCGGCGCGGGAAATGTTTGCGACCGAGGCGTCCACGGCGACGCTGGAGCAGCGTCTGCAGAACATTTCCTACGCTTATTTGAGCGGCGTCACCCTGGGCATTCTGACGGACGAGGCGCGTGGCAATCTGCTGCGCGTTCTCGCCGGCGTTCGCGCTCGCGGTGTCAAGGTGGTATTCGACAACAACTATCGCCCGCAGCTTTGGCGCGACCAGGATCAGGCCCGCAACGCCATGGCCGCAGCCCTGGCAATCGCGGATATCGCATTGCTGACGGACGACGATGAAGCTCGCCTGTGGAACAGCGGCGAGCCCGCCGACATCCTGGCCCGCTGCGCGAGTGCGGGAGTGGGTGAAGTGGTGATCAAACGCGGCCCGCGTCCGGTGTTTGTGGCTGCAACTTATCGCGATGGCTACTATCACGAGCAAATCCAGGTGGACGTGCCGCCGGTGGAAAGTGTGTTGGATACCACCGCTGCGGGCGATTCGTTCAATGCCGGTTATCTTGCCGCTCGTTTTGCAGGCCAGAATATTGAGGGCGCGGCCGCGCATGGCAATCGTTGTGCCGGTGTGGTGATTCGACATCGCGGCGCAATTGTCGAGCGCGAAATATTTCTGCGGGAAATTTTCCAGGCAATTTAATTCGGGCCTGTTGTATGCCGCGCTAGCAGAATAAATGCTGCGGCATTTGAGGCATGCTCGCTATGCTTGTCTTGCAAGTTTGTGGTGTATAAGCTTGCCGGGTGTTTCGTCGCTTGATCCATAAAAAAGATAAATCGGATCTTGCAAATTCGTTGCGCACTCATTGATACGTTTGGCGAAATTAATGAGCTGTTGCTGTCTCCACTCATACAATAACGATGAATATATGAATACTCCCACTATCAGCCGCTATCGCTGGACCATATGTTCACTGCTGTTTTTTGCAACCACCGTGAATTATCTGGATCGTCAGGTTCTCAGTCTGCTGGCGCCGGATCTCTCTCGTGAATTTGGCTGGTCGAATAGTGATTACGCCAATATCACCGCTGTATTTCAATTCGTCTATGCCATCTCAATGTTATTTGCCGGCCGGATCATCGACAAGCTCGGCACAAAATGGGGCTATATCTGGGCCATTATCATCTGGTCAATTGGTGCAATTATTCACGCTTATGCTGTTGCTATGGGTGAGGCTGCCAATAATATTCTGGCTCTGGCCGGCATCGCCGCTGTACCGGCTTCCGTGGTGGGATTTATGTTTGCGCGCGCGGTGCTGGCGTTTGGTGAGGCGGGGAATTTCCCCGCCGCTATCAAGGCGACGGCGGAATATTTCCCTAAAAAGGAGCGCTCCCTGGCCACCGGAATTTTCAATTCTGGAGCCAATGTCGGCGCAATTCTGGCGCCTTTGACGGTTCCGTGGATTGCTGCGGTATGGGATTGGCAGACGGCATTTATCCTGGTGGGCGCGGTGGGATTCATCTGGATGGTGTTGTGGGGAATATTTTACGAAAAGCCGGAAAACCAAAAACGCCTCAGCGCGGCGGAGTTTGCCTACATCAACAGCGATGCACCGGTGGAAACCAATCCGCAATCGACAGAGCAAGCGTCTTTCAGTTGGTTCAAATTGTTTGGCTACCGCCAGACCTGGGCATTTACGTTAGGGAAATTTCTCACCGATGGCGTCTGGTGGTTTTTCCTTTTTTGGTTGCCGATCTATCTGGGCAAACAATACGGGCTTAAAGGTACTGAACTGATGTTGCCATTGACCGTGCTTTACAGCATGACAATGTTTGGCAGTATCGGCGGCGGTGCGTTTCCCATGTATTTTATCAATCGCGGTTACAACGCCTACGACGGGCGTATGCGCGCCATGTTCCTGATTGCGCTGGTGCCTTTGGTGGTATTGCTGGCGCAGCCTTTAGGGCATATTTCGTTCTGGGTGCCCGTCTTGTTGATTGGCCTGGGCGCGTCAGCGCATCAGGCCTGGTCCGCCAATATTTTCACCACCGTATCGGATATGTTTCCGAAACATGCGGTCGCGTCCGTAGTGGGCATAGGTGGTATGGCGGGCGGAATGAGCGGCGTGCTGATGTCCAAAATCGGCGGCTGGTTGTTCGACCATTATGGCGCGCAGGGTGAAATCGCCACCGGTTACACCATTATGTTTTCTATCTGCGCCGTCGCTTATCTGGTTGCGTGGTGTGTGATGAAATTGCTGGTGCCGAGTTACAAACCTATTAAAGATTTGTAACCCGGTTGACGATTTGTAACTCGTTATGGGTGCATTTACCCGATAAAAGCCCGCATGGCGAAGCGATAAATCAGAACGCCGGCGGTCACCAGCAACACCGTAAATGTGCAGGCCATGCCAGCGACGCGGAATTTTAAGCGTTCGTTGGTCTGGCTGACGCCATAAGCGTGCAGCAATCGGCCCGTCACCAACGCAATACCCAGAATATGCAGTACCAAGGAATTGAAAACCTGCAGTTCCAGCGCGAGAAGTAGCAGCAGCGCGAGCGGCGTGTACTCAGCAAAATTCGAATGCACACGTATGGCGCGCAGCAATCGCTTGTCACCCGCATCACCTATGCTCGTCCGTAAAGTGCGCCGCAATCGCACGACCTTAACGCTGAGAAAAATAAACAGCAAAGCCAGTAGGCTGGCGTAAAAAGGAATAATTTGCGGCATAGATGCTTCCTCTCAATAGTTGCTTATGGTGTGCCAAATTTTTAGTTGCGTTATCGCTTAAAACTGCGCTTTCGGCTTTTGCCGGAGCGGAGCGGTTAGGTCGGCGCTAATGCTAAAGGTGGCTCGGTCAGTGCGAACAATTGCTCCCGCAATTCCAGAATATGCTCCGACCAATAACGCTCGGTATTGAACCAAGGGAAATGATGCGGAAATGCCGGGTCGTGCCAGCGGCGTGCGAGCCAGGCGGCGTAATGCATCAAACGCAGGGTGCGCAGGCTTTCGATCAGATTCAGCTCGCGCGGATGAAATTCGCAGAACATCTCATAGCCTTCCACCACATTAGCCAGCTGCGCCAGGCGGCGCGGTCGCTCGCCGGAGAGCAGCATCCATAAATCCTGAATCGCCGGGCCGTTGCAGGCGTCGTCGAGGTCGACGAAATTCGGTTTGTCGTCGCGCCACAGAATATTGCCGGGATGGCAGTCGCCGTGCAGGCGGATAGAGGTGTAGGGCGTGCGTTGGAAAATCTGTTTGATCTGCGCGAGCAGTTGCTCCGTGATGGTTTCATAGGCGATGCGCACGCTCGACGGAATGAAATTCTGCTGCAATAAAAATTCGCGGCTCGCATCGCCCATACGCGCTACGGATAAATCCACGCGGTGCTGGAATTTCTGGCTTTTGCCCAGCGCATGAATGCGTCCGAGATACTGCCCGAGGGTGAACAGGGTGTCGTCGTTGTCCAGCTCCGGCGCGTGGCCGCCGCGGCGTGGGTAGAGGGCAAAGCGGAAATTCTCGTAGTGAAAAAGCGTGCTGCCATTGATCTCCAGCGGCGGAACCACGGGAACTTCAAGTTGTTCCAGCTCGATGCTGAAGGCGTGCTCTTCGAGGATTTGCTCGTCTGTCCAGCGTTCGGGGCGGTAAAATTTGGCGATCAGCGGCTGCTTGTCGCGCCCCTCCAGGCCCACCTGGTAGACGCGGTTTTCGTAGCTGTTGAGAGGATAAATCCGTGCGTCGCTGGCGAAACCGAGGGTTTCCACCGCGGTCAGCACCAGGTCCGGCGTAAGATTATTGAAGGGTGGCTCTTGCTGCTGAAGGTCCATACGGCTTCCGGCGGACGGGTAAATGAGGCGCGATTATAGCCCCATGAGCCGACTGAAAGGACGCCGCAGGCGGATGCTCTTTAAGTGGTCTCTAAATCGTCTCCGATTTGTCGGCGGAGGGGCGGTTGGCACCGGGTGCGATGACGCAGCAGTTTTGCCTTTCCGCTTGGCCTGGTACATGGCCTCGTCGGCGCGATGTACAGCGTCCTCAAGATCGGCGGTGGACGAATCCACTACACAGATACCGACGCTGCAGGTCAGATGCAAGGTGAGGTCACCGCTGACGATGCTGTGCGTGGCAACGGCGTTGCGGATGCGTTCACCGAATGCCAGTGCGTCTTCCGGCGGTACATTGGCGGAAATCACGATGAATTCCTCGCCGCCGGTGCGGAAGAGCCGGTCGCCATCGCGCAGGGTGTCCTGCACCACCTGGGAAAATTCCGCCAGCGCCTGATCTCCGGTTTTGTGGCCGTAGGTGTCGTTGATATTTTTGAAATCATCGATATCCAGCATCATGACGCAAAAGGAAAAATCCGATTTGCGCAACACGTGCAGGTTGACGCGTCGACAAAAATCCTCGAATTCGCTGCGGTTTTCCGCTTTGGTCAACGGATCCGTACTGGCTTTTTTCTCCAGGCTGCGAATTTTATCGTCCAGCTTCTCGATGCTCTTGACCAGCGCGATCACCAGGGTCTGATCTTCCAGAACCTTTTTGGTGAGCGTTACCGCCACCGGTATTTCCGCGCCGTTTTGGTGTTGCAATTGCAAATTGAGCGAGGAATTTTCCGGCTCGCGTTGCAAATATCGCTGCATCAGATTCGCGGTGTCGTCCCGACGATTTTCGGGCAACAAATGCACCAGCGTCATGCGGCACAATTCTTCCGGATTGAAGCCGAGAATCCGCTGCGCACCCGAATTGGCGTGGAGAATATTCAAGCGGTCATCAAACAGGATTATCGCGTCGGCAGAGATTTCCAGTAATTCATGGATCTGGTTTTTGAGTTGGTTGCTGCGGCGCCGCTCCTGCAGCAGTTGGCGAAACCAGTGGTCCAGCAGAATAGTGTGATGCGCCAGCGCACTGGCGATGATGAGCGTCGAAAACAGGCAGAAGATCGCAATGCCGACCCCAGTGCCGATCCAGCCTTGTTGCACTCCGTGATTGAGCACGCTGCCCAGGCAGAGCGGCAGGATAAGCACGATCAGAAACAGCCAGCGGAAATTGCGCGCGTTGCGGGTGTTGCGATTGAGCAGTCCGGCGGCACCTTTACTGCTGGTGAGCAGGGAAATCGCGAAAAAGAAGAAGAGGAAATTCAGGCACGAATGCAGCGGCATGGTGCTGACAGACGGCGTTTTCAGCACTTCATCCGGGGCGAAGACATAACTGAAAAAGACAAACAGGGGAATCGCCAGAAAGGCGGTGATCAGGGCGTCGTAAAGATTGATGCGCTGGTGCGGGTAGGTGTCGTGCACCGCCAGCATGGCCCCGCCCAGGACAAAACTCACGGCGGTGCCTACCGCCATGCGTCCGGGATTCACCGGCGTCCAGGGGTCGGCAAAAAACAACTGGTCCACCGCGGCGCCCCAGCCCAGTACGTATTCCATGACGGTAAACGTGCCCAGCACCATGGCCGCAAGACCGCAGCCGATGGTCAGATTGCGTTTATGCAGCCAGACACCCAGGACCCCGGCCATCAGCACCAGAAACCCCAGCGCCGTATTCACTTTCATGGAGGCGGCGCCGATCATGAAGGTGGTGATGTGAAATGAGCTGGTGACCCAGCCGTACAGCACAATCAAACTGATCGCGCCCATGGCGGCCGTCATCATCAGGGCCACCTGGGCTCTGGCTGGGTTATGGGGTATCTCGTTCATTGAAATAAGGCATCCGTTCAGGCGGTTGAATCAATCGGATAAGTATTGTTGGCCTCTGGCGTTTGCGCCAATGTGGTGGCGCCGTTCTGCATTTGCCGCCTATCGACTGCCGGGTTTGGGCGTGCGCGCCAGCGCCCAGATATGCACTTCCCCAGCGCCCGCTTTTAACAGGCAAGTACTCATCAACTCCGCTGTTGCACCCGTAGTGATGACGTCATCTATAACCGCGATGGTTTCTCCGGACAGGTGGGTGGTGCAGGTAAAAGCGTCGCGTAGATTGGCGAAACGTGTTTTGCGGTCGAGAGTTTTTTGCTGGCGGACTTTGCCCCGGCGAGCGACCAGAGGTGCGACCGGAATGGCGGTGGTTTTGCCGAGCATATGCGCCAGCGCATGAGCTTGATTGAAACCTCGCTTAAAGCGGGTGAGGGGGTGGCTGGGCACGGGAACCAATAGGTTGGGCCAGGATTCGGCTTGATAGTGATTGCTCAATTCCGTTTCCAGAATTGGAACAAGGGCGCTGGCCCAGGTGTGAGGGTCGCGCTTTTTCAAGCGCAGCACCAGATGATCCACCGGGTGGCGGTAGAGCAGTGGGCAACAGGTGAGACGGTAGGATTTAGGCCGCGCGAGGCAATCGCCACACAGGGGTTGGCTGGCCGTCAGCGGCAGGGCGCAGGTGTGGCAGCAGTGCAGGTTGCGCGGCAGGTCGGTGTGGCAGTGAGCGCAGATAATTCCCATCGTGGATCTGCTCTGGCAGAGCATGCAGCGGTGGGGCAGGATGCGATAGAGATGTGGGCTGATATTCATGTGTAAACCTGAAGTTCCTTTTCCGGTTGACAGAGATTGGATTCCGCCTATGATGTCGCGGACACTCTTCATCCCCGGTTTCCCGTAGGAATTCCCATGTCCGTTTCTCAGACGGTGCGTCACGACTGGACGCGCGATCAGATCCTCGCCCTTTTTAATCTGCCTTTCAACGATTTGTTGTTCCAAGCCCAAACCATTCACCGCCAGTTCTTCAATCCCAATGAAGTGCAGGTGAGTACTTTGTGCTCGATTAAAACCGGCGCCTGCCCGGAAGATTGCGCCTACTGCCCGCAGAGCGCGCGCTACGACACCGGTCTGGAACGGGAAAAGTTGATGGCGGTGGAAAAAGTGATCGAAGAAGCCCGCGCCGCCAAAGCCAGTGGCGCCACCCGTTTCTGTATGGGAGCGGCCTGGCGTTCACCGAAGGACAAAGACCTGCCCTACGTCACTTCCATGGTGCAAGGAGTAAAGGGCTTGGGGCTGGAAACCTGTATGACCCTGGGCATGCTGTCGGCAGACCAAGCCCAGACATTGGCCGATGCCGGCCTCGATTATTACAACCACAATCTGGATACCTCGCCGGAGTTTTACGGCGAGATCATCACCACGCGCACCTACCAGGATCGCCTGGAAACCCTCGCCAACGTCCGCGCTGCGGGCATGAAGGTCTGCTGCGGCGGCATCGTCGGCATGGGCGAAGAAGTGAACGACCGTGCCGGTTTGCTACAGCAGTTGGCCAATATGCCGGAGCACCCGGAGTCAGTGCCCATCAATATGTTGGTGCGAGTGGAGGGGACACCCCTGGCGGATGAGCAGGAGCTGGATGCCTTTGAATTTATCCGCACCATCGCCGTTGCCCGCATTTTGATGCCGAAATCGCACGTGCGCCTGTCCGCCGGGCGCGAAGAAATGAACGAACAAACCCAGGCCCTGGCTTTCTTTGCCGGCGCCAACTCCATTTTCTACGGCGCCAAACTGCTCACCACGCCTAACCCGGAAGCCGACAAAGACCGCCAGCTGTTCACTAAGCTGGGCATTCAGCCGGAAGCCTACGAAGTCGAACACAGCGATGAGGCGGAAGCTCACGCCTTGTTGGATCGGGTGCAAGCGGCGCAACAGGACAAGGTTTTCTACAACGCTGCCGGCTGATTCGCCGCCGCTGCGGCGGCGCGTTCTGGTACTGATATGTCGCTATCTCTCGAACACACTCTGCAACAGCGGTTGGCGGAGCGCCGCGCGCTGAACCGCTATCGCGTGCGCCCGGTGGTGCAGTCGCCGCAGCAGGCGGAAATCCAAGTGGATGGTCGCCAGCTGATCGGCTTTTGCAGCAATGATTATCTCGGTCTCGCTAACCACCCCAAAGTCCTGGAAGCCTTTCAAAAAGCGGCTGAACGCTATGGCGTCGGCAGCGGTGCCTCCCATCTGGTCTGCGGTCATTCGCAAGAACATCACCTGCTGGAAGAAGAGCTCGCCCAGTTCACCGGGCGGCCGCGTGCGCTGCTCTTTTCCACCGGTTATATGGCGAACCTGGGCGCAGTCACTGCCTTGATCGGCCGCGGTGATGCGGTGTTTGAGGATCGTTTAAATCACGCTTCACTGCTGGATGCCGGTTTGCTCTCCGGCGCGCGTTTCCAGCGTTTTCGTCACAACGATATCGATCATTTGCGCCAGCAGCTCCAGGCGTGTGATAGCCGCCATAAGATGATTCTGGTGGACGGGGTATTCAGCATGGACGGCGACCTGGCCCCTTGCCCGACCTCGCGCGTTTGGCGCAAGAGTTTGATGCCTGGCTGATGGTGGACGATGCCCACGGCATGGGATGTCTCGGCGCCACCGGGGCGGGTTGTTTGGAGCATTTCGGTTTGGGCGAAAACCAAGTGCCAATTTTGATGGGCACCTTGGGCAAAGCTTTCGGTTCCTATGGCGCTTTTGTCGCCGGCAGTGAGGCGTTGATTGAGTCTCTCATCCAGTTCGCCCGGCCCTACATTTACACCACAGCGATTCCGCCGGCCGTGGCCGCCGCGACGCGCGCGGCTTTGCGTTTGCTACAGGAAGAGGGGGAACGGCGGGAACATTTGCACAAACTGGTGCAGCGTTTCCGCGCCGGTGCGGAATCTCTCGGCCTTGAACTCTGGCCGTCTCCCTCAGCCATTCAGCCCATTATTGTCGGCGACGACGCCCGCGCTTTGCGTTTGGCCGAGCAGCTGCGCGAGCGCGGCTATTGGGTCAGCGCCATTCGTCCGCCGACTGTCCCGGAAGGCACCGCGCGTTTGCGGGTGACTTTGTCGGCCGCGCATAGCGAGGTCCAGGTGGATGGTCTTCTCGACGCGCTGCAGGAGAGTTGGCGAGTGGTGGGAGAAGCGGGTGTCTGAACAGTGGGTTTTTCTTCACGGCTGGGGCAGCGACGCCAGCCTCTGGCAGCCCCTTTGCGAACGGCTGCCCGGCCATCATCATTTTATTGAGCTGCCGGGCTTTGGCCGCGCCAGCAACGAGTTGGTGGCGCTTGAAGTATTTCTCGACCAAGTGTCGTCTCAGTTGCCACCGCGTTGTGTGCTGGTGGGCTGGTCCTTAGGCGGCATGCTCGCCACGCAGTTGGCCCACCGTAATCCCCAGAAGATCCAAGCGCTGATCACCATCGCCAGCAACGCGGTATTTGTCGCCCGCGACGATTGGCCCGAGGCGATGGCGCCCGCTACCTTCGCCCAGTTTTATCGCGATTTTGAAGCCGATGCGACTGCGACCTGGACGCGTTTTTGCGCTTTGCAGGCGCTCGGCGACCGCAAACGCAAAGTTGTGGCTCAGCATCTGCGCCAACAGACCCCGCCGCAGCCGGACCAACAAGCCGTTTGGGGGCAGGGGTTGCGCTGGCTGGAGCAGCTGGATAATCGCGGTGTCCTGGCCGAGTTGCGCATCCCTCAATATCACGTATTTGGCGCGGCGGATGCGTTGGTACCCGCGGCAGCCGCAGACCGTTTGCGCGGCCTGTTGCCGTCCGCGGCCGAGGTGGACGTGCTGCCGCAAACCGCTCATGCACCTCATTTGGCCGAGCCGGAAGTCATCGCGCGAAAGATCCTAAATTGGCTTTCCCCACCGCTCGATAAGCGCCGTGTGGCGCGCTCGTTTGGTGAGGCGGCCGGAACCTACGATCAGTACGCGCATATTCAGCGTCGTGTGGCTCAGGATCTGCGCGAATGGTGTTCGGCCAGTAACAAACCTGTGCTCGACATCGGTTGTGGCACTGGGTATATGGCTGAATTGCTGGCAAAAACCTTTGCCGATGGAGAGTTGTTACTGGCCGATCTCGCTCAGCCGATGGTGCAACTCGCCAAACAGAAACTGCCTGCGGCAAACGGGCTGGTGGCGGATGCGGAAGCTCTGCCGTTGGGGGAGGCGTCGCTGGGTGGGATAGTGTCGAGCCTTGCTTTTCAGTGGTGCCATGATTTGCGCCGTGTCGCGCGGGAAGCTTATCGAGTGCTTCAGGCGGGCGGCGAACTGGTGTTTTCCACCCTCGGGCCGGACACCCTGCAAGAGCTGAAAAAAGCTTGGCAAAACGTCGACTCCTACACCCACGTCAACCATTTCCATGCACCGGATGCCGTGCGCAAAGCGCTGGAAGCAGCTGGCTTTGTCCAAATACAGTTGCAACGTTATCCGTTGGTGGCGCAATACGACGCTCTCATGCCACTACTGCGCGAACTCAAAGGCATAGGCGCCCACAACATCAATCCCGGCAGCCGTCCCGGCCTCACCGCGAGGCGTCAGCTGCTTCAGTTGGAAGAGGCTTATGAGCGCTGTCGCAATGCGGACGGCAAGTTGCCCGCGACCTACGATGTCCTGCTGGTGAGGGCCAGAAAACCATGAAAAACACTTATTTTGTGACCGGCACCGACACAGGTGTGGGTAAAACCTTGGTCACTGCCGCACTGCTGCACTTGGCAGCCCAACAAGGCCGCAAGGCGTTCGGCCTGAAACCGGTAGCGGCAGGCTGCGAGTCCACGCCGCAAGGCTGCGCAATGACGATGCGCTGCTGTTGCAGACCCACAGCAGCGTGCAAATACCCTATGAGCAAATCAATCCCATCGCTCTGCGCGCTGCAAAAGCACCACATATCGCGGCGTTGGAAGAAGGTCGTCGGCTGAGTCTGGACCGTCTGGTCGGCCTTTGTCGCGGCACCCTGATGCAACCGGCGGATCTGCGCCTGATTGAAGGCGCCGGCGGCTGGTGCGTCCCTATCAACGACCGAGAAAATCTCAGCGGACTTGCCGTCCAACTGCAAACCCCCGTTATCCTCGTCATCGGCCTGCGCCTGGGCTGCCTGAACCACGCCCTCCTCACCGCCGAAGCGATTCAACGCGATGGTTTGGTGCTGGCCGGGTGGGTTGCCAGTGAAATAGACCCGGACATGGACTCAAAAGCCGAGAACATCGCCACTCTCAAAACACAACTGCGGGCACCTTGTTTGGGAGTGATCCCTGCGTTGGCGCCGGTGAGCGTGGAGACGGCGGCGGAGTATCTGAAAATGGATGGGCTCATCGGATAGCACCATCCGCCCCCTGGCAAGGGGCGGCCGGGAGGGGGGCGTGGGTTAATTCGATGGTACTCGTTTGCCGCGCTCCACCGCCGGACGGGCGTTGAATTGTTGGCGGGCGCGCAGAATTTCCGGGAATTGTTGAATGCCCACCACGTCACCGGCATCGTAAAATTCAATCAGCGTGTTGACCCAGGGAAATATCGCGATATCGGCGATGGTGTATTCCTCACCCATCACCCATTTTTTACCGGTTAATTGTTGATTCAATACCCTCAGTAAACGCGTTGTTTCTTTGGTGTAGCGCTCGCGCGGAATGGGATCTTTGACTTCGCGGCCGGCGAAGTGATGGAAGAATCCCAATTGACCGAACATAGGGCCTATACCGCCCATCTGAAACATCAACCATTGAATCGTCTGGTAACGAAGCGCTGCATCCGACGGCAAAAAGCGTCCGGTTTTTTCCGCGAGATAGAGCAGAATTGCGCCGGATTCGAATAACGCCAAAGGTTTTCCATTGGGTCCTTGGGGATCGAGCAGGGCGGGAATTTTATTGTTGGGGCTCAGCGCCAAAAAAGCCGGGTGAAATTGTTCGTTTTTGGTGATATCCACGTAGTGTGGGTCGTAATCCAGCTCTAGTTCTTCCAACAAAATCGACACTTTCTGGCCGTTGGGAGTGGGCATGGAGTAGAGCTGAAGGTGCTCGGGATTTTTCGGCGGGAAATGTTGTTGGATCAAATCCAGCGTTGGGGTGAGCATGGTGGAATCCTCCTGAGGCTTGGAGCGGTAAGTCGTCGGTGGCAGATTGTGCCGCATTCAACCACAGACTGCGTGCTGGCATGCAAATACCGGTATCACCGCGATGCTTGAAGGCGTAATCTTGGCGGTCGAGAAAATTGAGACAAATTGTTGCGGGCGAACCGCATTTTATTGGAACTACAGCAGATGAATGACCAACCCATCACCGATGAAGATCTGGATTTTATCGACGCCATATTCGAAAAATACGCCACCGACGATTCCATCGTCAGCGTATCGGAATTGGATGGCTTTCTAACGGCCATAGTGTCCGGTCCGGATATGATCATGCCCAGCGAGTGGCTGCCGGAAATTTGGGGTGGTGCGGAGCAGATGCCCAACTGGGAGAGCAAGGAAGAGGTTGGGCGCTTTATGCAAATTGTCATGGGCATCATGAATGACAATGCGGAAGTGTTGATGGAGCAGCCGGAGGATTTCCAAGCGCTAGTATTAGTGGATATGGAACAGGGTGAGCCCGTGGAAGTGGTGTCGCTCTGGTGCGGTGGCTATATGCGCGGCATCGCTTTGGGCAGCCAGGATTGGCTGAATCTGCCGGAAGATCTTCAGGCCCACTTCAGCTGTATCGCCCTGTTTGGCTCGGAAGAGGGTGAAGAACTGCTTGTCGACTTTGCGGATCACGAAATTGAAGCCCTGAAACAAGAAATAGAACCCGCCGCCCGCGCCCTGCATGCTTATTGGCTGTCGCAACGCGCGCACTCGGCGCCGCCGAGCCAACCGCGCGCTGGGCCGACAGCACAGATCTTACCTTTCGTGCGCGCCCAACCCAAAACCGGTCCAAACGAACCCTGTCCCTGCGGCAGCGGCAAAAAATATAAAAAATGTTGTGGGGCGGTTTAACGGGCGTCCAAATGAAAGTTTGGTTTCGTCCATCCAGATGAAAATAAACTCTCGTCCAATCGTAAATAGCTCCGTCAAAACACCTTTTAGCGCGCCGCGTCGGGGCCGTGATCTGCAGCGATGGCTGGCGGTGAGCTGACCGCTTGGGCGGCATTTTCCAGCGCCGCTGCCGTTTGGTTGCCCACTTGATAGAGCGCGTGGCGCACGTCGTAGCCGCTGGGGGCTTGGTAGACGCGCAGGCCAAATTCCGGCAGCACGGCAAAAATGTGGTCAAAAATATCCGCCTGCACGCCTTCATAAACCAGCCATGCGGTGCTCGCGGTAAAGGCGTAAACCTCTAAAGGAATGCCATCGGGGCCGGGTTGGAGTTGGCGGACCATTTGTGTCATGGTCGGATTGATGTTTGGATTCGCCTTTAAATAAGCGGTCACGTACGCGCGGAAGGTGCCTAGGTTGGTCAGGCGACGGCCGTTAACGGGTGACGCAGGATCGCAGTTGTTTTCTTCGTTGTAACGCTGAATTTCGGCAACTTTATTTTCAATATAGTCACTCAGCAGCTGCGCTTTGCGCAGCTGGGCCAGATCCTTCTCATCCAAAAATTTCACGCTGGTAGCATCGATATTGATAGAGCGCTTAATGCGTCTGCCGCCGGATTCCGTCATGCCGCGCCAGTTTTTAAAGGAATCAGAAATCAGCGCATAGGTGGGAATTGTGGTGATGGTTTTATCCCAGTTTCTGACTTTTACGGTGGT
This sequence comes from Cellvibrionaceae bacterium, assembly GCA_024707385.1. Classification (GTDB taxonomy): domain Bacteria; phylum Pseudomonadota; class Gammaproteobacteria; order Pseudomonadales; family Cellvibrionaceae; genus UBA5868. The sequence goes on along the minus strand of JANPZW010000009.1, from coordinate 405,294 downwards.
CAAGTTAATGTCGATGACATCGCCATCGGCATTGTATTTCGGCATTTCCAGCCAATCCCCCACAGCCAGCATATTGTTGGCGGAGAGCTGGATGCCGGCGACCAAACCGAGAATGGGGTCTTTAAAGACCAGCAGCAGTACCGCGGTCATGGCGCCCAAACCGCTCAGCAAAATGGCCGGTGATTTACCGATCAGCAGCGAAATGGCGTAAATCAGAGCCAGCATAAAGGCGGCTAATTTGATGCTCTGAAAAATTCCGCGCACTGGCAATCGCTTGCCTTGCGGTGAATTCAGCAGCAAATCCTCCACTGTATCCAAAGTGGAAAACAGTGAGAGCAGGGAAAACAAAAGCACCAGCAGGTAGAGGAATGTTTCGACGACGGGCAGGGCGGGGGAGCCGGTATCCAGCCAGATCCGCGCCTGGGTCAGCAGTATGACCGCCTGCAGTGTCAGGGCGAGGCGGGTAAACAGCTTGTGGCGGAAGAAGGCGGCGTGCCACCAGCGCTGGGATTGTTTGGCATAGGTTTCCATAAACCGGAGAATCCCCTGGTGCAGCAGTATATGAATCACCAGGGCGGTGACCAGAATCACCAGCAATATCAGTATTGAGCCTATAAAAGGCGTAACCGTGAAACCAGAAGATTCCAGCCACGCAAATAACTTTTCCCGCATTATTTCCTCGCAAATCTCGTTATCAATCGGCCGCTATCTTAAACGCCCAATCCTGCCACACCTACATTGGGATCTTCGATGAGCAGGCTGTCTGACCAATTTTTTATTTTGGTAAAACAGTTTTTGTGTTGCCTGTCACCGAATCCGCATCCCTCATCCGCAATACTATGGCTCGACTCTGACGCTCCGAGCGGTCACGGAAAGCCTCAGTACAAATACAAAATACGTAGGTGAGTCCAATGAAAACATTGCAATACATGATCGTGGGGATCATGGCCACAGGTCTGGCGGCCTGTGGCGGAGAGAAGGACCCTTCGAACTCCAGCTCTTCCAGCAGTTCCAGTTCCTCCAGCAGTTCCAGTTCGTCAAGCAGCTCCTCCTCCAGTTCCTCAAGCAGCAGTTCCAGCGGCAGCGCCGTTATTTCCACCACCATCCAGGAAGCCACAACGGGCTTTTGTTACGCGGATTACAGTGTCGCGTCCGGCGGTGTGGATACCGAACATCCGGGCTACACCGGCAGCGGTTATATCGATGTGCAAAATGCGGCCAGCTCTAAAATCGAGTGGCTGATCCAGGCTTCGGAAGCCAGCGTCTACACGGTGAAATTCCGTTACGCCAACGGCGCCAGTGCGGCGCGATCGGGAGTTTTAGCGGCCAATGGCAACGCCGGCAGCGCCGCGTCTTTTGTTTTCAATCCCACGGGCGGCTGGTCCAGTTGGGTGGAGGAGTCAGCGGAGATTGCCTTGAATGCCGGCTCAAATCGCTTGGTGCTGACGGGCGTTGCCGCAGAAGGCATAGCCAATATTGATGTCATCACCATTTCCGGACCTGCGTCGTCTGCGCAGACGTGTTCCGGTTCTTCGTCTTCTTCTTCGTCTTCTTCTTCGTCCTCATCCAGTTCGAGTAGCAGTTCCAGCTCATCCAGCTCAAGCGGCAATGGGGGCAGCGGCAATATGCCGAGAATGAACATTTCCCAATTTGTCGGCTACGGCAACGCGGTCACCGGTGGACAGGGCGGGCAGGTGGTATATGCCAGCACGGGCACCGACATACACCGGGCGATCTGCCAGCGCGCTTCCACCAGCACGCCGCTGATCATCATGGTCAACGGCACCATCAACCACGGCAATACCAGCCGGGTTACCGGAAGTTGCGACACCGCGGCGGATCGGGTCCAGTTCAAGGGCGTCTCCAATATTTCCCTTATAGGTGTGGGCAACAGCGCGGTATTCGATCAACTGGGTATTTTCATCCGCGCTTCCGAGAACATCATCATTCGCAACGTGCACGTGAAGAACGTGAAAAAATCGGGCTCGCCAATCTCCAACGGCGGCGACGCAATTGCTATTGAGGGCGGACCGCAGACGCGTATCTGGATTGACCGCAACACCCTGGAGGCGTCCGGTGGTGAATCCGACGGTTACGATTCTCTGCTCGATATGAAAAATGACACCACTTATGTGACGGTTTCCTACAACCATTTCAGGAATTCCAGTCGCGGTGGTTTGATTGGTGCGAACGACGATCCGGACGGCAACAATTTCATCGTCTTCCATCACAACTTCTACGAAAATATTGAGCAGCGCACACCGCTGTTGCGTCGCGCAACGATTCACATGTTCAACAACTATTGGGAAAACAACCGCTCGGTGAATCAGATCCACTACATCAATGCGCGCGCGGATGGCAAAGCATTGGTGCAAAACAACTACTTTAAAAACACCAATAATCCGCTCCTGTCATCGACGGATTCCGATGTGCCTGGATGCTGGGTCGCCAACGGCAATATCTGGGAGGGCGGCACTTATACCCGAACCCCCAGCAGTGGCGGCGCTCACCATGTGCCGCAGAACTGGCAGCGCGGCGACTTGAATGGCACAGTTGCCGGCTGCAGCGTGAATGGCGCGAGCGGCGTGTTGCTGGATAATGCCGGAGATGTTCCCGCTATCGTGAAAACTCACGCGGGCGTCGGCAAGTTGTAAATAGCGCAGTTTTTTACCGCCTTTGAAAACCCGCTTCGGCGGGTTTTTTTATGTTTATTTTTTGCGCTTTATTTATTGCGGCGGGATTTTTTGCGCGGATTCTTCACCGCTTGTCGCCGGGGTGCGGCGGATTCATTGGCTACACTTACAGGATCGTCGACCCTCGAGGGTTATTTTCGGATTCGCTGACGGAGTCTAGACCTGATGCAGAGCAGTGCCTCGGCGCTGATAGGCAAGCTGCAGCGCTCCATCAATATGGTGCACAACCCTGTGTCCGGTTGGGTGATCCTCTGCGCCTCGCTGGTGGTGACTTGCATTGCCTATTGGTTCACCAGTCGTCAGGTAATGGTGCGGGCAGAGGAGCACTTTCTGTTTCGCTCCAACGAAATTGTGCTCGCCATCCGCCAGCGGCTGCTGTTGTACGAACAGGCGTTGCAAGGCGGTGGCGGTCTGCTTAACGCGTCCAATAATGTGTCGCGCAGTGAGTGGCAGCGCTATGTGGATTCGCTGCACCTGAAAGAACGACTCCCGGGCATTCAGGGATTGGGTTTTGCTCTTGTGGTGCCGCCCGAGGATTTGGCCGGCCACGAGCAAGCCATCCGCGCTGAGGGTTTTGACGATTACGCCATCAAGCCGGAGGGCGAGCGCGACTTCTACACCTCTATCATTTATCTCGAGCCGTTCGATTGGCGCAACCAGCGCGCCTTTGGCTACGACATGTGGTCGAACCCCGTCCGGCGCGAGGCCATGATCAAAGCGCGGGACAGCGGCGAGGCGGCCATGTCCGGGGTTGTCACTCTGGTGCAGGAGACCGACCACAACGTACAGCGCGGTTTTGCCATCTATGTCCCGGTCTACCGCAGCCCGACCGATCCCACCGATACCGCACAGCGGCGCGACTGGCTGATCGGTTGGGTCTACGCCCCTTTTCGTGCGGGCGACTTGATGGAAGGTATTCTCGGCGCTGCTGATGCGTACATCAGTTTTTCCATCCACGACTCCGACATCATCAGTGAAGAGACAGTGCTGTTGCAGGCGGAGGACGAGGACCAATACACACTGGCCGGCCCCGATACCTACTTCCATGCCCGCATACCCCTGACGATATTCGAACGCGCCTGGACGATCAGTCTGCGCGCCCCGAAGAAGGCGCTGCTCCACAGTCAGGACGAAAATCTGCCGTTTTACGTGCTTATCGCCGGGGTGATCATCGACCTGCTGTTGTTTTATGTGATCCTGTCCCTGCATTACATCAACCACCACGCCCGCCGTACCCAGCGGCAGCTGGAGCGCGAGTTTGATCGAAACCAGCGCAGTCTGGCGGAACAGACCCGTCTCGTCGAAGCGACGGAAAAGGAGGCGCATACCTTTTTCGAATTGGCCCCCGCAGCGTTCCTAGTGGTGTCACAGCGGCGTCTGATAGTGCGGGCCAACCGCTCAGCCCACGAATTGTTCCATTTTGCGCGCGGCACCTTGGTTGGCACGCGGGTGGAGTCGCTGTTGCCCGAGGGCTTGCAGGCCAATCACACGCGCCTATGGGAGCGGTATTTCAAACTGCCGCCCGCCCGCTCGGGGTTGAGGCTCAGCGCCAAAAAGCAGGACGGAACTGTGTTTCCCGCGGCCATTAGTCTGGTGCCGGTAGAGTTGCGCGAGGAAACCCATGTGGTGGCGGTGGTGCTCGATCTGTCGCAGCAGAAGCAGGCGGAGCAGACCCTGGAGGATGCGCGGGAAAAAGCCGAGAGTGCAAGCCGCGCCAAAAGCGAGTTTGTCGCCAACATGAGCCATGAGATCCGCACCCCGCTCAACGCGGTGCTGGGAGCTGCGCAATTGCTTGAGCGCACCCCCCACAGCGACGATCAGACGCGCTATATCCGCATGATCCGCAGCTCCGGCGAGGCGCTGCTCGGGGTGATAAACGATATTCTCGATTTTTCCAAAATCGAGGCCGGGCGCATGGAATTGACGCCGATGAATTTTGATCTCGACGAGGTGCTGGCGCGCACGGCGGTGATGATGTCGGTGAACGCGGGTGAGCGGAATATCGAACTGGTTATCCACATAGAGCCGGGTGTGAACCGCCATCTGGTGGGCGACCCTCTGCGCCTGCAACAGGTGTTGCTCAACCTGATTTCGAATGCCATCAAATTCACCCAGGAGGGTGAAGTGGTGCTGACAGTGGAAGAGGACTCGTCCGATCAGGGCGACAACCAGAGCATACGTTTCGCCGTGCGCGACACCGGTATAGGTATGACGCTGCAGCAGCAGACGCGCATTTTCAACGCCTTCACCCAGGCGGACGCCTCCATTACCCGGCGCTTCGGCGGCACCGGCCTCGGCCTCGTCATCAGTAACCGCCTGGTCTCGCTGATGGGAAGCCGCCTGCGTGTGCTGAGCGACCCCGGCCTGGGTTCGGAATTCTCCTTTGTGCTCAATCTGCCCAGCGCTACCGGCGCTGCTAAAGCGAAGAGCTCCATGCCCCAGGCTGCCCGCCATGTGTTGCTGCTGGACGACAACGCGGCGTCCCAGGCGGCGATTAAAGCCATTCTTGAGCGCTGGGGGTGGCCGCTGACGATCTGGGGCAACTCCGACCAGTCCGCGGACGGAACCGCGGTCAGTTCTGCGGATGTTTTATTGATCGCCTGCAGCCAGCTTGAGGATGGTGTCCTGCTGGAGGAGCGCATCGCCGGCTTGCCACTGGCGCCGGATTGCAGCTGTATTCTGCTGGTCCGCAACAATCAGCGCGCGTTGATGCTGCCGCTGGACGTGCAGGCCAACGTGTCCGCTGTGCTGATCAAACCGGTGCTGGAAGCGGCTCTCGGCAGTGCCATTGATCATGCGGATCGCCAAGTGAAAGGGCAGGGCAGTTCGGCGCATGTGGAGCTGAATACGCGCGGGCAACTGCATGGCATGCGCATCTTGTTGGTGGAAGATAATCCGTTCAATCAGATGGTGGCCGAGGGCCTGCTCCAGGATATGGGCGCCGACGTGACGACGGTCAACAACGGCGAGGAGGCGTTGACGCTTATCACCCACTCGCCCGCCGCGGTGGATGTGATTCTGATGGACATCCAGATGCCGGTGATGGACGGGCTCACCGCCACCCGGCACCTGCGCCAGCAGGGCCATACCCACCCCATCATCGCCATGACCGCCGGCGTGCTGGCATCGGAGCGGGATCTCTACCTGCAGGCGGGAATGAACGATTTGGTGCCCAAGCCGGTGGACGCGCAACAGCTCTGGCAGGTGATCACTCTGGCGCGCTCGCAGCACGAAGTGTCCCACACGGAGGTAAAAGATGGTGCGAGGCACAAAGTGTTCGACTGGGAGCGGCTGGAAAAGCTCACCCGCGGGCGCGAGGAGCGGGTGCGCAGCATGATGAATTCACTGGCGGAGATCGAAAGAGCCACCGCGGCCGATCTGGATCGCGGTCTGGAATTGCTGTTGCGGGGCGATGTTGCTGAAGCGCGGCGCAAATTCCACAGCATCAAAGGTGTAGTGGCCAATTATGGGGGTGAACAGGTGGCGCAGACGGTGCAGCAACTCGAGGCCGACCTGGACGCAGGGGCGTCCCTGGTGCAGGTGCAGCAGCGTATCGCCCAGCTGCGCGAAGATCTCTTCGCCTATACCGAACAAGCGCGCCGCTGGTCCCGGGCCAAAGCACAGTTGCATGGCTAAAATCTGCATGGCTAAAGGCTACATGGCTAAAGGCTACATGGCTAAAGGCTACATGGCTAAAAGTGACATGGGTAAAAGTTGCCTAAATAAAAAAGCTACATGGGTAAAAAGATGTTCCGAGTGTTTGTTGTATTGCTTCTCTGTCTTGCCGGTCCCGGCGCATACGCCGCCAATGTTTATAAGTACAAGGACGCGAAAGGGCAGTGGGTGATAACCGATAAACCCCCTACGGGCGGAGCGGCGGCGGAGGTGGAGACCAGCCGGCTGGTGTACACCGAGCGCCATAACAAGGTGACGGTGGTCAATCGCGGCAGCCAGCAACGACCCATGCTGTTCATCGTCAATCAGACCGCGGGTCCCGCACAGGTGTGGATCGAGTTTACGCGGCAGGAAAACCTGCGTTTCAACCACCCCGGACCTTTCGAATGGGTAGTGCCCGCATTTGCCGAACAATTCGTCCTGCAGCTGGAGCCGGCTGAAGTTGGCCGCGCTTGGGCGTATGAGTGGACCTACCGTTTTGCGCCGGGTGTGCCGGTGCATATTGAAGGGCTGGGACAGCCGGAACTGGGCGTGCCGTTTCTCGGCGGTCCATTTCCTATTAGCCAGGGATTTATGGGGGAGGAGTCTCACCAGCACCTGGAGGCGCAATTTGCCGTGGATATCGCCATGCCCGATGGCACCGCCATAGTGGCAGCCAAGGCGGGCGTCGTGATGGAGGTGGAGCGCAACTTCAGTCGTTCCGGCTGGACTGAAGAGTACGCGGATGAAGCTAACTATGTGCGTGTGCTACACGAGGACGGCACCATGACGGTATATGCGCATCTCGCGCCGGATAAGGTGGAAGTGGTGGCGGGGCAGAACGTGCGGCGCGGGCAGTTGCTGGGTTATTCCGGCAGCACCGGCTTTTCCACCGGCCCGCACCTGCATTTTGTTCTGCAGGCGAATCAGGGGCGCAAGTTATTGTCAGTGCCGTTCTACTTTCAAGGTTTCGACAGATTGCCGCAGAAGGGCGACCGCCTGGCGCAGCGGCCTTAACCGGCTCAGTGTCCGGTGGTCGTCTGCACGTAACCCAGGGCAATACTGAAGTTGAGGGAATGAAGCGCGGCTCGGAAATCCGTGAAATCCACCTCCGCCATGCGGGATTGCAGCAGTGTCTGCAATTCATCGAACAGGTCGAACGCACGCAGATCATTATCGGCCAGACATTCACACAATTCCGTCAGCCGCGCTTCGCGGGACCGGTGGTGCAGCTGCAGATTGCGCTGCGCCTGCTGTCGCTCCAGCCATTGGCTTGCGCTCTTCAGAAAGAGCTGGAATTCGCGCTCCAGGCATGTCACGAGATCCTCTATCACCAGCAGCGGTCCGTCCCGGTCGAGCAATCGTTCCAGTTCGGCCGCCAACTCGCACACCCGGCAGCCACCCAGATTGGCGACACTACCGTTAAGCGTGTGTAGCATGTGGGCCGCCTGGTGGTTCTGCTGGCGGCGAATGGCGGCGCGGACTTCGTGGATGGGAGTATCCCCGCTGTCCACCAAGTGCTGAACAATTTGCAGAATGGCACCAGCACGGGACTCGCTTTTGGCGATATGCCCTTCCAGCCGGCTCGGCTCGAATACGGTGTTGACGGACATTAATGACAGGTTGAATGGATTCATAAGTGATCAGTGGAAGCGGTCAGCCCGCCTCCTTAATGGTTTCTTGTTCAACAGCGGCTACTTTGAATTGATTGCGACCGGACTCCTTGGCCAGGTACAGCGCCGAATCTGCGGTGGCAATCAAATTTTCGAGGGTGGTGCGGGCATTCGGTACAACTGTGGCGATACCGGCGCTGATGGTGATGAACGGCAAGGTTTCTGAATGGCCGTGGGGAATCGCCAGGGAAAGCACCTGCTGACAGATCCAGCGGCCGTACTTGCGCGCGTTCTGCGCGTTGGTATTGGGCAGCACCACCGCAAACTCTTCGCCGCCGTAACGTGCGACAAACTCGCCCGGTCGGCGCGAGCCACCGCCGATGGCATGGGCCACATCGCGCAGGCAGAGATCGCCTTGCAGATGTCCATAAGCGTCGTTGTAGGGCTTGAAGTGGTCGATGTCGAGCAGTGCAAGAGTGAGCGCTTGCTGCTGGCGAAAGTGGCGTTTTAGTTCGACTCTTGCCTGGTTTTCAAAGTAGCGACGGTTGTAGACCTCGGTGAGGCCATCGCGATCCGCCAATACTTGGAGAAGGTTTTGCCGGCGCGACAGCGCCAGGTGGGTGCGCACCCGCGCTTGCATTACGGGATTGAGGAATGGGTGAGTGATAAAGTCCACCGCACCGGCTTCAAGGGCTTGTAATTCAAGATCCCTGTGACGAGCCTGGGCGATCACGATTACGCTGCATTCTTTGGATTCCCGGTGGCTTCGGATGCGTTTGCACAGATCCAATCCGGAAATATCGTCGAGATCTGTGGCGGTAATCACCAGATCCGGTTTGCGGTGGCAGGCCATGAAATGTCCGGCCTTACCCGAAGTTGCAAAGATGATGTTGCCGAGCGGTTTCAGCAGTTCGCCGAGTCCGCGTAATGCTTCCGTGTCCGTATCCACTATCAGAATCAGATTCTTCTTATTCTTCTGCTGCATAGTAAAACCCTAGCCCCCCAAGGTTACGTTGAATTGAGTCTAGTCAAGGAAGGTTAATTTCGTGCCAGTTTGAAAAGAATCGAGCACCAAAAGTTATATGTGATCCGACGAATGGTCGATAAAACCGGTTGGCGTGGCTTTATCGCAGCGGTAGCACAGATTCTTTTGTGCACAAACGTTGCTTTTCGGCCGGACTGAACTTAGAATTGCGCGCCCCAAAACCGCCGGCGCCGCAGTTTAAATGTTGCAGCACCGGCATCTCCTTGCCTCACTCCATCCCGGGGGAGGCTATTAACCCGTAAGGAGCAAAAATGCGTCATTACGAAGTCGTTTTTCTGGTTCATCCAGATCAATCCGAGCAAGTGTCCGGCATGATCGAGCGCTACACCTCGACTGTCACCGGCAGCGGCGGCAAGATTCACCGCCTGGAAGATTGGGGCCGCCGCCAGCTGGCATACCCCATCAACAAAATCCATAAAGCCCACTACGTCCTCATGAACATTGAGTGCGCCGATGAGGCCCTGGAAGAGCTGACCACCAATTTCCGTTACAACGACGCTGTGTTGCGCAACCTGGTTGTGCGCACCGACGAAGCCGTGACCGAAGAGTCCGCCATCATGAAAGCGGAGAAAGAGAGCCGCGAACGCAAGCAGCGCGCTGAACGCCGTCAAGAAGAAGCTGCCGCCCGTGCGGAAGCTGAACTGGAAGATGGTGCTGAAGAAGACGCTGAACTAGAGAATGAGGAGGAATAATCCATGGCACGTTTTTTTCCGTCGTCGTAAATTCTGTCGTTTCTCCGCCGAAGGCGTTAAAGAGATCGACTACAAAGACCTCGAAACCCTGAAGGCTTACGTTTCCGAAACCGGCAAGATCGTTCCCAGCCGCATCACCGGAACCAAAGCCCGTTATCAGCGGCAGCTCTCCACCGCCATCAAGCGCGCGCGCTACCTGGCTTTGCTGCCTTACTCCGACAGCCATCAATAAGGGGTGCCTCAATGGAAGTCATATTGCTTGAAAGAGTCGGCCGTTTGGGCACCGTGGGTGACCGCGTTAAAGTACGTTCCGGCTACGGCCGCAACTACTTGTTGCCCCAGGGCAAAGCGATCACTGCTACGCCAACCAACATCGCTGAATTCGAAGCCCGTCGTGCAGAGCTGGAAGCCAATGCCGGTGAGCGCAAGAAAAACGCCGAAAGCCGCGCCGCCAAACTGGCTGAGATGGTCGTAACCATCAGCGCCAACGCTGGCGACGAAGGCAAACTGTTCGGTTCTGTCGGCGCGCGTGATATCGCTGATGCCATCACCGCCGCAGGCGTTGAAGTGGCTAAGTCTGAAGTCAAATTGCCCGCCGGCACCTTGCGCGAAGTTGGCCAGTACGACATCGACCTGCAACTTCATGTGGACGTTGTTCAGACGGTCAAAATCGTTATCGAAGCTCAATAAGTCGCGACGGCGGACACGCCATCAGCAGACTTGGTTAAGATAGGGCACGCCGGGAATTCCCGGCGTGCCTTTTTTGTTTTCAGATGTTGCGAGCAGACCTATGAACCCGTTTGACTCACAGGAATCCGATTTCTACACCGACAGCGCACCGCCCCACGGCGATGAGCCGGTGTTGCCGCATTCCATCGAGGCGGAGCAGTCGGTGCTGGGTGGGTTGATGCTGGATGCCTCCGGGTTCGATGCGGTGGCAGAGGTGGTCGGCCGCAACGACTTCTATAAGTCAGCACACCGGCAAATTTTCGGTGTCATGACGCAGCTGCTGGAAAACGATCAGCCCATCGACGTCATTACCGTCGCCGAGGCGCTCAATCGTCTGGGTGAGTTGCCGGCGGTTGGCGGCCTTGCTTATCTCACGGAGCTGGCCAGCAGCGTAGCGGGCAGCGCCAACCTGCCGGCATACGCACGCATAGTGCGCGAGCGCTCGACCCTGCGCCAGCTGATCGCTGCCGCCACTGAAATCACCAAGGCCAGCTACAATCCGGGGCCGCTGGGCGCGGATGACCTGTTGCAGCTGGCTGAAAAGAAGGTGATGGAGATCGCCGAAGAGCGGCCGAAAGAGGGCGGCTTCAGCAATGTAAATGTGCTGCTGAAGGCAGCGGTCGAAAAGATTGACGCGCTGTTCCGCTCGGACAGCGATATCACCGGCGTTTCCACCGGTCTTACCGATCTGAATGCGAAAACCTCTGGTTGGCAGCCCGGTGAATTGATCATTCTCGCTGCCCGTCCCTCCATGGGTAAAACCGCACTCGCGCTCAATTTTGTTGAAGCTGCGCTCATGACCCAGCCCAAGCCGGTGCTGGTTTTCAGCCTTGAGATGCCGGCGGATGCCTTGGTGATGAGGATGCTGTCGTCGGTCGGCCGTATTGACCAGGGCAATATACGCACGGGTCGTCTTACGGAGGACGATTGGCCCAAGCTGGAAACGGCGGCGCGCAAGCTCAAGGACAAGCTGCTGTTTATTGACGACACCGCGGGTCTGACGCCCAATGAGGTGCGCGCCCGCACCCGCAAGATTGCGCGTGAATACGGCAACCCCGGCATGATCATGATTGACTACCTGCAGTTGATGCATGTCGCCGGCTCCACCGAAGGGCGAACCCAGGAAGTTTCTGAAATCTCCCGCTCCATGAAAGCCCTGGCGAAGGAATACCAATGCCCGGTGATCTGTCTGTCGCAGTTGAACCGTAGTGTGGAATCGCGCCCCAACAAGCGGCCGATGAACTCAGACCTGCGGGAATCCGGCGCCATCGAGCAGGACGCGGACGTGATCCTATTTATCTATCGCGATGAGTATTACAACGAGGAGAGCCCGGACAAAGGCGTCGCCGAATTGATCGTGGGCAAACAACGCAACGGTGAAATCGGCACCTGCCGCGCGGCCTTCGTCGGCAAATTCACTCGCTTTGAAAATCTCGCCGCCGACTATTTTCAGCAGTCTCACGAATAATCCATGCCGGCGTACCGCAGTGTAACTGCGATACGCCGGATATCTTGGGGCTATGTCAGGTGCATCGCCTATTACTTGTCCAGCTGACTTCTAGCTTTTATGATGCCCGCCCCCGAGGCTTCCGCCCCTTATTGGAGATGCCGCCATGCAGATCTTCCATCACATCCAAACCGTGCGCCAAACCCTTCTGGCTCTGCGCAGCCAGGGCATGCGTATAGGCTTTGTGCCGACCATGGGCAATCTGCACGATGCCCACCTGGCCCTGGTGAAACAGGCGAGGGAGCATGCGGATATCGTTGTGGCGAGCATCTTCGTCAATCGGCTGCAATTTGGTCTCAATGAGGATTGGGACAAGTATCCCCGCACCTTGGAGGCGGATGTCGCCAAGCTCCGCTCGGTCGGTTGTGATTATCTTTTTTGCCCGGAAGAGCAGGGAAATCTATCCCAACGGCATGGATACCCAGACCCGCGTCATAGTGCCCACCATGGCGGACATCCTCTGCGGCGCCAGTCGTCCCGGCCACTTCGAGGGTGTGACTACGGTGGTCACCAAGCTGTTCAACATAGTGCAGCCGGAGGTGGCGGTATTCGGGTTGAAAGACTATCAACAGCTCGCCATCATTCGCCGCATGGTGCAGGATCTCTGCATGCCGGTGAAGATCATCGCCGGTGCCATAGTGCGGGAAAGCGACGGTCTGGCGATGAGTTCGCGCAACGGCTATCTCACAGAGGAGGAGCGGCCTAGGGTGAATTGCCTGTACAGCAGTCTAAATTGGGTTGCTGAGCAGATCCGTGCAGGGAAACGGGATTTCAGCGCTCTGGAGGCGGAGGCGAAGCGACATATTGAAGCGGCAGGTTTCCGCCCCGATTATGTGACTGTGAGTAACAGCGCGACCTTGCAGTCTGCCGCCCACGACGACCGCCAAGTGGCTGTGCTCGGCGCCATGTACACCCAGAGTGCACGTCTGATCGACAACGTGTCCGTTTCTCTGGACGACGAACGGTAGAGCGGCAAAGGCAAGCTGCCAAAGGTTGCGCTACAATACGCGCGCCCTCACCAGAATTTGGTGAAATTTTGATCAATGCCGGGTTTCAGACCACAAGAGGTAAACCATGCAAATAACTCTTTTGAAAGGCAAGCTGCATATGGCGCGTGTCACTCAGGCGGAGCTTTGGTACGACGGCTCCTGCGCCATAGACGCCGACCTGGTCAAACTTGCCGGCTTGCGGGAATTTGAACAGATCGATATCTACAACGTCGATAACGGCGAGCGCTTCACCACCTATGTCATTCTCGCCAAGCCTGGCTCCGGCACCATTTCCATGAATGGTGCGGCGGCGCGTAAAGTGCAGGTCGGCGACCGGGTGATCATCGCGGCCTACGCTCAGTTCAGCGCAGCTGAAGCGGAGAATTTCAAGCCCAAGCTGGTCTACCTAGGAGAGCGTAACAAGGTAGAGCGCACCTCCAACACTATTCCCGTTCAGGTCGCCTGATCCAGCGCCCGGGAATAACCCGGGCAACCTTTTCCGCCCGTGCGCCCCGTTGTTTTCCGCTAAGATCTCCACTAGATTCGATCTCTCTCAAAACATAACAAGGGGCGCACCATGTCCGAACGGCATATTTATCCTGTTAACAAGAATCAGGCCGCTGCCAGTCATATCGATGCGCAGCGCTATCGCGATTTTTATCAGGAATCTGTGTCTCAGCCGGACAAATTCTGGGCGCGCTGCGCGGAGGAATTTCTCTCCTGGGATGCTCCGTGGAATCAAGTGCGCGAATTCGACTTTCATAAAGGCACCGCCACCTGGTTTCGCGATGGCAAGTTGAACGTCAGCGTCAACTGTATTGATCGCCATCTTGAAACCCGCGGCGACCAGGTGGCGTTTATTTGGGAGGGCGACGATCCCGTCCAGGATGCGACGGTCACCTATAGTGAACTGCATCTTCATGTTTGCCGCCTCGCCAATGTGCTGAAAGCGAGAGGCGTCAAGAAGGGCGACCGGGTTTGTATCTATATGCCGATGATTCCCGAGGCCGCCTACGCCATGCTCGCGTGTGCGCGTATTGGTGCCATCCATTCCGTGGTGTTTGGCGGATTTTCTCCGGAATCCCTCAAAGACCGCATTATCGACTCCGATTGCCAAGTGCTGATCACTGCCGACGAAGGTGTACGCGGCGGTAAATCCGTGCCTTTGAAAAAGAATGTCGATAAGGCTCTGGCCCAGTGCCCGGGCGTTCAGTCGGTGATTGTGGTGCGCCGTACCGGTGGCGATGTGCCCTGGGATGAAGATCGCGACCTCTGGTATCACGCCGCAATCGAGGAGGTGGCGGACTTTTGTGCACCTGAGCCTATGGGTGCGGAAGATCCACTCTTCATTCTTTATACCTCCGGCTCCACAGGCAAACCCAAAGGTGTTCTGCATACCACTGCGGGCTACCTGCTCCAGGTGGCCATGACGCACAAATATGTCTTTGACTACAAAGAGGGTGAGGTTTACTGGTGTACCGCCGATGTCGGTTGGGTGACCGGGCACAGCTATATCGTCTACGGCCCGCTGTGTAATGGCGCCACTTCGCTGATTTTCGAAGGCGTGCCGACCTACCCGGACGCAGGCCGTTTCTGGCAGGTCATCGACAAACATCAGGTCAATATTTTCTATACCGCCCCCACGGCAATTCGCGCGCTGATAGGTCAGGGCGATGAGTTTGTCCAGAACACCATGCGCAGTTCGCTGCGCTTGCTTGGCAGTGTGGGCGAGCCGATTAATCCAGAAGCCTGGGAGTGGTTCCATCGCGTGGTGGGCGAGGGTCGCTGCCCAATTGTGGATACCTGGTGGCAGACCGAGACCGGAGGCCACATGATCACACCACTACCTGGTGCGATGGATCTTAAGCCCGGTTCCGCAACGTTGCCGTTTTTTGGTGTGGAGCCGGTTCTGCTCGACAACGACGGCAAAGAAATTACCGGTCCCGGCGAGGGCAATCTGGCGATCAAAGCCTCCTGGCCAGGCCAGCTTCGCACGATCTATGGCGACCACGAGCGTATGGTGCAGACCTATTTCTCCACCTATCCCGGATACTACTTCACCGGTGACGGCGCGCGTCGCGACGAGGATGGTTATTACTGGATCACCGGCCGGGTTGACGACGTACTTAACGTCAGCGGCCACCGTATGGGCACCGCCGAGGTGGAAAGCGCGTTGGTTTTGCATCCTTCGGTGGCGGAGGCGGCGGTGGTGGGTTACCCCCACGACATCAAAGGGCAGGGCATTTATGCCTACGTAACCTTGAAGCAACAGGCGCAGCCAAGTGAGGAATTGCGGAAAGAACTGGTGGCTTTGTGTGTCGAGGAAATTGGCCCCATTGCCAAGCCCGACATCATCCAGTGGGCGCCGGGTTTGCCGAAGACGCGCTCGGGCAAAATCATGCGTCGCATTCTGCGCAAAATTGCCGCCGGGGAGCTCGATACTCTGGGCGACACTTCCACTCTTGCTGATCCCTCAGTAGTGGACAACCTTATCACCGGAAGACAGCCGGTTTAGCGGCGGCGGTCAGCTTTACAAGCCGGAACTGATTCAGTAGGGTGCCGGTTCTATTGACCATTTCCCGGGCCGTACAGGGTTTGGGTAGGGAGACAAGATGAAAGTAGCAAATGATTGTGTGGTTTCCATCCACTACACCCTGACCGATGACGACGGCAACGTGATCGATTCCTCCCGCGAAAGCCAGCCTCTGAATTATCTTCACGGTGCTGGCAATATCATCCCCGGTTTGGAGCGCGAATTGGCCGGTTGCGAAATCGGCACGCACAAAGTGGTGAAGGTGCAACCTGCAGACGGCTACGGTGAGATTGACGTCGACCTGATCCAGACTCTGCCACGGGAAGCATTTTCCGGTGTCGAGGAGATCGAAGTGGGTATGGAATTTCACGCACGCGGACCGCAGGGTCAGGTGCAGGTGGTAGTGGTCAAGGATGTTGCCGACGATGGCATTACCATAGACGCGAACCACGCCCTCGCCGGAAAAATACTGAATTTCGATGTCACCATCGAAGCAATCCGCGATGCGAGTCCGGAAGAGATCGACCACGGCCACGTTCACTGAGTCGTGTTGTGGCGCAAAAAACGCGAGCCCAGGCTCGCGTTTTTTGTTGGTGGCTCTGTTATGTTAAAGGCCTTACATGGAGTCGAATTCTACTAAACTGTTATAAAAGCCCTTCCTGCATAACTGCAGCATCGCCCGCTGCTAAGGAAATCCTGTGGAAAAAGTAAAACTGGCCAGAATTACTCCCGAGCACAGCCTGAACGTTCTCTCCCAATTGGAAGTGTCCCGCCTAGCCAGAGTCAGCGACACCAAGCTATACGATAATTTTCGCCGCTGCGCGCTTGCGGTGTTGAATACCGGTGAAAAAACCGATAACACCAGCGAAATCCTCGAAGCCTATAAAGACTTTTCCATTAACGTCATCGCCCAGGAGCGCGGGATAAAGTTGGAAATCCACAACGCCCCGGCGAGTGCGTTTGTTGATGGCGAAATGATCAAAGGGATCAAAGAGCATCTTTTTGCGGTGTTGCGCGATCTGGTTTATATCGACAACGAGCTCAAGGAAAACCGCGATATCGATTTCAGCAGCTCGTCCGGCATCACCAACGGCGTGTTTCATATAGTGCGCAATGCCGGGGTGCTTAAACATAACAACGAAACCAATCTCATCGTTTGCTGGGGTGGTCACAGCATTGGCGAAATCGAGTATCAATATACAAAAAAGGTGGGCTATGAACTCGGCCTGCGCGGTCTCGATATTTGTACGGGTTGCGGTCCTGGTGCAATGAAAGGCCCTATGAAGGGCGCCACTATTGCCCACGCTAAACAGCGTCGCGCCGGGCGTTATCTCGGTATTACCGAGCCGGGAATTATTGCAGCAGAATCGCCGAATCCCATCGTCAATCAATTGGTCATCATG
Organism: Cellvibrionaceae bacterium; assembly: GCA_024707385.1. GTDB lineage: Bacteria > Pseudomonadota > Gammaproteobacteria > Pseudomonadales > Cellvibrionaceae > UBA5868. The sequence goes on along the minus strand of JANPZW010000009.1, from coordinate 388,436 downwards.
CCGGATATTGAAAAACGTCTGGAGGCGTTTGTGCGCACCGGGCACGGCATAGTGGTATTCCCGGGCGGTGCGGGTACGGCGGAGGAAATTCTTTATATTTTGGGCATTTTGCTGAATCCGAAAACGCCAATATGCCGTTTCCTCTGGTATTCACCGGACCCAAAACGGCCGAAGCCTATTTTAAACAGATCCACGAATTTATCGGTGCAACCGTGGGTCCGCAGGCGCAGTCGCTCTACAAAATCATTGTTGATGACCCTGCGGCCGTAGCGGTTTATATGAAGGAAAAAATGGCGGACGTGCAGGCTTTCCGCAGACAATCTCAGGACGCCTACTATTTTAATTGGGTGTTGGAAGTCGCCGATGATTTTCAGCGTCCATTTCGTCCGACCCATGAAAATATGCGGCAATTACAATTGCATCGCCAGCAGGCGCCCCACGAATTGGCCGCCAATTTGCGCAAGGCGTTTTCCGGTATTGTGGATGGCAACGTGAAGGAGCATGGAATTCGCGCTGTAGCCGAAAAAGGTCCTTACGAAATCAGTGGTGAAAAAGACGTTATCGGGCCGCTCGATGAGTTGTTACGCTCTTTTGTGGCACAGAAGCGCATGAAAATTCCGACCCAAGAATATGTGCCCTGTTACAAAATCGTCGGCTGATCCGGCAATCGTGAAGCTGCGGGTTGCCCATTTCTTTCGGAGGTCTTGGTATGGCTGATGAAGATCGTTTCCGCGCCCTGTTGGGTGATGATGTCACGCCGATCAAAATAGAAAAGCGAGTGGTCATCGACAAGCGACAGGAAGACAGTAAAACCCTGGCGCATCGCCGTGATATGGCGCAGAACCTAATTGAACAGGCGGCGGATCCTCTCGCCGGCGAGCCGGTGGAAATGGTGGAGCCTCTGGCGGAATTGAGTTTCCGCCGCACTGGCGTTCAGCATGGCGTTTACCGCAACCTGCGGTTGGGCAAGTATCCGTTGGATGCCCGTTTGGACTTGCACAAAATGACAGTCGATCATGCCCGCCGTGAGGTTTATCAATTTATTAAGGACTGCGTTCAAAATGACGTCCGCACGGCCCTGATAACCCATGGTAAGGGAGAATTGCGCGAACAACCCGCGCTGCTGAAAAGCTGCGTGGCTTTTTGGTTGCCACAGATTGAAGAGGTGCTGGCGTTTCACTCCGCGCAGAAACCCCACGGTGGGCTGGGTGCAACTTATGTGCTTCTGCGCAAGAGCGAACGCAAAAAAGCAGGAAACCCGCGATCGTTTGCTGGGCGATAAAAAGCCTTTGTGACGTAAGCTTTCTATTAGCTGGTTTGCAAGTTGTCAGCGGGCGAAGGTTTTTAGCAGCCGTAGATCGTCTGCCAGCAATTCACTGAGTTTTTCCTTAATCGCGCCGTTGCCGGCGCGCGGGTATTTTTCCAGCGCGGCTTTGTAACTCTGCAAATCGTAGAGAAAAGCGGCCACACTTTTGCGGTCGGGTGTATTGCACTGGGCGCCATAACCCTGCTGCTCCAACATGAAAGCATTCAATTGCTGTTCAAATTGTCCTTGCATCGGGAAGGCTAAATAAGGTTTTGCCAAGTGGAGCGCTTCACTGATCAGGGTAAAGCCGGCTGTCGCGATCACCGCTTTGCACTCGGCCAAATCTTGCAAAAAACCTACCTTGCTAAATGGCCGGAAATGGAGATTGCCATCCACTTCATCGCGATCGTAACCGTAAACGCAGAAATTCTCACGGTTGAAATGGCGCAGAACGTTTAATAAAGAATCAAAACCAGATGTGGTATAGACGAGAATTTTTTCCGTTTCCCGGGGCTGAACGTCCAGCACAGCCTCGCGCAAAATCGGCGGGAATAAAAAACTCCGTTCATTTTTCAGCGGGTTGAAGTGGAAGGTGGTGATCAAGGAGGCCCACGGCATGGGAACCATGGCGCGGATGATGGTTTCCGTGATCAAGGCATCCTGTTTCAGCGCTGGCGGCATGTCGTACTGCATGTAGCGCATGCGGTGCTGGTTGTCGATGGTGATCAGCGGCAAACCGAAATGACTCGCCAGATAGGCTGTCGTGGGTTCGAAATCGGTCAGCACTACGTCCGGTGCAAAATCGGCGAAAGTCTGCTTGAGTTGTTTTAGTGAGCGAGTGCCGGAAGGGATTTTGGCGAGATTTGCAGTGATGGTTTTAAGCTTCGATACCTGATTATCTTCGCTGACGATGCTCAGACCGGCAATTTCAAGCGTGTCGAATTGATCCTTCAGGTTGCGATAACCTCGATCATAAGTGGCGATTTTAATCTGGTGCCCCTGGCTTTCGAGATAGGCCGCGATAAGACTGGCTCGCGACGAGTGTCCGGAACCCTCCCCGGAGACGCCGTATAATATTCTGCTCATATGGTTTCAATATTCAGACTGCTGCACAATTGACGTAGCATTTCAGCTCTCTTTCGGATAGTCAAATTCTCCATGTCAGACCGCGAATTTAGTTTTACCGCCATTGGCGAGGTTCAATCCTGTTTTAAAGAGAAGTTCGGTATCCCGCGGCAACCGGGGTTGGCACCCAGCGCCAGAGCGCGGATTTTTATTTATCCGGAATTTTCCAACGAAGACGCTTTTGCCGGAATCGAGGAGTGCAGCCATTTATGGTTGCAGTTCGTATTTCATGCGACCGAAGCGACATGGCGTCCCAAGGTTCGCCCGCCGCGTCTCGGTGGCAATAAAGCGCTAGGTGTGTTCGCAACCCGCTCACCCAATCGCCCCAACCCCATAGGTCTTTCCGTGGTGTCCTATCTCGGTTACACCAGAAGTGGCGAGAATTTGCTGATTGAAATTGGCGGCGCAGATTTGCTGGACGGGACACCGATCCTGGATATAAAACCCTACGTACCTTATGCGGACTCTGTGGAAGGTGCATTTAATCGGATCGCATCTGCGGCTCCTGTGTTGCATCAGGTTACGTTTTCTGCAGAAGCCTCTGAATTTTGTGCTGCGTATGACCAACAGAATTCTGGCGATTTCTCCCTGGAACAGCTGGTGCGCGAGGTGCTGCAACAGGATCCCCGTCCCCAATACCAACAGGTTGATCCGGCGCGGGTGTATGGAATGCATCTACAGGATTTTAATGTTCGATGGCGCTACCAGTCGGACCCGACTGGCGATTTCTTTTTACGGGTGCTGAGCATCGCGCCATTTCGGAAGTAGGCGTGTCGAGCCGAAAAATTTGGTCAGAGAATTTAAAGTTTAATTTGTTATTTAAAAACGCATCGCTAAAAACCCGTATTAATAAGGTGATGAATTTTTATCTCTTTTAAGAGCGATCTTTGCTGTATCAGGTTGAATCAGTGGCATTGACTATAAATACACGAATATGAGGAATTTTTTTGATGAGTCGGCTTTTTTGACAAGGGGTTCTCTGTGGTCGAATATTAATCAGGGGGGGCAGCAGTGAGTGAAGGAGGGAATTGCGCCGTGATCACCATACCGACAAGTGCAAAAGTAGTGGAAGCGATTGATGATGCCGCCTATCAGAGCCTGGATAAGCGGGGCAATCAGGAGCCTGTTCCATTCAATCTGGAGCACTATCTGACACCTTTGCAGTTGCAGAGCCTCGACCATTTGAAGGATTTTGGCTGGCAGTTGGCGTTTGTGCGCCGGCCATTATTTGAGCAGTCGACGGTGGTATTGCTCAGTCCCGAAGGCAAACAATACGCAACGCTGGAGCAAGAGGGTTCTTTGAACCTGGAGCCGGAACAGCGCTGGCGTGTACTTCAGTAGCCGTGTATTTGTAGATTGCTATATCCGCATGCCTTGCTGCCGGCATATCGTTACAATGACCATCTTAAAAATCTGCTAATGGTCATGGTCTCCGGTGTTCTGCATATCTGTGAGATGGGTTGACGTAATGCCAGCCCTGCTAGTTTTATTCCTCTTGCCTTCCTCCGTTTTCGCTGCAGCGAAGAACAGCGCATGGACTGAATACACATCTGAACACTTCGTTGTCTACTCCGACCGTAAACCTGCGGAAGCCAAGGCGTTATTGATGGATTTTGAGCGTTTTCGCAGCGTGGTGTTGACCGCAACGGGTTTGCGGCTCTTCCGCTGCGAACACGAGCGCGCAGATTTTCCTGTTTAACAGCAAGCGCGATTATCGCGATTTTCAGCCTGATGCTGGCGTTGCTGGTTATTTTCGCGACACCTGGCAGGGTCCGAGAATGGTGGTCGGCGCCGAGGCTAAACTCGCGGATGCGGGCTTGGTGCTGTTCCATGAATATGTGCATCATTTGATGCGAGAACACAGCCAGCTGCGCTACCCGCTTTGGTATGAGGAGGGATTTGCCGACCTGCTGGCCGCCTCTCAACTGGACGAGCGCCAAGTGCTGATCGGACTGGTGCATCCCTGGCGCCGTAATGACATAGATCGGGAGGGGCTGATGCCGGTCTTGGAATTATTTGCGCCGTTGGACACAGATAATCCCCGTTACTGGGCCCGCTATTATTCGACGGCCTGGATTTTCATGCATTTTCTGCAGCTGGGCCACCTCACCTCGGACAAGGATCATCGCGTGGGCATGACCTCTCTGTTGTTGGCAATCGATGGTGACGAAGACCCTCGTGCCGCCTTGCAAAAACACTTCGGCGTGACGTCGGAACAGATGGATGCGCAATTGAAAGCCTATGCGGAGCGGCGCACTTGGTCTGGATACAAAATAGAGATCCAACCTTATCGGGGAGCGCTCACCGAGCGGCGTCTGTCCGTTAATGAAGCGGCCTATTTATTGGGGGATCTCGCTTATAGATCCGGTCAACAGGATACGGCTCTGGAGTGGTTGAAGCGTATCGACGCCAAACAAACTTCGGTGGCTAGGGCGTTGTCTCTGCGGGCGATCGTCGAGCAGCATCTTGGTCGTGTCGATCTCGCGGCACATGTCATGGGGCTGGCGATGCAGAGCGGTGCGGATGATCCCTACGTGCTGACCAATGCTGCGCATCTATCCTGGGATCGGGCGCGACGAAAAAAATAATACGGCAGCTTCTACGCAAGAGCAGCTTAATCGTGCAATCGAATTCGGGGAAAAAGCGTTACAGTTGGATGGTGACGCGTTGGAAGCGGGATACTTTGCGGCGCTCGCATATCAAGAGCAGGGAAAAACAGATCAGTCGCTTTTACTGCTCAGCGAACTTTATCGGCGTTATCCCACGGACGTGCGCCTGAATATGGAGCTCGGACGCTTGTTGGCCTCCACGAAGGAACCGTCGCGCGCGACGCCTTATCTTCAGCGTGTCATCGCATGGGATCATGGGCACACCCGCCGCTATCAGGCGAAAAAACTTCTCGGGCATCTTGGCGGCGCGGCGCCCATCGCTTCCGATATCGATCATGAACATCTTCATCCGATTCAACTTAAATCCCGATAAGGATTCATGCACAAGCGAATGCTCAAACGAATCGGATCCTACCGGATGTCTGTTCCTGCAGCAGCGCTTTTAACGGAGTTATCCGGTCCACCGGACAGTCGCACACCAAAGTCACGCAGAGTTCTTCGTAGCGGACCTCCTTGATAGCAACATCCTCGTGTTGAAGAAAATTCCGTATTTTCTGTTCGAGGGAAAAATCCGCTTCCAGTGTCAGCTGTTGTCGCGGTGTGATCCACTTGAATTCCGCCGCATCAAGTGCCCGTGACACCGCTTGCCCATAGGCTCGGGTCAAGCCGCCCGCGCCGAGTTTGATGCCGCCAAAATATCGCACCACCACTGCAAACACATTGCCCACTTTGCGCTGCATCAACACGTTCAACATAGGCTTCCCTGCAGTGCCTCCTGGCTCCCCATCATCATGAAACCCCGCCGCCAACGCCTGCTCCGGATCCCCAATCACATAGGCCCAGCAGTGATGCCTGGCATCCGGGTGTTCCCGTTTGACAGATTCAAAATACACAAAACCCTCCTCCTTTGTGGCAACCGGCCAGATAAAAGCGAGGAAGCGGCTGCGTTTTTCTTCGTACAAGAAGTGGGTGGGTTGGGATAGGGTTTGAAATGCGTTGGCCATTATTGATTTAGATCGGATGAATTTATGATGACTATTTTGCTACAAAATCGGGGGTTTGAGAGGTATATTGTGCGGCGGCGCGAATGTGGTTGTGACGTAATGCTGTTCTAGTCCGTTTTATTCGTCATATTTCAAGTCTCCAAAAAATTCTGATAATTTTTATCAGGATCAAGTAAATAATGCTGGGAGTGATAATTATGAAGGCTATTAACCAAGGTTTTGCGTTGCTCTTTTTGGCTTTTTTAGGGTTGGCTGGTTGTGTGGCGCATGCTCAAAAAAAGCCAGAGCAGCCTGAGATTGTGAGCGAAGGTGTTTCATTGCAGTTTGACAGGAAGGGGTTGTTGGTTCCGGTGTCCAAAGATGGAACTCCTTTCGCGGTTTGTGGTGACGGCAAGCGCAATAGCTGTAGTTTGTTCAAGGAGAACATTACTGTAACCGATATAGAGCCAATAACAATTATAAAAGTAACTCATAAGATCAATCCGACGTGCTTGATTTATGCGGTGGCGCATGCTGGTAAGTACTATTATTATTACGACACAAAAGATCCGAATTGTGCCCATCTTAATAAGTAGTTGAATTTTCTAGTGTGGTTATTTTAGGTTGAATGTAAGTGTGAGAAGAGCGGTTCGGCTTGGTGCTATTATCGGTTGAACCGTTCTCCATGATTCCTCTTTCTCGTGAAGCAGGCGGTTGAATGTCGAAATTGCTCTGTTGTTGAGATTGTAGCCCTCTAATTTGAGATGGAATTGCCCATCCGGTGACTTATACCTTATTGCGCCGTTCAAAATAACCCCTTTTTCCTTGGTGTCATAGTAGGCGACTACGTCTTCCGCTGCGGTTGATGGATCTACGTATTTCAGTTCCTGATGAAAATCCTGGGCTTCCAGGCTAAGACGAAAGCCGAAGATTGTGGTGGTTGCTCCGATTTTGAAGCTGGAGTTCCTGAGCTGGACTGGAATGTTTAAAAGTGTCGACATCTGATCTAGCTGTTGTTCATTTCGAATATATTGATAATCCGCGTATATCGATGAAATTTTTCCTATTGGGCTGGCTATGTTCAGGTGATGCAATTTCTCTTTGGTTTCCTGGTTGAATGAAATGTTGTTTATTGAGGATGGCGTTTTATAATCACGTGCGGACGTTCCCAAGTTAATATCTACTATTTCTGTGCTCCAGTTTAATCGAGCTTCATTATTTTTCTGATTTGTAAATGAGCTCGGGTTCCCGGTTGTGTTGATGTTGAAGATGTGGCGGCTTTTCAAATTTCCGTCCTGTGGTAGAAATTCTGAGGTCGAGCTCCAGCTTGCAATACTTGCCTTTATATTTGATTTCGGCGTATAGAGGAGGCTGCTTCGTACTCAAGCCCGGAATCTTTGGTTTGTATAGCTTCGGTAGAATTTTTTTGGTCGCGATAGCTGGCGCCAATCAAATAGTTGATTTTCGAAGAAGTCCTCATGGTTAAGGATGTATAAGCTCTTGTAAAGTTTGTGTCCGCATCGACATTAGATATTCCAGGAATACTAATATCTTTTGATTCTAGTTGTTCATTCATAATGCCTAATGTGGCTTCGTGTTCGTAAAAGATCACTTGTAGCTGAGACTCGGCCCGGCTCTGCTTGATTGAATTAAGCAAAGCTACATCGAACATGATGTTGGGTGGAATAAGTACTTGAAAATCACTGCCAAGTTTGTAGTCGTAGTGCGACAAAGTGGTTGCGATTCGAGCGCCGTTGTTTATTTTTGCCAGTAGAGCTAGTTGGGTTTTTTGCGTTGTATTATTTCTCCGCAGGCTCTCATCGAAGAAAATTGAATCTGCTGGGTTAAGTAGATCGCCACTACTGTCAGTGCGTCTGCTGGATATGGCTAAGAATTTTAAATTTTCTGTGGCTTGATAATGCAATATTCCTTCGGTCAGCTTCACATCTAGATCGTTATTGCTTCTATAGCCGTCCGTTTCGTAGTCGTATTGACCGCCAGAAAAAGAAACCCTGTCGCCAGAAGCTTGTATTTGCCAATCATATCCGTTGGAATCTTGTGACCCCGCAAACGAAGTAACAGATCCGTTGAATGAGCGTTGAGAAAAAAGGGAGGAATATTCACTGACACCTAGTTTACTTGGTGAAATCCAAGCGTAGGTTTGCAAGCCGGTCTCGCCAACACCAACGCTTAATTCTTGTGCGCCCAATGGAGCTAGCAGCCTGGTCATTAGAGCTTCTCTTGCACGTAAGGTCTGAGCTTTTTGATCACCGCTGTATGCTTTCACTAAGGCATGGTGTGTGGCGAAGTCGGTGGGATTTCTGGATGCAGCTAGGGCTGCCGTATTCTTGGCTGTTTCCGTAAGGCCCAACGTTTCATAAGTGTCGGTGAGATTAGCGCTCCTCGCCGCCGCATCGTTATCCAACAGCATCCTTGATCTGTAAACCGCCCGATTATCATTCTTTTCTATCGCCTTGGTAATCAGCCGCAGCACTTCTCCCGGTTTATTCTCCTCGTACTTCAAGTGCGCCTGGTAATACCAAGGCGTAGGATCATTAGGATCCAGATTTTTTGCCAGTTGATACTGCGTATCCGCCCAGTCATTCTGATTTTGCGTTGCATAGGTTTTGCCCAAGTAGCTGCGCAATAAGCTGCTGCCGGGGTCGAGGAGCACGGCCATTTCCATTTGTTCGCGGCCCTGTTCGATTTTGCCTTTCTGAATTAGGGCGAGGGCCAGGCCTAGGCGTGCCAAAGGTTCGTTGCTGTTGCTGGCGATGGCAGTCTGAAAATGATTCTGGGCTTTGCCTGTCGCGAAGCGGTTGAGGGCGATAAAGCCGGCGAGGGTGTTGAGGCGGCTGTGTTGCGGGGCTTGTTGCAGCGCTTGATTAATCAGCTTTTGTGCGGCGCGTGTGTTGCCGACGCTGAGCTGTAGTTCGGCGGTGCGCGCCAATACGAATAAATTATTGGGGATAAGCGTTTGGGCTTGCAGATTGGTTTGTAAAGCATCTTCAATTTTTCCTCTGCTTTGCAGCGCATAGGCATGAGCGAGGATGGCGCTGGGATTTTGGGGATGGGTTTCCATCAGCTGGGTTGTTTGCCGCAACGCGCCGTCGCTATCGCCATCGATCAACGTGCGTAATGCTTGCAGAGCAAGTGCCTCGGCTTGAGCTGGGGAATTTTCGAGCGCTTGTTGCAGCAGTTGCGCCCCCTTAATCGTATTGCCGGTGTTATAAGCAAGGGACGCCGCCAGTGCTGTGGTTGTGGGGGGTATATCACCGCTCGTTAATTGTGAGAGTGCTCCGCTGTAATTTTCCTGTTGAATTAGAGCTTCAATATCGGCTGGCGCTGAACCCTGCACGATTAATGGCGGGTAATAAAGTACCCATTCCGCAGCGTCACGCAGGCGGATACTTTGGACAGCGCTGGGAGCGGAGTTGGCAGTGGCACTGGTTTGGGTGCCTTCGCTCAGACGCACTTCACCCAGATCATTGCTTACGCGCACTGCACCTTCTACAACCGCCACCCGGTTTTCCTGCGGTTGTGCGCTGACGACAAACTCTGTGCCGTCGACGGCGGCATTTAGGTAAGGCGCTTTGATGGTGAATTGTTTCGGTGTGCGGGATAAAAAGTGGCCGGCGCCTTCGAGAAGCGAAAACCAGAAGCCTTTTTCTTCCGGCAGCAGGGTAATAAGGGAGTTCTCTTTTAAGCGCACCAGCGTGTCATTGGCGAGCCGCAGTGCAGCTCTTTGCTCAAGAATGCGGACTTTGTCGCCGTGGCAGAAAACAGCTCCTGGTTCTGCACTCTGCCACGCATCTTTATCCGCTGCAGTCCATTCCACCACGCCTTCCGCGCTTTCCAGGGTCGCTGCAGGGTTGTCGCAGCGGGTCTCAGCCGAGGCAGTCATCGTTAAGCTCAAGGCTGCGGTGGCGAGGACTAAGACTTTGATGCTAAGGAAATTCTGCCCGACTCTAAAATCTGTCGAAACCTCAGGCGCTAAATAGAAATATTTTTTATTAGAAAAAAGTCTGGCCATGGAACTCTCCCGATCCGGCGGCAAATTATTCGTTGATTTTCAGCCTCTGACGGCAGGCATTGGCAAAATAAAGACTGGGTCCGTCAGCATAGTTCTCGGCGAGCCGGGTGAAGCCAGCCAGTGCTTCGACAAATTGTTTATTTTCGAAGTATTCGTACGCTTGTTTATATTCCGCCAGAAGAGCGGGGGACACATCCGCGCAAGTATATAGTGCAACAGGTAATGCTTTATTGCGTAGAGAAACACTGCCCAGAAAACGCATGTTTTGCTGAAGGTGTTGTGCAACCGGGGCAGAGCAGAGGATCCTGGTGCCCAGCTGACGGGTCAGGTGCTCGATCCGCGCGGCGGTGTTAATCATATCGCCTACGGGTGAATACTCAAAGTGACCAGTATGACCCAGGTTGCCGAGGGAAAACTGTCCGCCATGCAGGCCGAAGCAGGTCGGCAATTGCTGACCTATCTCTTCCTCTTGCAATCGCGCTTGAATATCGCTGACGGTTTGCATAGCGGCGTTGCAAATTGCGGGCGTAATTTCCGCCGCAGTCCAAAGCGCAAGCATGCCATCCCCAACCAGATTGCCGATAAAGCCGCCATTTTTTCTCCACTGCTTTGATCAGCACGGCGTAGTAGCGATTCATCAGGCTGTGCAGCTCATCCGGCGGCAAAGTTTCCGCCAGACTTGTGTACCCTTGGATGTCCGTCAAAAGACACACGCCTTGCACCACTTGGCGTTGCTGCTCGAGTTTATTGAAATTGCGGCTCAGCTTTTGCGCCGCATCGCCAGGTAGATATTGTGCAAGGGTATAGCGGATTTGTTCTTCGCGGTTTTTCTGCTGCAGATGATGCCATGCCCACATGGCGGTATTGCCGAATATCAGTGCAAGGATTGGCGACATCAGCGGCGACCAAAAATGGTGCGACTGAAAGAGCAGATAAGCACTTGCTGCGTAGAGGCTGCTTAGTGTGAGCTGAATTGAGATTGCGTGTGACAATCTCACGCGATGGGATAAAACGACAGCGGCGAAAAACAATAGACTTATCAGGACGATCACAGCAGGTGCAGGCGGACGCAGATAGTTTTTTTGCAAAAGGTTGGCGAACACGGTCGCGGAGATTTCCACCCCGCTGATATCGACTCCGCGCCGATCACTGAATACCGTTCGGTATGCGTCCTGTTGTTCCGTCTGACGGCGGTCCGAATATCCGATATACACGATTCTATCGGCAAAAATATCCCGGGCTTCAGCGGAGGACATTCGCAAAGCGGCGTCGATGGGAATTGTGGTAAGCGTTTCAGCAGGGCCGTAAAAATTGATGGTGAGAGGGTCGGGTAACTCCGCAATTAAAGATTCCGACCGCTCTGGATCCAAGGCCATAAGAGCCTGCAGCGGTTGGGTGGCCTCCCGGCCGCGGGATAGGTCGGAAAAAAGATAAGTGTGGCTGACTTCCGCCGGGTATTTGGGCAAAACAAAAGTTCCGGTTGCCGCTGCATGTTGTGCAAAACGGGGTAGCGGCAACATTTCCTCTTCGATATCCACGCGCCCGGCTCCGGTGTTGATCTGATGACGACGCAGATATTTGAATAACACCACGTTATGCATCTGCGCCAGGGCGTTTTCCAGTGCTGTATCTTCTTGTTCATCTCTCGCTTCCTTGAACGCGATATCCATTACCACCAGGCGCGCTCCGGCGTGGTGCAATTGGTGAAGCAGATCTGCGTGGACGGTGCGGGGCCAGGCGCTGGACTGGCGCGGTAGAGCGAGCGCTTCACCCGCAGTCGAGCTCAAGGCCACAATTATGACGTCTGCAGGTGGTTTTACAGGGCCACGCCAGAGGAATAGCCAGCGCAAGCCAGTTTTCTGTTCTAAGGTAAGGGCATAAGATGACAAACAGAATCCGGTAAAGGCGAGGAGCGCACAGGTAGTCAAAATCCACCAGCGGGGGTGAACTTTCAATCCGCGTCTGATTGTCGCAAAATGCCGCATGATGTTTTGATGCCTAAAGCCAAAATAACGCTCACCCACAGAGAGGCGGGCCATGCTCGAAAAAATACGTCTGTTTGCCAATATTCCGCCCGAGTGCCTGTTCAAGCTGGAAAGGACGTCAAGCTTACGCAAATACCCTAAAAATACCATTCTCTTTATGGAAGGCGATGACAACGCTCAGTTGTTCATCATCAAAAGCGGTCTGGTCTGCATTCACACGGATGACAATGAGGGGCGCCAGCTGGTGCTCAACTATATGGGACCGGGTGAATATTTTGGCGAGCTGGCGCTGTTGGATGACAAGCCGCGGTCCGCCTCTGCGTCCACGGTGGAAGACAGTGCAATTCTGAGCATATCGCGGGAGCATTTCCGCGCGTTCATGCGGGAATACCCGGAGCTCTATGAAGTATTAATGGTGGAGCTGGTGGATCGTATCCGCGCCTTGACGGAAAACGTGAAGGACATGGCGTTGCTGGATGTGTATGGCCGTGTGGCGCACACGCTGGAGCGTTTGTGCGGTGAGCCGGTGGAGGTATCACCCAAGCTGACGCATCAGGACATCGCCAACATGGTCGGCGCCTCGCGGGAAATGGTCAGCCGCGTGATGAAAGAGCTGGTGATCGGCGGCTATATCGAAATTCAACAGAAGCACATCCGTATTCTGAAATCCTTTCCTAAAAACTGGTAAAGGCTTGAATGGGGAATATCCAGGAAATTGCAGATTTTTTGAGCAGCGTTAACCTGCGTAATCTGCCGTTTTGAACCTTAACCGAAGCTGATTAAAACGCATCGCCGAATAAAATTTTTGCGCTTCGCGATGCGCTCGGCAAATCACAAAATTCTCTCTTAGCAAAACGCTATGTCCGCATAAAATATCCCTGTCGCCCGTTGTTTGGGCTTGCTTAGAAATGACTCAAAGGTGCATATGAACAAGCAATTGATTATCGGTTTGTGTGTTGGTGGTTTGGTGGCGACTGCCGGCGGCGCGCTTGCGCTGCGCGACACATCTCCCAAGGTCGCCGAAGTTGTGTCGGTCAAACCGATCACCGCGGCAATGGAGCAGGAATTCGCCGAAGTGACGCGAGTGGTGGAAGCGGCGGATCCCGGCGCACCGCGTTTCGTCCAGGTGGTGGATGCAGCTCCTTTGACTGAACCCGGCGAGCAGCAGGAAGTTTGTGAATCCGTGGTTGTGACGCACCAAGCTCCGGTGAAAGATCAGAATCAGATCGCCGGGACTGCCGCTGGAGCGGTTGTCGGTGGTGTTCTGGGTAATCAGGTCGGTGGCGGCAATGGCAAGAAGGTCGCCACGGTTGCCGGCGCAGTGGTGGGCGGCATCATCGGGAAAAAGGTGCAGGAGAACCATCAGTCCAAGCAGACCTATCAAACCACCGAGCGCCAGTGCCGTTGGGAACAGGGGCCTGATCGAATCCTCGGTTATGACGTGACCTATGAAGTCGAAGGCGAATCCTCAGTCATCTTTATGGATCACAAACCGGGCAAACAACTGCCGCTGGTGGATGGCAAGATCGTGACCAATAAGGCGGAGATCAAGCGCTTGACCGCCAATAAAGGGCCGACGAGTTACGAAGTGTTCTACACCTCCGGCACTGGCGATGGCAGCGTCATCATGAAGAACGCTCCGAAAAAAGGCGCGCTGTTGTTTATTGATAATGGCGAGGTGGTGACGGACTCGCAGCAGGAAGCCGCTCTGCGCGCAGCCCAGAATGATGTAGTGGCGTATCAGGTCACCTACCGACTGAAAGATGAGCTGGGGCAGGCGCGCGTGACAGAAAAACCACAGGACGGCACCCTGCTGATCAAAAATGGCAAGGTGATCGCCAACGCCGACAGCACTCGCAAATCCCTTTAAGTCCCACTTCCCTACCCGGTGGGTGGATCAGAGGAGCGTTTTGGGGTCGCAATAGTCGATCCCAAGCGCCTGAGCCACCGCCCGGTTCACCAGTTTCCCCTTCGCTACATTCAATCCGGTGCGCAGGCCGGCGTTGTCTTTACAGGCCGCGAGGCCGGCTTTCGCCAGTAGCTGAACATAGGGCAGGGTAGCGTTGGTGAGCGCCAGGGTGGAGGTGCGCGGCACAGCGCCGGGCATATTGGCGACGCAGTAGTGCAATACGCCATCCACCACAAAGGTGGGATCCTGATGGGTGGTGGGTCGTGAGGTGGCGAAGCAGCCACCCTGGTCAATCGCCACATCCACCAGCACTGATCCGGGCCTTATCCCCGCCAGCATTTCCCGGCTCAGCAGTTTGGGAGCCGCCCCTCCCGGAATCAGCACCGCGCCAATGATCGCGTCCGCATCCGTTACTTCACGCGCGATGGTAGCCGCGTCGGAATGGAGTGTGGTCAAACGTCCGCCCCAGTGATCGTCGAGAAAGCGCAGACGGACGGGGGATTTGTCGAGAATAGTGACGCGCGCGCCTATACCCATGGCGACCCGCGCGGCGTTGAACCCCACCACTCCACCCCCCAGGATCAGAACCTTCCCCGGAGCTACTCCCGGCACACCGCTGAGCAGCACGCCGGAGCCGCCGGAGGCTTTTTCCAGGCAGCGCGCGGCCGCCTGGATCGACAGGCGACCGGCCACCTCGCTCATGGGCGCCAGCAGGGGCAGGGCGCCGTTGGCGTCGGTGACCGTCTCATAGGCGATGGCCGCAGCGCCGCTGGCGAGCAGCCCGTGCGCCTGTTGCGGGTCCGGCGCTAGGTGCAGGTAGGTGAACAGCAGGTGGTGAGGTTGGAGGTGGCGGATCTCCTCGGCCTGCGGTTCTTTGACTTTGATAATCAGGGTGCTGGAGCGAAAAACTTCCTCCGCGCTGCCCACCAGATGCGCTCCTGCCTGGGCATATTCAGCGTCGCTGAAGCCCGCTCCTACGCCAGCGGAGGTTTGCACGCTCACCATGTGCCCGGTGCGCACCAGTTCGGCAACTCCCGCCGGTGAGAGACCGACGCGGAATTCCTGGGCTTTGATTTCTTTGGGGACGCCTATGTGCACAGCGTTACTCCTTCTGACCAGCCGTATCTATGCCGCACAGGTCGAGCCAGTGGAGCAGGCCGGCGCTGCGGTATTTGTGACGATGGAGAATGGCGTAGAACATGCGGTGGAAATCGCGTTGCGGCGCGGGCAGAGGCACCAGAGAGCCGCGCTGGAAGGCATCTTTGAGGGATATTTTCGACAGGCAGGAAATGCCCAGATCGTTTTCCACCGCGCGTTTTATGCCTTCGGTGTGTTGCAGCTCCAGTAGAATATGCAGGTGTGGCAGCAGGCCGTGCATCGCCCGATCAAAAGCCTGACGGGTGCCGGAGCCGGGCTCGCGCAATATCCATTGCGCCTGGATGAGATCCTCATCCGTCAAAGTCTTTTGCTGGGCGAAGGGGTGGCGCGGCGAGCAGAAACAGACCAGCTCATCCTGCTGCCAGGGAATGATCTCCAAGTCCGGGTGGTGATACTCGCCTTCGATCATGCCGATATCGATGTCGAAGTTCAGCAACTTCTCTGCGATGGTCTGGGTGTTGGCGACCTCTAGGCCCACCCTCGCGCCGTGGCTCTGCATAAACCGGCTGATCAGCGGAATGGCGACGTAATTGCCGATGGTCAAGGTGGCGCCCACCTTGATGTTGCCGACTTCCTTGTGGCGTTTGAGGTCCTGTTCCAACTCCTGCGCCATGGCGAGCAGCGCCTGGGCCTTGGGCCGCAGCAGACGGCCGAGCTCGTTGGTCTGCAGGCGTTTGCCGACGCGATCAAACAGTTGCACGTCGTATTGGGTTTCCAGATCCTTTAGGGCACCACTGCAGGCGGACTGGGACATGGCGAGATGTTCTGCGGCTCGGGTGACGTTTTCGTAATGGGCGACTGCAAGAAAGACCTGGAGTTGTCGCAGGGTGTAGTGCATGGTCGGCTCCCGAATCAGACAGGCCAATAATTATTGGCTAATCCGATTTTAAATATTCGAATAAGTCAATTTACCTATATGGTAGCGCTCCAGTAGTCTGGCTACAAATTCTCCATGCCTTCAGGTTTTGCCGATGAGCAGTTTGTTGACTGAAACCGTCGTTGATGTCCATCACTGGAACGATTCCCTTTTCACGTTCCGCACCACGCGCAATTCCGGCTTCCGGTTCCGCAATGGCCATTTCACTATGATTGGACTGCCCCAGGACAATGGTCGACCGCTATTGCGCGCCTACTCCATCACCAGTGCCAACTATGAGGAGCACCTGGAGTTTTTCAGCATCAAGGTGGCGGACGGTCCGCTGACCTCGCGCTTGCAGAAAATCCAGCCTGGCGATGCCATTTTGATCAACAGCAAATCCACGGGAACCCTGGTGCCGGATCATTTATTGCCGGGGAAGCACCTCTATTTATTGAGCACGGGCACCGGGCTTGCGCCATTTCTCAGCGTCATCAAAGACCCGGAAGTCTACGACCTTTACGACAAGGTGATCCTGACCCACGGCGTGCGCAATGTGAACGATCTGGCGTATCAGGACTTTATTGAGCGCGATTTGCCGAACGACGAATTTCTCGGCGAGCTGGTGCGGGAGAAATTAATTTATTACCCCACGGTGACACGCGAACCTTTCCGCAATCAGGGGCGGCTTACTGATCTGATGCTGTCAGGTAAATTGGCTGCTGATGTGGGGCTGCCCGCGCTGAGCACCGACAACGACCGTTTTATGTTGTGTGGCAGCCCCTCCATGCTGAAAGAAACCTGTCGCATTCTGGACGATTTCGGCTTCCGCGAAGTGCGCCACGGCGATGATGGGCATTACGTGATCGAGCGGGCTTTTGTCGAGCAGTAATTTTTATTTCATATCATCTTTTTCTTTGGGCACCTTTATAGGTGCCTTTTTTTGTTCTAACGCGCCGCTGAAAAGTGGCGGATGTGTTGGTAATTATTTACTTGTCTGCTAGCTTGAGTTAGGGTCGCTTGGTTTCGTGACGTCGTGAAAATGATCCTCTGGTGCATGACCCGCAACTTAATAACAGAGTCTTATATAGAAACTTATCCGCGCTGAAGAAAATAATAACGTACGGGCGGGTGAAAAATGGTCGCGAGAGTACGTTGCGGTTTTTTTTGCAGCGGAAAACTATTCTGCACCAAGTGAAGATACCGGCTCAGGTGGAACCTGCCTATGCATGACAACGAACTTTTTGTTTTATCCCTCGGCACAGTGGTGCTGATCTTTATCGGTTTTTATCGCGCTCAATTCGGTCGTCTTCCCGCCGCCTACTGGCTGTTTGCCGCATTTCTTTCGCTCTGGATCGCCTGGGTCGCGACGGTGCTGGAGCATTTTGCCTTTCCGGTATTTTTTAATGTGCTTGAGCACCTGGGCTACGCGGCCAATGCGGTATTGCTGTTGTTATGGTGTTGGATCGGAATGAGGGGTGCGAAGGTTGATGTCCATGATTAGTTTGCTGGATGGAGTTGGCGCTCTCGCCGCGCTTGGCGCAGTGTTGTTGATGATGACATCCTGGCGTTATCGCCTGGCCACCGAGGAAAAGTGGTTGATCGCTGCGATTGGCGGGATCACTGCGATTGTGAATGGCGTCAGTTTCCAGTCTTGGCTGGGAGTCGGAGTGGGTGGAGATATCAGCGAAAACGTCGGTGATTATCTGCAGATCCTGCAACCGATTTTCTGGGGAATGTTTTTTTACGTCGTCTTGCAATCGGCGCAGCGGCGGGCGCTGGAAAAAAGCCGCCAGCAGATGCGCGATCTGGTGGAAAACATGCCGGTTATTCTGCACGCCTATGACGCGGAAGGTCGGATTCTCGCCTGGAATCGGCGCGCTGAGGAGGTGAGCGGTTTCAGTAAAGAGGAAGTGATGGGCGACAATGCCATATTGTCGCAACTATTTCCGGATGCGGATTATCGCGAGCAATTGCTGCAGGAGTGCCGCTTGGGGGGGCGCCAGCTATCAGCACCGTATTCGCCCCCTGGTCTCCAGGCAGCGCTACGAACATCAGGTGGCCTGGTACAACATTTCCCAAAAAGTACCGATCAGCGACTGGGCCAATTGGGGAATTGGTCTGGATATGACGGAGCAACTGGTGGCTCAGAAAGAGCTGGAACATATGGCCACCCACGACGAACTCACCGGGTTGCCCAACCGTGCGCTCTTGCGCGACCGCCTCAGCTATGCGCTCACCGCCGCTCAGCGCAATAATCGGCGCGGTGCTTTGCTGCTGCTCGATCTCGACCATTTCAAAATGGTGAACGACAGTCACGGTCACCCGGTGGGTGATCAACTGCTGCGGGAAGTCAGTTTGCGCCTCGGCGGCTGCGTGAAATCCACTGATACGCTGGCGCGCCTCGGCGGTGATGAATTCGTGGTTTTACTCGAGCGTATCGAGCGTGTGGAAGAGGCCGCGCTGGTGGCGGAGCGCCTTTTGAATGCGCTGGTGAACAAGCCATTTTTTCTCTTCGGCAATGAAATTCGCGTGCGCACCAGTATCGGCATCACTGTGTTCCCCGACGATGACGTGCGCCTGGATGAATTAATGAAAAATGTCGATCTGGCTTTGTACGCCGCCAAACAGGATGGGCGCAACCGCTACCATTTTTATTCCCGCGTCATGCACAACAAATTGCGCTGGCAGCACCGCGTGGCGGAAAAGCTGCGCAGCGCGCTGGAGGTCGATTCATTTTCCCTGCAGTACCAACCGCAAGTGCGCTTGCAGGACCGTGCGGTGGTAGGCGTTGAGGCGCTGTTGCGTTGGAATGCATTCGACGAAGTTCCCCTGTCGCCGGCGGAGTTTATTCCCATAGCCGAAAACATGGGCCTGATGCCGTCATTGGGCAAATGGGTGGTGAAATCGGCCTGTCGCCAGGCGGCACTCTGGCAAACGCGTTTCCCCAATTTGCCGGTGGCCATCAACCTGTCATCTGTGCAGTTGTATCAGCCCAATCTGGTGGAATGCCTGTTGGAAGTGATGCAGGAGCAGGGGGCGAATCCGGAAAATATCGAATTGGAAATTACCGAGTCGGCGGTGATGCGCAATATGGACAGCGCCATTGCCACCATGCGGCGGTTGCGTGAAAAAGGTTTCAATATTTCCCTCGATGATTTTGGCACCGGTTATTCGTCCCTCAGTTATTTAAAGCGTTTTCCCGTCGGCAAACTCAAAATCGACCAGTCCTTCGTCCAAGGTCTTGAAACAGATCCAGTGGATGCCGCGATTGTCCGCGCGGTGATTAATCTGGGCCACAGTCTCGATATGAAAGTATTGGCGGAAGGTGTGGAAACCCAGGGCCAGTTGCAGCGCCTGGGTGACGAAGGGTGCGACTATATTCAAGGCTTTTATTATTCGCGGCCGCTGGAGGCGGAGTCCCTGGAAGCCTATATGCAGAGAAATGGATTGCATTGAGTGGTGATTGATTTATTGCCCACCGCCTGAATCCCTGCTGGATTTCAGGCCGGTGGATTGCCTTCCGCGCGGTACCAGGCTTCAAAAACGTCGGCAGGCACGGGGCGGCTGATATGAAAGCCCTGCGCCTGTTCACAATTGAGTTTCTGCAGCGCCTCCAGCGTTTTTTCGTCCTCCACACCCTCCGCCACCACATCGAGGCCGAAGCTGTGGGCGAGCCCGAGGGTCGATTGCACAATCACCGCATCCTGCTCGTCCATCAGCATGTCGCGAATGAATGAGCGGTCGATTTTCAAGGTGTCGATCGGCAGGCGTTTGAGATAACCCAGGGATGAATAACCGGTGCCGAAATCGTCGATGGCGAAGCGCACACCGAGACTGTGGATCCGGTCGATCACGCTCAGGGCGCGTTCCGGGTCGCCGATTAGCGTGCTCTCGGTGATTTCCACTTCCAGAAGGTCGGGTGGGACGGGGAATTTCTGCAGCAATTTTTCGATATGGGAAGGGAAGGCAGCATCCATCAGATTGCGCGTGGACAGATTCACCGATACCACCAGCTCCATGCCCCGTTCGCGCCAGGCGGCGATCTGCTGCAGCGCCTTCTCCAACACCCACAAACCGAGCGGTTGGATCAGATCGCTCATCTCCGCCAGCGGAATGAACTCACCCGGCGGCACCATGCCAAGGCGCGGGTGTTGCCAGCGCACCAGCGCCTCGCAACCCATGCAGCGTTTGCTGGCGATATGGATGCGCGGCTGATAATGCAACACCAGCTGATTTTGGCGGATAGCGGTGCCCAGCTCGCTCATCATGGATAAGCGCCGCGGGCTGTGCGCGTCCTGGTCGGCGTTGTAGATCACCGTGCGGGAAGCTTCGGATTTGGCCTTGTACATGGCCACATCGGCGCAGCGCAGCAGCGAGTGGCTGTTGTCGCCGTGGCGGGGAAAATGGAAATCCCCACACTGCCACCCAGCTCCAGGGAAATATCCTCCACCTGGGTGGGGCTGCGCAGGTTGTTATGGATTGCGGTGGCGAGGGAGAGGATCTCGTCGTCATCCAGGGCATTGGGCATGAGCACGGCGAATTCATCGCCCCCCAGACGATAGAGTTGGGCGCCGCGCGCGCTTAGAATCCGGTCCAGCTGGTGGGCGATTTTCTGCAGCAGTTTGTCGCCGATGGTGTGGCCCAGGGTGTCGTTGACTTCCTTGAAGCGGTCGAGGTCGATCAGCATAAGCGCCAGTTTTTGGCGCCGCATCTGCGCGCTGGCGATGGCGTCGCGGGCGATTTCGTGCAGGCGCGAGCGGTTTGGTAGACCGGTGAGTTCATCGTGATTGGCGCGGAACTCCATCTCCCGCTTGGAGCTCAGCAATTGTTCATTCGCTCGTTTGCGTTCTGTCATATCCGAAGCGATAAAAAGAAACCCGGAAAGCTGGCCGCCTTGGCGCAGCGCGGTGACGGATACCAACGCCGGCATGCGGGTACCGTCTTTGCGAATGTAGGTCCATTCCCGCTCCTCGGTGCGATTGAGGGTTGGATTGGCAGTCATCGCCGCAATTCCCGGCGCAACTGTCTGAGCCAGCTCATCACTCAGCTCGATGGAGCGCCAGTAGAGCTCGTCCTCGTCGTGAAAATGCGCCGGCGTGAGCTTGTTGATGACCTCCTCTTGAGCGTATCCCAACAGCTGCTCCGCACCGCGATTGAAACTCAGGATTACTCCGTCCAGCCCGGTGGCGACGATGCTGTAATTGGCACCATCAAAAATCGCTTGCTGCAGCGCGAGCAGTTGCTGGATTTTGGCCTGGTTCTGCTTGCGTTCGGTGATGTCGCGCACGCAGGCGACCAGGTAGGGAATCTGCTCGAGCTCGATGCGGGTCAGGCAGACTTCCGTATCAAACTCCGAGCCGTCAAAGCGGCGCTGGCGCCACTCGAACCGCTGTGGCACTCCCTCCAGAGCCGGTTGCACGTAATGGCGCACCTTGGTGATGGAAAGAGAGCCATCCGGCTGATATTCCGCCCAGAAGCGCTTTGGCGGATGGCGGGCGAACTCCTCGAAACTGCAGCCATACAACTGCAACGACGCGTTGTTGCATTCCACCATGCGGTTGTTCTGCATCACAAAAATCGCGTCGGTGGTGGAGTCAAAAACTTTGCGGAAGCGCTCCTCCGTGCGATAGAGGGCGTGCACGGCCAGCAGCTGGGTGAGCAGGTCAGCGACGGAAACGGCGTAATTCTGTTCCGCCGTTGACCAAGTGCGCGGTGGACCCACATGCTCCATACAGAGCACGCCAATGGTTTTGCCGGCTTGTCGCAAGGTGGCATCGAGCAGGCTGGTGACGCCAAGGGGTTCCAAGTAGATGGCCCGGAGAGTTGCGGTCTCAGGTGCGGTCAGAGCGTCGTGGGCCGCCAGAATCCGCTCATTGAACATGGCGGTGAAGTAGGGTTGATGGTCCCGCGCCAACACTTCCAGCGCCGGATCGCGCACGCCCAGATGGCCATCGCGAAGCAGTTGGCAGCACAGACGGTCGTTGCCGCTGAACCTCCATAAGCCTACCCGCTGCACCTGCA
Source organism: Cellvibrionaceae bacterium (assembly GCA_024707385.1). Lineage (GTDB taxonomy): Bacteria > Pseudomonadota > Gammaproteobacteria > Pseudomonadales > Cellvibrionaceae > UBA5868. The sequence continues at coordinate 366,448 of JANPZW010000009.1, read as the reverse complement.
GATGCTCGGCGCAATGGTTCAACACCACGCGCAGGCTGGTTTCCATATCGCCCTGCCAGAGGTTCTCCTCCTTCAGCAATTGGATATAAGCCGTATGCAGGGACTTGCCGTTGTTCGGGTGCGGCAGTGCTTGGGTCATGAGGACATAGCGAATCTGAACGGATTGGTTGCGATTGCATAAAGCCTAGCTCAGAGTTGCCTGTCTCGCCGCGTCGCCTATGACGGGGCCAAAGCTGGCGTGTAAATAAGTAGCCATGTAAGTCCGTAGCGCTGTGGCTGTACAATGGCCGACCTTTCAAAACCTTTCTCGCAAAGATTCTTATGCTGTTGGCAACTGTTTTCTGTAACCCCATGCGATTGGTGTGGTGGGTGGCTTGGGGGTGCGTGTATGAATAGCCCCCTTGATGATTTTTTGAGTGAATTGAATGACGCTTTCCAGAGCGAATTGAATGACGTCCTTCCGAGTGAATTAAATGACGCTCTTCCGCGTGAATTGAACGAGGAGCTGTTCGAGCGCATCGCCTCTGCGCTTGAGACGGTGGGGTGGCTGGTGCTGCAGCAGGGACTGCCGACCGAGATCTGCTTTTGTCTGCAGCAGCTTAACGACCGGGCTGGTGAAACCTTTCGCACCGCCGGCGTTGGCCGCGGTCCTGAACGTAACCGCAATCTTGAACTGCGGCGCGACCGCATCGCCTGGATTGAGGAAAACGATGATTTGGCGGACCCCTGGCACGCCTGGACGGACGCCCTGCAAAGCTATCTGAACCGGCGCCTGTTTCTCGGCCTGTTCTCTTTTGAAAGTCACCTCGCCCTCTACCGCCCGGGCGACTTCTATCGCACCCATGTGGATGCCTTCCGCGGTCAGTCCAACCGGCGCCTCTCCCTGGTGGCCTACCTCAACCCGGATTGGCAGCCGGGGCAGGGTGGTGAACTGGTGCTCTACGACCCGCATACCTCGGAGCCCTTGCAGACCGTGGCGCCGGAGCTCGGCACTTTGGTGTTGTTTCTCAGCGAGGAGTTTCCGCACGAGGTATTGCCGGCCGAGAGGGAGCGCTTCAGCGTGGCCGGATGGTTCCGGGTGAATGGTTCGTCGGGGGTTCAGGTGGACCCTCCGACCTGACCCTTGCGGTTAAAAAACAGACATGGCCGGTCTTTGTCTGTATAATTCGCCCCCCTTTTATCCGGCGCACGATACTCCCATCGCGCCCTTCCAATACATACAGGATTTCGACATGACCCGAACCAGCCCGACCTTTGAACAATTGGGGCTTTCACAACCTTTGCTGCAGGCATTGCAGCAGGTCGGCTATGAGACACCTTCGCCGATCCAGGCCATGGGAATCCCTCCTTTGCTGAACGGGCGGGATGTATTGGGACAGGCCCAGACCGGCACCGGTAAAACGGCGGCCTTTGCGCTGCCCATATTGCAACAGCTGGACCTGCGCCAGCGCCAGCCGCAGGTTCTGGTGCTGGCACCGACCCGCGAACTGGCGATTCAGGTGGCGGAGGCATTCCAGAGTTATGCCCATTTCCTGCCGGATTTCCATATCCTCCCGATCTACGGCGGGCAAGCCTACGATAAGCAGATTCAAGCTCTGAAGCGCGGCGTGCATGTAGTAGTCGGTACACCAGGACGTGTTATGGACCATATGCGCAAAGGCACTTTGAAGCTCGATCGCATCAAGCACCTTGTCCTGGATGAAGCGGACGAAATGCTGCGCATGGGTTTTATCGACGATGTTGAGTGGATTCTCAGTCACGCCCCCTCCGATCGTCAGATCGCGCTGTTCTCAGCCACCATGCCCAAAGCCATCGCCAAGGTGGCCAATACGTATTTGAACAACCCCGAGCACGTCAAAATCGAGGTAAAAACCACCACCGCGGAAACCATCCGCCAGCGCTACTGGCCGGTGAGCGGTCTGCATAAGCTGGATGCGATCACCCGCATTCTGGAAGTGGAACCCTTTGATGCCATGATCATTTTCGTGCGCACCAAAACCACCACCGTGGAATTGGCGGAAAAGCTGGAGGCTCGCGGCTACAGTGCCGCCGCACTCAACGGTGATATTGCGCAGAACGTCCGCGAGCGCACGGTTGAAAAACTGAAAAACGGTCAGATCGATATTCTCGTCGCCACCGACGTGGCGGCGCGAGGTCTGGACGTGGACCGCATCAGCCACGTGCTCAACTACGACATTCCATACGATACCGAAGCCTATGTTCACCGCATCGGCCGCACCGGTCGCGCGGGCCGCGCGGGTGAGGCGATTCTGTTTGTCGCCAAGCGCGAAGTGCGCATGCTGCAGTCCATCGAGAAAGCCACCGGTCAGGTCATCCAGCCGATGAAACTGCCTTCCGCGGCGGATATCAATGAGCAGCGGGTGATTCGTTTCAAACAGAGGATCCAGGACACGCTGGCGGCTGAAGATCTGAATTTTTATCAATCCCTGATCGAAGAATTTTGTCGCGAAAACGACAGTGATTCGCTCAGCGTGGCGGCGGCTCTGGCATGTCTTTCCCAGGGTGATCAGCCCCTGCTGCTGAATGAGCGCGAAGCTAGACCCGAGAATGATTTTGTTGCCCGTGAATCGCGCGATGGCAAGCCGGCGAAAAAAGAAAAACGCAAAAAGTCCAAGGAGATGGATGCGGATCTGGAAACCTATCGGGTGGAAGTGGGGCGTCGCGACGGCGTGCGCCCGGGTGATCTGGTGGGAGCTATTGCCAATGAAGGCGGTATCGACAGCGAGTTTATCGGCCATATCAAAATTCAGGATGACCACTGCATGGTAGACCTTCCCAAGGGTATGCCTAAAGAAGTGTTCAGGGTTCTGCAAAAAACCTGGGTCTGTCAGAAGCAGCTCAATATCTCACTCGCCGGCAGTCAGGAGAAAAGGCCGAAGGCGTCAGGCGAACGATTCCGTCCCAAATCCGAACCGGGCGAGTCGAAGGGAAAACCAAAAAGCAAAAGCGGTAAACATCGCAAAGGTTAATCGCTGATGATCACCGGCCTTTTCGGGCCGGTGATCAAATCCCGTTTTTTCGCTACTCTTTTAGCCCTGCATTTTCTACGCTCTACCTCTTTTTACTCGCAATCTTCTCAATTTTTACATCCGCTTTAGCGCAAACGAAACATGGATTGCGTAATGGAATAGCGCTTTCCGTGATGTCGTTTGCAGATGTTCTGGCATATTCCGACAACTGTTTTATTTGGCGCGCTAGTTGCTCCACTGCTTACACTTAATCAGTGGGCGCGGCCGCAGTTGAGCTAAACCTGGTTTGGCCACGGCTTGGAGAGGTGTCATGAAATTAAAAAGAACTCGATTTTCTTTTCCGCATTTTGTTGGTTTCCTCGAATCGGTGTGGGAAGAAAAATTGGTGAGAAAAAATATTCTGAAACGCTGGCAGGAAGCCATTGAGGAATTTCAGCAGGTGATGACGGATGAGGAGGTGGCGGATTTGCGCTGCGTTGACGTCAAATGCCTGGGTGCGCGCTATGTCGATTTGCTGGTTGAGCGCCGCCGCAGCATCACACCTTGGCGGATTTACCATTTAAAAAATGCTTTTGCGCAATCGATCGGAGATTTTGTCGCATTCACGATCAATCCCAATGAGTACCGGCGCTCGGCGAGCTTCGCAATGGCGAAGCAAGTTTTTTTGCAAAACCAAGCAGAGACGCAGGCATCTTCTGTTGTTGTGCTGCCGACGTATCACGGCTCGGCAAGAGTCTCGGTTGCGCGCTGAGTATAAGGAACAGCTATGCCTGGACTTGAGATTGATACAGGTCTGATATTTTTTCACTTTTATCAACTCGGCATTGCCTTTGCCCTGGCGTTGCCGATTGCCTTTAATCGCGAGCATGGTTCCCGCGGCGCTGGGCTGCGCACATTTCCTCTGGTCACTATCGCCTCCTGCGCATTTATGCTGGTGGCAATGAGCGTCTACGAAGGATCGGAAGCGGAGGCAAGAGTGATGTATGGGATTATCACAGGGATTGGATTTATCGGCGGCGGCGCCATAGTAAAAGAGTCGGGCAGGGTGGGCGGGACTGCCACTGCAGCGGGAATATGGATCACTGGGGCAATTGGTATTTCCGTGGCCTACGCTCGTTATGAGATCGCCATTGTTTTATCCGTAATGAGCTTCCTGATATTTCAGTTTTTTTCCTACTTGAAACGCAAAGAACCCGAATGTGAGTCTTGAAGTGTTCGCATCAGCATCAAAAGAGACGACAGGCGGGCCTGTCGTCTCGTTCGTGGTTAGTCTGTAGCGTCTTCAATAGCGTCGCCAGCATCATCCGCGGCGTCTTTTACGCCGTCTTTGGTATCTTTGTAGGCGTCGTCAAGGCGCTCGCCTGCTTTTTCGACTGGACCATCATTAGAGTCGCAACCGACTAAAAATGAAGTTGCCCCAAATACCGCCAATAACATTGCCAAAACATGTGCCTTTAACATAGTTTTCTCCTAGTGGTGGTTTAACACGCAGCATGAGTATGCGGAATTTGTGCCAGCTGATTTATGCTGTGGATTTTACTTCTTTCGCATCGCCGCATTCCGCATATTGTCTCGTTTCCCTATGAGCTTCGCTTAAGGTTTGTACTAAGGCATTTAAGTCGACGCGCCAGTGCGGCGGATAAATTCTTTTTTCTTCTGCAGTAATTACAACAGGCGCCATCAAAACTTACATGTTTGCTTCATCCCCTGGTTATTTATATGTTGCGTTGCCTACTCAGGGTAGGGATGGCGTGTCGTTGAACGTTAAAGAGTGAAGAGAGAAAAACCCCAATAATCAAATGTCGAGGCCCGGATAGAGCGCCAGATCGATTAGGAGTTTTCCTTACGTGGCACAGTGATTGCCTATGGGTATCTCAACTTCTATTAAATGACTCGGTGTTGGATTTTGGTTATGAAAACTCTAAGCGGAGCGGCGGCAAGAGATGTGGCAGTACTGGATATAGAGGCCTCCGGCTTTGGCAGGGAGAGCTATCCCATTGAGATTGGCATAGTGCTGCCCGATGGCACTCGCTACCAATCGTTAATTCGCCCCGAACCGAATTGGTTGCACTGGGATAAAAGCGCCCAGGAAATCCACGGAATCGCGCGTCCTTATCTGTTGAAAGAGGGACGGCCGGTGCAGGAAATCTGTCGCGACATCAACGCCATTTGCAATGGTATGACACTCTACAGCGACTGTTGGGTGCACGACTGTCACTGGTTTCACGCTCTTTTCAACGCGGCAAAAATGCCCGCCCTGGCGCGTTGCAGCGCCATCGAATATCTGTTGGACGATTACCAGCAGGCGCAATATCAGCGAGTTAAATCGCGCATAGCGGCGCGGCTTGCTCTGCCTCTTCATCGCGCTTTGAATGACGCTGTTGTCATTCAGGCTGCGCTTAAGGAGCTGCGTTTTGCGCCCGTGGAGCAAACCTATATTCATCAGGGGCGTTTTACCATCGCTTGCTGAGATTTGAGTTTCTGCGAGATATAGAGGAGTAATTAAAGGATTAAAAGCGTCTCGCCGATCCGAAATCTTAGACGCTTTATTGGTTGTATGTGGTGTTGATATTGTTGTTGATGCTCGGCCGTACAAAAGTAATAGCAGGAGAGCGGAATTTAACTCCGCTCCTCTTTAAGAAGGGTTTCCGCTGCGGGCTCATCCTGCAGGCTGTCTTTCAGCTCCGTGATTCTTTTGCTGCAAAGTTGACATTCCGCAATGATCGTTTCAAAAATCTGAATTGCTTTGGCTACATCACCAGTTTTCTGCAATGTCAGCTTGCCAAGTTCAGCATTGATGGAAATTGTATTCAGTGGATTGCGGATATCGTGAATGAGCGCGCTGGTGGAGCGTTTCATGGCTTCTCCATTGGTAGGTGACAATAAAAGGCGATTGGCTTTACCGGTGCGCGCAAAACCCTATGACTCATCCGCGCACGTGTTGGTATAGCTGTTCAACCGGTTGTAGAGAGTTTTGAGGCTGATTCCGAGCATTTCTGCCGCCTTTTTCTTGTCGCCGTCGAGATGCTCCAAGGTGGTTTGAATCAGTTCTCTCTCCACGTCTTCCACTGTCTTTCCAAAATGTATGCCATTATTTTGCGTTGTCTCCAAACGCGAGAAAGGGGATTGAATGCGCTCAGGCAATCGGATTTTCCCCGTTCCCTGATCGGCCATGATATAGGCGCGGTGGAGGCAGTGGCGTAACTCGCGCACGTTGCCTGGCCAGTCGTATTGGCAGAGCCGGTGCAGGTCCTCCTCACGAATGCCGATTTTCGCGTTGTATTGCAGGTTCAGGTCGGTAAGGAAATGATCCACCAACAGTGGTATATCATCTTTGCGCATGCGCAGGGGCGGAATATGGATCGGGAAAACCGCCAGTCGGAAATACAAATCTTCCCGCAGTTTCTTATCTCGTGCGATTTCATGTTCCGGTCGGTTGGTCGCCGACACCACACGGCAATTCACGTCCAGCGCGCTTGTGCCGCCCAGGCGGGTAACTTTGCGTGACTCCAGCACCCGCAGAAGATTGGGCTGCAGGTCGATGGGCATTTCGGTTATTTCGTCGAGGAAGAGAGTTCCATCCTGAGCGAGCTCGAATACTCCCGGTTTGCGATTGATAGCTCCGGTAAAGGCACCTTTTTCGTGGCCAAACAGCTCGCTGTTGATCAGCTCGGTGCTGAAGGCGCCACAGTTGATGGGAACAAAGTTGCCGCGCGCCTGGCTGGCGAAATGAATGGAAGCCGCCACTTCCTCCTTGCCCGCGCCGCTTTCACCAACAAGCATGACGTTGGCCTGGGTGGTAGAGACGCGTTCGATCATTTCATACAACTTCTGCATGATTGCGGATTCACCTACCAGATGGCCAAAGTGTTTCTTGATGCCACTGTCCTGGCCGGGTTGGCCACTGCCGCTGGTGCTGGCAAGAAAAGCGTTGAGCTGTTCGAGATCAATAGGCTTGATAAGGTATTTGATATTCGGGCCATACAGGTTCATCACAAATGACTTGATGGACGCATGCCCGGTAACCAGCGCCACTTGCAGATTATGATTTCCGGCATTCAGTGCATCGAGCACATGGAGACCGCTGCCATCAGGAAGAATCAGGTCGAGAATGGCGTGAGTGTAATCGCCGGCCACAGCCATGGTTTTGGCTTCTTCGACGGAACTGGCTCCCTTGACGGTGTGCCCCAGCATCTGCAAGAGATCGGTTGTTGCAGTCAAAAACTTCGTGTCGTCGTCTACCAGCAGAATATTTGCCACCAACTATTCCTCTAAAAACAGTTTCGCATCACACGTCCGGACTGCCTCAATACAGGCGGACGGCACAATCCAACCGGCACGGACCGGTCATTGACGAACGGAGTACAACTCCGCCGGTGGCGTATCCACGCGAGTTGTTTTTAAACTCGCGGATAAACCTGTTTAAACTCAACGTGCCACTGGCAATGTGGTGACGTGGAGTCTGAACGTTTAATAAGAATTATGTTGTGCAGAAACATCCGGATTCCGCCCAGCTTTACTTATGCACCCTTGGAAACACGGCAATCGGCGCCGCGTATATGAGGGCGTCGATCCAAGATAAATAGCCTCAGGGAAGCAAAGAACATCATGGAGAGCCTTAGGATTCACCATTTCCAAGGTTAGGTTTTGGGGGAAAGCCATCTTCACCCTGACCCCGAAAGGTGCACTCCGCTGTTGCAGAGTTAATCAGTTCCTCATTTCCTTGAGCGCACCCATCTGGCTTTATCGCTAAACCCACCAAAGTGACGCGTCTTTTTCTCTGCTGCGCAGTGAAGAGGGCCATTTGGCGTTCCGTACTTTAATTGAAAGGGGTTTTTGTGACAAGGCTGGCCAAAACGTAAGTTCGACGCACAGCAGGATACCTGGATAGCCAGACCAAAAGCGCACCACCGCCGATAAATAACACTTTTTTGTAGCGAAAGTCGCTTAGTGGATGTGCGCGCCAATGGGTTTGCAAAAGCTGGTATTCACCAATAAGGCGCATGGTATGAGATTGGATTTCAGCGAGTTGCTTCACGGAAATTTTCTCGCATGGTTTTAACAAAGTCGCGTGTGTTTGGCAGTGACAGATATTTCACATAAGTTGCCATTAAAGAGCGGCATACCAATAAAGCTATTATTTGCATCGCCAGGAAGCCGGCGATCCCCCAGCCGGCCGAACCCAGCAGGGCGTAAGCCAGCCAGCCAACCGCAGCGGCAATCGACAGCCAGGCGAACAGAGACAGAAAAAAGAGGGCGATAACAAGTCCAACGATTTTTGGCAGTGACCCTATGGCCAAGCTGAATTCCAGAGCTACCAGCTCCAAAAGCTTTTGGCCACGGCCAGGGCGTCCCCGGCGAGCACCATCAGTGATGGATTCTCGCGAGGCTCTGCCGCGTTCGAGGTGAGTGTTTCGTCGGTTCTGGATTCTGTCTCTGTGCTCGCTGTCATTTTTATTTCCCGCTGCGGAATGGATCGCCGTAATTATTAATGATTAACGGGTTAGACGAGAAAATAACCAGCCCAGCGCGAATGCGGCGCCGACGTATAGCAAAGGTTTTTCAGCCATTTTGCTTTCGGCTTGCTCTTCTAGCTCCCAAGCTTTGCGCTTGCCCTCACTGAATTTGATTTTGGCGATGTCGCCAGATGCCAGACCGAAGCAAGCTACCGCATCATAAATGCTCGCTGAGGCTTTTTTCATCTGCTCCAACGCGTCGCCGATACGTGCTGCTTGTTCGCTCATATTGTGTTCGGAAGAGCGAATGCGCTCCTGATGGTTGCCATTGGGCTTTTCGGTTTCGAAGGTCGGACGTGCACTTGTGGTGGGTTGCTGAATATTCATAAGGCATTTCCTGTGTCAGTTTTTTAATTGATCCGGTAAAGGCGCTTTCCAGGCTTTGCCAGGACAGTTACCGGCTGCGCGAGGTTGAAATAACAAGAACCGTGCCAGTGCTGAATATCAGCTGGTGGAGTCGGTTTCCGTTCGAGCTTTTGTAAACTTTGCAAGAAACCCGAGTTTTTTACAGTTAGGGTTGGCTTCTTCGTGAGTACAGCCGTTGAAGATTTCCACCCAATTACCGATCAAGCGCAGATGATGCAACGCGAGTTTTATGCACATCAGTAACGGTATCGCCAGCAACATGCCGCCCACGCCCCACAACCAGCCCCAAATAAACATCCATAAAACCACCAGCAGGGGGTTGATGTTGAATCTGCGTCCTAGCACCGTTGGAGTGACAAATTGACCTTCAATCAGGTTGAGCACGAAGAAAATAGCGGGCGCCTTGGCGATACCGAGTAAGGATTCGTGTTCGGCAAAGCCGACGGCGGTCAATATACCGATCAAAACCAGCGGCCCCACGTATGGTGCGTAATTGAGAATCGTCGCCAGAGCTCCCCAGAGAAAAGCATCCTGGACGCCGGCAAGTGACAGTGCCACCGCAGTGCAGATACCGAGAGCGACGTTGATCAATGAGACCCAGAGGATGTACATGGATACGTCATCGCGAATCACTTGAAACATAATGACGGTCAATTTTTTATCAGAGAACGTCTGCTGCGCTTTGACGATATTGCGCATCAGGTCGTCACCGTAGACGAGAAAAAAATAAATCATGATGATGACGGCAAATCCCTGCACTATGAGTAGCACGGTGGTTTGCGCAAACATGGAGGCAAGGCTGACCATGGTGGAGTCCATTGCCTGTTCTATAGCGGAGGATGCGTCTCCCGCTGCTGAATTGCGCGCGACGCCAAAACTGGCGGATACCTGTCGAATGCCATCAGCCAGACGATCACCTATAAGTGGTGCCGCTTCCAGCCAGCGCATAGCAGGTTCGAATAACAGTGAAAATATATAGATGACGCCTATGATCAACGCCGCCTCCAACAGCAGGCTGGCCAAAGGTTTTGGAATGCGGAAGTCTTCCAGCGAACGCACCATGGGCGAGGCGAACAGCGCTATAAAGGCCGCCACCAGTATTGGCAGCAGAATCATTTTGGCGAAATAAATAATTGTGATCACGACAACCAGCGTCAGGATCCGCAATGACAGCGGAGCTGTAGGCTGGCTTGTTTCAAAAATTTCGGTCTTGTTCTGTAGCGTTTCCATAATATGTCCGCAGGATGCCGATCCGACCGATAAAGCTGATTCTGTGCCACTCGAATTTTTCTATTTTTTATAAGGAATTGTTTTATATGTTGGCGCGAATTCCGGGCATTGTTGGGGTGCCAGTTCAGTTTTTGCAAAAAGCGTTGCAATCTGTGTAAATCTCGGCTCTTCTTTGGATGGATTTTTTCACGTGTTTGCCGATTCGCGGGGCTCCGGTGGTTTGCCGGTCGCTGGCATGGAATCTGCAAAATCGGCTGTCGCTCACGAGCAGTCGCCTAATGCAGACAGGCATCGTCTTCTAATGCAGACAGACATCGCCTAATGCAGACATAGATAGACAGATGGATATTTGTGAGTAAGCGGCAAGTCGCAAAAATGCAGCTGCGCTGAAGTGATCAACCGCATAACCAAGCATGTGGACATTTAGCCGCTAGATTATGTAGCCGCTAGATCATGCGCGATTGATTGAATCCATGAGGACGCGGATCGCTTAGCGTCCGCTCTGCGAGGGGTACCCAATGTCAAATACCACTTTTATTGATGATATGAGTTCCAGGCGGGCGAGGGCGCGCCGCTATATGATCGCTTGTTCCCAAAATGAGGAACATTCCAAGCACGCAGTTATCGATCTGCTGAATGAGGCGATGGCCACCGCGCTGATCTGTACCATGCGTTATAAGGCGCATTATTTCGCCAGCCACGGATTTGCCGCTCCTGGTGAGGAAATCAAGCTCGCCGACTCGGAGTTTATGCAGCATGTCACGGAAGAACAGGGATACGTGGAAAAAATAGCTGCACGTATTACGGAGCTCGGTGGCCATGCGGATTTCAATCCCCATGTTCTTGCACAGCGCGGCTACAGTGATTACACCTGTACGGAAAGCCAGTTAGATATGTTGCAAGAGGATCTGATTGGCGGGCGGATTGCGATCGACATCTATCGTGAAATGATTCGTTTTGTCGCTGCCCGGGACATTGCCACGCGCGATCTGCTCAAGGAGATAATGGATCGTGAACAAGAGCATTCGGATCGGCTCGCGGCCCGTATTGAATCCCTGCGCCCGGAACCTGCGCGCCGTGCAGTGGCTTGAACCTAAGTCTGATTCCTAGGCTTGGTTGGTAAGCCCGCCACGCGGGCTTTTCACTTGAGACAAACTAGTCGGTTTGTGCCTTGCTCCGCCCTGATTTAGGGTTTATATTCTCCGCCGCTGTCAACGGACTCACCAGACTCCCTCAAGGAACCACCTAGTGTCGGACCGCTGTATGCATGTGGCCAGCGCCACGGTGCGCGGTTACATTTTTTTGCATCTGAAACTTATTTGATACCGTAGCATGCACGGCCCGGTTTGCTGTTTGCGCATCCGCTCCGGTCATCATTTAAGTCATCCTTCCCGATTTTGCAGTTTAACGTCCGGCGCGGAGCCGGGCCGGTTTCCCCTAGTTAGCGGTAGTCGCCTCATGATCAAGAACGTTGCTTTCACTTTGCTTGCGTTGTTCGCGTTGATTGGCCTTCTTGGAGGCATTAAAGCGATTCAGATTCGCGACCTGATTTCGGCCGCATCCACCATGACCCCACCGCCCGCCACAGTCGCGACTCATAAAGTGGAAAAGCAGACCTGGGAGGTGTCGCTGGATGCAGTGGCGTCGCTTGAGGCGGTCCAGGGTGTGGTCATTGCGGCGGACATTCCCGGTCGCGTCACCGAGATTTATTTCACTCCTGGCAGTCGAGTGGAAAAAGGTGCACCGCTGATTCAGCAGGACGTGACTTCGGAAACCGCGCAATTGCGCGCTGCCGAAGCCAATGTCGAATTGGCGCGAGTCAATGTGGAGCGGGTGCGCGAGCTGTACACCAAGCGCGCTTCCTCCAAGGCGGATCTCGATACCTCCGAGGCGCGCTACAAAGAAGCCCAGGCCCAGGCCGATACCTTTCGTACCAGCATTGCCAAGAAAACGCTTAAAGCTCCTTTTTGGTGGGCGGCTCGGTATTCGTCTGGTGAATGTGGGCCAGGATCTGGCGAGCGGCGCACCCATTGTGTCGCTGCAGGCCGTGGACACCATGTTTCTCAATTTTTCTCTACCGCAACAAAGCCTCGCGCTGATTGAACCCGGTCTGCCGGTGCGTATGAAAACCGATGCGGCGCCCGGCCAGACTTTTGAAGGTGTTATCACCGCGATAGATCCGGAAGTGGACCCTGCCACCCGCAATGTGCGGGTACAGGCAACCGTGGAAAATCCCGAGCAGAAACTGCTGCCCGGTATGTTCGGATCGGTGAAGGTGATTCTGCCCCAGCAGGAGCCGGTATTGGCGGTGCCTACTACGGCAGTGGCTTACGCCACCTATGGCGATTCAGTATTCGTCGTCGAAGAGGAAACCAGCCCGACCGGCGAAAAGCACTTGGTGGCACGCCAGCAGTTTGTCCAGCTCGGCAGGACTCTGGGGGATTTTGTCGCCATTACTAAAGGTGTCAGTGAAGAGCAGACAGTGGTGGTCTCGGGTGTGTTCAAGTTGCAGAACGGTGCGCCGGTGGCCGTCAACAACGAGATCAAACCAACTTTCTCTCTGACGCCCACACCCAAAGATTCCTAAGGTTGAGGCGGCTTCGGCCGCCCCGCACGTCGCCCGTACAACTTCCGTAGCCCATGCCTATGAAATCCTTTACCGATATCTTCATTCGCCGCCCGGTGTTGGCGATAGTGGTCAACCTGATCATTATCATCGCCGGTTTGCAGGCGATCTCCTCGCTTACCGTGCGCCAGTATCCGCGCAGCGACAACGCGGTTATTACCGTGAGCACCGCTTATATCGGCGCCAGTGCCGAGCTGGTGCGCGGTTTTATCACCACCCCGCTGGAGCGCGCCATCGCGGGTGCCGACGGCATCGACTATATCCAGTCGCAGAGCTCCCAGGGTATTTCCAATATCCAGGTGCGCCTGCAGCTGAACTACGATCCGATCAAGGCGCTGTCGGAAGTTACCGCCAAGGTCAATCAGGTGCGCGGCGACCTGCCGCCGGAAGCGGAAGTGCCGCTGATCAACGTCGAGAGCGCGGACAGCGCCTTCGCGTCGGCTTACCTCAGCTTCAGCTCGGATATTCTGGAGGACAATCAGATCACGGACTTCCTCAGCCGCGTGGTGCAACCGCGTCTGTCGGCCCTGGAGGGAGTGCAGCGGGCGGACGTTCTCGGTGCCCGCACCTTCGCCATGCGCATTTGGCTGAAGCCCGAACGTATGGCGGCCTTGAATGTGACGCCAGTGCAGATCCGCCAGGCTCTGGCATCGAATAATTATCTCGCCGCCCTGGGTAAAACCAAGGGCAGTTACATCCAGGTTAATCTCTCGGCCAATACGGATTTGTCCAAAGTGTCGGAGTTCCAGGATCTGGTGGTGCGTTCGGAGAATGGCGCCGTCATCCGTCTGCGCGATGTGGCGGATGTGGTTCTCGGCTCGGAAAGTTACGACAGCGAAGTGCGCTACTCTGGCAAAACCGCCGTCTTCATGGGTATTTGGCCGCTCCCGAATGCCAATTCGCTGGATGTGATGCAGCTCGTCCGCGAGGAGATGAAAGCGATGCAGGCTTCCCTGCCGCGCGGGCTTGAGGGGGTGATCGCCTACGACGCCACGGCCTACATCGAAAGCTCCATCCATGAAGTACTGAAAACCATGACGGAAACCCTGCTGATCGTGGTGGGCGTTATCTTTCTGTTCCTCGGTTCTATACGTTCGGTGATCATTCCCGTTATCGCCATTCCCCTGTCTCTGATTGGCGCGGTTTTTCTGATGCAGTTGTTCGGCTTCAGTCTCAATCTGCTGACGCTGCTGGCCATTGTGTTGTCCGTGGGGATTGTGGTGGATGACGCGATTGTGGTGGTGGAAAACGTTGAGCGCCATATAAGCGAAGGCAAGAGTCCCACCGAGGCGGCCCTGCTCGGTGCCCGCGAACTGGTGGGACCGGTGATCGCCATGACAGCAACCTTGATCGCGGTTTATCTGCCTATAGGTCTGCAAGGCGGGTTGACCGGCTCACTGTTCCGCGAATTTGCCTTTACCCTCGCGGGCGCAGTGACCATTTCCGGCATTGTGGCCTTGACCCTGTCGCCCATGATGTCGGCGCGTATGTTGACGCGGGACATCGAGAGTCATGGTTTTGCCGCCAAAGTGGCGCACACCTTTGATCGCATCCGCGATGGCTACAGCCGCTGGCTGGACGTGACGCTGCGCAACCGGGTTGCCGTCTATATTGTCTGGGGCGTGATTTCCATCTTGACGATCCCCATGTTCATGGTATCGGTGAAAGAGCTGGCGCCGACCGAAGACCAGGGGGTTATCTTCGGCATTGTCGAGGGTTCATCGAATTCCTCCATGGAGCAGGCGAGTATCTACGCCGCCGAGGCCAACCGCGTTTTCATGACCTTCCCCGAGACCGAGTTCACCTTCCAGCTCACCATGCCCACCAGCGGCTTCGGCGGCATGGTGTTGGAGCCATGGGAACAGCGCGAGCGCTCGGTGTTCGATCTGATGCCGGAAGCGACCCAGCGTCTGGGTGCCATTCCCGGCATCAACATGTTCCCGGTGACACCCCCGCACTGCCGGGTGGTGGCGACTTTCCTGTGGAAGTCATTATTGCCTCCACCGCCGAACCGGAAGAGATTCTCAAGTTCGCCGAGCAATTGCAGATGAAGGCCATGCAGAGCGGCATGTTCGCGTTCCCGCCGATCATTGATACGCGGGTGGACCTGCCGGAAGCGCATGTGGTGCTTGATCGCGACAAGGTTGCCGATCTCGGGTTGGACATGCAGCAGGTGGGCGCGGATCTTGGCGTGATGCTGGGTGGCGGTTACGTCAACCGCTTCAATATTGGCGGGCGCAGTTATCGCGTGGTCCCGCAGATGAAGCGTGTGGACCGGCTCAATCCGGATCAGCTGGAGCAGATCTACGTGACCGGGCCGGAGGGCAAACTGGTGTCCCTCAGCACCATCGCGGAAATCCAGCACCGCACTGTGCCGCGTTCACTAAACCGCTTTCAGCAGCTGAATGCCGTCAAGCTGAGCGGTGTTGCGATTCAGCCTCTGGACGACGCGCTGCGTTTCCTTGAGGACGAGGCGGCGCAGATTTTGCCGCAAGGCTACATGATCGATTACACCGGCGAGTCCCGCCAGTTGCGCCGCGAGGGCAACAAGTTCCTGCCGGCGTTCACCCTCGCGGTGGTGGCGATCTTTCTGGTGCTCGCAGCGCAGTTCAACAGTTTCCGCGATCCTTTCGTGATCCTGCTGGGCTCCGTGCCCTTGGCGATGTTCGGTGCCATGATCTTTACCTTCCTAAAAATGCCCAATCCGCAGATGCAGTATTGGACCGATGGCTGGACGACGACTTTGAATATCTATTCACAGGTTGGTCTTGTCACCTTGGTGGGTCTGATCGCCAAGAACGGGATTCTGGTGGTGGAGTTCGCCAACAAGCTGCAGGAGCAGGGGAGGGCCAAGCTGGAAGCGGTGCGGGAAGCGTCACTGACCCGTTTGCGGCCGATTCTGATGACATCCGTTGCAACGGTTGCGGGTCACTTCCCCTTGGTGTTGGTAACGGGAGCGGGCGCGGAAGCGCGCAATTCCATCGGTCTGGTGTTGGTTGGCGGGATGGCCATTGGAACCGTGTTCACCCTGTTCGTGATTCCGGCGATCTATATGCTGATCGCCCGAGACCATCAGCACGCCGAACAGCCGGACGCAACTCCCGTCGCAACCGCTTGATATTACTCCCGGCACGGACGCCGGGTTTCCCTGCGCGGACTTAGGATGAGCAGTTATTGAATGAAATAACTCAGTATGTCCCGCCAACTCACCACCCCTACCAGCTTGTCCCCGTCCACTACCGGCAGCAGCCCCACCTTTTTCTGCAGCAGCAATTCGCAGGCGTCGCGGATGCCCAGCTTGGATTCCACGGTCACTACATCCGTTGTCATGATCTGACGCGCTTTGCGGGTGAGGGTGAAACTATCTTTTTTGTCTTCCGCGCTGGTGTGCACGAAGGGGCTCACGTTACGCAACACGTCGCGGTCCGAGATGATGCCGAGCAGTTTTCCTCTTCGACCACCAGCAGGTGGTGGAGATGGAACTGTGTGAACATGGGCTGGATTTCGGCGATCGACAGCTCCGGTGACACGGTGATGAGTTTGCGGGTCATGATCTCGGCAACTGGCATGGAATGACCTCAGGACCGGAGCGGTTTGGCGCATGTTTCCTTGACTAAGTTTAGTCTACTTTTTGTGCGGCCTATCGCCGCCCTCAGGTTGCTTATTCGGACTCATAGGCCATAGTTAATAGGTCGATTAATTCCATATGCGTCACGACAGAATAAAGGCGCATTGTTGAGGGCGGGGTCTACCTGCCTTTTTAAGGCAACTACAGTTCAATCTATGGATGACAATTTCACATTTCTGCTGGTGGACGATCACGCGCTGTTTCGCGCGGGTTTGGTGGTACTGCTGCAGAAAATGTCGGGTGATGCGCTGGTGTTGGAAGTGGGCACGGCCGCTGCCGCTTTGCAGGTGGCGGGCGATCACCCGGAAATCGATCTGGTGCTGCTCGACTACACCTTGCCGGATTCAAACGGCGTCGAAGTATTGCGAGCGCTTAAAGCGGCACGTCCCGAACTGCCGGTGATCCTGCTGTCCGCCCATATAGATTCGGGATTAATCCAGCTCGCGCTGAAAGAACACGCCAGTGGTTTCATCCCCAAAACTTCCACCCCAGATGTCATGCTGTCCGCCGTCCAACTAGTGCTGAACGGCGGCATCTACATTCCCCTTGAGGCCATGGGAGCGCCCGCAACGGCTGTGCCTGCCATGGCATTTCAAACGTCCTCCGGCGGCAGAATCCAGCTCACCCAGCGCCAGATGGATGTGCTCCAACAGATGAAGAACGGCCTCTCCAACAAAGAAATCGCCCGCCAGCTGAACATGTCGCCTAGCACCGTTAAAGTGCATGTGGCCGCCATCCTCCGTGAACTCGCCGCCAGCAGCCGCACCCAGGCGGTGTTTTTGGCGAAGGATCGCGGTTTGTTGGATTGATTCTCAAGCATCCGGCGGATTGGCCAATGCTTGCAGCAGCGCCCGCAGTTTCGCCGGCCGCACGGGCTTGCGCAGGAAAGGAATGCCGCTGGCATCAATGCGTTGTAAGAGTGATGCGTCCTGGGTCCCGGTGATTAGCAGTGCGGGAATGGGGCGCGCCATCTGGCGACGGATCGTTTCAATAGCCTTTATACCGTCTGTATCCACGTCCAACTGAAAGTCGGAAATCATCAGGTCGCCGGCGCTTGTCGGGGTCACATCCCCTAGCATGTCTTCAAGTCTGGCCCACGCCATTACCTGACAGCCCCAGCTTTCCAATAACTGCACCATTGCCGAACGCACTTCGTCGTCGTCGTCGAGCAGCAGAATTTTATGAGCGATCGCGGGAGACAGCGGGGGCGCGGGGATTATCACTGGTGCGGAAACCGCCACCAGGGGAATCTGTGGGACGGGCGCTCCCAATTGTACCTGTCCTGGCGCCACCACCCGGAACATGGTGCCGCGCCGCAGCTGGCTAGTGACGATGATGGAGTGATCCAGCAGTTGCGCCAGGCGTTTGACGATGAACAGGCCGAGGCCAACGCCCTTGCTCGGCCCGCTGTCCTCGTCCTTGATTTGCACAAACTCGTTGAAGATCTCGCCCATCTTTTCCTGTGGGATACCGCGCCCCGTGTCCCACACTTCGATCCACACCGCATTCTCGCGCTTGCGACAGCCGATCAAAACCCCGCCGGTGCGGGTGTAGCGAATCGCGTTGCTGATCATGTTACGGATGATCCGCTCCAGCATATTCGGATTGGAGTACACCGTCAGGTCGCGGTTATACAGACGCAGCTCGATGCGTTTTTCATTCGCCAGTGCTTCAAATTCGTCGTAGATCTTGGCCAGCAGCGGTTGTAACGCGAGGTTTTGTTTGGGCACCCGCGTCATGCGGGATTCGAGTTTGCTGATATCGAGCAGGTCGGTGAACAGATCGTTGAGGTTGTCCACCACCTGTTCCAGTTTTTGGATCAGAGGTTCCTGTTTCGGCGATGCATGTTCCTTGATGGCGGCGACGAAAATGATCATCGCCTGGAGCGGCTGGCGCAGGTCGTGGCTGGCCCCGGCAAACATTTTCTGCAGATTCTGGCTGCGGTCCTGGTGCAGGCGTTTCTGCGCTACCAGCTGGTCGTTTTTCTCCTGGATCTGCACGGCGTATTCCTGCAGCTCGTTCTCGTTGGTCTGCAGTTCCTCCAGCATCTGGTTGAGCATGCGGGCGATCATCTTGTAAGGCGACTTGGGGTAATCCTTCGCGCGCAGGCGATAGTTCTGCGTCTGGTAGAGGGTCTGACAGAGATCTTTCAGTTCGCGCAGCGGTTGCGCCTGAAGGAATTCCTCTTGGCGGCGCAGGTAAAGCCGGCTGACGGCCGCGGCGGTTATCCCCAGTGAGACGATAAAAAGGCACAGGAGCGCGGCAATTGGGAGTAGCGCCGGGCGCGGGTCATCAGTGTGGAAAACCAATTGCCCCGCGTGCCCGTCGCGACTGGTAAAGGGGATCTGCACGGTTACGCTTTTGCGCTCCGGCGGTCGAGCGGCTTCCGCACCAAGCTGCGTGGCGCAGGTTTCGGGGGTTGCTGCCACCAGCTGGATGGTCAGCGTCTGATCGAAGTAGACACAAGCCTGATGCAAACCAGGCACCTGAAGCAGGCGCAGAAACTCCGGGCCTGCGGCCTCCGCATCCCGCTGTGCAAGGTTGGCCGCGACGCTGTTGGCGTAGTAGGCGAGCCAGAGCCGGTTTTGCCGGCCTTGCTGGGTGTTGGTCGACCACAGCAACCAGGCTAGCAAGCCTGCTAGCAGAAGGAGCCACAGTCCGCAAAACATTGCCAGCAGCCAAAAGCCCAGGTTCTTTTTCTCATTCATCTGCTGCTCCCGGCAGAAAAGTTGGCGGCTGCTCGCCTCGGAAAGCAGCCTCTGCAAGGAGTATAGATTGGGTGGAGTTAAGTGCCGGACTAGTTCCAGTGGGCTAATCACTGTGAATTTAGGCGCCGCAAGACTATATTTCAGATGTCGGAAATTTGCGGTAGGTCACATTTTATGATCGGCGGCTCAGTGAATCAGGATCTCGTATGGAGTCTGGGTGGCAACACTTTCCCGGAGCAAACATTCGGTTTTTTGAAGCGTTTTGAAGCGGCGCTCTGCCTGTTCTCTGGAACAGTCAGCCAGTTGTATTCGAACTATGAAATCGTCCACTTCGGCCACGACGGCCGCAAGCTGGTGGCTCTGCCCAACGCCTTCGCGGCGCACGATACGTTCAACAATATTGATTCCGATGCGGTGGAGCCTACCGGGCTCTATATCATCCCCACGGAAGTGACCAATTTGAATGCACCGGAGAAAGGGCTGAAGCTGGTTTACCGCTGCAGCAAAACCGGCAAACCCAAGTCCATTCCCCTCCACGAGGGGTTGGAAAAGGTGCGCCAGAAATACCTGCCGAAAGAGCCCTTCCTGCCGGTGATGATTAACCGTGATCTCAAATCTCTCAACGGTAAAATCCCCGCCATGCACTTGCACCGTCTGCGTGTGGCCAAGTTGGACCAGATCTCCGAGTTGATGAAGATGGATATTTCAAAGACCGTCGAGGACAAGATGAACGCGTTTTACGGGGAGCATTGATCGCCGTTTATCAGGCATAAAAAAACCCGCGTTACCGCGGGTTTTTTATGCGCATCGTTTGCAGAGTGCTCGCCCTGCAAAAAAGTAAGTCCGCTTAGTCCGGACAACTCACCATGCGGTCATCGATGGCAACGTCGTCAATGTACATGGTGCGCGCGCTGGCAGAGCCGTGATATTGCTCTATCCCCAGGCGGATATTGTTAAATGATTCTGGGGCCCACCAGACGCCATTTTGGCGGTTTGGATTTGGTATATCCATCTTGCAACCGTCACCCATATTCACAACCTGAATCTGCGACAGCTCGTTGTTGTTGAGCCAGAACTTCAACGTGTTGGACGAACCATCGAAATGCCACTGCACACACGCCCACTGGTCTTTCGGAATCAGATAATTCTGCGGTGGTGGGTTGGTATTGGATGGATGCTTCCAGCAGTCGGTATTCCACTCATTGTTGTTATCGTTGTTGGCGTCCGCCCAGGTTTCATAGTTCGCCATGAAGTGATCGGTGCTTCCGTTTACTCGGCCTCGATACATGACAGAAGTAACGGATGGAGCGCCGGACTGTGCTTTCGGTGGACCATCTGCCTGGATAAAGGTGAAGTCACCGCCGCGGCTGTTCTGGCTGCTCAGGTTAATCATCATGCGCCCGTAAACGGTTTGGCGCAGGTCTGGAAAACTGGTCAGGCTGTGGACCAGATTGTTGGACTTATAGCCGCCGCCCGGAGAGGTGATCTTGACGGAGCGGGTACCGCTGTAAGCCTTTTCGCTGGATACCCGGACGTTATTCGCGTCGGAAGCGGTCCAGCCCGTGGGCAAATTGGCGCTGCTGTCGAAATCCGCACAGATCAGCGCGCCGCCGCAACCGCCCGAGCTGGAGCTGGAGCTGGATGAGGAACTGGAGCTGCTCGACGAGGAGCTGCTGGATGAACTGGAACTACTGCTGGAGCTGCTCGATGAGGAGCTGCTGGAGCTAGAGGATGACGAACTGGTGTTGCCGGAACTTGAACCGCCGCCGCAGGCCGACAGGGCGCAGGTGGCGAGGATGATCGGGATCAAGGTACGCATGCTTGTATAGCCTCAATTTATTGTTATGAATGCACTGGTTAGCGCTGCTGTGGCACCGGCCGAGAGAGGAAACAAGGAAGACACGCTACGCGGCTGAGCCGGCGCTTATTTTAGCGCCTAATCATGGTGTGAAATGTCTCGCCAGTTGTGAACTGGCTCGCGAAAACCAGGTTCTGTGGCACTTGAATGGGAGGAGCTATGGGGTGGGAAACCGGCGGAGAGCTCCGCCGGCAGAGGATCAGAACAGCCAGTAAACGGCGCCCAGGGAGAACATGGAAACTTCGTCGAATCCGTCGATATCGTAATACTCGTACTCAGCGCGCACGCCCAGGCTGCCCAGATTGATGGCCGCTCCCACGCCGACGGCTGGGTCAAAACCGTCCTCTTTGTAGGTATCTTGAGCGTTGCTGAAATCCGATTCCCACACAAAACCACCCGCTTTGCCGAACAGGCTGACCGGCCCCAGTCCGAAGGACAGGATGCCAAAGGCGTTGAAGCCATTCAGATCGCCGGTAAAACCGCTTTTTTCCACTTTGCCAAAATCCACATAGCCGACTTCGGCGGCGAGCAGGGTGAATTTAACCCCGCCGAACAGTTTGTACCCAATATCGTCGTCTTTGACGTCAATGTTGCTGTTGGGGTTAAAGCCGACGGTGGCATTGCCGAACGAGCCGCCGAGATAGATACCGCTTTCCGCATGCCCGGTTGCGGCGTAGAGCGGCAGGGCGAGGGCGATGACTTTGCCGATAGAGGCGGTGATTTTGCCTAATGAAGCAACAGTATTGCGCATGAAGGACTCCGTGCAGTGATGAAGGGGGTGAGTGGCGTGGCCTGTGATCCTCCGCCGACGTTGAGCGGGCAAAAGCCTAGCAGCTTGAGATAGTGAAGAATAGTTTTTTGCTGCTGTGCAACGTGCGCAGGGAAAGGGTTTGCGGGATATGTCGATTCTTTTTGGTGCAATTCGGCATTGTTATGGAGCTGTGAGAATTGCAGATCTAAAAAATCATGCCTCTAAATATCGCTTAAGCTTTCTTGTATGCACCAATAAGGTGTTTTTTCGGGTTTGATTTCGTGGTTGTCGCGCCGCGCAATAGCGTGGAATTTCTTGAGAAAAATAAATTAAAACAAAGTGTTGGATGTCGCAAAAGTAACCGTTTAGGACGGTGGCATAGGGCTTGCTGAAGGGCTGATTCAGCGCTCCCGGACCGTAGTTATCCAATGCCCAAGACACCTCGCACACTTGCCAGTATCTGCCCTTATTGCGGTGTGGGTTGTGGTCTTGTGCTCGAAACCGACGGGGAAAAAATCCTCCGGGTGAGCGGCGATAAAAACCATCCGAGCAACTTCGGCCGGCTCTGCACCAAGGGCTCCACCAGTGCCCAGGCGCTTACGCACCCTGGCCGGATGGATGCCGCCTATGTACGCAATCGGCGCGATCAAGACCCGGTGCGGACACCTATCGATCAAGCCATAACCGCGACGGCGCAGCGCCTGCAAACCATCCTGGAGCGGGACGGCCCGGATGCGCTGGCATTTTATGTATCCGGGCAGATGTCCCTGGAGTCCCAATACCTCATCAACAAGCTCGCCAAAGGATTTGTCGGCACCAACAATATCGAGTCCAATTCCCGCCTGTGTATGGCGAGCGCGGGGGCGGGTTATAAGCTGTCGTTGGGCTCGGACGCTCCTCCCGGTTCCTATCAGGATTTTGATCACGCCGATCTGTTTTTCGTCACGGGCGCCAATATGGCGGACTGCCATCCGATTCTGTATCTGCGCATGATGGACAGAGTCAAAGCTGGCGCCCGCCTGATTGTTGTCGACCCGCGCCGCACCGCCACCGCCGACAAGGCTCACCTCTTTCTGCAGATCAAACCCGGCACGGATCTGGCGCTGTTCAACGGGCTTTTGCATCTGCTGCATCGCAACGGCAAAACCGATCCGGATTTTATTGCGCGTTATACAGAGGGCTGGGATGCCATGCCCGCCTTTCTCGCCGCTTACACACCGGAGTACGTCAGCCACATTACCGGCCTGGCGGCGGGCGATATAGAGCGCGCCGCGCAGTGGCTGGGCGAGGCGCCCAATTTTATGACTTGCTGGACCATGGGGTTGAATCAGAGCACCCACGGCACCTGGAATACCAACGCCATCTGCAATCTCCACCTCGCCACCGGGCAGATCTGCCGGCCCGGCAGCGGGCCTTTCTCCCCTCACCGGTCAGCCCAACGCCATGGGCGGACGGGAGATGGGTTATATGGGCCCCGGTCTGCCGGGACAGCGCTCGCTGCTGGTGGAAGAGGAGCGCCGCTTTGCCGAGCAGCTCTGGGGTGTGCCGGAAGGCCGCATCAGCACCCGCTTGGGCAAGGGCACGGTGGATCTGTTTCAGAGGATGGTCGACGGTGAAATCAAAGCCTGCTGGATCATCTGCACCAATCCGGTGGCGACCGTTCCCAATCGCCAGATCGTGATCGACGGCCTGCGCGCGGCGGAAGTGGTGATCGCGCAGGACGCGTTTCTCGATACGGAAACCAACCGCTACGCCGACATCCTTCTGCCCGGCGCGCTGTGGGCGGAGGCGGAAGGGGTGATGATCAATTCCGAGCGCAATCTCACTCTGATGCAGGCGGCGGTAGCCCCGCCGGGTGAGGCCCTGGCGGACTGGGACATTATTGCCCGGGTGGCGCGGGCCATGGGTTTTGAGGAGGGATTCAACTACGGCTCGGCCGAGGAGGTGTTTGAGGAGATCAAACGCACCTATAACCCCAAGACGGGCTACGACCTGCGCGGCGTGAGCTATGCGCGCTTGCGCGAGAAGCCGGTGCAATGGCCCTGCGCCAGTGCCGACCAGCCGGATCGCAACCCCATCCGCTACCTCAACAACGGCGTCAGCCAACCGTTGAAGATCGACGACGGCAGTCGGCCGCAGTTTGTCTTCGCCACGGATTCCGGCCGCGCCCGCTTTCCTCCCGACCCCATGTCAATCCGGAGGAGATGCCGGACGCGGATTTTCCCTTCACGCTCAACACCGGCCGGCTGCAGCACCAGTGGCACACGCTCACCAAAACCGGAAAGATCGCCACCCTCAACAAACTCAATTCCGGCCCCTTCGTGGAGGTGCACCCGGAGGATGCGGCGGAGCTGGGCATTCGCAACCGCGATCCGGTGCGGCTGCTCTCGCGCCGGGGTGAGGCGGTGCTGCCGGCGTTGGTCAGCGACCGGGTTCTGCCCGGCAGTTGTTTCGCCCCTTTTCATTGGAACGACCTCTACGGCGACCAACTCGCGGTCAACGCGGTCACCAGCGATCGCATCGACCCCATTTCACAACAGCCGGAATTGAAGGTATGCGCCGTGTCGCTGGAGCGCGTCGAGCTGATCGCCAGCGATTCCCCCTGGTTTGGTGAGCAGCAGACCGCTGCGCCTGAGTCAGCACCTGTGCGGGAGGAGGTGGCCCTGGCATTTGCGCCAATCGCCGAATCGGTCAGTCGCGGGTTGATTCGCCAGTTTGGTGAGGCTCTCGCCATCACCCCCGTGCAACCTCCCGCGTTCTCCACCTCCGAAAGTGCCTATCTCGGCGGCTTTCTCAGCGGTTTGGAAATGACTGCCGGCGTCATCAATGCGGTGCCGGCGCTTCCCGCCGACGCGCCCGTGGCGCCGGATCATCGCCTTTGGGTCAACGGCCTGCTGGCGGGCATGTTCAGCCGTGTTCTGCCTCTGGGGGTGACGCCCGCTGCGGACAAGCCGCGCATCACGCTGCTATGGGCCTCGCAGACCGGCAACGCGGAAACCTTGGCGAGCGCCTTTGCCGAGCGCTTGCGCGAGGCTGGATGGGCGGTCGATATGCAGTCGATGAATGACTACGCGGCGGCCGAGCTGGCGCGGGACAAACGTGTGCTGTTTGTCACCAGCACCTTTGGTGATGGCGACGCGCCGGACAACGGCGGCGATTTCTGGGCACAACTGCAGGATGACGCACTGTCCCTGCAGCAGCTGGAGTTTGCGGTGTTGGCGCTCGGCGATTCCAATTACGACCAGTTCTGCGGTCACGGCAAAAAGCTGTTCGCCCGACTGCAGGCCCTTGGTGCGCGCCCGCTGTTGGAGCGGGTGGATTGCGATACCGACTACGCGGCGCCGGCTGAGCAGTGGTTCAGCCGGCTTCTCGAAAAGCTTTCGCCTGCCGACAGCAAGCCCGTCGCGCCCTCGACAAAGGCAGTTTCCGCCGCCCCCGCAAGCGAATATTCCAAAGCCAATCCCTACCGCGCGCGCCTGGTGCTCAATCGCAAGTTGAATGGCGAGGGCTCCGCCAAGGATGTGCGTTTATTCGGATTTGATTTGGCGGATTCGGGCATTACCTACGCGGCGGGCGACGCCCTGGGCGTCTGGCCGAAAAACTGCCCGGATTATGTGTTTGAGCTGCAACGGGCGCTCAGTTTTAATGCGGAAACGCCGGTGCTGGTGGACAACCGCGAGAAACCCCTCGAACTCGCCCTGCTGGAGAATTTCGAGATCTGCCGGCCCAGTGCGGAAATGGTGCAGTTTATCGCCGAGCGCTCCGGCAGCGCGGAGCTACAAGCCCTGCTGCGCGCGGAGCGCAAAGCGGAATTACAGGAATGGCTCTACGGTCGCCAATTGGTGGATTTAGTGCACGAGTTTCCGCTTCGTTGCGGAGTCGATGAATTATTGCCTCTGCTTAAGCGTCTGCAGCCGCGCCTTTATTCCATCGCATCGAGTGCCAAATTATTTCCTCGCGAAGTGCATCTCACCGTGTCCGCCGTGCGTTACACACGCTATAGCGACGGCAAAAAAAATCGCACCGGCGTGTGTTCTACTTTTTCTCGCCGACCGCACGGATGCAGCGCCGATTTTTGTTCAACCGAGCCAACATTTTCACGTACCGGCGGACGGTGATGCGCCTTTGATCATGGTCGGGCCGGGAACGGGAATCGCGCCGTTTCGCGGCTTTTTGCAGGAGCGTGAAGCCTGCGGTCACACCGGTAAAAATTGGCTGTTTTTCGGCGAGCAGCACGCCACCACGGATTTTTATTATCAGGAGGATATTCAACGCTGGCAGCAGCAGGGTTTGCTCACGGAATTGAGCCTCGCCTTTTCCCGCGATCAAGGGCGCAAAATTTATGTGCAGAATTTGATGCGCGAACAGGGCGAAAAAATCTGGCAGTGGCTGGAGGAGGGCGCCTATTTTTGCGTCTGTGGTGATGCCAGCCGCATGGCCAAGGATGTGGATCAAGCGCTGCGCGACATTATTCGTGAACACGGCAAATGCGACGATGGCGAAACCGTGAATTACATCCGTAAATTGAATATGGCTAAACGTTATTTGCGCGATGTTTATTAATTAAATTTCATTCGTTTTCCTTATTACACTTCTTCACAGGACGGAAACGCCCTCGCCTTTACTATAGCCCTCACCAAACCAACGGGAGGGTTTCACAATGATAAAAGCAATACATTCATTTACTTTGGCGCTGCTGTGCACGGCGCTGGTCGCCTGCGGTGGCGATAAGACAGCTGAGGGGCAGAATCTGGCTAAGCAGGATGGGCTGGACGGCGATGGCACAGCCTGCGACGCGGTTTACGCGCCAGTCTGCTCCGTCGAGCTGCAAAATATCCAGTGCATCACCGGACCTTGTCCAATCGGTGTGCATAAAACCTTTCCCAACCAGTGTGAATCCGAGGCGGCCAAAGCGCTCTTTTCTCTCGGAAGGCGAATGCGGCGAGCTGGAGGGGCAACTTTATTACGATGAAAAACCCGTCGAGGAAGAACCCATAGCCTGCACCAAAGAATACAACCCTGTGTGTGCGGCGGAGACCTCCATCGAACCCTGCACCACCTTGCCATGCCCGGTGATGCAACATAAAACCTTTGGCAATCCCTGTATGGCTCACGCCGCCAAAGCGCGGATCGTGCAGGAAGGCGAGTGTGGGAAATTGGAAGGCACGCCAGTAACCCAATTCGAGGGCGCCTGTCCGGCGGTGGTGGATCCGGTGTGTGGCAAAGCCCCTGCGGGTATCGCCTGTATCACCCAACCTTGCCCGACGCATGCCTACAAAACCTTTGGCAATGGTTGTGAAGCCTCCCTTGCCCGCGCCGCAGTGGTGTTGGATGACGAGTGCGGCACATTGGAAGGTACCGCGGCTTTTGCTGAGCCGCCGGTGACCGTCGTGGAAAAACTCGCCACCACCGCGAAAGAAGTAAAGGTAGATAAGGTGCGCTTCGATGGCGACCGCCTGTTTGTCACCCTCGGTTACTCGGGCTGCGATGAGCAGCACTTTGATCTGCAGGTGTCCAGCGCCTTTATGGAAAGTTATCCCGTGCAGTCTGCCACCGCGTTTATTCCGGCGGTCAACGATCTTTGCCTGGCGTATTTCACCACGGATTTCGCCTACGACCTGATCCCACTCAAACACGCTTATCAGCAGGCCTATCAGCAGGAAAGCGGTGAGATCGTTCTGCGCGGCATTGGCAGCTACAAGTTTTAATTGAGCTATGGTTAAGGAAAGTTTCCTTTTTAGCAGTGTTCCTTCACAAGGTTGACTTGGACCTTGGCCGGGGTGTTAACCCCGGCATTTTTTTTGCCCGGGTTTTTCCTGATTTGGGTATAGAATCTGCAAATCCCCCAACGGAGAAAATTCCATGGCCGCCGATGTCCTGAATATCCCGCTTACCACCCTCGATCATCGCTCCATTACGCTTGCCGAATTGCCGGCAAAGGCTTATCTGATCGTCAATGTCGCCAGCGCCTGCGGTTTTACTCCGCAATACAAAGGTTTGGAGGAACTCTGGCAGCGCTATAAAGATCGCGGTCTGCAAGTGCTGGGATTTCCCTGCAATCAATTCGGCGGCCAGGAGCCTGGCAGTGAGGCGGAAATTCGCCAATTCTGCGATTTGAATTACGGCGTCACGTTTCCGCTGTTTGCCAAAATCGACGTCAACGGTGCCGACGCGCACCCACTGTATGTGGCGTTAAAAAGTGCCGCGCCCGGTATTCTCGGGACGGAAATGATCAAATGGAATTTCACCAAATTTCTTGTGAATGGGTTGGGGGAAGTGGTGGAGCGCTACGGCTCCGCCACCAAGCCGGAAGATATCGCCAAAGATATAGAGCCGCTGCTGGGTTGAGGGCGGTCAGATATCCGGATTTTGCTTGCGCCGGGTTTCGTGGATTTTGTGCAGCGTGATTTTGCGCACTTCGGCCTTGCTGGCCTCGACGTGCGCTTTCAGTAAGGTACAGGCGCGTTCACTGCGCCGCGCCAGGATCGCCCGCAGGATCTGTGAATGCTCGTCATAGGTGGCGGCGATACGCGCCGGTTGGGTGAAATCAATACGGCGGATGATGCGCAACCGGTCGGTGATATCCCGATGGATGCGGGTCATTTCCCGGTTGCCGGTCGCCGCGATTAAGGCGCAATGGAAGCCTTCGTCGGCGTTGCACACCTCCTGCTCGTCGCCGCTGCGCTCTTCGTTGCTCACCAGCCAGAATTGCGTCAAACCGCTCAGATCCGGCGGCGGATCCATGGTGCAAAGTTTTTGTACTGCCGCCAGCTCCAACACTATGCGCACGTCATACAGCTGATCGAACTGGTCAAAATCAAACGGGTTGATCTGCCAGCCACTGCGAAACAACACGGTCACATAACCTTCCCGTTGCAATTGCGTCAGCGCTTCCCGCACCGGTGTGCGGCTCACTTCCAGCCGCGTCGCCACTTCGTTTTCGCTAAAGCGGTCGCCGGGCAGCAGGCGGAATTCAAAAATATCCCGTTTGATCTGCTGATAGATTCGCTCGGTCAATTTGGGACGCGCATGTGCGTTTGCTGACTCAGGCATAGGTTTCGTGATCTCTCAATGTGCTCTGTGATCCTTCGAGATAGGTTCGTGATCGTTCAATGTTGCAGCGACTGCAGATAAGCCCGCCAACCGCCAAATTCACTGATGTCACGCGCGCCTTCCAGCGCTGAACCCTCGCAGATAAAACCTTTCACCTGGCGGTTGTCGTGCAGCGTCAGTGTACCTATGCCGAGTGGCGCGGGCACTAGGGCGACAAAACTGCCGAACTCGTTCACCGGTATATCCCACAGCTCCACCACGATCTCCGCCCCCTCGCCGCCGCGCACCAGGCCCGGTTTTGGCGGCGTGGTATTGGGCAGGGCATAGAGGCGATAGTCCGCGCTGGTGAAGGTGGTTTCCACCAGACGGGCGTGGCGCTCGGTGAGTTGATAATTCAGCGGCATGCCGCTTAGATGCGCGCCCACTACTGCCAGGCGAATATGACCCCGGGGTGGTTCGGGTCGCGGTTGTACCAGGGGCGCCGGGCGCTTGGTCGCGCCAAGATAAAGTTTGCGGCTGTTGAGCCAGCGCTGGCCGAGTTCCACCAGGGCGCTGTCCTGCCAAGCCGGAGCGATCAGCGTAATGCCAAACGGCAGGCCATCTGCGCGGATTGAAGCGGGCAGGGCGAGCGCCGCGCAGTCCGCCAGATTGACGAAGTTGGTATAGGTACCGAGTTGGCTGTTGACCGCCACGGGGTCGGCCTCCACCTGCTCGATGGTGGGCAGGCGCGGTGCGGTGGGCACCAGCAAGGCGTCGACAGTCGCCATGCGGGTCTGAATCGTGCGCACGAGTTCAGCGCGCCGATACTCGGCGCGGAAGGCGTCGGTGGCAGAAAATCGGGTGGCCTGCTCGATGATGCCGCGCACCACCGGGTTCATGTCTTCCGCGTGTGCACTCATAAAATCGCCCACGGCGGCATAGCGCTCTGCCACCCAGGGCCCGCCATAAAGCAATCGCGCCAGCTCAAACATGGGGGTGAAATCCACCGGCACCACCTCCGCCCCCAGTTTTTGCACCGCGTCCAATATTTCTTCCCACGCCTTGGCGGACGCAGTATCGCCAAACCACTCGGGCGCCAGCGGAATGCCCAAACGGGGCTTTGCCGGAAAGTGGCGCACCGCGACCGGAGCGGTTCGCGAATAGGCATCATCGGCATCGAAACCGCTCAACAGATCGGCGACGGTGTCGGCATCCGCCAGAGTCAGCGCGAACACAGACACACAGTCCAGGCTGCGACAGGCCGGCACCACGCCGCGGGTGCTGATGCGACCTTTGGTGGGTTTCAAACCGACGATATTGTTGAAGCCGGCCGGCACACGACCGGAGCCGGCGGTATCCGTGCCGAGGCTGAAGGGCACCAGCCCGCGGGCGACCACGCTGGCCGAGCCGGAGCTCGAGCCGCCGGAGATATAGCGGTCATTGAAGGCGTTGGACACTGTGCCAAAGGGGGAGCGGGTGCCAACCAAGCCGGTGGCGAACTGATCGAGATTGGTTTTGCCCATCACTATGGCGCCCGCCGCTCGCAGTCGAGCCACACTGGCCGCGTCGGTGCTCGGCACATAACCAAAAGCCGGGCAGGCGGCGGTGGTGGGTATGCCTGCGACATCGATATTGTCTTTCACCGCGAAAGGCACACCGTAGAGCGGCAGGTCGAAGTGTTTTTCTATGGCCGCCAGCTGCTGGTCCAGTTCGGCCGCAGAGATGACGTAAATCCAGGCGGGGTCCGGTTTGGCAAGTTGGTCGCGCAGCTCGTGCAGTAGGTGGTGGAGGGAGGAGGGGGTGCTGTTGGATCTCGGCTCGCCAGTCCGCCAAAGTCCAGCCGAAAGTATTGCTGCTCATGATGTCTGTCTCCAGATCTCAACTTGTATACAAGTCAGTATACAGATGGTGAGCTGAAGGGCGGAACCCGGCCGAGGGAACTTTTTTGTCTTGACCCTGTTCGACTCCCGCAATTAAATCCCCTCCGACTAACCCAGAGAGAGAGACTCATGAGAGATCGTTTTTTTCATCTGCTGTTGTTCCTTTTGTTAATGCTGAGCGGTGAGGTCTTTTCTTACGAGGGCGATAGCGCCGATGCGAAGAGGGATTGCCCGGGCGAGCGGTTTTACACGTTCAGTTGGCCGACTGTTAAAGATTGCGGGTTTGTCCCGCGCGGCGGCACGTCAACCGGCCCTGCGGTCGTGCTCGATCCGCAACCACATCCGGGCTGGTTGGCATTGCAGAACCCAAAGTTGAGCGATTTCGAGCGCGACCGCCAAGCCATCCTGGCGATGGCAGGGCCCTATCGCACCACCTTCGATTTTCTTGAAACGGTCGGTTATGTGCCCGGCTTCAAACCCGATAAACCCTATCAGTCCTGGGGCACGGAATACGTGTACATAGTGGAGGAGCGCAAGGACTTCATCAGCCTGCAGCACATCATGGTGATGTTTTTTCAGCAGGGCGACACAGTGCACGGACCCATGGTGATGAAACATTGGCGCCAGGACTGGCAGTATGAAAAACGCGATTTGCTGGTGTATGCCGGTCACAATCGGTGGCAGCGCGAAGCCCTGCTGCGCAACGCGGTAAAAGGCACCTGGGCGCAGGCGGTGTACCAAGTGGACGACTCACCCCGCTATGAGTCCTACGGCCGCTGGGAACACAAAGCAAATTTTTCCACCTGGCAAAGCCAGCTCACCTGGCGCCCGTTGCCGCGCCGTGAACACACGGTGCGCAGTGATTATCACGTTCTCGAAGGCTTCAACCGCCACACCATCCTGCCGGACGGCTGGGTACAGGAAGAGGAAAACTACAAACTCGCCTTAAATGACCAGCACAAACCGGCGGGTGCGACACCTTATCTTGCCAAGGAACTGGGCGTTAATCGCTATCAGCGAATCAAGGATTTTGATTTTTCCGCAGGCGATGCCTACTGGCAAAAAACCGCTGAATTTTGGCGCGTGGTGCGCGAAGAATGGCAAGCCGTGGCACGGCAGAAAAAATCCTTTTATTTGCGCGATAAAGTGGACGAGCAGGAATTGTTTATGCCGTTTTTTGAATATGCGGAAACGGCGGAGAATAAAACGCCCGCAGAGATGCGGGCGTTTGTGCGCGAAGTGCTCGCGCGGTTTCTTTATTAATTCAGGTAAAAATTGCTCCGGCAATACAATTTGCCGGAGCAGTCCGATCAAAACTTAACTTTTACACCCGCCTCAAAACTCCGTTCCGTACCAACATAAATGCCCTGGCGCAGACTGGCGATATAGCGCTCGTCGGTCAGGTTTTTGATGCTGCCGTACAGTGTGAAAGCGTCATTGAGTTCGTAAAGCGCATTCAGGTCCAGCAGGGTGTAGCTGTCAATTTCGCCAGTGAAGAAACCGGAAGTCGATTCCGTGATGGCGCTGGTGTTGAGCACATCGGTGTATTGCTCGCTGGTGTGGTGAACATTAAGCGCGGTGCGCAGGCGCGCCACTTGATATTGCAGCGCTAGGTTCGCCACCAATTCCGGCACGTAGCTGATGCGGTTGCCATCTGGTGTGGTGACGTTGCCGGAGGCGTCGCGGCGATCGCCGATAAATTCAGCATCAGGAATGTAAGTGGCGTTGGTATTCAGACTGAAGCCCGCACCAATGTCCCACCCAAAGGCGGCTTCGAGTCCTTGGTGCAGAGTCTCGCCGCCGTTGGTGCGCTGGAACTGGCTGTTGGAATTGGCGGGAATGATCTGGTTGTCGAAATCCATGCGGAACAACGCCAATTCGTAATTGAATTGATTGTGGCTTCCGCGCAAACCGACTTCCACGTTGGTGGAGCGTTCGGCGTCCAGGCGCTGGTCCTGCAGGCCGTTGAGTGCGTCATTATTCAACGCGGGTGAAAACGCTTTATATATGCTGTGGAAAAGCTGCAGGCCGGAATTGATCTGATAGGTGATACCCAGTCCCGGCAGGATCTCGGTGTTGGACGTGTCCGCTTGGCTAGTGCCCGCTGCGCGCTTGTCGTGACGCCCCTGCTCATAGTATTCGGCCCGCACACCAGCGGTAATGGCGACGCTCTCGGTGATCACAAAGCGGTTTTGTATGTGGGCAGCTAGGCTATCGGCGGTATCCACCACATCCTTGTTGATGGTGCCGCTGCGCGGGGTGGCGCGGGTGGCGGCGACGGTGACGTCATCCATGGCCTCGTTCATCACCCGAACACCCACTTCGCTCTCGTTGGCAATGCCGAACAATTGGTGTTGCAGGCTCAGCCTGCTGTCCACGCCTATGCGGTCGAAGCTGCGGTTGTTGCCGTTGAGGTTGTCGGTGTAGACCCAGCGGCCCTCTGCTACAGAGGCGGTATTGTCGGTGGCATAGCGCCAGTAGTCGCGATAAGTCTCACTGCCGAATACGATGGTTTTGAGTTTGGCGGTTTCGCTGATATCCCACTCATGATTTACATCCAGCGAGCGCCGTCCAGTGAGGAAATAGTCGTCCGGGGCGGGGTTATAAGTTTCACCGTTGAGATAAGCCTGCAGAAAAAAGACCGCGATAGGAAATGTTGGCGTCATTTTTATAGTCGGTGTATTTCACACTGACCCACTGGTTTTCACCCACCGCCATACCGGCTTTGATCATGACATCCGTCATTTCGTAGTCTTTGTCCATAAAGCCGTCACTCTGCACATGAGTGACTACAGCACCGAATTTGGCTTCCTGCGAAGGCGTGCTGCCGCCGAATTCAAGGGAGGCTCGTGGGTATTGAAAGAGCCGGTGCGCAGGGAGAGTGCCGCGCCGTCTTCCGGGTCCTTGGTGATGTAGTTGATGACGCCGCCGATGGTGCTGGGGCCGTAGCGCAGGGAGGCAGCACCTTTTAATACTTCGATGCTCTCCATGCGTTGGACGCGTGGGTTGTAATAGCGGCCGTTGCCGACAAACAGACCCGGGGCGATGGGCACGCCGTCTTCCAGGATCAGGGTTTTATAGTCCGCCGAACTCAGCCCGCGGACCCCTATGTTGGCGACAATCGCACTCTCTTCTTCCGGCTTAATGGTCACCCCTGGCACTGTGCGCAGTGCTTCTTCCGTGGAGCGCGGCTGCTGCAGGGTCAGATCCTCCGCCGTGACAAAGGACACCGCGCCTGGCTGGCGTTCCGCATCACCTTCACCGGTACCGACCACCACCACTTTCTGCATCATCTTGGGTTCATTCGTATCCGCGTTGGCTTGTGCGGCATAAGCACCGTTACACAAGGCAAGGGTGATGCCCACAAATAGGGCCTTACGCGCGGTAAGAGGGAGCGAAACAAGGTCGGAAACGAGTGGTCCGGCGACTGACAGATTCATGGTGTCCTTCATTGGGTAGGTTAGCGAGGCGGCAAAATTAACAGAAATAAGAATGCTTTTCATCATGATTTATATGTGGCTGCCGACCCTATCTCGCCCCCTGATTACATGATGTGTGGATGCATCTTATAGATGCAGCTGCTTGACTCTATCTGCAGGTTTCCTGTAATTTCAGTAATTGCTGAAATTACAGGAAATAAAACATGACACCGATGATCCAAGCCTGCGTAATGCACTTTGGTGAAATGGGTAGCCGCTGGGGTATCAATCGCACAGTAGGGCAGATGTACGCGCTGTTAGTGTTGAGTCAAACACCGCTGACCGCCGATCAGATTGCTGAAAGCCTCGGCTTTTCCCGCTCAAATGTCAGTATGGGTTTGAAGGAGCTGCAGTCTTGGGAGTTGGTGAAGCTGCAGCATATTCCCGGCGACCGTAAAGAGTATTACTCCGCGCCGGCGGAGATCTGGGATATCGCCAAGACGCTGATGGAGCAGAGACGCAAGCGGGAAATTGACCCGACCTTGTCCACCTTGCGGGGATTACTCATGACAGATCCAGTGAGTGAGGAAGAAAAATATGCTCAGCAACGCATGCGGGAAATGCACGACCTTATCGAGATGCTGACCAAATGGACAACCGAAATTCAGCGCTTGGATTCGGCGCGGTTACAAGTCTTACTCAAACTAGGCAACAACTTGGGCAAAGTGCTGGACATTAAGGACAAATTGTTGGGGAAAAATTGAAGGCCGGCTGAGCCGGCCCGTCGGCAGCGGTTTTGACAACGTTTTTCGACAACGTTTTTGACAAAGGCAGCGCTGTTTTTCACGAGGTCCTATAAATGCTAGATACTTTTTTGCTGTCCCGGATACAGTTCGCGGCCAATATCAGTTTCCATATTTTATTTCCCTCCATCACCATCGCTTTGTGCTGGTTTTTATTTTATTTCCGCGTGCAATACAACCGCACGGGCGATGAAGTGTGGATGCGGTGTTACCGCTTCTGGGTAAAAATATTTGCGCTGAGTTTCGCTCTCGGTGTGGTAAGCGGAATCACCATGTCGTTTCAGTTCGGCACTAACTGGCCGGGTTATATGGAAACGGTTGGTAATATCGCCGGGCCTTTGCTGGGTTACGAAGTGCTGACCGCATTTTTTCTCGAGGCGACATTTTTGGGAATTATGTTGTTTGGCATTAATCGGGTTTCGCCACGAATGCACACCCTGGCGACTTTTCTGGTGGCGGTCGGCACCAGTTTGTCCGCCTTCTGGATCTTGGCATTGAATTCCTGGATGCACACGCCGGCCGGGTTTGAAATGCGCGACGGTGTCGCCTTTCCCTTGAGCTGGTGGCAGATCATTTTCAATCCCTCCATGCCCTATCGGGTAACTCATATGCTGTTGGCATCCGGTTTGACAGCGGCGTTTTTAATTGCCGGAATTTCCGCATATCGTCTCTTGAAAGGCGACCACAAACCTGCGCCCCGTTTGGCGCTGAAGGTAGCTGTTTATGCGGCGGCGGTGCTGATTCCGCTTCAGGTGTTGGTGGGCGATATGCACGGCCTGAATACGCTGGAGCATCAACCGGCAAAAATTGCCGCCATGGAAGCCATCTGGGAGACGACGGAAGGCGCTCCGTTTACCGTATTTGCACTGCCGGATGAAATCGATCGCCTCAATCGTTTCGCCTTGGAAATTCCGGGCGCGGCAAGTTTTATTCTCACCCACGACTGGCGCGGTGAGGTGAAGGGTTTGAATGAATTTACCGATCATCCTCCTGTCGCCCCCGTTTTTTACAGCTTTCGCTTGATGGTGGGAATGGGCATGTTGATGTGGCTCGTCGCCTGGTCGTTCAGTTGGATGTTATTGAAAAAGAAAACTCTGCCGACCTGGGCGTTGCGCTCGCTGGTGGCCATGAGTTTTTCCGGCTGGATCGCCATTCTGGCGGGTTGGTACGTGACGGAAATTGGTCGCCAGCCGTATCTGGTGTCGGGCGTGCTCAAATCCCATGACGCGGTTACCTCTGTTGCGAGCGGAAATGTCGGCCTCTCGCTGATGATTTATTTGACCCTCTACGCGGTACTGCTGACGGCCTATATCCGCACACTGTTTGTTATGGCACGCAAGTCTGTGCTGGTGGATCGCGGCGAAGACATGGTGACATTGCAGGAGCGCCACAATCCGCTGACGCAAACAGGAGATGTTGCCGGCAGCGCTGAAAAAACAGGAGCCGCGTTATGATTCCCGTAGGTGAAGCTTATTGGTTGCCCGTTATTTTTATCGCGCTGATGGGGTTGGCGTTTCTGCTGTACGCCGTGCTGGACGGTTATGACCTGGGCGTAGGCATATTGCTGCCGCATGATGAAGAGTCGCAGCGGGATATGATGATCGCGTCGATTGGTCCGTTCTGGGATGCCAACGAAACCTGGCTGGTGCTCGGCGTGGGGTTGTTGTTGATTGCATTTCCCAGTGCGCACAGCCAGATTCTTTTTCATTTATATCTGCCGGTCACCTTGATGCTGGGCGGATTGATTTTGCGCGGTGTCGCATTCGACTTCCGTGCGAAGGTGCCGCCGCATGATAAACGCATGTGGGATTGGGCGTTTAAAGGCGGCTCACTGCTAGCCACACTCTCCCAAGGTTATATGCTCGGATTATTTGTCATGGGGTTCGAACAATCCCCGGCAGCACACGCCTTTGCGCTGCTCAGCGCCGTGTGTGTAACCGCCGGTTATTGTTTTATCGGCGCGGGCTGGCTGGTGATGAAAACGGAGGGCGAATTGCAGCGGCGCGCGGCACGGTGGGCGCGTATCGGTTTGTGGATGACGACACTGGGAATCGCTGCAGTATCGGTGGTGAATCCTCTGACCAGCGCCAACGTTTTCGCCAAGTGGTTCAGCGGCCCTTTTGCACTGCTGCTGTTGCTTATTCCACTGGTGTGCTTTTTCGCGGTACTGGTGGCAGATCGTTATCTCGCGCAGTTTCCTTTTGCCGATGATTTCGGCTGCTGGATTCCTTTTGTCGCTGCTATGGTAATTTTTGTTCTCTCATTCGCGGCGCTTGGCTACAGCTTTTTCCCCTACGTGGTCCCCGGACGATTGACCATTTGGGAGGCGGCGAGCGCGACTGAATCTCTTTGGTTTATTTTGTACGGCGCCATGATCGTATTGCCGGCCATTATTTTTTATACCTTATATGCCTATCGGGTTTTCTGGGGTAAAACCCGTCAACTGACCTATTACTAAAACGTGAGACATAAAAAAAGCGCACCTGGAGGTGCGCTTTCGTTCTGCTGCTCATTGAATGATGTAGCGGTTATAGATATGCGCTGTTATTGATGAATTGCGATCAACGTGTGTAGCCGACGCCGTTTGCCATAAGAATAGCAAGCAGAGGGATTATGCAGAGCAACAACAGTTCCATGCGAATGATCATCACGATGGACTTAGGAACAGTCACCGGGCCTGGATTTTTGCGATTTTTCAAAATAAAGAGGGTGGGCATAATAGACAAAATGCCAACCAGAACAAACAGGGTGATTTTGGTGTGGAAGACCCAGTTATGGCTGTAAAAGCCAGCTGGTTTGCCAACCCAAAGCCACAAACCGAGACCGCACAGCAATACCACCAGGGCGGCGACTCCGTAGGCGGCGTCGAGCACGGCGATTTTTTTCATGCCGCCGGCAGCCACCTGTCCTTTGAGTTGCATATGCTGAACCGTGAGCATGGCAAACATGGCGAAAATGCCGAGAAAATGGAAATAACGGACAAAAAAGATCAGTGGTCATAAAACTCCTAAGGGATTTTCACATTGATGGTTATTTTGCTGTGCAACGCACAGGTGGATCTGAAAGCCCTGGTTTTACCGCATCGCCACATCCCAATGGTCCAGTCTACCCATCTGGATTGCAGCCCTTCTCAGGCCGCTCAGTCCGAGCGACGATCGGCGGATACCCGACAAAGCCGGGTAGCCTAAACCATGTACGGGTAAATCGCCAAAGCATTGTCCTGAGTGCGGCTTCCGCTGGTCTGCAGCGGCTTGGAGAACCCGGTTCCGGCTGAGGAATTTCTCCAGGCAATCGCCGTCGTATCCGGCTAGAATGACCGCCTTTCTCCCATTTCGACCCACAAGAAAGTACGCACGCCCATGGAACAACTGGTTTTACAGCCGCGCAAGACCGCCCGCGGCGAAGTTACGCTCCCCGGCTCCAAGAGCCTGTCCAACCGTATTCTGCTGCTGGCCGCTCTGGCCCGCGGCACTACCACCGTCACCAATCTGCTCGACAGCGATGACGTGAGGCATATGCTCACGGCGCTGCGCCAGCTCGGCATTGCCTACAAGCTCAGTGACGACCGCAAAACCTGTGTGCTGCAGGGCGCGGGTGGGGTATTCAAGGCGGCGCAGCCGCAGGAGCTGTTCCTAGGCAATGCGG
The DNA here is from genome assembly GCA_024707385.1 of Cellvibrionaceae bacterium. GTDB lineage: Bacteria > Pseudomonadota > Gammaproteobacteria > Pseudomonadales > Cellvibrionaceae > UBA5868. Next base: position 327,996 of record JANPZW010000009.1, on the reverse strand, counting down.
GCACTGCGGTTCGCCCGCTGACCGCAGCTCTGTGCATCAGCGAAGGCACCTTTACCATCACCGGCGAGCCGCGCATGTACGAGCGCCCCATCGGCGACTTGGTAGATGCCATGCGCGGCCTCGGTGCGGACATCACCTATCAGCTGCAGAACGGTTACCCGCCCCTGGTGATTCGCGGCAAATCTCTGGCCGGTGGTGAAGTGGGCATCAAGGGCAACGTCTCCAGCCAATACCTCACGGCGCTGCTGATGGTTGCACCGCTGCTTGCCTCAGATCTGCTGATCCGCGTGGAAGGCGAGCTGGTGTCCAAGCCCTATATCGATATCACCCTGGATAGCATGCGCCGGTTTGGTGTGGTGGTGGAGAACAACAACTATCAGACCTTCTCCGTGCGCGGTGGTCAGACCTATCAATCTCCCGGTGAGATCATGGTCGAAGGCGACGCCTCTTCCGCGTCCTACTTCCTGGCTGCTGCGGCGATTGGAGGTGGTCCTATAAAGGTGAACGGCACCGGTTCTGCCAGCGTGCAGGGTGACGCCAAGTTTGCGGAAGTTCTGCGTCTGATGGGCGCGGAAGTCGAATACGGCGATTATTGGATCCGGGTGACCGGCAAGGGGAAATTGCGCGGCGTTGATGTGGATTTGAATCACATCCCGGATGCGGCCATGACCATTGCGACCACAGCCCTGTTCGCGGAAGGCCCCACCTGTATTCGCAATGTCTACAACTGGCGCGTAAAAGAGACGGACCGCCTCGCCGCCATGGCGACGGAATTGCGCAAGGTCGGCGCCGAAGTGGAAGAGGGTGAGGATTACATCCGCATCACACCGCCGGCAAAAATCCAATCCGCCGCCATAGATACCTACAACGATCACCGCATGGCCATGTGTTTTTCACTGGCGGCGTTTGGCGATGCACCCATCACCATCAACGATCCCAAATGCACGTCTAAAACTTTTCCGGATTATTTTGCGGAATTTGCCCAAGTCACCGCAGGACGATGATCGTCCTGCGCTGTAAAGGCGATCCGATTTGGCAAATGACAAGGTGCTTTTGTTAACAAATGTGCTGCGTTAACAAAATGTGCTGGCGTTAGCAAAAATGGCCGGTGCTAACAAAATGCACTGAGGCTAACAAATCGGCGCACAATCTATCCTGTTATTCAGAAAAAATTAGTGCGCTTTTTTTATTGCCGTGACGGCAATAAAAAGGTGATTTTGAGCCGAGACGATTGCGTTGAAGAATAAATCAAGTCCATTGGTATCCTGATCAACAGCTTTGACGGGTCCCTTCCTCTCACTATACTTTTTTACAGCAGACCCTCTGGGGTGTTCCCGTTATATATTGAGAATTCGCTTTTTTGTTGGCTTCTGGTGGTTCCGCCTCGCCGGGAATCAACCTTAGGGCGCGTTGGGTGGTGAAATTGATGTTCCGTATTTGCGTTCTTGCTGGTGTGATTATTGTCACTGGTGCCTGCTCCTCCAGTAAGGATCACTCAGCCAAGGCGGCGAACGCGGTCAGTCCACCCACGACCATTATTCAGGAACCGCAAGGCGGCGCTCCGGGGCGTAGCAGTTCGTCGAATAGCAGCTCGTCCAGTAGCTCAAGCTCATCCTCCAACTCATCGAGTTCATCCGGCGCCAGCTCTTCCAGCAGTTCCTCGGGAGTGGTGATTCCATCCGCGCCGCAAAACCTGCAGGCTGAGGTGGTGGATGGCAAAGTCGTCTACACCTGGAGCCCGGTAGCCAACGCGGCGGAATATATTCTTTATTATTCAACCGCCGCTGGCGTAGCTCCGAGTGATACTGGCATTCGCTGGCTGCGCACGGTTGTGCCGGAATTGATATTTGACGGCTTTGGCGATGATGTTTATTACGCGGTGGTGACGGCGGTAGCCGCAGGCGGCGTCGAAAGTGCGCCCAGCAACCAAGTGCAGGCCAACTTAGATGAAGATCCGGTGCTGACGATTGATTTTGATGATGAGCCGGTGGGCAGCACGTATGAACGACGCAGCAACTCTGACAACGAGAATCTGCTGATCGCAGCGAGCGACGATTCCAGCAATCATTATTTAAGCGCGACTTATATTCCCACGTCGATTGGCAGTCCGCGCCTGCTGTTTATCCGCGAATTCGCTCCTGGGGAAAGTTATACGCTCAACTACAAAGTTTTTTTTGAAAACGGATTTGATTTTGCCAGAGGTGGAAAGCTTCCCGGTCTGGGACCGAAATTTCCGGTAACCGGATGTACGGAGGGCGGCCCCGGCAATTGGAGCGTGCGCTTGATGTGGTTGCCGGAAGGCGGCATCAGCATCTATTACTATGATCAGGAGCTGGCCGACAGTTGCGGCAATGGAGCCAAGTCGTATAGTTTCCGCTTCCAAACGGGGCGCTGGTACGACATATCGTTATATGTGAAATTAAATTCGCCAACGCTAAGTGATGGGCAGATTACTTTATATGTTGATGGTGCTCAGGTCGTTACGCGCGCGAATGTGAAGCTGCGGGCAATAGACGGTGTTGATACGGAAGTGCAGAAGCTTCTGTTTGCCACTTTTTTCGGAGGCAGCTCGGCAGAATGGTCGCCGTCATCCACAGTGAAATCGCGCTTCGATGACTTCGATGTTTACCGCGGTTTGAAAGTGTCGCCACCGCGGGATTGATCAAGCCTCCGTCAACAATTCCGCGGCATAAGCGGGTTTAGGCAGTTCGCCTGCGGCTTTCGTATCCTGTTTTCTCAACCAGACAAGATCCACAATCTCGCCCTGAGGTGCATACGCGAGTGGCGCCTCCAGGAGCAGCTTGCGGATATCGGCGTGATTCGTCGCCCGGCATGCCGCCAATAATCTGTTCAGTAATTCTTCAAGTTGAACCCATGGCCAGGAAACTTCGTGCGCGGTCATGATCCGCAGGTGGGACGTTTTCTGCACGTTGTCGCCGATGAGCAGCTCTTCATACAGCTTTTCACCCGGACGCAATCCGGTGTAAACGATTTCGATATCCCCCCGCGCATGATGTCCGGCGTCTCTGGATTTGCCCGGCAGTATAGGTTCCAGCCCGGAAAGTCGAATCATATGTTCAGCCAGCTCAGCAATTTTCACGGGCTCCCCCATATCCAGAACGAACACATCGCCCCCTTTGGCCATTGAGCCCGCCTGAATCACCAGCTGCGCCGCCTCCGGCACCGTCATGAAATAACGGGTGATTTCCGGATGCGTAACCGTCACCGGGCCACCGGCCTGGATCTGGCGGCGAAACAGCGGCACAACAGAACCGGAAGAGCCGAGCACATTGCCGAATCTCACCATGGAGAAACGGGTTTTCGTCTGCTTTTTTGCCAACGCTTGGCAAACCAGTTCCGCCAGACGTTTGGTGGCCCCCATAACATTGGTGGGCCGCACGGCTTTGTCGGTGGACACCAGCACGAAAGTCTCAACACCTGCTGCCACCGCAGCCTCGGCCGTTTGCAATGTGCCGAACACATTGTTGAGAATTCCTTCAACCATGTTGTGCTCGACCAGCGGCACATGTTTGTACGCGGCAGCGTGATACACCGTCTGCACGGCAAAGGTTTTCATAATTGTTTCCATCCGCTGGCCGTGCTGGACAGAGCCCAGCAGGGCTTTCACGGGGACTTGAATATTTTCCCGCTGGGCAATTTGTTGCAGGTCCTGCTCGATGCTGTAGAGCGCGTATTCGGAAAGTTCGAGCAGAATCAATTGGCGTGGCCGCTGACGTAAAATCTGCCGGCTCAGCTCACTGCCGATCGAGCCGCCTGCGCCGGTCACCATTACCACCTTATCGAATATTTTTGCGCCCATGAGCAAAGGGTTGGCAGGCGCTGGATCGCGACCCAGCAGGTCCTCTTCCGAGACATCGCGAATTTCGCCGATTCTGGCCTTGCCGGCGATCACGTCCGCTATGCCGGGTATGGTCTGTACGGGAATATCGTAGGCCTCGAGCGATGCGAGAATTTGCCGTCGCCGGCCGAGACTGGCACTGGGTATGGCGAGCAGAATTTTTTCGATGCCGTAATTGCAGATCAATTCCGGCAGGCGGGCAGGGGGATAAACTTCCAAGCCATGTATTGACGAGCGGTGCAGATGTTTGGCGTCGTCGACAAATGCCATGGGCTGATGTTCTCTGCCTTCGAGAAGGGAGGCGGCGAGCTGACATCCCGCTGCGCCCGCGCCATAAATGACAACCCGCTTTTTATAGTGCTTTTGCCCATGCAGATAGGCTATGCGCAAAACTAGTCGAATCCCGCCGATGGTGATGACGGCGATCATGGCATAGATGAACGGAACTGAACGCGGCATGGGCGCCGCGAACAAGGTGCCTATGAGGGCGAGAGAAAATGCGGAGGCCGCTACACCGGCCAGCAGTGTTTTTATTGCCCGGTGAGTCATATAACGAATGACAGCGCGATAAAAACCCAGGCGAACAAAAATAGAAAGACTTATCGGGATAGAGACACACAGTATCAGTAGTTCGGCCCAATCCTGGAGAAATTCCCAACCATCCAGCCGCAGCAGCATAGCGCAGAGAAAACTCAGCACAATCAGGATAGCGTCGACGCTTAGCTGGATCAGTCTTTTCTTTGTGCGCGACAAATAAAAAAGACGATTCAAGCGGACAGCGAGGTAGGTTTCCTTGTGGACGCTTTGCATAGTATTAAGGCCGCCGTTAATTGTAGGTCCAGAAAAACCGAGGGTCAGGCATCCCAGTTTCATCCGGTTTTCCGCAGCAATGTTGCTATGCGTACTTCACAAGATTTTGTGTGTGCACGAACCTGCTTACGGATAATAGATCTGTATGAATTTCGTTCGACCACTGCGAAGTGCGGATCAATTCCTGCGATACAGACGGGCGGCTATTTTCTGTCCACTGCTGCCGTCAAAGGCAAATGCGTGGACAAAAAGCTTGCAGGTTGAAAATAGGTTACTCAATCGATTCATAGTCAGTCACTGATTCTTTGCTTATTTTTATTTGCTTGTTCTGATAATGCGATCGCGACTGGTGTCTATAAGTTTTCGCGGAACATGATAAATAGTGCGTATCGCTGGGACAAGCTTGCTGGCGCCAATATGATCACATTCTGGAGAAGCAAGAAAGAAAAATTGTTTTACAACATCCCATATAGAACAACATGCGAACAGTTTTTGCCGGAATAAAAAATCGCCAGATCATAAATTGGTCTTTATCGAGGATTGAGAAGACAATGTTTGATCTGTTTGGTTATTAAATGAACTTTCCGGTATTGGTCCTGATAATCTTGTGAAGTAATTGGCTTTAGCTCTGGATCCATTTCGAAAGAGACTTGTAACCAGCTCCACAAAGTATCAAAATCGCGCCGCTTTATGTGGATTCGAGCGGCAAATATGCGAAGATGCGTGGCGGCTAATAAAGACAATAACCACGCTGCAGAACGCTGATACTGAATTTCCCGCCCCCGTCACCCATGCTTGCAAGTGATTGCGTGCTCTGCGCTTGTTCATCTTTATGTCTATTGCGGCGGGGCGGGCAACAATACGCACAAGTGCTGCTCCGGGCGGCCTGTCAGGACCTGATCCCTAGGAAAACCGAGTTACCGAGATGAAAGAACTATTTTCAATTGATATGCCGTGCGCTCGCGGTCGGACTTTCCATGTTTTAACGGTAACGGGCCGTGCTTTAACGGGCCGTTTTTTAACGGGATTGGTGCTGGTGCTGTGCTTGTCTGCGTGCGTCTCCGCACCGGGCGGACATATCCGCTATAAAGCCAAGTCCGGCGCTTTGGACGGGCTTATTGATATAGCGCCGATTGATTTGCGCTTGCTCGAACGCTTGCGCGCCGATGCCCGCGCGGTGACAAATCAAGCGGAGGTTCCGACCACAGATAGTTCTTGGAAATATGATTATTTAATTGGACCTGGCGATATTCTGACGGTGATTGTATACGATCACCCAGAGCTCACTATTCCCGCAGGCCATGAGCGCAGTGCGGCCGAATCCGGCAACGTGGTGCATTCGGACGGTACGATCTTTTACCCCTATATTGGCGTGGTACAGGTAGCCGGGCGCACTACACGGGATGTGCGCAGCGAAATTCAAAGCCGCTTGAGTCGCTTTATCGCGGACCCTCAAGTGGAAGTGCGAGTAGCGGAATTCAACGCGCGCAAGGTTTATGTGACAGGCCATGTCTCGCGGCCCGGCAGTCTGCGAATTACCAATGTGCCGATCAGGATTCTCGATGCGATAAGCGCGGTGGGAGGCCTTGGGCAGAATGCGAACTGGCACGAAGTGATTCTGACCCGCAACGGCCGGGAGCAGCGTCTGTCGATTTATGAAATGTTGACCCTTGGGGACCGGACGCGGAATTTCCTGCTGCAGGATGGTGATGTGCTGCATGTGCCTGATGCCGCCACACAACAGGTTCACGTAATGGGCGAAGTCAATCGTCCGCTTGCGCTTGCCATGGGCAACAGCCGTGTCTCCCTAACCAATGCCATAGCCCAGGCGGGCGGAATACGTGAAGGCACGGCCAACGCCTCCGGAATTTTCGTAGTGCGCCGCAATCCGCCACAGAGCGATAAATTCGCAACGGTTTATCAATTAAATGCGCGCAATGCCGCGTCCTTTGTTATTGGCTCAGAATTTATGCTTCAGCCAATGGATGTGGTGTATGTCACCGCAGCGCCAGTATCACGCTGGAACCGGGTTCTGGGTCAGCTCCTGCCTTCGTTGAGCACGATCTATCAGATCTCCCAGATTGGTCGAAATATCGATGATATATCGAACGACGAGTAAGTCGGCCGGCGTTATGCAGGTCTTTTTTAATTGGATTCAGGTTGCGACATGTCCCAAAAAACCAGTCCAGCTTCCGCTAGCAGCGGAATCGATTTAGACCGTCTATGCGGTATTTTGATTGATCATAAATGGATCATCATCGCCAGCACGCTGGTGACGACTTTCATCGGCGCCAGCTATGCAGTGCTGGCGCCGCCGGTTTATCGCGCGGACGCGCTGGTGCAGATCGAGTCTTCACGCACCGCCAATCCGCTCGATGAAGTGACCAGCCTGCTCGGCAAGCAACCTCCCTCCCAGTCCGAAATTGAAATCATCCGCTCGCGGGGTGTGCTCGGGCGCGCAGTTGATATTCTCGGTCTGACCTTGATCGTGGAGCCTGTGCGTCTGCCTTTGATCGGGGATTTTCTCGTTCGCCGGGGAATGCTCCGACCGGATTTTTTTTGCCGGCAGTCATTACGTTTGGGCGCAGGAATCGATCAACGTATCGACCCTGACGGTTGATGCGCATTATCTCGGTAAAACATTTGAGCTGGTGGTGCTGGATCCGACAAGTTACGCCCTTTATCTGGAAAAAGAACATTTGGGATATGGCCGTGTCGGCGAGGCATCCGAGTTTCGCGAAGGCGCAATCAATCTGGCGGTCGAAGAAGTCAGCGCGCCTTCCGGAACCAAGTTCCGGTTGCAGTCTCAGCACCGCTCTGTGGCCATCGCCGAATTGAAAAGCAATCTGAGTATCGTGGAGCAGGGGCGCGACACGCGGATTCTATATTGGAGTCTGCTCGATACGGATCCGGAATTCGCTGAAACCGGATTGCAGACCATCGCCGATATTTATGTTTCGCAAAATGTGCAACGCCAGTCCGAGGAAGCGCGGGCGACACTGCGCTTCCTCAACGAGCAGGTGCCTTTGGTGCAAACCGAGTTGGGCAAGGCGGAAGAGCCGTCTCAATTCCTACCGGGCGGGCCGCGAAAGCGTCAACCTCTCGCTGGAGACTCAATCCGTCCTGCAGCGTCTGGTGAATATTGAAGCGCAACTCAATGAGCTGGAATTTTCCGAGGCGGAAATATCCCGCCGCTTTATGCCCAGTCACCCCACTTATGAGGCGCTGCTGGAGAAAAAAGAACAGCTGCGCAAACAGAAATCCGGCATAGAAAATAAAATTGAAGCGCTGCCGGAAACCCAGCAGGAAGTGCTGCGTCTTGAGCGGGATATATCCGTGAGTCAGCAGATTTACGTGCAGCTGCGCAATAAAGTGCAGGAAATGCAGATCGCAGAGGCGAGCACCGCCGGCAATGTGCATATCCTCGATAATGCCTCGGTATATCCCCGTCCGGTGTCGCCGGATAAAAAATTGCTTCTGGTGTTGTCGACGCTTGCGGGATTGGTTTTATCGTCCGGACTGGTGCTGTTACGCGACCAGTTTCGCAATGGCATAGAGACGCAGGCGGAGCTGGAAAAGTTTGGTCTGGATGTTCTGACGAATATTCCGCGCTCACTCCAGCAAGCCAGAATGCAGCGCAAATCAACCTCGGTGTCCGCGCTGGCGGTAAATCACGCGCAGGATCCGGCGGCAGAAGCTCTGCGTGTCCTGCGCGCGGCTGTGGCCAAGCGCCTGTCGACAGCGAGCAATCGTTGTATCGCTGTTACGAGTCCGGAGCAGGGCGACGGCAAGACGTTTGTGGTGGTCAATCTGGCGGTGTTGTTCGCCCAGTTGGGCAAGCGTGTGCTGGTGGTGGATTCCGATATGCATCAGGGAAGCGTACACCGCGTATTTCGTGAAAGCGCAGAACCCGGATTGAGCGAATTTCTCACCGACGGCAAAATTCTGGCGGATGTGATCAGACCCTTAGCCGGAATTCCGAATCTCTTTTACCTCGCTTGTGGCAGTACGCCTGCCAATCCTGGCGAATTGCTGGCAGGGCAGCGATTTGCGGAGCTTTTATCGGCCGTATCCGGGAATTTTGATCTGGTACTACTCGACACCGCCGCTGTTTTGCAGCGCGCCGACGCTTGTGTGATTGGTACGCAGGCCGGCATCAATATGCTGGTCACCCGTTTTCGTGATACCACGCCACAGAAAATCGGCCTGGCGATGCATCGCATGAATATCGCCGGCGCAGTTTTGTCCTGCGCTGTGTTGAATGCGCAGGAGCACACCTGGGCAGTGGCGCATAGCTGCAGCTATCGAAACTCCATAAACGATGCGAAATTTGTCGAATAAGTGAGGAGAGTCAGTTGGCCATTTTTGCCGAAGCGAGATTGTTATCGATTTCTTCACGGTTGCTGAAGAACAAATCGATACGCAATATCACGCTGGTTGCTGCGGGGACGGCCGGGGCGCAACTGATTAATGTTGCATTCACCCCTCTGATTACACGTCTATACGGACCGGAAGCTTTCGGGATCTTGGGCACATTCCTCGCAATACTGGCGATCTTGACGCCGCTGGCGGCGCTCAGCTATCCCATCGCAATCGTACTGCCTAAAAATGATAAAGATGCTGCGCGGCTCGGACGGGCTTCTGTGTGGATCGCGGTGGTGACATCGCTGCTGACGGTGCTGATTATCTTATTGTTTAAAACCCAATTGGTGCAGTTGTTTGATCTTCAGACGGTGGAACCCTATCTGCTTTTGTTGCCGTTAGCGATGTTTTTTACCGCCTTGGCAGCCGTGGCCAGCAATTGGATTTTGCGGCTTAAGTTGTACAAGGTGTCGGCGCGGGTTGCTGTACTGCAGTCGCTAGGCACCAACCTCGCCAAGGTGGGGGCAGGTTTGCTGAACCCGCTAGCGGCGGTATTAATCGTTGTTGCATCCGTCGCCATATTTTTTCACGGCGCCATGTTATGGCTGGGTATTCGCCGCCAACCTCGTATTGCTGATCCCGCAGCTGCTGAAGCTGGTGAGGGAGCCTCCAGCACGCGCGAGTTGTTGTCACGCCACAAAGACTTTCCATTTTTTCGCACGCCCCAAATTGTGATCAACAGCATCGGCCAAAGTCTGCCCGTGTTGATGATCGCCGGCTTGTTCGGGCCTGCCGCGGCTGGCCTTTACGCTTTGCCAAAAGCCGTCATGGGTATGCCCACCATGTTGATTGGCCGATCCGTTTCCGATGTTTTTTATCCCCAATTTGTTGAAAACGTGCGCGATGGCAAAAACGCCCACAGCATTTTATTGCAGGCCTGCACACCACTGCTGGCTCTGGGAATATTGGTGTATGCGCCGGTCGTTATATTGGGGCCGTGGTTATTTGGTTTTATTTTCGGCAGTGAATGGTATGCCGCGGGTGAGTACGCGCGCTGGATGTCTTTCTGGTTTATCGCCATTTTGGCCAGCCGCCCGATAATTGCAGCCATACCGGTTCTATCGCTCCAGGGTGTGTTTTTGCTTTTTGAAATAGGTGCCTTGATGTTGCGCGCCTTGGCCATTTATGCCGGCTACACCCTCACCTCATCCGCGTTGGGCGCCGTCGCCGCATTCAGTTTGATGAATGTGTTGGTGTTTGTCCTTCTCACGCTGCTGGTGTTGCGCCGCGCAGCAAAACTGAAGTCGCCAGGATGACGTACGTTATCTGCCCGCAACGTGCAATTTGCAAGAGCGCATGGTGCTTTCACCAGTCCGATATTTCGATCGTGTTGGGTGGGTAAGCGGGAATGAGCGACTTTTTCTATTCACCGCAGCAGCGCAAACACGAAGAGTTGGAAGCGGCGTTCAGTGTCATTTCCAAAACCGCTGTGGAAGGCTTGCGTCAGTATCACGGTGAATGGGGCTCGCTGGCGGTTGGTCGTTCACCCTATCGCGGTTACGAGCCATACGAAGACGATCGCCATATCTGCGTTGTGATCGGTGGTCCGGTCCTGTATTTCAGAAACAATTCCTTTTTCAGCGAAAGAACTTCTTTCAACGAAATAACTTCGGCAGAAGGCGCGCGCGCTATTCTGGAGCGCTGGCGCGATTCATCCATGCAATGGGATGAGGATCTGAGTGGTCCGTTTGTCGTATTGATTATTGATAAGCAGAGTCGGGAATGGGTATGCGTCACCGATCTGCTCATGTTTATTCCTGTGTATATGCACGATACGGGACGGAATCGGGTGCTTGCTTCCCACGTCGATATGCTGGCGATGCTGTGTGATCGACGAGACGCTTATGATCCAGTGTCACTGGCGGATTTTGTTTTGCATGGCAGGGTGACGCACCCGCACACGATTTATCGGACCATTTATCAGGCCGAGCCGGCGTCCGAATATCGATTTAGCGCTGACGCGGGTTTGCAGGTGTCGGCGTACTGGGAGCCGCGGGAAACCCAGGAATTTTCGAACCTAGATGAGGCGGCGCATTATCTGCGCGCTGGCTTTTGCGGATATATCTCACGGGTGACGGAATCCCTGGAGCAGGTCGCGCAATTTATTTCCGGTGGCGAGGACTCGAGAGTGCTGACCGGCGCGCTGCCATCGCGGCTGCAACGCGATGCTTACATTTTCCTTGATGAGATGAATCGCGAAGGGAAAATTGCGGAGCAAATAGCAAAGGTCTACGGTGCGGACTTTCACCCTGACTTTCGAGGCCCAGCCCATTATCTCGAAATACTGCCCGAAGCCGCCCAATTGTGCGGCAGCGGCCATGAATATCGCCACGCCCATACGCTGGGTTTTCACGAACGACATCGACTGTTCGACTATCCTGCCGTATTCGGCGGATTCTATTCGGACACCTTATTAAAAGGATATTGCGCGCTGCTGTCGCCTTTGTCCAAACGCTTTGATTTTATTCCTCAGCGTGAGTCGCAACCGGAAGCCGATATAGCACCTGTCCGCCATCCTTTATTTGCGGATGAGGTTTTGAGTGAGCTGACCTTGCGTCATCGCGTCCACTGGCAGCGGGTGTCGCAGATGCGCCCGAATAGTAAACACGAATGGTTTTTCATCTGGCCCTCTACTATGCATGCGCCCATTAGCAACATACATTTCACCCGCCGCTTGTTTGCCAGTTTTGAACCCTTTCTTTGCAAAGAAGTGGTGAAGGTCTGCGCGGCGGTGCCGCTGCAATGGAAATTAAATCGCCGACTGTTTCATCGGACATTCAAATCGTTTTTGCTTCCCGCGCGCTGGCATCGCCACTCGGACGGACGACTGCCTTATTTTTCCTGGTGGATGAATTGCCCGATTCGTTTTGGTACCTGGTTATTTCGCGCGGCCGCGCGACGCCTGACAAAAGACACGTCCAACCAAGGGTCATGGTGTAATTGGGATGCCGTGGCAAGCAGTTCGGCATCAGCAGCAGCGCTAACGGCGCTGAGCAACCGTTGCCGGAATGGCGAAGTCGCTGACCTGTTGCGCCCTTGCATTGCCGAATCCAATCGTTTGACGCCGATTCAAAAAGTTAACTTGATGCAGGCCTGTTATTTGATAGCGGCGACAGAAGGTGATGCGCTGCGCGAACCAGCGGTTTCCCGCGCAGATCTGGAGCTTCAGGTATGACGCAAGAAGCGATCAATATTACGGTGATCGTGCCGGTCTACCAGCACTGGCATATGGTGGAGAAATTGCTGCAGGGCATGCGCGAGCAGACGTTGCCCGCCGATCAATGGGAGTTGTACATGGTGGATAACGGCTCGGATCGAGTGCCCGATGCCGCAGAATTGCCGAGTTTGGTCAATCTTCTCCGCTGTGAAAAACCCGGCTCTTACGCTGCGCGCAATTTTGCCCTGCAACAAGCCCGCGGAGAGCTGCTGGTATTTACCGACGCAGACTGCCGTCCGACTCCCGACTGGTTGGAAAATCTGTGGCAAGCGCACACGCAGGGGGATCGACGTCGTTTGATTGCGGGTGGTATAGAAGTCGCGCGCCTGGATGATGGTCGGCATACGCTGGTCGAACTCTACGACATGGCATTGGGTCTCTCCCAGGCGCGTTATGCAAAGGACGGGTACGCGGTTACCGCAAATCTCGCAATTCCGCGCACCGTGTTCGATTCCGCCGGGAATTTCGACGAGAGTCGCTTTTCCGGTGGCGACAAGGAGTTTTGTCTGCGCGCCCGAGCGGCGGGATTTTCACTGCATTATCTTCCGGACGCTTTGGTTCAACATCCGGCCCGTCAGCAATGGAGTGAACTTGTCTCCAAGGCAAAACGCATCAAAGGTGGCAAAGTTTGTTCCGGCAATTTAAAAAGTCGGGCGATTAATGCAATCAGAACCTATTTACCGCCAGTGTGGGCTTTCCTTTCTGTTGTGCGTAATCGGCGGTTTTCCTATAGCCAAAGGCTGTGCATTCTTGGAGTGCAGTGTCGCTTGTGGTGGGCAGAGATGGTGGAAGTCACGCGGCTGTTGCTCGGCAAAACACCGGAGCGGCAATGAGCGGCGCAGGGTAAACGGCAACCATGTATTTTTATATTGGGTATATGGTATTCGCACTCTTAGGCGGTCTCGGCATGCAGCGCCGGGGTGATCGCGTGCATCCGTTTCTCTGGTTTTTTTTCTTCGCCACGGTTTTTGTTTTTGGTTTTCGATATGGCGTAGGCACCGATTACTTCAACTATGTCCACATGTTTGACGATATATCGGCCGGCCGTGGCCATCACGAAGGCCGCGTCGAAGTGGGTTTCTATTGGACAAATTGGCTGCTTGGATGGTTGGGTTTCTCTGCGCAGAGCATTATTTTCGTTTCCTTCTTTTTTCACCTTTGCGTTGATTGTCCATGCATTGGTGAAATATTCTGACGACTATTTTGTCAGCATATTGGTACTGGTGTGTTTCGGTCTGCTCTTTCAGGTGACCAATATCGTGCGCCAGGGCCTGGCTTTTGCCGTATGTCTTCTGGCCATTCCCTATATCCTGCGGCGGGATTTTCTGCGCTTTATGTTGGTTGTGGCGCTGGCCACTTTTCTCTTCCATCGCACCGCGTTGTTCTTTGTTGGAGCTTACTTTATTCCGCTGATTCCGCGCAGCCAGATCATATGGCTCGGGCTGTTTGGCGCTGCGGTGATGGTCCATTTGTCCACCCAGAAGATCATCCTGTTCTTGGCTGGTATTCTTGGCGGCCTCGATTTCGTTTACTCTGGTTATTTTCGCGATCTGCACCATGTCAATCGAACCTCAATGGGCATGGGGTTCAATGTCTTGCTCGAGCTGGGCCTTTTCCTTTTTGTCGTGGTCAATCTGCGGCGCCTTCCGGATGATTTCAAAGTTCAAACATTTGCCTCTTTGTACCTGTTCGGCGTCCTTCTGAATTTTGCTTTTGCGGAAACTGCCATGTTTAATCGCGTGGCCTTTTATTACCACTATTTTTCCTTTCTGGCCCTGCCAGTGATATTACATACTGTCAAACCCGGCCGGAGCAGGACCCTGGCTTACTGTTTGTTCTTGCTCTATTGCCTGATGTTGTACGACCGTGCGGCATTCTCGCAGACGAGTCCGTACAGCCGGTATGACAATGTCCTGTGGTTGAGTGGGGAGCAAGTGACACCCGGCCGGCATCAGGTGGTGTAGGTTTATTTAGCGCGGGAGATCTGAAGTATGCACAGTTCAAATAACATCAGCATAATCGTGCCGCATTACAACGATCAGCAACGGTGCGCCCAATTGGTCGACGCGCTTTTGCAATTGCGCAACGGCAATTCGTCCATTGAGCTGATTGTGGTAGACAACGGTTCAAAGGTGTCCTTGCAGTTGCCGGATGTCGAGGGCCTGACTTTGTTGCACTGTCCGACGCCGGGCTCCTACGCTGCGCGCAATCTGGGTGTGCAGCATGCGCGCGGTGATGTGCTGATTTTTACCGATTCAGATTGCCTGCCCGATACTCAATGGATTCAAACCATCTCGGATTTTTTCGCCGAGCAGGGTAATCGCGATAAGGTTTTGGCGGGGAGGGTGCAAATGTATGCAGCGCATGCGGATCGTGTCAGCTTTTTTGAAGCGTGCGATTTTCTACTCGGACTCGATCAGGAGCGTTATGTCAGCAAAGGTTATGCGGTCACTGCCAATCTCTCTTTTTGTCGCCATGTTTACGAGCGCGTTGGCGGTTTTGACTCGACGCGTTTTTCCGGCGGCGACACCGCTTTTGTTCGCGCCGCGGTGCGATCGGGTTTTCAGCTTGTTTATTCGGCCCAGGCCGTGGTGTATCACCCGGCGAGAAATTCCTATGCGGAATATGACCAAAAAGCGCGCCGGGTTGTCGGCGGGCAGGTGCGCAAAGGTTCATTGAAAACACGTATTTTTTACGCGCTGCGAAATTTATTGCCCCCGGTGGTAGAGTTTTTCCGCTTGGTCACCAAACCCGCGGATTATCCCGTGAAACTGAAAGCATTCGGATTTTTATTCGTGCTCTGGTACATGCGGGCCACCAGCACTATTTCCGCGCTTTTCTCCCGAACTTATTTGGCACGGTGACTTATGCGTTGCGCCTTTGAATTTTTTACCGCCATTGCTCGACGGTTTTTATTGGAGTGCCGGATATGACATTAGAAACCAATCATTCCTCCCAAATGTTGGTGTCGATAATCGTTCCCTGCCGCAACGAGCGCGCCTATATTCTGGCATTTTGCGACGCAGTGGCGGCGCAGGTTCTGCCGCAAGGTTTGAACATCGAGGTATTAATTGCCGACGGTATGAGCACTGATGGGACGCGCGAGGTTTTGGCAGAGCGCGCGGCGCAGGACGCCAGAATTCGCCTGGTGGATAATCCGGTGAAAATCGTTTCCACCGGTTTGAATGCCTGTCTCGCCCATGCTCGCGGCGAGATAGTGGTGCGCATGGATGTTCACACAGTTTACGCGCCGGATTATGTGGCCGAGTGTGTCGCCGCTTTGGCGCGAACGGGGGCCGACAATGTCGGCGGCGCCTGGAAGGCAGAGGGCCACATACCTATGCAGAAAGCCGTGGCAGCTGCTTTTCAATCGCGTCTGGTTTCGGGTGGTGCACTCTCTCGCCAATTGGATTATGAGGGCGAGGCCGATACGGTTTATTTAGGTGCTTGGCGACGCTGCGTATTCGAGCGCTTTGGTGGTTTTGATGAATCGTTGGTGCGCAATCAGGATGATGAGCACAACTTGCGTATCAGCAAGGGCGGCGGCCGTATTTGGCAGAGCGCACGAATTCGCTCCACCTATCATCCGCGAGCCACTTTAAAACAGGTATTCCGTCAATACATGCAGTATGGGTATTGGAAGCCTTTTGTAATGCGCAAACACCGCCAGCCCGCGGCAATTCGCCATCTGGTACCGGGTGTTTTTGTGGCGACATTAATCGCATGCGCTGTGCTCACGCTCTTCGGTAGCAAAGCGGGTCTCGCTCTCGGCCTCGCCTTACTTGTGGTGTACGGTTTATTTACAGCAGCCGCGGCTTGGCACTCTGGCGTAAATCTTAATTTGGTGTGGCGGGTGATGGCGGTTATTGCGGCTTATCACATTGGTTACGGCTGGGGCACGCTGCGCGGCTGGGCGGATGTGATGCTGCGCGGCAGCCCGAGCCCAAGCTTTGGCGTCTTGACCCGTTGAGTTTTTATTTTTGAATAATTCCGCAAAGCCCTATGGGGCAATGCTCAACCTATGACTAAAAGAAAAAGCAGATAGAGAGGAAAAATCAATGTCGACACGGGATTCGTTTTTACCTTTTGCTTTACCTGAAATCGGTGAAGAGGAAATTGCGGAAGTGGTGGATGCCTTACGTTCCGGATGGGTCACAACCGGCCCGAAAGTCCGTAAGTTTGAGGAGGCGTTTACCGCTTTTCTCGGCGATTCGTCGCTGCAAAGCATCGCCATCAACTCCGCCACTGCGGGATTGCATTTGGCCTTGGAGGCGCTCGGAATTGGCCCGGGCGATGAAGTCATCACCACAACCCACACCTTCACCGCGACTGCGGAAGTGGTGCGTTATCTCGGCGCAGACGTGCGCCTGGTGGATGTGGATCCCGCGACCATGTGTATCTGCCCGCGCGCATTTGAAGCCGCTATTACGCCCAATACCCGCTGCGTGATTCCAGTGCATTACGCCGGTCGTGCCGCCGACATGGACGAGATACTTGCCATCGCCAAACCGCGCGGCATCAAAGTGGTGGAAGACGCGGCACACGCTTTGCCGACGACCTACAAAGGTAAAACCATAGGCACCCTCGACACAGACGCGACCGTTTTCAGTTTTTACGCCAACAAAACCATCACCACCGGTGAGGGCGGCATGTTGGTGACGCGCGATCCGGCTTTGGCAAATCGCGCCCGCGTCATGCGTTTGCACGGCATCAGTCGCGATGCGTTCGACCGATTTACGGCCAAGACACCGTCCTGGTATTACGAAATTGTCGCCCCCGGATTTAAATACAACCTAACTGATATCGCCGGTGCTTTGGGCCTGCATCAGCTCAAACGCGCCAAGCCGTTTCAGGAAAGGCGCGCAGAAATAGCAGCGGCCTACGACGCGGCTTTTGCCGATTTGCCCGTGATACGCCCGCCCGCACCTCTGGCTGGTGATGTCCATGCATGGCACCTCTATGTTTTGCGTCTCGATGATAAAACCGAGATCACGCGCGACGCCATGATTGAATTGCTGTTCGCCGAGGGAATTGGCTGCAGCGTGCACTACATTCCTTTGCATCTGCATCCTTACTGGCAAGAGCGCTATCAATTGCGGGCGGAGGATTTTCCCCATAGTCAAAAGGCTTACGAGCGCATGTTCAGTCTGCCTATCTACACCCGTATGACGGATGCGGATGTGCAGCGCGTGGTCACCGCCGTGCGGCGCGCACTAGGGGATTAAATTAAATGGCAAAACGCATCTTCGACATGATTATTGCCAGTCTTGGCCTTCTGGTTTTTGCACCCGTAATGTTGGTGCTGGCAGTGTGGATCAAACTCGATTCGCCGGGCCCGGTGTTTTTCCGCCAGGAAAGGGTAGGGCGCTTCGGCAAAATATTTCGTATCCATAAATTCCGCACTATGACGCACCAGCCCCAGGGCAAAGGTTTGCAGATTACCGTAGGTGGCGATTCCCGCATCACCAAGGTGGGCCATTTTATCCGCCGCAATAAATTGGACGAGGTTGCGCAATTAATTGATGTGCTCAAAGGCGATATGAGCCTGGTGGGGCCGCGGCCGGAAGTGCCCAAATACGTGGCCCACTATTCGCCGGAAATGCGCGAGCGCGTCCTCTCGGTGCGGCCGGGTATTACCGATCCCGCATCCTTGGCGTTTCGCAATGAAAATGATCTTCTCGCCCGCGCCAGTGATCCCGAGCGCGAATACGTGGAGGTTATCCTGCCCAAGAAATTGCATCTGGCGGCGGACTATGTGGAAAAGGCGAGCTTCTGGACGGATATCCGCCTGATCGCACAGACTGCGCGAATTCTGGTGAGCTGAGCAGGTCGGCAAGGCAGTCAGAACAAAAAGATCGGCTGGTCTGACAGTCGCGCCGGAAGTCCGGTAGCTGTCAAATCAACGATCCCAAATGCAGGCCTAAAACATTTCCGGATTATTTTGCGGAATTTGCGCAGCTGATGGCGTAGGTGCGGGAATAAATAACTGGCCCCCATTTAGTGGGGGTCAGTTTATTCCACATTCTTTATCAAAGTTGAAATAGCGGTTCTTCCGCGCATCTGGATCCATCCTCACAAATTTCCAACACTGATTTATTCTCTATGCGATAGCCGGCAGCCGTTTCCCTGCTCATTAATATTTGGCATTTGCTAAAGTCGACCAAGTTCAATTTGGTGCCGAGCGCGGATTCTTCGATATAAATCAGCATGTTTTTGTCGAAGGGGTAGAGCCAAACCAGATCGGTCGGAAATCCGGATGTTTCGATATGACATTCGCTGAGATTGCCGCCGCGGATAACAACCTGGTCATCAAGAAGCTGCACTGACACTGCGGAACGCTCATCGTTGAAAATAGGTTGGGCATTTGCTGTATGTAAAAGCCTACATTCTTCGACCGCATCTGGCTTCGTTATCGGAGCTGCACAACCGCAGATGCTTAGTAAGGAGGCTAAAAGAAAGTAACTACGCATTACGACCTTCCAGCTGTCTGAAAAGAGCAAGTTTTGCTGAGGGCTTTAGGAGGGAAGTTGTTTTTCTGGGGTCTGGTATCGCGTAGTAACGAATCTGGGAAAATTTCGCGGCGGAAAACATTAAATCTACGCCGATTTTATGTTTGATACGCAAGGGCGGGTTTGCATGGTTGGAGGCTGAGTCATGCCCATTTCCCAGATTTAGCCATGACCCATAGCAGCGAGTTGCGCAATGATGTCATTTGCACGGCCGGCTAAAGATGATGGCAGCGTGTCGCTCCACAGCTCCTTCGCGACAGCTTGTACAAAATGGTTGCAGTTATTTATTGCGCTGGTATTGATATGTTTTTCACAGATTTTTTCGATGCTATCCATAGGGTGTGACGTCCTGGCTGAATCATGAGATGAATGCTTTCCGGTCGCAAAACCGGACTGAGATATGCCGCAAAGAGGAATCGAACCTCCGACCTACTGATTACGAATCAGTTTTCGATGCGTAACAAACGCCAACTAAGATTAACTCAAAACACGGAAAAAACAAGGGTAAAAATCGAATAAGCGCAACAGTTGATAACCTCGGAAAACATTGCGTAACATGCAGCCTGTTACGCAATTTGTTACGCAGGCAACCAACTGATGCCCATCATCAAGATGACTCACCGGGGCCTTGAGTCCCTGACAGCTAAGCCTCATTCCAAGCGCACAGACTATTTTGACGCCTCGATTCCAGGTCTTTGTCTCACCATCGGTCCCCGTTCCTGTAGTTGGTTTTACTTCCAGCGCGTGGATGGGAAGCTTCACCGACTCAAGGTTGGAGATTGGCCGACGCTAGGCATTGAGGGTGCCAGAAACGCCGCCGGCGAGCTTGAAGCCGCAATTGCCCGCGGTGAGCACCCCAAAGCCAAGCTGGCGCGAGATAAGGCGGCAATGGAAACCGCGCGGCATGTCGACGAATCCCGCCTTTTTTCAAAACGCGGCAGCCGAGTGGATCGAGCACCATTGCAAAATCAATCGGCTGAAGCCCAAAACTGTTGCGATGTACAAGGCGGCGATTCAAAAACTCACCACCGCATTTTACGGTCGGGACATTTCGACCATCCAACACGCCGAACTGCTCCGGCTCTTGGACGTTATCCAGGCGAAGAGAGTGGCCGGTGCCGTAGCAAACCATACCGCGACAACTACGCGCCTCCTGTTTCGATGGGCGCGTGGTCGGCTCGGGCTTGCACAAGATCCCACCGAAGGGCTCAGAAACCCGGCACGCATACGCCGGAGAGATCGCACCCTCACACGGGACGAGATCCGCGTCCTATGGCGCGCCTGTGATGCTGCAGGCTATCCATGGGGGCATGCATTGCGTCTGCAGATGCTGACCGGTCAGCGCATTGGAGAAATTGGCGCAATCCGCCGATCAGACGTTGATGGCGACTTCTGGATTATGTCGCGGAACAAAACGGAAAAGCGGATTGATATTTTCTTAACCAAAACCGCAAAGGCAATTCTGGCGGAATGTCCGAATTTCGGAGCTGGCGCGGCTTATTTTTCAGCGAGTGCCGGCAGTTCTGGACTTCGAAGCGATGTTTTCAATAATGCTTTAAAACGCCACATCCGGCCACGGCTGGAAGCTGCTGCCCTGGAGCTTGGTCTAGACCCAATCGCGCAGCACTGGACACCTCACGACATCAGGCGGAGCGTGCGCTCGGGTCTGACCGGATGGGCGGGCGTTTTTCCCGATGTTGCGGAGAGAACGCTAAATCACGCATTGAGCGGCATTCGCTCGAATTACGATTTTGCGGATTACCTCGGCCATGTCGCTGACGCGCTGCGGAAATGGGAGGGCGAGCTTTTGCGCATATTGGCCGGAGAGGCACCCGTGGTGGTGCCGTTTAATCGGGAGGTGGTGCTGTGAGAGACACAGAGTTTGTTTTTGATGATTTTGATCCCGAGTGGACACATGATGAGGCCAAGGCGGCTGGATCTGGTGAGTCTCACAGCCCATATGAGAGGTGGGTTGCTTGGTTAATGCTGGGCGTTTACGAGCGTTGCTATGAGCGAGGAGAAAAAGAAGCCGTTTTGGAGGCTGTTCGTACTTGCGCGAAGCACGGTCTACCAATGCCTAATTGGCTTGCGACAGAAACTATAAATAACCTGAAAAAATGGGCTAATTACGAAGTTAAAACGCTTGATGAAGCCTTCGGAGTTCAAAGGAAAAAAGGCATTCATATAAATGCGGAGAGAAAAAAATGGAGGTTAGAGATCAATGTTCCTATACGGGTTGCTGCATACCAAAAAGAGGGTAGGTCGGTCGATCAGGATCTGTTTGACGAAGTGGGCAAAGAGCTGGGCGTTAGTGGGTCATCAGCGCGGGATGCATATTACAATTCCTTCTTTTACAAGGAGTTACAAAAAACCTCATAAACTTTTGGAATTACTTAAATAGATCACTTCGGGATAGTTGGCCCTGCAACATTCAGGCAACAAGGGCCAACATCATGCTAATTAAATCCTCAGAAACTCGCCGCCGATGCGGCGGAATCTGTCAAATGACCCTCCGCAGGTGGGAGAAAAAAGGACTTTTGAATCCAGTAAAAATCAATGGCAAGAAATACCACAGGGAATCAGAAGTAAAAAAGATAATGGAAGCAGGTGCGGGGGTGGAAAAATGAGAAAGGAAGCCAGCGCCCCGAAGAACGCCAGCCAAAAACGAAAAAATGCGAGCACCAATTCTATCCTGCCGGCTCATAGAAAAACAGCGGCCAACGTCAATCAGAAATTGTTGGCGGTGGGCATATGAATGGCCAGAAAAAAATCGTCCCTACCCTTCGACAAACGCGGCGGGGCAATTGTTATCCAGCGCCGCCTACTGGAGTCTCGTGCTTATCTAAAGCTTTCGCTGCACGCAAGGTGCTTAATGGTGCACATGCAGTGCCACTGGCGCAACGACAAGTCGGTGGATTTCAGCACAAGAACGGCCGCCACGCTCCTTTCGTGCGACCGTCGCCTGGCTATGAAAGCAATGAGCGAGCTGGAAGCCGCAGGATTTATCAGAATGGAGGGGCTCTCATTTTTCAACAGCCGGACTGGCAGCAAAGCCCGATCGTGGATACTGACTTGGTTGCCATTTATGGATCGGCCACCAACAAACGATTGGGAGAAAATTTCGATTTCAACCGGTACGCCAGACGCACCACAAAACTAATTTGCGGTACACCAGACGCACCACAATTTCCCAATGCATTGGTTTGTGGTACATCAGACGCACCACAAACAGGGGGTTTTGACAGATTTGTGGTACACCAGATGCACCACACCTACATAAGCCATGGGTATGGCGATCATTTAGCAGAAAATCGCCAACACCTAGCGCAGCATTTTCACCACCTAGTGCAGGAGGTGCACTACCCCCGGAACCTGTTCGTTCGCATTGCGTTCGGTATGCGGTCGCATAGTGGTCGCATTTTCCCAGCGTGCGGTCTTGGAAACTGGGACGTTAGTGTAACGTTACATTTCTGTTTCAAAAAAAAACCACCTGTTTGCAAGCTGCTTGGTAATCCAAATTGGATTGCCCGTCCGAATTCGACCGGGGGGCGCTCATGAATTTGCCAATAGAAAAAGCGGCGATTGAGCTTGGGACCAAACCGGGGACTCTACGCCGATATTGCAAGCAAGGCATGCCGCATCAGCCAGGCGGTAAAGGCCGGGGAAAAGCAGTCATGGTTGACCCTGCAGTGGCTCGACATTGGATAACTGCGCCTCCAGATGCGCGGCAAGTTTTGTCAATTGCAGGCGATTTGCCGAGTGTATTAGCAACCGCAATTTTTGAGTGCTGGCAGCAAGCTGAAGGCGTGAATAAGCAACGGTTAGCTGGAGTTCTGGCAGCGGGATGGTATCTGGCAGCGACGGCGGTCTTGGACAGAATGCGCGAGCATAATTCTGCTGTTCCTGATATTTCATCTCTTCCCGCTGAAATTCAGTATTTGCAGAAAATCGCACGCGGCGTTTGATTTTATCGACTTCTGTTTAAATGCCTAAAACCAACAAACCAGGATTCAATTATGACTGAAACAATTCTTGCGCAAACCGCTATTGCCCGTGCCCACAATGCATTGATGACGGCTCGCGATGCAGTTGGTGGTGCCGACAGAAATACACAAGCCAAATCATTTATTCGGCGCGTTATTCTCCGCACCATGAAACTAGGCGAGGATGGCTGTATTCATCGTTGGCCCGTCGATGGTGAAAAAATTTATAAGTCCGCGGCTTCGGCCATCGGCAGCGCAGACATGGACCCTGAATCGCGCGTTTTCATCAATCTGGCTGCTGAGCGTTCTGTCATAGGCAGGCTTCAAAATCTGCGGAAAATACCATTCAACGTTCGCGTGACCAAAATTACTAGTGGCGCCTTGGCTTACTGGTCTGGTCAAACAAAATTGCGCCCGCTTTCAAAAGCTTCAGTAGCTGGCGAGACTCTGAGACCCCTAACTCTAAGCGCGATTATCGCAGCGACGAAAGAAAGTTTTTTAATCCCGACGCTGAGGCTGTATTACAAACCGATTTGCTTGACGCAACAGCGGCAGTTTTAGACGAAACTTTTCTGAGCGATGATCCAGGTGTGCCGGATGAGAGACCGGGCGGGATTGCGGATGGTGCTCCGTCGGTTGCGGCCACGGGTGACATCGCTGCGGATTTATCTGCGCTATTAAGCATTTTTGCAGGCGATTTGGACACGGCAACGCTTATCACCACTCCTGCCGCTGCGGTGAGATTTGCTCTTGCATCAGGCGGTAATCCGCAGATTCTTGTTGGTCCAAACGGCGGTAACCTGTTTGGACTTCCTGTGCTCACGACTCGCCACATGGCGCCCGGCAGCAATGGTGATCGAATGATGATTGTTGACGCCGCTGGTGTTACCGCCAATTTCAGCGGTATCGAATTTTCAAAAAGTGAAGTTGCGACCCTGGCTATGAGTGACACTCCAGAAAGCGAACCTGAATTGGTTTCGCTTTTTCAAACCAATACGATTGGACTGAAAACAAACATTTTCGCGAATTGGAATGTGAGCCGCGCCGGTGCAGTTGCGGTGCTGGAGGGGATCTGATGCATATGGCCAGCCCAACCCCAAAACTCCAAAGGTTATTCCAGGTGCTGAGAACTGCAATAAGTGGGAAAAAGTCACTGAATAACATTCAGGACTACCACGGTGGCTGGCGTCGAATTTCTGAGCCTTTCGCAGGCGCTTGGCAAATGAATATCGAGGAAAAGCGCGGCGATCTAATAACGTATCCCACGCTGTATGCCTGCATTGATCGCATAGCGTCCGATATTGGAAAGCTTCCGTTTACTCTGAGGCAGTGGGGTGATGATGGAGTTTCGATAGTTGTGCCAAAGGCCGCATACGATCCGGTATTACGCAAGCCGAATTCCTATCAAACTGCCGCCCAATTTCGCGAGTGTTGGATTTTGTCCAAGCTCACGCGTGGAAATTCTTACATTCTGAAACGCCGAGATACGCGAGGCTTGGTAATTGAAATGTTCGTGCTCAATCCGGACCGCGTGATGCCGATGGTTTCGGATTCCGGTGCGGTTTATTACCAGCTGCAAGTCGACGCGATCAATTCCTTGCTGCCGGAAGAGTCGGCAGAAAATCTGATTGTTCCCGCCAGTGAAATTATTCACGACCGTTGCATGACGATATATCACCCGCTTATTGGAATTCCTCCGCTGGCTGCGGCCAATTGGCCAGCCATAAAAAATATGAAAATCATGCGCAGTGCCACGCAATTTTTTGCGAACAACGCGCAACCCGGTGGGCTGCTCACCGGGCCGGCAGGAATGACTGATGCGGATGCCAAAAAAATCCAGGAATACTGGAACACTAATTTCACGGGCGATAAGTCCGGAAAGGTGGCCATTATTGGTGCCGACATGAAGTTCACCTCATTTGCGGTTAAATCTGTGGATTCGCAAATGATTGAGCAGATGCGCTACAGCGATGAACAAATCTGCCAGGCTTTTGGCGTGCCGCCATTCAAGGTTGGAATTGGCAGTATTCCGGCCGGTATGGGTGTGGATGGGCTTAATCAGCTCTATTACGCAGACGCTCTGCAAAAACACATTGAGCACATGGAATCGCTTTTGGATGAGGGGCTGGGCATTAGCACGCCGCTGGGGATCGAGCTGAACCTGGAGCCGCTATTACGCATGGATGAAGGCAAACGCGCTGAGGTGGCCACAAAATTGGTTGCTGGTGCAATTGAAACGCCTAATGAAGGCCGCGCCCGATTTAATCGCGGTCCTCTGGTGGGTGGCGATACGGTTTATTTGCAGCAACAGGATTACCCGCTGGATCAGGTGAGGCTCAACAAGATCGAGCAGCCGGCGCCGCCAGACTCGGACAGCGAACAATGGGAGGGCAAAGGCAAAGCTGTTGCACTGCCAGGCTATAGCAGCGCAGTGGCTTACAGGCGCGGGAGCATGGTGGCAAAGGGTGCGCTCGCGTACCACGCCGAACGCGATGTTCCTTGTGGGGTAGCGCCTGGAGATCCGGAAGCAACAGGAATTTGGAAAATAGCTGGTTTTTACAACTCTCGTCATAAAACCATTACTGCCGTTAATTGAATTGGAGGTGCAGCCTATGAGCTTTGAAAAACACGGTATATACGAGGTGGATCGCGCGGCCGTTGAGGAACTTATTGGCGGGCAGATGGCTGAAAGCCTTCGTAAGGATGTGGAAGCTGGCAAACTTTCGCAGTGCGAAGCTACCCAAATAAATAATGCGTTCCTTAAATCCGACGCCTTCAAGCAGGCTGTCGATGCAACCATTGGGAAAGTAGTATCGCAGCTTGCTCTTGAAGATTTTAAAGCGGGGTTGCGTGAGGGTTTAAGGGCGGAGTGAAAAGCCAGGGGGGGGTAGGCTTTTATTTTTTTAGCGTGCCCACCCGGAAACCGCGCCCAACCGCATTCGGGGATTTTTTCCTGTTTAACGAATTCTGTTAAGTTTTATTGTTAAGTTAACGGATTGATTGTTTAGGATATTAACCAGTTTTAACAATCCGGTTATGTCGGCTGTTCCAGCTCAAGGGTTTCTAAGCTATGTCATTAACTGAGCAGCAGCGCTGCTACGCAGAAGCGAGAATGCAGGGGCACTCAAAAAAAGATGCCGCGGTTATTGCTGGGTGCCCAGAAAAATCAGCCGCCCAAGCAGGGTCGCGGCTGGAAAGGCACCCAAATGTGTTGGCTTATATCGCGCGACTCAAAGCAATTGAATCCGAAACAACCCCCGCAGCCGGTATGGATGCACTTCCGTCAGAATCAGAAATGAAGGTGTTCGAAGATCCAATGGAGATGCTTCTGGATGCTATGAATGATCGCCGCTTGGATATCAAGACAAGGCTGGATGTGGCGAAGGCGCTGCTGCCATATGAGCACCAAAAATTGGGTGACGGCGGGAAAAAAGAGGGGCAGCGCAATAAGGCAGAAAAGGTGGTGCAGGGTAAATTCAAACCATCACCACCGCCACAGTTGAAGCTTGTTTAGCGAACCTCATAGCCCTCCTGAAGGAGGCTAGCAATCTAAGCACCAAAACAATACTTCTCAGCATATTTTCTGATTTTGGGCGATACAAAAGGAGAAGTGGTAAAACCGGCAATAACCCTGTCGATTAGCTGATCCGAGCACGAATGATGAGTTTTGTAGTCACCGGTAGCAACTCGCCTTCTGGTTGTTTCAGCCCCAAAGATTTCCGCTTTTTCATAGTATGCGTAGCTTGGTCGAACAACAAACGGGTGATCGCCTGGCACTACTACGCACGTAGTGTCATGCTGGATCTCAGGCTTTATGCTCGTGATATTAACGGCGAGAAAACAATCGCTGGCCTTTGCAGGAAAGAATACCGGGTCGTTGCAGATGAAGTACAGATGCTCAACGGGGCCGGAGATTATTAGAAGCGAGCCCTTCCTCGTGGGCGTATATCCCGGGTCACTCATGACGAATGAATGATTTGTTCCAGTTGCTTACGCTCTGCTAGATGGCTGGTCAACGCCTTGACTTCGTCAGGGCTTTTGCCGAGCGCCACAAAGACTGACTCCGGGCTAATAGGCCATGAACTTCCCTGAGGATCTTCCCATTCGTCACAATGGTTGTGGGTGTAATCACGAATTTCCCAGCGACTCATGTGGCGGTACTGTTCGTGAATAGATCGCAGGGTTTCGATCTGAACATCATTGAGTTCGTCAAGATCGTCCCTTTCAAGCACAGCCCGCTTCAGCCCTATTTCGTAGTTGGCCTCCCCTTTGATCCAGTTTGACCATCCGCCCTCACCACCGCCTTTGCAGCAATCGTAAGTCTGGCTAAGAACAGGGCCGTGCGGCATTGCTACCATCGCGTCTCCTGAAATTGAAATGCCAAAACGCCCAAGGTAGTCCCTGTCCGCAAGGTATAACATTTTCAATATTTTCAAGTAACTCTCTCGCCCGCCACTGAGGCTGAGCAAGTAAGCGGTCATTTGGGCGACTTTTTCTTCAGAGAACATGTGTCGTCACCTCCGTCCTGTAATAATCCACAATTTGTTTACAGCTTATCCACAGATAGATCAATAGTTTAGCACAACGTCAAGAGGGCGTGCGAATTGGCTCGCGAGATACAGCTCTCAGACCGACAGAGTGCTGGTGATTAGGTTTGTGAAAGGGGCCACAGGGCGTGGCCCGCTTTGCCTTACAGAATGCTTTTTACGTTGAATGCGGCGAAAACTGGGCCGAGATGGTCACCTGTCTGATTTATCAAAATTTTCAGATATTTCCCAAGGCTCTCTACCAAATGTTGGTTGTGCTCGATACGGGAGGCCGACTCCAAGCTTTCAGCCACTAGCAGGATGTCAAATAGGCACTGCTGCGACTCGGCAATGTTGTTTGCACTTACAGGGTTATGAGCAGACAGCATTTCATGATGTTGCAGATCCCTGACCTCAATCATGGTGGAGGCTTGGGCATCCGGAGTGGCGAAGGTTTTGAATCCGCTCATAAATTAACCTCCGCTTCATCACACCTCAAACCGTCATTCGCTTGTGCCACTAAATCGGCGTCCGATAGCTCGTCAAGTGAATCGCCATGCCTTGTTGCTGCGGTCCACACCCACCCAGTAACGGTGTTGAAGAATCCAACATACTGGCCACGCAAGCTAGCGTAGGCACCACCAGGCTCCTCAAGGGGCGGCTTAGGACCTCCGGCTCCTTGGATGCGCCGGAAAATTGCCTCCAGAATTATCGTAAGTTCGTGGCCGGGGGTGTCCTTTCCTCTCATATATTTCAGAAATACAAGCGCCATTGCGCTCCCCGTTTTATAGCCTCCGTCATACCCACCGATAGCGGGCAGCGCCCAAAGCGACCTTTCTTTTCTGTTGGTGAATGGCAAGCTCCATATATCAGGCTTTTTGGGTTCCTTAAGTTTGATTACTGCGGCACGTTGGTGAGCAATGACTTGCATGGTTGATCCTCTTTGGTGTGATTGGGGTGGTGCAAGTGGAATGCTGTTACGCAATTGTTACGCAGGAAGGGAATTGCTCTTTGGCGGGGTTTCATAAGTGATTGATTTCACTGGTGCCGCAAAGAGGAATCGAACCTCCGACCTACTGATTACGAATCAGTTGCTCTACCGACTGAGCTATTGCGGCGTGGGCGCTACTATAAACCTGTCGCTGTATTTCTAGAATCCCCAGGCCTTGGCGCGAGCTGGGGAATCCCTGTAGACCGCTTCACACTTTGCCCCCATCGCATGTTAGTCTTGCAGGTCGAAAATTCTGGTGGTTGGGTAGACGGATGCCTGGTCCTCCCACCATTGGTCTAACGCCGTTTACGCTGACGAAACTATGTTGCTGAGCCTGATCTTAATGCCCTTTATCGGCAGCTTTATCGCTGCCTGTATGCCGGAGGACGCGCGCAATCGTGAAGCGTGGCTGGCTGGCTTCATCGCAGTTGGCGGGTTGGTCGTCACCATCTGTTTGTATCCTGCGATCGCGGATGGCGAGGTGATCCGCTATCGCCTCGATTGGATGCCGGAGCTGGGTCTGTACTTCTCCTTGCGCATGGATGGTCTGGCGTGGCTGTTCATGGGTTTGATCCAGGTGATTACCCTGCTGGTGGTGCTATACGCCCGCTATTACATGTCGCCCCAGGATCCGGTGCCGCGTTTCTTTTTCTTTTCTGCTCGCATTTATGGGCGCCATGGTCGGCGTGGTTCTGTCGGGCAATCTGATTCAGTTGGTGATGTTCTGGGAACTCACCAGTCTGGCCTCGTTTCTGTTGATCAGTTATTGGCACCATCGCGCCGACGCCCGGCGCGGCGCGCGTATGGCGCTCACGGTCACGGCGACCGGCGGGCTCTGTCTGTTGGCTGGGGTGTTGATGCTCGGCCACATCGTGGGCAGTTATGAATTGGATGATGTGCTCGCTGTTGGGGATCTGGTTCGTGCTCATCCCTGGTACGTGCCGACCTTCATTCTGATTGCCTTGGGTGCGTTGACGAAAAGTGCGCAGTTCCCGTTTCATTTCTGGCTGCCTCACGCGATGGCGGCACCCACGCCGGTCTCCTCCTATTTGCACTCGGCCACTATGGTGAAAGCGGGGATTTTTCTGCTGATTCGCCTGTGGCCGATTTTGTCCGGCACGGACGAATGGACCTGGGTGGTGGCTGGAGCGGGAATCGCCACCATGCTGATCGGCTCATTTATGGCGATCTTCCAGCACGATCTGAAAGGCCTGCTGGCGTATTCCACCATCAGTCACCTCGGCCTGATTACCGTTCTCCTGGGTATCGGCTCGCCACTCGCCATGGTGGCGGCGATTTTCCATACGCTGAATCACGCCACCTTTAAAGCTTCACTTTTTATGGCTGTCGGAATCATCGACCACGAAAGTGGCACCCGTGATATGCGTAAATTGCGCGGGCTTTTGTCCATGATGCCGCAGACCTCCATCCTGGCAATCATCGCCAGTGCGGCGATGGCGGGTGTGCCTTTGTTGAACGGCTTCCTGTCCAAGGAGATGTTTTTCTCCCAGGCGTTGGAATGGGGTTACGGCAACTGGATGTCGATTGCGGCCGTGGTGTATGGAATCTTCAGCGTTGCCTACTCCCTGCGTTTTATTTACGTCTTTTTCGGCAAGCCGGCGCAGGATCTGCCGTCGCAACCCCACGAGCCGCCGCGCTGGATGAGGTTCCCAGTGGAGATCTTGGTGTTGTGTTGTTTGATCGTAGGCATTATCCCTGGCCTCAGCATTGGCCCTGTATTGCACATCGCGGTGCAGTCGGTGCTCGGAATCCAGACGCCGGAATACAGCCTCGCGGTCTGGCACGGCTTTAATACACCGCTGATGATGAGCATCGCCGCGCTGTTACTCGGCGTGGCCTTTTATATGTTGTTGCGTACTTACGCCAATCTCACGCAACGGGAGAAGGTTCCGCTGTTGCACCGGTTCAGTGGGGCACAGGCTTATGAAACAGTGCTTCTCTCCCCCTCTCGGTTGCCGCCGGACGCCTGGAAAAATGGTTCAGCACCCGGCGCATACAGCCGCAGATTCTCGTGATTCTGACCGTTTCAGTGATTGCGGCGGCAGCGACCTGGCCGCGCGATATGTCATTTGAGCTTGGCGATGCGACCAATAATTTTGATCCGGCTTTCGCTCTGCTTTGGCTAATGGGCTGCGCCTGTGCGGTGGGTGCGGCCTGGCAGGCCAAATATCACCGTCTGCGCGCGCTGGCTCTGCTCGGCGGCACGGGAGTGATCACCTGCATTACCTTTCTCGCGCTGTCGGCGCCCGATCTGGCCCTTACGCAGCTGATGGTGGAAACCGTCACCGCAATTCTGATCTTGCTCGGCCTGCGCTGGCTGCCTCCACGGCGACCGCCACAAGAACTCAACTTGGTGATTCCCTGGACTGTGTGGGGGCGCCGCTCCCGCGATTTGGCGGTGGCTTTTATAACCGGGCTGGGTATGGCGGCCTTGAGCTATTGGGTGATGATCAACCCCGCGCATCAATCCATCAGCGACTTTTTCGTCTTGCGAGCGCTCAGCGAAGGCGGCGGCAGCAATGTGGTGAACGTGTTACTGGTGGATTTCCGCGGTTTTGACACCATGGGCGAGATCTGCGTTTTGACGATCGTATCCTTGACGGTCTACGCGCTCTTGCGACGTTTCCGTCCCGCGCCGGAAAGTATTCAATTGCCGGTGCAGCAGACGGATTCCGTTGATCCAGCCTCCAGTCAGACACCTCATCAGCAGGCCTCTTCGGGTTATCTGATGATTCCGGGAGTTTATCTGCGCCTGCTGTCGCCGGTCATTGCCATGATCGCCGCCTATCTCTTTATGCGCGGCCACAATCTGCCGGGAGGCGGGTTTGTCGCGGGGTTGACCTTTGCCATAGCGATTATTCTTCAATACATGCTCGCCGGCACCAACTGGATCGAAACCCGTCTGCATCTGCGGCCGCACCGCTGGCTGTCTTTTGGCTTGATGATTGTGCTGGCAACCGCGACCGGCGCCTGGTTGTTCGGTTACCCCTTCCTCACCAGTCACACAGCCCATCTGGCTCTGCCGGTGCTGGGGGAGATTCACGTGCCGAGCGCCTTCTTGTTTGACCTGGGTGTGTTCGCCGTGGTGGTGGGCAGTACGACTTTGATTCTGGTGGCGCTGGCGCACCAGTCCCTGCGCAGCCACAGGCAACCGGGCAGCACTCAGACCGATTCTCAGATTCTCAAGGAGCTCAACTAGTGGAAGCTGTTCTTGCCCTTTCCATTGGCGTCCTGTTTGGATCCGGCGTGTGGCTGGTGTTGCGACCGAGGACGTTCCAAGTCATCACCGGCCTGCTGCTGCTGTCGTATGCAGTCAATCTGTTCATCTTTTTGATGGGACGGGCGAAGCTCAATCAGGCGCCTATCACGCTTACGGAAAATATCGACCCCGCCCAGTTTGCCGATCCGCTGCCCCAGGCGCTGGTGTTGACCGCCATCGTCATCGGTTTTGCCAGCACAGCGCTTTATCTGGTGGTCCTGCTGGCGTCGCGCGGTTTGACTGGAACCGATCATGTGGATGGTAAGGAATCCGCATGATGGAGCAGTGGAGCAGTCACCTGATTATCCTGCCGATTCTGTTGCCCATGGTCAGCGCGGCATTGCTGATCCTCTTCAGTCGGCGCAACTATTCTCTGCGCTTCGGCCTGAGCGCTGTTAGTACCGCGGCGCAATTTGCTGCCGCTTTGTGTTTGTTGCAGTTGGTCGAAAAAGACCACTGGTCCGGCGGCATCGGTGTTTATCTGGCGGCGAACTGGGTCGCGCCTTTCGGCATCGCCCTGGTGGTGGACCGCCTTGCCGTGTTGATGCTTTTACTGACATCTGTAATGGGCCTGGGGGCCTTGTGGTATTCCTATGTGCGCTGGGGGCGCGTCGGGGTTCACTATTTTTCTCTGTTTCAATTTCTTCT
Source organism: Cellvibrionaceae bacterium (assembly GCA_024707385.1). Classification (GTDB taxonomy): domain Bacteria; phylum Pseudomonadota; class Gammaproteobacteria; order Pseudomonadales; family Cellvibrionaceae; genus UBA5868. The sequence goes on along the minus strand of JANPZW010000009.1, from coordinate 295,751 downwards.
GATGGGGTTGAACGGCGCCTTCCTGACTGGGGATTTGTTTAACCTGTTTGTATTTTTCGAGGTGATGCTGGCCGCGTCCTATGGGCTGGTATTGCACGGCTACAACAGTGTCCGTGTCCGCGCGAGCATGCAGTTCATCGTGGTCAACCTGTTGTGCTCATTGTTGTTCCTGATCGGTGTGGCGCTGATTTATGCGGCCACCGGCACGCTCAACATGGCGGACATAGCGGCGAAGACGGTTGCACTTAACGCCACGGATCGCCAGTTGCTGCACATAGCGGCGGCCATTTTGGCGGTGGCCTTCCTCACCAAAAGCGCCATCTGGCCGCTTTCCTTCTGGCTGCCAACCACTTATTCCGCTGCGTCGCCGCCGGTGGCTGCCATGCTGGTGCTGGTGACCAAGGTGGGGATTTATACCGTGTTGCGGCTGTGGTCACTGATCTTTTCTCACGAGGCGGGAGGATCTGCGTATTTCGGCGCAGCGGTGTTGTTGTGGGGCGGCGTGGGCACCATCGCATTTGGCTTGATCGGCATGTATGCCAGCCAGGAGCCGGGGCGTTTAGCGAGTTACAGCGCGATTATTTCCTCGGGTACTCTGCTGGCGGTGATCAGTTACGGCCAGGTGTCTTTAACCAGTGCCGCCTTGTTTTATCTGCTCAGCTCCACCCTGGCGGTGGCGGCCTTCATGTTGTTGATCGAATTGATCGAGCGGATTCGCAACCCGGCCGCGGCGATGCTGGCACTGACCATGGAAGCTTTCGCCATCGAAGATGAGCCGGGTGAATCGGCGGGTGTGGCGGTTCCCGGCGCCCTGGCGTTTCTGGGGCTCGCGTTTGCCGGTTGCGCCTTGATTATGGCCGGCCTGCCACCTTTATCCGGATTTATTGCGAAATTCAGTATTTTCCACGCGCTTCTGACAGAACACGCGGAAACAACCTTGGGCTATTCCGGTTGGACCTTGCTGATCTTGATCGTGGTGTCGGGTTTCGCCGCTGTTCTGGCGCTGATGCGTTTCGGCGTGCGGACTTTCTGGGCATCGCCGGTCTCAAAAACCCCGCGTTTGCAGGTAACGGAAGCAGCACCGATTTTCGCGCTGGTACTGATCTGCGTGTTGTTCACGGTTCAGGCAGGGCCCTTGAAGCGCTACCTGGATCGGACCGCGGCTTCTTTGCATGCGCCGCAAGGTTATATTCAGCAGGTCTTATCACAACCCGCCGTGCCCAATCCGGGAGGTGCACCATGATGCGTTGGCTGCCTGCGCCGCGACTGTCGTTGGCGCTTTTGGTGATCTGGTTATTGGTCAATCAGAGCATTGACCCGGGCAATGTGATTCTCGGAGCGGTGCTCGCCATCGTCATTCCCAACTGGTTTCGCGCCATCTTGCCAGTGGATGTCACGATTCGCCGGCCATTGGTGATCGCGCATCTGATCGCCGGGTCCCTGGTTGAAATCATCCGCTCCTGTTTCAACGTCAGCATGCTGATTTTATTTACCCGGCGCGACCGTCTGAATTCCCAATTCATTACGGTGCCGTTGGATCTGCGCAGCCCGAGCGGGTTGGCCGTGTTGTCCTGCATTATCAATACGACCCCAGGCACTGTGTGGGTGGAATTGCTGCCGGATACCTACGACCTGGCGCTGCATGTATTCGATCTGCATGACGAACAATGGTGGATCGACACTATCAAAACGCGTTATGAGCAGCCTTTGATTGAGATTTTCGAGGGGGTGAAGACGTGAGTTCCGTGCTGCTGTATTCCATCATCTTTACCCAGATCTGCATTCTTCTGGCGATGCTGTTCTGCACGATTCGTCTGGTGATCGGGCCGTCGGCGCAGGATCGCATATTGGCGCTGGACACTCTGTGGATGTGCACCATGTTGGAGGCGCTGATGATGGGCATAAGGTATGCGAATGATCTGTATTTTTGAGCTGGCCTTGTTAATCGCCCTGACTGGATTTGTCTCATCCATTGCGCTGGCCAAATTCTTGATGCGCGGAGAAATCATTGAATGACAGACGCAATTGAAACTCTGCCTCTGTGGCTCTCCATACCGGTTGTGCTTTTCCTGGTGTGCGGTGGAATCATCGTTTTTATCGGCGGTCTTGGCTTGCTGCGCCTGCCGAACTTTTATCAGCGAATTCACGCGCCCGCCATTGCTATCACCTTCGGTGCTGGCAGTATTCTGATCGCGTCCATGCTGTATTTCAGCGGCGTCGAATCGCGCCCAGTTATTCACGAATTGCTGATCACGGTATTTGTATTTCTCACCGCGCCAGTCACTTCAATGCTGATTATGCGCGCCGCTGTTTATCGCGATCTGCAGAGCGGCAAGGTGGACTACGCCAAACCGAGCAGCCAGAGATTTCCTGTGGAAGCGGACGAGTAATCGAGCAAATCAAGATTGATTGTTTTGCATAAATCCACGCACCAGATCCATCGCTTGGCGCTGGATTTTGGGAATGCTCTGACCCACATCCACTTCGATAATATCCGGCTCGTTAACCGCTGCCTCGAGGGCCGCGTATTGGCTGTCCAATAATCCCGCCGGCATAAAGTGATTGGCTCTGGCTTCCATGCGACGGCGGATGATTTCCTGCGGTCCCGCCAGATGGACGAATAAAGTCGGGTAGCCGAGTTCGCGAAATCTCTGCCGGTGCGCGCGCCGCAAACCCGAATAGGCCAATACACAGCTTTCACCTTTCTCCCGATGCGCTCGCAAAGCGTCGCACATGCTGGCAATCCAGGGCTCGCGCATGGCATCGGTGAGCGGTTTGCCGCTCGCCATATGCGCTTTGTTTTCCGCCGAATGAAAATCATCCGCTTCGAGAAAAATCAGGCCAAAGGTTTTGGCCAGTTGTTTTGCCAGGGTGGTTTTGCCGCAGCCGCTGACGCCCATGCTGATGATCAAGACGGGATTGTGGGGGGCGGAGTTGTTCATGAAAATCTCGTTTTCTGGAAGCTGGTGAGCCGCGCGGTTGAAACCGCGCGGCGGTGCATCATGCGGGCAGAACGACTTCCACTTTGTAGGTGGTGCCGGCCTGGATATTTTCGATGCGATTGCCTTGCAGGGCTTTGCCGTCGACAGTGATCTGCATCTGAGAGATACCCGCTTTGCGGCTGTAGCTTACGGCGAAAGTTGCGCCGCGGAATTCGCGAGTGGCTTTGGCTGTGGACCAGTCCTGCGGCAATTGTGGCTCCACCAGCAGTCCGGTTGGACAGCCTTTCAAACCGAACAAACCTTCGATCAGCGAGCGGTACACCCAGGATACGGTGCCGGTGTTGAATAGCTGGCTGGAGCGGCCGGCGGTGCGCGGATGCTGATAGTAGGCGCCGCGATAGTAGTTGGGGATATACACCGGCATTTGGCCGCGCTGCAGATAATCGGCGTCATCTGGACCGGAGAGCATCTGGCGCAGCAGGCGATAGGCGCGGTCGGTCTCCTGGATGGTGTAGAGGCTGTAGATATAAAACACCGCCGCGTGGTTGTAGACCGAGCCGTTTTCCGCCGAGCCAGGGAATTTCTGCGTGACGCGGCCTACGTCATCGCGCATCTTGGTGTAAGCGGGGGCGAGCATCATGACGCCGTAAGGTGTTTCCAGTTGCTGCTCAACCGCTTTGATCATCGATGCGCGTTTGTCTGAGTCGGCGGCGCCGCCGAGAATCGCCCAGCTCTGCGGGTTGAGGAAAATGCGCCCCTCCTGGTCTTTCGCGACACCGAAAATCACGCCGTCATCGGTGATGCCGCGACCGTACCAGTCGCCGTCCCACATATGGGTATTTACGGCTTGGTTGACATCGCGGGCGCCGGCGCGGAATTCCGCCGCCAAATCGCTTTGTTGCAGGTGCTCGCAAATATCCGCCCAGAGATTGAGCGCATAGGCGGTGGCGACCGACAGCCAGCCGGACACACCTTTGCCTTTATAGCCCACCATGTTCATCGGGTCGCACCAGTCGCCCTGGGCGATATAGCTCAGGCCGCGCTCGTCGCGTGCGGACAGCAGCCAGCGCATGGCATTGCTGATGCGCTCGAATGCGGTTTTGGTTTCCGTTCCCTGCCACGCTTTAACCGGTTCATCAAAGATGGCGTAGTCGTTGGTTTCGTCGAGGTAGGCGCGCAGGCACACCGGCAGCCACACGCAGTGGTCGGTGTGCGGAATCTGGTTGATGTATTTCAGCTCCGCGCCTTCGATCAGCAGAATGCCATCGGGAATCGCGCCATTGTGCTCCTGCTGACTGAGTGCATGGAGGAAAGCGGCGCGGGCGACGGCGGGCTTGATAAACGTCATGCCCATATTGTCTTGCAGATAATTGCGCGTCTGCGGATCCGTGGTCAGACGATTGACGTCGCCGTGGTAATAAACCTGGCGCGGCAACCAGTGATTGACGAACCGGTCCAGATGCTGGTCCGGTGTTTCGATTTGTAAAACGCCTTTGCCGGCTTCGATATAGGCGGCGTACTGGGCTTTTGTCGCCGCAAAATCTGCGTCGGCAAAAAATCGGTCGCGCACCTGAATAATTTCCGCATCGTCGAACGCCGGGCCGAGCAGGAAGCGATAGGACTCACTCTGCTGTGGCGCAAGCGCGATGCGGTATTGCAGTACCGCTGCGGGTGTTTCGTAGAGCGCATCACCGTTGTTCAAGGCGTCCTGCTGAATGCCGCTGGGATTGTGCAGGCCGCCTTCGCCTTCAAGGGCTTCACGGGCGCATTCATAGGCATCAGGCGTGCGGTCGTAGAGGAAAAAAAGTTTTATCTTTAAAATCTTTGTTTTTGAAATAGTCGGCGACTTTTTGATAGGGCGTCACGCAGGAGGCGACTATGCCGCCGAGGTCTTCGCGAAAAGCCGCCGATTGATTCATCCAGCTCATATAGCCGACGGGAGTGTAAGGGTACACACTCAATTTGCGCGGTTTGCCGGACAGGTTGGTCACTTTGATTTGCCACAGCTCCACCACTGCATCCGTCGGCAAACTCAATTCCATTTCCACGCGCACGCCCAAGTGTTCCACCGTCCAGCGGATATCACTTTTACCGACGGAAAAGGTGAAATGATCGAGTGCTTGGCGCACGGGCTCGTAGGGCGCGGAGAAAATTTCGCCGGTTTCTTCGTCTTTGATGTAACAAAAGCGGCCGGGATGATGCGCGTAATAGGGCTGTTCCGGTTGCATAAATGTTTTGGCTTCCAGATTCGGCGCATAGGTATATTTGGCCGGCTCCGGCTGCATGAACTGCGCGATGGTGAAGCCGCGGCAATTTACCTGGATCATCATGTGCCGGTTCCACAAAAAGCTCGCCGCGCGCGGCATAGCCGTCGGGCTGGACAGTTCAAATCGTTCGCCATTCGCTTTGGCTTGCAACAACATAAAGGTACTCCGGTGTCAGAAAAAAGGCGCTTCCCGGAAGCGCCTTCGTATTAAATCGAGTTTCCAGTCAACGCGAAGCCGCGCTTAAGCAGAGGCTGCCTGACTGTTCGCTTCCCGCTCTTTTAATTCACGCTGAATGGTTTCCAATTTGGCGTCGCTAAGATTGTAAAAAATCAACGATGCAGCGGTGAACAACGCAAACACTCCGGGTATCAAGGTCTGCATGTAAACGATGGAATTGAGTGATGCGCCGGCCTGCATTTGTCCGGCCTGGTAACCCATCGCTGCGAGTACCGTCAGCATTAACGCCGAGCCACCTGCGCTGCCCAGCTTTTGTGAAAAGGTGGTGGCCGCGAAGGTCATGCCGGTGGCGCGGCGGCCGTTTTTCCACTCGTTGTAGTCCGCCACATCTGCGTACATCGCCCAGGTGATCGGCGGTTTGAAACCGAGCGCCACACTGATAAGAATGTTAAGAACAAACATCCAGACAATTTCTTTGGGCAAATTTGAGCTGTCCTGCACGGTGCCGTCGGCGCGCGTCAGGATCACGCTGATCACCGCGCCTTTGGCCTCATTCAATTCCAACGTAGGCCCGGTTTCTTCCAGCGGTACGCGCTTCTTGATGATCCAGAAAATCTTGTCATGTCGCAGCCACTGGTAAACATCTCCCTCGCGATGTTCCACACCCAGCAGGTCATTCGCCTGCAATTGCTGAGTATCCGCATAGAGTGTATCCACCACACCCAGGTGAGAAGGCTTGGGCACAAAAGTGAAGGCTACGGACAAGACGGCGACGACGCACATCAAAACCATCATGAGTTTGCGTTTGTCGAGGTAGCGGGTGAAGGTGGCGGCGATCATGGCGCCGACCATCAAGCCGGCCATTTGCAGGCCGATATAATTGCCCAGCAGATCCGGACGTTCGACAAAGTAGCGGAAGTAGTAAGCGGCCGAGCTGCCGCGCAGAGTCATGGTCACCATGAACACCAGGGCGAGCACGAACAACATCAGCCAGGGGCGGCAGACAAAAAGGTCTTTCAGATCGCGCAGCGGATTGGTTTTCACCTGATTCACCGGCGGCTGCACCCGCTCTTTGGTGGACAGGAAGGTGACCAGAAATAAACAGGAGGCGATTACGGCGTAAATCACCATGGTCATCTGCCAGCCTTTGGCGCTGTAGCGGTCGCCATCGCCAAAATATTCCGCCAGTTCCGGCGTGGCCGCGCCGACGATAATGCTGCTGAAATAGGCGAAGAAAAATCGTGTGCTGTTCAGGCTGCTGCGCTCTCGCGTATCCGCCGTGAGCACCGCAGATAAGGAGTTGTAGGGCATGTTGAGCACGGTGTAACACAGCATCAGCAAGCTGTAGGTCGCGTAAGCCCAGATCAGCTTGCCGGTCTCGTCCAGGTCCGGTGTGCTCATGGTGAGAATGCCGGCGCCCATCATCGGCAGGGCGCCCCAGATCAAATAGGGACGGAACTTGCCCCAGCGGGTTTGCGTGCGGTCGGCAATGCCACCCATGATCGGGTCAGTGATGGCATCGATGACTTTGGTGACCGTCACCATGGTGGCGGCGGCCGCCGCGCTGATACCGAATACGTCGGTGTAGAAGAACACTAGATAGGAGCCGATGATTGCCCAATAAAAGTTGAAACCGGCGTCGCCTAGGCCAAAGCCAATTTTTTCTCCCCAACTGAGTTTGGCGGTCCTATCCAGGGCTTTGCCGCGGTTGTTGGAAGCTTGCTGATTGGTTGGCACTTTTTACTCCCCAGACTTGATCTTATTTATATTTGTGGGCGCGTAGGATAAACAGCCTGTCACGCTAAATCCAGCAGATCACCGCGGCGGGTTACGTTTCTTCGACCGGCGTCCCGTTGCGTATGGCCGGGTAGAGCCGGTGACGCGCAATGCCCATGTTGCGCGGCCTGCAAGGGAGGTGGGCAATTCCATCCACGGAGGTTTGGTGGTATGGTAAGCCCCCGTTTTTTCCGGGCTTCCACCTTCCGATTTCATCCAACACAGAACTAAAGCTGCATATGAAACCACTTTCCGATATTGGCCTGATTGGCTTGGCCGTCATGGGCGAAAACCTCGTGCTGAACATGGCCAACAAAGGATTCACCGTCACAGCATTCAACCGCTCGGTGGAAAAAGTTGAAAAATTCCTTTCCGGGCGGGCCGCTGGAAAAAGTATTCGCGGCGCCTCCTCACTGGCTGAACTTGTTGCCTCGTTGGCCAAGCCGCGCAAGATCATGCTGATGGTAAAAGCCGGCAAGCCGGTCGATGAAGTGATTGAGCAGCTGATCCCACATCTTGAGGCGGGCGACATCATCATCGATGGCGGCAACACTCATTTCCCCGACTCCAATCGCCGCACGGCCTACCTGCGCTCCAAAGGTCTGTTATATATAGGCACCGGCGTGTCCGGTGGTGAAGAGGGCGCTTTGACCGGTCCTTCGATCATGCCCGGTGGCGCCAAAGAAGCGTGGCCTGCGGTTAAACCTATATTTCAAGCGATCGCCGCCAAGGTGGATGACGGCACGCCGTGCTGTGATTGGGTGGGCGATGACGGCGCCGGCCATTTCGTAAAAATGGTGCACAACGGTATTGAATACGGCGACATGCAATTGATTTGCGAAGCCTACCAAATCATGAAAGACCTGCTCGGCATGTCCGCAGATGAAATGCACCAGGTATTCAAAGAGTGGAACGAGGGCGAGCTGGACAGCTACCTGATCGAAATCACTCGCGACATTCTCGCTTATAAAGAAAACGGCGAACCGCTGGTGGATAAAATCCTCGACACCGCCGGCCAAAAAGGCACCGGTAAATGGACCGGCGTTTCCGCCCTGGAATTGGGCGTGCCGCTGACCCTGATCGGCGAAGCCGTTTTTGCCCGCTGCCTCTCCGCGCAAAAAGACGAGCGCGTTGCCGCTGCAAAAGTGTTGCAAGGTCCGCAGCCGCAATTTTCCGGCGATAAAAAAGCGTTTATCGAAGACCTGCGCGGCGCATTACTGGCCGCCAAAATCGTGTCCTACGCCCAGGGCTACGTGCTGATGCGCGAAGCCGCCAAGGAATACAACTGGGAATTGAATTACGGTGGCATCGCCTTGATGTGGCGCGGTGGCTGCATCATCCGCTCGGCGTTTCTTGGCAAAATCAAAGAAGCCTTTGATCGCAACCCCGAGCTGAATAATCTGCTCGTCGATCCTTATTTCGTCGAGAAGGTCACCAGCGTGCAAGCCGGCTGGCGCCGGGTGATGTCGGCGGCCCTCATCAACGGCGTTTCCGCCCCCGCGATGACCTCCGCATTGACTTACTTCGACGGCTACCGCAGCGCGCGCCTGCCAGCGAATTTATTGCAGGCCCAACGCGACTTCTTCGGCGCCCACACCTACGAACGCCTCGATCGCCCACGTGGAGAATTTTTCCATACCAACTGGACGGGCAGGGGCGGGGATACGGCTTCTACGACTTATAACGTTTAATTTGTTTCTATGCCTTCCATCTTTGGATGGAAGGCATCTTCTCTTTAAACACATCTTTTTCTTTTTTACTTTACCCCTTAAATCACTCCCTTATTATCACGCCTCTCGATTTTTTGCTCGATCTATCGCTCGCTGTTGGAGCGCCTGGATAGTGGGGTGCAGCGCGTATATTTCCATACCGAATTTTGTGTCCGGTGGAGTGGGAATATTAAACATGCGGTAATGGATTTCAAATGAAGATCGATAAAAGATGGTGGCTTTGCCTGTCGACGAAATGCGATCAGTGGCGTGAATCAGCGTATCCCAAATGACCCGGTCGTCGATAACGTGCATGTCATCGGGAATTAGCCACCAAACACCCGCTTCTTCCGCCAATTTGCGCGTAACAAACAGGCAATTGGTATCACAAAAAATTTTGCCATCGCTTTCTGGGCAGACGCCTAAAACTGACCCGTTTAGATGTGCGATAAACCGTAAAGAAGTGATCACGTCGCATTGAGTCTCGGTGCAGTGCTTCACCATTGTTTCTATGTGGTTTTCTGCATACCAATTATCTGAGTCCAAAAAAACTACGGCATCCACGCCGAGAGAAAATGCATAGACAACACCGATGGACCTAGGGGAGTCGCCGTAATTATTCAGCCGTTGTGGTAAAGGAATGTTATGGAGTCGAGGGTGGAGAAGCTCAGGCGGTAAAGTGCAGCCGTCGCCGATCATTACATGGATCACCTCATGATAAGTCTGTGATTTTACGCTGGCGACACAGTCTTTTAGGTAAGGGCTAATGGGTTCGTGGTATGGGGTGATAACAGCAACTTTCATAACAGTGATTCCACATGTTCAGTCACGACTTCGACAGCAGGCTTGGTGAATTGCTGGCCATAATGATCAGCACAGCGCTGAGTCGTTCGCCGCAAATGCCCATTCAGCAAAACGTTGTTGATGCAGGTACCAATTACTTCAATGCTGCTGATGTCATGCGCCAGAGTCTGAGCAAGGGCGCTGTCGACAGCCCGCAGGGCGATGGTTTGTTGTTCTTGTTGTAGCGGAATAAGTAGGGCTGGTGTGCCGCTAAGCACACTCTGTAACAAAGTGGAATGCCCACCATGACATACCGTGAGATCGCAATCTTTAAGGCCGGAAGATAAATCATAAGGAGAGGTGACAATTTCAATATCGGCTTTATGGTATCGATCTAACAGGTTGTTAGGCGCACCAGGAATAAAAAAGCGACCTTGAACAGAAAGTTGAGAGATAGCCGCTAGGAAAGCCTCAAGGTTTGGCCAGCTCGGTTTTAAGTAAGCAAACACCTTCTTTGCGGGAAGCTTTTTCCACTGCAATGGATTTTTTTTAGTGGCCTCATCAGCAAAAGCACCGATATATGTTTCCCCGCGCCGCAGGTGGGCAAAGGGATCAAGTTCAGGAATGCTTAACAGAAACGTTTCATCAGCAGCAAAAAGCTCATGCACTTTTTGAATACCCATTAAACCCGTTTGATAGGTTGCTTGGTTAATGCTGTGGATGAGTTTACTTTCAGAGACACTCAGATTTGCGTCACTGACTTTTGCATTGCGATCAAAACGCGGCAGTGGAGAGCATGTTGGAGGGTTGGAAAAAGGATCACTTAAATTTATTTTATGACAGTTAAGTTTGCGGGTGGCGAGCAGTGCCGTCGGGGCGTAATCATAGATAATCACATCTGCCTGTAGTTGGTCGAGCAAAGCCTGCCACTGTACTAACTTATCCGCAATGATTTGTGGTTGGTAAAAACCTACGGAAAGTAAAACTTCAGAAAGGCTTGCCGGTGAGCGAGACAAGCGCAGCCTGCGGTCGGACCAGCTCGGCCCCTGTATAAGCCTGTATGGTGCTGATTGCAGATCAGGATACTGTTCGCTAATGGAGCTTAGGTCACTGAATATTGCAGTTACATTATGCCCGCGGTTGCTGAGGTGGCATGCCAACATATCCAAACGAGTAATATGGCCTAGATCAGCGCCCATTTCCCAAATTAAAACAATTCTGGCCATAGCATTTGCATGTTGTTTTAAAAATGGCACATCCCTGTGCCAATGTACTGATTAAAGTTCCCAGCGAGCGCCTACTGAGAGCTGCCATGAAGCAAAGTCCTTGCGATCAATAAATGTGTCGTAGGAGACAAAAGCAGAGACACCATTTTTCAAAACCGCATTTAGACCGAGCTGAGCGTTCATATAGTTGTCATCTCGCTCAGGTGCGGTGTAGGTGAAACGGCCTTCGTCCAAACCTCCGACAAAGTGGCCGGTAACGTAAACCGAGTCGTCCGCATATTGGCGCTCTTGTGCAATGGATAGGGTGGGCGTAAAGACACCCATCTGCGAATTGATATTCCAGGATAGCTCCACACCCACATTTGCGATAAACGATTGCAGATCCATACCGTCGACAACGGCGGCGGATGAGTCGCCGGTGACCGTTTCGGTGTAGCCGTCTATGTTCGTGTCTATGTAATTGATAAAGGTAAAGAATCGCGCGTTGAGATTATTGTGATGCACGTTGTAACCCGCACCCAGTGATGCTGATAATTCGTCGCCATCAGTGTCGGCTGTACTGACATCCGCGCCGCCAACGTCAACGGCGATGCGGCGATCCAGATCATAAGCACTGGTGCCGTAAGTCACCATGCCGTCAAGATAAAATCGGTCGCGGGAATAAATACTGCCAAAAAGAGAAAGGCTGTAGCGACGAAAATCGGTATTGGCGGTTTTGTCGTCACCGGCTTTAGTGTCAGAGTGAGTTACTGCGGCTCCCAATACAATATTGTCGGACGCTTTATAATCCACACCGGCAATCAACATATTGGTGTGAAAATCGGACTCAATCGCAGAATTTTTTTCCTGTTTGCCGAGATCCACGTTGCCAGTTATAAATGTTCCCCAGCGGCCGAAATTCTCCGCATCTCCCGCAGCTCCGCCTAATAATCCATTTATCGGTAAGGCCTCCTCCTGAAGGCGAACCTGCAAATTATCCGCACGGAACCCAGCACTACTTTTCCGAGCACGGTCGATTTCTTTGGCGATGCTGCGATCGCGGGTGATGGAATTGTGCAACGATAGAGTGCGCAGGCTGTTTAATTGTGCTGAGAGACTTTTTTGATGAACCGGAATCGCCGCGGCTTTCACCTGCTGACTTGATGGGTCGTCGATAATAAAGCCGCCGTAAACTCCAAAGAGAGTGATATAGGGGGCAACGCCGCCGTCGCATGTCACTTCGTATGAGTTATAGGAAGGGTTAGATATAAGTCCTACCTCTTCGGGGCCCTCAAGCTCGTCATCAGCAAGTATCTCAAACAGTGCTTCGCCATATGCGCTATCGAGAATGATTTCCCCATTTTCAGCTCTGCGAGGTTGAATCCGGACCGAGTAATCGTTCCGAATCAGTACATAATCCTGAGATTGCGATACGGGGGTCTTGACGGTTCCCGAGATAGTACAAGCTACCAACTCCTGTATATCAACTCCTTCCAGTAGTGCTGGTGCTATTTCGAATGGCATTGCATAGGTCTTCGTCCCGCTTCGCGGTTCGTTTACTTGGGGACGCTCATGTTGTGCCCATGAGGTGCTTGAAAAAGCGAACCCGCCAATCACAGAAGCCATAAGCACGGTGCGTGATGGAAGTCGACTTAGAGCAGGGTCAAGGCTGGGGGCCCGTAGGTAGGGGGGGTGAGATTGACCGTTCTGAAAAAATATTAAAGGCATAAACTAGATCTCCTTTGCATCCTTGTTAAACATCAAATCCTGGGGCATTCCCTGGGGGCGAGCGACTTTAACATGTGCTCGCCCTGAGGTTAATGGGCAGAGGATGAACTGTCTGAAACACTATCCTTTTGTGATTCTTGTCTCATTTTTCTAGCTTTTCTTCAAATGCTCCATCAACTTCGCCTTCAGCGAGGCCGGAATATTTTTGATGATCAGGCTATCGCTGTTGGTGTCATACACGACGGTATCGCCCAAACATGCTGATGCGAAGCTCATGCTCATTTGTTCATCGCGGCCGCTGATGCGGACGTAATTTTTCAGTTGGGCTTTGTCGGGTATCCACTCGGTTTTGATTTCCGGTTGGGTGGTGCGGGCGAAGTGAGCGAAGTGGGGTTGTTCGGGAACGGAAATGTGTTCGGCGAGTTCATCCATTTGCACCGGCAGTCCAACCTTGTCCTGTTGCAGGCAGAATTCCACCGCCGTGCGGCGGGTTTCTTTGGCTACGTCTTCTGGCAGTGTCGCGGTGTAGTGGGTAACGAGATCGAGGAATTCGCTGGTGTCCGCGCCTGTGTCCACTTTATTACTGAAGCCCATCGCCTCGGCAAATGCGTCCGAGAGTTCTTTTTCGCCGCGCCATTTCAAAATGGATAAATAGCTGTGATTGGCGCCGCTGAGAAATTCGGCGGTTTTGATTTTGGCGGCGAGATGGATGCTTTGGGTATCGAGATAGCGGGAGTCGCACAATTCCATTTCACCATCAAAATATTGCCCTGAGCTGTGATCGAGCAGAACGATATAAAGTCCGTCACCCGCTTCAATACGCTCGTAGAAAATCAGCAGTGTGTTGTCCAGCGGTGTGTCGCTTTTATCGATATGCAATTGCAGGTGGGTGGTGATCTTTTGCGCGAGGCTGAGGAATGTGATGCGCTCTTCTAACCACTCTTTTAGCCACGCGGACAGGGGAGCGCTACCGCTGTCGTCGCTGAACGCGCCGTACGCTTTGCCGCCTTTGCGGATATAGGTGTTCTTCAATTCGCGGCAGAGCTCTTCCGACTTGCCATCGCGGCGGATTTCGTTTTGGCGCAAGCGGACTTCGCAGGGCGTGGTCGGAGCGGATTTGTAGATGCGATGAGCAATCAGGTGCTGCAGTGCCATGGTTCTCTCGTGTCGGGAGCGGGGCGGGCATTATAGTCACCCGCCCGGTCCACGCCACAAGCTGGCGAGGTTGAAACTGGTCAGCGCTTGCCCTGGATCAACCAATGGATGATCAGTGTGGCGGCGATGATGATTCCGGCGGCCGCGGCGAGTTTTAACAACAGGCTCCACAACGACAGCCAGGCAAAAAAGCCGAACAAAGCCAAAATGATAAGCAGTGCTCCCAGACCGATAAACAATGCCAGGACCAGTTTTACTATGCCGAAGGGGGTAACGTTTTCGGCGGGTTGTTGGTGTGATTTTTGTGTTTGTGATTGTTGTAGCTGGTCTGTCACTGTGGTGTTCTCCGTGAACATGCGGCGATGAATATTCAGAGTCTAAACTCAAATCAGTGACCGTGCCGACGAGTGGACGGCGCGGGCGGGGTCGAGGCACATTATGGCAACGGCCGCAGCGCCGCAACCAATCGAAAAAGAGGAGCAGAGCGTGAGTGAACCGGTGGATGTGGTATGGGTGGGGCACAGGGGGTATCCGGAACTTTATCCAGAGAACAGCCTGCTCGGCATCGCGAAAGCACTGGAACTGGGTGCGCGCGCCATCGAAATCGATTTACAGGTAAGTCTCGAAGGCGAGCCGGTGCTGTTTCACGATGAGGAGCTGTTCCGCGTTACTGGCAATGTCGGCGCCGTGCGCGATTATCCTATGGCGAAACTGCGCACGTTCAGCGCCCACGAACCGCACAGGTTCGGCAAACAGCATTTCCCCTGTCCTATCGCGCATCTGGCCGATGTGGTGGATTTGTTGCGCCGCTATCCCGGAGTGCGCCTGTTTGTCGAGTTGAAAGCAGAAGTTTTTCAGACGGTTCCACGGTCGGTGTTCCTTCCCAAGGTGTGGCAGATCCTCCAACCGATCCGCCAGGACTGCGTGTTGATTTCCTTCGATTTATACGTGCTGCGCCTGGCCCAGGAGCAGTTCGGTTGTCCTGTGGGCTGGGTGCTGACCCTCTACGATCAACAGTCCCTCGCACGCATCCGCTATAAGCCAGTGGACTATGTCATCTGCAACGTCCGCAAATTGCCGCTGTCGTCGGAGCGGCCCTGGGCTGGTCCCTGGGAGTGGTTTGTCTACGATGTGGTGGATGAGGCCTTGGCGCGCACCTGCGCGCAGCGAGGTGTTCGCTGGATCGAGACATGGGATATAGGCTCCATGCTCAAGCTGGAGGTTAAAACCGCTTGAAGACCTACGATCTGGTGGTGATAGGTGCAGGCATCCACGGCGCCGGTGTGGCTCAGGCGGCTGCGGCGCGGGGGTTGTCGGTGCTGGTGATCGAGCGGCGGGAGGCGGCGGCGATGGAGACGTCCCGCGCCAGTTCGAAGTTAATTCACGGCGGCCTGCGCTACCTGGAAACCGCGCAGTTTCGCCTAGTGTATGAATGCCTGCGCGAGCAGCGTTTGCTGCTGCAGAACGCGCCTCATTTGGTGCGGCGCAGCGACTTTTTTATTCCGGTCTATCGCTCTAGCCGTCGCCACTCTTGGTGGATCTATCTCGGCCTCTGTTGTTATCAGTTGTTGTCTGGCGGATCGATCAGCGCGATCGGCAAAGTGCCGCCGCAGCGCTGGGAGAGTTTGGGACTCAACCGTGACGATCTTGTGGCGGTATTCCGCTACGGCGACGCCCAGACGGACGATCAGGCGCTGACCCGCGCGGTGCTGGCATCCGCCACGTCGCTGAGTGCGGAGGTCAGGTTCAATACGGCCCTCAGTCAGGTTGCGCACGAGGCTGGTTACCGCCTCAGCTTCAGCGACGGTGGCGCGGTGCAGTGCCGGGCCTTGGTCAACGCCGCCGGTCCTTGGGTCAATGAAGTGGCGGAGCTCGCGGCGTTGCCGCGCCAGGATCTGGATTGGGTGCAGGGAACTCATATAGTGCTGCGCCAGCCGGCGTTCCCCGGGTGTTTTTACGTCGAGGCGCCGCAGGACGGCCGCGCCGTATTTGTGCTGCCCTGGCGCGGTCTCACCCTGGTGGGTACAACAGAAGTGATTCTGGATCATCCCCAGGCCAGTCCGACCCAGGCGGAAATCGATTATCTATTGGCGGTCTACAACCACTATTTTCCCGCACATAAGTGCGAGTCGTGGGACATAGAAGAGGTTTTTGCCGGAGTGCGGGTGTTGCCCCGGGACAGCCGTCAGGCCAACCGGCGCTCGCGGGAAACCCTGTACGCCACCGCCCACAACGGCACTTACGTTGGTATCTACGGCGGCAAACTCACGTCTTATCGCGCCACCGCTGACAAGGTCCTGCAAATGCTGACGCCGGCGTTGCGCGATGCCATGCGCCCCGGCACCTCCACAGCCGAGCTGCCTCTGCCTTGAGCTTCGCTGAAAGGATCTTGGCTAAAGCTGGGTCGCCACGTCGTCCAGTTTGTTGAAGAGATTTTTCGGCAGGGCGAAGTCGGTAATCAGAAAACTCAGGCTGTCGGTTTTTCCTCTCGGTGTGCAGGCGTAGGCTCACAGGCCATGTTTGCCTGATAGAGAAGCAGCCCCAAAGGGCTCACCTGCTTACCTGGTGCTATGGCGACCTGTTCTTGCAGCGCCAGACATATGTCCTCCGGAAGCTGCCAATCCTTGGCGATCAAGACGCTGAGCTGGCTGGCGTGTGCTTGCAGCGGCGGAATGAAAGCCTGCGGTCCCGTCGCCGCGTCGCCGTTGAGTTTGTATTGTTTGCAAAGTTCGCTGAACAGGGTGATTTTGCCAACGTCGTGCACCAGCCCCAGCAGATAAGCCTTGAAGCGCTCCAGCCGTCGGGCGTGACCAATGATTTCACAGGCCACAGCCGTGTTGAGGGAGTGGGACCAAAGGCGCTGGCCGGTGTGAGAGAAGTAGGGCGAATCGCGCTGGATGATTGGTTGCATCACCGCCGCCGAAAGCACGGAACGCAGACCATCGATCCCCAGCTTGACGATGGCGCGCTCAAGATCGCCGATGTGAATGCCAATGGGGTTGAAGTAAACGCTATTGGCCAGCTTGAGCACCGCGGCGCTCATCACCGGGTCTTTATTGACGATGGCGACATAGTCGCGGACCGAACTGTCCGGGTCGCGCAGACTGCGCAGCAGTTTGGGCACAATCATGGGTAGGCGCGGCACGGCGTTCAGGCGGTGCTCCTTTTTGCTGAGCGAATCCTTCACCACGCTGATCGCCAGTTTTTGCGGTACGGAGAGAAAATCATCCCGGCTGCCGGCGAAGAGTGTGTGATAAAAACGCTCCTCACTTTCCCCCATTCGCAGTTTGCTGGGCTCTCGCGCCGGGAGATGGAGAGTGGGCGCGGTAGTTGTGTCCGACGCCGTGTGAGAGGGTTTGCCGAGGACCGAGCGAATAAATGACGATACTGTCATGGTGCATTCCTACCATCCGTAGAACCTTGCGTGCGGCCGACCTGGCGCGTTTATCCATGCGACAGAAGCGGGCTGTTGGATTCAACTATAGTACGGAAATTGTGCAGGCGACTTGCCCGGCGGCAGGGCCTAGCTTTAGGTGGCCTAGCTTTCGGTGGTAGCAGTAAAGGTGAGTCAGAGGCCGGTGCGGGCGGCGTGTTTGGCGCGGATGAATTCCCCGTGGCCGAGGTGGATCAGGTCCGCCACTTTGCGGATCAGGTATTCCTCGTATTTGTCCAGATCGCCATCGGCGTAGGCGATGCGCCACATATGGGTGATCAGGTCGAACTTCTCCGCAAAACTGCAATGCTGGTTTACCAACTGGGTAAACCCGTACATGGACGTGGATTCGGAGCATTCATAGTGCGCCATGGTCACTAGCTCATCCAGTTCCTCCTCCGCCACATCGAATTCGCGATGCAGAATCGCTTTCACCGATGCCAACTCTTCGCCATCGAATTCGTTGTCGATCACCGCCACTTCGATCAGCAGCGCGGCACAGGCGAGACGTATCTTTTTTTCGTCCAGAGGTTTGGCGGGGGCATCCTGCAATTGCGTTTGAAAAAAGTCGCGAATGCTGGCAAGCATGCTGAACTCCGGGGAGGTGGTGACGGGAGTTGGTAAATCGGGCGGGCGTCCCTGCCCGCACAGAGATCAGCGGTTGAAACTGCTGAGGTATTTTTCCAGGTTGATCTGGTCGGCGACGAAGCCGCGGATACCTTGGGCGAGCTTTTCCGTGGCCATGGCATCTTCATTCAGGCCGAGGCGGAATTGCGCTTCGTTTTCCTTGATCTTCTCGATAGTTTCGCCGGGTTTGGACGGGCTTAGCACACGCTCCAGTTTGCCCTGGTCGGCTTCCAGTTCACCCAGCAGCTGCGGGCTGATGGTCAGACGGTCGCAGCCGGAAAGCGCTTCGATTTCGCCGATGTTGCGGAAGCTAGCACCCATTACCACGGTTTTGTAGCCGTGTTGCTTGTAGTAGTTGTAGATGCGGGTTACCGAAATCACGCCCGGATCTTCCAGCGGGGCATACTCTTTTTTGTCGGTGTTGGCTTTGTACCAGTCGAGAATACGACCGACAAAAGGTGAGATCAGAAACACGCCGGCGTCGGCACAGGCGGCAGCTTGGTTGAAGCTGAACAGGAGGGTCAGGTTGCAGCTGATGCCTTCCTTTTCCAGCTTTTCGGCAGCTTTGATGCCTTCCCAGGTGGACGCGACTTTAATCAGAACGCGGTCTTTGCTGATGCCGGCGGCTTCGTAGAGTTCGATCAGGCGATGGGCCTTGGCGATGGAGGCGTTGGTGTCGAACGACAGGCGCGCATCCACTTCGGTGGACACTTTGCCGGGCACGATTTTGAGAATTTCACAACCGATGGCGACGGCGAGTTTGTCGCTGGCTTCCTCGATGGAGGAGGTGCTGCCCAGGGCGTCTTTGACCAGGGATGCGTATTGGGGCATCTGCGCGGCTTTGAACAGGAGCGATGGGTTGGTGGTGGCGTCGAGAGGTTTGTAGCGGCGGATGGCTTCGATATCGCCAGTGTCGGCCACAACATCGGAGTAGGATTTCAGTTGTTCAAGTTTGTTGCTCATAGCACCCCCTGTTGAAAAGTTGCACATTATCCGCTCGGGTCCGCACTCTAGACAAGTCAGCTTCCGGCAGAGTTCATATGGTTTTTTGCTTCGCGCAAAAGCGCCGCCGGCGCGTCTGCGCGGTGGCCGTTTTCGCTCAAAAATCGGCGGAATCTCTTGCCGCCCGGTTGACCGGTGTAGAGACCCAACACATGCCGCGCCATATGATTAAGACGCGCCCCCCTTGGCTATCTGCGCTTCGCAGTAGGGAATAAACGCGTCAAGCACCTCGTCCCGGCTGAGCGGCGCGCAATCCTCGCGATAGATTTCCCGGTCCACATCGGCGAGCAGAAACGGGTTGTGGTAGGCCTCGCGTCCCAACATCACGCCGTCGACCTGTTGGAGCAGCTCCTGGCACTCAGGAATGCTGGTAATTCCGCCGTTGATCACGATGGTCAGCTGGGGAAACAGCGGTTTGAGGGCAAACACCCGGTCGTACAGCAGTGGCGGAATTTCGCGGTTCTCTTTCGGGCTCAAACCCTGCAGCCACGCTTTGCGCGCATGCACGATAAACACCTCGCAACCGGTCTGCGCGATGGTGGAGATAAATCGATGCAGATGTTCCTCTGAATCCAGGTCGTCTATACCCGTGCGGTGCTTGACCGTCACGGGTATACGCACTGCATCGCGCATGGCGGCCACGCACTCCGCCACCAGATCGGGCTCCGCCATCAGGCACGCCCCTATGCGACCCTCTTGCACCCGGTCGCTCGGGCAACCGCAGTTGAGGTTCACCTCGTCGTAGCCGTAGTCCTCGGCGATGCGGGCACACTCTGCCAGCGCCCGGGGATCGCTGCCGCCCAGTTGCAGGGCCAGCGGCTGTTCTTCTGGATTGAAACGCAGAAAGCGGTCGCGGTCGCCGCGCAGAATGGCGCCGGTTGTAACCATCTCGGTATAGAGCCGCGCCCGACGCGAAAGTAGGCGCCAGAAGTAGCGGCAGTGCCGGTCGCTCCAATCCATCATCGGGGCGAGGCAGAAACGCCAGTCGCGCTCTTGCATTGTCTATCTCGATCAAAATTCGGGCGCATAGCTTAATGGGCTGTGATGAGCAGCGGAAGCAGAATACGCAGACGTTTGCGAACGCGTAGGTTTTCCGCAGTTTTTGCGTATAAAATGCCGCTCAATTTTTTTCCGTGGATGGGAGTGGTCTATGAAAAATGCGGGGATCTTGTGGAAATTCACTTCCATCCTGCTGGTAGTGGGGTTGGTGGGCTGTGCAGCCAACCCGCAAAAAGACTCAACAACTGACGCGCCGCTGATTCCTGAAAAAGACCCTTGGGAGGGCTTTAATCGCAAAGTCTTTGCTTTCAATGACACCCTCGACCGCTTTTTCCTCAAACCTGTGGCCCGGGGCTATAGGTTCGTGACGCCGGACTTTATGGAAACCGGTGTGACTAACTTCTTCAGCAACGTGGGCGAAGTGCCAAACGCCCTGAATAACGTGCTGCAGTGGAAGTGGGGCAAAGCGGCCAACAGTACCGGCCGCCTGCTGATCAACACCACCGTTGGTGTCGGTGGTCTGTTTGATGTGGCGCGCCACGCCGGGTTGCCCAAACTGGACGGTGAATCCTTTGGTCAAACTCTTTCGTATTGGGGGGTAGATCAGGGACCTTACGTCATATTGCCGTTCCTTGGACCTGCCACCATGACTGACACGGTCGCCATGCCGGCAGACTGGTTTATGGATCCCGTGAGTTACGTCGAGAACAAGGAAGTGCTGTATGGCCTCAAGGCTTTGGATGTGGTGCAAATTCGCGCCGGCCTGCTGGAGGCGGAAAAACTGATATCTGGTGATCGCTACATCTTTATCCGCGAGGCGTATCTGCAGCGCCGGGAATACCTCGTCCAGGACGGCAAGGTGGAAGACGATTTCGGCGGTGATCTGGAAGAGTTTGACGATGACTTCTAGTCGAGCAACGTTATGATTTCCAGACCGAGACGGCAGTGTTGCGGCAGCTCGGTTTGCACCCGGCGGACCTTGGTGATAGCGCGGAGCATGGGGTTGTGCCCATAGTGGGAGCTGACAGCGACCTCCAATTCCGTGCCCAGCGGTAGCGATTCGGGAAGGGAAATCAACATGCCGCCGCCGCTGAGATCGTGGCAGGTACCCGACCAGCGCTGCTCCAGATCAATGCTTACCGCTACCGGCGCTTCTACTCTCATGCGGATAAAATTGCGTTTTTCTTCGTAATTGCGGCTGGCGAGATTCATCATTGTCCACTGCCTTGATTATCGTATTAAGAATGGCTGCGTTCGGACGCGGTTGAGGAATATGGGCCTTGGTGCGTTAGTGCTGAACGTGTGATGGGTTTGGCTCGGCGCGACGGGTTGCGTCGTACCTGTTTAAAGGGTAGTGTATTTTCGCTTCAGCGAACTGAATTTTTCTAATAATCAAGCGCTTTTTCAATAACCGATTAAAAAACCAGGTGATGCATGACCGATCCGGGCCGTCAGTTACTGGTAATTGATGACGATATATTGGTCCGCCAGAGCATAGTGGCCTACCTGGAAGATAGCGGGTTCCGCATTCGCGCCGAGAGCAATGGCACTGATGGCATCGCCTGGTTCCGCGGACACAAACCCGACCTCGTTCTCACCGATCTGCGCATGCCCGACTTGGACGGGTTGGCATTGCTGAAGATGGTAAAGGAGGTGGATCCGGATATACCGGTGATTGTGATCTCCGGCATGGGCATGGTGGCCGATGTGGCGGAGGCGCTGCGCCTCGGTGCGGCTGATTATCTCATCAAGCCCCTGGTGGACATGGAAGTGTTGACCCATTCAATCAATAAAGCCCTCGCGGTGCTCGACCTGCAGCGTGACAACAAGCGCTATAGGCGCAAGTTGGAAAAAGCCAACCGCGAACTGCGCGAATACGTGCGTGTGTTGGAGCGCGACCAGCAGGCCGGGCGTCAGGTGCAGATCAACCTGCTGCCGCCTACGCCAGTGCGCTACGGCGACATCACCGTGGCACACAAGATTGTGCCTTCACTCTATCTCAGCGGCGATTTCATTGATTATGGCCTGATCAATGACCGCTACCTGTCGTTCTACCTTACGGATATCTCCGGCCATGGCGCTTCGTCGGCGTTTGTCACCGTCTGGCTGAAACAGCTGGTGCGGCGCATTATTCGCGAACGGCGCATTTTCCATCAGCAGGATGCGTTTCAGATTGATGCCGCAGAATGGATGTCGATGATCAACCAGGAGTTGATGCGTTCAAAATTCGGCTGCCATCTGACGTGCTTTGTCGGCATCCTCGATACCCACACCCGGCAGATGCGCTACGTGCTCGGCGGCCATCTGCCGCTGCCTGTACTTGTGGCGGATGGCGAGGCACGGTTTCTGGAGGGTAAAGGCAAACCAGTGGGTATTTTTAAGGATGCAACCTGGGAGGTGTATCAGGCGACCCTGCCGGAAAAATTCTCGCTGATGGTGTTCTCCGACGGTGTGCTTGAGGTTTTGCCGGCTCCCGATCTGATCGGTAAGGAACAGTGCCTGCTAGACTTGATGAAAAACAATACGGGTGATTTGGCATCCATATGGTCCAGCCTGGGGCTGGATAAGTTGAAAGATATGCCAGACGATATTGCGGTTCTCACCCTCAATTCTGTTGGTCCAAATCCAGGTGGTGATGTGTCATGAGTTCCGGCCATATTTTTGTAGCGGAACATAATGGAACTTATGTGATTAAGCTCGTGGGCGATGTACGTCTCACGCTTTGCATTTCATTCGATCAGTTCATTGCCACCATGTTCGGTGAAGACAATTTCAAGTCAGTGGTTTTTGATCTCCGCGAGGCGGATGGTATTGATAGCACTACGCTCGGCCTGATGGCGAAGATCTCCATAGGCGCCCGCGAGCTGGGCCACGGCAATCCCGTGGTGGTTACGGCCAGCCCCAGTATTCAGCGCCTCCTGGTGTCCATGGGCTTCGAGGACATCTTCGAACTGGTATCAAACGCCCGCTTGCCGTTCAGCGGCACCCAGCCGCTGACGGAAAACCTGGAAGACGAATCTGCCATCAAGGCCCGTGTCCTGGAGGCCCATCAGATCCTGATGGAGCTAAATGAGCCGAACAAAGTCAAATTCCATGAGCTGGTTGAAACGCTTCAGAGCAAGCATTAGGTGATGTATGGATAAAGTCTCGGCGATGATTGGGCGAATGAAACCCACCTTGTGGCGCGGCGGTATACCGCTTTTGCTGTTATTGCTCAGTGCGTGTAGCAGTGTGGTCAGCACGCGGGTGAATACGTTCCGCGCGCCGGAAGATCTGGCGGCGCGGGGGACTATTTCAGTCCAGGCCATGCATGCCGATCTGAATCGTTCGCTGGAATTTGCTTGGTATCGCACGCAGGTGGAGGGGGCACTTACCGATCTGGGCTTTCAGGTGGTCGGGACCGATAACGCGGATCTGGTGGCCCTGCTCGACTATGCTGTTGAGCCGGTCGATTCGGATCGCTCCGGACCCTTAATCACCACCGGCTGGGGTATGGGGCGGTCGCGTTACTTTGGCACCAATGTGGTGATTGTCGACGACCAGCGTCGCCAGGAATTCATTCGCCATGTGCAGCTGGTAATCGAGCGTAATCAGGCGGAAGGTACGCGTGTCTACGAGGTCTCCGGTGCCAGCCAGGGCCGCTGTGGTGTGTTGTCGGTAGTATTTGATGAGATGCTTACCGCCATGCTGCAGGGTTTCCCCGGCGATAACGCCAGTGTTAAAACGATTTCTGTGAAAGGGGATGCGCGCTGCTAATCCGGTTGATGCGCATCACCAATTCCAAGCCCCACTCCATTTCCTTACTTCGTCACCGCCAGGGACGGTTGTATTAGACGGACTGTCATCCTAGAGTGCACCGGTACGCAACCGGACCTATTAAGAGCAGCACTTGACCCGTTTTCTACTCCACCTCTTTTCTTTGCGCACTTTGGCGCTGCTGCTTGCAGTGTGGTTGCTGGCGCGCGGTCCATTGCCGGAATTTTTCTCGAGGCGCGGGAGAGGGTACAGACCCATCTGTTCCGCTTCGCATTACATATTAGCCATCTTCCGTCACCACAAACGCACATCACCGTCGTGCATGTCCCTGATATTGAGTACGAACGCTGGATGGTGGATCTGGCCGGAGCGGAGAGTCTTGAGCAGCTGTTTGCCAACATGGCGGAGGATGTCCTGGCTGGATTCGTTCTCGAACAGCCTCTGGTGATGGTGCAGCCAACTGCCGAGAGCCTGCTGCAGGAAATTCAGCAGGGCCGCAGGACCCGCGACTTTAAGTATGGGGACGTCAACAAGGTGCTGGCGCGGCGCGAGGCATTAACGCAGGTCCTGACCTCCCATCGGGTGGTATTAGGCTTGATGGATCAGAGTTCACATTTCTATCGGCGTATTCCGGTGCAGGAGAGTTTTGCCCAATATCCGCAGTTTGTGCGGAACTGGTTGTGGCCCTGGCCAGAGCAGTCCCCAGCGATGGTGATAAGTCCGTTGCTGCAATATTTTCCCATTGATAGTGCTCCCAGCCAGGAGCGCCGCCTTGCTTCTCTGGAAGGTGACAAGGTGATTCCCATGTTTCCACTGCAGTTTTGGGCAGCGAGCCAGGGACAGCATATGCCTGCAGGTGTCTCGACCGCTTTGAGCTGGCGCAGAGATCGAGGATTTAACCTTGGCGTGGAACAGATACGCACCTCGGTGGCGGCCGAGATAGTGCCCATATACGGCACTTTTTCCGGTATACGCGCTTCCATGCGGCAGATTACGCTGGGTGCGGCTCTTGCCGGAGACCAACTGTCCGGTTGGGTTCTGCTGGGGCGCGATGGCGGTTCGACCCTTGAGCAATCCGCCCAGGTGATCGCGTCCCTAGGTGATCGCGCGTTCCTGTTTGAACCGGCATGGTGGACTTTCGCGCACAAAGCAATGCTGGCCGGCTTCGCCGTATATATGTTGTTTATCATGCCCTTCCTGCCGTTGCCCTGGATCATGGGGCTGGGCAGTCTCACCCTGGTTGGTTTGGCGGCGGTACAGGTTTTAGGGCAGACATTAGCCGGGTTCTGGCTGCCTATGGGTGAACTGTTGATCTTTGCGGCGGGTGCATGGGTGGCTATGTTGATCTGGCGCTGGCAGCGAGGGGAGAGGGCCCGGCTGCAGACTCGCGCGGACGCTTCCTGCTTGGCCCTGGCGGAGCGGGCTTTGGACGAGAATCGCCTTGAGGATGCGTTGAATCACGTTCGCGACTGTCGCACTACGCCAGCGAGTCTGGATCTGTCCCGTCGAATTGTTGAAGCTTACGAAACGCGTGGTGACTTCAGCGAGGCATTACAGGTATTGCGAAATATATATCGCTGGCGCTTCCGTCGCCGCGATGTGAGAGCGCGCATCAAACATCTGCGCGCGCTCATCAATCAGCAGGAGCGGGATGCCGAGAACGCACAGTCCTCCTCGATCCCGCCCTGATCTCATTCGCCCATCGTCTTATGCAATTTGACTGGCGACCGCTTATTGCGCATGCGGATGTTGAGCATCTCGACGCCGAGGGAAAACGCCATGGCGAAGTAGATATAGCCCTTCGGCACATGCACATCGAACCCTTCGACCATCAACGTCAAACCGACCACTACAAGGAACGACAAGGCCAGAATCTTGATGGTGGGATGAGCATCGACAAATTCGCCGATCGGCTTGGCGGCAAACAACATCACACCAACCGCGATGATGATAGCGATGGCCATGACGGAAACATGGTCGGCCAACCCTACCGCGGTAATGACAGAGTCCAGGGAGAAGACGATGTCCAGAATGGCGATCTGCACCAGTACCATCATCAGGTTAGGCGCCACAACGTTGCGCTGCTGCTCTTCCACCCCTTCCAGGCTGTTGTGAATTTCGTGGGTGGCTTTCGCTAATAGAAATAGTCCCCCACCGATCAGGATGATGTCGCGGCCTGAAATCTCTTCGCCCAGAACGCTGAACAACGTTTCAGTCAATCCCATCACCCAGGCAAGTGAAAACAGCAGTGCCAAGCGGGTAATCATGGCCAGAGCCAGGCCGAGTCGGCGGGCAAAATCGCGTTGTTGTGGCGGCAGCCTGCCCACCAGGATGGAAATGAAAATGATGTTGTCGATGCCTAGAACAATTTCCAGCGCCGTCAGGGTTGCCAATGCCACCCAGGCTTCCGGGCTTGCCAGCCAGTCAAACATGTGTCCTCCGTTTGTTAAGGTTGTAATAAATCACCCGCCAGAGGGCGGGTGATTGATGGGCCGGTATTATGGCATTTGTTCCAGCTCGCGGCGGAGCTGTTCAGCGTCGGGACGCAATTGTGCCAGACCCTGACGCAGGCGCCGTTCGCCGAGCCACAGAACGATTGGGGCAGCGATGAAGATCGACGAACTGGTGCCCACGACTATACCGAACAGCATGGGCAGGGCGAAGCTGGCCACCGCATCGCCACCGGCAATTGCCATGGGCAGGATGGCGAGGAAAGTGGTCACTGAGGTGAACACGGTTCGGGTCAAGGTGGAGGTGATGCTCTCGTTCAGCAAGTCCGCCAGTGGTTTGTCCGGAGTGAGGCGGATGTATTCCCGCATCCGGTCGAACACCACCACCTTGTCATTGACGGAATAACCGATCAGCGCCAGCAGCGCCGCCACAGCGGTCAAATTGAACTCCACGCCTGCCAGCACAAAAAATCCGATGGTCTTGGTCAGATCCAGCGCGAGGGTAATGGTGGCGCCTACCGCGAAGTGTGATTCGAAGCGAATCCACAGATAGACCAGCATGCCGGCACCCGCCAGCAATATGGCGAGAATGGTGGCGTCGCTGAAATTGCCGCTTACCTTGGGACCCACCATTTCCACCCGCGGAAATTCCGCGCCTGGAACGACAGACTGGACCGCCTTTTTCAACTCTTCCACCGGGGCGCCGCTGGCGACCTGTTCGGCGCTCTGGCTCGGCAGGCGGATCAGATAATTGCCCGCTTCGCCGAATTCCTGGATGGCCGCATGAGAGAAATCCTGCTTGCGCAGACCTTCGCGCAGTTGTTCGACGGAGGTTTGCGGCGCCCGCACTTCCACGACGCTGCCGCCGCTGAAGTCAATGCCGTATTCCATACCGGGCTTGAAGAACAGGATCACCGAGGCCAGCGACAAAATGATGGACACTACCGGGCCGGCGATGCGTCCGCGCATAAAGTTGATGGGGCTGTTGCTGATGCGGTCGAGCAGCTTGATACCCGAGATCTGCAGTGGCGCATTGCGCAGCTTGCGCACCCGCCATTCCATCAGCACGCGAGTCACCGAAATGGCGGTGAACATGGAAATCAGCAGGCCGACCGCCATGGTGATGGCGAAACCTCTTACCGGACCGCTGCCAAACAGGAACAGCAGACTGATGGCGATCAACGAGGTGATGTTCGAGTCCAGGATCGTGCTGTAGGCGCGCTTAAACCCGGCATCCAGCGCACTGTATGCACTTTTACCCGCGTTGTTCTCCTCGCGAATGCGTTCGTTGATCAGAATGTTCGCATCCACCGCCATACCGATACTGAGGATAAAACCGGCGATACCCGGCAGGGTGAGAGTGGCGCCAAACAGGCTCAGAATGCCAAAGACCAAGCCGATGTTGATGGCAAGGCCAGTACACGCGATCAGACCCCAGCGGCCGTAGATGCCGACCATGAAGATGAACACCAGGACGGCGCCGAGGATGCCGGTGCTGATGCCCATGGCGATGGAGTCGCTGCCCAGATCGGGTCCGACGGTGCGTTCTTCAACCACCGTCAACGGTGCCGGAAGGGCGCCTGCGCGCAGCAGCAGGGCGAGATCGTTGGCGCTGGCGGAGGTGAAATTGCCGCTGATTTCGCCACTGCCACCGGTGATCGCGCTGCGGATTACCGGTGCTGTGATGACCTTGCCATCCAGCACAATCGCAAACGGCCGGCCGATATTGTTGGTGGTGATGTCGGCGAAGCGCCGCGCACCTTCGGTGTCGAGCCGGAAGTTCACCACCGGTTCATTGGTGTTCTGGTGGAAGCCCAATTGCGCATCGCTGATGTGTTGGCCTTCCAGGGCGACCCGCGCCTCCAGTTGATATCTCTCAGTGGAGTTCTCACCGGGCAGAGTAATGACCCGCGTCTCACTGCGGGAATTGCCATCGGCCACCAGGTGAAATGTCATTTTCGCGGTCGTGCCCAGCAGCTGGCGGATATAACCCGGGTCGTCCACGCCGGGTAGCTGCACCAGCACGCCGTCGCTGCCCTGACGGGTGATGGTAGGGTCGACCAGACCGGTTTCGTTGAGGCGCCGGCGCACAACTTCCAGGCTGCGTTCCACCGCGTCTTTTTCCAACTTCTGCACGTATTCCTTGCCCGGCGTGAAGGTAAGGGTCGCGCCCTGTTCATCGGTGCGGTAACCGCGGCCGCCGTTGCTGGCGGCCTCCAGCAGTGGCTTGGCCAGTTCGCGCACCCGGCTGACGTCGGCCGGATTGGTGACAGTTACCTTCACCTGGTCCGCACTGACTTCCGGGCGGTTGTGGAACAGGCGGACCTCACGCATTTTGGTGACCAATTGGTCGGTGAGATCCTGATTTTTTTCCTGCATCAGGCTGCGGGTATCCACCTCCAGCAACAGGTGGGAGCCGCCGCGCAGGTCGAGACCCAGGGTTATGGTGTTGCCGGCGTACCATGACGGCAGCTTTTGTAAAACAGATTCGGGTAAAACATTGGGCAGCGCGCTGAGCAGGCCCAACAGGATGAACAGGCTGTAAACCACAGCCCGGGCGAATAGTGATTGCATGAGTAATCCTCAATAACGTCGAGGCGCATTCGGCGGCCGCCTATATCTGGCGCCGCAGTTGCGCGGACCCGCTATTACGAAATGAATGGGTGTTTGTGACGGAGGGTTACGCGACGGGCGGCGCACGAGCCGCCTGGGGATGGTGAAGCAGGGAAAAGAGATATGGTGCGTTGCGCGTGAGGACGGCGCCGCTGAGGGTATCTGTATTCAGTCCCGGTTGGGAATGGCCATCCAGGGTTAGCAGCTGATCCGGCTGGTCGTCGCCTTCGCCGGAATTGCGCCAGCGCGCTTCGCCGTTGCGCTGACAATCATTGGGATAGATAAAGACCTGCACCAAGGGTGCCTGGGGTCCTGAGTACCACGGGCCTGGATTGGCGATTTTCGGTTTCTGTACTCCGCCCAGCAGCGCCGCGCCACACAACAACAAAAACGCAACGGTACTACCGATCAGGCGAGAGCCGGCGAATTGGGGTGTACGGGGACTGCGAGACATGGACGAAACCGGGGAGGCAGAAGCTGGTAAGTTTGAGCCAGTGGCGCCAGGAGTCAATATCGCTACCGAATTAATTTTGCATCTGTGCGCTCAACCGCTGTTTTCCAACTGGTTCAACAGCGTCAGAAAATGCTTGCGCAATTTCAGCCGCACGGTGCTTTCCGCCTCCAACTGTCTTAGGGTTTCCTGTTCAATGGCGGCAAACGACGCTATATGGCTCGCCCCTAAACCGCGCGCACGTGCTATGTCCTGCACCTGCCCGAAATTATTGCTCACCAGTTTTTTGGTTTTTTTCGCTGACTCGTCGAGCATTTTGTCAAGCTCATAGGACGCCTGTTTGAGAGAGTTGACAGTATTGTCCAGGGCTTTGAACGAAGATTTGACCTTTTGGTTGGCCGCTGCGTTACCAATGATCCGATCAGCGATTTTGCTGATTTCGACGATATGAGTCTGATCTTCGCTGTCGATCTCATCTCCCTGGGACGGACGGACCAAGCCTGCAATGTTGAGAAAGCGGAAGGCCAGCTGCCCGCTGCGGCCAGGGTTGATTTCATTGAACTGCATATTGTTGATCAGCAATTTGTCCCGTGTGGAGACGCTGTTCTGCGGCGACATTTCGATGAATCGCTCAGGCGCTTTGACGATCAGGCTGGGCTGATAATTCAGGCGGGTGATATTTTCGTAAATCAGCAAGGAAATTTCCTCCACGGACGTTGCATTGAGCGCTTCTCGTACAAATTCGATAATCGCCTCTCCGCGCAGGCTTTTGTCGAGCGCCTTTTCCAGATCCGCTTTGATCGTATTGAGTTCCTCGCTCAACTGCCCTGCTTCAGCCGGAGTGATGCCGGCTTCGTCGCGGTTGTTGCGGATGATATCGAGATCTTTTTTCAACTCATCCAGTTCCTGCTCCAGCATGCTGATGCACATTTCCGACTCCTGGATGCAACGCTGCAGCTTGTCGATTTCGGATTGGTGATCCGAGGTTTCGTATTGACTGAGGCTTTGCAACGTCTGCAGGCTATCTTCCATATCTATGATGGAACGGCGCTGGTTGGTGATCACATCTCGCAGACGATCGATTTCCTTTTCATTCGCCGAAACGATCTCATCGGAGAGGGAATATCGGTCCAGTCCTTCCTTTTTCTTGGTCGTACTGTGCTCGATAAAAAGGCTCGGGGTATCGCGATTGCCCATGCGTTCCTGAAACTGCCGCAGTTCTTTTTTCAGGTGCTCCACGTGCAGGTTCAGCTTGCCGTTCTCATCCTTGAATCGCAGCAGTTCTTCTTCCATTCCTTTCATCGAAGGAGTTTTTTTCAGCGCGTTTTCCAATGATTGGATATTGGTTTGGTTGATCAGGTGATTGTCATGAAGTTTATTCAGATGTTTCTGACTGCTTTGCAGATAGACCTTCTGACGCCACTCCTGGGTATATTGCCGACGCAATTGCGGGTTTTCGAAGAGGGCCACCAGATCTTCAATTTTTTTGTATCTGCTTTTTCAGACGATTGCGATCACCGATGGAGTGCACGTGCTGATAAGAAAGGCTGTCAAGCATGGTGATAATGCGCATCTTCTTTTCATTGACGATAGGATCATCGTTTTTGCCCGGGATCAGGCGGATCTTTTCTTTCAGTAATGCGATTTTATCCTGCAGTGCTTTGGCTTCTCCATTCTTATGCACCAGCTGTGGAGCTGTCTGTTTGATCGCTCGCTTCAACTGATCATTGATATACGACCAGTACGAATCCGTACCCACCCTATAGGCAAAGGCACTGTCCTCGATTTTCATGTATGCCGTGCGCAGATAAGCCACTTCCTTGTCGAGAGCCACTTGTGTTCTCGTCAGGCGATTGTGGATGCGTGTTTCGTGGTGTTGTTGTTCAAGAAAATCGCGGATGATTTGCTCGTCGTCTTTTCTGCGCTGGGCCAATTTTCGATAGCGTTGGCGCTCTTCGAAGATTTTGTTGATCAAAAAAAGATTGATGATCACATTGACCAAAAAAAAGGTCACTATGCCGATAATGGATTCTCTGGATTCCAATGTGAATGATTCCAGGCCCCACATGTCAATCGCATTCCGGCAGAGCGCAATCAAAGTACATGGTTGACTCCCAGATAAAATCTCATCCCTGTCATTTTCTGCTCGTTGTCGAGTACGGGTTCTGCCTGGAGGGTGGCGTCGGAAAACTGGCCGGTTTTCATTTTTGTAGCGCAGCTGAGTGTGAAAGCCGTTTTTATTGTTTCTGCACTGGGAAACCTGATCGCGAATGCGCAGCAGGTCATCTTTGTGAATGCGGTCGGTAATATCCATGTTGCTGTAGATGTTGAATTCCATGGCGGATTGAAAGCCGAGCTTTTGCAACGCCTTTTCCGACCACACAGTGAGACCTTCCTCGAAGCTCCAGGTAATGACTGCGTCCCGGTCGGGTGAGATTTCCTGGCTTGTGCCGGCAGTCTGGCCGGCGACTTTTTTTGCAGAGTCTTGATTTCCAGGTCCTGCTCGAAGAGACGCACAATGGTTTCGATGTATCCGCCAAAGCCAAAAAAACTGGCTGCTGCAGTTGGCGCCGCTGTGTGGCCGAGAGTGCTCAAAAATCCCCAGAGTTTGCCATTTACCTGTATGGGCATATGAAGCTGGAAGTCATATTTTGGATGCAAAATCTTGCGCACGGAGGCGGGCGGGAATTTTTCCTCGTGGCACAGGCTGGAACTGTCGGAGAGATCTGTCTTCACCACTCCCTCGGCGAGAAAGGTTTTGATTTGCTTGATCCAGGCTCTTTGGTTGTTGTCGATGAAGTGGCGCGACAGAAATACCATATCCATAAAGCGCTCAAACAGCGGCGCAATACACATGATCTGGTCCAGGCCGGATGCCACAATTTCCCGTGGCCACTCGTGCATATTGGCCATCAGCGCTTTCATATAATTCGAATTGTGCAGTTCCGGAAGATCGATGCAGGTGGCGATAAACGTGAAACCCGCATCACTTTTCTCAGTGAGGTAGGTGAGTTTGGGCTCAACTTGGATATGGTGTGGGACTTCCTGGCGGGCAACCTGCGCTTCCAGCACATTGATGGCGCGGTAGGCGATCAAATTCAGGTTCTGATCGACACTGGTCAATTCCGGTGTGAACACTGGAATCAGTGAAAGTGCATCAAAACAAACACCTTGCAGCCGGGTGCTGAGATCCGGCCGCACCTGGCGTATGTGTTGCAGAAAAGCGATGCCGGTGAGACCAGCTCCAAAAATAATACCAGTGGCGTCGCATTTCCGATCAATAAATTGTTGCGCTGTTTGATGGCCGCTATTGCACTGGGCATCGCTGATAGTGAACAGATACTGCTCATTAAGCGGCAGCTGATACTGATCGTGCGCTTCACAATAATATTCATAGCGCTTGCGCAGGTCATACAAACTGAGGTCACCGACAAATGCAATTTTGTTATGCCCGGCTTTTAATAGATGACCCATCGCAAGGCCGATACCAAATTGGTTGTCGGAGGACACCACCGGGACGGCCAGAGGGAAATAGTCGTAAGCAATGGCGACGCAGGGTTTGCCGGAACTGCGCAGCTTTTCGACAAATTCGGCAGATACCGCGTTGCGGATGAAAATGGCACAGTCAATCTGGTCCAACTGCAAAGCGGATTGGAATTTACCGAGTCCACCGGTGCGGATCACCACCAGGCGGTAACCTTTCACAAAACACAATTGGCGAATCTGGTTAACCAATTCGCCAATATAAAAACCCTGCAAATAGGGCGTATAGACTCCAATAGTCAGAGTGCCGGGGGTGCGGGCCGGTAAAGAATCGAACTCCATGAGGGCAAGCTCTGTAAGAAGGATTTATTTCTTTAGTGTAGTTCCTCATTTTTTGGAGCGCCCGCCTTGAAGCGGGAGGGAAATTTCCACCTTGGGTCGAAGACGTAGGTTGTGGCGGCTCTCGCACCATAGTGGCGTAATAATAAGTTTCCATGCCCAGGATTTATGCCCCCACTCAGCGAAAATTCTGCGCAAATACCGGGTGTTATGATAAAAGGCCGCAATCAACGACTGCCTATGAATTTTCTGATGACTATTGCTGTTGAAATTTTCACTGATGCCTCTGAGGCACCTTTAAATGCGGTAGTTTGTGCATCGGCGATGAATGTAAGCATAAACACACGTTCCGCAGATGCACGCTACCGCTTGGTCTTTTCCGTGGGTGACGGGACATATCTGGAGGCGACGGACGGAAAAAAACACGGTCGTATCCAAGTGGATTTTTGTGCGGGTGGTGCCGCTCATCGGCGTCTTTACGGCGGCGGCAAAGGACAGATGATCGCCAAGGCGGTGGGGATTGCCGCCGCAGTCAAACCGCGTGTGTTCGACGCTACCGCCGGATTTGGCGGCGACGCATTCGTGCTCGCTTGCCTGGGTTGTGAGGTGGTGATGATGGAGCGCTCGCCCGTCGCTGCCGCATTGCTCCAGGATGGTTTGGAGCGCGCGCGTCAATTCGCGCAGGAAGCGGATGCGGATCTTGGAGAAATCCTCGATCGCATGCAGCTGCTGCCGGGCGACAGCATCGCCTATTTGCAGACGCAAACGGCGCCGGTGGCCGAGGTGATTTATCTCGACCCCATGTTTCCCGAGCGGCAGAAATCCGCAGCCGTAAAAAAAGAAATGCAGGCATTTCACGAAGTCATCGGGCAGGACCTCGATGATGTTGCGTTGTTGCAGGCGGCCCTCGCCCGGGCGACCCATCGGGTAGTGGTCAAAAGGCCGCGTCATGCCCCCCCAATTGAAGGCGCAAAACCTTCCTATGCACCTGAAGGCAAATCCTCCCGCTTTGATATATACGCCCTGAAATCCTTCTCGCGCACATAAAAAAGCCCGCATACGCGGGCGAAGGTTCCGAGGAGGAATGTTCGTTCAAATGCTGCTGTAAGTAGCAACTGGCTGCTCGAGGGGTGATGTCCACGCGGCGCTCCTGTTGATACGCCTCTTCATCTCCCTGATCCGCTTTGGAATAGCGGTTGCCATGGCCGTTGTAGCGGATGCGTTCCGCCGCTACACCGAGTTCTTGTAGCGCGTCTTTGACGGCTTTCGCGCGCTCCTGCGACAGCACATTGTTGTATTCATCCGTGCCGCGGGGGTCTGCGTGGCCGTCGAGTGTCACCGTCAGCTCGGGGTTGGCTCGCAGATGCTCAGCCAGGGCCGCGATACGCAGGTTATCCAATTCGCTCAGGGTGTCCGCGCCGGTGGCGAATAAAACCTGAAAAGTCATGCGCTGGGCCGCCAGTTCCTCCAGTCTGTTCACATCCACTTCTTTTTGCAGCAGGGACTGTTGCAACTGATCCTGTTTCCGGTCCGCATCGCGCAGCGCGATTTCCGCGTTGTTGGCCTGGCGGCTCTGGTCGGCGAGAAACGCCCCGCTCAACGCGCCGGCGATAAAGCCGATGGGCCCGGCGGCAACCGTGCCGGCGACGGTCATGCCGATAAAGGTTGAACCTTCCACCGCGGCCTGTTGATTGGGGGTGCGCGCGTTGCTGTTGGCGCTGGCGGCTGCGGCAAGAACAAGGCTGGAAAATACGAAAGCGGTTTTCATAAGTGTCTCCTGGAATAGGGCAGGGTGCTCTGGGGTTGTATTGGCGGTAGCGGTTGATGTCGCATCCGTTGTGATTATTTAACGCCCGGATACGGGCGCAGGAGCGGATGGAAAATGGCGATGCGCGGGATAATTGTGGCGAAAAATGGCAGCGGTTTAGGCGCTTAAAGAAGGCCGGGAATAAAGCGGTATTTCACCTGACGGCAATATTCCTGGTAGCAGGGGTCCGACAGCAGATGCCGCTCTTCAGTGAGCGCGCGAAGGTAATACAAACCGGTCATGGCAATCAGGCTGAGGGTGGCGAAAATCGCCGCGCCGATTCCGGTTGTGGGAATGGAATATATCACGAAGGGGAACATGACAAACCACCAGGCGATATTTTTCGACGCATAAGCCGGATGGCGCACCCATGCAAAAGGGCCACGCCGGATAATGCCGCGGTTGGTCAAATTGGAAAATCGCACGCCGAAGAAAAGCGTCGCCGACATGTAGACCAGATAGCTGGCAATAATCAAAAGCGTAAATAGAGAGACCAGCCAAGGATGCTGAATACTGAGCATGGCCTGATCCGAAGGAATGGAAAAATACAGCCCCGGTATTTGTTGCAGTGGGGGATAACACAACACGCAGACCAGCCAACCCGACAGCGTCGGCTCCGCCGACGCGATCTGATTGTCCAGCCAGCGACTGGCGGTGACATAGCCGCACCAGGCGAGCGCCACGTCGATGGAAAACACCATGGAACTGGCGGTGCCGAACAAATCGCGGTTGAACAGATTGTGACCGTATTCGCCCGCGCGAATGAGTGCGGGCAAGGTGTTGAACAGATAATGGAAATTGTTGACGAGGTGTTGAAACTGCTCGCAGAAAAAAACCGTCATCAAGGGGGCAAAAAATATTTTGATCAGCAAGCCCAAAGCGATTTTTTTGTCCGACTCCGTCAATTCAGCCCGCTGTTTTTTGCGCATTGATAATGCACCTATGCACCATAGACACAGGCGGCGAAATAAATCCGCCGGGTCGCGCTGGTCTGCCTGCGGATCGTGGCGAATGGCGCGAGTGAGTAATACATAAGGCAGCCCGCCCCACAGATAACATAGCCAGGCGATATCAAGAAAACGAAACCAGGGTTCGTAGAAGGTGGAACTGCGGCTGAAACCGTATTCGTTAGCCGCCTGATAAAACGCGATTACCAGGGTGAAGAGCGCGAGGTAGGAAAAATAATTCGCTAAGCCGCTGCGCAAAAAGCGCCATAGATGGCCGCTTTGAAGGTCTGGATCCAGGCGAAAAAAGCCGCGTTGGTCACGGCTGTACAGCCGCAGCAATTCGACACTCACCATCATTCCGGCGCAAAGCGCCAGAGCCAGCAGCGCGCTGTCGATGGCGTTATCCGTCCATTGTCGGCCGAACAGGGAAATGCCTGTTTGTAAAGCATTGGTCGCGCTGAACCAAAGGCCACAGAACAGCACCGTAATGGCTCCGAGCAAGCCGCAAATCCAGGCTCCGTCGGTTATCCAGCGCTGTTGCCAGATGGGCGGTTGGGCCGTTGGGACTGGGCCGTCAACTTGATGGAGACAGTCAACCTGATGGGGAAATGTCATTGCAGGCTTGAATGAATGGGTGAGAGCAAAAAATCAGGCCGCCTGGCGGCGGCCTTTACGGTCAATCAATGGGCCGTCGCGAACAGCGCGCCGACCAGCACCACCAGGGCAACCAGCGTTACGGCAATGGAATAGCGCCGCATGCTTTGGCCGTCGTAGGCGGATTTGTCCACCACTGACGTAGCGCTGGTGCCGTAACTCTCGTCGGTTTTGAACACCAACTCTGTGCGGCCAATCTGGATTTTGTCATTGTGGTTGAGAAATGCCCGTGGCTTGGCAAAGCCGTTCACCAGGATGCCGTTCTTTGCATGAGTGGCGACGAGCAGGTAGCCGTCGGCGCTTTTCGCCAGGCGGGCGTGATCATTGGAGATGGTTTTGTCGTTGAGACAAATCTCCGAGTTGGTATCGCGGCCTATCTGCCAGTTGGTGCCGAGAGGAGCATCGCGCAATTCAAACAATTTGCCGCGTAGCGGCGCGGTCATCACTATCAGGCGCGGGCCGGAACCCACATTCAGGTCCTGGTCCATACGCCCGCGCTCGACCAACCGGTCGAGTTGCGCGGCGGAGAGAAATTGGGTGTGCTCACCGTCGCCGGAATCGGTTCCCGGAGGAGCGCTTTCCCGCGCGGCCGGTGCCGGCGCTGGGGGTTCCACTGCAGCCGGACGCGGTTGTGCGGGTTCGGCAAAACGCCCGGCGCCCGGGGTTGAGTTCAACAGCTCATCAACCTTGTTGAGGTCCGGGGTGTAATTCGGCCGGCTTGATACCAGCGATGGGCGCACCGGTTTGGCGGGCGTGTAAGGCCGGCTGGTGGCGACGGGCTGAAAACTGGTTTCCGCCTGCGCATGGCGACGTGGCGATAACGCCGTGTCCACGGCGGAGCCCGAGGCATTTGAGGTCAGGCGAAAGGTGATGTCATCAAAAGCAACCTCATCTCCGACACTCAGCCGGATACGGCCTTTGATTTTCTGGCCATTCACGAAAGTGCCGTTGGTGGAGTGGAGGTCTTCGATGTAAACGCCATTGGGAGAGACGTTGATTTTGGCGTGATAGCGGGAGATATGTCCGGAGTTCAGGGCGATTGCGCATTCAACTTCGCGCCCCACCAGCATTTCCCCTTGAAGAACGTATTCATCTTCATTCGCCAGCGCGCGCAGGACGAAGGCCGGATTCCTTCGTTTGATCAGCGTTGCATCTTCCATAGCCATAATCTCTTGTGTTCCTTATTCGTTATCTGCATTGGATAGGCTTGGTACCGATGGTTTCGATGGAACCTGATCCCGTCTGAGCCTCCGTTTTCGCGCAGCAGTTTTGTAAAACTGTCCGACGCGCTGCAATATTCTCTGGGGTTCAGGCGGGCATCATTGTACTGCAAACGCACCATTTCCGTTAAAAACTTGCCTTTGTGGGTAGGTCCGCGGATGTGCTGCATTCGGCAATGTCATAAAGCAAGATTCAGGCCCGCCGCTAGTCGATGGGCGGTCCTGGAAGATTATGAAAATGCTGGATGCCACCGGCGTGATCCAGCGCGGTGGCGTTATGGCGGGGCGATTTAATGTCGCTGCTGGGCGTCCGCAGCTTCTTCGGGTGGCTCATCCACCACCAGCTTCAATTCGCCAAAACTGGTGGTCATGGCGGCCTTTTCGGGTTTGGCAGCGGTGGGACTTTCACCTTGAGCGAGTTTGATACGTAGGCGCAGATTATTCGGCGAGTCGGCATTGGCCATAGCATCGTCATGGCTGACCTTGCCCGCCATGAACAGCTTGAATAAAGCTCCATCGAAGGTCTGCATGCCGAGGTTTTCCGACTTCTCCATGATCTCCTTGATTTCCGTCAGACGGTTTTTCAGCACAAGTTCCTGAATGGTTTTGGTGCCGAGCAGTACTTCAACGGCGGCGCAGCGTTTGCCATCCACCGTGGGCACCAAACGCTGAGAGACAAAGCCGCGCAGGTTTTGCGACAGACCCATCAGCAATTGCGGTCGCTTTTCGTCGGGGAAGAGATTAATGATTCGCTCTAAAGCCTGATTGGCATTGTTGGCGTGCAGGGTGGAAATGGCGAGGTGGCCGGTTTCGGCGAATTCCAGCGCGTGTTCCATGGTTTCGCGATCGCGGATTTCGCCGATCAGAATCACATCCGGCGCCTGCCGCAGGGTGTTCTTCAGCGCGTTTTTGAAGGAGCGGGTATCCACCCCCACTTCGCGCTGATTGATAATGCTTTTCTTGTGTTTGTGGACATATTCCACCGGGTCTTCGATGGTGATGATATGGCCCCCGGCGGTGCTATTGCGGTGGTCGATCAGCGCGGCGAGGGAGGTCGATTTGCCCGACCCCGTGCCGCCGACAAACAGAATCAGCCCGCGTTTGTTCATCACCAGTTCTTTCAGCACTTCAGGCAGGCCGAGGTTTTCGAATTTGGGAATTTCCGTATTGATGTTGCGCGCGACTATGGCGACATCATTGCGCTGCTTGAAGATGTTGATACGGAAGCGGCCGACATTGGGTATGGAAATAGCGAGGTTCATTTCCAGTTCTTTGGCGAAAATTTCCCGCTGCTCCCCATCCATGATCTGGTTGGCGATCTGCTCGATCTGGCCGGACTGATAGGGCTCCTGAGCGAGGGGTTTCAGCACGCCCTGGAACTTGGCGCAGGGCGGTGCGCCGGTGCTGAGGTAGAGGTCGGAGCCGTCTTTCTTGGCGAGAATATTCAAAAACTGGTCGATGGGTGTACCCATGGCATTTTCATCCTTTCTACTGCGGCCGGAAGCCAGAACGGTTGATGCGGGACCGGCCGAGCGATCCCGAACAGTTTTGAGTATAGAAGGGGATTTTTGGGATGCCGGGAATGGCGGATGGGGCTGACGGATGGCGCCGTCGATCAGCCCCGCCGAACCCCGGTAGGTGAGCCTGTCGAACCCTACTTCACCAACGTGAGCCGCCTTTCCTGCGGTGCCCGCACCGCATCACCAAACAAGGCTTTCACCTGCTTGCGGCGGCTGCGACTGACGGGAACCTTGAGGCCATTGGACATAAGGCAATAAGCCTCATCGCCGGAGGTACGCACTTTTACCACATGGCGTTTAGCCACCCAGTTGGATCTATGCACCAGCACACCCTCTTCGCCAAATGCTTCCGCATAGTGCTTAAGGCTGCCCAGAACCAAAAATTTGCCGAGCACCGTGTGGACATTCAGATAGTGCAGATCGGATGAGATCGCCACTATGTCGCGCCCAATAACCTCTGGCAGTTTTTCGTAAAGCCGCTCGCGCCTTTGGCGCAATTCTTCTTCGCGCTGAGCCTGCTCGTCTGGGGGCGGCGCATCCGGCTCAGTGTGCTGGGGTAATGGATGCAGCACAGGCTTGTTAAACAGCAGCGGCAGATTCACCAGATACCAGATCGGCAGGAGCTTGGGTAACACTTGCAGATATTCGGCGAGCAGCGCCTGCCACCAACCGCGCTGGCCGAAAATGTCCAGCCATTCCTGGTCGATTTCCTTCGGGAAAAACTCCTCCACCAGAAGCAGTCCCGGAGTTGCCAGCAGGGTTCCCAGCATTCCGGTGAGACCGATAGTCACAAATAGCGAAAGCTGGCGATGAGGCCAGCAGCGGCTCAGAATCAGGCTCGCCAATAAAATACCCAGCAGGCCCACGCCCACGTGCGACACCCAAAAAGCAAAACGCGGTAACAGAGAAAGTCCGGCGGAAACCTCCGGTTCGACAAAGGTGCAAAACACACTCATAACGCCACCCATCACCAATAAGCTGGTTTTGATGGGCGCAACTCCCAGAACGGTACCGTTGATCATCGCGTTTCCCTCCGACAGGACGCGCCATTATCGCTTTCCCGCGTGACAAAACTACTGGTTCTGCACGAGCGGTCAGGTTTGTTCACCAATGGTGGGCGACCAAATGTGAAAAAAAATGACCATTTATACAAAGACTGAACCAGCTGGCGAGCGGCGACGTATAGTGGGCTTCCATTTTTTCTTCGAGACTTTGTTATGCGTGTGCGCAGCTTGGTTTTGCGATTAGGGTTGATGGTGTCGACGATTGCGGTGCTACCTTTCGCCCATGCGGATGAAGGCAAGCTTCGCCTCCGTGTGGTGGATGCCCAGACCCAGCGGCCACTTGGCGATGGGCAAGTGACCTTGGTGCCCCGCCAGGGAGAGAGTCGGGAGCTGCGTATAGCAGATGACGGCAGCGTGCAAACCGGTGGCCTGGCGGCGGGACTCTATGAAGTGCTGGTCAGTCGCACGGGCTACCAAACCGCACGCCTGCCCAGTGTACGGGTGGTGGATGACAAGACCACCAGTCTGCGGGTGGTCCTGCAGGTGCAGCGGCAGAATGTTGAAGAAGTGCTGGTTCTGGGGACAGCTATTGGTGAGAGCCTGTTGACCTCCGTAGGCACCAGTCAGGTGGATCGCGAGGCACTGCGCAGTTCGGCGGGTAGCGGCGGTGATGTACTGCGGGCGCTGGATGGTCTGCCCGGTGTGTTTTCCGACGGCGAGTTTTCCAGCTTCAACGTGCGTGGCGCCGGGCCACGGGACAATCTGATTCTGGTGGACGGCATCCCCTTCGATAAGGTTGTGCATTTCAGCGAGAGTTTTGGTGAGGCCGATGAAGTGGATGGCGGCGGTCGCTACTCGGTGTTTGCGCCCAATCTCATAGGGTCGGCGGAATTTCAGCCGGGCGGTTGGAGTTCGGCCTACGGTGGCAAGGCGGGCTCGCTGCTCAAGCTGGAAGTGGCCGAAGGAAATCCAGACAGCGCGGCCTATTCCGCGCGCTTGGATCTGGCCGGTGTGGAAGTGGGTTATGACGGCCCCAGCCGCTTTCACGACGACACTTCTCTATTGCTGTCAGCCCGCACTTATAACTTTGGCTGGCTATTTGAGGCCATTGGT
Source organism: Cellvibrionaceae bacterium (assembly GCA_024707385.1). Lineage (GTDB taxonomy): Bacteria > Pseudomonadota > Gammaproteobacteria > Pseudomonadales > Cellvibrionaceae > UBA5868. The sequence goes on along the minus strand of JANPZW010000009.1, from coordinate 254,591 downwards.
GAGGAAGATATAGGTACCCCCAAGTTGACCGACGTGATCCTCAAGACATCGACCCAGGTGTCGCCGCAGGACAAGGTGCAGTTCCTCGCCATTTACGCGCCCGAGGAATACACCCGCGACATGGAAAATGTGATTGCGACCGACGAGGAAGAACCCGGCGTTTATCCCGATGTGGAACTCGTGCGCAGCAAGACGGATAACGCCCTCCTAGGGGTTACCTGGTCGCGCCTGATCGGCAGCGATGCTGAACTGGTGAATCAGATTTATTACCGAAATTTTGATGCCCGCAGCCGCATCGGCGAGGCTTATCCAGAAGAGTTCCCCATAGGCACGCCTGCCGATCAGATTCGGGCGCGAGAAAACTTGCTCAACATCCGCGCCGCCGAGCAGGAGACGGGCTGGCAACTGGATTTGTTTTCGGATAATGCGCTTGGCCGCCTGTCCACCGGCTTGCGGGTCACGCACTTGGACTTGCGTTACCAACTCGATCTCACCGAAGACTGGAAAATCTACACCTACGACAGCGACGATTTCCGCCCCGATCCCGAGCAGCGTTACATAGTGCTTACACCCGAGTCGCTCAACAGTCACTATGAGCAGGCTGAAGTCAATTACGCCCTCTATGCCGATCAGGAATTTTCTGCTGGCGACTGGAGCTTCCGCGCCGGCGCCCGCTACGACCGGGATAATTTCTCGGAGGAAAATCTGCTCTCGCCGCGAGCGGGTGCAACCTGGTTGGCGACGGATGATCTGCGCATTACTGCTACCCTCGGCCGTTATTACCAAGCTCCACGTATTGAGGATCGCGCGGCCGATGCCGCAAATAATGGGCTGGAAAATGAAGTGGTCGATCAATTCGGGATCGGCTTCGCTTACAGCATCAACAATAAACTGGATCTCTTCGTCGAGCCTTATTATCAGGACTTGAGCAATCTGGTGGTCGAAGGCGATCGCGTCAATCAAACCTTCAGCAACAGTGGCGACGGCACATCCTACGGTGTGGATACAGCGCTCACGCGGCAATTCGACAACGGCTGGTCCGCCGATTTCAAATATTCCTACAACCGCGCGCGAACCCGTGACCTTCCCGGTGAGCCTTACAACCCATCTGAATACAACCGACCGCACGCGGCGAGCATCGGGGGTGTCTGGGAAATCAACCAACGTTGGAAATTATCGGCGCGCTGGAAATGGGCCTCCGGCAAACCCAGCGATGACTACGTCATTTATGAAAATGTGCAAGACGACGGTGAGCCGCTGCGCTATTCCCGGGAAACCATTGCCAAAAATACTGGGCGTTACAGCGGCTTCAGCTCCCTGAATTTCCGCGCCGACTACCGCCGCAGCATCGGTCGCGCCGACGTGATCGCGTTTATCGACGTCATCAATATTCTCGAAGCCGAAAATCCCAGCACTTCGGAATTCAACGAACGCACCGGTAAGAATGAAGTGGAGGAGGGCGAGGCTTTTCCGCTGCTTGGATTGCGGTTTGAGTGGTAGGAAAAAAAAGGCAAATCCTACAGAAAGCAGCAGTGGCTTTACATTGAGAGGTTATAGTTGAGGTTGTGTTGCAGACTCGATCTGTTCTTGAGTTAGAGATTGAATAAGGTTAACGAGAACAGTGAGATCTAAATTGCCTCGCCTGGAGGATCTATCCGCCAATCTTAGAGCAATAACATAATGCCTGCGCTCTCTTTTGAGGAGCTCAGGAAGCATTATTGTCCCTGGTAGTGCTCCCCCCAATTTGGAGCAAAGAACAAAGTAGCATGCCGCGCGTGCCGTTCTTCCATTCCCATTTACGAATGGATGGATAAAATTAAGGCGCCAGAGCACAAACGCAGCTAATACAAAGGGGTCTGTTTGACTCCAGATAGAGTTGACATAATTGATGAAATCTTCCATCTGAACGTCAACCATATAAAAAGATACCGGCTTGTGCTTGCCGACTTTTACTTCGCAAGGCCGGTAATGTCCAGCGCTGCCATGCAGACAAGAGATTGCATGAAAATTAAGGGCTTTTAGAAAGCTTGCCGAAAGGAAAACTCTATTTATAGCCTTTGCAGCGTCAATAACAGAAAGCAAGAAATGATACTGACGCTGAGTGTTAGATACTTGAAGGGCTTGGTAGACAGGATGATCTTCTCTTCCCAATAATTCGAACAAAAACATCCGCTGTCTCCACTTCGGTTATAGGCTAGCTGTATTTCCTAGAATTTCGCGGATACGTTCTTTTGTCATACTGCTCTTAGGATCCATAGAGCTAAAAATAAAAGAAATGCTTTGTTCCAATCGTTCATTAGGAGAGAGTCTTCGCTGCGCGGCAGCGCGCAAGGCTTCTATCACTTTAGGATCAGTTTTTTGTTCTAGGAATATGGCGTTCATATCATCAGCGCTCCCGTTTGCAGAAGATTTTGTGGATAAGCCTGTGGATAACTTTGGCGCAGGTCCGAGTGCCTTATCTATTCAATTCAGTAGACAACTGTCAATAGAGAATAGTGCAACCTTGAGATTATGCCCTTAAAATCAAGGTCACTAATTTTTTTATTGTTTTTCCTTGTGGATAACTGATTTTTTCTAACTTCTGGCTATAAGAGATATCCAGAAAATTCTGTTCTATATAGCCGTTGACGGGCGGTGAACCCGTCAGGGATACCGCCCGTCAAATAGAGATTTTTAAAGCGCCGCAATCTTCCCTGCCTGTTCTTGCAATTTACTGAGCTTTTCCTCTGCTTCTGCGAGTTTCTCCCGCTCTTTTTGCACGACATCCGCAGGTGCCTTGTCGGCAAACGCAGGGTTATCGAGTTTGGCTTGTACGCGCTCGATGTCTTTTTGCAGTTTGTCCTGCTCTTTAGCAAGGCGAGCGAGTTCGGCGGATTTGTCGATCAGTCCGGCCATGGGCACCATCACTTGCAGTTTGCCAAACAAGGCGGTGGCGCTGAGCGGTGCGGTGTCGCCAGCGTTCAGCCAAGTAATGGAGTCCAAACCGGCCAGTTTGGCGAGGAACTGGCGATTGTCTTCCAGCACGCGTTTATCGTCATCGCTGCCATCGGCGAGGAACAACGGCAGTTTTTTCGAGGGGCCGATGTTCATTTCACCGCGAATATTACGCACCGCGACAATAACGCCTTTTAACCACTCGATATCTTTAATGGCAGCAGAGTCTAATTTGCTGTCATCGGCTTGCGGGTAGGGTTGCAGCATTAAGCTCGGCCCTGCAACGCCCGCTAGCGGTTTAACGCGCTGCCAGATTTCTTCTGTGATAAACGGCATCAATGGGTGAGCGAGTCGCAAGATGGTTTCCAACACGCGCACCAAGGTGCGGCGAGTGCCGCGCTGGAGAGCCGCATTGGCGTTTTCGTCCCACAAAACTGGTTTGGATAACTCGATGTACCAGTCGCAATAATCCTTCCAGATAAAGTCGTAAATCAGTTGGCTGACTAAATCCAAACGGTAAGTGGCAAAACCTTCAGCGACGGCTTTTTCAGTTTCCTGCAAACGGCTGATGATCCAGCGGTCGGCCAAACTGAGTTCATAATCACTGTTGCCGTCGGCACCACAATCCTGATTTTCGCAGTTGCTTAAAACGTAGTTCGAGGCGTTCCACAGTTTGTTGCAGAAGTTGCGATAACCCTCAACCCGACCCATATCAAAATTAATATCCCGCCCCGTCGTGGCGAGAGAATAAAAGGTGTAACGCAGAGCATCAGTGCCGTAGGCGGCAATACCGTCGGCAAATTCTTTGCGCGTTGCTTTTTCGATTTTGGCGGCATCTTTCGGGTTCATCAAACCTGTGGTGCGTTTTTTCACCAGGGTTTCAAGATCGACACCATCGACAATATCCAGCGGGTCCAAAACGTTGCCTTTGGACTTACTCATCTTCTGGCCTTGACCATCGCGCACCAGGCCGTGGACGTACACTGTCTTGAAGGGGATTTGGCTATTGCCGTTTTCATCCTTCACGAGGTGGAGGGTCAGCATCACCATGCGGGCGACCCAGAAGAAAATAATGTCAAAACCCGTCACCAAAAGATCGGTGGGGTGGAATTTTTTCAGCAGGTCGGTTTGTTCTGGCCAGCCAAGGGTGGAGAAGGTCCACAAGCCGGAGCTGAACCAGGTGTCCAGAACGTCTTCGTCCTGACGCAGGGCGCTATTTTCCGCAATGCCGTATTTGCTGCGGACTTCCGCCTCGTTGCGGCCCACATAAACTTTACCGGTTTCGTCATACCACGCCGGAATGCGGTGGCCCCACCAGAGCTGCCGGGAGATACACCAGTCCTGGATATCGCGCATCCAGGAGAAATACATGTTTTCGTACTGCTTGGGCATAAATTGAATGCGGCCGTCTTCAACAGCGGCAATCGCAGGTTCAGCGAGAGGTTTGGTGCTGACATACCACTGATCCGTCAACCAAGGTTCAACGACGACACCACTGCGGTCACCGCGCGGTACTTTCAAAGCGTGGTCGGCAATTTTGTCCATCAGGCCAGCATTTTCCAAAGCGGCAATAACTTGCTTGCGCGCTTCATAACGGTCGAGTCCGGCAAATTGCGCGGGCAGGGCGGGGTTTTCGCTGCTGTTGACCGAACCGTCGAAATTAAAGACTTGCGCCTGCGCCAAAACGGCGGCGTTTTTGTCGAGCACATTAATTAATGGCAGGTTGTGACGCTTACCGACTTCATAGTCATTGAAGTCGTGCGCAGGGGTGATTTTGACGCAGCCAGTACCGAATTCCATGTCGACATAATCGTCGGCAATGACCGGAATGCGGCGGCCCACGAAAGGCAGGTCGACGAATTTTCCAATCAGGGATTTATAGCGCTCGTCTTCCGGGTGCACCGCGACGGCGGAATCGCCCAACATGGTTTCCGGCCTCGTGGTCGCGACCACCAAATAATTCAAACCTTCAGCGGTTTTGGCGCCATCGGCAAGCGGGTAGCGCATATGCCAGAGCGAGCCTTTTTCATCGCGGTTTTCCACTTCCAGATCGGAAATAGCCGTGTGCAGTTTAGGGTCCCAATTTACCAAACGTTTGCCGCGGTAAATCAGCCCGTCTTCATACAAACGAACAAAGGCTTCTTGTACGGCTTTGGACAGACCTTCGTCCATGGTGAAGCGCTCGCGGCTCCAATCCAGAGATGAACCCAAGCGGCGCAACTGACGGCTGATATTGCCGCCGGATTCCGCTTTCCACTCCCACACTTTTTCCAGGAATTTTTCACGCCCCAAATCATGTCGGCTGATGCCCTGAGCTGCCAGTTGGCGTTCCACCACCATTTGGGTCGCAATACCTGCGTGGTCGGTGCCCATCTGCCACAGGGTGTCGCAACCTTTCATGCGGTGATAACGGATCATCGCGTCCATCACGGCATTGTTAAATCCGTGGCCCATATGCAGGCTGCCGGTGACATTCGGCGGCGGAATCATGATGCAGTAGGACGATCCTTCACCTTGGGGAGCGAAGTAGCCGTTGTCTTCCCAGGTTTTGTACCAGTGTTGTTCGATGGCAGCGGGTTGGTAGGTTTTTTCCATTGAATTAGGAGCCTGTAACAATGCGTCGGGAAACAAAAAAGATGGGTACCTCCGACTAAACGGAGGGAAAGGGACGCATTATACATGGCAGAAAAGTGCCCGTCAGGGCGCGGGTGGTGCGCCTGGCGGATCAATACTGGACTGCGGCCAATTCATTGCGTGCCAGAAAATATACGGCGGCGATGGAGCCGTCGGCGGTTTTCTGGCTGTGTTGGGCAATGGTGACCTGATTCAAGGGCAGCAGCCGGCTTTGCAGGAAGGCTTGCACAAAGGCGTCCTGAGCCGCGGAGTTCCTATGGGTGATCGCAAAACGGCACAGGGTGGTGCGGCATTCGGCCTGTTCCACGGTACTCTCCTGAAGGCGCACAGAGTCGAACACGTTGTGGAAACTCTCTTCCAGCGGGGTCGCCCAGTCGGGATCAAACGCCTCGCTCAGATAGGCGTCCTCCAGTTCCGCCAAAGGCTCTGCGGTGGCTGCGGGCTCCTCAATCGGTAATACATCCCATGGCTGTGCTGTCTCTTGCGGACTGTCCTCCGCTATTGCGGCTAGAGCGTTCTGCGCACTTGCTGGTTTGGCTTTATCCGCAGGTTCGGGTGTCGCCGGTTGCTGGGCGATTGAGCTTCTTGCCTCCGGCACTGCCTGCTGGGTCTGCTCAACCCGGTCGGTGGGAGTGTCTTCCCGCCCCCGCTCGATGGCGAGCGGCAATAAAGCGACCAGCGCTATCACTGATAAAAAAAGATGTTGGGCTTGTTCATGGCTTGCCTCCTTATCAGCACGCGGACCTATGCGGTCCGCGTGTAAAAAGCCTCAACTGGCTGAATAGACGATAACGAATGGGATTTCTGTGGTGCTGCCGGAATAGGTTGCCGTGCAGTTTTTACCGGCCCATCCGAACCAACTGGTGGCTTTACCAATTTCTCTACCGAGACACTCCAGTCCAGCTTTGGTAAAGGTTTTGTATTGGGTCGTGCTGCCGCTGATGGTTTGTGATGCGCGTATGGCGGTGTACCAGATCGAGTTGGCAGGGTCTTGGCGCCAGCAAGAAGCGGGTAAAGCTGTTTTGAGACCGGCGCTGTAGATGACATTACCCAGAGGATCATAAGACGCGCTGGTACTGGGAGATACGTTTGCGACTGTGACCCATGTGGCGGGGCCATCGTACGGATACAAACCGTAATGACCGGCTTTAGAGCACTCAAACTTCACCGGGCTCGCGTTGCTGGTGGTAAAAGATTGCATCGGAATTGCGGTGGTATGGGAGGAAAACTGCTGGTTCCAGAATGGGCTGGTGAGCAGACAGCCGGAGAGCGCAGGCATGGCGGCTATAGCGGCAACCCGAAGTGCTATGGCAGCGCTCTTTCTCATGGTTTGGAGAGTGGCTTTAAAAGAATTCGGTTGGAAAATAGATGTCGTTTTCACGGCGATACTCCTTCATCAAACGAGGTGTGGGTGGAGCGGATAGATTGAAGAAAAGGGCGGAGCGTCTCAGTGAAAAAATGACGAGATTCGCGGGGAATAAATCACAGGATCTCGGCGCGCGTTACTTATAAGGGACGGCTGGCAAGCAAAAAGAGCGCGTTTTGGGGTAGCCTTGGCGACTTGTTCACGCAGCTCAATAAGGTTTGTCATGGCAACAATTAAGTTTTTGGGAGCTACCCAGGAAGTGACGGGTTCCTGCCATCTTTTGCAGTCTCCTGTTTTCGGTCGGATCCTGCTGGATTGCGGTATGCATCAAGGTGGCGGTGGGGATGTGGTGGAGCGCATGGCGGAGGAGTGGTTTGGCTTCAAACCCTGTGAGATCGATGCCGTCATCCTCTCCCACGCACACATGGACCATTCGGGAATGTTGCCCAAACTTTTCCACGACGGCTATAGCGGCCCAGTGTATTGCACGCCCGCTACCAGGGATCTGCTGGACATTATGTTGCGTGACGCTGCCGGTTTGTACGAGCGCGACCTGGAGCGGGAAAACCTGCGCCGCGAGCGCCGCGGCTTGGCGCCGCTGCCGCAGGAGTACACGATTGCCGATGTCGAAAGCGTTATGCGCGCCTGCGAAACCAGGCCCTATCGCCGGGAGTTCGCTGTCGGCGGCGCGCGCGTCACCTTTCAGGACGCAGGCCATATTCTCGGTTCGGCCATTACGGAAATCCGGTTTGAAGAGCAGGGGCAGAGCAAAACCCTGGTTTTCTCCGGCGATCTGGGCAAGCGCGGGGCGGTATTGATGAATGATCCGGCGGTTGTGACCGAGGCCGATGTTGTGCTGATGGAAGGGACCTACGGCAACCGGGATCACCGCACGGTAGACGACACTGTTGTGCAGTTTGAAGAAATTCTGCGCGACGCCTGGCGCCGCGGCGGTAATGTGATCATCCCGGCATTCGCCGTCGGGCGCACCCAGGAATTGCTCTTTTATATCGGTTTGCTGGCCCACCAGGGCAAGCTGGATGACTGGCAGGTGATCCTGGATAGCCCCATGGCAATTGCGGTGACGCATTTGTATGACCGCTGGCTGAGCGAACTGGACAGCGAAGACATCAAGCCGCTGCGCGAAGCTGATAAAAAGTCGCTGCGCCAATTTATACCCAGACTGCATCTATCCGCGACCGTGGAAGAGTCCATGGCGATCAACAAAATCAAGAACGGCGCCATCATCATCGCCGGCAGCGGTATGTGTAACGGCGGTCGCATCCGCCACCACATGAAGCAGCGCATTTGGGATAAGCGCAATACCGTAGTCTTTGTCGGCTTCCAAGCGAGAGGGACTTTGGGGCGCGTACTCGTCGATGGGGCCAAACGCATCAAGCTGTTCGGTGAAGATTATGTGGTGAGCGCTCGGATTGAAACACTGGGCGGGTTCTCTGCCCACGCGGGTCAGACGGAACTGATCGCCTGGATCAGCCAGTTCACCACGCAGCCGCGCGTAGCCCTTGTACACGGCGAACCGGAAGCCCTGGACGCCTTGGCGGAAAAACTGTGGCGGGAAAAAGGGATAAAAGCCGAAGCCCCGGCCGAGGGCCAGGGCTGGGTATTCTAGAGTTCGATCGCCCGGATGACCTCCCAGGCTTCTTCGACACTGTCGACGAACTTCAACAGCGTCAGATCCTCCGGGCTGATCATCCCTTCCTCCACCATCAAGTTCCAGTTGATCAGGTTTTCCCAATAGGTGCGGTCAAACATCAGCAGCGGCAGGGTTTTGACCTTGCCGGTCTGGATCAGGGTGAGGGTTTCGAAGAGTTCATCAAGCGTTCCAAAACCGCCGGGAAAGGCCACCAATACCCGCGCCCGCAACAGAAAGTGCATCTTCCTCATGGCGAAATAGTGGAAGCGGAAACACAGCTCGGGGGTGATGTAGGGGTTGGGCTCCTGCTCCCGGGGCAGCACTATGTTGAGCCCCACTGACCGGCCGCCAGCCTCGTGCGCACCTCGATTCGCCGCTTCCATAATGCCCGGTCCGCCACCCGTTACCACATGCAGCGGGATAGCCCCTTCTTTGCCACAGCACTCGGTAATGATCTGCGCCAGGTTGCGCGCGGTTTCGTAGTTCTCGGCTTGGCGCAGATTGCGTTTGGCCTGCCGTACCAGTGCCTGCAGCGCGGGGTTCTCTGGCTCATCGCTTAGATTCTTCTCCGCCGCTGCCAAGACAGTTTGTGCGGCTTCCCCGCTGAGGGTTCGCGCGCTGCCGAAGATCACCACCGTATTGCGCACCTGATGTTCGGTCAGGGTCATCTCCGGTTTGCTCAGCTCCAGCAGCAGGCGAACCGGGCGCATTTCGTCGCGCAGGAGGAATTCATCATCGTCAAAGGCAAGCCGGTAAGCAGAAGATGCGACTTGCGGAGTAACGGCCGGCGTCAAACGGGCGGTTTTCGCGTCATCCGCGGCACTGGGAAAGTTGCGACTATTGGGGTCTGAGGTATCGATCATGGTTGCTATGGAGTGGGGCAGATGGAAAGTAGGGCGCCGCTCGAAGCGCGATGGCGGGTCTGGACGGCGTCAGGGGACAGGGTAGGGCAAGTCAGCGTTTGGCTACTCATCCAGGATCTTGCGCAAACGCCGACGCAGTTCGGCGGCGAGCAGGGGCAGGTATTCCTCCACCAGATCGTCGACCATCTTTTGCTTTTGTTGCGCCGATTTGTCGCGGCTGAACGAGTATTGCGGTTTGGCATCGCTATAAGCGGGTTTGGCGAGCCGTTCCGCCCGTGCGTGAGTGCGCAAAATGGCGGTGCTGGCGTCCAGCGCGGCGCTCGACTGGGCAATTTCCTCCACCAGATTGCGTTTACCCTGATTGAGCCGGTCGAGAATGTGCTGGGGCAGAAACGGGTTGTCGCTTTTGGTGGGCAGCGGCTTGCCCGGTGGCGGCGGTGTAAACGCAGGTATGGTGTGGGAGCTTGTCTCTGGATAGGGTTCCGCATCTTCCGGCGCAAAAGCCGCGCCCTGTTCCGGAATCAATTCGTCTTCCAGAGGGAGGTTCTTGGGTGCCGGCGCGTTGGGATTTTCCCCTTCGAACACTATGGCTTCCAGCGTGGCGATCTGCCGCTTCTGCTCGGCACTGACGAGTGAGTCCTGTGAGTCGTCCATAATCATCTCCGCCAAAGGCAAAGTCTGAATCTCATCCATTTCCGCCAGATCATCGTGCTCAACATACTCCTCCCGTTCTTCCGCATAACCCAGATTCACACTGAGTTCCAGATTTTGGCTTGCAGACAAGGAGTATTGATCCATCGCGGGGTTTGTCTCCGCCGGAGTGTCCAAAACGTCGGCTTCCGATTCGTATGGGGCACTGGCGAGAACGGTCTCATGTTCAACAAGTTCGGCGGGAAGATCAAGCGCCTCATTGAGGACGGGAATAGCATCTGGCGCCAGATCGGTATGCGTCTGTGCCTGGTCGGATTCGTCAGGCAGAGGTTTATTTGAGTTCATTGTTATGCCTTAACTGGTAAACCTTGTTGCGCAGGCGATTCATAGCGATCGCGCGTCGTTTGGTCCCTCGGGCCCGCATGCACCCGTGTCTCCGGACCCTATAAACGTCGGTCTCCTGTGTTTTCTGTAAGTATTGCCACAAACACAGGCGCCCGCAATTTTTTGTTCAGGTGGCCAACTTATGGGTGTTGACCTGATAGCCCATCTCCCGATATCGACCGTAGCGGAACCGGGTGGGTTCCAGCACTTCAGGAGTTTGTATGACAATCTCCGCCAACCGCTGAAAACGCTCTACCTCAGCCGGTAGTGACGGCCCGAGATTGATCAGCAGTTCGCGCAGCGGCAGGAGCCCTGCGTCAGTGCCGATGAACACCGGCGCCGTCGCGTCGGTCCGGCTGTGGGGAATGAAGGATTCCGGCTTGAACCGCCAGAGCAGGGCGTCGAGGGCGTCGGCGGTTGTGCCGTCCGCCGTCAGTACCACCGCGCTGCAGTTCTGCAGCCAGGCCTTTTCCACCAAGCGCACGGCGAAATGCAGCCGCTCCTCAACGGAAGATGACTGTAATACGTAGAAATCGATGCGCACTGCTTAACCGCTATAGGCGCCCAGCAGGTACTGCAGCAGCAGCCCTACAGGACGTCCAGTCGCTCCCTTGGCGCCGCCGCCGAGCCATGCGGTACCCGCGATATCCAAATGCGCCCAGTTGTACTTTTTGGTGTAACGCGACAGAAAGCACGCTGCGGTGATGGAGCCACCTTCGCGTCCGCCCACATTGGCCATATCGGCGAAATTGCTGTCGAGCGCTTTCTGATAGTCATCCCAAAGCGGCATTTGCCAAGCTCTGTCCTGGGCGGCTTGGCCTGCGGCCAGCAGTTCATCGGCGAGAGCCTGATCGTTGGCGTACAGACCGGAGGCGTGATTGCCAAGAGCGATGACGCAGGCGCCGGTGAGCGTCGCTATATCAATAACGGCTTTGGGTTTGAAGCGCTCCACGTAAGTTAACGCATCACACAAGACGAGGCGTCCTTCCGCGTCGGTATTGAGAATTTCGATGGTCTGGCCGGACATGGACGTCACCACATCGCCGGGTTTTGTCGCTTTGCCGCTGGGCATATTTTCCGTCGCCGCGATAATCCCCACCACGTTCTGCCGGGGTTGCAGCTGCTTCAGTGTGGTCATCACTCCCAGAACGCTGGCGGCGCCGCACATGTCGAATTTCATTTCATCCATTGCCGGGCCAGGTTTGATGCTGATGCCGCCGGTGTCGAAGGTGATCCCTTTGCCAACCAGAACGACAGGCGCGCTGTTGGCAGCGCCGCCGCGATATTCCATCACGATGAATTTTGCCGGCTGGTCGGAACCCGCCGCCACCGACATGAAGGCACCCATGCCTAACTTGGCAATTTGTTTTTCTTCGAGAACCGCAACCGTCAGTTTGCCACCGGCCAGAGCGCGAGCGCGGTCGGCGAGGTAAGTGGGGGTGCAGATATTGCCGGGCAGATTGCCCAAATGACGCGCGGTATTTATGCCCTCGCCGATGGATTTGCCGCGCTGCAGACCGTTGCGCCAAACCGCGTCCAACTTATCCACGCCGTGCAATGTGAATTTGGTGAGAGCGGGGATGCTGATATTTTGGGTTTTGGTTTCCGTGTAGGAGTAAAAACCGGTGGTCACAGATTCGGCGATCAGCGTGGCGAAAACTCCCGAGTCCACCTCGGAATGATTTTCGACAGACCAGACAGCACTTTTTATTGACTTGTTTTTGAGCGCCTTGGCGACGGATTGCGCGCTGCTTTTTATTTCTTGAATGGTGAGTTTGCGGCTGGTACTACCGGCGCAAACAACCAAAAGGCGCTTAAAAGACGCTCCTTTTGGCGACATCACCCAGGCGCAATTGCCGACCTTTTGGGGCACTTCATCGAGCTCCCGCAGGCGCGCAAGCAAATGGTATTTTTCATCGAGTGCCTTAGCCGCTTTGGACAATGTTTTGTCTGCATAAACCTGCACGATCAAGCAATCTGTACGCAGAGTGTCCAACTGACCGGCTTTTAACGAAAAATCCATACTGAACCCCGATGAATGATGGAAAGGAAAATTGAAGAGTCTTCATATAGTGGCCCTTGATAGGGATTATTTCAATGTCGGCGCGGGGTGCGAGCAGGATTGGCGCGAGCTATAATGCGCAGATTCTGTGCTTCGAACTTTCATCGCGACTGCGGTCTCACGCTGGTCATCACAAAAAGCCTGTCAATGTGATTATTTTTCGTTATCTCGCCAAAGAAGTTCTCACCAGCATGGTCGCGGTCAGCGCGGTGCTGTTGCTGATCATCATGAGCGGTCGCTTTGTGCGCTATCTCGCGGATGCCGCGGCGGGAAAACTGGACGCTGCGGTACTGCTCACCCTGATGGGTTATCGCTTGCCTTCGTTTCTTGAGTTGATACTGCCACTGGGATTTTTTATCGGCATATTGCTCGCCTATGGCCGCCTTTACGTCGATAGTGAAATGACCGTCTTATCCGCTTGCGGCATGAGTGAGCGGCGGCTGGTAAGCATGACGTTGCTGACAGCCGTTAGCGTAGCCACTGCTGTTGCGGTATTGAGTCTCTATATCAGCCCTATGGGTGTGAAAGCGGCCGAGGACCTGTTTGTCGAACAGCGCAATCGCACCGAATTCGAAACGCTGAAACCCGCGCGCTTCCACAAATTAAGCAGTCGCGATGGCGTCTCCTACGCGCAAAGCCTGAGCCAGGATAAAAAACAATTGCAGCAAGTTTTTCTCGCCGGCACGGCTGAAACCAGCGAGCAGCTATCGGTGCTCACCGCGGCGACAGGGGAGACGGTGCTCGATAACGCAAGTGGAAAACGGTATCTGGTACTGAAGCGCGGACAGCAGTATCGCGGCCAACCCGGCGATGCGGACTATGAGGTGATCACCTTCAGCCGTTATTCGCAGTACGTACCGGAACCGGAATTCGAGGCGCGCCCGAAAAAAGCCACCGATGGCCAGACGACCAAAGCCTTGTGGCAGGCGAATACACCGGAAGCCAGTGCAGCCTTGCAATGGCGTTTTTCCCTGCCGGTTCTGGTTATGGTGGTCGCGCTTCTGGCGGTTCCACTCAGTCGCACCCAGCCGCGTAAAGGCCGCTACGTAAAAATGATTCCGGCGATTCTGCTTTACATCATCTATCTCGTGCTGAGCAATGCGGCGCGCGGCTTGATGGAAGGCGGCAGCGCACCGGTACCGTTTCTGTTGTGGTGGGTACATGGGGGCTTTTTGCTGTTCGCCCTGAGTTTGTTGTTTGCGCCTTATTGGCTGCGTTTGCGACGCTGACGCAGTGGCGTCACTAAATCTGGAATGACGGAATGAAAAAAATCAAACGTTACATCGGTCGTTCCGTCGCTGGCGCCATTGCGGTGGTGCTATTGGTGATTGTTGCGCTGGATTTTATTTCTGAATTGGTGGATCAGAGCGGCAAGATCGATGGCAATTTCACCTTCACGGAAGTGATCATCTACGCATTTCTGTCCATCCCATCCAGTGTCTACGACTTTTTGCCTCTGGCCTCTCTGGTGGGGTGTCTTATTGGTCTGGGGCTGCTCGCCAACACCAGCGAATTGACAGTAATGCGCGCGGCCGGAGTGTCGGTGATACAGATTATCTGGGCGGTCATGCGGCCGATTCTGGTTTTTATCGCAGGCGGAATTATTTTGGGTGAATTCGTCACGCCCACGACGGATCAGTATGCCGAAAGTCGCAAGGCTATCGCCCTGGGGCATGAGTCCGCGTTACAAGGTCAGCGTGGTGTGTGGAACCGCGAGGGTAACGAGTTCATGCACTTCAGTGCCGTATTGCCCAATGGAAAATTGTTCGGCGTCACCCGTTTGCAATTCGATGACGAAGGTCATCTGCTGAGCAGCACCTACGTGGAATCGGCCATTTTTCAGGGCGATTACTGGTTTGAGCGCAACGGTATGAAAACCGTGTTGCACGATGATCATGTGACGACGGAATTTTTCACTACCAACACGTGGCGCTCCGAATTATCTCCGCTGCTGCTCGACGTCTTGGTGCTGGCGGCGGACGATTTGCCGATGAAGCGCTTGTTTTCCTATGCCGATTATCTTGAGCGCCAAGGTCAGGATGCGCGGGAATATCGCCTCGCATTTTGGCAGAAAGCTCTGCAGCCCCTCGCTACCGCAAGTCTAGTCATGATCGCGATCAGTTTTATATTCGGGCCTTTGCGCCAAGTGACCATGGGCTTTCGCATTTTTACCGGCGTGATTGTCGGTATTGTTTTTCGCACCACTCAGGATCTATTGGGGCCGAGCAGTCTGATTTTTGGTTTTTCACCTTTTGTCGCGGTGATGATTCCAATACTGCTATGCGCCCTCGTCGGTTGGGGATTGCTCCGGCGTTCCGTTTAGCGGATTTTCTAAGCGTGGCATTATTTATTTTGCGATCTGTATAACATCCGTGCGCGACAGGCGGTCATGCAGACACCGCTTCTCCCTATTCAAAAATCCGTACCAATAACCTATTCCAGCCGGCAGTATCACCAAGGGTGCCACCAGCGCTCGCAGTGCGCACAAGCGCCAGGAGGGCGTGCGCTCGTGGTCCAAATGATCGACCAGTTTCAGTCGCCAAGCGCGCATTCCAACCGTCTGCCCTGATTTTTGCCAAAACCATATGTAGAAAAGTGCCAGGGTGAGCAACCATCCCAGAGTGAAGCTCCAGTGCTTGAACATCGGCTGATATTCCGCAGGCTGCTCTCCCGCAAGGGTTGCCAACAGCGTGATGAGCGCCCCATAGAAAAAACTGAGTGCCAGAAGTATGAAACTGTCGTAGAGCAGAGCGGCCAGGCGCCGCCAGATGGGAGCAGAATTTTGCATGAGATTGAATCAAAAGCCGGGATTCTGAGGAGTCGCTGTGCGCACGTCAATGGGCGTGAAATATCAGTGCAGAGACTGCACATGTGAAAGGCGTGATTCAGTCCCTGCCGTTTTGCTGATGCGTGCATAAAGCTGCTTGAGTGCCTGTGAATCACCTTGATATTCCGCCAAGCGGATTTGATAGGTGTCACCATCATCGGTGTGGCGGATTTGCCCTACTTGATAGTCGAGCTCGGGAGCAATCCATATTTGAGTCGTCCGGTCGTCTTGCTTATCCTCCCGCACCAGCGACTGAGTCTGGAAGGATTTTTTGCCGATCTGCAAAGATTCCTCTGCCACGCGGGCAAATTCATAAGTTTCGATACGTTTTCGTTTGATGAATTTATAGGAAAGTTCGGCTCGATTCAGCGCGAGATCCGCTTGCATTACCAGTTGATAGAGCGCCGGATCGAGGATTCCTTTTTCCAGTTTATGCGTGGTGTTGTTTTGCGGGCGATCGTTGCGAGAGTAATGCGCCGTGCCACCGTTCCAGTCGAAAACAATCCGCTCAACCGTGTTGCGGCCAAATAGTTTGCGTTCGTAAATGTAGGAGAGCGGACGTATTTGTTCCTTATGAAATTCGAATTCGCTCACCTCGCGCACCGATGCAAACAGATTTTTGGCTTCCGAGCTGAACTGGTAGCGATCAGTAGATGATTGGCTCAGGGTGCGGACTATGTCTGCTTTCCAGCCCGAAATATTGCCCTTATAAACACCGCGCGCCAGGGTTGTGTCTGCAAATGCAATATTGCCGAAGGCCTGACCCAGCAAAAGTACGGATAGGAAGGCAAATCGGTTCAGCCATATTGAACAAGACGACATAAGCGCTCCGCAGCCATGGTTGTAAGGCGAATTTGCGATCCAGGCAAAGCCCAACTGGACCGTTTCCATATGTCTGAGAATACAGAGTTGGGCTGAAGTTCTGCTGAATAAAAAAAGGGGAGCTTCAAGCTCCCCTTTTTGATGCCTTTCTGCAGAAATCAGCGACTGGCCTTGATGATGGCCTGAGTGGTGTCGAGCATACGGTTGGAGAAGCCCCACTCGTTGTCATACCAAGCCAGAACTTTCACCAAGTTGCCGCCGATAACGCGAGTTTGGGTGGCATCGAACACGCTAGAAGCGGAGCAGTGGTTGAAGTCGACTGAGACAAGCGGTTGAGTATTCACTTGCAGCACGCCTTCGAAACGGTTTTTCGCAGCGGTGGTAACGATTTCATTGATCTCGGCAACGCTGGTGTTGCGAGCTGCAGTGAAGGTCAGATCCAGCAGCGATACGTTGATGGTTGGAACTCGAATAGCAAGTCCGTCCAGTTTGCCTGCCAGTTCTGGAATGACCAAGCCGATAGCGGAGGCTGCGCCGGTTTTGGTTGGGATCAGAGAGTGTGCGGCAGCGCGCGCGCGATACATATCTTTGTGATAGGCATCGGTGATGTTCTGGTCATTGGTATAGGAGTGTACGGTGTTGGCGAGTCCAGACACTATGCCCACGCCATCCTGCAGAGCCGCTGCCAGCGGGGCCAAGCAGTTGGTGGTGCAGGAGGCATTGGAGATGACTTTGTGCTCAGCGGTGATTTTTCCGTGGTTCACGCCGTAGACAACGGTGAGATCAACGTCGGTGCCGGGGGCGGAAATCAATACGTTCTTCGCGCCAGCTTCCAGGTGGGCAGCAGCTTTGCTGCGCTCGGTGAACAGGCCGGTGCATTCAAAAACAATATCGACACCGAGTTCTTTCCAAGGCAGGGCAGCTGGGTTGCGCTCGGCAATAATTTTGATTTTGTGGCCGTCCACAGTGATGGACTCGTTATCGGCAGAAACTTCGAATCCGAAGCGGCCGTGAACCGTATCGAACTGCAGCAGGTGGGCATTGATGGCAGGTGAACCGAGATCGTTGATAGCGACGATTTCCAGCTCTTTATCCAGCTTTCTTTCATAAAGTGCGCGTAATACGTTGCGGCCGATACGTCCGAAACCGTTAATTGCGATACGTGCCATGGTTTAATCCCGTAAGTCAGTATGGTCTAGGTGAAAAGCGCTGCGGTGAGCTGCGCCGGGTATAAATAAGAAGTGTTGCGTGCGGTGTGGGGGTAGACAGATGGTGTGCCTGCACAGCCTCGTTGCTCGCCCAGTGGCGGTTGTCGAGATGATTGGCGCGCTACAACCGAACCCCTTTTCACGTGCTTCAGGCTGCGGGATTATCCGTAATCGCAGTTGAAAAAGCAACCGGCCAACCTCTACAATACGGCCTGTTTGCCTGGGTGCGAGGCGGTCCTTTGGGGCTCGTTCAGGGCGCCTCCGCGGGGCTGGGGCTGCTGGTTTGCGAGCCCGCGCCGCGTTCAGGTTGTGCTTCCGGCAAATCAAGTCAAACAAGAGCAAACCCCGTGCATCGTCCTTCAAGATTCAACAAGGCTGACTTAATCCATATCCCGGCGGCTGACCTATCGCATAGTTGATTCCTTATACCAAAAAGGCCGTGGCGCGTTTGACCACTCTATCTAAACAAAGGCAGGTGTAACCAACATGAATACCGACATCTTGATTGTGGGGGGCGACGGCGATCTGGCGCTGCGCAAACTGTATCCGGCTTTTTACTACCTCACACTGAATGGATGCATGCCCGAAAACACGCGTATTTTCGGTATGGCGCGCTCTCGCAATGATCAAGATGCCTTTTTGGCCAAAGTGAATGAGTGGTTAAAGGACAACACCGGCTCTCTTTATGACGACGCTATCTGGCAACAATTCAGCCAGCGTCTGACCTTTGTGCAGGGTGATTCCACTAAGGCGGAAGACCTGGAGCGCATCAAAAATACTTACTTCGGCGACGAGCGCGATCTCATTGTCTATCTGGCGGTACCGCCGCTGATTTTCGGCAAAATCTGTACAGCGCTGGAGAAGTGCGGTTTGGCAAAGCCTACCACTCGGCTGGTGGTGGAAAAAGCCGCTCGGCGACAGCAAAGAATCATTTATGGCGATCAACAACGAGTTGAGCCGCGTATTTTCGGAAAAAACAGCTTTACCGCATCGACCATTATCTCGGCAAAGAATCCGTGCAGAATTTGTTGGCGCTGCGTTTTGCCAACGACATTTTTGAGCCCATTTGGAATTCCAAACATATCGATCACATCCAGATCTCCGTTACGGAAACCGTCGGCTGCGGCAATCGCTGGGATTTCTACGACGAGACCGGCGCAATGCGCGATATGATCCAGAACCACCTGTTGCAGGTTTTGTGTCTGGTCTGTATGGAGCCGCCGATCAACCTGGATGCGGATTCCGTGCGCATGGAAAAACTAAAAATCCTGCGCTGCCTGAAGCCCATGAGCGACCAGGATATTGAGAACAATACTGTGCGCGGGCAATATCGCAATGGAGCGGTAGGTGGCAAATCCGTGCCTGGTTATCTCGAAGAGGAAGAGGGTGGACGTGAAAGTTTTACCGAGACTTTTGTCGCGCTGAAAGCGGAAATCAACAACTGGCGCTGGTCTGGTACCCCGATTTACATCCGCACCGGCAAGCGCCTGGATCGTCGTCATTCCGAGATCGTGATTCAATTCAAGCAAAACCGCACCAATCTCTTCGCCGATCAATTGACGCAAAATTGCGCCAATCAGCTGATTATCCATTTGCAGCCGGATGAAGGAATCTACCTGCGCGTCAAAAACAAGAAGGCCGGGCTTGATGCTCGCGTACCGCTTGAAGATCGCAGTATGGATCTCTCCTTTTTGCCGATAATGCCAAAGGCAAAAAGCACGACGCTTATACCCGTGTTCTGTTTGATGTGATCCGCAATGACCAGACGCTTTTCGTAAGTGAAGCGGAAGTGGAAGCTGCGTGGGAGTGGGTGGATCGCATCATCAACGGCTGGAAGAGCAAAAACACAAAGCCGGTGGGTTATGAGTCTGGTACGGCTGGCCCCGTAGAAGCCATCGAAATGCTGGCTCGAGACGGGCGTCGTTGGAATCGATCTGAATAAGAGGTAGCCCTGTGAATATTACGGTTGAGGCAGTAACCGCGCGAATCATCGACCGCAGTCGTAAACTGCGTTCTGCTTATTTGGACGCTATGCGGGCGACTATGGAGCACAATCCGCCCAAGCGCAGGCTGTCCTGTGGCAACCTTGCGCATGCCTATGCCGCCTGCAATGAAGGCGACAAAAACACCATCCGGTTGATGCAGTCCGCCAACCTCAGTATCACTACGGCATACAACGATATGTTGTCGGCTCACCAGCCGTACGAGCACTATCCCGAGTTCATCAAAGAAGTTGCCCGCGCCATGGGATGTACCGCGCAGGTTGCTGGTGGTGTACCGGCCATGTGTGACGGTGTCACCCAGGGGCAGGCGGGTATGGAGCTGAGCCTGTTCAGTCGTGAAGTCGTCGCTATGGCGACTGCTGTTGGTCTTACCCACAACATGTTTGATGGCAACCTGTTTCTTGGCATCTGCGACAAGATCGTTCCTGGGATGGTGATAGGGGCTCTGCAGTTTGGTCACTTGCCCGCCATATTTGTCCCCGGCGGACCTATGCCTTCCGGGATTCCCAATAAGGAGAAGGCCAAGGTAAGACAGCAGTATGCAGCCGGTGAAGTCGGTGAAGACAAGCTGCTGGAGATTGAAACCAAGTCCTACCACAGTCCCGGTACCTGCACCTTTTACGGCACCGCCAACAGCAACCAGATGCTGGTGGAAATGATGGGTGTGCAATTGGCCGGCTCGTCCTTTGTCGAACCAGGCTCACCCCTGCGCCGTGCGCTGACCCAGGCAGCGGTGGAAAAGCTCATCGCCTGCACTTCTACCGCCGGAAAATATCGTCCGCTCTACGAAGTGGTCACCGAAAAGTCCATCGTCAACGCGGTAGTGGGGCTGCTGGCCACCGGCGGCTCGACCAACCATACCTTGCACTTGGTCGCCATGGCCAGAGCGGCCGGAATCATTTTGACCTGGGAAGACATGGATGAGTTGTCGCGGGTGGTGCCGCTGCTGGCTCGTGTCTACCCCAATGGCGAGGCCGACGTAAACCAATTCCACGCTGCCGGCGGTATGTCCTATCTGGTCCACGAGCTGCGCCGAGGCGGCCTGCTTAACGAGGACGTAGTGACGGTCATGGGCGGCGAAGGTCTTGCCGACTATGAAAAAGCGCCGGCACTCAATGAGAAGGGCGATGCGGTATGGGAGACGCCGGTTTCTTCATCCAGCAACACGGAAGTGTTGCGCAATGTCGAGAAGCCGTTTTCACCTGAGGGTGGTCTGCGCCTGATGCAAGGCAATCTGGGGCAGGGCGTCATCAAGGTTTCCGCTGTCGCGCCGCAAAACCGTGTTGTTGAAGCACCCTGTGTCGTGTTTGAGACCCAGGAAGCGCTGATCGACGCCTTTAAGCGCGGTGAATTGGATCGGGACTTCATTGCCGTCGTCCGCTTTCAAGGGCCCGCCGCCAATGGTATGCCGGAGCTGCACAAGATGACGCCGCCGCTCGGTTTGTTGCAGGACCGCGGCCATAAGGTAGCGCTGGTCACTGATGGTCGCATGTCAGGAGCATCCGGCAAGGTCCCCGCCGCCATTCATATCTCCCCTGAGGCCTGCAAAGGTGGCCTTCTCAACAAGCTTAAGACCGGTGATGTGATCCGGTTCGATGCTGAGCAAGGTGTTCTCGAAGCTCTCGTGGATCCGGCAGAGTTCGCTGCGCGCCCCGCCGCGTCGCTCAACCGCGAAACTCAGAACCTGGGTCGCAACTTGTTTGGTGGATTCCGCGATCTCGCGGGGCCATCGGAGGAAGGCGCCTCCGTTTTTAACACCTCCATCGATTTTCAATAAGGAATACCCGTGAACATTACTCGCGATTATCTAGCTCCTATCGGTGTGATGCCGGTGATTGTCCTGGACAGCATCGACCACGCCGTTCCGGTGGCGGAAGCTCTCTATAAGGGCGGCATCAAAGCCGTCGAGATTACCCTACGCACGCCAGTGGCCCTGGAGTGCATCAAGATCATCAAGCGTGAATGCCCGCATTTGATTGTTGGCGCAGGCACGCTGATCAATGAAAAGAACGTGGAAGATTGCGCGGAGGTCCAAGTGGACTTCGCGGTTTCACCAGGAATGACGGCAACCCTGGTGCGCAAAGCCCAGGAGTGTGGGGGTGAAACTGCTACCAGGTGTGGCTACATGCTCGGAAATTTTGACCGGCATGGAGCTGGGCCTGTCCTGCTTCAAACTCTTTCCAGCAACAGCGGTGGGCGGATTGCCGCTGCTGAAGTCGATACATGGTCCCTTGCCACAGGCAACCTTCTGTCCGACTGGCGGTTTGACCATCGACGATTTTGATCAGTATCTGGCGTTGCCAAACGTCGCCTGCGTGGGAGGTTCCTGGCTGGTGCCGAAATCGGCGGTGGACGCTGGCAATTGGCAGGCGATTACGGATATCGCCGCCAAGACCATGGCTAAAGTGAAGTAAGTCCTTTTTCTGCCCTCTTGTTCCTGATGGGCTCTCGAATATGGGCGTCCATCAGCGAATCCTCGGTATCTCACCTAAATTACGCGACAGAAGCATGATTTGCTGCATGGCCTCGGCGAGGCTGTAAGAAGTGCCCTCACGCAGCTCCTGGCGGATCCGATGAATGGTAAGCGCGCCCTCGCGTGGCAGCGATGCTGCTTCGTGGAATGCCGAACTCAGCACCAGAAACCCTCGGTGGCTTAGCACAACCTGATCCAGAGCCTCCTGGCGTACGGCCTGTTCATAAACAAGGTAATCGCTACTGCCCAGCCACATCATTGTGTGAAAGCAGGATTGGTGGCGAGGGCTGTGCAAGCCGAACTCGTCCGGAGTATCAGGTCCGGAAATATCCTCCGCATATAACGTGATTTTCCGCGGGAACTGCCCGTATAGGGTTGCCAGTATTTTGGCTGCGTCGCGGTAAAAGTCGTCGATGTGGAGGTCTGACATGCAACATCTTCCTATTTGACGTAGCGCTGCAGGAACTGGCCGAGTTTATCGATCGCGCGGTTCAATTCGTCCACAACCGGGAGGAAGACGATGCGCGCATGATCAGGTTCTGGCCAGTTGAATGCAGTGCCCTGTACCAGCAACACTTTGTAGTTGATCAAAAAGTCGAGAATCAGCTGTTGATCATCGGCAAAATCGTAATATTTGCGATCGATCTTCGGGAACATGTAGATAGCTCCTTTGGGCTTTACACAGCTCACTCCGGGAATGGAGTTCAGCGCTGTCCAGGCGGCATTGCGCTGCTCTAATAGCCGCCCACCCGGCAAAATCAGCTCGTTGATGCTCTGATAGCCTCCCAGGGCTGTCTGCACCGCGTACATGGCGGGGACGTTGGCGCACAGGCGCATGGACGAGAGCATCTCCACGCCTTTGATATATTCCCGGGCCAGATGCTTGGCACCGCTGAAGATCAGCCAGCCGGAGCGGAATCCGGCAAGGCGGTAAGTCTTGGAGAGGCCATTGAAGCTGACACACAGAACGTCCTGCGCGAGACGGCCGAGAGGGATGTATTCGGCGCCGTCATAGACGATCTTGCTGTAGATCTCGTCGGCGAAAATAACGAGCTTGTGTTCCTGGGCAATCTGGACGATCTGCTTGAGCAGATCCTCACTGTAGACCGCACCAGTTGGATTGTTGGGGTTGATCACCACGATTGCGCGGGTTTTGCTGGTGACCTTGCTGCGAATGTCGTCGATATCGGGAAACCAGTCCGACTGCTCATCACACAGATAGTGAACGGCTTTGCCGCCGGCAAGATTGACCGCCGCCGTCCACAGAGGGTAGTCGGGGGAGGGGACCAGAACCTCGTCGCCGTTGTTCAAAAGAGCTTGGCAGGACATGACAATCAGCTCACTGACGCCATTGCCTAGGAAGATGTCATCGATTTCTACGCCAGGGATATTGAGGCGCTGGCATTCGTGCATGATCGCCTTGCGGGCCGGAAACAGGCCTTTGGACGCGGTGTAACCCTGAGCGGCGCGCAGATTGAGAATCACATCGGAGATGATTTCGTCCGGCGCGTCAAAGCCAAAAGGGGCTGGATTGCCGATGTTCAGCTTGAGAATGCGGTGCCCTTCTTCTTCCAGCCTGTTTGCATGATCCAGGACAGGTCCACGGATGTCGTAACAAACCCCTTCCAGTTTTTTTGATTTTTCGATGTATTGCATTGTGCTGTGGTTACCTTTTAAATCGCCCGAATTGCCGATGTCTGGGCACTGTCTGACGACCGGATGGTCCATGCCAAAGGAATGGTGAAGTCGATCGTGCGGTGTCAGTAAGAGAATGTATTCCGACGGAGTCCAGCGACGGCGCGCAATATAAAGACTAGCAGGTGGGCAATTATGTCAGATAGCACTTTAAAAAACGATGAGCGTTGGCGCGAGCAGTTGACCCAGGAAGAGTTCAGGATTTGTCGTGGAAAGGGCACCGAAAGGCCTTTCACTGGCGAATATTGGGACTGCAAAAAAATCGGCATTTACGTGTGCCGTTGTTGTGGTGAAGCCTTGTTTTCCTCTGCGACCAAATACGACTCCGGTTCAGGCTGGCCGAGCTTCTATCAGCCGGTCGCGGACGGCGCGGTGGCGGAGGAGCGGGACGTGAGCCACGGCATGATGCGGACTGAAATTCTGTGTGAGAGCTGCGGAGCACATCTCGGCCATGTTTTTCCCGACGGTCCAGAGCCTACCGGGCTTCGCTATTGCGTCAATTCCGCTTCATTGAAGTTGGAGGTGGGGGATGGCAAGGGCGCGGATCAATCGTAAATCTGCTTTTTCTTCCAGCTTTCGTCATCTTGCGCGAATTTGTCCCACTCGCTGTTGATGGGTGTTGGTTCCGCATCATCTTCGGCAGTTTCTGCGGTTTCGCTTGTCTCGTTGAGGAGGCGGTCCTCGAGGTCCTTGATTGATACGCGAATCTGCATGATGCGCCCATCGAACTGTCCGTTATTCCGCTCCTTCGTCATCAGTTTAAGGGCGAGATCAAAATGGTGGATGGCCAGGCGCAGCTTACCTTTGTCCCGCGCTATGCGCCCCTGCAGGGTGTAGGAATCTACCGTCAATTGCAAAACCAGTTGACGGATCATGCTGCGATAAATGTCCGCCTGCGGCTTCGGAAGCATTTTTTTGCTTTCGAGATGAAAGATGAACTTATAGAGTTCTTCAAGACAGGCCCTGATATCCCGGGCTTTCTGCGGATTGTCCAGGGCCGCAGGTTGGCCGCTGGGGGTGGGGTGGCGCTGTGTCTCCGCCAACTGCTGCGTGATCATTTGTATATCTTCAGTGTGATCCTTGCTGCCGGGTTCGAGTTTGGATAGCTGTTCGAGTGACTGCAGCACGCTGCGTTGCACCAGGAGCGTGAGGTCCTTGGGTAAAAATCCGGGAGGGAAGCCGCTGAGCATAAATTTGAAATTGCGCACACGGCTTTTCAGCGCCATCAAAAGACGCTCTTTCTGTTGCCGCTTCTGCGAAATGGTCTGGGTGATAAACGCATAGCACACCAAGCCAGCGAGCAGCACTATTATTGAGGCAATAATGATAACGGAGGACATTTCGGGGTTTCGTGTGGAGCCTTGTATAAAAAAGGCTAGACACTGGGGGTCTGCCTTGCAAACCGCCGTTGCGTTTTCATGTTGCCCTGGCGCGTGCTTTAAAGAAGCCGAGTATTGATCTCTTTGTTGTATGAGTTTGATTTTTAAACGAATTGCTGGCTATGTGGACTTTTTTTAATTCGGCTCTTCGGACGAAAAAGAAATGAATAAAAAAGTTTTTATAAAAGTGTTGACAGCCCCCACTGTCGCCCATAGAATGCGCCCCACTTCAGACGACAACGTAGTTTGTTGAAGATTAAGTCCCCATCGTCTAGAGGCCTAGGACACCGCCCTTTCACGGCAGTAACAGGGGTTCGAATCCCCTTGGGGACGCCAATTGCGGGAATAGCTCAGTTGGTAGAGCACGACCTTGCCAAGGTCGGGGTCGCGAGTTCGAGTCTCGTTTCCCGCTCCAATTCATGATCTACAGACTTCCACTGACGTCTGTAAGTCGTTGAAAACAGGGGCTTCGGCCCCTTTTTTCATTCCAGCGAAAGCCACGGAAATCCACCTACAGCCAGCGTTTTTAAGGCCAAAATTGAGGCCAAAGAATGCGGGTAGTGCCGGTTCCGGGTTGTTGCTGGGGTTGGATCGGGATGGCCAGCAGCATTAGGCCTAAGTCCAAGACTTAGGAGCTGATGATGACTCTTTCTGATCTGACCGTGCGGCAAGCCAAGGCCGCTGAAAAAACCTACAGCATCCCCGACGCCGATGGCCTTAGCCTGGTGGTCGCACCTACCGGCGGCAAGTCGTGGCATCTGCGCTATTACTGGTTTGGCAAGCAAAAGCGCATCTCTCTGGGCAGCTATCCTGAAATCGGTCTGCGTGAGGCACGCGCCTTGCGTGACGAAGCCAGGGCACTCCTGGCCAGGGGCATCAATCCCCATACTGAGCGCAAGCAAAAGCAGCACGCCGTGAAGCTGGCTTCGGACAACACGTTCAAAGCGGTGTTCGATGCATGGGTCGAGCATCGCCGCAAGGAACTCAAGGAAGGCCGCCAGAGCACGCTCTCGCAGATCCTGCGCATCTTCAACAAGGATGTGTTGCCCAGCCTCGGGAAAATGTCGATCTACGACATTCGTCGCCCGCAGCTTTTGGGGGTTCTGGCACGGATTGAAAAGCGCAAGGCCTTCACGACCGCGGAGAAGGTGCGGACCTGGCTGGGCCAGTTGTTCCGCTACGCGCTGGTCATCGTCGAGGGCATGGAGACCAATCCTGCCTCGGATCTGGATGTCGTGGCCGAACCCAAACCGCCGGTGACGCACAATCCTTATCTGCACCTGCCCGAGCTGCCCGAGTTCCTCCAGAAGCTCCGGCGCTACAACCCTCGGGGCTGGCAGACCCAGCTCGGCATCCGGTTGCTGCTCCTGACAGGGGTGCGCACGGGCGAGTTGCGACTGGCTGAGCCTGACCAATTCGACCTCGACCGCGGCTTGTGGATCATCCCGCCGCAGGTCGTCAAGCAACTCCAGGAAGAAATGCGCAGGGTCGGCAAGCGACCCCAGGACGTGCCGCCCTACATCGTGCCCCTGTCCGTGCAGGCCATCGAGATTGTGCGCTACCTCCTGGGTGTGATGCGGCCGGCGCAGAAGTACCTGCTGTCGCACCGCAGCGAACTCAAGAAGCGCATCAGCGAGAACACTCTCAACAAGGCCTTGCAACTCATGGGCTACGAGGGGCGCCTGACCGGCCACGGCATCCGCGGCACGATTTCGACGGCGCTCAACGAGATTGGCTATCCCAAGATTTGGGTGGACGCGCAGCTTTCGCACTCCGACCCGAACAAGGTCAGCTCGGCCTACAACCACGCCAAGTATGTGGAACCGCGCCGCAGGATGATGCAGGACTGGGCCGACCGCCTCGACCTGCTTGAACAGGGCCAGGTGGAAGCGGCCAGCGCTCATCTCACCATTCGTATTGAGGGGGTGCCGGCGATGGCAGATGAGGAAGAGCCTGCCACCGCCGCCGCTGTGTCCCCTGAAGCCTCTGTGCCGCCTGTAATGGCGGCTCCCATCGTCGTGACGCCGAACGATGCCGATATTAGGTTTCAGCGGCTGTCGCAGGTGCCTCCGCCGCCCACGCGGGCGCCGGAACCGGAAGTATCCGCAATCCAGCGCGAGCGCGAGGAAATGCTGGCCATGTACGAGTCGCCGAGCTGTCTGCCGGTACCGCTATTCGCCAAGCTAGCTGGGAAGTCCAAGGACCAGATCAACCGCGAACTGAAGGCAGGTAAGCTGCTGTCCATCAGTTTGGGCAATCGGGGGCAGCGGGTCCCTGACTGGCAACTGGTGCCGCTCAAGCACAAGCTGGCCCAAGTGCTCATGAGCCAATGCCCGCATGCGGATTCGTGGAGTCTGTACCGCTTGCTGACCCAGCCGCACCCGGATCTGGGTGATCGCGCGGCCATCGATATGGTGACGCCGGCCAACTTGGGTATGGTAGTCCGGGTCATCGCAGGCAGTCAGGAGCATACAGATGCCCCCGAGACTGTCTCGCCACGGCTCATCCTCGAACATGTGCGGCAGAGCGTTCGTCGGCTGGTGGATACCACTATGGTGCTTGAAGAGGCTTGAACGCCGATAGTGCGATCTGGCGACCGGGACGGGATTGTCCCGGTCGCCAGACTTAGGGTCAGGCTGCGCCAGCCTTGGCAATCTGCAGTGCTCTACGCTCGAACCGCTCTGTAACAGGGTTGACTTGTCCATGAGGCTGCTGCAGGTGCGTCACGATCTTGTAAGGGCCGTCGCAGATCGGCCACATGGCGATTCCCCATCCATGAGCATGCTCAATGCGCGACCGAGCGGATAGCCCGATTCCATAACCGGCTGCGACCCATAGCGCCATCATCTCGAAAGACGTCACGTGCCGAGCGCTTTGCTCGCCTGCACGCATAAGGGCAGACAGCCGCCGATCCAACAAGGGACAGATCTCTGCTTGCCAGCGAAACAGCGGGCGGTACTGCAGATCATCAATTGTGAGCCTCTCCTTGCTGAGCAAGGGGGAGCGCAATGGCGTCGCAACGGCCATGTCTTCGGCCCACAGAGGTTGGCTTTTCAGGGACGGGTCGCTTACTTCACGAAGCGAGAGACCTGCGTCGTAGCGACCTTCGTAGAGTCCCGTATGCAGGTCGTCAACTGTGACTTCAAAAAACGCGATGGCAACGTCCGGCTCTTCCGCGCGTTGTAGCGCGAGCAGTGCCGATAGATGCGATGAGGGTACGCCAGGCGCTATAGCGAGCCTGAAGTGGGATAACTGGCTGGTGGCGTCGTGCATAAGAGCCCCCAATAAGCAATCGGGTTAAAAAGGCGAGCCAACATGATAGCCAAAAGAGTTAAATTTAACGTGGTTAAATTTCATTGATTGCTTGACGCTTCTGGTGATGCAGAAGCGTAGCGTTCAACGGGGCCGCCCCCTGGCACAACCACCTATGAAACTGAGCCGGCACAGGCTTTCGGTCAAGCGGTGCGTGCCGCTCGTATGGACCAAGGGATCGCTCAAGAAGAGCTTGCCTCTTTGGCCGGCATTGAGCGCTCGCACATGGGAAAAATCGAGCGTGGAGAGCATATGCCCACGCTCGCTCTGATACTGAAAGTAGCCGCTGCCCTCAGGATAAGTTCCGCTGAACTAATGATCGTAACGGAGCGGAGTATCGGTCACCGCCCAGATTCTTGAGCTGATTATCAGTGGGCTAACTTTGTTAGCCACCGAAATGAGTGCGTAGTCGAACGATAAACCGCTCCAGCGGAGCCGGCAAACTGTCACTGTCGGGCCGAAGCAGATAGGTTGTAATCATCGCTGAATCCATCGCCAGTGGGCGAATCACCACATTCGGCCGTTGGCAGGTGGCGATCCTGGCTTCCGTTGTGAAACCTACGCCGAAGCCTGCGCTGACAAGAGTGAGCATCATGTCCAGTGAGGACACGTGCTCAACAACATTGGGCTCGTCCTCCAGTGGCCGAAGAAGCCGTGCCAGTTCACGGCAATAGCCCTCGCAGACGTGCGGATCACACAGGATAATCGGATGGCTCCCTAGTTCATGAAGTGGGACCTCCTTGTGGGCGAGCAACTCGTGCAGCGCTGGCACTGCGAGCACCAACGGGTCTCGCCAGATCGGCTCGGCGACAATGCCTTCTCCAACATCGGCCGTGTGTGCAAATCCCGCAGTGAAGTCACCAGAACGGAGGCCGCGAATTTGTTCGGCCAGGGGAACTTCAGAGAGGCGCACCTCGATCTCGGGCTCCTCTGCGCGACAGCGGGCGAGAACCGCTGATAGCCGCGGATCGATTGCCCCATCGGATACTGCGATACGAAGGCTCCCCCGCAAGCCAGAACCGACGGCCTTGGCGTTCTCCCGTGCCTGCTCCAAGGTGGCGAATAGCCTGCGAACGTCCTGCAAGAACGTAGCGCCCGCTGCCGTCAGCACTGTTCCTCGGCGGTTTCGATCGAAAAGCAGGACGCCCAACTCTTCCTCAAGCTCCTTGATGGCCCGCGAGAGAGGTGGTTGTTCGATATGCAAGCGCTCAGCGGCGTGCGTGAAGTGAAGTTCCTCTGCCAGGACGGCAAAATAGCGAAGATGCCTTAATTCCACTTCCACTTTCCTTGCTTGGTGAAGTAGCCGCTATCGACTGACTGGAAGAGGCGACTACCACCAACCTAAGACCTCCTTCTTTTCTGAGGGAATGTTCTAGACGATCGGGGTCGTAGCCCACAACGATGTTCGGCCTGGCAACTACCAGTTAGACTTCGAATTAATGGGTATGTCCGTCTTGACCACTGCCGGTATGTGCTGGTGCTTTGTCTGTCGTTCCTTGCACATCGACTTGAACGGTTACGGGACCCGCTTCCTCGAAAACCAATGTGAGCGGGAAAGCCTTGCCCTTGACCAACGGCTGCTTCAATCCAATCAACATCACGTGGAGCCCCCTGGTTCCAATGCAGTCGTCGATACTGGTGCGATCTCTATGGAGTCAACTTTACGCATGCGCATCACGTCGCTGTCGCGGATGTGTGTGTGAAGCTCAGCTTTCTCGGCTACCGGTGTTGAAACGGATACGAGGCGGTCTTCATCTTGACTAGGATTGCGCAGCACGAAATACACCACCCCGGTAGGAACCGCGGGTACAGTCGCTCTTGACCAGGGATGATCAATTTCGATCGGGCCAGCCTTGTAGCCGTGGGCAAATGCCGCCCCCGATGCGCACAGAGCAATCGCAGTTGCCAGTTTGATCAGTCGTTTCATGAGAGATGACTCCTTAAGGATCGAGTGGTTGAAAAACTTGAAAGAGGCTCTAACCGGCCGCTCACAGAGCGCCGGTGGTATCGGGCGGAATCTGAACGCTCAACCGCAGGACATGCGCACGGTCATCAGAATCCGCCCAGCGCAAGCGCACCCGCCAACGTCCTGAAGATGGCAGCATGATGTCGCCGGTCATCTGCGGATCATGGACGACGACGATAGGGTCTGAGGAGTCGGCATTGGAGGCCTGAGCCCATTCGGAGATCAGCCCTGCCGTCCGGTTATGCCCATCGGCATCCGTCAGCAGGATCTGTATCCGGTTGCTGCCCACGCGCGCCGGCACTACGTCGATCAGCGCGTTCCAGCCGCCCGAGGTTACGACCGTCGAATAGCCTGTCGAGGGGCTGGAAATAGGGATCGTTGGCGCGAACTGCGGTAGCGTGCGCGGTGGTGGTGCCAGCGCAAAGGTCGAGGTCAAAGTCAGCACGCCAATTACCAGTGCAATCTCAATGAACACGTTACGACGCAGCCTCAAACTCGCCACGCGCTCGCCAGTGCGAAGCATCGGGGTTACGGCGATGCGGTTCCACACAGCAATGCCGATCAACAACGACACCAACAACATTTTGATGCCCCAGATCGCACCGTAGCCTGTCTGTGTTACCGCCTCGACAGAGGAAACTGACTGCAGGAGGCTCATGCCTATTCCAGTCGCAACCAGTGTCGCGACTGCAATTACCGCGATGCGGGAGAATCGCTGGACAGTTTCCAGCGCCTGTGGCCCAGTCTCGTGTCGCAGCATGACGGACAGGGGCCACAGCGAGCCAACCCAGAACGCCGCCGCCAGGCCGTGCAGGAACACCAGAGGAATACTGACCGATCGAGGTGGTGCCGTTCCGATGTGGCCTGTCACCGTGAACGAGAGCGCCCCCAGTAGCGCGCCGCTAGAGAGCAACAGCATGCCGATGCTGGTACGCCGCTGCCACAACCCTGCCAGGGAAAGCAGCGAGGCCAATAGAACCACAACCGCTGCGGCTGCGGTTGTACTGGTTGAGCCTATGGACCAAGCGCGCGCACTAAGCAAAGCCGCGGTGCCACCGCCATCGAGCGCTGCGCCGCTGAGCCCGACCAACAGTACGCCAGACCAGGCGGCGAGCAATATCACCCATACCAAGTTGTCGCGGGTGGCTTGCACGGAGTGCCTTGCATGTCCAGAGAGCACGAACGCCCAGAACAGTGCCCCGCCCATGCCAGCAAGTACCGCGAAGTAGTGGATCACACGTACAAGTACCGCTATCCATTCCATGCCGCCAACGGACGTTTCTACCGTTGGCTCCTCACCTGGCTTGACCCCGATTCCGAACTGGATAAACCCGACCACGGGATGCCCGTCGGCGGACGTGACGCGGTAAGCGACGCGATACACGCCGGCAGCCAACGTTTGGGGAAGGCTTAGGCGCACCGTGTCATGCTCAACCGTCCAGTTGCCGCTGGAAGTCAGAACCTCGTCCTGCTCGTTGAGTAACTCAATACGCGCGGGCGTTACCGCCTCGTTGAAACGCAGTACGGCTTGGGTAGGGGGCGCGTGCAGTTCGGTGCTGTCTTCCGGCGTGGTTTGGACCAGGAAGGCGTGGGCCGCCGCTTGACCGGCGTAGAGAGAGATCAACAAAAGTAGGCCCAAGACGGCCACTCGGAGGGTCATTCGCATCATGGGTTCTCGTTTGCAACTGCGGGCGCCTCGTCCACGCAGGACGTTGCCCTGTATCGGAAAGCCAGCCATGCCACCAATGCAACTTCAGGCAACCAGAGGAAGGCATAGGCCAGTATCGGTAGATCGAGCGCAAGGCCGACCGCAGTGATAGGCAGTCCAAGTCCCCATCCCAGCAGGGTATCGGCCTTGGCCACCTCATTGAATCCGCCTCTGCTTTGCAAGCCGGCACGCAAGACAGTGCCGGCCACACGTACAGGCAAAGAGAATGCCAGCGACCAGACGAATACGTGCCACCACAGTCCTTGCTGTGCGTACACGGCCTGCCCAAGCCAGTTCTGTCCCCACGACAGGAGCAGGCCTGCCAAGGCTGCTACGGGGACACCAAAACGTAGCAATTCACGAGTCAGTACATCGATGTCGGCGGTAGTCCGTCCCGAAAAACGGATAGCGAGAAAACGCAAGAACGCGGCCAGAGGCGAGAAGACAAGCATCGCCAACGCCAGTCCGGCAGCAAAAGCATCCAGACGCGCTGTCGTCACCGTTGAAATCGTAGGCGAGGCGAACAGGCTGAGCGTCAGCAAGCCTAGCAGCTGCAGTGCAAGTATGCGCTGCGCTTCCCAGGTGCTCTTGACGGCTTGCTTTCGGCTCCAGCTCAAAGGTGGAAGAACGGGCAGTCCCCCCGATTGCCTGCGAAGCTGCCACAGCACCCAACACGTCGAAACAGCATGGACCAACAGTGAAGCCATTAAGCAACCAGCGAAGCCCGCGTCCAAGAAGTCCAGGAACACTACGTTCATGATGAGTTTGAGGACCACCTCGCAAAGCTTCCAGCGCACGACCCAGGCCCCCCGTTGGGTGGCATGGAAGGCGAACGCGGCGCAAGAATTGATCATGCGAAACGGCGCTCCCGCTACAAACCAAGGGATTGCAAGCTCAAGCATCGTCACCAGCGTTTCATCGCCCCCGGCGACCCAAGGCACCAGCAGCGGATAGGTGATCCACCCCGCTCCCAGCAGGAGGGCCCCGATCAGGCCAGCCAATCCCATCGCCCAGCGGATGGTCAATGACGCATCACCATCGCGAACCGCCTGAGCGATAGTGACTGACGCCACGGCGCCATATGCCATCGTGACAACGAGGTCGATCATGACCAGTCGAGTCAGCATCACGTAGGCACCGACGCTGCCAGGCGCGCGCTGGCCCAGCATGACCACGTCCACTTGCAGCGACAACTGGGCAACGCCAAAAGCCAGCAACAGCGCTGCAAAGCCTTGCCAGAAGGCACCGGTACGGATGGACAGAGGCGCCGTCATGTTCGTCACCGAGGAATAGGCGACCAGCCTGGAAAACCGTCGTCGAGCGACCTGCTGGGCACCAGAAAATAGCCATGGGAGCCATCCGGTGTCGGTAGGGGCGCTTCGAGTTCGATCTGTTCGATTTCTCGCCCCCCCTCAAGCGTCACGGTCTTCCAGCCACACACCAGGTTTGGAAGGTCAGCGGCACCCAAAACGATCCCCTGCGCTTCAGAGCGATCGCCTGTGGCCCAGCGTGCGGCCGATGCTCCCATCAGGGCATAGCGCAATTCCACTTCAATTTGATCTCGGAAGGCAGACTGCTGCAGCCATACGTCGACCCACAGGTAGTAGGTCCAGTTTAAGGAGAGCTTCTGCTCGTCCGCCCAGGTCATGAAAGGCCGGAAGATTGCCAAACCGTCCGGTCCAGACAGTTCAAGCAAACCAGGACAAATGTCGAACAGCGTGTGCCAGTACACCCGTAGGCTGGTATCGATGCGTACGAATGCACGGGAGTCCCGTGCGTAGTCTCCCTGGCGGGCTGGCACCGTCAAGGAATCCAGCAGATCTGCGTCTATCACTCGGGAATCAGACACGCGGTGCATCGAACGCCTCCACAGATGAGCGATCGAACAAATCTCGCAGGCGATCAAGATCGTGCTCGATCTCTGTCTCCACAAAGTTGTCGTCGCGTTCGTAGGTCATGGTGGAACCGGCGGTATTGAAACGCGCGCGGTAACGCTCCAGGAAGCCGAGCGTCTCTTCGGACAGCATTCGGTCATGGGTATCCACCACCAGATGCGGTGCCAAGATGGATAAGTTGTAGCCGGCGACGTGGAAATGACTGCTGCGTTCGATGATGCCTTCCCAAGCCTCTAAAGGAAGGCCGCAGTTCAAATGTGCGCAAACAGCGTTGGAGACGTCAAACAGCACGCCAGCGCCCGTATCGCGGTGCAATCGCTCGTGAAAGTGGGGAGCATCGCGCCCGCCATCCATGATGGAAGGATAGTTCTCCAGGTGAAGACGGCAGCCGAGTTTCTGCTGCCACCAGTCCACGCGGCACCGCACTTGTTCGTAATCCGTGATGTAGTCGATCTCAGCCAGGTGATAGAGTTGGCGTCCTTCGTGGTTGAAGCGCGCAATATGGTCGGACACATAGAGCGGCTTGAGAAGGTCGATCAGTCGGCGCAATCGGATGGCCATACTGTCCAATGCCGCGTCATCGTTCTCAATGAACTTGGAGAACATGATGTGGAAACTCACTGGGGCTCCAAAGCCCTGAGCCATTTCTTCCGGCGGTACGGACAGGAAGTTGTCGATCAGCAGTTCTACGTAGTCAATCCGACCTGAGTCCAACAGTCGGCGAACCAGCGGCGCGGTGTCACCAAGTGTGTAGTTAAATCCTATACGCACGATACTCTCCCATGAGCGAGTCCACCACCGACACGGAGGTGCCGGTGGTGGACCAGGCTTAGTTCACGCCAACCGGTGCGCAGCACGAAGCGCAGCAAGCGCCAGCACGCCCGGCGACAGTCATCGTGGTTTTCTTGACGATTTTGATCTTCATGGGTAACTCCTTGAAATTTGAAAGTCAGGGTTGGTGGACGTCGTATTCGTCAGGCCGCCACCAGTAGCACTGGATACTGGCCCTAGAATCACAGTCGACATCGCACCGGATTCGTTCAATCGTGGATTCGTCTTCTCGATAGGCAGCCTCCTTTTTGTAGTAGTAAAACCATGATTCATTTGAACGATCACGCTCACTTGGAGTGACTCCACGGATCCGAGAACTTGGGGTCGTTCAGGAAGCCCTCGTCGGTCAACGTCTTGAGAAAGTTCAGGAGGTCCGCCTTTTCCTCCTCTGTGAAATCGATCCTGGAGATGAGGCCGCTCTTGTGAGGGTTCAGGCGTCCATCCCCCTGGTTCGGGCCGGATGTCGTGACCTTGCCCCCCTGTGAGTACTGCTCGATAACTTCTTCGAGGGTGGCTACGCTACCGTCATGCATATAGGGTGCTGTGGCTTCGACGTTGCGCAGACTCGGAGCCCGGAAGGCACCCATGTCCTCTGGCTTGGCAGTACTCTCGAATACCCCCCGGTTTGGATAGGGATACCCTCCCTTGCCATCCACGTTGTACAGCCCGTTGTTGTGGAACAGTGTCTCGACCAACCGGCTCTTCTTGTGGACGACTTGATCATTGAAGTTGAAGCTGCCGTGGCAGTGGTGGCACTCGGCTTTCTCGCCGAAGAAAAGCACCATTCCGCGTTCTTCAGAAGCGGAGAGCGTTTCTTTACCCTGCAAGTAGCGGTCGTAGCGGCTATCCACAGAGACCATGGAGCGCTGAAATGCGGCGATAGCCTTGATCACCGTGGCCATGTTCAGCGGTTCGTCGTCGTCGGGAAAGGACTGTCGGAACAATGGCGGATAGATCGGATCGTTGCGAAAGCGGTCCAGAACCTGCTGTCGATTGGCGTCATTGACGCCCATTTCGATGGGGTCATCGCCAAACAGCGGGATCTCCATCTGCTGTTCCAGCGAAACCAGCGCTGGATTGGCCCAGTTGTATGTGGCATGCCAAGCGCTGTTGGCGAGCCCCAGTGCATTGCGATGCGTGCGCTCCCCAGTCGATCCCACCGATAGTGATCGGCCGTCGGTGAAGGCCCGGCTCTGGTGGTGGCATGACGCACATGACATGGTGCCGTTGCCAGACAGTCGGGTGTCGTAGAAGAGCTTCCGCCCGAGTTCGACTTTTACCGCCGACATCGGGTTGTCGGCAGGCACGCGCGGCTCCGGTACGTGCGTCGGCAGGTTCCATGACCAGACGGTGCTGGCGACCACTGCTGCCACTCCCATGGGCACGGCGAGTAAACCGATAACCAGCCCTAGCATTCGGCGCATCATTGCCTTCCCCCTTTCGAAGAATTCCTCGCGCATATGCATGACATGCGAGTTGTCTTCTGCTGGAAAACTGATTTCGCTTGCGCCGCTCCGGTGTGATGGCTCCTTCTTGTTGACTGTCTTTCAAGACCCCTGTGGGACAGCATGAGCAGGTCATCTGGAATGTGCATGCTTCTCATCCTCCAGTTCTTGTTTGTGTTCTACATTGAGGCGTATTCATCTGGCGCCGCGCAGAGTTAAGGCGCACGAAGCGGGCAGCATCTCTCTCGGAGAGGTGCCGACCAACCGCGTGCGAGAGCTGCTGCAGGGAGCAGCCAAGGTCCTATCGCTTCGTGGCGACAGAAAAGGCGGGGGAGTGCCTGGACGCATCGGGCTCACCACTGTCAAGTGACAATCCAAGTCGCTCAAAGATGGGGCCGCACTCGGGATCGGTGGGCCCACTCATGCATCCCACGGCGCCTCCCCGATCCTCGGAGAGGCGGGTGGACTTGAACAGTGAGCCAAGATCCAGTTCGACCCGCTGCGTGTCCGGGTCGAACTGCTCTAACACCACTGGGAGACGATTCGAGCGCAAGCAGGACACTGTTTGACCGGTGACCGGATTGCCGGTGCACCCAGATGAACCCAGGTGCACATACCAGGACGCGGAACGTGAGCGATCCAGCTTCGTTACCCCACCTTCGGGGTCGATCTCGATCTTGGCGAACTTGCGGCCCGCTTGCCAACTCCAGCCCATCGCCGCAATGTCCAGCGGCGCCCCTTCCAGTTCAGTACTGGTGTGGTTCAACGAGGGCGGAACGCCCACAGTGAAGGCCAGACCGGTGTATCGACCAGCTGGCACCTTGCCGGTAACCACTGTATTGGTTGCGGGGGTCCCTCCAGCGCATGTGCCGGTGGCATCCTCGAAGTCGAGAAGTGCGACCTGATCGTTCTGCCAATCGTTGGGGGTCAGGGCGATGGGGGTTCTCCTGCCATCGGCCTGAACCAACGCCACGTCTTGCACGTAGAAGCGGGCATCGCGCAATGTGGCGCGCTTTGCATCTCTGCCCAGCGCGCCCAGCGGTGCTCCGCATCGAGCGCTATGGCCGTTTGCTACCAACTCGAAGGCGATGGTCACAGGCTGAAGGTCGTCCTTGCGAGGTCCAGGAGTGCTCACGCACCCAGAGAGGCCGATCACCAAGGCCAACGCTGCCGTCACGTAAATGAGTCGCATAGTGGCCTCCCGTCAAAACCGGGCGCTCAGCGTGACATTGACGCTGCGTCCCAGTTCGTAGGTAAATGTCTCTGCCATCGACTGCTGGTATGTGGCATAAGGTTTGTCGAAAAGGTTTGTGATACCGACATCTATACGGTACTGGCGCTGTTGGTAGGACAGGCCAATGTCATGCACGGCATAGCCGCTGCGCCGACGAAGTTCCGTTGAGTCGTAATCTTGGGCGCGTACAAACTGCCCGAGGTAGCGCACGGACCAGTTGTTGTCAATCCGATACTGAGCACCGAAGGCAAGCTTGTCAGGTGGCGCGTACAGATGGGCACCCGTGTCTGCATTCTTCGAACGCAGTCGCGAGTAGCCCAGGCCCAAGGTGAGGTCATCCCAAGCGTAGGCCACTTCCACCTCAGCGCCATGTCGCTCGGCGCGGGCCACATTGTTTCGCTGGAAGATCAGGCCGGTCCCAACGAAGGGTGCTGCACGTGTGTAGCTGCCAACCACCTGTTGATCGATCATGTCTTCCACATCCTCCGTAAAGTACGTGGCCTTCACGCGCAGGCGGTCGCCTGCGCCCAGCACATCGTCGAACGACAAGGTCGCACCCACTTCCTTCGCGGTACTGGTCTCAGGCTTCAGATCAGTGTTAGGCCGGAAGTTGAACAGTGCCTGGTTCGTGTTGAGATTGCCGAACATTTCCGTCAAAGTCGGACCGCGGTAAGCCTTTCCATAGCTGGCGTAGACGCCCAGAACGTCCCAAGGCTGGTATTTGAGGGTGAGCTTGGGCGAAAGCTTGTTGTGGCTGACCTCGTTCTGACCGGGCGAGGTGAGCTTGTAGTCGTCGTGACGCAGAGCCCCAATCAGCGTCCAGTTGTCGAGGAACGAAACCTCGTCCTGCAGAAACACGCCCACGGCACGCATTTTCCCGTTGGGCAAAACGCTATTGGACTGCCCTGCAGAAGTGTTCTCGCTGGTATCGCGGTAGATATCCATCCCATAGGTCAGGCGATGCGCCATCCACGGGCCGGTATCAAAGCGGCTACTGTTTTGCAAGCTGACCCCGACCGTCTTGGTCATCGTGGTGGTGTCGGCTTGTGGGGGCGTCGCCAAGCTATGACTGTCGAGCTTGAACGTGGTCTGGTAGATCGTCAGCTTGCCGTCCAGCAGCCTGCGATCGGTATCGCGGAATGTCCAACTGCCTGTGTATTGCTCCTGGTCGCGTTTGAGATCATGCGAGAACTGAGACAGCAGGTTGCCGCCGGGATTGGTGGGACCCACCATCTTGTCGACGAAACGTTGGTAGCTCAGTTCCACACGGTTGAGTTCGTTGGGAGAAAAACCGCCCTTGAACAGACCGCTCTTCAGGTTGCCGTCGTTAGGGTATTTCGCGTGGTCGCCGCTGGCCCCGGTATGGATCTCGCCGAAGTCGCGAAAGGTCCCGCTGGCCAGAAAATCGAAGTTTCCGGAGCGTGCTGCGGCAGTCAGGTTCGTCGACCATTCCTCATTGGCGCTTTGGTAGCCGCCCTTGATTCGTCCCCCGAAGCTCTTGCCAGGCTCCAGGAAATCCTCCGCACCGATGGTCTCGAACGCCATCACGCCACCAAGGCCACCGCCACCATATACAGCCGAGACCGGGCCGCGTACGACATCGACCTGCCGGATGAAGTCCGGGTCGATCAGCAAGGGAGTGTTGACGCCACCCTCGTTGTTGCGTCGCGCGCCATCCACGGACAGGATGATGCGTGGGCCCTGCAGGCCGCGGATTGCAGGGCTCTGGGCAGCAGGTCGAGGACCGCCGCCATAGTTCACGTTGGGAAGTGCGCGCAGCAGGGTGGAGACCGTGTTCGCCTGGGCATCGTCCAGTTCCTCGCGGGTCACCGTCGAGACAGAAGCAGGAACGTCGAATCGGCTGTTTGGGCTGCGCGTGGCCGTGACGGTGATGGTATCCAGTACGGTCGTGGCCTGGGAGTCTTGGGGCTCAACGGTGTCGC
Organism: Cellvibrionaceae bacterium; assembly: GCA_024707385.1. Taxonomy (GTDB): domain Bacteria; phylum Pseudomonadota; class Gammaproteobacteria; order Pseudomonadales; family Cellvibrionaceae; genus UBA5868. The sequence goes on along the minus strand of JANPZW010000009.1, from coordinate 215,302 downwards.
TTTGCTGCTGCGCGTGGGCTGGCTGATGGGCCAGTGAGCAGGATACGGCGAGTGCCAGTGTGAAAGCTTTGCCAGACGGGTTTCGGAGGCCCCGCGGGGTCTCACAAAGGGCTGTGGCTATACGCCGGTGAGCGAACTGCGCTCTGATGGCGACTGCTAGCGCACGTGGGCGCAGACGCGAACGGCCAACGCCGATCGCGGAAGAATCTCCGGACATGACAAAACTCCAACAATGATCGTAGCGAAGACCGCGCAGAAAGTAATCTGCACGGTCTGATGGGCAGCGAATCAGATGTTGGAGGGGGCGCGCGTGCCTGGTGCGCGGTTCTGAAGCCTTCGGCTACAAAGCGTGCCGCCGGGGGAGCTTGAGGAGCGTGAGTATTGAGATCGAGGGCGGGCAGAAAGGCCATCGATGGCGGGAGTCCAACACAGTGCGCGAGCGGACACAACGCACACATACCCCCGGATGGCATCGTCCCAGTGTCTGGCTGGTCTTGATCGAGGTCAATGCCAAAGTCCGACAATGGCACAGTCTTCATGCCAGAGCCGGTGCAGATGATGACCATCTCTTCGTCCGCCGAGATGGACACCAAAGGCATGCTCGCTACGGCGAAGGTCTGCAACAGAAACACCACCGCCACGGCAACCGTACCGAAGCGGCGCATTCTGTTACGAAGCAGCCTCCGAAATAGCATGTCGTTTTCTTTTAAAGCTGAAATGTGATGAAAGATCCCCAATCGTCATGTTACCTCTATCACACCTGACAGTCCAGACGCTTGCCTGTAAATCGGCTACCGTCACGTTGCGTCTTTGCAGCGCCAGTGGGTCGGCCATGCAGACATAGTTGGCTTCTTGATGAGTGCATCTACTCGCTGCTGAGTACCCTGAGGTACGGATTGTTTGGGGGGCACCTCCGTAAACAACAAGTGGGGGTCTTGCAAAAGATAGCCATGCAGGTGCCGTGTTTTTCGCGGACCTGTCACTTCGCTGGCCCAGATGTTCAAGCCGTTGGGCTGCTTGCGATGCAACTGTAGCCGCTCGAAGCGCTTTTGCACCCATTGCCAATCTTGTTGGCTCTCCTGTTGTGCCAGCATGCCCACTTGTGGATGTTCTTGTGCGTACCGTTGAAACACGCCGGGACTGACCAGATACGCTGTGTCGCTTACGGTATGCGCGAGCGCCTTCGCATCATTGATGATGAGCTTGCGCAACGCGATACCCTGGCGCAGCCACTCCATGAAAATGCTCACCGGATGGCCGTGCGCTCATGGCCGGCGGCGCAGCCGTGGGTACAGGCGACGTTGACGAGGTCACGGCCGTGGTCGGCATAGGTGCCTCGGAGCGTGTGGCAGATACGTTGGCTGAATCGGCCTGCTCATTGTGGGAAACGTCGTGCGGGTCGCCCGTGCCTACCATCGCCAGCATGTCCTCCATCACGTCAGCCATGGGCTGGGCTGCGGGGGGCGAAGCGGTGACGCTAGTACTGCTACCCTCCCACGGCGGCGTCTCCTGGTCTTCTGGGGCTGGCGGCGTTCCAGCCACAGGCGGCGTGGCCAGCGCATCGGCGCCATTTTCTGGGAGTGTCGCATCGATCACTACCGTGCCAGCAAATGGCGCCGGCCGCTCACCAGCTTCCCAGATCAGCGCGGGAGCGAGACGCAACAGGGTGAACGAGTGGGACCATCCGACCGCACTGGTCACGGTCGCGCGCCAGATCGCCTTGCCGTCTGGCGTGGGTTGCAACATGCCGTGGTCCTGCAACACGTTGAACACGGCGGTGTTGTTCGCAGGAATGCCGTCGATACCCTGAGACAGCAGGTGCGCGCGCAGCTTGTCCGAAACGGTCTTGCTCACCAGCCACAGGGCATCCTCGGTGAGCCAGCCGTCTGAGGCTTCAGGCTGATTCAGCTTCAGTTCCTCCTTGAGCAGGTAGCGCAGCCCGTCGAGCAGCTTGCGTTGCAGCGCATGCTTGGGCGCGGCCATGGCACGCGAGGGATCGCCGCCCAGTTCCTGGGCGACGGAAGCGCGGTCGGCCTGCACGACCAGTTCGCCCAGCACCCCAGCGTGCTCATACTGCCCGGCAAGGACGTAGAGCAGCGGTGCCCACAGGGACGGATAGCCGCTGAGCCAGTCCAGGAGGTCACGATCAAGCAGTTGCCGGTAAAGCAGGCCTGTCGCCGCGCTGTGGAGCCGGTACTCGCGATCATCGCGGTAGCGGAAGCGATATGGCTGGTGCAGCGGGCCGTGCCAGGGATGCCAGGTGCTGCCGTCGGCCAGCTCGACGTGCAGATCAACGGCGATCTTGCCGATGTCGTGCAACAGGGCCGCATAAGCAACGGCAGCAGTCCAGGCTCGGCCTGCGCGGCCTGGTCCTCGGGACTGGCACCGATGGGCAACAGATGGGATTGCCGCAGCTTGAGCGCGTAGGCGACGATTTCCAGGCCGTGGTCGAGCATGCCGCCTGGGTAGGCATGGTGATGCGCCTCGGACGCCGGGAAAGCCTGGACCAGTTCGGCATAGCGCTCCAGCGGCACGCGGTACAGCGTCGCGAACTGGCGGCGAGACAGAGAGGTTCTCTGCCAGATGTGTTCCAGCAGCTTCTGCCTGCGCGGCGTGGCCAACAGCGATGCGGCCGACTCCGGCCGCATCAACCCTTTCGGGAGATCGGTGGCGGGTGCTGGCGACGGCGCGGCGGTGACCGGAGACCGTTTTCGCTGGAACAGAGAGAGCATGTGGATGTCCTGATGGCGGGCCGGGCGGGGGGCCTTTTGGCCTTTTCGAGGTAGGGCCTTTCCCCTTGCACCCCATTCCCTTGCCATTTCGACCTTTTGGCCGTTACAGCCTTTGGGTATAGCGCGGAAAGCACTGACCATCCACCATCAATGCGGAGCTCGCCGAGGCCGTGTTGATGCCTGAAGGCTCGCTGTTCTGGCCCTACGATGAGGCTCAAAGTTGAATGCCGGAGAGCACCATGCGACCTCACATTGACAAAGTAAGGAAATATCCTTACCATGCAGGCATTGCCATCAGGAGAGCCGCCATGCCTGCCATTCACGAAGTTGCCACGCTGACATCCAAGGGGCAGATCACGCTGCCCAAGTCCATCCGCCAGGCGCTGGGTGCCGACACCGGCAGCAAGCTCGCGTTCGAGCTTCGCGGCAGTGAAGTGGTCGTGACCCGCGCCGATGCCGAGCACGAAGACCCGGCAATCGCCGCGTTCCTGGCCCTGCTGGCGCGCGACATTGAAGCAGGCCGGCATGTTCGCGGTCTGCCCGAGGATCTGGCGCGCACGATGCTGGAGCACGCGGGCCACAAGGTGGACCTGGGCGACGATTTCGATGAGGACGTGGACATCTGATGCAACGGCATGGCTGGACGCTGCTGTTCCACGACAACCTGATCGAGCAGATGCTGAAACTGCGCGCGGCTGTGCTGCGCGCCCAGGAGAATGACCCGCAAGGGTTTGGCGCCAACGCCAACGTCAAGTTCTTCCGGGCCTTGGTCCAGTTGATACTGGATGGGGTGCCGAGTGATCCGGGGCGCGACGAGTACCGTCAGGGCAATACCATGGGGCCAGCCTATCGCCACTGGCGGCGGGCCAAGCTCGGCAGGCGCTACCGGCTGTTCTTCCGGTACGACTCGAAGGCGAAGGTCATCGTCTACGCCTGGGTCAATGATGAGCAGACCCTGCGGTCATCGGGCAGCAAGTCGGACCCTTATGCGGTGTTCGAGAAAATGCTTGGCCGCGGCAATCCGCCAGACGACTGGAACGCATTGGTCGAGGCAAGCAAATCGGATTGGAGCGAGCTGGAGTAGGCATTTCTAGGAGACGACCATGACGACGACAACCCGCATCAGCACCGCAGAACGCCTCGGCCGATTCTTTGGCCGTGGATGGCGCGCCTATGCGCGTGGCGAGCGGCGAGCATCGAACTGGTTGGCCTCCAAGGGAGTGCCGGTGGCCGGCGCGGTCATGCTCGTGTGGCTGGTCAAGCTAGGCGTGTTGGTGTTGCTGTTCTACTCGACCTTCTGGCTGGCGCTGCTATTGGTGTGCATCTCGCTTGTGGCTCGTGGCTTTGGAAAAGGCGATGATGAAGACTTCTCGCTGCCACACGACGAACTGCGCCATGGTGAAGCTGGGTTCGGCTTGTATTCGTCGGATGGGTATCGCCTCGACCCGCATGACCCCAACAATCCGGATGACGATTAGAGACGTTGCCGGAAGGCTTAATTCTGGTAAGTGCAGGAAGAATCAATGGATACCGATCTACAAGGAATGTCCCGAGAGCAGCTTGTCGAGGAAGTCGTCAAGCTGAGACAAGGCATACGTGCTCATCGAGATGCCACAGGTCATGATCTATGCTGGCATCACCCAGCTCTTTGGGAGCTTCTTCCTGAGAAAGTGACTCCCGAAATAGCCGTACCGACATGGCAGCACTTCATGCGGGGATGCATCAAGTACCGCGAATCACTGGACAAGCAAGCCCCTGAAGCGCCGCGCACGGATGAGCCTTTCCGGAACTAAGCAAGTAGTGTTTAGGAGCTCAGCGCGTCACCTTATTGACGCCCGATGACGTGCTGTCTTTCGCTTCTTTTGAACCAGTTGCGAGATTCTGTGCAATCGCCCCGGCCCTGATGCCTGCCCATCCCAGTGCTGCGATCCAAAAGGTCGGCAAAACCAGGAACATCGTCCCCATGACGAAGTTCAGCAGCATATCGCCGAAGGCGTTGTTCAGCCCCACAAGCGGGTCGAAGTTGGTGTGCGGCCGGTTCCACCCGAAGCCCCAGCCATAGAGTGCGTCCAGGATCGTCGAATCAATCCAGCGCGCGAGCTGAAACCAAAAGTCCACGAAGAACAGCGCGAACTGCACAACGCTGACGGTGACCACCGTCTTGAGGTCATACGTACCCACGACCAGCACAAGCGGAATGCAGATGACCAATGCCATCTTGAGCAAGGCAAGCGCCATGGGCAGTGCCTGGCGCACCACGTCCATGGCGGGAAACGCTGCGATCGCGCCGACTGCCATACCGACATCGCCCGTGGCCCGGGTCACGATGTTCGGCAGAGTCTTGTCGATCTGGCCGCCATAGTCCGTATAGACGCTGCCCTGATTCAGCTTCTGCTGCCGGGGCGAAGCGATGGCACGGATGACGGAATCATCCACCTCGGTGCGGCTCATGAACCCGGCCCAGCCCGCCAGGCGGTTCAGGAGGCTTGGGTCCACCTGGCCGAGCAGTCGCGAGCGCAGGCCGTTGTTGCCATCGGCCCACCACTGCCTGCAGGTCGGGTAGCCGCCGCCGTTGGCGACCTGCGCCAGCCCTGCATCCCGGTTGCTATCGTAGGGCCAGGATTCGCGCGCGGTGCTGGAGCGATAGCTGTCGTAATAGCCTGCGGTGTCGGTGAAGAACCTTGATCCGATCCAGGTCACGTCGTGCATCTGCGCGTCGTCCAGGTCCGGGCGCTGCATGAACAGCTTGGCACGCGCAGGCCCGTAGCAGTCGTGCGTGAAATCGGCCACCTCCTGGGCCAGCACCGGATCGTCGATGCGCGTGGCGTCGATCTCCATGCGCATCTGGCGCAGATCCGTGCCGCATGGGATTGCCGCCACCGAAGCGCCGGTGACGGCGCGCGAGAGCGCGTGCATGAATCCCCACCAGACTGGCACTTTCGCCGACTGGTCATTGATGGTGCTGAAGGACTGCGACCAGCCCGTGTCCGTAGGCTGCGGTACGCTGATCTGGCACTGGGCCGAGCGTGCGCTGTCGTACTTGATGGTGTTCAGGTCGATGTCAATGAACGGAATACCGGCGAACATCACCACCACGATGGCCACGAACACACGGCTCTCGATGCGTGCCGCCGAGAGCGCGCCCTTGTTGCCTTCGTCGGCGCCTTCCGCACGTGCCTTCAGCCACTCCTGCACGATGATCGCCACAAAAGGCAGCGCGAACACCCCGCTGGACACCAGCACCGCCCAAATGCCGTTATGGACGATCCAGGACACCAGGGTCAGGTAATACTCTAGGTAATCGGTCGTCAAAAGCGTCATGACCCGCATCTCCTCTCAGTCCTGCATCAGCAGGCTGGCTTCCAGCGCCAAGATGGCGATGACGCCGGCAATCTCGCTGCGCCGCAGACGCCGCCGCGCTTGCGCGTCATCATCCCGAGCCAACAGCCGACGGCGCATCCACATCCAGCCGTAGACCGTCGCCCCGTACAGGCACAACCGCCACAGCAGGAAGTAAACTGAGGCGCACGCCAGCCACCGCTCCCAATCGGCAATGCTGCCAACCAGATAGATCCCGGCGATGTTGGCTCCGACGGCAGCGGCGGCGATCACAACCGTCCACAGCAGCGCCTTCGCCGCGCGCCGGTTGAACAGCCAGCGCAGCCGAAGCCAACCTGGATGCGTCGGGCTCATGGATTGCCTCCCGGAGTGCCCTTCTGCAACTGGTTGAGGCGGTCTGGCACCGGGTCGCCTTCGTAGATGCCGCGCGAGCCTGCTGCACGCGCGCCGTGGCGCTGGATGATGGCCATGGGCGAGTTGTTCGCCAGCTCGCGGCGCAGTTCCAGTTCCATCTTGAGGTTGCGGATCTCGCGGTCGAGCGTGTCGCTCTCGTGATTCACCGCCTCGACGGCCAACTGATTGGCCGCCACGTTGGGCTCCTTCTTGCCCGTCAGTAGCGTGCGCTGCAGCAGCAGTGCCTTCTCCAGCACGGACGCCAGCGCGACTTCGGATGCCAGGCGTTGCGACAGCAGGCGCTGGTCGGGCTCGTCGCGCAGTGCTTCGATCACGCCGCGCGTGATGGGCAGCGAGGTGCTGCCGGCATCGCGCAGGTTCTCGAATGTCGTGTTACGCGTCCCGGAGATCAGCTCCTCCAGGGCCTCCAGCTTCGTCTCGTATTCCTCCTGAATCAGCGGTGTCAGCCCGACGCCGGGCACCGTCTCGGTCTTGGTGCAGGCATCGCAGGTGCGTTGCTCCTGCTCGCCGAGTACCCGCGTGGCCCATTCGACGGCCTGCTGTGGGGATGACCAGGTCTGGCAGGACAGGCTTGCGCAACTGGCAGGCGCAATGGACGTCGTATCGGTCACGCCGCGGCCATTGACCAGGTTGTAGCCTGCGCGGGTGACGTCGCCGACCACCTTGATCGCAGGTTGGCCGGCACCGCCCGCGTTGCTGCCGCCCACCCAGGGCACACCATCATTGCCCCGGCGCGTCTCGGCCTGCTCGATGGCCGAGACCGCATCCGTACTGGCCACTGCGTCGCGCAAGGCCATACCTTCGGCCATCTGGCTCCAGCCGAGCTGGCCGCCTGCCATGTCGGCCATCTTCTCGGCCATGGCCCGACACGTCAGCTTGGAGCGATCGAAATCCAGCCGGGCCTGGAGCACGCCGTTCGTGAGCAGGTTGTAGAGGCCGGGGTCGGCCCGCTGGATGATCAGCGAAGGCAGGGACGCCACGGCGCTTGTGGCGCTCTGGATCACGCTCCCCATGATCTGCTGAAAGCCGTTCGTGATGCCGTTGAGCTGGTTGCGCAGCGTGGTCTGGATGCTCATGTCGCCGCAAATCAGGTTGCTGTTCCAGCCTACGCCGACGCCGATCGAGCGCATGCCGGCCGCGCGGCCCATGGACACCGCGCTGCCGCCGCCGATCGAGTACATGACATCATCGCCGATCACGCTGCCACTGGTCTGGTAGCCCTGCTGGGCCCACGCCACGGCGCTGGCCAGCGCCAACGCACTCGCCATCGCAAGTCCGTTCCTTGCACGACGCACTCGGACGGAGATCGGCCTGGATTCACGACGCTTCATCACGCCACCTCATTGGAAATCAACGCTGCCAAGGAACACCTGTCCCCGGCGCTGGCAGCACGAATACGGGCGCCAGAGCGCCCAGGCGTAATCGTATTGCTGGGCCTGAGTCAGAAAGCCGCTGTGCGGAAAGACCGTGCAGGACGAGGACAGGACAGGTGTCAATTCCTGCCACTTGCCGGTCGAGGCATCGCCCTCCATCAGCGCGCCAGCGGGCCAGTAACCGTCACGGGAATTGGCAAGCAGCGGCTGGTACACGTGCAACTGGCCGCGGCGCGTGACGACATCGCCTGCACGCTGGGCCACCACGGCACCGGCCTTGTAGTCATCGGTCTGGTGCAGGAACCCGCCGCGTGGATAGACCGCCCCCCAGAGGTTCAGGGTGCTGCGCCCGCCGATCTCGCGCATACCCGGAATCAGCGCTTCCGGGTAAGCCATCTCGGGCACGTTGTAGCGCCAGGCCAGCGTGTCCAGAGTGCTCAGCAGATACGGCATGAACGCCGTTCCCGCGCCTTCGCAGAAGTAGCCTGACGATGAGACGAACTGGTTGAACACCTCGGCACCGGGATGGCCGATGACGTCCGCGTTCTTGACCTTGGCGAGGTTGTTTTCGTTGTCGTGATTCGTAGTGCCGTCACCGCCAGCCTGGGCCGATGGGTTGGGCATGCTCATAGCCCGAACTTCGATCCAGGGGTTCTCCCCGGTATTGCTGTAGCTGGAGACAACCGCATCAGGGACGTAGTGGCGCACCTTGACGGACGTGCGCACCGTGCAACCGCCCAGCGTGCAGTAGAGCCAGTAGCAAATTCCCACGACCCGGTATTCCAGGCAGTCGGGCGATGCCACCGATCCGACGATGGTGGCTGTGTTGAGGGCGTAGCTGCCCGTGGCGCTGAGCAACAGTGCGGAAGCGATGCCGGCACGCAGGCTGCGCAGCCGGTTGAACGGACGGTTCATGGCTGCGACCTCCGGTGCTGTTCGATGCGCGCGAGAGCGCGTGCGACGTCCGGCTCGCCATAGACCACGTAGCGCTGATCCACGACCACGGCCGGGATGCTGGTGATACCCAGGCTCCAGGCATCGGCAACGCCCTGGTAGGCCGTGGCGAGGCAACGCTGAAAGTCGGAGCCGCCTTCATTCAAACGGCGCTTGACGATGGCTGTCGCCTGCTCCGGGTCTGCAGGCAATCCCACGGACAGTTCCGCCTCGATTCGGGAGGCGGCATCGAGCTCGATCAACCGCTCGCCGCCCATGGTCTTGACCGTATGTTGGCTGTCGGTGACCACCACCACATCAGCGGCGTGAGTGGCCGGGCTGAAACCAGCCAGGGTGGCCGGCAGCGCCACGGCCAGGCCGAGGGTTCGCCAGCCCGATGCGAGCCTGTGAAAAGATGCTGGCATGTCGCGTGCCCCGAAAGTTGATCAGAGCCATAGTCAAACGCGAAGCCGATGCGAACCCAACAAACAATGCGCATCGCGCACTGTCCGCATACCTGGATTTCTCACACCCATGAAAAAGCGGAGGCCGAAGCCTCCGCGTGGATCAAGGAGCCGCTACCGTTACAGCAGGCCGGATTCCGCGAACGAGTACGGCGTGCCTTGGCCAACAATGATGTGGTCCAACACGCGCACGTCGATCAGCGCCAACGCAGACTTCAGCCGGTCGGTCAGCGCACGATCCGCGCGCGACGGCTCTGTACATCCCGAGGGGTGCTGGTGCGAAAGAATCACCGCGCCGGCATTCAATTCCAATGCCCGTTGCACGACCACACGCGGATAAACCGCGCTCGAATCGAGCGTGCCTTTGAACATCGGCTCGTAGGCCAATACCCGGTGCTGGCTGTTCATGAATACGATGGCGAACACTTCGTTCGGTTCTGCGACGAGTTTCAGGCGCAGGTAGTCCTTCACGGCTTGCGGCCGGTCAAGAATCGGCCCGGCCTTGAAGACACGTTGCTCCAGCAGCGCGATGGCTTCCTGGATGATCCAGTCTTCCGATTGAGATGCTGGGGCAAAACGTGACTCCACGCAGGAGTCATGGACGATGAGAGACATGGCGAACCTCCAGAATGGGAACGGAGGACGCCCCCAGGGAGGGCAGGCCCTCCTGGGGATGGAAACAGCGCAACAAGGTGCATCCACCACCGCGCAGCGGTGATTGTTCGCAGCCAGGATGCGAAGCGAACGGGTCACGGTCAGCGCGGCAAGCCGCGCCGTAGCCTCCAAGACCAAGGGCTACCTGGGCATGTCGCCGACAACGTCGGCAGGCATTTCGGATGCGGAGGTGGCGGGTGACGCCGCCGCGTCGCTGGCCATGTCCCCGCCCGCCAGCATGTCCATGGCCGACAGCAAGGCATCGCCCTCGATCGGCCCCTGCAGCAGGATGGCCTGGCCCGTCTGGCGATCGAGCAGCCGCAGCGACGGCGTGGCGGTCACGCCACCCTTGATGGCTTCAGCGTTCTGGGTGCGGATGAGCGCATCGACCCGTTCGCTGCTCAGGCACTGGTCGATGACTGGTGTGGCATCGGGGTAGCGCAAGCCATCGGGCAAGCCTTGGCCATCGCCGCGTGTGTGGGCGTAGACCCATTCGACGGCTTGCCAGAAGGCAGCGTTGCCGCTCGCTTGGGCGACACATTCGACCAGGCGGGCCTCAGCAGATGCGGCCGGCTCGTGTGCCGCCAGCGGCAGATGGTGCCACTGCAGTGCCACATCCGCAGTGTTGCCCACCCACTGCTTGATGTGCGGGAAGTACGCGCGGCAGAACGGACATTCGAGGTCGGCGTAGAGCGTCAGCATGAAACGGCCCTCCACGTCTCCCATCTGCCATGGCGGACCGGCTACCGACGCCATGCTGACTGGCGCGGACGACTGCGTTGGGGGCTCGCCAGACGACCGGGAAGCAAGCCAAATCAGGAGCAGTGCGACCAGCACGACCGCCAAGACCCAGGGCCAGCGGGGCCGACCACGGAGGCGGAATGCCTGGACCTGCACCGGAATGGAAGGACGTTTCTGCGCCATGGTGTTCTCCGCTTACGGCAGGTCCAGCTCAGGCGACGCGATGCCGCGCGCCCGGTCGATCTTCTCGGCCACCTTGAAGGCCGCTTCCAGTTCGCTGCAGCCGTACTGCCGCATGAGCTGGTAGCGCTCGGCCTTCTCTTCGGGTTCGGTCTGTGCGAGCGCGAGGTACAGACTTGGCGGCACAGCGCGAAACAGCACTTCCATGCTCTTGGAGAGAATGACGCCTTCGGTGAACTTTCCTGATTCTTTCCGAGCGGAGAGCATCAATGCCTTCTGTGCGGGCGAGAGTTCGCGGAACCTGGCGATCTTCTCCACTTCGTCCGGTGGCATCGACAGGCAGATCCACCATTCAATCATCGACAGCATGGGCTCGGCCGCGCGCGGCAGGTCGTCGATATTCTGCGTAGCCAGCCAGAACCAGGCCCCCAGCTTGCGCCACATTTTCGTGATCTTGACTACGTAAGGTGCAAGCAGCGGGTTCTTCGTGATGATGTGGCCCTCGTCCGTCACATTGATGATCGGCCGGCCCAGGTACTGGTCGCGCTCGGCGATGTTGTTCACCGTGCTGATCAGGCTGATGTACGCAATGGAGAGCTGCGCGTTGTAGCCCTCGCGCGCATAGGTCGCCAGATCGACCAGGGTGATGTCCGCCTCGGGCCATGGCGTGCCGTCGCGGTCGAACATCTCGCCGTCCGTGCCTTGGCAGAACATGTCCATCGCGTCCGCCATCTCCAGCAGCCGCACGCGGCGCATCTCGGGCAGCGTCGAGTCCTGGCCACGAGTGCGCAGCGCGTTGCGCACATCGCGCGTGAGTACCGTGCGTTTCTCGGCCACGCATTTCTCGGCAGCATCGAGGATGCACTGGCGAATCAGGGAACGGTCGGCCCGCGTCATCCGGGCTTCTTCCTTGTCCTCTCCACCCGTGATCATCAGCCGGGCCGTGATCTCCAACTCGCCCAGCACGTCGCGCTGCTCGTCCACCTCCATAGTCGGAGCATCCGGTGGCAGGTCTTCATCCAGCACATCGGCATCGAGCGTCTGAACCTCGCTGGGCGTCTCGATCAGCCGACGTGCATCGGCAAACGGCGCCAGGCTGATGCCCGAGCCGGGGGCCAGCTTGACCCGATTCACCGTCAGGCCCAGACGCTTGGCGAAATCGCTAAAGAGGCCGAAGCTGTTGCCGGCTTCCACGATGAACAGTCGTGGCCGGTAGATGGCCGTGATCTGGTTCAAGAGATTGTTGAGCGTTGCCGACTTGCCCGAACCGGTGGGGCCGAACAGGAAAAGATGGGCGTTCATCTGCCGGTCCAGCCTGTTCAAGGGATCGAACGTAATCGGCCCGCCACCGCGATTGAACATCGTGATGCCAGGATGTCCCGTACCCTGGGCGCGGCCCCACACCGGCGACAGGTTCGCCACGTGCTGGGCGAACATCAACTGGGTGTACCAGTTTCGCCGATCCTGCGCGGGGTTGTAGCAGCACGGCAGCCAGCGCAGGTAGCTGTTGAGTGGCGCGACCTCATCTTCCTCGCGCACCGGCTGCAAGCCGGCATTGAGCATCACGTTGGCAAGATCCAGGCCGCGCCGATCGAGCTCGTCCTCGTCGCGTCCACGCAAATAGAAGGCCAGCGTCCCGCGATAGAGTTTGTGTGCGCTGCCGATGAGCGTGCGCGCTTCCTGCACATCCTTGAGGGTCTGCTCCGATGCCAGTGTCTCACCGACCGCCTTCTTCGCCAGGTGATTCAAGTGCGCTTCGAGCGTGTCCTGCGGTGTGACCACCATTGTCAGGCACATGGTCGTGTCTTCGGGCATCTGGTCGAACAGCGAGTTGATCGCATCACCCTTGCGGGTCTCGCCGGTCAGGTGCCCCGTGCCCGGCGGCATGCGCAGCCGGTCGGTGACCAGTACGCGGTGCGGCATCCCGTCGAAGTACCAGGCACCATGCCCCGCATCGGAGCGCGGCTGGCCAAAGAACAGCCGTTGGCTGAAATCCCGCCCGCTCGCCAGTTCGATCTCACCGGCTTCGACCTCTTCGGGGTAGCGGGCCAGCGCATAGAAGCGCTCCCTGTCTTCGGCGCCGGGCCCGAGCAGCGTGGGACGCGGATTGAACCACCGCAGCAACCAGTCGTGGACGTCGGCCGCAGCCATGCGCCGCGCCTGGATGCCGGCGTTCGCCAGCCCGCCGCACAAGCGGTCGCAGACGATGTTCAGCATCTGCTCGGGCGTCTGGCCGCGTCGGCTGGCCTGTCCCTGTCCGGTCACGCGGCGATAGACCACCATGCGAACGCGCCGGGTCTGGCCGCGCCAGCGCAGCCGGGTGACCACGGTGTCCTCGAACAGGCCACCCGGCTTGGCGACCGCACGCAGGTGATGGCCGAAGAAGCGCAGGTAGAACTCGGTGAAAGCCGTATCGCGGGCGCGCGGCTGCACGTAGCCGCGCAGGGTCTGCATGTACTGGTCGAAGCTGGGCTCGTCCTGGGCGTAGAGCTGGAGCACCCAGGGGTTGTCATCCAACTCGTCGAACGAGTCCTGGAGCGCGTTCTCCAAAGCATCGCGGGCGTGCGCGAGCCAGCCCGGTTCCCGGCCCTCGGTGCCCAGCGGCACCAGCTCGTAGAAGGCAGCCACCGACTGGCCATCCTCCAGCAGCATGGACTGCGATTCGGGTTGGAACTCCACCCAGGGCAGCAATTCCACGAACGATGGCGCGACGTCGTACAGCGCCTGCTCGTCGGCCATAGTCGCCGACCTGCCGCCCTGGACCGCTGCGCCGGGTTCGGGAATGCCGGCACGGTGCAAGGCCTCGACATGGCGCTGCCAGCCGTCCGGCTGTTCGTCGTCACCAGCGCCGGGAGCAGCCGGCTTCGGCCAGGGGAGTTTCCAGCGCATCAGTAATCCTCCACACGCTCGCCGGGCATGGCGTATTGAACGCGCTGGTACAGCGGGAAGACCGTCGTGTAGCCCGGCACGGGCACAGGGTCCGTGCCCGCGAGATGCGGGAATACGTACATCACCAGGTCGGGATTCGGCAGGCGATGGAACTGGCGATGAATCTCGCTCTGCGCCGTGCGCGTGTAGCGCATCTGTTCGGCGGGCGCAGCCTGCACGTCGGCCTCGGTCAGCGGCCGACGCAGGCTCTGGCGGGCATCGAGCAACTGCCGGCTTGCCATCTGACTGGCGCTGCCGTCATCACCAGCGTTCTGGTTCCAGATGTCCATCATCGTGTGGTCGCCGTGGGGCAGCAGTTTGTCCTTGCTGGTGGCGCAGCCGCCAAGCATCGCAATGGCGACGACCAACGCCAGGCCACGGGCCGGGTCATTCAAGTTCGAGAGCATGGCTTTCTCCTGCGCGGTGATCGACCTTGCGGCCTTCGGGATCGAAGTCGATGGCCAGTGGTTGTTCGAGGTGGACGGCAACCTTCGCGCCGGGCTGGACATACACAGCCGCGAACGCCTGCCCGTACAGCTTGTTCACCCAGTCGGCCATGTCACGCACGCCACCGGCCAGGATGCGGCCCATGGCCTCGTTGCCCGAGATGCCGACGCTGCCGATCGAGCCGTCGGCGCCGACGTAGGACATCTGGCCGCTGTCGCTGTCGATGAGCGAGGCCACGCCGGCGCCCGCTGCAGTAATCAGGGTCTGCGAGCCGAGGTACTGTTGTGCGTTGCTGCGCCGCTGCCCACTGACGCAAGGGATGCCATACGGATCGCTGATCCAGCCCAGCCCCCCGGTTTGAGCATTCTGCTGCTGGTTGCCCTCGCGGTCTTCGGGAATGGTGCGGATCGTGCCGTCGTGGAAGACGAAGGTGATGCTGCGCACCTGGCCACGCACGCATGAGAGCGTCCAGTCGCCCGAGGCGGTGCCGCTGAACACGGCACCGGTCACATCGGGAATGTCGATACCGTTAGCCGTGAGGTTGTCGGGACCGACCAGCACCTTGAACGGGTACGGGTCATTCACCGTGCCGTCGATCGGAACACGACCGATCAGCGCCGTCATCGCGACCGATCCCATGAGCGTGGAATTGCTCGGCACGGTATAGACGGCCTTCGCTGTCTTGACGCCTGCTGCGCGTGCGCCCGCATCCACCACACTTTGCGTGGTAGCTTCCAGCGTGCTCTGCGCCGGGCCGAAGCTCGTCGGAAAGCGCATGTCACTGCCCGTGCCCAGACCACCATCGCGCCCCTCGGCGGGTTTCGCATCGTCGGGTTCCACCCAGCGCAGGCCGCCCTCCATGCCAGCCTCGTCGCCATCGCGCAGCCCCAGGCCCACGGGCAGATCGGCATGACCGTCGCTCCGTCCACCGATGCTGTCCAGGCGCCGCTGCAGGTCGGCGAGCAGGCCCTCGGTCTGCTGCCGCTCGCTGGCTGCCTGCTGCTGGTCGCGACGCAGGTTGGAGCGCTCGGCTTCCAACGCCGAACTGATGCGCTGGTCGATCGAGGCCTCGCGTTGGCGCAGCCGCTGGTTTTCCTCGCGCTGGGACTTGTTGTCCGAGAGCGCGACCTGAAGCTCGGAGCGCAACTGCTTCACCTGCGCCACCAAAGTGGCCACGGTATCGCGAGGAGTATCACCCTCGATGCCCAGTGCCTGCATTTCCTCGGGCGTGAGCCTGGCGTCGGCATCCCCAACGGGCGGCGCCGACGTGCTTTCCCCGGAGAACAGCCGGATGGCGACGAACAGCACCAGCAATGCGACAGGGATCATCAGCCACTTCAGAAGTCCGTTACTGCGCATGGCGTGCCTCCCTGCCGTCGTCGGGCTCAGCTTCCGCCCGCGGCAGATGCACGGCGGGGTCAAAGCGGTGGATCGCCGGCAGCAGCGACTGCGCAAGTCCACGCCCGCGCGTGACCAGGTACAGGACGGTTGTGTCCTCGGGGGTTCCGCGTGGGCCAAGCGTCTCGTGCTGGAAGGTGGCGGTGAGGAAGTCGCCTTGCAATACGCGCGGGTCGAGCGTGACCTGGCCGCTGCTGCTGTTGGTCAGGCGCACGGCGGTAACCCACTGGTCCTCCAGACGCCACGACGCGAGTGCGACCGCGCGCACCGGCAGCGTCGGCATCAGCGTGGTCAGGTCCATGTCACGGCGCAGATTGACGCGCATGACGCCCGGCAGCGGCTCCACGGTGCGCAGGGGGGCGTAGAGATTCTGCGCGGCGTAGCGGGTCAGCACGACTGGCACCGGAGTTTCTCGCCTGGCTGCCTGTCCGCTCGCCAGAATCTGGACGCGCGTTGCCGCCCGGTCGACCCCATCAGCCTGATCGCCATAACGCGCTTGGGGGCTGTGACCCTCGACGATGCGTACCGGCTCCAGCTCGGCCTCACCGTCCACGGGAAGCTCGGCCGCAATGTCCAGCAGGATCAGCGCGCCTGTGTCGGCGTCCTGCAGTTGCAGTCGCGTGGGCTCGATCGGCGCGTTGGCGCGCAGGTACACCGCACCACCCGCACTCTGCACGCGCAGACGATCGCCGATGCTTGCGGGCACCCCCACGCGGACATTCCGGTCGATGAATACGATGCGCTCCTGGCCCACCTTCAGCGGCACCGCAAGAGGCAGGCGTTCCCAGCGCAGGATTTCCACGGCGTGGGCGCCGGACGTCGCGGCGAGAGCCAACAGGCACATCCAGGCAAGAGCCAAACGCTTCATGGGATGTTTCCTCCTTGTGGTGTCTGTGACGCTAGGCCGCCCGCGCCCGGTGCGGGGGACGTCGGCTCGGGGGCACTGATGCGCTGAGGTGTGCCCTCGTAGCAGTCGAGCACCAGGCCGAACGGGTTGCGGGCGGGATCGACGTCCACCCGCGTGACCTTGACGGGATAGCGCACCAGCGCGCGCTTGACCTGCTCGGCGCCGTAGTACTCGTCGGCACTGATATCCAGCGTTACCACCCAGTCGCGGTCGGACACTACGCGCACGCGCGCCGTGGGGTCGTCGCCGTAGCCGCGACCAGGGATTTCGTAGATGCCGCGCACGCGCTGCCGCAACTCGCCGGTGGAGCGACGGTGGTCATAGTCCGCCTTGAGGAATGCCTGGCAGGACGGCGTGAGATACGGCGACAGCGCGTGAAGGTTGCGCACGTAGTCCTCTTCGCCATTCGTGGGCCAGCGATTCAGTTGCTGGAATACATAGAACGTGAAGGCATAGACCGATTCGGGCGGCACTTCCCACCACTTGCGCGTGCTGCCGGAGCGCAGATCGGGCGGGACATGGATGGTCAAGTCGCGCGGCGCGCTCCACCAGCCACCGCCCATGAGCAGGGCGACCACCAGCAGCGCGCCAGCACCCAGGCGAAGCGTCCTGATGTGCGCCTGCAGGTGGATGATTTCGTTCTTGAACCGGCTCATCGGGTGCTCCTGCGTGTGGTCCAAAACCCCGAGCGCGAGATCAGCACATGGCCGCCCACCCAGCCCGCCATCAGCGGATGGCGCGTGGCGATGCGCCACTGCAACTGCCGGTACAGCCAGGTATCGGGACGACCACGCTTGAGGCGACGCAGGATGCCGCCCCCGACGAACACACCGAAGGCCACGCCCAGTACAACGAAAGTGGGCGCGAGCGCGATCGTGCGAAACACCCAGGACAGCGGAGCACCGAGCAGCAGGCCGGCACCGCCGGACAGGCCGCAGCAGATCCACAGCTCGTCGGCGGTGAGGCCGCGCACGACCACCGGGTGCCTGTTGAGTCGGTGCGCAAGGAACGTGACCGTCCCGTCACCACGGACGTGCTGTTGCTCGGACATGGACCGTCCTCGCTTACAGGATGCCGGTGGCTTCGGTGAGCAGCCAGATGCCGATCACGAGCAGGACGGCACCGATGGCGACCGTGAGGCCGAACTGGCCCCAGGTCTTGCGGCCGGTGTGGATTTCCGCATAGGTGCCGTAGGCGTGGTAGCAGACGCCGATGAACATCGACGCCACCACCAGCAAGGCCACGAGCATCACGATGTCGTAGCCGTAGTTGCGGATGGTCTCCATGATGCCGTTGCCGGCGCCCCGGGTCGGATTCTCCAACTGGGGCAGGCCCTGCGCAAACGACAGCGCGGGCAACGCGGCAGCGCCCAGCGCCATCGCGGCGCGCTGGGCAAGACGGAAAGTGAGGATACGGTTTTGCATGATCAGGCCTTTCAGGTCAGGAGAGAAGAAAAAAGCTCAGAACGAGGTACATCGCGGCAAAGCGGATGCAGACGCCGAGGAACTGGCGCTGGTTGAGGCGGTTCTCCGACCACCCCACGTAGGCCGTTCGGATGGCCCACACACCCCACAGGAGCAGCACGGCGAAGACGACACCAACCAGCACGGTCGCCATCGCACCCAGCGCGATGCCGCTGTTGGCCTGAAATGCCGAGACCTGGGCGCTGTTCATGGCTTGCCCTCCACGGTCGTTTCCGGCGATGGCGAGGACGCCCGCTCGGTGCGGTAGTCGCCAACCAGCTCGGAGGGATCGCGCGGCTGGGCACGCGACGGTGTGAGATAGGCCTGAATGCCGGCGCGCAAGCGCGCCAGGTCAGCCAAAAGCCGCGGGTAATCGAAGTGGTAGCGCTCGCCCGGCGTGACCGAGGTATGCGCGGCGCTATCGGCGACGCTGCGCTCCAATGCGTCAAGCTGTCGCAGCGCGGCAACCAACTCCTGGCGTTGTGCCGAAGACTCGGCCAACACCATCGGGGACTGACCCAGCAAGAGGGCCGTCACGAGAAAAATGGGCACGCCGCGATGCGCGGCGCGCTGCCACATCGGAGCCAACATCGCGCCATTCCTGTGTCATCAGCAATGGCTAGATCGTGGCGGTCAGGGGCGTTTCAGGCCGCAAACAATAGGAACTGCGAGGCAACCGTGTTATCGAGTGCTTGGAAACTCACCAACTGGATAGTGGCCTGTAACAAGTATTTTCTGGTAAAGTTGAACAAACTTGGCTAATGGATACTATGAAATACCAACCGAGATGGTTTTCAGATGACTGACCCCGAAAGCGAAATCCTGACGCTTGATGAGGTCGCGGCATACCTCAAAGCCGGCAAGCGGACGGTCTACCGTCTGGCACAAAGGGGAGAAATTCCTGCGTTCAAGTTGGGAGGGACGTGGCGTTTCCGGCGATCCGAACTGGATAGCTGGATCGCCAGCAGCATCAGCAGGATGAAACCAGAGGCGGACTGACTTTGGAAAAGCCAGCCGCTGAGTAACGCTTGAAAACATGGGGAGATCGCAGTTGACGACAATGCCGCTCTTGACACCGCATCAACGTCAGTACGTTGCATGGCTTTTGACGCGCCGTGCAGCAGGCGACTCCGTGGAATCGCTGGCCTCAACACTGGTCGACTCGCAGGTTGATCTCAATCCTCATCAGGTTGATGCTGCTCTCTTCGCCTGCCGCAATCCTCTTTCACGCGGCGTACTCCTCGCCGACGAAGTGGGCCTCGGCAAGACCATTGAAGCGGGGTTGGTGATCTCACAGCGTTGGGCCGAGCGACGCCGCAAGATTCTCATCATCGTTCCGGCCAACCTGCGCAAGCAGTGGCACCAGGAGTTGCAAGACAAATTCGGCCTGCAAGGATTGATTCTCGAAGCCAAAAGCTACAACGCGATCCGCAAGCAGGATCGACAGAATCCATTCCTCTTCGCCTCCGGTCCGGTCATCTGTTCCTACCAGTTCGCCAAGTCCAAGGCTGACGATGTCAAGAGCATTGACTGGGACTTGGTCGTTCTCGACGAAGCGCATCGCCTGCGCAACGTCTACAAGACCAGCAACGTCATTGCCAAAACCCTCAAGGATGCGTTGTCGCACGTTCACTCCAAGGTGCTGCTGACCGCAACGCCGTTACAAAACTCATTGCTCGAACTCTATGGGCTGGTCAGCTTCATTGATGACCGCGTGTTTGGAGATCTCGACAGCTTTCGCTCGCAATTTACTGGCCGGGAGCAGGCTTTCAACGGCCTGCGTGACAGGCTGGCTCCCATCTGCAAGCGCACGCTGCGCAAACAGGTTCAGCCCTATGTGTCGTATACGGCGCGCAAGGCCATCATCCAGGAATTCACGCCCTCAAGCGAAGAGCAGGAACTGTCCCGACTCGTCGCTGATTACTTGCGCCGCCCAAACCTCAAGGCCATGCCCGAAGGGCAGCGCCAGCTAATTTCATTGGTGCTCTGGAAGCTGCTTGCGTCCAGCTCACACGCCATCGCAGGTGCGCTGGAAACGATGGCCAAACGGCTTCAGGGAGTGCTCGACGAGACGGCAGAAATTCCTGATCTGGCCGAAGAACTCGACGAAGACTACGAATCGCTGGACGAAACTGCGGATGAGTGGAACGAGCAAGGCTCTGCTACGGTGGCACCAAGCCGCGCAGAGCGAGATGCCATTGCACAGGAAATCGAAGAGCTTCGCCACTTCAAGGAGTTGGCGACCAACATCCGTGACAATGCCAAGGGTAAGGCGCTGCTGACCGCACTGGATCGTGCCTTTGCCGAACTGGATCGGTTGGGTGCAGCCCAAAAAGCCATTATCTTCACCGAATCCAAGCGCACACAGGAGTATCTCCTGAGCTTGCTGGCTGACACGCCATACGGCGACGGCATCGTGCTCTTCAACGGCACTAACAGCGACCAGCGTGCGCAGGCGATCTACAAGGATTGGCTCAAACGCCACGAAGGCACTGACCGCATCACCGGCTCCAAGACCGCCGACACCCGTGCAGCACTGGTCGAGCACTTCAAGGAGCGTGGCAAGGTCATGATTGCAACCGAAGCTGGCGCCGAAGGCATCAACCTTCAATTCTGCTCGCTTGTGATCAACTATGACTTGCCTTGGAATCCGCAGCGTATCGAGCAGCGCATCGGGCGCTGCCACCGCTACGGCCAGAAGCACGATGTGGTGGTTGTGAACTTCGTGGACCTCAGCAATGAGGCGGACAAACGCGTCTATGAATTGCTGGCGCAGAAGTTCCAGCTCTTCGAAGGCGTGTTTGGCGCCAGCGACGAAGTGTTGGGCGCCATCGGTTCGGGGGTCGACTTCGAGCGACGCATCGCGGATATCTACCAGAACTGCCGAGAACCAGAGGAAATCAAATCCAGTTTTGAGCAGCTCCGCCTTGACCTGTCGGGAGAGATCAGTGACGCCATGGTCAAGACGCGTCAGGCATTACTTGAAAACTTCGACGAGTCAGTGCAGGAAAAGCTGCGGATACGTGCAGACGACAGCCGCAACGCGCGCAATCGCTTCGAACGCATGCTGATGGACTTGACCCGCGCCGAATTGATCCAGTATGCCTCGTTCGATGACAGTGGTTTCGATCTCTGCCAAATACCGGCTGAGATCGAGCACAGCGGATTTACGACCATCGAGCGGGGGCGCTACGAACTGCCCCGCCGGTCCGGCGATGCGCACCTATACCGCATCAGTCATCCATTGGCTCGATGGGCAATCGAGCAGGCCAAGGCTCGGAAACTTGATGCAGCTCGTCTCATCTTCGACTACGACGCCTACGGCTCAAAGATCAGCACGCTTGAAGCCTATCGCGGCAAGGCTGGATGGCTCACCGTGAGACTGATCACGGTCGAGACACTCGGCAACCGGGAAGAACATCTGCTAGTCGCCGCGGCAACAACCGACGGCGTTTTGCTCGCAGAAGATGACCCGGAAAAACTGCTGCGTCTGCCCGCAACCACGCAGGCGGTCAGTCTGTTCAACGCCCCTGACGCCACCCTTTTGGTCGATGTGGAAGCGCGCAAAAGTGCGCTTTTGCGCGAAGTCAACGAGCGCAACCTTGGTTACTTCGAGCAGGAAGTCCAGAAGCTGGATGCCTGGGCGGACGATCTGAAATTGGGTCTGGAGCAGGAGATCAAGGAGATCGACCGCGAGATCAAGGAGGTGCGCCGAACCGCCGCGACCTCGCCGACGCTGGACGAAAAGCTGTCATGGCAGAAGAAGCAGCGCGAATTGGAAGGCAAGCGCAGCAAGCTGCGCCGCGAGTTGTTTGCTAGACAAGATGAAGTTGAAGCACAGCGCAATGACCTCATCAGCCAGTTGGAATCGCAGCTTCAGCAGCAGGTGGAAGAGCACATGCTGTTCACCATTGAGTGGGAACTGAAATGATGACAAAAAGAGAGATTTCTCGGGGTGCGACTTGGAGACAATGGGACTTACATGTCCATACGCCAGCATCGTTCCAATGGTCTGGGCAAAAGTTTGAAGGCGACTTGTCATCTGAAGCCAACCAAAAGTTAGTGGATGAGATGATTGATGCCATGAATAAGGCTGAACCTGCTGTGTTCGCCATCATGGACTATTGGACGTTTGATGGTTGGTTTGCATTGCAAAAAAGGCTTAAGGCATCTGATGCCCCTAAGCTAAACAAAACCGTATTTCCAGGGATAGAGCTACGACTCGTCGCCCCGATGAACGGGCGATTGAACGCTCATGTCATTTTTTCTGATGAAATTGAAGATCAGGTACTCCTAGACTTCAAGTCAGCCTTGAAAGTCGAATTGGTTAATAGGCCATTATCCAATTCTGCGTTGATAGAGCTTGCACGTCAGGCAGGTGAAGATAAACTCAAAACACATGGTTTTGCCAAGACCGAGATTTATGCCAATGATGCAAAAGCGCTACAGGCGGGCATGGTTATTGCGGAAATCAACGCAGAATCTTACAGAGATGCAATTTCAAAGGTTCCGAATGGATGCGCAATCGGTTTTATGCCATTCGATACAAACGATGGGCTTGAAGAGGTCAAATGGCATGAGCACTATGCTTACGCCATGAATCTTTTTCAGAATTCCCCAATATTTGAAACAAGAAATATTGATTTGTGGGGAGCTTTCGTTGGAGAGAAAACACCGGGCAATGCCAGGTTCATCAAGAACTTTCAGGCCGCACTGAAAAATAAGCCTCGTTTAGCTGTTTCAGGTAGTGACGCTCACTGTTTTATCGGCACTCCCGGTGATAACAACAAACGTGGCTATGGTGACTTTCCTTCCGGCAAGAAAACTTGGATTAAAGCCGATCCTTCATTCCGTGGTCTCAAGCAAGCCATTCTTGAACCGGCGAAACGCTCCTTCATTGGTGAAAAACCGCCCAAGGTGCAGGAAGTCGAGTCTAACAAGACCTACTACATCGAATCCATTGAAATCACCAAGACAGGCGACAAGGCCGGCGTAGGGCAATGGCTCCACGGCTGCGACATCCCCTTGAACCCCGATCTTGTTGCCATCATCGGGAATAAAGGAAGCGGGAAAAGCGCGTTGGCCGATGTCATCGCGATGCTTGGTAATTCCAGACAGTCCAAGCACTTCAGCTTTCTCCGGCGGGACCGCTTCCTAGGGAAGACCGGCGAACCCGCACGACACTTTACCGGGACGCTGACTTGGTGCGACGAGAGTACCGAAGCCCGAGCTCTCAATGAGCCTCCATCTGAAGAGAAAGGCAGAGCTTGTTCGCTACATTCCACAGCACTATTTCGAGGAGCTTTGCAACGAGCATGTGTCGGGAAAGTCGGATGCTTTCGAGAAGGAACTGCGGGCAGTTATCTTCTCCCACGCGAGTGAAGACATGAGGTTGGGCGCACTCGACTTCGATCAACTGACGGAGCAGCAGGAGCAGTCGCTCAGGAACCGATTGGGTGAGTATCGCAAGGAACTGGCCTCGGCCAACGCCTCAATCGTGCGTATCGAGGAGCAGCTTCAGCCTATAGAGCTGAAGAAGCTCACCGAACTACTTTTGCTGAAGGGCAAGCAAATTGAAGAACACGATAAGCTAAAGCCGGTGGAGGTTGCTGCGCCCACAGAGACATTGAGCCCCGAGCAAAAGCAGGCTGCTGACGGCTTGGCAGAGGCGAGTCAGCAGATAGAAGCTGCGAAAAAGCGCACGCTAGAGATCGCCGGGGAGACCACCGAACTAGCTAAGCGGCAGAAGGCGATAGCCAACATTCGTGAGCAGTTGAGATTGCTCCAGCGGACTTTTGACCAAGCACAGAATGCAGTGTCCGATGACCTCAAGCTGCTTGGCTTCGCCTGGTCCGATCTTGCAGCCATTGATATCAAAACAAGCGCTCTAGACAAGAGATCAGCTGAACTCACGACGAAGCAGGAGGAGTTGAAGGCCGAGTCCGAGCAACTGGCTGAAAACCTGAAAATCTACACGGAGACGCAGCAAGGGTTCACCTCGAAACTCAATGCGCCTCAGCAACAGTTCGAGTCTTATCAGCGTCAGCTTGCCGAATGGAACAGGAAGCGAGATGAACTGATCGGCTCACCTACTGAGCCGGAGTCGAAAGTCGGCCTAGAGACCCGTATTAAACAGATTAAGGCGCTGCCTGACCAGCTCAAGGAGCTGGAAGCAAAGCGATTGCAGTTGTCGGGTGAAATATTCGACACCCTCGATGCCCAGCGAACAGCGCGTGCGGAACTCTTCAAACCTGTCCAGGACTTGATCCAGAAGAACGACCTGATACGGGAGGACTACAGGTTGCAGTTCCAGGCAACTCTTGCGGCGTCAGCGGATGCCATCTCGGATCAGTTGTTCGCTCTGATAAAGCAGACCTGGGGTGAATTTCGTGGGCAGGACGAGGCTTCTTCGACAATCCGAAAGCTGTTCGACCGTTATGACTTGAACACCAAAGACGGGGCGTTGGCCTTCGTTGGCGCCCTGCAGGAGAAGATCGTGGACGCCGCTAGAGCTTCCGGGTCACCTGCTGGGATCTTCAACTTGGTGAAGAAGGGACAGTCCGCAGCGGCAGTGTATGACCTGATTTTCGGGCTGAACTTCCTTGAGCCGCGGTACTCCTTGTTGTTCCAAGACACGCAGATCGAGCAACTTTCTCCTGGGCAGCGTGGTGCGCTATTGTTGATTTTCTACTTGCTGGTGGACAAGGGAAAGACGCCCATCATCCTGGACCAGCCGGAAGAGAACCTTGACAACGAGACGGTGTTCCGCCTGCTCGTGCCCGTTCTGTCTGAAGCCAAGAAGCAGCGGCAGATTATCATGGTCACACATAACCCCAATTTGGCGGTTGTGTGTGATGCTGAGCAGATCATCCATGCGAGGTTCGATCGAGCATCGGACTCCACCATCAACTATGACTCGGGGGCAATCGAAAACACGGGGCTCAATGGCGCCGTCGTGACCGTACTTGAAGGTACCAAGCCCGCATTCGAGAACCGATACGGGAAATACCATTGACATGACGGCGCTCGAACCCCAATACATGGCGATCTTGAAGCAGGTATTAGCGGAGCGCTTCGTGCCGTTCCTACCTCCTTTACTTGACACCACTAAACCTATAGCGGAACAACAGGTCAAGCAGATCTCGCGCGCCTTCAGCGCTTTCGCTCTGCACAAGCTGCTCGACATTACGCCGCAGGCCGCCGCCGCGTCGGTCGTAGATGATTTCAACGATAAGGGCATTGATGCCATCCATTACGACGAGCAATCGGAAACTCTTTACCTGCTGCAAGCCAAGCTAAAGGAATCCGAACAGTTCAAACAAGAAGATGCACTGCCGTTCTGTGAAGGCATTCGCTTGTTGCTCCGTCAGGAGTTTGCCGGGTTCAACAGGAATTTCATGAAGCGGAAGGCCGATATCGAGGTAGCTCTCGATGCGTGCAGCCATATCAAACTGGTCATTACTTACACCGGTGACGGTATCTCCAAAACGGCAAGCGATGCCTTGCAGGCTCTGCTCGACGACGAAAGCTCTGACGAGGAGCGGCTCGACAAGCAGGTGATTTACTACACCGCAGTAGAGGTCGTCCGTGATCTGTTAGCGGAGCAGGCTTACCAGCCTGTTCACACTGACATCGCCTTGCAGAAGCATGCGAAGGTTGAAACTCCGCGCACAACCTACTACGGCATTGCGCGCCTTACTGATCTCGTGGCACTGCATCAGAAGGAAGGCAAAGCGCTTTACGAGCGCAACATTCGTTACTTCCTCGGCAGCAGTCGCTCCGACGTCAATAAGGCCATCAAGGCGACCTTGCGCGACGCCCCGGCAGACTTCTTCTACCTCAACAACGGTGTCACTGCCGTTTGTGACCTTATCGAACCCAAGGGGGAAAGGCCGGAGTCAAGAAGTTCAAGGTTCGTGGTCTGTCCATCATCAACGGTGCCCAGACAGTGGCGTCCGCCGCCGAGTTCGTGGCTCAGCACCCGGACTGCAGCATTGGCGACGCCAAGGTGATGCTTACCTTGATCAAGGCACCGGCGGATGGCTCATTCGGCAAGCGCGTCACCAAGGCGCGCAACCACCAGAATCCGGTGCAGACGGCGAACTTTGCTTCGTTGGACGAGAACCAGGAGCGGTTGCGGCAGGAAGTTGCCCTGCTCGGTTTTACGTACCACTATCGTCCCGAAGCCCTCGCTAGCGATGCCCATTCCATCTCATTGGATGAAGCCTTGCGCGCACTCGCATCGCAGCAGGACGATCCGCGCTATGCCGTCTGGCTCAAGAGCGAACCGGCGCGGCTGACCAATCCAGAATCTACCGAGTATCAGGCACTTTTTCCTGCCACGCTGACAGGCGTGGCTTTGGTCAATGCTGTGCTGTGCCACCAAGCCATCCGCAAGCTCGTCGTGGGTTACGAGCAGCGCGCAGCGGCGCGCAGTCAAGAAAAGCTGATCTATCGCCATGCCATGCACGTCATTACGTCCGTGACGATGAAGCGCCTGCGCCAACGTATCCGTGCAGCGACGGTCATAGATACCGCAGCGATTAACGGCTTGATCAGCCAGCCGCTCGATGAGTTACGGCAGCAGACCTTAGACCTTGGGCGGCAACGACTGCTGGGCGAGGGGCCGCTGGCCTACTTCCGCAACCAGGGCAACGTCGCCACCTTCCTGGCCGACCTAATGGAAACACACTTTGCGCTGAGTGCCGATCCGGCCATAGCGCCTCTACGCAATATTCAGAATGCAGCGGATGCGTATCCGCGCAAGCGCCTGATCGACTATTTGTCGAGTCGGGCGCCACAACTATGAGAACAGTGTCATGAGCAAACAAAAGCTGGAACTTACCTGGATTGGGAAGGAAAAGCGGCCCAAGCTGGAGCCGCGCATCCTGCTCGAAGAACCAGAGAAGTCGTACCACGCCAAACAGCGTGTGACAGAAAACGATATTTTCGACAACCGACTGATCTTCGGGGACAACCTACTGGCGTTGAAGGCATTGGAGCAGGAATTTACTGGGAAAGTTAAGTGCGTATTCATTGACCCACCCTACAACACAGGCAGTGCATTTACACACTACGACGATGGGCTTGAACATTCCATCTGGCTGGGGTTGATGCGAGACCGACTGGAGATCATCAAACGGCTATTGTCGGATGATGGTTCGTTGTGGATGTCTATTGATGACAATGAAGCACACTACCTAAAGGTGCTGTGCGACGAGATCTTCGGGAGATCCAATTTTGTCGCGTCTGTGATATGGCAGAAACTATTCACGGTAAAGAACTCTGCCAAGTATTTTTCCGATATGCATGAATACGTTCTTGTCTACGCCAAAGATATTACAGGGTGGCAACGAAATCTTTTGCCGAGAAGCGCCGCGCTTGATGGCTCGTACTCAAATCAGGATAACGATCCGCGTGGCCCTTGGACTACCAACGCTATTCAAGCGCGCAACTTTTACAGCCAGGGAACATACGAAATCATCTCTCCATCCGGAAAATCCTTCACTCCGCCATCAGGCACCTATTGGCGAGTCTCGAAGGCTACGTTTGACGAACTTGAAAAGGATGGCCGCATCTGGTGGGGTCGAGATGGCACTGCAACGCCTCGAATCAAGAAGTTCCTTAGCGAAGCAAAGCAAGGTGTAGTTCCGGCAACACTATGGTTTCACGAAGACGTGGGAACCAATGCAGAAGCGAAGGTTGAAATTCGCAAGCTCTTCGAGGGGATCAATGACGACGATGTTTTCATGACTCCCAAGCCCGAAAAATTGCTTAAAAGAATTTTGGAACTCGCTACGAACCCTGGCGACTTGGTGCTTGATTCCTTCGCTGGTTCTGGCACCACTGGCGCAGTCGCACACAAAATGGGCCGCCGCTGGATCATGGTCGAACTCGGCGAACACTGCCACACCCATATCATCCCGCGCCTGAAGAAGGTCATTGACGGTGAAGACAAAGGCGGCGTAACCGAAAGCACGGGCTGGAAAGGCGGCGGCGGCTTCCGCTATTACCGTCTGGCGCCCAGCCTGATCGTCAACGATCACTGGGGCAACCCCATCATCAATCCCGAATACAACGCAGCGCAACTGGCCGAAGCCCTGTGCAAGCTGGAAGGTTTCACCTATGCACCTTCGGAAACGCATTGGTGGCAGCACGGCCACTCCAGTGAGCGGGATTTCATCTACGTCACCACGCAGAACCTGTCCGCCGACCAGTTACAGGCACTTTCCGACGAAGTGGGTTCCGACCAGAGCCTGCTGGTATGCTGCTCCGCGTTTCGGGGTGTGACGGCCGCCAAGGCGGCGGAACGATGGCCGAATCTAACGCTGAAGAAAATTCCAAAGATGGTGTTGGCCCGCTGCGAATGGGGCCATGACGATTACAGCCTCAACGTGGCGAACCTGCCGTTGGCCAAACCTGATCCAGTGGATCCTGCTGCATCCGCCGAGGCCCTCAACAAGAAATCCAGGAACAGAAAAGTGACTGCCACGAATTCGAATCAGGGCGGCTTGTTTGGGGAGGACGAATAATGAGCAACCGCGTCCTGCACGCCGTCACTGGTCGTTTGTCTCTTCGTCCGCCGCAGGCAGAATCCCTTTCCCGGCTGGCACGCATGATCGAGGCCGCCCCCGATCTGCTGAGTCATGAGCGAGATCTCACATCCATCCTTTCCACATTAAGGGCCGAGTTCCCTACGCTGGAGGATTTCGAGCGCGAGTTCCCCTCGCTGTGCTTTGCGCTGGCAACGGGCGTAGGCAAGACTCGGCTGATGGGAGCCTTCATAGCCTATTTGCATATGGCGCACGGCATCAACAACTTCTTCGTGCTTGCGCCCAATCTGACCATCTACAACAAGCTGATCACGGACTTCACGCGCAATACGCCCAAGTACGTGTTCAAGGGAATTGCCGAATTCGCGCAGCAACCGCCGCTGATCATCACCGGTGACAACTACGACCAAACCGGCGCGGCAGTGGATGATCAACCACAGGGCTTCGCCCAAGATGTACGTATCAACATCTTCAATATTTCCAAGATTAATTCCGAGGTGCGCGGTGGCAAGGAGCCTCGCATCAAGCGCATGCGCGAAGTGCTGGGCGACAGCTACTTCAACCATCTGGCAAATCTGCCCGACCTTGTGCTGCTGATGGACGAATCACACCGCTATCGCGCCAGTGCAGGCGTTCGTGCCATCAATGAACTGAAACCGCTGTTCGGCCTGGAAGTGACGGCGACGCCCTTCGTGGAATCCAGCAAGGGACCAGTGCCGTTCAAGAACGTGGTCATGGATTACCCACTGGCGCGGGCAATGGAGGATGGCTTCGTCAAAGAGCCTGCCGTGGTCACTCAACGCAACTTCGACGCCAAGGCGCACACGCCCGAAGAAATCGAGAAGACCAAGCTGGAAGACGGCGTGCGCCTGCACGAGACGACCAAGGTCGAACTGCTGACCTACGCCCGCGAGAACGGCGTCAAGCCGGTCAAGCCTTTCATGCTGGTTATCGCCCGAGATACCACGCATGCGGCACAGCTCAAGGAATTGATTGAGTCGGAGCGGTTCTACGAAGGACGCTACGCCGACAAGGTCATCCAGGTTGACTCCAGCAAGAGTGGCGCGGAAGAGGAAGAGATGATCCGACGACTGCTGGCGGTGGAAAGCCCGGATGAGCCGACCGAGATCGTCATCCACGTCAACATGCTCAAGGAAGGCTGGGACGTGACCAATCTCTACACCATCGTGCCGCTGCGCGCCGCCAATGCCCGCACGCTGATCGAACAGTCCATCGGACGTGGCCTGCGACTGCCCTACGGCAAACGCACGGGTGTCGCGGCGGTGGATCGCTTGAACATCGTCGCGCACGACAAGTTCCAAGAGATCATCGACGAAGCCAATCGTGGCGATTCGCCAATTCGTCTGAAGCAGGTCATCCTTGAAGCACCGAATGCTGACGACAGAAAGGTCAGCGTGCAGGTCGAATCCGGGGCAGCGTCGCGCCTCGGCTTGACGGACACGCCGATCTTGGTCACAGGGCCTTCTGGCACCGACAGCGGACCGAAAGTGCCAGCCCCTGAACCGGTGTTCACCACGGAGGCGGAGAAGCAGGCCGCGCGCGTGGTTATGGACGTCATTGGCAAGTACGAGGTCAAACGCGATCTGGTGCCTACCAGCGGTGCGTTGCTGAAACCCGAAGTGCAGAAAGAGATTCTTGCGGAGGTGACGGAGCGGTTGAAACCTCTGCAAGGCGAGTTGTTGGCGGGTGTGGATGATTCAGCCCCCGCACTTGACTTGTCCGCCGTGGTGGCCAAGACCACGGAAATCGTGGTCCAGCAGACGATCGATATCCCGCGTATTGCCGTGGTGCCCACTGGCGAGGTCACGACAGGGTTCCATCCATTCAAGCTCGATGTGAGCCAGCTTCATCTTCAGCCGGGTGAACGCGAGATCGTTGGGCAGATGCTGCGCACCAACGAGCAGTTCACGCTGGCTACCGAGGTCGGGCTCAGAGAGCAGCGTCTGGAAGACTACATCGTCCACGCGCTAGTCGACTTCGACGACATCGACTATTTCACCCACGCCGATCTGCTCTACGACCTCGCGGGCCAGATGGTGCAGCACCTGCGCAGTTATCTGTCCGAAGAAGAGGCCGTCAACGTCCTCGATCGTGACCGGCGCCTGATCGCGCGCGCAATCCATGCGCAGATGATGGCCCACTTCTGGGAGGAAGCAACGGAGTACGAGGTGCAGGTCAGTCGCGGCTTTACGGAACTCAAGCCGTGCAACTACACCGCCACGGCAGGGCAGGCTCCGCACCATTTCCGCGAGACGGTGGAGGACGTGGGCCGCATCAAGTCGATGCTATTCGGCGGCTTCACGAAGTGCCTGTACCCGTTGCAGAAGTTCGATTCGGACACCGAGCGCCGCTTCGCCGTCATCCTGGAGCGCGACGCCTTGAAGTGGTTCAAGCCTGCGAAGGGGCAGTTCCAGATTTACTACAAGCTTGGCACCGAGCAGCCCGAGTACGTGCCGGATTTCGTGGTGGAGATGGATGAGTGCATCCTTCTGGCCGAGAGCAAGAAGCGAGACGATCTGAAAACAGATGAGGTTCTTGCCAAGGCGGCTGCGGCAGTGCGCTGGTGCAAACACGCTTCAGATCACGCCAAGAATGTCGGAGGCAAACCGTGGAAGTACATTTTGGTGCCGCACGATGAAATCGCAGAGTCGAAGCGGCTCACAGACTTTTTGCGGTTCGAGATAAAGGACTGATTCGAAGGAGTGTGATATGAGCCGTGCCCAGCTGCGCTTTCAGGTTGATTCTCGACTCGCCACATTGCTGAGTCAGGAATACTCGTCATCGGAACGAGCGCTGAAGGAGCTCGTCGATAACGCATGGGATGCCGATGCCGAGCACGTATCTATCACCCTTCCGAAGCCGTTAAGCGGTGGCTCTATCGTCATCGAGGATGATGGAAGCGGCATGACCGAAGAAGAGCTGCGAAGGCATTATCTAGCTATAGCATCGGATCGCCGCTCACGGCGCGGAGAACGTACATCAGGGAAGAACCGACCGGTCAAGGGCAGAAAAGGCATCGGTAAGTTTTCCGGCCTCATGGCGGCGGCAACCATGGTCCTCGAAACGCGTGCGCGCGGTCGTTTATGCCGGATTTCGCTGCGCCTTGATGACCTTGCGCGTGTCGAAGATATCGAGCAGCTGGATATCAGCTTGGACAGCGAGCCGTGCGCGCCCGAACTGCACGGGACCACCATTACGCTCAACGACTTGCACCAGAGATTGGCCTACCCGGATGCCAATCGCCTTCGCCAGATCCTACTGCAGGATTACGGCCGACAGGACGACTTCGTGATCACGGTCGACGGCAAGCGTTTGGATGTCGATGACGTGTCAGGACGTTACATAGAGCAGGGTCAGACATTGCCGAACGTGGGCGCGGTGAAACTGCGGTTCTCAATCAGTGATGGCAAGTCTGGATTGCGCCAGCCTGGAATTACCTTACGCGTAGATGGTAAGTCCGTGGGACGACCAGGATTCTTTGGCTTGGATCAGCGGGATGACTTCCCGCCCAAGTTGCTCCGGAAGTTATACGGCGAGGTTGAGGCGGATGGACTACGCGATCACATCACTGCGGGTTGGGATGCTCCTGTTGAGAACAGTGAGCTTTTAAAAGAGGTTGAGGCCTACGTCCAGCCCATTCTCCGGGAGGCGTATGAGCAGCAGTACCGGCAAGAAATCCAACTTGCGCAGGCTCGACTGCAAAAAGCTATTCTTACTCGACTCTCAGCGCTGCCGGAACACAAACGGGTCTTCGCAGATCGCGCGATCAAGAAAATCCTCGACAAGTATTACGGCGAACCGGAAAGTAAGGTTGAACCGATTGTGAATGTGTTGCTGGAAGCGATGGAGCGATCCGATTACCGCATTCTTTTAGAGCACATTGCGGACGCAACTTCGGGCGACGTCGCAGGGATTGCCGAGCAGTTGGATAAATTTGGCTTGGCAGAAATGGCATTCCTGGTTCAGCAAGCTGAGGCACGCCAAGTTTTTCTTGATCACTTGGAGGAGCTGGTTCGTGATGCCGCAACTACCGAAGCCATTTTGCACAAAGCCCTGGAAAGAAACTTGTGGGTATTTGGTCCAGAGTATTCCCTATTCAGCTCAAACAGCACATTGCGTCGCCAAGTGGAAGATATTCTTGGAAAAGAATATACGGGAGACAAGGCTGACAAACGTCCCGACCTGCTTCTCAACGAGAATCTGAGCGGCAAGTACTTATTGATCGAATTCAAGCGGCCAGGCCACGCGCTGAATCACGGTGATTACGTACAGGCAATTGGCTATAGGCATGAACTAGCTAAGTACGTTGGCTCTGCTGTTCAAGTCTTGTTGGTCGGTGGAGGCAGGGCTGCCGACTTCCCTATTGAGAATCGCGAGCCGGATGTTGAGGCGCGAATCTTTGGGCAGATCATATCCACCACACGCCGACAGATCGAGTGGCTGCTTAGAACAGAGATTTCATGAGTATGTCGATGGTTCAGATACGTACTTCTCTCTGGATAGCACTGAGCTAAATTGCTTGCCTTATAGGTACTTCTTAAAACTCCCCGCTGTCAAACTCACAGCCAGTCCTAGCAAGGCAGCGCTCGGCAGCAGGATCAGCAGTGGATGCACGGAGACCGGCAGCGCCAGGTAGATGATCCATGGCCACGCAGCCAGCGGCATCAAGCTGGCTTTCGCACGGTGGTAAATGAAGCCAGACTCCCTTCCCGCGCCGAACCGGCGCACGTCGCGCCGCACAAGCCCGTCGATCAGGCCAACGAACGCCGCGGTGAAGATCAACGGTAACGTGAGCACCAGGACCAGCAGGCGAATCAGGAAGGTCAGCGTGGTGAAGGCCGCCGCGACTAGGTAGCGCTCTGACCAGACATAAACCTGGCTGATGTAGTAACGGAAGTCACGCGTCTGCTCTCGGCTCGGCACGCGGACACGCTCGGCGGTCTGGCTCACGCGCTCCAATAATCCCGAGCGCACGAACACCCATTCATAGCCGGTATCTACCAGATCGTGCGCCGTGCGCCCCGGCTCCTGCACGACCACGCTGCGCGTGAAGTGGCTGGACAGATGCCCCAGCTCGTACTGCAACATCTGCTGCGAGTGCCGCCAGCCCTGGTCCTGCCAGAACAGGTGCATGCCGACGCACTCTACGACAATCGAAAACAGCAGTGAGCCGATCAGGACGCCAAGCAGGCGGAACGGCAAGGTAATGGTGCCGACGATCAGGCCCTGGCGCTGGTTCTGCTCCCGTCGTGTAGTCGAGGCGGCGTCCTTCATGGCGAAGCCTCGTTGCCAAGGCTATCGTCGGTGGCGGTGGTCTCCGCAGGGGGTTCGGCCGGAGCGCCGTCATCCAACAGGTCGTCGGGCAGGCCCGTGTCCAGCAATGCTGGGGAGCTGGTGAACTCCCACCACTGCGTCGCTTCGCTGTAGCTCTGGCGCATGTACACAGCCAGCTGCTGCAAGTCCGCGGGCATCTCTTCATCCGGGTCCGGCGCCGGCAACGGCATGCGCACTTTCCAAAGCTGACCGCCCTGCAGTAGCGCGAAGCACTGACCCTTGGGCAGGCCGACGACATGCGACGGCTCGATCATCGGCACGCTGGACATGCTGATGCGGTCCTGTGTGTTGCTGGTGAAATCCGTCGCCCCGCGAATGTCCGAGCTGTCGGTCGCGCCGGACACGATGGTGGTTGTATAGACCTCGACCTTGGGTAGTTGCCGCGTCAGCAGTTCAGCGGTTGCAGTCTCGCGCACGCGCAGCATGAAGAGGTTATTGAAGTTGCCGATGACCTGACCGGCCTTGGCGCGGTTGCCGATGCGGGCCTCGATGTCCGAAAGAGTCTGCGTGTATGCGGTGACTTGCAGACCAGCACCGCCGCCCTTGTTGATCAGCGGGATAAACTCGTCGCCCATCAGCTCGTTGAACTCGTCGGCGTGGACATTGATCGGTACGCGCGCACCGGTCGAGGCACCTGGCAGGCCATCGTCGATCCCGTGCTTGTAGATGTGCCCGGCAACCGACACGAGATCGCTGAACATCGAGTTGCCGACTGCTGCGGCGACCTCGGCGTCGGAGAGCGCGTCCAGACCCACATAGACAATGGCCCTCTTACGGATAACCTGCATCCAGTCGAAGATCGGTCGCGGGTCGGCCAGGTCGGAATAGTTCGGGGCCAGGAGCTGCGCGATCTTGCCGCTGGTGAGCTTCTCCAGCAGCGGCAGGAGGCTGGCGACGATCTTGTCGAAGTACGTCTTGTCGTAGCGGACGGCAGAGCGCAGGCCATCGAGCACCGGGTCGTAGTTGCGCGCCTGCGAGAGGTACTGCTCCAGCGCCACCACGCGCTTTTCTCGCCCGATCATGTTGCGCGGGATGTTCTTCTCATTGAGCTTCGCCTCGATCTGGACGATCACCTCCCACGCCTTGGGCTCCGTTTTGGCGAAGTAGTGCTGGGCGTACTCGATGAACAGCGCGTCGATGTTGATGACGTGCCGCTGGATCAGCAGGTAGTCCGGGCGCTGTCCCAACTCCACCAGTGCGCGCGCGATGATGTTGACAAAGCGCCAGGCAAACTCTCGGAATGCGGCAGAGTTGCCTTCACCGGAAAGCTGCCCCGCGACGCGGGTGGCCACCTCACTGATGCGGCCGAAGCGCCCGACGGCGTTGTAGCGCGCGGAAATGTCCGGCCAGCCCAAATGAAAGACGTAGAACTCGCCTTCGCGGCCCGCGCGCTTGGCCTCGACATACATCCTCTTCAGGAGATCGGCATCGCCCTTGGGGTCGATGACTATCACCACCTCGTGCTCGCCCACAGCGTTCCTGCGCCGGATATCCTGGGTCACGAACAACTCGGCCAGCCGCGTCTTGCCCACGCGTGTGGTGCCGAGCACCAGCGAATGCCCGACACGCTCGCCCAGTGGCAAGCTGACGTCCACCTCTTCGGGTTCGATACCGTGCAGGCGCGGCAGGCCGCCCACTGGTGGCAACGGCCGCACCGGGTTGAAGGGCACGTCCCAGCCGGTGAGTTTCGACAGTCGGGACAGAGGGAACGGCGCGAACTCCAGCCGCTCTTCCAGACGCCGCACCAGTCGGTACGCGGGCGTTGGCTCGACGTAGCGGCGGAATTCCGGCCGGTACGTCTGCATGAGCCTATGGGTGTGCTTCTGCTCCCACAGGAAACCGCGCCCGACGAACAGCCGCTGCTGGCTGACCGGCACATCCTTGCTGGTCATCACGTAACGCGGTAGGCGACGGATATTGCGCCGGTAGCGCAGGATGACGCGGGCATCGCGGTAGCGGATGACGCCATAGACGCCGAAAGCCAGTGCGCTGCCGACGCCCATGGATGGACTCAGCGCGAGCGACCACGGGGCCACCAGGGACAGAAACGCGGCGCTGGCACACGCTGCGACGGTATATAGCTCCACCGCTGGGCGAAGCAGTACCTCGACCGGCTGTTTCCCCGACATAGTTTCATTGCTCGATGCCGGTGGCCGTGATCAGCACCGGGTAGTGCCGCAGGCCCAGGCGCTCGGCCAGATCATCGCCGGACACGGGCGCGAGCGGCACGCCCGGCACCAGCGCGCGCAGCAGCCGCATCAGACCCTGCATCGTCTCGACATTGACCACCAGACCGACCGCGCCGCGCTCGCGCAGCGAGACCGCATGGCGGCGCAACCAGGCATGCGAAGCCTCTTCATCTCCCACGACCACGAAGGGGCGCAGGCCCGGAGCCTCGATCACCCGCCGCTCGACGGTGCCGGGTGTGAGCTTGGCACTGCGCACCGGCAGCATCGTGGCTTCATCCGCCGGTGTGGCAGGGATCTGAGGTGTCAGGATGGGCGGCCGGGCCGGCGTGTTGGCGCGCGGCTGGAGGTTCAGAGTTTCGTAATACGGAAGCGCCGACGTGCCGCCACGGTCTTCGACCACGATCAGCGGCTCGCCGGCAAGCGAGGCCAGTGGAAGACCTGCCAGCAGCACGAACAGGCCCTTCACTGAGAACCTGGCCAGATGGGATGTCGTCATGGGGAACTCTCCTGGCGTGCGGCGAAAACCGCAGCGGTTGGGCGCGTGCCCTGCACGCGAGCAAGGTGGCGAGACACGCTGCGCCGGTAGCGGGCGGCAGGCTCGCCGCCTGCGGGGCGGTGGTAGCGACCGATCGCCAGCAACCAGTCCTCACCGGGTGCGTGCTGTTCCTTCAGGATCTCGGCAGCGATGGCCAGATTCCGATACGGGTCCAGCAAGTCGCACGCGCGGGCATAGCGCTGCTTGTGGTAGCCGAGGTTGATCTGCCCCAGGCCCGCGTCGATGCGGGTGTGGGGTGTGGAACGCATCGCCTGCTGCAAGGCCGCGCAGGCATCAGTGCGGGTGGCGAAGCGGCGTGACTGGCCAGCGACGTTGAGTGACCAAGGCCATGGGACGATGCGACCATTGCGCCGGATGCCGCTCTCCTGCAAGGCCACGGCGTAGAGCACCGTCGAGGGGATGCCTGCGCGCTGGGCGGCGAGCTGATAGGCCGGCGGCGGCACTTCCTGGGCATGGGCGACGCAGGCGCAGAAGCCAGTGACGAGCAGCACTGCTCGCAGGATCGTGTTCACGGCTGGCGTTGCCATTGGCCGTTCACCTCGCGCACAACCGCGGGCAGCTCGCCGGGCAAGCCCAGCGACAACCAGCGGCCACCGTCATGGTTGAGTGTGATGCTGCCGCTGCGCACGCGCGCCGGATCGATGTTCGCGCGCTTGGCCCAGTCGCGGATACGCGCGTCGTCCTGGCGGCTGCCAACCATGTACAGGTCGAACTCGGCGCCCGTCGATTGAAGACGCTGCACGAGCTGTGCGCACGCAACGCAGCCATCGCGAACGAACACCGCAGTGCGGCCGCTCCCACGCAAGGAACCGGTACTTGTGACTGCGCCGGGCTTGTCGTCGGGCAGATTCACGCGCTGCATGCCAGGGTACAAGCGCTGCCAGGCTCGTCGTAGGCGCGTTGGTAGGCCAACAGCTTCTCCACACGGCGCGCTTCGATCTGTACTTGCAGTTCTGCGTAGCGCCGCCGCTCTTCGTCCGAACGAGCCTCGATGCCCAGTGCAGACAGGGGGTCAAGGTTCGGCGAGTAGATGCCGATCGGCCCCTCCATCAGTTCGCGGTAGCGGGAAAACTCGTCGTCGCGCAGTCCCCATTCCTTCGCCAGCCGTGCGTCTTGGCTGTGCGTAAACTGGCTCTGGCTGGTGCGAGCGGGCTGGATGTTGGCGGCTTGAGGAGTTGCCTGCTGCGCGGACACCGGCAGGTGCAGTGCCACCAGCAGCACAATGAGGACGGGACGGTGTTTCATCGCACGGACCTCAAGGAATCGCCACGCGGCGGGTATGGCTGCCCGCCTGGAACACGGCGGTATTGCCTTCGATGGCCTGCAAACGCCACGGTCCGACGGCATCGCCTGGCAGCAGCACCTGAACCTGGTCGGGGTTGAAATTTCCGGCGCTCGGCGCGACGGACACGCTGCGCTGGCCGGCGCGCAGTTCGGCACCGACGACGCGGAACGGCAGCGGCGGCGGTTCAGGCCTGGTAGCAGGCTTGCGCTTGGTATGTGACTGGGCGGGTGCCGCGGTTCGTGTAGTCCTCTGGAGCGTCTTGATCTGCTCAACTTCCGCACGCAGCGCCTGAAGATCGTCGGCAGCGGCATGGTCGCCCAGCGTCTGTTCGACCTGGGCAATGCGTGCTTCCAAGGCCTGACGGGTGTCTTGCAGGCCAGCGACCGTTACTGCTGCGGGCCGCTGTTGCAAGGCTCAGTGGTTTCTGCCAGCCCAACGACCTGCGCTTCGAGCCGCTGCAGACGGGCATCGAGCCGTTGTTGGTCAGCCTGATCGTTCATCGCCTGGTAGCCCTGGGCCACGAAGACGCTCAGGCCGATCAACCAGAGCCAGAGCAGGCTGTGCATCACCACAGCGGCAGTCGGGCGTCGCAGCGATTGCGGGGCGTTCATGGCTGGCCTCCCGACATCGGCGGCATCAGCGGGAAGGTCTGCACGGCTTCGGCTGCGGGAGGCTCGGGCGTGGGGTCGGCGCTCGCGCCGTCACCGGACCGCTCGAAGCAGACCTTCCGTGCCCGGTCATCCACGTAAAGTTCCCAGGCGGGGCCTGCCAGCGTGAGCAGCGCATCGCGCAGGGTCATGGGGCCTAGATGCAGATGCGCTGCCGGCAGCGGCAGCGCATACAGGTCGATCACGGCATGTGCGGACTCGCAAAGCTGATAACCGCTACGCTTGAGCACATGCCGCAGCCCATCGCCAACCGTGGCACGGGCATCCTCGGGCATGGACACATCAATGATCTGCAGCAGCAGGTCACGTTGCGCTGCCGTGGGCGCCAGTTCGACCAGCGTGTAGCGGCCGTAGCGCACAACAGGAATGAAATTAGGCGCCTCAGGTTCGACGACTGGCGCGGCTTCCTCGATAGGCTCGGGTGGCAGCGGCGCCGTGGTGGTCGCGCAGCCGCTGACCAGGGCTGCGGTCAGCAGACCAGCTTCGGCCAGTCGCCGGTAGGGGTGGCTTGCGGGCATGGTTCGGCTCTCTGTTGCAATGAGCCGATACCTTCGCCCTGTGCTGTGCGAAAGGCAGCATTCAATGGGAAACTTGCTGCTACCGGATTGTGGTGTTGCCTCGTAGGCTCGTCGGCAATGCGGCAGACTATCGGTGAGCAGCCATGAGAACAGAAGGTGATTGCGAGACGTGATGAAACCAGATGACGATAAAGAACATCGACACAACCTGATAGACCATCCCAGCCTGCAGGTGTTGATGCCATATCTGCAAAGCTATGCTCACAAGGGGCTGACTGAATTTCTGGCGGGAAGGCACACTTTTCCAGGATCTGCTGCAGAGATCTATGCAGCCAATGTGGCCGACAGGGTATCGGAGCTGGACAATGCCTTGGCGGCGTTGCGTATGACCTTGAATTTCGTGATAGACCTGAGTGATCAGCCAACACCAGACCCAGATATCTACCGCTATCACTACGAGAATTTCGTGCTGCGCGTCATGGGGTTCGTCGATCGGGCACATCGTCTGGTTGGTTCTGCACTACTGATGAACAAGGCAAAATTCGAGCTCATTGGTGGCAACAAATTCGTTCAGAAACAGGTGGAAATCGAACATCCTGATATCAGTACTGCTCTGCAGGCTGTCACGCAGGCAGTGGAAAGCTATCGAGGGCCACGCAATGAGCTGATTCATGCCGCAGCCTTTACAAGTCGCGAACTCGGTCTGTTTCAGTCCATCCGTCAGTTCGGTGTGGATACGGACGGTATTGATGTTGATGAGCTTGCGAGAAATCACTTTTCCGGAGAAAGCAAGGAGATCGCGCTGACCATTGCGCGCCTAGTGGAAGCACTAACCAATCTGCTAGACACCTTGCATCCTCTCTTTTTGAACGCAGCCGAACACGGTGATGACGGCCTCAAAAAGAAATCGGCCCCCGAGGGGGCCGATCAAGCATGACGACCATTTAGCAAACCAACTGCCTTGCCAATGCCACTTCCACCGAGTCACCGTCCTGGTTGAGCACATCCAGCCCCGATTCCGGCACATCGCCCGAAGTGGACTGCGCGACCCTGATCTTCTTGGCCATCAGCTCCAGGCAGGTCATCTGCGAGGAACCAGCGTAGCCCAGGTAGATCACACGCACCGGCTGTTTCTGCCCAATGCGCCACGAGCGGCGCGCGGCCTGCTGGAGCGAGTACACGTTATAGCCCGACTGCATGAACACGATCGTCGGGAACTCCAACAAGTCCAGCCCCGTCTTGACCAGCTCGGGATTGGT
The DNA here is from genome assembly GCA_024707385.1 of Cellvibrionaceae bacterium. Classification (GTDB taxonomy): domain Bacteria; phylum Pseudomonadota; class Gammaproteobacteria; order Pseudomonadales; family Cellvibrionaceae; genus UBA5868. The sequence continues at coordinate 174,946 of JANPZW010000009.1, read as the reverse complement.
GATGAGCACGTCGATGCCACGGTCCAGTTGCTCGGCGATCCAGTCCTCGCGGCGGCTGGCATCCACGCTTGCGCGCAGCACCGCCACCTTGAAGCCTTCCTGCTCCAGCAACACCTTCAGACGCGACGTGGTGTCGCGCGTACCGGTATAGACCGTGTAGGCCAGTACCTTGCGGCCCTGCGCCTTCTCCTCTTTGCAGATGTCGATCAGCTCGCGCTCTTTCGGCATCACCTCGAACTCGTTGAACTGAGCCGGGACAAACGCCAAGGTGTTGCGCGTGCGTGGATGCACCACGGTCTCCGACCGGAAGCAGCAGTCCGGCCAGGCCAGCAGCACGTTGAGGACGACACCCAACAAGGTCGTATCGCGTCGCGCCAGAGCCTGTTTCAGCTCCGCGGTCAGTCGACCCGCCAGGTCACGGTAGGCCGCGGCTTGCGCCGTGTCCATCGCGACTTCGCGGAACTCCTCGTCATAGGGTGGCAGGACGTTGCCACCGATGTCTCGGAGCTTGAGGAAGATCGTGAACGGCAGGATGCAGCGCAAGACCCCTTTCGGCCCGAAGCCGGGAGCCTTGACCGTGCGCACCGATACCTTGGTGCCCCTGGCCGTCTTGTGCGCCGTACCAGTGCTTTCGGAGTAAATGTCCTTCAGGACACCGTGATCGCGCATGAACGCCATCGCAGCCGAGGTCATGCTGCCGCTCGTGGTCGGGCGGTAGCCGTCTTCGATCATCCGCCCGGGCAAGGCGCGGAACAGTAGATAGAAGAGATCGTCCCCGTAGCCGCCCATCAGCGTGCCGGTCAGCAGCAAGGTCTTGCGAGCCTTCGCCGCCAGCACGCCCATGGCCTGTCCCTGGGCACTGCCACCGTTCTTGTACTCGTGCGCCTCGTCGGCGATGAGCAGGTCGAACGTGCCCTGTGGAAGATAGCGCTTCACAAACTCCGAGGGTTGATAGCCGCCTTCTCCAAAGCCGAACTCCATGTTGGCCATCGCACGTTCCATGCGTGTGGCCTGACGGTCGGAAAACACCAGCTCGCCGTTCGCATCCATGAGGTTGATGAATTCATGGATGTTGTCGCCCAGCATCGACGCCAGGAAGCCATCACCGAACTTCTGCATCAGCTTCTGCGCGGTGACTTCTCCGATGGTCGGGATGCGCTTCAAGGCTTTCAGCACGGCCGAGGATTGGTCGCTGCCGGATAGCCTGCGCGGGCGGATTAGTGCCCACAGGGGCGCGGCGCAATGGCTGCATTTCCTGCGGTGCTCCTCGGCTTCGAGTGCGATCGGGTTGACCGGCTCGCCATCGAGGTCGGTGATGACCGTGCCGCAGTCCGGGCACGCCGCCACGTCACCGTGGCGGGTGTGCCGCCGGGTGAAGACAGGCTTCCAGTGAAAGCCCATCCGCATCCGCACACGGCCCAGGACGAAGAACTCCTGGCCCGTGGGCTGCACACCTAACTGCTCCCGCAGCTTGATGAGCTTGACCAGCGTGTCCGGGCCATTGAGCACCCAGACCTTGGCGCCTGCCACCGTCTCCTGGATCTCGCGCCGCCACTTGTAAACAAGATGCGGTGGCGAAAGAACCAGGGTGCGGCGGTAGCCTTCGGCGTTGAGCACGGCGGCCGTGGCGATGCCGACGGTCGTCTTGCCGCAACCCATTTCGCCATTGACGATCGCGGCACGTTCGCCCCGGTCGATCAGCAACTCAGTGGCGGCATGAACGACTTCGGCCTGGGCGGGGAATAGCTTGCGCTTGAGGCTGGCGACGACGAGCTGCCGGTGCGCCTGCGGCTGGCCGGTATAGACCGGCGGGTTGGCGCTGTTGAGGGCGTCGAGCAGTTCGTCGCCGAACTCGCCAACGAAATCCTGGAGGCTCAGGGTCAGAGGGGAAGATTCCGCATCCAGTAATTCGCCCTGGACGGACGCAGCTTCGGCGGTGGTGGTTTCGAGATCAAGGGACATGGTGATGCTCCAAAAAAAATGGGGCATGCACCACCCCAAGCGGGGCGATGGACATGCCCCGTGGTGGGAAAAAGAGACGGCGGACCGTCGATGGTGGAAAAGATCAGCGAATGGTCAGCACCTCGCCCCGTGTCGCGGAGCCAGGGGTCATGTCCCACGCGCGGATGACCGGCACGAACTTGTCGGTGAGGATGCGGGTCTCGGCGATGGAGCCGTCTTCGCGTTCGGTGAATTCCCGCTGGAGCGTCTTGTCCTTGTGGGTGTCACCTTTGACGACGAGCACACGCCCCGTCTTGGAGCGCACGACGCCCGAGATCGCACCCGCAGCCAGCGCCAGGGCGAGATGCCAGTGAGACAAGGCACGCGCCGGCGGACGCAGCTTTTGCTGCGCGGCCCCCAGGTGCGTGTCCAGCGACGGCCAGAGCCTTGCAGCCGGCCGATTTCATCGGCGAACTGCTCCGGCTCCATCGTCACGCGAAAGAACTGCTCCGGCTCGGCCGGACTGGCGGGGACGATGTACGGCAGGAACGGCCATTCGCCAGGCAGTTCTTCGGCTTCGGCTTCGCCATTCCCAATCTGCAGCAGCAGATTGCGAACGGCCTTGACACCATCGGGTGCCAGCTCGCGCTGACGCACCCTGCGGCCGAAGATCACCACCTGCTTGAACTGCGTCTCCACCGCTCGGTAGATCCGCAGATCCGTGTAGTGGCGTGTCAGCCAGCCGACCAGCTCGGCGTCGAGCACGTAGCCGGGGACGATGAAGACCAGCACGCCGCCGTACTGCAACAGCGACAGGCTGCGCTGGTAGAACAGCTTTTCGAGGCGGGCACGGCCTTGGCCCTGATAGCCGATGTTGCCGTTGACGTCCTTGGACAGATCGCCATATGGCGGGTTGAGCCAGAGCAGCCCGAAGGACTGCCTGGATATCATCGTATCCATCAGGTCCGCATGCAGGCAGTGATCGACCAGGCCGCGGGCATGGCGTGCGCGCTGCGCGTCGAACTCGACAGCGAACGCCTTGGTCTGCTCGCGCCCGAGGGCATGAGCGGCTTCGGCGATCGCCACGCCTTCGCCTGCGCAGGGATCGAGGATGCACATCGGCCCATCGCTGGGCATCAGTGCGTTGAGGGCTCTTTCGAGCGTGGGTTCGTCCGTGGGGAAATACCCATTGCGAATGAAGTTGCGGGCAAGCCGCGGGAACATGAGGGCCATGGAAGTCTCCTGGTTGACGGGGATGAAATGCGATAGCACGCCTTGGCGTGCTCTCGCGGGTGGGTCAAGCCGCTACCGCTTCCGATGTCCAAATCTTGGCCGGAAAGGGATAGGCGGTAAGCACGTCACTGCGGATCAGGGCGCCCAGCGCCGGTGTCAGCGCCGGCACGTCGATGGCGAGCCGATGGCCTTCCAGCGGCCCGAGGGCGAACGGAAGACGGGTCAGCATCTCGCGGGTTTGCAGCAGTTCCAGCACGGTCTCGCGCCAGTGGTCGAGCAGCGGCAATGGGCAGGTCTCCCGCACCAGCGTCCACAGGCGGTCAAGCCGGTGGACGCTGCCCTTGGGCAGCAATGCCAGTGCGCTGGCATTGGCCTTATCGGGTTTGATGCAGCACCGGTCGAACAGCCACACGTTGGAGAGCGATCCGAACAGCGTTCGCCGGTAGGCGCGGGTCATGCGCTTTTCCAGACGATCGACGCTGCCGACGAACACCGGGACGCTGCCGCCCTCGTCGGTGATGACGTGGAACTGGTCCAGCCCCTGTTCGTCGTGACCGAGGGTCAGACGAGCGAGGAACTGCTGGACGGCGGTATCGCGCGCCCAGATCGACAGGAAGATCAGATTTCCCTGGTCATCGCCGACGCAGGCGTCGGCCATCACGTCCGGGCATTCGTCGATGCGGTACAGCGTGGTGGAAGAAGTGTGTGCGGGCATGGTGGTGTCCTCGGATGAACGGGAACAGCACCGCCCGTTGGGGCAAGTACTGCCCCAGGGGGTGGGAAAAAACCGCTCAGTCCGGCTCGAACTGCCGGGTGTGCGGGTTGAAGTGCAGCGCCACATCCACTGCAGTGACGGGCGTGAAGCCCTCCAGGTAGATGTTGTTGAGGTATTGGTCGCGGTAGGTCAGTGCCTGCCGCGCCTGTTCCTCGGTGAGGCCGTTGCTGATGAAGTACGCCAGCATTTCCTCGTCGGAAGACACCTCGTCGTTGGACAAACTCCCTTCAACGAGCTTCAGCAGCGAAGGGGCAAGCACGGCCAGGATCGGGTCCATATCGGTTTCTCCTGACTCATGCCATCGGCGCTGCGATAGGTGCCGCAGGTGCCGTGGGTGTGCGCCGCCGCGCGTGGTAGGCGCGAACGCCTGCACGCCATTCGGCGGACTGCTCCGGTGCCATATCGAGATAACGCAAGGGGCACGTGTAGTAGTACGGGTGCATGGACTCGTCCAGCGGCTTGTAGCCCCACTGGCCGCCGCTGCGTTCGAGCAGATGGCAGCGGATGGTGCGCAGGGATTGGCCCGGAGCCAGATGACGATGCACGCCTTCGACCTTGGCTGTCACTTCCGCGACGGACCACAGGACATTGCCGCGCAGCGCGTGGGCGATGACCATGACGCTGGCGCGCTCGGTCTCTTGCGGTGCGATCAGTTCCGCGATCAGTTCAGACCGCGTTTGAGGGGAGAAATACCAGCCCATGAGAGGCCTCCTGAAGAATGGAGCCGGAGGCCTCCCCGTGGGAAAGGAACCCCGGCGGGTGGATGAAAAACACCGCAGATGCGGTGTCCGCGATCACGCAGGTTGCAGTTCGGCCTGGCGGCTCCACTCCTGCGTCTTGAAGTCCAGCGCGTAGCCCAGTTCACCCAGGCGGGCGATCTGTGCGCGCAGGGTGCGGCGGTCGATGGTCGAGTCCAGTTTCACGGACTCTCCCAGCGGCCAGAGCAGCCCGAACAGCGCGGCGTCACCATCGCTGGTGCTGCCAGTGGCGGCAGCCGCAGCGGGCGTCGGCGCATCCACGCCGAAAGGCGTGGTATCGACCAGAGGGTCTGCGCACGCCTGCACGGGTGCGGGCTTGGCGGGTCTGGATGCCCTGGCGGGCCTGGCCTGCGTTGCCGCAGGCTGCTCGCCCAGTTCTTCATCAAGCGGATCGACCTCCTGGCTGGCGAAGCTGCGGGCTTCGTCACGACTCAGTTTGTCGATGCCGTTGAGCGTCATCCCGTCGAGATTGGCGCGGACTTCAAAGCGCGCGCCACCTGCGACCGGGTAGGACTTGGCGAAGATGTAACGGATGATGAACTCCCCTTCGTACTTGCCTTCGGGGTACTGCTCCAGCTCGGCGTCCTTGACAGCGAACTCGCCGATGGGGGTGGTCAGGCGACCGACCGTGAACGGGCCGTTCTTGCCTCGGATGGTTCTCAGCGTGAGCTGGCCCGGAACGACGATGGGCAGGACTGATCTCGTGGGTGCCGATGTGGCTGCCATGATGGTTCTCCTTGGGGAAATAGGAAAAAGGCAAGGCCCCGTGAGGGGCCAGGCCGGATCAGAACGAAGCAGCCAACGCAGGCGCCTGCTCCTCGACTTGCGTCTCGGGCTCGCTCCCGGCGGGCGCGGCAGGCTGTTCGGAGGCGGTGTCAGCGACCATCTCGGCTTCGGGCGCGGGTGCGTCCTGGGCTTGTGGCGCCTCGGCTTGCGCCTGGATCGTCGGATAGACCTGGGTACCATCGATCTTGATGAGACCGATGTGGACCAGCGTCGATTCAAGGCTCGCTCCCGGTTCCCCGGCGCGCTCTCCTTTGGTGCGGATGTACGGATCAATCTTCATGTCGTTCAGACGGAAGGCGATCAGCACCTTGCGATCCCCTTCGATGGCCTGGATGCACCGGCGTACCAGATGCTCAGCCTCGGGGATAGCGACGATGGTGTCGAAGTACCGATATTCCGGTTCATCGACAGGTCCGCACAGGGCGGCAATGGTGCATGACAAGAAGGGATCGCCATCCTTGGGGGAGACGTCCTTCACGCGGCTGAGGTAGCCAATGCCGCGGGTGATCAGCTCGTGCTGCTTGATCGAAGCCAGTTCGGCCCGGTCAAGCGGCTCGGCCTTCAGCAGCCGCGCCTTCAGAGAAGCAGCTGCCTGGCCCTTGTGCTCACCCTTGTCGCGGATGTACGCATCGCCCCAGAGGTCTCCGAGGCGAAAGCGCACCAGTGGGCGCTGCTTGGGATCGTCAATGCCGATGAAGCGCTCGACCAGCTTCTTGGCCTCGGCACCCGAGACCTTGACATCGAAGTAGCGGTAGCTGGGGTCTTTGGCGGAACCAACCAATGCGGCGATGGTGCATGCCAGGAATGGCTGCGCGCGGCGACCGCCCCGAACGGGAACCTCACGAACACGCTGGATGTAGCCGATGCCCGAGGTGTGAAGGTCGAAATACGATTTCTCGTTGGACGTGGTGCTCATGGTGAATCTCCATAGTGAAGCGGAGACACACCGAGCCCACGCATGCGGGGAAAGGTGCGTAACCCCGCGATGGGTTGAAAAAGGCGAAAGCATCCACCACCAGGACTGGTGGCCGCTCGCAGATGGATGCGGTGCGAGCTGGCTCGGTCACGCAGGGAAAACTGCGCCGCAACCTCGAAGACCGATGGTTGCCTGGCATGTCGCTGACAACGTCAGCAGGCATGGGGGCAGCATGGCAACGCCTCGCGCGAGCGGCAGCAAACAATCGGCATCCATGCGTTTCCCCTTTGTCGAGTTCGCCTGGTTCTGCCATAAAGATAAGGCCCTCCACCCAAATGGATGGAAGGCCTAGGGGGACGGGCCGCCGGTAGGCTGTGGATTCAGCCGTAGCGCCGTTTCATTGCCTTGGTGTCGATCACGTTCACGTTGATCAGGCGCCAGCGCCCGTCGTCGATAAGCCGCTCCAGCACTTCACCGAGCATGTCGAAATACACCTCGTCGTGCCGATCGACCAGCTCACCGTCGCGGCGCAGCTCCACCACGTAGGTGTCGCCGCCACGGTCATAGAGGATCGTCACTTGGCCCTCGAACTTTGCGGTCGAAACCGTGAAGCTGATTGCCGGGGGTGTCTCAATGATCTTGGACGGCGTGGGATCGACCCAGGTGAAGTCCCGGGCGCCGGCATCGACCAGCATGTGAGTGATGCGCCGGAACCCGTCGGGTGCCGGCATGTCCTCCATCTGCTGGATAAGCTGGCCCAGTTCCAAGCACTGCGGCTCAGGGATGGGCAGCTTGGCCGGTGCGGAGCCGAGGATGTGCGTCTTGACGGTGTAGGGAATGCCATCGGACGTCATCTCCGTGCGGCTCTTCCGGAGTGTCCGCACGCAGGCCGTCGAAGCGGCGACGAGCATACGGTTGGACATGCACCTTTGCGCCTTCGCTGGGTACGGTGGTCACCAGGTTGGGATCAAGCACCGCGAACTCGCTGGGTTTGAGTTTGATGACAATGGCGTCGTCGTTGGCTGCAACCACCTTGCCTTCAAAGGGCTGGGGATCTATGGCAAAGCCCAGCGTCGAGGACTGCGGCTGATCATCGAACACGCGGTATTTGAACGACCGCACGTTGCGTGGCACATGGCCTGCGACAAGCGAAGGCATCATGGATTTGATGAGGGAACGATCCATGGGAATCTCCTTTAGAAAAAACAAGGGATTCCCGCCCGTAAGGGAGAGGTCCCTTGTGGGTGGATGGACGCGGTGCGTCCGTAGGAAAAGACGACCAGCACGGTTCCCGTGCTTGCAGCCTCGAAGGTCTCGACTGCCTGGGCATGTGACGGCAACGCCGACAAACATGGGGCGAGGATGACCGTGGGCCTGGCTACCCGCCCGCATGAAACGGCACTGCATCGCCCCCGGTTTTTCTATGCCGCGGACAAGAAAAAGCCCCTCGAAAGGGGCTGGTTGGGTCAGGCTTCGTACACGAAGTAGTGCTCGCGCTGACGCGGGAAGAAGACATGCTTCCACGTGTCGCCGCTGGTGTTGCCGCCGTCGAACACGACCATTTCGTAGTCGTCGATGTCGGTGTCCACCAAGTCGGCGTCGGCGATATGCCGCATGTTCAGCCTGCCGTGCATGCGCTCGAATACCAGGATCTGGCCGATGGCGTCATCCTGGCTCATGGCGTTGACGCAGGCTCCGAGCTGTTGCTCAAAGTCTGCTGCGGGCGAGATGGGATCGTGGATCATGAAAATGCTCCTATGAAAATAGACCAGCCCGACTCCTGGCGGGGAGACGGGCTGGCATGGGAGAAATGAAGGAAAGGACGGTACTCAGTGCAAAAGCTAGGGTTCTGCCAGCGGCAGACCCAACAGCACGGGTGCGTCCGCATCGAGGATGAGGATGCGCACGTCGGCTTGGCCGGCCAGTTCAAGGATGTTCGCCAGGTCGTCTGGCATACCCTTGTTCCAGTGCTCCTGCCGAAGCTGCTCGGCGGTGATGCCCTCGGCGTGCTCCAGGTTCTGGTCCGTCCAGGGCGTGGAGATCAGCTTGATGCCGATCGCCGGGCTGTACGGCACCCGAAAGGCGATGAACAGGAAGGCCTCCGGTGTGGCGAGGTCTGCCAGGCTGGCGAGGTACTGGCCGGTTTCCTGACTGATGTGTGCGCTGCTGATCTCCCAGCACCGGCTGTAATACCCTGTCTCGAAACCCAGGCGCTGCACAACCTCCCGCGCAGCCTCGGCCGAATAGGTGTCGCCAATGTGGACCGGGCGGCCATCGAAGTCATCACCATGGATGGCATAGACCACGGCGCCGATCACTCCAGCACCGCTGATGCCTTCACCAGCATCGCATTCGGCAAGTACCTCCGCACTCACGGGGTCCGGGCCATTGCTGACCACTGCGAAATCGTTGCAGACGATGCAGGATGATGAAACCAGTTCCTCGTCGGAGAAGTGCTCCTGGCTCGCGTGGATGGCGCGCCAGACATGCGGGCTACCGTCCTCGTAGCTGATGGACAGCGTGCGGACGATTCTGAGATTCCAGTAGCCGCGAAGAAAGGGGTTGGGTGTCTGTGACATAGGGAACTCTCCAGACTGAATAATGGAGCCAATCCCCGCCACCGGGAATTGGACCCGGTGGGTTGAAAGTGGAAAAAAGCGTCAGGCAGCGCTAACCATGGCGTTGTCAGGACCGCACTGGACGACAGGAAATGAATCGAGGGACATGGCCTCGTCGGCGCATGCCCCTTATAGCGAGTGAACGAAGAAGCGCTGGTGTGGCGCAAGCCGGCTCACCAGCCGCTGTAGTTCAACAGCAAGTCAGCGATGACCTTGCGGCGTGGCAGATCGAGACCACCGAAGTCGGACAGCCCCTCGAACTGGCAGCGCCTGAGCATCGCGCCGCCTTCGCGCGCGTTGTAGAAACTCACCATCGCGGACAGGAACATGCGCTGGCCACCGCTCAGGACGCCGAGAGCGTCGTTTAGCATCAGCAGGTTGGGACGCAGGTCCCACTTGCTGGTGGCGCGCTGCAAGCCTTCACCGGTGCCGTCGCCGAACCACTCCGGACCAGCGATCTCGACGCCGCGCTTCCATGCCTCGAAGAAGGCTTGGGGCGCTGCAGCGAAATGCTGCTCTTCTCGCGTGATCTGATCGACGACTTCCTGCGGCAGTAACTGGTTCATGACCGTTCCTCCGGTTGGATCAGGGAATGGCGAGCTGCGACCAGCCGCCTCGTTCGAGGACTCGTTGAGCCGCGGCATAGCTTCGGAAGTACTCGCAGGATTCCCGCGAAACGGGACCTTCCGTATCGCGCGTGCCGATGTAGTGACCGGCGGCGCTTTGCAGGACTTCGAGCGGCAGGGATTTGCCGCAATAGGTCAGGGCCAATTGGCCGAAAGAGGCTTTCTGGGACATGGATGGACTCCTTGGAAAGCGGGGTCCAGTCCCTCACGGGATGGCAGCTCCCGCACGCGGTTGATAAAAAGCATCGACGTCACGGGGACGGCGTCCGCTGACCTGATGCGATGCGGACTGGTGGGCAACGCGGGACAGACCCGCGGCAGCCTGAAACCCTGGCTGCTGGCATGTGCTGACGAATCAGCGAACATGCGGGCAGCTTCGTACGCGTGCCGTACCGCGTCAGTTGGAAAACGGCATCCGGCCCAGCCCCGATTGATCGCTCAGCCTGCTGGTCATAGGAAGCAGGAGCCGGCTATAAGGGACTGTTGAAATTGGAAGCAGTCTGGCGGATCCGGCGGTCTGGCTGGTTGCGGTCAGTCGCTGAAACCCTGGAAAACTACAGCTCTGCTATGAAAGAGTTATTCTGGGTCGCTGACAGAAAGCCCTTCGACCAGGGCAGCGGTTGGGTTACCATTTCGGCAACTTCTGCTATCGGCCACAACCGGCCGGTCGTAAATGTCCGTTTTCAGGTACGCTGCTACTGAATTGAAGCGGATGTCGGCGTGGTAGGAGAGAAGGTCAGCATCGGCAGCCGAGCATTTCTGTCGCATTCGCCACTAGAGAAAGCGCTCTGCAAACGCTCAGGCGCACCACCAACGTGCTGACGAGCACTCCCCCATCGCTTTCCAGCCTAAGACACTCGATGGCCGAACCCAGGCTCCATCACTACGTACCGCGCCTGTATCTTCGCAATTTCGTCAACTCGGAAGGTCGCCTTTGGGTCTATGACAAGCACTCGGGCTCGACGTTTGCAGTTAGCCCGGAGAAGATTGCGGCTGTGAATTGCCCCGAGAATCGAGGAGGCTGTTTGGTTAAAGTACAGCGTTCATCAGCACAGGCTCAGAGTGAGTACGGTAATAGGCCTGTTCAGCCTGTGCAGGAGGAATATACCCGATGGGCCCGAGTAGACGCTGATGGTTGTACCAGGCGACCCACTCCAGCGTTGCCAATTCCACCGCAGCCCTGGTTTTCCAGGGGGCTCGGCGATGAATCAGTTCGGCCTTGTACAGCCCATTGATGGTCTCGGCCAGAGCGTTGTCGTAGCTGTCGCCACGACTGCCGACAGACGGTTCAATGCCAGCCTCGGCCAGGCGTTCGGTATAGCGAATGGACACGTATTGGGCTCCTCTGTCGGAATGATGCGTCAGGGACTCAGTGGGTTGTCGGTCATACAGGGCCTGTTCCAGAGCATCCAACACGAAGTCTGTGCTCATGGTGTTGCTGACACGCCAGCCGACAATACGGCGGGCGAACACGTCGATGACGAAGGCCACATACAGCCAGCCTTGCCAGGTCGACACGTAGGTGAAGTCCGACACCCATAACTGATTGGGCCTGTCGGCATGGAAATGGCGATTGACGCGATCGAGCGGGCAAGCCTGGGCACTGTCGGCAATCGTGGTGCGCACCCGTTTGCCCCGCCGCACACCCTGCAGACCCAGCCTGCGCATCAGGCGTTCGACCGTGCAACGGGCCACGGCAATGCCTTCGCGCTGCAACTGATGCCAGACCTTGCGTGTGCCGTAGACCTGCATGTTGGCCTGCCAGACACGCTGGATCTCAGCGGCCAGAACCTCGTCGCGCTGGCTGCGTGCGCTGCGTAGATCAGGATAGCGTTGGCGGGCGGCGTGACGCCGATACGCCGATGGGGCAACCTGCAACACCTTGCAGATCGGCTCGACCCCGTAGACGTCCCGGTGCCGGTCGATATAGGCATTTACTTCTTCAGTTCGCGGTCGAGCGCCGCTTGGGCGAAAAAAGCACTGGCCGACTTCAGAATCTCATTGGCCCGGCGCAGTTCCTTGACTTCGCGTTCCAGCGCCTTCATGCGTTCGCGTTCGCTGGTGGTCATGCCGTCACGCATGCCGCTGTCGATCTCGCTGCGTTTGACCCATTCCAACAGCGTGGCCGGCACGCAACCGATCTTCGGCGCAATGGATTGGACTGCCGCCCACAGCGACGGATATTCGCCGCGATGCTCCTGCACCAGACGTACAGCACGCTCTCGGACTTCTGGGGAAAATTTCGTTTGATTGCTCATGATGGCTCCATTTTCTCAAAGAGTGGAGCCTCCGCAAAACCCGGGGCAATTCACTGAGCAAGGCTTCTACACGTTGCCCGAGCTCTTGCAAGCAGGCGCGGACCGTCTTCAAGTTGAGCGGTCATTCGCGTCCATGGAATCCCAGGTCGCACCGTTGCTCGCCCGTATACTGTCTGCAGTCCGAAGTGGTCGCGCCAGGGATGTCGTTGCGCTGTCAGCGGAAGAACGCATCTTGTTGACCGAGTTCATCTCGTCCCAATACTTCAGAACGCGCGAAATGCGCGAACTACTCGCGTTCCTCGTGGGAGAGATGAACTCAGAACTTAGTCTGGCAAGCGACGAGGAAAAGAAGGCGTTAGCATTTTCCATGTTCGGTGTGGCAGGCGTTATCGAGGAGATGTCCGAGTCCATCCATGATGGCGTGTGGATGTTCGCCAAGAATCCGAGTGCGACGCCTTTGCTCACCTCAGACCACCCCGTCTGCATCAAGAACGGGGAGAGCACGATGTGGGTCAAAGGATTGGGACCGCTTGAAGACGGCAGCTATGTAGTGTTCCCGCTGGCGCCTGATGTGGTCTTGTACTGTAAGGAGAGATCGAGGTGGAGGCGCTCCGGCCTCTAGACTGCGCAATCTCGCCGGTCGAGCTCGATGCGGGGATGGTCGAGCACGAGAATGCCGGTCAAGCTTTCTCGTCCACTCGATTCATCTTTTCCAGCGTGCCTTCATTTGCCGAGTTGCAGCACTTCCTGCCGTCGATGGGAACGGACATATATGCACGCGAGCGAACAGTCGAATCCGATGCGAGTCTGGAGCGCACGAGAAAGTATCTCCAGGCTGGCAAGCGCTCACCGCAGAAGCGGTAAGCCACCCAACACATCGCTCGTTTCGCGCCACGGAATTGTGGCAATACAGAAGTCGTGTCGAAGGTGCCGTTCAATCCGTACTGACTTAACGGAGCTGTTTGGCCGCCGATAGAAGACCGCCTCTCGGCAGCTAATCCGGTGGCATAAATGTCAGCAACGGGTCGCAACCGGCCCTTCGCTTCGCTCGTCCGAATGCCGACTCACGCTGCAAAATGAACGTTCGATGTGCTGTCCCCCAGCGTCGACGCGAGGAGTATCGTCTCGATGCCGCTGGGTACGCTGCTGTAAAGCAGCGGGGTCACAATGAGTGAGTCGAGGATAAGGTGATGAAGATGGCGCCGAAACCTGAGATCCCGTTGCGACGTTGATCATCAGGAGAAAGGCGCCAAAGGCCATGCGGCCTTCGGCTCGGGAGGACAAAACCACCCGTGGGCTGTTGCAGATTCGGTCGTCGCTAGAACCGTCTGCTGTCAGCAATCGCACCCGGCGCATGTCGTGGTTGGCGCCGGCATCTTCTGGCGCACATCCGCGCACAAAAGGAGCCCAGTTTTTCGCCGTTGGGCACGGCATCGAATACCGCTGACCACGAAGGGGTCTCCGGGTGGCTCGCGCAGTCTGGCAAGCCATCGGGGGACCCTTCGCGGAGGCGGAAAAATGCAGATCAGCAGAACGCGCGGATGGCGGATCGCGGAGAAACTACCTTCAGGTCCCGCGGCCGGGGACGGCCAGGCGGGACGCGCACACGGACATAAGAAGGCGTTGCGCGCTGGGCGTCCCGCAGGGCATGCGGGACACGAGCCATGCGCCGATGACGGGCACGGCTCTTGGGGAGATGGGTCGATCAGGAACCCTTTCGGCCACTACTGCGGGGGCGTGAGGCACCGCGCTTGGACGCGCCGATTTCCACTGGCAGCGTGCCTTTGCAGTCGGGGTAGCGACTGCAAGACCAAAAGGGGCCGGTCTTGCCGGTGCGTTGGCGCGTCGGTGCGCCGCACTGCGGGCAAGCGGGACCTTGGGGGACCTTGATGGACAGCGAGGTGCTGCTGTACTGCGCGATCAGTTGCGAAATCCATGCGGCCTGCTTGCCGATGAAGACTTGAAGGGTAAGCTGTCCGGTCTCGATCATGTCGAGCGCCTGCTCCCAGACGGCCGTCGTGCCGGGGTCGGCAATTGCTGCAGGCACGGCGTCGATCAGTGTGAAAGCCGCATCCGATGCGCGAATGGAGCGTCCTTTCTTCACGAGATAGCCGCGTGCGATCAGCCCGCTGATGATGTTGGCCCGTGTCGCCTCGGTGCCGATGCCGACCGTATCCTTGAGCTTCTGTTTCAGGCGCGGGTCCGTCACCAGCTTGGCGACCCCTTTCATGGACTTGACCAGTTCGCCTTGCGTGTACGGCTTGGGCGGCATCGTCTTCAGCGCCTTGATCTCAACCTCGGCCACTTGGCATGCCAGGCGCTCGCGCAGCGCGGGCAGTACCTGGCTGCGAGCGACGGCTTCGCCGTCCTCGTCTGCTTGCAGCTCGGCCAGCACCAGGCGCCAGCCTTGGGCAACGACCTGCTTCCCTGTGGCCGCCAGCGTCTGCTGGCCGCTGGAGAACTCGACAACGGTGCGGTCGAACTCGTGGTGAGGGAGGAACTGCGCGAGGTAATTCGCGCGGATCAGGCAGTACACCGCCAGCTCCTTCTCGCTCATCGCAGAGAGGTTCGCGGGTTCGAGCGTCGGGATGATGCCGTGGTGGGCCGTTACTTTGCTGTCGTTCCATGCGCGCGAGCGCTGAGAGCGGTCGAGCTGGCCCATGATCGGGCGCAGCGAGGGATCGGTCTTGAGCAGGCTGTCAAGGACCGTGGACACCTCGGCGAACATGCTCTCGGGCAGGTAGCCGGAGTCCGAACGCGGGTATGTGGTGGCCTTGTGCGTCTCGTACAGGGCCTGGGCAATCTCCAGGGTCTCCTGCACGTCCAGCCCAAGCTGCCTGGAACAAACCTCCTGAAGCGTTCCCAGGTCGAACGGCAGCGGCGGGCCTTCGCGCACACGCTCGGTCTCGACCGATACCACCTGGGCAGCACCCGCAGTGCGGATCTGCTGCGCGGCCTGCTGAGCGGTGGGCTGCTGCAGGCAGCGGCCGGCGTCGTCGGTGCAGCCATCGGGCGGAACCCACTGCACGCTGAAAGTCTGCCCACCTGCGGACAGAGACACGTCGATGGCCCAGAACGGCACCGACTTGAAGGCCGCGATTTCCCGATCACGATCCACGACGAGCTTCAGCGTCGGGGTCTGTACGCGCCCGACAGACAGCACGCCGTCGTACCCGGCCTGCCGGCCCAGCACAGTGAACAGTCGACTGAGGTTCATTCCCACAAGCCAATCGGCCCGCGAACGCGCCAGCGCCGAGTAGTACATCGGCAGCGTGTCGGATGAAGGCCGCAGCTTGCCAAGCGCTGTGCGGATCGACGCATCGTTGAGTGCCGACAGCCAGAGCCGCTCGATGGGGCCACGGTAGCCGCACAGTTCGATGATCTCTCGGGCGATCAGCTCGCCTTCGCGGTCGGCATCGGTAGCGATGATCAGGTGGGTCGCCTTCGCCAGGAGTGCCTTGACGACCTTGAATTGCGTAGCGGTCTTTGGTTTGACCTCGACCCGCCATTGCTGGGGAATGATGGGCAACTGCTCCAGCGACCAGCGCTTGAGCGCCGCGTCATAGGCCTCGGGGGCTGCCGCTTCCACGAGGTGGCCAATGCACCAGGTGACAGTGACACCGGAGCCGCTGAGACAACCTTCACCGCGCTGCGTCGCGCCGACGATCCGGCCAATGTCCTTGCCCTGGGAGGGCTTCTCGCACAAGAACAGCCGCATGTCCGTCCATCCGAATTCCGTGGTTCATTGAGTTGCTGGAATCAAGGATGCCGAGAGCCAACAGGGGCAGCAGCAAACAAGCCGCATGCGGTGGCGACCCCTTTCACGGGATGGAGTGGCGGGAGCCGGAGATGTGTGCGGCTCGGTGTGCAGGCCGGGAGCTGCGATTTTCGGGAGCGCGTGAAAGCCGGTGGACGTTGATGGAGCTATCCCCTGGGGATAGCTCGTCAGGACATGGGGCGGCGAGCACCTGCGGCCGCCCCATGCCGGGTCACTTCCTGCGCCTCGACTCCTTCGGCGCGGTCGGTTCCTGATCGCCCTGGGAATTCGGCTGCGTGTCCTGCGCGGTCTCCTGCTGCCGGGGGCTGAGGGTCACGGATTCGATGCGGAACGGCAGGATGCCGACGCTGCGCGCGTTGATCTGCCAGGTCTCGCGCGGCTGATCCTCGTTGTCCGTCCAGGGTTCGCGCTCCATGCGGCCGACGACCAGTACGCGCATGCCTTTCTGGTACAGGTCTTTCCAGTGCGCCGCATCCCGATGCCAGATTTCAACGGGTGCCCAGAAGCCACCGCGATCCTCAAAGTCGCCGCTTTTGGTGGGGACGGGGTTGTCGAAATAAACGTTCAGCCGCAGCAAGCGCCGTGGCTCGTCGTTGCCATTGGGAAACTCCCGGTACTCGGGGGGCGAGCCGATATTGCCCTCGCCAGAAAAATGCGTGCTCATGTTGCAATCTCCTTGGTGGTTGAAATACCCGCACCTGGTCGGCGGCGGGCGCGTGATGGGTTGCCCTACGCGATCACCCGTCACGCATGGCGGGGGGCGTGGACTTGAGTCGGCGCAGGTAGGCGTCTTCTGCCTCGGCGGCCTTGCTGGCGCATTCCTGTGCCTGCCTGCCCAAGGTGTGCAACAGGCTGATCTGCATGTTGAGCGTGATGCGCTGAAGCTCGATGGCGTGCAGGTCGGCCAGCAGATTGACCGGCGTGCTGGTGCTCGCGATCAGCTCCTGCCACAGCGCCACGCCCATGGCCGAGCGGTCGTGCTTGCGCCAGCGCAGAAACGCCGTGCCTGCGCCAGTGGTCTGCTGGGCCAGCTCGATGGACAGCAGGTGAAAGGGATGCCCGACGGCCTGTGGCAGCACCTGTCGTTGCGCCAGGCCAATCAACTCGTTGCGCATGGCGAAGCACTGGCTGGCCCAGGCCTCCAAGTCCCCCTTACCTTTAAAAGGCTTCAAAAGGCCTTTTAGAGAGGCAGCGTGTTCCAGCCGCATGAAGGCGGTCTGTTGCAGCGGGCGAAAGTAGCGCGCGTCGCAGTTCAGTTCGCTCATGCCTGCGCGTCCTCGCCTGCAGTGGTCTCGGGTGCCTCGGTGGTGGTCGCCTCGTCGCTGGGTGATGCGGCTGCGGCAGGATCGTCACCGCGCTGCTGCAGGCCACGACGCACGATGGGCGGCGCGAACTTCGAGCGGCGCGTGCCTTCAAGTACGTCCTGCGGCAGTTCGCCAAACTTCTCCAGCGCAGCCCTGGCTGCGGCATTCTTCGCAGCGAAGTCGTCGCGGGTGCAGCCCGAGTAGCGGTACTGCTGTGCCAGCGAGAACAAGCTGCGCAGCGCATGCGCGCCTTCGTTGAGCCAGCGCTCCAGAGTGCTGCGGTCGATGAGCGCAGTGTGGTGCGCGAGGATCAGCTTGCGGGCGATGTCGTCGTAGTCGGCGAGCAGATACACAGCGGCAAAGCCGAGCTGCGCATTGACGAACAGCGGCAGCTTGACAGGCTGCACGTTGAGGTTCTCGCCCAGTGTGAGCGCCGGCGGCACAGCTCGCGAGCGCCTGGTCCACCTGCTCGCGCAGCGATTGCAGCGTGGCCTTGGTCTGGTCGAGCTTGTCCTCGATGCGCAGCATCCAGAAGTCGCTGTACGGGTCGTCTTGCTCCGCGCCGCGGCGCATCTTGTTCATCTGGGCGATGTAGCCATTCAGGCCGACGATGCCCGGTCGCCCCTCGGCGGCAGCGCGGCCATGCCAGATCCGCGAGGCGTGGTGCGTATGCAGCGTCAGCGACATTGCGCTGCGCAAGGAGCCGAGATTCAGTTGCAAGGGTTCGTTGGTCGTTGCCATGGTGTCCGCCCGTTGTTGAAAAAGAGCGGACAGCTTCGGCAGGAAGCGGAAGGTAGTCAGTCAACAAACCGAAACCCGCCCGTCCCCGGTTCAGGGCGCTGTGAGTGCATGCGGCGCGTGCTATCCCCAGGGGATAGCGCCATGGAGCGCCAAGGAACGCTGCACGCCGGGATCGGGGCGGACAACACTGACTCTGTGGCAGATGGTCGATGGCGGACCTGCGACTGCTCCGCGCCGTACTCGGCAGTGGAACTATCCCCAGGGGATAGCTCTACCGGCGGCCATGGACATCTACTTGCGCCGCCTTGCAGGCCTTCTCACTTGCTGGCGAGCAGATTGCGCAGCCGTTCGATGTGCTGCTTGGCGACTTCCGGTGACACGGGCTTGCCCTGCGGCTGAGGTGGCGGTGCAGGTGGTGGCCGCTGGCTTGGAGGAACGGGGGCCGATGGCGCGTCCTTCTTGGCCCAGGCATTGAACTCGCCATGGATGGCCCGCTGGATGATGCCGAACAAATATCCCGCAGGATTGCGGATGCCGTGGCTGCTGCATCGTGTGGCCCATTCGTCCAGCACGGCCTGTCGCAGTGAGGCATCGACCTGCTGCAAGGCCACCCTGGCACCTGTCTGCTGCTCAGCCTTCAGCTGCGTGAAGCGCTTGGGCCATTGCAGGTCGCCCAACGTGCGCGCCTGCGCCTGTGCCTGCGCGGTAGTACGTATTTCATTCATACAACTACTACGTACTGTACGGGCCTGCTTCGGATTCCGAAGAGAGGCGTCTGGCGCGGGTTTCGGCCCTGCTTCGGATTCCGAAGTGAGGTCACCACGATTCCGAAGAAGGCTCGCCGGCCCTTCTTCGGAATCGTGAGAGCCTCCTCTTGTGGATAACCTTCGCCCGCCATGATGCCTTGGCTGGCCAGACGGTCGGCCAGAACCTGCAGCCGTGACGGCAGCGTGCGGCCAGCCAGCAACGGGTCTTCTGCGATTTCCTTGAGCGTGTTCATACCGACCATCTGCACGGCCTTGGCCGAGTGGCCGAGGGACTGGCTGACCAGGGCGAGGTAATCAGCGTCGAGCTGCATCGCTTCAAAGGGCGTCAGTGGCTCGTCATGAAGGACATAGAGGTTGCCGAGGATGCGGCCGGTCTTGGGGTCGCGTCGCCGCCGAACGAGGCTCAGCCATCGGGTCAGGCGCAGCAGCGTCAGGGCTCGCGCCACGGTTTCGTGCGAAGCCTGCCTCGCGCATGGCATCGAGGCTAGCCAGGGCCGCAACTGCTCATAGGTGGGGAATGCCGTCACGCCATCGTCGCCCTGCATCAGACGGAAGACCTGCCAGGCGTTGCGCTCCAACGGCGTCAGACGACGATCGAGAAAAAGCCGCCGTGGTACGGTCTCGTGCCGGTTTCCGCTAAACAGGAAGGCGTCGCCAGACGCCGAGGGCGTGTCGGGATTTGACTTGGGCGCAAGGTCTCTCAGCGCAGCGTCGAACAGATCAGCGAGCGCGGTGGGGCCACGACGCGGTTCTATGTCGTCCACGGCCATGGTCAACCCAATCCCTGATCGACCCAGCTCTTGATCGAGGCCCAGACCACCGACAGAGGCAGGGACATGCCTTCGGCCAGGTCCATGGCGGCATCGAGGATGGAGGTTTCGTCTTCGAGATCGACGTTCCTGCTACCGGTTACGGCCTTCCATTGCCGCCACAGCTCCGTATCCTGCTTCTCGTCCAGCACGGGATGGCGGCCCTTGCGCTTGGGTAGGCCAAGGATGTCGCGGCGAAGCGCCACTTCCTGATGGGTCAGGCCGTAGAAGCGACTGACCATCTCCGTGCTCGCGCCCAGCCTGAGCATGCGATCGACCGTGGCGATCTCCTTCTCCACATCCTGCGCCTGCCTGAGCAGACGCCGGAGCACTTCGCGGTTGACCGTCACTGAGCACCACGAGACGTTGGCGTTGGCCAACACACTGATCAGCGCGGGATGCTTGAGGGCATCCAGCTCTTCCTCGCCAAACCCCATCAGCTTGCAGCGGCGCAGTTGCCCATTGCGTAGGTCATAGAGGGCCTGAGCGATGACGGCCTGGTTGAGTGGGTGTGGTGCGGACATGCTGGCCTCCCTCGGTCACGTTCCTGGGTCCGCAGCGCTGGCGTCCAGGTCGATCAGACGGCGGGCCAACCGCAGCAGCCGGAACAGCTTGACCAGTGCGGTGTCGCTCAGTCGCCGGGTTCCGTCGCCCTGTCCGTGCAGCAGTACCGACAGGTCGATGACGAATTGCCCGTTGTCCAGGCCGACGTCAGCAGGCGGCTGACCGGCCAGGCATGCAAGTAGCGCCAGGACGGCACGGCCCAGCGGCCCCGGGTCCTGGGCGCAGGCACGGCAGGCGAAACCGATGCCGTCTGCACGGTCATCGACGCACGCATCCAGGCCGGCCTCCCCCGCGATCTCGCGGGCAAACTGTGCGACATGGACGCGCAGGCGCTCGGGCGTGTCCAGGCTCGCATCGATGTACCAGACATCGGAGATCGGATAGAGCCCACCAGCCTGCACGGGGATGGACTGCAACACGTTCGCCGAGAAGTCGGGCGGCAGCGCATCACCCAACTGGTCGGCGACCATGCGTTGGATGGACTGGAGCCGTTCGGTCGTTGGCGCCGGCGAGACGATGTGATTCTGAAGCAGGTGATCCTCCGCTGCCGGACTGGCTGTGCCTGCCTCATTGGCATCCGCGTCGCTCTCGCGCGTTGAAGGGGTAGATGGCAGGCTGCAGACTGCGGTGCCGGTGCGGCCCCTGCTGTGGGTGGCACGGCGTTGGCAAATGGGTGCGCGACGGCTCCAGGCTCCGGCAAAGTTGGCGGTGCCGATGGTGGCGTCGGATCGCTGACCAGCGCGCGCTGGCGGCTCTCGGATTCGGTCATGTCCAGCGCGAGCACGTCGTAATCGACACCCAGCAGCTCGGCCATCTGACCGATCAGCTCGTCCTGTACGCGCTGCGTGGAGAACGCGTCGGCCTGCACATCGAACTGCGACAAGACTTCCTGGAAGAACTCGTCGAAGTCCTGGACCAGTGGACGGCCTTTGGCGTAGCGCTCCCACGCAAGCAGGCAGGCCTTGCGCATGACCGACAGGCGTTCGACCTGGTGACGGCCGAGGCCGCCATAGAGCACGGTGGGGATCGCCGGCAGGAGGTAGCGCACCGCATCGTTCATGCGGCTGATGTGCGACTGCTGGACCGGGAAACCATCGGCGGCCAGGCGGCGGGCCAGTTCGGACTGGCTCAGGGTAGTGCCGCTTTCCTGCTCGTAGAACTCGCGTGCCTTCTCGACGCCAAGGGCGCGCTCGATGAACGTCAGGCCCCCACGCAGTTCGTTCTCGGCCAGGTGGCCGGTCAGCATGACGACTTCGCCGCGGCTGGGCCATGGGCGAAACAGGCACGCTATGCGGAAAAACCGCTCATCCTTGGTCTCTGACCACAGCTCACGCAGGATGGCCAGGCGCGTGTTGCCGCCATTGCGGATGATGTAGTGGTCTTCGCCAGGCCGTCGGGTGATGGCCGGTGCCGCGTCCAGGCCGCGCTCGCGAATGGACGCCTTGATTTCCTCGTAGGCCGGATTGCGCTTCTTGCGCGGGTCATGGTCGTAGGGGCGCAACTGGTCCAGCGTCACGACCATGGGTGTGTCGGCAATCGGGTCGCTCAAGGCTGCCGCAGACGGGCCGCTGCGCTCGAATCCGGCTGCGAGCAGCTTGCCGGTCATCTGCTGGGAAGTGATCTCAGCCATGGCTGCCTCCCTGCGCGTGGAATCGGGCCTCGCGCTCGGCGCGGCGGATCTGCGCACGGGCGTTCAGCGCTGCACGGTGGTCGCTGGCGGTCGAACTGGTATAGATCGCCGCGCAACCTGCCTTGGTGAATTTGAGGTGACCGCCTGGCGTGCGCTTGACGTGCCAGCCTTCGCCAACGGCAAACTCGATCAGCGCGCGCAGCCGCTTATGGCCACGGGCCAGTTCATGTGCGCTCGCCATGGGGCCTCCCGATCACAAGAGGCAATGGCGGGCGGCCAGATACCGCAGCAAATCGGTGCTGCCATTGCGGGAACAGCTCGCCTGCGAGGCCGCGCATGGTGTCCAGCGCGGCGGGGGCGACTCTGCCCGGTGGCTGGCGGTACTCGATACGATGCACCGGCAGGCCGCGCGTCGCGGCGCGTGGATAGGCTTCGATGGCCGGCACGTCGGTGGCCAGCACGCGGATGCCGGCGTGGTCCTGGAACAGGTCGCGCAAGGCCTGCTGGATCAGCCGGGCGTTCGCCGACACCGGGTGGACGCGGTTGATGAGCAGATGCAGCGGCGGTGGTTCGATGCCGAGGTGCCGGTATGGCGCAATGTCTTCGAGCAACTGCATGGTGCCGCGCCGCAGCTCGCGGGCCGCGAGGATCTCCGGGGTTACGGGCGACAGCGCCACGTCGGAGGCGAGCACCGCCATCTCCAGCAGCACCGAGCGTGCGCCCTGGGTGTCGATCAGCACGAGGTCATAGAGAGGGGCCAGGACCGGCAGTAGGTGCCGCAGCCGCAGGCGCCCATCCGGTGCGTGCAGCAGCAAGGTGTTCAACTCGCCCCGATGGTCGTTGGAGAGCACCAGGTCCAGGCCCGTGATGATGGTGCGGGACACGAGCTGGTCGAGGTCGCGCTCGTTGAAGGCCAGCAGCTCATAGATGCCGCCAGGCGCGCGGTGGCCCAGTTCGTAGTAGGACGACAAGGTGGGCTGCACATCGAGGTCGAGCAGCAGCACGCGCAGCCCCGCATCGGCGAGGAACCCGCCCAGGTTCGCGGCCGTGGTGGTCTTGCCAACGCCGCCTTTTGTCGAAATGATGGATACAACCTGCATGGCGTTCTCCGTGTGAGGAAGGAAGGTCCGCGGGAGAACGGCTCAGGCCCGGTTGTTGACGCGCTCTGCAATCCACTGATCGATTTCGATCGAATCCCAGCCGACGGCGCGCACGCCCAGGCGCAGCGCCTGCGGGAACTGGCGCTTCTTCATCAGGTTGTAGATGTGCGCACGCTTGAAGCCGGACTTCGCTTCGACTTCTTCCAGACGCAGGATGCGGCGCTCGGTCGGCGGCAGTACAGGTGGTTGCGACATGGTGGTCACTCCTGAACGCTCAGTGGCGTTTGTTGGCGTGACCTCTATTCAATAGAAACGGCGGCGCAAAGACATTGCAAATGCAATCTCCGCGATTGCACATACAAGCTGGAAATTCTCAGGTCGTGGCGTTATGCAACCGGCGCCTGGCCATGGCGAACTTGCCGTTCAACGTGCGCTCGGCGATCCCCATGACGCCGCTGTAATGGGCGACCAATGCGCTGACGACGGCTTCCTGCGTCTTGAAGCTGGAGTAAGGCGTGCCCGAGGGCGACTGGCCGAGCATCAATTCCAGCATGCCGCCGATGATGTTCAGGTAGGTGGCCTCGGCCCGATCACTGATCGGACACTGCGCGCAGGCAGGAATCACCGTGGACTGCTTGAGAAGCGCATCGTGCCTGTCCTGCAGCTCGCGAAGTTGGCGCCTGGACTGCTCCAGTGCGGATTTGAGTGCCTGTCGCTCGACCAGCATGGCTTGCCCGGTCTCCAGCGAGATGAAGGGATGGGCGATGCGCTCGCTGCGGGAGAAGAGAAAGCCGGGCCGCTGTTCGGGGTAGTGCTGACGCATCCAACGCTTCAGATCGACGTGGCGCACGGTGAGATCGGGAGAGTCGATCAGTTCAGCTTCGTGCGTCGTGATACCGTCCCGCCCAAAAGGCAGCTCCCCATTGAGGATGCCGTCATAGATGCGTTCGGTGTAGAGCCGCAGTTCGCCCCAGCGCGGGCAGTCCAGCGCAAGTGGCAGGTTCCGGGGCGACGAAATCGAGGCCAGGATCACCTGCTCGTACCGCAGCAGCCCGGCCCAGCGGATGGACGCTTCGATCGGGCGGTAGAACACCTTTGATGTGGGTACATCATTCTTGTTCTCGTGCATGCTCCGTCTCCTTCCAGGAGAAGAACTACATAGCCGACTCCCTTATCGCCGACCTAAGATCGACGTGTTGGCTGCATAGGAAGCGAGCCTTGAGGGCCGCTTCGTCATTGGGCTTGAGTACCTCTTACCCAGTCGGCGCTACTGGTAGCCGTCGTGCGCTCGATGTGTAAAAATTCATCGGCTAGGATGTCAAACATCCAGACGCACGCTTAACAGTGACGCTCACGCTATCAGGGTCGTAAGAAGTTACGATCTTTGCAAAACCATCTGGGTATGGCTTGATATGCCAACGGTCTCTAGGGGTGCGAAGGGGATGGCAATCGTCTTCGAACGTCCAGCTAGACGCACCGAATCCGTGCCTTTCATGCCGATCCCGGCATGCTGATATATCCATAAAGAATCGCGCGACTACGCATCAGGATGTGTGTTGTTCCAGCGTGGCTTCTGCAGACGGTTGCTTCGATTCGCGGTGCGCACGTTTCCACGGCATCCGAACTACCCCAACATCGAAGCCCGCAGCCTAGTCGGCATCGCGGCGAGGTTGCGGAAGCAGAGGAAGGGACATGCGTGACCAAGTTCGAGTCCACGTGGATGGCGATGTGCCGGTCTGCTACGCGCGGTGTGCGTCCTTGGACGTCGATGGAGTCCTTTGGACAAACTTGTTGCCGGGGATGAAAAACAAGGCTACAATCAAGGCCTTCGCTGACCATCTCGGCGAAGAGAGTGTTAGGAAATCAATGACTTAGGCGATTAGTGCAAGTCTCGTTTCCCGCTCCAAATAAAAAAAGCAGCCATAAGGCTGCTTTTTTTATTTCTGTTGGCGCAATTTTCATAATGCTTTATTTGGCGCCTAAAAATTTGTCATTAAATATTCTGCTGCGGCAAATGAATTTGCTACGCCAGTTGTTGCCTTCCTCAAATTTGTTAAAGTTGCACTCCTGTAATTTAAAGCACCCCTGTAATTTTCTGCCTGTCGGGACATAATGATATGACCGCTGCACAGTCGTCGGCACTTTCAACTCGCTCTTTAAGCAAAGTTTACGCAAATGGATTGGTCGCGCTTCGAGGTATCGACCTGGACGTGATGCCGGGAGATTTTTTGCGCTGCTAGGCCCCAATGGGGCCGGCAAGTCCACCACCATCGGCATTATTTCCTCGTTGGTGAGAAAGAGTTCGGGCACCGTATCCATATTCGGTAATGATATTGACCGGAATTTTTCTCTTGCCAAGAAATGTATCGGTGTCGTTCCGCAGGAATTTAATTTCAGCGTTTTTGAAAAAGTTCAGGATATCGTCGTCAACCAGGCGGGTTTTTACGGCGTGCCTCGGCGTCAAGCGACTGCAAACGCTGAAGCTTTGTTGCGCCAACTGAATTTGTGGGAGAGGCGCAATGAGCCTGCGCGCAATTTGTCGGGCGGGATGAAGCGACGGTTAATGATTGCGCGTGCTCTGGTGCATCAGCCTCGCCTGTTGATTCTCGATGAGCCGACGGCAGGAGTTGATATTGAGCTGCGCCGATCCATGTGGGAATTTCTCACCGAGATCAATCGTGCTGGAACAACAATCATTTTGACCACTCACTATTTGGAGGAGGCGGAGAATCTCTGTCGCAATGTGGCCATCATCAACAAAGGCGAAATTGTTGAAAATACCAGCGTGAAAAAACTGTTGAAGCAGTTGAATCGGGAAGTGTTTGTGCTGGACGTAAGTGAAGATCTCACCGAGTGCCCGTCCGTATTGAATTATCAGTTGCGCCTGCGTGATCCCCACAGTTTGGAGGTGGAGGTGGAGAAAGGGCGGCCCCTCAATGATCTTTTTGCTCAGCTGGCGGCGCAGAATGTTGCGGTTGTCAGTATGCGCAACAAAGTGAATCGATTGGAGGAGCTGTTTGTGACCTTGGTGCAGAATCACGAACGACAAGGGCGCGCGGGAGGTGGGCTGTGACATTTGCGCAGCAGTGGGTGGCTTTCTGCACGATCTTGCGCAAGGAAGTTACGCGCTTTACCCGTATTTGGGTGCAGACTTTGATTCCACCTGTTATCACCATGGGATTATATTTTGTGATTTTCGGACATCTTATCGGTGAGCGCATCGGACAGATGGGCGGATTTGATTACATGTCTTTCGTGGTTCCAGGTTTGGTGATGATGGCGGTAATCAACAATTCCTACGCTAATGTCGTGTCCTCATTTTTCAGTGCCAAATTCCATCGCAGTATTGAGGAGTTATTGGTGAGTCCCACGCCCAGCTATGTGATTCTTCTCGGATATATCGCGGGCGGAGTATTACGCGGTTTGGTTGTCGGTGGCATAGTTACCTTTGTGTCGACCTTTTTCACCAATTTCATTATCGAAAGTCCCTGGCTTACGATGTTCGTGATATTGCTGACTTCGTCCCTTTTTTCGGTGGCGGGTTTGATCAATGCGATTTTTGCTAATTCATTTGATGACATATCCATTATTCCCACTTTTATTCTGACGCCTCTTACCTACTTTGGCGGGGTTTTTTATTCCATCAGTATGTTGTCGGAGTTTTGGCAGGGGGTGTCCCAATTCAACCCGATTCTGTATATGGTGAATGCGTTTCGTTACGGATTTCTCGGTGTCTCCGATGTTGACGTTCATCTGGCGATCGGTGGTATAGCGGCTATGCTGCTGTGTGCATTTCTGCTTGCCTGGTATTTGTTGCACAAAGGGCGCCGATTGCGGTCGTGAGGTATAGAAATGCATGATCCAATGAGCAATTTAAAACTCGGCCAGTCGCAAGCCTATGTGGAGCATTACGATCCTGGATTGCTGCAGCCAATTCCGCGTGATTTGTCGCGTCGTCATCTGCCGAGAAAGCAATTTCTGGGGGCGGATATCTGGACCGCCTATGAGCTGAGCTGGTTGGCACCCGACGGCAAGCCCCTGGTAGCGATTGGTGAATTTATTATCCCTTGCGATAGCGCAAATCTGATTGAATCGAAGTCCTTCAAATATTATCTGAACTCATTCAATCAAACCCAGGTCGCGTCAAAGGGCGAGCTGCGCGAGATCCTGGTCAGGGATCTTTCTCTGGTAGCGGGAGTATCCGTATCGGTCCAGTTATTTGATCTGCAAGAGTTTACCCTGCGACGGCAAGAATCTACTCCTGCGTCTGTGTTGCTGGACGTATACCCGTTGGAAGGGGCGGCGGTTGCCCCTGATCCCGGTCTGCTGAGGGTTGCGGACGAGCGCTTTGATGGCGTGTGGTGCAGTCATCTGCTTAAAAGCAATTGCCCGGTGACAGGGCAGCCTGATTGGGCGTCTATCTGGATCGGATGGCGCGGCAAGGCTTTGCAGTCGGAAAGCTTGCTTCGGTATCTGGTGTCCTATCGACAACATCAGGACTTTCACGAGAATTGTGTTGAGCGGATTTATACAGATCTGGAATTTGTGGGGCGCCCAGAGAGCATGTGGGTTTATGCACGATATACCCGTCGCGGTGGTTTGGATATCAACCCGTTTCGAAGCTCTTGTCAGAGGGAAGTGCCAATCTGGTTGGCGCCGCGCCAATAATCATTGTGGTCTGAAGTTGCTTATCAGTTGGTGATTTTTTCCCGCAGGCGATCAGCTGCTTTCTGCAGTATTTCCAGCACCCGTTCTTTTTCATAGTTACGGATTTTTTCCAGATCCAGGTGCATGGAAAACCCGTCAGTGTTGTCCTCGAACCAGCTTTGGTCTTTGCCGGAATCTTTGCGGAAATCCACCACCTGATGAACCCGCACCGGCTGGCTGAATCCCTTAACGTTGATTTCGCCTTTGTCGCGGCACATCACCACATCTTTCACCAGAGACCAGGAGTCGTTGGAGATGAGAATCTCTCCCGGGTCCGCTGCGGATTCCAGGCGCGATGCCAGATTCACATGAGTTCCCAGCACTGTGTAATCCATATAGTGGCTGGTTCCGAACGAGCCGACTGTGCAAAAGCCGGTGTTGATGCCCATGCGAATCAGCAGCGGTTTCTTGATGCCCTGGCTTGACCATCTTTGCTGCAGGTCTTTCATTTTTTTACGCATTTCAATGGCCATAGAGACTGCGCGTAAACAGTCGGCTTTAAGGCCCTCGCTTTGCGAATCTCCGAAAATGACCATGATCGAATCGCCCATGAATTTGTCGATCGTGCCTTTGTGTTTGGTCGCAATGCGAGCCATTTCGGTTAGATAGGTATTCAATAATTCGGTAAGCGTTTCCAGGTCCAGCTCTTCTGACAGGGCGCTGAATCCCTGGATGTCAGAAAAAAATACCGTTACCCGTTTGCGCTCGGTAGTGAGGGATTTTTCGCGACCCTCATTAATCGCCTTCCAGACTGTAGGCGTCAAGTAGCGGGAGAGTTTGTAAGTCCGTAATTTGTACATGGTATGTTCATTAGAGATCTTCTTGATGTGCATCTCCATCTTGCGGATTTTTTTGTGCGCATAAAGAGCGTAAGCGCAGAAATACGTGAAAATACCGATCAGGCTTATGCTGCTGATTTCCAGCTTGTCCGAAAATACCCACTGTGGTTGTCGCACAAAAAAACTCAGAATGATGCCGGCGATCATTGCTGTGTTATCGATTGCCCACTTGCGAATGCCGCCATTGATCAAGCTGTTGAACTGGACCATGGTGATAAATAGGATGGTGGGCAACAGGTTAAAGTCTGAAAAACTGAGGACCACGCCTATGACGGCAGCATCGGCCGTCATAAAGCGATCAAAAGCCTTGTTTTGATTGATCGCTCTACGCTTGATAAACCAATAGCTGATAAATGTGTAAAGGAAAACGGTGACGGTGACACCAACCATCAGCCAGTCGAACTGCTGCCATTTAATTTGTGTCAATACCGTGCCTGCCGCCGCCAAGCAGATCAGTGCGCGAATGTCGTGCTGGCGTAGCGAAAAGTCCTGGTTATCCTCTGATTTGTTGCCAGAGGCATCACTCATACATACACCTTGTTCTTTTCAGGAAGTCTTGTTTTGTTTTGCTCTTTGCTGGCAAAACCTATGCCGCAGGCCGCGGTCTTCACCGCCGCTCTGGTTTTATAATATTTTTCGACGATCTTTCACTGTATGTTGGTGGGCCACTGCCGATCAGGCCGGCACATAACCATAAATATCTTATTGTTATCGAACGGCGCATTAAACGATTTTTACTGGGCAATGTCCATCTCCGTCGCTTATCGGCGCTTCGCCCTTAGAGTCTCCAAGCGTCATGGCAGGTTTGGAAATCTGTCGTTCGAGATGGCATTCGAGCGTTATTGTCACCCCAAATTGCCAGCGGTCTTCTCGATTTGCTTGAATCCCTAGTCCCACGTCCGGTTTTCTTCGTTTTGGTAATCCTTGTGAAACGACAGAATCTGGTGGTAGCGACCTTCCAGAAGGTCCCAATTGATGAGGTCCGTGAGGGTGGCCTCCTTTTCGGCGACCAGGAACGCGTGGCGAATGGCGGCGGTGCGCCGCGAAAGGGGCGTGTCCGGATCCAGGTCCAAGGCTATGTTCTGGTGTTCACCCAGGGAATCGTGATAGTCCCTGGTCAGCTCGATTTGGGCGACGAGCTTGTCGTTGTAGCTCTCTGTTTGCCATGCGGGCGCGGTGGCGAGAGCGTGAGAGTTTTTCATGTGCTGGGTTCTCAGTCCCTGCAACTGGGTTTGGAGTTCGGTGTTGGTGAGGCGCAGCTTGCGATTCTTCAGTGAGGCAATTACAAACAAAAACAGACAGAGAGCGAGGGCTTCAAGGATGATGATCAGAATGAAACTCGTCGTACCCATACCGGTTCCTGGATGGTTGGTGCTGGAGCTTGTGCGATTGTTTTAGATGATGATGTTTCAGTATGGCTGAAGAATTTCTCCTCTGCTGTGGGTGCTCCTGGTCTCGGAGAAATAAGAGGAAAAAATCCGGCGACAGTGATTGTCTTTGCCTGCCGACTTGTGTAAAGTTTGCCGCCTTCGACGGGGTAGGGTTCCACAAGAAACTGCCTAGTCGCCGGTGAGGTGTCCGAGTGGTCGAAGGAGCACGCCTGGAAAGTGTGTAAGTCGAAAGGCTTCGAGGGTTCGAATCCCTCCCTCACCGCCAAATACAAAAAGCCCCGTTTAGGGGCTTTTTTTTGCGGTGAGTGAGGGTTGAGAACCCTCGCGGTTCGACAGATCGCCGGGAACGATTTGGGCCGACCAGAGGGAGCCCGCAGGGCAAAGCGCAGGAAGCGCTTTGGTCAATCCGGCCGAGTCGCACCGAAAAAGGCCTGCTGAGTAGTTTTGGCGCAGGGATGCGCGAGACTGTAGGGCTAAAATCAGAGCTGCACTTCTTTACTTGTGATCCCGCTCATCTTCCAGTCGCATCTCATCCATCACTGGCTCCCCTGCAATTCGATGCCCCTCTGACGCCCATTCTCCCAGATCTATCAACTTGCAGCGCCTGGAGCAAAAGGGCCTGTCGGGGAAAGCGGGAGTCATCAGGACTTCTTTTTGGCAGGATGGACACCGGACGGAAAGGGTTTTGATGGTCATTGGCTGGGTCTACCTGGAAAAATCCATCACTTGCAGATAATGCTGTAGCAGCTCTTCACCCCAGATAAACGCGATAAATCCAGCTACCGCAAGGTAGGGGCCGAAGGGTAGGGGTTTGGCTTTATCCCGGCCCATCAGCAGTATGGCGGCTATCCCGAGCACGGCGCCTACGGCGGAGGACAGCAGGATAATCAGCGGCAGATACTGCCAGCCCATCCAAGCGCCCAGGGCCGCCAGCAGTTTGAAATCACCATAGCCCATGCCCTCCTTGCCAGTCGCCAGTTTAAAGCCCCAATACAGGGTCCAGAGCGACAGATAGCCGGCAATCGCGCCGATTACCGAGTTCTCCAGCGAGGTGTAAGTGCCAAACATATTGGCGATGATGCCGAGCCACATCAGCGGCAAAGTGATACTGTCCGGCAGAAGGTAGTGATCGGCATCGATCATGGTAAGGCTGATGAGAGACCATAAAAGGACAAGTCCCAAAAGCGCTTGGGGGCTCGCGCCGAAATGCCAAAAGATCAAAGCACCTAGCAACGCGGTGCTCGCTTCAATAATCGGGTAGCGAGGTGATATTTTGGTTTTGCAATTTGCGCAAGCGCCCTTCAGCAGGACATAACTCACAACCGGTATGTTCTGCCAGGGCTTGATTGAATGGCCACATTTGGGGCAGCGGGAGTTGGGGTAGGCGAGGTTGAATTTTTGCTCGGATTTCGTCTGTTTCGTGAGTGGTTGACCCTGATCTCGCAAATACTCGTCGCATTCCCTGCGCCACTCGTTTTGCATCATCACCGGCAGGCGATAGATCACGACATTTAAAAAGCTGCCGACCGCAAGCCCCAAAACAACAACGCCAACCCATACAGTGGTTGGCGCTATTTCGTAGATTTCGGCAAATGACATTAAACGACGTTGCCGAGTTGGAAAATTGGCAGGTACATGGCAATCATCAGCCCGCCTACAAGGATGCCAAGAACCGACATAATCATTGG
The DNA here is from genome assembly GCA_024707385.1 of Cellvibrionaceae bacterium. Classification (GTDB taxonomy): domain Bacteria; phylum Pseudomonadota; class Gammaproteobacteria; order Pseudomonadales; family Cellvibrionaceae; genus UBA5868. The sequence continues at coordinate 143,717 of JANPZW010000009.1, read as the reverse complement.
CTCAAGCAATGAAGTCAGGCTGTCCACCAGATTATCCACTGCCTCCTCATAATAATTGGCCACTTTGTCCAGCATTTCGTCCAAAGAGCCGGACTCTTCGCCGATAGTGGTCATTTGCAGAAGCATGGATGGGAACATCTTCGTTTGCCGCAGGGCGACGTTCAGCTGTGTACCTGTGGAAACCTCATCTCGAACCCGCAAAACGGCAGATTCATAAATGGCATTGCCTGTAGCGCCCGCAACGGATTCCAAGGCATCAATCAGCGGGACACCTGCGGCAAACGTGGTGGAGAGCGTTCGGGCAAATCGGGCGATAATGGATTGGTAAACGATTTGACCTGTAATGGGAATTCTCAGTGTCAGCTTATCCAAAGCTATAGCAAAAGATTTGTTGCGTTGTTTCAAACTCTTAAAAATAAAAACGGCGGCGATAATAATCGCTAGTCCTTGCAGCCAGTAAGCTTGGGCTAAATTGGATAAACCCAAGACGAACAGAGTAAATGCTGGCAGGTCCGCGCCAAAGCTGCTAAAGGTTTCGGCAAATTGCGGCACTACTTTTACCAGCAAAATACCGGTCACCACAACCGCGACGACAACAACCGCTATAGGGTAGGTCATAGCCTTCTTGATTTTAGCTTTTAAGCGCTCAGTCTTTTCCTTGTAAGTCGCGATACGATCCAGCATGGTTTCCAATGAGCCGGATTGCTCCCCGGATTCCACTAGGTTGCAGAACAGATCATCAAAATATTTGGGATGTTTCCGTAAAGATGGAGCGAATCCTGTGCCAGATGCCACGTCTTCTCGAATGGCACGAATCAATTCGGCGAGAGTGGGGTTATCAACCCCGTCCGCCACGATATCGAAGCTCTGCACCAGTGGTACGCCGGCTTTCATCATGGTGGCCATCTGGCGGGTGAAAATCGCGATATCCATCGGTTTGATTTTCTTTTTTCCGCCAAACAGAGGCTTGGGCTTCTTGCGCACGTTCTGCGCTCGAATCCCCTGCTTCAGCAGTTGGGCCTTGACGATCGCGGGGCTGGTGCCAGTGATTTCTCCCTCTACTTTTTTGCCTTTTTTATCGACGCCTTTGTAGAGAAATATATCTGGAGCGTGTGTAGCCATATATTAATCCTTGGTTACGCGGTTGGCTTCTTCAAGACTGGTGAGGCCAATTGCCGCTTTGCGCAGCGCTGCAGTGCGAAGATCAAAAAAACCTTCACGTTTGGCTGCCTCTGCGATTTGGATCGAGTTGCCACCTTCCATTATAATCCGTGAAATTTCCGGCGTGATGCGAACTACCTCATAGACGCCGACCCGTCCTTTATAACCGTTTACGCACTTGTCGCAGCCAACCGGATGGAAAAGTGTTAATGCCTCTTTTGGTATCCCTATATCAAAGAATCCCTCTTCTTTTAATATCTCATCAGGAATATCTTTCGCTTCTTTCTTGCAGTGTGAACACAGTCGGCGGGCTAAGCGCTGGGCAATAATAATGCTTACAGTGGTGGCCACGTTAAAGGTGGGAACACCCATGTTTAGGAGACGAGTGAGAGTTTCTGGTGCGCTATTGGTGTGGAGTGTCGACAAGACCAAGTGCCCGGTCTGTGCTGCTTTAATGGCGATTTCTGCCGTTTCTAAGTCCCTAATTTCTCCCACCATTACGATATCCGGGTCCTGTCGCAGGAAGGAGCGCAGGGCTTCGGCAAAGGTCAGGCCCACCTTAGTGTTTACGTTAACTTGGTTGACGCCCTCGAGGTTGATCTCTACTGGATCCTCTGCGGTAGAAATATTGCGTTCTGGTGTATTGAGAATATTAAGGCCGGTATAGAGGGAAACGGTTTTGCCCGAACCGGTGGGGCCTGTAACCAGAATCATACCTTGCGGTTGTGCCAAGGCGTCCATATACATCTTCTTCTGGAAGTCCTCATATCCCAGCGCATCAATGCCAAGCTTGGCACTCGATGGGTCCAGAATGCGCAATACGATTTTTTCGCCAAATAAAGTAGGGAGTGAGTTGACCCGAAAGTCAATGGCGCGTGTTTTGGATATCTTCATCTTGATGCGCCCATCCTGGGGAACGCGCCGCTCCGAGATATCCATCTGCGACATCACTTTTAAGCGCGCCGCCAAACGAATGGCAAGGTTGGCGGGTGGGCGTGCCATCTCCTGCAAAATGCCGTCCACGCGAAAGCGGACTCGGTAAATCTTTTCGTAGGGTTCAAAGTGAATATCTGATGCCCCCATCTTAATTGCATCAAGCAATACTTTATTCACAAATCGAACAATGGGGGCCTCATCTACTTCCGAGGAGTCGTCAGTTTTGGGCTTGTTTTCATCGACAGCTTCAATGTCCAGGCCGTCCAGGCCATCTTCATCCAGCCCACCGAGGGCATCACCCAAGGTCTCTTCTGCGGCATTGAGGTAGGCATCAATTCGGGGGGCTAGCTTATCAGCCTCAACAACAATAGCTTCTGTTGTCAGGCCCGTATTGAACTTAATTTCATCGAGAGCATGCAGGTTAGTGGGGTCCACCACCGCAACAAATAACCGATTACCTCTTTTAAATAAGGGTAGAGCGTTGTGCTTGGCGACCAGTTTAGGGTCCACCAATTTGCTGGGGATGTTGGCTGCGGGAATCGCGCCGAGATCAAAAACGGGCGTGCCAAACTCGTCCGACGCGGCTTGGCATATTGCCTTTGCGCTTACCTTCCCGATCAGTTCAAAGGGCAGGGGATGGCCATTTTTTTGCGCACTGGCAATAGCTTGGCGGGCCAAATCTTCATCGATCAAGCCATCTCGAACCAAACGCCGAGCAAGGCCGCTGATTGTGATATTGGGGCTATTCATGGATATCAAATATCGGGGTCGGTGGACTGTTATGGCTTATTATAGTCGGGTCAGGCATTTCAACAGGTTTATTGCGTTTAGTCTAGCGCCTTGCCGGAGCGTAGCACCGCCGGAGCAGTGGGTGACATAAAGTGTCACAAAATGCCAGGCAGTGCTCAGAGCTATAGCAGAATCTGTTAACGGGAAATCAAGATGGACCTGAAAAAATCAATAAATTCATAAGCTTGCTTGCTTGGCACACGCTTTGTATCCTCTCGTTCACCATCCAACAAAGGTCAGAGGATTACCTCCATGAAGAAACAACAAGGTTTTACATTAATTGAATTGATGATTGTGGTTGCGATCATCGGTATTTTGGCTGCGGTTGCGTTGCCGGCTTATCAGGATTACACCATCCGCGCTCGCGTTACCGAAGCAATTGGCTTTGCCGCTGCTGCAAAAACTGCTGTGTCTGAACATCGAATTTCAAGGGGATCTTGGCCCGCCACAAATGCTCCCGCAGGTTTGGCGACTGCAGCAAATATTACTAGCCCCGTAGTTGGGAGTGTTGGGGTGGCTAACAACGTCGTTACGATCACGTTGTCTGGCGCATCTAATTTGGGTGCTGCAGCGGGTCAATCGTTTACCTATACTGGCTCTGCAAATTCTACGGGCAATGTCTCATGGACATGTGCCCCAGGAAGTATAGAATCTAAATATCTGCCATCAAGCTGCCGATAATTGCAATACAGGTTAAATGACGTTAGTTAGCATTGAAAGGCCGCCGCAAGGCGGCTTTTTTATTTATTGAGCAGGGTAGATAAGTGAAATTAAAAGGTTTGCATCTAAAGTCGGAAGATATTGCCTTTTTCTTCGTCCTTGCTGCTGCAGTATTGCTTTATTTCCCTGGGTTAAGCGGCCCTCTGCTGTTTGACGATTATAATTCCCTAAAACCCCTGGGGAATTGGGGGGTTATTGATAGCATCGAAAAGTTAAGCTTATTTTTATCGTCGGGCCTTACAGGTCCCACGGGTCGACCAGTGACCTTATTTACTTTTTTTTCTTAACAGCAATACGTGGCCGGTCGATCCTCCTGCTTTTATTTTGACAAATATTTTTATCCACATTTTCAATGGAGCAATCTTATTTTTTCTGACTAGAAAACTTGTGTATGGTCATGCTGGGGTGCGTGGTGCGTGGTGGTGTTCACCTGAGTTCCTTGTAGCGACTTTGTGGGTGCTCCATCCGCTACATTCCTCGTCAGTGCTTTACATCGTCCAGCGTATGACTTTATTGTCTGCAACTTTCTCTCTCTTGACAGTCTTGGCCTATGTTGAGGCGAGAAATGCGTTATTGGCTTATCGGTATAGAAAAGCGCTTGTGGGGTTGCTGGTGGCATTCGGCCTATCGATATTAGCCGTTCTCAGCAAAGAAAATGCAGTTGTATTGCCTCTCCAGATATTGATTTTGGAAATGTATTTGCGGACTCTTAACCCCCATAGCACCAAATTACATCGGTCGCTGATCTGGGTTGCTGTGGTGCCGGCAGCCATTATCGTTTTGGCCTACCCTGTTAAAACGTTTCTAGTGCACCTGATTGACTATTTACAAACGGGTCAAGAAAATACTTATGGGCGTAATTTCACAATGATTGAGCGCTTTTGGACGGAGCAGAGGGTCGTTGGTGATTATATTGTGTCGCTGGTGCTCCCAAGCATGCAGTCCTCCGGCGTCTTTCATGATAACTACCCCTTGTCACGTAATCTTTTTCGAACCGATAACCACGTTATTGTGGTTCATATTTCATGCCGCCTTAATGGCATTTGCTTTCTTTCAGAGAAGTCGGTTGCCATGGGTTTTCCTTGGTGTTTTTTGGTTCTATGGATCTCATGTTATAGAATCAACTTTTATAATGCTTGAATTAAAATTTGAACACAGAAATTATTTGCCAAGCGTGGGAATAGTTTTCATTTTGGTAAATCTTGTTCTACTTGTTAGAAGTCACCTGCTTAAAAATAGCCTGATTATTATTTCTTTCGCTATATATTCTATTTTTCTTTTTATGTCTGCAAATTTGTGGGGGAAACCCGTGCAGGCAGCATTAGTGTGGGTGGAGGAGAATCCACAGTCATCCAGGGCGAATGAGCATGCAGCACACATGGCACTTATTTATGGGGAAGATGATTCTAGAGCGATGGAGTTTTCGCGACGAGCTATTGAGCTATCCGATGACGTTACTCCGGAATTGCGCTTTATCCTAGAATTTTGTGAAACCTATAATGGTGAGCGGCCTGATTGGCCTGGCATGGCTAAGCGTATTGAATATGAATCTAGAGACTGGAGTCTCTATCCGGTTCTTAAAGAGCTTTTATCGGCTTCAGTCTCTGGGGAGTGCAAGCTGCTAGGTTTGGAGGGATATCGCCAGTTGCTCGAAGCGTATCGTCATAATCCTGCATATCAAGGTAATTTATCTGTTTTATTAATGGATGAGCTGGAATTGCGCGCTGCGTTACACTTTGGCGACAGGGATCTTGCTATTGAGCTTGAGAGGAACAGGAGTGAGTTACTGTTGCCGCTAGCGTATAAAATTAATAGGGCCTTAATTTTTGCTTCATACGGGGAGCTTAAATGGGCGGCGAGGGGATTGGATATTGGCCTGCAGGTTGCGAAGCAGCTAGACAATGAAGATGAGTTCACTTTGAGAAATGCTAAAGAAATCCTCGAGCTAATAAAAAAAGACCTTCCTAATGGTATGGGAGAAAATAATGGCGACTGAGCGCATATCAATAGTTATGCCTGCAAAAAATGAAGCTAAAGGACTAGCGTTGATTTTACCTGAGATTTTGAGGCTTCACGCCAATGCTGAAGTAATAGTAGTTAATGATGCATCGTCAGACGACACGGCGGATGTTGTCAGAAGGTTCGGGTGTAAGCTGGTAAGTCACCCCTATAGTAAGGGTAATGGCGCGGCTATTAAAAGCGGGTTGAGGGAGGCGACTGGAGATATTGTTGTATGCATGGATGCAGATGGTCAGCATCGTCCGCAAGATATTAAATTACTGCTGGAGCACCTAGATACTGATTACGATATGGTGGTAGGGGCGCGTGATAAAAAAGGTCAAGCGGGAGCACACCGCTCTTTTGCCAATCGCTTCTACAATCGTTTTGCCACCTGGATGGTTGGCCACAGGGTCGAAGACTTGACCTCAGGCTTTCGTGCGGTGCGTAAGGATAAGTTTCTGGAATTTATTAGCTTGTTGCCAAATAAGTTTTCGTACCCCACTACAATCACTATGAGCTTTTTCCGTGCTGGTTATTCGGTAGCCTATGTTCCGATCGAAGTGATGAAGCGGGTGGAGGGCACTCAAAGTCACATTCGAATCTGGCAAGATGGTGTCCGGTTTTTGTTAATTATATTTAAGATAGGAACTCTGTTTTCTCCCCTTAAATTGTTTGCACCAATAAGTTTAATGTTGTTTTTTTCTGGTTTAGCCTATTATTTATACACCTATATTGCTGATGGTCGATTTACGAACATGGCGCTGTTGTTATTTACAACATCCATAGTTATCTTTCTTATGGGGCTAATTTCTGAACAGATTACATCTCTATATTACAAAGACAATAAAGATTAAACATGAAAATATGTGAACCATTTGGAGTTTGGTTTGTTGCCGTGCAAACAAGAACTGGCTCTGATGTGTTTACGAAAAGGCTGGCGGCATCGCTGAATGATCGTGGTATTCGTGCAGAAATAACATGGCTGCCTTTAAAGGCAGAGTATGCCCCGTGGAGCGTTTCAATTCCTCAGCCCCCTCTTGGGTAAGTGTGATTCATATTAACTCATGGCTACACAGACGATTTATACCTTCTGATCTCCCTGTTGTGGCAACGTTTCATCATTGCGTTCATGATCGCAACTTTAGTCCCTACAAAAGCAAGGCTCAAAAAATCTATCACAGATATTGGATAAAAGGCATTGAGTCGTATGTTGCTAAAAGAGCCGATTCTGTCACCGCAGTAAGTCAATATACTGCACAGAAGATAAAAGATGTTTTTGGTTGTGATGATATTTCTGTCATTTACAACTGGGTGGACCCGTCTGTTTTCAAGTCTTCCCAGCAACGAGAAAAGCGTGACAAGTTTAGGTTGTTATTCGTAGGAAGCTTGAGTGTAAGAAAGGGTGCTGATCTTCTCCCCAAGATTATGGCGTCTCTGGGAGACGGGTTTGAGTTATGGCATACAAGAAACGCTGATGAAATGCCGGGTTATCCCGATTTGCCGCAGAATATAAAGTCGATTGGCTGGTTGGAGTCTGAGAACGAGCTAGTCCAGGCATATCAGAGATGCGATGCGCTCCTTTTCCCTTCTCGCTTAGAGGGATTTGGATATGCTGTTTTGGAGGCGCAAACCTGTGGTTTGCCAGTGGTGTGTACGAATGGGTCATCTTTGTCTGAGCTTGTTATTGATGGTGAAACGGGTTTGCTTTTCAATCAGGATGATGTGAATGCAGCTGTTGGGGCTGTGAAGCGATTGGCTGAAGACGCAGGCCTGCGTCAACGGCTGAGTATTCAGGCCAAGCATCAAGCCGAGCAGCGTTTCAATCGGAATGCAGCTATGGATTCCTATATAAAGCTCTACACTACCTTGGCATCTAAAAAGAGATAGCCATGCTCCAGGATATCGTGGCTGTAGTATTGAATTATCGGACACCAGCCAAAACCTTGGCATGTCTGCATTCCTTGAGCGCTGAAGGTATCTCGCACATTGTTTTAGTGGAAAACTCCGAAGATGAAGGTGTGGCGTTTAATCAGATGCGTCCGGGCCTGGAAGCGCTACGGGAGGCAGGTATATTAGTTAAAGTGTTAGATGAGGGTCGCAATTTGGGGTTCGCGACCGGAGTTAATCGCGCATTGGCTTGCATTCAAGACCGGGGGGCGGAGTCTGTGTTGCTAATCAATTCGGACGCTACATTAAAGCCGGGGGCCCTTGCTCATTTGCTGAATGCGATAGCTGAAGGCGCAGACATTGCAGCACCTTTTATCGCGGTCCCTGGGCATGAGGTAAAGTCGCCGCGTTTTTTCTATCACAAGTATTTAGCAGTGCTGACGCATAAGCCGCTGTGGGGCTCGTGTTCGTACTTCACTGGAGCTTGCATACTTTTGGCCCCACAAGTTGCACATTCACATCTTTTTGATGAAGATTTTTTCTTCTATGGTGAGGATGTTATGTTGGGAGCCACAATGGCCCGACTGGGAAAGGCTTGTATTGAAGTGCCGGACAGTGTGGTCATACACGAGGGATCGGGTAGCTCTAAAAATGGTTCCCTCTTCTACGAGTACCACATTAATAAAGGCCATTTGTTACTTGGGCGCAAGTTAATGTATGGCAAGACTGAATATTGTTTGGCATTGCTTGGTCGTATGCTGGTATTGCCCTGTAGAGCAATCTTCCGGTGCGTGCGTTTCCGTTGCTTTGTGCCTTTAAAAGGATTGTGGATTGCTACTGCTGACTTTTTTATAAAAGCTCGCAATTCCGGAGTCGGCCCTCAAGTAAGACCTTGATCTATAGTTCGTCAACCAGCTTCTTGACTTCGGTGTGCAATCAACGACTTGATGAGAGAGATGTGCTGTTGTGCAGCCTCGGCTGCGGTGAATTTTTTGAACCAAGTATTGTTCGGTAATGGTTTGGCTTGATCATCTCCAAGCGAAGCACGCATTGCTAGGGTCAGCTCTTCAACATTGTCTACCGGAACAAGCGTTCCGTAGCGACCATTTTCCAATATTTCGGCTGGCCCGTATTCACAGTCGGTAGAAATGACACGAGTCCCAGCCCTGAGTGCTTCAACCAATACCAATCCGAAACCTTCAAACCTTGAGCTAAGGACAAATGCATGAGCCCTTTTCATGTGTTCTAAAGGATGATCTGTGTGGCCTGCCAAATCGATTTTTTCGCTAAGACGGTATTTATCTATTCTGTGTTGCAAGTCGTCATGTAAAGAACCTTGGCCAAATATAACGAGCCTGGCGCTGCATGTTGCTTGAAGTTGAGAAAACGCATCAATAAGCACGTCGAATCCTTTTTGGTATTCGAGTCGTCCCATGGCTACAAAAGTTGGGTATTTGTCATCCGTTAGCCATGGGTGCAGCGCAGTGCTGCTCGGAATGAGTGGGTTTGAATCATCAATGACGGGATTTAATATGGTCGTAATACTTTCCGACGAAATTTTTAGATACTGCTTGGTGGCGTTCTCAAGTCTATGCGATACGGCAATGATATGAGCCCTTTTTGCAGACCACCTGGAAAGAATCGGTCCTAAGATTCTGTTTATAAAAGTTCCTTGGCGCCAGTCCATGCTTAAATTGTTTTCGTTACGAATGATAAAAATAGGATCGTATTTCCAGTCGCGCCTCGAAAGTGCAGCAGCAATCCCTGTATAAATTCCGAAGCAAATCAATGCGTCTGGTTTGATGTTATTTATTAGGTTTGCCAGTTCCTTCTGGGCTTGTATTGGCTTTTTGGCTTTTAGGTCAGCGTGTTTGCAGGCGGGGTTCACTCTATGTAAAAGCTTGCCGTCAAGTGTTGCTGCAGCCAGATATACTTCATGCCCCATTGTGACCAGTGCGGATGAGAGCAGAATGGCTACCTGTTGCGCGCCTCCAGAACAGAGCTGAGGCACAAAAAAAATAACTTTCACTGCGACGGCTTCCATGCTACCGCAATAAGATCGCTGCACTCTTCTGGCCGCAGCCATGCGCGAAGTTCAAGTTTGATCTGTTTTAATGCCGGCAGTTTAGGGGTGTCCAGATTCAGTGATTCCCAATCTCCGACAGTTTCTGTGTCTCGCAACTTGCTGCTCTGTCTGTAAAAGTGGCTGTCAAGGTATCCTCGGGGCAGTAGTTTCATCCCCATGAATCCAATTTTGCCCATTGAAGATGTTAAAGCATTTGGAGAAAACATGACCAGGTGTTGAGGTGGGTGTAGATTACACCAGTTTTCCCCAAATTCTTGGTGCAAGGCGCTCGCTGCATTGGGTGTTCCTAGCCATAGGCTCCCCCAGGCTTTAGCCAGCCATATATCGTCTCTAAAAAGCATGTTGGGTCATGCGCATGCTCAATGACTTGGTGACTCGTAATTGCATCGAAATAGTTCTGAGGGAATGCGTCCGGTTGAACTGGGCTTAGAGTTACGCGTATGCCTGCATCTTTTGCAAATTTTAGCGCGGACTCGTCGGCGTCAATTCCATACACATCCCACCCTTGCCAGCGTGCTCTCGCTAGGAATTCCCCATTGCCGCATCCTACGTCCAAAAGTTTATTGCGCCCTGGTTTTGGCTTAGACATGTGCCGGGCATAATGATCCCATTCAAATTTTAGAGGTGGGGGGAGGAGATGCATTAATGGAAATCCAAAATAACTATTCGGAGTCATTTTGTATCCATACTTGATGTTGAGATAACCATTCCGCAACCGAGTGGAAAATTTTTTAGACGTGTTCTGATTATCTATTTCTCGGTGTGTTTCGTAGTTCCTGTATGCCATACCAATGGTTTTTTTATCAGGTCTGGGGTCTATATAGCATGATTGACACGACGTACAAAGATGCATTGTCCATACGCCCGGTGCATGGAACCAGCGATCTATAAGATTTTCATGTAGCAGTGACCGATCTTTACTTCCGCATACAGGGCATTGACCAATATGCTCCAAGCCTGACTCAGGCCATTTTGGCCAATCCCTAGGTATTGTTAGCGGCATATTATTTAACCTTAGATTTTTTCAGACTTCTGGTCTGATTTTAAAAAAGATCAATGCAGTAATTACTGAGGTTGCTTCGGTAGTGTAGCTTGCCCAGACTGCGCCAAGTAGTCCGTAACGTGAAATCAGCAGCGTACTGAAAGCCAGTCCAGAAGTTCCGCCGATTATATATACCCATGTGAGAAGCCTGGTTCTTCCCGTGGCGATCAGTTGGACGGTGCCGATACTGCGCAATACAACCAATAATGGCAGAAACGCCAGCCAGGTCATCAGCTCGGCTGCCGAGCGAAAATCCTCTCCCAGAACCCATGGCACCGTCTGTGCCGCCACGATTATTACAATGGCCCCCATAAAGGACATCAATACCAGCGTCATGCCTGCTATCAACAGCCGCTGCCGGTGGTCCGTGTCGGCGTAAAGGCGGGGCCAGAGCGCTTCCTGAACAGCCAAAATTGGCAGGCTTATCAGATCCACCGCACGTTGGGCGATATTGAAATTGCCGGCATCAGCAAAGGCTGCCTGCGCTAGCAATGGTTTGTTGAATTCTGCCTGCAGTCTTACCGATACTCCTGCTGTGGTGAATGGGGCACCTTCAACAATCATGGGACATAGCCGATTGGTGCCTGACCTCCACCCGATCCTACGCCAAGTTAGCCATGTGACTGCGGCGATATACGCTATATTCGCAGAGATATAGGAGCACAACCAGGTCGTAAGATCATCCAATCCTACTGCCCATGCGAAGGCGAGTGCAGCCAATCTGGCAATCGACAAGCCCGCATGCATGGCGCCATAAGCGCGAGTGTTCTGTTGTGCCTGAAAAGCGCGTCCGAGCAGTTCGATGAGGGAGATGCTTAAGATCTCGATAAAAATCATCGCGTAAATGCTAACCCAAGATGCTTCAACCGGAGGCAATACAACACTCACAACCGCCGAAGTGCCTGCGGCAAACAGCAGCACGCTGCGCCAGCAAACAGACAGCGCACTGCCGACTAGGAAAGGCAGTTCGGCTGGTCGCCTTGAACCATCGCGCAATACAACACTAGGAAGGCCAAGCCCCGCAACAGATGCAGCAATGCCGGCGATTGCCATTATTGTAATAAAAGCGCCGTAATCCTTAAGACCTAGAAATTTCGCCAAGCAAAAAATGGTAATGGCTTGCGTAGCTGCACGTAGGAAAAGCCATCCGGCTAATTCAATGCTTGCTCTGGCCATAGCACCAGGGCGCCAACTTGCGAGAGCGGAAAGGTGCAGTTGTTTCTGTTTCCGTGGCGTCGGAGTCATGTGCATGATTTGCTGTTTACCTTGAGCACGGCCATCTGCATTGTCATTTCGACATCACTACAGCTTTTTATGAGTTGAATAGCGGCCAGCTTTTCAATTTATCCGTCATGACTTCGAGGATCATGACTAGGTGGCTTCTGTAAGATATTTAAAGCGCTAACTATTTTTTCATTGAATAGCGGCCAAGCAAATTGTTGTGCAAAATTGATAGCCTGATGACGCCAAACGGACGTCTCTCCTACCAGCACCTGCACTATGGCGTCGGTCAAGGAGGAATAGTTTCCTTGTTCCACCAGATACCCTGATTGCCCACTGCTCACTGCATCTAAAATCCCGCCGGATGCAAAGGCAACGGTGGGTAATCCCTGCGCAGCAGCTTCAACGGCCACCATGCCGAACCCCTCCGGGTCACTGTCAGAATGTTTTACCGGAAATATATGGACTGAGGAAGCGTAAAAAGCTGTTTGCAATTCTGGCGCATTCATGGCCATCCATCCCAAAAACCGAATACGGTCACCCACCCCCTTGTTGTCTGCCTCTGCCTGGATGCTGGTAATGCTCTGATGCTTTGCATAGAGAGAATCTTTTGGCTGGTCGCCGATTACCACCAAAACGGCGTCGGGTATCGCGGCGATAACATCAGGCAAGCTATATCGAACGAATTCCCTTAATCCTTTGCGTTCAGTCAGTCTTCCGACGGAAAGCAATAAACGGCTGTTGCCCAGTTTATGGTGCGCACGAAAGGCTGCTATTGCTGCTTCATTGGGCGCTGTCTTGGGAAGTGTGACCCCTGGATGAATAACACTGATTTTTTTATCCGGAACGCCGACTGCTTGCGCCAGTTTTGCGCTGTACGAACTATTTACAATCACCTTGTCCATTCGCCGGATGGCGGGAAGCCAGAAGAGGCGGTATAGGGGGTGATTGACGGCGATATCGAGTCCGTGCAAGTAGGCAACCGATGTCCCACCAGCTAATTTTGCGCCGATCAATGCCATGGGTGCGGTAAGGCCGCTGCCAGCAAACACAATTTCGGGACGACATCTTATAGAGACCCAGATGCTGCTAATTAAAGTGGAGATAATAAATCGCCAGAGCGGTTTAAGTGGGACTCCAACATATTTTGTGTTTGCAGGGGCTTTAGGTAGTGATTGTTTAGGGCCTATGATGGTCACTTGCGTATGTTGCGCCAGCCCGTTTGCAATGTGCCAGTTTAATCGCTCCATTCCTCCAACCAAAGGTGGAAGGTTTCTGGTTATATGCAATATCTTAGTCTGCTTACTTGGTTGATTCATATTCGAGTTGGGCATCTATTTAATTCTATGGATTTTATAGATTAGTGTCGGATTAATCTGATTGAATAGCCCGATAAAAGATTTAGGAATTTTCTGGACAAGCATTGTTAATAGACTGTTGGGCCTTTCAATTTGCAGGGCCATAATCGTTGCTTCTGGACACTTATTAAAGCCTTTCAGCCCTGCTTCGTTCAAAAGGCATTCAGTTTGGTTCAGCGTGAGTGGTTCGCAATCATAATATGTCCCCCGTTTTCGCAACTTAAGGTATGGCGTCCGCATGGGTTGTGGGATACAGCTTAAAAATGCTAAGCGGTAGTGGGGTTCTATCAAGCTCCAGCGATTTGGTACTGCCAAATAGCCTGTTCCATTTGGTTTTAACACTCTGCATATTTCTTTTAAGTGTTGAAGTTGATCGGCTCCGGTTCCTACGTGTTCAATAACATGATTACTGATGACTACGTCAAACTGAGCATCTGAATACGGAACTTCGGTCCCACTAACCAGCTGAAATTGATAGCCGTCGTTGGATATCCTGAGGTCGACGACGTCCACCGAGCTAACATTGCAGCGGATTTTCGGATGATTGCCAAAGTAGCTGGATATGCCGCCACTTCCTGTGCCAATTTCCAAAAGACGTATCGGTTGGGAAAAGTTTTCTAGGTTCAGAAGCCGTTCAATTTTTAAGGCCTTTTTGCCGCGCGAGTGGAGATCCAGCAGGGCGTGTGCCTGTCTATCTTCTGTCATGATGAGCCTGGTTCAAGAAATGGCTATTCGGCTGCATTGATCTCAAGTTCCAATTCCTTAGATAAGGATTCAACAAAACTAGCGGTGAGATGTAAGCTGTCTCGATAAACTACAGCTCCGTTAATCTGTGCCCGACATATTCCTTCTGGGCATATTGCGTTATTTAGGTCGACCGGAAACACATTGGCGAAGTTGTTGGCTACTTCTCTAATAGACGCCCATGCGTTGCTTTGAGAATGCAGATTGGTGGCGGAACAGTTGGTGTCTTTGATCTTTTTCAGCAGCTCGGATTTTTAGTGCAGCTAGGCATTGCGGGCCATCAAACGGTAGGCCTGGCGTGGCCCGTATAACGTAAGCTTTGTCGGTGCTTTGAGAAATCTGCCTAAGGACTCTCCCGGTACCATGAGTCCACTGGTCGGCAGTAAAGTCATAGGTTTCAGCAGAGCCAAAAATAATCACATTCGGTTTTATTTGTTTTAGTGTTGCCATGAGTGCGTTGCGCCATTTTGAGCACTCAGTGTATGTTCGTCCGATTCTTTGGTAGTAAAAATCCTCATCGACCATGGGACACGCCGATTTCGTGGCTACCACTATCTTCCAGTCCGGTTTGCCATAAATTTTATGCAGAGCAGGAAACCACTGTAGTCCAATACTGTCACCGATAATTGCGGCAGTATTGGCGGCTCTCTGATCTCCGAAGGAGCATAGCTTGACGTCTGCGCTTTGGTACCAGTCGTCACAGCCCATGCGGTAAATAATGGGCATGTCGTTTTTTGCGTCCGCGTAGAAATCTGAAGGCGAAGCTTTAATCTGTTGATCCATTTGGTTAAACCAATTTATGGCGGAGATGTTAATCAACGCCATTAACGTCAGCGAGCCTACTATTTGCCACCCGTTAAAATTGATTAATTTTTTGTTCTGTCTTATTGGGTTTTCGATTAAGAAGTAAGTCGCAACAGCGAGAATCCAAGCGATTAGTATCAGAAGGATGCTGTTTGTGAGTTTTTGCGGTGACAGGAAAAGATAACCGATACCCAGAACGGGCCAGTGCCATAAGTACCAAGAATAGGATATGTTACCGATTCCTTGAGCTAGTCGGCTTTGCAATATGTTGTCAACCACTGTTCTCTTGTTTTCGCTGCCGGAAATCAAAACAAGTGCGGCACCTGCTGTTGGAATTACGGATAGGATACCGGGGTAAGGGATTGACTGGCTTAAGAGAATAGCGCTCCCGATTATCAGAATAATTCCCACTATAGATGCGAAGTCAATTATTCTTCTTTCAATTAGAACAAATCGCTGTCTCAATAGGAAAGCAATGCTTCCTGCGCAAAATTGCCAAGCCCGGAAAGGCGTTAAATAAAAAGCTAGTCTTGCGTCTTGAGATGTTTGCCAGATGCATGCGATGAGACTGAGGGCGCCGATTATTGCGAACGCGCTAATAAGAGCTGTCCTTAAGCCCCTTCTCCCTTTGGTTGCCCAAAAGACTATGGTAAGAAGGATTGGCCATACCAGGTAGAACTGCTCCTCCACTCCGAGCGACCAAGTATGCAAATAGATATTTTGCTCGGCTTGTCCGTCAAAGTAATTGAGGTCTTGCAGGACAAACAGGATATTGCTTACCCAGAATATTGCTGCAGCCGCGGATATTGCCTGATGAGGCTGTTCCATTGGCGTTAATAAGCGAGACGCGAGTAATGCGGTTACTGTGACAACTAGTGCCAGCGCCGGCAATAAACGTTTAAGTCTACGCGCATAAAATCTCAGCAAATTTATTTGGCTATTTTTTGTTAGCTCCTGAATCAGTAACCCGGTTATGAGGTAGCCGGAGATAACAAAGAACACGTCAACCCCGATAAATCCGCCTTTCAAACCAGGAATTTTGGCGTGCGCAGCAATAACGAGCAGGATTGATAGCGCCCGAAGGCCTTGTATATCTTTTCTATAAGGCAATTTGCTGGAATCAGATGTGGAAGCAATATTATTAGAATCATGCATTGACGATATTGTCCATGATTTTGAATTTTCCTCTGGTGTCAATAACTAATTGGGCATGCTTTAAAAGCAATTCGTAATCAAACCCGTCATGATCTGTTGCCAGCACAACGCAGTCGAAGATGCTAATTGATTCCGCATTTAGCGGTACTGACTTCAAATCAAACCGGTAGTCCCTTTTCTGCGGAAATACCGGAACATGCGGATCTGAATATTCCACATAAGCCCCTTTCTCCTGTAGCAAAGCCATAATTTCCACCGCCGGGGATTCGCGGGTGTCATCAATATTCTTTTTGTACGCGAGTCCCAATATCAGAATTTTTGAACCTTTGACCGATTTTTGTCGCTCGTTCAATGCATCAATGGTTTTTTGCACCACCCACTGCGGCATGTAGTGGTTGATTTCACCGGCCAATTCAATAAATCGCGTGTTGATGCCGTATTCTTTGGCTTTCCAGGTGAGATAAAACGGATCTATGGGAATGCAGTGCCCACCTAATCCGGGGCCGGGAGTGTAGGGGACGAATCCGAAGGGTTTGGTGGCCGCTGCCTTGATTACTTCGTGAATATTAATGCCCATTTTATCGGCCACAATTTTCATTTCGTTCACCAAACCTATGTTTACCGCTCGGTGTATGTTCTCTAGCAGCTTTGTCATTTCAGCGACTTTCGTGCTGCTGACCGGTACTAGGGTTTGTATCGCATGCTGATAGAGCGATATACCAAGTTTGAGGCAGTGATCCGTTGAGCCGCCGATCACCTTTGGAATATCGGCTGTTTGAAAATTTGCGTTGCCTGGATCTTCTCGCTCAGGAGAGTAGACCAAGGCACAATTGATACCCGGTGTGAACCCGCGTGCCTTCAGGCGTGGCTCCAGAACTTCGTCCGTTGTCCCTGGCCATGTTGTGCTCTCCAGGCTCATCAGTTGGCCGGAGCGGAAGTGAGGCAGGATGCTTTCAACCGTATTAATAACAAAGCTCAGGTCAGGTTGGTGATGTTTGTCGAGTGGTGTTGGTACGCAGATGATCTGCGCATCCACCAGATTGGTCATACTAAAATCTGCGGTTGCGATAAAACCAGCTTCCTGAGCGGATCTGATCTGGTTCTCGCTAATCCTCTCTATGACTCTTCCCCTGGTTCAGCAATTCGACCTTGCGCGGGTCTATATCAAAGCCAATGACTTTGATGCCGACTTGTGCAAAGCGGAGGGCTAGAGGTAGACCGACATATCCCAGCCCATAAATGCCGACTTTGCAATCGCCTCGGGTTATGATGGATTCCAGCTCTTTTAGGCTCGGATGTGGCGGGTGGGATTCATGGTTGCTGTGCGAGATCGGCATGGGCTTGAGCTTAAGCGGTTCGGATAATGTCGTTAAGTATAGTTGATGACAGAGTTGCGGTGCTGTCCGTTTCGATATGCAATTCAAGGGTTAATCAATTGAGTTTGCGGTGTGACGCCTAGCAATTCCGCAGTATTAGATATCTGGTGCTCAGGCGGCGCTGTCGTTATCGATCTTCTCGCGCGTGATCGATACTCTGTTTGCATGTAGTGCCAGATGGCTGGATGCCATCCTGCCATCCCGAATTGGACGTTGAGCATTTCACTAGGGCATATGTGCCCCCGTAATTTCGATATGGGAATTTTATTTCATAATTCCTGGTCATGATTAAGTGGTGCTTAAAAACAAGTTCGTTGGTTATGAGTGGTGCTAGTGAAATAAATATATCCGTTGGGTGAGATTGCTGCGTTTTCACGGGTGTTGATTTTCGACTGTTGCAGTCGAAGAGTATTTGCTGAAATGCGCGTGCATAGCATAGGTGGTAGGAAGTTGTGGTCGGTGGGCTGTTCGTATCGCGCAGCGAGATTTGCGCGCCTGCATCCGATGATGTCTCGACGATGCCGGTGGGCCAAATAACACAAGTTCCAGTGGTTGGTTTGGTCGAAAGAGCGCCGATATGGTTCGCCAAAAACCCCTTGACAATGCCTGGGTGACTGGTAAAAATGGCGGCCCTTCGCATGGGGTCCCCAACGAATGGCTAGGTAGCTCAGCTGGTTAGAGCACGGCACTCATAATGCCGGGGTCGGGAGTTCAAGTCTCCCCCTAGCCACCATCCTCTTCTTCTTATCTTTCTGTTTCTTCCAGTTCCCAATCGGGGCGATTGAGTCTGCTCCAGCCGAATTCGATCAGGTGTGACAGCACATATCCGGTACCCAGTCCCAGCATATTTGCCAGCACGTCTTTGAGGTCGACTTGCCGCCCAGGCGCGAACCATTGGCCGGCTTCGAGCAGGAGGGAGTAGGGGATCAGCATCAGCAGCAACACCCCAAGTTTCATGCGGCCCATTAGGGCGATGCAGGCGGATAGCATGAGGAGCATGTTGCCGAGGAGGTGCATGGTCTTATCCGAGCTGACATTGGGCACGTACTTGCCCGGCATCAAGGCGAAAAAGGCAAATATGGCGAGGGCGAGGATAAATTGCCCGAGGCGTATATAAAGGAAGAGGCGGCTTTTCAGGAGGTCGTCGATAAGGCGGATCATTGGTCAGTTCGGAATCCGTATGGCGAAGCCAGCGCCGCCGAGCTTGGAGCGGAAGATATCAATGCTTCCGCCGTAGCTGCTGAGGATATCTACAGCCACAGCCAAGCCGAGGCCCTGTCCAGGGGTGGCGGTATCTGCGCGGGCGCCGCGGGTCAATATTGTATGTTGCACATCCGCGGCGACACCCGGACCGTCATCTTCGATGATCAGGGCCAGGTCGCGTCCCTGTTGCTGCGCAGAAATGGCGACGGAGTGTCGCCCGTATTTGCAAGCATTGTCAATCAGGTTACCCAGCAGCTCCATAAGGTCTGCCTCGTCGCCCTGGAAGTGGAGATGGTCCGCAACTTCCTGGTGAAAACGCATGGCTTTGGTCTGATAAACCTTCTGCATCGCCCGCACGAGCCTTTCAACTACAGGCTTTACCGGAGTGGCGCTGCTTTGACTGGCCTGGACCACTTGCGCGCTGGCGCGGCGCAGTTGATGGTCAACGATGGCCGACATGCGGGACACCTGTTCATCGATCAGCTGCGCTAGGTTTTCCGCGGGCATGTGCTGTTTGTTTTCCAGCTGTCCGCGAATGACGGCGAGGGGCGTTTTCAGGCTGTGGGCCAAATCGGAGAGGGTGTTGCGGTAGCGTTCGCGCTGAGCGCGTTCACTGCGCAGCACGCGATTGAGGTTGTCGGTCACCGGCTGGATTTCCGCCGGATAGGCGCCGGGCAATTGCTCCAGTCCTTCCTCCACCTTTTCCAGATCCGCAGCCAATTTGCGCAGGGGCGAAAGTCCCCATTTGGCGATCAAGGTTTGCACGACTACCAGCAGGAGGGCGAGGCCGCCGAGCCATTTCCACAGACGTTTCTGATAGGCCTCAAGCTCATTGGTCATAGGCTCCCGGCTCTGCATGGCGATGAAGCGGTAACCGCGCTCCTTGTTGTTCACGTCCCACACAGTGTCGTAGCTGATTGCGTAGTATTCGCGCCCGTCGAGCCAGGTGCTGAAAAACTGTATTCGGCCTGGACCAAAAGCGGTGGTGACCGTCGGCATGTTGGCGGGGTCGATGAGTTCGCTGGAGCGGGAGCGCCATTGCAGGGCCCCGTCAGTGTTAACGACCCAGCCCAGCAGGCCTGAATTGACTGAGCTGTAGCGGGGTTCGCTCAAAACGGGCGGCAGCTGAAGCCCTCTGCTGCTGGGCTCCGCGGCGCCGAGCAGAATGTAGATCTGGCCATGCAGAGCGTCGCGTTCAGCGGCACGGAGACTGCGTTGATAGGCGTGATTGAGCATGGTTGCGCTGAAGCCCAGCAACAGGGGCAACAGCACGGCGGAGGCAAGGAAGAGGCGAGTAGTGAGCGATGTGGTGCGAAACAGAAATCAATTTCCTTGTGCCTTGGCCATGGCCTGGAAATCGGGATTGAACCTATAGCCTCGGCCTCTCATGGTGGTGATCAACTGCAGGCTGCCGTCCGGGTCGAGCTTTTTGCGCAGACGACCGATGAATACTTCGATAACGTTGCTGTCGCGTTCAAAATCTTGCTGATACAAGTGTTCGGTTAACACGGTTTTAGAAATGGCTTCACCTGCGTGCACGGCCAGATACTCCAGCGTGTTGTATTCATAGCTGGTCAGCTCCACCAGTTCGCCGTTGCGACTGACGATTTTCGCCGCTGTATCTATGACGATGGGGCCAAATTCGAGGCGGGGTGAGGCATGTCCAGAGGCGCGCCTAATCAGGGCGTTTACCCGGGCGCGGAGTTCTTCGTTGTGGAAAGGTTTGACCAGATAGTCATCGGCGCCGGCTTCCAGCCCCTCAACCTTGTCCTGCCAGTTGCCGCGCGCGGTGAGAATCAAAATCGGATACTGCTTGCCAGCCCCGCGAGCCTTCTTGATGAGTTCTATACCGTTGAGAATCGGCAGGCCTATGTCGACGATCGCCAGATCGTAATTGTATTCCTGCGCGTAATAGAGGCCTTCTCTGCCGTCTGCGGCCTGATCGACCGCAAAACCTTGTTGCCCGAGAAATTCCACCAGTTGTCTGCGAATCGCATCTTCGTCTTCCACCACCAGCAAACGCATAAACGACTCCTCTGGGATGTTTGTTAGATGATTCTGCCGCTGTTACCGTCCACTGTGACGATTTTGATGCGGCCTCCGTCGAGCAAAAGCTTGACCCTGAAGACAATCCGTCCGTCGCTGTTCACTTCGTCCACGCTGAGAACCTTGCCGCCGTGGGAGGAACGCGCGATATCCGCAGCTCTGGATTTGTCGGTGCGACTCTCGCCCTGCGCGTATTGCATCGGGCCGCGGAGCGGCTTGGGGTTGCCCAGGCAAACGCCGGCAGCATAGCGATGGATATCAGCAGAGATGTCAGCCGCCGTTTTGTCTTACTCATTGTCATGTGAAAATCGACCTGGGATCTCGTTGATTAAAGTACACAGTGCCAATGCGCCCATCGACCTCATCCCGGTCTTCATGTTCAATGCCACTCGGGCCTGGAACGCTGTCTTGTCATCAATCGGGTAAAGCGGACTACCCACAGCGAAAGTCTAAGTGCCATAACCTGAATATAGCCTGAAGTCCGCTTTTGCCACCGGGTTTATCCGGCCCGGTGGTCAGCGAAGCTGTGCGGCGAACCATTGCTGCAGACTGGTGTAACAGGTGAAGCGATCGTCGCTCGCGCTCGCTCCGCGATGCTGGTAGCGCAGGCAGCGCATCCCGGCGGCTCGCGCGGCCTGCTCGCCGTTGTCGCTGTCCTCCACGGCGACGCACCGGTCGGTGGCGATGCCGAGTTTTTGGGCCGCAAGTTGATAGACATCGGGTGCGGGTTTGTTATTGGCAACATCTTCTTTGCTGATCACGGTGGCGAAATAGTTTTTCAGGCCATGCTTATCCAGGCTTGAGGCGACCTCGTCGCGACTCGCTCCGGTTGCGACCGCCAAGGGTAGGCCCAGCCCGCGCAAATATTTCAGCAGTGGCTCCACCTCCGGCATGAGCGGGAAGGGCTCGTTTGTCAATAATTCGCGCAGGAGTTTTTGTTTTTCAGACAGTAGTGCGTCAGGCGCCGTATCGAGGTTAAACTTATCGACTAACCAGGCGGCGGAGTAGCTGGACGGCATACCGGTAAGATTCCGCTGATAATCTTCCTGGGAAAGGGTGGCGCGATGGGGTTTGAGCACTTCGCGCCAGCAGGACAAATGCACAGGTTCTGAGTCCACGAGTGTGCCGTCATGATCGAAAATAACCGCGTGAATTGGGGTATGCATAAATCTCTTGGCAGCCAATGTTTTTGTTGGCCCGCTGATGTTGAACGGAGGTCCAGGATGTTACACGGGCGTGCGCTGCGCCTCAAACCGCATGTGACAGACCGCGGGGAATCCCAAGCGGTGGACATCATGCCCCATGTATTAGACGTTCAGCTCTAGAAAAATAATCATGAAATTGTCCCATTGCCTCACCGCTATTTTCTCCGGTCTATTGTTGACCTCCTGCGCCTCGACGCCGCATCCAAATTACGATGACCTGGAGCTTGCTCAGCAAGACGCCGGGCGCCGCCTCGCCTACCAGGCCGAGGAATTGCGCGTGCAACGCCAGCAATTGGTGCAACTGCAGTCCAGAAACAGCCAATTGACGGAAGCGCTGTTCGACTTGCGGCAGGAATTGGAACTACTCAAACACAACAATCGTAAAAATTCCTCTGCCGCCAGTGCGTCGGCGCCGAGGGAAGATACAGCCGCCGGCGTGGCCTCTGCCGCACTTGTGCCGCAATTTGATGAGTCCGGCAAGGTGATTCTGGGGCGGACCGAATGGGTCTGGTTCGATGTGCTCGGGCGCAGCGTACAGGCGCGGATCGATGCCAAGTCGCGTTCGTCATCCATTCACGCCGAGGAGATTCAGTTGTTCGAGAGGGACGGCGAGCAATGGGTCCGGTTTGCGTTGGCGGGCTCCGCCGATGATGGGAAGCCGAGCAGTTTTTACGAGGCCCCTTTGTTGCGCAAAGTGCGCATTCGCCCAGCCGGCTTGGAAGAGGCGGAAAGCCGCCCGGTGGTGCGGCTCAAGATCAAGCTGGGTGAGTTGATCGACAGCACCGAATTCACTCTGGTCAATCGCGACTCCGCCAACTTTCCCGTGGTTTTGGGGCGATCTTTTCTGCGCGATATTGCGGTTGTTGACGAGAAGCGCCAATACACCCAGCCGTCTCACTCTGAGAACTCTCCTTTATGAGTAAAACCGTATCTTCAAATCGGGTTCCGCTTTACATCCTGGTACTCGGCTTGTTGGCGACAGGTCTTTTCCTGACGTTTTATCGGCACATCGTCTTCGATGTGCCCTGGTTGCCGGATGCGAAGCGGCAAATCTGGTCGATCGAAGCAAAAATCGAATTCGAGGCTCTGGGTCAGCCGGTCAGATTGTCATTGGCGGTACCGGACAACCAGCCCGGTTTTGAGCGGGTATCGGAGCACACCGCCAGTCCTGGTTACGGCTTGGCTTTTGTTGAAGAGGGGGTGAAGCGGCGCGCGGAGTGGTCTGTGCGCGAGGCCAATGGCCGGCAAACCCTCTACTACCAAGTGGACATGCTGTTTGACGAGAGCAGCTTCAATAAGATGCTCGGCACTCCGCCGCAAATCGAAACCGTCACCTACTCGGGTCCCGAGGAGACGGCGGTGACCCAGCTGCTGCAGCGCGCCCGTTCGCGATCGGCCGATCCATTCACCATGACCCGCGAACTGATCGCCGAATTCAATAATGAATCCCAGGTCGCGCAGCTGCTGGTACAGCAAAAGTCCCGCGAGCGGCGTTTGGTGGAGATGCTGAACCTGGCGGGAATCCCGGCGCGGGTGGTGCAGACCCTGTTCCTCGAAGACGGCCGGCGACGCCAGTCGCTGGTGAGCTATCTGCAGGTGTTTTCCGGCGACGAGTACGCGCTCTTCAATCCGCAGTCGGGGCAGCAGGGGCAGGTTACCAATCAATTGTTGTGGGAGCAGAATTCTGGCTCTCTGCTGGACTTGGTCGGCGGGCGCGATTCGCGCGTCAGCTTCTCCATCATCAGTCAGGAAGTCCCCGCTGCGCGCATTTATCAGGAAAAAGTGGCGCACCTGAAAAACGCCATGGATTTCTCGATCCACAGCCTGCCGCTGGAAGAGCAGACCATGTTCAAAGGCATCTTGCTGATTCCGGTGGGCGTGCTGGTGGTGGTGATCATGCGGATCCTGGTGGGCATCCGCACCTCTGGAACTTTTATGCCGGTGCTGATTGCCCTGGCATTTATTCAGACGACCTTGATCACCGGTCTGGTCGGCTTCTTCCTGATCGTCGGTGTGGGTCTCATCATCCGGTCTTATTTGTCGCGCCATAACCTGCTATTGGTGGCGCGGATATCGGCGGTGATTATTTCGGTGATCATCATCATCGCGGTATTTTCCATACTCGCCTACGGCCTCGGTCTGGCCGAAGGTTTGAAGGTCACCTTCTTCCCCATGATCATCCTGTCCTGGACCATCGAACGCATGTCGATTCTGTGGGAAGAGGAGGGCGCGAAAGAGGTGTTCGTGCAGGGCGGTGGTTCGCTGATGGTGGCGGTGCTGGCCTATCTGGTGATGATCAACCCGGTGGTGCGTCACCTGATGTTCAACTTTATCGGCCTGCAGCTGGTGTTTATGGCGCTGGTGCTGATGTGTGGCAACTACACGGGTTATCGCCTGAGTGAATTGCGCCGCTTCAAACCCCTGGTGCAAGGAAACTGAGCATGAACCTGTTGCAGTATTGGCGTGAGCACACCCGATACGGGCGTCTGGCGGCCAAGGGCATTATGGGGATGAACTGCCGGAACATCCGCTATATCTCCCGTTACAACCCGCGGTCTTTGTACCCGTTGGTGGACGATAAGCTGAAGACCAAGCATCTCGCCATCGAGCACGGTGTGAATGTGCCGGATCTGATCGGTGTGATCGACAATCAGCACGATGTGCCCAAGATCGCACGGATCACCAACGGTGTTCCGGGGTTTTGCATCAAGCCGGCCAAAGGGTCCGGCGGCAAGGGCATTCTGGTGATCGACCGCGTAGTCGATGGCTTGTATTACAAGACCAATGGCCAGGCCATTGCGTTGCCCGATATCGAGCGGCATATCTCCAACATACTCGCCGGACTGTTCTCCCTCGGCGGAAAAACCGACTTCGCCCTGATTGAGTCCCTGATCAAGGTGGATGACGCGTTTCTGCAATTTACCCACGAAGGTGTGCCCGACCTGCGGGTTATTGTTTTCCGCGGCTTTCCCGTGATGTCGATGATGCGGCTGTCGTGTGCGTCTTCCAAGGGCAAGGCCAATCTGCACCAGGGGGCTGTGGGGGTTGGGATTTCCATGGATACCGGCCGGGCGGTGCGCGCGGTGCAAAGCGGTCGGCCGGTCAGCCATCACCCGGATACCAAACAATCCCTCGGCGATCTGGTGGTGCCGCAGTGGATCGCCATGCTGGAGCTGGCCTGCGCCTGTTACGACATGACCGGGCTCGGTTATCTCGGGGTCGATCTGGTGTTGGACAAACACCGCGGTCCGCTCTTGCTGGAGCTAAACGCGCGGCCGGGGCTCTCGATTCAGGTGGCCAACGACGCCGGGCTCCTGCCGCGTCTGCGCCGGGTGGAAACCATCAAAAAGCCGGAAAAATATCCCATCGTGGAAAGGGTCGCCTATTCGCGATCGTATTTTGCGGCCCAATCCCAGCTCCAACCTTGAGCAATTTTTGATCTAACACGCTCTGAGGGTGCCTGTTATAATGCGCGGCTTCTCTTGTCGCACCAGGTACCCCTCCCATCTCATGAACGTTCAGGACTACATGAATCGACTCGGGCAACAGGCCGGGCCGCCTCCCGGCAACTGGTTGTTGCCAGTACCGCCAGTAAAAACGCTGCGCTGCTCGCCATCGCCAACCAATTGCACCAATCCCGCGAGCAGTTGGTGGAAGCCAATTGCATCGATATGACCAATGGCCGCGAAAGAGGCTTGGATGCGGCGCTGCTTGATCGCCTGGAACTCACCCCGGCGCGGATAGACGCCATGATCGAAGGCATCCGCGAAGTGGCGGCATTGGCGGACCCGTGCGGTGAAATCACCGACCTGAAATACCGCCCCTCCGGCATCCAAGTGGGCAAGATGCGCGTTCCTCTCGGCGTTGTAGGCATTATTTATGAGTCGCGGCCCAATGTGACGGTGGACGCCGCCAGTCTGTGTCTGAAGTCCGGCAACGCCGCGATTCTGCGCGGCGGCAGCGAATCTATCGCCTCCAATCGCGCTATCGCCCAATGTGTAGCTGCAGCCTGCGCGAGGCGGGTTTGCCTGAGGCGGCGGTGCAGGTGGTGGAGACGACCGATCGCGCGGCGGTGGGAGCTCTGATCACCATGCCGCAATTCGTGGACGTGATAGTGCCGCGCGGCGGCCGCAGCCTGATCGAACGCATCAGCCAGGAAGCCAAAGTGCCGGTGATCAAGCATCTGGACGGTATCTGCCACGTTTACATCGATGGCGAAGCGGATCTAGAGAAGGCGTTCCGTATCTCCATGAATGCCAAGACCCACCGTTACGGTGTCTGCAATGCGATGGAAACGCTGCTGGTGGCTGAATCGGTCGCCAGCCGTATTTTGCCACGTTTGGCCGAGGCATACGGAGCCAAGGGAGTCGAGCTGCGCGGCTGCGACAAAACCCGCGCGCTGCTGCCGGACGCCAAAGTGGCGACGGAGGGGGATTGGCAGGCGGAGTATCTCGCACCGATTCTGGCCGTCAAATTGGTGGCGGGTATCGATGAGGCCATCGAGCATATCAATCGCTATAGCTCGCAGCACACGGACGCCATAGTCACGGAGAACTACACCCTGGCAAGACGTTTTCTGACAGCGGTGGATTCCGCTTCCGTCATGATCAACGCCTCCACCCGGTTTGCCGATGGTTTTGAATACGGCCTGGGTGCTGAGATCGGCATTTCCACCGACAAAATCCACGCCCGCGGTCCGGTCGGCCTTGAGGGGCTGACGTCGCAGAAATGGGTAGTACTTGGCGACGGGCACATTCGCCAGTGATGGCCAACCGCACCCTCTATCTGGGCGGCACTTTCAATCCTGTCCACATAGGTCATACCCGCCTCGCGCTGGAGTGTCATCTGCACACCGGCGCCGAGGTGGTTTTTGTCCCCTGCGCGGATCCCCCACAAGGAGGCTCCGGGCATTGCCGTCGCACATCGTTTGGCCATGCTGCGATTGGCGATTGAAGATCTCAACACGACGGTCGCGGGAGAGGGGGTTTTCCGCCTCGACCTTTGCGAATTGGAGCGGGCTGGGCTCTCCTACACCTTCGACACCCTGCACTATTTGCGCAGCCGCGATCCCTACGGCGTGCTCGTGTGGGTAATCGGCATGGATAGCCTGGCCAACCTGAATTCATGGCATCGCTGGCGTGAATTGACGGACCTCGCCAACCTGCTGGTGATCAACCGGCCGGGCTGGCAAAAGCCGGTGTCCGGCGAGATTGCGCAATGGTTGAGCCAGCGGGAATGCGCGGCTGAGCAGTTTGGCGCGCGGGGCGGCGTGGCGTTTCTCGAAACTTCTCCCGTATCCGTGTCATCCAGCTCGCTGCGGCAACAACTGGCCTTGGGTGTGCCGGGCAAATACCTGGTCCCGGAGCCGGTCTGCGCTTACATCCGCTCCCAGCAACTTTATTTATCCACTTAATGATTGAACCTAATTTATGACTGCTGAATTGAATAAATTAATTACCGAAGCCCTGGAAGATCTCAAGGGACAGAAAATTGTCGAGTTGAATGTCACCCAGCTCACAGACGTGATGGACCACCTGATCATCGTGAATGGCACTTCCAATCGCCATGTGAAATCCCTCGCCAACAACGTGATTGAAGAATTGAAAACCGCTGGGTACAAGCCTATCGGTGTTGAAGGGCTCGACGTAGGTGAATGGGTGTTGGTGGATTACGGCGATACCGTTGTACATGTCATGCTGCAGGCGACACGCGATTTTTACGAATTGGAAAAACTCTGGTCGAAAGTGCCGGCGCATCGCGCCGAAGAACGCCCCCGGTAAACCGGCGCGAGTGACTCTGCGATGAAAGTGCAGTTGATTGCGGTGGGGACGCGGATGCCTTCCTGGGTGCAATCCGGTTACAACGAATACGCCAAGCGTCTGCCCAAAGAGCTGGCGCCCCAACTGCTGGAAATTTCCCTCGGCAACCGCGGCAAAAATGGCAGCGTGGCAGAGGCGATGCGGCAGGAGGGCGAGGCAATTTTGCAAGCGGTGCCGGCTGCATCGACGATGGTCGCCCTGGATGTGCAGGGCAAGCCCTGGAGTACGGAGCAGCTTGCAGGGCAGCTGGCGCAGTGGCGCATGGACGGGCGCAATTTGTCTTTTGTCATTGGCGGGCCCGACGGTTTCAGTTCGCAGTGCCTCGCCCGCGCTGACGCTCGCTGGTCGCTCTCAAATCTCACTCTGCCCCATCCGGTGGTTCGAATTGTTCTGATCGAGCAGCTCTATCGCGCCTGGACCATTTTGCAGAATCATCCCTATCACAAATAAAAACGTCTTTTTTCTGCCTTTTCCCGCAAGCGCATTCAGTAATTGATCGATATAGTGCTTCAGTGGGAACGTTCGCGCGGTTCGCTGTGTCTGATTTATTTTTCCGCGATCAGTGGGAGCGGGTTTATTCCGGCGCGCTTAACCGGCATACTCGCCCGCGCTTATCGCGCTGAAATTGAATTACTGATCAATACTTAGAAATCGCTATTTTTCCGCGCAGGAAAGATCCGCTCACTTTGTAATTTATGTTTGCTGTGAAATATGCCGTTCTCCGATATCGATAACGATCATCGACACCTGAAAGACATCAAGTCGGAAGCCCGTTTGGTGTGTTCGCGTATCACGGTCGGGTTCGCTGTCGTGGCATTGCTGTTCGCTGTGCTGATGTTCCGTTTCTACAATTTGCAGATCGTGAATTATCAGGATTACATCACCCGCGCGGAAAGCAATCGCATCCAGGTGCAGCCCGTGCCGCCCAATCGCGGTTTGATATTTGATCGCAACGGTGTGTTGCTGGCGGAAAATCGTCCGAGTTATACCTTGTCGATCGTCAAGGAGCGCACGCCGAATTTGGAGCAGACATTAAAAGTGCTCGCGGAACTGGTGGACGTGGGCGAGGACGATCTGTCGAACTTCTACAAAGGTCTGAAGCAGCGCCGCCGCCCATACGAATCCGTACCTCTGCGCTACCACCTCACGGAAAATGAAATCGCCCACATCGCGGTTAATGAATATGCCCTGGAAGGCGTGGAAGTGGAGGCGCAGCTGGTGCGCTATTACCCGCACGGCGAACTCTTTGCCCATACCATCGGCTATGTCGGGCGCATCAATGAGCGCGAGCTCAGCAGTTTTGACGACCTCACCTATCAGCGTTACAGCGGCACTCACACCATCGGCAAAATCGGCGTGGAAAAATATTACGAGTCCGAATTGCTGGGCGAGGTCGGCTCGCAACATGTTGAGGTCAATGCCCACGGCCGTGTGCTGCGCACCCTCGAGCGCATCGACCCGTCACCGGGCAAGGACCTGCATCTGTATCTGGACATAGAACTGCAGAAAGCGGCCGCCGAAGCTCTGGAAGGGCAGCGCGGGGCGGTGGTGGCGATCGAAGTGGCCACCGGTGGAGTCCTGGCTTTGGTGAGTACACCCAGCTTCGACCCCAACCTGTTTGTGACTGGAATCAGCTATCAGAATTACAAAGAGCTCAACGAGTCGCCGGATCTGCCGCTGCTCAATCGCACCATTCAGGGCCAATATCCGCCGGGGTCCGTCTTGAAACCGATGTTCGGCGTTGGCGGTCTCGAAACTGGCGTGGTCACGCCCCAGTGGCGCATCCGTGACCCCGGTTTTTACCGCCTGGAAAACAGCGATCGCCGCTATCGGGATTGGAAAAAGTACGGCCATGGCAACCAGGTGGATCTGCACCAGGCGATCGTGGAATCCTGCGATACCTACTTCTATGACCTGTCAGTGCGTATGGGCGTTGATCGCATGCACCCACTGGGCGCGGCCTTTGGTCTGGGTGAGCGCACCGGCGTGGATATTCCCAGCGAGCGCGCCGGAATCTGGCCATCGCGGATCTGGAAAAAAGCGGTGCGGGGCATGTCCTGGTTTCCCGGCGACAGTCTCAATATGAGCATCGGGCAGGGCGACGTACTCGCCACACCCATGCAACTTGGTGTGCTCGCGGCGGGGCTTGCCGCCAGAGGCGTCATGCATGAGCCGCGGGTCGTTGAATTTGTCGGTGAGGAAAAGACGCTGACACCGCCACGTATCACATTTAAGGCTCGCGAAGAGAATTGGGACTATGTCACGGCTGCTATGGAGGCGGTGGTGCACAGCCCGCGCGGCACGGCCAAGATCAGCGGCAAAGATGCCAATTTCCGCATGGCGGGTAAAACCGGGACCGCGCAGGTGATCGGGATTGCCCAGGATGCGGTCTACGATCGCGACAAGATCCATGAGCGCAACCGCGACCACGCCTTGTACATCGCCTTTGCGCCGGTGGAAAAACCTCAGGTGGCGATAGCGGTGGTGGTGGAGAACGGCGAGCACGGCTCCAGTACCGCATCCCCCGTGGCGCGCAAAGTCTTCGATATCTGGTTTACCCGCGAGGCGGAACGCCAGGCCGAGCGCGAGCAGGAGGCCCTGCTGGGGCTTTCACCATGATTCACGCCGGAGGCACTGTGATTTACGTCGAAGCCACCGTGATTTACGTCGGAGCCACTGTGATTTACGTCGGAGCCACAATGATTCGCGTCGCAGCCACAATGATTCCAAAAAGGCAGGTTGCATGAAGGGACAGGATTTTGTCCGGCGGCTGCCGGATTCCGGACATCATTTCAAAAGCGCCACCAGCATCTGGCGACTGATTCACCTGGATCCGCTGTTGTTGCTCGCGCTCCTGTTTATTTCCGCCTATGGCCTCGTGGTCCTCTACAGTGCGAGCGGCCACAGCCAGTTTATGGTCAAACGCCAGCTGATTTTTTTCGCGCTGGGCTACATCGCCATGCTTGCGGCAGCGCAGATCAACCTGATGTTTATCGAGCGCTTTTCCTTCTGGTTTTATCTCTTGGGAGTTGTGCTGCTGGTGCTGGTGCTGGTGATCGGAGTGGGGGCGAAGGGCGCGCAGCGCTGGCTGAGTCTCGGCTTTATCCGTTTTCAGCCGTCGGAAATTGTCAAACTGGCGGTTCCCATCACGATTGCCGCCTTTTTCTCCGCGCGCATACTGCCGCCGCGGTTTATTCATGTGCTGATCGCGCTCGGTCTGATTCTGCTACCCGCTGCCTTGATCGTGAAGCAGCCCGATCTGGGAACGGCGATTCTCGTTACCGCCTGCGGCCTGATCGGCCTCTTTCTCGCCGGCCTTCCCTGGCGGTACATCATAGGCACGGTGATCGTGATTGCGGCGGCGATTTGGCCGATGTGGCATTTCGTCATGCACGACTATCAGAAGCGGCGGGTGCTGACCCTGCTCGATCCCGAGGTGGATAAACTCGGGGCCGGCTGGAACATCATTCAGTCGAAAACCGCCATAGGCTCGGGCGGTTGGGAGGGCAAAGGCTGGATGAAGGGCACTCAGTCCCAGCTCGATTTCCTGCCGGAAAGCCATACCGATTTCATCATTGCGGTGCTGGCGGAGGAGTTCGGCATGATCGGTGTGCTGGTGCTGATGGCGGGATATTTCTTTCTCATCAGCCGCGGCCTATGGATCGCCGCTACGGCGCAGAGCACTTTCAGCCGGATTCTCGCCGGTAGTATCAGCTTGACCTTTATGGTCTACGTCTTCGTCAACATCGGCATGGTCTCCGGGCTGCTGCCGATTGTTGGCGTGCCGCTGCCGCTGGTAAGTCTCGGCGGCACTTCCTTGATTTCTTTGTTGTTCGGTTTTGGTCTGCTCATGGCAATCGCCACTGAGCGCAAACGTGTAACTGTGTGAGTGAACATTATGAAGCTGCGATTCTGGCGTTTTGCCGTATGGGGTATGTGCATGTCCTGGGCCGGTCAAGTGGCCGCGGATTACAGTCAACACCCAGAGGTGCCGGCATTCATTGATCGCATGGTTAAAGAGTACGGTTTCGACGCCAAGAGCCTGCGTGCGCAGTTGGCTCAGGCAGAACAGAAGCAGGCCATCCTCGACGCTATCGCCCGCCCGGCGGAGAAAACCAAGCCGTGGCATGAGTACCGCAAAATCTTTCTCGATCAGGCCCGCATCGACCAAGGCGTGGAATTCTGGCTGGACAATGCCGCGACTTTGAAAGACGTATCGGAGCGCTATGGGGTCGATGAGTCGATCATCGTCGCCATCATCGGCGTCGAGACCCGCTACGGCCGTCATATGGGGAACTACCGGGTGATCGACGCGCTGGCCACGCTGGGGTTTGATTACCCGCCGCGCGCCACTTTTTTCCGCGGCCAACTCGAACAGCTGTTTCTGTTGGCGCGCGAGCAGAAGCAGGATCCGCTCAACTTGAAGGGCTCCTACGCGGGGGCGATGGGTTTTGGTCAGTTCATCCCCAGCAGCTATCGCCATTTTGCCCGCGATCATGACGGCGACGGTGTGGCGGATATCTGGACCAATAAGCAGGATGCCATCGCCAGCGTTGCCAACTATTTCAAAGCGCATGGCTGGCAGACCGGCCAGCCGGTTTTTGTGCCCGCCAAGGTGACCGGCAAGGTGGATGAGACTATGGTTAATTCCGTGGCCCGCCCCGAGCAGTCCGTCGCCCAGTTGCGCAAGAAAGGCATAGAGCCTGCGACTGCCACGGATGCCGAGCGCCTGGCGACTCTGCTGAGCTATGAGCAGGAACAGGGGCCGGAATACTGGCTGGGCTTCAACAATTTTTATGTGATCACCCGCTACAATCGCAGCCAGTTGTACGCCATGGCGGCCTGGCAATTGAGCGAAGCCATCAGAGAGGCAAAGGCGGCAAAAGACAGTGCAGCGAAAGCCGGGCAGTCGTAAACCTTAGGTAAACAGGTCATTGGGGGGGCAGGTGATGAAATGCCTGAAATGGATAATTGTGATGGCGATACTGGTGCCGCTGGCGGGTTGTGTAACCCATATGCGGCCCAGTTCAACCACCGTGGTGCTCAAGGATGGCGCGCCCGATGAGGATATGGATGTGACCCATCTTGCGGATGCGATACCGAGGGAGGAGCTGATTCGCAACGCCGGCAACAAAACGCCCTATACGGTGCTCGGTAAAACCTACCATGTGAATTTCAACACCCAGGGGTTTGCCCAGACTGGTTATGCCTCCTGGTACGGCAAGAAATTCCACGGCAATAAAACCTCGAATGGCGAAATCTACGATATGTTCGCCATGACAGCGGCACACAAGACGCTGGCGATACCCAGTTACGTGCGGGTTACGAATCTCGAAAACGGCCATACAGCGGTGGTGCGGGTAAACGATCGTGGACCTTTCCACGATGGACGCATTATCGATCTGAGCTATGCCGCAGCAAAAAAACTCGGCTTCCATAACAAGGGCACGGCGAAGGTGCATGTAGAGGTGGTCGCGCCCAATACGCCGGCACCGGTCCAGGTTGCATCTGCCAGCGCCGCGACGGCGCCGGTCACGCCGCCGCCGGCAACTGGGGGCGCCGCCACTCTTCCAGCCGCCGCTCCCGGCACTCCTATGACCTATCTGCAGCTGGGGGCTTTCAGCAAACACGAGAGCGCCTCTGCGCTCGTCAACAAGATTTCCGCCGCCACTGGCGCTCGCGTCCAGGTGCGGCAGGAGCCGGCCCGCAGCCTTTATAAAGTGGTGATCGGCCCGATCCTGGATAATTTTGAATTGTTGAACCTGCGCCAGAAACTCGCTGATGCCCAGTTCCCGGAGCCACATCTGGTCGAGTTTTAAGCGCATCCAAGGGAGTGGATGAATCGTCATGGAAACGTCAAATAACCGCAACACGTCTGTCATGCCTACTCATTAAGGTCCCTCTGACTTTTTAATCAGCCATTGGAGAACTTTAATGAGTAAGGCGACATTCGACCCCACCCGCTACAACACCAGCGCTAATACCCCTTTTGAGACTGTGCTCGAGCGTCACGTCCAGCGCCGCACTCTGTTGCGTTCTGGCAGCGCCATGGCCGCGTTGTCGATCATGGCCGGCTTTGGCGTGAGTGGGTGCGAGAGCAGTTCCAATACCTCCCGCAAGGCGTCTACAGACCGTCCTACACAACCTTCAATACTCGGTTTCCAGTCCATTGCCGGTGCCCGCAAAGATGCGATGGTGGTGGCGGAGAACTATCGCGCGTCGGTGCTGGCTCCCTGGGGTACGCCGCTCAATGATCAGGCGGCAGATTGGCAGGCGGACGGCAGCAATAGCGCCATCGATCAGGAAAATGCGGTCGGTATGAATCACGATGGGATGAGTTATTTCCCCCTCAATGGCAGCTCTACCGATGGTCTGCTGGTGATGAACCATGAGTACATTGAGGACGATGCTCTGCATCCAAACGGTCCGACCCGCGATGCGGTCAGCCGCAAGCGCACGTTAGTCGAGGAAATCCGCAAGGAGATCTATGCCCACGGCGTGAGCGTGGTGCGGGTTCGCCAGACCGGTGGTGTCTGGCAGGTAGTCAAAAATGATCCCCACAACCGCCGCTTCACTGGCGTGACGGAAATGGATATCGCGGGTCCCTTGGCGGGGCACGCGCTGCTGCGCACCAAATTTTCTCCCGATGGCCGGCACGCGAGAGGGACGCTGAACAACTGCGGCAGCGGCATGACGCCCTGGGGCACATTCCTTACTTGTGAAGAAAACTGGCCGGAGTATTTCGTCAATCGCGGCACCCGAACTGCGGAGCAGATGCGCATCGGCGTCGCGGCTGCAGTCTCCCGCTATGGCTGGGACGATCTGGCTCGCGATACGACCGAGTTGGACGACGAGTTCGCCCGTTTTAACGTCACTCCCAGCGGTGAAAGCGCGCTTCTGGACTACCGCAATGAAGCCAACGGCCACGGTTTCGTTGTGGAAATCGATCCCTATGCGCCGCAAAGCGCGGCAGTCAAGCGCACAGCTCTGGGTCGCTTCCGTCACGAAGCGTGCGAAGTCGGCAAGTTGGTGACGGGCAAGCCGGTGACCTTTTATTCAGGTCACGACGCACGCTTCGAATACGTTTATAAGTTTGTTTCGACGGCACCTTGGGACCCGGCGGATGCAAGCCGCACAGACCGCCTCGCGGTGGGTGCGAAGTATATGGATCAAGGCACTTTATATGTGGCGCGTTTTGACGAGGACGGTACCGGCGTATGGCTGCCACTCACTCTGGCGAGCATAGATACCGATGGCAAGCCGCTGAGCGATTCCTTTGCGGATATGGCGGAGATTCTGATCAACACCGCCGGTGCTGCGGACCTGCTGGGTGCAACACCGATGGACCGACCGGAGTGGGGGGCTGTGGATCCAATCACGGGCAGCGTCTATATGACCATGACCAACAACACCAGCAGGAGCGAAGCCAATTCCGCCAATCCCCGGCTCAACAACAAATTCGGTCACATCATCCGTTGGGATGAGAGCGACGATCACACGTCCTTCACCTGGGATATTTTTGTCTTCGGCTCGCCGGAAGACGGCGCGGAAGGGGTGAATCTGTCCGGCCTGACGGATCTCAATCAGTTTGCCAGTCCTGACGGTCTGATCTTCGACCGCCGCGGTGTTCTGTGGATACAAACGGACAATGGCGCGCAGGAGGTGGGCGAGGAGACCAATGACCAGATGCTGGCGGTGGTGCCTTCCCTGCTGACCAATACTCAGGACGAGCAGCAGACAATCTCTGCGACCAACCAGACCCAGTTGCGTCGCTTTCTGGTCGGACCGAATGGTTGCGAAATTACCGGCCTCGCCTTTACCCCGGATCACCAGACGTTCTTCGTCAATGTGCAGCACCCGGGCAACTGGCCCTATTCGGCTGATGCCCTGGTGGAAACCCCGGCTGGGACTCTCGTGCGACCGCGCGCCACAACGGTTGCCATTCAGCGTGTGGGCGGTGGTGCGGTCGGGGAATAATCCGGCTCTTTCCAACTTGTCTTGTAGGTCGCCGAGTACAACACCCGGTCCGGGAACCGCTCCAGGGAAGGAGGGTTTGCCTGCGTGAGTGGCCTTGCTTAATAAGAGTCCATCGGATAGAATTCGCGGCCTTTTGACGGGTCTCCCTGTCATTTTTAAAACGGCGCAAGCTCTGTGGTTGAGGCAAATGGTTGCCACAACTTGAAACTCGCAAGAGTGCTTCGCGGCGTCCAATCTTTACTGGAGCATTTGTACATGTACGCAGTAATCGTATCCGGTGGCAAGCAGCACCGCGTTCAGGAAGGCGAAATCCTTCGTCTGGAAAAACTCGAAGTGGCAACGGGTAACACCGTTGAGTTCGATCAGGTTCTGATGGTTGCCAACGGTGGTGATGTCACCATAGGCGCGCCCCTGGTATCCGGTGCAATCGTCAAAGCGGAAGTGGTTGCCCACGGTCGCGCCGACAAGGTCACCATCATCAAATTTCGTCGTCGTAAGCACTCCTTGAAACGTCAGGGCCATCGTCAGTGGTACACCGACGTTAAAATCACTGGCATCAACGCGTAAGAGGATTCATCAATGGCTCACAAGAAAGCAGGCGGTAGTACCCGCAACGGTCGCGATTCCGAAAGTAAACGCCTTGGCGTTAAAGTATTCGGCGGCCAGGCCATCCTTGCTGGTGGCATCATCGTGCGTCAGCGCGGCACTCAATTCCATGCCGGTGAAAACGTTGGCATAGGTAAAGATCACACCCTGTTCGCCAAGGCGGAAGGTGCGGTGAAATTTGAAGTAAAGGGCCCCCGCAATCGCCGTTACGTTAGTGTTGTGACCGCCTGATACAACAGTTTCAGCGGATCATTCTGGAAGCCCTGTCCCTGCTGACGGGGCTTTTTTGTTTTTAAAGTTTCTATTTAAGGGCGCTTGCCTCTGATCGATGGGAAGCGAGTAAGTGCATTATGAAATTCGTAGATGAAGCCACCATTTTTGTGCAAGCCGGCCACGGCGGTGGCGGATGTCTCGCCTTCCGCCGCGAGAAATTCATTTCCAAGGGTGGCCCCAATGGTGGTGATGGCGGCGACGGTGGCTCGGTTTATCTGGTGGCGGACGAGAGTCTGAACACCCTGGTGGATTACCGTTTTACCCGCAGCTTTCAGGCGCAAAACGGCGAATCCGGCAAGGGTTCTAATTGCACCGGCCAGTCCGGTGATGATCTGCTGCTTGCGGTGCCTGTCGGCACCTCCGTTATCGATGACGAAACCGGCGTTGTTATCGGCGATCTCACCACTCCCGGCGAGCGTTTGAAAGTTGCCCAGGGTGGCTGGCACGGCCTCGGCAATACCCGTTTCAAATCCAGCGTCAACCGCACGCCGCGTCAGACCACGCCAGGCAGTCCGGGCGAGGGCAAATACCTGCGTCTGGAGCTTAAAGTGCTGGCTGATGTGGGTATGCTCGGTTTGCCCAATGCTGGCAAATCCACTTTTATCCGCGCCGTATCCGCGGCGGAGCCCAAGGTTGCAGATTACCCCTTCACCACACTGGTGCCGAGTCTCGGTGTGGTGCGGACCAACCGGCTGCGCAGCTTTGTCATCGCCGATATTCCCGGGCTTATTGAAGGTGCCTCTGAGGGCGCGGGGCTGGGTATCCGCTTTTTGAAACACCTCACTCGCTGCCGTGTGCTGTTGCATCTGGTTGATATGTGTCCGGTGGACGAATCCGATCCGGTGGAGAATGCGCGGGCGATCATTCGCGAACTCGGTCTGTTCAGCGAGACCCTGACTCAGCGCACCCGCTGGCTGGTATTGAATAAGTCGGATTTGTTGCTGGAAGAAGATGCGGATGAGATTCGCGAACGCATGATCCGCGAATTGCCCTGGTCCGGGCCGATCTACGTGGTGTCTGCAGCGCAGAAGCTGGGCACCGAAGCTCTGACCCGCGATTTGCAGAATGAGCTGGATCAGATCTGGGAAGCAGAGAAGCTGGATCCAGATCTGGCGGAGAAGGAGCGTATAACACAGGACCGCATGCAGGCGGAGGCGCGTCAGCACATCCTGGCTCTGCGCGAAAAATACCTTGCGGCACGCAAGGGCGAAAGCGTCGCCGCCGAGGATGACGATGACGACTTCGATGATGACGATTACGATGTTGAGGTTGAGTACGTCCGCTAAGGAAACATTGCTTGAACAGACGACATTTATTGCAGTCCAGCCGTCGCTGGGTCATCAAAATCGGCAGCTCCCTGCTGACGGATAACGGCAAAGGGTTGGATCGTGAGGCGATCAGAGGTTGGGTCGCCCAGATAGCCGACTTGGTCAAGCAGGGGCACGAAGTGGTGTTGGTGTCGTCGGGTGCCGTTGCGGCGGGGATGACACGGTTGGGCTGGAAGGAGCGACCGCAGGCTATTCACGAGTTGCAGGCCGCCGCCGCCGTGGGCCAGATGGGCCTGATCCAGGCATACGAAGAAGCATTCCAAGCCTTTAATCTGCGCACTGCACAAATTCTGCTGGATCACGACGATCTCTACCATCGGCAGCGCTATCTCAATGCCCGTTCCACGTTGCGCACGCTGACAGAGCTGCGCGTCATCCCGGTCGTTAACGAAAACGACACTGTGGTGACCGATGAAATCCGGTTCGGCGACAACGATACTCTCGGTGCTCTGGTCGCGAATCTGATCCAGGCCGATGCTCTGGTCATCCTCACGGATCAGCTGGGGATGTACGATTCGGACCCGCGGCAAAATGCGCTGGCCAAAATCATTGCGGAAAGTCCCGCGGGGGATGATGCGCTGATTGCCATGGCGGGTGGCGGCGGCGTTCTAGGACGCGGCGGCATGACCACCAAAGTGCGCGCGGCGCGCCTTGCGGAACGCTCGGGCGCGAATACCGTAATCGTCGGTGGCCGGATCGAGCGGGCAATCACCCGGGTTGCCGCTGGCGAGTCTATTGGCACCTTGCTCTATGCGGCACAGGAACCTCTCGCGGCGCGCAAGCGCTGGCTGGCCGGGCAGATGCAATCTAAAGGTGTGCTGGTATTGGATGACGGCGCGGTGGATGTCCTGCAGAAAAAGGGCAAGAGTTTATTGCCGGTTGGTGTTAAGTCCGTGCAAGGGGATTTTTTGCGTGGCGACCTGGTGATCTGTCGCGACCAAAACGGCCGCGAAGTAGCGCGCGGGCTGGTGAATTACAGCAGTGATGAAGCGCGCAAGATTGCCGGTCAGGCCAGCTCCAAGATTTTGCACCTGCTGGGTTACAAGGATGATGATGAATTGATTCATCGCGACAATCTTGTCGTGGTTTGAGCGCCCTTCCTTTCTCCTGAACAACGAGTGATTTATGTCGATTTTCAAAGCGCATATCGCCGCCATGAGCGCCTACAAGCCGCCATTGGATGGGCGCGATCCGCATGCGCATTTGTTGTTGGATTTCAATGAAAGAACCCTGCCGATCGCCGAAGTTGTGCAGGAGGCTTTGATCGCGTATATCCGCAGCGGGCGTCTGCAGATGTATCCCGCATATGGCGATACGGTGGAGCTGATCGCCGGCTACTGTGGAGTGCCGGCGGAGCAGGTGATGATTACCAATGGCTCCGATCAGGGAATCGACCTGATTATCCGCGCTGCCTGCCGCGAGGGTGAGGAAGCCATAATTCCGGGGCCGGGTTTTCCCATCTATGCCCACTGCGCCAAAATCGAAAATCTCAAAATTCGCGAGCCCCAATACACCCGTGAACAGGGATTTCCCACTGAGCAGGTGCTGGCGGCGATCACCCCCAAAACCCGCCTGATATGTTTTGGCAATCCGAATAACCCCAGCGGCACAGTGGTGCCGCGCGCCGACATCATCCGCATGCTTGAGGCGGCGCCCCAGGCGGCTGTATTGGTGGATGAGTGTTATTACGAATATTTCGGCGAGTCGGCCGCGGATCTGGTCGGACGTTATCCGAATCTGGTGATCACGCGGACATTTTCCAAAACCTGGGGAATGCCATCACTGCGCTTGGGTTACATCATTTCGCATCCGGATAACATTCGCGCGCTGCTCAATGTGCGCGGTCCCTACGACATTAATCAGATGGCGGTGGTCGCCATACGCGCGGCCCTTGCACACCCGGAATACACGCACGCCTACGTGGCGGAAGTTATGCGCGAGGCAAAGCCGATGCTGGAGAATTTCCTCGCCGAGGTCGGCGTGGAGTTTTGGCCCAGCGGCGCAAATTATGTGTGGATGTTTCCGGCAAATGCCGAAGCGGTCAATCATGCACTGCTGAAGCATAATATTCTCGTCCGCCCTAAAGCTGATGCTGATGGTCGCATGGGGCTGCGCATCACGGTGGGTACCATCGAGCAAACCCGTCTTCTGCTTTCAGTACTTCGCACAACTCTTTAATTCTTTTCTTGCGATTTTCAGGCGCCGCACAACAAGTGCGGTGCCTTTTTTCTTTTGGATTTTTTTATTTGGATGATCTGGCAATAAATACACGAGGTTGGTAGGCAAAATGATAGAAATGGTTATTGGTGTCATTGCAATTGTTGCATTGGTGAGTATCGCATTGGAGGATGTGTTTCATTTCAATAAGGCGAAAACCACCTTGTTTTTGGGGTGTTTGGCGTGGGTAATATTGTTTATGCATGCCAGCAGCCATGGGCGTACTGAGCATATCCAGGAAGTCCTGAATGAAAACTTGCTGGATATCGCGAGCCTGTGGTTGTTTTTGATGGCAACCATGACATTTGTTGCGTACCTCAATGCTCGCGGCATGGTTAGTGCAATGGTGCAGCGGGTCGTGCCGGGAGAATTGACCTTTCGCCAGCTCACGATTTTGCTCGGGATTTTCGCCATGTTGTTGTCCACCGTGTGCGACAACATCACAGCGACCCTTGTTTGTATCGGTGTGGTGCAGGCTTTTCAGCTGGAGCCCAAGGAGCGGATTCGCCTTTGCGTCATTCTGGTTTTCGCGGTCAACTCAGGCGGCGTTATTTTGATTACCGGGGACGTTACCACGCTGATGATTTTCAGTGCCGGCCACGTCACGATTGGTGAGTTGCTCAAGCTTTTCCTGCCGGCTATAGGGGGTGTTGCTTTATTGATTCTGCTGCTCAGTACAGGGCCGTCGCGCAAAATCACCGCCGAAAATGCCACGCATCAAATCGAATGGTTGGATGTGGTGATTGGCAGTGTCTTCTTGAGCACAATTGTCGCGACTATGGTGTTCAATCTTCTTTTCGATATTCCGCCGGTGCTGACGTTCCTGTTTGGTCTGTCCATCATGTTTATGGTGGGCGGCATAGTGCATACATTTAAAGAAGAGATCCATTTGCTGCAGTACATCCGGCAGATCCAGTTTGAGACCTTGCTTTTTTTCCTCGGAATCCTGTTGCTGGTGGGAGCCTTGAAAGAGGTAGGCGTGCTGGTGTGGCTCACAGAGCTTTATGCTGCGGTGGATCCGTCTTTCTCCAGTTATTTGATGGGTGTGATCTCTTCCGTAATGGATAACGTTCCGTTGACGGCGGCCCTGTTGAAAGCCGAGCCTCAGCTTGAGACCTCCGAGTGGTTGTCCCTGGCTTATGCGGTGGGTATTGGCGGTTCGATCCTGGTGATTGGCTCTGCTGCCGGTATCGTTGCCATGAGCAAGGTGCGCGAGCTGACCTTCATGCAATATGCGCGTTACGCGCCGCACGTGTTTGCGGCTTACAGCGTCGGCTATGGCTTGACCCTGCTGATTTAAAAGGCGGAGGGGGTGGCGCTTTTGCGCTGCCTCCTGTCTCTCTTTCGCAGGGCGTAACGGGCAAGAAAGATAAAGAAATGAAGGATGAGAGAAGCTGTTAAAAAGCTTCTTTTTGACGTGCGATATGCAAAAGATAGGGACGCAAAAATACCAAAAGCCGACTGGGTCGGCTTTTGGTTTCAGTAAGAGGCTGTCTTAAAGAATTAAGCGGCGGCTTTTTCGCCGAGGGCTTTGATCTGGTCGTTCAGGCGGCTCTTGTGACGAGCAGCTTTGTTCTTGTGAATAATGCCTTTGTCCGCAATGCGGTCGATCACCGGAACGGCAGCGGCATAAGCAGCTTTGGCAGATTCGTGGTTGCCGCTCTGAATGGCTTTGACCACGTTTTTGATATAGGTCCGCACCATTGAACGCAGGCTGGCGTTGTGTGCTCGGGCTTTGTCGTTCTGGCGTGCGCGTTTTTTCGCTTGGACTGTATTTGCCACCTTTGTGCTCCTACTGTATTCAGGCTTGAAAATCGAAATTCTGGAGGAATTGGCGGGGCTCGGCCGATTCCGGGACGCGGTATTATCCCGGTTTGACGACCAGTGTCAATAGGATTTCTGGTGCTCGGATAGGGCTATTGCAGCATTCCCATGGCGCTGGACAGGTGATCCCCGTTATTTCCCAGCACGTTGTCCGGATCAATCCCCAGGCGCTCAAAGGCCGGGATCGCGCCGTAATCCAGGTTGCTGAACTGATCCTTTTGCGCTTCCAGCAGGGCGACTGTCACTAGGTCGGCGTAGTCGGCTTGCGGCACTTTGCGCGCAAAGTGCAGATGCGCTGCGGGGACCTTCTGGATTTCTTTCGGAAAATCCCACGCCGTCAGAATTTTTACACCAATGCTGGGGTGGGTGGCTTTGATGATGGAGTCCAAAGTGATGCTGTCTTTCAGCAGCGCCGGGTGATCCTCGGCGTAGGAGAGGATGGGCAGCACGCCAATCTTGTGGACCAGTCCCGCCAGAGTCGCCTGGTCGGGTTTCAGGCGGGTGTATTGTTTGCACAGCAGGGTACAAAGGCCCGCGATTTCGCTGGAAACCTGCCACGTCTGGCGCAAGCGCTTATCAACCATATCTGTTGTTGCCTGGAACATCTGCTCCATGGCGAGTCCGGTTGCGAGCGTACAGGTGGTGGTCATGCCCAGGCGCATCAGCGCCATATTCAAGTCCTGGATCTCGACCGCGCCGCGGTACAGGGCGCTGTTGGCGACTTTGATAATGCGGGCAGTAAGAGCCGCGTCGCTGCCGATGACGTTGGCGAGTTGTTTGACGGATGCGTTGGGATTGTCAGCCACTTCCCGGACTTTGAGCGCCATTTCCGGCATGGTGGGCAGCACGAGTTCGTCAGCTTCTATGGCCTCGGTGATGGCGTGGGCAACTTTTTCGGCAAGGGTGGTGCTCATGAATGGGTCCAAATGGCTACAGCAACGATAGGACAGCCCCCGTTGCCTGGGGCAGGTGGGGCCTAATCATTGTTAAGGTA
The DNA here is from genome assembly GCA_024707385.1 of Cellvibrionaceae bacterium. GTDB lineage: Bacteria > Pseudomonadota > Gammaproteobacteria > Pseudomonadales > Cellvibrionaceae > UBA5868. Next base: position 100,945 of record JANPZW010000009.1, on the reverse strand, counting down.
TAGCATAGGGAGCGTAGGGCAGCTCGGACCAGGTGAGTTTGGTGTTGGAATTTTTCCCCTGCAATGCAGCACCGCTGGAGCGTATTTCGTCCGTTGTTACCACCAAGCCGGTCCACCCCGCGGGGCCTGGCGCGCTTGCGACCACGATTGCCACGGCTTTTTCCGATTCATCTCCTGTCACCAGTTCCGCTCCTACAACCGGCCCGTCGGCGGCTTCCCCGAGGATGCGGTAGAGGTGTTTTTTCAATTGCCCCTTGTAATGCATGCGCGCGACTATCTCCTGGCCGGTGTAGCACCCCTTCTTGAAGCTGATGGCGTCGACCAAGTGGTAATTGAACATCTGCGGGACAAATTCTTCCGCCGTAGCTGCCTGCACCTCGGCGATGCCGTGCTCTGCCCAATGCCGCTCCAGGCGGGTAGTGGGGGCGGTGTTGACCGAGGGCAGGAGTTGTTGCCAAAGCGCCATGGCCTGTGCTGGCTCAGCCCAGATTTCCAGCACCCCCGATTTGTGATGCAGCAGGGTGAGGCCGCTGCCAGCGGCGAAACTCCCCGGTGGTGGCAGTGGCACAGGCAGTTCGGGGAAATCGCCGAGCAGGGCTATCCCGACCTGTTCCGTCTGACTGATGGTCGCTTTGGAGAAAACGATGTATTTCTTCAGGGCCGCCAAAGCCGGCTCGGCAATATTGGCGCGCACGCGCATTCCGACGGTGTCGGCCTCGGTTCGCGCCAGCACCAGGCTGCTGATCATGCGCCCTTTGGGATTGCAGTGGGCGCCCAGCAGTAATTCCTTTTGTTCCAGACGGCGCAGGTCGCACGTCAGTTGCCCCTGCAGAAAGGTGGCCGCATCGCGGCCTTTGACCTGCAGAATCCGGTGCTCCGGCATGGCCATCATGATGGTGGATACGTCGGTCCGGTGGGTAGGGGAGTGGGCTGAGACAAATTCGAGCCATTCGTTCATAAGCTGGATACGCGCGTGGGGAAACGATAGGGGCTGGATGGGGTGAGGTGCCGTATAATACGGGCTTTTTTGCGACAGAAGTAGAGTGCAGACCGTGGAATACAATCGCTTACGCTGGGCAAGCCGTCGCGGCATGCTGGAACTTGACCTCATCCTGATGCCCTTCGTTGAAGGCGCCTATCCCAAGCTGGATGCATCGGAGCAGGCGGATTATGCGCGCCTGCTGGAGTGCGAGGACCAGGATTTGTTCGCTTGGTTTCTGCACCGCCAGGAACCGGAGGATGAGACCCTCCGCCCCATAGTGGACAAGGTGAGGAACTTCGCTCGTGAGCGTCCCGGTTCTTGATATACCTCTGCGGCCTTCGCGCATTCTGGCGTGGGGGTTGTTGCTGCTCTACGGAATAACGGCGCTGCTCTTGATATGGCCTCCATTTACACTGCCGCTGCGATTGCTGCTGGGGGTGTTTTTACTGATGGCGGCGTGGAGGGCTTGGCGGACTTGGCAGTTGCTGACATCGATTCTCCGCCTGCAGGTCTTGCCGGAATCCTATCGTCTGGTCACCACCAAGGGCGACCTGGATGTGAGAGTGGCGGGTCAGACAGTGGTAACGCCGTGGCTGATGATTCTGTACCTGCGCGGCGGCGGTCGACCATTACACCTGCCGCTGCTGCCCGACACCTCCTCGGTCGAGGACAGGCGTCGCCTGCGGGTATGGTTGCGCTGCAAATAGGCAACAGCTGGCGCGACTTATTATTTTCGCCAGCCTGCCCATCACTCTTTCCTAACAATTACCTCTTACAACAATCACCTTGTCTTCTTCGACTCCCTTCTTCTTTCTGCTCCAGCGTTTTCTTATTTCTGCAACAGGCGGCTCACAGATGCCGACAACTTCGGGCGTGTTGGTTCTATGCCAACCTGAGGCGGAGTTTGCACAGCGGCTGGGTTGGCGGCCGGCTTGCGCGCCAGCTGGCGCTCGGCGTACTGGCGCACTTGGCGGCGCAGCTCGATGATGCGGGCTTTCAGCTTTTCGTTGGCCGTAAGCAGCTGCTGGTTTTGTGAGGTGCGGGTGTTCGCGGTTTCCTGCAGGCTCTGGTTTTCGGCGTAGAGCTGCTCGATCAGTTTGGCCTGCTCGGATACCAGGATCTGCAGTCCGGATTGCTCCTGCACAATTTCCACCGGTGGTGGAACCTTGGCATTAAGGCGGCTGATATAACGGCGAAGTTTGCTGGTTTTGGCGCGCTCGGCTTCCAGTGCCTCATTCAAATGGCGGCAACGCTGCTGAAATTTCGCCAGCAATTGGGCGTCACTGAGGTTTTGCGGTGTGGTGACCGGTGTGGTCAGTTGTGCTGCCATGGGCGTCTCCAGTTTCATCTTCTAAACGTGGCGAGTGGAGACAGTGTACGCAGCTGAGTGTGGAGCCAATATCGACCGATTGGCCAGGAAATAAACAAAATATCTTGTGGGGTGGTCTAGTCCGCCTGGCCATAAAAAAGGCCGGGTCCTTGCGGAGCCGGCCTTTGCCTGAAGGTGATGGCGCTTAGCCCATCACCACTTCCACTTTGGCTTCACTACCTTGTGGCAGCAGGGGCAGAACGTGTCCGTCTACAGCTTTGCCGTCGACAGTAACGCTCTTGATACCTTTGCTCACACCATTCGGATTGGTGACGTTGATGTGGTAAGTCGCACCGCGGTATTTACGGGTGATCTGGAAGCCTTTCCAGCCCTTCGGAATACACGGATTGACGGACAGGCCGTTGTAGTCCGGCTTCACGCCCAGGATGTACTGGGTGATGGCGGCGAAGTTCCAGGCCGCAGTGCCAGTCAGCCAGGAGTTTTTGGCTTCACCCGGTTTGTAGGCGTCTTTACCGGCGATCATCTGCGCGTATACGTAGGGCTCAACCTTGTGCAGGTCGCTGATCTCTTCCAGAAACGCAGGAGTGATCTTGCGGTAGTACTCATAAGCCTGATCGCCGTTGCCCACCAGGGTCTCGGCAATCATGATCCACGGGTTGTTGTGGCAGAAGATGCCGGCGTTCTCTTTGTAGCCCGCAGGGTAAGTCGAGATCTCACCGTACTCAATGTAGTACTTGGTGAACGCGGGCTGTTGCAGAACGATACCGTATGGGGTGTCGAGCCACTCTTTAACGGAATCCAGTGACTTTTGCACCATGCCGTCTTCCAGGCCGATTCCGGCCATGCCGCAGAAGCCTTGCGATTCGATGAAGATCTTGCCTTCTTCGTTCTCTTTGCTGCCGATCTTCTTGCCGTAGTAGTCGTAAGCGCGCAGGTACCAGTCGCCGTCCCAGCCGTGTTCTTTGACCGCGGTGATCATGGCGTCAACGTGTTTCTGAGCTTCTGCCGCCTCAGCGTCTTTACCCACTTGTTTACAGAGTTTGATGAACTCTTTGCCGTACAGAACGAACAGGCCGGCGATCATCAAAGATTCCGCGGTCCGACCCATTTTGTTGTTGGTGGTCTGGAAAGACTCGTTCGGCTCGCTGGAGAAGCAGTTCAAGTTCAAGCAGTCGTTCCAGTCCGCGCGACCGATCAACGGCAGACCGTGAGGCCCCAGGTTGTTGACGGTGAAGTAGAAGGAGCGCTTCAAGTGCTCGAAATGGCTGGTCGCTTTGCTTTCGTCGTTATCGTAAGGAACGCTCGCGTCCAGGATGGAGTAGTCGCCAGTTTCTTTGATGTAATCGGTAGTCGACAGAATCAGCCACAGCGGATCGTCATTGAAGTTGCCGCCGACAGCGTTGTTGCCGCGCTTGGTCAGAGGCTGGTATTGGTGATACGCAGAACCGTCTTCAAACTGAGTGGAGGCGATGTCGATGATGCGCTCTTTGGCGCGCTCGGGAACCTGGTGGACGAAGCCGATCAAATCCTGGTTGGAATCGCGGAAGCCCATACCGCGGCCGATACCGGATTCGAAGAAAGAGGCAGAGCGGCTCATGTTGAAGGTCACCATGCACTGGTACTGGTTCCAGATGTTGACCATGCGATCCAGGCGCTCGTCACCGCTGTTGACTTGATAAGTCGCCAGCAGATTGCTCCAGTAATTTTTCAGTCTTTCCAATTCGGCGTTAACTTTTTCAACCGTGTCAAAGCGGGCGATAACGGCTTTGGCTGGCTGCTTGTTGATAACACCTTTGCTTTCCCATTTGTTGTCTTTGTCGACTTCGATGTAGCCGAGGACAAATACCAATTCTTTGGTCTCACCCGGTTGCAATTCGACTTCCAGGTAGTGGGACGCGATCGGAGACCAGCCGTGAGCTTCAGAGTTACGCGGTTTGCCTTCGAAGACAGCGTTGGGGCGGTCGAAACTGTTGTACAGACCGATAAAGGTTTCGCGATCGGTATCAAAACCCTGGATTGGCGCATTGACGCTGTAGAAAGCGTAGTGGTTGCGACGCTCTTTGAATTCGGTTTTGTGATAAATCACGGAGTCTTGAATTTCCACTTCACCCGTGGAGAAGTTGCGCTGGAAGTTCGCCATATCGTCTTCCGCGTTCCACAAGCACCACTCGGCGAACGAAAACAGTTTGATTTTTTTCGCTGCATTGCTGGTGTTGGTGAGGGAAACTTTTTGGATTTCCGCCCAGGTGCCGAGGGGAATGAAATACAAAACTTCCGCTTTGATGCCGTTGCGCTCGCCGCCGATCTTGGTGTAGCTCAGGCCGTGGCGGCAGCTGTAATTTTGCAGGTCAGCTTTGACTGGTTTCCAGCCCGGTGACCATACGTCGCCACCGTCGTTGATGTAGAAATATTTGCCGCCGTTGTCGATAGGCACATTGTTGTAACGGTAACGGGTCAGACGGCGGAACTTCGCGTCTTTATAGAACGTGTAACCGCCAGCGGTGTTGGAGATCAGCGAGAAAAAGTCCTCGTTGCCGAGGTAATTGATCCATGGCCACGGTGTTTGCGGGTTCGTAATGACATATTCGCGGGCAGCGTCGTCAAAATGACCAAATTTCATATTGTCGTTACCTTCTGTGTGACAGTTTTTAGCAATGTGTCCATCCCTGGATGTTTGATGGATGTTTACTTCACGGCCCCTTTTCAACAGGGCTTTTTCCCGTGCAATCTCTTCCGCCAGCCAATTCCCGATATTGACGTACCAGGATCGCGATACGACCGCGGTCGCTGTGCCGCAATAACGATATTGGTTGCATTTTGATCACGATGAAAATCGGTAGGGCGACCAGAGCGGTGTGCCGGCAGGTGCCCAGAGTGATATTGAGCAATATCGCGCTTGAGCGCGTACCGCCCAAAAAACGCGGGCATCATACTACAGACGCGCGCGATATTTGCGCTTTCTACTCTCGGAAATGGACAAACTGACTATAAAACGTCGACTGGGTCTGGTTAAGCCGCCGCCAGCGAGGTGATTGAGCGCTTCCAACCATGCGCTTGGCTTGCGGCTCATTGGTGTGGGTGTTAGCGTTTGCGCCTTTGTGGAGCAGTGCTCCCCATCTACTTTTCTTTAGCACAACCGGGTAATCCAACCGCATGGTCAGTCTTTTGCTCGTCCTCGAAGAGGGCCTCATCGTTTAGCTGTCGACGCCAATCTCGGCGGTCACGTTATTGAATACAGCATCAATGGTCGCAACGCCTTGGCAACCGGCAAGCCGGAAATCGGCTCCACTTTTTGGCCGAGCCCTCAAAGCGCCTGGGGTTGGCCGCCACCTTACATTCTCGATAAAGCGCCATACTCGGTGATATCCCGGGACGATGAGATTGTGGTGGAAAGTGCAGTCTGTCAGCAGACGGGGCTGCAAGTGCGCAAACGCTTTAGCTTTCATGAAGGGCGTTTGCTGGTGATTTACACCATGCGCAATCGCGGCAGTGCCGCGGTGCAGTATGCGCCTTGGGAAATCAGCCGCATCAGCGGCGGCATAACGTTTTACTCCGGCATGCTGGAGCCCCTGCCGCAATCGACGGGGCAAGTGGAACACATTAACGGAGCCTATTGGCACATCTACCGCCCGGAGCTGCAGACACAGCATGAAAAAAAATCTTTGCCAACGGTTCCACCGGTTGGCTCGCCAATTTGAACAATGGCCTTTTGCTGGTTAAACAATTCGACCCAGTGGCGGCGGAACTGACCGCGCCGGGTGAGGCGGAAGTGGAAATCTATGGTCACGGCGACAAGTACCACACCTACATCGAAGTCGAGCAGCAGGGTGTGTACTCGGTGATACCGCCCGGCGACGAAATCGAATGGCAGGTGATCTGGCATTTGACCGAGTGGAGCGATGAGTCCGTCAAACCCGGCAGTTCGAAATTGGTCAATCAGGTAAAAGCGCTGTTGAATCGGCACTGATCCTGGCGCCCTGCCTGCGGCTCTTTCTTTCATTTGTTGAAGAGGAGGTTTTATGACGACACAAAAAACGGCATTGGTAACGGGCGCGGGCAGTGGTATCGGCAAAGCGGTTGCGACTGATCTGGCCCGCGCTGGCCACAAAGTTCTGGTCACCGACCTCAACCCCGCGGCGGCGGAGGCAGTGGCGGCGAGCTTGCGCCAGGAGGGGGTTGGCGGCGGAGAGCTATAAATTGGATGTCAGCCAGCAAAGCGATATAGACGAGTTGGTGGACCAGGTCGAAGTGGATATCCTGATCAACAACGCCGGTTTGCAGTACGTTGCCAAACTCGAAGCCTTTCCCGCGGACAAATGGCGCCTGCTCACAGATGTGTTGCTGGTGGGCCCCGCGATGCTCACAAGGGGTCTGCTGCCGCAAATGAAAGCGCGCGGATTTGGCCGCATTGTGAATATAGGTTCGATCCACGCCCTGGTGGCGTCACCTTATAAAAGTGCATATGTCGCGGCCAAGCATGGCCTGCTGGGTTTTGCCAAAGTCGTGGCCCTGGAAACGGCCGAATTCAATATCACCATCAACACTATTTGCCCGTCTTATGTAAAAACACCGTTGGTGGAAAATCAGATCCGCCAGCAGGCGCAGGAACACGGCATTTCCGAAGCGGATGTGATCAACAACATCATGCTCGAACCCATGCCGAAAAAAGCCTTTATTGAAGTGAGCGAGCTGAGCGCGAGCGTGAATTTTTTGATCTCCGATGCCGCGCGTAATATGACCGGGCAGACTTTGGTGTTGGACGGCGGTTGGACCATACGTTAATCGAGGGCGATGCTTGTGACGCAAGAGGATTCCACGCGGGTTCTGCAGTACCTCAACGACTGCGGTGCGCAGTTCAATACCATGATGCAGGAGGTCATCAAACGCCTGCTGGGTCATCAGATTCCCGCCGCGATCAATCCGTTTTTTCCGGCGCAAACGGTGAGTCAGGCGTTGACCGGCGCGGTGAAATTGACGCGCGCACTTTCCTGCAGCAACAGATGCAATTTCTGGAAAAGCAGCAGCGGCTGTGGCACAACGCCACGCGCGCTTTTTTGGGAGAAATGCAGGAGCCCTTGATCCGCGAAGCGGACGGCGACAAACGTTTCAGCGATCCCGATTGGCAGGGCAATCCGGCATTTAATTACGTTAAACAGGCTTATTTGCTCAACGCCGAATTTATGCAGCAAATGGTGGATGCGCTCGAGTTTGAGGATCAGAAGCTCGGTGAGCAGGTGCGCTTTTATACGCGGCAGTTGATCAATTCCATGTCGCCGACCAATTATGTTTTGACCAACCCGGAAGTCTGCCGCGAAATTCTGATGACCGAAGGTGAATGCCTGGCACGGGGTATCGATAAGTTTATCCGCGATCTGGAAAACAGCCCGGCGGAAGCGTTCAAGATCACCCAGGTGGATATGCATGCATTCCGTCTCGGACAAGATCTTGCCGCAACACCGGGCAAGGTGATTTATCGCAATCATCTGATCGAATTACTTCACTATGCGCCGGCCACCGATCAAGTGCATGCAGTTCCTCTGCTCATAGCGCCGCCATTTATCAACAAATATTACATACTCGATCTGGACGCAAAAAAATCCCTGGTGCGCTGGTTGGTGGAGCAGGGTTTTGATGTGTTTATGATTTCCTGGGCCAATCCCGACGAGTCCTATGCCGAGATCGATTTTCAGGATTACATGTTCGACGGTGTTATAGCGGCGCTGAACGTGGTGGAGGAGGTCTCGCAAAGCGAGAAAATTAACGTGGCCGGTTATTGTGTGGGCGGCACTCTGCTCGGCATGACCCAGGCATATCTCAAAGCCAGAGGCGACGAGCGCATCCAGTCCCTGACATTGCTGACAACCCTGTTTGATTTCGCGGAACCGGGAGAAGTCGGCAATTATATGAATGCGCAAACCCTGCCGATGATTGAGCAGAGCGTTAGAGCCAAGGGATATCTCGACGGTCGTATTCTCGCGCTCAGTTTCAGTCTGTTGCGGGAAAATAATTTGTTCTGGTCGTTTTTCGTCGAAAACTATCTGAAGGGCAAAGACCCGGTTCCATTTGACATCCTGTACTGGAACAGCGATTCCACCAATCTCCCGGCCGCGGCCTATTTGTTCTATCTCAATGAAATGTATATCGGCAATCGCCTGCGGACTGCGGGCGCTGTGCGAGTAGGGGATGTGGCGCTGGATCTGGGCACAGTCGATATTCCGGTTTATTGCCTGGCGGCGCAGGCGGATCACATAGTTTTGTGGCAGGCGGCGTATCGCAGTGCGGCGCTGTTGCGCGGTGATGTGCGTTTTGTGTTGACTGAATCAGGTCATGTTGCCGGTGTGGTCAATCCGGCAGCACGGGGCAAATACGGCCATTGGGTCAGTGAACAGGGCCGCCCGCAGAACCCGGAAGACTGGTTGACCCAGGCGACCTTGATCGACGCCTCCTGGTGGCTGGATTGGGGTGAGTGGTTGAAGGCCAGAGCCGGCAGCAAGCGCCCGGCCCGCGCACCTGGAAGTACCGCGCATCCACCTTTGGCGGAGGCGCCAGGGCGCTATGTACAGGTCCGTTTGGAAAGAGGTTTTGAACCGGCGTCCGCGCGGGCTGCCAGCTCGACCGCTTAACCCGTTTTGTGCTCTTCCCAGGTCGGGGAGTCGTCCGAAAATCTGCTGTTATACTTCAGACAGAACCCGGCGCCGCGCGCTGCCGGCCAATTGGCCAAATCATGAGATGTCCTGTGATCACCATAAAAAAATACCCCAACCGCCGCCTGTATGACACGTCGAAGAGCCAGTATGTCAATTTGGACGCCGTCAAAGAGTTGGTGATGAACCACAAGGAATTTGAGGTGGTGGATTCCAAGACCGGGGAAAACCTCACCAAAAGCATCCTGCTGCAGATCATCACCGAGCAGGAAGCCAATGACCAGCAGTCAGTATTGACACAAACCGTGCTCAAGCAGTTGATCCGCTTTTACGACAGTAATATGCAAACGTTTATGCGCCAGTATCTGGAGCAGAGCGTAGCCATGTTCCTGGAGCGGCAGGACGCGATGCAGAGCGCAATGTCGGGTTTAATGGGGGGTGCCTCGCCGCTCGATGCTTTCAACAAAATCATCGAAAACAACATGAATCTATGGCGTCAGTTTGCCGTTTTTGATCCTCTGGGAGCGGGTAAAAAGAATCCAAACCCAACGGATCATGATGAAAATTAAGTGGTGATAAGGGAAATTAGTGACCGCCGATTTATTCTAAAAAAGGTCTAAAAACCAAATTTTGCGGCGCAGCAAATCGTTGATTCCTCCATATGAGATGCCTACACTAAACACATATTGCATTGCAGCAATAGGGGTTTCGCCCATCTGTCTCACCTGTTGGAGATCACTATGTACGACAAAATTTTTGAGCAAGCCCAAACCACGCTGAAACCCATCAGCGAGTTGATGAACCTCAACGCCAAGCTGTTCGAAGCTGCTGCCGAGAAGCAAACGGCGTTTTTCAAAGACTTCGTCAATGACAGCATGGCCTTCGCCAAAGAGCTCAGCTCACAGAAAGATTATTCTGGGATTTATCAGACGCAAAAAGCGTACGTGGAAAATTTGCAGGAAAAGTGGATCGCCGCTTCCACCGAAGCTTACGAGACTTTCACCTCCAATCAGGAAAAAATCGGCGACGTTTTCAAGCGTTCCTCTGCGGTTTAATCCGGCGCAGCGCTGGCGAGTCCTCATCCTACGGGTTCATTCCCGAAAGCCTGGCTTGAGTCAGGCTTTTTTATATTCGGGATTTATCCGCGAGAAACTGGCCTGAAGCAGACGCGCACCCAGTAAGAATTTCCCGATTGTCACGATGTTCCGTCTTGACGTGTATAACCAGCCAGAGGCGATCACCATGTACGAGAAAGTATTCGAGCAAACAGAACGTTTCTTTAAACCTGTCGGCGAGATCTGGGCACTGCAGGCGCAGGCGGCGGAGACCCTGGCGAGAAAGCAGACGTCCATCATCACGGATGTCTGGAACCAGGGAGTTTTGGCCCTGCAGAGTATTCCCGCGCAGAAAAATTTCGAGGATGTATGGAAGCTGCAGCAGGACTACTGGGAAAATCTGAACGGCAGCATGCGTGAAATGATCGAAGATACGCAGGGCATCTTGCTCGACACCAACCAGAAAATTACCGAAGTGCTGCAAAAAGTGGCGCCGGAGGCGGGCGCCTTGGTGAAAGGCGCGGCTGAGAGTATCGCCAGCAGCGCGACTTCTGTGGCGAAAAAAGCCCCGCCGATAGCTAAAAAGGCGGCTGTAGTTGCAACAGCGGCTCCCGCAAAAGTGGCTAAGGCGGCGCCACCGGTTAAGCCTATAGCGGAGGCGATAAAATCCGTCAGCTCTGGTAAAGAATTGTCAGGCGATAAAAAAGCACTGCAAGCACCTACCACATCAGCTGCATCACTCGGCGGTGGTAAATCGGATCAGACCGCTAAGCTTGCCGATAACAAAACGCTTGCCGATGACAAAGCCGGCAAACTGCTCTGAGCCATTGCGGTTGATAATAAATTGCAGCAGATAATAAAAAGCCCCGTGATCACGGGGCTTTTTATTTTTTGGCGCTAAGGTTTCAAAACCGAGTTTTACAGGTCAGCACATGTACTGGCCGCCGTTGACTGACAGGGTCGAGCCAGTGATAAAGCCTGAGTCCTCCGCCACCAGAAATTCCACGCAGCGTGCCACTTCGTCCGCCTCTCCCAATCGGCCGGCGGGAATTTTCGCAATAATTTTTTCCAATACTTTTTCGGGCACCGCACGCACCATTTCTGTGGCTATATAGCCGGGCGCAACTGTATTTACGGTTATGCCTTTACTGGCATTTTCCTGGGCCAGAGCTTTGGAGAAGCCGGCCATGCCCGCTTTGGCAGCGGCGTAATTGACTTGCCCGTACTGGCCAGCCTGACCATTGATCGAGCTGATATTCACGATGCGGCCGTAATTTCTTTCGCGCATCTGTTCGATGACGAGGCGGCACAGATTGAAGCAGGAGCTGAGGTTGGTATCGATGACTTGATGCCACGCATCTTCCGACATCTTTTGTAGCGTGGCGTCGCGGGTGATGCCAGCGTTGTTGACCAGCACTTCCACCGGACCCAGGTCGCGATTGATCTGGGTGATCGCCTCGCGACACGCCGCGAAATCCGAGACATCGAATTTCATTACTGGTATATCGTGTTCTTCTTGAAATGCTTTTGCGGCGGCATCGTTGCCGGCGTAATTGGCCACCACCCGGTAGCCCGCATTTTTCAAGCGTAAGGAAATGGCCGCGCCTATACCTCTGGTGCCTCCGGTTACTAATGCAAGTCGATTCATGTGTTATCTCCTGTTAAGCAAATGAATATCAAAAGAAAGTAAAGCGGTAAGCCTGTTGGGAAAATTGATGGGGCAGGATCGCATAGTCGCGAACAGCATTGGGTCAGTGATCGGAATATAGAGAGACGGGTTCGGGTGGTATTGATTGGGCAGTAGGACAAGCGAGCATGGCGGGACAGAACATTGAAATAACCTGTCTTCAGGGGATGCGTAAAATTAAGCTTCGCCAATTTTCCCTCTTGTGTATTCGGGAATTTTGCCAAATTGGCGGGTGAAGCCACGGCGGGTTTCACGCGAAAGCCAAGGCTATGCTTATGAGACGTGATTCGCAATAGTCGGGACGATTTGGACGTTGTCTGCGTTGATTGGGGAGACAAAAATTGAATTTTTCAAAAATTTCCCCAGATAGGCAGGATAAGCGGCGGCAGATTGACCCGGCATCGAGGGTGAATTCTCGTTAGATGCGCGGGTCGCCATACTGTGTGCCTTTTTCCATTGTTGAAGCGGAGAGCCATTGTGCAGACCTACAAAGTTGAGATTACCGAAACCAACGCCAAGGCCCAGCTGATTGACGAGTCGTTCAATCGCCCCGTTATGGTCGACTTCTGGGCGGATTGGTGCGGTCCCTGCAAATCCTTAATGCCGATTCTGGAAAAGCTGGCGGAGGAGTACGCCGGTGATTTTCTCCTGGCCAAGGTGAATGCTGATGAGCAGGGGATGATCGCAGCTCAATTCGGCGTACGCAGTCTGCCCACGGTGATGATCATCAAAGACGGTCGCCCCATTGATGGATTTGTTGGAGCCCAGCCTGAGCTGGAAGTGCGCAGACTTCTGGATAAATATCTGCCCAAACCCTGGGACAAATTTTTGGCTGAGGGTCTGCACCTGCAGGAGCAGGATGATCACGCTGGGGCTTTGGTGGTTTTGAAGGAGGCTTACGCCACTTCCAATCAGCGTGCAGATATTGCCTGTGCCCTTGCGGAAACCTATATCGCGCTCAATCGTATTGACGAGGCTGGAGAGATTTTGGCCAAAGTGAGACTCGCCGATCAGGGGGCTGACTACCAGCACGTCAAGGCGAAGCTTGAACTTGCGCAAAACGCTGAAAAAGCGCCAGAGATTCATGCGCTCGAACTGCAGTTGCAGGCCGAGCCGGACAATCAGGACGTGAAATATCAACTCGCGATTCAGTACTCGCAGCACAACTATCCCAAAGAGGCGTTGGAGCTGCTGTACCAACTGCTGCAAAAAAACCTCGCTGCCCGCGATGGCGAGGTGCGCAAAACCTTCACCGATGTGCTGGCCGTATTGGGCAAAAAAGACCCTCTAGCGATGGAGTATCAACGCAAGCTCTATTCACTTCTCTATTGAAGTTCAACCCGCGCGATCTCTGGGTTATTTGCTGTGATGCTGGCATAATGCGTCGCCTTGCGGCCCGGGGGTCGGCTTCAGTCTTCCCGCCGGGCGCCGCCTAAGAAATCCGGGTTCACCCGATCGCTAAACCAACCATTGCTGAGAATGCGCATGCAACCGCACGTAAAGCCCGCCAACCCTAATTTTTCCTCTGGACCCTGTAGTAAACGCCCTGGATACGACGTCAGTAAATTGTCTCTTGATGTGCTCGGACGCTCGCACCGCTCCAGCTTGGGCAAGGCGATGTTGGAGAAGGCGTGTGTGGAAACGGCCGAGTTGCTCGGTCTGCCGGCGGGTTACCGTGTAGGTATAGTGCCGGGTTCTGACACTGGTGCGGTGGAAATGGCCATGTGGTCCATGCTCGGCCAGCGCGGAATAGACGTACTGGCCTGGGAATCCTTCGGTTCAGGCTGGGTCACCGATATCACCAAACAACTCAAACTCAAAGATGTCCGCGTGCTCGAAGCCGACTACGGCCTGCTGCCGGATCTGTCATCTGTCGATTTCAGTCGCGACGTGGTGTTTACCTGGAACGGCACAACGTCCGGCGTGAAAGTGCCTAACGGCGACTGGATTGCTGACGATCGCGAAGGTTTGACCATCTGCGACGCGACCTCCGCAGTATTCGCCATGGAAATGCCCTGGGAAAAATTGGATGTGGTCACTTTCTCCTGGCAGAAAGTGCTCGGCGGTGAAGGCGCCCACGGGGTGCTGGTGCTGAGCCCCCGCGCTGTGGCACGCCTGGAATCCTATACCCCGCCATGGCCTATGCCCAAGCTGTTCCGCATGACCAAAGGCGGCAAGCTGGAGGAGGGGATCTTCCGCGGCGAAACCATCAATACTCCGTCCATGTTGTGTGTGGCGGACTATCTGGACGCTCTGTCGTGGTTGCGCAGTATCGGCGGCACCAAGGGCGCGATTGAAAAATCCCAGGCGACTTTGCGCGTACTGCAGGACTTCGTCGCCGCCAACGATTGGATCCAGTTTCTCGCCCAGGACCCTGCGACTCTGTCGAACACCAGCGTCTGTTTCACCATGAAGGCGACTCCGGATCAGGTGAAGACCATGATCAAGCTGCTGGATAAAGAAGGTGTGGCTTATGACATAGGCGCCTATCGCGATGCACCCCCTGGAATCCGGATCTGGTGCGGCGCCACCGTCGAGAAGTCTGATGTAGAAGCGCTGCTGCCTTGGCTCACCTGGGCCTATACCAAAGCAACCGCCGCCTAAAGCTGTGCGCCGCGTCTGCGGCGCTTTCTTGCGGGCAAAAAAAACCCCGGATAAACCGGGGCTGAATCGAAGAAACAAGGTTTTACCGTCCTGAAAAACGCAGCAATAGTTTTTCAGCAAGGTAAAACCAATAAAGCAGTAATCGGGCCAAGTCTAAATTCTTAATAAAAACAAAAGTTTACGGATTTTTCTGGAATCGGGTGTAAACATTCCCGACAGACAAGCCTGTTTTCTGTCGCGGAAATCCATCTTCCGCAAAGACCTGTCTCGCGGGTCTCAAAAATCATATTTCAACGACATCTATTTGACGTCGGAATCAAACAAAGTCCGTGGACTGCGGGCAGCTATGGGAGTGCTTATGTTTCACATCAAAACCTATAACAAAATTGCCCCTAAAGGGCTGCGCCGATTCGCTGCGGAAAAGTATGCGGTGGGTGCGGAAGTCAGCAATCCTGATGCGTATATTTTGCGCAGCCACAAATTGCACGGTGAGGAAATCCCAGCCTCGCTGCTGGCGGTCGCACGCGCCGGTGCCGGCGTCAACAACCTGCCTGTGGCTGATTACACCCAGCGCGGCGTAGTCGCTTTCAATACACCGGGCGCCAATGCCAACGCCGTCAAGGAGCTGGTTCTGGCCTCTATGCTGCTCAGCTCCCGCGACATCATCGGCAGCCGCGCCTTTGTGGAAACTCTCGGTCATATGACTGATTCCGCCGAGATGTCGAAATTGCTCGAAGACGAGAAGAAGCGTTTCGCCGGCTCCGAGCTCAAGGGCAAAACCCTTGGTGTGGTTGGTCTTGGTGCGATCGGCTCCATGGTGGCAGAAACCGCTCTGGCGATGGGCATGGATGTGTTGGGTTATGACCCGGCGCTCTCTGTCGAAGCCGCCTGGCGCCTGCCCAATCAAGTGCAGCGCAAAGAGAGCCTCAATGCTCTGTTGATGGCATCGGACTACGTCTCTTTGCATGTGCCGGCCATTGCCGCGACCAAGCATCTGATCAACCAGGACACCTTGGCGATGCTCAAGCCGCACGCCTCCTTGATCAACTTTGCCCGCGAATCCATCGTCGATCCGCAAGCCATAGTCAATGCGCTGGAAGCTGGCAAATTGCGCCAATACGTCTGCGATTTTCCCGAGCCTGTCCTGATTGGCCGCAAGGGTGTGATCGCCCTGCCGCATATCGGTGCGAGTACGGAAGAAGCCGAGGAAAACTGCGCGGTTATGGCGGCGGATCAGATTCGCGACTTTTTGGAAAACGGCAATATCCTCAATTCGGTGAATTTCCCGGCCATCTCCATGTCCCGCGTTGAAGGCACTACGCGCATTACCTTCAGCAACGATAACGTGGCCGGCGTTCTGGGTGATGTGCTGTCGATTTTTGCCGAGCACAATGTCAACGTTATCGACATGACCAATAAGAGCCGCGATGCGGTGGCGTATAACATTCTCGATCTGGCGGTCGCACCGCCGGCGGCGGCGCTCGAAGCGCTGCGCAAGGTCAAGCATGTCATCCGGGTGAGAGTGATTCCCGCCTGATTGGACACCTGGAGCCTCGTTCCGGGTTCCAGGTTTCCCGCTCTCATCTCTGCTCAGGTGCATTGAGCCCATCCGCAGCCCTGGCGTTGTGGTTGCGACTATCATTTGCTGCAGAGGTCTTTCATGAAGTCATTCTTTCCCCTGCGTACCGCGCCGGTTTCGCGGCGTGGATTTGTCCTGGGAGCGGCGTCCGCCTGCGTTGCCGGGGCGCTGCCATCCTGCGCCAGCGTCCGCGAGTCGCCAGCTTCTAGCGCGGCCGCGATCATCACCAGTCATCAGCCCCGGCTCGAGATCGGCTCCCAACTCGTCAATTTCACCGGCCGGCCGCGCCCAGCGGTGACGGTTAACCAAAGTCTTCCAGGACCTGTATTGCGTTGGCGGGAAGGCGAGAGTGTAGAGATCGCTGTCCACAACCAGTTGCCGCAGGACTCCTCCATCCACTGGCACGGCATTATTCTGCCGAGCGAAATGGACGGTGTGCCTGGGCTCAGTTTTGACGGCATCAAACCGGGCGAGACCTTCACCTACCGCTTTGATCTCAAGCAGAGCGGCACTTATTGGTACCACAGCCATTCGCATTTTCAGGAGCAGCTCGGTCTTTACGGCGCGATCATCATCGATCCGCTCACGCCTGATCCTGAACCCTGCGACCGGGACCTGGTAATCCTGTTATCGGATTGGAGTGACACGTCCCCCGAGCAGATCCTGGCGACACTCAAAAAGCAGAGCCACTACTACAACCGGCGCGAGCGTACTCTCGGCGACGTGTGGGCGGATATTCGCCGTCTTGGTTTTGCAGGTTTGGGGCGTGAGCGCGCCATGTGGAACCAGATGCGTATGAATGACAGGGATCTCGCTGACGTCACCGGCTATACCTACACCTATTTGATGAACGGCGTAACGCCGGGGCAGGGGTGGACGGGCTTGTTTCAGCAGGGAGAGCGACTGCGGCTGCGTTTTATCAATGGTTCGGCCATGACTCTATTCGACGTGCGAATTCCCGGCTTAAAAATGAAAGTAGTGGCCGCTGACGGCCAGAATGTCCGCCCGGTGGAGGTGGACGAATTCCGTATAGGTGTTGCGGAAACCTACGATGTGATCGTCGAACCGGCGAACCGCGCCTACACCGTTTTCGCCCAGAGCATCGACCGCTCCGGTTATGCGCGCGGCACCCTGACGCCGGATTCGGCTTGGCAGGCAGAAATCCCTCCGCTCGACCCAGCGCCGGTATTGACCCACCGGGATATGGGCATGGCCCATCGCAGTGATGATCATGCTGCACACGCCCATACCAACCACCGCGTGGCGGAAGAGCGTGTCCATCAAAACGGTCACTCGGACCACTCGCACCATGCCGTCGCGGCGCAGCCTGATCACTCCGGCCATCAGGGTCACTCGGCTCACCAGGAGCAGTCCGACCATCAGAATCACGCCAGCCATCATGACCATTCCAGTCATGGCGAGCAGGCTGCGCACGCCGCTCATCAGGGGCATGAAAGCCACCTGGTGCATCGGGAAGTGGCAGCGGGAAGTGCCCTGGCGCCGGCCGGGTTTGGGGCGAATTTTAGTGATCCGGTATCCGTCACCCACGTCGCCACCGAATTTGGCCCTCACGTGGATATGCGAGTGGAGATGCCGATGAGCGGGATCGCCGATCCGGGGGTGGGCCTGCGCGACCATCAAAGCCTTTATGGTAGGAAAGTGCTCACCTACGCCGACCTGCGCGGCCTTCACCCGACCCGGGATAAGCGCGAGCCAAGCCGCGAGATCGAGCTGCATCTCACCGGCAACATGCATCGCTACATGTGGTCGATCAACGGCATCCGCCATGTGGAGGCGCCGCCGATCATCTTGCAATACGGTGAGCGGGTGCGCTTTATTCTCGTCAACGACACCATGATGACCCACCCCTTTCACCTGCACGGCTTGTGGAGTGAGTTGGAAACCGGCGACCCGGATTTTATTCCGCGCAAACACACGGTGCTGGTCCAGCCTGGGGCCAAAGTCAGTTATTTGGTCACCGCCGATGCCCGAGGCCGCTGGGCCTATCACTGCCACATGCTGTATCACATGGGGGGCATGATGCGGGAGGTGCGGGTGATATGAAGCGCTGTCATCTTCTCACTCTGTTGCTTGGCTTGGCGCCTTGTAGCGTCTTGGCCCATACCAGCGACGATCCGCTGTTGTTTGGTTTGAATATCGGCCAGTTCGAATGGAATGATCAAGACCAGTTGACGGTGAGCGGCGACCTTTGGGCGGGGTGGGATCTGCGCAAATTCTGGTTGAAGTTCGATCTGGAGCACGCCCGTGGGGATTTGCAGGAGGTGGAACTGCAAGCTTTGTATAGCGTTGCTGTGAGCCCCTACTGGGAGCTGTTGGCTGGATTGCGCCACGATGCGCGCCCTCAACCTACCAACACCTGGGGAGCCCTGGGATTGGCGGGAGTGGCGCCGTACTTCATTGATACTGAACTGAAGCTGTTCGTAGGCGAGAGCGGTGCGGTCGCGCTGCAGCTGGCGTTCGGGTATGAATTGAACCTCACTCAGAACTGGTCACTGTCCCCCGCACTGGAATTAGACCTGCACGGCCAGAACGACAGCGAAACCGGCGTGGGATCGGGTCTTGGCGAGCTTACCGCGGGGCTGCGTCTGGGTTATGAAATCCGCCCGGACCTGATTCCCTACGTGGGGGTGGAATATTGGAAAGTCTTTGGCAAGAGCGCTAATTTCGCCCGTGCAGCGGGTGATGAAACAGCAGATATCGCTTGGATAGCCGGCCTGAGCTTCTGGTTTTGAGCCCTTGCATTGCGGCGCAAAAACCGGATAATGCGCGGCTCGGCCAAAACGGCCGTGTCTCAATGGTGGCCCTTTCCGGTCCCCTCGCAACAGGCAACCGCGAACCCCGCCAGGCCCGGAAGGGAGCAACGGTAGTGAATTGACTGTGTGCCGGGGTGTGGCTGGTTAGGGTCCCCTCCAAATCTCCCGCATCTGCACAATTTTTATTTGTCCCACGCTTCATTCGAATGCCGCGGTTTGCCAGCAAGGCCTGCCTGTCCGCTATAATCCCGCCCTCAATTAAACCGAGACCCGTCGAGTGAGTTATCAGGTATTAGCCCGCAAGTGGCGTCCGCGCACATTTCGTGAAATGGTGGGGCAGGAGCATGTGCTCAAGGCCCTGATCAATGCGCTCGACCACAATCGACTGCACCATGCCTACCTGTTCACCGGTACCCGCGGTGTGGGTAAAACCACCATCGCGCGTATTCTCGCCCGCTGTCTCAATTGCGAAGTCGGCATCAGCTCCGCTCCCTGCGGAGAATGTTCGGCCTGTCGCGAGATCAATGAAGGTCGGTTTATCGATCTGATCGAAGTGGACGCCGCCTCGCGCACCAAGGTGGAGGACACCCGCGAACTGCTCGACAACGTGCAATACGCACCCACCCGCGGGCGCTTCAAGATTTATCTGATCGACGAAGTGCACATGCTCTCCAACCACAGCTTCAACGCCCTGTTGAAGACCCTGGAGGAGCCGCCCGCCCACGTTAAATTCCTGCTCGCCACTACCGATCCGCAAAAGCTGCCCATCACTATCCTGTCCCGCTGTCTGCAATTCAATCTCAAGAACATGAGCCCTGAGCGAATCGTGCAGCACTTGCACCACGTTCTGCAGGAGGAGATGGTGCCGTTTGACGAGGCGGCGCTGTGGCAGCTGGCGCGCTCCGCCGACGGCAGTATGCGCGACGCTTTGAGTCTGACCGACCAGGCCATCGCCTTCGGCAGCGGCAAGGTGGCGGCCAGCGACGTCACCGCCATGCTGGGCACCATCGACCACAAATTGATTGAGCAGCTGATGGCCGCGCTGATCCAGGGCGACGGGGCCGCGCTGCTCAAAGCAGTGGCGCTCTTTGCCGAACAGTCGCCGGATTACCACAGCGCCCTCGGCGACCTGATCACGCTGCTGCACCGCATTGCCATCGCCCAGGCACTGCCGGAGGCGGTGGACAACAGCTACGGTGATCGTGAACAGATTCTGAAATTCGCCATGGAGCTGGCGCCGGAAGACGTGCAGTTGTTTTATCAGACGGGTCTGTTAGGCCGGCGCGACCTGCCGCTGGCGCCCGATCCCCGCAGCGGTTTTGAAATGACCTTGTTGCGCATGCTCGCCTTTAAGCCCCAGGGTTTGGTGGAGGCGCCAAGCCGCTCGCTGATGCGCGAGCCGGGTGCGACCGGGGAGGGCACCTCCGCAAAAAAGTCTGAACCGGCAGCGGCCGAGCCGTCTGCATCGACGGCGGCCAGGGCAGTGCTGCAGGCCGTAATGGCGCCCTCCGCCCCGGCGCCTTCAGTCGCGCCGGAACCGCCGGTGCAATCAGCGCCAGCGGCGCGGCAAACCGAGCCGGTACGTCAACCCGAAGTGGCGCGACAGCTTGAGGGCAGTACGCTCACCTGAACCGGGACGATCATCTGAAGCAGCACGACCCGCTGAAGTCGCAAGACTGTCCGAAGAGGTTCGACGACCACCGGCGGCGGCGCCGGAGCAGATTCGGGTTGAATCAAGAACCCAGGAGCCCGCTAGGCCGGCGGCTGCCGAGCCGGTCGCCGCAGTCTGTTTGGAAGAGTTCGCCCCGCATCACTGGATTGGGGTGTATCAGGTGTTGAATGTTCGCGGGGGTATTGCAGAGCACGGCGTCCAACTGTGTGCTGTTGGAGCGGCGGGGCAACCAGCTGGTGTTTGCGCTGGATCCGGAAAAGGCGAGTCTCTATGACGAGGCGCACCCGCGCCGGCTGACCGATCTGCTGCGCGATTATTTTGCCGCGCCGGTGCAAGTGGACGTCCGGATACAGCCGTTGCCCAATGGTTTGGAAACGCCTGCGGCCTGGGGCGAGCGCCAGCGTCGCGAGGCGCGCGAGGCGGCGATTCAGCGCCTGCGCGACGACCCGCTGGTGCAGCAATTGCAGCAAGAATTCGATGCAAGTCTGGATTTGGAGTCTGTGACTTATTCCTGACCCCCACCCAGCCTCCCCCTTGTCAGGGGGAGGGGCTAAAACCCGCTCCGATTGGTATTCGGGGCGTTTGGCTCCCTTCCCCGGTAAGGGGCGGGCGAGGGTGGGGTCCACAACCAACGAGGTGCAACCATGTTCAACATGGACGAAATCATGAAACAGGCCCAGGCCATGCAGGCCAAGATGCAGAAGATGCAGGAAGATCTGGCCAATATTGAAGTGGTCGGCGAAGCTGGCGCCGGCCTGGTGAAGGTCACCATGAGCGGGCGCAATGATGTACGCAGCGTGAGTGTAGACCCCAGTGTACTGAAAGAAGACAAGGAGTTCCTGGAAGATCTGCTCGCAGCGGCGGTAAATGACGCCGTGCGCCGGGCGGAAGAGGCAAAGAACCAGAAGATGGGCGGCCTCGCTGCGGGTCTCAATATTCCGCCTGGCTTCAAAATGCCCTTCTGAGGAATTGCGTGTTAAGTCCCCTTATCGACCAACTGATCCGCTCCTTGCGCATATTGCCGGGCGTGGGTCCCAAGTCCGCCCAGCGGGTTGCGCTTTATCTGTTGGAGCGCAATCGCGAGGGCGCCGTATCTCTGGCCCACGCGCTGCTGGCGGCGGCGGAACAGGTCAAGCAGTGTCGCAGCTGCCGCACGCTCACCGAGCAGGATCAGTGCGCCATCTGCGCCAGTCCGCGCCGCGACGCCACGCTGTTGTGTGTGGTGGAGAGTCCGGCGGATGTGTTTGCGCTGGAGCAGTCGGGCAATTTCAATGGCCGTTACTTTGTTCTCCACGGCCGGCTTTCTCCCATTGATGGCATAGGGCCGGCGGAGCTGGGCATTCAGTACTTGGTGGAGCGCATGGCCGATGGCATCGCAGAGGTGATTGTGGCCACCAATCCCACCATGGAAGGCGAGGCGACGGCCCATTACATTGCGGAAAAAGCCAAGCGCCTCGGCGTCAAGGTCACTCGCATCGCCCACGGTGTACCCATCGGCGGCGAGTTGGAATATATCGACGGCGGCACCCTGGCGCATGCGTTGGCGAGCCGGCGGGAACTCTAAATAACGGGACCTCTAAATAAAAGGAGCGCATCTTTTGAGCGACTGCACCCAACCCATTATCTGGGTTGCTGATTCCCGCCAGTTACATAGCTTGTGTGAGCAATGGCTGAAACTGCCGTGGCTGGCGCTGGACACGGAATTCATGCGTACCGACACCTTCTATCCGCAGCCGGCGTTGGTACAGGTGAACGACGGCACGGCCAACTATCTGCTGGATCCCCGCAGCATCGACGATTTTTCACCCCTCGCCCGGATCATGGTTTCGCCTGACGTGCAAAAGGTGCTGCACGCCTGCTCCGAAGACTTGGAGGTGTTCCAGGTTTTATTGCAGTGCCTGCCGGTGAATCTGCTGGACACGCAAATCGCCGCGGCTTTTTGCGGTTACGGCTATTCGGTCGGTTACGCCAATCTGGTGAATGCGGTTCTGCAGACGCAATTGCCAAAAGACGAGACGCGCTCCAACTGGCTGCAGCGACCGCTTACCGAGGCGCAGCAGCGCTACGCCGCGCTGGATGTGGAATACCTCCACCAGCTCGCGGTCAACCTGAAGCAACAGCTGCAGACCTTGCAGCGTGAGGCCTGGGTGGCGGACGAATCCAATCTGCTGATCAACAATTTCCTTGAAGGGCAGAAGTTGAGCAACGCCAGCCAGCGCTTTCGCGGCGCCTGGCGTCTCAACCAGTGGCAACTCGCGGCGCTGATGGAGCTGGCCGCCTGGCGCGATCAAACGGCGCAGACCCGCAACGTGGTGCGCAGCCATGTGGTGCGCGACAAAAGTTTGTTTGCGATAGCGGAGTTGCTGCCCAGCGACGTGGCGCAGTTGCGCAAAATTCCCGAGTTTGGTGATAAGAGCTTGCGCCGCTATGGCGAGCACATCATTGAATTGGTGGCGGCGGTGCGCGCTATGGCGGAGGCGGATTTGCCGCCGCGTCTGCCGCGCCCGCCCAGTTCGGCGCAGCAGGCGCATATCAACACCATGCGCGACTCGCTCGCCGAGCTGGGGCAGGAGCTGAAGGTCGCACCCGAATATCTCGCCCGCCGGCGCGATTTTGAGTTTATGATGCGCGCCCTGCACGAGGGTCGCAGCGGCGATCAAGTATTCCCCCCCGGATTCGACGGCTGGCGTGCAGAGCTGGTGAAACCCCGATTGCAGAAGCTTTTATGAATGGCGTGATCTGCTGTGTCTATCGCAGCACGAAAAAAGAAGGCACTTACTTGTACGTCGACAAAAGTCGCGGCCTGGAGGTATTGCCCGAGGCATTGCTGGAATTGTTTGGCAAGCCGCAGCAGGCGATGACCATGCTGCTGACGGCGGAGCGCAAGCTGGCCCGCGCGGATACGGGAAAAGTGCTCGCGGCGCTGGCAGAGCAGGGCTACTACCTGCAATTGCCGCCGCCGTCAGAAGCCTATATGCAGGAAATCAACAAACATAATGACAAACTCTACTGACAGCCAGGCCGCGCTGGCGGAGCAGATCGTTGATCTGCAATCCCGCCTCCTGTTCCAGGAGGATGCGCTGCAGGAAATGAGCGCGCAGATGGCGCTGCAGGCGCAGGAACTGCAGGTGGCGCGCCAGCATATCCAGCTGCTGAATCAAAAACTGACAGACCTTTTTTTCAACTCGAACAGCGCGGCGCGGCTCAGACCGACGAGCGGCCGCCGCACTATTGAGTCGGCATCGGGAGCCGCACAGTTATGTTTACCCAAGAAGAATATCTGTATGGCTGGCTGGCCTATCTGATTGGCGCGGCCCTGCTTATCTGCGGCGGCTGGATAATGACCGCGCGCATTCCCTGGCGCGAATTGCGCAGCCTTATTCGCCTGCTGGCGGTGGTCACTTTGCTGGTGCCCTGGTATGCCGATACGCAAATGTCCTACTTCGCTCCCGCGTGGATCATCGCCGCGTTTGAAGGCATCTTTGAAAACAATTTTCTGCGCGCCGGCGGTCCACTGCTGACTGCTCTTGCCGTCGCTCTGGCGATCTCCATCGTCTGGCAATTGATCGCCCGATTCAGCCGCCGCGAAGGCTGAATTGCCGCCTTCCCGGGCGGCAACCATCATCCGCTGCTATAACTAAACACAGCACCAATCCTGGCCTATATGCGGTAGCGCGATCCCGGCGTTCCGTGCGGGCGTTCCAAGCGGATGATTATGTACTCACCTTCTCGCAGTTTCATGCAGATACCGCTGCGCCACTCCCGCATTGCGGCGAGTGTGCTTTTGCTCTTGATTGCCACTGTTGCCTCTTTCGCCACTGTTCCCTCTATTGCCACTGCGCAGCAAAGCGCTCCGGCCAAAGTCGATGTGCGCCTGGTGATCGATGTTTCCGGCAGCATGAAACGCAATGACCCGAACAACCTGCGCCAACCGGCGGTGGATCTGTTGGTGCGGATGGTGCCAGATGGCGCCAAGGCGGGGGTGTGGACCTTCGGCAAAGCCGTCAATATGCTGGTTCCTCACCAAGTCGTGAACGCCGCCTGGCGCGATGCGGCGAGCCGTAAATCCTCCGAAATCAACTCCGTGGGCTTGTTCACCAATATCGGTGGCGCGCTGGAAACCGCAGCTCACGATATGGCGGCCGGCAATCCCGGCTATGCCACCAGTGTCATTCTGCTTACCGACGGCATGGTGGATATCTCCAAGTCCACCGTAGAAAACGAGGCGGAGTGGCGCCGGGTGGTGGAGCAGGTATTTCCCGCTCTCAAAAAGGCGGGCTACAAAGTGCATGCGGTGGCTCTGTCGGAAGAGGCGGATCGGGGATTGATGGAAAAACTCGCCATCACCACCGATGGTACTTTCGCCGTCGCCAAAACCGCCGATGATCTGATGAAAATCTTTCTGCAGGCATTTGATCTGGCGGTGCCCAGCCAGAAAGTGCCGCTGGTCAACAACCGCTTCCTGGTGGACTCCAGTGTCAATGAATTTACCGCGCTGATCTTCCGCCAGAATCCGACCGAGCAGACGCGTCTGATTGGGCCGGACGAAGAGGCGATACAGGCTGGCACCACCCGCGAAGACGTGCGTTGGGTGCGCACCGACGAATATGACTTGATCAGCGTGCGCAAACCTTACGAAGGCGAATGGCAGATTTACGCCGCTGTCGCGCCGCAGAGCCGGGTGACCGTGGTGAGCAATCTCGCTCTGAGGGTCAAGGATCTGCCCAGCAATCTCTTTAGCGGCAACCGGGAAACCCTCAGCTTTGTCCTCCTGGGCGACGGCAAACCTATCGCCGAGAAGAATTTTTTGCGCTTGGTGGAAAGCCGGTTGGAGATCGCCTTCGGGGATACGGTGGAAAGTTTGGCGCCGGGGTACTGGAGCGCAAGCCTGCCCGGCACGTCAGCCAGCGACGCCGGTCTTTTCACCATCGAGCTGCCTATGTTCGCCAAAGTAGGTATCTACGATCTTCAGCTCACCGTTGATGGCAAAACCTTCGTGCGCCAGTTTGCCCACCGCGTGACGGTGCGCGAACCCTTCAGCGCGAGCCTGCAGCCGGAGACGGACGAACAGGGCGTGATGCGCTATCTGCTGACGGTGCGCTCGCACAGCGAACTTATTGATCCTTCCCAAACGCAAATCGCCGCCACCATCGTCAATCCCATCCGCCGGCGGCTGGTGAAGCCGGTGGATATGGTGCGGCAGGGCGAGTGGCAGACGGCGGTGCCGATCGATATGCCGGGCGAGTATCAGGTCACTGTGCAGGTGGCCGGAACCGATATGCGCAAAGAGGCGTTTTCTTATGCGCTGACACCGTTCACTTATCGCCAGGGAGCAGATGCGAGCTTTCTGCCGCCGGAAACACCAGTGGTAGAGCCTGCGCCAGTTATTGAACCTGCTCCCTCCGTTGAGCCTGCTCCGGCTGTCGAACCTGCTCCTACCGTACCGGCACCTGGGGTGGTCGAGGACGCTGCGCGCGACTTTATGCCGACTTGGCTGATCTACGCCCTGCTGGGGCTGGGCAACCTGGTGATCCTCGGCGGCGGCTACTGGCTGTTCCGCAGATCCATGGCAGAGACCTCGGAGCCCGTGATGGATTTTTCCGACCTGACGCCGGTGGCACCTTCTGCGGCGAGTGATATGGCGATGGATGGCGCGGAGTCGGACGATGATATGGAGCCGCCCATGGAGGATCTTGCGAACGAAGGTTCCGATGACGCGATCCCCTCGCTCAAAGACGTTGTGGATGAGGAATTCCCGGAAGATCTGCAGCAGGAGCTGGTGGAGCAGGTGATGGGCAATGAATCGGATGAGGCGAAGGAGGATTTCGTCGCGGAGATTCGCCGGGCTCAGGGCCTGGATATGGCGGAAAGCGAGCTGGACGACGCCATTTCCAGTCTGATCGACGAGTTGGACGGAGAACCGCGCCGGGAGGCGGATGATCTGGACGATCTGGACCGGGACAAGACCTGATCTATTCGAGCGCCGCGCGGATCCGCTCGCGGGTTGCTTCAAGGCGTCGCGTAACGCGGGTCAAGAGGTTCTGACGGATCTTCTGTTCGAGGTAATCCATCGCCTCGGCATGCGGCAGGTAGCGGTAATCCTGATTGAGCTCGCGCGCCACAGGATAATGCAGCTTCACCTTGTCCAGATCGATATTGCGGAAGACCACCACCCGCACCGGCTCGTCGCCAAACGGGATCGATGTCTGTGGCTCCCACTGATAATTTTTCGGTCCCAGGATTTTGTATGCCATCGGCTGCGGGCCGAAGTCGGCGTAGTCCAACACCAGGGTTGTTCGGCTGATCCGCGAGGCGCAGCCAGCCAGCAGCAGACAGAGCAGCAGCAACCATCCGTAGCTCACGAATCTCCTTGTTTTCCGATATCCGGCATTCATAAAACTGAGGTAGTAAGAATCTAAAAACGGCAGTGGCGCTAGAGCCAGCCCTTGCTCTTGAAATACCAGTAGGGCGCCATGCCGGAGGCGATCATCAGACCGATTGCCCAGGGATAGCCGAGCAGCCAGTCCAGCTCCGGCATGTAATGGAAGTTCATGCCGTAGATGCTCGCCACCAGCGTGGGGGGAAGAAATACTACGGCGGCGATGGAGAAGATTTTGATGATTTGGTTCTGTTCGATATTGATAAAACCCTGGGTGGAGTCCATCAGGAAGTTGATTTTGTCGAACAGAAACGTGGTGTGGGACATGAGGGTCTCCACGTCGCGCATGATTTCCCGCAGGTTTTCCATAGCGCCCACCTGCTCGCGCAGATGGCGCACGAGAAACGAAATATTCCGTTGCGTATCCATCAGGCACAGGCGAATTTTTCCGTTGCTGTCTTCGAGTTCGGCGAGCTGGCTGATGGCATCCTCCAGATCCGCCTCTTCGTTCTCCAACACCATATGACTGACGCCTTCGAGCTTGCGGTGAATATCCTCCAGGGCGTCCGCGTGGTTTTCGACTTTTTGCTCAAACAGGGTGACCAGCAGTTGCGTCGGTGAATTGCTTTCCACCTGGCCGCGGCGGGCGCGCATGCGCATCAAACGGAAATCCGCCACTTCGCCTTCGCGCACGGTAATCAGCCTTTCGTTTTGCAGAATGCAGGCAACCGAGACCGTGTTGTAGCGGCCTTCTTCCTGAGTCAGAAAAAGTGAGTGCACGTGAATGCCGGACTGATCGACAAAGCAGCGTGCGGATGCTTCGATTTCCTCCACGTCGTCGGATTCCGGCACATCGCTGCGCAGCAGGGTGCTGAGCTGTTGCCGCTCTTCCTCGCTCGGATCCTGTGCATCGATCCAATCTGCCGTTTCCAGACGCAGTGGAATGGGATCGGCAAGCACGGTTTTCTCACTGATCAGGCCGTTGTTGATTTTGAAGAGCCTCAACATGTGGAGTGGTCCCGTTGGTGCGGTTGCTCAGGTAAAAGTCGCGCTTGATCTTAGTGGAGGAAGACGAAGTAAATGACCGCCCCCAAAACTAGACGATAGATCACGTACGGCATCATGCCGAAACGATTGAGCAGTTGCAGGAAGTAGTGGATCGCCAGAATCGCAGTGATAAACGCTGTCGCGCCTCCGAGCAAAAAAAGCATCCAGTTCACCACCAGATCGCTTTGCGCCAGCTCAGTGATTTTTGCCGCAGACGCCAGCGCTGTGATGGGGATCGCCAGGAGAAAGGAAAACCGTGCCGCTGCCTGTCGGGTCAGGCCGAGGAAGAGGCCCATGGTCAGAGTGATGCCGGAGCGGGAGGTGCCGGGAATCAAGGCGAGTGCCTGGGCGAGGCCGATAATGGCCACGTCGCGCCAGGTGAGTTGATCCAACTCCCGTGTGCCGCGGTTCGTCATATCCGCCAGACCCAGAAGCAGGCCGAAGATCACAGTGGTCGCGGCTATGATCGCCATGGAGCGCAGGCTGGTCTCAACCAGGTCCATCAACAATAGCCCGGCGAGGCCAGTTGGAATTGTGCCCAGCAGAACGGCCCAGGCGAGTCGGCTTTGGCCGACTTGGCGGCGCTGGATAATGGAAAGCGTCCCATCGCGGGTGATGGCCAGCAGGTCCTTGCGGAAATACAGCACCACAGCCAGCAGGGTGCCCACATGGACCGCGAGGTCGAATGCCACACCCTGGTCCGGCCAACCGGTGACGAGGGGCACCAGGATCAAATGGGCGGAGCTGGAGATGGGAAGAAATTCGGTAATCCCCTGAAGTATGCCGAGGACGAGTGTTTGCAGAATCGTCATGGGAAATCTGGTCCATTTGGCCAGCGGAGTGGCCCGCTGAAGAATAGGTTTCGGTCCAATCTGCCCCGATCCGTTCGCGCGGTCTGTGCGGCCGCAACCAACGGAGGCGCGAATGTGTAAAATGCCGGCCCTGCCGGGCCGCGAGCGGCGGCGAGTTTAACAGAAAAGCCACTTCCGTCATCGAGATGATCGTGTCCAATTCCGTCCACCTTTTGCGCCAGCAGTGCCTGGCAAATTCCACCCGGCCTTTTCTTGCGCGCGGCAAATCCGTGCGCCGCTGTGCGGTCTGTCTTCTGGCGGAGCCGGTGTGTATCTGCACCTGGGCGGTGACGCGTGACAGCGAGGTGGATTTTGTTTTGCTGCTGCACCATGACGAAGTCTTCAAACCCACCAATACCGGGCGACTGATCGCCGATATTTTTCCTGCCAACGTCTCGGCTTTTGAATGGTCGCGCACCGAACCCGCAGCCGACTTGTTGGCGCTGCTGGCGGATCCGGCGCGTTACCCGGTCATTGTTTTCCCCGCCGATGAGACCAGCGGGCGGACGATTCACACCTCCGCGCCTCCGCTGCAGGGTAAGCGTCTTACATTACTGTTGTTGGACGGCACCTGGCGGCAGGCGAGCCGCATGTTCCGCTCCAGCGCCTGGCTCGCCGATTTGCCGGTGTTGACCTTCGCCAGCGCTCAGGAAGGGCGCTACGCCGTGCGGCAGAAAATTCGCGACGGCCAACTGGCCACGGCGGAAGCGGCGGCGGAATTGCTGCGCCTGTGCGGTGAGGAGGCAAATGGCGAGGTATTGGAGGATTATTTTCTGGTGTTCAATGAGCACTACCTCGCCACCCGGAGCGGACGCCCGGTGGAGCAGCTGCCGGCTCATCAGCGTCTGGCCGCCCTGCGCGTAGGAGGCTGAGCTTTTTCCGCGTTCGAGGGTCGTATTTCCATCGCCAATCATTGCGTGAGTTCAGGAGAAGCCATGAATGCACTGGAACTGAAAATTCCACCACTGGTGCAGGTGTTGATCATCGCTGGCTGTATGGGTTTGGTGGCGGCAGTGAGCCGCGACTTTCTCCTTCCCCTCGCCATTCGTTGGTGGGGTGCGCTGTTATTGCTGGGGCCGGGAGTCTTTTTGGTGCTGGCCGGCGTCTGGTCTTTTTCGCCGTCGCCGCACCACGGTAAACCCGCTGCAGCCGGACACAGCATCTTCCCTGGTGACCTCCGGCGTCTACCGTCTCAGCCGCAATCCTATGTACGCCGGATTTCTTCTCTGCCTGTGCGCCTGGGGGGCTTATCTCGGCAATCCCTACGCGCTGCTTGGTCCGGTTGTGTTCGTCTTTTATATGAACCGTTTTCAGATTATTCCGGAGGAGCGCGCATTGGTGCGTCTTTTTCGGCGCGGAGTATGACGCCTACCGCCGCCTGGTACGCCGCTGGCTCTGACCCGTTTGCTCTAGGGCGACGTTTTGCCGGGAATCCTCTTCCTGTATCTGCATCCAATAAATAAACCTGTGGCCTGAAGTGCTTGGAGGAAAAATCATGAAATTAAAAAATCCAGAACTTCTGCAGCAAGCTAATTATTGGGACGGCCTGTGGCGCCAAGCTGCAAGTGGCGAAGCCATCGAAGTCAAAAATCCAGCGACCCACACCGTGATTGGCAAAGTTCCCCGCGTGAGCCGTGCTGAAGTGGCGGATGCCATCAGAGCTGCTGAGCGAGCATTTACTCTATGGCGTCAGGAGTCCGCGCAAAAACGTGGCGAGATTCTGCGCGCATGGAGCGAGCTGCTGTTACATCATCTGGATGACCTGGCCGAAATTCTCACCACCGAACAGGGCAAGCCCCTGGCGGAAGCCAAGGGTGAAGTGCGTTACGCCGCATCTTATCTGCAGTGGTTTGGCGAGGAGGCGCCGCGCAATTACGGCGATATGATTCCAGCGCCGAAACCCGGGCAAAAAATTCTCGTACAAAAGCAGCCTATAGGTGTTTGCGCCTGCATTACGCCGTGGAATTTCCCTATCGCCATGCTCGCGCGCAAAGTGGCTGCGGCACTTGCGGCAGGTTGTACTGTGGTTGCCAAACCGGCGGAGCTCACGCCATTTTCTGCACTCGCCCTCGCGCTGCTCGGCGAGCGCGCTGGCGTGCCTGCCGGTGTATTTAACTTGGTAACCGGTGACGCCGCTTCTATCGGGGATGAGTTCACGGAAAATCCGGCGATCAAAAAAATCAGTTTTACCGGATCCACCCGCGTCGGCAAATTGCTGCAACAAAAAAGCGCCACCAATCTCACCAAACTCTCCCTGAATTAGGCGGCAACGCGCCTCTGATCGTGTTCGACGACGCCGATCTCGATCTGGCTGTGGAAGGCATAATCGCGGCGAAATTTCGCAATGCCGGACAGACTTGCGTCTGCGTCAATCGCCTGCTGGTACAACAATCGGTTTACGACGCAATCCTGCAGCGGTTGAAAATTGCGGTGGAATCCCTGGTGGTCGGCGACGGGCACGACGAGGGGGTGACGATTGGCCCCCTGATCAATTCATCTGCGGTGGAAAAATTCCAACGGCATTTGGATGATGCGCTAGAGCAGGGCGCGCAATTGTTGTGTGGCGACGGAAAAGCCGATGGCAACTTCGTCAAACCCGTATTGATGGCCAACGGCAAACCCAAAATGATTTTCGCCCAGGAGGAAACCTTCGCGCCTTTGTTGGTTGCCATTCCGTTTGCTACCGAGGAAGAGGCAATTCAACTCGCCAATGACACACCCTACGGCCTCGCCGCTTATTTTTATTCCAAAAATCTCAGTCGCGTCATGCGGGTTATGGATGCGCTCGAATACGGCATGGTAGGCGTCAACGACACTGCCATCTCCAACGCCTCCGCACCCTTTGGGGGTGTTAAATGGTCCGGGTATGGAAGGGAGGGATCTAAGTATGGGATGGATGAATATCAGCAAATGAAATATGTGTTGGTGGGATAAATAAATGTCAGGTTTCTCAATATCTTAATCTCGCTGCAGTCGCCGGTTTGCAGCACTGTGAAATATCCCTAAGATGCGACGATCTTTTCTCAATCAAGGGGAGCGTCGTGTCACTGAATCTTTTCTATCGGAAAATTGCCGCAATTTTTTCTCCTGCTGTGTATTTCAGGCGAGGCACTGGCGACGGGAGTTAAGCACGTATTTATCGTCAGCTTTGACGGCGGCAAGCCTTCGGTTATGCAGGAAAGCGCCATGCGGGTATTCAAGCAGATGGTGCAGCACGGCGCCTGCACTTCTGCGGCGTTTACCGTGGTGCCCAGTTATACCCTGGTGGCGCATGCGTCCATGCTGACCGGTGTTCAGCCCAATAAACATTTGATTGATTGGAATGACTGGCAACCAGCGCGAGGCCCGGTGGTGGTGCCCACCATATTTTCTTTGGCAAAAGCGCAAGGACTGACCACGGGATTAATTGCCGGTAAACAGAAATTCAAACATTTTGCTATTCCTTATTCCCTGGATTTTATGTCCGCAAGTGAAATCGCGGCATTGGACATCGCCAATGTTGCGGCTGAATTTATCGTCAATCAAAAACCCAATCTCACTTTTATTCACTTCGCCGATTCCGACAACGCCGGGCACAATTATGGTTGGGGCAGCGAAGAGCAGAAGAGTGCATTCGCCGACCAGGATGCGGCTTTGAATGTTTTGCGCACGGCAGTTGCCGCAGCGGGCATCGAAAAAGACAGCGTTTTTATTCTCACCGCCGACCATGGCGGTCACGGTTACGGCCATGGCACTACCAATCTGGAAGATATGCACATTCCCTGGGTTGCGTGGGGTAAAAGCGTGAAGCCGGGCGTGCTCAAACGCAGGGTGGACATCCACGATACCGCAGCCACGGCACTGTGGCTGCTTGGCGTGCACATTCCCCGGGAAATGGACGGCAAGCTGGTAAAAGAGGCATTTTATCCACGCTAAGTCGCGGCTTTTGCCAAGCTGATCTATAGAGTCAATTCTTCCTGTTTTCCGCGCAGAAATTTTGTGCGGTGGTAGTGGTTGCGCGCAGGCAATTGGCTGAATTCGAAAATATACGTATTGCCGCCTTCCAGATCTGCTTTTATAAGGCTGATCAACGGAATGCTGCATTTTTCATTGCAGTTGCAGTTTCCGCTTTTATCGATGATTCAAATCGAAATACCTCAGATAAAGCAACGGAGGAACTTATGGTTCGCTGCAACTGGTTTTTTATCGGCTTGATTATTCTATTGAGTGGATGTAGAGAGCAATCTGAACCAAAGCTGGAGCTGGAAGGGCACTGGGTGGTCGATCATGGATTTGATGATGATTGCCAGGTAACAGCTTCCTTTTTTGGTGAGGATATGATGGCACTGAGCTTTTACAGTTTGGTGGATGACGCCTGTCAAAGCGAGTTTTATGGTATTGAAAGCTATACAGCCATGACTGACTTGAATTCACGGAAAGATTATTTCAATGAAGAGGGTAATCTCGCGGTGGATTTTCAATTTCGCGAACATACCCAACGGCTGGGAGGGAATTTGAGCTTCGCAGAAACCGCAGCGGGTTTGAGTGGCACTATTGTGTCGGCCGAAAATGGTTCGACAGGTCTTTTGAATCCTTTGCTCAATACACCTTATATTCTTACCGCTTTACCGGAAGACTGGTTTTCCACGTTGCGAGGAGCCTGGGGTGAAGAATGCCTTTATGCAACGGACGGTCGGGAATGCGAGGCCCTTGAATTCCTCTCGGAAACGATAGGACGGTATGGGCGATACGGACAATGCAATGCAAATCTCATTTGCAATAAAGAATATACGGCAGCATATTTTTTGTACGCGCTCCGATATGTGGAGAAATTATCCGATGACCAATACCGCTTGGAGCTGGTGATCTATGGGCCTGGCAGTGACGCTAGGC
The DNA here is from genome assembly GCA_024707385.1 of Cellvibrionaceae bacterium. Classification (GTDB taxonomy): domain Bacteria; phylum Pseudomonadota; class Gammaproteobacteria; order Pseudomonadales; family Cellvibrionaceae; genus UBA5868. The sequence goes on along the minus strand of JANPZW010000009.1, from coordinate 67,469 downwards.
CGGCAGGTTCTCCGGCCTCAGTGCTGGTCTCTCCGGAACGTTTAGAAATGATAGGTTTGACGGCTTATTATCCGTTAACCCGATATCCCGTTGTGTCTGCCCAATAATAGGGTGAGCCGCGAAATCGTTTGCATCGAGCGATTGTCATATTTCGTTAGTGCATAAAATGAAACGCCCGTTTTTATTCGGGCATTTCATTCCAAGCTTTGGCGCCTTATCTATCCTCCTTTTGGCGTTCGTCGGCTAAATAAAATTTTAGCCGGCGCTATCGCACCTTAACCAAGCAAATATTCATTGCCTGTCTACACTTGTTTTTACCAGATTGCTTGGGTGCATCCCTGTTAAATGCGTCTGGGGATTTCCTGGTTGACGGCCGGGATAACAGCTAACCTTAAGGGATATTAAGATGCTAAAAAGAATTAAAATATACGTTCTCACAGTTTTTGCATTAACAGCCTGTAATCAAGTCCCGCACGAAAAAGCAGATATTTCCGAAGTCGAGCCGGCGCAATTGAGTGCGGTTTTGTCGACATGTAAAGGGAATTATCCAAGTTATTTTCAAGATCCTGCTTTTGCCAAAACAGGCATGTGGGATAACCAGGTAATTATCAATAGGCCGCCGCTCGGTTGGCGCGGGCCTGTTTTTCAGTTGAGTGATGCTTTCAGTAGCGCAGTGCCGGAAAGCAGCTATCCATGGGAGAGATATAACCCATTCGACCCCTCGTTGAACCAAGCACAAAAAGCTGCGCATGCCGAACGCTATCTCTGGTCGGTAATGAATTACATCCAGGAAGGTAATATCGGCAATGCAGATGTCAGTCAGGATTGGCAGTTATGCAATAACGCCAAGCGACAATGGTTTCATATTCCATATCAGACGTATGATCCTATGAGCGGGCGCGAATTTGTGCACGGGCTGACACGCGAAGCACCTGTGACTTTGACGCTGAATGGCACAACAGAGCTTAAAACCACCATGTGGGCGGTTGGATTTTACAATCCGGCAGCGGGTGAGAGCATTTCCAAGATCTGGACGGGTGCCCCAGCCCCGAGAATTCCCACTGGAAATTTCCATTTCAATGAAGGTAGCGTCATAGGCAAATTGCTGTTTACCACAGCCAATCCTGCGCAGGTTCCTTTCTTGAAAAATGTACCTTCCTGGAAGGCGAATATCAGTGATCCCGCATTCTGTAATTGCAAACCCGCGGTTGGCAAGGCGTGTACCTTCCTGGAAGAAACTCAACAATGTCCCCGCCAGATAGGCGACGTTTATCTCCTGCAATTTGATATAGCCGTGAAGGACAAGCGCTCACCCATAGGCTGGGCCTATGGCACATTCGTTGCGGACGGAGAGCGAAAATCTCAGGAAAAAAATCCCTGGAACCGCATAGCGCCCTTGGGTTTGATGTGGGGTAACGACACTCCGCCGGCCGGTGTCGGAGCCATCAATTATCCTCAGAATAGCCGCTCTAATCTGAAGGAGAGCGTTATTTTCTGGGATGTGGCAGATATGTTGAATAAAAAAGACCAACGCTGGCCACCTGGGCTGTAATAACCGCTTGAACGGACCCGCGGATAATGCGAAGAGCAGCTGCCTGTCTTGCCATCAGACCGCGTCTGTTCCGGATAAAAACAACAAAACCCCGGCCATTTTGTATCAATTCGGCGGTTTCAATAATAACAACGGTCAATGTCTGACAAGCCCCACCACCACTGATTTGGCCATCGATCAGGTTTACTTTAAAACTTTCCAGTGTGCTGAATCTTTTACTGGCCCAGCCAATATTGTTCCACCGCCACAATATGCCAGCGGTCAGAATCAATGGATATCCACGGATTTTTCCTTGCAGGTTTCCATCAGTTTGACGCAATGGCAAGAATGGAATGCAGATAAAAAGACCGGCCTCAAAAGCAGGGTGTTCGACGGCATTCTGCCGAGCCGTGGCGATGACGAAGAAGTAGACCCCTACACGGCTGAATCACCAATAACGCCTGCGACAAGCGGGCGTTTTTCCAATAAATCATCTTCCCCAGCGAATACATCTTTATCGATGGGCCTGTATGCGCTCGGGTGAGTCATTCATGCAAGGATTTCACCGTGAAAAAAATACCTGAATTTCCGTCGTCATCCAGCCGTTTGCGGTCTGGTTTGCCCGTTTTATTCTTTCTCAGTTGTGCCTTGGCGGGAAATAATCTGCAAGCGGATAGTCCGTCAAAAAATACATCGCTAAAAGCTGCCGCAGTCGAGCTGCCTGCATTGAGTTCAACCATGCCTTTGGCAATTACTGCAACTCCGCCCATCTCGCTCGCTTCGTTGCAACACGATTTTGACGTGTTTTCCTGGCAGTCTTTTGTTGCACTGAATTGGCCGGCTAACGCAGATGGAACGCCGAATAATCAATTGGTCATAGGTCAGTCGCCAAATGCGCCTGTCGTCTGGCAGAGCTGGAAGGAGAGTCGTGACATATTTTTGCCGGGCGGCGCAAGGCCGCCTGCATGGAACCAGACAAACCCGGTCCCGGATGTGTGCAAAACAATCGATCCCACGATCATTCCGCCTGGCACTATCCATCTCACTCAGGTCGGCAAAACACCCAATGTTTTGGATGAGAGTGGTGAGCCTTTTCAAACCGGTCCTTTGATTGATCAGAATGGACAATATACCCGTTACGAAATATTAACCAACGAGGCGATGTTCAATTACATTCTCGATAACAATCTTTACAGTAAGAGCGGCCAGAAGACATTCGGCAAAGACGCAAATTTTCCGGCAAGCGATTCAGCCAGCGGTCGGGTAGGCGCAATTATGCTGAAGGCTGCCTGGGTCAGGATGACAGGTAAATTCAATCCGAGTCGATACCACACCACCTACGCGCTGGTTTATAACAATCCGGAAGAGCAAAACGGCGTAAAACCCGCGTGCTCACTGGAGCGAGTGGGTTTGGTTGGTTTTCATATTGCGCACAAAACTAAAGATGAGCCGCAGTGGATATGGTCGACCTTTGAGCATGTCGCCAATGCACCGACTAAAGGCGAGCCTCGCTCTTTGCCTGCTTACAATTTCTTTAATCCAGCCTGCACCGAATGCAAAGTAAATGAGCCACCACCGCGCCCGTGGAATCCCGCCCATCCATACACTGCACCTACTCAAGTTGAGCGTATTATTCCCATCACCAACGATACAAAAAAGTTGAATCAGCTTTATCACGCCGCGCTGGCTAAAGCGGTGCCGGGATCGGTATGGCTGAATTATGAGTTGGTCAGTACACAATGGCCCACCAATGCAAAAAGTCCAACAGATCCCACCGGCGCTCCTGCACCGGCTTTTCTCGCCAACACCACATTGGAAACCTACATCCAGGGTGATGTGCGACAAACCTCCAGCAGCTGTATGGCCTGCCACAATAACGCCACCGCAACAAATGGTTTGTTTTCCGATTTCACCTATTTGTTACAACGCGCTCAATAATTGAGGAGAGATGATATGTCGGATAACAGCATTGAAAAAAATATGGACAACTTTATTGGCTTAAGCGCGGTTTTGACGGGATTTTCTACTGAAATTATCGCACCTGGCCTCGATGTTGTAGATATTAAGTCGGAATACCTGCCTTTTTTTACCAAGACAGTAACGGAGGAAAGCGGTGATGCAAATCTGGTAAACAATATCTTGCAGGAATTCGCTTCGCTGAAAAATTCAGGCTTATCCGATCAACAGATCGGTGAAGCCATGCTGAGCCTAAGCAATGGAGACCAATTTGTTTTGGCCTGCCGGAAATTGATTTTTATGTGGTATTCAGGCGCATGGCCAACAATTATTCCCGCCACGGAGGACAAGCCAGCCAGTACTGTCAGCAATTTGATTTCTGCCAAGAGTTATACGGCCGGTTTGGCCTGGCAGGTGATGCAATCTCACCCGATGGGGGATTCAAATTATCGCTATGGATATTGGGCAACTCCCCCGCCTCACTCGGTGCCTACACAGGTAAAGGAGCATAATGATGAAAAATCATCAGAATTATGATGTTGTTATTGTAGGGTCGGGTATTTCAGGTTCTATTGTTGCTTATCAGCTGGGGTTGCAAGGCAAAAAGGTTTTGATTCTTGAAGCTGGGCAGGCTGTGCCGGTGGATCGCAGTGGATATATGGAAACGTTTTTCAAGGCCAACGCCAAAACACCGGAATCACCTTATCCGCCCACCACTCAAAATCCTTCGGCCTCTACGCCAGATAATCCATTGGGACTGCCTGATCCGGCAAATGAAAATGTACCTCGCCATACCGTGTTGCAGGTTGGTGCCTGGCGCAAGCCCAAGCAGGCCTATTTTACTTACCCGCCGCAGGAAGAAGGTTTAAACGGTGATAGTCCGAAGGCAAATTTTGCCTTTGCCAGTTCCTACGAGCGTATTGGTGGCGGCACAACATGGCACTGGCTGGGAACATCGTTGCGTTTATTTCCCAACGATTTTGAATTGAAAACGCTCTATAACCAGGGTGTGGATTGGCCGGGCGGTAAAAATTTCTACCAGGCACTGGTTCCATATTATGAAAAAGCCACTAATGAAATAGGTGTGGCGGGTGATAAGGACGCTCTGGATACATTGTATGAGCAATTCGGCGTATCACAGACGGGCGAATATGGACCGGAATACGATTATCCAATGCCGGGCATCACCGAGTCGCTGGTTGATCAGGCATTTAGCGCGAGTGTAATGCCTCTAAAAGTTGATGGAATTCCACTTTACGTCACGCCAACTCCGCAAGGGCGTAATTCCCTACCCGGGGAGCGGCGCCAGTGCGCCGGCAATACCAACTGTATTCCTATTTGCCCGATTCAAGCGAAATACGATGCAACTGTCACTTTGGCGCGTGCTCAGCAAACCGGCAATGTGGATGTGCTTTATCGTCATGTGGCATGCAATATCCGTGTTGACGAGAATACAGCGGATATTATCGGGATCGATTTTCTGACTTACGATACGCACACCGGAATTCAAACGGGATCCGGCACGGCAACCGGCAAAATCTATGTGCTGGCGGCACACGCCATTGAAACACCGAAATTATTGCTGATGTCCAATAAAAATAAAAAATGCTCCGATGGTGTTGCTAATAGCAGCGGTCAGGTGGGGCGCAATTTGATGGATCACGTCATGTATCTTTCCTGGGCTCTTGCGAAAGAGCCCGTGTATGCGTTTCGCGGACCTCTGTCGACAGCGGGAATTGAATCCCTGCGCGACGGCGAATTCCGCAAAGATCGGTCTGCATACCGGATAGAAATTGGCAACGAAGGCTGGCAATGGGCGGCGAACGATCCTTTTACCACCCTGGCCGATTTTGTGTTTGGGCAGGATAACAGCCAGTTGAATGGCAATGCCGTCAATCAGCAAAATCAGCCGTTGCGCTGGGACCCGAAATTGCCCGCGAATAGCCAATTGTTCGGCCAGCAACTGGTTGCCGCTTTAAACGGCATTTACACGCGACAGATTCGCCTGGGCTTTTTAATTGAACAATTGCCGGATCCGGAAAATCGGGTGGAGCTGTCCAAGACTGAGAAAGATCATCTCGGTTTACCGCGCCCGCTGGTGACTTATCGCATCCCCGAAGATTATGTGCGCAATGCATTCGTATCGGCAAAAGAGGTTTCCACCAAAATCTACAATGCCATGGGTGCGACGGAATATACCAAAGCCCCACCAGCGCCGGTTTTTTACGACACGCCTGATAAGGTAACTGCGACCAATTTCCAATATCAGGGAAATAATTTTACCTTTTACGGCGCGGGTCATATTGTCGGGACTTATCGGATGGGGACTAGAAGCGATAATTCCGTGTTGAATTCGCGCCAGCAATCCTGGGATCACCGCAATTTATATATGGTTGGCAGTGGCGTTTTTCCGACGGTGGCGACCGGCAATCCGACCCTAACTATTGCGGCACTTGCATTTCAGGCGGCGGACAACATCCTGCTGGATCTCGCAGGGATAACCTTCTGAGTTCGCCGATTTTTTCTGCTGCGAATGTCCACTAAGCATGGATGCTCTATTTCCCATCTCCATTCTCTTGCGCACGCTGGAGGGTGGAGTGGTTCACTTCTTGCCCCAACACACGCACCGTAACGGTCTTATTTGGCGAGTTCCGTGCCCAAGCTGCGACCTGGTTTGGCTAATTGCGCAGAAAATTGCAGTAGAATCCCGCCAGTCTGAGGATGGATTTGAGTTGTGGACGCCTTCCTTTGTTTGTGGATTCGTTAACGGGATACGCTATGTTGCTAAACTTTTCGCTGTGCAAGTCTTCACAGAAATCCTTGAAAATATTGGGTTTCACCTGTCTTGGATTGATCCTTACGGCTTGTGGCGGTCAGGGTGGCGGCAATAGCAGCAGCTCTTCAAGTAGTTCATCCAGTTCCTCCTCTAGTTCCAGCTCATCGTCGTCTTCTTCAAGCTCCAGTTCCTCAAGTTCCAGCTCATCCTCCAGCTCCAGTTCGTCTTCGAGCTCCGGCAATGGGAACGGGGACGTAGTGCTACCGGCGGATAACTACCACTACGCGAAAAAAAGCGTCCACACCGCCGGTGATTGACGGTGTGATTGATGCTGTATGGAACGACGCACCCTGGATGGAAATGTCTGTGGCCTGGACCGGATTTGAAAATCTGAAGCGGCCGAGCAGCGCCGCCGATTTCTCCGGCAAATACAAGGCGATGTGGACCCCTGAGCACCTTTATCTGTTGTTCGATATCACTGACGATGTCATCAACACCTCCGGCCAGTACTGGCAGCAGGACACGGTTGAAATCTTCCTCGACGAGGACGACAGCGGCGGCCAGCACAACCAGAGCCATAACGCGTTCGCCTACCACATCAACCACAAACTGGAAGTGGTCGACAACGGAGGTGATCCGGCGATGATCGCCAGCCACATCAACGCCAAGATCAACAGCCAGGGGACGCGCCATATCTGGGAGATCCGCATAGAGGTGTACAAGAATCACAACGGCTACGTCATGAGTGAGCAGCAAGCCGCCCGGGTAACCCTCTTCGCCGGCAAGATCATGGGCTTTACGCCGAGCTATATCGATAACGACGGCAGCGGTACCCGCGAGCACTTTATGAGCTCGGTGAACACCCCAGGACACCAGAACAACCAGGGATATCTGAACGCGGATTCCTTCGGTACCCTCGAACTGGTTGACTAACCTCCCCCAGCGCACCGCGCCAGGAGCAACATTCCTGGCGAGGTGCTGTGATGTACACTTCGGCTCTTTACTGTTTTCAGTCTGAGCCATGCCCCAAACACCCCGTCGCATTGCCCATCTCGATATGGACGCCTTTTTCGCCTCCGTGGAGCTGCTGCGTTATCCCGAACTGCGCGGTCTGCCGGTTGTGGTGGGCGGGCGCTCGGTGCATCGGCCGGTTGATCTGGGGGATGGAACGCGGCGTTACTCCCGTTTGCGCGACTATGCGGGGCGCGGTGTGGTGACAACTTCCACTTACGAAGCCCGCGCCTTGGGTGTCTTTTCCGCCATGGGCACTATGAAGGCAGCCAAGCTGGCGCCTGATGCCATTCTCCTGCCCGCCGATTTCGAAGCCTACCGGCATTATTCGTCGCTATTCAAAAAGGCGGTGAAGGACATTGCCCCGCTGGTTGAAGACCGGGGCATAGACGAAATTTATATCGATCTGAGTTATCACGCGGAAGAGACCCGGGCACTGGCTACGCGCATTAAACAAGCTGTGCAGGAAGCGACGCAGCTTACCTGCTCCATTTGCGTCGCGGAAAATAAACTCCTGGCAAAGATGGGTTCAGAGCTGGATAAGCCGGACGGTTTGACTATTTTGACCCGCAGCGATATTCCCACCAGGATATGGCCGTTGGCAGTCGGCAAGGTCAATGGTATCGGCCCTAAAACCGCATCAAGGTTGAACGAGTTAAATATTTTGACTGTCGGCGATTTGGCAAAATCCGATAAGGCTTTTTTGCGCGAGTATTTTGGTTCAAATACGGCGGAGTGGTTGCACGCTGTTGCCAATGGCGAGGATGATCGGCCACTTTCCACCGCGTCCGATTCCAAGTCGATCAGCCGGGAAACCACCTTTGAACGCGATCTCCACGCGCGCTACGACCGCGAGCAATTGACGCCGATCTTCACCCAGCTCTGCACCCGCCTCGCGGCGGATTTAAATCGCAAAGGTTATCTCGCCCGCACCATCGGCATCAAAATGCGCTATCCGGATTTTCGCCGCATCAGTCGCGATCACACACTGCCGGAGCCCACCGCCGATCCACTGGTAATAAGAAGGGCGGCAGGGGAGTGTTTGCGCCGGGTGGATTTGGAGCAGCGCTTCCGCTTGCTCGGGGTGCGCGCCTCAGGATTGATTCGCCAGGAGGATGTGGCAGAGGAAGGCTTCTATCAGCCGGATCTTTTTGATGACGAGGAGAAGCTTTGACGGAGTGGTCATCGCGCCGTGCATGGTCACATAAATTTTGCGAAATAGCCGGCAGTCCGATCGAGGCGCAACTGCTTATGCGAACTCGGTCCGCGAAAAATCCCGATCAAGTTCTCCTTCTTTTCACCCCAACCTTGAGCATCCCGCGCAACAGGCTTACCATCTGCGCACTTTTCGTCCAAAAAGGCAGTGAACTATGGAATTCCTCAACAAACTTTGTCAAACCTGCCGTAAACCCATGAATGGGGGTACCTACCGGGCTTCTCACGTGTGTCCCCACTGTTACTTCGCCCATGAAGGCGGCAAATCCAAGCGTCGTTTTACGCCTGTTGTCGCCGCTCCCGCATCGCCGCAGGTTGAGGAGCAGGTGGATGAAGTCTACGCGGAGGCGGCTCCGGCAGCCGCGCCGTCACATGAGTCCGCAGCAGTTGCTCAGACCACAGTTACGCCGACCACAGTTGCACTGACCACGAAAACCGCAGATGAGCACACCATTCTGGAATCCTTGGAAGAGGTGACAGCAGAGTGTGTGCTGAATCTCAAAGTGACTCCGGATATGATCGTCGACGGTAAATTCGTTGGCACCAAGAGCGAAAAGGTGCGCGCCGCGCTGGAGCAGGGCAAGAAACACGTCTTGACGCAACTGCGGCAAAAAGCCCAGGAGCAGGGTGCCAATATTGTGACGGACGTCGCGGTTAAAAATGCCGTGAAAAACGCCGATGCTCAGAACGTCAAAATTGTCGTCCGCGCTACAGGTGTGGCGGCGGTGGTGGACGCGGCGGAAACCAGCGAAGCCTGATTTCATTCCGCTTATAAAAAAGGCCAACCCTTTGCAGGGTTGGCCTTTTTTTCGGCTGGAGATTATTGCGTGGCTTTACTCAATACGCGCATGCAGGCCGAGATAAGTTCCAACAAATCCGCCGGCTTTTTTCGTACTCAAAATAGTGGCATCCAGATTTTCTGCCACCGGCAGCCAGCGCTCTTCACCTTCCGGGCGATAGTAGAAGCTGATGGTGTCCACATCCGCCGCGATTTGGAATTCCACATAACCACCGGAATTTGCCAGCTCGATGGATTTTGTTTCAGCGGGCAGCGAATTTTCCGCAGTTTCCAAAAATACCCTATAGCCATTTTCCCCGCGAACCGCTCCCAGGAAGTAGTGCGCCTGCTCACTTTGGAAAGCGATGATGCCGGCTTTCACGTGGTTATCCAGAGGCAGGTCCAGGCGTGTACTGCTGGTAAACGTCCAGTGTTGTTGCCGACGACCGATAAATGCCGGTTGTGAAGAATCCGCCATGCTCACCGGCCGCGCTTTTAGCGTTACGCCTTTGCCTTTGTTGAGCACATAGGGATTTTCATGGGCGGTGCGTAGCACGTTCCATTCAAAGCCCAATTTATCTTTGGAAAAATCATCGCGCCATTTGAAATTGCCGGTCAAAGTGACGGCATTTTCCGTCGGCTTCAGACCTTGCGGCACTTTGAGCTGGTAGGGAATTTCCGTTTTGGCCGGCAATATGTGGGGCCATTCATTTTTCCAGGTGACCGGCAATAAAAAGGTTTCGCGCCCTATATTGAAAAACTCCTCGTTGTAATTGCGCGTCGCCAAAAATACTGCCCACCATTCGCCCGATGGGGTCTGCACCATATCGGCGTGGCCCGCAGTGGCTATCGGATTTGCGCGGCTGGGATCGAGATCCCGCTGGGTGAGAATTGGATTGTTTTCGTAGGGAATAAATGGCGATGCCAGCGATTTGGTACGGAAAACCACTTCCGAATGCTGATCCGCAGTACCGCCTTCGGCACAGAAGAGATAGTACCAGCCGTTAATTTTGTAGATGTGGGGAGCCTCGATCCAGATGGGCTTTTTGCTCAGATCAGTTCCACCATTGACAAGCAATTTGTCGGACCCCGGCACGATCTTTTTTGTTTTTTGCATCGTATTCCCACATCCAGATGGCGCGGTGGCCGTCGTAGAGCGGCTCGCCCGGCGGCGGGCCGTTGTGAGTGACATAGACTTTGCCATCGTCGTCAAAAAACATCGACGGATCGATACCGTCGACTTCCGGCAAAAAGACCGGATCGGACCAGGGGCCGGCGGGGTCCGTGGTGGTGACGATAAAATTGCCGCCGCCGTCCACATTGGTGGTGATCATGTAGAAAGTGCCCTTGTGGTAGCGGATCGCCGGCGCAAAAATTCCGCGGGAAACGCCGGCATCGACGATATTCACTTGCTCAGGGCGCGTCAGCACGTAGCCGAGGGGCTCCCAATTCACCAGGTCGGTACTTTTAAAAATCGGCACGCCGGGGAAGTAGGCGAACGATGAGGTGACCATGTAGAACGCATCTTCAGCGCGAACAATACTCGGGTCGGGATAAAAACCCGCGAGAATGGGGTTTTGAAAATGCCCTGCCTTGGGCGGCTGCGCAAAAACAGCGTCGTTACCTTGATAGTCAAACCAAGCGAAACGTGCAGTGGGTTCGGTTGGTTTACCGATTTGAGCACAGCTGCAGAGAGCGCCCAGGAGGGCGCCGAGGAACGTGAGTTTTTTTAATTTCATTAAAATGCTCCAGGTCAAAGTATCTTTGGCAATGGCGTCCGACATTCAACCTGTCGAGATAGTTTTCGGCAAGGCGATTTTTACCCCTGCATTAGCGCTTATTTGTGAAGCCCTCTGCGTCTGGCTCTGCTGGGCAGTTGGAGAGGCCGAGCGGGCGTGGGTGGAGGTGCACCCACCATCCGTGGCCAATCGAGCGCTGCAGCCGCTAAACTAGCGCCCTTTCAAAAACCACCGGGCTTCCTATGATTTCGAACGTCGGCATTCAACTGCTTTACGCCCTGCTCATTATTCTGGTCGCTTTTGGCGTACAGCGCCTTACCGCCCGGGCAATGAAACTGGTCAGGCGCCGCCATTGGTTGCCGCCGTCGGCTACGGTGCTGCTCGGCAATTTTCTCCGCTGGACCGTCTGGATCTGCGCCATTCTTTTCCTGCTTGAGCTGTTCGGCCTGCCCATTCGCGCCCTGTGGGCAGGCATTCTGTCGGTTGCGCTTCTGGTCGCCGTGGCTTTCGTGGCCTCGTGGAGCGTGCTGGCGAACATTCTCAGCGCCGTTTTATTGTTGACCTTTTCCCGTGCTCGCATCGGCGACATAGTGGAGCTGCGCGATACTAAGCAGGAGGAGGTGGGCATGCGCGGCAAAATCATCGACATCAATTTGTTTTTCGTCACCCTGCAGGAGCTCAAGCCGGACCTCGCCATCAGTGATAAGCCGCCGTTCACCCAGGTGCCCTGCCACATGTTTTTCTTCCGTGTAACCCGCTGCTGGCGCGGTGAATACACGCAGCCGCTCAAGGATGCTTTTAAAGAGGATCAGATGGTGAACCTGCCGCAGCAGGATCAGGAGCTGAAACCCTGAGATCGGGCTCTCAAGCCGAAGCCAATCCGGACATAAAAGGGTGAGAAAGGTGGGATATGCTTCCTGGCCCTAGGCGGCCAGGGGGATTTCTGGGAGAATGCGCGCGACTTTCATTGCGCAGTTTTTGTTCAACTGCCGCCTGTGCTGCGACCCCGCTTTTATGATCAAACAAGCCGAACACCTGTTTTCCCGCCCCAAATACTGGGCCGAATGCTTTGAACCAGCCCCGTTTCTGCCCATGTCCCGCGCGGAGATGGACACGCTGGGCTGGGATTCCTGCGACATCATCATCATCAGTGGTGATGCCTACGTGGACCACCCCAGCTTCGGCACAGCGGTGATCGGCCGTCTTCTGGAAAGCCAGGGGTTTCGCGTGGGGGTGATCGCCCAACCGGATTGGCGCTCGGCAGAGCCCTTCAAGATCCTCGGCAAGCCGAACCTGTTTTTCGGCGTTTCCGCCGGCAATATGGATTCCATGATCAACCGCTACACGGCGGATCTGCGCCTGCGCTCCGACGATGCCTACACGCCGAACAATGAAGGCGGCAAGCGCCCGGACCGCTCGGTCATCGTGTACAGCCAGCGTTGCCGTGAAGCTTATTACGACGTGCCCATCATGATCGGCGGTATCGAAGCGAGCCTGCGAAGAATTGCCCAGTACGATTACTGGAGCGATCAGGTGCGCAAATCGGTGTTGATCGACTCCGCTGCAGACATACTGCTCTACGGCAATGCCGAGCGCGCGGTGGTGGAGGTGGCCCACGCCTTCGCGGCGGGCAAGACGATCGAGGAGATGCAATTTATCCGCGGCACCGCAGTGCTGCGCGACGCAGTGCCCGAAGGCTGGGACGTGATTGACTCATCGCGTGTCGACTGGCCGAAAAATATCGACGCTATCCCCAATCCATACGAATGGAAAGATCCGACAACCCAGTCCTGCAAAACCGAGGACAAAGTCGATCCGGAGGAAGAGCAGCCGGTGCGCATTATCCCCATGCCGCTGCACCGCCAGTTTGATCTGCACGACGATAAAACCTGCATCCGCCTGCCGTCCTACGACAAAGTCCGCAACGACCGCGTGCTTTATTCCCACGCCTCGCGCGTGTTGCATCTGGAATCCAATCCGCACAACGCGCGCACGCTAGTGCAAAAACACGGCACTAAAGAAGTGTGGATCAACCCGCCGCCGATTCCACTGGAAACAGATGAAATGGACGCGGTGTTTGGCCTGCCTTACGCACGTGTGCCGCACCCGAGTTACGGTAAAGCCACGATTCCTGCGTACGACATGATCAAAACTTCCGTGAATATCATGCGCGGCTGCTTTGGCGGTTGTACCTTCTGTTCCATCACCGAGCACGAAGGCCGCATTATCCAGAGCCGCTCGGAGGAATCGATCCTCAAGGAAATAGAAGAAATTCGCGATAAGGTGCCCGGCTTTACCGGCACGATTTCCGATCTCGGCGGACCGACCGCGAATATGTACCAATTGACCTGCAAGGACCCGAATATCCTGGCCAATTGCCGCAGGCTCTCCTGTGTCTTTCCGAGCATCTGTAAAAATCTGATTACTGATCATTCGCCCACTACCAAGCTTTACCGCAAGGCGCGTGCGATTCCAGGTGTAAAACGTATCGCCATTGCCTCTGGTTTGCGTTACGACCTCGCAGTGGAGGACCCGGAATACGTCAAGGAATTGGTGACGCATCACGTCGGAGGCTATCTGAAAATCGCCCCCGAGCACACCGAAGATGGCCCGCTCAATAAAATGATGAAGCCGGGCATCGGCACCTACGAACGCTTTAAGGAGATGTTCGAAAAGTTTTCCAAAGAGGCGGGCAAAAAGCAGTATTTGATTCCCTATTTCATCGCCGCGCATCCGGGCTGTGAAGATGAGGACATGATCAATCTGGCGTTCTGGTTGAAGAAAAATAATTACCGCCTGGATCAGGTGCAGACGTTTTATCCGTCACCCATGGCCATGGCCACCGCCATGTACTATTCGGAAAAAGACCCGCTGCACAAGGTGTCCTACAAAAGTCGCAGCGTGCGCACCCCGCGCACCATCGACCAACGCCGCTTCCAAAAAGCCTTATTGCGTTTCCACGACGAAAAAAACTGGCCAATGCTGCGCGAGCAATTCCGCAAAATGGGCAGAGCGGATTTAATTGGAGATGGTCCGAAAGCACTGATTCCGGATGAGCAGCCAAAATTCAAACGGCTAGCACCAGGCAATCAAGCCAAGCTACGCAATAAAGTAAGCGCGGCCGCGCGCGGGCCGAAAGGGAAGGGGCGGCGTAGATAATTAGCGCGGTCGTAAGTTGTTAGCCTAATCCAGATAAAAAAATGGCCGGCTCATCGCCGGCCCAAGCACTCACTCAAACTCAAGCGGGATTTTTTACGGTACCTGCGTGAATGGCCCACAGGCGGGACATCAGTGCCAGTTTGGACGTGGCGGGTACAGCATTAAACGCTTTTATGGCATCGTCTTTTTTATTCAGCGCCAAGTAGGCGATGCCGATATTGATGTTCACGTCATCCTGATTTTTGATGCCGCCTTTCTGCAGACCTTTGCTCAAAGTAGTGATCGCGTTCTGATATTGGCCGTGACCGAGATAAGCCTCGCCGATTTTAACCAGGGCTTCTCCGGTGGGCTTACCAGCAGCCTCTTTTTCCAGTGAAGGCAGGGTCTTCAGGTCTTCTGCGGATTGCTGTTTGGCGAGATTGCGCAGTTTGGTCTCCCGATCTTTTTGCGCGCCAGCGCCGAGTTTGCCTTTGGCAAATCCTTCGTCCAGATAGGCTGCCGCAACACCGGGATTATTCACGGCGAGAGCCAGCTCCGCCATTTCGATGTATTCGTTGGTGTCCATCAGGCCCCGGTCATGCAGCAGGCGCAGGTAGATCATGATCTGGCGGTCGGAAAAGCTGGAATCCGATGCATAGGTAAACATGTTGGACCAGTACTGATCGCTTGGATACTGTTTCAGCAGCTGTTCAAGCGTTACGATGATTTCCGGTCGCTTATCCTGTTTGTATTGCGCGCTCAGCAGGAGTTTCAGCCATTCCTCCTTTGCCGCCACACGTTTTTGTTGAGCTGTTTTCAGCAGTGATTTTGTGGTGGTTTCCGCGCGTGCGAAATCGTTATTCAGATAGTAGGTTTCCGCCAGTTGGCGCATGACTTCCAGATCACCATTGTTTTTTTGCAGATAAAGCTCTGCAAAGTGGATCGATTTGGGGTAATTCTTGGCGGACAGATGCAGTTGCGAAATCGTCAGCAGACGCTTGGGTGTTTCCTCGGGTTTAAATTGATTGGCGGCCAGCATTTTTTCATACACGGCCACGGCACCTGCGTGATCGTTGAGATTCATCATGCAGTAGGCCAGCATTTCATTGACGATTGCCTCCTCCGCCGGGGTTTTGTTGGGGATGGCGGCGACCTCGCGTGTTTGTGCCAAGGCCTCCTTCCATTTTTTTGCCTCCATCAATTCGCGTGCTTTTTTAAGCGGTTTGCCTACTTTCGGACTAACTTTTTCGGCTTTTTCAGCGGCGTAAGCCGGAGTGACAGCGACTGTGAAAACGGCGGCCTGTGAGCAGAACCCCAGCATGCCGATGTACAGACATTTGCGTAGATAGCGATGAATATTCATGAATCACCTTTGAGGAAATTTAAAAAATTATTCGAATTTTTCGTTGCCAATAATGCCGATATTGTCCAGCCCAAGACGCTGCGCCGTTGCAAGCACTTTGGCAACCACGTCGTATTTCGCCAGTTTGTGCGGCTTCAGATGAATTTCTGGTCTGGGTTGGGTATTGGCGGCGTGCGTCATGTAATTTTTCAACATTTCGCCGTCCCGGATGGTGTTGCCGTCCCAGCGTATGACGCCATCGAAATCAATTTCGATGGAAACGATCACTGGTTTTTCCAGTGACGGTGGAGCGTTGCTTACCGGCATATCCATTTTCACGGAGTGCGTCTGGATCGGCAGCGTGATGATCAACATCACGATAAGAACGAGCATCACATCGATGAGTGGTGTGGTGTTCATTTCCACCATCACGTCATCGTTGGATGAATTACCGACATTCATGCCCATGTGGAAACCTCCAATTAGCGCGTAGGTTCAGTGATAAACGCGATCTTGCTGATGCCGGCGCGCTGGCAATACAACACCAGTCGCCCCACATGCTCGTAACGGCCGTCGAGATCGCCGCGGATATGGACTTCCGGCTGCGGGCGCATGGCGGTCAGCGTTTTGAGCTTGGACAGGAGCGCGTTTTTGTCGGCCAGACGGAGATCGTTCCAGAAATATTCACCATCACTGGTAACAGCGATAACGATGTTGGCTGGATTTGTCTGGGTGGGAGTATTGGATACGTTAGGTAAATCCACCGGCACAGTCTTAATCACCACGGGAATGGTAATCAGGAAAATAATCAGCATGACCAACATGACATCCACAAGAGGCGTCGTGTTGATGGTGGAGTTGAGCTGGTCTTCGTCACCAGACGATATTTGCATGCCCATAAAATTTCTCTCATTGATTGGCCGAAAGCTCTCGCATTAGCGCGGAGCTTCCGGCGGAAAAACGTCTGCGGATCAACCGCCTTTGACGCCCATGGTGAGATTGGCGTGAATGTCGGCAGCGAAGTTGCGCAAGCCATCGACGATCACCTTGTTGCGACGTACCAGCCAGTTGTAACCGAGTACGGCCGGTACGGCGACCGCGAGGCCGATGGCGGTCATGATCAGGGCCTCACCGACGGGGCCAGCCACTTTGTCGATACTCGCCTGACCGGACAGGCCGATGGCGATCAGGGCGTTGTAGATACCCCAAACCGTTCCGAAGAGACCGACGAAGGGCGAGCAGGAGCCAACTGTGGCAAGCAGGGACAAGCCGTTCTGCAACTGGGAGATCACGCGTTCCACTGAACGTTGCAATTGGCTGCCGAGCCATTCGGACAATTCGATTTTTTCGCCCTGGCGTTTGTGATGCTGCTCCAGCGCGACCACGCCATCCTCTGCCACGGAGCGGAAGGCGCTGTGTTCTTTATAGATTTTCATCCCGTCTGGAATGGATTTGCCGTGCCAGAAGCGGCGGGTGGCTCTGGCTTGAGAGAGCAGCACCTGCTGCTGAATCAGTTTGGTCACCAGCACATACCAGGTGGCGGCTGACATGATCACCATGATGATCAGAGTGCCGCGGGCAACGAAATCACCCTGGGCCCAGAGTTCTTCCAGGCCATAACCTGTGTGAGCTTCTGCAGTGCTGGCTTCTGCAGCTGTGGCAGCGTTGGAGGCGTCATCGATCATGTCGGATCCCGGTACGGACATCTCCGGCAGCGGTGGAGCTGAGTCCATTGGCATGGTTCCTGACTCATCCAGGAGTTCCGACGTTTCTGTCGTCTCTGTCGTTGCGGATACGTCCTGGGTCATGCTCGATGAGTCAGCTTCTGTTTGCGCGTAGGGCGTTGCAATCACGCACAATTGCGCGCCGAGTACCAGCGCGAGTTGTAAGGCAATGCGGGAAATTATTTTGGTTTTCATTGATGAATCCTGATGTTGAATAAATGGTTTTTCATGGCTTGTTGCACAAGCCGCGCGATTGGATGCCTGAGTTTTGTTAGCCACCTCTGGCGTCCTTAAGAGAGAAACGGAAATTGATCCTGTGCCAGCAGGGCACCGGCTGGTCGCCTTGGATGCACGGCTCGAATTTCCACTCGCGCAATGCATGTTTGAGAGCCGCCGAATCGAGGCGCTCAAACCCGCTGGAGGTTTCGACTTTGCCATCCTGGACTTTGCCGTCCGCGCGCAAATAGAGCGAAAGCCCGACCAGACCTTCCTCGCCAAGGCGTTGCGATGAGGAGGGATAAGGTGGTCGACTCAAGCCTTTTTTCGGCGTGCGGGCTCCTACTGCTTTTGCCACGGGCGGTGGCTCGCGGGAAACCGTAATAGCGTTGGTGTTTTGTGGCGGAGCTTCTTCAGTCGCAAACTCGATATCCGGCGGTGGCACGAAATCGGGTGGCGGCGGAACAAAATCCGGTGGAGGTGGTGGCGGTGCTTCGTCTGGCGGCGGCGGAGCTTCTTCAATGATTTTCGCATCGATCTGTTGTTTGAGCAGATCCATGGGATCGTGATTCAAGCCTACAGCGAGACCGTAAATCACGACCAAATGGAAAACCACGACAAAAAATACGCCGCTGAATTTTTCCCAGAAGCTTTTTTCTTCTTTGTACGACATAGATTGAATTCTTGTTGATTCAATCCGGCAGGCGCACGGACGCGCACGCTCGCGAGCGAAAGCTCGTTCACATGAACAAATGCCGGAAAGAAGGATACTGTTTATCCGCAGATGGGCCTGCGCGAGGAAAATCAGCGATTTTCAGGGCGCACTAAACCCGCGGCGGAATTGCCGGGCAAAAAACCGGTAAACAATAAGAACAGAAGAAATCAAACGGTCGTGGGAGGGCCGCGAATGGAGTAGGGAACTGTAAACGTCTGGCCGATTATTTGTATCGGGGGCGCAGACTCTGCGGTGCATTCGGCAATTTTTATTGGAGCTGTGGTGGAGGGGAGGAAAAAATCTTCGTTTTGAACTTCAGATTTTTTATTAGCTTTTTCGCCATTGGGGATGGCTTGAATCTGATCCGTCAGTGCGACGAAATCGGGTGTTCGGTCGATGTGCAGGCGATGCACGTTCTGCCCCGGCATAAATGCCAGTAAAAAACTCAAGAGCAGAAGAAACTTCATAGGACTCGACCGGAACGCTGCAGGATGCATTTCGATGAAAGGACGCAAACATCATATCACTATAAAGTGGATTTAATACCACATTATTTTTTTGCGCGACGTTCACTTGGCGTAAAAAAATATATCCGCCTAATAATTTTAGAAGGATTTCACATTTTTTCGGCTTCATTGAATAAGTCTCGTATCGTGTAATCGGTTGTCTATTGGAACGTGCGTTTTAAGAATGCCGGAGAGCAACTTTGGCTTGTGGATACACCCTCCATATAACCGGTATTGCAACGAATCGGGGGCCTATTCCATTTTTTGATATGTCGACTCAGGGGTATGGTTGGCGCAAATACGTAGCGCTTATATGTAATGTGCCAATGGCTTTTATTTGATTGTCTCGGAATAGTTCTCGCATCTAGCATCTATAGGTTGTTGGGAACGGGCGTCGAGGACGGTTGGGCTCTGTCTTGGATCCCCCAGACAGGCTTCTGGTCAAAAAACAGGCTCGCAAGTACAATGCGCGGCCTGTTGATTAGGGGTTGTCATGAGTCAGAACGTTATTGCCGCACTTTATAAATTCGTTGGTCTGCCGGACTTCCGGGATCTGCAGCAGCCGCTGCTGGATTTTTGTAACGCGCGTGAGATTAAGGGCACCTTGCTGTTGGCGCACGAGGGCATCAACGGCACAGTTGCGGGTTCGCGGCAAGCGATTGGGGAGCTGCTCGATTATTTAAAGCGTGATCCGCGGCTGGCGGACCTGGACCACAAAGAGTCGTTTGACGACGGTACGCCTTTCTATCGCATGAAGGTGAAGCTGAAAAAAGAAATCGTCACCATGGGGGTTGAGGACATCGACCCCACCAAAACCGTTGGCACCTATGTGGAAGCGAAGGATTGGAATGCGCTCATCAGCGACCCGGAAGTGGTGCTGGTGGATACGCGCAACGACTACGAATACGAAGTGGGCACCTTCGCCGGCGCAGTCAATCCGAAAACGGAAACCTTTCGCGAACTGCCGCAATATGTTGCTCAGAATCTCGATCCTTCCAAGCACAAAAAGGTCGCCATGTTCTGCACCGGCGGCATCCGCTGCGAAAAATCCACTGCTTACCTGAAACAGCAAGGCTTTGAAGAGGTGTACCACCTCAAGGGCGGCATTCTGAAGTATCTGGAAGAGGTGCCGGAGGAGCAGAGTCTTTGGCGCGGAGAGTGTTTTGTTTTCGACAATCGTGTGGCAGTGAACCACAAGCTGGAGAAGGGGCGCTATGACCTGTGCCACGGCTGCCGCCTGCCCATCACAGACGAGGACAAACAGTCTGAGCGCTATCTTGAAGGTATTACTTGCCCGCGTTGCTTTGACAGCCAGACACCCGAACAACGCAAGCGGTTTTCCGAGCGGCAGAAACAAATCCAATTGGCTAAGGCGCGCAACGAGCCGCATATCGGTGCACGGCGCAAGCAGCATCAGTTGAGCGACGAGGAAAAGTAACTTTTTACCTTTCTCGTGCTCTTAGCGCCCTCCTCTTATCAAGGGGAGGGGCGGGGCTGGGGTTTCAATCCCGCAATTTATGTTCCTTGATCCTTTCCACGCTGAGTATTTTGGCGCGGTCAGTCAGCTCCTTCAGGCGAGCACTGTCGATCAGCGCCATATGCGAGCGCACGTCTTGATTGTCTTTGCGGGCTGAATAGCTGTGCCAGCTCACCCAAAAGCCAACTGCTTTGTAACTGCCATCGAGTCTGTCGGCGTAGGTGCGGGCGTCAAACGTCTTGGATGTTGCGCTGGGAATGCCGCCTTTTTCGGCTGGGGTGGGGCTGTATTCGGCCATGCCGAAGGGCCGCTTGAGGTCGATCAGAGTCTCGTAGTCCTTGATATCCAGTGAGTCGTTGCGCGAGATGCCGGCAACCACGTCGACAAAATCTTCACCTGGATAGGCCCAAGTCACCGGTTTACCGCCGGGAGTGCCGCTGTCAGTGGGGCTGTATACCCAGAGCAAATTGCTCAGCTCTTTTTCATCCGTGAGATATTCATACATGTCCTCCCACAGATCGGTGTAGAGGCTTGCGTCATCAGTGTCGCTGGAATTGGCACTGTTGCTCGTACCCCACCAGAAGCGGTTGGTGTTCATTTCCGGCAAGGGCCGCCACAAAACAGCGACACCTTTGTCCTCCAGATCCTGCAGAGCTTCGGCAATTTGATCCAGCTTGCGTCGCCAAACTGCGTGTACATCGGTGGAGTCGTCGAGCAAATCGGCTAAATCGCGCCGTTGTTCTTCCGGGAGCAAGTCAGCGGAGGTTCCGGGAGTACCTGATGGGTTTTGCGCATTATTTCTCCACGGGCTGAGCGGCATCCAGCTGATGCTCACCAGACCGCCTTCTTTCCAATGGGCCTCCAGCTTTTCATTGGCGGCTCTTCAACTGCTCGACGGTGAAGATGCGGTCGTGCTCATAATCAACGGCGACCAGTCCCGGCAGGTGGCTGGTGGCTGTGTCCACGGTGGTGATCAACTTGGCGTAAGAGCGGTCGCTGGCGTCGGTGGCGATCTGATTGCCGAAGCCCGCGTTTTGCCCCATGACATAGCCGTCGAAGGGACTGTTTGAACAGGTCAAGCCGGCGAGCATTTTGAAAACCCGCCGCGCTTCGGCGGAGACGTTCGGGTTGGACGCCTCCTCGGCACAAGGCGGTGGATTGGGGTCTTTGGGCTGGCTGTGGGTGCGGTTAAAGCCGGTTTTGCAGCCAACCAGCAGTGCCAAGCTGGCGAGACTGGCCGCGGAAAGAATTTTGCTCATGCAGCAACTCCTTATTAGATAACGTCGCGCAACATACCTGGGTTTTTGCGACCTGTGCTTTCCTGAATTGTAGTGAACTGTAAAAAATGCCGCTGGTGGGTATTCCCGCCAGCGGCGCAAGAATGTGTGACTATACAAGAACTACAAAGGCTAGAACGTCATCTCGGGAACGACTTCCGGTACGACCATCTCACCCGCTGTGAGTTTCACGATCTCATCCACCGACACGCCCGGCGCACGCTCTATCAGCCAGAATTTGCCATCGCGGATTTCTACATAGGCTAGGTCGGTGACGACCTTTTTAATGCAGCCGGCTCCGGTGAGCGGCAGGGCGCATTGCGGAAGGAGTTTGGATTCGCCGGTTTTGCTGGCGTGGGTCATGGTGACCACTATATTTTCTGCCCCCGCCACCAAGTCCATGGCGCCGCCCATGCCTTTCACCAGTTTGCCGGGCACCATCCAGGAGGCGATATTGCCCATCACATCCACCTCAAACGCTCCCAGCACCGTCAGGTCTACGTGGCCGCCGCGGATCATGGCAAAGGATTGGGCGGAATCGAAAATGGAGGCGCCGCTGATGGCGGTGACGGTTTGTTTGCCGGCGTTGATCATGTCCGGGTCCACTTCTTCCTCGGTGGGGAAGGGCCCCATGCCCAGCAGACCGTTTTCCGATTGCAGCATGACCTGCATGCCTTTGGGAATGTAGTTGGCCACCAGCGTGGGAATACCGATACCGAGGTTGACGTAAAAGCCATCGCGCATTTCGCGGGCGACGCGCATGGCGATCTGTTCGCGGGTCAACATGTCAGACCTCCTGGGGCCGCACGGTGCGGCGTTCTATGCGTTTTTCGAAAGTGCCTTGAATCACCCGGTCGACATAAATGCCCGGCGTGTGGATATTGTCGAGATCCAATTCCCCAGGCTCGACGATTTCCTCCACCTCCACCACCGTGATCTTGCCCGCCGTTGCCGCCAGCGGATTGAAATTGCGCGCGGTGTGGCGATAAATCACGTTGCCGTAATGGTCCGCCTTCCAGCCTTTGACGATGGCGAAATCGCCGGTAATGGATTCTTCCAGAATGTAATGACGGCCGTGAAATTCCCGCACTTCTTTACCTTCGCCAATGGGTGTGCCGTAGCCGGTGGCGGTAAAAAAGGCTGGAATGCCGGCGCCGCCGGCGCGGATTTTTTCCGCCAGTGTGCCCTGGGGCGTGAGCTCAACTTCTAATTCACCGCTGAGAAGCTGCCGCTCGAAAAGTTCGTTTTCGCCGACGTAGGAGGAAATCATTTTTTTGATCTGGCGGTTTTCCAAAAGAATACCGAGGCCAAAGCCGTCGACCCCACAATTATTGGAGACCACCGTGAGATGGCGCGTGCCCATCTTTTTGATCTGGGCGATCAGCCCCTCGGGAATGCCACATAAACCAAACCCTCCGGCGATGATGGTCATGCCATCGGCGAGCCCCGCGAGGGCCTGTTCGTAGGAGGTCACCACTTTGTCGAGACCGGCCATGATCTGCTCCTCATGCTGATTGGTGAACGTTCTGGGTGCGTTTGAACCTGTCGGTCCCGCTGCGTGCGGATGGTGAACCCGTTACCGGTCCATGGAAAACGTGCCTAAGGTTAGTGTGATATTGTTCGCGGGTCTATCCCTGCCTTATTTACTTTCAGGTTTCCATTCATGACGATTCCTGCTCTTGTCCTGATCGGGATGCCGGGTGCTGGCAAGACCACGGTGGGCGAATTGTTGGCCACGCGTTGGTCTGTCCCTTTCGTGGATACGGATCAACTGCTTGAACGACAGAGCGGCGAATCCTTGCAAAGCCAGCTCGATCGCCTCGGCTACCTTGCCATGCGCGCAGTTGAAGAGGAGTTTGTCGCCACCTGCGCACTGCCGCCGCGCGCGGTGGTGTCCACTGGCGGCAGCGTTATATATGGACCGAGGGCCATGCAGCGTCTGCGTGGCTATGGTGTCTGCGTCTATCTGGAGATTTCTCTCGACACGGTCGTAGAGCGCGTCGCCAATTGGGACAGCCGCGGCTTTTCCTGTGCCCCCGGCCAGGCGCTTGCCGAGGTTTATCGGGAGCGGCTGCCGCTCTATCGCAACTATGCCGACGTTACATTGCCATGTGATGATCTCAGCGCCGAGCAAGTGGTCCAGCAGCTGGAGCAGCACTTACTGCAAGCGGGCTTGCGCTAAGTGCGCTTTGCGTTAAGTGGCTTTTCGTTAAGTGAGCTTTGCGCAAATGGCGCAAGGGTTTTCGGCGGGGCTGTATTCGCCGGTCGCACTGCTATAATCCCGCCCTTTGTCGGCTGATAGCCGATCACACACTTTGAGCGCCTCCGCGCAGGTTTCGATGATTTATGTTTGAAGGTTTAGCGACTTTGCCGGCCGATCCGATTCTCGGTTTGATGAGTCTGTTCCGCAACGACACCAACGCCAACAAAGTCGACCTGGGAGTTGGTGTTTATAAAAATGAATACGGTGAGACTCCGGTGCTGGCATCCGTGCAAGAGGCCGAAGCCCGTATGCTCTCCCGTCAGGTCAGCAAGTCCTACGTCGGTCCCGGTGGCAACCCTGCGTTCAATGCCGCAATGAGCGAATTGCTTTTGGGGCGTTCACCCGCTTTGGCAGAAGGGCGTTTTGCGGCGGTGCAAACGCCGGGTGGTTGTGGTGCTTTGCGCGTTGCGGCTGAACTCATTAAGACTGCTAACCCCTCCGCCACCATTTGGGTCAGCGATCCCACTTGGGGAAATCACATCCCCCTGTTGGGCAACGCCGGTCTTGCCATACGCCAATACCCATATTTTGATCCTGTCAGCTCGTTGGTCGCCTTCGATGCCATGATGTCGACGCTCGCTAATGTGAAACCGGGAGACCTGGTGTTGCTACACGGTTGCTGCCACAACCCGAGTGGCGCGGATCTGTCGCCGGAGCAGTGGCGCGAGGTGGCGGCCCTGGCGTTGAAAACCGGCTTCACACCTTTCATCGATATGGCCTATCAGGGCTTGGCGGATGATCTGGATGGCGACGCCTACGGGTTGCGCTGTCTCGCGGACCATCTGCCAGAGGTGGTGGTTGCTGCTTCCTGTTCAAAAAATTTTGGCATCTATCGTGAGCGGGTTGGCCTAGTCGGTCTGTTAGCGGCAAATCCCGGCTCTGCCCAGGCGGCTGTGAGCCACATGTTGTCCATCGTGCGCGGGATTTATTCCATGCCGCCTGATCACGGCGCGGCCCTGGTGGCGGAAGTGCTCACCGACCCGCAATTGCGCCAGCGCTGGGAGAGTGAAGTGGCGGAAATGCGCGATCGCATCAACGGTCTGCGCGATTTGTTCAGCTCCGCAATGCAGTCGCGTCTTGGTTCAAACCGGTTCGATTTCGTGAAGCGGCAGAAGGGGATGTTCTCGTTTCTCGGCCTCAGCGAAGCGGAGGTTTTGCGTCTGCGCAGCCAATA
Organism: Cellvibrionaceae bacterium; assembly: GCA_024707385.1. GTDB lineage: Bacteria > Pseudomonadota > Gammaproteobacteria > Pseudomonadales > Cellvibrionaceae > UBA5868. The sequence goes on along the minus strand of JANPZW010000009.1, from coordinate 42,631 downwards.
TGCGATTTATATGCTAAGTTCTTCTCGTGCAAGCATTGCGGGATTTAATTCAACCAATCTGGATTATGTCTGCGATGCCATAGCGCAGGTGGTGACGACCTGAGTGCCGCAGGGTTTGATAAGGGCATGTGTACCAGGTCTCTGTCTCGTCAGGAAGTGATGGAATGGTTCTATCGCCCTGTTTATACTGCTCAAAAAATGTCCGCAAGGTGGCGCGTGAAGCGACCTTTACGGATACCGGCCCCCTCGGTCTCTCTGGTGCTTGGGAAGTGAAAAATTGAGGCTCAATGTCGTCTAATACCAAAAAAGTACACGTTAGCGAGTTGCGTGTTGGTATGTTCGTCAGCCAGTTGGATCGCAATTGGCTCGAGACCCCCTTCCTGTTACAGGGCTTCCACATAGAGGAAGAGGGGGATATAGATGTAATTGCTGAATACTGTGAATACGTCTATATCGACGACGAAAAAAGCGTCAAATCCAAGGCCAGCGAACACAGTTCCAATGTGGGAACAGCCCGCCATATTCGCGTTAATCCCGATATTTTTGAGCCTGAAGTACCCCTTGAGGACGAACATCGCCGGGTGATGGGTACTTTTCGCCAGGCCCGCTCCCTGACAAAAACCCTGCTCGATGACATCCGCTTGGGCGGCGCCATCAATACCGAACAGGCGCGCCACACCGTTAACGAATGTGTCCACTCGGTCATCCGCCATCCGGATGCGCTTTTGTGGATGTCAAAAATGCGCGACGAAAATGAATACACCGCTGAGCATTGTCTCAATGTCTGTATTCTGGCGATTGCTTTCGGCCGTCAATTGGGTATGAGCGAGCAGGAATTGCAGAATCTCGGTATGTGCGGTCTGTTGCACGACGTGGGGAAAATGAAAATTCCGGCGGAAATTCTCGACAAGCCCGATACGCTCACGCCCAAGGAAATGCGCATCATGATGGCTCACACCGTGCACGGGCGGAATTTGCTGCTGAGTTCCTCGGGCATTTACACCGGAGCTATAGATGTGGCTTTAAGCCATCACGAGCGGGTTGATGGTACAGGCTATCCCCGCCAGCTCGCCGGCAATAGTATTTCCCGTTATTCCAAGATTATTGCAATCGTTGATGCCTACGACGCCATGACGGCGGATCGGTGTTACCAGTCCGCGCGCACCTCCACCGAAGCGATCAAAATCATCTACAAAGAGCGTGGCCAGCATTTTGATGAGCAACTGGCGCTGAAATTTCTCCAGACGGTCGGTCTCTATCCTGCGGGAAGTATTGTCGAACTCTATTCGGGCGAAGTGGGAATGGTGATTGAAGCCCACCCGCGTTTTCGCCATCTGCCGCGCATTGTGATGCTGCGGGATCGCGACAAACAACCGGTCGCCAAGGAGACCATGGTCGACCTTTCCCTGATCGAAAAAGGCGAGCTGAGCAAGGACTATCTGATCAAACAAGTGTGGAAGGACAAAACCTTCGGCATTACTTTGAAAAACTATCTGGAACGCGGCCTGTTCATGGCCTGACCGCGCCCGCCGATTTCCAGCATCAAAAAACTTGAGGGCTACATCGCTGGCGATTTCTGCGAGGCCCTGGATAGCAAGGGAAACCGGCACTGCATATCTATAAGCGAAGATTCTCAGCTGCTCTAAGATGAGCCATCGAGATACGTGATAGATAAAATTTCCCAATAAAATTCGCCAGCTTCTGTTCGGACAACCGCTTCGTCACCTACCTGTTTTCTCAGCAGCGCTCTAGCCATTGGAGAGTCAACTGATATGTAGTTTTTTTCTCCAAAAATTTCGTCATACCCAACAATTCGAAGCTCTTTAATTTCGCCTTCCTCATTTTCAATTTTCACCCAGCTACCAAAATAAACTGCTCCTTCTTGCTCTTTGGCATAAGGCACTACTTTTAATGAGTCCATTCTTTTGCGCAGATAACGAACTCTGCGATCTATCTCTCGCAACCTCTTCTTGTTGTATTGATAGTCGGCGTTCTCGCTTCGATCACCGAGGCTTGCTGCCCAAGTAACTTTCTTAGTCACTTCGGGGCGCTCAGTTCGCCAAAGGTAATCCAGCTCTGATTTGAGTTTGGCGAGGCCTTCTTCGGTTATTAATGGTGTGCTCATATTTAATGGTTTACGGGTAGAAAATTATTTAAAAAGGATTGCCTCTTGGTGCAATAACTAGGGTCCACATCTGTTCTGTTGGGCTTCCCACACTATCCTAGACACGTGCGAGTTATTCTATTCTTAACCAGACTGCTTCGACATCCCAGGGGGCAACATGCCGCTAAGGAAACTCGTGCCAGCCGGCGAAGAAGTGCCGGTCCAACACACCACTTTCTCGGTTGATGCACTGGCGCGCTATGTCTGCAGCACGTGGGACGAAGCGACGCAAAATGGCGGCGCGCCTTTTTCTGCGATTGTTGTTGGCGCGGGAATGTATGGCGCTTATTTTGCTGCAAAACTGTTCCGCAAGGGCAAACGGGTTCTGGTGCTGGATGCAGGCTGTTTCTTGGTGTCCGAGCACGTCCAGAATCTGGCGCGCATCGGGCTTAATGTTCCGTCCGCGATAGTGCCGGCAAGCGACCCGGGCGTGGCGCGCGATCTCGTGTGGGGTCTTCCCTGGCGCGGCAATGTGGAATTTCCAGGGCTCGCCTATTGTACTGGTGGCAAATCGATTTACTGGGGCGGATGGTGCCCCAGGCTCACGCCTGCGGATTTGCTGCGCTGGCCCGCCGAAACGGCGGCCTACCTCGACAACAACTACACCTTCGTGGAAAGTGAAACTGGCGTTGTCCCTGCGAGTGATTTTATTTTCGGCGATCTGTTCGCCGCCCTGCGCAGTGAATTGGGCGCAGTGGTGGGCAGTGTCGCCAACATCGAAACGACGATGGGAGACCACGGTATTGAAGTTGCGCCGCTCGCAGTACAGGGCAGCGCGCCGGAGTCGGGTCTGTTCAGTTTCGACAAATACAGCAGCCTGCCGCTACTGATCGAGGCGATTCGCGATGATGTGGGTGCTTCGGCAAATGACGCGGCGCGGCGCTTGTTCCTGGTGCCGAGGGCGCACGTCGTCAAATTGCATCCGGGAGCTGGCAATGTCCAGACCGTTGAAGTCGATGTTGGTGGCGAGCGGAAATATTTAAGCGTGGATCCTCAATGCGCGGTGATTCTGGCCGCCAGTGGCGTGGAGAGCACCAGACTAGCCTTGCATTCCTTTGCGTCGCCGCTCATGGGCCGCAACTTGATGGGCCACGTACGCAGTGATTTCACGGTGCGCATTAAACGTTCTTCCTTGCCGCCGTTGCCAATGCATGTGCAAACGGCCGCTCTGTTGGTCCGCGGAGCGGCTTCCTCCGGACGTTTCCATCTGCAGATCACGGCTTCCACACATAACGCAGGCTCGGACGAACTGCTGTTTCGCATGATCCCGGATATGGACATGCTGGACGCGCAGCTTGCCAATCAGAATCCGGACTGGGTCACCATTACCTTCCGCGGGGTCGGAGAAATGCGCGGCGATATGAATACCGCCATTCCGCATTCGGGAAAAAGCTGGATCGATCTGAGTCCCTACGAGATGGACGAATACGGTGTGCCGCGTGCTTATGTGCATCTGACACTTCATCCGGACGATTTGACCGTGTGGCAGACAATGGATGCTACGGCGCTCGAACTCGCGCAGAAGATCGCCAAGAATGCCGGAAACATTCAATACTTCTACGATGGGGACTGGCAGAGCGCACCATTTCCGCTGAACCGTGAGTTTCCGGAGTGGCATCGCGGACTGGGAAGCACCTATCACGAATCAGGCACCTTGTGGATGGGCAACAACCCAGGCGATTCGGTGACCGATGCGTTTGGTCGCTTCCACCATATCGGCAACGCCTACGCGTGCGATCAATCACTCTTCCCGACGGTGGGCTCGGTTAATCCTGTACTAACGGGACTGACGCTGGCGCGGAGGCTTGCGGAACATTTGGCGCCTTAGCGCCCGCTATAAAAAGAACCCGCACTCGATCTATCGAGTGCGACCAATCAGAAGCCACGCCAGCGACTTATGACTTAACCTCCGGCCAGTTATATATGGAGATTTCGCGGCTCGGGGTGGCATCTGGAGCCAGATGGAAGATGGTGTGATAGAAACTCAGCTCTGCATCGAGCTGGTGCTGGATGGTTTGGGCGCTGCGAAAGCCGTGGCCTTCCTCCGGGTAGGTCACGTAGGCCACCGGCACTTTGGCCGCTTTTACCGCGGCCACCATCTGCTCCGCCTGTTCCGGCGGCACTACCTTATCCAGCAACCCCTGAAATACCAGCAGTGGGCAGCGAATATTGGCGGCCTTGTGAAGGGGGGAGCGCTGCTTGTACAGACTCTGTTCCTCTGGATATGGCCCGATAAGACTGTCTAAGTAGTGCGCCTCGAACTTGTGGGTGTCCCTTGCGAGAGTCTCCAGGTCGCCTATGCCGTAGAGGCTGACGCCAGCGTTGAAAACCTGGCGATCCGTGAGTGCTGCCAGCACGCTGTAACCGCCGGCGCTGCTGCCGCGGATAATGCGCTGCTGTGGATGCACCCAACCCTGTGCGGTGGCGTATTCTGCGGCGGCGCACAAGTCGTCCACATCCACCACGCCCCATTGGCGGTTCAGAGCTTCCCGGTAGGGGCGTCCGAAACCGGTGCTGCCGCGATAATTCACGTCGAAAACGGCGAAGCCGCGCTGGGTCCAGAATTGGATCTTAAGATTCAGCGCCGCGTCCGAGGCTGCAGTCGGGCCGCCGTGGCCAATCACGATCAATGGCGGGAGCTGCCCTTCAGGGCCGCGAAAGCGTGTGTTTTCCGGCGCATAAAAGAAACCGTGAGCCACTTGGCCATCGGCGGTGGGAAAGCTCACGGGCCGGGCGCGGGTAATGTCATTCTCGGACAAGGGGGCCTGTTGGGCAGCCAGCTGAAATTCGCCGCTATTTTGCAGCCATAGCCCCTGGGTGAGCTGTCCACCGCCTCCCAGGATCGCCGCTTGTTTATCCGAGCAGGCCACCGTTTGCACGGCGTTGCACTCGGCGAGCAGGGGGGCGGAGAGCTGTCCGTCTCGGCTCAAGTAAGCCACGGACCAAAGACCGTGTCGGCTATAGCTCACCAGGAGCTGGTCGTCGCTGAGAAAGCCATAGTTGGCCTGACGACAAACCCAATGTGGATGGGCGAAGTCCGCTTCCATAGGCAGAAGGGCGGAGATTTTGTCTTCTGTCAGAGCGTTTCGTGACAGGCGATACAGGTTCCACCAACCAGTTGGGTCTGCGATCCAATAGAGATCACCGTCGGGAGACCAGCGGGGCTGGGTAAAACTGGCGCGCGCTCCTGCCGCCAATTGGCGCGGCGGCTCGAACTCGACAGCACTTGTCATGGGGCGCAGCCAAAGCCGGGTGGCCTGCCAGGGCATATCCGGATGATCCCAGGTGAGATAGGCCAGCCATTTCCCGTCGGGTGATACCTGCGCGGAGGTAACGAAGTCATGCCCGGCTTCCACAACCATAATTTGGCCATCGGCGAGGTCCAGACTCACCAGGCGGTTTTGCGGTTCAGTCGTCGAGCCGGTGTGGTCTTCACACACTGCCAGCAGGCAGTGGTGGGCGGCAGAATAATGCAGATCGCCGTAGCGACAGCCGATGGTTTTGGTGATGGGTTCGATGCGGTGATTGGCAAGGCTCAAGCGGTAGATCTGCTGATCCTCGCCATTGACGAAATAAAGGCCATCCGGCGCGGGGGCAAAGCTGCCACCACCGTATTCGTGAATTCGACTGCGGGCGTTCCAGGGATTGGCGAGAAGTTCGCGCACCAGGCCGTCGGCGGAGCGTTGCAAAATCGTCTGCCGGCCTTTTTCCTCCGGGCGTGTCTCCAGCCAGAACAAGGACTCACCAAACCATTGCGGCTCGGCCATTCTCACGCTGTTGGCGGCGACAAATTCTCCCGTCAGCGAAGACGTCCAGGTACCATAAGCGGCGGTTGTTTTCATGCTCACCCCGGCTGTAAAAAGTGGACCACTATACCCAAATGACCTGTCTGTCCCAACTCATTCACCAGTTCGTCAGCGATCTGCCGGATGTGCAGCGCGTGGTGTTGGCAGTGTCCGGCGGCGTGGATTCCACCGTGTTACTGCACAGTGCGGTGCAGGCAAAATTGGCGCAGCCGCTGCTGGTGCTGCATGTGAATCACCAGCTGTCCCCCCATGCGGCGCAATGGCAGGCGCAGGTGAGCGATGCCTGTCATAAGCTCGGTGTGCCATGCCATCCTCTTATGGTTGAGGTTGATCCCGCGGGGCGCGGGCTGGAAGAAGCGGCGCGTTCGGCGCGCTACCAAGCCATTGGGCAACATCTCCGCCCCGGCGACCTGATCCTGATGGCGCATCACCGCCAGGATCAAATGGAAACGTTTTTTCTGCGCCTCGCCCGCGGCGCAGGTGTGCGCGGGCTTGCAGGCATGGCACCTGTGCGGGAGTGGGGACCGGCGCGGCTGGGACGCCCATTCCTAACGGTTGATCGCGCCGATATCGAAGACTACGCCCGGCGCCATGCGCTTACTTGGGTAGAGGATGAAAGCAACACGAGCGCGCGTTTCGACCGCAATTTTCTGCGCTTGCATGTGATGCCCCTGTTGCAGCAGCGCTGGCCCGAGCTGCCCGCGCAGATCGGTCAGGCGATGGGGCACCTGCGGGAGGGTGACGAGCTGCTCCGTGAGTTTGCTGCGGCGGATCTTCTGGAATGCCAGCCGCGGCAGGAGCGCGTGGGGGTGAGTCTCACCATGGAATCTCTGCTGTCCTGGTCGCATCCGCGCCGCTATAACCTCCTGCGTCACTGGCTTACGCAGTTGGGCTATCGCCTGCCGGCGCGCAAACGCCTGGAGGAAGTGGATCTGTTGCTGCGCGCGCAGCAGGAGCAGAACCCGTTGTTGCACTGGGGAGACTGTGAAATCCGCCGTTACCGCAACCGCATCTACTGCTTGCCCGCAGGTTGGCAGCGTGCCGTGGAAGGTCTGCCGCAAAACTGTTCGGCTGGCGAAAGTGTGGCACTTAGCAATGGCGGCCGGATCGAGTGGACAGCGCAAGCGCCCGGTCTGCCCTCGGGCACCTATACGCTGCTGACGCGCCGGCAGGCGCCGCATATCACAAGGGCTCACCCCAGCGGGCGGGCGCATTCCCAGGCATTGAAAAAACTCCTGCAGGAATACGGCCTTGAGCCCTGGCTGCGCGACCTCGTGCCGCTGTTTTTGCTGGAGGGGAAGTTGATCGCCGTAGGCGATCTGTGGATCGAAAAAAACAGCCGCAGTCGCTTTCGGAGCGGTTCCAGTGTGGTCGTTTTCTCCGCCACATTCGCCGCATGTCTGATTTGAGGCAAAAAGGCTTTTCTGTTACCCTGGCGCCCCATCTTGAAGGCGATGACAATTTCCAGAGAAACACCGCGAGCGCACTGACTAGCCGCAGCTCTGGTTGGCACTATCTCACCGTTTGATTGGCTCCCGCTTGATACAAATTTCACCCGTCTGACGGGCGCTGCGGATTTTTGTGGCGCTCCCCGGCGCGGTGATGTGCGGTATGGAGGACTGCTCTATGCCGCGGATCGCAACTAACATTTGACCCTGGTTTTTTTACGTAAAGGCATTCAATGACTCGATTTATTTTCGTTACAGGCGGCGTTGTTTCGTCACTGGGTAAAGGCATTGCCGCGGCTTCGCTGGCAGCGGTTCTGGAAGCCCGAAAATTGAAAGTCACGATTCTTAAGCTCGACCCTTATATCAATGTCGATCCCGGCACCATGAGCCCGTTTCAACACGGCGAGGTGTATGTGACCGAAGATGGCGCTGAGACCGATCTCGACCTCGGCCATTACGAGCGTTTTCTGCGTACCAAGATGTCCCGCCGCAACAACTTCACTACCGGCCGCGTATACGAAACCGTGTTGCGTAAAGAGCGCCGAGGCGACTACCTCGGCGGCACTGTGCAAGTGATTCCGCACATCACCGACGAAATCAAACGCCGTATTCTTGAGGGCGGTAAAGGCTACGACGTCGCCATGGTGGAAATCGGCGGCACCGTGGGCGATATCGAATCGCAACCGTTTCTCGAAGCTGTGCGCCAATTGAAAGTCGAGCTCGGGCCGCAGCGCTCGCTGCTGATTCATCTGACTCTAGTGCCTTATATCGCCACCGCCGGTGAAACCAAAACCAAACCGACGCAGCATTCGGTCAAAGAGCTGCGCTCTATCGGCCTGCAGCCGGAAGTGCTGCTCTGTCGCTCGGACAAAGTTATCGACGTGGAATCGCGCCGTAAAATCGCACTTTTCACCAACGTCGAAGAACGCGCGGTTGTGCCTCTGCCGGATGCCAACACTATTTACGCGATTCCCCGTATGCTGCAGGGTTATGCACTGGATCAGATCGTCTGCGAGCGTTTGCAGATAGAAGCGCCGGAAGCGGATCTCTCCGAGTGGGACCGTGTAGTGGACGGCAAGCTCCATCCGGAGCACGAAGTCACCGTCGCCATGGTGGGCAAATATATGGATTTGTTGGACGCCTATAAGTCCTTAAACGAATCCCTGTCCCACGCCGGCATTCACACCCGCACCCGCGTCAATCTTCGCCACATCAATGCTGAAGATATCGAAGAGAAGGGTGTGGAATTGTTGGCGGGCGCCGACGCCATCCTGGTACCCGGTGGATTTGGAGAGCGTGGAATGGAAGGCAAATTAGCGGCAGTGCGCTACGCGCGGGAAAACAAAGTTCCTTATCTGGGTATTTGCCTGGGCATGCAATCGGTAATTATCGAATTCGCTCGCAACGTTCTCAATTTGCCGGAAGCGAACAGCACCGAATTTAATCGCAAAACCCCGCACCCCGTGGTGGGCCTGATTACTGAGTGGATCGCCTCGGACGGCTCTGTCGAAAAGCGCGATGAATCCTCTGATCTGGGCGGTACTATGCGTCTGGGAGCGCAGGAATGTCGCTTGGAAAAAGAGTCGAAAGTGCGGGAAATCTATGGTGAGGACGTGATTGTTGAGCGTCACCGCCACCGCTACGAAGTTAACAATCATTATCTGGATCAGTTCCGTCAGGCGGGATTGATGATCGGCGGCTGGTCTGCGGACGATACGCTGGTTGAGGTTGTCGAGCTGCCGGAGCATCCTTGGTTTGTGGCTTGCCAGTTCCACCCGGAATTCACGTCCACACCGCGCGATGGCCACCCGTTGTTTATCAGCTACATTAAAGCGGCACTGGAAGAGCACAATCGCAAAGGGACAGCTAAATGAGCGCAAAACCCGTAATTCAAGTGGGACAGGCGCAGGTGGGTAACCATCTGCCTATGACGCTGTTCGGCGGTATGAATGTCCTGGAATCGCGGGATCTGGCTCTGCGTACGGTGGAAAAATACGTCGAAGTGACCGGGCGTCTGAATATTCCCTACGTCTTCAAAGCATCCTTCGATAAAGCCAATCGCTCCTCCATCCATTCGTACCGCGGACCGGGTATGGAAGAGGGTTTGAAGATCTTTGCCGAAATCAAATCCACTTTTGGTGTGCCCATCATCACTGACGTGCACGAAACCTGGCAGGCACAGCCAGTGGCGGAGGTGGTGGATGTAATCCAGCTGCCCGCTTTTCTCGCTCGGCAGACGGATCTGGTGGAAGCTATGGCGAAAACCGGCGCAATTATCAATGTGAAAAAGCCGCAGTTTTTAAGTCCCGGGCAGATGAAAAACATCGTGGAAAAAATCCGCGAATGCGGCAACGAAAAAATCATTTTGTGTGAGCGCGGCACCTGTTTCGGTTACGACAACTTGGTTGTCGACATGCTGGGTTTTCGCACCATGCGCGAAGTCAGCGGCGATCTGCCGGTGATTTTCGATGCGACCCACGCCCTGCAGCAGCGTGAATCCACCGGCGCCGCTTCCGGCGGTCGCCGCCGCCAGGTGCTGGAATTGGCTCGCGCCGGTCTTGCAGTTGGTTTGGCGGGCTTGTTTCTCGAAGCCCACCCGGACCCGGATAAAGCCAAGTGCGACGGCCCCAGTGCGTTGCCGCTGCATTTATTGGAGCCGTTTTTGGCGCAGGTGAAAGCGGTTGATGATCTGGTAAAAAATCTGCCCGAGTTGCAAATCGATTAAGTTCGAGCAGAGCGACAAAATCCATTCGCCAGACGGTTCAGCGTCTGGTTTCCATTCAGTAGTGCGATTAACGGAGACAAAACTCCCATGAGTAAGATTGTTGATATCAAAGGCTTTGAGGTGATGGACTCCCGCGGCAACCCGACGGTGATGGCAGAGGTGATTTTGGAATCCGGTGCCGTCGGCAGCGCATGTGCTCCATCCGGCGCTTCTACTGGAACTCGCGAAGCGCTTGAACTGCGCGATGGCGATAAAAGCCGCTATCTCGGCAAAGGTGTGTTGAAAGCCGTTGCCAATATCAACGACGTGATCAAGCCGTTGCTGTTGGGCAAAAATGCCGCCGAACAGCGCGCGCGCTCGACCAGATCATGCTCGACGCCGACGGCACAGAAAACAAAGCCAAACTCGGCGCTAACGCAATTCTGGCTGTGTCTTTGGCTGCAGCGAAAGCGGCCGCTATCGATAAAAAAGTTCCGCTTTATGCTCACATCGCCGACATCAACGGCACCCCCGGTCAATACACCATGCCGGTGCCTATGATGAACATCGTCAACGGTGGTGAGCACGCCGACAATAACGTCGACATTCAGGAGTTCATGGTTCAGCCAGTTGCTGCGCCGACTTTCGCAGAAGCCTTGCGTATAGGCGCGGAAATTTTTCATGCGCTGAAAAAAGTTTTGTCCAACCGAGGTTTGAACACTGCGGTAGGTGACGAAGGTGGTTTTGCGCCAAACCTGCCATCCAACGAAGCGGCGCTGCAGGCTATCGCTGAAGCGGTCGCCAACGCTGGTTATCAGTTGGGCAAAGATGTGACGCTCGCCCTCGACTGCGCATCTTCCGAATTCTACAAAGATGGCGTTTACGATCTGGCCGGCGAAGGCAAAACCTTTTCGCCTGCGGAATTTGCCGATTACCTCGCTGATCTGGCCGCGCGTTATCCGATTCTGTCTATTGAAGACGGTATGGACGAAAGCGATTGGGAAGGCTGGGCAGGTCTGACTCAAAAGATTGGTAATAAAGTGCAACTGGTCGGCGACGATCTTTTCGTCACCAACACCAAAATCCTTAAAGAAGGTATTGAGAAAGGCATCGCCAACTCTATCCTGATCAAGTTCAACCAGATCGGCTCGCTGACGGAAACTCTCGACGCTATCAAAATGGCGAAGGATGCAGGCTACACCGCGGTGATTTCTCACCGTTCCGGCGAAACCGAAGACACCACCATCGCCGATCTCGCTGTCGCCACATCTGCCGGTCAGATCAAAACCGGTTCTCTGTCCCGCTCTGACCGCGTAGCGAAATACAATCGTCTGCTGCGCATCGAAGCTGAACTGCAAGGCAAAGCGCCTTATCGCGGCCGCGCGGAATTTAAGAACTAAACCGCGTCGTCGCAATCCCAGGAAGGACTATGCTATATAGGTCGGCATTATTGCCGACCTTTTTACGCGGCAGGCATGCAAGATTTTTATGAAACCTATATTGACGGCTTTTTTTCTGATTTTTGTTTATCTGCAGTACCGACTTTGGATCGGCGATGGCAGCATCGCGGCGCTCGTACAATTGCAGGACGAAATCGAGAAACAGTCAGCGGAAAACGCGCATCTTCAGGAGCGCAACCGCTTGCTGGCTGCCGAAGTATTCGCCCTGAAAAATGATGCGGATGCGATTGAAGAGCGAGCTCGCACAGATCTGGGCATGATCAAAAAAGGCGAAACGTTTTTTATGGTGCTGCAGCCCGCCTCCAATAAAACCTCCCACAACACCCTATGACTCTCTCTGCCAATCTCTGGGCGCTGGTTCCGGCTGCTGGCGCCGGTCGCCGTATGGGCGCGCCTGTGCCCAAGCAATATCTCCCCCTCGGCGGCAAGACGGTGTTGGAAATCACCCTGGAAAAATTGCGTGCCGTACCTGCTATCCAAAATGTGCTGGTAGCCGTGGCGGAAGACGATGAGCGTTTTGCGCAGCTGGGGTGTGCATCTTCCGTTATCAGAGTGACAGGCGGTGCCGAGCGCGCCGATTCGGTATATCGAGGTTTGGTGTGGCTGATGGAAGAGGGGCGTGAGCTGGATTGGGTATTGGTCCACGACGCTGCCCGCCCCTGTGTGCGAGGGGAAAGTATTGCGCGTCTGATCGACCGAGTTTTGGCGGAAAATTGCGGCGGCATACTGGCCGCTCCGGTGGCCGATACCTTGAAAAAATCGCTCGGCGAACAGGTTACTCACACGGTCAGCCGCGACCATTTATGGGCTGCGCACACACCGCAAATGTTTAGAGTCGGAGAGTTGTTCACGGCGCTCACGTCTGCACTTGAAGCAGGATTGCCCGTGACCGATGAGGCATCGGCGATCGAGCATGCCGGTGGAAAGGTGTTGCTAGTGGCAGACAGTCGCGACAATATCAAAATTACCCAACCGGAAGATCTGAATTTGGCGGAGCAGATTCTGCGGTCGCAAAGATCGGTCTCCCGCAGCGGTTGATGCACAGGAATTATTTATGAGTTTGCGAATTGGTCAGGGTGTCGACGTACACGCATTCGGTCCCGGCGACAAAATCGTGATTGGTGGAGTGGTCATTCCGCATACTCACCGTTTGCTTGCGCACTCCGATGGCGATGTCTTGTTGCACGCGCTCTGCGATGCCCTGCTGGGCGCCGCTGCCATGGGTGATATAGGTCAGCATTTTCCTGACACAGACGCTCAATATGCGAATGCTGACAGCCGCGCTTTACTGCGATTGGTCATGGCTAAAATTCGAGCCAAAGGATTTCGGGTCGTGAATGCGGATATGACGATCATCGCGCAGAAGCCGCGTATGGCGACTTATATTCCTTATATGCGCAATAACATTGCGGAAGACCTGGGGTGCTCCGCCGACGTCATCAATGTCAAAGCGACGACCACGGAAAAGCTTGGTTTTAACGGGCGCGAGGAAGGCATTACCTCTCTGGCGACCGTGTTGCTGGAAGTTGTCCCGCCGCGTTCTTAATTGTCAGCGCCATTGCGTGTGTGCATGGCGCGATAGACCAGATCGCCAATTTCCGAACCTTTGCCCTCCACAATTTCTTCCAGCGTCAGATGCTGCAATTCATGGGGAAATACCAGCCAGGAGTCTGTTGCATGGACGTAAAAATCCGGTGTCAGGTCAGTGACATTGCGGCTGGGTTTGTACCAGGGGCAGGCGGTCTTGATGGTCGCTGGCGCATTCTCTCCTGCGCGGGAGCGGATTTGATCGATAATCGCCTTGAGTGAGCGACCTGAGTCGAATACATCATCCACGATCAGCAACGAGTGATCGGCTTGGATATTGTCCAGCACATAATTCAGTCCGAAGACTTTCACTTCCCGGTTTTGTTGATCTATCCCGTAATAAGACGCGGTGCGAATGGCGATGTGGTCGCTGTGAATACCCATAAATTCGAGATATTCCTGCACCGCAATTCCCACCGGTGCACCGCCGCGCCAAACGCCGACAATAAAATTCGGGCGGAATCCTCGCTGATAAACCAGCTCCGCCAGTCGGAATGAGTCGAGCAGAAGGTCGTTGGCGGAAATGAAATGCTTTTTCATGCAATGCCTTTAAGCGTTGAGTCGGCCGATGATTTGGTGCTGCGCTGATGGGTTCAAGTATAAGTCACCCCTTATGCGCACTCCCGCTATTTGTTCCGCCACGGCGGCAACGAGCCTTCAGAGTTCTGGTAAAATTTCCGCTGCCCGACCCCAGGCACCCGCCTGGGGTTTTTTGTTTTTGGAGTTTCGATGAGTTACACACTCGATATGCCCTACGCCCATGGCGGCCCTCTCGGGACCGCTGTTTTTCGTGCCGAGCTCACGGATTTTATCGTGGTTGAAGATCTGGGATCTCAACCGGAGGGGGAGGGTGAGCATCATTACCTGCATCTGGAAAAACGCGGTGTGAATACCGATTGGGTGGCTCAGAAGATTGCCCGAATTGCGGGCGTCAAAGCGCAGGACGTGGGGTTTTGCGGACTCAAAGACCGGTATGCAGTGGCGAGCCAGTGGTTCAGTGTGTATCTGCCAAAAGGTGGTGTGGCGGATTGGTCGGTCATCGAAAGTGATGAGGTGAAATTGCTCACGGCCACCACGGGAAAACGCAAGTTGCGGCGCGGTCAGCACAGTGGCAATCACTTCACGATTACCTTGCGCGACATTACAGATGTTGGCGACGCGCTGCAGGAACGCCTCTCTCTGATCGCCGCCACAGGTGTGCCCAACTATTTTGGCGAACAGCGTTTTGGTCGCGATGGTAACAATTTGGTCAATGCCGCACGTTGGTTGGAGCAAGGCGTGCCTCTCAACAAAATGAGGGATAAAAGCATGATCATGTCCGCCGCCCGTTCCCATCTTTTTAATATCGTTCTCGCCGAGCGTGTGCGCCAGGGCAGCTGGAACAGGCTTCTGCTGGGTGACGTTATGGAAGTGGCAACCGGACCTCTCTGGGGGCGGGGACGCAACCAGGCATCCTTAGATACACTCGCGCTTGAGCAGCTTGCACTGGAAAATCTGCAGCAATGGCAGGCGGGGCTTGAGCATTGTGGACTCTCGCAGGAGCGGCGCAAGTTATGTCTGGCTCCCCAAGCGATGCAGTGGACTCTCGATGCCGGAGTGTTGCGCCTGCAGTTCGGTTTGGCGCCTGGCGAGTTTGCCACGGCGGTGCTGCGGGAGATTTTTTTGTTGCGGAATATCAGCGGCTGAACACCCTGCTGCAGTGATCGAATGCTGTGCTATATTGCCTCGATTTGTAGCTAACGGGTGGAACAAGATTTGAGTCAGCTTCATTTTGATGGCATCGGCATGACATCAAAACGGACCCGTGACCGGATGATTCAGCGCCTGGAGGAGCAGGGCATCCGCAATCGCAAGGTCCTTCAAGTAATCGCCAATACTCCGCGGCACTGGTTTCTCGATGAGGCGCTGGCTCATCGAGCATACGAGGATACCGCTCTCCCCATCGGTCACGGCCAGACTCTGTCTCAGCCTTATATAGTGGCACGCATGACCGAGTTGCTGTTTGATAATCACCCCGCTCCTCGCCGGGTCCTCGAAATAGGCACGGGTTCAGGCTATCAGACCTCGATCCTGGCTCAATTGGTAGAAAAGGTCTGGACGGTAGAGCGTATCCGCCCTTTACAGAACAAGGCGCGGGAACGACTCGCACGGCTTCGCCTCTACAACATTTCCTATAAATATGCCGATGGTGGGTTCGGTTGGGCCGAACATGGCCCTTATGACGGAATTCTCTCCACGGCAGCTCCCGTCAACATTCCCCAGGATCTGTTGGCACAGTTGGCTCCCGATGGGGTTTTGATCATACCGACAGGCCCGGAGCACGCCCAACAATTGATATTGGCTCGCCGGGAAGGCGAGAGTGACCAGTACCGCCAAAAGGTGATTGAAGCGGTTCGCTTTGTCCCGCTGCTGCCTGGCATTTCGTGATCCTGTCTCTCTAAAAACTAATGCTTTTTAATTAAAAAAATATTTGATCGACTCATTAATAAGTGATGTTTTTTGGGTTTGAAACTGATTTTTGGTGAGTTAAAAGTCGGATTTTTGCTCCCGGATATACTCTTTTTTTATGAGTCTCTTAGATTAAATTCTGATAAGTTTTTATTAATCATGCTGAAATGTTATATGGCCTTCTGCGTGTGCCCACCCTCCTGGAATTCCGGCGGAGAAAATAAGTGTGAAAAAAAGCGAAAATAAATTCAGGGTGATCAGTATTTTGATCGCTGCTTGGTTTATCTCTTCCTGTAGTTCAACACCCCCCAGAGCCCCGGTCGTGGATGCCTCACCTATACCGAGCCACCGCATCAAAACCCACCATGTGAGCCCCGGTGAAACTTTGTATTCAATTGCGCTGCGCTACGACCTGGATTACAAAAAAATAGCACAAATCAATAAGTTGGATAGCTCTTACCGCATCGCGCCCGGGCGGGTGCTCAATCTTGATATCAGCACCTATAAGCCTCCCGCCAAGGCTCCGGTGACGGCGACAAAGCCGGCCGTGAAGACGCCCGCCCCAACCGTTTCTGGTTCCAAAAATCAATCGGTAGCCAAGTCGCCGTCAAGTAGCACTAAAAGCACCGCAGGAAACGTGAGCTGGATTTGGCCGCTTAAGGGAGAAGTATTAGAAACCTTTCAGTCAAATGGAGGCCTGAATAAGGGTATTGATATTCGCGGCAAATTGGGTGAGCCTGTGCTGGCAGCTGCAGATGGAGAAGTGGTCTACTCCGGGTCGGGGCTGCGGGGATACGGAAAATTAGTCATCGTCAAACACAATGAACAGTTTTTGAGTGCCTATGCGCACAACAGTGTGTTGATGGTGACGGAGGGGGATAAAGTCAAAGCGGGGCGGAAGATTGCTGAGGTGGGTTTCTCTGGAACCAATACGCCGAAGCTTCACTTCGAAATCCGCGTTGATGGCAAGCCAGTTGATCCTTTGGGTTATCTGCCAAGCCTCCGATAAAAATCTCCCCTCAACTTAGTTGAGTACCTGCCGATAAGTCACTTACCTGTACGCGGTGGGGTGGGGCGAAAAGCCAAAAGCTATGCCAGCGCCTTTGTAACGAGAGTTGAGAATTCCGATGACGGATCCAGTTTGCCCGAATCGGAAGGCAGTTTGGACGGAAATTGCCGATATTCAGCTTAGAGTTCATCTTACAAAAAGCAAGTTCTTGTTGTTACGCCAATCAGGTGCGTATTTGAGCTTAGAAAAATAACCTATTGGTCCGAGGATTATGCAATGGCAGCTCAACATTTTGATTTAGATTCTTTTAAGGCCGAAGACGAGTCCATTTTCATGGCCGACTTCGACATGGATGATGATCTGGAAATGGCAGAGGATGAATTTGAGCAGATCACCCGCGAACGCAGCCATCTCATTGAAGAAGACCTCTACCAAAAAAATCTTGATGCTACCCAGCTTTATTTAAATGAAATCGGTTTTTCCCTCTGCTCAGCGCGGACGAAGAAGTCTTTTTCGCCCGTAAAGCACTGCGTGGCGACGAAGCTGCGCGCAAGCGCATGATCGAAAGCAACCTGCGCCTGGTAGTGAAAATTTCCCGCCGTTATGTGAATCGCGGTTTGGCGCTGCTGGATCTTATTGAAGAAGGCAATCTCGGCTTGATTCGCGCAGTGGAAAAGTTCGATCCCGAGCGCGGTTTCCGTTTTTCCACTTACGCCACTTGGTGGATTCGCCAGACAATCGAGCGCGCGATTATGAATCAGACGCGCACCATTCGCCTGCCGATCCATGTGGTAAAAGAATTAAATGTGTATCTGCGTGCGGCTCGTGAGTTGTCCCAAAAATTGGATCACGAACCATCTCCAGATGAAATTGCCCGTCTGTTGGAAAAGCCGGTCGAAGACGTGGAAAAAATGTTGAGCCTCAATGAGCGTGTTACGTCAATGGACACTCCCGTGGGGCCCGCTTCTGATAAAACACTGGTCGACACTGTTGCGGATCAGCAGGTTTCCGATCCGGTGGAATTGCTTCAGGACAGCGATCTGAGTGCAAGTCTTGATGGCTGGCTCGATGAGCTGAGTGAAAAGCAACGTGAAGTTGTCGCCCGTCGTTTCGGTCTGCGTGGACATGAATCGAGTACGCTGGAAGAGGTCGGTCGAGAAATCGGCTTGACTCGTGAGCGAGTGCGCCAGATTCAAGTGGAGGCATTGCGCCGTTTGCGGGATATTCTGGAAAAACAAGGTTTGAATGCGGAGGCGCTTTTCGGCGTCGCCTGACAAGAGTTTCGCTGCCTGCCAGGGATGGCCGTTTTATTTCTTACTTTTCCTACCGAAATTCTCTTTTCAAATTTCCTTGAGCGCTGCTTGCCCAAATTAGGGTCGGTTAATTCTCAGCGCTCCAGGTGTTTCAATTTGTCTTGCACGCCGTCCCATTTCTCTGCCTCGGGCAGTGCATCTTTCTTTTCCGTAATATTCGGCCAGATGGCGGCGAGTTCGGCGTTCAGCTCCAGATAAACGTCCTGACCTTCCGGGAGTTCGTCTTCGGAGAAGATGGCATCGACAGGACACTCAGGCTCACACAAGGCGCAATCGATACATTCGTCCGGATGTATCACCAGGAAATTCGGACCTTCGTAAAAACAGTCTACCGGGCAGACTTCGACACAGTCAGTGTGTTTGCAGTTAATGCAGTTATCGCCCACTACGAATGTCATGTGAATCGCACCTCTTGGGTTGGCTAAGTTATAGGCGCGGCATTTTAACAGGAGTCGGCGGAATTTAAACCCTGGGAAAGCCGCACAGGCTTATCGCTTCAGCAGATTTTTCAATTCGTAAAGCGTCTGCAAGGCGGCCAGCGGAGTCAGATTATCCAGGCTGAGCTCTTTTACGCGCATCTCCAAAGGGCTCGGTCCTGAGGGTGCAAACAAGTCCGCCTGTACGTTATCCGCTTTGCCTGACTTGCCACCGCGCTTTTGCTCATTGACGGGAGTCGGCGCTGTGTCCGTTGAGAGCGTCTGTGCGCCCTGTTCCAGCTGATGGAGTTGATGGCGCGCGGATTCCAGAACGGCTTGCGGAATCCCGGCGAGTTTGGCTACCTGCAAGCCGTAGCTTTTGCTGGCCGGCCCCTGGCGGATGTTGTGAAGAAACACAATGTTGTCGTGATGCTCAGTCGCATCGAGATGGACATTCGCCATTTCGGGAATGATGTCCGGCAGGGTGGTGATCTCAAAATAATGCGTGGCAAATAAGGTGAAGGCGCCGACCTGTCGGGCCAGATGTTCAGCACATGCCCATGCCAGGGATAGTCCGTCGTAAGTACTTGTGCCGCGCCCGATTTCGTCCATCAGAACCAGGCTTGCAGCTGTCGCATTGTGCAGAATGTTGGCGGTTTCGGTCATTTCCACCATAAAAGTGGAGCGACCTCCGGCTAGGTCATCCGAGGAGCCAATACGCGTGAAAATGCGATCGACGAGCCCTATGCGGCAGCGGCTGGCGGGGACAAAGCTGCCGATCTGAGCCATGAGCACGATAAGTGCGGTCTGGCGCATGTAGGTTGATTTACCGCCCATGTTGGGTCCGGTGATGATCAACATGCGGCGGCTGGCGTCCAATTCTAGGTGATTTGGGACAAAAGGCGTTTCCAGCACTTGCTCGACTACCGGGTGGCGGCCTTCGTAAATATGGATTCCCGCCTCGTGGGTCAGATCGGGGCGGCAGTAGTTCAATTGGTCGGCGCGCTCTGCCAGGGTGCTAAGCACATCCAACTCGCTGATCGCAGCTGCGGTATTTTGCAGCGCCAGAAGGTCTTCGTTGAGGCGCTCCACCAGTTCGTCATAAAGGGCTTTTTCCCGCGCCAGGGCGCGGCTCTTGGCGGAAAGTGCCTTGTCTTCAAAAACTTTTAGCTCCGGGGTGATAAAGCGCTCGGCATTTTTCAGGGTCTGCCGCCGCTGGTAATCCATAGGTGCGTTATCCGCCTGACCGCGGCTGATTTCGATGTAATAGCCATGGATGCGGTTGTAACCAACTTTCAGCGTGCTGATGCCAGTGCGCTCCTTCTCTCTGGTTTCCAACTGCAGCAGAAAGTCGCCGGCATTACTGCTGAGATTGCGCAACTCATCCAGCTCCGCATCATATCCTTCCGCGATGACACCGCCGTCGCGTATCACTACGGGCGGATTTTCCACCAGAGCACTTTCGAGCAAATTGACCAGCTCGGGGTATTGGCTCGCCGCTTTCGCCAAAGCATGGACGTGTGGGGTATCGATTTGAGTCAGAAGCGGTTGCAATTGCGGCAGCACCGCCAGAGAAGCGCTCAATCGTGAAAGATCGCGCGGGCGTGCCGAGCGCAGGGCCACGCGGCCGAGAATGCGCTCCATATCGCCGATCTGCTTCAGCAATTTGCGGCAGCTTTCAAAGGCGTAGTTTTCCAGCAGTGCTGCTATTGCATCCTGGCGTGCGTGCAGCTTGCCGAGATTGCGCAGTGGACGGTGCAGCCAGCGACGCAGCAGGCGACTGCCCATCGCAGTGGTTGTGGTATTCAGCACTGCGTAAAGAGTGTTGTCTTCCTGGCCGAGAAGATTGACGTCCAGCTCCAGATTCTTGCGCGTGGAGCTGTCCATGGCCACAGTATCGTCGAGATGTTCAATGACCGGCGCCGACAAATGCGTGAGATTCGTCCGCTGAGTCTCCTTGGCGTAATTGTAGAGCGCCGCCGCTGCGGCTATGCCAGCCACCATGTGGTCACAGCCAAAACCGACCAGGTCTTTGGTGCCGAAGTGACCCGTCAACAACCGACGGCCAGTATCGCAGTCGAACTCCCACTCGGGACGTTTTCGCAAGCTGCGCACAGACGAAAGGGGTGGCAGGGAAAAGGTCTCAGGCAGAAGGAGTTCGGCCGGTTGCAGCCGCTCCAGTTCGGCCAGCATTGCTTGTTCGCTCGCGACTTCCAGCACGGTAAAGCGGCCGCTGCCCATATCAAGCGCAGCAATACCAAAGTGATTGGAGGCGGTGGCGAGCGCCACCAGCAGATTGTCGCGGCCGGATTCCAGCAGCGCTTCATCGCTCACCGTCCCCGGCGTAACCACGCGCACAACCTTGCGTTCGACGGGGCCTTTGCTGGTGGCGGGATCGCCGATCTGTTCGCAAATGGCCACGGATATTCCCTGGCGGACCAGTTTGGCGAGGTAGCCTTCGGCGGCGTGATAGGGCACACCCGCCATAGGGATTGGCTCGCCGGCGGTCTTGCCGCGCGCGGTCAGGGTGACATCCAGCACCCGGGCGGCGGTCTTGGCGTCGTCGAAGAACAGCTCGTAAAAATCCCCCATACGGTAGAAGACCAGCTCGTTTGGGTGCTGGGCTTTTATTCGCAGATACTGCTGCATCATTGGGGTGTGCTGATCGAGAAGAGTGTCTTCGGCCATGGTGAACTCGTCCGGCGGGCAAAGCCCGGCATTGTAGCAGAACGACCGGTAGCGCTTGCGCCGATTCGACCCATGTCTTAATTTGCCGCTCATGACTGATGAGACCTATTTTCTTGCCGCGCAATTGGGCCAACGCCTGAGTGACCGCGGTGCCAAAGTGACCACGGCCGAGTCCTGCACCGGTGGCGGAGTGGCCCGCGCCATAACCGCTGTGCCGGGTTCCTCCGGGTGGTTCGACTGCGGCTTCGTGACCTACAGCAATGAGGCCAAGCAGCGCCTGCTTGGGGTCCCGACGGAGATTCTGCAGCGACACGGCGCAGTGAGCCTTGAGGTGGTGTGTGCCATGGCACAGGGTGCCGCCGCATCTGCTTCTGCAGATTTTGCGATAGCGGTAAGTGGTATCGCTGGACCGGGAGGCGGTTCTGCGGAAAAACCGGTAGGTACCGTCTGGTTCGCGTGGCGCCATCCCTGCGGCTTGGTCAGCGAGTGTCTTCATCTTCCGGGTGACCGGGAAGCAGTGCGCGACTTGGCGGTGGTCGCCGCTTTGCGCGGACTGCTCAAAACATTTTCCGATACTGTATAAAAACACAATAACTGTTTGCCTATACAGTATTGCTGGTTTATGCTTGCACAGTCAGGCGCTTAAGGTGCGGCCGATATAGAACAGGCGGGAGGAGGTGGAAGCCGCTCCAGCCATTAAACACTGAATACAGGTATGGGGGTTGATTAATGGACGCGAATAAAGAAAAAGCTTTGCAGGCTGCATTGGCCCAGATCGAGCGGCAGTTCGGCAAAGGCACGGTCATGCGCATGGGAGATTCTGAGCGGACTGCCATACCCTGCATTTCCACCGGCTCCCTTGGGCTGGATGTGGCGCTGGGTGTGGGCGGATTGCCCCGCGGTCGTATCGTCGAAATCTACGGTCCTGAATCATCCGGTAAAACCACTTTGACGCTTCAAGTCATCGCTGAGGCGCAGCGCAATGGTGGTACCTGTGCGTTTGTTGACGCCGAGCATGCGTTGGATCCGATCTATGCGGAAAAACTTGGCGTCAATGTCGATGAGCTGATTGTGTCGCAGCCCGATACTGGCGAGCAGGCGCTTGAAGTAGCGGACATGCTGGTTCGCTCAGGTGCCATCGACGTTCTGGTGGTGGACTCGGTTGCAGCCTTGACCCCCAAGGCGGAGATCGAAGGTGATATGGGCGATCATCACGTGGGTCTGCAAGCTCGTCTTATGTCACAGGCTCTGCGCAAAATTACCGGCAATATCAAGAATGCCAACTGTCTTGCCATTTTCATCAACCAGATCCGTATGAAAATTGGCGTCATGTTTGGCAATCCGGAAACCACCACAGGCGGTAATGCCCTTAAGTTCTACTCTTCCGTACGCCTGGATATTCGTCGTATCGGCTCGGTGAAAGAGGGCGATGAGGTCATAGGTTCGGAGACCCGGGTGAAGGTGGTCAAAAACAAAGTAGCGCCTCCCTTCAAGCAAACCGAATTTCAGATTCTATATGGACAAGGGATTAATCGTTTGGGTGAAATCGTCGACTACGGTGTAAAACTTGGGATGATCGACAAAGCGGGCGCCTGGTACAGCTACCAAGGAGATAAAATCGGGCAGGGCAAGCAAAACGCCATTCAGTATCTGCGTGACAACAGTGCTCTCGCGCAAAGCCTCGAAGCCAGAATCAAGGAAGAGCTGCTCGGACCTGGAGGCAAGACCATGGCTTCAAAATACGTGGAAGAAGATGTGACTGATTAATACTGGGTGGGGTAGGCACACTGCCCCTCAAGTCCACCTCCCATGTCTGCAACAGAACTCTCCTCCCAGATTCGCAATGCCCTGCTGACACTGTTGGCGCGTCGGGAACACTCTCAATACGAACTGCAACAAAAGCTGCTTCAGCGCTTCCCGGGCGCCGCCGATCTTATTGGCGAGGTGCTGGACGGAGCTGCGGATGATGGCTATCAGTCGGACAGCCGCTTCGCCGAGGCTTATATTCGGGCCAGATCAAACAAAGGTTACGGCTTTCAGCGGTTGCGGCAGGAACTGAGACTGCGGGGCGTAGCGGACTATCTGATCGCAGCGGCAATCTCCGAGCGGAAAAATGATGACCAACATTTCGAGCAGCTGGTGTTGGTCTGGCGGAAAAAATTCAAGACCGCTCCTGCAGATCTCAAGGAAAAGCTGCGCCAAGCTCACTTTCTTCGCTATAGAGGTTTTTCATCGACAGATGTAGAGGCGTTGTTTGCCTATCTCCAGCGAGAAAATCAATGATGTCTTCCCTGGAGCTTTTCGGCTCTATGAAACTCAAACCCACTGGCAATGTTTGCGAAAGGGGAATTTATGAAAAAGACCATTTTGATCACTGGTGCCAATCGAGGCATTGGTTTGGCATTTGTGCAGGAATATTTGCGCAGGGGTGAGCGGGTGATTGCCGTCTGCCGTCAGAGCTCGAAAGAATTGCAGGAAACGGGCGCAGAGGTGTTGGCTGGCGTAGATGTGTCCGACCCCATTTCCATCAGCAATTTGCAGGAACAGCTTGAGGGTGTCTCGCTCGATGTTCTGATCAACAACGCGGGCATCCTTAAGGATGAGCGACTCGGCAGTATCAATTATGAAACTGTGTTGGAGCAGTTTCAGGTCAATACCCTCGGCCCTTTGCGAGTGACAGAAGCTCTGTTGCCAAACTTAGGAAAAGGCTCGAAGGTGGCGCTGATCACCAGTCGGATGGGGTCTATCGCGGATAACACCTCTGGCGGCCGCTACGGTTACAGAATGTCCAAGGCTGCCTTGAATATGGCGGGAATGTCATTGGCCAGAGACCTCCAGCCGCACGGCATAGCTGTGGCGATATTGCACCCTGGATATGTGCAGACGGCGATGGTGAGTTTTGGCGGCGATATCTCGCCTGAGCAGGCGGCAGGTCGTTTGATCAAGCGGATCGACGAGCTCGATCTTGAGCACAGCGGCGTATTCAGCCACTCCAATGGCGAGGAGCTGCCTTGGTGAAGATGCGTCAATCAACGGGTTTTTCTGTGGATTGGCCTGCAGAGGGCGGAAAGCTGGCGTAAGCCGGACTAGACTATCTTTGGTAAGGTTCGGTCGCGTTCCGCGGCCGCTTCATCGACTGATTCCGGAGTTTTGACTGGTCCATGTTTGAAGATCTGAACAGTATCGACGTCGGTAAAAAAGACGACAACAAGGATCTGATTTGGGATCTCGACGCTTTCAAGCAGCGCAAGCGGGCGCATGAATTCGTACTGAACTTCGAAAACAAGCTGTGCGTATTTTCGGGGTCCGTCCAACAGTTATATACGAACTACAACATTTTTATGCCGGCCGAAGAAAACAGCCGGCTGGTTATTTTGCCCAATCCATACGCCCATCACGACATTTTCCATGGTATTCCCGAGTCTGCGGTCAAGCCCACCGGTCTGTATATAGTGCCGGGAAAGGGTGGCGAGTTGATGCTGCGCATTCCGGTAAAGAGCGAGGATCGCCCGTTTCGTACCGTGCCATTGCAGGTTGGATTTCGCATGATCAATCAGCGGCGCCCTGCCAACCTACCTTTATTGCCTATTCTAGTGAAGGGAGATCTGAGGGAGCTGGATGCGCGCACACCTTGTTTGCATCTGCACGCCATCACTCTGAGCAACATGTCGCGCCTGTCTCCGTTGGAGCTCAATGAAATCCGACGGACGATCCTTGAGAGAATGAAGGCCCTCGGGTAATTGAGGGTCTCAGTTGAGTCGAAACACTACCGGTACAGTGAACAGGAATTGCTCCCCAGCAATTGCGTCAGGCACGGCGGGGAAGGGGCTCGCGCTTTTAACGGCGCGTGTCGCCGCTTTGTTGAGCGCGTCGTGTTCGGATTTTTCCAGTATTTGAACATCTTTTACCCGCCCGTCCCGAGCGAGAGTAACGGTGAGGCGTACCGTGCCTTGCTGCTGGTTTCTCAATGCGCCACGGGGATAGGTGACGAAGTTGCTCGTCCACTTGGTCAGCTTGGCAATGTAAATTTGCTCGCTTAGCACGTTTTCTGCGGTGAATGAGTAGGCGCTATCGTCTTCGTCGTCCAATATCGTCTCATTGCCGAACAGGGTGGCTTCGGTGACTAACTGCTCGGGCTCCGGTTCTGCTGCAGGTGGGGAAGTCTCGACAGGTATTTCTTTGGGTTGGTCTTGTGACTCAGCGATGGCCACCTCTGGTGTGGTTGGTGCTAAATCAGGGGTTGATACTGGGGCTGAAGGAGAGGGCTGTGCGGTTCTAGCGGCAGGCTCCACGATGCCTTTTTGCATCGCAGCACCAATTTCTGCGATGCGCGCTGCGGATGGAGTAGTTGCATTGAATCTGGCGGCGAGATCGGGATCAACCTTGCCCGATGCTAATAAAGCGTCTTTGAATTGCGAGGAGAGTGGGACCGGGCCAAGCCAGGTTCTCAATAGGAGGTCAAAAAAATTGGCAGCCGGGAGAGTTTCGATCAGTTGCTGATTCAAATACACCTTAGTGCTTTTCTCGGTGGGAGCGCGCTCAATGCGGAGAATATCCCCTTTGGTCATTTTGAATTTAAGTGAGTTGCTAAAGTTGGCAAGATTCTGCGCGTGCTTTTCCATTTCCGCAGTACCTGCGTTAATTGCAATTCCTTCAATCCACATGCGTTGAAAACGACGCGCGAACAAATTGTCGGTCAACACTCGCAGCTCCATTGCTTTATTTTCTTCTGCCAGCAATAGGGTCTTGGCGTCTGTGGACGGCGTATCAGCATAGAGTGCGGCAATAAATTGCTCCTCGCCCAATTGCACGTGGGTTGCCATACCGTTGAGACGCGGTGCCGCTTGTGCGCTGGAGGCGAAATTGAATGTCGCCAATAAAACAATCAGGGCGGCTCTAAGTGTCTTTGTCATTGCCAGTCTCGTGTATTCCTCGCCGATAGGCGTCAGGATCTTGTGATGAAAGTTGGTCGCAGAGGGCCGTCGTTTTTATCCGCTTAACCACCTACTATACTCACCCTCGCAGATACTCATCTATCTTTAACTGTATCTACTAATTGATCGAGTTCAAGGGCGATAGTCGGATATGACGGAACCTTGCATCATTTAGCCTTTGTTGATGTGGTGCCGTCAAAGGTCTGACGATTTCTGAGTCTACTGTGGTATTTAGTCCGTATGGGTATTCGTCCTCTCCACCAATGTTCTCAGCAGACCATTGATTCCCTTCTGGGTTCGGTGGCGCTCTATAAGCAGGTTTATCAATTGGACCCTATCCAATTCGATGTACTGATGCGCAATTCCCAATTGGTTGAGGCAAAACTGGGAGAGGTTGTCATAGAGGCGGGGCAGATCGACTCCTGGCTCTATTTTCTGTTGCGGGGCCAGCTGGTGGTTTACGCTGGAGAGCCCGCAATTCGACGGGTGAATGTCATCACACCCGGTGAGATATTCGGTGATATGGCCATTCTCCTGGATTTGCCCCGCTCGGCCACCGTGATCGCCGATGTCAGAACTAGGGTGAGCGCCGTAGTGCGTACGGATTTTTCGATCTTCGGCGAACCTCTCGATCAGGCGGGCATCAAACTCCCCGTCAAACTGCTCTTCTATCGCACCATGGTGCACAATCTGCGCTGGAAGCTGGAGGTCTATCGTGCGCAATTCCCCTCCCGCTCCTTTGCCGCGGATCACCGCAAAATCCGGTTGTATGCCGGAGTCAGAGATACCATGGATGAGTTGTTGAGTCTCGATTCGCAGGCTAGGCAGCTTGCCGAACTCCTGAATAGCTGGAACCTTGCCTTAACCCAGGCGGGCGATCCCTAGTGGTTGATACGATGCCAGTTTGCTTCCGCCCAATGCCTTCATCTTCAAGCTTCCGTCGTTTTCGATACCTTGCACAGCTCGGCCTTCAATGCGGGTTGGTCGACTTATGAATTGGAAGGCGTTTTCCGGCCTCATTCTTCTCATCGCCAGTGCCGCCAGTCATGCGGTCGATGAGAGCCGGTTGTGGTTGCCGATTAAATATCAGTCTCTCCATTCTTCCCTCATTAAGGCGGCATCCGCAGCAGATGAGGTGGATCGCTGCATTGTGGTGGTGGAGGGGACCTTGGATCTGGAGCAGAGCAAGCCAGAGCGCCCGATCTTTCGGATCCTTTGCCGGCAGGAAAATGGCCGCACTTATAATGAGATGGTAGATGGGCTGAGCTTTGCGACTCTCACTACGCCGAAGAAGACTGAGTCGGAGCTGGTTCCAGATGAGGATGAACAACTTCACTTGCAGAAGCTGGATGCTTGGCAGCAATGTCGGGAGTTGTTGGTCGAGCACACGCGACTCATGCAGGATTTGGTTTGGTTGACTGATCTGGATGCGCCCCCCGAGCCGGAGTTCTCTTCAGCAGAAGAGATCCGCTACTCCGTCAGCTTTGATGCCCGCTCGGCGTGGCGTGAGCCGCTTCACTATATCGGCCAATGCATTGTTCGGCAGGGTGTCCCAGAGGTGTTGTTGAGCAAACGTTTACCCCGCCCTCAGAGTTCGCCTGGCGAGCCAAACAGGGAAATTTAGGGTAGACTTAGCGCCCAGACTGGTCCGCCGGTCACGCGATACCGCCTGTACACCCCAGGCCGGGCGCAGATTGAACCCATAATAATGAGCTGGGGCCCCGGCCCTTTTGATCGGAGACGTAACGGTGAGTCGTAGAAAACGTAGACACCAGGATGATGGGGATAAGGCCGAAATCGACCTGACCCCTATGTTGGACGTGGTTTTTATCATGCTGATCTTTTTCATTGTGACCGCGTCGTTTGTGAAAGAGAGCACCTTGAATGTGAATGTGCCGGAAAATGCTAACGCGCCGCCGGCACCCCCGAGCTCTGAAAACAAAACCATTCTGGTATTGGTTGATGCCCAGAATGAGGTTTTCATTGATGGTCGCCGAGTGGACATCCGCTCTGTGCGCTCGCTTATCGCTCAGAAGAATGCAGCCAACCCAGGCGGCGGGGTAGTGGTAAGAGCTCATGAGAACTCCAATACCGAAACCTACATCAAAATTGCGGATGCCTCACGTGATGCCAATGTCTCTGATGTGTCATTGGTGCCTTACAACGATCGCAGACGCTAATCTTTAATTGCACCCCAAAGGGCAGTTCGGCTATCGGACTGCTCCTTCCTTCCCAGCTTTCGTTTTGCTCCTCATCTCATTTCTACATCTCTATCTCTATCTCTGTTTCGAACATTCGAACCTTTTACGACGCGCCTTGAGTATTCATCGACCCAAATCCCTTTGTTAAGGCGGTTGGTGGACAGCTAGCGCTCACCTGGGGCGAAGACGTTTTTGATCAGTGTTTTTATCCGTAGCATAAAAATGTAGTAACCGTTAAATAGTTCTTGACGCAATGCCTTTGGCGTTATAGTTTTCATTCGCGGTGAGTAAATCTGCTTGAAGTGTGAGCTGGCTTAACCGCAATGAAAAACCAAAAATATCTCCAATATTTTCGCACAGTTCCAGCCTGAATATTTGGCTCTGGAATTTACAGCTGCGTATCAATATTTCCAAAATTAAAGACTCTTTTGTCAGTGTTCGTATCGTTATTTAAGTGGGTTCGATTTTCGGCTGCTGAAGTTGCTGTAAGGAGCTTGTTTGGCTTTTTTAACCTCATTAATACAAAAGGCCTTTTTTAAAGGTGTGAGATCGGAGCCGAATAGCAGGTGGCTCCGGCGAGCCGCTTCTCAGGGCGATTATTCAAAGTTCTATATCTTTCGAGAAAAGAAAAAGATCGCATGTTACTCGTTGGGTCCAAAAGATAATTTGGCGAACGAGGATGAGCCCATTGTGCTTTTTTCCCATCCGATCAGCAAAAAGGCAAAATTCTTTTTTACGGATACGGAGCGCTCGCTGCCATATTTGAATAAAGGCTGGGTTGTTTTTGCTTTCGATTACAACGGATTCGGTGAGTCTGATGTAATCGATCTTTATTACTGGAAAGATGTGGTCGCCGTGCTGGATTATTTGAAGGTCCAGTTTCCGAACAGAAAAATTGTGCTTCATGGTGCGAGTTTTGGTGCGTTTCACATCATTCGGGCCATGGAGCATTTGCCGCCCAACTCGTCTGTAGTGCTGGAGAATGTTAATAAAAGCCTGCTGAGTTATTGGCAGCGCTGGCCGCTCACGGCCATTTTAGTGCGAATTCTTTTGTTGATACGGGCTCGTCCCGTGTTGGATATGAATGTGCGTCAGGTTATCAAAAGCTTTGCGAGGCCGGATATGCACGTTCAATTTATTGCGTGCGAAGACGATGCTTTGACCACACAGGTGGAAATGCGTGAGCTTTACGAAGATCTTGCGACTACCAACAAAACCTTTACGGTTTTTGCAGGAGCTGGTCATTTGGCGGCTCCTGCTAAAGATCCTGGTTTGTACCAGATAGCGTTATTCGGCCGAGGTGATTGATCATGCTCAATGATACCGTTAAGCATTACGACATGGAGGTGGGTTTTTTCCAGAGTTTTCTGGATCCCTACATGAAGTACACCAGTGGTCTTTTTGAGTCGGAAGATGATGAATTGCAGGTGGCAACTCAGCGGATGCTGGATGCCATTATTGATGCGGGGAAAATTAGACTCGGCGGACGAGTTCTGGAAATAGGCCCGGGATGGGGCGCGCTCATAAGGCGTCTTCACGAGCGAGCAATCCAATGCGAATATGTTGGTGTATCACCCAGTGAAGTCCAGAATAGTTATATTCGAGGGTTTTGTGACGAAAATTCTCACCTAGTGACATCGACTTTTGAAGATTTTGACTGCAAGCCTGGGTTTGACGCTATTGTTCTGATTGGGTCCTTTTGCCATCTGCAAAACAAGCAGCTTCAGTTGAGTCGAATGAGAGATCTGCTGGTAGAGGGAGGCTCCATTATCATCGAAGATACTTTTTTCGTTTCTAAAGAAACGCACGCATCCCATCAGAATCATGAGGCTACGCGCTTTGTTCAGGAGAAGATTTTCGGATTTGCGGAAATTTTGTCCCTGTCCGAACAAATTGAGCAAATTACTGGTGCGGGTTTAAAAGTTGCCTATATGTTGGAGCATTCCAATTCCTATAAGCACACGATTGAATGTTGGATTCGCAATTTGCGTCAAATCGACGCGGCGCAATATCCGAATGCCAGAGAGTTCATCAAATATATGATGATCGCTCAGCGAGGGTGGAATAGAACCACCCAGAATCATTTGCTCGTTTTAAAGCGCATGAATTGATAAAGCCGCCACGATTCCCTCAAATGCCAATACGTGAGGGGAGGCGCGCGGCGCAATCTGCAGCGTTTTGTGGCAGGTTCTGCATAGCTTCAACACCGAACTCGCTATACCAGGTGCGCAACTCATTCGCGTAATCAAAGCGGACACCACTGAATTCCTTGGAATTAAAGGTGGCTGCAGCTGCAGGTTTGAGAATCGCTTGATACTTGGTGCCGAGAAACTCAAATGTGAGAAGCAGACTATAAGAGGCGCCATTATTTGCGGCGGCTCCCAGCAGGCTCCAATGACCTTTCACCAATTCCCCTCGTGTATTGGCGTCGCCGAGTTTTCCGCTGATGCTGGCGTCTTTGATATATTTGACGCAGGCATCAAATCCGCCCTCCGTAGCTTCGTTGTTGCCGCGGAAATAGAGTTCGACTTCGGAGTCCCGCAAATGATTTGGTCCGCTGCCCAGGTCCATGTCCGACACACGCATCTGGTTGCCAGCCAAATCGTGAAACGCGCTGGTGCCGACGGGCAGGCGAGTGGCATCTCGAACCGCCTCCTGTGAACCCAGACCACTGTTAGCGAGATCCATTCTTATGAGTGCACTCAGGTCAGAATCTTCTTCCGCCAAGGCGGTGATCAATTCATTCAGTAAATCATGATTTGCCGTATCGAGAAGATGGCTGATGGAGCTCATGAAGCTAGATCTTTGGGCACCGCTGGCTTTTAGTGTCATGGCTTCAATCAATTTGATTGATCCGCGAAGGGCGGAGGAATCGTTTGATGAGATTTCGCCGCTCAACAAATGATGAATGAGTTGTGAGAGGCCTGCGGCGTTCTCCGCTAGAGCTGCCGTATCGATGGCTGCGTTATCTGACGGCAGTGGAATTTCCCAGCGGTCGTAATAATTCAGTACGTCCAATTCTGTTTGTGCGATTAAATTTTCGAGGCGCGTCGGGTCGACGATAATGTCATCCAGGCTTTGATTGTCTCTGGTAATCTGCTGGGCTATGTGCCGATAAACCGTAGCACTGACGTCGTTCATGGCGCCAGCTTTGGAGCCTACTTCATCATATTGATCATGAATGGATTGGCTAATAATGCTGACGACTTTGTGCAACCTTAATGCGAGGCTCAGAAGGTTGCTTGAAACATTCTGGGTATTTTCGGAATTGAAATAATCTTGATCCAGATCGCGGGGCGTAATGTTGAGTGCAGTGAAGAGTGCATTTTTTTGTTCATCCGTTCGCGCGTCCGTGAACAAGCTGGTTATAGGGGAGATAATGATCGGATTTTGTTGCCGTTGCTCAATCCGACGACTTAATTGTCCAAAAAACGGCTCTCCTGTCATTACGTCATAGCCGCCGTCAATCCGGATTACGGTTCCAGGTAGTTGGCGATTAGTTCGGAGACAGAACAAGCGCTGGTTTTCTGTGGTGTTTGTAGAGCAATAGTCGGTTTGGGTTAGCGGATTGTAAGAAAAATAGCCATCGTCATCAGTGAATGCGAAAGGCTCCCACGGGTCCCGGGTGCGATTGTTGTCGTAGTCAATAAATACCATCGCGCGGGCGAGGTAGCCATCAATAGCAACACCTTGGATGACTTGTGATGTCGAGGACGATGCGCTCTCATCCTGTCCTGTGCCGCCGCAACCCGCTAGCATCAGCGCGAGAGAGACGAAAGCGGCTATCTTTGATTTTGCGTGCATCGTGCAACTTGGCATCGACATTGGAACTCCGGATAATTATTCCGTATTGGAAATAAAGTTAAAATTTTTCTTCAAACGCAAGGGCGAGCGCGAAGCCGCGTGGCGATTTTTTTGCCGTCGATAAGAACATCGTCTAAAGCGACTTGTGCATCCAGTGTAAATACGTCAAAGAAAGAGATACCGAGTCCCGCGTTGGCCAGTTTGGAGCCGGCGAGATTTTTCTGATAGCCCAGGCGGATATCCGGAAGCCAAACCGAGCGGGAGTTGAGCGCAGTGGAAATATTAAGGCGCTGAGTTTGGTCGCCCACTATGTCATCGTAGGCTGCCAGATCTATGGCGGCGTTGATTGCCCAGTTCGCGGTGGGGAATACGGAAGCGTCTAAGGTTGCTGCAACATGTTTCGTGTGTTTTTCGGATGCATTGATTCTACCTTGATCATAGGCAAAGTAGGCGGCCGCTTCACAATTATTCCGTGCGAAAGATTCCTCGGGAAACTGTTGGCAGTTTGTTCCGAGTTCGCCGTAGTTGAAAGATGGTGAATTGAGATTGCTCAACAAAAGTCCGGCGCGATAATGCCGGCTTATCCAGGAAAATCCGATATCCACAGCAGCATTGGTGCTGGATGCAAGGTTATTTTTGTATTCATCTTCAATGAGATCTTCTACATCCTTCCCTTCCAGTTGTTGGAGGGCAATAACCTGCTTGCTGAGTTCGAGGTTGAGCAGTTTGATCTTGGTGCCGACATACAGCTGGCCACCCCATCTCGCGGATTGTTTTTCATTTAATGTTGCGCGGGCATAGCCGAGCGCAATCCGTTTTTCTATTCCGCTTTTCAGATAGGCGGCGGAGCCGGTAGAAAAACTGTTGTGTTGATCATCGTATTCAAGGGGTTCATCCAGCAGGCTGAGACGAATCTGCGTATCAACAGCCGCCTCTATAAAATAGGTGCCCGAAAATTCGCTCGGCCGCCAATATAAAGGGAAAAGAGGCAGGTGCATGCCTGCAGAAACTTTTATATATCCGGATTCTCCCATGGCGGTGAGGACACGGTTGAAGCGATCACGGGTTTCTTCCATCGAGCCTTCTGCAAGTGACGGATCGTCGAGAAGGTCAATCAGATCATCCAAGTCGTCGGCGAAGTCATTCACATCGCCAACTTCGCCGGAGAGCGCGAGGCTGGGCAGATAGCTCAGTCGCCATTTCTCGTCTTTGCCAATGGTGGTGGCTGCTACGGCGGGATTAATGGTGGCGGCAAAAAGGGAATGACCGTTGCTGGTTGCGCCGGTCGTCAAGGTGGTACCGCTAGGAATATTGCCAGAGTCGGCGAATGACGCGCAGCTTAGAAACCCGATGGCGAGTAGGTAGGTTCTTTTCACATATGCTCCTGTTGATCAATGCATCGGACCTATTCAATGCCTATCAATAACAGCAGCTAAATCTATTTTCCTCCAGGCTTATACCAACAAGATCTTGATTCGAGTTCAGCTTAGTTAAAAAGCCATAAAAATGGCGTGGGCGACATTACGTGCAAGACTTTATGCGTCGCCTAACCAAACCTCAGAAGTCCACTTCCATATACTTTCCCATTGTTGCTCGGCGAACTTACCTCGCGACCACAGGTGCACCATCCCATCCGGGTCTATGCAGAAATATCCATCGTCTTTCTGGCATATCGGAATCATGTGGCGCGGCAGGCCAATGTTCCAAGCCTCAGCAGCCACTTCGGGAATATATGTGTGAGAATGCGGGTCGGCAGCGGTGGTGGGTTCCACTGAGCCGTAGACGATGTCACTCACGCTGAGAAGAAATTCTCGATACTCCGCGGGCAGGTTCAGGAACAATTGTTCTTCGGTATTGAGCAAGTCGTCTTCAGTGGGTAGGTCCAGCGGTACCGGCACCTGTTCGCCGCGCTCGCGCAAAGCGGAAATTATCTCGTCCATACTTTTTCCTGAGTTTAAATTCGCCGAAGTATAAAAGGCCCGCGGATGACTATCCAGGGGCGGAAGGGCCCGCCCATATCCGAAAAAAAGAATGGGCCAGACAATTCGGGTTTGAGAAAAGAATGAGTTTTTCATTCTTTGCGGATTGTGTGGACCGGTAGTGCTGATAGCCGTCTCTGGCATCTCCTCTTTTCAATTCTGCAGAGTATAATGCGTGGGTTTTATTGGTCTGGACAACAAGGGGCACTGAGGCTGACGGGTCTCGCGTGTGGAAGTGCTTCAGTCTAACCTAACTATAAAGTCGCCCGGTCCAATTGCGCATGAGGCGATTCTGATGTTCATGGGGCTATTTTGATGCTCATGAAGAAATGAGCCTCGACCAGGTCCCTGAGAGTCTTATCACATCTGGCGTGGTATTTGCGTAAGCTCCGCTGACTATCATTTGATTAAGTTTTGATCACCTGATAGGGTGAATCCAACCCTGCGAATTGGCTTGTCCGCTGCCGAGCCAGCTTCGGTAGGTTAGTGCCTGTTGTTTAGAAATCGAGGTGTAGAGCGTGAATTCATCTGGTAACAATAATGTGAAAAATAAAACCCAGAATAAGCAGTTGCAGATACCCCATCCACAGCAACGCCGTCTGTCCCGCTGCATTTCCGCGTTGTTTGGGGCGACACTGGCCTCAGCATCGTCGCTTGCGCTCAGTCTTGGATTGGGAGAACTCAGCTCCGATTCCTACCTGGGGCAGCCGTTAAATGCCTCCATTGAATTGGTAAGTCTTGAGGGCGATATCGATCTCAACACACTTATCGTCAGGCAGGTGACACCCGACGAAGCCTCACGAATGGGTGTCGATGTTCTTTACATGCCATATAGGATCAACTTCGTTGTGGCTACTGAGTTGGGTGCCCCCGCAGGTGTCCGTAACCTCAGCCGAGCCCATCAACGAGCCGTATCTGAATATCATGGTTGAGTTGCGCTGGCCCAAAGGCGTTGTCTACCGCGAATATCCCGTGCTCCTTGATCTTCCTCCTGTCGCCCCTGTGCGTGCGGCAAGGCCTGAGCGGCAAGTCAACGTTCAGCCGGCTCCTCAACCGGTAGCAACGGCTTCTTCCTCCCGTTCGCGTGCGCCGCTCCAGATGCGACTGGAGCCGCTGGCGACGGACAGCGGCAAATATAAAGTGCAGTCGGGCGATACGCTTTCCAAAATCGCCGCGCGCTGGCGCGAAGGAACCAGCCAAAGCATCGGCGATACTTCGCAGTGGCTTTTTGAGAATAACAGCCACGCATTCGCCAACAACGATATCAATCGCCTGCGCGCAGGTGCTGTGCTGCAAATGCCGGATCTGTCGACGTTTCGCTTGAGTGAAGAGCAGGGAAGTAGCAAGCCGCCAAGCTTGGCACCAGTGCCGGCACAGGGCTCCGGGGAAGGGCAGGTGGCAGAGGTGACGCCCGAAACGAGCGAAACCCAGGCAGCTGAGCGCCCCAGCCGCGCCGGTAACGATGCCATACAGAGCCGGGATATGCGCGGCCTGCTGACCTTGGGTTCCGACAGTCGCGATGATAAAACCCGCGAACTGATCGATATGCTCGTGCGTGAGAACGAAACCTTGAAAGCCCGTATGGAAAAGGTCGAGAGTTCCGAATATCTGGAAACCTTGAAGCAATTGATCGTGCTGCAGCGGCAGCAGATTTCAGATCTCCGACAGAAGCTCGGCGTGCCGGACAATGATGTGACTCAGGAAATGGACAGCTTGCTCGGCCAGATCGGAGTGCCGGTAGCTGAGAGTCAGACCGCCGATCTTTCGCTGTCCCCTCCGACCGCCGCTGTGACCGCAGTAGGCAGTCAGGAGGCCCGATCCATTATAGAAGTGGAGCCAGCCATAACGCCGCCTGTTGCAGAGTCTGAGCGCCGCGGTTGGTTGGTTTGGTTGATGTTCGGTGCCGCAGCTGCGCTCTCAGCGTTGTTTATCGGCATGTTCGCGTATTACCGGAGAATGGTACCGGCGAAAACCCGGCAGGCGATTGAAGAAGATGAAATACCGGCTCCTGTGCGGGATTATCCATTGCGCTCGGAGCCGACTCTCGCCAGCTTCCAGCCCCGTCGTGAAGAGACCGCATCGTCATCGCTGGATGATTTTGACAGCGCGTTGACGCCTGTTTACGCGCATAAAAAGAAGAGCGAAGACAATTGGCTGGGCGATAAGGCGGTGGAAGCGGATACCGATGTAAGCGACATGGAGGCGACGATCCGGGAAGTTCAAGAAGCTTTTGATGATCTTGTTCTCGACGATGAAGCGCTGAATAATCTCGACGGTATTGAAGAGTTGGCGCTGGAAGGTCTCACTGAAACGATTCCACAGGAACCCTTCTCACCGGAACTTTTCGAGCAGGAACCTGCGTCCAACGTTGCATCGGTTTCTACTGAGCGGGAGAAACCGAAGAAGGATAAAAAGGCAAAAAGGATCAATCCAATCGTCGCCCCGATGAAGAAGTCCGTATGTCCATCGCGGAAAAAATGGCGCAATACAATCCAGACGAGTATCGCCAGGAAATCGAGAGCTTGGGTTTGATGGAGTTGGACGAGCTGTTAGGCGTGGAAGAGAGCAATGAGGAAGATATAGATGCGGTCGTCTATCGCGCCATGATGTTCTGTGAATTCAAAAAATTCGACAAAGCGCGTGATTTACTAGAGGGGCATATGCAGATCGCGAATGACCCGCGATTGGACGCGGCTCTTGAGCAAGTGGACAGTCTCATCAACGAGGCAGCCCAGGCGGGTACTAAGAAAGCGATCTAAGTGGACTTGATCTTTGCGTCGAAATAAACCCAGCTAGGCTGGGTTTATTTTTTTGTGCGCGATGCTTTTTTCTCGGCGGCTTTGGTGGGTTTATTTGGCAGCAGCGGTTTGAGAAAGCGTCCAGTGTGCGACGCAGACACTGTGCATATCGCTTCCGGCGTACCTTCGGCAATGATTTGGCCACCGCCACTGCCGCCCTCCGGGCCAAGATCGACGATCCAATCGGCAGTTTTGATCACATCCAGATTGTGTTCGATCACCACCACCGTATTGCCGCGGTCGCGCAATTGATGCAGTACTGCAAGCAGTTGCTGAATATCGTGGAAATGTAGTCCGGTGGTCGGCTCATCGAGAATATAAAGAGTTTTTCCCGTGTCGCGTTTGGAGAGCTCGCGGGCAAGTTTTACGCGCTGAGCTTCACCGCCAGAGAGCGTAGTGGCGGACTGGCCGAGGTGGATGTATGAGAGCCCAACATCCATCAGCGTTTGGAGTTTTCCGGCGATTGCAGGAACTGCGTCGAAAAATTCGCGCGCATCCTCCACCGTCATCTCAAGCACTTCGTGAATATTCTTCCCTTTGTAATGCACATCGAGTGTTTCGCGATTGTAGCGTTTGCCTTTGCACAAATCGCAAGGCACATAGACGTCGGGCAAAAAGTGCATTTCTACTTTGACTACGCCGTCACCCTGACAAGCTTCACAGCGGCCGCCTTTGACGTTGAAACTGAAGCGGCCGGGCTGATAACCGCGAGAACGGGCTTCGGGAGTGGCGGAGAAGAGGTCGCGAATGGGTGTAAAAATTCCTGTGTAGGTTGCCGGGTTTGAGCGTGGTGTGCGACCGATCGGGCTTTGATCTATATCCACGCACTTGTCGAATAATTCCAGTCCGCGCAGTGAGTCGTAAGGAGCGGGCGTCAAAGTGGAGGCTCTATTCAGCTCCGTCGCCGCGATTGGAAACAAGGTGTTATTAATTAATGTCGATTTTCCGGATCCGGACACGCCAGTGACGCAGGTCATCAGTCCTACTGGTATCCGTAAAGTGACATTCTGCAAATTGTTGCCGCAAGCGCCTTCCAGCACCAACCAGTTATCCTCGTTTGGCGGGGTGCGTTTGCGGGGAACCTCGATGGATTTTCTGCCCGCCAAATAACTGCCGGTGATGGATTTTTTGCTTTTCAATATATCGTTGAGTGTGCCGCTGGCGACTATCTCGCCGCCGTGCACACCCGCCCCAGGCCCGACGTCGATAATAAAATCCGCGCTGCGGATGGCGTCTTCGTCATGCTCCACAACGATTACCGTATTGCCCAAATCGCGCAGGTGAATGAGCGTTTTCAGCAGGCGGTCATTATCGCGCTGATGCAAGCCGATTGAGGGTTCGTCGAGAATATACATAACGCCCACCAAGCCTGCGCCTATCTGGCTGGCCAGTCGTATGCGTTGTGCTTCACCGCCGGAGAGTGTGTCCGCGCTGCGACTCAAGGTCAGATAATTTAATCCGACGTCGACAAGAAAACGAAAGCGGTCGCGCAATTCTTTTAAAATTTTGTCGGCGATCTTGCCGCGTGCGCCGGTAAATGAAAGCTTGCTGAAATATTGATGAGCTTCTCCGACCGGCAGATCCGCTATTTGCGGCAGCGTTCTGTTGTCCACGTAGACGCTGCGGGCCTCCAATTTCAGCCGTGTGCCATCGCAATCGGGACATTTCTGGCTGGCTAGGTATTTCGTAAGCTCCTCGCGCACGGAGTTGGATTCCGTATCGCGATAACGCCGCTCCAGATTGGGGATAACACCTTCAAAAGCGTGGTGTCGATGGAATGTATCGCCGCGATCATTCACATAAATAAAATCGATGACTTCCTCGCCCGAGCCATACAGAATTGCCTGACGCTGCTTTTTGCCGAGCTTGTGCCAGGGCGTCTTGAGATCAAATTTATAGTGCTGCGCCACCGCTGACAGCATATGGAAATAATACAGGTTGCGTTTGTCCCAGCCTCGGATGGCGCCCTCTGCGATAGAAGCTTCTGGATACTGCACGACTTTTTCTTCGGCAAAGAATTGTTTCAGGCCGAGCCCGTCGCAACTGGGACAAGCGCCCGCCGGATTATTAAAGGAGAACAGCCTGGGTTCCAGCTCGGAAAGCGAGTAATCACAATGCGGGCATGCATGTTTGGCAGAGAAAATCTGCTCTGTTTTGTTGCCATCAATAAATCCAACAATGGCAAGCCCCTCGGATAAATTGATAGCGGTTTCGAAACTTTCGGCGAGGCGTTGTTTGATATCTTCGCGCACCTTGAATCGGTCGATCACGACATCAATCGTGTGCTTTTTCTTTTTGTCGAGCAGTGGAACATCATCAAGATCTACCACGATCCCATCCACGCGCACCCGCACGAAGCCGTCGCGGCGCAGGGACTCGAATATATGGAGGTGTTCGCCCTTGCGTTCGCGCACTATCGGAGCTAACAGCATCAGTTTGCTGCCTTCGGGCATGGCCATGACCTGATCAACCATTTCGCTGATGGTTTGGGCGGCAAGCGGGGAGTGATGTATAGGGCAGCGAGGCTCACCAATGCGCGCAAACAGCAGGCGGAGATAGTCGTAAATTTCGGTGATGGTGCCGACGGTGGAGCGGGGATTATGGGATGTGGATTTTTGTTCGATTGAGATTGCGGGACTCAAGCCTTCAACGTGATCAACATCAGGCTTTTCCATCATCGACAGAAATTGCCGCGCATAGGCGGAGAGAGACTCCACATAGCGGCGCTGTCCTTCAGCGTAAAGAGTGTCAAAAGCCAGTGACGATTTGCCTGATCCCGACAAGCCCGTGATAACCACAAGTTTGTCCCGCGGTATATCGAGATCAATGTTTTTCAGATTATGAGTGCGTGCCCCACGAACCAGAATGCGATCCACAAGCTACCCCTATACAAGAGCTGAGCGCAGCGCCGATCGCTGCGTGAAAGAGGGGTAGTATACGAAAATCCCTGTCGGGAGGATCAGGTTTTTTGATAAAGACCTGTATAAAATTACAGGTCTTCCATGTCGCGCACCCAGTTGCTTGCTTCGAGGCGGTTGCGAACGCCGATTTTCTTGTAGACGTTATAAAGGTGGCTTTTAACGGTGTGTTCACTGACTTCAAGGGCCGCTGCTATATCGAGATTGGTAGCGCCGTTCTTGATCAAGCGGAGAATCTGCCGCTCACGTTTCGTCAGCTTGATATCGATATGACGGATTGATGGGGCGCGGCGGTTTTTTTCCAGAAAATGGTGAAGTAGGCGGCGCGGTACCCAGTATTCACCGCGCAGCAGACACTCGAGTCCGCGGATCAGCTGTTCCTGATCGGTGTCGGTAAAAAAAAGACCGGAGATGCAGGGCCAGTCCAGCAGATTTTCGTGATCGCTGTTGTGCTGGGCATTGAGCAATGCTGCTGTCAGGGGTTGATCGTGGGAGTGTACCTCGTTGATCAATTCCCGCAGGTCGTCTGCGCCGACCCCATGGCAGTCGATCAGCAAAAGGTGATCGGCTGTCGTATCCGGCGCGAGCCGGGAGATGATAGAGCAATCAATACCGATTTTTTCGGTGATCAAGGATGCGAGCAGCCCAGTCTGGAGGCTGTTGTTCAAAGAATACAGCGATATACCCTTTACATCGGGGCGTGCTGAAATTGCGGTCACAATATAGTCTGCCTTATGTTGATTCCTGACCTAAGAGGGCGGGCCGAGCCGGCCGCACTTTGTCCACCGAAAAACGCATGAATTATGCCTAAATTCCAGTTCCCCCGAAAGAGTTTAGCTTCTTGTGGAGTTTGCTGCCGTGTCCTGGTCCCACACCTGGAGTTTTTGCTGGCACCGTTTTCATTGCTTGTCGTTGCCGATACAGGACCGAGCTGGCCGATAACTGCGAAGCAAATCCTTTGGGTCGTTCGTATCGGCTGGTAGAATGCCGCACTTTTGTCGATAGAGAGTTTCGCTGTGAGCAGTGGCAGGCCGTTTTCCGAGATGCGAGTAGTGGCGACTCTGGCGCTGCTGTATGTCTTTCGCATGCTCGGGTTATTCATGGTATTTCCCGTCATGATGATTTTTGGCGCCCGTTATGAAGGTGCTACGCCTTTCCTGTTGGGGCTGGCATTGGGCGGATATGGCTTAACCCAGGCGATTTTTCAGGTTCCCTTGGGGCTGCTCTCCGATATCTGGGGGCGCAAGCCGGTTATTTATCTGGGCTTGGCTATTTTTCTTCTCGGCAGTGTTGTCGCTGCACTCACGGATTCAATTTGGGGGCTTGTGATCGGCCGGGCACTGCAGGGTGCGGGAGCCATCGCCAGCGCCGTCATGGCGCTGGTCGGTGATCTCACATCGGAGCAAAACCGAACCCGTGCCATGGCCGTGATAGGTGCTTCCATCGGCATGTCGTTTTCCGTCGCGATGGTGCTGGGGCCTATGCTGGCCGCAGTTGGCGGTTTGTCCTCGATCTTCTGGGTATCGACCTGCCTTTCTTTGGTGGGCATGGCAATTCTGTACCTGCTGGTACCCGATCCACCGAGAGATGGGCGGCAGGGGTCCGATGGTTTGGCAGTGCCGGCGCTCTTGACGGGTGCCATGCGCAATTTTGATCTGTTGCGTCTTAACTTCGGCGTCTTCGCTTTGCATTTCGCCTTAACGGCAATGTTTGTGGCAGTGCCATTGGTGTTTGATGACGCCGGCATAGAGGCTCAAAAGCACTGGCACTATTACCTGCCTGTCATGATGATTGCATTCGTGCTGATGCTACCTTTTATGTACATCGCCGAGCGCAAGCGCAAAATCAAAATGGTGTTCGTTGGTGCGGTGGCCCTGCTTGTCGCTGCCGAGGGTTTCTTGGCCTGTGCGCATTCCATTGGATTCTGGTTGGTTGGGCTTCTGGTGTTCTTTACCGGATTCAACTTGCTTGAAGCCACCTTGCCGTCGCTGGTCAGCAAACTGGCACCAGCAGGTAATAAAGGCACCGCGATGGGGGTTTATTCTACCTGCCAGTTTCTCGGTGCTGCGTCCGGCGGAATCGTCGGCGGATTTTGTTACCAGCATTGGGGATTCGACAGCGTATTGATGGCGGCTCTGGTGGTTAATCTCATTTGGCTGGGGGTTGCCAGCGGTATGCGCGCTCCCCGTTATCTCACCAGCGTATGTGTTCCGCTCGATCGCGAGCTGGAGCTTCGCCAGATACAAACTGGTGTCCCAGGTGTGGTTGAAGCTCTGTGGGTTAAGGAGCAGGCGCTGCTTTACCTGAAGGTTGATGATCGCCTGTTTCAAAAGGCGCAGTTGAATGCGTTTCTACAAGAGATGGGTGCGCACTGACGGTATGAAGATCCGGGGCGAACATATAGACTGATGCCCCATTGGTTATCGGTAAAAAATCTGGAGGTTTAGTGTGGCAAGCCGTGGTGTCAATAAAAGTTATTCTGATCGGCAACATAGGGCAGGACCCGGAAGTCCGGTATACACCGGGTGGTAGCGCAATTACCAATATCAGTGTGGCGACGTCCGAAGCATGGAAAGACAAGCAGACAGGTCAATCCCAGGAGCGGACCGAGTGGCACAGGGTTGTCTTTTTCAATCGTCTGGCAGAAATCGCCGGGGAGTATTTGCGCAAAGGCAGTAAGGTGTATATCGAAGGATCCCTGCGAACCCGCAAATGGCAGGACCAGCAGGGGCAGGACCGCTATACCACCGAGATCGTCGCCAATGAGATGCAGATGCTCGACGGGCGCGGTGGTGCGGAAACCGGTTCATCCGCACCGTCTTATGGTGACTATGGTGCACCCGCATCGGCTCCGCCGTCCTCGCGGCCCGCGCCGGCCAGCAACCAGCGTTCAGCTCCGCCGCAGTCCTCTCCGGCGCCTGACTTCGATGGTTTTGATGATGACATTCCATTCT
>JANPZW010000014.1 GCA_024707385.1 Cellvibrionaceae bacterium | reverse complement strand
AAAAGGTCCTTGATCTGGCTAAGCCCGCCTTTGTGTTTGAATTGACGCTCAAAGCGCTGCTGTCCGCAAATCTG
This sequence comes from Cellvibrionaceae bacterium, assembly GCA_024707385.1. GTDB lineage: Bacteria > Pseudomonadota > Gammaproteobacteria > Pseudomonadales > Cellvibrionaceae > UBA5868. Next base: position 57,708 of record JANPZW010000014.1, on the reverse strand, counting down.
CCGCGTTTTCAAGCCTTATCCAGGTTTCCCGGAAGTCGGCCGCGATCTGGCGGTGTTGGTTGATAAGGGGGCGCGTGTCGCAGATCTTGAGAGAAGCATTCGAAAAACTGCAGGCGATGTGTTAAAAGCGCTGAAGCTGTTTGACGTGTATAGTGGTGAAGGTATTGATCCCAAAAGGAAAAGTCTTGCTTTCAGCCTGACTTTCCAACATCCTTCCAGAACGCTGAAAGATGAGGAAGTCAACGCTTCCATGGCTGGAGTGGTGGAGTGCCTGGAGCGAGAGTTCGGAGCCAACCTAAGGTAGCCCTATGTCTGAGTCCCTGACAAAAGCCGATCTGGCGGAAAAACTCTATGAAGATCTAGGCTTCAACAAGCGTGAAGCGAAGGAGCTCGTGGAAACTTTTTCGACGAGATCCGCCAAGCGCTGGAAGCCAATGAAATGGTCAAACTTTCCGGTTTCGGGAATTTTGACCTGCGTGACAAAAAGCAGCGGCCCGGCCGTAACCCGAAAACCGGTGAAGAAATTCCCATCACGGCACGCCGGGTTGTAACTTTCAAGCCGGGACAAAAATTGCGGGCGCGGGTGGAAGCTTATGTTGGAAGCAAGCCACAACAATGAATTGCCGGTTATTCCCGGCAAGCGCTATTTCACCATAGGCGAGGTAAGCGAGCTGTGCGCGGTAAAACCCCACGTCTTGCGTTACTGGGAGCAGGAATTTCCCCAGCTTAAACCAGTAAAGCGCAGAGGCAATCGTCGTTATTATCAGCGTCAGGATGTGTTGACGATCCGTCAGATTCGCGCCCTGCTTTACGAGCAAGGATTCACCATTGGTGGTGCACGCCAACAATTAACTTTGGAAGTTAAACCGGAAGGGCAGGGTGAGCCTAAAGCCAGCTCCATCATCGCGGAGCTTGAAGAAATCCTGCAATTGTTACGCCCTTGACCGACAGCCGCTGAGCTCCTCCTGGCGGCTGGGTGGTTCCCTCCCGGACATGGCGTTTATTTCCATTTAACTTGTCGAATCTTTGTATAACAATGAGCGCGACTCAGCCATTGTTTTTTCGGTTTGATCTACGGCTATTGTCTTTCCGCTCTCAAACCTTTTCAGGTATTTTTGATGCAGACAAAGTTCCGTTTGAAAAGTCTCCGTTCAGATCAGACCCATATCCTCGATAAGGCGTCCACCCTGATTGGCCGCAGTTCACAATGCGATATTCAGGTCGACTCCGGCCTTCTGTCCCGCCACCATGCGTCGGTCCTGGTTGTCGATGCGGAAACCGTCATTCTCAAAGACCTGGAATCAACCAACGGCACCTTTGTTAATACCATGCGTATCGCCCGCCCCACACGGCTTAAGCACGGGGACGTAATCACCATCGGCGATGAAAAATTCGTCTTTATCGATCTTGAAGTTGGCGAAGAACAGGCTGCTTACGATGTGTTCGAATCGGGACAATTTTCCGGCTTGGCCGCTGAGGGAAATAATAATCGCACCATGATCGAGTCTTCATTTTTCCGCGTCGTCAGCATGCCGGGGATCGAAGTGCAAAAAGAGCCGGCAGACGAGAATAACTCGCAATTCATGGCGCGGGCACTGGGAAAAAAACCTCTCGATGCTCATCTGACCCCCGCTGTTTTGCTGGTGAAATCCGGCATTAAAAAAGGCTCGCTTATCGAACTCAAATTACCTGTGGGTGTGGATCGCGAGTGGAGTCTTGGTCGCAGCCAATTGTGTGATGTCGTTCTGGAAGATCCCACCGTTTCAAATCAGCACGCGGTTATCCGTTGGGAAAATGGCTACTGGGAAATTCAGGATAACCGTTCGACCAACGGGGTGTCGCTCAATGGCAAAAAGGTAACCCGGTCGGTATTCGAGAATGGCGACGTGATTGCGATTGGCAATATCAAAATGGTTTTTCGCGTTATATAAATTTTTTTGCAATAAGGAGTGGATGTGGCAGGTATCAGCGTTCGATCGGGCGTCATGGTGTTTGGGGATAAAAATGCGTCTGCTGAGCGGACTGGTTCGGAAAAGGCTCCGCTTGCAGTTCTGCTGCTCGGGGATTTTGCTGGCGCTGCACCGCGCTCCCAACCTTTGGAGCACAGAAAACATCTGCGTCTGGATGCGGACAATTTCGATGAAGTATTTGCTCGACTTGGCGTAGCAGTAAAGCTGCCATTTGACGAGCAGGCAATCCGTTTTGCCAGTCTGCAGGATATGCACCCGGATCATCTGTACGACAATATCAGTCTTTTCAACCGCTATCGCGCGATAAAAAAGCAACTGCAGTCGCCATCGCAATTCAATGAAGCTGTTGCGTTGCTTTCCAGCGAGGGCTTGATTGAGAAAATTCCGGCTGACCGCGAACAGCAGCCTTCTGCCGCTAAGCCTGATCTACTGGATGCGATTCTTTCAGGAAATGTTGCTGCGAATACCAGTGGATTTGCCGATCAACTGATTCGTCAGACCGTCGCTCCTTATCTGCAGCCGAAAGAACATCCGAAAGTGCCCGAATATTTGGCGGCGGTGGATGCGGCTATGGGCCAGGTGATACGTAAAATCATGCACTCAGGCGCTTTCCAAAAATTGGAATCCGCTTGGCGCGGCCTCGACCTTTTACAGCGACGGTTGGATCTGGATAGAGGTTGCCAATTGTCGCTGCTTGATGTGTCCGAAGTGGAGGTGCGGCAAGAAGTGGAAAATAGTGCAAAAGATTTTTCCGCGACTGCATTAGGGCGGAATATCGTCGCGCAGAGCATTGGCAAGACACCTTACGACGCCATTTTGCTCGACGAAATTTTGTCTGCTGATGCCGCCGGGTTACAGCTTATGGAATTACTCTTGGCTTTGGCGGAGAAAAACCGGCGCGGTAGTTTTGGCGGGTGGCGACAGCCAATTCGCTAATTGGATTTCCGCCACGGAAAAATGGCAGGAATTGCGTAAGCATCCAGCCGCGGACCGTGTTTTTGTTTCCTGTCCGCGGGTACTGCTGCGGCTGCCCTATGGCAAACGCACAGCGGTGATCGACAGCTTTTCTTTTGAAGAACTGCCGCAGCAGGGCGCGCATGAATATTACCTGTGGAGTAACGGCGCCTATTTGTTGTTGCTGGCATTGGCGCAGGCGGAGCGGCAGCCGTTGGGCGCCTGCCATATCGAAAATCTGCCATTGCATGTGTATCGCGATGACGACGGAGATGAGGCAATAAAACCCTGCGCGGAAAAGTATTTCACTGAAAAGCAGGTAGGTGAATTGGAAGGAGCTGGATTCACGGTGCTGCAATCAGTACAGAATCGCAATAGCGTCATGATCCAACGCTGGCGCTCGTTAAAACCTATCAGTTGTTAAAAATCGATCAATTGTTAAAAGCTATCAATTAGAGGCACGAAAAGCCGGTTCGTCACGCAACCGGCTCGCCTTGTGATCAGCGCAATCGGGGGTGAGCGGCTTCCGGTTGGCTCAGTAGATTTTGTATATCCCGCACGCCGAAGCTCACACCTGAATAGATCGCACTCAATAATGTCATGTCATCGTGCGTTACTGTGCGCGTGCGATTGGCGACATCAGCCAGCGCGACAGAGGTAAGGCTGTTGTTGTGGACGCTGACCATACGACCGAATTCCTTCTGTATAACCAAGCGCGCCGCATAGCAACCCAGGTTGGTGGCAAATAAGCGGTCGAACGCGCTTGGCTGGCCGCCCCTTTGCACATGCCCCAGGACGGTTGTGCGCACTTCCATGGGGATATGCGGCTCGATCTGTTGCTGGAGAAAATGTCCGATGCCGCCGAGGCGAATAGGATCTGGACTGTCAGCCACTCTGCGGCTGATCACTTGGGTGCCCTCCTTGGGCGCGGCGCCTTCCGCTACCACCAGCATTGAATAGTGATGGGTTGTCGCCCGCTGCTGCAGCACCCGGATCACCTCGTCCAGCTCATAAGGAAATTCCGGCATAAGGATCATGTCCGCATCGCCCGCCATACCGCCGTAGAGCGCTATCCAGCCCGCGTAGCGACCCATGGTTTCAACGATCATTACCCGCCCGTGGCTGCGCGCCGTTGTATGCAAACGGTCCATGGATTCAGCGACGATTCCCACCGCCGTATCGAAGCCGAAGCTGCGGTCCGTATGCATGAGGTCGTTGTCGATGGTTTTGGGAATACCTACGAAGTTCATTCCGCGCTGGCTGAGTTCGTGACACAGGGACATGGTGCCGTCTCCGCCAAGCGCCACCACACAGTCCAGGCCGAGTTCACGATAAAACTCCATAACCGAGCTGGAGACATCCTTTCCTTTGTAGTTGAGCGGAGAAGAGCGATTGCAGGTGCCCAAAATAGTTCCGCCGGATTGAATCAGCCCTAGGCAGTCTGATTTTTGCAGGGGTTGCACCCGGCGTTCGATCAAACCGAGAAAGCCATCCTCGATTCCCACCACCTCCGCATTTGCCGTTTCGATAAGAGTTTTTGCGACGCCACTGATAGCCGCGTTCAGACTGGAACAGTCACCACCGCCGGTAAGGATTCCAACTCTCATAATTTTGGCTCCGCATTGCTGAAGTCTATGTTAGGCAATCGCCATCATACTTATGTTTCACTGGTTTTCAGTTTAAGTGTTGTCGATATTTGATTTGAGGCAAGCCGGAAGGACGGAATGTGTCGATGGGATGGGCTTTTTCAAGGGCCAATTTTCAGATTTTGCACCAGCTGCCTGATTTGGTCCTTGTCCAGAGGTTTGCTGATGTGTCCGGTTGCGCCCGCTTCCAAGCAGCTTGCGCGGTCATCAGGGCTGACATTGCCGGACACAATATAGAGCGGCGTATTGTCGCCCATGGCGCGAATCTGTTTGGTGGCCGTCAGACCGTCCATCACCGGCATTTCCATATCCATGAAAATAAGGTCGAATTTTTGTTGCTTGATGAATTCGAGGGCGCCTTCACCGGTGGCCGCAATAGACACTTCCGCTTTTTCATTGGCCTTGGTGATATAGCGAAACAGAATCATCTGATTGACTTCATTATCGTCCACCACCAGTATCCGATTTGGCTGTTCTGTCAGAGGTCGGGTCACTTGCTCTAGGATTGCGAATAATTTTTCCCGAATAATCGGTTTCTCCACCACTCCAGCAAAACCAAGCCGTTGATATTCCTCGATCTGGTGTGTCATCACATTGGCAGTGAATGCAACTATGGGGGTTTGAATTCCCAGCGCCTTGATGGCACGCGCGGCATCTGTACCGCTCATGACGGGCATTTGCATGTCCATCAGGATCAGGGTGTATTTTTTGTTTTGGACGGCTTCGATAGCCTTGATCCCGTTATCAACTATTTCCACATTCATACCCGCTTGCCGCAGCAGGCGTTCCGCCAGACATTGATTTTCCTGATTATCCTCGACAACCAAAGCATTGCCGCTGATGCGGCTGATCCCGCCGTAGGTTTTTGAATCCATAATCGCTGCCATGCGGTTCTGGAATTCCGAAATATCGCGAATGTAGGGGCCGGTTTTCACACCGACAGGTAGTTGGAGGATAAAAGTACTGCCGAGACCTTTTTGACTCTCGAAGGTGAGGTCACCACCTAATAACTGCGCGAGATTTTTGGAGATATACAATCCCAGGCCGGTGCCGCCGAATAATCGTGTGGTGGATGTATCTCCCTGATCGAATGCACTAAATATCCTGGCTTTTTCGTTTTCACCGATGCCAATTCCTGTGTCAGAAACAGCAATTTGCAAATATTCGTCAGTGTGCATATGTACCTGGATGGTAATGTTTCCTTCGGCGGTGAATTTAACCGCGTTATTACAAAGGTTGAGCAAAACCTGTTTGAGTCGCGTGGGATCTGTGACCAATGTGGCGGGTATGGGAAAGTCGATGTGCAAAGCATAGTGGAGATTTTTTTCGCGACTTTTGATTTTCATGTAGGAATCTATGTCGCATAGCACTTCCAGAAGGCTTGATGAAAGCCGCTCGATTTCGATCTTGCGCGCGTCAATTTTGGATATGTCGAGTATGTCGTTAATCATGCTCAGCAGATGTTTACCGCTGCGCATGATGTGCCCGATGAATGTGCTCCGCTCTTCTGCCGTAACGCCTTCCTCAGTGAGTGCTTCCGAGTAGCCCATGATGGCTGTTAGGGGCGTGCGAATTTCGTGGCTCATGTTGGCGAGAAAGCGGCTTTTGGTTTCCTCCGATGCCTGGGCTTTCCGCTGCGCAATTTCCGCTTCTTCCTTGGCTATCGCCAGCTCCTTGAACAAAGTGGCATTGCGCACCGCTGTGCCTACTTGTACCAGCATCTGCTGAATTCTGTCCATGTCGCGTTTGGTCAGGTGAAAACGCTTTTCGTAGTTGATAAACGCAGCGCCAGCGATGACTTTATCCTCAACCAAAACCGGAAAGTACGCGATGGATACACTCGGCTTCACGCAATAGAGGTCGTAATCAATTTTGTCGCTTTTTCCAATGACCTCCGCGGTGATATCGGGTATGCACATGGCTTTACGTTTGAGGAGAAATTTCACGAACATGCTGTTCCGGTCGCGCACCAGATCGAACTTGAATTTTCTGAATGCGCTGTGTTCCTGCTCGGTGATTGTGGAACCGTAAATTCCCAGCACTTCCAAACGCTGCCCCGGCTCGTCGAAGGCCAGCACATAAAGTGCTTCGAAGGGGTGAAGGCGCTCCATGGTCTGCATCACATGCCCCATGATAACGTCGATATTCATATGAGCGTTTACCGTCAGAGCGAGAGCATTGAGATCCAGCAATTCCTCGCGCTGCTTTTGCAGGCTATTGCGCACGCTGCGCAGACGGTTGTTAATGCGATGGATCCTCAAGCCCAGCACCGTCATAAACATCAGCAGGCTGAAAGTGATGATGATCTGAGTCGAGGTGGGTAATTCCGGCCGATAATAAAATCCCCATACGGCACCTCCCGTTAATCCGCCGGCAACCAGCAATAACACAGCTTGGCGAAGTGCGATCATTCCGCCCGCGGCCAAATTAATGATGCAAGAAGCAGCCACAAAACATGTGATGAGGTGGAGGTTGAAGCCCCATATTCCCAGGCAGAAGCTGTAGAGAAAGGTATCGATCAACAGGTTGCGATTGGCATTGAAACAGAGAATTGGGAGATTGTGCAGAAGTGGTGCATAAGCAAGCCCCTGGAAGAGCGCGAAAGACCACAGCCAGGGATTGTTCAGCCCCCAAAACAGTGAGAGATGGATCAGCACGGCAACAATGCAGATACCCTCGCGAATAACGAAATTCGACTTGTTCTCGTAAATTCTTTGGGTGCTGCCCATTTTTACATGGGTCATCGCGCGTCCTTTAGGGGTGCCTGGCAGGATTTCCGAAGTATAGCAAAGGGTCAACGTCTGGCTGCGCCATCCTTGTGTAGAAAGGCGTGTCTAATTGTTTTTTATGATGACAGCGTTTTTTTCGACAAGATCCTGTAGCAGAGGTTTGCCGGAGTCCCGCAGCGCCTGTTGATTGTTCCCCTCCATAAGCTCGGCCAAGCTCTCAAAAAGTGCATCGGTTGTCGCGGGCTTTTGTTGCAGAATCTGCAGCAGGACAGAGGTCAGCGCGTTGATTTCCATAAATTGCACTTGATGATCGAAGCGTCGGTACACCAGGAGAAATGTCGGCGTGGGTTCGGCAGGTATAAACGAGTTGCTGATTTGATGTACCGGCCATTGATATTGCAGGTTTTGTAGCGTCGGATTGACCTGTAAGACAGCTCCTTCATTGATCGGATATGGGGTATGCACAACCGTGCTCTTATGAATCTCGGCTTCAAGCTCACGCCATTCATAATCCAACAATTCACCAAACCAATCGCCCGCATCAGGGTTTGGTTTGCTCGACACATACTGCACAAACTCCCAGGGGATACGGCTGAAGTAGGGCGTTTGACATCGCCAGTCTCGATAAAAAGCCCTGTTCAATTGGCGCCAAGAACTTTCGTCGAGTAGAGATCGGGTAACGGGGAAGCAGCGATCGAGAAATCCGCAGAGGTTGTTAAACAGAAGTTCTTTATAAACCCGGCTGCGTCTCGGTGGTATGTGTTCATCGAGCGCCACTTCTGCTGGGGCTCGTAAGTGGTGGCTGTAATGCTCCTGAAAATTTAGTAATTGCGAAGGAGGCGAGGTAATGTCTTTTGTCATGACCGCGCCTCACGTTGATTTATTGTCTGTCCTTGAATTGCACGTATGTGCGCTATTTCAGCTAGAAGCTCCGATAGTGCGGGAAAATTAAAATCCCGCTCCAGGCAAATGGGCGGGCAGGGCGTGGCATCGCCGAGCAGGTCGTAAGTGGTTTCCAGCAGCGCCCAGACAGGATCTATAACGGCTGCTCCATGGGTGTCCACGATCAAGCCATCATTCTCAACATAATGTCCGGCCACGTGCATATAGCGGGTTTTTTCCAACGGCAGGGCTTTCATATAAGCGATGGGATCAAAAGAGAAATTCTGACTGTTCACATAAATATTATTTACATCGAGATGCAGATAGCAGCCGCTTTCCCGCACGATCGCGCTGATGAATTCCTGTTCCGACATATGCGAACCGGGAGGCGAAAAATAGTAGGAGGCATTTTCCAGGCCGATGGGCATCTGCAAAATATCCTGCACCTGTTTTACGCGCTGGCTTACCCACATGACCGCTTCGTCTGTGCAGGGAATGGGCAATAGATCGTAAAGATGGCCATTGTGGCTGCACCAGGATAAATGCTCGGTATACAGAGCAATATCGTGTTCCGCCATAAAGTGGCGTATTGAGTGCAACAGCGCAGTGTCCAGCGGATCGACGCTGCCGATGGACAGCGATAGCCCATGGCACGTGAAAGGAAAACACTCGGTGAATTCGCGCAGGCTGCTGGCGTATCGGCCGCCGGCGCAGAGCCAGTTTTCCGGAGCGATTTCAAAGAAGTCGATGGTGGAAAGATCGTGCTGACGCAGCTCATCGAGCATTTCGCGACGAAAGCCAAGGCCGACACCTGTGACGGGTTTTTTCATTTTATTGTTTACACATTAGGCACACTGGTGGCCCAAGTGGGCCACCTCGCGACGTAGAAAATCAGGTGGATTTGGCCTCACCACATTTGCCTTCACCGCATTTTCCATCGCCTTTTTTCTCGCCACATTTTCCTTCGCCACTCTTTCCTTCATCTTTCTTTTTCACCGCATTTCCCCTTCTCCACATTTGCCCTCGCTTTTCTTTTCGCCGCACTTGCCTTCACCGCATTTTCCTTCACCGGTTTTTCCATGATCGCCGGCGAGTTGGTAGCCTTGTTTCAGGGTCATGGCAGAGAAGGGATTCTCAGCGGCATTCAAATTGGCGGCGCCCATAGCCAGAACGGATCCTAGGGCCAGGGATGTAATCAGGGGCTGTTTCATTTTTTTCGTTCCTCAGGTTTTATGTTTCCCGGTTGGGGCTGGTGAATCACTCTGTCGCTGATGCGGAAGGCGTCATGCGAATGGGTTTGAACCGCGCCGGTGGGGCCCGGTTCCGTCGCAGATGTTACCAGATGCTTTCCTGTTCAATATGAGGACTGGTAATCATCGGGATATGCTCTAAATTTATTGAGGCTGTCGCTGATCGGCGACACGCTCGTAAGCGTGGCGCAGTGGACGTTGGCGCGGTTTTTATCAGACCACGTACCACTCCCTTGGTGCTAATGCGCGTATCGGCCTTGTGCGAAAGGCGCACGGGATTAGTAAAGCCTAACATTGCTGGAAACCACATGAAATCGACACGGGTAATGAGGCTGGAACCGGCTGCTGAGCGAGGTAAGTTGGAAGCGGAAAGCCGCATTTCAGTTGATCCGTTATTGAACAATAATATTGGCGCCTATGCGAGAAATCAGGCGCCGACGATCATTTGGTTTACCGGCCTGTCAGGTGCGGGCAAAACCACAACGGCCTCTTTATTGGAGCGAAAATTAACCAGTATTGGGTGCGGCACCTATCTGTTGGATGGCGATGTGATCCGTAAGGGGTTGTGCAAAGATCTTGGCTTCTCCGATCAGGACCGCATCGAAAACATTCGCCGTGTTGGCGAGGTGGCAAAACTGATGATCGATGCCGGTCTCATTGTGTTGGCGTCATTTATATCGCCATTTCAACGGGATCGTGACCTGGTAAGAAGCATGGTCGCAAAGGGGGAGTTTATTGAGTGTCATGTCAAAGCTTCGCTTGAGGTGTGCGAGCAGAGAGACCCAAAAGGACTGTACAAAAAGGCTCGCTCTGGAGAGCTGAAAAACTTTACTGGTGTTGATTCGCTGTACGAAAAACCGCTGAATCCAGAGCTGGTTATAGATACCGAATTATTTTCGCCGGAAGAACTCGTCGATAAGATGGTGGATTATCTGAAGGCCAACGGAGTTATCCAATAAGGCGAATTGATATGCTGGAGCCACTAAAATCGTATAACCACAAGTGGTGCGAGGTTGGTGATGAGTCGCCGATCAGCTGCGCATTTGTAACCAGCTGTGAAGACTTGCGAGGTCTGCAAAAAGAGTTAACGCAATTGTTGCGGAATGAATGGGTGGATCACGTAAATCGCAAGGACTACTCAGGCGGTTGGGATGTGTTGCCACTTCGATGTCAACATGAGCACATCAATGCTCACCCAATTCTGCAAGGTTTTGCGATTTCTTCGGCCGATGGCTGGCAGGATCTGCCCATATTGGAAGCTTGTCCGGCCATGCATACATTTCTGAAGAGCATGCAGTGCCCGTTAAAATCGGTGCGTTTGATGCGCTTGCAAGCGGGAGCGGTAATCAAGCCGCATCGTGATCAAGGATTAAGTCTGGAACACGGCGAAGCGCGGCTGCATTTACCGTTACAAACATCCGAGCGGATTCGCTTTGTCGTCAATGGCCAAGATGTGCCCATGAAAGCGGGAGAGCTGTGGTACATCAATGCCGATCAAGAGCATTCGGTACAGAATTTCAGCGATGAGGATCGCATCAACTTGGTGATAGATTGTGAAGCGAATAAATGGTTAAAAAACGCAATTACCCAGCCTTCTCTAGTCTCGTAACCATCTAGTCTCGTAACCAGCGCTTCATTTTTGGGTAGCCATCTTTGCTGTCGGGTTGTTCGCACATGCCCCATAGACAAAGAAGCGGATAACCAAATCCCTGATGATTCGTGAAGGCATCAATCAGATTCTCTGAACCGCCTTTATAGCCACAGGGATGAAACACCACTTCCGGGGCGAGCCCGATTGCGCGCAACGCTGCCCAAGACCATGCGATTGCCGCCATCTCCTCACCGCCTCTGTGACCGGCTTTTTTCATATCACCACCCAAATGGGCTCGTTGCTCTACCGAAGTTACCGCAATATGCCCCGCCTCATGCAGCAAGTCACCGGGGTGCATCAGTTTTTCCGCGTCGATCCACAGGGCACCATCGACAATCGTCATGCCCGGCATAAAGGTGTTATTGCCCAGTTGTACCAGCTCAAACGGCAGTTTGATTTCACGGAAAAAATTAAGTATGAGTTGGAGTGGTGGTTCATACATAAACAGGCGGGTTCCAAAAGTCAGGCTCAGTATAGAAATCATAGCTGCCAATTTCGGTGATTCCTGCCTTCATTCGACATTCCTTCTAATTTCCCAGGTGTCGCTTGTATTCTCGTGATTCGGTCTAAACTTCAACTGTTAACTTTTCTTACGATAAAAAATAACTTCAAGAAGAGCCGGATGAACCGCAACATTGCACTGACAGATCTTCAAACCCAGCTGACACACCATGCGCATTCACTATTCCGGCCGGACACACATGCAGGTCATCTGCAGGCTTTGGCAGATGTGTTGGGGCAGATCACCGGTATCAGTGTTCAGGATGATCCCTGCAGCTGGAAGTCGATCGCGCTAGACACTGGCGTCGCCATATCCCCTCAGCAAGCTGCCCGGTGTCTGCTGGAAGTGCAGCGCTCGCAGGTTTTTATGCAGGGTATCGCCCAGGCGATTGCGGATAAAACGCGGGATGGTTCTGCGGTGGATATTCTCTATGCCGGGACGGGCCCTTACGGTCTGCTGCTGCTGCCTTATCTGGCGGCGTTCCCCGCTGCGCCGGTACGCGTAACCCTGCTGGATATTCATGCGGACAATATAGTGGCGATTCAACAATTGGTGGATCTGTTACAGCTTCACGGCAAAGTGGTGGCGATTGAGCAGGCCGATGCCACACGTTGGATGGCGTCAGAGGGACAGCTTTTTGATCTGATCATCTCCGAGACTATGAACACGCTGCTGCGCCGAGAGCCGCAGGTTTGGATATTCAGTCATCTGCAGCAATTCCTCAAAACGGATGGCCACTTGATCCCGGAAAAAATTCATTTGCAGGCCTGGCTGGCTGTGGAGCAAAAGCGAGGTATTGCTGATTTTCGCCTCGGCGATTTGTTTACGCTGAATCGAGATATGGCCCGGAGTCTGCACCGGGGAGACCATTCTTTATTGTCTGGGGTAATTCCGTTACCGGACACCTGTCCTGAGCACGATTGCCTCAAGTTGACTACCGACATTCAGGTTTACGGTGATTATCGCTTGGGGGAAAACCAGTCCAGCCTGAATATGCCGGTGTATCAGCGGAATATTCAACTCTTGCCGGGCGGGCGGATTCAATTTTGTTATCGACAATCACCATTTCCTGAATTTGTTCTTGAATTACCGGAAGCGCCGAGCGATGACCTCTTGCCAGATTTCAGCGATACAGGCTCTCTGGGTGTTTTTCAGATCAAACGCATCTGGAAAAAAAGCCGCTTATCCCGCGTGCAAAAACTTGACTCGTCCATCGAAAAAAAGAATGGCCGCTGGATATGATGGTGTATGACGAACTCGGTCTGGGGCTGGAGCCGGCGATTGCCGCGGTTTTTCAAAGTGCGACCTTTGCGGAGTTTGAGCAGTGGATATTGGCAACTCGCGAAGGCGCTATAGAGCCATCGCTTGTGGATCGGCTTAATCGCAATATCAGTAAATTTTGCGACGCTGCTCTTAATGAACAATATTGATTCCTATCAGCGGGCTTATCAAAATCTGGTACAGGCCGCGTCAGAATTTTCGTCTGGGAAATCTTCGACAAGTTTAAAAGAGTTTGTGGATCTTGCGGGTGTGCATGCTTTTGGTGGTGCCCATACAGATATAGAAGCGATGGATTTTTTTCTGCCGCCAACCGCAAGGCGGATTGGGTGCCTGTAGAAGTATTAGCGCAGCAGTGGATCCCTTACGCTTTTGACGCGCGTACGGCTGAAATCCGGTGGTGTTTGCCGCAGGGTAGGGCAGTTCAGCCGTTCTATGACGAATATATAACGCACTGCCGTCAGAATCTGGTTAATGCTCTTATTGCGCCTCGTTCCTCGGTCAAAAGCTTTTGCTTTATGCTGAGCAGTTGCCTGAACTGCCCGATCCTGCAGGGTTTATTTTTCATGTTTCGCGCTGTGGCTCCACTTTGGTTTCCGGCTGCCTGGCGCAACTGGAGAACTGTTCTGTCCTGTCTGAATCCCGTCTGCTCACAGAAATTCTGCTGGCTAAAAATATGCACAGGGACCAGAAAAAATCTCTGTTGCGACTATGTCTGTATTTGCAGGGTCGTTCTTCACTTGCGCAACCCCACGTGATAGTGAAATGGAATGCCTGGGATATTTTTTATTGGGAGCTGATTCGGGAGCTATGGCCGCAGGTGCCTGTTTTGCTGCTGGTCCGCGATCCAGTGGAAGTCCTTGCCTCTCATGTTAAAAGTGCTGGAATGCACATGGGCTTCGCCCCGGCCCTGGCTCAATTGCACCCAGTATTTGCGGGTTGTGGAAGTGAACAGAGTTTGCTGGAAAGCCGTATCGCTGTGCTGGAGTCAATAATGCAGAAAATGCTCGTGCATTGCCTTGATCAGGATATCTCCGTTCTGGATTATTCAATGTTGAACCCCCAGGCCCTTGAGTATGTTGGCCAGCATTTCGGTATTGTTGTTGAGGGCGATCAGGCTAGAGTTTTTCAGGAGCGGTTCGGTCGCCATTCAAAGCAGCCTGATTTGCCATTTCATACCGAAAATAATATTAATCGCCAGTTGTTCTCTCATGAGGAAACGGTTGCTATCACCGAGGCACTGATGCCCACACACCATCGATTGAAGGCGGCTTGTATAGGAGTCGTAAATTCCCAGGACAACTGATTGAAAGTGGATCATGGCGCGTTGTTTTTTGTGAAATCAATTAATGATTTTGGTGCCAAAAAATGGCTCTTGCGTGCAGAACCTTATGAGGCATCTATAGTTAAACAATCGTGCAAAAAACTGAGATACGGAATCTTTATGCAGTTTTATACCTATGAACGTTTAACTCAACTGGTGGGACAGCAACTGCAGTTACAAGATGATGGCGGAACAAAAGTTAGCCTGACATTGGACAGAGTCGTTAAAGGCAAGTTGGATCCCTCGCGCTGGGAAGCATTTGCAGCCTATTTTATTGGCGATCAAAGTTTTCATGTGCCCCAAGGAACCTACCGCTTGGAACACCCGGCTTTGGGTGAGGCCAGCCTGTTTCTGTCGCCTAAAAGTCCGATCGAGTACGAGTTGGTCGTCAACAGAAGAATAGCGGAATAAAAACAGTTGCAGCGTCTTCACTGTGTGCTCAGGGTGGTTCATTACATTGCTGGTTGCCACTCCATCAGCAGATACACCTCATTGGTTTGGCTTTTGTACTTAAAGCCTAATTTTTCGTACCAGGTCCTTACCGGGTTGTGTTGCTCGACGTGGATGGATACCCGAAGGTTTTGCGTTGTTGCTTGCTCAAAAACAAAGTTGAATAACCAAGAACCAATTTGTTGTTGTTGAAATTCCGGTAACAGGCTGATATCCACAATACGGATCTCCTGTTGCCATTGATCAAGAAATAATCGGCCGACAGGAAGATCATCGCGGCGCACGATAAAAAACTGACTGGTGTTGTAATGCTCGGTGTAGTGGTGAAGTTGAGCAGAAAATTGTTGATGCAAAAAATTCCGTTTTTGCATCTCGTCAAAAGGGAAATAACGCATTTCCTCCTCTCGGGTTGAGGAGTAAAGGCGGAGCAGAAATGGCAAATCCTGTTCCGTATAGCGGGTAAGTTGAATGGCCATCATAGAGTAATTGTCGTCGGACGCTGGGTAAGTTGCAGCGAGTGTAAAAGCCAATCGTCGCGGTTGTAAATACTGCGGCACAGGAGGAAAGATGGAGCCTTATTTAGGTGAGATAAAAATGTTCAGTTATAACTGGGCGCCCAATGGCTGGCTGGCGTGTAATGGCAATATATTGCCTGTTAATCAGAATCAGGCGCTATTTTCTTTGCTCGGAGCTAAGTTTGGCGGAGATGGGCGGACCAATTTCGCTGTGCCGGATTTGCGTGGCCGCACTCCGGTGGCGCAAGGATCGCTGAATGGAGTAGCGATTGCCATTGGTAACACGGGCGGTGCCAGCGCTGTTTCCCTGAACACCAACCAAATTCCCGCCCATAATCATCAGTTGTATGCCACCACGGCAATTGCCAGTCAAAAGATAGCCCCAGGTAATTATCTGGCCACTGCCAGGGTGGGTACTGGCACTACAACTGTGCCGGATTATGCTCCCATCGACACTCAGACCCCCAGCAATAATGTGGTGCTCAATGCCAGCAGTATCAGCACAACCGGTGGTCAACCACATAACAATATGCAGCCGTCACTGGGTTTGAATTTCTGTATCGCCACTAGTGGCATCTACCCGCAACGCAACTGAGGAGAACCACTATGAGTGACTGTTTTGTAGGTGAGATCCGGCTATTTGCTGGAACTTATGCGCCAGTGGGTTGGCACTTTTGTGATGGCACTTTAGTGCAGGTAAATGACAATCAAGTCCTCTTTTCACTGATTGGCGCCACCTTCGGTGGAGATGGCCGAACCACTTTTGGCTTGCCGGATTTACGCGGTCGGGTTCCTGTGCATTTTGGTACCAGCACCGCCGCGAATGTAGCACCTGTTGCTTTTGCCCAGCCGTTTGGTACAGAAACGGTAAGCCTGACGAGCGCCCAAATACCGGCCCATACTCATAGTTTAACTGCCGTATCCACTGCAGGTACCGCAACCGACGCTACAGGTCTGGTAACGGCCTCCCTTGGTGGAACCGATACCTTGTATGCCAACAATCCCGCCACTGTGAACCTTGTGAGTTTTGCAGGCAATTCAGTCAGTTCGGTGGGTGGCAGCCAGCCACATGACAATATGATGCCGACGATGGCGATGAATTACATTATCGCGTTAAACGGCAATTATCCGGCTCGTAATTAAGGAGTGCGTCATGTCAGATCCATTTTTCGGTGAAGTCCGTGTTTTCTGCTTCCAGTTTGCTCCCGTAGGCTGGGCATTTTGTGCCGGACAGAAAATATTCATTCAACAAAATCCTGCTTTGTATGCCGTTATTGGGAATACCTATGGTGGTGATATGCAGACCTATTTTAATGTCCCCAATCTGCAGACTCTGGCTGTCATGGGGGTTGGGCCGGGTCCGGGTTTAACCAATCGAGTTATCGGTAAAACCGTTGGCGAAAGTTCGGTCACTTTGAATAGCAGCACCATGCCGAACCATAATCATGAATTGCAAGCGCAGGGAGGATTTGGTAATTCCGTATTGCCTGTTACAGGTGCTTATTTGTGCGGTGATGCTGGTGGTGGTGGTGGGCGTAGTATCAATATCAGCGCTCCTGCGTCAGCGGTGACTCCGAGCAATACGGTGGTGATGGCCCCCAATGCTTTAGGAGCGGCTGGGGCAAGTGCTGCAGTGGCAGCCCATGAAAATTGTCAGCCCTGGTTGGGCATGAACTTTTGTATCGCGACAGATGGCGAATTTCCGATGCGTAACTAAAGCTTGCCTGATCGGCTGGCTGCTTCTGTGTTGTGCAGCGGTTTATGGATTGGAAAGCCCGACGCGTGATCATATCGGATTACCAGAAACCGAGCGGCAGGGCGCTGTGACTTTTGTCAATCTGGGCCAACAAATTGAACTGCGATCGCTAGGCAGTGCGTATGAATTGCAGACACAGGGAAAGAAACTGCAAGTGCAACTGGCTGATCGCCTGGTGATAAAGACCAAGCGAGAAGTTGGAGCCGATAGGCTGAGTCAATTGATCCGCGCATTCTGCGCGTTCAACAATTGGCTCGGCTGGAGCAGGCCGATCTTTGGCTGATTACTTTTTCAGGAAACGATATACAAGGTGTGATGGAGCGATTGCGGCAACACAAAGCGGTAATTTATGCACACCCTGATATTTTACAATCGAGAAAAAGCGGCACAAGTACAAGGTGAATCTTCAGGCCCTATGTCGATAGGGCTTGTTGCTCAGCCGGAAGTGAAAGGAGTCCGGCTAGCAATTATCGATGATGGATTTAATTTCAATCACCCGGAATTTTCCGGTGCAAAGGTAGTGTTTCAGTACGACGCTGACCGGAGAACCAATGATGTCAGTCCGCAAAGCTCTCTCGATCAACATGGCACTTTGGTGGCCGGCTTGATCGCGGCAGAGGCTGATCAACAAGGGATAGATGGCCTAGCTCCAAATGCTGAGCTTATTGCAATCAGACAGGTATCGAGTTGGACGTCCGATATGATTCTGGCTTTTTCGGTAGCGCGTTTGATGAAGGCAGATGTTGTGAATGGCAGCTGGATATTGCCATTTTTGCCTGAGCCATTATTTGATCTGTTGACCGATTGGATAAACGAGGAAAAACCGTATTTGATTTTTGCGGCGGGCAATAACCAGAGCGATGCCTGCGAAGCGAACGCATTGAGCCAATTAAAGCATGTGTGGTTGATCGGGGCAGAGAATGCGCATGGCGAGCGAATGCCATATTCGAACTACGGCTCCTGTGTTTCACTTTATGCTCCGGCGCGGTTTTCCAGTACTGCAGCATCGGGGCAAGGGTATAAAGCTTTTGCCGGTACTTCGGCAGCAACAGCTTATGTGAGTGGTTTTTTAGCGCGTGAACTGGCCGTTGGGAACCGACCCAATCTTGCATCCGTGAGTGCTATGCTGAAAGGACCGCAGACAACAAAATCGGACATGAATGATTCCGGCAAATAACAACATAAAAATATCGGCAGAAACCATTGATGAGTGAACAACATAATTCAAATAACACAGAGTCGGCACAGGCTGAACAACCACAGCTCACTAACCAACAACAACCCACTAATCAACAAGATCTGGATATAGAGCAACAGCGCGCTGCTATGCTGCGCTATGCCGAGCTGGACTTCAGTTGCCAACATTCGGCCAACCTCCCACCGCTGCTTAAAAAGCTGAATATTGCACTTGCGTTTACGTCATATCAGGCTGGGCGTTTGATGCTGGTGCGCAGTGACGGCGAACAGCTGAATGTAAATTTTAAAAACTTTCCTCGTCCTATGGGTCTGGCTGCAACGGAGCAGGGCATCACTCTGGGCACCTTTACCGAAGTCTTGTTGTTTCAGCGCGAAGACAGCTTGCTGCCGCAAATGAAACAACCTTTAGTGCCCATCGAACAGGACATTACTGCGCCTCGTATCAAGCCTAAAGAGCCGGCAGCGGAAAAACAAACGCCAAATGTGCAAGCCGATGTTGCCGATATTGAACCTGTTCAGATCAGTGCGGAACAACAGGCTCGCCGTGATAAAGAGTTAGCCCGGAGAAAAGCCTATTTCGATGAGCTATACGCGCCGGTGGATGCCAAAACAGATGCGTGCTTTATCAGCCGTAGCGCCCATTTTACGGGCATGATTAATATTCATGATATCGCCTGGGGTAAGGAAGGCTTATGGGCGGTGAATTCAAGCTTCTCTTGCCTATGCACGCTGGAACCGGACTACAGTTTTGTGCCTCGCTGGAAGCCCTGGTTTATCAGTGAACTGGCGCCGGAAGACCGCTGCCATCTCAACGGCATGACACTGAAAGACGGCGTGCCCGCCTATGTCACCACCTTTTCGCAATACGATTCCGCCGGAGCCTGGCGGCATCACCGCGAGGACAAAAATACCGGCACTTTAATTGACGTACAGCAAAGCCAGATTGTGGTGCAGGGGTTGATGATGCCGCACTCGCCGCGTTATTACCGAGGCAAAGTCTATTTTTGTAACTCCGGCGAAGGCCAACTATGCTGTTACGATCCGGCCACTGCAAGCATGCAGGTGTTAGCCGAATTGCCCGGCTTTACCAGGGGTATGGATTTTTACGGTCCGCTGCTGTTTGTGGGTTTATCCAAAGTGCGGCAGAGCGATGTCACGAGACAGGCGCCACTGGCGGATAAACATACCGAAACCTATTCCGGCATCTGGGTGTGGAATCTGGATACCAATAGCGAAGTGGGCTGGCTGAGTTTTACCGGCAATGTCGATCAGATTTATGACGTGGCGGTGCTTCCCGGGTGCAGCTACCCGGAGCTGCTGGAACCGGAGCACCCCCGGTTGCGTAATCATTTTTGTTTTCCCGAATTGCAGTCGCTGGATACCTAAGCGACAAAAGATAACAGGCGAGCCATTGTTGAACTGGCTTGAACATATTCAATAAGGAGTAGCTATGGATCCGCTGTTAACGTCCCAGCAGGCTGAGAAAAAAGACGGCGCCCTAAAACGCCCTCTGAAATTACTGAAAATGCTGTGGCCCGCGCTTTTGGCATTCAGCCCCATGGCCTCCGCACACAGTCGGATCAGCTCCAGCCGCCGCCTGATGCCTTCGGTGCAATCTCAGTGGCAAAAACCTGTTGCATCAAAAGCAAATACAAGTGACAAAAAGCAGGTTTTTTCGGCATTTTCCACGGTTAAAACCAAACAGCAGTCCGTTAGTAGTGCCGCTCTTGATGATCAATCAGTGGCGATGGATTTTCTTCAGCAGCAGGGCTGGTTAACACCGGGAAAAGCGCAAGCTGCGGCTTTGTCGGGGAATCAGTCTTTATTAAGAAAGGAATTTGCTGCTGAACCGGATTGGGATGATATCGCTGCGCAACTATCGAATCCAAGTCCGGAGAATTATAAATACGCCACAGTTTCATGCCCGGGAATTGCTGGCGCTTACTTTCAATTTATAAACAATATCGGTTTCGGTTCTAGCTGGAGCGAATTTTTTTGTGGTGCCAGAGGCGCTGGTGGTCATGCGATCTCGCCTCACTTTTATGGTTTAGGGAATGCACTAAGAGGCGTTTTGACCGCCAACGATATTCCTCAGGAATGTAAAGATCTGGCTGTATCAGCGTGTGGCGCTGGGCCTGCAAATGCTGCGCCCACAGTAGACGCCAATGGTTCTGGTGGCGGCACATCCAATACGACAACCTTCACCGAAAATGGCCCTGCGGTCCGTATTACCACCAATGATGCAAGCCTGAGCGATGATGACAACATCACCGGCATGACGCTGGTATTGGCGGCTACGCCCGATGGCACATCAGAAATCATTGCATACAGTGCCGCACTGAATGGTGGCGCATCGCTTGCGTCTGTTTCATTAACTGGCAGTTACAACAGTGGCTCACGTACCTATACGATTTCGGGCTCGGCTTCGGCCGCGATATACCAAAACGTGATGCGCGCTATGGTCTACACCAACTCAAGCGACGCCCCCAACACTACAGCGCGCACGGTGACTATCACCGCAACGGATGCTGAGGGTGCTACCGGCCAAGCGACCGTCACTATCAATATCACGGCTGTAAACGATGCGCCCACAGCAACCAACCTGACCCAGAGCAAGACAGCCACCGAAGGCGGCGGCGCAGTGGCTTTAGATTACATTGTGATTACCGATGTCGATACCGGTGAGACGGTTACCGCAACATTTACACTCTCGGACCCTTCTGCCGGCACCCTTTCTACCGGCGCTTTCGGCTCAGCCCCTCCACTTTTAACGCCGGTACTGGCGTGTGGACCGTTACGGGCAGTGTTGCGGATGTTAACGCCGCGCTGGCCGCAGTTGCCTTTACCCCTTCCGCCGACAACGATCAGAACTTCACCATCACCACGCGTATTCGCGATACGGCCAACACCGGGCCGGCGGACGGTACGATCACGGTCACAGTCACAGCAGTCAATGACGCGCCAAGTCTCGTTTCCGGTAACGTCCCGCTAACCGGCACTAACGAAGATAGCACTAGTCCTTCGACATTGGTGGCGACCATCCTGGCCAGTAGCACCGTAAGTGATGTGGATACTGGCGCTGCATTCGGCATAGCGATCACTGGGGCCAGTGGCAACGGAACCTGGCAGTACTCGACCAACGGCGCGGCGTGGACGGCGTTCGGCACGGTAAGTGGCAGCTCGGCCTTGCTGTTGACTTCGACGAGCCGGATCCGCTTCGTGGGTGACGGGATGAACGGGGGAACAGCGACGTTCACCTGGCGCGCTTGGGACAGAACCAGTGGCACTTCGTCGGCAAACGGCGCACCATCAACGGCCGATACCAGCACCAACGGTGGAAGCACGGCCTTCTCCTCCAATACGGCGACGGCCTCACTTAACGTAACCGCCGTCAATGATGCGCCCACGGCAACGAATCTGACCCAGAGCAAGACAGCCAACGAAGGCGGCGGCGCAGTGTCGTTGGATGACATTGTGGTTACCGATGTCGATACCGGTGATACGGTCACCGCAACGTTTACACTGTCGGACCCTTCTGCCGGCACCCTTTCTACCGGGACCTTCGGCTCAGCCACCTCCACATTTAACGCCGGCACCGGCATATGGACTGTTACAGGCAGTGTTGCGGATGTTAACGCCGCGCTGGCCGCTGTTGCCTTTACCCCTTCCGCCAATAACGATCAGAATTTTACGATCACCACGCGCATTCGCGATGCAGAAGGTACAGGCCCTGCCGATGGCACCATTTCCGTGACGGTGATCGCCGCTAATGACGCGCCGACCTTCCAAAACAGCACGCCCTCGATCAGCAATACCAACACCACCAGAACCACTCTGACTGTGCGTCTGGATGAAGCCGGCACGGCTTTCTATGTGGTGGTGGCCGACGGTGCAGGTGCGCCGAGTTCAGCGCAGGTAATTGCCGGGCAAAACAACTCCGGTGCGGCGGCGCTTGCGAGTGGATCAATTCCTGTTACCGCAGCCGGCGTGGATTATACGGCGGCAATTACCGGCTTATCGGTAGGCACGGCCTATGACATTTATGTAGTGGCGCAGGATGCTGAGAGCACGCCGCTTGTGCAGGCGAGCCCGACGCTGGTTAATCTCACCACCTCCACAGCAAACGCACTCTATTTTGATGACAACGCGAAAATCACCGGTTTGACCGGCATAAGCCCGGCGGCATTTACGGTGGAATTCCGATTGTTTTTGGATTCAGAGACACCCCCAGGCAATTGGCAGGGCATTTATTGGACGGATAACGGCGACGATACCGGCGTTTTCATAGAAGACAATTACGCTGTTTCCCTTTGGACTACTCAATCCACCGCGTATAAATCAACTCTGCTGTTGAATTACGGCGCCTGGAATCACGTAGCCATCAGTTACAGCGCTGGCAATGGTGTACGAATTTACGTTAACGGCGTGCTGTCGGGACTTACTGAGGCAGGTAGTCCCGGCGCGGGTGTGTTGCCGCTCACGGATGTCACCATGGGATATGGGCCAGGACTTTTCGGCTTGCCTGCGGGAGGATATGCGTTGGGCGACAGCGCGCTGGAAGATTTCCGCATCTGGAATGTCGAGCGCACTCTGCAGCAGATCAACGACGACCGAGATGCGGAATTAGCACCGCCTTATTCAGCCAATCTCGTGCGCTATTACGATTTTAATCATGGAATCGGTGGCGAAAATAATGCGGGTAGCACTACGTTGATTGAGCGCACGGGGAATGGGGCGAATGGCACCTTGGCCAATTTTGCTTTGAGCGGTAATTCATCAAACTGGGTTGAGACCAGTTCGTTGGTTTCTGGACCGGTTGTCACCGATGCCAATATAAGCATTTCTGGTGCAACGGGTACCGGTGGCGCCTACAAGATAGGCGATACAGTAACGGCTAGCTGGAACAATACGGCCAGCGGGGACAATAACGCCGATATTACCGGTGTGACGGTGGACTTTAGTCAATTTGGTGGTGGGACCGCAGTCGCGGCGATGGAGAGCAGTGGCATTTGGACCGCGACCTATACAATTACTGCCGGTGTCATTGATGCTTCTAATCGGAACGTGTCGGTCAGCGTAACGAACGGCTCCAGCATTAGCGCGACGACGATTGATAACGCTAATGCCACCGTTGATAACGTGGCTCCGACTGTGACCGATGCCAATATCAGCATTTCTGGTGCGACGGGTACCGGTGGCGCCTACAAGATAGGCGATACCGTAACGGCCAGCTGGAACAATACGGCGGGTGGCGATAACAATAGCGATACCATCAGTGGCGTGACTGTGAACTTTTCTGCCTTTGGCGGTGGTTCTGCAGTCGCGGCAATCAATAGTTCGGGCATCTGGACAGCGACCTACACCATCACCGCTGGCGCGGTGGATGCCGTTAACCTTAATGTCTCGGTGACGGCTACCGATAACGCAGGCAATATCACGACGACTGCGGATACGGCCAACGCTACTGTCGATAGCGTGGCTCCGACTGTGACCGATGCCAATATCAGCATTTCTGGTGCGACCGGTACCGGTGGCGCCTACAAGATAGGCGATACCGTAACGGCTAGCTGGAACAATACGGCGGGTGGCGATAACAATAGCGATACCATCAGCGGCGTGACCGTGAACTTTTCTGCCTTTGGCGGTGGAACGGCAGTTGCGGCGACTGACAGTGCGGGAATTTGGACAGCCACATTCACCTTAACGGCTGGAACACTGGAAAGCACCAGTTTGAATGTCTCAGTTACCACTACAGATAATGCCGGTAACACAACCACAGGCGCGGATACCAGTAATGCCAGCGTCGATACCTTGGCGCCAGTTATCAGTAGTGTCAGTGTTCCTGCAAATGGAACTTATGGCACCGGTCAGAGCTTGGGATTCACGGTCAATACGAGTCAGGCCATTACCATTGACACCAGCGGAGGCACTCCGCGGTTGGCACTGACGATCGGCAGTTCATCCGTCTTTGCAAATTATGTTTCCGGTTCTAATACGAGTGCGCTGTTATTTAGCTACACAGTGCAAGCAGGTGATCTCGATTCCGATGGCATCAGCGTTGGAGGGTTAGAGTCTAATGGTGGCGCTCTTCGGGATGCCGGCGGCAACAATTTAACTCTCACACTCAATTCCGTCGGTAGCACCACCGATGTGTTGATTGATGCTGTTGCACCGACGGTGACCAGCGTGGGTGTACCGGGCAGCTCGACTTATGTTGCGGGTGAGGCGCTGACGTTCACTGTCAACACCAGTGAAACCGTCATTGTTGATACCACGAGCGGCACCCCAACTCTTGCCCTAACGATTGGCTCTACTCCACGCGTTGCCAATTATGTTGGCGGCAGCAACTCGTCGGCGCTGACATTTAGTTATACCGTGCAGTCTGGTGACTTTGACGACGATGGCATCACTGTGGGATTGCTCGCCGCCAATAGTGGAACGATTAGGGATGCGACAGGTAATAACCTGGCGTTGACATTGAACTCTGTTGGTTCCACTAGCAGCGTCTTGGTGGATGCGGTATTGCCAACGCTGGTCAGCCTGAGTCCGGCTGATAACTCGCTGGCGGTGGCTCCTAACGCGAATTTGGTGATAACACTGAGCGAAGGCATAGCGCTGGGCGCTGGTGTGATTGCGATTTACGACAGTGAGGATGTGCTCTTTACATCGATTGATGTGACCAACCATGACGACCAGCTGAGCATTACGGATGCTACTCTGACCATCGATCTAGCGGCGAATCTGCTGGAAGACGAGAGTTATTATGTGCAGATTGCCAGCGGCGCGATCACCGATTTGGCAGGCAACGCCTTTTCCGGCATCACCGATAGCCTCACCTGGAACTTCGCGGTGGCAGATATCACACCACCCGCCGTGGTATCGGTGGCGGTAAGCGGTTCACCAGCGGCTAACGCAGGGGCCATCCAATTTACCGTGACCTTCGATGAGGTTCCTGCTGGCGTCACCACTGCGGACTTTGTTTTGACCAGTACAGGTTCCGCCGACGCGGATATAGCCAGCGTGTCACCAGTGAACGGCAATACCGTTACTGTGACCATTGATACGATACTCGGCACTGGCACCTTGCGGCTGGATGTTGTAGCCAACTCGGGTATTACTGATGGTAATGGTAATGGCAATGGGACTAATGGATATGTAGCGGCCTTTACCAGTGGTGGTGTCCATACGGTTGATCGCGACGCGCCAGCAGTGCCTGCAACCCCGGCATTGACTAGCGGGTCCGATTCCGGTGAATCGTCCACGGATGGCATCACCAACATTGCTACACCAACCTTTACCGGTACAGCAGAAGCCAACGCGACTGTCACGATCATCTCTAGCGAGGACGGCAGCTTGGGCACCACGGTTGCTGACGGCAGCGGGAACTGGAGTTTCACGCCCAGCATTGCTCTGAGTGATGCAACGCATTCCATCACCATTACGGCAACCGATACGGCGGGCAATGTCAGCACAGCTTCGGACAATTTGACCGTGCAAATCGATACCAGCACACCCAGTGGCCACAGCGTCAGCTTTGGTGACACGGTGTACAACGGCAGTGAAGCCAGCGCCGCCAGTTTTACCTTTACAGCGGCGGAAGTGGGTGCGACTTACAGCTACGTCATCACCAGCAGTGGTGGCGGCATCCCTGTAACCGGCAGCGGCACTGTAACCAGCGCAACGGAGACGATCACCAATCTCAACCTGGCCGGTTTGAGTGATGGCACCTTGACCTTGTCGGTGACCTTGACCGACACCGCAGGCAACGCCGCGGCAGCCGTGACCGCCAATGCAACATTGGATACGGCCCTGCCCAGTGGCCACAGCGTCAGCTTTGGTGCGACCCACATCAACAACGGCAATGCCAATGCCGCCAGCTTCAGTTTTGCGGATGCCGAGGTGGGCGCCAGTTACAGTTATACGATCACAAGTACGGGTGGCGGCACGCCAGTCGTCGGTAGTGGCACCCTCAGCAGTGCAGATCAAGCCATCACGGGTATCGATTTGAGCGGTTTGGCCGACGGTACTCTCACCTTGTCCGTGGTGTTGGTGGATGCCTCCGGTAACGCCGCTTCTGCGGTAACGAGCAACGTGATTCTGGACCAGACGGCACCTAGCGTGTCGATCAGCAGCACTGCGGGCGCAACCGTGAATAGCACCTTTGACGTCACCATCGCCTTCAACGAATCCGTGAGCAACTTTGTGCTGGGCGACATCACCGCCGCCAACTCCACTCTGAGCGGTTTTGCGGACAACGGCGGCGGTAACTTCAGCGTGATTGTCACACCCACCGCTGACGGTGCGGTCACCTTGAATGTGGCCGCAGGCGTGGCGCAGGACGCAGCGGGCAATAACAACACCGCCGCCACTCAACTGAGCCGCACTTACGACGGCACAGCGCCGACGCTCTCCAGCAGCATCCCGGCGGACGGTGCCAGCAATGTTGCGGGTAATACGAACCTAGTGCTGACGTTCAGCGAACCTGTAGTGGCCGGCAGTGGCGACCTGACGCTGTTCGATGCGGCGGATAACAGTGTGGTGGAAGTTTTTGCAGTTAACGGCGTGACCATCAGCAGCAATGTGTTGACTCTGGATCCCGCAAGCGACCTGATACCCACGCACAGCTATTACCTACAAATCGCCGGCACGGCCTTGCTGGATACAGCAGGCAACGCCTACGCGGGTATCGCCGATGCCACCACCCTCAATTTCACCGTCGCCAATGCAGCGCCTGTCGCCGGAGCGGATAACGCAAGCGTGGCAGAAGATGCGAGCGTGGATATTGTGGTCTTGGCCAACGACACCGATAGCGACAGCAGCTTGAATGCGGCGAGCGTGACGGTTGTGACTGCGCCACAAAACGGCACCACCAGCGTCAACACTGCGACCGGTGTGGTCACTTATACGCCGGCAGCCGATTTCAACGGCAGCGATAGCTTCAGCTACACCGTGGAAGATGTGCACGGCAGCGTGTCCAACGTGGCGGTTGTCAGCGTGACTGTGACACCTGTGAACGACGCCCCTGTGGCCGTTGGCGATATCGCCACTACCGCGGAAGACAACCCAATCAGCATTGATGTGGCGGCTAACGATACGGATATAGATGTAGGTGATAGCGTGGATGGCGACACCATTATCATCGTCTCCGCACCTGCACACGGGTCGGCGACGGTTGTGAATGGTGAAGTGCTCTACACCCCGAGCCTGGACTACACCGGTTCGGACAGCTTCACCTACACCATTGAAGACAGCACAGGCGCCACCTCCAATGTGGCGACAGTGATCGTCAATGTGACCGGCGTTAACGATCTGCCGGTAGCGGCGGCCGACACTGCAACAGTGGATGAAGATAGCTCGGTGGATATCGACGTATTGGCCAACGACAGCGATGTGGATGGCACCATCAATGCCGCGACGGTTCAGGTTCTGACCAACCCCGCTCACGGTACTGCCGAAGTTGACGCCTTGACGGGCGAGATTGCCTACACCCCGGCGGCCAACTTCCACGGCAGCGACAGCTTCACCTATGTGGTCCAGGACAATGCGGGCGGCACCTCCAACCCGGCTACAGTGACCGTCACCGTCAATAGTGTGAACGACGCGCCTGTAGCGAATGCGGATACCGCAATCGTGGCGGAGGACACGGCTCACACCATCAATGTCCTGGGTAATGACAGCGATATTGACGGCACCTTGGTGCTGGCAAGTGTGGAAGTGGTAACGACTGCGCAATCTGGCACCACTCAGGTCAACCCGGCGACCGGCGCAATCGTCTATACACCCGGTGAGAACTTCAGCGGCAGCGACAGCTTCACCTATCGCGTGCAGGACAACCAGGGCGCCTGGTCCAACGTTGCCACTGTGACCATTACCGTGCAGGCGGTGAACGACGAGCCCCTAGCCAACCCCGATAGCATCACCACGGCTGAAGACACAGAGGTGACGATCGACGTGTTGGCCAATGACAGCGACGTTGATGGCACGCTCGACTCCGCCAGCCTGATCTTGACCCAGCCGGCCAACGGCGTGGTGGTGGACAACGGCGACGGCACGGTCAGCTATACACCTGCGGCCAATTTCTTCGGCTCGGACAGCTTCACCTACACGGTTGCGGATAACGAAGGCGGTGTTTCCAATACCGCCACCGTTACCATCACCGTCGATGCGGTGAACGATGAACCGGTAATCAGCGGCTCTCCTGCTGTCAGCGTCAATCAGGATAGCGCTTACAGCTTTACGCCGACGGCGAGCGACGTGGATAACGCGACCTTGACCTTCAGTATTGCGAACGCTCCAACCTGGGCGACTTTCAACACTGCAACCGGTGCGCTGGGTGGCACACCCGGCAACAATGACGTAGGCAGTTATAGCGGTATCGTCATCACTGTGAGTGATGGTTTGTTGAGTGCGTCTTTGCCGGCTTTCGCGATTGAGGTCATTAATGTCAATGATCCGCCCCAGATCGGGGGCACGCCATCGCTCAGCATCAATCAGGACGGCAGCTACAGCTTTGTGCCGAATGTGGTGGATGTGGACGGCGATACCACGTTTACCTTCAGCGTGGTGAATCTGCCGTCTTGGGCGAGCTTTGATCCGGCGACTGGTGCGATCACCGGCACGCCGGGCAACAGCGACGTGGGAACCTACAACAACATCGTGATCAGCGTCAGCGATGGTCTCTCGACCACCACCTTGGGCAGTTTCAGTATCACCGTTGCGAATGTGAACGATGCGCCGGTGCCTGCGGCCGATGCCTATAGCTTGTCCGAAGGTGGACTGTTACAGCGTGACGCCGCCAGCGGTGTGCTGGCCAATGATGTGGATATCGACGGAGATGTTCTCACTGCGGCGGTGGTAACGGGGCCGCGCAACGCCAGCCAGTTCGCTCTCAACGCGGACGGCAGTTTTACCTATCAGCACAACGGCAGTGAAACGCGGGTGGACAGCTTCACCTACCGTATCAGCGACGGCGCGATTACCAGTGCGCCTGTAACAGTGAACCTGACGATTGCGGCGGTGAATGATCCGCCGGCATTTGTCACTTCACCCATGCTGGCTACCTTGGAAGGCGCCGCCTACCGATACGACGTGGGCGTGACCGACCCGGATAGCGTGGTGAACCTGAGTTTGCTCGAAGGTGCACCTGAGTGGTTGAGCCTGAGTGGCAATACGCTCTCCGGTAACGCGCCGCTCAACGAGACGGGAGTGTTCCCGATCGTCCTGCGCGCCACCGACGGCGAATATACGGTCGATCAGTCCTTCAATCTGACGGTTGCTGAACAGGAGGCCACTCTGGTGAACATTTCCACCCGTTGGCAGGGCCTGCCTTCCATCGTCGGCAACACGGTGGATCTGTTTGTCACGCTGACGCATGTTAAAGGGCCGGCCCTGACGGGCGCCAGCCTGGCGGTCAATCTGCGCGATGTAGCAACCGGGTCTTCCATGGAGCGATGCACGGCCGGTACCGACGCCTATGCCTGCCCGGTGAATCTGGCCGCCGGCGCCAGCACCAGCTTCCGCCTGCGTTTGACGCCGAGTGAAAAGGGCAACCTGATCGTCAATCTCGACTTGAGCCAGGGAGCGACAAACCTGGCGGCCACGATTACAGATGTCAGCGTTAGCGAGCGGGCGGTGAGTCAGGGAGATGTGACCTTTAACCTTGCCAACGCTACGGCTCTGGCCAGTATCAATCTGCTCAATGATGGTGTGCGCGAACTGGTGGCCGGCACCAGCCTCGGCGATACGATCAAGCTGCTCAATTACAGCATCGCCAACGGTACCGCAGTGGTGATCGGCGAGATCGAGAACCGCGGTTACAACAATCAGGTGCGGGTGGCGGATATCGACCGCGACGGTCTGGAGGACATCCTGGTGGTGAACCGCAGTGGCGCCGCCAGTGCTATTTACTACGATCGCGGTGGTGAGTTCGTGCAGGAGCCGACGACTCAGCCTCTGCCACACGCCCGCGAGGCCGTGCTGTATGACCTCAACGGCGACGACTATCCCGAGATGATCCTGGGGGCTGGCGGTTTCAACCTCTATATCTACGAGAACAACGCTGGTGTTTACGACAAAGAGCCGCTGGTGTTCAGCTCGCTGTCCTCGATTCTGCATTTCGCGCTGCTCAACCGCATGCCGGGAGACGCAGCGATGGAAGGCACCTTGGTCATCGCCAGCGCAACCGCAGTGCAGTTGGTGCGCTTTGGTGTGAATCCGGATGGCGGTATCAACGAACCAGCCGACGGCGTCGATACCGGTGTCAACAGCCAGAAGTTCGAACTGCTGCAGTCATTGGATATCAGCGGTGTCAGCTCTGTGCAACTGGTGGATATCGACGGTGACGGTCAGCAGGAAATTGTGGTCAGCACCACCCATGACAACAACAGCGCTGATGCATCCGGCGTGACGGTTATCGCGCTCGACCAGAGCAGCCAGCTGCAGGTAGTGGCGCGCCTGGGCGCAGCCAGCGCCAAGAAGGTGGAAGTGGCGGACTTCAACGGCGACGGCGTACCGGATCTGTTGGTCGCCAACGATAACAACAGCTACCAGTTCTATCGCGGTACCGG
The DNA here is from genome assembly GCA_024707385.1 of Cellvibrionaceae bacterium. Lineage (GTDB taxonomy): Bacteria > Pseudomonadota > Gammaproteobacteria > Pseudomonadales > Cellvibrionaceae > UBA5868. Next base: position 27,038 of record JANPZW010000014.1, on the reverse strand, counting down.
CAGCTTGTCCGGCTGGACAATGACCGACACCATCCTCTACCACAGTTCTACCCTGGTGGTTGCGGAAGATGTGAACGGCGATGGCCTGGCGGATGTGTTGGTGTACGAGGACGGAGACGCGCAAGTGGAGCTTTATCTGTCCACGCCGGAAGGCGATACGGGTGAAATCACCGATCTGATGTTGACTGCAAATGCCGCAGCTTCGAGTCAGGATCGCTACCGTTTCGCCTACACCTTGAATATCTCCAACCAGGGTGAGTTGATCGCCGAAAACGTGCGGGTGAATGTGCCTTTGCCTGCAGGGGTGAGAGTGGTCAATCTGCCGAATAGCTGTACTCACGATGAGGAAGTGAATGAGGTGAACTGTGTTCTGCCCGACTTGGAAGCCTCTGAAGAAGAGACGATAGTACTGACCTTGAAGGCGATGGCCGCGTCAACGGCCTTAGCCTGACGGCACAAGCGACATCGGACGCGCTGGAGACGGAAATAACGAATAACCGTACTACCACCAGTTTGTCCGGTATGTTCCAGCTCCGTCAGGCGCGCATCAAAGGTGGCGGTAGTGTGAACTATCTATGGTTCGGTGCTCTGTTCGGTCTGGCGTTGGCCGGGCGCCGGCGCCAGGCTCCGCATTTGGCAAAGGAGATAAATGTGAGTTGTTTCGCTGATAGTGAAGCCTCTCCCTGTGCGAAGGGCAGGGCACTTGCGTCTGCGCGTACCAAGGCAGCTGCATTTCTGTTACCCCTGGCCGCCACCGCCGCGTTGACGCTCTCGCCCCAGCAAGCTGAGGCGGAAACTCCAAATTCCTATGTGGAGGGATCGCTGGGAGTGGTCAACAGCGACTGGGACATGATGACCTTCTACTACGATGTTGCCGGCAGCACTCAACAGGCGTCACTGGCGGAAAAGGATGACCAGCGCGCCGGTTGGCAGCTGCTCTACGGCTTTCGCGCCCACCGTAACTTCGCCTTGGAGGTGGGTTATCTGGATACGGGTGAAACCGAACTGGAAGTGGATGTTGTTGTGGCAGATACAGCTGCGTTGCGCCAAGTACTGATCGATAACGTTCCAGTATCAGGTGAAGGTCCTTATCTGGGCTTGCGTGCCAGCTACTATGCGGATCGCGACCAGGAGCTGTATCTCAAGGCGGGACTCTGGTCCTGGTCGGCTGGATACACCCTGAGCTTGGGTGATCAGAACGAGTGGGTGAAAGCGGATGGTACCGATTGGGTGCTCGGCCTGGGTTTTGCGATACCGGTCAAGGAGCGCTTCAGTGTCGGTGGCTCCGTGCAAAGTGCCGCACTGGGAGATGGCCGACTGGTGATGATCGGAATCAATCTGCTGTATCAGTTTGATGTGAAAAGATAATGCTAGCCCTGGTGGTTAACCTGTTATGCAGAGTCCCAGGCCTCGGCCTGGCTTGCTTTGTAAGCGAAGTAGCCGCTATACCCCTTTACCGTCCATCGGCCACCACCTGCATTCCCGGAGTATGAACTAAACTGGTCTCTGATCCTCTCAGTGCCGCTGCGGCAAGGCATGCCCGTTGTGCTGTCGGTATGTTTTTTACATTCCTATCCCTATAAAAATAAGGTTTCATCATGACCCGATTTCTTTTGATGATGGCGATCATGGGTACATTGGCTGGTTGCGCCAAGCAATCCGTCCGGGATGACAGCAACCCCTCGCATCTGCCTTTTCGCAACAGCGCGCTCGACCTTGATGCTCGAGTGGAAGATTTGATGTCCCGCATGACCACGGAAGAAAAAATCGCCCAATTATTCAACGATGCTCCCGGAATAGATCGGCTGGGTATTGCGCCCTACAACTGGTGGAATGAATCCCTTCACGGCGTCGCGCGGGCAGGGAAGGCAACGGTTTTTCCTCAGGCCATCGGCATGGCAGCAACTTTTGATGAAGGCTTGATGCTGCGAATCGCAACGGCCATTTCCGATGAGGCGCGGGCGAAGCATCATCATTTTATTAAAAACAACGTACACAGCATTTATGGAGGCCTGACTTTCTGGTCGCCGAATATCAATATTTTCCGCGATCCCCGTTGGGGCAGGGGGCAGGAGACCTACGGTGAGGATCCTTATCTCACCGGGCGCATGGCAGTGAATTTTGTTCGTGGCTTGCAGGGGGATGATGAAAATCACCTGAAAACCGTAGCGACAATAAAACACTATGCCGTGCACAGTGGCCCGGAAAAACCCGCCATAGCGACGACTACCGTCCCTCGCGTAAAGATTTATACGAAACCTATCTACCCGCTTTTCGCACCGCAATAAAAGAAGCGTCGGTGGAATCGGTAATGTGTGCCTACAACCGGGTAGATGGTCAGCCCGCCTGCGGTAATGATGATTTGTTGAAAGATATTCTGCGCGGTGAAATGGGATTTGATGGTTATGTTGTGTCCGACTGCGGAGCAGTTTCCGACTTCTATGATCGCAATGCCCACGCAGTGGTGCTGGCACCGGCCGAAGCGGCAGCTTGGGCTTTGAAATCTGGTACTGACCTGGAATGCGGTGATAGCCATTTAAATACCTATGTAAACCTGCACACCGCTTTGCGGGAAGGGCTGGTAACGATAGAGGACATAGATAGAGCGCTTGAGCGTCTCTTGCGTGCGCGCTTCCGTCTCGGGATGTTCGATGATCCGTCTGCAGGACCCTACAGTGATATTCCCTCTCTGTTGTCGGGTCACAGCAACATGTTGCGATCTCTCAGGAGGCTGCGGAAAAGTCCTTGGTTTTGCTGAAGAATGACGGCGTGCTGCCGTTGCGCGAGGGGACCAAAGTTGCCGTCATAGGCCCCAATGCCACCAATTTTGAGGTGTTGGTGGGGAATTATTATGGCTATCCCTCACAACCGGTATTGCCACTCGAAGGCGTAGTCGCCCGGGCGGGCGCTGACAAGGTTTTCTATGCGCCGGGTTCTCCCATGGCTGAGAATACCTACCGCCATCAACAAATAGTGCCCGCGGCAAATTTCTTTCATTACGACCAGCAAAACCAATTGCAGCCGGGACTTGTCGGTCGGTATTTCCTCGGCAATATCAATCCTCGCGAATTGCGCGATAAAGATATTACGGAGCAGGCGGATCTCGAACGTATCGACAGCAATATCGATTTCTATTGGGATCTATCGCCGATCAATAAAAAGATCGAGGAGCCATTCGCAGCGATCTGGCACGGAGAGGTAAAGCCAACCACTTCAGGCGTTTTCAGTTTTGGTGGCAACGTGATGGTGAAGATCGACGATGTGCTCGTTGACAAGCCGATTTCGCTGAAAGCCGGGCAGCGTTACAAATTCGAAGCGCGCTACACAGCGTTCAGATGGTGGCCGATAAACCTTTCTATCGAAGCCTACGCTCGTCTGACCTGGGCGGACGTGAGTGCTCCAATGGAGCAGGACGCACTGGCGGCGGCGCGTAAGGCAGATGTGATCATCTACATGGGCGGCATTGACGCGACTCTTGAAGGTGAGGAAATGCCAGTGGAGCTCGACGGCTTTATCGGTGGGGATCGCACGCATATTAAATTGCCAGTCGTGCAGACGAATCTGCTGAAAAAACTGAAGACTCTCGGCAAGCCCATTGTCATGGTGAACTTCAGTGGTTCCGCCATGGCGCTGAATTGGGAGAGCGACAATCTAAACGCAATACTTCAGGCGTTTTATCCGGGAGAAAAAACCGGAACCGCACTGGCTCGCGTACTTTGGGGTGATGTCAACCCTTCGGGCCGTCTACCGGTTACCTTCTATCGCGGTGTTGACGACTTGCCGGAGTTTACCGACTACACCATGACAGGCCGCACTTATCGTTATTATCGCGGCAAACCTCTTTATCCCTTTGGCCACGGCCTGAGTTATACCAAGTTCGAGTACGGGCCGCTGATTCAGACCAAGACAAGCACTGGGATGGAAGTGTCCACGCGGATCACGAATGCAGGCGATCGATCTGGAGAGGAAGTGGCGCAGGTCTACGTCCGACTTCTGGATGCTCCCGTGATCACACCGATACGGCAGCTCGCCTCATTTAAAAGGGTGCAGCTGCAGCCAGGGCAAAGCGAAAATCTGAAGTTCCAAATAAAACCGGAACAATTGCGCTACATTGATAGTGAAGGCTCAGAACAAGTCTATAAAGGAAGAGCCGAGGTTTCTATCGGTACAGGGCAACCAGGGCACATCGCTGAAGGCAGCCTGAGTACAAAAGTGCTGAGACTTGGTGATTAAACAGAGCTAAGAATTGGCGATTAAATTGTGCCGGTTTTTGAGTTAAACAGGACAAAGAGAGCGGCCATTTACTGAGATTTATAAGGACCTGAAACTGCGGAGTGGCCCGCTGAAATGTCGATATGATCAAGTTTTGACCGTTTTTTGAGGGTTGCCTGGGTGGTTTTTATTCATTTTTTAACAAAAAACTATTCAAATTTAAACACCATATACCGATTGTCAATAATTCCCTTAAAAAATGTGTATAAGCCATTGCCTAATCGAAAACTTGGTCGTAGAGTTCCGAAAAAAATTATTACAGGCTCGTTCGCTACGTGAAGATGTAGCAAGATCAGAGCAGAAGTTCGGTTTTTTAAACAAAGCAATAAAAACAATAAAGTGTTTTGGGCGAGGAATCAGAGCGTTTACTGCGCAGCAGTCAGCGTTTTGTATGGTTGAGCTCATAAGTCTCCAGCCTTCGGGCTCGTAGATGAAATGAGCGTAATTCACTAAGTAGAACCATATCTCCTGGGGAATCCATATATGTTCAATAAAAATAAACTCTCTGCTGCTATTGTGGCGCTCGTTGCGGGCAGCTCCAATTACGCATTGGCTCAAGAAAACCCGATCGTTGAAGAAGTGATCGTTACCGGTATCCGGGCGTCGGCGCAGGCATCTATGGATGTTAAGCGAGATGCAACGGGTGTTGTTGACGCTATTACCTCCGAAGATATGGGTAAGTTCCCAGACACCAACCTGGCAGAATCTCTCCAGCGTATTACTGGTGTATCAATCAGCCGTTCCAACGGCGAGGGTTCGGAAGTCACCGTCCGCGGTTTCGGTGGCGAGTTCAATATGATTACCTTGAACGGCCGAACCATGCCAACTGCCAACGTTTATGGTGGTGGTAGTGGTGCGGGCGGTACTAGAGGTGGTTCTACCCGTGCATTTGACTTTGCCAACATCGCATCAGAAAACGTATCGGCTGTTGAAGTCTATAAAACTGGTAGAGCGAGCGTTGCGACTGGTGGTATCGGTGCGAGCATCAATGTTAATACCGCGCGCCCTCTGGATAACCCGGGTTTGCAGTTCAGCGTTGGCGCCAAAGCTCTGAATGATACAACAAACCGCACTGGTGATGATGTAACTCCAGAGGTTTCCGGTATTGTCAGCTGGACCGATGACAATGAAATGTTCGGTGTTGGCTTGTCATTGAGCCGTCAAGAACGTCATTCAGGCTCCACGGGTGTGTCAGAAAACGAGTGGCAAATTGCCCGTTGGGGTGAAGGTAATAATCTGTTTTCGTTTGCACCTGGCCTGCAGCAGAGGGCAGGTATCCCAGACTTGAATGCAATGCGTACTGGGACAAATGTTGAATTTGCTGATGAGCTGAAAGGTATTTATAACGCTCCTGCTCCTGGCCAGTTGTATGGTCGTCCGAATGATATCCGTTACGTATTCTCCGATCTTGAGCGTACACGTACCAATGCGCAGGTGGTTTTCCAGTTTGCTCCCAACGAAAACCTCAAGACAACATTGGATTACACATTCGCGCAAAACGAGCTTTTCGAACGTAGGGGTGAGTCTACAAGCTGGTTGGCCAACGAAAACTCAATTGATGCTGTAGTATTCAGTAATGACGAGGTGGCGACACCTATCTTTATTCATGAGACAGCTGGTCCTCGCGATCAGGGTTTCGAGCAGCAATTGCGCCAGCAAGAAAATACTCTTGAGTCGGTCGGCTTTAATTTGGAATGGCAGGCGTCTGATACTTTTAGCCTTGCTTTCGACCTTCACGACTCTACCATGGAAAGTTTGCCGGTCGGTCCAGGCAAGAGCGGTGAAATTGCTGCAAGTATTGGTGCTCCGATCCAAACTTCTCATTGGATCGACTTCAGTGGTGATCTGCCGTTGTACAACATGAATTTCGATGATGGCATCCAGGCGACCACTACGCTTCGCGATCCTCGCACCCCTGATTTTGCACCAAGAAATTATCAAGTCAACGGCGCTGATATACGCTTTCCTGTTTGGGCTCAAACCTGGAATCCGGCGTTGGATGGTAGCGGTAATCCTGTCGTAGTAAATGGAGTTCCACAGCAGACATTTGGTGCAGGAGTGACACCAACTGCCGTTTACCGAGGCAACAACAACGATCAGTTTGATGCTGGTGATATTGGCTCGCAGGTGGTGCGGGTGTTCTATGCTGCACAAACTACCGATGTGCAACAGGCGAAGTTGGATGGTTCTTTTGAATTCGACAATGGCCAATTCGATTTCGGGGTTGAGAGAAGAACACTTGAAATGTCGGCTCAGGCATCTGACCGATATATGGCATTTGGCGACTGGGGTATTGCGAACGTAGGTGACATCCCTTCCGATCTGTTTGAGTTCTATAATCTTTCGGATTTTGATGATTATAATGCGTCTCAATCATTTCAGTTTGGCTTTAAAGGCAATGCAGAAGATATCGCTCAGTCATTGATTGACAATCCGCTGTACGCAGGTAGGGGCAATGTTCTCGCTTATAATCCTAACTTGTCGTTGAATGACAATATTAAAGAGGAAATTACCGCTCTTTACGTTCAGGCTAAGATGGAGGGTTCTTTGGGTGGTTTGGATACCACCACCCTGGTGGGATTGCGTTATGAAACTACTGACGTAACTTCAGTTTCGGATATGTTGGTCCCGACCTATTTGCAATGGCAGGACAATAACGACTTCCAGGTGATGAGAGCGTCAACAATCACCACCATTCTCTGCGAAAGCAAGTTACGACAATCTGCTGCCAAGTATCGACTTCGACGTCAAATTTTCTGATTCCGTCGTAGGCCGTGCTTCATACAGCAAAACCATTGCGCGCGCTGGCTTTGGTAGCCTGGCTTCTTCCGCCAGCAACTTTGGCTCAGGTGGTGGTTCCGTATATAACGGTTCGCAACCTACTGTAAACGTCGGAAACCCAGGTTTGATTCCATTGAATCAAACAATATGGACGTGTCGGCGGAATGGTACTTTGACGATACGAGCTATGTTTCTTTGGGTTTCTTTGAGAAACGCGTAAATAACTTTGTCGGCACTGAGCAAACTCGTCGTACGCTTTCTGAATATGGATTCATTCAGGATGTGACCAGTGGTCCGCGAGTGCAGGCGGCAGCTGCGGCGTTGCAGGCAGCGGGTATTCCGATCAATGATACATCGCTGTTTACAATGACAGCTGCACAGGCGAATGGTCGGACAGCAGCAGATTATTCGGCGGCAATCGCAGCAGGTACCCAAGTTGCTTTTGAGCAAGAAATTGCTTTCCTCTATGACATTAATGCTGCTCCGAATGATCCAGAGACTGTTTGGCAGGTAAGCAAGCCGATCAATAACCGAGAAGCTAAATTGTACGGTTCTGAATTGGCCGTCCAACACTTCTTTGGTGAAACTGGTTTTGGTGTGGCTGCCAACTACACCCTGGTTCGTGGTGATGTGAAGTACAACGACAATGCTGATCCTTCAGTTAGCCAGTTTGCACTTCTCGGCTTGAGCGACACTGCTAACTTGGTGTTAATGTACGAAAACTACGGTATTCAAGCGCGTTTGGCTTATAACTGGCGTGATAAATACCTGAACAACGCAAGCCGCAGCAATGCGCGCAACCCGGTGTATGTAGAAGAGTACGCTCAGATCGACTTCAACATCAGCTATGAAATACCGATGGTTGAAGGTTTGAACGTATCGTTTGAAGGTCTGAACATCACTGGTGAAGACATTCGTACTCACGGCCGTTCAGAGCGTATGATTGAAGAGTTGTATGATCTGGGTGCGCGATACGCTCTGGGTGTTCGTTATACCTTCTAATACGTTGCCATTGGTTAGGCAATTGTTATGATATAAGGCCGCTTTATAGCGGCCTTTTTTATTTGATCTAGCGGTGAGTTTCTAATGCCAAAGCATGTATTGTTGAATAATGTTGAACATAAAGATTTAAAGGTGAGACCTGGTTATTCGGCCTTATATGGCGATAACGTGGCTAGTACCCTTACATTTCCATCCGAATTTGGCGATGTTCACAAGGAGTATCCAATTCTTTTTCAGAAAAATCAGGAGACGGGGCTATATCAGTCGATTGCTCTGCTGGGTTTCAAGAAGGGCGAAAACCTTTTTCTATCAGGGGAGAGTGATGATAAGAATGGAGGCTGGAACGCTAATTATGTTCCAGGTGTTATTGCGCGGGGGTCCCTTTTTGATTGGTTTTCAAGATCAGTCTTCTCAGGGCGGTAGTGAAAAAGAGCCGGTAATTCATGTTGATTTGGAAAGTCCAAGGGTTAGTTTTGTCGAAGGTGAGCCTTTGTTTCGTGAGTATGGTGGTGCGGCGCCATATCTGGAGAAAATAAGCACGATTTTGCAGGGAATTCATTCTGGCATGAGTATGAGTGCTGTGATGTTCAGAATGTTTGAAGAGTTCCAACTTATTGAACCAATAGCAATCAAGATTGAACTGAATAATGGTGAAAAATATAGCATCGAAGGTAATTACACTATCAGTGAAGAGCGGCTACTGAGCCTGGATGGAGCTGCGCTGGAAAAATTGAATCGTTCCGGCTTTTTGCAAGGCGCTTTTTTGGTTTTGTCTTCTTTAAGTAATGTTAAGAAATTGATCGAGATTAAAAATTCAAGCCTAAAATCATGAGAAGCTAAAAGCATGGGTGGTTTGAATGTCTGAGGTGGTTGTGGCAAATAAGGTTGAAGCAATCGAAGGATTTAATGCCGACAATATTCCGGGTGAAATCTTTATTTCTGATAAGCCGGTTTTATTGAAAGGTGTTGTGACTGAGTGGCCATTGGTGAAGGCAGGGTTGGAGTCAACTGCCTCAGCGATCGAATTTTTGAAGAAGCGATATTCCGGCAAGCCAGCTGCTGCTTATTTTGCTGATGCTAATACTGGCGGGTATCTTTCGTACAATCGTGATGTAAGTCAGCTCAATTTCAAAACTCATAGAGCCGATCTTCATATGGTATTGGATGAGTTGCTCGAGTTCTCCTGCAAAAGTAACTCTCCTGTTCGGTATATTCCTTCTAATATTGCTGAAGTGTTTTTTCCTGGTGTGCGGGAAGAGCACGAACTCAGCTTTAATAAAGAGTGTTTTGTTAATGTTCCGATGGTGCCAGGAGATCCGTTATATGGTATCTGGATCGGCAACCAGACCACCTCCCCTGCCACTATGATGCGCAGTCCAATATGGCCTGCTGTGTGGTTGGCTCGCGTCGATTTACGCTGTTCCCGCCGGAGCAGATTCACAACTTATATCCTGGGCCCCTTGATCTGACCCCCGGGGGCCTGCGATTTCCATGGTCGACTTTCGGAGCCCGGATCTGGAGCGATACCCACGATTTTCAGAAGCGTTGAAGTCGGGAATGGTTGCGGAGATGGAGTCGGGTGATGTGCTGTATATACCTTGTATGTGGTGGCATCATGTGGAATCACTGGCGCCATTCAATGTATTGATTCAGTACTGGTGGAATACTTTCCCCAAAATTCACGGGCAGGCGATCAACGCTTTTGAGTTGGCGTTGCTTTCTATTCGGGACCGTCCTCATCGTGAAAAAATGGCTTGGAAACACATTTTTGATTATTACATTTTTGGTGATCCAGAGGTGCCGCGAAAGCATTTGCCAGATCATGCTTGGGGCGCTCTCGGGGAAATCGATGATGTGCTGGCAAGGCAGATGCGGACAAAAATAATCAACAAATTGAATCGATAATAATTTCATCTTTCGTATCAGTTCATTTTAAGTATTCAGTGAGTTTAGCCATGATTAAAAAGGTCGTAATTGCCGGAGGTGGTACTGCGGGTTGGATTACAGCGGCCGCACTCTCTCGGCAAATGGGAGAGATTTTGGAGATTGTTCTCATTGAGTCTGATGAGATTGGTACGGTTGGAGTCGGAGAAGCTTCTATTCCTCCAATGCGGACTTTCCATAAGTTATTGAAGATTGATGAGCAGGAGTTTATGCGGGCCACCTCGGCCACGTTCAAGTTAGGGATTAGCTTTGAAAACTGGGGTGAAATTGGCCAAAAGTATATCCACTCATTTGGTAAAACTGGCCGAGAGACTTGGTTGGCTGATTTTCATCACTTCTGGTTATGTGCAAAAGAAAAAGGAATGGCGGAAGAGTTTGGTGATTACTGCTTTGAACATGTGGCTGCCAGGGCGAATAAATTCGCAACGGGTCCAGATGCTTCTATCAACTATGCCTATCATCTGGATGCGGGGCGTTACGCTGCCTTTTTGCGTCGATTGAGTGAGGAAAAAGGTGTAAAGAGGATCGAGGGAAAAATTGCTCGGGTCAATCAGAACCGCACCACGGGTTTTATCGAGTCCATCGATCTTGAGTCGGGAGTGTCAGTTGGCGGGGATTTGTTTATCGATTGCACCGGCTTTCGCGGTGTTCTTATTGAGCAGACCTTGCATACGGGGTATGAGGATTGGACTCATTGGCTGCCCTGTGATTCGGCTGCCGCCGTGCAAACCACCTCTGTTCGCCCTGCAGTTCCCTATACCCGCTCCATATCGCGAGATTACGGTTGGCAATGGCAGATTCCATTGCAGCATCGAGTGGGTAATGGTCTTGTATATTGCAGTCGATATCTCAATGACGACAAGGCCAAGGAATTTTTGCTGCAGAACATTGATGGGGAGCCAGTATCCCAGCCGAGAGTCATTAAATTCCGAACCGGTCGTCGTCGTAAAATCTGGAATAAAAACTGCGTCGCAATCGGTTTGTCCAGCGGCTTCTTGGAACCCCTTGAGTCGACGAGCATTCATTTGATTATGATGGGTATCACCCGGCTTATGCAGATGTTTCCCTTTTCGGGGATTGGTGAATCTATCGTCGCTCATTACAATCAGGTCGCATACGACGAGCTCGAAAAAATCCGAGACTTCATCATCCTTCACTATAAGGCGACATCCAGGGAAGATACTCCATTCTGGCGTTTCTGTAAGGACATGGAAGTTCCAGATAGTCTGCGTCAAAGGCTGGAGATTTTTGCGGGAGATGCGCAAGCCTATCAGGCAGGGGGGGAGCTTTTCCGAGTTGACTCGTGGGTTCAGGTAATGATGGGTCAGGGTATTATGCCCACGTCCTACCATCCGTTCGCACGGCTTATGCCCGATGCACAGCTGCGCGATTTCTTAAGGCAGCTAAAAGCCCAAGTCGCGCAAATGGTGGATAAGCTTCCTGAGCATGAAACATTTTTGAAGTCGTATTGTCCGTCAGACGTAGGTAAAGTCAGTCATGTCTGACGTTGATGTTGAAATAAAGCCCCATCCAGAGCTGTCTGTTAAGGTCTGCCATTTTGGGAACGAAAATGCGCCATTGGTTGTTATAGACAATTTTGTCGCCAACCCTGAATCGTTGGTCGAGGCTGCGACCCATCTTAAATTCTCTCCGGCAGGGCGTTTTTTTCCTGGCGTGCGTGCAGCGGCACCATCCTCATATCAATCATTTCTTTTGCGTCATCTGCGGCAGATTTTGAAAGGGGTCCTTTGTTCTGATGAAACCCAGCTGAAGCTTTTGATGTGCCATTTTTTCCTTGATTACAACGCCTGCCCGTCAGCTCGGAATGCTGCAACGAATCCCCCCACTTTGACTCGCTTCAAAGTAATGGAATTGCAACCGTACATTATCTCTTCAAAAAAAATCTGGGTGGAACTTCCTTTTATCGCCATAGAAAAACTGGCTATGAAAGTATTGACGAATCTCGGGGGGAGACGTATTTCCGCTCGTTGGAAAGTGAGAATAACGGTCCAAACATGCCAGAGCCGGAGTATATCTGTGGCGATACTGCGCTTTATGAGCAGATAATGTCGGCTGATGCGGTGTTCAATCGAATGATCGTATATAGGCGTAACTCGCTGCACTCTGGATCTCTTGCGAAGGATTTTTATCCGGATGCCGACCCACTAACTGGCAGATTGTCGATCAATAGTTTTATCGATGTGTTTTGAGCGTTCGCAATAAATTAGAGCCCGCCAGGGATGCCTGGCGGTACTGTGTGGTTATTTCGCGTAGACTCTATAGTTATTGCAGTCCCCACTGGCTCGGTAATTGGTGTTTTCGCCTGCAAGCGTGCACCAATTATTTTGGCCGGTTGTTTTCGATACAACCAAAAGTGGTTGGCCATTTTTGCTGACTTGGTAAGCAATCGTACCGCCACCTCCGCCAATGCCATTTTGTGTGCAGCCGGGAGTTGTGCCTGTGCTGGGGTCGTTAAATTCACACACTTTGCTGCCGGGGGCAGGATTGGTGTTGCTTTGGATGTCCGGCGTGTTGCAAGTCCCGAGGTTGGAGTAGAGGCTGTTATTTATCGTAACAGTACATGAAGGCGCTACTTTTGCCCGTACTACAACGGTTTTGGTCGCCAAGGTTGCGCCGTTGTTTTGGCACGCAAATACGTTGGTGTAGGTTTGATTGGTCGATGAAATTGTAAAGCTGCTCAATCCCCAGGTGCAGCTTTCTGCGTTTGCGGTAATTGAAAATGATCCCAAAGATGCCGCGAGTGCGAGGGATGAAAGTGTGAGCTTATTCATGAATGTCTCCTGATTGACGCTAATAATTCCCTGATGATTCAGCTGGAATCCACGCTGATTCACTGCCATCCATTGGCAATGATTTCCGGTATTTGATACCGAAAATTCCTAGTTTGGCTTTTCATTTTTTATATGGAGTATCGCTTCATGGTTTGGTGTGTTGAGACCGAATGAAACGCTGATATCTTCGGATTGGGATATAAGTCTTTCCATAAGCTTGTTCGTGATGTCGTCTTTTTGTTGTTCATCGTCCAGGAGGAAGGATAGTTTGCATTGAAAGTCTTCGCATTTTGCTTCATTTAAGACGAATCCAGATAATGACTCTTCTTCACTAAACAGATTTATATAATAGTTTTCTTTTTCAAAAGCCCAGTGAGCGTCCTGCGCTTCAGGCTCAGATGGTTGCGATGTCCGCTCTGCGTCAATTTCGGCATCTATGGCGATTTGGTCGGCGTAATCAGAATCAAAAATTGTTGCTGAAACCTCCTGTTGGGAGGCGATGATACGTTTCTCGGGCTGCGGGGCTTTGGCTGCTTTTTCTGCGGTGCGGGAGATGTCAATTGTGGCAGTGTTGTTTTTTTTCTCAATAGGGGGCGTTGCTGCCAGCTCATATTGCGGTGCATCTGACGTTTTGTTCAGATAAATGAGGAGCGCCGCCAGGAATGCAGTTCCGACTAGAGTAAGTTTTTTTGATGGGAGCGGCATTGCAATATCCTTTTTTGAGTTTGGTTTGGCTAATCCGGATTGCCAAATTCTTGGTTGCGATGTTCACGTCTTGCGTGGGTGGCCGATTATATGCCATCAAAACTGAATTTCAATGACCGTGGAAAAGAATGGCGTAGAAGTTCACTGGATGATTGAAGAGCTCAAAAGCCCTTGCCTTTTGGCTTCTTCAAAAAAGCAATTAGTGTCTTACTTTTTCCTCAAACGGCCGCGCCGGCAACCCTTCCGAATTATACAAATTCGCCCCCTCCGGATTATCCGCCCAGGCATACCTAACCCAAACCGGATTTTTCACGTTCTCACTCCACGCCACTAATTTATTGCCTTCCACCTTAGCTTCAGCCCAGACAAACTTTTTATCCGCGCCGGCAATTGCGATATGTTGCGGCGAGGTTCCTCGCATTTGTAAGCCTTTGCCAACATTGTTGAATTGAATGATTAATTGATTGCCTTTGCGCTTAACCGATTTAAAAGTTGGTCCTGATGCCACTAAGGACTTTTCACCGTAAGCGATTTTTCTTGCTTGTAACGCGAGTCGGTGGCCTATGTCTTTTTTGTTGAGGGGGTGTATGTCGTTCCACTCGCCGGTGTCGATGGCAACGACCATGCCGGTGTTTTTGAGTTTAAGGGCTTGTGCCTGGGCTTGGCGCAGCTCGGCCCATTCGCTTTCGCCGGGTTCAGGTTGGGCTCTGAGGAAATTGGGGAGCTGGACAAAAAGGAACGGGAAGTCGCCCTGGTTGAAATGTTTGCGCCAGTCGCGAATGAGGTCGGGGAAGAGGGTGGCGTATTCTTCTGCGGAGCTGGTGGTGGGGATGAGATTCGCTGGAATCTTGTGCAGGCTTTTGGAGCGTTGCACGTTGGATTCACCCTGATACCAGATAACGCCTTTGATGTTGAAATCAAACGCGGGGGCGAGTTTGGCTTTGAAGAGGCTGCCGGGCAAATAGTGCAGGGTGGTGGTGGCGGGCATGGGGCCGGATTGCATTCCGATTTTGTAGCGCCATTCGCCGGATAAATCGATTTTCTGGCCGCCGAGATCCAATGCGTAGATTTTGTCTTCCACTGCACCTGGATTGCCGGTGTAGCTGGTGAGTCGCACGGCGACGGTGTTTTTGCCGGCTTTTAGAATTCCGGGCTGGACGGGATAAATTCTCGGCGGATATTGATAACCGACGCTGCCAACTTTTACGCCGTTGATATAGGTATCGTCACCATCGACCAATACGCCGAGCCACAAGGTGGTATTGGCGTTGTCGGCTTGTTCTGCAGACAATTCAAATTCTTTTTGCAGCCAGATAACGCCGTTGGTGAACTCGATATTTTGCTGTAGAAAACGGCCGGGAATGTTGATGGTTTTCCACCCGGTATCAGCTTGCTGCGCGAACCAGGGTTTATTTCCTTGCATTCCTTGATCTTGCTGTTGAGCGGCGTTGTACCAAGCATCGCTGGCGGCTTTGTCTTTTTTGATGGTGTTTTGCAGATAGTCTGCATCCTTGAACAAATTGGCTTCCGCCAGGTAATAAGGGTATTTCTGCAGGGCAGTTTCACCCATCCAGGCCTGGGCGGGCGAACCGCCGACGCTGAGGCTCAAAATCCCGACAGGAACCTGGTAGCGCTGCCAGAGTTCTTCGGCGAAGAAAAATCCGACCGCGGAAAATTCCGACAGATTTTCCGGGGTGGCGGTTTTCCAGCTGCCTTGTTGATAATCGGCGTGAGCTTTATCGACTGAATAAATCAGCGGCACAGAAAACTGGCGGATCTGCGGCAGGTTGGTGTTCGGAATCACCTCCGGGTAGCGCTGAGCAACGCGGCGCAGGGGCAGCTCCAAATTGGATTGGCCGGCCGCGACCCACAAATCGCCAAACCAGATATCGCGCAATTCAATGGTGTTGTTGCCGGTGATCACCAGCTGGTGAGGGCCACCGGCTTTTTGGCGCGGCAGTTTTATTGACCAGCGGCCATCTTTGGTGACGTCGCTGAAGCGTTTGCCGGCGAATTCAACCGTGACTTTTTTCTCCCTCGTCCGCCCACCCCCAAATATCCACCGGTTTTTCCCGCTGCAGTATGGCGCCGTCGCTGAGCAGGCGGGGCAGGCGGACGTCGGCATGGGCATTGATGATGGCGAATAAAAAAGCCGGCAGTAAAAGGGCAAGCGAAATTCGATTTTTATTGTTGTTCATGTGCGCTGATCTTTTAATGGTGAAAGAAAGGGAGAGACTTTAAGGACAATACAGACAATAGGTTTACGCGCAGGGGTATGCTAGATATTTTTTGCTGAGGTCCCGGTATATTTTTAACCTGGAATGGCCTTCAGGCGGCGCCGGTCTCGCACATCATGGTGTCGAGTAACTCCAGGAGCTTGGGCAGCTCCACTGGCTTGACGAGATAGTGGTCAAATCCCGCTCGCTGAGCCCGGTCGCGATCAGCCTCGCCGCTGTAGCCGGTCATGGCGACAACGCGGGTATCGTCCATGGTGCGGTCTTCCCGCAGGCGGCGGGCGACTTCACAGCCGTCGATATCCGGCAGTCCTATGTCGAGAAGAATCACGTCGGGCTTATAGGTGCGCGCGGCGGCTACACCTTCCTTGCCCGTGTGGGCGCTGCGCAGTTCGTAGCCCAGGCTTTCCAGACACAGAGACAAGCCCGTCGCCGAGTCCACATTGTCGTCGATGATCAGAATCCGCAGGATTCTCGTTCCGCCGGAGGTTATGACAGGAGGCAAGTCGATGCTGGCAGGCTGATGGTCCACCAGTGGTAAAGTCACGCTGAATTCTGCACCCTGGCCGGGACCAGCGCTGGTGGCGCAGACCACACCGCCGTGTAGATCCACTAAGGCACGCACCAGGGCGAGCCCGATACCAAGCCCGCCCTGGGCGCGATTGAGGGCCGAGGGCGCCTGCACAAACAGGTCGAACACTTTGCCGAGCAGATCGTCAGAGATACCGACACCGCGATCGCGCACCCGGATGCGGGCGGCGCACTCTCCCTCCCGCTCCAGTACCAAATCAACCTGACCTCCATCATCCATATATTTGGCGGCGTTGGTCAGCAGGTTGCCTAGCACCTGTGTCAGGCGCACCGTATCGCCGTCGACGTACAGGTTTTCCTCCGGCAGCGCCAAATGCAGTTTGTGGCGATGTTTGTTCAGCAGGGGTGAGAGTGTGTCGGCGGCGTGACGGACGACCTGGGAGAGGTCCACCACCTCTTTATGCAATTGGATGCGGCCATTGGAAATTCGCGACACGTCCAGCAGGTCGTCCATCAAGCAGGTGAGATGTTTGACTTGCCGCTGCAGCAGCTCGTGCGCCCAGGTCTGCTGCTCCGGCGCCGAAGGCATCTGCATTACCATGACCGCGTTGTGGATGGCGGAGAGGGGGTTGCGCAGCTCGTGGGCGAGAATAGCGATGTACTCGTCCTTGCGCTTCATGGATTGCGAGAGGGCCTGTTCGGCGCGCTCGCGCTCGGCAATCTCCCGGATCAGACGGGTGTTGGCTGCGGTCAGTTCGGCATTGGCCTGTTCCAGGGTTTGGTTGAGCTGTTGCAGCTCGCGCATGTTTTGCGCTTTGAGTTCTTCGTGGGCTTTGGCCAGCTCCGCGTTCGCCAGGGCGAGTTTTTGATTGAGGCGCGTCAGTTCAGCGCGCTGCATATAGAGCTGCACCAGCGCCTGCACCTTGCCGCGCAGGATTTCCGGGATTACCGGAATCTGCACGTAATCCACCGCGCCCATCGCATAACCTTTGCGCTGGTCGAGGTCGGTGACGTGCAGACCGGTGACGAAGATGATCGGTGTCTCTTCAAAACGCGGGTGGTTGCGGATCAGCTCCGCCGTCTCGAAACCGTCCATGTCCGGCATGCTCACATCCAGCAGAATGGCGGCAAATTCCATTTCCATCAGCTTGCCCAGGGCTTCGCTGCCCGACTGCGCGCGCACCATGGTGTGGCCGAGAGTTTCGAGTGCCACCTCGTAACTCAGCAGGCGCTCGGGTTTGTCGTCCACCAGCAGAATCTTCACGTCTTGCGGAGTCATGGCGGATCTCCCACTTTGGCGCAGCGGCGTTACGGCACTCATCAGCGGTGCAACCAGGTGCGTAGCAGGGCCACCAGCTGCTGGTTGCTCACCGGTTTGGAGATGTAATCCGACGCGCCGGCCTCCAGGCATTTTTCCCGGTCACCTTTCATGGCTTTGGCAGTGAGGGCGATGATCGGCAAGATCTGGAATTTCGCCTGGGCGCGGATCTGTCGCATGGTGGTGTAGCCATCCATCTCCGGCATCATGATGTCCATCAACACGAGGGCGAGATCCTCGGTGCGTTCGATCTGCCCTATGGCATCGCGACCGTTGTTGGCGGTCAGCACCTGCATGTGGTGGCGTTCGAGAATGCTGGAGATCGCGAAGATGTTGCGCACATCGTCATCCACCACCAGGATTTTCTTGCCGATCAAGGCCTCATCGCTTTCGTTGAGAGACTTGAGCATTTGTTGTTTGGCTGGCACCAATTGGCTGATCGGGTAATGCAGGAACAGCGCTGTGTCATCCAGCAGCCGCTCCGGCGAGCGGGCATATTTCAGCACCAGACTTTTGCCGAGGCTGCGCAGGTATTCCTCTTCATCGTGGGGTAAATCGGCGGGACAGGCTGCCACTATGGGCACGCTGCGCAGCTCCGGGTTCCGCTGCATCTCCGCCAACAGTTCGAAACCCTGACCGTCCGGCAGCAGGTCCACTGCCACGCAGTCGAATGCGGTGGCGCGCAGGGCGGCGAGTCCGCTGGCTGTGTCGTTCACCCTCTGGATGTCCACATCCGTATAGTCGAGCAGCTCCGCCATGCCACCAGAATTGTTCGCATCTTCGATGATCAGCAGACGGCGTGGCCGCGGACTGGTGAAGGCGCGCAGGTTCGCCAAGGCTCGCCGACGCGGTCGAAACTGGCGGATTTGTTCAGATAGGCGAAGGCACCGCGGGCGAGCCCGTGTTGCCGCTCCTCGTCCACCGTGACGATCTGCACCGGCAGATGCCGCGTCTCCGGGTTTTGTTTGAAGTGGCTGAGAATGGTCCAGCCGGTCATATCCGGCAGGAAGATATCGAGGGACAGGGCGGCGAGATTGAATTGCCGCGCCAGCGTCAGAGCATCGGCCCCGCGCATGGCCACCAGCCCTTTGAAACCCTGCGCGCGCGCCAGATCCAGCAGGATATGAGCGTAATGCGGGTCGTCTTCCACGATCAGTAGTACCTTGTCCTCCGGCCGGATCTGTTGCCGATCATCGTTTACCTCTTCAATCCGAGCAGCGACCAAAGTGGGCTGATAGGTGCCCTCGGTACCGGCTTTGCCGCGCAATTGCGGCAGCAGGCGTGCGCTGGGGTCGCCGTAGTGAAGTGGGATATACAGGGTGAAGGTACTGCCTTCGCCCGGCGCGCTCTGCAGGCGGATTTCCCCGCCCAGCAATTGCGCCAGCTCCCGGCTGATGGCAAGCCCCAGGCCGGTGCCGCCGTAGCGGCGGGCGGTGCCGGCGTCCGCCTGCTGAAAGGCTTCGAAAATCAGTTTCTGTTTGTCTTGCGGGATACCCACACCGCTGTCGGAGACGGAAAACGCGACTACGGTTTCAGCGCTATCGAGCACCGGATGGCCGACGCTCCAGCCGGAGCGGGCGATATCCACCCGCAGCTGCACGCCGCCTTGCTCGGTGAACTTGAAGGCGTTGGACAGCAGATTCTTCAACACCTGCAGCAGGCGTTTCGGGTCGGTGTAGACAAAGCGGCTGAGCAGATTGCTGCCGAATTCGGTAATAAAACTCAGGCGGCGCGTCTCCGCTTGATGACGGAAATTGCGCTCCACGGTTTCGCGCAGGTTGGAGAACGGCAGCTCCTCGCATTCGACGGTGACGGTGCCGGATTCGATTTTCGACAGGTCGAGAATATCGCTGATCAGGTTTAACAAATCCGTACCGGCCGAGTGAATGGTATTGGCGAATTCCACCTGGCGCGGGCTGAGGTTGCCATCGACGTTCTCTGCTAATTGCTCGCCGAGAATCAAAATACTGTGCAGCGGTGTGCGCAGCTCGTGGGAAACGTTGGCGAGGAATTCGGATTTGTAGCGGGAGGTGAGGGCGAGTTCGGCGGCTTTTTCCTCCACCGCGCGTTTCGCCTGATCGATCTCCTGATTTTTGCGCTCCACCTCCGCGTTTTGCGCGGCGAGCAGTTGGGCTTTCTGCGCGAGTTCTTCGTTGGTCTGCTGCAGCTCGAATTGGCGGGTCTGCAACTCTGTGGCGAGCTGCTGCGACTGCGACAGCAGGCGCTCGGTTCTCATGGTCGCTTCAATGTTGTTGAGCACGATCCCCACGATATCGGTGAGCTGCTCCAGGAAGGCGGTGTGGGAGGCGTTGAATTCCTTTAGCGAGGCGAGCTCGATCACCGCTTTCACATGCCCTTCGAACAGCACGGGCAGGATCATCACCATCCGCGGCATCACGTCCACCAAGCCGGAGGTGATGCGCAAGGTTTGTTGCCCGCCGTCGGAGATGATCAGGCGGTGGCGCTCCAGGGCGCACTGGCCGACCAGTCCTTCACCCAGGCGGTATTCGCGCACCGGGTGCTCGTCGCCGAGATGGTCGGCGTAGCCGGCGAGCTGGCGCAGGCGGTAACCGCCGTCGGTTTCCACCATGGCGTACATTACACCGAGATGCGCCTCCACCAGCGGCGCCAGTTCCGTCAGCAGCATTTGCGCAACCGTGGTCAGGTCGCGCTGGCCCTGCATCATGCGGCTGAATTTCGCCAGGTTGGTTTTGAGCCAGTCCTGCTCGGTGTTGCGCTCGGTGGTTTTGCGCAGATTGCCGATCATGGCGTTGATGTAGTTTTTCAGGTCGGCCACTTCACCGCTGGCGTCCACCTGGATGTAACGGGTGAGGTCACCGGTGGTTACCGCCGTGGCCACCTCGGCGATGGCGCGTACCTGGGTGGTGAGGTTGGCGGCGAGCAGGTTGACGTTGGCGGTGAGGTCTTTCCAGGTTCCCGCCGCACCGGGCACGTTGGCCTGCCCGCCGAGCCGTCCTTCCACACCCACCTCGTGCGCCACCGTGGTCACCTGGTCGGCGAAGATCGCCAGGGTGTCCGTCATGCTGTTGATGGTATCGGCCAGCGCCGCGACCTCACCCTTGGATTCCACCGTCAGTTTTTGCGTGAGATCGCCATTGGCCACGGCGGTCACCACCTTCACGATGCCGCGCACCTGATCGGTCAGGTTGTGCGCCATCACGTTCACGTTATCGGTGAGGTCCTTCCAGGTGCCGGCGACACCGGGCACTCGTGCCTGTCCGCCGAGTTTGCCTTCTGTGCCCACTTCCCGCGCTACCCGGGTTACTTCCGAGGCGAAGGCGTTGAGCTGGTCCACCATGGTGTTGATGGTGTTTTTCAGTTCGAGAATTTCGCCTTTTACGTCGACGGTGATGGTGCGCGAAAGGTCGCCGCGGGCGATGGCGGTGGCGACTTCCGCGATACCGCGCACCTGGTCGGTCAGGTTCGCCGCCATCACGTTGACGTTGTCGGTGAGATCCTTCCAGGTTCCGGCGACACCGGGCACCCGCGCCTGTCCGCCGAGTTTCCCTTCCGTACCCACTTCGCGGGACACGCGGGTTACTTCCGAGGCGAAGCCGTTGAGCTGATCCACCATGGTGTTGATGGTGTCTTTGAGCTGAAGGATTTCGCCTTTCACATCCACGGTGATTTTGCGGGAGAGGTCGCCGCGCGCCACGGCGGTGGTCACCTCGGCAATATTCCGTACCTGAGCAGTCAGGTTGCCCGCCATGGAGTTCACGTTGTCGGTGAGGTTTTTCCAGGTTCCGGCGACGCCGGGTACTTCCGCTTGGCCACCGAGTTTCCCTTCGGTGCCCACCTCACGGGCCACCCGAGTCACTTCCGCCGCAAAACTGTTGAGCTGGTCCACCATGGTGTTGATGGTGTCTTTCAGCTGGAGAATTTCGCCCTTCACGTCCACGGTGATTTTGCGTGAGAGATCGCCGCGCGCCACCGCAGTGGTCACTTCGGCAATATTGCGCACCTGGGCGGTGAGGTTGCTACCCATGGCGTTGACCGAGTCGGTGAGATCCTTCCAGGTGCCGGCGACGCCGGGCACGATGGCCTGCCCGCCGAGTTCGCCTTCGGTGCCCACTTCGCGGGCCACCCGGGTCACTTCCGAGGCGAAGCCGTTGAGCTGGTCCACCATGGTGTTGATGGTGTTTTTCAGCTCGGAAATTTCGCCTTTTACGTCCACAGTCACTTTGCGCGAGAGATCACCCCTCGCCACCGCTGTGGCCACCTCGGCGATATTGCGCACCTGGGCGGTGAGGTTGCCGGCCATGGAATTCACGTTATCGGTGAGATTTTTCCAGGTGCCGGCAACGCCGGGCACTTCCGCCTGGCCGCCGAGTTTTCCTTCGGTACCCACCTCCCGCGCCACCCGCGTCACTTCCGCTGCAAAACTGTTGAGCTGATCCACCATGGTGTTGATGGTGTTTTTCAGTTCGAGAATTTCACCTTTTACGTCGACGGTAATTTTGCGCGAGAGGTCGCCTCGCGCGATGGCTGTTGCCACTTCCGCAATGCCGCGCACCTGGTCGGTCAGGTTGACCGCCATTACGTTCACGTTGTCGGTGAGATCTTTCCAAGTTCCCGCGACGCCTGGCACGATTGCCTGGCCACCGAGTTTCCCTTCTGTGCCCACTTCCCGCGCAACCCGCGTCACCTCCGAGGCGAACGAGCGCAACTGGTCCACCATGGTGTTGATAGCTTCTTTCAGCTGCAGAATTTCGCCGCGCACATCCACGGTAATTTTTCGCGAGAGGTCGCCGTTCGCCACCGCGATGGTCACTTCGGAAATATTGCGCACCTGCGCGGTGAGGTTGTTGGCCATGGAATTCACGTTATCGGTGAGATCCTTCCACACCCCGGAAACGCCTTTTACTTTCGCCTGGCCGCCGAGCTTGCCTTCCGCACCCACTTCACGGGCGACGCGTGTCACCTCCGAAGTGAACACATTCATTTGCTCGATCATCTTGTTGACGATTTTGGCCGAGTGCAGGAATTCCCCCTGCAATTCGCGGCCCTCGATTTCCAACGGGACGGTTTGGGACAGATCGCCTTTGGCGACGGCGGCGATGCTGCGGGTGACTTCGGTGGTGGGCCATAAAAGATCGTCGATCAGGGTATTGACGGAGGCTTCCATTGCGCCCCACGCGCCGGAGCGACGGTCGCACTGCATACGTTGGCGGGTCTTCCCCTCGCGACCGACGGCTTGCCCGACCCTTTCGAGTTCGCTGGCGACGCGTCGGTTGGCGGTGACAATGTCATTGAAGGTATCGGCGATCTTGCCCTCTATGCTGGTCCAATGGCCGGGCAGGCGCACGCTGAAGTCGCCATCGCGCATTGCCTGCAGGGCATTCAGTACGATTCCAGGATCGTATAGCCGGTCGGTACTTTTCGCTGGAGTGGGTTCTTCCATCAATGCAAGGTCATCGTGGTTGTGCACGCGTCAGCCCCTGGAAAATCCAAAAGATAAAATTCTGATTTATGTATCGCCGCGCCAACGGTGGTTTAGCGAACAGACTGGCTGTTTACAGAAGAATTTTCTCAATATTGGCAGTGGTGGGTGTAAAAACGCGTTGGACGTGTGCCAACCGATATACAAATGCGCGAAAGGCTGAAAAAATTTGGATACCCCCGAGTCCCAATTTCCGGAGCTTCTTTTGTTTTCAAACACCGACACTTATACGCCGGTCATTCTTCTACTGGATGACATTCCGGAAATTCGCAGCCAGGAAGAAAAATGGCAGTCGAAAAAAGTTCGTCTGGTCTGCGCGGAAAATCGTGCTGAAGGGATGCGCTTCGCGGAAGACGTGGTGCCCGATCTGATTATTTGTCTCTGTCATATTGATTTGCCGGAGTGCACTAAAATAGTGGAGAGCATCCGGCGCAATCCGATTTTGGTGCAGGTTCCTATTCTGATGATCCTGGAAGCGGGTCTAGGGGAAATACCCTCTGGTGTCGTCGACGATCCGCTGCAGGATTTTCTCTATCGGCCTTTTCATCCTGCCGAACCACTGATCCGCTGCCAGAAACTGCTCGTTTTAAAAAAGGCGAATCAGCAATTGGCGGCGCGGGAACAGGAGCGCTCGGCGCAATTGCTGTTGAGTGAAAACCGCTTTCGCCTGATGGTGGAAAGTGTGGAGGATTACGCGATGTTCATGGTGGACCTCAAGGGAGGCATCACCAGTTGGAACCGCGGCGCGGAGCGACTTACTGGATATACGGAAGCTGAAGCGGTGGGACTGCATTTTTCCATTTTGTATCCGCGCGAAGATCTGAGTGCTGAGCACGCGCTCTATGAATTGGCGATGGCGCGCAGGAATGGTCGTTATGAGGAAGAGGGGTGGCGTGTACGCAAGGATGGTTCACGTTATTACGCGCAAATTCAGGTCTGGCCGATGGAGGATAAATCCGCTGAAATTATCGGCTTTGTGAAAATCACCCGGGATATTACCGCGCGACGCCACGCGGAGCAGGCGCTCAAGGAAAGTGAAGCGAAATTCCGCACCATTACAGACGCTATGCCACAAATGGTGTGGTCGACACTGCCCAATGGCGATCACGATTATTTTAACGAGCAGTGGTACCGCTACACCGGTGTTAAGGAAGGTTATACCGACGGCCCGCACTGGAACAAAATTTTGCATCCGGAAGATCAGGCGCGCGCGCGTCAGGTTTGGCAGCGCAGTCTCGACACCGGCCAGACTTATGAAATTCAGTACCGCCTGCGGCATTTCTCCGGCAATTACCGCTGGACGCTTGGCCGGGCACTGCCAGTTCGGGATGAGCAGGGCAAAATCGTCCGCTGGATGGGCACACTCACCGATATTCACGAGCAGAAACAGGCCGAGGAGGCGCTCAGGGATGCCGCGCGGCGCAAGGACGAATTTCTCGCGATGCTGGCTCACGAGCTGCGCAATCCCCTGGCGCCGCTGCGCAACAGCACGCTGTTATTGAGCCGCCTGCTCGATGATGGTGATGAGCGAGGGCGCCGAGCGCTTGATGTGATAGAGCGGCAGGTGAATCACATGGCGTGCCTGATCGACGATTTGCTGGATGTTGCGCGCATTTCCCGCGGCAAAATCGAAATCCGTAGAGAGGATGTCGATTTGGTTGAAGTGGTGCGTCACACGGTCGAGGATTTCGAGAGCGATTACCAGGCGAAAGGTGTGCATCTGAAAATGGATATTCCAAGCCAGTCGCTTTGGCTCTCCGGGGACAGAACGCGGGTGGCGCAGGTGATCGGTAATCTCTTGCACAACGCACTTAAATTCACCGAACCGGGCGGGCACGTGGCAGTGCGTTTGGCGCGTGAGGAAAAATCCACCTTGAAGCGTGCCGGAAGCGGAATGGCGGTTCTCCAGGTGACTGATTCAGGTGTCGGTATAGATCCGGATATTGCAGAGAATCTCTTTAATCCCTTTATTCAGGCCAATCAGGGTTTGGCGCGTAGTAAGGGAGGGGTTGGGTCTCGGACTTGCGTTGGTAAAAGGATTTATCGAGTTGCATGGCGGCACAGTGGAAGCCCATAGCGAAGGGCAGGGCAAAGGCGCTGTGTTTACCCTGCGTCTGCCTCTGCTGCAGAGTGGTGGCGACAAGCCGCAGAAGGACGAGGCGGCTCAGCTGCGGCAGCGGTTGCGGATTTTGTTGATCGATGACAATACGGACATGTTGCAGACATTGAGCACTCTGCTGACGATGGAGGGACATGAAGTGGCGACGGCGGTCGATGGCGAGAGCGGCCTGGAGGCAATCCGCGCAACGGCGCTGGACCTGGTGCTGTGCGATATAGGCTTGCCCGGTGCGCTGGACGGCTATGCGGTTGCGCGCGCGGTGCGTGCGGATGCGGATTTGTCCGGTGTTTATATGGTGGCACTTTCCGGTTACGGCCAGGAGCGTGATCGGCAGCGCGCAAAGGCGAGCGGTTTTGACAGCCATCTGCTGAAGCCGCTGAACTTTGGCGAACTTGCGGAGGTGCTTGCCTCCGCCTCTCACCATTCCAGCACCGCTTTGACGTTCCGCAGTTAAGCGCCGCAGCGGCGCTTTCTCACCCGCGTGATTTTCTCTCCAGTAACCGCAGGCGGACCTGTTTTTCAATCTCGCAGATAAGGAGTACCGCCACACCTATAGCCACCACCAGCAAACCGTCCTGCAGGGACACGGATTCTGTACCCAGCATGATTTGCAGCGGCGGCAGATAGGTGACGGCGAATTGCGCCGCCGTAACTATGGTGATGGTCAACCAGACCGCCTTGGTGCCGCGCACCGCCTGCCAGTCCAGCGACGTGCTGTAGAGATTGCGGATAAAAAACAGATTGAAGATCTCCATCACCACCAGAGTATTCATCGCCAGGGTGTGGGACAGTTCGGCGCTGTAGCCGCGGCTGGTCGCATAGGCTTGGATGCTGAAAACCCCGATCAAAAACAAAATCGAGATCCACACGATCTGCCAGCCGAGTTGGCGGCTCAGGATGGGTTCGTCGCTGCGCCTGGGCGGCCGGCGCATGGCGTTTTTCTCCGTCGGTTCGAAGGCGAGCGCCATGCCGAGGGTTACCGCGGTGATCAGGTTGATCCAGAGGATCTGCACTGCGGTGATCGGCAGCGCCATGCCCGCCAGCAGCGCAACTATGATGGTGGTCGCCTCGCCGGCATTGGTGGGCAGCGTCCAGCTGATCACTTTCTTGATGTTGTCGTAGACGGTGCGGCCCTCGCGCACCGCCGCGACTATGGTGGCGAAATTGTCGTCCGCCAATACCAGCTCCGCCGCCTCCTTGGCGGCGGCACTGCCTTTCATGCCCATGGCGATACCGGCGTCCGCGCGTTTTAAGGCCGGCGCGTCGTTTACGCCGTCACCGGTCATAGCCACACTCAACCCAAGGGACTGCAGTGCCATCACCAGACGCAATTTGTGCTCGGGACTGGTGCGGGCGTAGATATCGCAGTCCATCACCTGAGCTTGCAGGTCTGCGTCGCTCAAGCCGTCCAGATCGGCTCCCGTCATCACCTTGTGCGGATTTTCCAGGCCGATCTGGCGACCTATGGCGGCGGCGGTGCCGGCGTGGTCGCCGCTGACCATCTTGACCCGGATACCCGCGCCCTGGCATTCCGCTACCGCGCTGATGGCCTCCGGTCGGGGCGGGTCAATCATGCCCACCAACCCGAGCAGGATCATCTGGCCTTCCATATCCTGGGTTTCCAACACGGTTTTGTCGGCGGCGACACGGCGAAACGCCATCGCCAGCACCCGTTGACCCTGCGCTGCCGTCTGCTCAACCGCTTCCAGCCAGTGAGAGGCGACAATGGGCTGCTCCTCGCCGGATGCATCCATTTGTGCGCGGCACAGCGCTATGACTTTTTCCGGAGCGCCTTTGAGCAGAACGACGCCTTCGCCTTGGTGATTGTGATGAAGCGTCGCCATGTAGCGATGGCGCGCGTCGAAGGGAATGGTATCGG
>JANPZW010000006.1 GCA_024707385.1 Cellvibrionaceae bacterium | reverse complement strand
ATATTCATTTCAGGAAAAAAACGCGGCGAGCATCAGCAGCAATATCGTCTGGTCCATGGTGACAGACCAGCGCGGCCGCCTGTGGCTCGGCAACTCGCGGCGGCCTCAATCTCTACGACGAAGAGACCGACAGTCGCCATTTCAAACACAACCCCGGCGATTCACAAAGCATCAATAGTGACTTCATCTGGACCATGATGACCGACCGGCAAGGTTACATTTGGATCGGCACCGGAGGGGCTCGTTTTGATCCGAAACCGCACAATTTGAAAATCTCGCCTATGGCACCGAAGATCCGAGAACATTTCCCAGCGAGCGGGTGCGCAGTTTTCTGAAGACGATAAGGGAAGAATATGCAGGATCGGCACGCAGGACGATGGCTTTTATATTTTGCGCCTGAAAGTGCAACCTTCACCCATCACGGCGACAAAAATGCGCTGCCAGCCCTTCACATCACGGGATTTGTGCAGGAATCTTGGCACAGCGCTTCTCTGCTCCATGAGCACCACCAACGGTTTGATCCAAATCCAGGCCGGATACCATGGCCATGACGCTCTCACAACAAAAGCTCACGGTCTGGTCGGCAATAATTTCAATCGCGAAGCATCATCTCGATTTTTACGGGCAATCATTTATTTACGGCACCGATGGTTTTTCCGCTTTCCATCCGGATAATCTGCAACGCGAAACCCGCTTGCTGCCGATGATCATCACCAATTTCCGCATTTTCAATCAGCCGGTTCACATAGGCGCGGACAACTCACCGCTGAAGGGGAGCCATCTGGCTCACCCGGGAACTGACGCTCGACCACCCCCACAATATGTTTTCCTTTAAATTTTTCCGCGCTGGAATCCGCCAGGGGCTGCATCAGGAATATGCTTATAAGATGGAGGGCTTCGATCAGGACTGGATTTATATCGGCCAGGAGCGCAGTGCAACTCTCACCAATCTCAATCCCGGCCGCTATACCTTTAAAGGCTTAAAACCGGGGTCAACAACGAATGGCGCAACGATATAGCGCAAATCAAGGTGACTATTCTGCCGGCTCCCTGCAAAACTCCCGGAGCCTACGCCTTGTATGTGCTGCTGGCGGTGGCGCTGATGGTATTGCTCGCCACCGACAAAAATTAAACAGGTGGAACTGGCGAGTGCCGGCAGATCAACCGCGAGCTGAAAAATCTCAACAATATTAAAGATCTGTTTCTCGCCAATACATCACACGAACTGCGCACACCGCTCAATGGCATTATCGGCATTGCGGAAAACCTCTCCGAGCATTTTGCCGGGCGCGACGAATACGCGTCCCACCACTTGCATCTCATCGCCTCCAGTGGCAAGCGCCTGGCCAATTTGATCAACGATATTCTGGACTACCCAAACTCGCCAATCGCAATCTAGAGCTGTAAAATTTCAGAAGCCCATCGACATGGGCGTCATCACGGAAACGGTTTTTCACTCTGCTTGCGCCGCTGGCAGCGCACAAACCGATCCCAGCTGATCAACGATTTTACTGCCGACACGCCTTTGGTGATGGCAGATGACACCTGACTGCAGCAAATTCATCAACCTGGTGGGCAATGGAACTAAATATTCCGACAAGGGCTCCGTCAGAGTCGGTATGAATATCAAAGAAAATATCGCGGAGGATTTATGTGGCCGATTCCGGCATCGGCATAGCGGCGGAGCAGACGGACGCTATTTTTGAAGCCTTCAGTCAGATTCAGAATTCCAACGTCCGCCAATATGGTGGCACCGGGTTGGGACTGGCCATCACTCGGCAGCTGGTGGAGTTGCACGGCGGCACCATCCGTGTCGAATCCGGATCCGGGCAAAGGAGCTGATCGCCGCTTTACCCTCGCCGTCGCCGACGATCAAAATCGCGAAAAAGTTCGGCCCGTCAGCGCATTACGCTAAAAGCGGCGATGAACAAATACCCGCAAACAGGAAAATACGAGCGTCCCCTATAAAAAACTGGATAAACCCCTGCAATGCGGAAAACCGTGACAATCCTGATTATCGACGACGACCCGGTGAACCGCATGGTGTTGCAGGGAATGTTGAAACTGCACGACTACCGGGTGCTGGAGGGTGAGAAGCAAAGCCGAGGCGGTAGCCCTGGTACAGCAGAATCCGCAGATCGACATGATCATCATGGATGTGATGATGCCCAAAATGACCGGTTACGAAGCCTGCCGCATTATTCGCCAGACCCATTCCTTCGATAGTCTGCCGATTATTTTCCTCACCGCGCGAAAAATGTGGATGAAGATATCGAGGCCCGTTTCTCCGCCGGCGGCAATGACTACCTCACCAAACCGGTTTCCAAACACGACCTGTTGCCACGGGTCGCCAACCACCTGCGCCTCAGCGGAATTATCAAGAAATTCCGCGCCGATCAGTGATCGCCAGGCTAAAAGAGCATCATAAAAATTGAATCGCCTTACAAAAATCGCGACCACCAGGGTCGCGATTTTTGTAAGGGGTTGGCGTAGAAAATGCGAATGATCCGCGTCCGCTGCCGTTATAAAAGACGGATAGAAAGTCCGAAAATTCCAATCAGTCCTATCGCGATCAAATAAAACGCCACAATATAGTTCAACAATTTCGGCATAACCAAAATGAGTATGCCGGCGATCAGGGAAATCAAAGGTGCCAGAGTGATGGTGAGATTCATAGGTACTCTCCTATTTGAAGATACCCTCTAGAATAGATCACACTTCGCAAAACGTGCGTTTGCCAACCGACATAATGTAGAGGGCACGCAGGAGCCAGTGCGGGTATAGCGGGCGAGATAGCCCGCAACACCCTCTAGGCCAAACTGTTGGCAATCTGCGCCAGACGCGTCAGCGCCCGTTGCGACTGGCTGTTCCAGGGAATTGCGCAATTGATGCGGATATAGGACGCGTAATCGCTGTGGCTCAGGGAGAATACGGCGCCGGGGGCAATGCTGATATTTTTTTCCAACGCCCCGGCCTGCAACAAACGGAATCGAGATCCTTGGGCAATTGCACCCAGAGAATAAATCCGCCCGCCGGGCGGCTCACCCGCGTTCCAGCCGGGAAGGTTTTTAAAATCGCCTGAGTATATTGCGAGATGAGCGTGTAATAATCCCTGCGCACTTTGCGCAGATGGCGCTCGTAATGGCCGGACTGCAAATAGAGCGTCAAGGCATCCTCCATCAACGCGGACACACCAGATGCCCGCGCCGCTTTATGCGATGTAATAGTGGGCGCATGTAATTTTGATGCGGCAAATCCAACGCGCAATGCCGGGCTGATGGTTTTGGCAAAGGAACCGCATAAAATCACCGTATCGTTCTGATCAAATGCCTTCAACGGTTTCGGCCGGCTGCCATCGAACGCCAAGTCGCCATAAATATCATCCTCGATAATCGTCACACCATATTCCGAGGCCAATTCCACCAGTTCCTTTTTGTGCGCATCCGAAGTCAGTGTTCCCAAAGGATTGGCAAAATTGGCCACGGTGATCAGCGCTTTGATTTTGCCGGCAGATTTGCGCCAGGCGCGGCGGAAACTCGGGCGTCAAACCCTGCTCAGGATCCAGCGGAATTTCCAGGATTTTATATCCGAGAGAGCGCACCAGCTGGAGAATGCCGAAATAACCAGGAGTTTCCACTGCAACAATCTCCCCGCTGGCGGCCACCGTACTCAGCGCCAACCCTATGGCATCTATAGCCCCGCCTGTC
Source organism: Cellvibrionaceae bacterium (assembly GCA_024707385.1). Lineage (GTDB taxonomy): Bacteria > Pseudomonadota > Gammaproteobacteria > Pseudomonadales > Cellvibrionaceae > UBA5868. The sequence goes on along the minus strand of JANPZW010000006.1, from coordinate 137,314 downwards.
GTCACCACCGCGTCCGCGCCCAGCTTTACCCCCAGTGAGTAATAGCGCCGCGCGAGAATTTTGCGCAGATCCTCCGCGCCGGGAGGAAACCGGTATTCCGACAGGGTTGCCGGCTCGTCACGCAACACCTGCGCAATGCAGCGATTCACCGCTTTGATGGGAAAAATTGTGGCAGAGGCGTAGCCGTACCGAAGGGAAAATGCGCGGATTATAGGTCGCTTGCCGCAGCGCAGAAATCAGATCATCAGTATCCATACTCGCTGGCCGCACCAGAGCCGGGGCGGATTTTGGAATATCCAACAAGGGAATGGCTTTATTCGCCACATAAAAGCCGGAGCGCTCTCGCGCCTCCACAAGACCGCGGACCTTCAATAATTCGTAAGCTTCCACCACCGTCGCTGGACTGGCATTTTCCCGCCGCCCCATATCGCGTACCGATGGCAGCCGCTCGCCCGAGGACCAAAGCCCCTTGTGGATATTCTCCGCGATTCTTGCCGCCAGCTCTTCGTAACGATTCATTGCTTTCATCATCTGTATTGGTCTTATTTCATATTAACTGTATCTGTATTGCCCGACCAGTCCGGCCTATGCTTTTGCCATTGCCGACAAAACGGCACTTATTCCAATACGAGCCACCCATGAATATCGCACTAGCTATTTTTCTGCGTGATTTTATTCAGCCTGACAGTGCCACTTACCCGCATTGCGGCACTCGAACTGGCGCCGGAACTTGTTACCCTGCTCCGCTTGCTGGGCGGCGGAATTATTTCCCTGATGTTAATTTCCCTTGACCCGTGGCGCCCGCCGCGCAACATCTGGCGACCACTGGTCGTGACATCTTTCTGCGCAGTTGTCGGCTTTGCCGCGCTTATGGCTTTTGCCCTACGCGAGGTTCCCGGCAGTCACGGCGCCATAGCCCTCGCCGCCCTGCCCGCTCTCACCGCCGCTTATGCGTCGCTGCGCGACCGCCATAATCCAGGCATTATCTTTTGGTCATTCGCCAGCGCCGGCACTTTATTAAGTGGCGCATTCTTTTACCTCTGCCGTCACACATTTAACCCAAGGGGATTTTCTGCTTGGTCTTGCTGTATTTACCGCAGCATTCGGCTATGTGGAAGGCGGGCGCCTCAGCCGCGAACACGGCGGACGCCGCGTCATGAGCTGGGCCATCCTCATCAGCCTGCCGATGACTTTGATAATTCTGGTGATTTTATTTTTATCCAAACAGGGAACAATCTATTGGACTCAAATCACCAACCTCAGCAATAGCGCAATTTTCTCTTTGAGCTATCTGGCATTGATCAGCCAATCCATCGGCATGTTCCTGTGGTACCACGCCCTCGCCAAAGGCCCCATGGAAAAAGTCGCCATGACGCAACTGCTACAACCGTTTTTTTCTTTGTTAGCGGCAATTTTTTTATTGGGCGAGCTCGTGAGTACAGCCGCGTGGTGGATTGCGGTGTTGGTGAGTTTTTGTGTGTCAGGTGCAAACTGGGCGAAAACTAAGCCAGCAATAAGGGAAAAGGATAAAACAACACATCTGCCACTGCGCACGGCGAAGTAGATGGTTCGCTCAGGAAACGGCAAACATATTTTATTTGAAAGATGTTTTCGCTAATTTAGCTGATTTTGACCTGACAGTCGTACCCTGAAAATCCGGCACCTGTCAGATCAAGCCTGAATTTCTGCAATTTAGTCGCATCAAGTTTGGATCCAATCGACCTCCGCTCCTTCGTCAATCATCTGCTCGCAGCTCAAAATTACAATGCTGTAAATCTGGTCAAGAGGCCCCTGATCTTCAACCAAGATTGAAAGTATTTCATCAGCACGAGAAAGAACCACCACATCGACTGCTTCCGCCGAGGGCTGATTTTTGGCATCTCAAAATCTTTCCAATCATTACGAAAAACCACCTGGTGGGAATTAATTGTTTTTACTTCCGGCAGCATCTCCTCATAAAGCCGCTGCGCTTTCGCATTTCTCCCCTGAGCACTCGCCATTTAATTTCTCACTCTTCTGGTGCATGTGCTGCATCAAAAGGCAAGATATATGCCCGGCTTTGGTTCACAACCGAACATAAGCCTTACCGCATTCCGCAAAAATACAAAACACCTGTATTCCACGTAGAAAACCCTTAGGCCGAGCCTGTCGAAGCCGATCTCCGATTAATCCCCGCATCCGCGGGGAACACCCGCGCAAAACAGCGAAAAGAAATGCAAAACCGAGAAGAATCCGCGCATTCGGGGGGAACACGCCGATGACAGTGTCCGGCTTGCTTTTGAATTTGGTTAATCCCTTATCCGCGGGGAACACTTAACCTCTATAAAAATTAACTTTTCCGGCCCACGGTTAATCCCCGCATTCGCGGGGAACACGACTTGCTCAGCATTAAAAGCGCGTAGCCAACGGTTAATCCCCGCATTCGCGGGGAACACGCAAATAGTTATCACGGGATGATCGGCTCTCGCGGTTAATCCCGCATTCGCGGGGAACACGGTCGTTGATTCGTACAGCTCCAGGCTTTTACCGGTTAATCCCCGCATTCGCGGGGAACACTTACATGATCGAGTAAATGAAGTCGTCAGGCGGTTAATCCCCGCATTCGCGGGGAACACTATGATTGGGTCAATTAAAGGTTTTCCATTATCGGTTAATCCCGCATTCGCGGGGAACACGATTGAAAGCCAAGGCTTTCTCACCGTTTCGCGGTTAATCCCCGCATTCGCGGGGAACACAACGGTTGCCCGAAATTTGCCAATCAACGCAACGGTTAATCCCCGCATTCGCGGGGAACACGTCCGGATTTCGTCGGCGTTTCGTCTTTGTTCGGCGGTTAATCCCCGCATTCTCTTGAGGAACACGAAGAACAGGCTTACTTTTCTATCTAACGGCCGAACGGTTAATCCCCGCATTCTTCAGAGAACTTTTATTCGCTAACCATTGCCCGCTAACTGCGGCCTCGGTTATCCCGCATTCGCGGGAACAAAATGACGAGGACCAGCTCGCATACCTCGAGGACGGTTAAATCCCCCCATTCGCGAAGGGGAACACCAAAAGAGCACCAGGTTCGCTAATGGCCGAGGGTGCGGTTAATCCCCACTATCGCGGGGAACACATGGAGGAAGAAAAATAGGGGAGAAAATCAGGGCGGTTAATCCCCGCAATGCGGGGAACACGTGCTCGCTGTAGATCTGGCCGAGCTTTACACCGATTAATCCCCGCATTCGCGGGGAACACTTACATGGATTTGCCTGACAAATGGAGGAGGCGGTTAATCCCCCATTCGCGGGGAACACACTGCAGCAGATTATGGGGCGCGGAATGAGCCCATTAATCCCCGCATTCGCGGGAACATTATGATCGAGTAACCTTGTCTCTATCACGCGGTTAATCCCCGCATTTCGCGGGGAACACTAGTTCCGCGCCCTTCACAGAGTCCAACTCCGCGGCTAATCCCCCATTCGCGGGAACACTCCGTGCTCGAAAAGTCGATTAAATACAGGCGTGCTTAATCCTCGCATTCGCGGGGAACACCTCAACGGTCTTGATGCCAAGCTCACGATAGGTGGTTAATCCCCGGCCTCGCGGGAACACCTGAGAGTCCAGAGGCGGCAGAGGACAAGGAGAAGAAAGACCCGCATTCGCGGGGAACACACTAATTGTAAACGCATGTTTTTAAAGAGCAATTTTTGCTTAGGAAAATCTACGGGAATTTAATGGGTAGGAATATCAGGTTTGAAGCTCACCAAACGCATGCCATCTAGGTCCACCGGCTCGCGCCTATTTGTGCCATAGGTCACAAACTCAAACCCGGATTCGGTATTGGTGGACCACGCCATGACGACATTGCCGCTTTCCGCCATGGCATTAATTTGGCCCCAGATCATCTCGCACCCTGCGGCTTACATCTCCAATGTAAACGCCGGCTCGCACTTCCATTAACCAAACGAATAAGCGCCCCCGCAAACGCGGCGGCACGGCTTCTGTTACCACCATCAACATCGCCATAATCAGCCGCTCCTATGACCGCTGTCGCCAATGCTAGGCGGCTCTGGAATGGCGGGTGGTTGAGCGTCTTCTGGTGGTGGTGGCGGTTGTATTTCGCCGGCGGCAAGCACGTCTTCAATTAACGGAATTAAACGCGCAAGTAAATTGATGAGCGGAAAATGTCGCGACAGGCGATGCGTACTTCGCGATCCGGCGAACGCGGTGATTTACTGGCAATTTGAAAGGGCACTGGGACTACGGTTTCAAATTTCGCAATATCCGCAATATCGTAAACAAACGACAACGGTTTTCCGGAGTGAATAAACCCTATGGCCGGTGCATAACCAGCCGCCAAACCGCGGCCTCCGTCGCGCCGTATAAACACGAAGTAGCGGCACTTAAGCATTGATTGATGACATCGCCTTTTTCCCACCCTTTAACGTCGTAATTACGCCCCTGCCACTTCACGCCATACTGATTCGCCATTAACTCATAGGTCTTCCGCACTCGCGCGCCTTCTATCCCCCGCAATTGGTCGACACTGCGTTTTACCGGCGCAGGTTCACCAAAGCGCAGCTCGAACATTTTACGCACAACTTTAAGACGTAAATTTTCATCCAGTGCTAATTGCGCTTGATACAGCAATTTATCGGATCTCGCGCCGCCCGGTTGGCCTGAGGCATATAAACGCACACCCGCCTCCTCCCACCCAAATCAACAAAGTGCCAACTTGCGCGGCTAATTTAATGGCGGCGTGAGACACGCGCGTGCCCGGCTCCAACATAATGCAGGTAACAGAACCAACAGGAATATGCGTGCGAATTCCGGTTTGATCGATCACCACAAAAAGCACCATCCAGCACGTCGACCTGCCCGTACTGCAGAAAAATCATGGAATTGCGGTCTTTGATTGGAATGGGTTTGAGTGGCGGCGGAGGTGTGTCACTCATTGGCAAGCTCCAATATTTCAGTGATCAACTGCTTGTTCAAAAAGTATCCCGAGCTGCGCAAGTCGCCAAGATGCGGCGTGTTTGGTCGCGGTTCAAGCCAAATCCGATGCGTCACTCTCTTTGGCCGATTTGGCGCAGGCGATTCAACAACCCAAGTTTGTGTTGTATCTCGGCCGAAAAGCTTGTCCTCCTTCTTTGCCCTTATGGCCGCAGGTTATTGAGGCGGACAATGTATTCCAGGCCATGGAGGCATATCGCGGCATGTTGGCAGAACGGAGGGGTGAGTCCGTTGCGTCTGTTGAGCGACTGACGTGGGGTGCTGGCATTAATGCCGGATTGCAGCACGATTTGCAGTTGATCCGTAAAGATCGGTTGCTTTCACGCAAGCGGTGGCAGTTTGGTGATCGACAGGAATTTGTCGCGTTGCTCTCTCATAAGGAGTGAAGAAAATGTATTTTAGTTTGATTACACCTGTGCCAGGTTCGGAGCGAGAAGCGGCATTCGAATGGGCGAAAGGGCCTTATGAACAACATCAGTGGTTATGGAAATTTTTTCCAGAGGAGCCGAGCGCCAAACGCGATTTTCTGTTTCGCAGACGGGATGGAGAAAATAGCTCACCTGGTTTTTATATATTGTCTGCACGCAAGCCCGCATCTTTTTCACCGGCTTGGCAAGTGCAATCCAAATCATTCAATCCCCTTTAGCTCGGGGGCAGAAGTTTGCATTTGATTTAAGGGCGAATCCCGTAGTCGCTCACAGTGCCGATGGTAAATCGCGTCGTGACGACGTGGTGATGCACAGAAAGAAGCAGCTGCTATCGACGCGAGGGCTAAGTCGTTGGGCGGATTGGGACGATGCAGATACAGAAAAGCCGTTGTTATACGAAATAGTGCAAGACACTTGTACGCAATGGTTGATGCGTCGTTCGGAAGCGTGTGGTTTTCGTCTCATTGAATCGAATGATGAAAAGCAACTTCGCGTCGATGGATACCTGCAACAAAGGGCTGACAAAAAGGGCATTCGTTTCAGCACTGTAGATTTCTCGGGTGTGTTGGAGGTAACAGATCCTGGTCGATTTCAAAAAGCGTTGTGTGAGGGGATCGGTAAAGCAAAAGCCTTCGGCTGCGGCCTGCTGTTAATTCGTCGAATCTAGCTAGCGGAAAACGAAATTCCGCTGGCGAATTACACCAAGGATGAACTGCGTGACGAAATCGAACAATTCAACGATTGAAACATTACTGGTGGCGGACACAGGGCCGCTACAAATAAAACCTCTCTTATATGCCTTGCGCAGCTCGGGATACTTTTTGAACAAGCAGTTGATCACTGAAATATTGGAGCTTGCCAATGAGTGACACACCTCCGCCGCCACTCAAACCCATTCCAATCAAAGACCGCAATTCCATGATTTTTCTGCAGTACGGGCAGGTCGACGTGCTGGATGGTGCTTTTGTGGTGATCGATCAAACCGGAATTCGCACGCATATTCCTGTTGGTTCTGTTACCTGCATTATGTTGGAGCCGGGCACGCGCGTGTCTCACGCCGCCATTAAATTAGCCGCGCAAGTTGGCACTTTGTTGATTTGGGTGGGGGAGGCGGGTGTGCGTTTATATGCCTCAGGCCAACCGGGCGGCGCGAGATCCGATAAATTGCTGTATCAAGCGCAATTAGCACTGGATGAAAATTTACGTCTTAAAGTTGTGCGTAAAATGTTCGAGCTGCGCTTTGGTGAACCTGCGCCGGTAAAACGCAGTGTCGACCAATTGCGGGGGATAGAAGGCGCGCGAGTGCGGAAGACCTATGAGTTAATGGCGAATCAGTATGGCGTGAAGTGGCAGGGGCGTAATTACGACGTTAAAGATTGGGAAAAAGGCGATGTCATCAATCAATGCTTAAGTGCCGCTACTTCGTGTTTATACGGCGTGACGGAGGCCGCGGTTTTGGCGGCTGGTTATGCACCGGCCATAGGGTTTATTCACTCCGGAAAACCGTTGTCGTTTGTTTACGATATTGCGGATATTGCGAAATTTGAAACCGTAGTCCCAGTCGCCTTTCAAATTGCCAGTAAATCACCGCGTTCGCCGGATCGCGAAGTACGCATCGCCTGTCGCGACATTTTCCGCTCATCCAATTTACTTGCGCGTTTAATTCCGTTAATTGAAGACGTGCTTGCCGCCGGCGAAATACAACCGCCACCACCACCAGAAGACGCTCAACCACCCGCCATTCCAGAGCCGCCTAGCATTGGCGACAGCGGTCATAGGAGCGGCTGATTATGGCGATGTTGATGGTGGTAACAGAAGCCGTGCCGCCGCGTTTGCGGGGGCGCTTAGCCGTTTGGTTATTGGAAGTGCGAGCCGGCGTTTACATTGGAGATGTAAGCCGCAGGGTGCGAGAGATGATCTGGGGCCAAATTAATGCCATGGCGGAAAGCGGCAATGTCGTCATGGCGTGGTCCACCAATACCGAATCCGGTTTTGAGTTTGTGACCTATGGCACAAATAGGCGCGAGCCGGTGGACCTAGATGGCATGCGTTTGGTGAGCTTCAAACCTGATATTCCTACCCATTAAATTCCCGTAGATTTTCCTAAGCAAAAATTGCTCTTTAAAAACATGCGTTTACAATTAGTGTGTTCCCCGCGAATGCGGGGATTAACCGCACCTTGTCCTCTGCCGCCTCTGGACTCTCAGGTGTTCCCCGCGAATGCGGGGATTAACCGCCTATCGTGAGCTTGGCATCAAGACCGTTGAGGTGTTCCCCGCGAATGCGGGGATTAACCGCGCCTGTATTTAATCGACTTTTCGAGCACGGAGTGTTCCCCGCGAATGCGGGGATTAACCGCGGAGTTGGACTCTGTGAAGGGCGCGGAACTAGTGTTCCCCGCGAATGCGGGGATTAACCGCGTGATAGAGACAAGGTTACTCGATCAATTGAGTGTTCCCCGCGAATGCGGGGATTAACCGCCTCATTCCGCGCCCCATAATCTGCTGCAGTAGTGTTCCCCGCGAATGCGGGGATTAACCGCCTCCTCCATTTGTCAGGCAAATCCATTTTAAGTGTTCCCCGCGAATGCGGGGATTAACCGGTGTAAAGCTCGGCCAGATCTACAGCGAGCACGTGTTCCCCGCGAATGCGGGGATTAACCGCCCTGATTTTCTCCCTATTTTTCTTCCTCCATGTGTTCCCCGCGAATGCGGGGATTAACCGCACCCTCGGCCATTAGCGAACCCGGTGCCCTGGTGTTCCCCGCGAATGCGGGGATTAACCGTCCTCGAGGTATGCGAGCTGGTCCTCGTCATAGTGTTCCCCGCGAATGCGGGGATTAACCGAGGCCGCAGTTAGCGGTAAATGGTTAGAGCATGTGTTCCCCGCGAATGCGGGGATTAACCGTTCGGCCAATTGATAGGAAGTAAGCCCGCCCTGTGTTCCCCGCGAATGCGGGGATTAACCGCCGAACAAAGACGAAACGCCGACGAAATCCGACGTGTTCCCCGCGAATGCGGGGATTAACCGTTGCGTTGATTGGCAAATTTCGGGCAACCGTTGTGTTCCCCGCGAATGCGGGGATTAACCGCGAAACGGTGAGAAAGCCTTGGCTTTCAAATCGTGTTCCCCGCGAATGCGGGGATTAACCGATAATGGAAAACCTTTAATTGACCCAATCATAGTGTTCCCCGCGAATGCGGGGATTAACCGCCTGACGACTTCATTTACTCGATCATGTGTAAGTGTTCCCCGCGAATGCGGGGATTAACCGGTAAAAGCCTGGAGCTGTACGAATCAACGACCGTGTTCCCCGCGAATGCGGGGATTAACCGCGAGAGCCGATCATCCCGTGATAACTATTTGCGTGTTCCCCGCGAATGCGGGGATTAACCGTTGAGCTGCGCGCTTTTAATGCTGAGCAAGTCGTGTTCCCCGCGAATGCGGGGATTAACCGTGGGCCGGAAAAGTTAATTTTATAGGGGTTAAGTGTTCCCCGCGAATGCGGGGATTAACCGAATTCAAAGCCAAGCCGGACACTATCATCGACGTGTTCCCCGCGAATGCGGGGATTAACCGCGGTTTTGCATGGCCACGCGCTGTTTTGCCGGGTGTTCCCCGCGAATGCGGGGATTAATCGGAGATCGGCTTCGACAGGCTCAGCCTAAGGGTTTTCTGCGTGAATACAGGAGTATTTTTGCGGAATGCGGTAAGGCTTATGTTCGGTTGTGAACCAAAGCCGGGCATATATCTTGCCTTTTGATGCAGCACATGCACCAGAAGAGTGAGAAATTAAATGGCGAGTGCTCAGGGGAGAAATGCGAAAGCGCAGCGGCTTTATGAGGAGATGCTGCCGGAAGTAAAAACAATTAATTCCCACCAGGTGGTTTTTCGCAATGATTGGAAAGATTTTGTTGCCAAAAATCAGCCCTCGGCGGAAGCAGTCGATGTGGTGGTTCTTGCTCGTGCTGATGAAATACTTTCAATCTTGGTTGAAGATCAGGGGCCTCTTGACCAGATTTACAGCATTGTAATTTTGAGCTGCGAGCAGATGATTGACGAAGGAGCGGAGGTCGATTGGATCCAAACTTGATGCGACTAAATTGCAGAAATTCAGGCTTGATCTGACAGGTGCCGGATTTTCAGGGTACGACTGTCAGGTCAAAATCAGCTAAATTAGCAAAACATCTTTCAAATAAAATATGTTTGCCGTTTCCTGAGCGAACCATCTACTTCGCCGTGCGCAGTGGCAGATGTGTTGTTTTATCCTTTTCCCTTATTGCTGGCTTAGTTTTCGCCCAGTTTGCACCTGACACACAAAAACTCACCAACACCGCAATCCACCACGCGGCTGTACTCACGAGCTCGCCCAATAAAAAAATTGCCGCTAACAAAGAAAAAAACGGTTGTAGCAGTTGCGTCATGGCGACTTTTTCCATGGGGCCTTTGGCGAGGGCGTGGTACCACAGGAACATGCCGATGGATTGGCTGATCAATGCCAGATAGCTCAAAGAGAAAATTGCGCTATTGCTGAGGTTGGTGATTTGAGTCCAATAGATTGTTCCCTGTTTGGATAAAAATAAAATCACCAGAATTATCAAAGTCATCGGCAGGCTGATGAGGATGGCCCAGCTCATGACGCGGCGTCCGCCGTGTTCGCGGCTGAGGCGCCCGCCTTCCACATAGCCGAATGCTGCGGTAAATACAGCAAGACCAAGCAGAAAATCCCCTTGGGTTAAATGTGTGACGGCAGAGGTAAAAAAGAATGCGCCACTTAATAAAGTGCCGGCGCTGGCGAATGACCAAAAGATAATGCCTGGATTATGGCGGTCGCGCAGCGACGCATAAGCGGCGGTGAGAGCGGGCAGGGCGGCGAGGGCTATGGCGCCGTGACTGCCGGGAACCTCGCGTAGGGCAAAAGCCATAAGCGCGGCAAAGCCGACAACTGCGCAGAAAGATGTCACGACCAGTGGTCGCCAGATGTTGCGCGGCGGGCGCCACGGGTCAAGGGAAATTAACATCAGGGAAATAATTCCGCCGCCCAGCAAGCGGAGCAGGGTAACAAGTTCCGGCGCCAGTTCGAGTGCCGCAATGCGGGTAAGTGGCACTGTCAGGCTGAATAAAATCACGCAGAAAATAGCTAGTGCGATATTCATGGGTGGCTCGTATTGGAATAAGTGCCGTTTTGTCGGCAATGGCAAAAGCATAGGCCGGACTGGTCGGGCAATACAGATACAGTTAATATGAAATAAGACCAATACAGATGATGAAAGCAATGAATCGTTACGAAGAGCTGGCGGCAAGAATCGCGGAGAATATCCACAAGGGGCTTTGGTCCTCGGGCGAGCGGCTGCCATCGGTACGCGATATGGGGCGGCGGGAAAATGCCAGTCCAGCGACGGTGGTGGAAGCTTACGAATTATTGAAGGTCCGCGGTCTTGTGGAGGCGCGAGAGCGCTCCGGCTTTTATGTGGCGAATAAAGCCATTCCCTTGTTGGATATTCCAAAATCCGCCCCGGCTCTGGTGCGGCCAGCGAGTATGGATACTGATGATCTGATTTCTGCGCTGCGGCAAGCGACCTATAATCCGCGCATTTTTCCCTTCGGTACGGCTACGCCTCTGCCACAATTTTTTCCCATCAAAGCGGTGAATCGCTGCATTGCGCAGGTGTTGCGTGACGAGCCGGCAACCCTGTCGGAATACCGGTTTCCTCCCGGCGCGGAGGATCTGCGCAAAATTCTCGCGCGGCGCTATAACTCACTGGGGGTAAAGCTGGGCGCGGACGCGGTGGTGACGACAGGCGGGGCTATAGATGCCATAGGGTTGGCGCTGAGTACGGTGGCCGCCAGCGGGGAGATTGTTGCAGTGGAAACTCCTGGTTATTTCGGCATTCTCCAGCTGGTGCGCTCTCTCGGATATAAAATCCTGGAAATTCCGCTGGATCCTGAGCAGGGTTTGACGCCCGAGAGTTTCCGCCGCGCCTGGCGCAAATCTGCCGGCAAAATCAAAGCGCTGATCACCGTGGCCAATTTTGCCAATCCTTTGGGAACATTGACTTCGGATGCGCACAAAAAGGAACTGGTGGAATTGGCCTCGGAATATGGTGTGACGATTATCGAGGATGATATTTATGGCGACTTGGCGTTCGATGGCAGCCGGCCGAAACCGTTGAAGGCATTTGATCAGAACGATACGGTGATTTTATGCGGTTCCTTTGCCAAAACCATCAGCCCGGCATTGCGCGTTGGATTTGCCGCATCAAAATTACATGCGCCCACTATTACATCGCATAAAGCGGCGCGGGCATCTGGTGTGTCCGCGTTGATGGAGGATGCCTTGACGCTCTATTTGCAGTCCGGCCATTACGAGCGCCATCTGCGCAAAGTGCGCAGGGATTATTACACGCTCATCTCGCAATATACTCAGGCGATTTTAAAAACCTTCCCGGCTGGAACGCGGGTGAGCCGCCCGGCAGGCGGATTTATTCTCTGGGTGCAATTGCCCAAGGATCTCGATTCCCGTTTGTTGCAGGCCAGGGCGTTGGAAAAAAAATATCAGCATTGCCCCCGGCGCCGTATTCTCCCTGAGCCACAGCGATTACGCGTCCTATATCCGCATCAATTGCGCAATTCCCTGGAACAGCCAGTCGCAACGGGCGCTGACGCGTCTGGCGCAGATTGCCAACAGTTTGGCCTAGAGGGTGTTGCGGGCTATCTCGCCCGCTATACCCACACTGGCTCCTGCGTGCCCTCTACATTATGTCGGTTGGCAAACGCACGTTTTGCGAATTGTGATCTATTCTAGAGGGTATCTTCAAATAGGAGAGTACCTATGAATCTCACCATCACTCTGGCACCTTTGATTTCCCTGATCGCCGGCATACTCATTTTGGTTATGCCGAAATTGTTGAACTATATTGTGGCGTTTTATTTGATCGCGATAGGACTGATTGGAATTTTCGGACTTTCTATCCGTCTTTTATAACGGCAGCGGACGCGGATCATTCGCATTTTCTACGCCAACCCCTTACAAAAATCGCGACCCTGGTGGTCGCGATTTTTGTAAGGCGATTCAATTTTTATGATGCTCTTTTAGCCTGGCGATCACTGATCGGCGCGGAATTTCTTGATAATTCCGCTGAGGCGCAGGTGGTTGGCGACCCGTGGCAACAGGTCGTGTTTGGAAACCGGTTTGGTGAGGTAGTCATTGCCGCCGGCGGAGAAACAGGCCTCGATATCTTCATCCACATTTTTTCGCGCGGTGAGGAAAATAATCGGCAGACTATCGAAGGAATGGGTCTGGCGAATAATGCGGCAGGCTTCGTAACCGGTCATTTTGGGCATCATCACATCCATGATGATCATGTCGATCTGCGGATTCTGCTGTACCAGGGCTACCGCCTCGGCACCGCTCTCACCCTCCAGCACCCGGTAGTCGTGCAGTTTCAACATTCCCTGCAACACCATGCGGTTCACCGGGTCGTCGTCGATAATCAGGATTGTCTGGTTTTCCGCATTGCGGGGTTTATCCAGTTTTTTATAGGGGACGCTCGTATTTTCCTGTTTGCGGGTATTGTTCATCGCCGCTTTAGCGTAATGCTGTACAGGCAGATGAACTTTTTCGCGATTTTGATCGTCGGCGACGGCGAGGGTAAAAATAAACCGCGATCCTTTGCCCGGATCGGATTCGACACGGATGGTGCCGCCGTGCAACTCCACCAGCTGCCGAGTGATGGCCAGTCCCAACCCGGTGCCACCATATTGGCGGACGTTGGAATTCTGAATCTGACTGAAGGCTTCAAAAATAGCGTCCGTCTGCTCCGCCGCTATGCCGATGCCGGAATCGGCCACATAAATCTCCGCGATATTTTCTTTGATATTCATACCGACTCTGACGGAGCCCTTGTCGGAATATTTAATTCCATTGCCCACCAGGTTGATCAGAATTTGCTGCAGTCGGTTTTCATCTGCCATCACCAAAGGCGTGTCGGCAGTAAAATCGTTGATCAGCTGGATCGGTTTGTGCGCTGCCAGCGGCGCAAGCAGAGTGAAAAACCGTTTCCGTGATGACGCGCATGTCGATGGGCTTCTGGTACAGCTCTAGATTGCGATTGGCGAGTTTGGAGTAGTCCAGAATATCGTTGATCAAATTGGCCAGGCGCTTGCCACTGGAGGCGATGAGATGCAAGTGGTGGGACGCGTATTCGTCGCGCCCGGCAAAATGCTCGGAGAGGTTTTCCGCAATGCCGATAATGCCATTGAGCGGTGTGCGCAGTTCGTGTGATGTATTGGCGAGAAACGAATCTTTAATATTGTTGAGATTTTTCAGCTCGCGGTTGATCTGCCGCTCACTCGCCAGTTCCACCTGTTTAATTTTTGTGTTGGCGAGCAATACCATCAGCGCCACCGCCAGCAGCACATACAAGGCGTAGGCTCCGGGAGTTTTCCAGGGAGCCGGCAAAATAGTCACCTTGATTTGCGCTATATCGTTGCGCCATTCGTTGTTGACCCCGGTTTTAACTTTAAAGGTATAGCGGCCGGGATTGAGATTGGTGAAAGTTGCACTGCGCTCCTGGCCGATATAAATCCAGTCCTGATCGAAGCCCTCCATCTTATAAGCATATTCCTGATGCAGCCCCTGGCGGAATTCCAGCGCGGAAAAATTCAAAGGAAAACATATTGTGGGTGTGGTCGAGCGTCAGTTCCCGGGTGAGCCAGATGGCTCCCTTCAGCGGTGAGTTGTCCGCGCCTATGTGAACCGGCTGATTGAAAATGCGGAAATTGGTGATGATCATCGGCAGCAAGCGGGTTTCGCGTTGCAGATTATCCGGATGGAAAGCGGAAAAACCATCGGTGCCGCCAAAATAAATGGTGCCGTCCGTCGAGATGAAATTGGCTTCGCGATTGAAATTATTGCCGACCAGACCGTGGCTTTTGTTGTAGAGCGTCATGGCCATGGTATCCGGCTGGATTTGGATCAAACCGTTGGTGGTGCTCGCCCAGACAGCGCCGCTGTGATCCTGCACAAATCCCGTGATGTAAAGGGCTGGCAGCGCATTTTTGTCGCCGTAGTGGGTGAAGGTTGCACTTTCAGGCGCAAAAATATAAAAGCCATCGTCCTGCGTGCCGATCCATATTCTTCCCTTATCGTCTTCGAGAAAACTGCGCACCCGCTCGCTGGGAAATGTTCTCGGATCTTCGGTGCCATAGGCGAAATTTTCAAATTGTGCGGTTTCCGGATCAAAACGAGCGAGCCCTCCGGTGGTGCCGATCCAAATGTAACCTTGCCGGTCGGTCATCATGGTCCAGATGAAGTCACTATTGATGCTTTGTGAATCGCCGGGGTTGTGTTTGAAATGGCGGAAGCTGTCGGTCTCTTCGTCGTAGAGATTGAGGCCGCCACCTTCGGTGCCGAGCCACAGGCGGCCGCGCTGGTCTGTCACCATGGACCAGACGATATTGCTGCTGATGCTCGCCGCGTTTTTTTCCTGAAATGAATATTGTTTGAAATGCCCGGTGCTGTGATCGAAACGGTGGACGCCGCCAGACCAGGTGCCCACCCAGAGAGTGCCGTGGCGGTCTTCATGGATGGATAAAATGGGGTTCGCCTGCAAGGCGTGCGGATTGTTGGCATCGCGCATATAGCGCCGGAACAGGCCGTGATGGTGATCAAAGGCATTGAGACCGTCTTCCGTGCCGACCCATAAAGTACCGTGGCGATCCTGAAAAAAACTTAATACCGCACTGTGGCTGAGGCTGCCGGGATTATCCGGTTGATGGCGGAAATTGACGAACTGCTCGCCCGCGCGATTGTAGTAATTCACTCCATTGGGAAATAAACCGACCCACAAGTTTCCCTGTAGATCTTCGTAGAGCACGCGAATCTGGTTGGAGCTCAGGCTGTTGGGGTTGTACGCCTGATGGCGAATATAATCAAAGCCGTCGGTTTTGCTGTTGTAGCGGGCGAGACCACCGTGATCGGTTGCCACCCACACGTTGCCTTTGCTGTCGGTGTAGATATCCCAGATGGCGTTGTCGGAAATAGAGGTGGGGTCAGCGGGATTGTAACGGTAGTTTTTAAACGAGGTCGCACCCTGTTCCAGCCGGCTCAGGCCACCGCTGTAAGCGCCAAACCACAAATTGCCCTGCAGATCCTGATTAATCGCGATGATATTGTCGCTGATAATGGTGGAGAGATCGTCGCGGTGGCGGCGGAAAAAGCGGAACTCCTGCGTTTGCAAATCGAAGGTGGCAGTGCCCGCGCCTTTGGTGCCCAGCCAGATGGTATTGTCGCGGTCGACAAAAACCGCCTGCACACTCACAGGATCGTCGCGCTGGAATTGGCGCACGGTGAAATTGTCGATCCTATCGCGCTGCGGTGGAATTACCGCGATGCCGCTGTCGAGAGCGAGAATAAGATTATTCTGTTGATCCACCGCCAGGGCGGCGACGCGGTGGTTGTGGTCGCGGGTTCTGCCCGGCAGATAAGCGGTGAAATTGTCGTTGCGGGGATCGTAGGCGTGCAGTGCCTTGTCGGTGGCGATCCACAGGCGGCCATCGCGATCGACCAACATGTCGTTGATGTAATTGCTGAACAGCGCGTTGGGGTCGCCTGGGTTTGCCACATAACGGGTAAATTGCTTGCCGTCGTAACGCACCAACCCGTATTCCGCGCCTATCCAGATAAAACCGATTTTGTCCTGCGTAATGGCTTTGATGGCGCCCACACCCTGATCGCGCAGACTTTCGTCGAGCTGCACACGATCAAAACGCATTTCCAGGCCATAGCTGGAGAGACAGGAAAACGCCAGTAGAGTGACGAGCGCTCGGAGCACTAGACGTAGAGTGTTTGGCTTGCCCTGTGCCGCTCGAGTCATGAAGTCAGGTCATGATGATTTGTGACAAAGTTGTCATGCGTTATTTCAGTATAGTCTAAGGTGCGAAAAACACGTGTTAACGGAAAAATACCATGCCGGAACCCTTTAAAAATCTTTTCAACCGCCCGCTAATTGAATCCTTGGGTAAGCATTTACAAACACGCTATCCCAGTTTTGACAAGGCAGGCTTTGTGCGCAGCGCGTTCCGGCAGTTCGAAAGTCTGGAATTAAAGCAGCGTGCCGCTCAGATTACCGACGCGCTTGAGCGCTATCTCCCCGAGGATTTTCTCGTCGCGCGCGACATATTGCTGGCGGTATTGCACCCGCAGGACGATGTGGATTTGCGCGAATTGAAAATGGATGAACGCGGCGTGCGGGGCTGGGCGGTAATGCCTATGGCAGATTACATCGCCCGGCGCGGTCTCAACCATTTTGATGCGTCCATGGATGCGCTGCGCCAAATGACCAGTCGCTTCAGTGCGGAATTTGCCGTGCGGGATTTTATTCGCGCGGATTTGCCGGCGGCGCTGCGCCATATTAAACGCTGGGCGGACTCGCCGAATTATCACGAGCGGCGCCTGGCATCCGAGGGCGCCAGGCCGCGCCTGCCGTGGGGAAAACATTTGCCCGCGTTGATCGCTGATCCGCGGCCGATGTTGCCGGTGCTGGAACGGCTGCGCGACGATCCCAGCGATTATGTGCGGCGCTCGGTTGCCAATCATTTAAACGATATCGCCAAGGATCATCCGCAATTGCTCGCGGAGCTGGTAAAAAGCTGGTACCGCGACGCTGGGCCGGCGCGGCAGCGCATGTTGCGCCACGCCTGTCGCACCCTGATCAAAAAAGGCGACCCGCAGATTTTATCCGCGCTCGGTTACACGCCTGCGAAAACCCTGCGGCAAGCTTTGCTTCTGGAAGCGTTCGCGCTGGCGCACCAGCGCCCGAAAGTTGGTGAATCGCTGGCCATGAATATTGTCCTGCGCTCCACTCACAACAAACCGCAAACCCTGGTGGTGGATTACGCGATTCATTTCCGTCGCGCCAACGGCGAATTTTCCGTCAAGGTTTTCAAGTGGAAAAATTGTCATCTGCCAGCGGGCGAAAGTCTCGTGCTGGCGAAGCGTCACTCTCTGAAAAAAATCACCACCCGTGTGTATTACCCCGGGGCGCACAAAGTGACGCTGCAGATCAATGGCACGCTTATGCAGACACTTGATTTTGAGCTGTGCGAATAATCAGCAGATGATGTTTTGTGCAGTTGTTTCCTTGTGCGAGCGAGGGGAATTATTCGGGACGTCTAAATATAAATGTATAAAACTGTGACCTGCGACATATCGCGATAAGGTCGCGCGGGATTTAAGGCAGCGTTCAGATTCGCGCCGTTAGTCTGGCAAAAAACATCAACAAATAGACAAAGGAACGGGCAATGAATTTGAAATTTTCACCGGCTTTGAGTGCGCGTTTGCTGGCCATAGCGATGCTTGGCAGCATTGCGCAAGGGGTTTCCGCCTGGGATTTCGGGCGCGACAAACAAGATTGGAAACACCAGTCGCACGAGCAGATCCAACGCGAGCGGGATGCGCTCAACCGCGAGCGCGAACGTATGCACCGGGAGTTCGACCGCATGAACCGCGATCTCGACCAGCGCAACCGGGAAATTGATCAATGGCAGAACAGTGGCCATCACCACGGCCATCAGGAGCGCGCCCATATTGCCAATGAACGCCGCGCGGAATTGAACCGTGAGCGAGATCGGCTCAATCGCGAGCGCGACCGCATGAATCGCGAATTCGACCAGCGCAACCGCGAGCTGGATCACCGCAGTCAGCAGGCGGACAACTGGCGCAATCAGCAGCGTAACCAGCAGCGTGATCACCACCGCGACGACCGTTATGTGTGGACCGATGGTGCCTGTTTTGCCGTGGATTATCAGAAGGGTCGAAAAGTGCTTAAGGAAGTGTCGCGCAAGTATTGCCGCTGATCGGGCATAAAAATCCGTTTTTAGCGACCAATCCGTCTTAAAGTTAGCGCCGGAGCCGACGAGCGACCCGGCGCTCAATCTCCCGCCTCGCTAAACTTCCAACAGCGCCTTCTCTTTATTTTTTCCGTACCGGGCGCGGGAGATACCTATATGTTGATCAACTCCGCGATGAATGAAGGCTCGCGGGCATGCAGCAGAGCCAGAAAAAAATGTTGCATGCCGCCCAGCAGATTGCCCGTGCCGGGCTGCCGACAGATGCAAATGTCATCAACCCCAACGCCACGGGCGCGGCGCCGCGCACCAACGCCGGTACCGCAGTGGACGATCTCACCGCTGCCAATACCGTCGAGGCAGTGGGCAACGATACCCGCAGCAGCTCTTCCTATACCGCCGGTCATGGCGATGTGGTGGGTGCGCTGATCGAGCAGAAACAGCAGCAATTGGTTTTCGATGCCTCAGCCAGGGTTGTGGGTACGGCCAGTCAAACACTCGGCCGGCTGATCGACGACATTTCCTGATCCGCTGCTATGCACCTCTCCAGTGCCTATTCATCCGCTGTTTTCTCGACCGCTTTGTCATCTTGGCAGGTAGGAGGAGCCCGGCCAGCGCTTCCGGATAGGTTGCTACCTGCTATGTCTGACGCAGGTGCGGTGACCCCCGCCCGTACCGTCGGGCCTTCCTCCTCAACGACACCTGTCGGACAGTCGGCCGCCAGCGCGCGAGCGCGCCCCGAGGGCGGGCAGGCGGATGCGGTTGAGCGTCGCCGCCAGGTCCAGGAAGAGCAGGTCATTCAGAATGAAATCAAGACTCTGGCGGCGCGGGATCGCGAGGTGCGCGCCCATGAGCAGGCTCACGTAACGGTGGGCGGCCAGTACGCCGGCGCCGCCACCTATCAGTTCGAACGCGGTCCCAATGGCGTCAACTACGCGGTTGGCGGCGAAGTGCAGATCAGCACCTCGGAGGAGGCCACCCCGGAAGCCACCTTGCGCAAAGCCCAAGTGATCCGTCGCGCGGCCCTCGCTCCCGCCGAACCTTCCCCGCAAGACCGCCGGGTCGCCGCCATGGCGACGCAAATGGAAGGTGCGGCCCGGGCGGAAATGGCGCGCGAGGCGAGAAGCGTCGAACCCAGCGAGGAGGGCTCGGCGGCTGAACCAGACGGCACAAAAGGCATTGCGGAAACATCCCCGCGCGCCGAATCTCCCGCCGCCCCTGCCGATCCTGCCGCGAATCGCGAGCGCCTGGAGCGGCAGCTGTCCTCGCTCTTTGGCTCTTCCGATAAATCCCGCGGTAGTCTGCTCAGTTTGCACGTCTGACATCAGTGGCATAATGGCCCATCTGTTTTTCCCTTCGAAATAATCGAACGTTTGAACTAACTTAAACGTATGAACTAACTTAATAGTTGTTCTTGTAATTGATCGCGCAATGCTTGAGTGTGAACATTTACTATCGCTATATATTCCTATCGACCTGGACAGGAGTTCCGCATGACCGATTATCGTGTCCCTTTGCAAGACATGCGCTTCGTTTTGTTCGACGTTCTGCAGTCGTCTCAGCTCTGGCAATCCCTGGAAGGTTTGGGAGAGGTGGATGAGGACACCGCCCATGCGGTATTAGAGGAAGCGGCAAAAATTTGCGAGCAGGTGATCGCGCCTTTGAATCGCGAGGCGGATGAGGAGGGCTGCCATTGGTCCGCCGGTGAGGTGACCACGCCAGACGGATTCCGCAACGCCTATCAGGTATTCAATGAAGGCGGCTGGGGCGGCCTCGGCGGCAACCCGGAACACGGCGGTATGGGTATGCCGAAATCCCTGGTGTCGGCGGTGGAGGAGATGCTGCAGGGCGCCTGTATGTCTTTCGGTTTGGCGCCCATGCTGACTGCCGGCGCCTGTCTGGCGGTGGATGCCCACGGCAGCGATGAGCTCAAACAAACCTATCTGCCCAAGATGTACAGCGGTGAATGGGCCGGCGCCATGGACCTTACCGAGCCTCACGCCGGCACGGATCTGGGCATGATCCGCACCCGCGCCGAACCTCAGGCCGACGGCAGTTATCGCGTCCACGGCACCAAGATTTTTATCACCTGGGGCGAACACGATATGGCGGAGAACATCGTCCATCTGGTGCTCGCCAAACGGCCGGACGCGTCCGCCGGCACCAAGGGCATTTCGCTATTTCTCGTGCCCAAATTTATTCCCGCCGCCGATGGCAGCCTGGGCTCGCGCAATGCTCTGGCGTGCGGTGCGCTGGAGAAAAAAATGGGCATCAAAGGCTCCGCCACCTGTGTGATGAACTTCGATGGCGCGCAGGGCTGGTTGGTGGGCGAGGTGAATCAGGGCCTCGCCGCCATGTTCACCATGATGAATTACGAGCGCGTGGTGGTGGGCATCCAGGCGCTGGGAACAGCCCAATGGGCCTACCAGAATGCCGTGGCCTATGCCCACGAGCGGATTCAGAGCCGCAGCCCGACCGGCGTGCAGAACCCGGCAGCTGAGGCGGACCCGCTGCTGGTGCATCCGGATGTGCGCCGCATGCTACTCACCGCCAAAGCCTACAACGAGGGCGGCCGCGCCTTTACGTCTATGTCGCGCAGTGGCTCGACCGGGCGAAATACACCGCCGACGCCAAGCTGCGCCAGCGGGCGCAAAATCGTGTCGCCCTGCTCACACCTGTGGCCAAAGCGTTTATCAGCGATCAGGCCTTTGAGGCCGCGGTAGCCTGCCAGCAGGTTTTCGGCGGCCACGGTTATATTCGCGAGTGGGGCCAGGAGCAGTTCGTGCGCGATATCCGTATCACGCAGATTTACGAAGGCACCAACGGCATTCAGGCGATGGATCTGATGGGGCGTAAAACCGTGGCGACCCAAGGTGCGCTGCTGGCGGAATATGTCGCGGAGATCCGGGAATTTATGGCGGCGGAGCAGAAGGGTCTCACTGCTCTGTCACTGCAGCAGCCCCTTGCCGCAGCGGTCGCCACACTCGAAGAGATTACCGCGGCAGTGATCGCCCGCTCCAAAAACAATCCCTGTGATGTGGGCGCGGCGGCGGTGGAATATTTGCAGCTGCTCGGCCATGTCAGTTACGCCTATTTATGGGCGCGCATGGCATGTGTGGCGAGCGCGGGGGAAAACTCATCGTTTGCCGATGGCAAAATCAAAACCGCGCAATTTTATTTCGCCCATCTGTTGCCGCGTATTGAAGGGCTAGCCGCTAGCTTGCAGCGGGGCAGCGAGACCCTGATGGCGTTGGGGGCGGAGCAATTTTAGGCGGGCATTTAAAAGCCATCGCAAACGTTTGAGTTTTTGCGATGGCTTTTTTTGATCAGTAGTGAATGGTGTCGTTGAGCAGATCCAGCGCCTCGTGCTCTTCGAAAAAATCGCTCGGCAGCGCATTGGTGTCAGTGGTGGTGATGAGATTTTCCAGATATTCACCGAAACTTTGCGCGTAGACGCGAAACTGTGAGTGGTCGACCTTGTAGAGGTCGATGCGGTACACCGGCGGATTTTCCTGGCCGTCACAGACGATAAAATCGAATACCGATTCCCAATTGGCGATCAGCAGCGTTTTGGCCGGTAAATTGAAATGCAGACCATCGGCAGCGACCAGGCAGTCGAACTGATCGCGGATTTCTTTCAGGTCGTCGAAATAAATCGCCATCCACGGCGATAGGAAACCTGCGGAGCGGCCAAAACTGCGGAGAAATTGGCGGTAACTGCTGGGGAAGGACAAGCCGAAATAGTGTTCCAGAGATCGGACTTCAGTATCGCTGACACCGACAAGTTCCGATTTCCGCGCAACGCCCCGATGCTCCATCAACGAGGTCAGGTGGCTCACATCAATCATCGTGGTAATTCTTCTTAATGGTCTAATGGTCATCCGGCGGGGAGCCCGCGCATGCCGGGGGCCGGAGTCTCGCAAAAAAACCTGTTCTTCGTGGTGCTCTTTTTTATTCCCCCGACCTTTCCGATCCGCTGCTGCTAAAGCATCACTGGAAAACTTCGTCGACGGCATTTGTGCACATCTTTTTGAGTATTGCAGTAAATACCCGAAGTGCAACTTTTGCCGGCCGCAAACGAAGGTCGGTGGTGGTTTTTCCCGAGCTGGAGAAAACCCAGATGATGGCGCGCAGTGTAAGGAAGGCGGGCGGACAAAAAAAGGTCAATCGTCGGTTGTGGACAGAGGCGCCAAACAATGCGTGTCGATTCACGGTGCGGGTATGGTGTCCGCCATGATTTCCGCGCCCGGTCCCAGCGGCAGTCCCAGGAGTACCCATATCGCCAGCAGGCACGACCAGCTCAGCAGAAAGGTGACGCTGTAGGGCAGCATCATGGCGATCAGCGAGCCGACACCTATGTCCTTCTGATAGCGCTGGGCAAACGCCACCACCACGCCGAAATAGGGCATCAGTGGGGTGATGATATTGGTGCTGCTGTCGCCGATGCGGTAGGCGACTTGGGTTGCCTCCGGCGAGAGTCCGGAGAGCAGCAACATGGGCACAAAAATCGGCGCCATCAAGGCCCACTTCGCCGAGGCACTACCGATAAACAGGTTGATCAGGGTCGTCAGCAACACAAACGCCACCAGGGTGACAACTACCGGCAGCGCCATGGCTTGCAGCCAGAAGGCGCCGTGAATGGCGATGATGCTGCCGAGGTTGCTCCAGGCAAAATAATTGACGAACTGGGCGGCGAAAAACATCAGCACCAAGTACCCGGCCATAGTGACCATATGCTGTTCCATTCCCTCCACACATTCGCCCCAGTGGCGATAGCGCCCGCTTAACCTGCCGAAGACGATACCCGCCAGGGCGGCGTAAATCGCCACGATCACTACTATGCCGCTCATGAACGGCGATTGCAGAATCCCGCCGCTGGCGCCGCGCAATACGCCGTTTTCCGGCACCAAGCCGACGGCCAGCAACCCGGCGAAAACGAGGGTGAAGACCAGAGTGCCGCTCAGCCCCCGCGCTTCAGCGGTCGTCAGGGTGCGGTCAATTTTGGCCGCCTCCGGCGATGCTTCTGCACCATACTTGGGAAAACGAGGCTCAACCAGACGGTGGGTGACCCAGGTGCCGCAGACGGCGATCAGCAGGGTGGAGGCGGCCATAAAGTAGTAGTTGGCCGCGGCGTTCACCTCGTAATCCGGCGCCACCAGGCGCGCCGCTTCCGTGCTGATGCCGGCGAGCAGTGGATCTATGGGGGTGAGCAGCAGGTTGGCGCTGTAACCGCCGGATACCCCGGCAAAGGCGGCGGCTATGCCGACAACCGGGTGGCGGCCGGAGGCGAGAAAGATGATGCCGGCCAGCGGCAGCAGAATCACATAGCCGGTGTCCTGGGCGATGCTCGACAGGACGCCGCACAGGACCACGGCAAACGTCAGCAGATTGGCCGGCGTTTTCAGGATGGTCGCGCGCAGCGCGGCGGATAGCAGGCCCGAGTGCTCCGCCACGGCGATGCCGAGAATCGCTGTGAGTACTGTGCCCACTGGCGCAAATTGGGTGAAGTTGCTGACACTGCTGGTCAGAATGCGCGCCAGCCCCTCACGGCTGAGCAGATTGACGGCGGGGATTTCCGCGCCACTGACCGGGTGTATCGCCGCTATGGCCAGCCAATGTGCGGCAGCGGACAGCAGGAGGACCGCTGCGGTGAGGTATATAAACAGCAAGGTTGGCGATGGCAGGCGATTGCCGGCGCGCTCAATACGGTTGAGAAGATTTTGCAGAGACATAGGTCTTCTGAGAGAGGGGTGATGGAACGCACACTAGGCGTATGCCGGTGGCATTGCAAGGGCCGGAAAATGCCGGCACGCTTCAATAACCCGCGCAGAGCGCATTGATTAAGGCAGCACATGGGCGTCAGAAAAACGGAGGAGTACCCAGTTGAGGCGCGGTTGCCGATGGTGGGTTCTGTGATGAGACGATGGTTTGCAGTCTTGATCGGTTGTGCCCTGGCGATGCCGATCTGGGCCCAGGAAAGCCAGCAAGCTCAGGAAAGCCAGCAAGCTCAGGAAAGCCAACAAGCTCAGAAAAGCCAGCAGGCAGGGGACGTGCCAGTGGATGCCTGTTCCGGCAAAGAGCGTGCGGAGGTATCCGCCGCCGGCAACTATCTCGCCCACGAAGGCAAAACCATCTCCGCCATCCGCTTCCGCACCCAGGACGTGTTCGATACCGCGGACCCGCGCGAAGACAATGGCATCTACCGCTTCTTCAACTGGTTGCACATAGACACCCGCCCGCGTGTTATCGAAGCGCAGCTCCTGTTCCGCCCGGGCGAGAAAGTGGACGCGGATCGCATCGCCGAGTCCGAACGCCTGCTGCGCACTCGCCCCTATCTCGGCAATGCCTATGTGACCGTGGACGCCGTGTGCGGCGACCGGGTGGCGCTGCTAGTGACCACCCGGGATATCTGGACCCTCGACCCGCAGGTATCGGCGGGCAGGGAAGGCGGGGAGAACAAACACGGGTTTGGCTTCAGCGAGGAGAACCTGTTCGGCAGCGGCACCACCTTGACCATCGGTTACGACAAGGACCGGGATCGCTCGAGCACCTCGGTGGGGTTTTACAGCCCGCACCTTTTTAATACCCGTCTGGAAACCGAACTCGGTTTTGCCGACACCAGCGATGGCCAGCAGACCCACCTGACTCTCGATCTGCCCTTTTATTCCGTACAAACCCCCTGGGCCGCCGGCACCCGCAACTGGGATGTGACTCAGGACGAGATCATTCGCTACCGCGACGAGGACATCAACGAGTTCAAACACGCGGCGGAATTCCATGAGGTCTCCGTCGCCTGGGCATTCGCCCGCAGCCGCGCACGGGCCCACCGGCTGGCGTTCGGCATGACCCAGGATCGCCATATTTTCCGCGCCACCGACGAAACCCAGGCCGCTGTGCCGGTGGACGAGAATCTGGTGTATTCGTGGTTGCAGTACCAGTACCTGGAAAACCAGTTTGCGGTTTACCGCAATCTGCATCTGTTGCATCAGACGGAAGACATAGCCACAGGTAAGGATGCATGGGTGCGCCTTGGCTACGGCGGGTCATCCCTGGGCAATGATCAGGACTTCGCGCGCTATGAAGCCGAATACACCGATTTGTTGGGGGTGGGAGAGCACCACCTGGTGCAGTTCTCCGCGTATCTGGACGGCCGCCATTACACCACTGGGACCATGCCCAACGAGCGGGTGTGGGGTGGTGATATCGGTTATCACTATCTGATGGGCGCCAAACACCGTTGGTATGTGCAGTTGCGCTATGACGAGGGGCACCAGCTGGCGCAGCACCGGGAGCTCACCGTTGGCGGCGGTCATGACATGCGGGGTTATCCCGTGGAATACCAGCGCGGTGACAAGCGTTATGTGTTCCGGGTGGAGCGGCGTTATATCTCCAATCTGCACCTGTTCAACCTGTTGCGCCTGGGCGGTGTCGTGTATGTGGACGCCGGTCGCACCTGGGGCGCGGGCTACCCCGAAGCCACTCACTTGAGCAATGTCGGGATGGGTTTGCGCCTGAGTTCGAGCAAAGCCAAAACCGGCAAGGTGCTGCACCTCGACCTGGCGGTTCCGCTGGCGGATAAGCAATACGTCGACAGCTTTCAGTGGGTTATCACCGCCTCTTCCAAACTCTGACTTTTTTCTTGACCTGAAAAGCCGTTTTTTCCTTGTTAGACTGGCGCCCTTTGCCCGGCCGGGCTTGTTTCCGATTGAACACGAGGGTTATCGATATGCCGTCCTTTGACATAGTTTCCGAAATCGATTCGCAGGAAGTGCGCAACGCGGTGGAAAACGCCCAGCGCGAGCTGGAAACGCGGTTTGATTTCCGCGGTGTGGAAGCCAAGTTTGAGTGGACCAAGGAAGAGACCAAGCTGACCGCCGAGGCGGATTTCCAGCTGCAGCAAATGGTCGACATGCTGCGCAACAAGCTCATCAAGCGCAATGTGGATGTGGACACCATGGAGGTGGGGGAAGTGGTCCACTCCGGCAAAACCTACAGCATCGCCGTCAAGTTCAAGGAGGGTATTGAGCAGGAGGTGGCGAAGAAGGTGATCAAACAGATCAAGGACAGCAAGATCAAGGTGCAGTCCGCCATTCAGGGGGATCAGGTGCGGGTGACCGGCAAAAGCCGCGATGACCTGCAGGCGGTCATCGCCCTGGTGCGTCAGGCTAAACTCGGCCAGCCTTTCCAGTTCACCAATTTCCGCGATTGACGCGCCACGTTAGGGTTTGTGGCCGGCGTCTATCGCGCGCTCGATTTCCTTTTCAGTCATGATCCGGCGCGAGGCTTCGCGGGCTGCGCCGGGATTCTGCAGTATGTCCTGCCCCGAATCCGGGTCGACCTTCATCATGGCGTCGGCAACCTGTTGTTTCAGCACCACTATGGCGATGCGCCGGTTGCTCGGGTCGGTGGGGTTGCTGGGGACGAAAGGCGCTTTCGACGCCATTCCCTGTACCGCGATCACCTTGCTTTCGGTATAGCCGCCGGTGAGCAGGGCGCGGCGCGCGCTGTGGGCGCGATCGGATGAGAGTTCCCAATTCGAGTAGACAGCGCCCGGGCTGTAGGGCTTGGCATCGGTGTGACCGACGATGCTGATACGGTTGGGAACCTTGTCGATGATCGGCGCCAGGGCGTGCAATGCGTCTTCGGAGTAGTCGCGCAGGCGCGCGCTGCCCTCGTTGAACATGGTGCGCCGCTCCCGGTCGATGACCTGGATACTGAGGCCCAGATCGGTGAACTCCAGCCGGATCTGGTCCTTGAGCAAGTTCAGCGCGGAATCCAGATTATTGATCTCCCGCACCAGCTGCTCCGCCAGCTCCTCCAGCTGTTTGCGCTCCACCGCGGCGAGCTGTTCCGCCAGCGCGTCCACGCTGTTTTCACTTTCGTCGGCGGGTATCTCCTCCAGCTCTTTTTCCGTTTCTGTCGGGCTGTCTTCTGGGCTGTCGCCAAGAATGCCGGCGGCGTCGAGCGGGCTCGCGGTGCCGGCTTCCATCCTCGGCTGGTTCTCCATCATGGCGGCAGTCAGATCGATGGCCGATGCATTTGCGCCGCCCGGGCCCACCAGAGGTTTGGCTCCCGGCGCCTGGAAATAACCGGCGATGGCGCGCAGCTCTTTAGGCGTAGCGGTTTCGAGCAGCCACATGAGGAGAAAGAACGCCATCATCGCCGTCATGAAGTCCGCCAGTGCCACCTTCCAGGAGCCGCCGTGGTGGCCGTGCCCGTGGCCTTTGTTTTTGCGGATGATGATGACGGAGGGTTTGCCCGCGTCCTGGCCGGGTTTACTTTTTGCCACGATATTGCTCTTCCAGTTCGGAGAAGCTGGGGCGCACGCTGTGGAACAACACCTTGCGGCCGAACTCCACCGCCAGTTGTGGTGGCATACCATTCATGGAGGCGATGAAACAGGCTTTGATGCACTCGTAATAACGCGCCTCGTCACGGTTCTTGTGTTCGAGATAGGACGAGAAGGGACCGATAAAACCGTAGGCAAACAGAATACCGAGCAGGGTGCCCACCAGGGCGGCGGCCACCGAGCGGCCCAATTCGTCTGGCGGCCCACCCAGTTTGCCCATGGTGATCACAATCCCCAGCACGGCGGCGACAATGCCGAATCCCGGCAGACCGTCGGCAGCTTTGGAGATGGCATTGGGAATCAGCGCGGATTCCTGGTGATGCGCTTCGAGTTCCTGGTCGATCAGCGCTTCCAGTTCATGGGTCGCCATGCTGCCGCTGATCATGATGCGCAGGTAGTCGCAGATGAATTCGATTGCATGATGATTCTTGAGAATCGCCGGATACTGGCTGAAGATCGGGCTGGCGGCCGGATCATCAATATCCGCTTCCATCGCCATCAAGCCTTCCCGCCGCGATTTATTGAGCAGGTCGTACATGAGGTTGAGCAGGTTGAGGTAGGCGGTTTTGTTATATTTCAACGGCGTCAGCAGGTCGCCGGAGGATTTGATCACCCCGATGCTGACGGAGAGCGGGTTGGCGATGATCATCGCACCCAGGGCAGCTCCGCAGATGATCAATATTTCATAGGGCTGGAAAAGGGCGAGCACTTTGCCGCCGTGCGCCATAAAGCCGCCGAGCACACAGGCGAGGACGACGATGACGCCGAGAATGATGTTCACGTGCTTCCTCCGAAGCGGATTTCTGTGGGCCGCCCGGCTGGGCGAATTGGGGTGAGCCGGAGGCTCTGTTATTGACTATAGAAGGCCGAGCGCCTGCGTTCCGGGTATTTTTGCGATGAAGGTTCTATTGCTGTCCCCCTATGACGCCCCGAGTCACGCTTACTGGCGGCGCGGTCTCTGTCGCTATCTGGACGATTGGGAGTGGACCTGCCTGACGCTGCCGGCGCGATTCTTCAGCTGGCGCGTGCGCGGCAACAGCCTCACCTGGAGCCAGGAGCAGCGCGCCCTGCTGACGGCGCCCTACGATCTGCTGGTCGCCACCTCCATGACCGACCTCGCCACCTTGCGCGGCCTGGTGCCGCAGCTCGCGCATCTGCCCACCGCTCTGTACTTCCACGAAAACCAGTTCGCCTATCCGGCATCCGCCCATCAGCATGAGGGGGTGGAACCGCAGATGGTCAGTCTCTACGCGGCTTTGGCGGCGGATCTGCTGCTGTTCAACAGCCGCTACAACCTGACGACGTTCATCGCCGGTGTTGCCGCACTGCTGGCCAAGCTGCCGGATGCGGTTCCCGCGGGAGTGGCGGAGCAGCTCGCGGCCAAATCCCAGGTGCTGCCGGTGCCTCTGGACACTCCGGTGCAGGCACCGCTGCGTCGATCGGGGCGTATCCAGGTGGTGTGGAACCACCGCTGGGAATACGACAAAGGGCCGGAGCTGCTGCTGGCGGCAGTCGCACATCTGCCGGCGCAGCTGGATTTGCAATTTCACATTGTCGGCCAGAGTTTCCGCCGCCAGCCGGAGGAATTTGCCCAGCTGCATGAGCTGCTGATGCAGCGCGGCTGGCTCGGGCATTGGGGATATGTGGAGACGCTGGAGGATTACCGGGCGCTGTTGCGCCAGGCCCATCTGGTGCTGTCCACAGCGCATCACGATTTTCAGGGTTTGGCGTTACTGGAGGCGGTGGCGGAGGGCTGCCTGCCGGTGGTGCCGGATCGCCTGGCCTATCCCGAATGGTTCGAGGCGCGCTGGCGCTACGCCTCTGGCGCGGATGAAACCCCGGCGCTTTGCCGCTGGCTGCAGGCCTTTTGTGAGGGTGAAGATGAGTGGACGCCGCCGGACGTATCGCGGTTGTATTGGCAGACGCTGGGGCCGGTGTATCGCCAGACACTGGCGGCGCTGGCCGATAAAGGGGTGGTTGATCGGCCCGACGGCCGTCTATAACGTGGCCACCCCGGCCGGTATTTGTTACATTTTGCGCCGGTTGACTATAAGTCCTATGCCAATTACTACTTCCTAATAACAAAGGGTTCAATAATGAAAATTCCTTTCCCCTGGCTGACAAGGGGCCTGTTCGTTTTACTTTTGCCTTTGCTGCTCTCTTCGTGTGCCTCCACCCGATCCACCGATGGGTTGGCCCCAGGGCAGAATCACGGTTTTACCGCCTCCCAAGCCTCTGCGAAAGAATGGTGGAATACTCCCTATCCGAAGGTCTTCGATGCTTCTTCTCTTAAACCGCAAAGTTTTATCGCGGTGAAGGGTAATAGTTTTGTCACTGAGGACGGCAAGTCGTTTATTTTTCGCGGCGTGAGCATTGCGGACCCTGGCAAACTCAGTATGGAAAAGCGCTGGAATAAAGGGCTGTTTGAGGAGGTGCATCGCTGGGGAGCCAACACCATACGTCTGCCTATCCATCCCCTGTCCTGGCGCAAACACGGCAGCGAATGGTTTTTCGCCCGTATTGACGAAGCGGCGCGCTGGGCCAATGCCCTGGATATGTATTTGATTATCGATTGGCATTCCATGGGCAACCTGGAAACCGAGATGTATCAGCATGTGATGTACGAAACCACGCAAAGGGAAACCGCAGATTTCTGGCGCAGAATCGCCCATCGTTATCGCGATGTGCCCACCGTGGCGGTCTATGAAATCTTTAACGAGCCGACCCACGATTACATCGGTACCGGTGCTTATTCCCTCGGCAAATCCACGTGGGAAAGCTGGCGCAATATGCTCGAGACCTACATCGACCTGATTTACGTGTACAACAAAAAAGCGATTCCTCTGGTAGCGGGCCACAACTGGGCTTACGACCTGACGCAAGTTGGCCACGCGCCGGTGCGCCGCCAAGGTGTGGCTTACGCCATTCATCCCTATCCGCAAAAAGCCCGCCCGGCGGATCCCAGCCGCGAAAGCTTTTTCGCCATGTGGGAAAAAGACTTGGGGTTTTGCTGCGGATAAATATCCTGTGATCGCCTCAGAACTCGGTTGGTCGAAAGAGACGGATTACGGTTCGCATGTGCCGACGATCAACAACGACGGTACCTACGGGCCGAATATTATGGAATACATGCAGAAGAAAGGCGTTTCCTACATCGCCTGGGTATTTGATCCCGGCTGGTATCCGACGATGATTCATGACTGGAAGTTCACTCCCTCCGAGCAGGGCGAATTTTTCAAACAGGAAATGCTCAAGCAGCGCGCCCGCGAACAGGGCCAGTAATCCTCCCCAAAAAAACCGGCGCATGCGCCGGTTTTTTTATTCCTCTTGCTGCGAATTAAAGCGCTTTTAACGCCGCTTCGTAATTCGGTTCGTTGACAGTTTCGTTAACCTGTTCGTTGTAGAGAACCTTGCCGTTTTCGTCGATCACAATCACGGAGCGTGAATAAAGTCCTCGCAGCGGGCCGGTGCTGAATGTCAAACCGTAATCCTTGCCGAAGCTGGAGCGGAAACCGGAAGCCGCGCTGACTTTGTCGATACCTTCCGCACCGCAGAAACGGCCGAGAGCGAAGGGCAGATCCATGGAGACGCACAGCACTTCGGTATTTTCCAGTTCCGCCGCTTTTTGGTTGAAGGTGCGCACCGACATGGCGCAGGTGCCGGTATCAATGGATGGGAAAATATTCAGCACCAGTTTTTTGCCGCGATAATTCTCCAGAGAAACCTCGGACAAATCGCTTTTCACCAGTGTGAACGCGGGCGCGGCGGAGCCGACTTTGGGCAGATCGCCGACGGTTTCCAGTGCATTGCCTTTGAGAGTCACAGTTGCCATATACGTCTCCTAACGGGAATAAAGATGAGATGGGCACGACGCTCCTGAGAAAGTCCATTGCCCACATTTTTTGTGTGGAACGCAGTTGTTATGCGCGGGTAAGTTATGTGTGGGTAAATCCTACGGACAGGTAAAAAATACGCGCGGGTAAAGATACGCGTATTACAGAGGCAAAGCCAGTCGCGAACCCGCGGTGAAAATCCCGCTAAGGCGCGGACCAGTTTTTGATGATGTCTTTAGCGAGGCGGCCCGATTCAGTCAGATCTTTATTTTTCCAGGGACCGGCGGGATTGGTTTGTGGGGTGAATACAGACGCGCCTTCTTTTTTATTGTTGAACGCCCAGTTGCAGTGAATGAGTTGGTGTTCTCGCATAAAATCCATCCAGCGTCGGGTTTCCTGCTTATCCACGCCGCCGTCGCCATCCGCATTGACCGCACCCCATTCGGTGACCATAAGCGCGAGACCTTTGTTGAGCGCGTATTCCGCTTTGTCGCGCAGCTCCTGTTTATGCGTGCCGGCATAAAAATGCAGCGCATAAGCGATATTGGCAAAGCCGGTGATTGGGTCATCCGCCGCCTTGTCGACATCCTGCGACCATGTCTGGGTGCCCACCACTATGATGTTGTCGGGATCCAGCGCGCGAATGGTGTCGATCAGCATCAGTGCATAAGGCTTGATGACCGTGCTCCAATCGGTGTCTTCCAGCGGCTCGTTGTAAATCTCATAAATAACATTGGGATGCTGGCCGTAGGTCTGCGCCATTTCGCGGAAAAACATTTGTGCAGCGTCGACATGATCCTCGGCGTGGTGGCTGTGCCAATCGATAATCACGTAAATTCCCTGCGCTATGGCCGCGTCCACAACGGTTTTGACTTTCGCCATGCGGCCCTCCCAGTCGTGCAGAATCCCGCCTTCTTCTTCCACGCCCATGGCGACGCGGATGATGCCGGCATTCCACTCGTTGCGCGCGTAGGCCACGGCATCGGCGTGAAAAAAACGATCACCAAGCCAACCTTTATTGCCCCAGAAAAGGCTCGGACCTGCGAGTGAAACAGGCTGGCTGTGCTGATTGACGATGCGATTTCCTTTGACGCTCAAGTGACCGTGTTCATCGACCGGGCGCGGAGAAGAGCGGGTTGAGCAGGCGAGGATCAGGCCAGATAAAAGCAGCAGAGCAAAGAATCGAGAGTGCACGACGAGAGCGCGGCGCAGATTGAGCGGCATTTCTAAGAGGCTCCGCAGAGTGATAATGAAAATGGTGATATTTCTGCGGAGCGGTTGTATTTCTCAGCAGGCTTTGTCCAGATGCCAGACATCATCATGGCAGCGGTTGAGACGCGGATACAGATCGAGCAGAATGGATTTCAACATCGGCGACTGGATATTGCTCAGTGCTTTTTGCATCGCCTTGAGTGTTTCGTTTTCCACCACTTCCAATTGTTTGATCAGCGTTTTGTCTCTGTCGGAATTCAGACCGAAGAGGATGTCTGGATACATTTTATGAAGCACGCTGCCGAAGGTGTGGCCGAGTTCCGGGCTGCCTTCCTCCTGCACCATATAAGGTTGCAGGTACGACAGAGCTGCGACACGTGCCCGGATCACCCGCTGGAAAATCAGTTTGTGCTCGGTGGACTCGGATTTTTCCAAAGCGGCGCGGTAAAACTCGACACCATCATTCAACGTCTGGATCAGTTCTCTTAATGTTTCAATATCGTCGAGGGACATGATCGACCTCCCGTTAGCCAGGGTTTTAATCGTTTACAAGCCGGTGCTTTCCGCCCCGGTCGGCAGCGCAAAAGCGCTGCATAATCTTGAATAAGGTCCGTTAATGAAAATAAGTATAGATGATTAGAATTCCCCGGCTTTTTGATGACAAATCATTTCTGAAGTTCATGCTTGCCACCTAGAAGTACAGGTTATATGGGCTGCCGCGCGTCAGGTGCGCGGACCGTGCATCCAGCCGGGCAGAAGAGTGTAGGGATCTATATCCAGAACTTTATTGAACGGCACGCCCGCCTTGTCGAGTTTGCGAAATAGGCTTCGGTTGTTGACTGCGTCAAAGACTTCAATACAGCCACCGATATATTCGCCGGCAATGAATATCTGCGGCAAAGTGCTGCAGCCTGTGTGGGCGACCAGAGTGGCTTTTAATTTTGTGCCCAGGCCGCAGTTCTGATAGGACGATGAATCCAGATCGACGCAGTGGAATTGGATGGAGAGCTTTTTAAAGAGTTTGCGCACAGACCAGCAGAACTCACACCATTCCAGACCGAACATCACCACGGGGTGGCGGGGGTTGCCTATAAACTGCCGCAGCATTTGCTGGGTAATTTCCGTAATCAGGGGCTCCTGCTCATCGACTTCCATCACCGGCAGCGGGCTGGGTGGTGCATCGAAACGGAAATTGGCGGTGGAGTCGGAAATGGCATTTTCCTCCGCATTCATCTCGGCGCTGATCGGATCGAATAATGGTGTGGTCAGATAGCGCTCCGCGGTATCCGGCAGCATGCACAGAATATTGCTGCCGGGCTCCGCATCCGTGGCGATCTGCAGCGCGCCCGCCAGAGTGGCGCCCCCGCTGATGCCGGTGAGAATACCCTCCTGCTGCGCCAATTCCCGACATACTTGAATCGCGCGATTGCCGTCCACCGGCAGCAGCTGGTCGATACAGCCCTCCCGCTGCGCGTCCTCGGTCAGACGCGAGACAAAATCCGGCGTCCAGCCCTGCATCAGATGCGGTTGATAGTGGTTGTTGCTATGGGGTGGGCTGGTGAACTGGGCGCGGTCGCCATCGCTGCTTGCCAATAATTGCGCATCATTCGGCTCGCACACCACCACACAGGTTTTCGGGCTGTAAAGCTTCAACATCTGCGCGACACCTTTCAACGTTCCGCCAGAGCCATAACCGGTTACCCAATAATCCAGCGGTGTTTGATTGAAGTCCTGCAGAATTTCTTTCGCCGTGGTGCGCGCGTGCACAGCCGCATTAGCGTCGTTATCGAATTGCCGGCAATAAAACCAGCCGTGGCGTTCCGCCAGCTCCTGGGCTTTGGCGAGCGCGCCCGAGCCTTTGTAACCCGCAGGGGTGAGTACAACGCGGGCGCCAAAAAAACGAATCAGTTTGCGCCGCTCCACGCTGAAGTTTTCCGGCATCACCACAACCAGCGGATAGCCCTTCTGCGCGCACACCATGGCGAGCCCGATGCCAGCGTTGCCGCTGGTGGCTTCCACCACCGTTTGCCCCGGTTTGAGCGCGCCAGTTTGCTCCGCGTGCTCGATGATCCCCACTGCCATGCGGTCTTTGATGGAGGAGGTGGGGTTGAAGGATTCGAGTTTGACGAACAGGTTGACGTGCTTAGGTCCGATTTTTTGCAGGCGCACGCAAGGCGTATTGCCAATGGTGTCGAGAATCGATGTGTAACGCATGAAGATCCGCTCTGAACGGGGTAAATCTGAGGAGGTGGGATGGCCCCCGGGTCCGGCCGTCAATGGCTGGAACTGGCGCCAGGGTAAATGTGCGGCGGACCACTGGCAAGTGGGAGAGGACCGGGTGCGCAGATTTATGTTTGCAGGAGAGGTTATAAAGCGAAGGCGGAGTTTTGAGCGGTGGACGGGGCGTTGGGGATTTGAAGGCGGGAGCGAACTCCCGCCGCATTTTTTAAATGCCGGTCTGCAGGGCTCCGCTGTGCTGGAGATTACGCGGGTTGATCAGGCGGCCCTTGCCTGGCGCGGCAAAGGTTTTTTCCGCACTGTTGGAAAGTGATGGCTCGCTGTCACACCAGCTCACATTGGTCTGCAGCAACTGTGGTTCCGGCAGCGACTCGAACAACCATGTGTAGTCCTCGTTGGGCAGCAGCTGGGCAACCACCCACTCCGCGCGCTCTTTCACCTGCTCCGCACCGAGGCGATTGCGCATGCCCCAACCCAGAATGTAATCCTCACAGAATGGGGAATTCGGTGCGCTGGTAAAGCCCACATCGCGGTCCATATCGAAGTACGCCTTCATCATCGCCTCTTCGAATAGCATGGCAACATCTTCGTATTGGGATGAGTAGTTGTAATCGTCGTTGGCGCCATCGGGTTCGAAATGCGAGCCCACCAGAGCAGCGCCTACCCGCCGGTAATTATCGCTGGGGGTGTCGCCGTGATAGAGGATGCGCGCCAGGCGGAACATGACATCGGACTTTAGTGGAGCTGTCTCCAGCAGGCGGGTGGATGGAAACTCATCGTAGAGCGACGCGGTGACATCCTCCACTCGCAGGGCGCGGTTCACGTTGGCGAAGCTTGTGCGGGGGAAAATATCGTTGGCGTGGGCGAGTTCATGGAACAGCAGCTGTGCCGTGTCCACCACTATGGTGTCAAGGCTGCGCGTATCATCATCAGGACCATTCACATAGCGCCACACGGGCCGGTAGGCCATGCGGCGAATGTACTCTCCGCGGAAATCCTCTTTTTGATTGATCACAGCCAGCTCTTGTTCGGTCAGCCAGAGGTAATCGGGATCCAGATAGATGGTCGCGGTACGCGGGTTGTAGTAGGAGGGGCGGACATCGTCATCGATCACCACTGCCGTCAAGGAGCCGAACAGATAGCGCATTTGCACAGGCATCTCTTCGAGCACCTCTTCGAAGCGAGCCCCCATCCAGGGATGGGATACGAGGGTCCGTTCCATGATGTCGGCCACCTCGGGTGTTTCAATCTCCATACCCAGCGCCGGCAGTTCTTCGAGAGTACACGAGCGTCCGTTGGTGGCAGTGGCACAGCGCTTGAGGACCGCGCTGTAGGTACTGCTGGCGACATAGGGTTCGATATTGGCCAGTCCTTCATCGGCGCTGGCGTAGTGTTTCTTTTTACCGCCGCAGGCGATTAGCGAAAGTAGACAGATTCCCAGGAGCAGGCCGGTAACGCCACGCATATAACGATTCCTTTTTGTTTGGTCATTCGGATGTCGAAGACGGGTTATCTAAAGTCGACCAGGAAAGTGTAGCGGGTTCTCGCACGGTCGGCTGCGGTGGCTGCAACGTTTTGAGAACTTGATAAAGCGAAAGGGAAGGAAGCGCGGCTTTGGGCCGCGCTCAAAGCATTAGCGCATGCTGGTGCGGTCGGATACGTCAGCACCATTTTCTTTGCTGATGACAATTTCAACCCGCCGGTTTTGCTGGCGCCCGGCGGCGTTGTCATTGCTGGCCACCGGATACTGCTCACCATAACCATGAATGTCGATGCGCCCCGCATCCACGCCATTTTTCACCAGCTCGTCTCTTACCGCTTTAGCGCGGTCTTCCGACAGCTGATGGTTATAATCATCACCGCCCTGACTATCGGTGAATCCTTCAATCAGGATATTCCGCTCCGGGTATTGGTTGAGAAAATCAGCGACTTTCTGCACGGTGCGCTGTGCGCCGGATTGCAGATTCGCCTTGCTGGTCTCGAACAATACCGCACCGAGCGTTAATACCAAGCCGCGCTCTGTTTCCTCCGCCTGCAGGTCGGTGACTTGGCGTTCAAGCTCCTGAGCGCGTCCAGCCATGG
This sequence comes from Cellvibrionaceae bacterium, assembly GCA_024707385.1. Classification (GTDB taxonomy): domain Bacteria; phylum Pseudomonadota; class Gammaproteobacteria; order Pseudomonadales; family Cellvibrionaceae; genus UBA5868. The sequence continues at coordinate 100,328 of JANPZW010000006.1, read as the reverse complement.
TGGCGGCGAGATTGCGCGCCTGGGCGGATTCCTGTTGCGCGGCGTCGAGCAAAATATCTTTGCGGCGCAATTCCGCAGTCGCCACGGTTTCCTCAGCTTGTTTTTGCGTGACCATCTCGCGCGCGATTTCGATGCGTTTTTCTGTTAAAAAAACCTGATGCTCATACTGCTCATCTTTGCCTTTGAAATTTTTCAGTTTATCCAGGGATTCCTGCGCTTCACGCACTGCGATGGGGGCATACTGCTTGCCGTCCGGACCGGAATCAAGTTCATTGATTTGTTGCTGCAATTCGTTGATGCGACTGTTTTGATTGGGGGTGGTGGCGCACCCCGCCAGCCACAGCATCGGAATCATGATGCAAACAGCGGTTAATATTTTCATAAGATTTCTCCTGCGTTTTTATTGGTATAAGTTTGACGTGCGGTTGGCTCCAGGCGCGGCTTCTCGACGCAGTAGATCCAGATTTTTTTCGATCTCTTCTGCGGCTTTTTGCGCTTTCTGGGAACCGGTGCGTGCGATGGCAAGTTCGGAACTGATCAGTGATTTTTCCAGCAGAGGTCGCGCTTCTTCAAAATGCTCTTTCTGCATGGATTTTTCTGCTTCGCTGAGATACTGCTGGGCTTCGCGCAGTACTAACGGAGCGGATTCCTCCGCGCCGACGCTTTCTGCCTGCCGCACTCTTTCCTGAGCCTGCGTTAACAGTGTTGTTGGTGGTTGCACTGTGCTACAGGCGGATGCCAGGACCAGCACAGCTGGAGCAATAAGATGGAATGGATGAATTTTCATAAGGCATCTCCAAACTGTAATTCATACGAAAATTTGTAGCCTTTACAGTAAAGGGCTAGTTTTTTTATCGTCATTCAAACAGCGGAAGAAATTTTGCAACAACAATGCCACTCGTTTTTGGGTGGATTTATTTAGTCCGGCGGTTTAGATTTGGCGCCGTTAAGCTTGCGCTGTACGGCCTTTCGCCCTTGAATGGGTGCTTCTTGGAATTGATGGAAATAAATATGCGGAAAAAATATACCAATCGATTTTACCTTCACTCCTTGTGTTTTCTGTTTGTGTGGTGGCTGTTGCCGATGGAAAGGAGTTTTGCTCTGGTGGTGCTCCAGTACCATCACGTCAGTACGGAATCACCTGCGGCGACCAGCGTATCGCCGGAGCGCTTCGCACAACATATGGATTGGCTTGAACAAAACCAGTATCAGATTATGCCGATGGGAGAGCTTATAAAACTGCTTCGGGAAAAAAAGGAACTGCCGGACAAGACAGCGGTGATTACCTTTGATGATGGTTATACCTCAATTTATACCAATGCCTGGCCGGTTTTGCGCAAGCGCGGGTGGCCTTTCTCAGTGTTTGTGAATTCCCAGCATCACGACGAAAAAAATCGCCAATATATGAGTTGGGAACAATTGCGTGAGATGGCCAAAACCGGCGTTACGATTGGCAACCACTCTGTAAGCCACGCGCATATGATCCGTATGAACCCTGGTGAAGCAGAAACCGAATGGCTCAAACGCTCCCAGTGGGAAATTGAGCAGGCGCAAAGTCGCATAGATGCCGAAGTTGGCCGCCAGGAAAAAGTTTTTGCCTATCCATTTGGTGAACACAATCGCCAATTGGAAAAGCTGCTGCGCAAATTAGGATATATCGCCTTTGCCCAACATTCCGGGCCGCTAGCGCCGTTTGATGACTCTGTGGTGCTGCCGCGATTTCCCTTCGGCGGAAATTACGGTGACATAAAGGACTTTGCCCTGAAGGCTTCCAGCCTCCCCATGCCACTTGATGAGGTGCTTTTACTGGATGACAAAAAACGGCCTCTGACGGATGTTTTATTGCAGGATAAGGCCGCGAAAGTCAGTCTGGCCATCAAGGCGGATGAGAATTTTCTGCAGCGGATTTCGTGTTTCTACCGCGGCGAGCCGGCGGCTGCCGCAATTCGCGATGGACAGCTCATCATCTCAACATTCGGTGCCATACCAGCGGGGCGCAGCAAATTTAATTGCACGGCGCCAGAAAAAGGCCGCTTTTATTGGTTCGCAAAAATGCTGATTAAAAAGAATGAGGATGGAAGCTGGTATCGCGAATAGAATGGAAGTTGATATCGAATAGAGCAGCCGGGTTATTGTGCAACCGGCTCCTGCTCGATGATAAAGTCCTCGGTTTTTGCGGTGGTCAGCAGCGTGATGCTCAAAGATAAAAAAATAAAAACCACTCCGAGAATAGCCGGCGCATGTAGCGCGCCGCCGGCCAGCCCTACGGCCATGCCGAGCACCAGATGAACCATGGTAGGCCGAACATTAAACACTTTTTTGCGTTTGCATTTGAGTTCGCACAGCTTTAGATCATCACGCCAGAAAAAGCAGTGTGCCTGCCATTTCTGTAAGCTGGTATTGAGGCATTGAATGCGATAACGGTGAGGACCGCGCTCAAAGCAGACCGATTCCATACGCGCCAAGTGACTGTGGCGGGCGACGAGTTCATCGTTGAAGTAAACGCGTTCGAGGCCGGTCCAACCTGAACCCCAGGCGCGAATCATGTTATCGCCGTCGTGAAATACATACCACATCCCTTTGCTCAAACTGGCGTTCGACTCGATTGGAAGATCTTTTTGGATGGGATGCATGAAGAGAATAACAGGTTAATAAGAGGCCGGTATTATACCTATGACCGGCCTGCATAAAACCCTAAATTGTCATAAAAAATCCCGCTGATGGAGCGACTTGTAAAAGCTAGGGAAAATGCCGCTTGACGCCATAGTGAGGACTTATTTCTTCGCAGTGCGAATTATGCTTCGCCTTAATAGGGATTTGTTTTTAGCAGTGCTGCGGCTTCTTTGGCGAAATATGTCAGTATGCCGTTGGCGCCTGCGCGTTTGATGCACAAAAGAGATTCCAGCATTACTTCCGGCGCGAGATAACCTTTTTCAATTGCGAGTTTGTGCATCGCGTATTCGCCACTGACCTGATAGACAAATGTGGGAACACCGAAAGTCTGCTTCACCCTCTGAACTATATCGAGATAGGGCATTCCCGGTTTTACCATCACCATATCCGCGCCTTCCTGCAAATCCAGGGCGATTTCCTGCAGTGCTTCATCGCTGTTGGCGGGATCCATCTGATAATTGAATTTATTGCTTTTGCCCAGGTTCGCTGCCGACCCTACCGCATCGCGGAATGGACCGTAATACGATGAGGCATATTTGGCGGAATAGGCCATGATCTGGGTGTTGATGAAGCCGTGTTTGTCCAACTCTTCCCGTATGGCAGCGACACGGCCGTCCATCATGTCCGATGGTGCGATCACATCCGCGCCGGCCTGAGCGCAGACCACCGCCTGGCGTCGCAGCGCCTCGACCGTTGGATCATTGAGAACATAACCGTTGGCATCGATAATGCCGTCCTGTCCGTGGGTGGTGTAAGGGTCAAGTGCGCCATCGCAGATGATGCCCATCTCCGGAAAGGTATCCTTGATCGCCTGTACCGCCCGCGGTACCAGTCCGGCCGGGTTGAACGCGGCGGAGCCATCGGGGGTTTTCAGTGAGGCATCGATCTTGGGAAAGAGCGCGATCGCTGGGATGCCAAGAGCAAGTAGCTCTTCCACTTCTTTTTTCAGCTCGTCGATGGATACGCGTTCTATTCCGGGCATGGAGGCGATGGGTTCGCGCTGCGCTGTGCCTTCCACAATAAACATCGGATAAATGAAATCCGCCGCAGAAAGCGTGTTTTCCCTCACCAGGCGGCGGGAAAATTCGCTGAAGCGATTGCGGCGCATACGAGTGGCGGGAAATTGGCGGCCGGTGGGGGAAAAACTCATGGAGTCTCCTTAATTACTGGAGTTGCGCCGGCTGCGCCAGCGCTTCGCAAAGCTCCGTACACTAGCGGAAGCACATAAAGGAGGCAAGCAGGTGGTCGTTAACAAGTCCTCAGCGCGCCGCTTGAAGATTTGGAAAAATATATGGATGTAGATCGACCGTGTGCGCCAATTCGGAAAATGGATTTTTATCCTGCAGCCGGAAGCCGGTCATTTTTACGTATACGCGCGCGTTTTAAATGAAGCGTATGAAAGAAAAAATATGGCGCCGCGGACAACTAGATGCAGAAGCGTCAGCTTTTCCTGCGAAGTGCGCTGGCGATACACTGGCGCGTCACGCATAGGGACGGCGCTGCAAAAAACACGATTAACAAATTGACCGCTCGATAGCAGGAAGCTCAAGCAGGTCGACGACTCTTGAGGCCGTTATGTCCAATCAGGATTCTGATGTCGCAAACGCCGAGAACCACACTTATCTCCGGGCAGCCGGTCGCGAACTGGTGCACGATGTGGCGACGCCCCTCGCCACGCTGCAGTTGAATCTGCAGGTTCTTTCCACCTATCTCCCCACTCTGATGGATCATTGCCGAGCTACCGGTATCCCGGAGCAGCTCACCCAGGAGCGCCTGACTTCCTTGGGCGCCTTGCCGGAGGCGTTGGAAGCCGATATCCGCAAAATCCGCCAGGCTGTGCGCTCGTTTTCATCTGTCCTTGTACCCGCCAGTGAGTCGCAGGCTTTCAGTGCCGGCGCGCCCTCTGGAGCTTATGTCGCGCCCAGGCCGCGCATCTTGCTGGTGGAGGATGAGGCGGTGCACCAGGAGATCGCCCTCAAGCAGTTTGGCGACCGGTATCAGGTGGATGTGGCTGCAAATGAGCGTGAAGCCATTGATCTGGCGGCGGCAAAACAACACGGCTTGGTATTGCTGGACTTGGTGTTGTCCGGTCGCGATGCGCGACCCTTGATTGGCGAGCTGCGCAGTGTCGGAGCGCCGGGCTTGCGCATCATTCTGGTATCCAACATGCCGTTGAGTACGATTGATGTGCACCAGCTGAAGGTGGAGGGGGTGTTGGAAAAGCCGTTCCGCCTGGCGTCCCTGGAAGCTTTCCTCACCAGCCCGGGCGGCTGATGGGCGCCGCTTTACCCATTGGCTCGCCTATTGGCGCTGTTGCGGGAAACAAAAGGTTAAGCTGGTGCCCTGATCGATGACGCTCTCCACGCTGATGGACGCGTGGTGTTCATCGGCAATACGTTTGATGGTCTGTAGTCCTATACCGCTGCCGCCTTTTTTGGTGCTTTCAAGTCCGGTCCATAGGCTTTCCAGTTGCCGCTCGTTCATGCCGACTCCCGAGTCTTTGATTCGGACGTAGACTCGTCCGCTTTCCGCCCAGGCGCGCACTTCTATATCGGCTTCCTCACCGGGTTTGGTCGCCTCATAAGCGTTCTTCAGCGCATTAATGAAGAGGATTTTCAGATCTTCCGCATCACCGTCAATGTCCGCCATAGGACCAAAGTGCGTGTGCAGATTCGGAATCAGGCGGCTGAAAACGTGAGCGCAATCACTGAGTACTGGAGCGAGAGCAACGCGTTCCACTTTGATTTTGCGGCCGCCGTTGAGCAGGCGCGCCATGGTGGTGATCAGGTGGGAACCCCAGGCAACCTGTTCCAGAATCACCTGACGGCGCTTCTCCTCGTCGTACAGATCGTTTGATACCACGCCATCAATGATGGAAAGAGGCGCTTTGATGTCATGGTGATAAAGGTTCATGACATTGAGCAGCGAGAGCTTCTTCTTGGCTTCGGCCATTTCCTGATGCAGTTTTTCCAGCATGTTAATGCGTTGCAGGGTTTGCGCGACCTCGCTGACCATCCATTGCATCAAGCGGATATCGTCGTAACGGTAGTAGGAAGCGGAAGTCAGGCTGCGGCCGACAAAGATCAGTGCGACCACGGCGCCGTTGAAGACGATAGGAAAACAGCTGATGGCGGAATTCTGTTCCAGCTTGCTTTTGAGCTCCGGCACAGTCTCGTCGATCATGACGATCGAATTGCCGTGCAATACCTGGGTTGAAAGCGGTGCGGTACCGGAGAGGTCAAACGTTTTGCTCGGACTGGTCAGCGAGACAAATCGAGTGGGCCCGTTTTCCTGGTTTTCCGCGAGGAACAGCTGATATTGGCGGACTCTGATCACGTGGTGAAAGAGATAATCCAGCAGCTCATTGAGTTCTGCGTAGCTGTTGCATTTGCTGAACTGGCCGCGCAGATGATCGGTTACTTCATCGTAGTTATAAGTGCTCGCGGCGAGAAGCCGATTGGTGTTGGGCAGCAGCCATTTGAGCAGGCGTGGATAGGTTTCGAGAAAAACCGCGAAAAAGGCTATGGCAATTAACGCATTTGTCAGCGATGTCTGGTCGCTGACACTGATGCTGGTGATCAAGGCAAAATAGGAGCCGCTGAACACCGCCAGAATCAGAGTGCGCGCCAGAGCAGCGCTGAGGATCGCCCGTATATCCATAAGTTCGTGGCGGATCGTGGCGTAGAGCAGTGAGGACACAAACACAAGATTCGGCACTACTCCGATCAGTCTGGACAGATAAAAATCGAATTTCAGCAAATAGATCGCCAGGGCGCCGAAAGAAAAGGGTGAGCACCAGTGAGATCAGCAACCATTTGAGCTTCTGACGCTCCCGAGCGGTAACGGTTCTATAACTGAAAATACCCAGCCCAATGCTGGCGAGAAAACACCAGGCAAAACACAGGATAAAGCCGTAATAGATTGGATCGGGAACCGGCAGATAACCGCTGCTGACCGGGCGCAGCTCCGACGGAAATATAAAGGTATTAAGAACACCAAGGCCGATACTGACGGCGAAACCCGGAACCAGCACCCAGTGGTAGAAGAGATTTGAGCGAGAGCCGATCAGGCGCCATGTTAAAAGAGCAAGTGCGGGTGGGATGAGGAACATTCCCACCCGCAAAATATGAAATAAGGTTTCCCGCCAGAATTTGTTTTCAAGACTGCTCAAAACAAACAGCTCGAATGACCATGCCGCAATACTGCATGCGGCAAGGGCAAACGCTTTTGTCGTTCCATCCCGTTTTTTGGTCAGCGCAATGGCGCCAAAAATAAGATCGAGTATTCCGGCGACAAAATAATGGATCATTGGTTGTGTTTAATCTCCAGTTTTGCTCCAGATAAAGTCTCTGGTCGCTTCGATGTCATGACATGCCATCAGTACTGTCTGAAAGTTTAGATGAGGATATGACTTTGCGTCAGACACCGGCTGCATATTAAACATTCGGTAAAATTTTACATGAGCCGGTCTCACCGCAACAACGATGCAGTGCGCCTTTTCGCGAATAGCCGACTCAATGATGTTGCGGTAGATGCTGAATCTGGCTTTGACCCCCCTGGCGTTGGAAGTCGGGATGCACCACGAATTTGTTGGCCTCTATCATGATTTTGTCCATGCCGACGTTTTCCTTCAATTCTTTTTCAAAAACATCCATGACTGGGATTCGATATTCCTTGTCTGGATGGTAACTGCAGGAGCGGATGGAGCCGATTAGTTTTTTTTTAAAATAAACAAGAAATGAATTGCAGTTTGCAGTTCCGTCAAATTCATCCATAAAGCGCCGCGTCGAATTTTTTCAATGTAATCTTCCGCGCTGTAGCTCTCGTAGCGAATCGAAAAAACGTAGTCCAGCAGAGGTCCATAAGCTTTTATGCTTTGGTAAGTGGACACTTCGTGTTGGGGGAAAAAATCGCGCTGAAAAATTGAATCGTTGATCTGAGCAACTGTGGAAGTGGGCACTGCGGATGATGCAAAAGAAATTGCCATTTTCTTACCTCGTAGATTGATGTGTGGGGGTTGGCAAGAAAAGTATGGCGACAACTTAATAATTTTCACACTCAGTCATAGGGTGGAAAATTAATTCTAAAGTCGTGAAAAACACTGTTTTTCTAATGCTTCGTTCTTAGGCGGTAAATTTTTTACTTCAAATAATTTTTTGCCCCTCCAAGAATTTTTATGATTTTTTTATATAAGAAGTGACGTTTAATTTTTTTATGCGTCGCTTTTTTATTTTTTTATTCCTTTATCAATGCTTGATGTGTTGGTTTAAGCTTGGTTTGAATCCGAAATTCTTCTTTTTTTGTTATAAGTTGATCGCTCAAAAAGTGGCGCCACATAAAACAAATCGAGAAAACATGCAACCGGGTGCCGTCATGGTCGCTGCGAGGCGACGAACGGTAGGTCTTTTTGCGAATTTTGAGTGATTTGGCGGTGCGAAATTGCGGTTTTGAGTCAGTACCGAAGGGTAAATCCGGGCTGATTAGTATGAATTTGGCAAACAAGGAGCGCTGTTCAATCAACGAGGTGAGCACTTAACAACGCGTGTGTGCGTGCCCACTAATGTCGGGATTGCAGTTGACCGCCTGAGCTCTCCAGTGCTATCTAACGCGGCTCATCAATGCCGAATGGGCCTTGACCTCAGGCCTGCCCACACGAAAGGAAATTTTATGTTGACCCTGTTTGCCAGGATTCTCAAAGTCCTGAACTCCGAAGATTCACCGTGGCAGATCGGCTGGGCCGTAGGTTTCGGTGTGCTCGCCGGACTTTTACCTTTTGGCCTGCTGACGATTCTGATGCTCCTGCTGGTTTGCTTTTTTACTATTAACCTGTCGACGTTCTTATTGGTTTGGGGTGTCTGCGGTGGCTTGATGTTGATTTTTGGTGATCCTCTGGAGGCGCTGACCTGGCAGTACGCGCAAAACCCTGTTTTTCTAGAGGTTTTAGCCTCTACGGAGAGCCTGCAATTACTGCATTTTCATCACACTCTGGTGCTTGGGGCTTTTTTGCTCGGTTTGTTCTTGTTACTTCCTTTGGCTTGGCTGACCGCATTTTTTGTTACCCAATATCGCCTGCGGATCATGGCGCAAATGCGCAAGTGGAAAGTGGTGCAGGTGCTGAAAGCCAGCAAGCTGGTGCAGATCTATGAGAAGTTGAGCTGAGGAGCTGCACATGATCCGTAAATCCGGTCTCTTGATATTTCTGGTTATGCTCGCAGTACTGCTTGCGCTCGTGTATGTGTTTGCAGGTTTCGCCACGCGTCTGGGAATGGTGTACACCCTGGAAAAAGCCGCAGGTGCTGAAGTCAATATCGACAAGGTGGGCATCAGCCTTGCGCCTCTCGCAATAGATATCCGCGGCCTGCAAATCACCGATAAGGATCAGCCGACCCACAATAGTGTCAGCTTTGCCAGGGCGAGGGCTGCGTTGGAGGTGTGGCCTGCCCTGCTGGGATATTACGTGGTAAATGATCTGTCGCTTGATGGGCTTGAATTTGGCAGTGAGCGCCGCCGCCCGGGGAAGGTTTACCGCGGCGAAAATACCAGTGCGGAAGAGCAGATCGACCTTTCCCAGATGCTGCGGCTCGACATTCCCAACGTCGATGAACTTCTCGCGCGGATCAATCTGCAGTCGATTGAAAAAGGGCAGGTTTTGCGCGAGCAAATCGCCGGGCAAAAAGATCAATTGAGCGGCGTTAAAGACAAGCTGCCGGAACGGGAAACGCTCGACGACCTGGAAGCGCAGATCAAAGCCCTGACGCAAAGCAAAGTGGAAAACGCAGCCAATCTCGCCACTAAAGCGGAACAGCTGAAGAAATTGCAGGATACTTTGCGGCAGGAGCGCGACAAGGTCCGCCAAGCCAAAGATGAGCTCGCACAGATGCGCACTGGCTTGGTGCAGGCCGTGGCGGAAGTGCGCGCGGCGGGCGAGGCGGATTGGCGGCGTCTTAAAGAGCTCGCCAATATCCAGGATGGCGGCCTGGCACCTCTCAGCCAGATTTTATTGGGAAATTTCTGGGGCGAAAAAATCGCGCAATTGGAAACGCTTTATCGTCTGGTGAGACCCTATATTCCGGCGGAAGGTGGCAAAGGCGCTGAGGAAACCGCTGTGGCAGAACCGGTGTTGCCGAATCGTATATTGCCGCTACCCTATCAACCCTATCCGGATTTTCTCATTCGCAATGCCTCTGTGCAGTGGCTGGTCGCGGGCGGAGAAGCGCAGGTGCGCGTGCAAAATATTACGACGCAGCATGCGATTATCGATGCGCCCACCACTTTCAATGTGAATGTCGACAAAATGCCGCGCTTGGCAGCTTTTACGTTGAGCGGTGATTTTGCAGTGCGCGGCAATATGACCACCAATGTTAAGTGGGATATGCAGGGAATGCTGATCGATGGGTTTGCTTTAGGGAGTGGCGATAATCGCCTGCAATTGCACGCGGGGCTGCTGGCTTCCGATGGCTCGCTCAAGCTGGTTGATCGGACAGTCGCGCAGCAGGCCGCACTCGTTTTACAGCAGCCGCAATTTACCGCATCGGGCAATCGTTATATGGAGCAGCTGGCGGATCTGTTGAGTCGTCAGGGGCAGATTCCGCTGCAATTGAAAGCGGCAGGGGAAATCAGTCGGCCCGAGGTAAGCGTTCGTTCGCCGCTGGATAAAGTGATCGGCGATGCGCTGCTGGGCGAAGCGCGGGAAAAATTGGCGGCGGTGGAAACCCAGTTGCGCCAACAGCTCGATAAAACACTCAGCGAGCAATTGGGTGATGAGTCGGGCTGGCTTGCGACATTGGACCAGCAGGGTGCGGATCTCGATGGCATCGATAAAGAAATCGAAGCGATGCTCAATGCAAAACTCGCGGATGTGACCTCGGGAGTCAAAGACCGAATCAAAGACAGTTTGTTGAAGCGTCGTGAGGAGTGATGTGCGCCCGCGTTTGATTCCAGGCGCGGGTGGTGTCATATTGCGTTCCCTTTCAACCTCATCCCAGAAGGTCGACTTATGCTCTACGATTTGACGGTTGTGCAATTCAGCAAAATGCTCGCAAATCTCAGCGCCATCCTCGCCAAAGGTGCCGCGCATGCGGAAGCGAAAAAAATTCGATGTGGCGGTATTATTAAATGCCCGTCTGGCGCCGGATCAATTTCATTTGATCCGGCAAATTCAGATCGCCTGCGACACTGCCAAGCTGGGTGTTGCGCGTCTGACCGGCAAAGTGGAAAGCGCTCCTACGCACCCGGATACCGAGACGACGCTGGCGGAATTACAGGCGCGCATCAAGTCTGTGCAGGATTATCTGGCGGGATTTTCTCCAGAGGATTTTGCCGGAGCGGAAACGCGCACCGTGAGCCAGCCGCGCTGGGAAGGGAAATATCTCACCGGGCTTGAGTTCGCGATCCAGCACGCAATTCCCAATATTTATTTCCATGTAACAACGGCCTATTCAATCCTGCGTCACAACGGCGTCGATCTGGGGAAAAAAGATTTTCTTGGGCCCATGCCATACAAGGTCTGAAAATCCTCTTAGGCGCTCGCCATATCCTCCGCTCGTTCAGGTGGTTCCATTGTCACCTGATCGGGCGGGTGCTCTCCCCATCTTATCCCTTGCTTGCAGCCTCCCTTTGATCCCCGCCGGCGGCGCGACCGCTGCGCCACACCAGCAGCATGGCGATGCCGATTGCCGGCAGCATGGATAAATTGAGGACGCTCCATCCCAGATGTGTATGTAAATGTCCGGCCAGCAGGCTCGCCAGAGCCGAACAGGCGAAGACCAAAAAGTCGTTCGCACCTTGGACCTTGGCTTTTTCCGCCGGTTTGTAGCTGGTCGTCAGCAGTGATGTCGCGCCGATAAAAGTAAAATTCCAGCCCACGCCTAGCGTCACTAGTGAAATCCAGAAAAATCCGTAATCCGTGCCAATCTGCGCAACGACCACACAGGCCATCAGCAACACGCAGCCGGTTTGAATCACGCTGATTTCGCCAAAGCGCGCGATCAGCCGACCGGTGAAAAATGACGGCAGAAACATACCGAGCACATGCCATTGGATGATGCTGGCGGTGTTGCGAAAATCGTGTGCGTGATGGTGCATTGCAATAGGTGTCGCGGTCATTACCAGGACCATTACGCCATAGCCAATGGCGCCGGCGACTATAGCGGTGGTCAATTTGGGCTGTTGAAAAAGCTGGCGATAAGAGCGGCGCAATCCGGTCTGCTCCTCCAACGTCGGTCGCGGTAGCGGCAGGCTCGCAATCAACGCGAGATTTACACAGTAAAGCGCAACTAAAGCGGCGAAGGCGCCAAGGAATTCCGGTTGCGGTAAAAGTTTATTGGACCAGACAGCCAGATTGGGACCGAGCACTGCGGCAAGAACACCACCCGCCATCACCAAACTTATGGCGCGGGAGCGGTCCTGTGGCGCGCAGCCTCCGTCGCGGCAAAACGATATTGCTGGCCGATTCCTATGGCGACACCAAGCAGTGTCGTACTCAAGCAAAACAAAAGAAAATTCGCTTGAACGATGGCGAGACAGGCGAGCAGCCCGCCGCCAATACCGATGAGATTGCCGAGCAGAAAACCGAACTTGCGCCCCATTAATCGCATGATCTGGGCGGCGGGAAGGGTGGCCGCCATCAGACCGATAAACTGTACGGCGACGGGCAGAGTGGTCAGTTCCTGCTGAGGTGCCAGGCGTTGACCGATCAGCGCGTTCACGGCGATCAACAGTATATTGCCCGTGATGAGCAGCGCCTGGCCCAGTGCCAAGCCCCAGACGGCGAGAGGAAGCATAATTTGAATACTCGAAATGGTCGCTGACTATACCACTTGGATCGAGTAGATATTGGCGCGGAAGCTGGGGAATTTATGCGGGACTTGGTGGGGTAAAAACGCTTTTGCTCCGGGCGGGCAAAAGCGTTTGAGAGCGTCAGACGTTAAAGCGGAAGTGCATGACGTCGCCGTCCTGCACTACATATTCCTTGCCTTCCAGGCGCCATTTGCCCGCTTCTTTAGCGCCGGCCTCGCCTTTGTATTTCACAAAATCATCGTATGCGATGACCTCTGCGCGAATAAAACCTTTTTCAAAATCCGTGTGAATCACAGCTGCGGCTTTCGGCGCTGTGGCGCCGACAGAAACTGTCCAGGCGCGCACTTCTTTTACGCCGGCGGTGAAATAAGTTTGTAAACCCAGCAGGCCATAACCAGCGCGAATTACGCGGTTGAGGCCGGGTTCGTCCATGCCCATTTCGGCGAGAAAATCGGCTTTTTCGCTTTCATCCAGTTCGGCGATTTCGCTTTCCAATTTATTGCAGATCGGCACTACCACCGCTTTTTCGTCGGCGGCGATTTTCTCCACCGCAGCGAGCAGCGGATTATTACTGAAGCCATCTTCCGCCACGTTGGCGATATACATGGTGGGTTTTACCGTCAGCAGATTCAGTTCGCGCAACGTCAGCAGCTCTTCGCTGTTCAGGCCGAATGAGCGCAGAGGTTTGGCTTCATTCAAATGCGGCTGGATTTTTTCCAGCAGGGTTTTCATGGCGAGCGCGTGTTTGTCCTGGCCTTTAGCGGCCTTGGCGTAGCGTTGCAAAGCCTTGTCCACAGTTTCCAGATCGGCGAGCGCGAGTTCGGTATTAATAATTTCAATGTCTGCCGCAGGGTCGACTTTATTCGCCACGTGAATGACGTTGTCATCCTGGAAGCAGCGCACCACATGCGCGATCGCTTCGGTCTCACGGATATTGGCGAGGAATTTATTGCCCAGGCCTTCACCTTTGGAGGCGCCAGCGACCAATCCCGCGATATCGACGAATTCCATGGTGGTCGGAATTACCCGCTCGGGTTTGACTATGGCGGCGAGGGCGTCAAGGCGTGGATCGGGCATGGGAACGACCCCGGAGTTGGGTTCGATCGTGCAAAATGGGAAATTTTCCGCCGCTATGCCGGATTGGGTAAGGGCGTTGAAAAGGGTGGATTTGCCGACGTTGGGCAGGCCCACAATGCCGCATTTGAAACCCATAACAAAATCTCGCGATAAAGAAGTCTGATAAAGAAAGCTATTGAGTGTGAAGGTTGCGCATGGCGCGCTCCCAGTCGCCGCTGACAATATCACGTATAACGGCGAGGCTGCGTTCTATGCCGGTCTGAATCAATTCGTTTTCTGTCTGCGGTGCGCGTTTCAAAACGTAATCGGCCACTTGTTTGGCATTGCCGGGATGGCCGATACCCAGGCGCAGGCGGGCGAAATCTTTGTTGTTGCCCAGAGCGCTGATGATATCGCGCAGGCCGTTGTGACCGCCGTGACCGCCGCTGAATTTGAAGCGCGCGACGCCGGGTGGCAGATCCAATTCATCATGGGCAACTAATATGGCTTCCGCAGGAATGCGATAAAACTGCGCCAGTGCATTAACGGCCTGCCCGCTGCGATTCATATAAGTGGTTGGCACGATGAGGCGAACTTCCTGACCACCAATGCTGCCGCGGCCGGAATAACCGAAAAATTTCGGGGTGGGGCTCAGGGGAATCTGATATTGCCGCGCCAGTTCCTCGACCAGATCCTGGCCTGCGTTGTGGCGGGTGTTGGTGTATTCGGGGCCTGGATTGCCCAGGCCCACGATCAGTTGTACTGGCGTCTGTTTCATATGGCAACAGTATTAATGCGTCAGTGACAACCGGGAGAAGGCTTAAGCGCTCGGAGCTTCTTCTGCGTCGCCGCCTTTTGCCTTGTTGATGCTCAGTACCGGCAGGTCGTGATCAGCACCGTGGTTCAGGGCAACGGATTCAACACCTTTCGGCAGCTTCAGGTCGGAGATGTGCAGGGTCTGGCCCACTTCAACATCTGCCAGATCAACTTCGATGTACTCCGGCAGGTCGGATGCCAAGCAGGATACTTCGATCTGGGTCACGTTGTGCGAGATAGTGCCGCCGCCCAATTTGACAGCTTTACAGGTGTCTTCATTGATGAAGTGCAGCGGAACACTGACAGTGATCTTTTTGGTTTTGGACACGCGCAGAAAATCTGCGTGCAGAAGTTGCACTTTGGATGGGTGGCGCTGCAGATCCTTGAGGATCACGTTTTCCACTTTGCCATCGACGTTCAAGGCGATCACGTGGGAATAAAACGCCTCGTTTTCCAGGTGGCGCACCAGCTCGAACTGGTTGATGCTGATGTTTTGTGGCGCTTTGTCATCACCGTAGATGATGCCCGGCACTTCATTGGCAAGACGACGCAGGCGGCGGCTCGCACCTTTCCCGGCAATCTCACGTACTTTTGCATTCAATTTAAAGTCTTCTTTAGACATGGAAATGTCCTCATATCAAACCCGTCATCTCCGCGACCAGAAGAAAAGCGGGGGTTAAATAAGCCGGCAGTGCCGGCAGTTATAGGGGAGCCGGAAGGCTCCGTCATCAAGCGCGAAACATCGCGCTCAAAGATTCTTCGTTGCTGATACGCCGCATGGCTTCCGCCAGCATGGGCGCCAGGCTGAGGCGGCGGATGCGTTTGCAGTTGCTCGCCTCAAGATTCAGTGGAATCGAGTCGGTTACCACCAGCTCGTCCAGCTGGGAATTCTGGATCCGGGTAATGGCCGGGCCGGACAGCACTGGGTGAGTAATGTAGGCCACCACTTTTTTCGCGCCGTGTGCTTTCAAGGCATTGGCGGCGTTGCAGAGGGTTCCCGCCGTATCCACCATATCATCCACCAGCAGACAGGTGCGGCCTTCCACTTCGCCGATCAGATTCATGACTTCCGCCACATTTTTTGCCGGTCGGCGTTTGTCGATAATGGCCAGATCAATGTCCAGCTGCTTGGCGACAGCGCGTGCGCGCACCACGCCGCCGATATCCGGCGACACCACGATCAGATCCTCGAAGCCGCGCTGTTCGATATCGGTGAGCAATACCGGTGAGCCGTAAACGTTGTCCACAGGGATATCAAAGAAGCCTTGAATCTGTTCGGAGTGCAGATCCACCGTCAGCATGCGGTCAACCCCGACGGATGCCATCATATCGGCGACGATTTTGGCGCTGATGGGTACGCGCGCGGAACGTACGCGGCGATCCTGGCGGGCGTAGCCGAAATAGGGAACCACAGCGGTAATGCGGCCGGCGGAGGCGCGGCGCAAAGCGTCAACCATCAACAGCATTTCCATGATGTGATCGTTGGTGGGGGCGCAAGTGGATTGAATCACGAACACGTCGCGACCGCGGACGTTCTCGTTGACTTCGACATTGATTTCGCCGTCGGAAAACCGCTCTACGGAAGCATCACCGAGAGGGATGCTGAGTCGGTCGACAACTTTTTCTGCGAGTTCCGGGTTGGATGTCCCGGAAAAGACCATCAAGTCCGCCACTATGACTACCTCTAGCCGATTCACTGGTTAACGAGTGAGGAGAGAGTCAGTGAAGGGGTTGGCGAATCTTGACGAAATGGCTGGGGTGGAAGGATTCGAACCTCCGAGTGGCAGGATCAAAACCTGCTGCCTTACCGCTTGGCGACACCCCAGGGACAACGCTATTTCAGGAGGCGTTGATGCAGTGGCGATTCGTTAACACCTTTGGCAACAAAGCCGTTCAACTGTATCGGTCGTTTGGCGAAAACTTCCCGCGCTTCTGCTTCAGTGGAGAAAGCTGCGAATACACAAGCTCCCGTTCCTGTCATTTGCGCAGGCCCAAAACAACCTAGCCAATCAACCGCATCCTTAACTTGCGGGAAGAGATTTTCGACTACTTTCTGGCAGTCGTTTTTCCCGCCCCTCCTCAAGGAAGGCGCGTACTGTAATGTTCTCGGAGTTTCTTGTCAAACCTTCGTTGGAAAATATTTCCCGGGTGGAGACGGAGCAGTCCGGCGCCACTACTACGTACCATTTCGAGGGCAAATCCACGGGGGTCAGTTGTTCGCCTATGCCTTCGGCCCAGGCGGTTCTGCCGCGCACAAACACGGGCACATCGGCGCCGAGCTGACGACCCAGTTCCGCCAGTTGATCGAGGCTCAAACCAGTTCCCCACAGGTGGTTCAGGCCGACCAGCGCGGTAGCGGCGTCGCTACTGCCGCCGCCGATACCGCCACCCATGGGCAGGCGTTTGGCCAGATGCATCGCGGCGCCCAGGCGGCAGCCGGTGGCAGTTTGCAGAAGGCGGGCGGCGCGGAAAACTAGATTATCCTGCTGCGCAATACCCGCAAATGGAGGGGTCAGCTCCAGTGCGCCGGATGTGTCGAGTTCCAAGTGAAGATCATCGCCGTAGTCCAGCAGCTGAAATAGCGTCTGGATCTCGTGATAACCGTCGGGACGGCGACCGGTGATATGCAGAAAGAGGTTGAGTTTCGCCGGGCAGGGCAGCAGCAGTGACATGGTGCCGTCTCGTTCAAATGCCGATTGTTAAGGTCTGGCAGCGTCAGGCAACTGCCAGTTTTTAATGACGATAGTCAGGCGCAGGTCATCCCGCTCCGCCAGTATGCGGGTGGGCAGCCACCAGCCAGCAAAATCCTTGGGGCGACTATAGGTGACCTGCCAGCCTTCCTGCTGCAGATCAGTGAGAAAGCCAGCCGGGTCCCGCGTGAGGGCGGTTGGTCGCGGCTTTTTTGCCGGCAGGCCGCGCAGCCAATATTGCAGATTGGATACGGGCACCTGCCAGCCGAGCACTTCAAGCATTAGATTTTCGGGGGAGGAGGCCTGATGAATGCCGGTTTTGGGGCTCTCCAGGGTCACCTTGCGGGAGGTGCGGCGCAGCCAGGTCGTGCCTTGGCCGAAAGGGCCGAAGAGGTGAATGTCGTAATTATCCTTGTCCTGGGTCCATTTAAAGGAAGCGCTCTGCTGATCGCTGGCCATCTGAATAGCAATCTTGCCCTCGGCCTGCCAGTTGGCGACGTGGCGCAGCTCGATCTCCTGGCGCAGGCCATCGCTGGTGGGCTGCTGTGGCAGGCTTTGGCAGCCAGTGAGCAGTGCGGCAACACAGAGGCCGGCCAGCAGAAGGGCTCTAGACGAGTAAGTCATGGGGAATTCCGTGAGCCGCGCGCTCAGGGGCGTGCGCGCAGGCGTTTGATAGTGCCGAGAATGATCGGGCTATCGGGTTCCAGTTGCAAGCCGCGCTGCCAGACCTGTTGTGCCTCCTTTTTCCTGCCGGTCACCCACAGGACCTCGCCGAGATGGGCTGCAATTTCGGGGTCCGGCATCAGCTCCATGGCATTGCGAAGATTCTTCAGCGCGACTTCATGATTGCCGCGCAGATATTCGATCCACCCCAGACTGTCGATCACGGCGGGATCCTCCGGCGCCAGCCGGTAAGCTTCGCGGATGTACTGGTACGCCTCCTCCAGCCGATTGGTGCGGTCAGCCAGGGTATAACCGAGCGCATTCAGCGCAGCCGCGTTGTCGGGCTTCAGCTCCAGCACCCGTTTGAAGTCCGCCTCGGCGCGCGGCAGGTCATCCAGGCGGGTAAACAGCATGGCGCGGGTATAAAGCAGCCGGGTGGAGTTGGGAAAGTGTTCGAGACCCTGCTGCAAAGGGTTGAGCGCCTCGGCCAGCTGATTCTGGCTGCTCAGCACCTGTGCTTCGAGCAGAAACAGGCTTTCCACCTGATCGGGTTTGTCGGAGCTGTCACGCTTCTGCCGCACCAGTTCCAGCGCCTGTTGCTGAGCGCCGGTCGCGGCCATGAGCTCCGTCAATTGCGACAGGGCGGGCAGGTAGTCGTTGCCCGGTTCAACCTTCTTGAAGTGCTCGATAGCGGTTGCGGTGTCGTTCTGGGCCGCCGCTATGCGGCCGAGATAATAATGCGCGGAAGAGCGGTGCCGGTCGTGGGTCAGAAGACTTTTAAAGCGGGTTGCGGCGGCGTCGAGCTGCTGCCGCTCCAGTTCGATCAGGCCGATGGTCATGGCGAGATCCGGGTCTTCCGGCGTCTCTGCCAAAAGCTTTTCAAATTGCCGCTGCGCCACTGCCAGGTCGGTTTTCAGCAGGGTGCGGGCGTACTGCAAGCGCAAATGCGCGTTGCCGGGATTGCGCTCTACCAACTGGGAGAGCTTGTCCCGCGCCTGCTCATACCTGCCCAATTGCTGCAGCACCCGGGTCTCCTGCGCTGCGGCCTGAAAGTCGTCCGGTTGCAGCGCCACTGCAGCCTGGGCGTGTACGAGGGCCTGTTCCAGATTCCCCACATCTTCATACAGCAGGCTCGCGCCGATCAGCAGCGTGGGTTGTGAGGGGTTTTCCTGAATCAGACGGCGGTATTCGACAAGCAGTTTTTCCGACACCTCGAGATGATCATTTTGCCGCGCTCGCGCTGCCAGAGCGTCCAGGCCGGAGGTCTCCCCATGTTCCAGCAGGAATTCGGCATGCGGTATGGCATCGAGCAGCAGGTTGTCCTGCGCCAGTTCGGCCATGGCAATGAAATGCGCTTCCGGATTCTCCGGTTCCAGGCTCAACCAATGCTGGGCCATCTTAAGTGCTACGCCGTGGGCGTTCAGATAGCGCGCTAGGCGCGCCGCGCGGGCAGTGACGAGCGGATCATTGGTCGCTTCCGCCTGTTGTACGTAATTGCTGAGCATGACATCAAAACGCTGGCGCTCGCCGGCGATCTCTGCCACCAGCAGGGCATACAGGGTGTCACTGGCGAAAGCGCGGTCGTAGACGTATTCCGGCACCTCCGGCGTGCGCACGGTCGGCTCCACAGGTTTCTGCACCCGATTGCCCGCGCATCCATTCAGCATTACAGCGCCAGTAGTGAGTAGGGCGAGGCAGAGCGCCAAGCGGGAGCGTCGACGTAACGGAGCAGAGCTGGGCGTAGGAAGGGAAATGCGTGGCATGGACATCTTTCGCTGATTGAGCGCCTGGTGACGTAAAAGGGCTGATATGCCCCGCTTGAAGGAAACTATAATCCAAGTGCGCGTTACTCGCGCTGGAAGGATCCCCCTTCGCGTCCTGGATGATGCCGCCGCAGCCACGGTTTTGGCAAGGCGGGCGCCGCGCGCCATCTTCAAGGGCGGTCTTCATGGCATGTCTGACTCATGGTGTGCCGCGCGGTTCACTGCGGCGCTACTTGCCAGTGTTATACGTAAACAAGACAATGCGCGGTTTAGTCGCTGATATGGCAGTTCACAATCCGGTATGACGCTGATCGCCTTTGGTATCAATCACAACACTGCTCCTGTGGAGGTGCGTGAAGCCGTGGCTTTCGCACCGGAGCAGATGCGTGATGCCCTGAACAGCGTGCGCACGGCAGATGCGGTGCGCGAGGTGGCGATTCTGTCCACTTGCAATCGCACCGAGATATACGCTGAGGTGGATGCCACAGACGCGCAGGCGCTGCTCGACTGGCTGGCAACTTTTCACAAGACAGATGCGACCCGCCTGCACAGCTGCCACTACAGCTATGCAGGCCTCGAAGCAGCGCGCCATATGATGAAGGTGGCGAGCGGGCTCGACAGTCTGGTGCTCGGCGAACCGCAGATTCTCGGCCAGATGAAGTCGGCCTACGCCATCGCCAGCGACGCCGGCAGCCTCGGCTCCCAGCTCCACGCCACCTTCCACAAGGTTTTTTCCATCGCCAAACGCGTGCGCTCCAGAAACCGCCATCGGCGAAAACCCTGTGTCCGTGGCCTACGCGGCTGTGTCGCTGGCGCAGCAGATCTTCTCCGATCTGAAAAAGGACACGGCGCTATTGATCGGCGCGGGCGAGACCATTGAACTGGTAGCCCGCCACTTGAGTCAGCAGGGGCTGAAAAAAATCATTGTCGCCAACCGCACGCTGGTGAATGCGGTGGAGTTGGCGAAAAAAATTTGATGGCGAGGCGATTCTGCTGGCGGATATCCCCGACCATCTGCACCGCGCGGACATAGTGATTTCCTCCACCGCCAGCCAGTTGCCGATTCTCGGCAAAGGCGCGGTTGAAGCCGCGCTGAAAAAACGTCGCCACAAACCCATGTTTATGGTGGACATAGCGGTGCCGCGGGATATTGAAGCCCAGGTCGCCGAGCTGAGTGACGTCTACCTCTATACGGTTGACGATCTGCGCGATGTCATCGACGAAAACATGCGTTCGCGCGAGCAGGCGGCGAAGATCGCGGCGGAAATCATTGATGAGGGCGTCGCCAGCTTTGCCGACGACCTGCGCGCCCAGGATGCGGTGGCCACAGTGAAGGTTTTCCGCCAGAGCCTCGAAGAAATTCGCGATCTGGAATTAGCGAAAGCCCAGCGTCTGCTGCAGGGTGGCGCCGACCCCACTGAAGTGCTGCAGCAGCTCGCCCGCAATCTGACCAACAAAGTCATGCACAAACCCACTCAGCAGATTAAAAAAGCCAGTATTGCCGGTGACTACGAGTTGATCACCAGTATGCACCGCCTGTTTGAGCTGGATATCGCCGGCGGCGACGGAGCGGTACCGGGTCCAACCCCAGATAATGATAAAAGTGAGAATTCATGAAGCCGTCCATTTTAGAAAAGCTCGACAGTCTGCAGGACCGCTATGAGGAAGTTGGCGCGCTGCTGAGCGACGGCGACATCATTGCCGAGCAGGGTCGGTTCCGCGAACTCTCCAAGGAGTACGCGGAGCTGGAGCCGGTGGTGGATTGCTACAAAAGTTATCGCCGGGTGAGTTCTCATCTCGAAGAGGCGCGCCAGCTGCTCAGAGAGGGCGATGCAGAGCTGCGTGAAATGGCGCGCGAGGAAATCGATACCAACGAGTCCCGCTTCAATGAACTGGAGCTGGAGCTGCAAAAACTTCTGTTGCCCAAAGATCCGCGCGACAACAAAAACGTCTATCTGGAAATCCGCGCTGGCACCGGCGGTGATGAAGCGGCGATTTTTTCCGGCGATCTGTTCCGCATGTATTCCCGTTACGCCGAAGGCCGGCGCTGGCGCATCGAGGTGATTTCGGAAAGCGCTGGCGAGCACGGCGGCTATAAGGAAATCATCAGCCGGGTGGTTGGCGATGGCGTCTATGCCCGCTTGAAGTTTGAATCCGGTGCGCACCGGGTGCAGCGGGTGCCGGAGACCGAGTCCCAGGGGCGCATCCATACCTCGGCGTGTACTGTCGCGGTGATGGCGGAAGCGGATGAAAGTGAAGAGGTGGCCATCAACAAGGCGGACTTGCGCATCGACACCTACCGCGCCAGTGGCGCGGGCGGTCAGCACGTCAACAAAACCGATTCGGCGATCCGCATCACCCACATACCTTCCGGCCTGGTGGTGGAATGTCAGGAGGAGCGCTCGCAGCACAAGAATCGCTCCAAAGCGATGTCTTTATTGGCGAGCCGCTTGAATGCCATGGCGGAGGAAAAGGCTGCGCTGGCGCAGGCGAGTGAGCGCAAAAGTCTCGTGGGCAGCGGCGACCGCTCCGAGCGCATCCGCACCTACAACTACCCCCAGGGCCGGGTGACCGACCATCGCATCAACCTCACCCTGTACAAGCTGGAAGAGGTGATGGAAGGTAATCTGGACGATGTGATCCAGCCCCTCATCAACGAATATCAAACCGACCAGCTCGCGGCACTTTCCGGTTCATGACCATTGCAGAAGCGTTGCGGCGAGCCCAAGAGCTGATCCACAGCGACAGCGCAAAACTCGACGTGGAGCTGCTGCTGGCGGAGATTCTCGGTCGCGACCGCAGCTATCTCTACACCTGGCCCGATCGCCAGCTCACCCCCGAACAGCAAAATCTCTTCGATAACTGGTTCCGCCGCCGGGAGGCGGGCGAGCCCGTGGCGCATATCCTCGGTCACCGCGGGTTTTGGACTCTTGAGCTGGAAGTCTCGCCCGCGACCCTTATCCCCCGCCCCGATACAGAACTCCTGGTGGAAACCGCTTTGGAGCTGCTGGCCGATATGCAGGAGCCGCCTCGCATCATCGACCTCGGCACTGGCACAGGCGCCATTGCCCTGGCGTTAGCCTCCGAACTTCCCCGTGCGCAAGTAGTGGCGACAGAGTTGTCGGCGGAGGCCTTGGCGCTGGCGGAGCGCAATCGCCTAAGTGCCGGATGCGGAAATGTCACGCTTCTGTGCGGTGATTGGTGGAATGGCGTGGGCGGCCGCTTTCATTTGGTGGCCAGTAATCCTCCATATATATCCGAGGATGATCCGCATCTAAGTTCCGGCGACGTGCGTTTTGAACCGCGTTCGGCCCTGGTGGCGGAAGACGCCGGTTTGGCTGACCTGCGCAGTATTGTCGCCGGCGCACCGGCGCATCTATTCCCGGGTGGTTGGGTATTGCTGGAGCACGGTTGGCGCCAGGCCGAAACGGTGCGCAGCCTGCTCGCCGAGGCGGGATTTGCAGACATCTTCAGTCGGCGCGACTATGGCGGTCATGAACGCATGTCCGGAGGCCGCTGGCATGGCTAAAACCACTTTTTCCGACGCAGAGCTGCTGCGCTACAGCCGGCATATCCTCCTGCCGCAACTGGATATTAATGGCCAACTCGCCATCGCCAACGCCAAAGTGTTGGTCGTGGGCGTTGGGGGACTTGGTTCGGCTGCGGTGCAGTATCTCGCGGCTGCCGGGGTGGGCCGGCTGTTGCTGGCGGATCACGATACGGTGGAGCTGTCTAATCTGCAGCGCCAGGTGATCCATAACGAGCAGAGCCTCGGGCTTACCAAAGTCGAATCAGCGGCACGCGCCATTGGGCTGCTCAATCCTGAAGTTAAAGTGGAAGCCATCGCCGCGCTCTTGCAAGAGCCGGAGCTCGATGCATTAGTGGCGCAAGTGGATGTGGTGCTGGACTGTTGCGACAACTTCGAAACCCGCAAAGCGGTGAATCAGGCCTGCGTCAACCACGGCAAACCACTGGTATCCGGCGCGGCTATTCGCCTGGAGGGGCAGCTCACCGTATTCGACGTCCGCCACCCTGACAGCCCCTGTTACCAGTGCCTCTATGACGTCTCTGGCGGTGAAACCATGACCTGCGCTCAGAGCGGTGTTTTATCCCCGCTGGTGGGAGTGATTGGAACGAGCCAGGCGTTGGAAGCTTTGAAGTTGATCGCAGGATTTGGCGAAGCCCTGGTTGGACGTTTACAACTCTATGACGCCGCGTATGGTTCCTGGCGTGAACTGAAATTGCGGCGAGATCCTGAATGCGGTGTATGCAGAGGCAGAGCTGCACCTTGCGGCGAACATTAAATCAGGGATTGATGCGTCGATTAAAGGAGTATTCGAATAGTAAATGTATCGGCGAGGGTAAGAAAAAAACTGGGTAATAAAAACGATCAGTGAGATTTGGCTTAATAAAAAAGGGGCGAATACGCCCCTTTTTTTATTTGTTTAGAATTTAAATGTCGCCTCAAGCGCAATCGTTCTCGGGCGGCGGAGGAAGCTGTAGTAGGTATTGGTTTCGAACAGCTGCTCGGAGAGGGGCATGTTGGCGGAATAAGAAATAATTTCCTCATCCAGCAAATTTTTGCCCAGCAGTGCAAGTTCCCAATTATCGCCTTCGATGCCGAGTCTTGCGTCCAGCATTGTGTAGGCATCAATTTCTCCGCGAGGATCCAAGTTGACGTGCACTTGTTGCTTATCGACCCACTGAGCGTCCACGCCAGCAACAAAATCGATCGCACCTATAGGGCGAACATACTGGAAGCCCAGATTGAGAGTGATTTCCGGTGAATAAACACCGCGCAGACCTGTGTAGTCGCAGAACTCATCTGTGCCGACCGTGGAATCCGAAGTTTGGCCGAAGTAGCAGTTGCCATTGGTAAAATCTTCGTATTCAAAATCCAGTACCGCAGCACCATAGCTGGCAGTCAGATGATTGGTGACCTGCATGCGACCATCGAGCTCAATTCCTTGCACGATGGTGCTGTTGGCATTGCCAATATTAAAGCCCACTGCGCCGTCAAATTGACTGACTTGAAGATCTTCGTAATCCATATGAAAAATGGCGACATTTAATTCGCTGCGGCCTTCCATAAAACGCATTTTGCTGCCCAGCTCTATGGCGGTGACTTTCTCCTCTTCAAATTCGAATCGGTCAGCTTTGTTGGTGCGCGGGTCAAAGCCGCCGGCCTTGAATCCCTTGGAAATTTTGCCGTATGTCATTACGTCATCACTGACATCGTAAGAGATTGTGAAAGCTGGGGTGAACGCCGATTCACTGCGGGATGCATTCAGATTGTGGCCTGTGCCCTGCTCGGTGTCGGTATTAAAGACCAAGGCGAACAGCCCAGCCAACGTTGGACTATTAATGACATCCCCCGTCACCAGGCTTTCTATATTCATCGTCTTATGGGCGTCCTTATCTTCCTCGGTAAACCGGGCGCCCAATGTTAAGGCGAGTTTGTCGGTCGCCCGCCAAGTTCCTTCGGCAAAAATCGCCCAGGTATCAGAACCTTGATTGAAGTGACGTGCGATCCGAGTGTTGGCAAGGGCTGGGTTTACCAGCAGGGAAAGCGGTGAAGCCTGGGGAATATTGAAGTCGTCATTAAAGGTTTGATCATAGGTCTGATAAAAGAGGCCGCCTATCCAGGTGAAAGATCTGTCCTCGGGAGAGGCGATGCGAATTTCCTGGCTGAATTGTTCGTAATCTTCGTACATATCCAAGTGGAAAAAATCCACTGGGGTGAAATCGCAATCGCAATTTTCTTTGTAATCGAAGCGCAATCCGCCTGTTAAGGAGGTGAGCGTGTAGTCGCCCATCTGATAGTCGGCACGCAGAGTTAATGAGTCGATTTTATTGTTGCTGAATTCCGGTGAATTGCTCTGGCGTCGGTAGTCAGCGTTGCTATCAAACGTTGCGCCGAAGCCCGAGAGGATTTGTTGATAGGTCAGCCCGCGCGGCGGGAAGTCATCTGCAACCGATGGAAGATCCTGTGTGACTTCAATTGCTCTTCCTAAAACATCAAACGAGTTATGTTCAGCAATCAGGACAAAATCCAGATTATCGGATGCTTCCCAGGCCAATGAACCTCGCACGGATTTTTCTTCGCTATCGGGCTCATCGCGATTTTTGAAGGTGTTCACCATAAATCCCGGATCATCGTAATAGCGCACCGCGAGGCGGCCATTTAATGTGTCGCTGAGCGGGCCGGAGACAAATCCGTTCAATTCTTTGGTTTTAAATTCGCTTTCATAACTGCCGGTAACACGTCCTTCAAAATCTTCGGTAGGTTTTGCCGCGATGATGTCGACAGCGCCAGCGATACTGTTTTTGCCAAATAAAGTGCCCTGCGGACCGCGCATCACTTCGACGCGCTCCACATCAAACATGGGTGCGCGGAAAAGTTGCGCGCGGCTGTGGTAGATGCCGTCTTTATAGACGCCGACCGACTGCTCAAAACCTTGGCTGTTATCCGAGCCTATGCCGCGGATGCGCATTTGTGTGCTGAGGCCGGTTTCGGTGAAATGAATATTGGGAACATAGGCGGTGAGGTCTTCCAGATTTTCCACGCCCATGCGCTCAATTTTGTCACCGGTAACCGCAGCAACCGAGATGGGGACTTCCTGGAGGGTCTGCACGCGTTTTTGTGCAGTCACCAAAACTTCTTCGAGAATTTTGGATTCGCCGGTCTGCGCGGACGCCGCACCACTTGCACAGAGCAAAGTAATGGCGAGATACAACGGCTTTTTAAATACGGATTGAGCTGGTGACAATGCGCGACTCATGGTGTTCTCCGTTAAGGTCGATAATCTTGATTTGCGTGCTGACTGTGAGAAGGGTGAGCTGCAATGGATTAACGGTCGAGATTGTTAATTCACTAACAGCGGTCAGCATCCTGCTTTTATTTAATTTATAGCTGCCGTTAAGTATATGCCAAACTCCTGAAATGGCGAGGTATTTGGGCATTGGTGGGACATCATCGCCCGATTTGCGAAGGTTTAAACCTCAATAACAAGATTGGAGAAGTTAGAGGCGTCAGAGCCGATGACGGCGGCGACAACAGCTGAATGCAACGGCGGGACGCGCGGGTGCTGTATTTCTCGGGTGTCGTGTTAAACTGCGTGTTTCTTGTGCACCCTAGCCGGGTCCCATTCCTTCAGCAATGATACAAACCGTTGGTAGACCATTTGACGAAACATCCTTCCTCTGCAGATAACTCCGCTTGGAGCATCGAGCAATTCCAGGTTCCGCCCGCTCCGGGCAAGCTCCGCTTTCACGACTTCCAACTCTCCGATTCCTTGATGAGGGCTATTCAGGCTCTCGGATTCCAGTACTGCTCACCGATCCAGGCGCAGTCGCTGCCGTACAGCCTTGCGGGTCATGATGTTCTGGGGCGGGCGCAGACAGGGACGGGCAAAACCGCAGCGTTTCTGATCAGTGTCATTCAGGACTTGCTGAACAATCCTTTGGAAGGCGAGCGCTATGCCGGCGAAGCCCGCGCCCTGGTGTTGGCCCCCACGCGCGAGCTGGTGTTGCAGATTGCGGAGGACGCCAAGGCGCTGACACGCTTTACCGATCTGAAAGTACACACCCTGGTGGGCGGCATGGACTACGGCAAACAGCGCAGCCAATTGCAGCGAGAGTGGGTGGATATTCTGGTGGCGACACCGGGCCGGCTGATCGATTTTTGCGACAGCGGCGATGCCTTTCTGGATCAGGTGGAAGTACTGGTCATCGATGAAGCGGACCGCATGCTCGATATGGGTTTTATCCCGCAGGTGCGCCGTATCGTGCGGCTGACCCCGCGGCGGGAGAATCGCCAGACCCTGATGTTCTCCGCCACTTTCTCCTCTGACGTTTTGAATCTTGCCGACCAGTGGATGTTCGAGCCGGCGCGCGTGGAGATCGAACCTACCTCGGTGGCGACGGATACCGTGGATCAGCACATTTATCTGGCGGCGGCGGACGAAAAGGACACTATGTTGTTCAACCTGTTGCTGCAGTCGGATGTGGACAGTCTGATGGTCTTCGCCAATCGCCGCGACCAGTGCCGTAAATTATTTGGCGCGCTGCGCAGTCTGGGTTTCAAGGCAGGTTTGCTTTCTGGCGAAATCGACCAGAACAAGCGCGTCAAAACGCTTGATGCCTTCAAAAGCGGCCAGATCAAAGTATTGGTGGCGACGGATGTGGCCGGTCGCGGAATTCACATCAACGATGTGTCCCACGTGGTGAATTACACCCTACCGGAAGAGCCCGAGGATTACGTGCATCGCATCGGTCGCACCGGGCGCGCGGGCAGTCGCGGCACCTCTATTAGTTTTGCCTGTGAAGACGACGCTTTTCGTCTTCCCGCGATTGAGGCGCTGCTGGGCCATCCTATTCGCTGCGAGCAGCCACCGGAAAGTCTTATGAAAGCAATTCCGCCGGAACAGCAGAAGGCATTGGACGCGCAGCACGCTGAAGATCGCCGCGCATCACGCCAGCATCACTCAGGCAATCACAAACGCCGCCCGCCGCGTCGCTGAGCCGACGCTTCATCTCGTTATTTTACGCAGCGCCTCTCCATTTGGAGGGGCGTTTTTGTTTATGGATGAAGGAGGCAGATTAGGCAGGATGAATTAATTGCGGTCTTGATGTTCCGGTAAGACTTTCAGGCCTTTTATTTCATTTACCCAAAACAGCGTACCGCCGATAACCGCTGCGGGCATGGCGATGATATTAAGGACGGGCACCATACTGCAGAGCATAACTGTGCCGCCGAAGCCGACGCTGCTGTAGCGTCGTTTGCGCAGCATTTTGCGCAGTGTGACAAATTCGGTCTGGTGATTGTCTGCAGCGTAATCCACGTACTGGATCGACATGGACCAGGCGCTCCATAAAATTCCCACCACCGGAACAAAAATATTCAGGATGAAGGTGAGACCGAGCAACAGCATCACCAGGAAAATGAAAATACCGCGGCTAATGAAATAAAGGAGTTTTTGCATTTCCCGCAGCAGCGTGCGGGGAATCATTTTCAGCAAGGGTTCGTCAGCCACAGGAATGCCGGTCACCAGCTCTTCCACCCGCTGCGACAGCACCCCGTAAAAAAGGCGCGGCAAAAATTGTGGTGATGATATTAAAGGAATAGCCGTAGGTGATGAGCACTACTACAACGATTAGAAACCATGCCACCCATTTCAAGGTTTTTTCGAGGAATTGCAGAATTTCCGGCAGCGGTAATTGCCAGTCGCCGAGCTGTCCGAAATATTGCAGCAGTACTGCGGTGATACCGACAAACAATACGCAATTGATGGCGATGGGAACCAGGACGAACCAGCGCAGTTGCGGATGCAAAAGGAGCGGCAGCCCGCGGAGGAAGTAGCGGGCGCCGGAGAGCAGGCTATTGCGGGATAGTTCGGACTGCATCGCCAGGCGATCAATTCGCCCCGGCGGCTTTAAGTGCGTCTATGTATTCGCCTGCGTGGCGGTGACTGGAAATCACCTGAAGAAAGGTTTTGCCCTCGCCATTCGAGGCGTTGATATTGTGGCCTTCCGCAACGAAAAAACGCGCGAAGGTGGCGAAGTTTTCCGCATTCATACCCCGATAGGCTTTTTCCAGGGCGCAGTAGTCGTGCTCAAGGTCGCCGTAGGGTTCAACATTTAAAAAGTTCGGATGCGGTCATCGTCAAAATGTTCGCCGAGAACTTTGGCTTTGTCTTTTTTCAGAGTCATAAATAATCCTGTATCAGCAATTTGGATGTGGAGATTAGAGACTTATTCAGCCCTCAGCTTCTCCAGCAATATTCTGTTCAATTCCTGCGGATTTGCTTGCCCCTGCGATGCCTTCATCGCCTGGCCGACAAAAATCCGAGCATTTTGGGTCGTTTGTCTTCCGCCGCGCTGCGGTAGTTCGCCACCTGCTGCGGGTTGTTGGCAATGATGTCTTCCACGATTTTTGCCAGGGCACCTGAATCCGACACCTGCTTCAATCCTTTGGTTTCGATGACGGTATCCGCGTCACCTTCGCCATTCCACATGGCTTCAAACACGGTTTTCGCCATTTTGCTGGAGATGGTGCCGTCCTCCAGGCGCTTGATCAGGCCGGCGAGTGCAGCGGCGCTGAGGGGGCACTGGCGAATGCTCAGTTCCTGGCGGTTGAGTTGTGCAGCGACTTCACCCATCACCCAGTTGGCGGCGAGTTTGGGCTGGCCGGACAGGCGCGCCGCTTCTTCAAAATAACTGGCCGTGGCGGCGTCGCCGCTGAGAATGCCGGCGTCGTATTCGGACAGGCCCAGCTCCGCCACATAGCGGGCGCGCTTGGCTTCCGGCAACTCTGGCATCTGGCGGCGCACGTCTTCGATATAAGCCTCATCCAACACCACCGGCAGCAGGTCCGGGCAGGGGAAATAGCGATAATCGTTGGAATCTTCCTTGGTGCGCATGGAACGCGCTTTTTGGTATCGCCGTTGTAGAGGCGGGTTTCCTGCACGATGCTGCCGCCGGATTCCAGCACCTGGATTTGCCGCTCGATTTCCAGCTCTATGGCCTCTTCCATAAATTTGAAGGAGTTGAGGTTTTTGGTTTCCGTGCGCGTGCCGAGTTTTTCCTGGCCTTTGGGGCGGATGGAAATATTTACGTCAAAACGCATGGAGCCCTGGGACATTTCGCCGTCGCAGATCCCTAGAGAGGTCACCAGGCCGTGCAGCTTTTTGGCGAAGGCGACGGCTTCTTCCGCCGAGCGCATGTCGGGCTCGGTGACCACTTCAATCAGTGGGGTGCCGGCGCGGTTGAGGTCGATGCCGGACATGCCGTGGAAATCTTCGTGCAAGGATTTGCCCGCATCCTCTTCCAGGTGAGCGTGGTGGATGCGCACACGTTTGGTATCGCCACTGCTGAGGGTGAGATCGAGAAACCCGGCGCCGACGATGGGGCTGGCGAGCTGAGTGGTCTGATAACCCTTGGGCAAATCCGGGTAAAAGTAATTTTTGCGCTCGAAGATGGAGCGGCGGTTGATCTCAGCATTGATCGCCAAGCCGAACATGGTCGCCATGCGAAACGCTTCGGCATTGGCCGACGGCAAAGTGCCGGGCATGGCCAAGTCGATGGCGCTGGCCTGGGTGTTGGGCTCAGCGCCGAAGGCCGTGCTGGAGCCGGAAAAGATTTTGGTGCGAGTCGCCAGCTGGACGTGAACTTCCAAACCTATGACGGTTTCCCATTCCATTACGTTTACCTTCTATTGAATGCCGGCCGGGGCCAGGTCGTGAAATTGGGTGTTTTGCTGGAACTGGTGCGCGACATTCAGCATCTGCGCTTCGGCAAAATAGTTGCCGATGATCTGCAGGCCGACGGGTTTGTTGTCGGACAGTCCGCAGGGAATCGACATGCCGGGCAAGCCGGCCAAGTTGGTGGCGATGGTGTAAATATCTTCCAGATACATCGCGACCGGGTCTTTGCCTTTGGAGCCGAATTCAAATGCGGGGGAGGGCGAGGTGGGGCCCATGATGACATCCACCTGTTTGAACGCTTCGACAAAATCCTGCTGAATCAGGCGTCGCGCTTTTTGCGCCTTGGCGTAATAGGCATCGTAAAAGCCGGCGGACAGGGCGTAACAGCCGACCATGATGCGGCGCTTCACCTCGTCGCCGAAACCTTCACTGCGCGAGCGCTTGTAGAGGTCTTCGAGATTCTGCGGGTTTTCACAGCGGTACCCGTAACGCACGCCGTCAAAGCGGCTCAGGTTGGCAGAGCATTCCGCTGGCGCAATCACGTAATAGGCCGGCACGGCGATATGGCTGTGGGGCAGGCTGATCGAGTGGACGGTTGCGCCGAGTTTTTCGAAGGTTTTGATCGCTTCTTCCACTGCGCGGGCGGTGCCTTCACTCAAACCTTCGCCAAAATATTCTTTCGGCAAGCCGATTTTCAGACCGCTGATGGATTGATTCAGTGTGGCGGTGTAATCCGGCACTGGCTCGTCGACGCAGGTGGAGTCTTTGCTGTCGAAACTGGCCATGGTGTTGAGCAGCAGAGCGGAGTCTTCCGCCGTGCGGGTGAGCAGCCCCGCCTGATCCAGACTGGAGGCGAAGGCGATCATGCCCCAGCGGGATACGCGACCGTAGGTGGGTTTGATGCCGGTGATGCCGCACAGACTCGCCGGCTGGCGGATGGAGCCGCCGGTATCAGACGCGGTACACGCCGGAGTAATGCGCGCCGCCACGCTGGCAGCGGCACCACCGGACGAGCCGCCGGGCACACAGTTGAGCGCCCAGGGATTTCTTACCGGACCGTAATAGCTTGTCTCGTTAGAGGAGCCCATGGCGAACTCGTCCATATTGGTTTTGCCCAACATCACCACACCATCGCGCTGATAATTTTCGACGATGGTGGCGTCGTAGGGCGGCACGAAATTGTCGAGCATTTTTGAGCCGCAGCTGGTGCGCACACCGTTGGTACAAAAAATGTCTTTATGAGCGATGGGAACGCCGCAGAGCGCAGGTGCATTGCCAGCCGCCAGACGCGCATCCGCTTGGCGCGCCTGCTGCAGAGCTCGGGCGCGGGTAATGGAAACAAAGCTGTTGTACTGGCTGTCCAGACGCTCGATGCGAGCGAGAAAATGTTCCGTTAATTCCACGCTGGAAAACGTTTTCTGACGCAGCTCGCGGATCATTTGAGCGATAGTGAGATTGTGCATGGGTTTGAATATCCGCTGCGCGGGCAGTGCCGCGGGAAATTAATCGATAACTTTGGGAACGAGATAAAGGCCATTTTCTGTGGCGGGGGCTATAGCTTGGTATGCAGCGCGGCAGTCGGGTTCGGTGACTACGTCAGCGCGCAAACGTTGCACCGCATCGAGAGGGTGCGCCATGGGTGCGACATGGTCGGTGTCCAGCGCTTGTAATTGATCCACCAGAGTGAGGACATTACTGATGCGTTCGGCGACTTCGTCGAGCGCATCCGGGCGAATTTCCAGACGCGCTAAATGCGCCAATTTTTTGATTTCGGAATGGTCCACCGTGATTCTCCTGTGCGTTCCCGCACAGCGCTCACGGCGGCGGTCGCAGGTTAAATTTCATCTATACTGTGGGGGAATTATAAGGCGCGCTAAGTTACCACATTTGCGCCTTGCTCTAAATCCCCGGCGTTGCTAGAGTGCCCCGATTTACCATTCCGCATTGTTTTCCGTGTAAATCTGGACGCAAACAACGGTAGATCCGGACACAAACAACAGCGACCAGCGGAATACCCGCCCTCTCACCGGGTTGACATCAAAATTTAAGGCTTCTCCATCACTATGATAAAGCGTCTGCGCGGAATATTTTCCAACGATCTTTCTATTGATCTGGGTACTGCCAACACACTCATTTATGTCCGCGAACGCGGCATTGTCCTGAACGAACCATCGGTGGTTGCGATTCGAAATCACAACGGCCAGAAGTCTGTCGAAGCGGTGGGCATGGCGGCGAAACGAATGCTTGGTCGCACCCCCGGAAATATCACCGCCATTCGACCTCTCAAAGATGGCGTCATCGCCGATTTCCAAGTCACTGAAAAAATGCTCCAGCACTTTATTCGCAAAGTGCATGAAAACAGCTGGTTTCAACCCAGTCCCCGCGTTCTCGTCTGTGTGCCTTGTCTGTCCACCGAAGTGGAAAAAGAGCGATCCGCGAATCCGCTTTTGGCGCCGGTGCGCGCGAAGTGCGTTTGATCGAGGAACCTATGGCGGCAGCAATCGGCGCCGGATTGAAAGTGGCCGAAGCCACCGGTTCGATGGTGGTGGATATCGGCGGCGGCACAACTGAAATTGCCATTATTTCGCTGAACGGTGTGGTGTTATCCGATTCTGTGCGTATCGGTGGCGACCGCTTTGACGAGGCAATCGTCAATTATGTTCGCCGCAAATACGGCACCGTAATCGGCGACGCCACCGCCGAGCGCATCAAAAAAGAAGTCGGTTGCGCCTATGCCGGCAGTGAGGTTCTCGAAATCGATGTGCGCGGCCGCAATCTCGCCGAAGGGGTGCCACGCAGTTTCACCCTGAACAGCGACGAGGTGCTCGAAGCGCTGCAGGAGCCTCTCTGGTATCGTCCAGGCAGTCAAAAGCACGCTCGAACAGTCGCCGCCGGAGTTGGCGTCCGACATCGCCGAGAGTGGCATAGTGCTCACTGGCGGCGGCGCGCTTCTGCGCGACATCGACCGCCTGTTGATGGAGGAGACCGGTCTGCCGGTGCTGGTGGCGGAAGATCCGCTCACCTGCGTTGCACGCGGCGGCGGTAAAGCCATGGAACTCATGGACAGCCGCGCCATCCATCTTCACTACTGATTGCGCCAGCGCTGAGGTCCTCCTATCAAACCCATGTTTGCCAAGGGTCCGTCACCGGGAGCAAGGCTCGCGGTGCTGGCCCTGCTGGCCCTCGCCATTGCGCTGATCTACAGCAAAACCGACTGGTTCGACGGTGTGCGCCAGCGGGTCAGCGATTTCACCATTCCCTTGTATTGGGTGACCGATATCCCCGGCCAAGTCGGTCGCTGGTCGGAGGATCGCCTCGCCTCGAAAGTTAGCCTGCAGGAAGAAAACAAAGCTCTCCGCACAGAAGTGCTGGTACTCAAACGCAAACTGCAGCAGATGGCTTCGCTCACCGCGGAGAACACCCGCCTGCGCCAACTGCTCAATTCCGCTGACACCATCGAAGACCGGGTACTGGTGGCGGAGCTGATCGGCGTGTCGCCCGACCCCATGAAGCACAAAGTCATGATCAACCGCGGCGCCGTGGACGGGGTATACATCGGCCAGCCGGTGGTGGATGCCTACGGTCTGGTAGGGCAGGTGGTTGAGGTCGCCAAGCACACCGGTCGGGTGTTGCTGATTACCGATTCAAGCCACGCCCTGCCGGTGCAGGTCAATCGCAATGGCATACGTCTGGTGGCGGAGGGGCGCGGCAATTTGTCCGAGCTGCAGCTGCGCTTTGTCTCCAGCACCATGGATATCCAGGAGGGGCGATCTGCTGGTCACCTCCGGCCTCGGGCAGCGTTTTCCGCCGGGTTATCCCGTGGCGTTGGTGGAAAAGGTCAGTCACGATCCGGGCAAACCTTTTGCGACTGTGACGGCAAAACCCATGGCGGAATTGAACCGCAACCGGCATGTGCTGCTGGTTTTTGATCGGCACGGCGCGGTGGAATCTCCCGCCGAAGCCCCCGCCGGCGATTGAGCCGTGTCCAGCCCGGTTTCTTTTTATAGTCGTCTTGGTTGTCAGCCTGATGCTGGCGCTGCTGGTATCCATCTATCCGCTCTCACCCGCCCACTCCGTCTACCGGCCCGAGCTGCTCTGTCTGGTGGTGGTCTATTGGGTGTTGAACGGCCCGCATCAACTGGGGGTGGGCGTCGCCTGGTGCGTTGGACTGATACAGGATGTGGTGGAGGATGGCGTCTGGGGCGGACATGCCTTGGCATTGGCGCTGGTGGCCTACATTGGGCTGATGTCCTATCGCCGCTTGCGCACCTATTCCATGACGCAGCAGGCCTTCTGGATCTTTGTGTTCGTCGGTATCCACCAATTGTTCGTCAACTGGATTCAAGGCTTAAATGGCTACGCCGCGCCCGCCCGCTATCTGGTGATCTCCGCCGCAGTCTCGGCGGCCTGTTGGCCGCTGCTGGTGCTGGTGCTGCGGGAGGTCCAGCGGCGCTACAGAATCTTCTGATAAAAGTTACGAATGGAGTTCGGCTGTGTGAGTCTATACACCATTCACCCCTGACAACCCGGCAATTAAAACGAGATTTATCATGCCGCCCGTCGATTTGTTGTTAGCCTCCCAATCCCCCCGCCGCCAGGAACTGCTGCAGCAGATCGGCGTGCGCTTTGCCGTTATTCCGGTGCAGGTTCCAGAAGTGCCCTGCGAGGGTGAGTCTCCGGCGGATTATGTCTCCCGGCTAGCGCTCGCCAAGGCCGGTGCCGGCAGCACCCTGCGGGCCGACCTGCCGGTTCTGGGCGCGGACACGGTGGTGGTACATCGCGGCGCGATCCTGGAGAAACCCCGCGATCGGCAGCACGCCTTAGCTATGCTGAGCAGTCTGGCCGACGATACCCATCAGGTACTTACCGGTATTGCCGTCTGTCGCGACGGCAAGCAGCAGGTGAGGGTGGTGACCAGTGAAGTGCGTTTCAGAGCCATAACGCAAGCCGAGGCGGAGCGCTATTGGCAGACCGGCGAGCCGCGGGACAAAGCCGGCGGCTATGGTATTCAGGGAATGGGCGCGGTGTTTGTCGCCCATCTGGCGGGTAGCTACAGCAATGTGGTGGGCCTGCCGTTGACAGAAACCCAGTCGTTGCTGGCCGATTTTCAGGTGCCGGTATGGTGCGGAGCGAAACATGAGTGACGAAATTCTGGTGAACTTCGGCCCGACGGAAACCCGGGCGGCCCTGATCGAAAACGGTGTGGTGCAGGAAATCTACATCGAGCGGGTCAAGCGCAAGGGTTACGTGGGCAATATTTACCTGGGCAAGGTAGTGCGGGTGCTGCCGGGCATGCAGGCGGCGTTTGTCGACATTGGGCAGGAGCGCGCCGGCTTTATCCACGCGGCGGATATTGCGCCGCTGAACAAGAACGGCATGGAGGAGCGCACCGCCGAGGTGGCGGATATTCGCGCCCTGGCGCACGAGGGGCAGTCGCTCCTGGTGCAGGTGACCAAGGACCCGATCAGCAACAAAGGCGCGCGTTTGACGACCCATCTATCCGTGTCGGCGCGCTATCTCGTCTATATGCCACAGACCGATCACATAGGCGTTTCCAATCGCATTGAGGATGAAACGGAGCGCGAGCGCTTGCGTAAGGCGGTGGAGCACCTTGCGGCGGAATACGCCGATCAATACAAAGGCGGTTTTATCGTGCGCACCGTGGCCGAGGGAGTCCCGGAGGATGAGCTGCGCGCGGATATCCCGTTCGTCTACAAGCTCTGGCACGATCTGACGGACAAAATCAAAGCCGCTAAGGCGCCGGCCATTATTTACGAGGATCTGCCCCTGTTCATGCGCACGGTGCGGGATTTGATGCGCCCGCAGATCCAGAAGGTGCGCATCGATTCGCGCGAGTCCTTCCAGCGCATGGCGAGCTTCGCCAAGCACTACGCGCCGGAGATTGGCGGACGCATCGAACACTATCCCGGCGAGCGGCCCCTGTTCGATATTTACGGTGTCGAGGAGGAGTTGAAGCGCGCTCTGGATACCCGGGTGGTGCTCAAGTCCGGCGGCTATCTGATCATCGAGCAGACCGAGGCCATGTGCACGATTGACGTGAACACCGGCGCTTTTGTCGGTCACCGCAATCTGGAAGAGACCATCTTCAAGACCAATCTCGAAGCCGCCGCCGCCATCGCCCGCCAGCTGCGCCTGCGCAATCTCGGCGGCATCATCATCATCGACTTCATCGACATGACCGACCAGGAGCACCAGCGCCAAGTGTTGCGCACTCTGGAGAAGGCGCTGGAGCGGGATCGGGCGAAGACCACCATCAACGGTGTATCCGCCCTCGGTTTGGTGGAGATGACCCGCAAACGCACCCGCGAGTCGCTCGGGCAGATTCTCTGCGAACCCTGCCCGGTGTGCCGCGGCCGCGGCCGCCTGAAGTCGGCGGAAACCGTCTGTTACGAAATCTACCGCGAGATTCTGCGCGAGGCGCGCACCTACGAGGCGTCGGGTTTTCTCGTGCTCGCCTCGCCAGTGGTGATTGATCGTCTGCTGGATGAGGAGTCGGCCAACGTTGCGGATCTCGAAGCCTTTATCGGCCGCACCATCCAGTTCCAGGTTGAGAGCATCTACAACCAGGAGCAGTACGACATCATTCTGGTGTGACTCCCGTGCCCCGCGCTGAATCCTCGAGACCCGCCCCGTGAAGCGCCTGCTGCAACGCCATCTGCGCTTTTGGGTCCGCTGGTTTTGGGGCGCGGCGCTGTTTCTGGTCATCACCCTCGCGGTGGTGGTGCAGTTGGGCAAGGCGCTGTTCCCGGTGCTGAACGACTATCGCGGGGATATGGAGGCGCAGTTGTCCAGCCAGCTGGGTGTGAACGTGTCGGTCGCCGATATCAGCGCCGACTGGACGGGCCTGCGCCCGCGGGTCACCTTTTCCGGCGTGGCGGTGCACAACCTCGCCCAGGAGCCGGTGTTCCGCGTCGATGAAGTGAGCGCTGAAGTCAGTCTGCTTAGCACTCTGCGCGACTGGCGCCTCGGGTTCCGCAAGGTTGTCTTCAATGGCCTGAATGCCGCTCTGGCGCAGAATGAGCAGGGTCGCTGGTGGGTCGACGGGCTGGAGCGCGGGCCGCCGCGTGTGTCCGAGGAAAACGACTCGCGCTTCAACGATCCGGTGGATATTTTCCTCTTCGGCCGCCGGGTCGAATTGCGCAACACCAATCTCACATTGTTGTTTCGGGACGGCTTGTCCACCGGCCTGGCGATCCCCTATGTGCGCCTGGAAAACGACGCACGCTTTCACCGTCTGACCGCGTCCTTCGCGGTGGATGAGGAGCAACAGGCGCTGGATCTCGTGGTGGAGGGTGAGGGCGATCCGCGGGACGACGCCAACTTTGACGCCCGCGGTTATCTGCGTCTGCAGCGCTTCCCAGCGGAGAAAGTCCTGGCCGCCTTAGGCGTCCGCGACAATCTCTGGCCGGACGATTCCGCTGCAACGGCTGACCGGAGCTGGCGCGACGATGGCAAGGTCACTTTGTCGCTCTGGTTCCAGGGCAGTTCCAACCGGGGCATGACCTGGAACGGTGAGGTGGTGGTGGATGGGTCACCAGTGCAGCCGCCGGATGGCATGCAATGGCCGGCGTCCCTGCAGAGTCGCTTCAGCGGCGCCTGGGAACCCCAGCGCGGCTGGCACCTGAGCGCCGCCGGTGCGCGCTTCATCTGGCCCGAATTTTCCGCCCCGCCGCTGGATCTGCAATTGCGCGGCAGCTTTGGTGGCGAGACTGAACTCGCCGTGGCCGCGGTGGATCTTGCCAGCTGGACCGATGTTGTCCAGCGCGCCGGTCTCTTGCAGGGGGCCGCCGCCGCGGTATTGACCGACCTGCGGCCGCAGGGTGAGCTGCGCAATCTGCATGTGACCCGGCGGACGGCGGAGCAGGGCTACTTCTCTCTGCGTGGCAATCTGGTGAATGCCAGCGTGGGTGCCTGGGAGGGCGCGCCGGCCCTGGAAGGGGTCACCGGCTATGTCCAGGCCAGCGCTTTTGGCGGCGAAGTCCGCTTGCTGACCGATGCCGGTTTCAGCATGAATTTTCCGCTGATCTATCACCAGCCCCTGGCTTTTCAACGGGCGGAAGGAACTGTGCGCTGGGAAATCGATATGGACGCGCGCAGAGTCTACGTGGCCTCCGGCTTGGTGCGGCTGAGCAACGAGGCGGTGTCCGCCCGCGGTCATTTCAATGTGCACGTCCCCCTGGTCCACGGCGGTGAGCCGGAAATGACCTTGCTGGTCGGCGTCGACAAGGGCGCGGCGGAGTTGCACCGCACCCTCGTTCCCTCCACCGCTCCCGCACCGCTTCTGGAGTGGCTCGACCGCGCGGTCCGCGGCGGCGATGTGAGTAATGCCGGATTTATCTATCACGGTTCACTGGCGAAGGAGGCGACCATCGCCCGGGTGATCCAGCTGCGCGGTCAGGTGGCCAACGCGGAACTCGCCTTCGACCCCGCTTGGCCCGTTTTGCAGAGCGGCGCCGGCCTGCTGTATCTCGACGACCACCAACTCACTGTCAGCAATCTGAGCGGCGCGCTGGAGAAGGTGGGAATGTCCGCTGGCCGGGTGGATCTGGTGTCTTTGGGAAGCGAGCGAATGGCGGTCAGAGTGCGCGCCACCGCCGCCGCGGACAGCGGCGCGGCGGTGAACCTGCTGGCGCGCACCCCGGTGGGGGAGTTGCTGGGCGACGAACTGATGGGGTGGCAGTGGCGTGGCGCCGTCACTGCGGATCTGGACGTGCAAGTGCCGTTGGATCAGGACCAGAAGGGCGCTCACCAGTTGATCAAGTTGGATTTCGCTGCTAATCATCTGCATATGCCCGGTCTCGGCCTCACCTTGGAAAATGTCACCGGGCCGCTGACCTACAACTCCGACCAGGGGCTCGCCAGTCCCGGTCTCAAGGCGCGTCTGTGGGGCAAAACCGTGCGTGGCGTGCTGACTACCGAGCAGTCGGCCAGCGGACGCGAAGTTGTGGCCCAGCTCAAGGGCAAGGTGGATATGGCCGATGTGCGGAAATGGTCCCAGCGGCCTGAGCTGGCTTTCGCCAGCGGCTCCAGTGCCGTAACCGGTGAGCTGCGCGTGCCTCTGGCTGGCGATGCGCCGTTGCGCATTGCTCTGACCAGCTCCCTCGAAGGCGTCGAATTGATGGCGCCGCCCCCATTGCAGAAGCTGGCGTCTCAAACCATGCCCCTGCAGGTGCTGGTGGAGAGCCGCCGCGCCGATAAGAATTCCCTGGCTTATCGCTACACCTTCAGCATCGCCGATACGGCGGAATTGCGTTTGGCGATGCGGAACGGGCGACTGCAGGCTGCCGATCTCGCTTTTGCGCAGGAACCTGGGCCGCTGCAGGACGGCGTCTTTCAGGTCCGCGGTCGCGTCGAGCAGGCCGACGCCCTGCTCTGGCGCGATATGCTGGAGCGTTACCTGGCGGTCCCGCGCGCCGCCGGGGCAGCGGAAGCTGGGGAGGGGGAGTTTCTGCCGTTTCGTGTCGATCTCCAGATAGGCGAACTGCGCGCCGGTGATCTGCTGCTGGAGCACGCTCGCCTCCGCGCCCACGACGCCGGTGACAGCTGGAATGTGGGGCTAGAACATCCGACCTTTGCCGGGTCCGCCGTCTGGTCGGCGGGAGATCAGCCTTTGCAATTGCGCATCGACCGGCTGTATTTGCCGGAGCAGATGGAGACTGAGCCGGCGCCTGTTGAGGGTGACGGCATAACGCTGACGGGCGATCCTTTTACCCCGGAGAGCGGCGATTTCTGGCGCACCCTGGATCTCTCCAGCATTCCGGCGGCGGATGTCAGCCTCGCCGATTTGCGCCGCGGCGGCACGGAGCTGGGGAGCTGGGCATTTAAGCTGCGACCGATCGAGCGCGGCCTGCTGATCTACGATCTCACTGCCGAGACGGCGGGTCTGAGCATCGGCGGGCGCGGCAAGCCGGGAGCGGAGCTGGTGTGGACCCGCACGCCCAGTGGCGACAACAGTTATTTCTCCGGTCTGGTGCGCGCCGGCAATCTCACCGACACCTTCCGCCGCCTCTCTCTGGAGCCGGCGCTGACCAGCGACAGCGCCAACTTCGATGTGGAATTGCAGTGGGCGGCGCCGCCGGCCGACATCAATCTTTTGACCCTCGCGGGTGTGGTGGATCTGTCGGTGCAGCGCGGCGTCTTCAGGCGCGGCGGCGGTGTGGGTGACAATCCACTGCTCAAACTGATCGGCCTGCTGAACTTCGATACTCTGGCGCGACGTCTGCGTTTGGACTTTTCCGATCTCGGTGCCAATGGCCTGGCCTATGAGGAGATCAACGGCTCGCTCCTGTTCCGCAAGGGACGAGTGCGCATCCAGCAGCCGCTGCAGGTGAGCACTCCTTCGAGCCACCTGCAGTTGGCGGGCGAGCTGGATGTGGTGCAGGAGACTCTCGATACCCAACTGGTCGCCACTCTGCCGCTGGCCGGCAACCTGACAGTCGCGGCAGCCGTTACCGGTGGCGTGCCCCTGGCGATTGGCGTGTATGTCGCCGGCAAGATCTTCAAGAACCAAGTGGATCGGGTGTCGAGCCTGCGTTACAAAGTGACGGGCAGCTGGAACGATCCGGATGCCAAGTTGGAACGCATTTTTGAAAATACGGTGGCGGATCCCGCCCGGTCTGCCGATGCGGAAGGAGGAACTCTTGAACCCTGACCGATTGCGCGCCGCAGTGGCGCAAATGTGCAGCGGCCCCGATCTGCAGGCCAACTTGGCCCAGGCGGAGCAGCTGATGGCGCAGGCGCGGGCCGCGGGAGCGGAACTGCTGCTGC
Source organism: Cellvibrionaceae bacterium (assembly GCA_024707385.1). Taxonomy (GTDB): domain Bacteria; phylum Pseudomonadota; class Gammaproteobacteria; order Pseudomonadales; family Cellvibrionaceae; genus UBA5868. The sequence continues at coordinate 58,877 of JANPZW010000006.1, read as the reverse complement.
TGCCGGAAAATTTCGCCGTGTTCGGCCGGCGCGATCTGCATGAGCTGGCGGAGCCGGCCGAGGGATTGGGCGTTATCGGCAGGTTTCTCGCCGAGGCGGCGCGTCGCCACCAGCTGTGGTTGGTGGCGGGAACTGCGCCTTATGCAGTGTCCGCCAGCGGCGCGCCGGCGGCGCCGGGAAAAGTATTTCCCGGTTGCGGTGTGTGGAATCCAGACGGCGAATGTGTGGCGCGCTACGACAAATGCCACCTCTTCGATGTGGAGGTGGCCGATGGCGTGGGGCAGTACCGCGAATCCGACACCTTCGAACCGGGTGAGCGGCCGGTGGTGGTCAGCACACCCTGGTGTCCGATCGGCCTGTCCATCTGCTACGACCTGCGTTTCCCCGAGTACTTCCGCCGCCTGGCGCAGTTGGGTGCAACCCTGCTGACGGTGCCGTCGGCCTTCACTTATCGCACCGGCGAGGCCCACTGGGATGTGTTGCTGCGAGCGCGCGCCATCGAAAATCAGTGTTTTGTTCTCGCCGCCAACCAGGGCGGGGAGCACGACGCCAAACGGCGCACCTGGGGCCACTCCTGCCTGATCGATCCGTGGGGGAGAGTTCTGGCCTGCCGCACCGAGGAGGGTCCAGGGGTGCTGGTGGCGGATCTGGATTTTGCCGCGCAGCGGGAGTTGCAGCGCCAGATGCCGGTGTTTCGCCATCGGCGTTTTTAATTCGAGAAAGGTTTAGTAAGCCCATCCCAGGCGCAGGGCGCCACCTTTGCCGCCGTCGCCTTGGATGTAAGAGAGGTCCAGCAGCACACTGTTGGTGTACCAGCCCACCCCGGCGCTCAATTGATCCCCCACAGACGACTCCAGGTCGTGCCGGTAGCCGAGGCGCAAGGCCAGCCGGATCGGCAGACGGTACTCCATCCCCAGGCTCACGTCCTGGCGCTGGGCAATTCCGCGCGGGTCCGCGGTTTTGTCCAGGTCCGCATCCAGCCCTATATCCAGCTGTTCCCCGATATAAGCCAAGCCGAGGCGGGCGCGGTGCTGCAGTTCGATCGGCTCGCCCAGTTCCGTGAAGACGGTTTTGCTGCGCAGGTCCTTGAGCGCCAATCCGACCCGCCAGTGATCCGCCAGGGTCACCGCCGCGCCCAGGTCTAGATTGAAATAAAACTCGGTGAAGTCCTCGCCGGCACTTTCGAATTCGCCGTTCACCACCCGCCAGCTTTCGTTAAAGACGCGCAGATGCACGACTTTGGGCGCTATCCCCAGGGCCACATCCTTACCCCACAAGGTGTACTGCTTGGCGGCGGAGACGCCGATCTCGGATAGCAGCAGGCCGACGCCGGATGCCGACGACTGGATGCGCAGACTGGGATCGAGGAAGTTGCCGGTACCATCGCGCAGTTCTGGGTGAGGCTCACCGCGGGTGCCGCCGCTTTCGACAAACTCCAGGGCCTCCATGTAGTCTTCCAGCAACTCAAAGTCGGCGGTCGCAATTTGCGATAGGCCGCGCCCGATCATCCTGGTGCCGGCGAAGAAGGCGCCGCCTTCACTGTCACCGGGAAGGCTGACGCTGTAACCGAGATAGCCGTCGGCGCTGATGTTCTCGCCGTCGAGATCCCGCATAGCGCGCTCCAGCTCCTGCGCCGCGCTTATACCGGCCCGCGCGGCGGCGGGGCTGTCAGGCGCCGCGTTGATCGCGTCTATGGCATCGCTCAAACGCCCCTCGAGATCATCGTCGATGGTATCGGCAGCGATACGGGCTCCGTCGGAGAGCGCGGCAACTACCAGGTGAACACTGTGGGAACCGTCGCGGGTGCGATCTTCATGACCGACGTGGAAAGCGGTGAGGGCGGGATTGTAGAAATGGCCTGTGTCGATGTTGCCCAGCGCCACCCCGGTACCGCCGAGAGCCAGAGTGCGGGCATCGAAAACCCCGTAACTGTCAGCGGCAGCACTGGCCATGTGGGCGGCCAGCAGGGTGATCATCAAACGACTGAAATGGAATCTGTGCACGTTGCGCTCCCTGGCCGTGTGAAAGGCATTGTAAAGGCCGCAGCGGTCGGCGCCGTGATGCGCCGCCGAAATCGCTTCAATTTACAAGATGAGCCGGCAACAAGAACAGCGCAGCGCAGGGGGTGGAAATCAGTCAGCGTTACGGCCCGCCACGGCATCGCGGATGAAGCGAAACAGCTTGCGCGCATGGGTCGGCGCCTGCTGGCTGCCGGCGGCGCCTTTTGCGCTGCGCACCAGATGGCGCATTTCCTGGCGATCGACGAGGGGAAACTCGTTGAAAAAGCGCTCCATCACCTCCTGTTCGCCCTTGATGAGGTCGTCGCGCCACTGTTCCATCACATGGAACAGGCGCGCCAGGCGGTCCTGCTCTTCTTTGATGCCCGATATTGCAGCGGCAATCGCATCGTGATCCTCGCTGCGCATCAGCTTGCCGAGGAACTGATAGTGGCGGCGCAAGGCCTCATTTTTCTTGATGTTTTTGGTTTCTTCCACCGCGCGTCGCATCTCTGAGCTCAGCGGCATCTGCGCAAATTGCTCGGCATTGAGGGTGGTCAGATGCACCGCCAGATCCTGCAGATCATGCATCTGCTTTTTCATGCGCGTCTTGCTGATCCAGCGGAACACTTCTTCTTCGCCGTCCTGGGAATCCTGCTCAAATTCTTTCATGTCGATATACCGGTGTGCGAAAACGGCAGCTCAGAGGAGCCGCAAAAGGCGCAGAAGCCTACAGCATCCGCGCGGGGGGTTAAAGGGAAGTCGCCAGGCGCAGGCTGTGATCCAGGGCGTTGCGCTATTCCCCCTCGCCGAACTTGTCCTCGATCAGCGTCAACAGGGCGGTAATGGCTTCTTCAGCGTCATGGCCGTCGGCGATGACTTCAATGGTGGTGCCCTGGGTGGCGGCCAGCAGCATCAGCGACATGATGCTTTTGCCGTCGATGGTTTTGCCTTTGCAACACACCTGCATTTTGCAGGCGTAGCGACTGCACAGATTGGCGAATTTGGTGGCTGCCCTGGCGTGGAGTCCACGTTTGTTGGGGATCACGACCTGTTTGGAAATCATGTGTTGCTGCCGATACTCGTTATTGTTATGCCGTTGTGATCTGCTCCGGAGATGCCGATCAGGGAGAGGTCTGTGTCAATTGGCGATGGCGTGTCTGCACATTCGCATAGAGCCCTTGAAAATGGGTGCTCAATTTATCCGCCAGATACACCGATCGGTGCATGCCGCCGGTACAGCCGATCGCAATCGTCAAATAGCTGCGATTGTTCTGCTCGAAACTGGGAATCCATTTCTCCAGAAACTGCACTATGTCTTCATACATGGATGTCACCTGCGGCTGCGCCGCGAGAAAATCCATCACCGGCGTCTGCAGGCCTGTGTGTGCACGCAAATCGGGCTGCCAGTAGGGATTGGGCAGACTGCGCACATCAAAAACAAAATCGGCGTCCACCGGAACACCGTATTTAAAGCCGAAGGATTCGAACATCAGCGCCATACCCTGGCCTTCCGCTCCCGCAACCTTCTTTTTGACCGCCGAGCGCAGTTCGTGCAGGGTCAGATTGCTGGTATCGATGGTGATATCCGACAAACGCGCCACCGGATCCAGAATGGCATTCTCCGCGCGAATCGCCTCCCGCAAGCCGGTGGTTTTGTTGGACAGGGGATGTTTGCGGCGGGTTTCACTGAAGCGCTTGATGAGCACCTGATCGCTTGCGTCCAGATAGACGACGGTAAAGCGCGCATCCTGTTTCTGCTGCGCCCACTCGAGAATTTCGGGAAAACGGCTGAGATCACCACTGACGGTGCGCGCATCTATGCCCACCGCGAATTTCATCGTCTGGCTGTTAGCGGCCTGGGAAACTTCTGTGATCAATGTCGGCAGCAGGTTGACTGGAAGATTGTCGATACAGATGAATCCGCTGTCTTCGAGCAACTGCAACGCGGTGGTCTTGCCGGAGCCCGACCTGCCGCTGATTACTACGAATTCCACGTTTCAATCCTCCGCAGGATCCGCTCAGAGTTCCACTTCTATAGCGGCGCGATAGAGTTCGTCGCCGGTTTCCGCGCGTCGCAGAGACTGCACAAAGTGCGGGTTCTGCAGGCGTTCAGCCAGCATCGCCAGAGTCTGCAGGTGCTCATTTTCGGCATTTTCCGGCACCAGCATGGCGAAGATGATATCCACCGGGCGGCTGTCTACGGAGTCGAAATCGATGGGTTTGGCCAGCGTCATGAGCGCACCTATGGTGGCGCCAGCTGTTTTGAAACGGCAGTGGGGAATGGCGATGCCTTCACCTATACCAGTGGAGCCGAGGCGCTCGCGCGCCACCAACTGCTGGAACAGCTCATCGGCGTTGATATCTGGGCTGCCCTCGGCGATAAGGGAGGCGAGGACTTCCAATGCGCGTTTCTTGCTGGAGCAGGTGACGTGGCAAAGGGTGCGTTGTTGCGTGAGAAGGGATTCAATTTGCATACAGGAGTTCGACTGCGTTCCGGGGGCGATGCCTCGCGGCGCGCCCCACTTTATTGAAATACGACAGCGGCCGTACTACACCAGCCGCTTGCGTTCGTTGGAGGGCGCTATGCCCAGAGACTCGCGATACTTGGCGATGGTGCGCCGTGCGACATGGATCCCCTGGTCTTCGAGCAGGGCGGTGATCTTCGAGTCGCTCAGAGGTTTGCGGGGATTTTCCGCCGCCACGAGTTTTTTAATGATAGCGCGAATGGCGGTCGAGGAACACTCGCCGCCAGACTCGGTACTGACGTGGCTGGAGAAAAAATATTTCAGTTCGAAGATGCCCTGGGGCGTGTGCATGAATTTCTGCGTGGTCACCCGGGAGATGGTGGATTCGTGCATTTCCACCATCTCCGCCACATCGTGCAGCACCATGGGTTTCATGGCTTCTGGACCGTGATCGAGAAAGCCCTGCTGCCGTTCAACGATGCAGGTCGCTACCTTCAGCAGGGTTTCATTGCGGCTTTGCAGGCTTTTAATAAACCAGCGCGCCTCTTGCAGGTTATCGCGCAGAAAGGTGTTGTCGTTGCTGCTGTCAGCGCGGCGCACAAGTGATGCGTAGTCCGGGTTGATGCGCAATTTGGGCGCGATGTCCGGATTGAGCTGCACCATCCAGCGGTTGTTTTCTTTTTTCACGAAAACATCGGGGACCACGTACTCGGTCGTGTCTTCGCCGATCATTTCGCCCGGTCGCGGATTCAGGCTCTGAATGATGCGGATGGCCTCCTGCAGCTCGGTCTCTTTCACGCGCAATTTGCGCATCAGCTGCTTGAAATCCCGCGCGCCCAACAGGGGCAGGTAATTGCTGACAAGGTTTACCGCCACGTCATAGGAGGGCAGGGTGTCCGGCAGTTGGCGCAATTGCAGCAACAGGCACTCTGCCAGATCCTGGCCTGCCACGCCCGGCGGGTCGAACTGTTGCAGGCGGTGCAAAACCGCCATGACTTCGTCCAGTTCCAGTTCGGGAAAATCCTTCACCAGCCCCTGCCAGATCTCTTCCACGGGTTGAACCAGCATACCGCTCGGACCCACGGCGTCGATAATGGCATCACCTATATGGCGATCCAGATCGGACATGGGGGTGAGATTGAGTTGCCAGGCGAGGTAGTCTTGCAAGGATTCCGAAGTGCCGCGGCGCGACTCGAAATCCATGTCTTCGTTCTCCGGCCGCGACAGGCCGGTACCGGTGGGCGCACTTTGATAAACATCGTCCCAGCTGGTGTCGACCGCGAGCTCAGTTGGAATCTCAGTGCTCCACTCGCCGTCCGGGGTGTGTTCTTCCGACTCTTCGCGGGAGTTGCCGTTGAGGTCGTCGGACTTCGCATTGCTTTCTTTACCGTTGACGAAGTCCAGCTCAGGGCCGTCGCCGCCGGGATAATCCGCCGCCGAGTCGTCCTCGGCAACGTCCAGCATGGGGTTGGTTTCCAGGGCTTCCTGAATTTCGGTTTGGAGATCGAGCGTGGACAATTGCAGGAGGCGGATGGCCTGCTGCAATTGCGGCGTCATGGTGAGCTGCTGGCCGAGCTTGAGTTGCAGTGATTGCTTCATCGTCAGTCTTCGCCGTTGCAGATGAGAAGAATTTTCTAATTCTAGTCATCCCCAAATAGACAAGCAATCATTTTTGCCGGATTTAAAAGCAAACTTTGGGCCAGATAAGGTGATATTGGCCGGCTTGTCAAGCCTCCGGCCCACATGCCTCACAAGCGGAAATTTTCGCCCAGGTATACCTTGCGCACCTTGGGATTGTTCATCACGGTTTCCGGCGAGCCTTCGGCGATGATGTAGCCCTCACTAACAATATAGGCTTTTTCGCAAATATCGAGTGTCTCGCGGACGTTGTGGTCGGTGATGAGCACCCCCAGGCCGCGGTTTCTCAGGTGCGACACTATGGTTTTGATGTCGTTGACCGAAATCGGATCGACGCCGGCGAAAGGTTCGTCGAGGAGAATGAATTCCGGGTTGGTGGCGATGGCGCGGGCGATTTCCACGCGGCGGCGCTCGCCGCCGGACAGGGCCATGCCCAGGCTGTTGCGGATGTGGGTAACGTGAAATTCCTGTAGCAGGTGATCGAGAACCTCGCGGCGGCTTTTGCGGTTGAGGTCGGGGCGGGTCTCCAGAATCGCCATGATGTTTTCCGCCACGGTGAGTTTGCGGAATACCGAAGCCTCCTGTGGCAGATAACTCAAGCCGGCGCGGGCGCGGCCGTGCATGGGCAGATGGGTAACGCGCTGCTCGTTGATATAGACCTCGCCTTTATCGGCGGCCACCAGTCCGGCGATCATGTAGAAACAGGTGGTTTTGCCGGCGCCGTTGGGGCCGAGCAGGCCGACGATCTGGCCGCTTTCCACCATCATGGACACGTCGATCACCACCTTGCGGCCTTTGTAGCTTTTGGCGAGATTGCGGGCTTCCAGTGTGGCCATCGGGCGCTTATTCCTCTTCTGTCTGTTTCAGTGAGCGCGCCGGAATCACCATCTTCACCCGCTCATTCTGGCTGGCGTCGCTGCCGGCTTTGACCACGGACTTTTTCACGTCGTAATCAATGTGATTGCCGGACAGACTGGTGCCCTCCTGCTGCAGCAGGGCGTTTTCAATCAGGTGGAGAGTGTCCTGGGCGATGTTGTATTCCAGGCGGTTGGCCTGGGCGATCACCGGGCCTTCCTCTTCACTGGGTTTCTGCTGATAGCGAGCCGGTTTGCCGGTGGCGACTATCTGCGTGACCTTGCTTTTATCGTTGACGATCACCACCTCTTCCGCGTCTATGCGCATGGAGCCCTGTTGCATCACCACATTGCCGGAGTAGGTGGTGGTGCCTTTGATCTCGTCCCGCTCGGCGCTGTCGGAGTGAATGGTGATGGCCTGGTTGCGGTCGGAGGGCAGGGCGAGCGCGTGCGGCCCTGCCAGCAGGCACACAGCCAGCCCGGCGGCCCGGCTAAGGCGTTGCAGTTTCGTTGATCGGCTCATGGTGACCCCTCACTCGGTTGCGCAATTGAATGCGCTTGTTGTCCAGATCCACGCTCATTCCCTGCGCCTCTACCTTGCCCATGGGTGACGTGATGTTCACTTCCGCCTCAGTGGCGATCATTTTGTCCTGTGGCCGGATTTCCAGTCGGCTGGTGGTCAGCTCGGTAACCTCATCCGGGTTCTCCTCCTGCCAGATGCGCACGTTCGGCCACAGGGTGAGCAGGGTGCCGCGCTCGCTCAATTCACCTTTGTCCGCCGTGACATACCAGGGTTTGTCATCCGTATAGAGGGTCAGCTGCGGTGCTTCCAGGCTGGTGAAATCCCCTTCGCTCACCCGGTTCAAGTCCAGGCGAAAATGGCTCAGGGTGGAGGCGACAAACTCGTAGCTCAGCTTGCCCTCCGCATCAAAGTGCTGCGAGCGGGCATCGTTGATCACCGCGTAGGGAAAGCGCGCCGCGTCCTGTTTTTCGCCGAAGGGGATCAGCATTTCCGGCGGCGTTTCCGACAGCAGTATGACCGCGACCACCAGCGCTGCGGTGAGCGAAATATAAGCCCAGTTGTGTTTAATCCCGCGCTGCATATTCACCCAGGATCTGCTGAAAATGGTTTTGTGCCCGCAGCAGCAGGTCGCAGGCTTCCCGCACCGCACCTTCGCCGCCGCGATTCTGGCTCAGCCAGTGGGCACGCGCTTTGACTTCTGGATGGGCGTTGGCGACGGTCAGAGACAGGCCGACCCGGGTCATGACGGCCAGATCCGGCCAGTCATCGCCCATGCAGGCAATTTCATCCAGCGGAATGGGCTCGGCCGCCAGCATTTCCTGCAGGGCGACAAACTTGTCCTCGCGCCCCTGTTGAATCCAGTCGATGCCCAGATCGCGGGCGCGGGCGAGCAGGGCTTCGCCGCGCCGCCCGGTAATAATGGCGACTTTCACGCCGGCCCGCTGGAGCATCTTGATGCCGTGACCGTCCAGGGTGTTAAACACTTTCAAGGCTTCACCCTGGGCGCCGTAATACAGCCTGCCGTCGGTCAGCACGCCGTCCACATCAAGCACCAGCAGGCGGATGGCGCGGGCTTTTTTCAGCAGCGTGGGGTCTTCGAACAGGGTGGCATCGCTCATAGGGTTCTGCAGTAAAGGTTCATGAATGGGCGGGCCGGTCAAACCAGTCCCGCGCGCAGCAGGTCGTGCATATGGATGACGCCGACCGCCCGGCGTTGTTCATCGGTCACCACCAGGGCAGTGATTTTGCGGTTTTCCATAATGGTGAGGGCCTCGGCCGCCAGGGCGTCGCTGCGCACGCTGGTGGGGTTGCGCGTCATGATGTTTTCGATAGTTACGTGACGTATGTCGTGGCCTTTATCCACCGCGCGACGCAGATCGCCATCGGTGAACACGCCAAGCAATTCCCCGGCGGTTCCGGTCACGGTGGTCATGCCCAACCCCTTTGCGGTGATTTCCCCCAGCGCGTTGAGTAGAGACGTATCCGGCTGCACGTTGGGCATGCGCTCGCCCGCGTGCATCAGGTCGCTGACCCGCAGCAACAGGCGGCGCCCGAGTATGCCGCCGGGATGGGACAGGGCGAAATCCTCAGCGGTAAAACCCCGCGCTTCCAGCAGCGCCACAGCGAGGGCGTCGCCCATGACCAGTGTGGCAGTAGTACTGGAGGTTGGCGCCAGGTCCAGCGGGCAGGCTTCAGAGGCCACGCGTATGTCCAGGCTGACTTCCGCAGCCTCGGCGAGCGGTGAATTCGGCTTGCCGGTCATGGTGATCATGGGAATCCCCAAGCGCTTCAAAATGGGCAGCATGGTGAGGATTTCCGGTGAGTTGCCGGAATTGGAAATGGCCACCACCAGATCGCCGCGGGTGATCATGCCCAGATCCCCGTGGCTGGCTTCACCCGGGTGAACAAAAAAAGCCGGGGTGCCGGTGCTGGCAAAAGTGGCTGCGATTTTGTGGCCGATATGACCGGATTTGCCCATTCCGGTAACCACCACGCGACCGGTGCAGGCGAGAATCAATTGGCAGGCGCGCACGAAAGCATTGCCGATGCGCTCTTCCAGCGCCGCCACGGCTTCCTGTTCCAGGCGTATCGTCCGGCGGCCGGAGGCAATCAGATCTTGTGCGGAAAATTGCTCCATCTCTGCCTCCTGTGGCTGGTAAAGCCGCTCATGATAAGGGATAACCCCGGCAAAAATTAATAGGCGGATTTTTTTGCCGGGATTTGGCTGGCATTCAGCCGCCGCATGCTGGAATGGCGGTGGTGAAAGTGGAGATATCAGCGTTCTGCTCGCCAGAGTGGGGCGGCATCAGTAAACTTTCGCGCCGCGCTTGAATCCAAGCGGCGCACCACTGCGCTAAATATTCAATCAATGATAGGAGAACATCGTGAGACAGCGATTTTATACAACAGGTGTCCGGTTTTTGTTGTGGGCGGTTGTGGGGCTGTGGGGAAGCGCAGCTTTAGCGGCGGGTGCGGCCAAGGCTGAAACACCGCACCAAGTAGTGCAGAGCGTGACCGATGCGGTAATGGCGGTGATCAAAAACGGCGAGAAATCGTTGAAGGAAAATCCGCAGCAGTATTTCGCTGAGGTGCGCAAAAGTCTCGAGCCGAGCGTAAGTTTTAATTTCATCGCCAAGAACGTGATGGCGGCCAGTTGGGATAAAGCCAGTGAATCCCAGCGCAATGAATTCACCGAAACCTTCACCCGTAGCATGGTGGAAACATTGGGTAAAGGTTTGGCCAATTACAGCGATCTGAAAATCACCACCCTGCCGCCGGAGGGCGATGTCAGCTCCGCCAAGCGCGTTGAGGTGATTCAAGAGGTCGCCGCGGCGGATGGCACCAGCCGGATCTCCTACACCATGGCGCAGAACAAAGACGGCGAATGGAAGCTGATCAACGTGGTGCTCAACGGCGTCAATCTCGGCAAAAGCTTCCGCGATCAGTTCACTCAGGCGATGAAGCAAAACGACAACGACATCGACAAAGTTATCGCCACCTGGGCGCAGAAAGCCTGAAACCGTCGAACGGCGCGCGCCGCCACGGGTGCGCCCTTGAGGGGATTTGATTAAACTACGCCTTTTTATACAGGCTGGGGCCGCTGGCCCAGGCCGATTTCAGGTCACTCTATGCAAGAACAAGACATTATCGACGCGATCCGCGCAACCATACCCGATGCGCAGGTGGAGGCGCGGATGGAAGGCAACCATGCTCATATCACCGTCACCAGTGCGGTGTTTGCGGGTTTGTCCCCAGTCAAGAAGCAGCAGCTGGTATACGGCGCTCTCAATCAGGCGATCGCCAGCGGCGCGATCCACGCCGTGCACATGAAGACGCTGGTTCCCGGCACCCACTGATCCACACCCAATCTCCGGGGATCCGTCCCCTTCAAGCAGACTCTTTGCGATGGACAAACTGATCATCACCGGCGGCACCCCTCTCAATGGGGAAATCCGCATTTCCGGCTCCAAAAATTCGGGCCTGCCGATTCTCGCCGCGACTCTGCTGGCGAACGGCCCCATGTATTTGAACAATCTGCCGCATCTCAACGACATCACCACCATGCTCTCGCTGCTGCGCTGCATGGGGGTGGGCATCACCATTGATGAGCACATGGGGGTGGAGATCGACTCCGGGTCGATCAACGACTTCGCCGCGCCTTATGATCTGGTCAAGACCATGCGCGCCTCCATCCTGGTGCTCGGACCTTTGTTGACGCGCTTTGGCAAGGCCGATGTCTCCTTCCCCGGCGGTTGCGCCATCGGCAGTCGCCCGGTGGATATCCACCTGCGCGGGCTTGAAGCCATGGGCGCGACCATCGAGGTGGACGGCGGTTATATCCGCGCCCGCGCGCCCAACGGGCTCAAAGGTGCGCACTTTTTCATGGATATAGTGACCGTGGGCGGCACGGAAAATCTATTGATGGCAGCCGTGCTGGCGAAAGGCAAAACCGTACTCGAAAACGCCGCGCGCGAGCCGGAAATCGTCGACCTGGCCAATTGCCTCGTGCGCATGGGTGCGCAGATCGAGGGCATCGGCACCGACTCTCTGACTATCTACGGCGTTGAGCGACTGCAGGGCTGCACTTACTCGGTTATGCCCGATCGGATTGAAACCGGCACCTATTTGACCGCTGCGGCGGCCACCCGGGGGCGGGTGCGGCTGCGCGATACTGCGTCCGGCATTCTCGACGCGGTGCTGCTCAAGCTGGAAGAAGCGGGTGCCCACATCAGCACCGGCACCGACTGGATCGAGCTGGACATGAAAGGCAACCGGCCCAAATCCGTCAACATTCGCACCGCGCCCTATCCGGCATTTCCCACCGACATGCAAGCCCAGTTCACCGCCATGAATACTGTGGCGGAAGGCACTGGGGCGGTGATCGAGACCATTTTCGAGAATCGCCTGATCCAGGTGCATGAGCTCAACCGTATGGGCGCCAATATCACCCTTGAAGGCAATACGGCGATCATCAAAGGCGTGCCGCGCTTGAAGGGCGCGCCAGTGATGGCTTCCGATCTGCGCGCGTCCGCCAGTCTGGTGATTGCTGGCATGGTGGCGGATGGCGAGACGCTCATCGATCGGATCTATCACATCGACCGCGGTTATGAGTGCATTGAGGAAAAACTGCAGATTCTCGGCGCCAATATTCAGCGCATCGCGGGAAAATGAAGAGGTAATCACCATGCCACAGCTCACCATCGCCCTTACCAAGGGTCGCATTCTTGATGAGACCTTGCCGCTGCTCGCCGCTGCCGGCATAGAGCCGCTGGAGTCTATCCAGAACAGCCGCAAACTGACTTTCGATACCACCTCGCCGGATGTGCGCCTATTAATTCTGCGCGGTGTGGATGTTCCCACCTATGTACAGTTTGGTGCGGCGGACGTCGGCGTTTCCGGCAAGGACACGCTGCTGGAGCACGGCGGCCAGGGTTACTACGAGCCGTTGGATCTGCGCATTGCGCGATGCCGCTTGATGACGGCGGGATTGGCCGGCCAGCCGCCCAAGTCCGGTCGTATCAAGGTCGCCACCAAGTACCTCAATGTGGCGAAACGCTTTTACGCTGCCAAGGGTCAGCAGGTCGATTTGATCAAACTCTATGGCGCCATGGAGCTGGCGCCGGTGTTACAACTGGCGGATGAGATCGTCGATATAGTGGACACCGGCAATACCCTGCGCGCCAATGGGCTGGAGCCGCGTGAAACCATCGCTGAGGTGAGCTCGCGCCTGATCGTCAACAAGGCATCGATGAAGCTCAAACACTTTCAGATCGAAGCGCTCATGGATGCGGTAGAGAGCGCCGTGGGCGAAATTTACGGTACGGATTAACTTCATTAACTGGACGGATTAAGTTTTTTAACTGGACGGTTTAACTTTTTAACTGGATAGCCTCATGCAGATTCGTCGTCTTCAGTCTTCGTCACCTGACTTCAACTCCCAGTTGGACAGCCTGCTGGCCTGGGAGGCATCCAGCCACGAAGCGGTGGAGCAGACGGTTAAGCAGATTCTGGACGAGGTGCGCCGCCGCGGTGACAGCGCTTTGGTGGAGTACACCAATCGCTTCGACCAGCGGCAGGTCGCGGAGATGTCTGAGCTAGTGTTGCAGCGGGACCAGCTGGAAGCTGCGCTGGGCCGAGTTCCCGCAGCCCAGCGTGAGGCGCTGGAACAGGCTGCACAAAGAATTCGCGATTATCACCAGCATCAGCGCCAGGAGTCCTGGCGTTATACGGGAGAGGACGGCACTGTTCTCGGTCAGAAGGTTACGCCGATGGATCGCGTCGGCATGTACGTGCCGGGCGGCAAAGCGTCCTACCCATCATCAGTTTTGATGAACGCCATTCCGGCCCATGTGGCGGGGGTTCCCGAGATTGTCGTGGTCAGTCCGACGCCGCGCGGCGAGGTGAATGATCTGGTGCTGGCCGCCGCAGCCGTCGCCGGCGTCGATCGCGTGTTGACCATCGGCGGCGCCCAGGCCGTGGCGGCACTGGCGTATGGCACGAAGACGGTGCCGAAGGTCGACAAGATTGTCGGGCCGGGCAACATCTATGTCGCCACAGCCAAACGTGCCGTGTTTGGCTTGGTTGCAATCGACATGATCGCTGGTCCGTCGGAAATTCTGGTGATCTGCGACGGCAAAACCGACCCGGATTGGGTTGCCATGGACCTGTTTTCCCAGGCGGAGCACGACGAAGACGCCCAGGCGATTCTGATCAGCCACGACCGGGCGTTTCTCGATGCGGTGGAAGCGAGTATCGCGCGCCTGCTGCCGACGCTGCAACGCAACGCCATAGCGGCGGTTTCTCTGGCAAAACGCGGTGCTTTGATTGAGGTGGCCTCGCTTGCGGAGGCAGTTGAGTTGTCGAACCGGATTGCCCCTGAGCACTTGGAGCTTTCGGTGGAAGATCCTGACGCGCTCTTGCCTCAAGTGAAGCATGCCGGCGCTATTTTTATGGGGCGCCACACCAGTGAAGCGCTGGGCGACTACTGCGCCGGCCCCAACCACGTTCTGCCCACTTCCGGCACTGCGCGTTTCTCATCGCCACTCGGGGTATACGATTTTCAGAAGCGCAGCTCGCTGATTCACTGCTCGCCCGCTGGCGCGTCCCGTCTGGGGCGAGTTGCCTCCGTGCTGGCGCGGGGTGAGTCGCTTGAGGCTCACGCCCGCTCGGCGGAATACCGCATCCAGGATGACCTCTGATCAGCCGGTGACGGGTTTCTTCTCCAGCACCGCCTGAACCTTCTCCAGTTTGCCGTTGCGATAGAACTCTATGGCGACTGTCTCCCCCGGGCGCGACTCCTGAATTTGTTGCCGTCCGCGGGCGCCATTGCCCACCGGCTCGTCGTTGATTTTCACAATCACATCACCGGGTTGCAGCCCTGCCACATGGGCGGGTCCGTTGTTGTAGATGCGCGTGATCAGCACCCCGTTGGTGGAATTCAACTGAAAGGAATGAGCCAGCTGCGGCGTCAGGCTTTGCGCATCCACCCCCAGCCAGCCGCGCACCACACGACCGAACTCCACTATGTCCTTGAGCGTTCGCACCGCAGTGTCGGCGGGAACCGCGAGACCGACACCGTTGAGATCGGAATTGCCGATGCGGTCGAGAATCGCTGTATTGATGCCGAGCAGGTTGCCGTGGACATCAATGAGCGCACCGCCGGAATTGCCGGGGTTGATGGCCGCATCGGTCTGGATGAAGTTCTCGAATGCGCTTATGCCCAGGCCGTGGCGCCCGGTGGCGGAAATGATGCCTTGGGTAACGGTCTGGCCCATGCCAAAGGGGTTGCCAATCGCCAGGACTATGTCGCCGACCTGGGCGCTCTGGGGTGAGCCGATGGGAATAGCGCGCAGCCGATCCAATTCAATCTTCAGCACCGCCAGATCGTTCTCGATATCCACGCCGATCACCCGCGCCTTGCTCTCGCGCCCGTCCTGCAGTTGCACCACGATTTCATCCGCACCATAGATGACGTGGTTATTGGTCAGCAGATAACCCTGTTCGCTGATGATGACGCCGGAGCCCAAGGCCGACTGCATACGCTCTTGACGCGAAATATCCGCGCTGTTGTAGAAGTAGCGAAACAGGGGATCGTTGAACATGCGGTGGGTGGTGCGGTTGATCTTCTTGCGGGTGAACACATTCACCACCGAAGGCGCCGCGCGGCTTACCGCATCCGCATAAGAGGTTACACCCGCCTCGTACTGATTATTGCCAACAGTAAAAGAAGGGTGGTTGGGAGAAGCGATTTTATTGCGGGGATTGAGCTCGGGAAAAAGCTGGAGGACGATCAGCGCCGCCAGCAGTCCAAGGACGGCTGGCCAGCGGATGTACTCGAATGCTTTTGCCCACATACAGAAACTCTCTCGGTCTCACTCAGCTTTTCGGCTTCAATTTGGCGGGAACGCCATCCACCAGCACGACTGATTCATCTTCATCCTTAAGGCCAAACTCTTCACTCAGCATGCCGTGGCTGCCGGGAATCTTCGGTGCCCAATCGCGCGGAGGTTCGATGGGAACCTGATTCAACGCCTTCTCGCTGACGTCCCCTTCACCAGCGGCGAACAACTGCCGGCCGATCTCCGTATTGGTCAGTTGCATAGCGCCGAGAGCCAGGTGTTCGTGCAGCTCTTTATAGCTCTGTGTCAACTCGCGAACTTTCTGTGCGGTTTCACTGAAGTGCTGGGCGACATCCTGTTGGTAGCTTTCGAGCTCGCGTTTGGCGTCGTGGAGTTTCTGTTCGATTTCTTTGGTCTGCTCCGGGGCAATCCATGCGCGGCCCGCAAGCACGCCCGCTACGACGCCCAAGATCAGCATAATAAACCCGACGATAAACAGGCTTTCTAACGGAAACACATGATTCTCCTTAGCGAGAAAAATAGACATTAAATGGCGCGCAAAGTGCTAATTTGTCGGTATCCTTCCGAAGTGCCCGTGGTTCACTGTGAGTGAACAACCAAGCTCCGGCAAAGCCTATTAATGATACCCCGAGTCCACCCAACTTGCGCGCGCGACACCGGGGGAAATTGCACCCGTCGTTGAGCGCAAGGTAAAGTACGCGCCCGCCCGACGCCGCGATTTCTGCTTCCGCATAAAAAATTGGAATGCCCTCATGCTCGACACTCCTCTCGCTCGCTATGAGCGCGATCTGCAAAAAGATGGTTTTCTCCCCGATGTCGCTCAGCGCCGGGCTGTTGAGCGGCTGCAACAATTATTTGATGAATTGGTGGCATATCATCGCGAAGGAAGATCATTTTTGACCAGTGTGCTGCCGTGGCGGCGGAAAAGCGAACCTCCCCAAGGTGTTTATCTCTGGGGAGGGGTAGGGCGCGGTAAGACCTATCTGATGGATGTCTTTTTCGAAGCCTTGCCGTTGCAGCAGAAAATGCGCACGCATTTCCACCGCTTTATGCGCCGGGTGCACAGCGAATTGACCGCGCTCAAAGGCGAAAAAAATCCTTTGGATAAAGTGGCGGATACGCTGGCTGCTGAGGCGCGGGTGATCTGTTTTGACGAATTTTTCGTCGCGGATATTACGGATGCCATGATTCTCGCCAATCTGCTCAAGGCGCTGTTTGCTCGCGGCGTGACTCTGGTGACGACATCCAATATTCAGCCCGACGGCCTTTATAAAGACGGTTTGCAGAGAGAGCGTTTTATTCCCGCCATTCACCTGCTGAATGCACATCTGGATGTTATGAATGTGGATGGTGGAGTGGACTACCGTCTGCGCGCTTTGGTAAAGGCCGATCTTTTTCACTCTCCTTTGAATGAAGCGGCGGAGCAGGCCTTGCATGCCTGCTTTCATCGGCTGGTGCCGGAGAGCAGTACGGTTCACCAGGATGTCTCCCTCGAAGTGGAGGGGCGCAATATCAAGGCGCGCTATGAATCAGACGATATTGTTTGGTTTGATTTCCCCGCCCTGTGTGACGGTCCCCGCTCGCAAAACGATTACATAGTCCTGGCCAAGGAGTATCACGCTGTGCTGGTCTCCGGAGTACCGCAGTTCACCGGCAAAAACGACGACCAGGCACGCCGCTTCATCTATATGGTGGATGAGTTCTACGACCGCCGGGTAAAGCTCGTTTTGTCCGGCGCCAGCCCTATTCCTTCTCTTTATGTCGAGGGTCGCCTGGGGTTTGAGTTTCAACGCACCGTGAGCCGGTTGTTGGAGATGCAGAGCGAGGAGTACCTGGCTCAGGCCCATCGGCCCTGAGATTTTTGTCGGTGCTGCTTGAAAAACAAGCAGCGCTTGTGTAGGATTCGCGCTCCTTTTTGTCCGGGTATTCTGGACAGGGTTTCCAACTTCCGGTTTAGACCGGGTTCCATTTTGTACCCTACGTTTGAAGGCCTACAACATGAAGACTTACAGTGCCAAATCTGAAACAGTAAAACGTGACTGGTACATTGTCGATGCTTCAGGCAAAACTCTCGGTCGTTTGGCCGCAGAGCTTGCCCACCGTCTGCGTGGCAAGCACAAGCCTGAATTCACCCCGCACGTGGATACCGGCGATTACATCGTCGTGGTCAATGCCGAAAAGGTCCGTGTCACGGGTAATAAAGCCAAAGACAAGATCTACCATCACCACACCGGTTATCCCGGTGGTTTGAAATCCATCAGCTTCGAAAAGTTGATCGACAAGGCTCCGGAATTGACCATTCTGAGTGCCGTAAAAGGTATGTTGCCTAAAGGTCCTCTGGGCCGGGCGATCTTCAAAAAACTGAAGGTTTATGCCGGTGATGCTCATCCGCACGCCGCCCAGCAACCCCAAGAACTCAACTTTTAACGGAAGCTGAATTATGGCAGGTGAACAATTTTATGGTACTGGTCGACGCAAGACCGCCACTGCTCGAGTCTTCATCTCTCAAGGCAGCGGTAAAATCAGCGTCAACGATCGCACTCTGGAAGATTATTTCGGACGTGAAGTTGCGCGAATGATCGTGCGTCAGCCGCTCGAACTGACTGGCAACACCGACAAATTCGATATCAAAATCACTGTGGCCGGCGGCGGCAGCTTCGGTCAGGCAGGCGCTATTCGCCACGGCTTGACTCGCGCCCTGATGGCTTACGACGAAAGTCTGCGTCCCGAACTGCGCAAAGCGGGTTATGTTACTCGTGACTCGCGTGAGGTTGAGCGTAAGAAAGTCGGTCTGCGCAAAGCGCGTAAGAGACCACAATACTCCAAGCGTTAATTTGGTGTGTGCTTCAAAGCCCGACTTGTTCGGGCTTTTTTGTTTTTGTCTTTCGCGCGGTTTGGCTGCCGCATTTAATTTTCTGGAAGCGCATTTGCGCCCTGTTCTGAGGCGTGTATTTCCTTGTAAGACCTAGGCTTTTTCATTACCATGGTGGCCATTTTTGCGGGCACTTGGGGCACTCATTTCAATAAGTGCCGGCCGCTGTAAGCGCGCCGGGCCAATCTTTTAATTGTGATCCCGCCGATTTAGGTCTTTGCATTTGCTTCCATTCTTAAACCTTTGTCTTTTGAAAGCTGTCACGGGAGATCTGCGTCATGAGTAATGACGGTGTAAACCAAGGGCGTCGCCGTGTTCTCACGGCCATGACGTCCGTCGTGGGGGCTGCGGGTGTGGTCGGCGCCGCGGTACCTTTTGTGGGGTCGTGGAACCCCAGCGCCAAAGCTAAAGCGGCGGGCGCGCCGGTGGAAATCAACGTTGCCAAACTCGAGCCGGGTCAGATGGTGACAGTGGAGTGGCGAGGCAAGCCGGTTTATATAGTGCGACGAACTGCCGCAGCACTTGCCGGATTGAAAGTGATGGAGCCAGAGCTGCGCGACCCGACGTCGGAAAAATCCGTTCAGCCCGGTTACGCGAAAAATGAATCCCGCGCGATAAAAGAAGAATTCGCCGTATTGCTCGGCCTGTGCACACACTTGGGATGCGCACCGGGTTATGAGCCAGCTGTGGGATCGCTCGATATGGGCGGCGGTATCATTTGGCAGGGTGGCTTTTTCTGCAAATGCCACGGTTCAAAATTCGATCTGGCCGGACGTGTTCTGAAAGGCGTGCCGGCGCCCATCAATCTCGAAGTTCCGCCGCACAAGTATCTCAGCGATACCGTAATTCTCATCGGCGAAGATCAGGAGGCTTGATCCAATGACTAAGTGGCTTGGTGATCTGTGGAGCTGGATTGATTATCGCCTCCCGGTACAGCGTGCGTGGGATACCCACATGGGTAAATACTACGCGCCGAAAAACTTCAATTTCTGGTATATCTTTGGTGTTCTGTCACTGTTGGTTCTGGTCAATCAGCTGTTGACCGGGATCTGGCTCACGATGAATTTCGAGCCTTCCGCCGAAGGCGCGTTCGCATCCGTCGAATACATCATGAGAGACGTGCCCTACGGGGATATTTTGCGCTACATGCATTCCACCGGCGCGTCCGCGTTTTTCCTGGTGGTTTACATGCACATGTTCCGCGGTTTGATGTACGGCTCTTATAAAGCACCGCGGGAATTGGTGTGGATCTTTGGTATGTTGATCTACGTTGTTCTGATGGCTGAAGCTTTCATGGGCTACGTTCTGCCATGGGGTCAGATGTCCTACTGGGGTGCGCAGGTAATTGTTAACCTGTTCGGCGCTGTGCCGGTGGTTGGAGAGGATTTGGTGCAGTGGATCCGCGGGGACTATCTGATCTCAGGTGCGACGCTCAACCGCTTCTTCGCCCTGCACGTAGTGGCGTTGCCTATAGTTTTGTTGGCGCTGGTGGTGCTTCACCTCCTCGCGCTGCACCAGGTGGGTTCCAACAACCCGGATGGTGTTGAGATCAAAAAGAACAAGGACGCCAATGGCATTCCTTTGGATGGTGTCCCTTTCCATCCCTACTACACCGTTCATGACATAGTCGGTATCACGGTATTTTTGTTCGCCTTCTGCGGCATTATCTTTTTTGCTCCAGAAATGGGCGGCTTTTTCCTTGAATACGCCAACTTTGAGCAAGCCAATGGTTTGAAGACGCCGGAGCATATTGCGCCTGTTTGGTACTTCACTCCTTTCTACGCAATGCTGCGCGCAGTGACTATTGACATAGGCCCGCTGACATCCAAGTTCCTTGGCTTTGTGATTATGGCGGCCGCTATCGCTATCCTGTTTGTGCTGCCCTGGCTGGATAAAAGCCCGGTCAAATCCATCCGCTACAAAGGCACTTTCAGCCGCGTTGCATTGATTGTATTTGCTGCATCTTTCGTCATCCTCGGCTACCTGGGCGTTAAACCTTCTACACCGGGGCGTACTATTCTGGCGCAGGTGTGCACGGTTCTCTATTTTGCCTACTTCATCGGTATGCCATTCTGGACCCGTCGCGAGAAGTGCCTGCCAGTACCGGATCGCGTACGCATGACCGGTTTGAGCAAAGGACTGGTATTCGGTGGTCTGGCACTGTTTGTGGTGCTTGTCATAGTGCCGATCAAGGCTGTCGGTGCTAGCGAAGGCGGCCCATGTGGTGCTGTACCTTGCATGGAGCCACACAAGCCGTTTGATTTTGATGACAAGGCGTCTCTCCAGCGCGGGCTGAAGTATTTTGTCAGCTACTGCATGGGATGCCACAGCTTGAATTACTCGCGTTATGGCCGAGTGGGAGAGGATCTGGAGATCCCGGATCAGGTGATGCTCGACAACATCATTTTCACCGATCAGAAGATCGGCGAGTTGATGACCATCTCCATGTCCACCCCGAAGGCAAAACAATGGTTCGGAGCAGCACCGCCGGATCTCAGCTTGGTAGCGCGTTCGCGCTCACCTGAATGGTTGTACACCTATTTGCTGACGTTCTATCGCGACGATACACGCCCCACCGGCGTCAACAATAAAGTGTTTGCCAACGTAGGTATGCCGCACGCAATGCTCGAATTGCAAGGACTACTCGAGTGCGCCCCAGGGCCGAAGGTTGACAGCCATGGCCGCGCAGAGCGCAATCAGGTGGGCGAGCCTGCCAGCGTTCCCTGCGGCAGCCTTGCCCCGGGTGCCATCAAAGGTTCTCTCGATCAGAAAGAATTTGAGATAGCCGTGTACGATGTGGTCAACTTCCTCGAATATGTGGCGGAACCCGGTGCTTCAGACCGTAAACGTATCGGCGTCTACGTAATGTTGTTTCTGATCGTTCTGCTGATGTTCGCGTGGTTGTTGAACCGTGAGTATTGGAAAGACGTTCATTAAAAATAATGGGCGACCGCTCTGCGGTCGCCCTTTGATCTTCGCCGAGGCATCAAGTCCGCCCTTGGCATTGTGGGGGGTGTGATCCTGATGGTTGGTGCGGCCAAACGCTCTGCGGCGCTTTTCTCCAATGCGAAGGATCACTACAGCCATCGAGTACGAATGGTGCTGGCCGAGAAGGGCGTGGGTGTTGAGATTGTTACGGTTGACCCGCAAAACCTGCCGCGCGAAGTGCTTGAAACCAATCCCTACGCTTCCCTGCCTACTCTGATTGACCGCGATCTATCGATCTATGAACCGCGGATCATGATGGAATATCTGGACGAACGCTTTCCCCATCCGCCGCTGCTACCTGTCTATCCTGTCGCCCGCGCTGAAATTCGTCAGTATATGCACCGGGTGGAAGAGGACTGGTGCCCTCTGGTGGAAACCCTTCTCCGCAGCCGCAGCAAAGATCAGGTGGCGAGTGCGCGCAAACAGTTGGCCGAGGGCTTGATCGCGGTTGCGCCCATCTTTGGTGAAAAACCATTTTTCATGAGCTCGGATTTCTCCTTGCTCGACTGTTGTATCGCGCCCATTCTCTGGCGTCTACCGAGTTTCGATATACATCTCCCGTCTGCGCGCCAGACCCAACCTCTCCTGGATTACATGCAGCGCATATTCTCCCGGGAATCATTCCAGGCCAGCCTCTCCGACTGGGAACGGGCTATCCGCTCCGCGTGATGGAACAGCTAAGAGGGTAAAAATGCCGTGAACAAGTCCACCATGACGTCCAGCCGGCCGTATTTCATTCGCGCTCTCTACGATTGGATCGTGGACAATTCCCTGACGCCTTATTTGGTGGTCTTCGCACGGGCGGATGGTGTGGAAGTCCCGCAACAGTATGTCAACAAGGACGGGCAGATTGTGCTCAACATAGCTCCGCGGGCTGTCATAGGGCTAGATCTGGGCAACGCCGGCGTGCGCTTCAGCGCGCGCTTCGGCGGCATACCCACCGAGATATTTGTTCCCTGTCATGCAGTTTTAGGTATTTATGCCAAGGAGAATGGTCAGGGAATGATGTTTGAGCCTGAACCTTCCGCTCCCACTCCGCCCGATCCCTCAGCTCCAGCCCCGGGGTCCACTGAAAAACGCCCAAGTTTGCGCGTAATTAAATAAACGATTGCTTTTTTAAAGTCCGTTCTTATAGCTAAAAGATCTGAGAGCGGCTTTTAGATTGCGAATCCGTCTTACGCTGCATATCCGCCACAACTCTTTCTTCTTAAGAATCTCGTACAATCAGCCCACAGCTTCTTCGCAACATAAAATTAATAACGACGCTATCGGGAGGTTTGTATGGGTATTCTGCAACATACGTTGGGCATTCTTCTCCACCCTAATACGGAGTGGCAGGCGATTCGCAACGAAAAAAATTCGTTTATTCAGGTTTTTCTCAATCACGTTCCATTCTTGGCGTTGATCCCTGCCATTTGCGCTTATGTGGGCGTGACCCAGGTGGGCTGGGTGATTGGTAATGGCGACGTGGTCAGGTTGACTCCGGTCAGTGCGGCCTCCTTATGCGCTCTCACTTATGCGGCATTGCTGGCGGGAATCTATCTGCTGGGTGAGTTCATCAATTGGATGTCCAAGACCTATGGTGTGCAAGGAGATGACGCAACTCGCCATTATGAAAGCACCGCTCTTGCCGTATATGTTTCCACCCCGATACTGATCGCCGGTTTTGTCATGCTGTACCCGCAGCTCTGGCTGGTGACAGCGGTGATAGGATTGGCCGCTGCCTATTCTGTGTATCTGATCTATCAAGGTATTCCGATTCTGATGAACATCAGTAAGGAACAGGCCTTCATGTACGCCACTTCTGTGGTCACTGTGGGCCTAGTGCTGCTGGTGACGACCTTGATGGCAACCGTGGTGATCTGGGGCATGGGTGTCGGCCCCGTTTATGTGAATTGATTTGCCGCTGGTTTGACGGATTCCGCCATTTTTCTGAGCCATTGCCATCATGGATTGTCCCGATATTCTGGATTTTGAAGCATCCGGATTTGGCTACCATAGCTACCCCATTGAGGTCGGCTATTCCCTCGGCTGCGGCGAGCGTTTCTGTATGCTGATTCGGCCTGAGCAGTCTTGGGTTTACTGGGACGAGAGTGCGGAGGAGGTGCACGGCATCAGTCGCGAGCTTTTGCAGCGATCTGGTCTGGATGTGGTACAGGTCTGCGCCGCGCTCAACCAGCGATTGGGTCGGCGCACGCTTTATTCCGATGCATGGGTGGTGGATAAGGCGTGGCTCAATAAGTTATTTGCCGCCGCTGGTATGCAGCCGTCCTTTCAATTGAGCGCCATCGAGAATATCCAGACGGAATGCCAATATTTAATGTGGGACAAGGTGCGCAATCACATGCTCAGCGAGTCCAAGGTGGAGCGCCATAGGGCCAGCTCCGATGCGGAATTCATCCAGAAGGTCTACGCGCAGACTCAGACCCTATGCCTTGGGGTGCATAACACTGGGACGGGCTGAGCTTGCGGCAGGGTGTGACCTGCACCCAGCGGCGGCACCGGGCAATCCAGGCAGTCGGCGACCGCGCGAAACAGTTCCAGCTCTTCCTCCGTCACTTTTCCATCCGACTCAATGCAAGCGGCGATGCCCTTGAGTAGCGGCGGCTTGTCCAAGGGTCGTAACTGCTCCAGTTCCTTCATGGCGGCGTCCAGCGCCGCGACGGAAACCTTGCGATTCACTTCTTTTTGCAGACTGGTCCCGCTGAGGTGTCGTTCAGCCGCAGCGAGGGCGCCGCTGAACGCGGCGTCGTTCAGATCGTTACAGGCGGCGGTCAGCAAAACCTGAACCGCGTCCTGCATCTGGTTCAAACGTTTATTGCCGCTCACTACGCGATTCTCATAACTGCTCGTGACTATGCGATAGAGGCTCCATTCAAAGAGCGAGATGTCGTCATCCACCTTGATGAGCCGGAGCAGATCTTTCTTGAAGGTTTGATATTGATTGGCGGACAGAGTTTTCAGTGCTGGCAGGCACAGGTCGATGATGCGCAAATTGTCGGAGCGCTGCAGCAGTGTCATATCCCCCCGCAGATCCTCCATTGCGGCAAGAGTTGTGCTGTCCAGAGATTCCCGCAACATTTGCCACTGCTTCTGCAAAGAGGCGGGATGACGGCGATCCAACAACAGCCAGTAGATGAGCGCGCGGCAATTAAAAGGCTCGTGGGCGGCAGCGTGAATACGCTCCGGCAGCCCTTTAATAAACACCTGCGCATCCTCGATTTTTTCCGGTGATGTCATTCCCACCTGATCCACCGCAGCCATCGCCAGGGTGGCGGCCATTGCCGCGCTCCTGGTATCGCGCTCGCGCGGTGCAGCTGTATCGGCAACCGGGGCGGGTTGTGGCGTGATCATGGCGCCATCCCAACGCGGCTGGATCTTGCGGATTCGCTGTGGCAGTGGAGGGTGGGTCGCCAGCATCAATCCCAAGGCCGACGATATCCCCTGGCTGAAATACATATGGCTGAACTCCGCCGCACGCGGGTTTTGCAGCAGGGCATGGTCATGGTGGCCGCCGATCTTTTTCAGCGCGTTGGCGATTCCGGAGGGATTGCGGGTGAATTGCACCGCGGAGGCATCGGCGAGAAATTCGCGCTGTCGGCTGACGGCCGCTTTGATGAGATTGCCAAAAAACACGCCGCAATACCCCAGCACCACAAAGGCCAGTCCCAGCCCCACCTGCGCTCCCTGGTTCTTGCTGCGGCGCGACGACGACCTGAGCATCATGGAGCCGATCAGGCCGATCAGCAGTATTCCGTGCAACACCGCCACGAGACGCATATTCAGGCGCATGTCGCCGTTGTGGATATGGCTGAACTCGTGCGCGATGACGCCCTGCAGTTCATCGCGATTAAGTAGTTCGATACTGCCGCGGGTGACTCCTATGACAGCGTTGCGCCGGTCGGTGCCGGCGGCAAAGGCGTTGATGCCGGGCTCATCCAGGAGGTAAACCGGTGGTACTGGATTGCCGGAGGCGATTGCCATCTCCTCGACTATGTTGAGTATCTTGCGCTCCGCCGCTGCGGTGGTGTTGGGCAGGATCATGCGACCGCCGAGCGCCTCGGCGACGCGCCGGCCATTGCCGCCGAGCTGGAAGAATTTAAACAGCGAACCGCCCAATACCGTCGCCAGCACACCTACGGCGGCGTAGTAGATAAGGTCAGAGCGCATGACCTGTGCAAAGCGCTGGCTCCACGGCACTTGCAGGCCTATAGCGAGGCTCTCTGAATCGATGGGATGTTGGGTGAAATGCAGGATCAGGCTGATGACCAGCGCGGTCATCAAAATCAGGCAGAGCACAGCGGCCGCCATCAGGCCGACCAGCACCAAAGTATTGCGCCGCGCCCGTTCTTGTTCGGCAAAGAAGTTCATAGCGTCCGTTTAGAGATGGCGCGGCTCGGGGGCCGCGCGTGGTCAGAAGGAAACCTTGGGTGCGTGCTGAATCGCCGCCCGATCTTCGAACTCCAGCAATTTGGCGTCCAGGCTGTGGCCGAACAAATTGGCAAAGATCACCGGGGGAAAGCTCTGGCGGTAGGAGTTGTAGTCGGTGACGGAATCATTGAAGGCTTGGCGCGCGAACGCGACTTTGTTTTCCGTGGACGTGAGCTCCTCGGAGAGCTGCATCATGTTTTGATTGGCCTTCAGATCCGGGTAAGCCTCCATAACGACATTCAGGCGTCCGAGCGCATTGCCTAGCATGGTTTCCGCGCCCGCCAGATTTTGCATGGCCTCTGCGTTTCCCGGGTTGGCGGCGGCGGATTTCAGTCCCGCCAGAGCGCTGTTGCGCGCGGCAATCACCGCTTCGAGGGTTTCCCGCTCGTGCGCCATATAAGCCTTGGCAGTTTCCACCAGGTTAGGGATCAGGTCGTAGCGCCGCTTCAGCTGGACTTCGATCTGGGCAAACGCGTTCTGGTAGCGGTTTTTCAGCGCCACCAGCTTGTTGTAGATCGAGACCACATAAAAAATCAGGCCGATAACGACGACCAGCGTGACTATGGCGGAAATGCTCATGACGTAATCCCTTGGGCTGTTATGGTTCGGCGCAGTCTAACCATAGCCGCAGGCAAAACCAAGGAGGGAAAAAGGGCAGAAAAACCTATGTTGCGGCGCAAAATTCATCGAGCGTGTCACAAAACAAGTCTAGAATCCCGAGAAATTTGATTTCCCAGTTGCGACCAGCAGGAGGTGTTATGAACGATCCTATCGTAGTAGTCGGCATTGCGCGTACGGCCATGGGGGGTATGAGTGGCGTATTCACTGACGTGTCCGCCACCCATCTGGGCGGTGAGGCGATCCGCGGCGCGCTCGCCGATGCGGGTGTGGCGGCGGCCGACGTGAGCGAAGTGATTATGGGCTGTGTACTACCGGCCGGTCTGGGTCAGGCGCCGGCGCGGCAAGCCGCCCTTGCCGCAGGCCTGCCGCAGAATATCCCGACCACCACCATCAATAAGGTCTGCGGCTCCGGTATGAAAGCGGTGATGATGGCGGCGGACGCGCTGGCGGTGGGCAATGCTGAAATCGTGGTGGCGGGCGGCATGGAAAGTATGACCAACGCTCCCTACCTGCTCACCAAGGCGCGCGCGGGCTATCGCCTCGGCCATGGCGAACTGTTGGATCACATGTTTCTGGACGGACTACAGAACGCCTATGACGGCAATCTGATGGGCACCTTTGCGGAAGCGACGGCAGAAAAATACCAGTTCAGTCGCGAGCAGCAGGATGAGTTCGCCATCGCCTCTTTGCGCAAGGCGAACGCGGCGATTAGCGGAGGTCATTTCAAGCGCGAGATAGTGCCGGTCACGGTAAAAAGCCGTAAGGGAGAAGTTGTGGTGGCGGTGGATGAACAGCCGGGCAATGCCAAACCCGAGAAGATCCCTTCGCTCAAACCCGCTTTCAAAAAAGACGGCACTGTGACGGCCGCCAACTCCAGCTCCATTTCCGACGGCGCCGCAGCACTGGTTCTGATGCGGCAGAGCACGGCGCAAAAACGCGGTTTGAAGCCGCTGGCGGTGATCAAAGGGCAGACCCAGCACGCGCAGGCGCCCGAATGGTTTACCACTGCGCCAGTCGGCGCCATGAAGAAATTATTGGAGCAGGCCAACTGGTCGGCGCAGGATGTGGATCTGTTCGAGATCAATGAAGCGTTTGCGGTGGTCGCCATGGCGGCGGTGCGGGATCTGGAGTTACCTGCAGACAAAGTCAATGTGCATGGCGGGGCCTGTGCTCTGGGACATCCGCTGGGGGCCTCGGGGGCGCGGATTCTGGTGACCTTGATCGCGGCGCTGCAAACCTATGGTAAGAAGCGCGGAATAGCGAGCCTGTGTATCGGCGGCGGTGAAGCCACGGCAGTCGCGGTGGAAATGCTCTAGCAGGGCATACCTATCTAGAGGGCAGACATAAAAGTCCGGCGGCAAACGCCGGACTTGCTGGTCTATCTCAACGTTCGATGTATTCGATCACCCGCACCACTTTTTCCACACCTTTCGTGCGAGCGGCTATATCACTCACTAGGTTTGCCTCGTCACGGGTGAGCAGACCCATCAAAAACACCACCCGGTTTTCCACCACGATTTTCACCCGCTCCGATTCAATATCCCGATTCGCCAGCACTTTGGAGCGCAGTTTAGTGGCGAGCCAGTTGTCGTTGGAGCGGGAGAAGACGGTTGAATTGGTTTGCACCAACAGTTCGTTGTGGACCTGTCGAACCTTGTTGATGGAGCGGACTATGTCGCCGGCCGCCTGGCGCAGATCGCTACTGGGCACTTCGCCGGTCAGCAGCACCACGCCGTTGAAGCTCAGCACATTGATGTTGGCGTCTGCGATGGCCGGATCCGCTTTGCGCAGATTGACCTTGATGATTGTTTCCAGCCGTTGATCATCGACGTAGGCGCCAAAAGTGCGCCTGCCCGGATCCGGCTCCAGCGGACCGTCGCTGGTGGCGTCGAGCATGGTGACGCAGGCGCCGAGAAAGAGGCAGAGGCTGAACAGTATAGGTAGTCGCAATACGGACATATCACTCGATTCCAAACAGTTTATGGTCAATGAGATCGCACAGGCAGTAGAGCGCCAGCAGATGAATTTCGTGGATACGGCTGCGCGAATTGACTCGCGCACAGAGTTCTATATCCCCCGGGGCGAGCCGTTTAGCCGCTTCGCCGCCGTCACGCCCGGTCAGCGCTATGACCGTCAGACCGCGATCGTGTGCGGTGGCGATGGCTTGCACCAGGTTGGCGGCGTTGCCGCTGGAGCTGATGACCAGCAGCACATCGCCCTCCTGGCCGAGCGCCCTCAGCGGTTTGGCATACACCTCCTGATACTGGGCATCCGCCACTATCGCGGTGTAGCTGGCCATAGTGCTGCCGAGCCAGATCGCCGGCAGGCCCGGCCGCTCTTTTTCAAAACGGTCGATCAGGTTGGAAGTAAAGATCTGCGCCAGGGCAGCCGAAGGGCCATTGCCGCAAACCAGGATTTTTTTTCGTTCAACAGCGCCTGCACCAGATGGTCGGCCGCGGCTTCGATGATCGGCGCAAGCTCTTCGCCAACCTGCATTTTGGCTTCGATGCTGCGCTGAAACAGGCTGTAAACTCGTTGCGACATAAAGGTTTCCAAATCAAAAGGCGTTGGCAATCCAGTCCACAGTTTCCTTCGCGCCGCCACTGACAATACCAATCACGTCGAAGCGCAGGGCCTGCCGGGTTGGGATCTTCTGGCTGAGCAGAAAGTGTTGTGCGGCGGCGGTCAGCTTGCGCTGTTTGGCGGTCGAGACCGTTTCAAGCGGAGAGCCGTAAGCGGTGCTGGCGCGTCTGCGCACCTCGAC
Source organism: Cellvibrionaceae bacterium (assembly GCA_024707385.1). Taxonomy (GTDB): domain Bacteria; phylum Pseudomonadota; class Gammaproteobacteria; order Pseudomonadales; family Cellvibrionaceae; genus UBA5868. The sequence continues at coordinate 29,862 of JANPZW010000006.1, read as the reverse complement.
AAACACCAGGGTGTCGCCGTCGCGCATCACCAGATCGATTTCCCCCTGTGCACAGCGATAGTTGCGCGCGACCAGCTGCATGCCTTTGGCGCAGAGGAATTTCTCGGCGCTGTGCTCGCCCGAGCGTCCGATCGAGAGGGGATTGGGGAATGCCATCGGTTTTACATGGACTCCGCCAGCAGGCGCGGCCGGCCGGCTTTGAACTCCGCCCACACCTGGCGGCGCTGGAACTGGTTCTGTTCATTGAGCTGCAGGGTGCCGGTGTGGCCGTAGAAGTTGGCTTGCCGAATGGCTTCCAGTTGTTTTAAGCGCGGATAAAGGTGGAAGCTGTCCACCCCCATGGCGTACAGCGGCTGCAGCGCGAGATTGCCGTCCGCAAATTTCTGCAAAGCGGCTTTTTCGGCGATCTGACGCTCGAAATGCCAGGGCAGAGTAGAGAACTTGATGCCGTTCATATCCTGATCGAGCTTCACGTCGGGCATACCAGAATAGACATGGCTGGTGGCGTATACCGGAATATCGGAGGCGTAGTGGAAGGCCAATGTCGGTTTGATCTGGCGCGCCTGATTCACCTGGGCGACCAGAAAAATCATGTCCACATCCTGGCGGCGGCGCGGTTCGAATTCGATATTGCCGACAAGGGCGCGCATCTCTTGCGCACGTTTTTCACTCTCGTCCAACAGCAGGGCCTGCTTGATCACCTTGGAGTAGTCGTTCTTCTCGGTGAAGCGGTAATCCCGGATGATCTCGCCGCCCAGGCTGCGCCACTGCTGGATGAAGGCATCGACACTGCGATCGCCGAAATTATTATCCGGCGCGAGCAGCATCGCCCGGCGGTGGCCGTCCCGCCACGCCTTGTCCGCAGCCAATCGCGCTTCATCTTCCACGGCGAGGCCGAACTGGTAGAGATTCGGCACCACGCCGAGCGGGTTGTCCACCGTGTTCAGGGCGAGAGTAGGAACTGGCAGGCCGGGGCGCAGGGCCAGATCCTGGAGATTTTCTTTGGCCAGCGGACCTATCACCACCTGGGCGCCGTCGCTGACCGCTTGATCGTAAAGACTGTTGGTATCCTGCTGTTCGGTATCGTAAAACCGCAGCGCCGGCGTCTCGATCCCCTGGTTTTGCTGTTCGTAATAGGCGGCCATAAAGCCGTCGCGGATGGCGTTGCCGGCACTGCTCAATTTGCCGCTGAAGGGTAACAACACCGCGATCTGGCGCGGCTGCTCTGCCAGCAGTTGCTTCAGCATCTTGAGATCCGCCGGCAGGTTCAGGCTGGCGGGGTGATCCGGCCATTCGAGAATCCAGCGATCGAGGCGGTGGACCTGCTCGCGCAAATTGCTTTGTGTGTCCTTGCTCAATGCCGCCAGGCGGTACCAGCCATTCAGATCTTGGTTCGAACTGTCGCCGGCGAGGCGTTCCAGTTCCGTTTGCGGAATCGCCATGAGCGCCTGCCAGAGGAGTTCGTCATTGGCGTGATTCGCCTTGGCATTTCTGCCCAACAAATCATGCAGCAGCACACGCTCCTCTGCGCTGGCAGCAAATTGGCCCATGTCATACAGCAGCTGGGCGCGCTGTTCTGCCAGGGCTTGGGCGGTCTCCGGGGCTAAACGATTGCGCGCGCGCAACAGAGCGGGGCTGTTGACGTAGTCATAGGCGGCGGGATATTGGCCGTCGGCGGCGGCGAGATGACTTTTTACCACAGCCTGACGCACTTGCAGATCGTCCGGCAGATTCGCTTGCTGGGGCAGATTGTTTATGATGCTGCGCGCCCGGTCCAGATCACCCATCTGTACCAATGCCTGCGCAGCCTGCAATTGAAGCCCGAAACGGGCCTGTGGACTGGCGCGTTCCGCCTGCGCGAGCAGCGCTTCCACGTTTTTTTGTATGTCTGGGCGGGTGCGCGTCGTCTGGTGCGGCTGGGTTTCCGCCTTTGCCTGATTGCCCTGGCAGGCAGACAGCGTGAGTGACACGAGCCCAAGTGCCAACAGACGGGCGAAAAAACTCATGCTGAAGTCTCCGAATTTGAAGCAGAAATGATATTGGAGTGAGAGTTCATGGCTGTCCGACCGAGTGCCAAGCCTGGAGTTTTGTATGTCGTGCCCACGCCCATCGGAAATTTGGCCGATATGGTACCCCGCGCGCTCAGTGTTCTTCAAACGGCGGACGTCATAGCCGCAGAGGATACGCGTCACAGCGGCAAGTTGATGCAGCATTTTCAGATCACCACACCGATGATCGCGTATCACGATTTCAGTAATGAAAACCGCGGCGAAGAGCTGCTCAATCGGCTCGAGCAAGGGCAGACAGTGGCGCTCATTTCCGACGCCGGCACGCCATTGATTTCCGACCCCGGTTATCGCTTGGTGGCGGCGGCGCGCCAAGCCGGTATTCAAGTGATCCCCATTCCCGGCGCCTGCGCCGCGATCGCCGCGCTGAGCGCCAGTGGTTTGCCTTCGGATCGGTTTACCTTTGAAGGATTTCCACCGGCGAAAAGCGGCGCGCGTAAAGAGTTGTTCAGCGGGCTTGCCGCAGATCCCCGCACGCTGATTTTCTACGAATCTCCCCACCGGATTCTCGCCAGTCTGACCGACATGGTCGAGGTGTTCGGCCCTCAGCGGCGCATCGTCATGGCGCGTGAGATCAGTAAAACCTTTGAGACGTTTTTGTCCGGCACCACCAGCGCCGTGCGCGCGCAGGTCGAGGCGGATCTGGATCAACAGAGAGGTGAGATAGTGGTGTTGGCGGAAGGCTATCGAGCGCCGGAGGAAGTCGACGGTCCCAGTGCGGAGGCGCAGCGGGTGATGCAGTTGCTGCTGGATGCCCAACTGCCGCTCAAGCAGGCGGCTGGTTTGGCGGCGGAAATTAGCGGCGATAAGAAAAACCGTTTGTACGACTGGGCGCTGCGCCGGCGGGCGGATTAATCTTCCCTTAACTCTCTGGCGAAACTTTGTTAAGGTGCGCCCCGGAGTTGGCCAGACAGTCGCTCTCGCGCAAGCGAGGGAGGAAAGTCCGGGCTCCATAGGGCAGAACGCCAGGTAACGCCTGGGGGGCGCGAGCCTACGGAAAGTGCAACAGAGAGCAGACCGCCATCTTCGGATGGTAAGGGTGAAAGGGTGCGGTAAGAGCGCACCGCGCAACTGGTAACAGTTTGCGGCACGGCAAACCCCGTTCGGAGCAAGACCAAATAGGAATCCTATGGCGCGGCCCGCGCTGGATTCGGGTAGGTTGCTTGAGGCAAGTGGTGACACTTGTCCCAGATGAATGACTGTCCACGACAGAACCCGGCTTACCGGCCGACTCCACTTCTTTTTTTCCCCGCTGGCGCGTTCCGCCTTTCTTTATATCGGCGACATACCACCTGATCCAACTTTAAGTCGAAAAAGATCTTGTAGTTAAAGTGCTTTGTTAGCTTGCACAGCTAGCTGGCTGTTTCCGCGAATAAAAAATTCCCCTCTTAAAATCCGGTTTTTGCTCTAAGCGGAGCAAAAAGTCAGTAATTTCAAGTCGTTATCGCCATTTTCTCACGCCATTGCTTGACAGCGTCCCAGACCCGTCGCTAGTGTGCTAAAGTGGAATAAAGTGGTTTTTTGTGGAAGTTTGTGGTTTCAGTTGGTCTCCCAGTGGGTAAATGTGTGTTTCAAGGCAGCCACAGCATAACGATGGATAACAAAGGACGCATTGCCGTACCCGCCAAGCAGCGGGAATGCCTCGTGTCGCTTTGTGAAGGTCGCATCGTCATGACTGCTCACACCGAGGACAGATGCGTGCTCGTTTACCCCGAGTCCGAATGGGATGTCATTCGGCCGAAGATTGAGGCCCTGCCCACATTTAATAAACATGCTTTGCGCGCCCAGCGCCTGCTGATTGGCTATGCCACAGCGCTGGAACTGGATGCCAATGGCCGGGTGCTGGTGCCGCCGACGCTGCGCGATTATGCCGGACTCGACAAAAACCTGATGCTGGTTGGTCTTGGCAAAAAACTAGAACTTTGGAGCGAGACCAATTGGCTGCAGTCTGTGGCGAATATGCAGCTGGACGACGACGCCCTGCCCGCCGAAATGCTCTCACTATCTTTGTAAGGAATCCATGAGTCAGGCAGAGCATTTTTTCAGTACTCCTGAAGGAGTCGGTGGAGGCGCTGGTCCACGACAGCGCAGGCTTTTATATCGACGGCACTTTTGGCCGCGGGGGACACAGCCGCGCGATTTTACAGCGGCTGGGAGAGGAGGGCCGTCTGCTCGCCTTTGATAAAGATCCCCAGGCAATTGCCGCGGGTCGCGAGCTTGAGGGAGTGGATACACGGTTTGCGATAGTCCACGAATCATTTTCGGTGCTCGCCGATGAGGTGGAGCGACGCGGGGTGGCCGGCCGAGTTGCGGGGATATTGCTGGATCTGGGGGTGTCCTCCCCGCAACTCGATCAGGCTGAACGCGGTTTCAGTTTTATGCAGGATGGACCTTTGGATATGCGTATGGACACGAGCCGCGGAATGAGCGCGGCGGACTGGGTAAATTCCGCCAAGGAAGAGGAAATCGCCCGGGTGCTGTTTGAATATGGCGAAGAGCGTTTTTCCCGGCGTATGGCGCGAGCAATTGTCGCGCGGCGCCAGCAGACGCCGTTTACGCGGACGCGGGAATTGGCAGAGGTGATTACCGCCGCGAATCCCAAATGGCAGCGGGATAAACACCCTGCCACGCGGGCGTTTCAGGCGATACGCATTGAAGTGAATAACGAGCTCCGGGATTTGGAGCAGGCGCTGGCCACCGCGGTTGCTGTATTGCAGCCGGGAGGGCGGTTGGTGGTAATCAGTTTCCACAGCCTTGAGGACCGTATTGTGAAGCGGTTTGTTAAACAGGAGGCGCGTGGACAGGTTTTTCCCAAGTGGCTGCCTGTGACGCAGGATCAGATAGCTCATAGCCTGCGCATCATTGGTAAAACCGTTAAAGCGAGCGAGGAGGAATTGCAGCTCAATATCCGCTCACGCAGTGCAATCATGAGAGTGGCTGAAAAACTTTAATCCTCATTTCCGCAACTTGTATCACCGGCTAATGAAGAGGTACGCATGGTACAAAAGTTAGGACATGGCATATTGATTTTTGCGGCATGGTTTCTCGTGATGGGCTCTGCGCTGTCCGTTGTCTACGTCACCCATCGCGCCCGCCTCGCTACTCACGAATTGGAAAAATTGCGCCATGCCGCTGCGGATCTGCAGGCGGAATCTGGGCAATTGTTATTAGAGAAAAGCTCGCTGGCGGCCTACGCCAGAGTGGAACAGATGGCCACAAAACAATTCGGTATGACCGTTCCGGAGATTGATCAGGTGGTTCTAGTAAAACCATGACAAAAAAAATGCCAGCGCCAAAAAGATCCCGCGCCTGAATCCGGATGGTCCGGTGTTCAGCCGTGCGCGGGCGACTTTTGCGGCGCTGGTGTTGTTGGGTCTTCCCGCTGCACTGGTGTGGAATCTGGCGCATCTGCAGGTTATTCCCAGCGCGGAAAAAGGTTATACGTTTTTGCAGGAACAGGGCGAAGCCCGCACTTTACGGGAAGAGGTAATTCAGGCGTATCGCGGCGTGATTACCGATCGCAATGGCGAAATTCTCGCGGTCAGTACGCCGGTGAAATCCATCGTGATCAATCCGCAGCGCTTCGATATCAAGCGCACGGCGGAGCTCGCTAAGGCGCTTAATTTAAAAACGACGGAATTGGCAGCAAAGATCGCCCGTTTCAGCGATAAACAATTTATGTATGTGGCGCGCAATCTACCGCCGCAGGACGCCGACAAAGTGGCCGCCTTGAAATTGGATGGCGTTTGGGCGGAACAGGGTTTTCAGCGTTTTTATCCCGCCGGCGAAGTGGTCGCCCATGTGGTGGGTTTTACCGATATTGATGATCGCGGTCGCGAAGGTGTCGAGCTCGCTTTGGACAAATGGCTTTCCGGTACGCCCGGCAGCAAGCGGGTGATGAAGGATCTGAAAGGCAATGTGGTGAAGGATCTGGGCATAGTGCGCGCAGCTGCTTCCGGCAATGACATACAGCTGAGCCTTGATTTACGACTGCAATATCTCGCCTATCGCGAGCTGAAAAATGCGGTGGCGGAGCAGGGCGCCGCATCGGGTTCCATCGTGATGTTGGATGCACACACGGGCGAAGTATTGGCGATGGCCAACCAGCCCTCGTACAACCCCAACAACCGCACGCAGATCCAGCCTGCCCAACTGCGCAATCGCGCCATTACGGACATCATAGAACCCGGTTCCACCATGAAGCCGTTTACTGTGGTCGCCGCGTTGGAAAGCAAACGCTATTCACCCGATACAAAAATCGACACCAATCCCGGCCACTGGCGCGTCGGTGGCAAAACCTATTCGGACTTCCGAAATTACGGCGTGATGGATTTGACCACGGTCATTCAAAAATCCAGTCAGGTCGCCATCAGCAAAATGGCGATGGATTTACCACCGGAGGATTTGCGCGATGTTTTTTATCGGGTCGGGTTGGGTCAACCTTCCGGCACGGGGTTTCCCGGTGAAGCGCTGGGTAAGCTGCCGAATCCGCGCCGCTGGCATCCCACCGAAAGAGCGGCTCTGGCATTTGGCCACGGTCTTTCGGTAACCGCATTGCAGATCGCTCATGCCTACACCGTATTTGCCACTGGCGGCATTTTGCGGCCGACATCCATTTTGAAACAGCAGGGTCCCGTGGACGGCACTCGAGTTATTGACGCGCGCTATACGCAACAAGTTTTGGATATGTTGAAAACCGTTACCCAGCCGGGCGGTACTGCCACGCGCGCGCAAATTAAGGCCTACCCTGTGGCGGGTAAAACCGGAACCGCGCACAAGGTTGGCGAAGGCGGTTATGCCGAAGATAAATACGTTGCGCTTTTTGCGGGATTAACGCCCGCCGACAATCCGGAAATCGTCATGGTCGTCATCATTCACGAGCCGCCGCAGGAGCATTATTACGGCGGTGAAGCCGCCGCGCCGATTTTTGCCAAAGTAGCGGAGAGCAGTTTGCGCCTGTTGCAGGTGCCGCCCACTCAGCCCAGCCAAAATGTGGCGGTGCGCTGATGGCTGCCCCTGCTTTCTCAAGAGTGGCGGTCGGACTTGGTCTGTTATTGCCGGAACTTCGCCTGCCGGAAGCGGTGGCTGATTTGCAAGTCTCCGGCGTTTGTCAGGACAGTCGCCAATTGGTTGCGGGAGATTTATTCATCGCCCTGTCCGGCGGGCGCGCCGATGGCCGGAATTTTATTGGCGACGCTCTGGGTCGCGGCGCCGTGGCGGTGTTGGTGGAAGCCGGTCCGCAATCACCCGCTGGAGAAATCCACTTCGAGCGGGAAGTCCCGATTGTCAGCGTCGCCAACCTGGCGGTGCGGGTAAGTGAAATTGCCAGCAAGTGCTACGGTGATCCATCCACAGCTTTGCAAGTAATCGGCATCACCGGCACCAACGGCAAAAGTACCACCGTGTCACTCATGGCGCAGTTGTACGGCATGGTTGCGGGCCGCGCCGCCACACTCGGCACTCTGGGTGTGTCTGTCGATGGCAAGGTGGTGCACGATTTTGGTCTGACGACGCCGGACGCTTCCCTCTGTCAAAAATTACTGGCGGACCTGCGCGCTGAAATGGTCAATTTTGTCGCGATGGAGGTGTCGTCCCACGGCCTCGATCAACATCGCGTGGCGGGAGTGAAATTTCGCGCCGGCATTTTCACCAACCTCACGCACGATCATCTGGATTATCACGGAACCCTGCAGAATTACGCGGCCGCAAAACGCAAATTGTTTGAAACCATGGGATTGCAGGCGGCGATTATTAATCTCGACGATCCGTTTGCACCGCAAATGGTGGCAGCGGCAAAAGCGCGCGCTGACGTTTACAGTTATTCGCTGCTGCATTTTGCCGCCGATGTCTACGCCAGTGAATTGCTCTACAGCGCTGAAGGTGTGGAATTCCGCTTGACCACTCCCTGGGGCAAGACGGATGTGATCAGTCCGCTGCTCGGTGAATTTAATGTTTACAACCTGCTCGCCGCGGTGACGACACTTTGCGCCATCGGTTGTGATTTTTCCGCCCTGGTGGCGGCGATTCCGCAATTGCAGCCGGTGCCGGGCCGCATGCAGCGGATCGCGGAAAATACCGATGTGATGGCGGTGGTGGATTATGCTCACACGCCAGATGCACTTTCCCATGCGATCGCGGCGACTCGCGTGCATACCTCCGGAAAACTCTGGGTGGTATTTGGTTGCGGCGGTGATCGCGACCGCAGCAAGCGCCCCGTTATGGCATCAATTGCAGAGCGTTTTGCTGACCACGTCATAGTCACCAATGACAATCCGCGGACCGAAAATCCCGATGCTATTCTGCGGGAAATCTGCGAGGGCTTTAGTAGCAGCAAACATCTTTGCGTCGCCGACCGCGCGCAGGCGATTGCCCATGCAATTGCCGCGGCGCAATCGGGAGATGTGGTGTTGATCGCCGGCAAAGGTCATGAGACCTATCAGATAATCGGCAGTGAAAAACGGAATTTCAGTGATGTGGCGGAAGCGGTCCAGGCGTTGCGCCGGCGCCCGCTTGCGCAAGGGAGGGGTGCCTGATGCGTCTTGCCGATCTGGTGAAACCTCTACAAGCCCGTTTGGTCGGCAGCGATGTGGAATTTGCTGCGCTCAGCACGGATTCGCGCCAATTGAATCGCGGTGAATTATTTGTCGCGCTGCGCGGCGAAAATTTCGACGGCCATGATTTTGTCGGCGTGGCGCTGGATCGCGGCGCCTGTGCCATGGTAGTGGAGCGCGAGATTGAGGCGGTGCATGTGCCACAACTCGTGGTGGCAGATTCGGTGCAGGCACTCGGCAGAATCGCTGCGGTCCAGCGGTGCCAATTCCGCGGCAAGCTGGTCGCCGTCACCGGCAGCAGTGGAAAAACCAGCGTCAAAGGACTGCTGCGGGAAGTATTCGCGGTAGCAGGCGAGGTGGTCGCCACTCAGGGCAATTTCAACAACCACATAGGCGTGCCGCTCAGTCTGATGAAGCTGGTCGACCAGGATTATGCGGTCATCGAAATCGGCACCAATCATCCGGGAGAAATTGCCAATCTGGTGAATTTGGCGCAGCCGGATATCGCCTTGGTGAACAATGTGAGCGCGGCGCATATTGCCGGCTTCGGTTCACTGTCGGCCATCGCCAAGGAAAAGGGTTCCATATACAGCACGCTGGGCGAGGACAATTTCGCCATCATCAATCTCGATGACGCATTCGCGGCGGATTTTATTCAGGCGACCGCGCATGTGCAGCAGATTGGTTTTTTCCGTGCGTGGCGCCACTGCGAATTTCCCGGTGATGCGCGCCGACAATATTGTTTTTGATACATCCGGACGAGCGTCCTTCAATTTGCATTATCAGGAGCAGGCGGCCGCAGCGCATTTGCTCTTGCCGGGCCAGCATAATCTCGCCAACGCATTGGCTGCCGCCGCCTGCGCAGTAGCGGCGGGTGTGCGCCTACAGGATATCGCCACAGGCCTTGCCAAATTTTCCGGCGAAAAAGGCCGCATGCAAATTTATCCAGGCCCGAATAACAGCACTGTGGTGGATGACACCTACAACGCCAATCCTGGGTCGGTGCGCGCAGCGATCGACTATCTCAGTGACAGACCGGGCAGGCGCCTCCTGGTGTTAGGTGATTTGGGCGAATTGGGTGATGCCGGGCCGCAGGAGCATCGCAATATCGGTGAGTACGCGGCGCAAAAAATATAACCGCACTGTTCAGTCACGGCCCTCTGTCCGCCCTAACCAGTGCCGCGTTTGGCGCAGGCGGTACGAATTTTCCGAACAAAGCGGCGCTGGTTGAAGCGCTGCTGCCTCAGCTCGATGCACAGAGCATCGTGTTGATCAAAGGGTCCCGTAGTGCACGTATGGAAGAGGTGGTGCAGCGGGTGTTGAACGCGAAGGAAACCTCCGCATGTTAGTTTGGTTGGCTGCATATCTTGAACCGTTTTTCCGTCCTTTGGGGGTTTTCCAATACCTGACCTTGCGCGGCATTCTGGGGATCATGACCGCACTGTTTGTCTCGCTGATGCTCGGTCCCTGGTTTATCCGCAAAATGGTGCAGAAGCAAATTGGTCAGGCTGTGCGCAACGACGGCCCGAAAAGCCATTTGAGCAAATCCGGCACGCCCACCATGGGCGGCGCGCTTTTGTTGTTTGCCATTTCCATCAGTGTGCTTTTGTGGGCGGATTTGAATAACCGTTTCGTCTGGGCGGTTTTGTTCATCACCATCACCTACGGTCTGATTGGCTGGGTGGATGACTATCGTAAAGTGATCGAAAAAAATTCCCGCGGCCTGCCGGCGCGCTGGAAATATTTCTGGCAGTCCGTGGCGGGAATCGCCGTGGCGGTTTTTTTATACAACACCGCGCAAAGCCCTGCGGAAACTCAGCTCTATGTGCCTTTTTTCAAAAATGTCACGGTTGATCTGGGCTGGGGTTATTTATTGCTGGTGTATTTCGTTGTGGTGGGCGCGAGCAATGCAGTCAACCTTACGGACGGCCTCGACGGTTTGGCGATTATGCCGACGGTGATGGTCGGCTCGGCGCTCGGCATCATCGCCTATCTCGTCGGTAACGCTAAATTCGCTGGTTATCTCCATATTCCGTATGTCGCGGGAACCGGTGAACTGGTGGTGTTTTGCGGCGCACTGGCGGGAGCGGGGTTGGGGTTTCTCTGGTTCAACACCTATCCAGCACAGGTTTTTATGGGTGACGTCGGTGCTCTCGCCCTTGGCGGAGCGCTCGGTGTGATTGCCGTGATAGTGCGTCACGAAATTGTTTTTTTCATTATGTCCGGCATTTTTGTCATGGAGACGGTTTCGGTCATTCTCCAGGTGGCTTCATTTAAGTTGACGGGCAGGCGCATTTTCCGCATGGCGCCGCTGCATCACCATTTCGAATTAAAAGGCTGGCCGGAGCCGCGCGTCATAGTGCGCTTCTGGATTATTACCGTCATGTTGGTTCTGGTGGGTCTGGCGACCCTGAAATTGAGATAACGCAATGGCCGCGCTGATTGCCTCAAATCGCTTGGTGCTGATCGTCGGGTTGGGAGTGACGGGATTTTCTGTCGCCCGCTATCTGGCTGGTCAGGGGCGCGCGTTTGTGGTGGCCGATAAAGCACCCAAACCGGAGAGCGTTGCGCGCCTTCACGCGGAATTTCCCCAGGCGCGCCTGATTGCCGGCGAACTGGATTACCAAGCGTGGCAGGGTGTGAGCGAAATCATTCTGAGCCCGGGCGTGCCGCGCAAACATCCCGCGATAGCGGCGGCGCTCGCCGATGGCGTAGAAGTGATTGGTGATATCGAATTATTTGTACGCGAGGCGCGCGCGCCGATCGTCGCCATCACCGGTTCGAACGGCAAGACAACCGTCACCACCCTGGTGGGAGAAATGGCGCAAGCCGCCGGCGTGGCGGTGAAAGTCGGCGGAAATGTCGGCACGCCTGTGCTGGATTTGCTGAGCGAATCTGCAGAATTGTATGTGCTGGAGTTGTCCAGCTTTCAACTCGAAAGCACTTTCAGTCTGAAAGCGGCGGCCGCGACTGTATTGAATGTGTCGCCGGATCATATGGATCGCTACGACAATCTCGCTGAATATCATTTCACCAAGCAGCGCATTTATCTGAACGCAAAACATCTGGTGATCAATCGCGACGATCCGCTGACGCAACCTCCGATGGCGCAAGATGCGCAAGTCACGCGTTTCACTGTCGGCGAACCGGATTTAAAAGATTTTGGTGTGCGACGTGACGGCGAAGAGATTTTCCTAGCCCGCGGGCTGCGCCGCCTGCTCGGTGTGAGCGAATTGAAAATCCGCGGGTTGCATAATGTCGCCAATGCCTTGGCCGCGCTTGCGCTCGGGCGCGCCGTGGGTCTTGTCGAAGAACCCATGTTGGCGGCCTTGCGGGAATTTTTCCGGTCTGCCGCACCGCTGTCAGCTTGTCGCGCGCAAAAATGGTGTGGATTTCGTCAACGATTCCAAAGCCACCAATATAGGTGCGACTGAAGCGGCGCTCAAAGGCTTGGCAGCGGGCCAGCCCAAAATCGTGTTGATTGCTGGCGGCGACGGCAAGGGCGCGGATTTTTTCTTCCCTTGCGCCATTGGTTAAAGAAAACGTCAAAGCCGTGACTTTGATTGGCAAGGACGCGGAAAAAATCGCCCAGGTGTGCGCGCCACTGGTGCCGGTTGAGCGTTGCGCGAATCTGCAGGATGCAGTGGAAAAAGCGGCACACTATGCGGTTCCCGGCGATACGGTCCTTTTATCGCCCGCGTGCGCCAGTCTCGATATGTTCAAAAATTATGAAGATCGCGGTGAGCAGTTCCGAGTGATCGCGGAGCGCCTATGTCGGTCTTGAATATCACCGCTCAACAATGGGCAATGCCGCGCGAATCCTCGTTCGATTGGCCCTTGCTGCTGATTGCGTTCGGACTGGTCTCTTTCGGCGTGATTATGGTGGCGTCGGCCTCCCTCGATTTTGCTTTGCAGGTTTATGGCGACCCCTGGTTTTTCGTTAAACGCCACCTAGTGTTTTTAATGCTCGCACTGGTGGCGGGTTTTCTGGTGTACAGCCTGCCGGTGGAGCTGTGGAATCGCTGGTCGATTTTATTATTGCTGGTCGGCGTGGGTTTATTGATCGCTGTATTGATTCCGGGCGTTGGCAAAACGGTCAATGGCGCGCGGCGCTGGTTTGCGTTTGGCCCTATTTCCGTACAGGCATCCGAGGTGGCGAAGTTCTGTTTCGTTATCTTTTTCGCAAGTTTTCTGGCCCGCCGCACGGGCGAGTTTCAGACCCGCTGGAGCGCGTTTTTTAAATTGATCGGCATCCTCGGCATTTTTGTGGTTCTGCTGCTGTTAGAGCCGGATTTTGGCAGCGCGGTCGTATTGTGTATTACCGCCGGCGCCATGATGTTCATGGCGGGTGTGCCGATTATTCGATTTATTCTGCTCACGCTGACCGGTGTGGTTGGCCTCGGGATGCTCGCGGTCATTTCGCCCTATCGCTGGCAGCGTCTGGTGACATTTCTGGATCCCTGGGCGGAACAATTTTCCAGCGGATATCAACTGGTGCAATCCCTGATTGCGTTCGGGCGCGGTGAGTGGGCAGGTCTGGGCTTGGGCAACAGTTTGCAGAAATTGTTTTTTCTGCCGGAAGCGCATACGGATTTTATTTTCGCCATTATCGCCGAGGAGTTTGGCCTGCTCGGTGCGGTGGGGTTGGTGGCCGCGTTCTCCGCACTTGTGTGGAGAATTTTTTGATCGCGCGAACTGGTAGCGACAACCAGCGGCCATTCATTGCTTTTTCCGCCGTGGGAGTTGGCGTGCTGCTGGCGGCCCAGGCATTTATCAATATGGGTGTTGCCTCCGGCTTGTTGCCGACCAAGGGGCTCACACTTCCCTTTGTCAGTTCTGGGGGCAGCAGTCTGATTATTTGTTGTTGCTTTATCGCTTTGCTGCTGCGTATGCAGGCGGAGTGTCGGGAAGGCAAAAAAGGAGTGGATAAGTGAACGCTCCGAATAAAGTGCGCAAAGTCATGGTGATGGCCGGTGGAACCGGCGGCCATGTTTTTCCTGCGCTCGCGGTGGCGGAAGAGTTGCGCCGGCGCGGTTGGCAAATCGATTGGTTGGGTACTGAGCGCGGTATTGAAGCAAGGATTGTCCCCGCCGCTGATATTCCGTTGCATCTGCTGCCCATTACCGGCGTGCGAGGAAAAGGTATAGCGACATTGCTGCGCGCACCTTTGAAAATCACTGCCGCCGTGTTGAGCGCGCGGAAACTTTTCCGCTCCCAGCGGCCGGATCTGGTGTTGGGTATGGGCGGGTATGTGGCGGGTCCCGGCGGGATTGCCGCGCGCATCATGAAAATTCCCCTGCTCATTCATGAGCAGAACGCCAGACCGGGCACCACCAATAAATGGCTGGCGAAAATCGCCACCCGCGTGATGACAGCATTCCCCGGTGTATTGCCCGGCGCGATCTGCATCGGCAATCCGGTGCGCGCGGAGATCGCCGCTCTGCCGGAACCTGCGGCGCGCAATATTGGCCAGCGACCGCCGCTGCGGCTGCTGGTTCTCGGTGGTAGTTTGGGTGCCCAGGCGTTGAATCAATTAATGCCGAATGCCGTGGCCGATCTGGTGCAGCAAGGTCTGTTGCAAGTGCGCCATCAGACCGGTGAAAAACATCTGGCTGCCACGGAAGTGCTTTATCACGCACGCAATGCATCTGCTGAGGTCACGGCATTTATCGACAATATGGCGGAGGCTTTGGCGTGGGCTGATCTGGTGGTGTGCCGCGCAGGCGCATTAACGGTGGCGGAGCTGAGTGCTGCGGGTATTGCTTCTATTCTGGTGCCGTTCCCTTTCGCGATTGACGATCATCAAACGGCCAATGGCGAATGGCTGGTGAGCCAGGGAGCGGCAGAGCTCTACCCGCAAAAAATACTGACAGCGGAAATTTTGCAAGAACGGTTTATGAATTTTATTGCCCACCCCGAGTTGCTGGCGCAAATGGCGGAGGCCGCAAAAAAAGCGGCGAAACTCCACGCCGCGCAAGAGTGTGCGGATATTTGTGAGGAGGTTGTTCGTGGCCAGCGTTAAGGTCCACAGTGTGCCGGAGATGCGCCGCATCCGCCGCATTCATTTCGTCGGTATAGGTGGCGCCGGTATGTGCGGTATTGCCGAGGTTTTGTTGAATCAGGGTTATGAAATATCCGGTTCAGATCTCAAAACATCGGAAACCACCCAGCGCCTGGTTTCCATGGGGGCCAAGGTATTTGTGGGGCACAGGGCGGAAAACGTCAGCGGTGTGGATGTGCTGGTGAGTTCCACCGCCGTCAATCCGCAAAATCCGGAAGTTGTCGCCGCGCGTGAGGCGCGTATTCCGGTTGTCCGCCGCGCGGAAATGCTCGGTGAATTGATGCGCTACCGGCATGGTATCGCGGTCGCCGGAACCCATGGAAAAACCACCACCACCAGTTTGATCGCATCGATCCTGGCGGCGGGTGATCGCGATCCAACATTTGTCATCGGCGGTCTGCTCAACAGCGCCGGGACAAATGCGCGCCTGGGCGAAAGCCGTTATCTGGTCGCCGAAGCGGATGAAAGTGACGCGTCTTTTTTGCATCTGCAGCCGATGGTAACGGTGGTCACGAATATTGATGCCGATCATATGGACACCTATGGCGGCGACTTCAATAAATTGAAGCAAACCTTTATCGAATTTCTACACAACCTGCCGTTTTATGGACTGGCGGTTATGTGTGGCGATGATCCGGTAATCTGCGATGTATTGCCTTATGTTGGTCGCGCAACAGTCACCTACGGATTTCACGAGAACAATGATTATCGTGCGGTGGAAGTCGTGCAGCAGGGCAAAACACAACGTTTTCGTGCGCTGCGCCCCAACCACCCGGAACCTTTATCCATATTTTTGAATTTGCCGGGACGGCACAACGTGCTGAATGCCCTCGCCGCAATTGCGGTGGCAACGGAAGAAGGTGTGGCCGACAGTGCAATTCAAGCCGGCCTGGCGGAGTTTCTCGGCGTCGGCAGACGTTTTCAGGTGTACGGAGAATTTAATCTCGGTGCAGGTGAATCGGTCATGTTGGTGGACGACTATGGTCATCATCCCCGTGAAGTGGCGGCGACGATTGCGGCGGTGCGCGCCGGCTGGCC
The DNA here is from genome assembly GCA_024707385.1 of Cellvibrionaceae bacterium. GTDB lineage: Bacteria > Pseudomonadota > Gammaproteobacteria > Pseudomonadales > Cellvibrionaceae > UBA5868. Next base: position 14,146 of record JANPZW010000006.1, on the reverse strand, counting down.
GGAGCGACGGCTGGTCATGATTTATCAACCGCATCGCTATACGCGCACGCGCGATTTGTTTGAGGATTTTGCCGACGTACTGTCCAGCGTCGATCAACTGATTTTGTTGGATGTTTATGCCGCTGGTGAAGAACCGATTCCGGGAGCGGATGGGCGCACTTTGAGCCGCAGTATCCGCACCCGCGGAGCGGTGGATCCAATTTTTGTCGAGACCATTGATGCTGTGCCGCCGGCACTGATGAATGTGGTAAGGCCGGGCGACATAGTTATTACCCAGGGTGCCGGTAACGTGGGTTCTCTGGCGGCGGATCTGGTCCGCAATCATTTGCAGGTGGCAATGAGATCATGACGCAGAATTTTGCCGATCAGGCATTTATTAAAAGTTTGGGTAGTGTCGCGGTTCTTTATGGCGGCACTTCCGCCGAGCGGGAAATTTCCCTGCGCAGTGGCGAGGCTGTTATCACCGCGTTGCGCGGCGCCGGGGTGTCTGTTGTGCCTGTCGATATAGGTGAGAATCCGCTGCAGCAATTACCGCAGCTAAAAGTGGACCGGGTTTTCATCGCGCTCCACGGCACCGGCGGAGAGGACGGAAAAATTCAGGCGCTGCTGGAATGGTTGCAGCTTCCCTACACCGGCAGCGGCATAGCCGCCTCCGCTTTGTGCATGGATAAATTGCGCACCAAACAATTGTGGCGCGGCGTCGGACTTTCCACGCCTGACTATCGGGTGCTGAGCAACAAATCGGACTGGCGCGACGTTATGCAGCAGCTCGGTGGTGTCGCCATGGTCAAACCCTGTCACGAAGGTTCCAGCATCGGCATGGCCAAAGTTTCCAGTGCCGATGAGTTGGCGAAAGCCTATGCCAACGCCAGCCAGTACGACAGCGTGGTTCTGGCGGAGCGTTATATCCAGGGTGCGGAATATACCGTGGCCATTTTGGATGGTGTGGCGCTGCCGCCGATTAAATTGGAGACGCATCACCAGTTTTACGACTTCTCCGCAAAATATCAGGCGAACGACACCCGCTATATATGTCCCTGCGGTTTGCCTGCGGAAAGTGAAACACGCTTGAAAAATCTGGCTCTCGCCGCGTTTCAAACGGTCGGCGCCGAAGGGTGGGGGCGCGTGGATGTGATGGCGGATGCGCAGGGTGAATTTTATTTGCTGGAACTCAACACAGTGCCGGGCATGACGGATCACAGCCTGGTGCCCATGGCGGCGAAGGCAGCCGGTTATTCATTTACTGATTTGGTGCTGGCGATTTTGCGCCAGACCTTGGATTGAGCATGCAGGGGGCGACGCAAAAAAAATATATACCCAGAGCCGCCGGCAGTGCAGTCCGCGCTGCGCGGCCGTCCCGCTCAGGTGCGACAAAAGCCAAACGCAAGATCGCGTTCGGACAATATCGCTCCATGGGCGCTGCGTTGCTAAAAGTGTTGTTGGTTGTGGTGCTGGTCGGTGGTTGCGGTGCCGCGTTCTGGTATGTCGATCCACAGGCAAAAATAAGGGAGTTTACCCATCGCCCTATTAAGGAGGTGCAGGTCGAAGGTGCGTTCCAATTTATATCGGCAGAGGCATTGCAGCAGCAGATTGAGCTTTACGTTCAAGGGTCATTTTTGCAGCTGGAGTTGGCGGATCTGAAAAGCCAGTTGGAAAAAAATCCCTGGATCGACACAGCGTCAATTGCGCGCGTTTGGCCGGATAAACTCAATGTGCGGGTCGTCGAACAGCAACCTATTGCGCAGTGGGGAAAAAAGGTTTTCTAAATATGCGTGGCGATATCGTAGAAGTTGAAAAAACGACTAAAATACAAGCATTGCCATTGCTGCAGGGAGAGGATCGCTACGCGCAGGAAATCATGAGCCAGTATCTGCGTGTGGGTAAATTGTTGGCACAGCAGGATATGGCGCTTGCGGCGGTAGAACTCGACGAGACCAGAGCCTGGACCTTGACGCTTCAGTCGGGCATAACAATAAAACTTGGTCGCGACCGCATTTGGGAAAAATTGCAGTATCTCCTCACGGCGAAAAACGGCGATCTGGCCAAGGATTTTCATAAAATTCAAGTTGTCGACATGCGCTATCCCGGAGGTTTCGCCGTGACGTGGCGAGCTGCAGACCAGTACGTTGCCGGCGGTTGAGTGCAGGGCGAGAACACACAGGTTCGAATTGATAACAAATTAAGAGTGAAACTAGGTAATGGCACAATCGGGCGGAGGAAAAATGATTGTCGGTCTGGACATAGGAACGTCCAAGGTCGTGGCGATCGTCGGAGAGATTTCGGCGGAGGGGCACCTGTCAGTAGTTGGTTTGGGTTCACATAAATCCACTGGCCTTAAAAAAGGGGTTGTGGTGAATATCGACTCCACCGTGCAGTCTATCCAGCGGGCAGTGGAAGAGGCCGAACTTATGGCGGGCTGCCAGATTCACTCGGTCTACGCCGGAATCGCCGGCAGTCATATTCGCAGCCTCAACTCCCACGGCATAGTCGCGATCAAGGATCGCGAGGTTTATCCGCAGGATATAGAACGAGTAATTGATGCTGCCCAGGCAGTGGCGATCCCTGCGGATCAAAAAATTCTTCACATACTGCCGCAGGAATACGTCATCGACGAGCAGGAAGGTGTGAAAGAGCCGCTCGGTATGTCCGGTGTGCGCCTCGAAGCAAAAGTGCATCTGGTTACCTGCGCCATGAACGCTGCGCACAATGTGGAAAAGTGCATTAAGCGGTGCGGTCTTGAAGTGGAAGATATTATTCTCGAGCAGCTCGCCTCCAGCTATGCGGTATTGACCGATGATGAAAAAGAGCTGGGCGTTTGCATGGTCGACATCGGTGGGGGCACCACTGACATAGCCGTATTTTACGACGGCGCCATCCGGCATACGGCGGTAATACCAATCGCCGGAGATCAGGTGACCAACGATATTGCCATGGCCTTGCGCACACCGACCCAGTACGCGGAAGAAATCAAAATTAAATACGCGTGCGCACTCGCGAAATTGACTGGCGCAGAAGAGACCATAAAAGTCCCCAGTGTTGGCGAGAGGCCGCCGCGGGAATTATCGAGACAGGCACTGGCGGAAGTTGTGGAGCCTCGCTACGAGGAATTATTCACTCTTATTCAGGCCGAGCTTCGTCGCAGCGGTTTCGAAGATATGATTCCCGCTGGGATAGTGCTCACTGGCGGAACTTCAAAAATGGAAGGAGTGGTGGAGCTGGCGGAGGAGATTTTTCATATGCCGGTTCGTCTGGGGGCGCCGCAAAGCGTGCGGGGTCTGAAAGATATAGTCAACAATCCAATTTACTCCACTGGCGTTGGACTTTTGATTTACGGAATGAAGCAGCAAGGTGGCGGGAAAGTTTTTCAAAACAACAGCGAAAGTGCGTGGACCCGTTTCAAGGGTTGGGTGCAAAAGAATTTTTAACGCAGTTTTTTCAGGGGAAAGAGGGGAATTTTATGTTCGAGTTAGTAGACAGCTTGCCGCAAAACGCGGTGATTAAAGTAATTGGTATCGGTGGCGGCGGTGGTAACGCCGTTAAACACATGATCGCTAGTGATATCGAAGGCGTTGAATTTATTTGCGCCAATACCGATGCACAGGCACTGAAAGACATCGATACTCGCACGGTTCTGCAGTTGGGCAGCGGTATGACCAAAGGGCTCGGCGCCGGCGCGAATCCCGAAGTTGGCCGCCAGGCCGCTCTGGAAGATCGCGAGCGTATCGCCGAAGTGCTCAGCGGCGCCGATATGGTGTTCATCACTGCGGGCATGGGTGGCGGCACCGGCACCGGTGGTGCTCCGGTCGTGGCGGAAATCGCTCGTGAGATGGGAATCCTGACTGTTGCGGTGGTGACCCGGCCGTTTGCTTTCGAAGGTCGCAAGCGGATGGCGCTGGCCGAGGCCGGGATCAAGCAACTGAAAGACCGGGTGGACTCTCTGATCACCATCCCCAACGAAAAGCTGCTGGCCGTTCTGGGTAAAACCACCAGTTTGCTGGACGCTTTCAAGGCGGCGAACGATGTGCTGCTCGGTGCTGTGCAAGGTATCGCCGATCTGATCATCCGCCCGGGCATGATCAACGTCGACTTTGCCGACGTGCGCACAGTGATGTCAGAAATGGGTATGGCCATGATGGGCACTGGTGTTGCGCGTGGTGATAATCGCGCTCGCGAAGCTGCCGAAGCTGCCATCCGCAGCCCGCTGCTTGAGGACGTCAATCTTCAGGGCGCGCGCGGTATTCTCGTCAACATTACCGCCGGTATGGATTTGACGCTGGGAGAGTTCACCGAAGTGGGCAACACCATTGAGGAATTCGCATCGCCTGAGGCAACAGTTGTTGTTGGTACGGTTATCGATCCAGAAATGACAGACGAACTGCGCGTGACCGTGGTGGCTACGGGTCTCGGGCAAGTGGAAACGCTCAAGGCAAGCGCTCCGCCCACCAAGGTAGTGGACAACACCCGTACCTCGGACGGCACTCCCAATTACGCGGTGCTGGATAAGCCAACCGTGATGCGAGCCAACAACACGGCCAATCGCAGCTCTGGCAATACCGCCCGGGCTTTGGATACACGCGAGCGGGATATGGAATACCTGGATATTCCGGCATTTTTGCGCCGCCAGGCAGATTGATCCGAAAAACGTAGCGCCCATCGCCGTTCCCCTGCGGCGGTGGGCGTTTGCCTATTCAGGTGAAGTTCAGATTGATTCCCGCAAACTGGCGGAAAGATTGATGTCGCAGACTCTTCGGCAAACCGCCCGCGTCTCCTCTGAGTTCCCTATCGGGATGGCGCATCCTTCAGAGTCTTCTCATTTCATTTTATTAATATGTGCGCCCTTTTCGCGCCGCCCTCGCATGTGCTTGCTACCAGGATTTGAACGATGATCAGACAGAGAACCCTAAAAAACGAAATCCGCGCAACGGGTGTCGGCTTGCATACGGGTAAGAAAGTTCTGCTCACGCTCCGGCCTGCGCCGGTGGATTCCGGGATCGTATTTCGCCGCGTGGACCTGAACCCTGCTGTGGAGATAAAGGCAAAAGCCGAAAACGTAGGTGACACCACCCTTTCCACAACCTTGGTCAACGGCGACGTGCGCATCTCGACTGTTGAGCATCTACTGTCCGCATTGGCGGGGTTGGGTATCGACAACGCCATAGTGGAAGTGAGCGCGGACGAAGTGCCTATTATGGATGGCAGCGCTGGTCCGTTTGTGTTTCTCATTCAATCGGCTGGGATTCAGGAGCAAAAGGCGCCGAAACGATTTATCCGCATCAAGAAAACCGTCACCGTCAGCGAAGGCGATAAGACGGCCAGTTTCCGTCCATTTGACGGTTTCAAGGTGTCTTTCGCGATCGACTTTGACCATCCTGTGTTCCGCGACCGTTCATTACGTGCGTCGGTGGATTTCTCTAGCACCTCATTCGTGAAAGAGGTTGCGCGCGCCCGAACCTTCGGTTTTATGCATGAGATCGAGTACTTGCGCTCCAAAGGATTGGCCAAGGGCGGTAGCGTCAACAATGCGATCGTTATCGACAAATACCGCGTGTTGAACGAAGAAGGCGCTTCGTTACGAAGACGAGTTCGTCAAACACAAAGTGCTGGATGCCATAGGCGACCTTTACTTGCTGGGGTATAGCTTGATTGGCGAGTTCGATGCCTTCAAATCCGGCCACGGGTTGAACAATAAATCCATTCGAGAACTGATGTCGCAAAAAGACGCATGGGAAATGGTGACGTTTGAAACCGAAGAAGAGGCAGCTCCTATTTCCTACGTAAAACCTTTGATGGCGGTCTAAACTCTTTTTTCATAAGAATGATTGAAAAATAGCCAGTCCAGAATAACTATTGCCTTTTTGGCGCCCTCTGTGACATAGTCGGCCTCCGTCAGGGGGCGGCTCGCATCCCCTTTCGCTTGCGCACATGGAAGTTCATGTACTACATAAGAAGTAACTCAAACGAAACCTAACTCAATTGAGTGAATTCAGTGCTGTCAGTGGACTGAAGTAACGAGCGAAATCTATACCAGTGAAAGTCATCATTCTCAGCAAAAAATACGGCAACTGCCGTAGCTTCAATCTTGGTATCTGGTCGGGAGCGCTCCTGTCGGTATGCCTTGCTTGTCTTATTGGTGCGCCTGCCGCTGCTTACATAACCTATGTAAAACTCGTTGGTGACTCCGAAAATTATCTGCTGGAGCCGGAAATCCGCGAGATTTGGGCGGAGCGGCTGCAGGAGCAAGAACAGCTTTTGGCTCAGACTCGCGAGGAAGCTGACAGCAAACTGGCTGCGCTCACGCTGCGAGTGGCCGAGTTACAAGCGAGGCTGGTCCGGATCGATGCCTTGGGTGACAGACTCACTTCTATGGCCAAGCTCGACAACGGCGAGTTCGACTTCACCCAGCCACCGGCTCTCGGCGGACCTGAATTGGAAGTCGCTGGTGACAGCTTTGCCCCCCCTCCTTTTTCTCAAGCGATAGATGATCTGTCGCAGCAGATCGAGAGTCGCCAGCATCAGCTGCAGACCCTCGAGGCTCTCCTCGCCAATCGCAAATTGGAAAACGATGTCTTCATTGCCGGCCGACCGATCACCAAAGGGTGGATGTCCAGTCGCTTTGGTCGCCGTACCGACCCGTTTTCCGGCAAGATCGCCATGCATTCGGGGGTCGATTTTGCAGGCAAAGAGGGTGCTGACATCATCGCCGTGGCAGCTGGCGTGGTTACCTGGTCTGGCGACCGCGCCGGTTACGGATTGATAGTCGAAGTGAACCATGGCAAAGGATTTACAACCCGCTATGCCCATAACAAGGAAAACCTCGTTAAAGTTGGCGATGTGGTCAAAAAAGGCCAGATCATTGCCTTGATGGGTTCCAGTGGACGCTCCACTGGCCATCACGTTCATTTCGAAGTTTATAAGAACGGCCGTGCCGTAGATCCTTCTTCTTATATACACCGCGCAAGCCGCTAGCTCCCCCCCTCCCTCTCTTTTTCTTCCCGGTAGGCGTTTGCTATTTAACGCCTCATTCAAGTCATTTATGATGCGGGCCTTTCGATTCGAAATGCCCCTCTTTTGGAATCCGGCAATCCCATGATTGGAATCTTAGCTAAGAAAATTTTTGGTACTAAAAACGACCGTGAACTCAAGCGGATGGGCAAACTCGTTGCCCGCATCAATGGCTTTGAGTCCGGTATACAAGCGCTCACCGATGAAGCATTAAAGGCAAAAACGGCGGAGTTTAAGCAGCGCGTCGCCAATGGTGAAACACTCGATGCGCTCCTACCCGAGGCTTTTGCGGTTTGTCGCGAAGCCAGTCGACGCATTATGGGAATGCGCCATTTTGACGTTCAGCTCATCGGCGGTATGGCTCTTCATGAGGGGCGAATCTCCGAAATGAAGACCGGTGAGGGTAAAACGCTGGTGGCGACTTTGGCCGCGTATCTGAACGCGCTGTCGGGTAAGGGTGTTCATATTGTGACGGTCAATGATTACCTGGCTAGCCGCGACGCGAATTGGATGCGTCCCTTATACGAAGGGCTCGGCCTCACTGTTGGCATAGTGGTGTCGATGCAGCACCAGGAAGAGAAGCGGGCCGCGTACGCCGCGGATATTACCTACGGCACCAACAATGAGTACGGTTTTGACTATCTGCGCGACAACATGGTGTTGCGCAAGGAAGAAAGGGTTCAGCGTGGGCTGAATTTCGCGGTAGTGGATGAAGTCGACTCCATTCTGATCGATGAGGCACGCACACCGCTGATCATTTCAGGTGCGACCGAAAACAACACTGAGCTGTACGTGCTGATGAACAAGCTGATTCCTCAGCTTGAGCTTCATGATGAAGAGGCGGGGAAAGTCGGTCATTTCACTGTTGATGAAAAAACGCGTCAGATCGAACTCAACGAGGATGGTCATCAGCTCATCGAAGAGTTGCTCGCCAAGCACGGTTTGCTGCGCGATAACCAAAGCCTCTATGCAGCCAATAACTTGGGCTTGTTGCACCACGTCCACACCGCATTGAGAGCGCATAAGCTGTTTCATAAAGACGTGGAATATATAGTTGAAAATCGACAGGTCATTCTGATTGACGAGCACACCGGCAGAACTATGGCAGGGCGGCGTTTATCGGAAGGCCTGCACCAGGCTATCGAGGCCAAAGAAGGTGTGCCTATCCAAAGTGAAAGCCAGACTTTGGCTTCCACAACCTTCCAGAATTATTTCCGTCTTTATAAAAAGCTTGCCGGGATGACCGGTACTGCGGATACGGAGGCAGTTGAGTTCCGTCAAATCTACGGTCTCGACGTGGTGGTAATTCCCACCAACCGCCCAATTCAACGACGTGATTTAAACGATCTCATCTATTTGTCCGTCGAGGACAAGTACGAAGCCATCGTGGAAGAGGTTAAGCGCATCAGCGCCACCAAGGCTCCGGTTCTGGTGGGTACTGCGTCCGTGGAAACCTCGGAGGAAATGTCCCGTCGCTTTAAGAAAGCGGGAATTGCGCATGAAGTTCTGAACGCCAAACAGCACGCCCGCGAGGCTGAAATTGTGGCTCAGGCAGGTCGGCCGGGCGCTGTAACCATCGCCACCAACATGGCTGGCCGCGGTACGGATATAGTCTTGGGCGGCAATTGGGAGGCCGAGGTTGCTCAATTAGAGAATCCATCACCCGAACAGATCGCCACCATCAAGGAAGAATGGAAGAAGCGTAATGAAGAGGTGCTGAGCGCCGGTGGGTTGCATATCGTCGGTACTGAGCGTCATGAATCTCGCCGTATCGACAATCAGTTGCGCGGTCGGGCGGGGCGTCAAGGTGATCCCGGCTATTCCCGTTTTTATCTGTCACTTGAAGACAATCTGATGCGGATATTCGCCTCTGATCGTGTGCGCAAAATCATGAGCGCCCTGGGGATGGAAAAGGGTGAGGCGATTGAGCATCGCATGGTCACCAATGCAATCGAAACTGCGCAGCGAAAAGTTGAGGCGCGCAACTTCGATTACAGAAAACAGCTGCTGGAATACGATGACGTAGCAAACGATCAGCGGCAGGTCATTTATAACCAGCGTAACGACTTGTTGGATGAAGAGTCCATCGAACAGGCCATTCACGGCATTCGTGGCGATGTGGTGCAGGACATCATCTCGTCCCATATCCCGCCCCAATCTCTGGAAGAGCAGTGGGATGTGCCCGCGCTTGAGCAGGCATTAGAGAGCGAGTTCGGCGTCAAGTTAACCATCAAACAGTGGTTGGCGGAAGATAAGACGCTGCACGAAGAGCTGTTGCGCAAAAGGATTCTGGCCGAAATGGATCAGTTCTATCGCGACAAGTCCGAGCGCATCGGCCCCATCATGCGCTCCCTGGAAAAGCAGGTGATGTTGCACGTGTTGGATACGCTCTGGAAGGAGCACTTGTCCAATATGGATCATCTGCGCCAGGGCATTGGTTTGCGAGCGTATGCGCAGAAAAATCCGAAGCAGGAATACAAGCGGGAATCCTTCGGTCTGTTCCAGGAAATGCTCAACACGCTCAAGCATGATGTGACGCGGGTTTTGTTTAGGCTTGAGCCCATGACGCAAGAGCAGCTCGATGCAATGGAGCGCCAACGCCAGGAAGAAGCAGAGCGAGCGCAAAGAAAAATGCGTCTGCAGCACGAAGAGGTTTCAGCTTTGGAGCCGGCAACTCAGTCTTCCCCGGCTCAGCCACCAAAGCAGGAGCCGCTGGTGCGTGCCCAGGCCAAAGTCGGCCGCAATGAGCTTTGTCCCTGCGGATCAGGCAAAAAATATAAGTCCTGCCATGGCAAATTGGCATAGAACAAAAAGGAGCTGCTGAGGTGTCAACAAAGGTTCCATGGCCGCACATGCATCCCATTGCAGGGGTGAAAATAGGCGCTGCGCGCGCCGGTATCAAACGGCCTGATAGATTTGATGTTCTGGTTTTCGAAGTTGTGGAAGGCGGTACTGTCGCTGGTGTATTCACCCAAAACGCCTTCTGTGCTGCGCCGGTTGTGGTGGCGAAGGATCATCTCTCTCGTGGAGGGGTGCGTTACCTGTTAATTAATTCAGGCAATGCGAACGCCTGTACCGGTGACCGAGGTTTGGCGGACGCCCGTGCGACCTGCAAAACAGTTGCGGGGCTGGGAGGAGTAACTGCTGAGCAGGTGCTGCCATTTTCCACGGGTGTGATAGGCGAATTTTTGCCGGTCGAGAAAAATTGCCGCAGTGTTACCAGCTGCTGTTGACGCGCTGCAAGAGGATGCGTGGGAAAACGCCGCTCGCGCGATTATGACCACGGACACTTGTCCCAAGGGCGCAAGCGTCCAATTTGAATTCCAGGGTGAAATGATTAGCGTGACGGGTGTCGCCAAGGGCGCTGGTATGATCCGCCCCAATATGGCGACCATGCTGGCCTTCGTTGCCACGGATGCAGCCGTGGCTCAGCCTGTCCTTGACGATTTGCTTAAGTCAGCCGCAGACCGCTCATTTAATCGCATCACCATAGATGGCGATACCTCAACGAACGACGCTTGCATTTTGATGGCGTCTGGCCGGTCGCGTGTCGCTCGGATTGAAGTTGCAGAGGGTGAGTTGTTTGAAAAACTCAAAGAAGCCCTGGTTGCGGTGATGCAGCAGCTTGCGCACGCCATAGTCCGGGATGGCGAAGGTGCCACCAAATTCGTGACTATTAATGTGTCAGGAGGCGCAAGCTCGGCAGAGTGTCTCAAAGCGGCGTATTCCGTGGCCCATTCCCCTCTCGTTAAAACGGCGCTTTACGCATCAGATGCCAACTGGGGCAGGATAGTTGCCGCGGTTGGATATTCGGGAATTTCCAATCTAGATGTAACGAAAGTAAAAGTCTGGTTGGATGAGGTGCTCGTGGTTGACGATGGCGCCCGCTATGCCGGTTACACAGATGCCGCCGGAACAGCGATTGTGAAGCGCCCGGAGTTTGCAATCAAAATACACCTCGGAAGAGGTGATGCTGAAGAGGCCGTGTGGACCTCCGATCTTTCTCACGAATACGTCACGATCAATGCCGAATACAGGACGTGACGCCAGCGCCACAGAAGTTCGCGTGGCGGTCGGGGTCGTTCGTGACAACGCTGGGCGGGTTCTTATCGCAAGGCGCCCGCCACACAAGCATCAAGGAGATCTCTGGGAATTTCCCGGCGGCAAAATCGAAGCCGGCGAGAGTTGTGAAATTGCGCTAGAGCGAGAGTTGTTGGAGGAGTTGGGGATTCAGGTTGTGCGGTCGGTTCCGTTGATCGGCATACCCTTTTCCTACGCCGATAAAAAAGTTTTCTTGGATGTCAGGGAAGTGGTTGCCTTCACGGGTGAGCCGATTGGTAAAGAAGGACAGCCGGTGCAGTGGGTTCCTGTGGTGGAGCTTGGTCAGTATGCGTTCCCTGCCGCAAATGCCCCGATTATCAAAGCTTTGCTCCTGCCAGACTTCATTTGTGTCACAGGCGGATTCGCTGACCAGTTTGATTTGGTCTCTCGAATAAAAGGCGCTGCTTCCCGTGGGGCAGGAATGCTTGTGTTTCGTCCAGCTTCGAAGCATGCCGACGAAATTGAAAATCTGCTGCCAATTATGCGCGAGGCTTGTCGTCGCGAAGGGGTGCCTTGGTTGGTGCACTCGTCTATCGATTCCCGGCTTTGGTCTGCGGCAGATGGCGTTCATTTAAGTGCGGCGCATTTGGATGCATGTGTGAGGCGGCCTGTCGGCGAGGATGTTTGGTTCGGAGTGTCATGCCACAACCCCAAAGAGATTGAGCTTGCTAGGTCATTGGGCGCAGATTACATCTTTCTCTCTCCCGTAAATCACACCGATTCCCACCCGGGCGCTGCCGTATTGGGATGGGGCGGCTTTGAGAAGTTTGCAGCAGGGCAAGGAGTTCCGGCATATGCTCTTGGTGGGCTGGATGCTGGGGATTTGTTTGAGGCCAGATGGGCTGGGGCTAGAGGTGTTGCAGGCATTTCGGCCTTCTGGAAATAAATTTAAATATTTTGAAAAAAGTCTTGCATGGGTTAGCAAACTGAGTAGAATGCGCGCCTCACAACAAGCGACCCGAAACAAGCTTTCGGAAGCCGAGTGAAAGCAAACGAAACATTTTCAATCAATAGAAAATAAAGTTTGCACAAGAAACAAAAAAGCGTATAATGCGCGCCCGGCTTGAGAGAGCCAAGTCCTAAGTGAAGCGCTTAGGAGTTGTTTAACAAACAGGATCAAGCAAAGCGTGTGGGCGCTTGTGGTTAGAGTGGATTAAGAAATATCGAGCCATAAGTGACCTATCAATTCAAGCTTAGTAATAACGCGAGAAAGGTAGTCAGTGGTTTGAGCAAAGATTAGAGCGATCGAAAGATTGTTCATATGATTTAAACTGAAGAGCTTTGATCATGGCTCAGATTGAACGCTGGCGGCAGGCCTAACACATGCAAGTCGAGCGCGAAAGTTCTTCGGAATGAGTAAAGCGGCGAACGGGTGAGTAACGCGTGGGAATCTGCCTGGTAATGGGGGACAACATCTCGAAAGGGATGCTAATACCGCATACGCCCTAAGGGGGAAAGTGGGGGATCTTCGGACCTCACGTTATCAGATGAGCCCGCGTCGGATTAGCTAGTAGGTAGGGTAAAGGCCTACCTAGGCGACGATCCGTAACTGGTCTGAGAGGATGATCAGTCACACTGGAACTGAGACACGGTCCAGACTCCTACGGGAGGCAGCAGTGGGGAATATTGGACAATGGGGGCAACCCTGATCCAGCCATGCCGCGTGTGTGAAGAAGGCCTTCGGGTTGTAAAGCACTTTAAGTTGGGAGGAAGGCTTGATGGTTAATAACCATTAGGATTGACGTTACCAACAGAATAAGCACCGGCTAACTCCGTGCCAGCAGCCGCGGTAATACGGAGGGTGCAAGCGTTAATCGGAATTACTGGGCGTAAAGCGCGCGTAGGCGGCTATTTAAGCTAGATGTGAAAGCCCCGGGCTTAACCTGGGAATTGCATTTAGAACTGGGTAGCTAGAGTATGGGAGGAGGAGTGTGGAATTTCAGGTGTAGCGGTGAAATGCGTAGAGATCTGAAGGAACATCAGTGGCGAAGGCGACACTCTGGCCCAATACTGACGCTGAGGTGCGAAAGCGTGGGGATCAAACAGGATTAGATACCCTGGTAGTCCACGCCGTAAACGATGTCGACTAGCCGTTGGCCTCCTTGAGGGGTTAGTGGCGCAGCTAACGCGATAAGTCGACCGCCTGGGGAGTACGGCCGCAAGGTTAAAACTCAAATGAATTGACGGGGGCCCGCACAAGCGGTGGAGCATGTGGTTTAATTCGACGCAACGCGAAGAACCTTACCTACTCTTGACATCCAGATAACCTTGTAGAGATATGAGGGTGCCTTCGGGAAATCTGAGACAGGTGCTGCATGGCTGTCGTCAGCTCGTGTCGTGAGATGTTGGGTTAAGTCCCGTAACGAGCGCAACCCTTGTCCTTAGTTGCCATCATTCAGTTGGGAACTCTAAGGAGACTGCCGGTGACAAACCGGAGGAAGGTGGGGACGACGTCAAGTCATCATGGCCCTTACGAGTAGGGCTACACACGTGCTACAATGGGGAGTACAGAGGGAAGCGAATCCGCGAGGTGGAGCAAATCCCGCAAAACTCTTCGTAGTCCGGATTGGAGTCTGCAACTCGACTCCATGAAGTCGGAATCGCTAGTAATCGCAAATCAGCATGTTGCGGTGAATACGTTCCCGGGCCTTGTACACACCGCCCGTCACACCATGGGAGTGGGTTGCACCAGAAGTAGCTAGTCTAACCGCAAGGGGGACGGTTACCACGGTGTGATTCATGACTGGGGTGAAGTCGTAACAAGGTAGCCCTAGGGGAACCTGGGGCTGGATCACCTCCTTAAACGAAATCACCTGTCCATAAGCGTCCACACGCATTGCTTGATCCGATCATTGCAGTAAAAGCTGTAAGCGACAAGCCTAAAGCCGCAAGTTAACCGTCAACTACGTACTTGTAGTGTTATGAGATAGCTTGCAGTCAAGGTTGGCAAGAGAGTTTTAGGCCTGTAGCTCAGCTGGTTAGAGCGCACCCCTGATAAGGGTGAGGTCGGCAGTTCAAGTCTGCCCAGGCCTACCAAAATTCT
>JANPZW010000012.1 GCA_024707385.1 Cellvibrionaceae bacterium | reverse complement strand
ATTCCAGCAGCTCCGCGCGAATACGGATGCGCTGCTGAAATGCCAGCGGCAATATATTTGGCTTTTAATTCGATGATCGGAAATGCATAACCCGTGTTGCGCATATCGGCGTAGTCGTAACCGATCTTATGCAGCAACTCGCAGCGGGCAACCTCAAAATATTTGCAGTAATTGCCGTGCCACACGATGTTGAGGGAATCCACATCAAAAACGGTATTTCCATTTCAACGTCGGCAAATATTCGCGCGCCGCCCTGCGCCATCACTCAGCGCCTTCGCTGTTGAGCAGTCCGTAGACCACATCCACCAAATCGCCGACGGTTTTGATTTGGTGGAAATTTTCAATGGCGACTTTTTTTACTGGTGAGCGATTTCAGTTCGATCAGAATATTGACGGCATCAATGCTGTCGATATCAAGGTCGGCGCGCAAATCCGTCTCGCGCGTCATGGATGACGGATCGAGATCGAACTGCTCATGCAGAATCCGGGTGATGTGCTGATAGACATATTCCTGGGTAGGTTTGGAAGACACGAGTCAAACTCCCGAAAGTGAAGGATGTGGCAGCTCGCCGGCAGGTTTAGTCTGCATCAGGCAATTCTGCAAATAATGATTCAGCTGACGCGCCTGTATACCGGTGGGTCGATCTGTATCGATCACATGGCGCAAGGTGATTTCCGGTAACACGCTAAAGGTAAACTTGGGTTTGCGCGGCGGCACATCATACCATTTCTGATTTTTCCGCAAGGTGACGGGTTCGCAGCGGATCTGGATCGGCACTATGGGGCAGCCGGTAGCCACCGCTATGTTCGCCGCGCCGCGTTTGAATTTAACCTCGGACCCACTGGTGCGCGTGCCCTCCGGAAAAATCACCAGGGTTTCACCCCGACCCAGCGCCTGTTTGGCCTGCTCCAACAATTCCGCCCCTCCTGGTCGTTGGCGATGTAACCAGCGAGCCGAGCGGCGCCGCCGACCATGGCGTGGCGTGTCATGGAAGCCTTGGCGACAAAAGTGGCGTTGGGGATCAGTGCCATCAAAAACACCGCATCCAGCAGGGTGGGATGATTGGCGATGATTAATTTGCCGCGCCAATCGACGTCCACAAATCCATCACATTGATAGGTGAGCAGGCCGAGCGCTCGCAAGGTTTTGATGTAGAAAATACACAACAGACTTATGGCGCGGCGCGCCACGCGGATTTTGGTCGCAGGTCCAGCGCGGAGCAGGATCAGATCAGCGCCGAGAAATACTCCCAGGCAAAGCCCGCCAAGACCAAACAGCACAAAAGAAAAACCAGTCGCCACCACCCGCCAGGGTCTGTCGAGCAGCTTCTTCACCGCCCGAGCTCCAACAGAGTTGAGCCGAGGCACCACCAGTTTTGCATGTGATCAGTCATAGGGCGCCCGGTGGGCTCACAGCTCGACGAGCGCTTCAATTTCCACCAGAAGCTGCTGGCGACAGATATCCGCATGGACAAAATTGAGATGCCCGGCCGCATAAGTGCGCTCAAGCAGCGCGCGAGCAACATCGAGATGCTCCGGGTGGCGCAAATACACCCGCAGGGCGCTGAGCTTGTCGCCGGAGCCGCCGGCCTGGGCCACCAGCTGGGCGATATTGGCCTGGGTCACTTCCAGCTGACTGACGATATCGTCCGGTGCCTGGGTGCTGTGACCGAGAATGCTGGCGGTGCCAGAGATAAATAAAAAGTCTTTACCGCCCAGCTCAATCCGGGTCGCCCGGGCGAACGACGGGCTGCAGGGGCCGTATTCGCGCGGATAGGTATAGGCCGGCATCTGCAGAGGATTTTCCAGATTGCGGCTCGGTTTGGCTGCGGCCAATAGATAAATGACCGCGCCATCGGCGTGATGGCCCACGGCGGAGGCCGCCGGGTATTCGGCCGCAGCCATACCGTGGCGGGTAAACGCACGCATCCTCCCACTGCAGAAGCGTTTGTAGATCTCCTGATCGCCCGCGCCCTGGTTGATCTGCGGTAGCAGGTTCCAGATGCGAAAGGGAAAAGCGAAACCGAGTTGTTCCGCCACGCCGAGAATGCGGTCGTAGGCCTGCTCGGTGGCAGCTTCGACATCCAGACACTCCGCCGGGCTGATCCAAGTGGCGGCGCAGATCAGATCGCCGATCACATTCCAGTGACAGCGATCGGTGATACCGCGCTCGGCCCGGCCAAAAGGATAGCGAATGACTTCCAGAGCGGTCTGACCGAACGGACTGAGGCCAGAGGGAATATAGCCGGGGGCCGCAGGTTCCAGACAATCGCCGGTATAGCCCACGACAGCGAGAACACCATCCTGGTTGAGCAGTTCGCCGACATCACTAGCGGCAGCGCGGGAAGAGATATATTCCTGAACAAATATGGACATAAATGCCGAATCGACGGCCCCAGGTTTTTGTGTTTATGGTCTCAGGGGCCAAATACCGCTGATTAAAGGGCGTGGATTGTATACAATCCACGCCCCCGTGTTAAGGCGCTCAAAGACGCGTCGAGGCGGCAGCCTAGACGTAAAATCCGCCAAAAACCGGAAAAAATTCAATAACTTGATCACTTACTCCCGGATGGACGGACATGCAAACTGCCGCTCAACACATCATAGCCCAACTGCTGGTGGACGCTTTGAACCTCGAAGGTGTCAACGCCGCTGAAATCGAACCGGACGCCCCTTTGTTCGGTGGCGGACTGGGCCTGGACTCTATCGACGCACTGGAAATCGCCCTGGCCATTTCGCAGAAATTCGGCGTCCAGATGCAGGCCGATGACGAACAGACCCGCAAAGCCTTCGCGACCCTGGCGTCGCTGACCGAGTTTGTCGAAACCCACAAAAATTAACGAACTCCCCAGTGGCCGATACACAAAGCCGGCTGGCACATAGCCGCACCTCACCAACCCTCCCCCCTGGTTTGGCGGGATGGAAAGGGGGCCATTGCCCGCATCGCCGGCAATCAACCGGCCCTCAACGGTCGAACCGGCGAGATCTCCACCGCCGAATTTGTCAGCCACTGCCAACAGGTTGCGGAAAACCTGCCGGCACATCGCTTTGTGCTGAATCTGTGCGATAACCCCTATCTGTTCACCGTGGCGTTTTGCGCCGCGCTGATCCGCCGTCAGACCACCTTGCTGCCGCAGAACCGCTCGCCGGAAACGCTGCGCCGCCTCGCGGCGGAATACCCTTCCAGCTATTTGTTGCATAACCATCTGCATAACCCGCTGAGTGCGCCGAACGAACAGCACGGCCAAGCCGGCGACCTTGTCGATCTCGCCGACCTGGCGCAGGTGAATCTGAACCAGTGGCGTCTGCAATCCTCACGCGCGACGGCGATTCCGGAAATCGAACGGGATTTTCCCGCCGCTATCGCTTTTACGTCCGGCTCTACCGGTCGGCCCAAAGCCATCAACAAACCCTGGCACACCCTGGTGACCAGCTCGCTGATGAATGGCGCCTGCATGCTGCCGCCCACTGGCGATCTGGTGCATCAACTGGCGACGGTGCCGCCACAACATATGTGGGGCCTGGAAACGGGCGTGCTGATCCCACTGTTCTGGCCTGTGTGCGTCGCCGACAGCCGCCCTCTGTTTCCCGCCGATCTGGTGAAGACTCTACAGGCCCTGCCGGCGCCGCGGCTGTTGGTGAGTACACCAGTTCATCTGCGCGCGCTGGTGGGTAGCAATCTGCCTCTTCCGCCATGCTCGCGCATCCTCTGCGCCACAGCGCCTTTAGCTGCCGACCTCGCAATCGCCAGTGAAGCGGCCACCGGCGGCGACCTGCTGGAAATTTACGGCTGCAGCGAAATCGGCTCCACCGCCTTCCGCCGCACCGCCAGCGAAACCTTATGGCGACTGATTCCCGGCCTGTCGTTCCAGCCCCAAAGTGCCGGAGCGCCGCCGCAGATCGGCGGAGCCCACCTGACCGAAGTTCAGGTATTGCAGGATCGTGTGGAGATTTCGCCGGAAGGATTCACATTGCTGGGGCGCAATGAAGATATGGTGAACGTGGGCGGCAAACGCGGCTCGCTGATGCAAATCACCCAGGTGCTGCTCGATACGCCGGGAATTGCCGATGCCGTGGTGTTTATGCCGGAAGACGCGGCCAGTCGCCCGGCGGCGCTGGTGGTGGCGAAGGACGAGCCATCAAGTGCGGCGATCCAACATTATTTTGTTCAGCATCTGGACACGGTTTTTCTGCCTCGTCCGCTGCTGTTTGTCGAGCGTCTGCCGCGCGAGGCGACCGGCAAACTGCATCGCGCGAAAGTGTTGGAGCTCTATCACGCGGCCTTGGCTCGGACCGGCAAGGCCTGACACTAGACCTGCAGCGCGTATTGCTCAGGCGAACAGCTCATAACACTCAGGCGAGCAGTCCATAACAATAATTGTCGCCGATCCATTCCCGCGCCGCTGGCGCCATGTCCTGCAGGCTGACGCCCTGAAGCAACTCGGTCACGCCGCCCGCCACACAGCGCAGAATTTCCATATTCCGCTGCAGATCGGTCTGCACGTCCGCATCCAGCGGATTCTGCAGCACATCATTGAAATATTTCAGACAGGGCACTTTGTATTGATCCAGAAATACACCGCGCGCCGGCAGCACCAAGCGCTGTTTGGCGCGCTCGCGAAACAGCGCCTGAATTTGCTGATTGAGTTCCTGCGTGGCCAGCAGATCGTTAATTAACGGGCGCATTTTCTGGTAATCGCACAAAGCGTCGCGAAAATACAGCAGCGAGAGCACCCCCCAGTAATAGGCGATATCCCAGAGGGTTTTCAGTCCCATCATCAAGCGGTCGCCAAAACCGCCATACTGATCGACGTACAGGCTGAGGGTATTCTGATAAATCGAGCGGAAAATCTTTTCGTATACCGCTGCGTTCAACTGAATATCTTTGCCCATGCGATCATCCGCCATCAGCGACGTAATAAAGCCATTGGCGATGGCAATAAAATCACTTCCGGGCGAATAAAAAGGATCGGCAAAAAAACCCGCTTCACCGGAAATCGCCCAGCGGTCGGCGGAGAGGACTTTTTTGCAGTCGAAGGCGTAATTCGGCAGGCGGACAAAATCGAGGAAAGTCGCACCGGCGATAGCATCCGCACAGCGCGGCTGATTCTGCTCCAACCAGCGCACCGCGCTTTGCGGGTCGTGAATATTTGCCGAGTTATAAACCGTATCGTCCATAACGATTCCGACACTCGTCACGCCGGATTCCAGCGGAATCAACCACACCCAATAACCCGGCCCGGTTAAATGGACAGTACTTTTCCAGCGCTCGTGCGGCATCCCGCTGCGCGCCTGCCAGGCGGAATCTGCCGTCCAGTCATCGACGATAACCCGCCGGTCGACCCGGAACCACACAGCATTGGCGCGATGCTCACTGGACGCTTGCAGAGCGAGATTTTTTCAGGATCGCCGCGCGTCCGGAGGTATCGACCAACCAGCGCGATTGCAGATTGCGTGCGCCGGCGGGAGTGGCGAAGGCGACGGATTTTTCATCCGCTACCTGCACTGCGCCCACATCCGCCTGATCAATTAATTCGATTTGATGCGCGCGCAATTGTGCGGCCAAGTGATTTTCCAGAACACCGCGATCCAGCTGATAGGTGGGAATACCAAATGTTTTACTCGGCCCCAACTCATCACACTCGGCAAAATCCCGCTCGGGCACACCGGCAAATAAACGCAAACCGAATTTGCGCAGATGGCTCTTGTCCAGGTGCGCCTCAAGCCCCAACTGGTGGCTCAGATAAAACGAGCCGATTTCCACGGTGGACTCACCCACCTTGGCGATGGCGGCGGGCCGGGGAAAGGCATTTTTTTCAATAACGGAAATATGCAGATCCGGCTGCTGTTTTTTAGCCTGCAAGGCGAGCCCCATACCGGCCAAACCGCCCCCCAGGATAATGAGATCGCGTTTTTCGCTCACGACGTCCTCTTTATTTTTCGATGAGAATTTTTAAAAAAATCCCGGCGGCAAGTTCGAGGCTTGCCTCCGCCTGCGGCGCCGGCAGAGCCAGCCCATGCAGCAGTGGCAACACTCTCGCCGCCGGATTGTTTGCGCATAAGTGCGCGAAAGACGGTGCCCACGCCGGCTCCGCGCAAGCGGATGGTGCGAGCTTCATGGTCAACTTCGCCAGCGGCGGATGAGCAAGCAACGACGGGCTGATCACCAGCGCTGCGGCGAAGTCCTGATCCACCGTGTACACATTACTGTATATGCCGCGGGCGCAGAGATCGTACAGGGTCACCAGAACCGGCACCTGCTCCTGGCGGGCCTGCGTCGCCGCCTCCATCAAACTGATGCCCGCGGTCTGGTTGTACGCGGCTATGGAGTTGGCGGAGCGCATGCAGTGGGTGGCGATGGTCCAGTAGCCGGCAGGAGCGTTGTGCACGGAGTTGTGAAAGCGGGTGGGCGACAATTGTTTTTCCGGGGTCGCGAGCTGGGTGCACATGTAATCGGTGATTTCCGTATCCCCCAGGCCGGAGCCGAACACGCAGGCTAGGTCGCCTAGGCCTACCCCCGCCGCCTGTGTCGCCTGTGCCGATACCTCCACCGCGGCCCGTACCACTGGCGGCGCGCGACGTCGTTCGTTGCCGGGAATGACTTCCGCCTTGGGCGGGGGTGCGGTGAGGTCCGCCGGAATCCTGGCCGGGTCGAGCAGCTGCGCCTGCAGATCGCCCCAGTTGGCAAAACCCGGTCCCCAGGCACCGAGGCCATAAACATAACAGGTCAGATCGATCTGCATCGTCATACGCCAACCTCCGCGCGGCTGAAAATTAAGCTCGCATTGTTGCCGCCGAAGCCGAATGAATTACTCATCACATGCAGGGGCGCCCCTTGGCGGTTGTCCTGAGTGAGTTGCAGCGCAATTTCCGGGTCCACTCGTTTGCAGTGCAGAGTGCCCGGCAATAGGCCGGTGTGGAAGGTATCTAGCGCGATAATGGCTTCGACAATACCGGCTGCCCCGAGCGTATGACCGGTCCAGCCCTTGGTCGAGCTCATGGGGGTGCCGGTAGGAAACACCTGCGCCATCAGATTGCCTTCGACGAAATCATTTACCCGGCTGGAAGTGCCGTGAAGATTCACGTAGTCGATCTGCTCCGGTTGCAGCTGCGCCATCGCCAGGGCCTGCCGCATCGCCAGTCGGGCGCCTTCGCCCTCCGGGTGGGGGTGGGACATATGGTGGGCATCGGAGCTTTCGCCGTAGCCACTTAAGAGAATGGCGCCCTCTCCCTGCGCCAGATCTTCCCGGGTGAGCAGCGCAAAGCCTGCGCCCTCACCCAAATTGATGCCGTCGCGGGACTCGTCAAATGGACTGCACAATTTGCTCGATACCAATTGCAGCGAGTGGAATCCGTACAACACCGTGAGGCACAGGGAGTCCGCGCCGCCCACCAACACCGCATCCACTATGCCGGCGTTCAACCAGCGGGCGGCAGTGGCGAAGACTTTGGCGGAGGAGGAACAGGCGGTGCTCAGGGTCACGCAGGGTCCAGCAATGCCGGTGCGGTGGGCCGTATAAAAAGCGGGAGCGTGCGGGTTGAGCACTTTGAGCCGGAGGAATTCCTCCGGCACCGAACCCTGCTCACGCTGAACGCGATAAGCCGCCTCGGCGCGGTCGATGCTCGATGTGCTGGAACCCATGACCAGGCCTATGCGCGATGCGCCCACCCGGTCGCGAATCCGCGCCAAGGACTCGAGCAGAGTGCCCTGCTGCAGCGCCAATTCCACCAGCGCGTTATTGCGGCTTTTCCATTCGAGGTCGGCCTCGGGCCAGACATATTCGTCAACCGCCGCGACCCGACCTATGTAGGTCTCCAAGGCGCATTCGGGGAAATCATTGGGCTTGAGCCCGGTTCGCTGTTGCACCAGGGCCGCTCTCACGGCCGGTAGACCAACACCTGCGGCACATACCAGGTCGTAATCGACTATGCAGATTTTCGCGTGCAAAACATCTTTCCCGCTGATCAAAGGCGTCATGTTACATGCCGAGATGGCCAGCATCGAACATCTGACGGAGGAACGGGCCAGACGGCCCGGAATACGGCAACTGTAGTGGATAGACCGCGCGAGTGGGTTTAGTTTTAAGGCTCGACGCGGTCATTCAGGTTCGCACCTCAAGCGCGTAGATAGAAGCCCGCGGCCTGGGACCCGGATTACTCTGCGTCCAGTACTGCGAGCTGCAGATTTTTGTTCAGGTCATTGCGCACGTTCTGGATCCACGTCAGGTAATTTTTGTGGATCAGACGCTTGTCCTTCCGCTCTTTGTAGTTGAGGTTTTCGCTGGAAATATAAGTAAGGTTCACCTGATCCTTGGTGTAATCCGCCGCAACCCTTGCGACATGTGAGCGGAGATACAAGGTTGCCTTGATAGATCCATTTTCCTCTTTCTCAATCGTCCAATTGCGACCGACAAATGCCTTTTTGATTTGTTTGACCAATTCTTTTTTCTGAGATACCGGAGGGAACAACAACTGGTGCGGGATCAACTAACTCCGCAGCGGCCAGCGCCAATGTGGACATTCCCAGACCAAACAAGATAACCAATAGTGAGGCAAACCTTTTCATGTAAAGCTCCTTAAATGAGGGGTAAAAAGCCGCGCGAGTATACTCCGCAGCCACTCAAAACTCCACCGAACGAAACGCGACGGAAGAGCAGGATAAAGCCTCGGCTCGCTTAGCCGCCATGTCGCTTACTCGGAAAATTCAACCGAAATGCCGTCCGCAGAAAGTACGCAATAAACATCACCAGCAGCCCAGGATTTGACTCGCACAGATCGTTTTAATAGGCTGCCAGCATCTTGCAGATGCAGATCAGCGTTTCTGCAATCTATCAATAACAGGATCGGAGGATTTATGGACGAAAAAGAAAAAGCCCGGCGACTGGTCGAAGAAGAAATACTTTCCGGTTACCGCAAGGAATTCGGCGATGAGATTTATTTCAATTTATTTACGCAAGATAAAATTGCGGCGCTCATCGACCGCCTTGCAGAACACGAAAAAAATAAAAACATACCCATTCCAATCAAAACCGACGTCCCCGAAGAATTCAGATCCTGCAGTTATGAGCATCTACTTGCGGTGCTCAATCAATACGACCATAGTTATCGCATTGCTGGCGGGGTCAGCAGAGACGCTATAGATCGAGCAGAAAAAGCCTCTAGTTATCAATTCCCAACGGCATTCAAAGAATATTTGGCGGTATTTGGCTGTATGAATATCGGTGACAGCCACCACGCAGGCATTGCTAATGAAGAAAATATCCATGAACTCTTTTGGATAACAGACTTATGCAAAGAGCAACATGGCCTGCCTGATGGGTATCTATGCCTGGAATACGATCATTATTTATCGTATACAACATGCATCGACCTCCAATCGGGCAAAGGTGACGACGCACCGGTTTATTGGTATCTCTTTGATGAGCAGCGCTTCGACGGCGTGGAGGCGGTCAATTTCGATATTCATTTCCGCAATGACATTGCAACCATCATTGCAGTCAATCGCAAAAATTCCAGCATTCAGTAATGAGGCAAATATTTCTGTATTTGTCGCGAAACTCACCTAACCAGCGCCACTGACTTGATCTGCACCCAAACGCACCGCCCCGGAGTTATATCCAGTTGATCGGCGGAACGTTGGGTGATGCGCGCCAGCAGGGTGCTTGGGCCGATCTGAAGCTGAACTAGGCACATGGCGGGATGGGTGTCTTCGGCGAGGGCGATTACCTCTCCTTGTATCCGATTGGCGATGCTGGAGTCGCGCTGCTCCTGCAGGGTCAGGCTGATATCCCGGGCGAGAATGCGCACGCGCACGGGCTGACCGACGACGTCGCCTTCATCGCGCACCCACAGCTCACCTCCGGCAAAACGCACCCGCACCAGATGCCAGCGCGGATCGCGGGCTGCCACAGTCGCCTCCAGCACCACACCGGAATCCTCTCCCAGGGGCAGCGGCGGGTCGATTCCCGCCAGCACCTGCGTCAAAGGCCCCTGGGTTTTGACCGCGCCCTGATCCAACACAACCAGATGATGGGCAAGGCGGCTGACTTCCGCGACTGAGTGGCTGACATAGAGAATGGGCAATGCGATTTCATCCCGCAGGCGCTCCAGATACGGCAGGATTTCCGCCTTGCGCTGGTCGTCGAGAGAGGCCATAGGTTCATCCATCAACAACAACCGCGGTTGAATCAACAAGGCTCGCGCAATCGCCACGCGCTGGCGCTCGCCGCCGGACAACTCATGGGGCAGCTGTTGCAGACAGTGGCCGATGCCGAGCAACTCGACCACCTGGTCCTGGGTGAATTGCGAATCTTCGCGAACATCCGCGCGGCGTTTGGCGTAATCCAAATTGCCTTGGGCACTAAGATGCGGAAACAGGCTCGCCTCCTGGAACACATATCCCAGCGGCCGCCGGTGCGCGGGCAGAAACAGGCGTGCAGACTGCCAGCGCTCGCCCAAAACTTCCAACTCCCCCGGCTCCGGCCGCTCCAGCCCGGCGATACAGCGCAAAAAGGTTGATTTGCCCGAACCCGACTGACCAAAAATCGCGGTGACCCCGCGCCCCGGCAGAGTGACATCCACATCCAGTACAAACGCCTGCCGACCGCGCGGCGCGGGCCGGCGCAGCAGAAAACGGGCGCGGATATCCGTGTTGCTCATAAGGCGTGCGTGTATCAGGAGACAGGGAGGCGAGTATAGCGTGAGACACCGCAGCTGGCGGCGCTGCAACATGAGACAACAAACGGGTTTGCGCAGGGACAAAAAAAGGGTGAGCGCAAAGCACTCACCCTTGACGACTTTAGTCTTGCCTGACTAACGCAGCGCGTTCGCGATCGCTTGCAGCTGGGCATCGCTCAAGCTGTTTACTGGCGCATACCATGCCATGCCAGAGCGGATCTGCTGCGCGGTGCGGCCCCGCTTCGTAGAGCTCGCCAAAGCACCATGACAGCCGGCGCAGCTGGCCTGATACAAAGCGGCCCCATCCAAACCACCTGAACTGCTTGAGCTCGAGCTGGAAGAACTGGAACTGGAAGAACTAGAGGAGCTGGAAGAACTAGAGGAGCTGGATGAACTGGAGGAGCTTGAACTTGAGCTGGATGAACTGGAGCTTGAGGAACTGGAGCTTGAGCTGGACGAACTGGAACTCGAGCAGGTAGGAGCCGCGTCGGAATTCACCCGTATTTCAGTCTTCGCCAGCGCTACGGAATTCAGATATTCATCCAAATCTTCCACGCTGCCGCTCTGGTCGATAGAAGCATCGCCGAGAGCGTACAAGGTGAAGGCGTAATTGTGCTCCGTTCGCTGCTGGCCATTAGTACAGAAGTTGTAGCTCGGACAGGGTCCAAAATACTTATAAGGGCTGCTGGAATTTGCGCTCTTCTGCTCCGCGCCACCCATTTCGCTGGGGTAGCGGGCGCTGGAGAGATTGCTGGGCAACAGCGTGATGCTTTCCGGAATATTCCAGATCACCCAGTGATAGGCCTGCGTTGGGTTCGACCCATTGAGCAAGCTCAGGTCTTTAAAGGAAATCGCGAAGCTCTGAGTATTGGCCGGGGCGTCTGCCCAATACAATTCGGGGGGAAATACCATCGCCGAATGCTTTGCCTTCACAACTGAACGCGGCGGGAAGCGACCCGTTTGCATCAAACGATGCGCTGAGAAAACTGAGAGCGGCGCCGCCTGATGAGCTGCTGCTGGAAGAGGAACTGGAGGAAGATGAGCTGCTGCTGGAACTCGACGAACTGGATGAAGAACTGCTGGATGTATCAACGTTACCGCCTCCGCAAGCAGCCAGGGCCGCAGAAAGGGCGGTCATGCCGCACGCCATAAAGATTCTGTTCATGGTTGTGTCCTACATTAAACGGATGAGAAATCTTTTGGATATCAACAACAATATCCCCACAAAAACCCTGTTTGATAACGGCGACCATCCCGATCACCTCTGCCCCTGGATGACAAACCGGTAGCAGGGACCGAATCAGCGAGCAGAGTCTATTCCACCTCAATAACCCGCCACGAGACCAAGTTCATAAAACCACAATAATCGCAGCGCCTTTTAACAAAAGAACAATCCCATCACCGCTCCGACTCGAAACTAAGTTAATCACCGCACAAATTAAAACTGCAAAAAAATGAAACTCAATAAAAAAATTCGTATAACCGCAGCAGAAGAAAACGACAAAAAGTACTAAGCGATGCAACAAATTACAAAGCAATAACGAATAACCGTCGCTCCTTCAATTGTCATATCATCAATTAATTAAGAGTGAAACAAGACAAAAACGCCCGGAGCCATTTTCAGAAGATGGTTTTTATCACTTGCGGCTGATGCGGAAGGAGGTCTGGATGAATGTAAGGAATTTTCAATCCGGCTGCGCACGATCCACGCAGGTGCATCTATCAGACTTCAGATTATTGGAGCGAATATTGAGCCTCGTCGCAAACCCCCGATACTCGTAATTCATGCCTTTTTTGGTGCATTGCGCTTCGCAGCGACTTTCCCTTTCGGCAACGACAAAATGTGCTCCGATCAGGATGCCTATGAAGATCAACAAAGGAACAATGATCAGCGCTTTAAAAGAATCCAATACCCTCTCCTTGCCTGTTGGCGGCGTACAAATAACTCATGACCTAAAGCTTTCCAGCCTTATCCAAAAATTGTTGACGCTCATTCACATCCGCAATGTGCCGCGCACAAGCGCTGGCCAATTGCGTGATATCCAATGACTCCGGCAGATATTTGCGCACCAGTCTCTGCGCAATGGGTCCGGTATAAAACGCGAGGAGTTCGGTCAATGCGGTTTGCTTTGCGGCGGATACTTCCTGGTTTGATTTTTGGCTGGTCACTTTGGTGACGCCGCTGTGTATCGAGGAACGGGTCGCCGCGCTGCCGGTGGGATACAAACTGGTAATCCCCGAACGGCGTACCGCGCCTTTAAATTGGCTGCGCTCAACCTCGGTGGGAATGTGCGCGCTCAGTTGCTCGATCAAAGCTTCGAAGGTCGCGGTATTGCGCAAGGATTTTTTTTAACAGAAGCTTCGCTACCGGGCCAACGTAGGTGGCCAGCGATTGCTCAAGGGATTGCAGAAGTTCGCCATCCCACACATCATCCGCTGATCTCACTTCTACAATATGTGTGGCCTGCATTTCCCGCGTCTGGCGCACCATTACGGTGGCTTGAGCGTCCACATCGTCCATCTGCCGCAACTCCTGAATAAATTCACTCGCCTTTTGAAATCGATCATTCGCAGAGGCTTGCAACACCCGGGTCAAAATGCGGTGGATTTTTCCCAAGTTGCTTTTATTGATCGACTGGCTGATTTTGATTTTTTCCAGATTTTGCCGGACGCTGATATCGCGATCGAATCTCTGGCCGCACAGCAACTCAAACAACACGACGCCAACGCTGAATAAATCCGAACGGGCATCCACATGTTTGCCTTTCAAACCTTCCGGCGACATATAACTCGGCGTACCGATCATAAAACCGGTGCCGGTCAGATCGGAGGTATCCAACCGGGCCACACCAAAATCCGACACCTTAACGGCGCCGTCCTGCAGCAGAATAATGTTGTCCGGCTTGATATCTCTGTGTACCACACCTCTGGCGTGGGCGAACGCGAGTGCTTCCAGCACCTGCACAATGATATTCACCGCTTCCGACAGCGATAAATGGGTGTGGGATTTAAGAATGCTGCGCAGCTCCACACCCTCGACATATTCCATGACGATGTAGGGCACATCCTCATTGCCGAAATCAAAAACCGTGACGATATTCGGATGCAGGCAGCGCGCCGCCGCACGGGCCTCCTGCAGAAATCGCGCCGCGAGCGTTTCGCCGTCCGCACCCAGGCGCAGATGCTCATGCAGCACCTTGATCGCCACTTGGCGATCAATCTGCTCGTCATGCGCCTTGTAAACCACGCCCATAGCGCCGCTGCCGAGAATTCCCTCAACAATATATTTGGCGATTTTGGTTGGCGTGGCTGGCGTACTCATGGATCCATGGTCTCGTCGAGCATTTTCACTGCGTTAATAAGGCTGCGATGCATACGATTGAACGACCGGCCAAGGGAGGCAATTTCATCGTTTCCGGACACGGACAATTCATCCACCGCTAGATTTCCCATGCTGATGTCATCCGCTTTTTGCGACATGGCACGCACAGGTTTTATCACAATAAAATGCAGCAACAGGTTGAGGATAATTCCGGTAACAAAAAATATTCCCACCAGCGCCGCCATAAAGGTATAGAAGGTTTCCGTGGCGCGGGCAAGCGGCAGCGACATGGGCACGGACACGATCTGCGCGCCCACGGTTTCATTAAGCTTCCAGCCAAAACCATTATTGCTGCCGTAGGTAGCGATCAATGTTTCCGGCGCTTCCGCAGGCGTGCTGTGGCACGCCAGACACTCGGGATTTTTAATGGTGATGGGACGGCCCATATAAAGCTGCGGCCCTGTCGGCGTCGCGCGCTCGCCGGTCAGCTCACCCACATCACTGTGATTGCGGAACCAGTTGACGATATCCGCCTCCCACTCCGCAGCGCGGTTGGCCGGATTGGTCGGATTCAAGGTCGCTTCTTTATAGGAATATTCTGTGTGGCTCTCCTGCAGCGCTTTGATGTAGCGGTGCGCCGCATAAGCGG
The DNA here is from genome assembly GCA_024707385.1 of Cellvibrionaceae bacterium. Classification (GTDB taxonomy): domain Bacteria; phylum Pseudomonadota; class Gammaproteobacteria; order Pseudomonadales; family Cellvibrionaceae; genus UBA5868. Next base: position 61,376 of record JANPZW010000012.1, on the reverse strand, counting down.
GAACGGTTTGCGGAATAAACGTGCGCCGCTGCTGTACTTTGAGCAGAGGTTTGATTTCGTTGACGGTATAAGTGCGCACGGCGCTCGCACTTTCCATCATGATGCGCGCTTTTTCGAGAACCTCCTCGCGTGCGTTGTCCTGCAAAATCCGGTGGCTGACAACAGCGGAAATACTCAACGCCACCAAGGTCGTCAAACTTAATACAAGATTGAATTTTAAGCGCAGTCCCATCTGATTTTCCGGCTCTCGTTTTATCTGGTTATTGTTTTATCTGGTTATGTTTTGTCTGGCTATTTTTGTCGAAATAATTTTTTATTGAATTAGCGGTTTATTTAATTACTGTTCGAACTGTTTTATACAGCGCGCTGAATTTACATCATCGGCCGTTGATCAATGATAGACATCGTTTCCACGCGCGATGCGCGCTTGCAAAATGCTCCAGGGAAACAGTCACGGTTTTGGTTTCCGTTATCGGCCAGGTCGGCCAGAACCCTAAAGTGATGCGCAAAGTTTTTCCGGCGATAAACGCCTGTGTCATCACCACGTACTGCCGGGTAAACGCCAGATCACTACCCCGCACCAGCTCTTCGAGCGGAAAAAACCCGTCTTCGTCCACCATCAAACCAGTGCCGCTGTAACTCATATCAATATCCGACTGGGTTCTGATCAACCACTGTTTTGCCGTGAAGACCAACTGCAATTTCGACATGCCCTGACCATCATCAAACTGCACAGGCACAGTGCTGAGATTACAAGCGTCAGTGCTGGCGGAAAGCACCCACACACCATGCAAGGTGATCGGCAGTGACTCCAGCGTCACCTCCACTTCCTTTTCTTCAATGTCCACAACCTCATGCGGCGTCTGCGGCTCTGCCTTCACCCCCTCGGCTTCCGCAACCGACTTTGCCGAAGCAGGCTCTGGCTGAGGCGTGGACATAGTGATGGGTGCCGCGGGTTTGACCTGGGGCTTCGCGGTAGCGGCTGCCTCGGCCGTTGCGACAGGTTGCAACTCTGCGGGTTTGCTAGCCGGCGCTACCTCTGCAGGTTTTGTGATAGGCGACTCTGGGAATTTTGTAACCGGCTTGACCTCGGCAGGCTTGGCGACGGGCCTTGACTCCAGCGGCTTCGGGGCGGATTTGCCCTCCTCCGTCGCGGCAGGTTTTGGCAACGGGCGGGGCTCAGGCTTTGCGGCCGACTTCGATTCTTGCGGCGCGACCATCTGAGCAGCTGGCTCCGCATAAGGTTGAACGGCAGGCGGCAATACAGATGTGGACGAAATCGCTGGCGACGAAGACGGCGCTGACTTGGCAACGGCGGCAGGCTCTGGCGGAACCGACGCTGCCGGAGAAGTGGATGAATTCGACGAGGGTTTGCCCTTACTCACGGCCGGAGCGGCGGCAACCGCATCCCTACCAGCCGCCTTCGCAGGAGACTTGCTGGCACATCCCTGCACTCCAGCAATGACCACCAAGCTCCCAACCAGCAGCAAGCCGCGCAACCGCACTCTCATATCAAAACCGCGTCCATAAAAAGGCGCATATTGTAGTGAGCAGTACGGCAACTATAAACAGTTGTTTTGATAGGCGGGATGGAACGGGGAGACCCTAAAGGATTAGCAAGGTGCAGAACCATCGCCGCAGGCTCAGCGCCACACCATGTGGCACCTCCAGTATCGACAGCGGCAGCAATTAAATACAGGCCTAGAGCCCCTGAATTCACATAACTTTCTCGCCAGACATTTTCCCGAATATTACTCATCGCTATCCGGCTTTTTTAATTGGCGCTTGATATCAATCCGGCAGCCGCACAACCAGCTCCATTTCCACCTGGAGATCCGGCGCGGCCAATGCGGTCACACCAACACCGGTTACACAAGGCTGAGCACCTTTAAAAGTAGCCAAAAATGGCGGCATCAGTTGCTCAAGTCTTTCTGGTGTAAGGTCAACCATATAAATTCGCGCTAGCACTACGTCTTCCGTAGATGCGCCTATTGCCTCCAAAGCTGACAGCGCATTCTTTGAAACCAGCTTCATCTGCTCTATCAAATCGCCTGGCACGGACTCGTTATTTGGCTGCCAAGCGACTTGCCCTGATATATAAGCCATGCGGCCAGGTTCAACGATAGATATCTGTGAATATCCCATCTCACTTGAGTTAGGAAGCGTGTTGGGATTTATGCGAATGATTGGCTTTGACATGATGACCTCCGCTAACGAAAAAGGGGATTCCGCGATATGCGTGCGATATATCGAATTTCAAGGTTAGCGGCTAATATTCTGGTTGCATCAAACTCGGACCGAAGCAGGCCAAAACATTTCAGATCATGAATTTATTTTCAATGCCCGCATTCACGTCCTTGAACTCTCCTAAATCGTAGTATTCGACTACGGACGGATCTGAATATGATTTGAATATATTTAATTTATCATTGGGCTCAAGCTCATTAAGCAATAGCCGATCAGTTTCAATCTTCGGAAATGTCCCTCTCTAATCAGGGCTTCAGATCAACAGCGGCAAGGCCACTGCCATCCATTTTCATTGGCACCGAGTTGTGTTCGTGGACAATCGTCCAGCCCTCTTCGGAACGCTTGAATACGAGGGTAGTGCGGAACCACAGCTCGACCGCACCTTCGTCGATCTTTTCCCCTCGCATGTAGCTAAGACCATAAGCGATGCCAAGGTCGCCATCGATTAGAATCCGCGACTCGCGAAACTCTACCCTAGGCCCTGATCCCTTCCAGGTTTTCAGCCAAGCACGCAACGCCTCAGCATCGCGCGCATTGGCTCCGGCGAAAGCAAGCGGCGGCTGAAGGTCGTAGACCACAACATCACCGGCCAAGGGTTCGATGGCAGCTTCAGCATCTGCATTGGCGATGGCTGTCTCGCGCACCGCGATCAGACTTTTGATAGCTTCGATGTCAGCATTGAAATTCATGTCCAGCTCTCCAGATTCGGTTACCAAGATAGGTAATCGTTAGTCGAAGTAAGAAGGCCTGAATCGACAGGCGAATCTGATTGCTGCTTAATGCTCATAGCGGGCGTGTTTAAGTCACTTGAGTGAAACGAAAGCAGCTTAAAACTGCTCCGACTGCCTGCGTTTCTCATGTCACGATCTAAGGTTCCCAACCTTGCTTACCTTCCAACACCTTGAGAAACTCCAAGTGCTTTACAACGGCCACTGACGACATAGCGCTTTGGACTACAAAAGCCCAAATATTGTTGGACGGGAATATGCTCAAAATTGCACCTAAACCTGTGTCTACTTTTCTTGGGGAACTCGGAGTTATAACGCCGTGGACACCTGAGACAACGCGGTAGCATAGCGGACGCGTTGGCGTCAGGTGCTGTACTTGGTTATGTGGCGACAAACAGGCTTTTTTTATTTGCGCAGTTGCGGAGCGGTAGCGAAGCCGATGCCCGATAACTGCGACGAAAAAACACCCTGCCCGCCGCCACAAAATTTACCTTAGTGGTACACCAAAAGAATGCACCACGCCTTTTTTAAACCCCGATACCAACGAAGGCACAGGAACAAAACTGCCGACATATGAATTGCCGGCAATGCTCAGTGCTGGACTGCCCGCTACAGAGAGACCAACCACTTTAAATATTTAAAGCTCAAAAGCAGAGCCCACATAACGGTTGAGTTGAGCGGCGCGCGCGCCGGCAGTAGCGAATGGCACTTTATCTATCACGCGTCCGCTCCAACGAGGTGTTAGGCGGCGACCTGCGTTCAGACGGTTGGCGATTGTGACCGCACTGGAGTTCCGTTTTGCCTTCCAAGACAACGAAGGAGATGTCCGGAGCTCCTTCGAGGTAAACGACGATGTCTCTGGTTCCGCTCTCAGCGCGTTGGGCGAAGTATGGCGCTCGCACTTCGCTGCTTGCGATCAGGGTGAAGACTCTCCGGGCCTGACAGTAAAGTCGTGCGCCCAAGGCTCAACGTACAGCACGAGCGCGTCGGTGCCATCGTTTGTTACATCCATGCGCGCTGTATAGCCTTCAGCCATTGTGATGTCCTTCCAGAGCCGCCTAACGCCGTGGACACCTGAGACAACGCGGTAGCATAGCGGACGCGTTGGCGTCAGGTGCTGCACTTGGTTATGTGGCGAAAAACAGGCTTTTGAATTTGCGCAGTTGCGGAGCGGTAGCGAAGCCAATGCCCTATAACTGCGACGAAAAAACACCCTGCCTGCCGCCACAAAATTTACCTTAGTGGCACACCACAAAGAATGCACCACGCCTTTTTTAAACCCCGATACCAACGAAGGCACCAGGAACAAAACTGCCGGCATATGAATTGCCAGTAAATGCTCAGTGCTGGACTACAGAGAAACCAACCACTTTAAATATTTAAAGCTCAAAAGCAGAGCTCACATAACGTTTAGCACAACGGCAGTTTGTAAGGCGCGCGTTGTGGAATACTTTGCGAAGCAAAACCAAAAAGCGCGACTTACAAACTGTCCAGCCGCGTAGCGGCGTGTTGCTGCGCCTTGTTATGGCAGCGACAGTTTGAACTTTTAGAAACTGCGTTTCCGCAAAACCAACCGAAGCTACCGATTAATATTATTGATGCGAATGTTCGCAAGAATTCCACTTAGTGGCAACCCACAATGCGAAGTGCGTTACGCGCTCACTTTCTATTAGCACCGGAACGACACTGCGCACTTTGAAAACTACGATAAAGCCAAAATGTATTTGCTTGGCACTGCGTTTCTACGAAGCACGTTCAAAAACAATTCGCACGCTATAACGCCCGTAACAGGCGAATTTATGGAGGTGATTTTTTTGTGCCAGAGTTTTTTCTGGCACAAAAAGAGCGCCGGAATAAATTTCGACCTGATTACGATTGTTATGGCTAGTGAGGCAGCTGATACGAGACATTACCGTTACTCACCGTTATGTATTTTCGCTGTTCAAGATCTTTTACAATGGAGCTTAGCTGCTGTTCCGATAGCTTCTCAGTAAACAGCGAATTTATAGTGTTTGAGAGCGTCTTTACTTTGCGGGGCCTCGACTGCCCACGACCAACCAAATTTTTCACGATAGCTGACACCTTGTCGTCGGTAGAGGTGGCAGTGGACATCCTTACTACGGGAATTTCTGCCAAGTCTCGCTCCCGCTGGATCTTGACACCACGCGACTTGAGATGCGTGATTAGTGTGTCGAAACCGGTATCGCGGGAGATGACGTGGAAGTACGCGTTTGAGTCCTTGGCCGCGAACTCGCCAATGTAGTACGCAATATGGAAATCAAGGGCGTTTTGACCGGTGCCGGTGATTTTTATGTACTGCCCCGCATCCCCAAGGGCTTGCATAGCTGCGGCCAGATCGAATGGTATTTTTGCTTGGTTTGCACCAACGAAAACTACCACCTTGAAAGGATGCAGCTTGAGGACCTCCAGGTTACTCGGCTGCACATTCTCAAAATCTATCAGAACATAGTTTGTTGCCAAGCAGGCTCTCCTTGTTTTTGGCCATAACGCCCAAAGCAGCGGCGCGCGTTAGCGCGTCCAGCCCGCAGGGCGATGCTGCCTTTGCTTGTTAGCTTTTGATTCACATGACTTTAGAGGTAGTCATCTTTATCATAAGGTAGGGCTTCAACTGACAAGTCATCTTCAAGAATTTCTATATCCCCATCTGTGCTATATGGGTACATAGAAGCATTTCCTTGAAAGTTGGTTGCCTGAAAAGAAATTTCAACGTCATCACCGTGATATATGTACAAGGCTTCATACTGATAATCACCATCACCTAGATGCCTTATATCTGCTTCTGCAAGACTAAAGTCGGATGCCGGGATTACTATTTCTCCGTATTCTCCATCAACTTTGACTTTTGCCGTAATAGCTCCAACTAATTTTAGTGCCATGACTATCTCCTACTTTAAATGGTTTTACTTAGTGGAAAGAACGCTAACGCCTTGCTCTGTTGCGACCAAACTGGAGTGGCTTTTGTGCTAAAGTGCAGCAAAGCGAAACGCACAAAAGCTGCGTAGGTTTGGGCGTCAACAGGAGCAAATTGTTAGGCATTATTTTCGAATGCTCTTTCAATTAGTTCCAAGTCTGCTGACGTAAATTGGTGATATTTGCCCTTTGTACATGAATAATGCCCTGCCTCAAGAATTGGGCCATACTTTTCCCACAGCACTCTATAAAGCTCAATTGAGTCGGCAGTATCACTCTCGACGAGGTCGTGCTGTATCCATAGAGAGGTAGCCTCGCCATCCTGAGCAACTCTTTTGCATCCACCGGGCGAACCACTGACTGGAGCAAGTATTAAATCACCAGCTTTATCACAGTATGCCAATCGGTAAGTAACACTCGCGGCCTGTAATTCCCCTAGCAGTGCGCGAAATGCTTCGCTTTCTGGCCCCTCCAAATATCCCTGCGAGCGTAATGCGCCACCAATAAAAGGAAGAGTAAGCCCAAATTTCCCGGTATCGCGCCAAGCACTCAAAAGGCTTTCTATAAATTCATTCATCGCTCGATTCCGCTTTGCCTAACGCCGTGGACACCTGAGACAACGCGGTAGCATAGCGGACGCGTTGGCGTCAGGTGCTGCACTTGGTTATGTGGCGACAAACAGGATTTTTAATTTTCGCAGTTGCGGAGCGGTAGCGAAGCCGATGCCCGATAGCTGCGACTAAAAAACACCCTGCCAGCCGCCACAAAATTTACCTTAGTGGCCACCACAAAGAATGCACCACGCCTTTTTTAAACCCCGACACCAACGAAGGCACCAGGAACAAAACTGCCGACATATGTATTGCCTGCAATGCACAGTGCTGGACTGCCCGCTACAGAGAGGCCAACCACTTTAAATATTCAAAGATTTAAAGCAGAGCCCACATAACGCCCGTGTATGCCGAGCCAAACCGGGAGCGCAGTGAAGCGCATAAAATGGCCGAAGGCCATGCGCGAAACGAAGCGGAGGTTTGGCTTCGGTATGACACGATTGTTAGGGCTTTTCATTGGGCTTTGTATATGTGATTACAAAATGCTTGATTGGTGTTTTTACCGCTTCCAAACCCAGCTCCTCTCTAAGATCTTCTCTTAAGCTAGAAACTAATTTCCTCAGGACTTCGTGATAGACACCGCCAGTTTTCTCTATTGCTTCGGCAATTTCTACTGCTAATTTTACTTGAGCCTCACTACCAAATAGCTGTATGTCAGATATAGCTGAGGTAGTTCCGGCAGCCAAAGTATCCGATGCCTCAACACCACCAGCCAAACTAATAGAAAATTTTTCTAAACTCCGATATGAATCAAGCAAATAACGGGATATTAGCTCTCGCCTCTTTTGCGAGCGATCGCGCTTCGAATTAAACCAATGTCCCGCCACCCAACCCAAAACCGCGATCAATACAGGGATAGATAGTTTTAGTATTTCCATGATGTCCCCTAACGCCGTGGACACCTGCGCCAACGCGGTAGCATAGCGGACGCGTTGGCGTCAGGTGCTGCACTTGGTTATGTGGCGACAAACATGCTTTTTTATTTGCGCAGTTGCGGAGCAGTAGCGAAGCCAATGCCCGAAACTGCGACGAAAAACACCCTGCTCGCCGCCACAAAATTTACCTTAGTGGCACACCACAAAGAATGCACCACGCCTTTTTTAAACCCCGATACCAACGAAGGCACCAGGAACAAAACTGCCGGCATATGAATTGCCAGTAATGCACAGAGCTGGACTGCTCGCTACAGAGAGACCAGCCACTTTAAATATTTAAAGCTCAAAAGCAGAGCCCACATAACGCCGTGCACAACTGAGACAACGCGATAGCGTTGGCTTCAGGTGGTGCACATGGTTATGTAGTGACATAGATTACTTATTTAAGCGTAGTTGCGCAGCACCAGCGGAGCCGATGCCCGATAAATACACCCGCAAAAAACTACACCCTGCCACCACAAAAATTTAACTTAGTGGCACACCACAAAGAATGCACCACACCTATTTTTATTGTTTTCCCCGCCGAAAGCACCAGGAACAAAACTGCCGAGATAAAAATTAACTGCGGCGATTAAAGCTGGACTGTCTACTACAAAGCAAAAACCCAGTTAACAACTAAAACCTAAAAAATAGAACCCACATAACATTTATATCGTAGTCACGAAGACCGATATCTCCCTGACCATTTTTGTCTGCTCAAAACTTCGCCAAACTAGCCCCAACGCCTCGTTCCGTCAAGCCTTGGACCCACCCCATCAACAAGCCTAGATCATAAAAACGGTCGTCGCGACTCATATCTCCAAACTCGGAAAACGTTCTAATGCCATGATTTTTCTATCAATTTTCTAAAGCTGCCAAAATAACGGTCTGGGAGACCGTTTTGGTTTGTCGCTTGCTCCACAATAGGGCGTCGGGGGGATTCAGGTCGAAGATGGTAGTGGCAAGGTGGCGTAAAAGGGTATTAAAAAACCGCCTTGCAGCGGGGAAATCTGCCGTGCTCTGTGCTGAATGATGATTGGTAAATCAGTTCAGTGACTGATCATCCAGGGGCGCATGGAGGGGAACATTTTTTCGCCCTTGGCGGTGTAGAAGAGTTTGGATTTTTTTATGTTGTGATCGCAGCCGCATTGTTTGCGGTGTTGGTGGTCGTGTTGGCGGCGGTCGGGGTTGGAGATGAGGGGTTCGTGGCGGGATTTTTCGTTGGTGGTGTGCGCGTGTTTTTTGTCTGCGTCCATCAATAAAAGATCCGGCGGGATCATGATGATGCGCGGACTTAACTGTGCGCACACCGGGCACTCCATGGGTTTGTCGTGGTTGTCCATGGTTTGCAGTTGATAAAAAACGCCGTGTTCTCGGCAGCGGTAATCGTATACGGGCATGGTCTTATCTCCGGCAGTAGTGCCCTTCCCTGGGCGTTTTCGATTTATGGATGATGCACTCTGTTTTACAGATCTGGCGCCAGTGGTACTTGAACGGAACCGTCGATCGCTTTGGTGGGGCCATTGGCATTGGGTTTGACGTCGAATTCGAAAATATCCGTCGGCAACCACAAGGTGGCGCAGGCATTGGGAATATCGACTACGCCGCTGATATGGCCCTGCACCGGCGCTGTACCCAAAATCGCATAGGCTTGCGCTTTGCTGTAGCCGAATTTGGTCAGGTATTCGATAGCGTTCAAACAAGCCTGGCGATAGGCGATATGAACATCCAAATAATGTTGTTTGCCTTTTTCGTCGACGGAAATGCCTTCGAAGATCAGGTAATCATCATATTTCGGTGCGATGGGGCTGGGTTTAAAAATCGGGTTTTTGATGCCGTATTTTTTAACGCCGTCTTTGATCAGGTTGACGCGCAAGTGAATCCATCCCGCCATTTCGATGGCGCCACAAAAGGTGATTTCGCCATCGCCCTGACTGAAGTGCAAATCGCCCATGGAGAGGCCGGCACCTTTTACGTAGACCGGGAAATATATTTTGGAACCGCGGGATAAATCTTTAATGTCGCAATTGCCACCGTGTTCCCGCGGCGGCACCGTGCGCGCACCTTCGGCTGCGGCCTTGGCTCTCTCCTCCCCTTTGAGTTGACCCATGTGTGCCGTTTCCGCATAGGGAATTGTTGCAAGCGGCGGTACGGATTCCGGCGCGGTATCGTAGAGGGCTTTTTCCCGCTTGTTCCATTCATCAAGCAGTTCTTTTGAAGGCAGGCAGCCGATCAACCCCGGATGGATAAGGCCGGCGAATTCCACCTTGGGCACGTGGCGGGATTTGGTGAACATGCCGTTGAAATCCCAGATGGATTTTTGCGCTTCGGGGAAATGCTCTGTTAAAAAGCCGCCACCGTTTTTCTTGGAGAAAAATCCGTTGAAGCCCCACAAGCTTTCGGCAAACGTACCTATGTCGAGAATATCCACTTCCAAAAGATCGCCAGGCTCAGCACCTTCCACGCCCACAGGGCCGGAGAGAAAATGCACTTGCGACAAATCCACGTCGCGCACGTCGGAGGCGTCGTCGTCATTTTTAATCTGCCCGCCAGTCCAATCGTAGCACTCGATAATAAAATCCGACCCCGGTTTGACGGTGACCGCCATCGGAATATCCGGGTGCCAGCGATTGTGGATTTTTTCGTTTTCGTAAGGCGATTGTTTCAGGTCGATTTTGATAATGGTTTCAGCCATTGGAATTTCCTCTTGCTGTGGGAAAGAAGTTATACGGAAAGGTATGACGCAACTTTGTCATGATCGACATCCTCACGTTTCTGATCCTGGACGATATTGCCCTTCTCGATCACTAGAATCCGGTCCGCCACATCCAGAGCGAAACTCAATACCTGTTCGGAAACGACGATGGACAGGCCGCGTTCGTCGCGAATGCGGCGCAGGGTGCGCGCCATTTCGCGGATGATGGAGGGCTGTATGCCTTCCGTCGGCTCGTCGAGTAAAAGCACTTTGGGGTTACTCGCCAGCGCCCGTGCTATGGCGAGCTGTTGCTGCTGACCACCGGAGAGATTGCCGCCGCGACGACTTTTTCATTTCGTTGAGAACCGGGAATAACTCGTAGATATTCTCGGGAATGCTCTTTTGCTTGGTGGTGGTGAGGCCTGTTTCGATATTTTCCTTTACCGTCATGGTGGAAAAAATCATGCGGCCCTGAGGCACAAATGCCATGCCATTTTTTACCCGCTCATAACTTTTCTGCTGCGACAATTCCATGCCAGACAGTTGCAGTGAGCCGCTGGCAATCGGCACCATCCCGATAAGGGATTTCATCAGTGTTGTTTTGCCCATGCCGTTGCGACCGAGAATCGCCACTATCTGGTTCGGCTCCACTGTGACGTTCATTTTGTGGATCACTTCGCTCTGTCCATAAGCAACGGAATAATCTTTGATGGCTAACATGCAGGCGCCTCCGCTGACGGCTTAGTGGCCGAGATAGACTTCGATGACTTTGGGATCGTTTTTAACGCGCTCCATGGAACCTTCCGAGAGAGTTTTGCCCTGGTGCATCACTGTCACCCGGTGAGCAATGTCCTCCACAAACTGCATATCGTGTTCGATCACAATCACTGAACGTCCTTTGGTAATACGATTCAATAATTCCGCTGTGCGTTTCCGCTCCGCCACCGACATTCCGGCGACCGGCTCGTCAAGCATGAGCAGATCCGGCTTTTGAATCAGCAGCATGCCGATTTCCAGCCACTGCTTTTGCCCATGGCTGAGCAAGCCAGCGGTGGTATGCAATTGATCGTGAAGAAAAATTGTTTCCGCCACCTCTTCCACCGCTTCCAGCACTTCCTTGTCACGACGGAAAAATAAAGCACCCGCCACACTGCGGCCGCGGGGAAAGGACAGCTCCAGATTTTCGAACACGGTGAGATCTTCATAAATCGAAGGATTCTGGAATTTACGCCCGACACCCGAGTGCACAATGGCGTGCTCGGTCATTTTGGTGAGTTCTTTACCACGAAATTTAATGGAGCCTTCTGTGGACTTGGTTTTGCCGCAGATCAAATCCAGCACCGTGGTTTTACCCGCGCCGTTGGGGCCGATGATCACCCGAATCTCACCCTCCTCCACATAAAAGGACAGATCGTTCACCGCCTTGAAACCATCGAAGGAGACCGTGAGCCCCTCCACCGAGAGAACAAAATCTTTGACGGAATTTTTGTCGCTCATATCAATCTCTCTCATTTACCCACGGGGCTGATGGAGCCGGTTAATACAATGGGATGTGGCTGCGCGGCATTTTGCGGAGTCGTTTTTGGTGGCGGCGCTTTTTCTGGTACCGACGTTGGCGGTTCTGGCGGTTGCGGTTTCGCTTGTTTTAATTTCTGCCAACTGCGCAGAATGAATGGCTCAACATGGGACTTATAAATTCCCGCCAAACCGCTGGGAAAAGCCATTACCACACCGATAAATAACGCGCCCATGGCGAACAACCAAAGTTCCGGGAAGGATTCGGAAAAAGTGGTTTTGGCCCAGTTGACCAGCAGGGCTCCGTAGACCGCGCCGAAGATGGAAAGCCGGCCGCCAACAGCGCAGAAGATCACCATTTCGATGGAGGGGACAATGCCGACGAATGAGGGCGACATAAAACCCACCTGCAAGGTAAACATAGCGCCGCCGATGGCGGAAAATGCCGCACCGAGACAGAAGACAAAGATCTTGAAGCTCGATACGTCGTAACCGGAAAATCGCACCCGATCTTCTCTACCGCGCATAGCCACCAGCAATCGTCCGAGTTTGCTTTTACGCACGAATTGCGCAATCAGCAGACACGCCATCAGACAAACGAAATTCACGTAATACAAAACGTATTTGGCGGAATCGGTGCGGATATCCCATCCCAGAAGGGTGCGCAGATCGGTGATTCCGTTTACCCCACCGGTATACCCCTGCTGACCAATAATCAAAATCGTCAGAATGGATGCAATCGCCTGAGTGATAATCGCAAAATACACTCCACCGACGCGGCGTTTAAACATCGCCACCGCAATGATGTAGGCGAAAATTGTGGGTACCGCGATTATCGCGATGATCGTAAATGGCAGGCTGTAGAAGGGCTCCCAAAACCAGGGCAGTTCGGTGATCTGATTCCAATCCATAAAATCCGGAATGCCCGGTGTAGATTGGATTTTGGTGCTCTCTGGATCGGAGGATTCCAGCTTTAGGAACATCGCCATGCAATAGCCGCCGAGGCCGAAAAAGACGCCCTGGCCGAGGCTGAGAATTCCACCATAACCCCAGCAGAGAACCAGCCCTACGGCCACAAACGCATAAGTGAGATATTTACCCACCATGTTGAGGCGGAAAATATCCAGCGTCATGGGCAGCAACACTCCCAAAAACAACGCCAGTACCGCGAGATAAAACAAATCACCTTTGGGGAAAACAGTTTTAATACTGTGCATCGACGTTTTTAGCGACCTAGTATTTAGTGACATAGCTTCTACCTCACTTGCGCACTTTCATGGCGAACAGGCCTTGCGGCCGGATCATCAGGATGATGACCACCGTCAACAGCGTGAGCACTTTGGCCATAGAACCGCTCAAGAAAAATTCCATGGTGGATTGAGCTTGTGAAATGGTGAATGCGGAGGCGATGGTGCCGAGCAGGCTGGCGGCGCCGCCAAAGACCACAACAAGGAATGTATCGACGATATACAGTTGTCCGGCGGTGGGGCCTGTGGAGCCGATCATGGTGAAGGCGCTGCCGGCAACACCGGCGATACCGCAGCCGAGCGCAAATGTGATGCGGTCAATCCGTGCAGTATTAATACCAACCGCAGCCGCCATGGGCCGGTTCTGCACCACAGCGCGCACCTGGCAGCCCCAGCGGGATTTGTACATCAATAAATAAACTGCGACGGCGATGGTGAGCGTCAATCCCATAACAAACATTCCGTTAATAGGAAGCTCAATGGTCTCTGTCAGCGGAATCGAACCCATCAACCAGTCCGGCAAGGTCACCCCGACTTCGCGGGCGCCGAATACGCTGCGATAAACCTGCTGCAGAATCAGACTGAGGCCCCAGGTTGCCAGCAATGTGTCCAGCGGACGCTGATAGAGAAAACGGATAAATGACCATTCCACCAGCGCACCGAGCGCACCCGCGGCGACGAATGAGATGATCATGGCAATGAAAAAGTAGATGCCGAATAAAGATGGCAGATAGGTCGCAAATAAATTGGAAATCAGATAAGTCACGTAGGCGCCGAGGATCATGAATTCACCGTGGGCCATATTGATGACGCCCATCTGACCGAAAATGATGGCCAGACCAAGCGCCATGAGCACGAACACCGAAAATAAAATCAGCCCTGCAAAACCTTGCATGGCAAAAATCGAAAGAAGCTCAGCGCTGGTGTAGTCGGAAAACATCGGAACCCCCAGGTCTTACCAATACCGCTGGTTTGTGGAAGAGCGGCGCTGCCGCTCTTCCGACGGTTTGCGTGAAATTAAATCAAGTGATTATTGATAACCCTTGGGGAATGGGTCCGGCTCCATCAGTTCAGCCGTTTCGTGCACCACTTTGTATTGGCCGTCTTTCAACGCGTGTCCGATACGGGTCTTCGACCAGAGGTGATGATTGGGGTGAATTTTCACGTAACCTTCCGGCGCAGTGGTCAATTCAATGTCTGGAGAAGCAGCGCGCACTTTATCGATATCAAAGGAGCCGGCTTTTTCCACCGCCGCCTTCCACAGCCAGGGGCCGAGATAAGCAGCCTGGGTGACATCACCGATCACGATGTTATTGCCGTATTCCGCTTTGAAGGCTTCAACAAACGCTTTGTTGTTGGGGTTATCCAGGCTTTGGAAATATTTCATCGCGGCGTAAGCGCCTTCCATATTTTCACCACCGATACCGAGAATTTCGTCTTCGGTCACCGAGATGGTCAGCAATAACGGTTTTTCTTTTGGCAGGCTGATGCCGGCAGCTTTCAATTGTTTATAGAAAGCCACGTTGGAGCCGCCCACCACAATCGCGTAGATCACGTCGGGTTTGGTGAGCTTGATTTTGTTGATCACGCTGTTGAACTGGGTGTGACCAAGCGGGTAATACTCTTCGCCCACTACTTTCAGACCGAGTTTTTCAATGTGTTTGCGAGCGATTTTGTTGGAGGTGCGCGGCCAGATGTAATCCGAACCCAGCAGGTAAAAGGTTTTTGCGCCTTTTTCCTTCACTACCCAATCGATACCCGCGAGAATTTGCTGAGTCGCTTCTTGGCCGGTGTAAATCACGTTGGGGGATTGTTCGAGACCTTCATAAAAAGTGGGGTAATACAGCATACCGTTGTACTGTTCGAAAATCGGCAATACCGCTTTGCGCGATGCCGATGTCCAGCAGCCGAATACCGCAGCCACTTTATCGTTCACCAGGAGCTTTTTGGATTTTTCCGCGAATGTCGGCCAATCGCTCGCGCCGTCCTCCTGAATAAATTTGATCTGCCGGCCGAGCACACCGCCCGCAGCGTTGATTTGTTTAATGGCGAGCTTTTCCGCCTGCACCGAGCCGGTTTCGCTGATGGCCATGGTGCCGGTGACCGAGTGAAGAATTCCCACCGTCACTTCTTTATCCGTTACCGCAAGTCCCGTGGTGTTCACTTCGGCACTCGCCCCTAATATCCAACCCGCACAAACGGCAAGCCCGGCTTTCGCCAGCCAACGCCGCGATAATTTGTGCACAAACGCCAGGCGGCGCTGATTTACCTTCAACTGCATCGTCATAGTGATTGCCCTCTCGCAATAAAAACGTGTCTTCGGGGGGGCATTGTTGTGGAAGGCGCAGCGCACGCCTATGGGACGATCGCTCACTGCGTATACGTCATATGACGTATACAGATAAAAAATGCGTGGTGATAAATCGCGCAATAAAGCAAATAGGCGCGCGCGGCGGCACAGCTCCTGCAAGGGTGGACATCTATCCCCTGCGCAACATCGAGATAAGGTAATTTCTTTCTATGGCGGCCATTCAGCAAATATTCCGTATTCGCCGCAGTTATAACCAATGGGTCAATAATCAGACACTGGAAGATTACGCGCTGCGTTTCACCGCCAATGGCTCACGCCGCTGGTCGTTGACGAAAGTGGCCAATACCGCGTTGGGTGCAATTTCATTTCTCGCGCTCGAAGCCATTGGTGGCGCTATTACATTGAGCTACGGCACCACCAACGCAGTAAGTGCGATTCTGGTGGTGAGTACACTGATATTTCTTGCCGGTGTGCCCATCTGTTATTACGCCAGCCGCTACGGTGTGGATATAGACCTGCTCACGCGGGGTGCCGGCTTCGGTTATATCGGCTCCACCGCGACCTCACTGATTTACGCCTCTTTCACGTTTATTTTTTTCGCTTTGGAAGCGGCCATCATGGCCAAAGCACTGGAACTGCTCACCGGTCTGCCCCTGGCGTGGGGGTATGTCGTCAGCTCGGTCATCGTGATTCCGCTGGTTTTTCACGGCATCACGTTTATCAGCCGCTTTCAGCTCTGGACGCAACCTCTGTGGCTGGCCATGCAGATTCTGCCCCTGGTGGTGATTCTGGTTTCCGACTTCTCCATGATCGAAAATTGGGCCACTTACGAATCCGTGCACCAAAATGGCGACAGCGGCTTCAATATTTTGCTCTTTGGTGCAGCCACTTCCGTGATGTTTGCACTAGTAGCGCAAATCGGTGAGCAAGTGGATTTCCTGCGCTTTTTGCCCACCCAGTCTGCAGAGAATAAAAAATCCTGGTGGATCGCCCTGTTGGCGGGTGGACCCGGCTGGATCATCATCGGCATGTTGAAACTGCTCGCCGGCTCATTTCTCGCCTTTATCGCCATTTCCCAAGGCGTCTCCATGCTGGACGCGGCGGACCCGACGGTGATGTACACCATTGCCTTTTCCTATCTCACCAATTCACCCAATGCCGCACTGCTGCTCGCCGGCATTTTTGTGATTCTGTCGCAATTGAAAATCAATGTGACCAACGCCTATGCCGGCTCCATCGCCTGGTCTAATTTTTTCTCCCGCCTCACCCATAGCCATCCCGGCCGCGTGGTCTGGTTGGTATTCAATGTCTGCATCGCTTTATTGCTGATGGAACTCGGGGTTTATCACGCCTTCGAAAAAACCCTCAGCGTCTACGCTATTGTGGCGGTGGCCTGGGTGGGGTCCCTGGTGGCGGATCTGGTGATCAATAAGCCCCTCGGGCTCAGCCCAAAACATATAGAGTTCAAACGCGCGCACTTGTACGACATCAACCCTGTCGGCGTCGGTGCCATGGTGATTGCGTCGCTGGTGGGAATTCTGGCGTACCTGGGTCTCTTCGGTATTTATGCCCAGGCGCTCGCCCACTTCATCGCCCTCGCCTGCGCGTTTTTGATGGTCCCGCTTATTGCCCTGCTCACACGCGGGCGTTTTTATATCGCGCGGGAACCTTCCATCATCACTTCCGATGCGGTGATCCGCTGCGAAATTTGTGAAAACATGTTCGAGCAGCACGACATGGCTTTTTGTCCCGCCTATGACGGGGCTATCTGTTCGCTCTGCTGCTCATTGGACTCCCGCTGCCGCGACGCCTGCAAAACCCACAACAGCTTCAGCGAACAATTCACCCATTTATTGCAGCGGATTGTGCCGCGCCGTTTGAGTGATTACATCAATATCCGACTGATCAATTTCATCGCGCTTTTGTGTGTCGTAGCGGGCGTTACGGGAATTTTGCTATCACTGATCTATTCGAATTCCATTACCGGTGATCTCGCGGTAAATGAATTTTTATCGCAAACACTGTGGAAGGTCTTTTTTATTCTGATGATCGTCGCCGGTGTCATCTCCTGGTTGTTCGTGCTCGCCCATGAAAGCCGAATTGTCGCCGAGGAGGAATCCCAGCGGCAGAACCGCTTATTGGTAGAGGAGATCGACGCGCACAAAAAACCGACCTCGCACTGCAAAAAGCCAAGGAAAACGCCGAAGCCGCCAATAATGCAAAAAGCCGTTATCTCACCGGTATCAGCCACGAGCTGCGCACCCCGCTGAATGCAATTCTCGGTTACGCGCAACTGCTTGATAAGGACGATCAGATCCCGCGACAGAAAAAACATCAGATCAAAGTCATTCAGCGCAGTGCGGAGCACCTCACCGATCTCATCGAAGGCTTGTTGGATATTTCCAAAATCGAAGCCGGACGCCTGGAGATCCAGAAGGATGTGTTCAGTCTGAATGCCATGATGAATCAGATCGTCGATATGTTTCACCTGCAGGCTCAGGAGAAAGGTCTTAATTTTAATTATCAACGCACGACGCCCTTGCCGGATCTGGTACAGGGTGATGAAAAACGCGTGCGCCAGATTCTGATCAATCTGTTATCCAATGCGGTGAAATTCACTCCCCAGGGCGAGGTGGAATTAAGTATCCGCTACCGCAACCAGGTGGCGGAGATCCGAGTGCGCGATACCGGCGTCGGCATTCCAGAAAATGAAATCGAACGAATATTCAAACCCTTTGAACGCATTCGCCTGCCGGGGACTCCCGTCGTCAGCGGTACGGGGCTGGGCCTGACCATCACCAAATTGCTGGTGGATATTATGGGCGGCGATCTCACGGTTACGCCCAACGCGAATGGCGGAGTGACTTTCTCCGTCTGGCTGATGCTCGCGCGTGTTTTTCAGAGGCAATCGGAGGTAATCAAAGCGAAACGGATTTACGGCTACGAGGGCCGCAAGCGCACGCTGCTGGTAGTGGACGACGATGCCGCCCATCGCGGCCTGATGCACGATCTGCTCAGCCCGCTGGATTTTGTGGTGGTGGAAGTTCCGGACGCGGAAGCCTGTCTGAACGTGATCAAAACCTTTTCGCCGGACATCTTTTTGATCGACCGGCGCATGCCCGGCATGGACGGTCCACAACTGGCCAATGTGTTGCGGGAAATGAATGTGCAGCAGCCGATCATTATGGTGTCCGCCAATGCCAGCGAGGATGTGCCACCGGCCGAGTCATCCTCGGACCACACAGAATCTCCGCCGAGCTACGACGATTACCTGATTAAACCCGTGCGGCTGGACAGCCTGGTGGAGAAACTCGGCCAGCATTTAAATCTGACCTGGCGTTACGAACCAAAGCCTGTGGAGCCCGCGCCTCAAATGGAGCGCGCGCGCTTACCCAATGATGAATTGCTGCCCAGCCGTGAATTGCCTGACGATGAATTTCTCGACGAACTGATCGGCTGGGCGGAAGTTGGCGCGCTCGGCAAAGTGCGCGACCTGATCAATCGTATGGAAATTCAAAAAGTAACAAGCCCGGAAATGTTGCAGCACTTTCGCCACCATGTGGATCATGTGAATCTGGACGGGCTGATAAATGCTGTGCGTGCGCTTCGCTGAAATTCAAAATCCGAAGCAAGACTTTCATTCCAAAATCGAAACGATGTTTTTATGAATTTAAATAATTCGCACAATCTGGTGCTGGTGGTAGATGACTCGCCAGAAACTCTCGGCATGCTGAACGATGCGCTAGAGCAGGCCGGCATGACCACGCTGGTCGCGCTGGAGGGCCGGCAGGCGCTGAACATCGCGCGCAAAATGACGCCGGATATTATTCTGCTCGACGCGGTGATGCCGAACATGGACGGTTTTACCACCTGCGAGAATTTGAAACGCGATCTGGAATTAAAAAATATTCCGGTGATTTTTATGACCGGTCTTGCCGACACCGACAGCATCGTCAAAGGGTTTGCGGCCGGCGGCGTCGACTATGTGACCAAGCCGATCAACCCGCTGGAATTGATCGCCCGCATCAAAGTGCATCTTAATAATGCCCGCACCACCCTCAGCGCCCAGACCGCACTGGACAGCACCGGTCAGAATCTCTGCGCGGTAAACCGGAACGGAGAGCTGCGCTGGGCCACCCCGCAGGTCAATCAATACCTGGAACGTCTGCGGCCGGGCGGATGGGAGCTGCTGCAGCTCGCCGAGCCACTGAGTCACTGGCTGAAACACAATCCGCCGGAAGGTGGCCAGCTGTTAATGACAGCGGTCGGCACCACGCTGAAATGGGTGTTGGTGGGACTCGCAGGTGATGAGGAATATTTATTGCGCCTGATCAACGAAGACCAGTCGGCGGAATGCGAGCAGCTGAAACAGCGCTTTGCCATCACCAGCCGGGAGGCGGAGGTATTTTTGTGGGTGGCGAAAGGTAAGACAAACCGAGAAATCGCCCAGATTCTGGATCTGAGCCCGCGTACGGTAAATAAACATTTGGAACAACTGTTTAAAAAAATCGGTGTTGAAAATCGTACATCCGCCGCAACCCTTGCGGTGGGTGCGC
Source organism: Cellvibrionaceae bacterium (assembly GCA_024707385.1). GTDB lineage: Bacteria > Pseudomonadota > Gammaproteobacteria > Pseudomonadales > Cellvibrionaceae > UBA5868. The sequence goes on along the minus strand of JANPZW010000012.1, from coordinate 41,621 downwards.
TGCAAAAAAGGCCGTATATAGCTTATTTCTTCACCACCTCTCCCGCGTAATGGGAAATAAATCCTTCTCCTGTCCAGAAAATAGCCATTTCGCCTCAGCGTGTTGTTTTCCTCTGAGGGCAGTGGTTAAATACAGCGGCTTTTTGCCCGTCCTGGTGCAAATTTAGCCGGATAATTGAACGTTGCATTCGCCAAAAGTGACTATACTCTTAACACAATAATTAATAATTACTGGCTTTTCGTTCGATTGTTTCCCGCTTGATATTATTTGCTTGATTACTATTTGACTGTTGCAAACACCATTGATTGTTGCGAAACAATCCGTTTGACCGTTGCGAAACAAGCCTTAGTGATTTCTGCCGAGCGCTGTAAGCCGCCAATTCCGGTGGAGCGCTTCGTTTGCAAATTCCATAACAGCGAGCGCCTCCAGGCGCCTATAACAGGAGACTCAAGGTGCAAAAACCCATTCGTTTTACGATTTATATCGCTATTCTCGCATTGGCCTGGTATGTATTGTCGCCGGCGCTGACCATCAATCCCGCACAATTAGGAGCGCCGCTTAAATCTCTGCTCGGTGGTATGAATACACTGGTGGTCGCCACGGTGATTTTTGCTTTAGCGTTGTTCATCACCTACATGATTACGTCTGGCTGGGGTTTGATTCTTCTTGGCGCTATGGCGCTGATGGGGCTGATTGCGGTGAGTGTTCTGCATCCCTACCTATTCCCGCTGTTGATTCCGCTGTTCACTCTCTGGGTGCTTTGCGCCGCCGCCCGGCGCCGGGAAAGTACTGCAGCCAAACCGGCGACAAAATCAAAGCCCGCTTGATCCTTCGTTATCGATTGTGGGAAAGGACTGCTCGCACCGGGTGCGAGCAGTTTTTTCTGAAGTTAATAAAGCCGTTCCACAGCTAATAGAGCTGTTCTAACGTTAATAAAGCTTCTGCAAATACTCCTCCGCCACCGCCTCCCAAGTGAAGCGCGCCTTTGCCGCCGCTTTAGCAATTGACTGCAGCTTCTTCGGATTTTCTTCGGTCATCGCCAGTATCTCGCGAAACGACTCCAGCATTTGCAGCGCCTGCTCGTCGCCGTTGCCACCGCGAAAGACAAATCCACTAACGCCGTCGATCACCGTATCGTTCAAACCACCGACGCCATGCACCAGACAAGGCTGACCGGCGCGCATGGCCAGCATCTGACTGATACCGCAAGGTTCAAAGGAGCTGGGCATAACGAATAAGTCACCCGAACTGTACAGCGCGCGGGAGAGTTCGTCGGAATAGCCGCGTAGGAAAATAAAATTCGGGCAATAGGCGCTGATTTCCTGGAGGAATTTTTCATAGTCGGCATCGCCGCTGCCGAGCATCAAAAAAGTACCTTTATCGCCGAGCAATTCCAGCAGATGTTGCAGTACCGGTTGGTGCTTGCCCTGATAAGTTACCTTGTGGCGCAGCAGGCGCACTTTCTGCTCGGTGATACGACCGACAGCGGTAAGCAGCAGGCCGCGCTCGCGTTTGCCACACCACTGCTGCAGGCGCTCCCGCGCAATCCAATGCACGCTCAGCATCACCGCGCTTTTCGCCACCCAATGCAAAAGCGCTTCATCCATGATCGCCATAAGTCGTGCTTTGCTGAGTTTCGGATATTCCGCCGCAGTCGGATATTCACAGCCGTTGAGAATACCTTCGAGGCGCTGCTGCTTGGCGGCCGCCACCAGATCGGTCTCCAGCCCTTCGCCACCGTATATATGCAACGCCACCTGACTGGGACGCTGGATTTCCTGCGCGTAGGTGGGCGACACCGCGTGAACTTTATCGGCCAGGGCGATGGCCGCGCGCATGGGGTTGAAGCAGTGGGTCACGCGCGGGTCGCAGATCACCGCCTGGTCGTACTGCAGGTTTGGAAACCAGGTTTCCAAGGCGGACGCATCGCCGCGCAGTGGCCTTATACCTTGCAGAGACAAATTGTGAATGGAATAAACCGTGCGCATGGTTTTCAGGCGGGCGTAGTGCAGATCGTATTCGCGCAATACCGCGAGCACCGCGGCGTGCCAATCGTGCAGATGCAGAATATCCACATGGCCGAAACATTCATTCAGCACCGCCTGTCCGACTGCCGCGCAAAACAATGCATATTTCGCCGCGTCGGACGCAAACGGGCGGTCGTTGCCGTCATTGCAATAAATTTGGCCGACGCCGCAGGGATAAAAGCCGGGATGGTCCACCACCCACTGCTGCACGCCTGCCTCCGCAGCCTCCGCCGCATCCCAGCGATATAATTTCACCTGTTCAACACCACTGCCGAACAGCACCGGGAAAGTTGCGATTTCCTGAGCTGCCGAGCGCTGCAAAAAGCCGTGGGATGGAATCACCACATGCACCAGACAACCCTGAGCGGCGAGAGCTTTGGGCAGGTCCCGCACGACATCGCCGATACCACCAACCTTTGCGTTTGGCAGCGCGTCATTTTCCGCCGCCAACATCAATATTGTTTTATTGCTTGTCATAACTCTCTTCAGAATTTGAGCCGCTGCGCTTTATACGCGCATAAAAAAGGGAACCGCTGGAGGTTCCCGTTTTGGCGAAATTAAAAATAAATCTAGAGTGCTCCGCCGCGTTGACCGAGCATTTCCCGCGTCACCAGGGTGATACCTTTTTTCGTTACGCGGAAACCTCTGGCTTTGTCTTGTTCCGGGTCGATACCAATTTCCATACCGCGGGGAATTTCGCAGGCGCGATCAATAATGGCGCGTTTAACCTTAGCGTAGCGATGCACCTGCACTTCCGGCAGCAGCACGGATTCTTCGATCAAGGTGTAGGAGTGCACGCGCACGTCGGAGAACAGCAGCGATTTGCGCACGGTGCCGCCGGAAATAATGCAGCCTCCGGACACCATGGAATCCACGGCATAACCGCGGCGGCCGTCGTCGTCAAAGACGAATTTTGCCGGTGGCAATTGAGTTTGATAGGTCCAGATCGGCCACTGATGATCGTAGAGGTTGAGCGATGGCGTTGGTGACACCAATTCCATATTTGCTTCCCAGAATGCGTCGAGCGTTCCCACGTCACGCCAGTAGGCTTGATTGCCCGCCTGATCGCGGAAGCGGAAGGCGTAAACATCGCCGCTGTCGATAATGGACGGAATAATGTCCTTGCCGAAATCGTGATCCGAGCCTTCGGTATTGGCGTCTTTTTCCAGCAATTCGAGCAGATACTCGGTATCGAAAATATAATTGCCCATAGATGCTAGGCAGAGTTTTGGATTGCCCGGCACCGGCGTCGGCGAAGCGGGTTTTTCATCAAAACGCAACACGCGGTCCTGGTCGTCGACCGTCATTACACCAAAAGCACCCGCTGCTTCTTCCACCGGAACTTCGAGACAGGAGACGGTAAGCTTGGCTTTATTCTCCACGTGATACGCCAGAATATTGCCGTAATCCATTTGATAAACGTGATCGCCGGACAACACCATCACATACTTCGGATTGGCGGCGCGGATAATATCGACGTTTTGATAAAGCGCATCCGCCGTGCCCTGATACCAGTTGGGCGAATTGCGCTGCGACGCGGGCAGGACTTCCACATATTCACCGAGCTCGCGTTTGAAATGACTCCAGCCCACCTGGATGTGGCGGATCAACGAGTGCGCTTTATATTGCGTCAACACGCCCACACGGCGAATACCGGAATTGATGCAGTTGGAGAGAGGAAAATCGATGATGCGGAATTTGCCACCGAAATACAGTGCGGGTTTGGCGCGCCAGTCCGTCAACTCGTAAAGGCGGCTGCCACGTCCCCCGGCCAGAATCAGGGCGAGAGTGTCTTTGGTCAGACGACTGACGAAACGCGGGTTGGGGTGTTCCAAGGGTTTATCCATTGCAGACCTGCTTAGTCAAATTGAAGTTTCGGGTTTCAAATTATGTTCCAGATATCGCGGGCATATTCCCGGATAGTGCGGTCACTGGAGAAGCGTCCGCTCGCCGCCGCGTTCAAAATACTCATGCGTGTCCATGCGGTTCGATCCTGATAGGTTTCCGCCGCTTTTCTCTGTGCTTCCACATAACTGCGAAAATCCGCCGCTACCATCCAGGGATCATCTTCCCGGCGAATGGCCGCGACCACCGGATCGAAAATTCCGGGTTCAAATAAACTGAAATGTCCACACTCCAGCAACTGCATGACCCTTTTCAGATCTTCGTCGTGCTCGATAATCTGGTTTGGCCGGTGCGCTGCGCGATACGCGGGTATGTCCTCCACCCGCAAACCGAACAGGAAAAAATTCTCGCCGCCGGCGGCGTCCAGAATTTCGATATTGGCACCGTCGTAAGTGCCGATGGTGACTGCACCGTTCATCATGAATTTCATATTTCCGGTGCCGGAAGCTTCCTTGCCTGCCGTGGAAATCTGTTCCGACAGATCCGTGCCGGGACAGATGATTTCCATACTCGACACCCGATAATTCGGCAGAAACACCACTTGTAACAAATGTTTCACCGAGGTATCGGAATTGACCACCGCCGCCACGTTGTTGACCAGCTTGATGATCAATTTTGCCAGGGCATAACCGGGCGCTGCTTTGCCGCCGATCAAAACACAGCGCGGTTTCATTTTTACGGCATCGCCGCGTTTGATGCGATCATAAAGGTGAATGATGTGCAAAACATTCAGCAGTTGGCGCTTGTATTCATGAATGCGTTTCACCTGCACATCGAACATGTAGTCCGTATCAAAACACACACCGCACTCTTTGTGAACCAAACTGGCAAGCGCAGCTTTATTCTGCTGCTTGATTTTGTACCAGCGCTGACAAAACGCATTGTCGTTCACCATTTCTTTCAATTGACTGATTTTTTCCAGATTCGTCCGCCAGCCGTCGCCCACGACTTCATTGATCAATTCTGCAAGCTGCGGATTGCTGTGCGCCAACCAGCGGCGAGGCGTCACGCCATTGGTTTTATTGTTGAATTTATCCGGCCATAAATCGTAAAAATCGCGGAATAAACCGCGCTTGAGCAAATTGGAATGCAGCGCCGCCACGCCGTTGACGGAAAAACTGCCGACGATACCCAGATACGCCATGCGCACGTGCGGCTCGGAGCCTTCTTCGATCAATGACATACGCTGCTGTTTATCCGTATCGCCCGGCCAGCGCAGCGCCACTTCGGCGAGAAAGCGGGCGTTGATTTCGTAAATGATATCGAGCAGGCGCGGCAATAATTCCCGCAGCATGCGCACCGGCCAGCGTTCCAGCGCCTCCGGCAACAGCGTGTGGTTGGTGTAGGCCATAGTGGCGGTGGTGATGCGCCAGGCGGTATCCCATTCGAGAAAATAATCGTCCAGCAACAAACGCATTAATTCGGCAACCGCGAGGGTCGGGTGGGTATCGTTGAGCTGGAAACAATGTTTGCTGGCGAATTCGCTGAAATTATCGCCGTGGCGGCCCGTCCAATCGGCGATGACATCCTGCAGACTGGCAGAGGCGAGAAAATATTGCTGCCGCAGGCGCAATTCCTTGCCGTTTTCACTGGAGTCGTTGGGATAGAGCACCATGGTGATCTGCTCGGCCTGGTTTTTTGCCGCCACCGCCTCGGTGTAATCCCCAGCGTTAAATTCCTCCAGATCGAATTCATCGGTCGCCGCCGCTTTCCACAGGCGCAAAGTGTTCACCACACCATTGCCGTAACCGGGAATGGGCACATCGTAGGGCACGGCGAGCACATCGTTGGTGCCGCTCCAGCGCGCGCATTTGCGCCCGCGATCGTTGGTGTAAAACTCGGTGTGCCCATAAAACTTCACCCGGCGGGTGAGTTCGGCTCGCTCGATTTCCCATGGGTTGCCTTCGCGCAGCCAGTGGTCCGGGTATTCCACCTGGCGCCCCTGCTCGATGCGCTGGTGGAACATGCCATATTCATAGCGGATGCCGTAACCGGTGACGGGCAAGCCGAGAGTCGCGCAGCTGTCGAGGAAACACGCGGCCAACCGACCCAGACCGCCGTTGCCGAGGCCCGCGTCCAGCTCGTTCTGGCGCAGCTCTTCCAGATTGGTGCCATAGCTTTTCAGCGCTTCACGGATCTCTTTTTCCAGATCCAGATTCATGACCGCATTGCTCAAGGTGCGACCGAGGAGAAATTCCAGCGACAGATAGAACACTCTTTTCGGATTGTCCCGCAGCTCGTGCAGGCGAGTGTCGCGCCAGCGCTCCACCAGACGGTCGCGCACGGCGAGAGAGAGCGCGAGCAGCAGATAACTTGGCAGCTGTTCGCTGTCGAAGCGTCCCAGCGTGATGTTGTAGTGCTTTTGCAAATCCGCCACCACACGGCCCGAATCCGAGCCGGCGGGAAATGGATTGTCTACTGAGATCATGACCAAGATTCCTCTCTCGATACCAATGGGCTCCGCCACGCGCGACCGGCCGGTGCGGCTTTGTCTGATTGTGCTGATGAGGGCGCGGTCTGGTGCAGACCGTCACGTCTTGCGCGCTGGCTCCGGGTGCTCCACCAGCAGTGGATCCACCTGCCAGTCGCACTGGCTGGACAGACCATATAGAACAATCATGGCTTTCTCTTCCACCACCAGCGCTTTTTCCAACTCCACATAGCGCTCAACCGGCAGACCGTCCCCGGCCGCCGTATCCAACAGTGCCACCCAGTACCAACCGGCGGGCAATTGAAAGGTCACCGCTTTATCACTGGCGTTGAACAGGCTCAGCAGGCAGTGAACACAGCGGGAGTTCATCACCGATTCGAGCATCCAACCCAGACAAAACTCCTCCACATTCGCCCAATCGCTTTCCGTCATGGGCACGCCGTCTTTGTTCAGCCAGTGGATGTTATAGCCGGCTTTGATGACCTGCTCTTCCGGCTTGTGAATAAAGAAGGGGCTGCGCAGCAGCGGAAATTCCCGCCGCACCCGGATCACGTTGCGCACGAACTCGCGCAGGTTCCAGTGTTGCTGCTGCAAGCCGGACCAGTCGAGCCAGTTGGTCTCATTGTCCTGGCAATAGGCGTTATTGTTGCCCTGTTGGGTGCGGCCCAATTCATCGCCAGCGAGCAGCATGGGAGTGCCTTGGCTCAGCAGCAATGTCGCGAGGAAATTGCGCTGTTGACGAAACCGCAGGGCGTCGATGCGCTCGTTTTTAGTGGCACCTTCAATACCAAAGTTATAGCTGAAGTTGGCGTGGTGGCCGTCGTTGTTCTGCTCTTTGTTGGCGTGATTGTGGCGCTGACTGTAGCTGACCAGATCGCGCAGGGTGAAGCCGTCGTGGCTGGTGACGAAATTGACCGTGCTGGAGGGTTTGCGCCCAGTGTGCTCGAACAGATCGCTGGACCCGTGCACGCGGCGGGCGAATTCCGGCAACAGCCCGGCGTCCCCGCGCCAGTAGCGTCGCACCGTATCGCGATAGCGGTCGTTCCACTCCGCCCAACCCGGTGGGAAATGGCCGAGCTGATATCCGCCGGGGCCAATATCCCAGGGTTCGGCAATCAGTTTTTTGGTGTTGAGCACCGGGTCCTGGCGCACGGCATCGAAAAATCCGCCCATCGGATCGAAACCATGCAGCTCGCGGCCCAACACCGGCGCCAGATCGAACCGGAAACCATCCACCCCCATTTCCGTCGCCCAATAGCGCAGGCTATCCATCACCATCTGCAACACCCGCGGATGCTTGACGTTCAGGGTGTTGCCGCAGCCGGTGTCGTTGACGTAGAAGCGCGGGTCCTGGCTGAGCAGGCAGTAGTAACTGGCGTTATCAATACCGCGAAAACTCAGCGTCGGTCCGAGATGGTTGCCTTCGGCGGTGTGGTTGTACACCACGTCCAGCAGCACCTCGATACCGGCGGCGTGCAGGTTGCTCACCATCTGCTTGAATTCCGCCGGATCGTTGCCCGCCATATACGCCGGGTGCGGAATGAAAAAGTTGAGAGTGTTATAGCCCCAGTAATTCACCAGATTGCGCTTGACGAGGAAATGCTCGTCGATGAAATAGTGCACCGGCAGCAGCTCCAGACTGGTGACACCCAGCTCCTGGAGATAGCGGATTACAGGCGCGCTGCCGAGGCCGGCGTAGGTGCCGCGCAAGGGCGCCGGCAACAGCTCGTTGAGTTTGGTAAAGCCTTTGACGTGCAGCTCGTAGACCACGGTTTCGTGCCAGGGCACGGGTTTTTCCAGCGGCTGGGGCGGCTCGCCCGGTTGCAGTACAACCCCTTTGGGCATCTTGACCGCGTTGTCGCTGCGATCGAAGGAGAAGTCCAGGCTCGCGTCTTTCAGGTTGTAGGCATAGTGCTCATCACACCAGGTAAATTCGCCCTTGATGCCCTTGGCATATGGGTCGAGGAGCAATTTGTGGGAGTTGAAACGATGGCCATTCTGCGGCTGAAAAGGCCCATGCACGCGATAACCGTACAGCGCACCTGGCGCCAAGCCCTCCACCCAACCGTGCCACACATGATCGGTATGCCCAGGCAGAACCAGACGCGCCACCTCCTGTTGACCTGATGCATCAAACAGACACAACTCGACCTTTTGCGCATGACGGGAAAACAGCGCGAAATTAACGCCACCCTCCAAAGGGGTGGCGCCCAGAGGATAGGCCGCACCTTCTTTTACGGTAAACACCATAATGTCGCCAATTAAAACCTCATCAGACTGCACTGCGGCCGCCCCCCGCTGCAACGGCGGAGACGGCGCGGCGCCAGAAAAAACTTCGACGAAACACCGTCTATTCAAGCATGAATACCAGGGTGGATAGTGGCGGCAAGGTCAGACTGATGGACCAGGGGCGCCCGTGACTCTCCTGCGCCTGGGCGACGCAGCCGCCGCCATTGCCGCGATCACCGCCGCCATAAATCTTCGCGTCCGTATTCAGCAGCTCGCGATAATAGCCCGCCGCCGGCACTCCCAGGCGATAGGCCTCTCTTTGAACCGGCGTCATATTGGTCACAATCAGCAGGGGCGCGCAATGCTCGGCCTTGCGGAGAAACGCGAAAACGGAGTTGTGGCGATCATCAGCATCCACCCATTCAAAACCCTGCGGATTGCAGTCGTGCCGGTGCAGGGGCGGATATTCGCGGTAGAGGTGGTTCAGATCCTGCACCAGACGCTGTACGCCCTGATGGTAGTGAACGTCGAGCAAATGCCAGTCCAGACTGACGTTGTGATTCCACTCCACTCCCTGGGCAAATTCGCCTCCCATGAACAGGAGCTTTTTACCCGGGTGCGTCCACATGAAGGTGTAGTAAGCGCGCAGGTTGGCGAATTTCTCATCGCCGGAACCGGGCATTTTATCCAGCAGGGAGCGCTTGCCGTGCACCACTTCGTCATGGCTCAACGGCAGAATGAAATTCTCGTTGAAGGCGTACAACAGACTGAATGTCAGATCGTGGTGATGGTACTGGCGATGGATAGGGTCGTTGGCCATGTAGCGCAGACTGTCATTCATCCAGCCCATGTTCCATTTATAACCAAAGCCCAAGCCGCCGGCGTGGACCGGATGGGACACACCCGGCCAAGCGGTGGATTCCTCGGCGACCATCATGATCTCCGGAAAGCGCTCATACACTTTCTGGTTGATGCGCTTGAGCAGGTCGATGGCCTCCAGGTTTTCCCGCCCGCCGTAGGTATTGGGAATCCACTCGCCGTGTTTGCGGCTGTAATCCAGGTACAACATGGACGCCACCGCATCCACGCGCAGACCGTCCACGTGGTAGTGTTCGAGCCAAAACAGCGCGTTGGCGAAGAGGAAATTGGCAACTTCACAGCGGCCGTAATTGTAGATATAGGTGTTCCAGTCGGGATGGAAACCCTGGCGCTCATCCGCGTGTTCATACAGCGGTGTACCATCGAAGCGGGCGAGACCGTGGCCGTCGGAGGGAAAATGTCCGGGCACCCAATCGATCAGGACGCCGAGACCAGCCTGGTGACAGGTATCGACAAAATGCATGAAATCCTGCGGGCTGCCGAAACGCGACGTGGGTGCAAACAGCCCGACCGGCTGGTAACCCCAGGAGCCATCAAACGGGAATTCACTCACCGGCATCAGCTGTATATGGGTGAAGCCCATGTTCTGCACGTAGGGAATCAGCTGTTCAGCGAGTTCGCGATAACTCAGATACTCCTGAGGATTCTGCGGATCGCGCCGCCAGGAGCCCAGATGCACCTCGTAAATGCTGATCGGCCGGTCGAGCGCGGATTGGTGGCCGCGGTTGTTCATCCATCCGCCGTCTCCCCAGACATACCCGCGCGTGTCGACAACTTTCGATGCCGTCTGCGGCGGGCGCTCCGCGGCAAATCCGAAGGGGTCGGCCTTGTGTGGCAGCAGGTGGCCGTCGCGGGTCTTGATCTCGAATTTATACAGCGCGCCAGGCCCCAGATTGGGAATAAAGATCTCCCACACCCCGCTGGGAATGTGTTTGCGCATCATGTGATGGCGGCCATCCCAGAAGTTGAATTCCCCCACCACCGACACGCGGCGGGCATTGGGCGCCCACACGGCAAAACGCACTCCGGGTACGCCGTCCACTTCCATCACGTGAGCGCCCAGCCAGTCATACAGGCGCTCGTGACGCCCCTCGCCGAACAGATACAGATCCATCTCACCGATGGTGGTGCCAAAACGGTACGGGTCTTCACGCACTTCAACGTAATCGCCAAAGTGCACTCGCAAACGATAGGCAAAGCGGCTGTCGGCAGCAATTAAACCGGCGAACACACCGTCGCGCACGGCAGCAAGTTCACCGAGGACCGCATCGCCTTTAACACCTATAACTTCCACCCGAGTGGCGCCCGGCAGAAACGCGCGCAGAACGTACTGGCCCGGGCCCCATTCGTGCAGGCCCAGGAGCGCAAAAACATCGTCACATTCGGAATAGATGAGGGATTCAAGCTGAGATGACGACAGCAAAATCAAGTCGTTTTTCACGATCTGGTTTCCTTATAGTTTTTATCACCGCCGAGCACACCCTTCAGCAACATTGGCTGTGGCGACACACTCGCCACCGGGCTCCACCCCCACCGCGGCAATGGCCACCTGCGGATGCTCTGCGGAATTGGTTAATCTGTCGGAGCGGGCTCAGCCGCGCTCCATGGCAATCGCGCGCAGCAGCGACTGCACCCGCTGTTCCGAAAACAGCATTTCCAGAGGCACCGCCAATTTGCGCTGCCAATTGGGATATTGATAACTGGTTCCCGGCACATTGACGGGATCCTCCAGCAATTCAAGATCCTCCAGTTGGATCACGAACAATTGGGAGGCGCACCGACTCACACCGTGCAGCAAGGTCGCCGCAAAAGCGTGGCGCATGGGCTCGGCCAACAGCGTCGCGAATTGGTCCCGCGTCACCAAGCCCTGGCCTTCCAACCATTCCAACAAGCGCAATTTCTCCATATCCCGCTGCACGACAACCTCCTCATAATCCGCTCCTCTTCCAGCAGATTGAGGCGCTGGCGCAGCTGCAGATCGGAGCCCACCCACCAACTGGCTATGGTCGGCACATCGTGGTTGGTCAGCATCGCCAGAGCGCGCGGTTCGTATTCCTGTGCCGGGCGGAACCGGCCGTCCTGGAGTTTTTCAAAATAAAACAGCTTGTTGGTGAAAATATTCGAGCTCATCAGCGCCTCGCGGAATTCCGTCGGCACCACGCCCATATCCTCGCCAATCACCAGACAGCGGTTGCGCACACTTTCCAATCTCAACAGGCCGAGCATCTCGCGGAAAGGGTAATAAATATAAGCACCGAAGTCGGCTGTCTGTCCGGGAGGACACCACCAAAGGCGCATCAACGCCATCGCGTGGTCGATACGCAGAGCACCGCAGTGCGCCATATTGGCACGCAACAGGTTAATGAAATGGGCAAAACCCGAAGCGCGCAGCGCCGCAGGGTCCATTGGCGGCAAACCCCAGTTCTGCCCTTTCTCCGCCAAGGGGTCCGGTGGCGCACCAACCGCCGCCGAGCGGCAGAAGAGATCCAGGTTGGTGGTCACCTCCGCACCGCCGCCGTCCGCTCCCACAGCAAGATCGCGCATCAGGCCGAGTTTCATGCCCTTATCGCGCGCATGGCGCTGACAGAGTTCCAGCTGATGGTCTGCCAGCCACTGCAAATATGCATGAAATTGCACACGCTCAGCGTAGCGATTGGCAGCATCCTGCTTTGCCGCATCATCCATTTGATCAAGCTGTTGGCCGGTGGTCTCTGCCAACACCTGGTAAAGACAGAAGTCCTGCAGAGCGGCGCCGGAGTCACGTACAAATTTGAGAAACTTCTGCGCCCGAGCACTATTTTTCTCCAATTCCTTGGCGACGAAGACCGCGTACATCTCGCGAAATACGGCCATTTTCGTGCTGTGAACCGCCGCGTAGGCAACTTTATCCTGTGCGCGCAAGCGCACCAGGACCGGCAGAATATCCGCCGTATTCTTTACATATTCCGGTTCGATTTCCGGATCTATGTAAAGAGGGTTGAGGAAGCGTCGATCGGAGGGACTGTAGGGACTGCAGTGATTTTCGATCGGGCAGCGAAGAGCCGTGCAGAGGATTAAGACCGATCATATCGGCGCCGGCATCGGCTGCCTCGGTGATGAGCAATTTCAGGTCACTGAAGTCACCGATTCCCCAGTTGCGCGCGGAACGCAAGGTGTACAGCTGCACAATGATTCCCCAGGGTCGCTTGCCCTGCACCACCCACTCAGGGGTGTGCGCCTGAGCCGGCACCACCACGAATTGGGTTTCCATGGTCCGACTGGCATCTTCCACCTGGGTAACGCGTAAACGATGGTAGCCAATCGGAATCTCGTGCACCTCAATAGCGCGTCGAGAATAACGAATGCCCTCATAAAGGTAGTCACCCACCTCTGCACAGCTGGCGGGAATAAACTCTCCGCTGCGCGCGCCGCCAGATTCCAGAAAAATCTCGTAATAGAACTTAGCCTGCAGATCGCCCGGTGCGAGATTGATCGCGAAATGGGCAAACTCGCCCGCATCGGTCATCAACAGCGGGGGAAACCAGTTGCGCCAGGGCTCGATATCGAGAGTGTACGCTTGCTCCGCAATCGCTTCCGGAGAATCGGTGTTAACACCCATCGCGTTAAGCAGATGTCGACGATTCTCCAGTGACACAGCAACTCTCTCGCCCCGGTAGTTGTAGTATTCGTCAGCAATACCACGCCAGTAAAACAACTTATCTAAGTTGTCCATAAAACATTCACCACCAATGGTTTTCGTTTTTAATGTTGTCAGGGAGGGGCTTCTTAGAACCAAGTCTAGCGTATCTCATGCCAACTTCTAGAAATTTGATTTAACGCAGTGGATTAAGACGAATGGCAATCTCGGGCACGGGTACACAAATATATTGAGAGGAGGACAAAGTATTTTTTTCACGCGTCGGCAAAAATTACCGAAACGCCGCGAATATTCCGATGCATATCGGACAGAGAAATGCTTAAAAAGAAAACCGAGGCAGGATTAATGATCTGCGGCGCTGATTAGCACAGATCATCAAAACACCGGTTTAGAAATTCTGTTGCAGAAAATCCTTGGCTAGGTCGGCAGCAGTAGAGTCGGTTTTGGCGACCTCCTGCATTAATTTTTTCGCCTGCTCGGATTTACCTTCGGCGTGATATATACGAGCCAATTTGAATTTAGCTTCCGGAGCTTTTTGATGCGTCGGATATTGACTCACCATACGCTCAAACCAACTCTTGGACTGCTCCTGGTCATTTTTCTGCAGATAAATCTGACCGAGCCAATAATAGGCATTGCCGGAATAATGACCGCTGGGAAAATCTTTGACATAACGTTGTAGTGCATCCGCACCCGCATCAAGATCCCGCTGTTTCAGCACGAGATCGATCGCAGTCCGGTAAGCCGAAAGCTCATCTGCGGGAGCGGCACCATCGGTTTCTGCAGAGGCAGCGGGGGGCGAAACATCGGCTGCGGCGCCGATTGGCGGAGCCGTGGTACGGGAACCGGCCGGACTTGTCGCCAATTGCGAGAGACGCCGGTCGAGATCCATATAATCATCCAGTCTTTGTTGCTTGAGCTGACGTATTTCAAACGTCTGCTGCTCAACAAGACCGCGCAATTCGAGAACTTCCTGCTGCAACATTTGGAGTTGGTTATAGACTTCCGTCAGCACAGCGGCATCGGGAGCTGGTGCGGAGCGCGCAGGCGCAGATGACCGCCCGCCAATCGGCTGGGATTCGATAATCTGAACCTGTGCGTTTGCACAAGACGCCGCTATCAAACAGACAGCGGCGGAAATGTGTTTCAACATTTCAGAGAATTATTGGTAGCTCAGTTCTACGCGACGGTTTTTGGAATAGCTGCTTTCACCGCTACCAGAAACTGCCGGACGCTCTTCACCGTAGCTGACGGTTTCGATTTTGGAGCTGCTTACACCTTGCAGAACGAGGAAATCACGCACGGCATTGGCGCGACGCTCGCCCAGCGCCATGTTGTATTCACGAGTACCGCGCTCATCAGCGTGACCTTCCAAACGTACTGATTTGGAAGCGTTGCGCAGGAATTCAGCGTGACCGATCAGAGCCGCGCGACCTTCCGGCAACAGCACGGCTGAGTCAAATTCGAAATAGAAAACAGTGGCAAGGCCTGCAACAGCAGACAGATCGTTGTCCACGTCAACGGTGCTTTGGGTTACACCAGCACCAGTACCGGCGGCGTTAGCAGCATTCGGATCTTCAGCAGGCTTGTTGCTGGAGCAACCGACCATCAATCCCATTACCACGGCCAAAATTGCAAACGACTTAATTGACTTCAACATTTTCTTACACTCCCAAGTGAGCATGAAATAAAGTAAACCCAAAAGCATTATTTAGAAAACGGGGACCAGGCCGGCTCCCGTACATCACCCTGTTTCGACGGTAAACGAAACTTAACACCAGCATCCATGGAGACCGCGGCCAAAACACCTTTATTCTGGTGTTGCGTTGCATATAGTAACATAGCTCCGTTTGGCGCGATGCTCGGTGATTCATCCAACCAGGTTTCCGTCAGGATGCGCATGTTACCAGTTTTCACATCCTGCGACGTGATATGGAAAATGCCATCTCTTCGATGAACCATGATTATAGTTTTGCCATCGGGTGACAAGCGCGGGCGCGCATTGTAGTCACCCTCAAAAGTAAGCCTCTCAACTCGCCCGGTGGCGAGACTTACCTGATAAATTTGCGGACTGCCGCCACGATTCGAGGTAAAAATCAGCGACCGTCCGTCAGCTGTCCAATTGGGTTCGGTATCAATTGCAAAATGATCTGTAACCCGACGCAATTTCTTCGTCGCGATTTCCAATGTGTAGATTTCCGGATTGCCATCCTTCGACAGCACAAGCGCCAGTGACTGATCATCAGGAGACCATGCCGGCGCGCCGTTCAGCCCCTGGAAATTGGTCATCTGTGTGCGCTTGCCGGTGGCGAGCTCCTGAATAAAAATCGCCGGGCGCGATGTCTCAAAGGAGACGTACGCAACCTTACTCATATCGTTTGACCAGGCAGGGGATAACAGCGGCTCGCTTGAAGAGAACAACACCCGATCGCGAGCGCCGTCGGCATCCGCGTACACGAGCCTATAGCGACCGGCACCAGCTTGCTTCAAATCTTCGACATAGAGAATTTTGGTGCTGAAAGCTCCGCGGATTCCGGTAATGGCTTCATATACGGCATCGCTGACCGCATGGGCTATATCGCGCAATTGGCTGTCGGTACCAGCCACCTGCTTTTGAAAAATCTTGCGCTGGGAAATTACATCGTAGAGTTCAAATTGCAATTGGTAGCGGCCCCCCATATTTGTCATCTGGCCGACCACAAGATAGGAGGCACCCAACATACGCCAATCGCGATAAAAAACTTCCGCCTCGGCTTTCGGCATGGACAGCATGTCGGTCTTGGGAATCGGACGGAAAAATCCGCTGCGCAAAAGATCGGCTGACACTATGTCCTGAATATCTTCGGACAGACCCAAACTACCAGCGAACGGCACCACCGCAATAGGAGTCGGATTGTCCACACCGGAGGTGATCTCAATTGTCAGCCGCGCCATTACAGGCGTGGCGAACAGACTTAATATGAATAAAAAAATCCAACTATATTTCACTGTCTCAAATCCTGCGGATTGAAAAGAAATTCAAATTCGCGATAGTGGCGCTCAAAGACCTCTCGCGGCATATCTTTTATTTCGTCGAATTGTTCGACGCTTTTTACAGCCTGCACGGCTGACAAATCAAACGCCGAATTGCCACTTCCTTTCAGTACGTCAACACTCACTACTCGGCCCGTGGGCACGAGCTTAATCAATAACAGACATTGCATGCCGTTGCGTGCAGACGCGGGCCGACTCCACTTGCTACTCACCCGCTGAGCTATAGCGCTCATATAACTTTGCGCCGTCACCGCATAAGACTGCTCTTCCAGGCTCGCCTGCTCCTGCGCCAGCGCTGCTTCAAACGCTTGCTGCTCACGCTGTTTGCGCTGCTGCTCCTGCTGCTTTTTTTCGGCTTCCACTTTTGCTTTGCGCTCAGCTTCCGCTTTGGCCTTGCGAGCGGCCTCCTCTTGAACCTTTTTTTCCTGTTCTTTTTTCTTTCTTTCAGCTTCCGCTTTTTTTCTCCTGCTCCTGCTTACGCTTCAGTTCCTGCTGCTTTCTCTGTTGCTCCAGCCGCTCCTGCTCCTTGCGCTTCTGGGTCAGATCCACCACCTGGGGTTTCTCCGCCTGCTTTTGGCTTTTTGTCTGATCTTCGAGCTTGACCAATTTCGCCTGCACGTAATTCGGAATTTTCACCTGCTGTGGAGTCGGCGACGGTGCAAAACCGAAAAATAAAAAAGCCGCGAGCGCTCCATGCAGTCCGACACTGATGAGTGCGGGCACGACATTTTTTTCAAAAATGGAAATCATCGCCCAATTCAAATTTTCGGCGGATCTGTCACCAGACCGACCGAAGGCGCACCGGCCGACTGCAGCTCAGTCATAAGTGCTACGACCACCCCATAGGGAACTGCGGTGTCGCCCCATACCAACACCGGCGTGGCAGGCTTTTGCCGCAGAATTTTTGCCACCGTATCCGTGATCTCTTTCAGCGGTTTGGGACTTTGCTGGTTCTGTCCAAGATTCAAATAATAGGTTCCGTCAGTTTTGACGGAGACAATCAATGGTTCATCTTCCTTGTTATCGATAGGTGTAGACGGCGCCTGGGGCAGATCCACTTTTACGCCCTGCATCAGCAGCGGAGCGGTCACCATAAATACCACCAACAACACCAGCATCACGTCGATATAAGGAACGACGTTAATTTCCGCCATGGGTTTGCGTTTGTTGGGATTCGCCATATACCCGCCTAGCCGCCGTGAACCTGACGGTGCAGCACGGCGGAAAATTCTTCCGCAAAGGTGTGATAGTTCGCTTTCAATTGTTCAGCCCGAGCGGAGAACCGGTTATAAGCAAGCACGGCTGGGATTGCGGCAAACAAACCCATAGCCGTTGCAACAAGCGCTTCAGAAATACCCGGCGCGACTGTCGCCAGCGTAGCCTGATGGACGTTGGCGAGACCGCGGAAAGAATTCATGATCCCCCACACGGTTCCGAACAAACCTATGTATGGACTAACCGATGCGACACTCGCAAGAAATGGCAGATTTTCTTCCAGCTTTTCCTCTTCCCGCGCAAGCGCGACACGCATCGCTCGTTGGGTGCCTTCCATAATGGCATCCTTGTCGGTGCCAGCCTGCTGACGCAGGCGGGAAAATTCTTTGAAGCCGGCACGGAAAATATTTTCCACACCCTCAGCGGCACCTCGACCAGCATTGCCATTACCTTGTCGGTAGAGTTGCGACAGATCGACGCCGGACCAGAACTGACGTTCGAAATTCACCATGGCCTGTTTCGCGCGGGCTTGATAAATACCGCGCTGGACGATCATGTACCAGGAGACGACGGAGGCCAGCATTAATAGTGCCATCACCAGCTGTACAAGCAGACTGGCTTCCGTAATCAGATGCCAAATGGAAAGAGTTTCAGCCTGGTTCATCAAAGCCGTTCCTTATTCGTTCTTGTTGATGACGGACGCACAGAGCACGCAAAAGCATAGATCCCGCCAGCCAAACAAACCGCAGATAACATGACATGCATCTGCACGGTTGGTGAGTTGTGCGGAAGAGCGGCGCGGAGCGAAAGCGTCATAAGCCAACCTGCGAACCCTGCAAAAAGACACAGCCGCGCCGACAAAACGCATGTTGGAGCATCATATAGAAAGGGAGTTCCATAACACAGAGTTGCGGACAGACTTCCGCGAGAGATGAGTAGTTCGAGGCGCAAAATTCTATAGGTTTCGAATTCGTCCTGCTATAGAGCGCACAAAATATTTTCAGAAGCCTGGAAGATCCGTCTGACCGATGCGCGTAGAGGCGAGGCCGAAATGATCATAAGCGGATTGTGTCGCCACCCGCCCGCGGGCGGTGCGCATCATGTAACCCTGCTGAATCAGGTAGGGCTCGAGCACGTCCTCAATAGTGTCGCGCTCCTCGCTGATCGCCGCGGCAAGGCTTTCCACCCCCACCGGACCACCGCCGAATTTTTCCATCAGCGCCAGCAACAACCTTCGATCCATATGATCGAAGCCCCGCGCATCGACGTTCAACATATTCAGCGCCGCATCCGCCACAGCCGCGCTCACCACGCCACCGCTTTTAATCTCGGCGTAATCGCGCACTCGCCGCAGCAGGCGGTTGGCGATACGCGGGGTGCCGCGCGAGCGCTTGGCAACCTCCTCCGCGCCGGCGGCATCCAGCTGCACCCCGAGAAGTTGCGCAGAGCGCATAACGATCTGGGTGAGGTCGGCCACATTATAAAATTCAAGACGCTGCACTATGCCGAAGCGATCGCGCAATGGCGATGTCAGCAGGCCCGCTCTGGTGGTTGCGCCCACCAACGTAAACGGCGGCAGATCGAGTTTAATCGAGCGCGCGGCGGGGCCCTCGCCAATCATGATGTCGAGCTGATAATCCTCCATCGCCGGATAGAGGATTTCCTCCACCACCGGACTGAGACGATGGATTTCGTCGATAAACAACACGTCGCCCGGTTCGAGATTCGTCATTAACGCCGCGAGATCTCCGGCTTTTTCCAATACCGGACCGGAAGTGGTTTTCAGATCGGCGTTCATTTCCGTCGCGATGATATTCGCGAGCGTGGTTTTGCCGAGTCCGGGAGGGCCGAATACCAAGGTGTGGTCGAGGGGCTCACCGCGTTTTTTCGCCGCACCGATGAAAATTTCCATCTGCTCACGCACCACCGGCTGGCCGATGTAATCGCGCAGAGTCTTGGGACGAATGGCGCGGTCCTGCATGTCTTCGCGAGGTTTGGCGACGCTGTCAATCAGACGGCCAGCGGCAAGTTCGTCCGGTTCAATCATGGGCAAGTCTCACAGATTTATTTCGGCATCATGCTGCGCAACGCCAGACGAATCAAATCTTCACTGCGTTCGACGCTGTGCGCGGAGAGCACTGCATTGATGGCCTTGGCAGCCTCGACCGGTTTATAGCCGAGCGAGATAAGCGCGCTCTCGGCGTCCGCGACCAGCTGATTTTCCGCACTGACCGCAGCTTTGATGGGCGCCGGCACGGGACCATCTGCGGCCGCAGACCAATCGCGCAACCGATCGCGCATTTCCACAATCAAACGCTCCGCCGTCTTTTTGCCAACACCTGGAACCTGCACCAGCGCGTTGAGATTATTGTTCATGACACTGCGGACAAACTCGCTGCTGTCCATGCCGGATAAAATGCCCAGCGCCATTTTCGGCCCCACATTACTGACTTTGATCAGCTGGCGAAACAGGGCGCGATCTTCTTTATTAATGAAAGCAAACAACTGCTGCGCGTTTTCGCTGACCGAAAAATGCGTGTGCAACACCACTTCAGCGCCGAGCTCCGGCAAGCTGTAAAACGTCGTCATAGGAGCCAGCAGGTCGTAGCCGACTCCATGTACATCCACCAGCAGATGTGGCGGTTGTTTTTCCAGCAGCACCCCTCGCAAACGTCCGATCACACCAGTCTTCCTCGCCGAAAATGACGCGCCTGCGTCAGATGAATTAAATTGTGCTGCGTATTCGCATGACAGAGCGCGACGGCCAAAGCGTCCGCCGCATCCTCCTGCGGTGCGCGCGGTAGGTTCAATAAAGTCTTCACCATATGCTGGACCTGCAGCTTATCGGCCGCGCCGGTTCCCACTACCGACTGCTTCACCTTGCGCGCTTCGTATTCAAAAACAGCGAGGTCGCGACTCATACCGGCAACAATTGCCGCCCCTCTTGCCTGGCCGAGTTTTAATGCCGATCCGGCACTCTTTGCCATGAATACCTGCTCGACAGCCATTTCAACTGGATGATACTGAGCGACGATTTCCGACACGGCGAGAAAAATTTCCTTCAAGCGTTCGGGCAGAGCCAGTTCGGTAGGGATGCGGATCACGCCGCTGGCGATATAACGGGTTTTGGATCCGGCGCGTTCAATCAATCCGTAACCGGTTTTGCGCGAGCCTGGGTCGATACCCAGAATCACCGTCACAGCGCGACCTCAGATCGCATTCCGATTTTGCGCCGCACCGGCAGGTTTTTTCGCATAAGGGTAACCGCAACAGGAACTGTATTCTTATACAGCTTAGATGCTGGCAGGGGCCGGCTGCAACCGTCCGGTTGTGATTGGTGCAAGACGCCAGTCGATGGGTTGCTGGCCGCGCCGTATCAACCACTCGTTGGCTTTGGAAAAATGGCGATTGCCCAAAAAACCTCTGTGGGCGGACAGGGGCGACGGGTGTGGCGACTTCAACACCAGATGTTTACGCCCATCGATCAAAGCCCCCTTTTTCTGCGCGTAAGAGCCCCACAGCAAAAACACCAGTCCTTCGCGCTCGCGATTCAATGCCGCTATCGCCTCATCCGTAAAGGTCTCCCAACCTTTGCCTTGATGCGAACCGGCCCTCGCCTGTTCCACCGTCAGGGTGGCGTTGAGCAACAGCACGCCCTGCTCCGCCCACGACTGCAAACAGCCGTGCGACGGCGCGGGGATGCCCAGGTCCTGTTGGATTTCTTTAAAAATATTCAGCAGCGATGGCGGGAAAGGCACACCGGGCAACACCGAAAAACACAAACCGTGCGCCTGGCCGGGGCCGTGGTAGGGATCCTGTCCCAAGATCACCACTTTCACCGCATCAAACGGCGTTGAGTTAAAAGCGTTGAAAATGTTTTTACCGGCGGGATAGATGATTTTCCCCGCCTGCTTTTCCGCTTGCAGAAACGCCCGTAGGGATTGCATGTAGGGCTTGTCGAACTCGCCCTGGAGCACTTGCAGCCAGGACGAATCGAGTTGGATATTGCGAAGGTTGGCCATTGCTGCACACCTTTGTCGATGTGCGCCGGTGAAGCACTCGCCTCTTTACGGCAAAGTCGCTCAGGCTTCCGGGCGCATATGAGGGAAAAGAAGCACGTCGCGAATACTGGGAGAATCGGTCAGCAACATCACCAAACGATCGATCCCTATACCCTCGCCCGCTGTGGGTGGCAGGCCGTATTCCAGGGCGCGAATGTAATCCGCATCGTAGTGCATGGCTTCCAGATCGCCGGTGTCTTTTTCCGCAACCTGCTGGCGGAAACGCTCGGCCTGATCTTCAGCATCGTTGAGCTCGGAGAAACCGTTGGCGATTTCGCGTCCGCCGATAAAAAATTCAAAGCGATCGGTGACAAACGGATTGTCATTATTACGGCGCGCCAGCGGCGAAACCTCAGTCGGATACTCGGTAATAAACGTCGGCTGCTCCAGGCGATGCTCGACGGTCTTTTCAAAAATCTCGATCTGTACTTTGCCCAAACCCCAGGAATCTTTGAGGGAGATGCCGAGACGTGCAGCAACCGCGCGTGCGCCGTCGAGATTATCGATGTCGCCTGCCTGCAGATTCGGGTTGAATTGCAGAATGGAATTGAACACGCTGAGGCGGACAAAAGGCGCGGCGAAATCGTAAGTCACGGTAGCGCCGTCGGATTTGGTGTTCTCGATCTGGCTGCGACCGAGCACTTGCGCAGTCAGCTGGCGCAGCATGTCTTCGGTCAGATCCATCAGATCGTGGTAATCCGCGTACGCCTGATAGAACTCCAGCATAGTGAATTCGGGATTGTGGCGTGTGCTCAAACCTTCGTTGCGGAAATTGCGATTGATCTCATACACCCGCTCAAATCCACCGACCACCAGACGCTTGAGATAAAGCTCCGGCGCTATGCGCAAATACATATCCATGGAAAGCGCATTGTGGTGAGTAATAAATGGCCGCGCTGTGGCGCCACCGGGAATGGTTTGCAACATCGGCGTTTCCACTTCGAGAAACTCACGACCATTCAAATATTGACGAATAAATTGCACCACCTTCGAACGCACCACAAAAGTGTTGCGCACTTCCGGATTGGCGATCAGATCGACATAGCGCTGGCGATAGCGAATTTCCTGGTCGGCAAGGCCGTGGAATTTATCCGGCAGCGGACGCAGCGCTTTGGTGAGCAGTTGATAGCGCTCCATATTCACATAGAGATCGCCCTTGCCGGATTTGTGCAGCACACCGGCGACGCCGATGATGTCACCCAAGTCCAGCGTTTTAACGAAATCGCGCGCTTCTTTGGTGACGTAAAGCTGAATCTGTCCCGAACCGTCCTGCAACACCATAAACGCGCCGCGATTGCGCACTATGCGCCCGGCGACGCTGACGGGTTTCGCCAGCGTTTCCAAGTCTTCCTTGGCGGCCGCGCCGAACTCCTGTTGCAACGCCTCGGCTTTATGCTCGGGGCGAAAATCGTTGGGAAATGGATTTCCTTCCGCACGCAATTGCGCCAGCTTGGCGCGGCGCTCGGCAGTCAGTTTGTTCTCGTCAAGGGCTTGTTCGGTCATGGGATTCTTTGTGAATAAATGGAGTGATTAAAGGCCGGCTTTCAAGCTGGCTTCAATGAACATATCGAGCTCGCCATCCAGCACTGCCTGGCAATTGCTGGTCTGC
Source organism: Cellvibrionaceae bacterium (assembly GCA_024707385.1). Classification (GTDB taxonomy): domain Bacteria; phylum Pseudomonadota; class Gammaproteobacteria; order Pseudomonadales; family Cellvibrionaceae; genus UBA5868. The sequence continues at coordinate 18,595 of JANPZW010000012.1, read as the reverse complement.
ACACCGGTGCGCAGATCCTTGATACGGGAGTCGTCGAGTACGTAGGAGCGAATCTGGCTGCCCCAGCCGATATCCGCTTTGCTGTCTTCCATGGCCTGCTTTTCCGCATTGCGCTTGAGCATCTCCTGCTCGTATAACCTGGCGCGCAGCATTTTCATGGCCTTGTCGCGGTTGGCGTGTTGCGAACGCTCGCTCTGGCATTGCACCACCACGCCGGTGGGCACGTGGGTAATACGAATGGCCGAATCCGTTTTGTTAACGTGCTGACCGCCCGCGCCGCTGGCGCGATAGGTATCGGTGCGCAGATCCGCCGGGTTGATATTGATTTCGATGTTGTCATCGATTTCGGGCGAGACGAACACCGAGGAAAAAGAGGTGTGGCGGCGATTGCCGGAATCAAACGGCGATTTGCGCACCAAACGGTGTACGCCGGTTTCCGTGCGCAACCAACCAAAAGCGTATTCACCCTCAAAATGGATAGTGGCGCTTTTGATGCCGGCGACCTCACCTGGAGACGCTTCCTCCAGAGTGGTTTTAAAACCTTTGGCGTCGCCCCAGCGCAAATACATACGCAGCAGAATTTCGGCCCAGTCCTGCGCTTCCGTACCGCCGGAGCCGGACTGGATATCGAGGTATGCGTTATTGGGATCGGTTTCACCGGAAAACATGCGGCGAAATTCCAGCGCGGCGAGCTGAGCCTCAAGGGAATCTATTTCCTTGCTCACATCGGCGAGGCTTGCCTCGTCGTTTTCCTCGACGGAAAGATCGATCAACTCGCGGCAATCCGCGAGGCCCTGGTCGAGGGTATCGATGGTTTTCACCACCTGCTCGAGCGATGACCGCTCGCGACCGAGCGCCTGTGCACGCTCTGGATCATTCCAGACGCCCGGCTCACTCAATTCCGCTTCGACTTCTGTCAAACGCTCTTTTTTGACATCGTAGTCAAAGATACCCCCGAAGCACGTCGGTGCGCTTTTTCATATCAGACAAAGCATTCAGCAGCGGATTGATTTCCATTGGGCCTTTCTCACAACGCAGAAAAAAAGAGGCGGGATTGTACCTCAAGTACCCCGCGCACTGAACAACTCGGCAAGGTGTGCGATTGTCTGGTATCCGGGAATGGGGGTAGACTAGAGTCCTTTTCCCGCGGCCGCGCTCAAATACAGGTGGGGTTTAACCTCTATCACAGCGGACCTTCTTGCGGGAATTCTTGTCCGGCCAACGCCGGAACGCGCCGGCCCAATAATAATTTCCCATCAGTTCCGCCGCCCGGTGGGCTTGCGAACGAATTGGCGCGCGAGTTTGTTGTCTACTGCGAGTGAATTCAACCTGGCCAGGCGGTTCTGACCGTCTGCGATTGGTCGTCCCACCAGATGCGGGGCATGAGAGAGATACGCCATGGAGAACCGTCCGAAGATATTGTCGATCGACGACAACGATGCCAATCAGAAGCTGGTTGAGCGCATTCTGTCCGCCGATTATGACGTTAAGACTGCCATGTCTGGCAGCACTGGCATCGAAGCTCTGGTGACGTTCAAACCCGACGCCATTTTGCTGGATGTGGATATGCCGACCCTGGATGGTCTGCGGCTCTGCCGCATGATTCGCGCCGAACCTCTGTTTGCCGCCACTCCGATTCTTTTCGTCTCGGCGCTCAACAGCCACGAGGATCAGGCGCGCGGTTTCCAGGCCGGCGGGGACGACTACATCAGCAAACCCATCAACGTCGAACAGCTGCGGCAGAAATTGCATTTCAACCTGGAGCGCGCCCTGCTGCTGGATCAGCAATTTTCCGCGTCCAACGATTCTCTCGCCCTCGGCCAGAATGTTCAGGCACTGCACGATTTTCTGCTGGAGTTGATTACATTCAGCGGGAGCTTGTCGGAGCTGGGCAAATTGATCTTGCAGACGCTCGACAAAATTGGCCTGAAGGGTGCGATCTACCTGCATGCCACAGGCGAAACCTGCTCCTCCATAGGCCCTTTGACCGACCTCGAAACCCTCCTGTTACAGCAGGCCACCCGCCCCTATCCGTCGGAATATTCTGCGCGCTATTTGTGGGGCTCGGAAAATATCGGCGCGCTTATCCAGAACATGCCGCTGGCGCGACATGAGCAATATCAACCCCTGGTGCAGATCCTCTCCACCCTGTTCAGCGCGGCCCATCAGAAAATAGCGGCACTGGGCAAAACGGCTTACAACAAAATACCTCCGCCGAGTGCCCCGCAACGTTCACCCAACCTCAATGCGGTGCAGTTGCACGGCTACAAATTGGAATACGCGGTGGAGGAGCTGGAGCAAAACAGCGAGCAGACTCTTGCCCGGGTCTGCCTGCATCTGCAGGAACTCATTCACGAGCCGGGAAAAAGCACGCGGGAACAACAGCGGCTGAGGGCCTTACTGGACGACTGCATGCGCACACGCCTCGCCATTTATGATCACTGCCTGGAAATCCAGTCCCAACACAGTCGCATCATGGATCAACTGGGTGTTGTGGCCCCTCAGGACCGGCACGGCTCCAGATAGTCGACCATCAGCTGGACTGAGCGGGCGCCGCGAAATTCGTTAACCGCAAGCTTGTAGGCCAGCCGCACCTTCCGACATTGCGGATTGGGCCAGGCGGTCACATCGATGTTAAAGGCAATCGCGTCCACCAGAGTGTCGGCCTGATCCTGCAGCGTCAGCACCAGCTTCAAATGTTTTTCGCCCACCAGTTTTTGGCTCACGATCTGAAATTCGCCGTCAAAAACCGGTTCTGGAAATGCCTGCCCCCAAGGGCCGCCCGCCTCCAGTTGCTGCGCCAAGGCCAGGGAAAAATCCGCCGCGCCCAATTCCCCGTCACTCTCGATCACCGGGTCGAGCCCGCGATCGCCCAGATGGCGCGCCACCACCTCAGCAAAAGTGCGGGAAAACTCTTCCAGCCTGTCATACGCCAAGCTCAACCCCGCCGCCATGGCGTGACCGCCAAATTTATGCAGCAACCCGGGCCGGCTGGTGGCGACTTCGTCGAGGATGTCGCGCATGTGCAACCCGGCGATGCTGCGGCCGGAACCCTTGAGCCCGCCCTGGCCGTCATCGGCGAAAACGATCACCGGTCGGTGCCAGCGCTCCTTGATACGCGACGCCAGAATGCCGATCACTCCCTGGTGCCAATCTTCCTGATACAGACACAACCCACAGGGCAGCTCCCCCTGAAGGGATGCCAACATGTTATCCAGGCTGGCGGCGGCCTCTTTTTGCATGCCAGCCTCAATGGTGCGTCGCTCGCGGTTGAGCAGATCCAGCTCCTGCGCGAGTGCCTGGGCCTCGCCATCCGAATCCGCCAGCAGACAGCGGATGCCGAGGCTCATATCGTCCAGGCGGCCGGCGGCATTCAGGCGTGGGCCGACAACAAACCCCAGATCGGTGGCAGTGAGCTTCTGCCAATCGCGCCCTGCCACCGCCAGGACGGCTTTGATTCCCGGACAGGCGTGACCGGCGCGCATGCGCTGCAACCCCTGGGCAATCAGGATGCGATTGTTGAAATCCAGCGGCACCACATCCGCTACTGTTCCCAGCGCTACTAAATCAAGAAATGCGGCAAGATTGGGCTCGCGCCGCGTCTCATTGAACCATCCCAGCTCGCGCAGGCGCGTACGCAGCGCCGTCATCACATAAAACACCACCCCGACACCTGCGGCACACTTGCTGAGAAATTCGCAGCCGGGTTGATTGGGATTCACTATGGCATCCGCGTCCGGCAGGACCGCTCCCGGCAGGTGGTGATCGGTCACCAGCACCCGGATCCCCAATTCATGGGCCCGCGCCACGCCCTGGACACTGGCGATGCCGTTGTCCACGGTGATGATCAGATCGGGGGAGCGCTGGGCCGCGACATCGACTATTTCGGGGGTCAACCCGTAGCCGTAGTCAAATCGGTTGGGCACCAGAAATTCGACGGCGTCGTGACCGAAGCTTTTCAAGCAGCGCAGGGCAAGCGCGGTGCTGGTGGCGCCATCGGCATCAAAGTCGCCCACCACCAAAATTTTTTGTCGCTGCTGCAGCGCCATCACCAACAGATCCAGGGCCGCATCCAAGCCTTTGAGGCACGGCTGCAGCAGGCGCTTCAACTCGTACTGCAATTGCTCCTCGCTGCTCACGCCGCGGGCGGCATAGAGTCTGACCAGCACTTGTGGGGTATTGGGAAATAAAGCGGGATCCGCGGCAACTTCGCGGCGTTTGATCAGTTTGCGCATAACCAGACCGGGTGAAAAAACGCCGGCAGTTTAACCCGATCCGGCAGCCGCACGGCAAGGCTCAACGCGCCAAGCGCCGGCTGACTTGCGCCAGCTCCTCATCGAACCTTTCATATAAACGATCCAACACGCCAGTGGCGGTGCCGTAGAAGTCCGTCGCGGAAACCAGTGGTCCCTGGTGCAACAGCTGCAGGTCGACATATGCGAGAAAATCCAAAATCCGCTGCAGATTATCGCCATCCAAGCCAGTGCGGCACCGCGGTGCCTCAAGCGTCGTGACCAGATCCTGACTGAGGGTTTGCAGGTCCTGGCGGGTGCGGTTGGTCAGCGGGTCATCCCACTCGTCACAATTGCTGGCGATGACCGTGCCGAGTGCGCGGATCTGCCCGACGTATTCAGCGAGCATCAGCAAATCGCGCCAGATGTTCGCCTTGGTCTGCATACCCGAGTAAAGGTGGTGCTCCTTGGCGATGTCGTCGATGAACACCAGAATATTTTTGATCAGACGGTTGTGCTGATCCAGATTGTGGGCGACGGAGAGCTGGGTCGCACTGGTGAGCCGCGCCCAGTGCTGGGTAATGGCAAGCCAGGCTTCATGCTGTCCAACCCAGCCGCCCACCTTGCCGATCTGATCGAAATCCCGATCAACCTGCCGCCGCACCGCCTCCAGCTTTTCCTGCAGGGAGCGGTCGCCATTCAAAATGCCGGACGACAGGCCGCGATGCCGCTGGATATGGGTAATCAACAGGCGCATCACCTGCAGCCAGATCACGCCTTGCGCCTGCCGCTGGCGCGCCGTCGAGTGGCGCATCAGGCCAATCGTCAATAACGCCACCACCAGAACCAGCGGAAATATTTGCAGCACGGCGTTGGGGGTGATGTCACCCATAACGTCTCCTCTAGCTTATCGTTACCTTAACCAGAAGGTGTGGAGCAATTAGTATTCCAGCGAAAGGAAGATGAATTTAACGACCAGACCGCACAGTGCCGCGCCAGAGGAAGACCGATTTGGATTTGGGGAGGAGTGTTTGGTGCGGACTGCCAAGCAGCCCGCACCAGATTAGAGCTCTTACGCGCCAAAGCAGGCGCGCCGAAGCTTTTAAGTGCGGATATTGCCTTGTATGAAAGTTTTGAGTTGGCTCAAATCATCGTCCAGCACCTGACAGCGCTCTTCGCGGCCGAACAGATCCTGCATATGGTGCGGCAGTGCCGGGTCCTGGCTCTGGCCGGCCTGGCGAACCGCTTCCGGGAATTTCGCCGGATGCGCCGTGGCCAGACAGATCATGGGCGTCGAAGAATCCACGCGGGTTTGGCGACCGGCCTGCACGCCGATAGCGGTGTGCGGATCGAGCAGGTATTCGGTGGTCTCGAAAACATCCCGGATCACCGCGATGGTTTCCTCGTCGCTCAAACGGTAGCTGCTGAACAGACTCTGCGCCTTGCGCAGGGGTTCGGGAGCCAGCGTCAAGCGGCCGGAGGTTTTGAATTCATCCATCAGCTGGCGAATCTGGCTGCCGTCGCGATCATAAAGATCGAACAGCATGCGCTCGAAATTGCTCGACACCATGATGTCCATGCTGGGTGACAGGGAGTGCAGCAGCGGCTTTTTGCTGTGATCATTGCCGCTGATGCAGCGATGCAGGATGTCGTTGCTGTTGGTGGCGATCACCAGCTGCTCGATCGGCAGCCCCATGCGCTGCGCCAGATAGCCTGCAAATATGTCGCCGAAATTTCCTGTCGGCACAGAAAAGGACACCTTTCTGTGGGGCGCACCCAAAGCGAGCGCGGCGTAAAAGTAATAGACGATCTGCGCCATGATGCGCGCCCAGTTGATGGAGTTGACCGCCACCAACTGGCGCCCCGCCGGCAGAAATGACTGATCGGCAAAGCTGGCCTTGACCAGGTTCTGACAGTCATCAAAGTTACCGCGCAGCGCGATGTTGTGAACATTCGCCTCCAGAACCGTGGTCATCTGCCGGCGCTGCACATCGGATACTCTCTGGTGCGGATGCAGAATGAAAATATCCACATTCTCACAGCGTCGGCAGCCTTCGATAGCCGCGGAACCTGTATCGCCGGAGGTCGCGCCCAGCACCACCACCTTCTGGTGACGCTTGGCGAGAATGTAGTCCAGCAGATGACCGAGGAATTGCAGGGCAAAATCCTTGAACGCCAAGGTTGGGCCTTGAAACAACTCCAGCACCCATTCGTTATGACCCGTCTGGACCAGCGGCGCTATGGCCTCATGGCGGAAGCTGTCATAAGAAGTGTCGATGATGCGTTTAAGATCGGCCTCCGGAATCGCGCCCGCCACAAATGGTGAAATGACCTTGAGCGCAAGGTCGCGGTAAGACAATCCAGCCCAGGAGGCAATTTCCTCGCGGGAAAACTGCGGCAAGGTCTCCGGCACATATAAACCGCCATCACTGGCGAGACCGGTGAGCACCACATCCTCAAAACCAAGTGCCGGAGCGGCACCGCGCGTACTGATGTATTTCACGTGTAGTTCAACCTTGAAGAAATTTATGACAGGGATTCGACGCGAATCCTGACCACCTTGTGGCGGATACTGTCCAGTTGTTCGATTTGCTCTATCGCCCGGTTGATGTCGCTTTCACGCACCCGGTTCGTCAACAGAATTACCGGCACCTCGGTTTCGCCCTCCCAGGGTTGTTTCTGGATAAGCGCCTCGATGCTGATACCCGCATCGCTTAGGATCTGGGTGATTCTGGAAAGGACACCTGGCTTATCCAAAGCGGACATGCGCAGGTAGTAACAGGTTTCTATCGCTTCCATGGGCAGAATGGGATAGTTCTGCAGCTGTTCAAAACGTGTCCCCAGGTAGGGCACACGAACATCCGGCTGGGCGGTCAGGGTGCGGCTGAGATCCATGATGTCGGAAATGACAGCGGACGCCGTCGGCTCGGAGCCGGCACCGGGACCGTAATACAAGGTCGGGCCCACCGCATCACCTTTAACCACCACCGCGTTCGCCACACCGTCCACATTGGCAATCAAACGGCGCTCGGGGATCAAGGTGGGATGCACACGCAATTCAACACCCTGATCATGTTTGCGCGCGATGCCCAGATGCTTGATGCGATAGCCCAACTCACCGGCATAAGCGACGTCTACCGGCGAAATGCTACTGATGCCTTCGGTGAAGACCTTGTCAAACTGCAGAGGCATGCCAAACGCCAACGCGGCCAGGATCACCAGTTTGTGCGCGGCGTCGATTCCCTCCACGTCGTAAGTGGGATCTGCTTCCGCGTAACCCAGAGCCTGGGCTTCCTTAAGGACGTCGTCAAACGCGCGACCTTTATCGCGCATTTCGGTAAGAATGAAATTTCCGGTGCCATTAATAATGCCGGCCAGCCACTCTATCCGGTTTGCCGACAGGCCTTCGCGCAGGGAGCGAATAATGGGAATACCGCCGGCGACCGCCGCTTCATAGGCGATGCTCACTCCTTTTTCATGCGCTTTCTGAAACAGCGCATTGCCGTGCTGGGCGATCAGCGCTTTATTCGCTGTTACCACATGCTTGCCATTGGCAATTGCTCTTTCAACCAACTCCTTGGCAACCGTGGTACCGCCAATTAATTCGACCAGAATGTGAATTTCAGGATTTTCAGCGACGGCAAAAATATCGGAGGTAAACGGGATGTCGGCAAAGTCGAGACCGGGGTTCGGACGGCGGGCACTTATCTGCACTATACGAATATCACAGCCGGTACGCGCTTTGATTTCCGCCTGATTGCGCAAAATCACTTTCACGGTACCGCTGCCCACAGTACCCAGTCCACAAATACCGATATTGACTGGTTTCAATTTGACACCTCTGTGCTGATTACGCTGCCTGATGCAAAACCCAGGCAAAAAGATACGCAACCATACTGAGGCAACTGGGGGCTGTCAATTAGAGCAAAAAAGAAGAAGAGATATGTAAAAGGAAGAGGCACACGCGCGGCGAACCGCGCGTGCTAATACGATCAGAGCTGAAGCATTTCGACGAGTCGAGCCGGCTCCAGATAACCACCGATCAATTGCCCATCTTCAAACACCAGCGCGGGGGTTCCACTCAGGCCAATCTTACGGCCGAGTTCGAATTGCGCAGGCACCGGATTTCCTTCACAGACGTTTTCAGGAATTTCCTGTCTGTTCTTCAGTTTGGTGATCGCATCATTGCGATCCTGGGCGCACCAAGCGGACGCGATCTTGCTGTAAGAATTGGACGGGATACCCGCTCTCGGATACGCGAGGTAGCGAACTTCGATACCGAGTTCGTTGTATTCCGGAACCTTGGAGTGCAACAACTGGCAATATCCGCAATCGACATCAGTAAACACGTACATCACCTTTTTAACCGCACCTTTGGGCGCAAAGTTGATGGTGTCTTTTTTGTTGATGCCGGCAATTATTTTGGCGCGCTCAACATTGCGCTCCTGATCCGTCAAATTGACGATTTTTCCCGGCGAAACCTCATAGACTTCACCCGCAATAAAATACTTTCCGTCGGCAGTAGCGTAAACCTGCGAACCCTCTCCGATCTCGGTTTTATAAAGACCAGGGATGACCGACGCCTCGACGCTGGTCACAGTAATACCGGGTTTCGCCGCCTGCAGTCCTGCGGAGATCGCCGTCTTGACCTTCTCGAGGTTGGCATCTTGTTTTTTATTCTTGTCTTCAGCTGCGCATGCCGCACCGGCAACCATTGCCAAACCCAAACACAGAGAGCGAACCGCAGTAGTGGTAAATAGATTTTTCATAGGAAATTCTTCGTCAGTCGTTGAGGACATCCGCGCTGTCGAACCGCAACAGCAAAGCCGGTCAGCTGCAGACCATGGCGGGAACAGACGGTTCCGTAATATGACAAGCCTAGCGGAGATAGCGCAAGCAGCCTTATGATTTTTGTGAATTGCCGCGCCTCGATTGAAGAGCCAAACAAAAAAGCGGCCCGAAGGCCGCCTTTTTCTTACGTTCACAGAATCAATTGAGCTTTTCTTTGATTCGCGCAGCTTTACCAGCCAGATCACGCAGGTAGTACAGCTTGGCCTGACGCACATCGCCGCGGCGCTTAACAGCAATGCTGGCAACCTGCGGGCTGTGGGTCTGGAAAGTCCGCTCTACGCCCACACCGTGAGAAATTTTGCGCACGGTGAATGCTGAATTCAGGCCACGATTGCGGATGCCGATAACGACACCTTCATAAGCCTGAAGACGCTCTCGGTCACCTTCGATCACGCGCACTTGAACCACAACCGTGTCACCGGGAGAAAACTCGGGGACGTTTTGTTTGAGCTGCTCGTTTTCCAGCTCTTGAATGATTTTGTTCTTAGAACTCATGGCATGCTCCCAAACAATATGTAGCTTCTCAGCTATAACTCTAAATTAAACGGCAAATCTGCCAATTCACTGCTCAGCTTTTCGCTCTGCCTGATAGGCCTGCAAAAGCGCCTCACCAGCAGAATCCAACTGAATACCTTGCAACAACTCCGGCCTGCGCTCCCAGGTTCTCCCCAGTGACTGCTGCAGACGCCAGCGTTCAATACGTTTATGGTCCCCACTCAGCAGGACCGGCGGCACTCGCCTTCCGGCAAATTCCTCAGGCCTTGTGTAGTGCGGACAGTCCAGCAATCCTTTTACAAAGGAATCCTGAACCGCGGACTCCGAATCCCCCAGCGCACCGGGAAGCATTCTGGTCAGAGCGTCGATCATGACCATTGCCGGCAATTCACCGCCGCTCAACACATAATCGCCAATGGACCACTCTTCATCCACTTCGGACTCTATGAAGCGCTCATCCACACCTTCATAACGCCCGGCAATCAAAATCAGATTCGCCACCTCCGCCAATCTGGCTACACCGCAGTGGCTCAGCGGCTGACCCTGGGGGGAGAGGTAGATAACCTTGGTCGAAGCCAAATCCACCCCGCGATCAACAAACCAGCTCTTCGCCGCTGCAGTCGCTGCCGAAAGCGGGCCCGGCATCATGACCATACCTGGGCCACCGCCGTAGGGTCTCGCATCGACCGTCTGATGACGATCACTGGTGAAATCCCTGGGGTTGATGCAATGAACCTCAACCAACCGACCGCTTACCGCACGCCCGGTAATGCCATAGCGCGTTACCGCTTCAAACATTTCCGGAAACAGTGTTACAACGACGACGCGAAGTACCGTAGCAACTTCCACTGACGTCAAAACTCCGGGTCCCAGTTGACCCGAACCTCGCCGGCCGTCAAATCAACACGAGAGACGTATATCCCGGGCACGTAAGGTACGAGACGTTCGCGGTCATCCAGACTACCTTCGACAGGCCGGATCACCATGACATCATTGGCTCCGGTCTCCATCATGTCGGCGATGCAGCCCAACAAACACTCTCCGCCCGCATCTTCCGCGACCACTTTCAAACCAATCAACTGGTGCCAGTAGTACTCTCCATCGGAGAGCTCGGGAAGTTCGGCCTTATCAACCTCTATCTCCGCACGCCCTAAAAGGGCTGCGACATCCCGATCGTCCACTCCCTTGAAGTGAACGACCAACCCTTGAGGCCGCAGATTGTAAGCATCCACCTCAAAGGTTCGAACACCAGACGACGTTCTTAAACGCCAAGGACCGTAGTCGAGAATATTCTCTTCAGGCTGGGTAAATGAACGAACCTTAACCCAGCCTTTAACTCCAAACACCCCGGCCAACTGCCCTACAACAAGAGTTGCCGACGGTGCATCAGACATACGCAATTAAGCAGTCTGGGCAGAATCTTTGATCAATTTGCCAACGCGCTCGGAGACCTGAGCACCAGTACCCAACCAGTATCCCAGACGCTCAGAGTCAACGCGCAGCTTTACTTCCTGACCACGGGCAATCGGATTGAAAAAACCGATGCGCTCAATAAACCGCCCGTTGCGTGCACTGCGGCTGTCAGTAACAGTCAGGTGATAGAAAGGGCGCTTCTTTGAGCCTCCACGAGCCAGACGAATGGTTACCATGAATCTTCAGTCCTGTATCAAAAATTAACAGGCCGCAACGGCGGTACCGCTGCGGCCAAACTATATGAATTACTGCTGATCGCCCCCAAAAGCCAGGGGGTGTGCAGAAGGCCGCGTATTCTAATCGAAACAAAATTTCGTGTATAGAGTTTAAACAGGGCGGAAACGCAGAATTCCCCACCACCTGGTTCACACCCCAAGGATCAACGCCCGAAGCCCGGTGGCAGACCGCCCTGTCCCATCATGCCGGAAAGGCCGCGCATCATCTTATTCATGCCGCCGCCTTTGAGCTTTTTCATCATCTTGCCCATCTGCTTGTGCTGCTTGAGTAAGCGATTCAAATCCTGAATATCGGCCCCCGCGCCTTGCACTATGCGACGCTTGCGTGAGCCGTTCAGCAACTCCGGATCGCGGCGCTCCGCGGGCGTCATTGAATTGATCAATGCCTCCATGCGTTTGAATTGTTTGGTTACATCCGACTGCTCTGCCATCTGCGCCATATTGCCCATACCCGGCAACTTCTCCAAAACCGAGCTTATGCCGCCCAGGTTCTGCATTTGCTGCAACTGGTCGCGCAGATCCTCTAGGTCAAACCCCTTGCCCTTCTTGACCTTCTGCACCAATTTTTCTGCTTTTTCCCGATCCAGCTTCTGCTCTGCCTGCTCGATCAGCGAGAGGATATCGCCCATCCCCAATATGCGGGAGGCGAGGCGGTCGGGATAAAAGGGTTCGAGGGCATCGACCTTTTCCCCCATCCCCAGAAACTTGATGGGCTTTCCGGTCACGGAGCGCACCGACAGCGCAGCACCGCCCCGGGCGTCACCGTCCGCTTTCGAAAGAATAACGCCTGTCAGCGGCAGAGCATCGTTGAACGCTTTGGCGGTGTTGACTGCGTCCTGGCCGATCATGGCATCTACGACGAAGAGCGTTTCGACCGGATTCAAGGCCTGATGAAGCTGTTGAATTTCCTTCATCAACTCTTCATCTATATGGAGGCGACCGGCGGTGTCGATAATCACCACATCCGCATGGATCTTGCGGGCATGCGCAATCGCATTGCGCCCGATATCCAACGGCGCCTGCTCAGGAGTCGAAGGGAAGAACTCGGCGGAAACCTCTCCCGCAAGGGTTTGCAGCTGCTGAATCGCCGCCGGGCGATAGACGTCGGCGCTCGCCACCAGAACCTTTTTCTTCTCTTTGTCTTTGAGAAACCGCGCCAACTTCGCGACGGTGGTTGTCTTACCTGCCCCCTGCAAACCCGCCATCAGAATAACGGCCGGCGGCTGCACCGCCAGATTGAGTCGCTCGTTGGCCTCACCCATAACCTGGGTGAGTTCACTTTCAACGATCTTTAGAAACTGCTGCCCGGGATTCAACGCCCTAGAGACCTCCTGGCCTAAAGCACGCTTGCGCACTTGATTGACAAAGGTCTTGACCACTGGCAGAGCAACATCCGCCTCCAACAAGGCCTTGCGCACCTCGCGCAAGGTGTCCTGAATATTGTCATGATCCAAACGGGCTTTGCCGGTGATGGAGCGCAGACTGCGACTCAGACGATCCGAGAGACTTTCGAACATAACGTGTCAGTAATCCGGTAAGTTTAGGGACTCAAAAGCCGCGGCAGTATATCGTCAAAGTTGCCGAAAAACGATTGCAGACACGGCAAACCCTTGCCAAGAATCCCGTAACCGGCCTACGCTACCCAGCTATCTGGTCGCAGCCCCTCATAAGAATTCGATTCATGCCTATTACGTTTGCCACTGCACTCTATAGCATCGCCTGGGTAATTCTGATTCGCACCGTCAGTCGTCGACAGACGCAGATTTCACCGCTCTTCACACTTATTTTGGCGCTGGGGCTTATTGCTCACGGGGTCGGCCTGTATCGTCAAATGGTGCTGACCGATGGTTACCATTTCGCGTTTTTCAAGATTTCTTCCTTGTTTTGCTGGACTGCAAACTTTCTGATCCTGCTGAGCAGTTTGCGCAAACCACTGCACAATCTATTTCTCATCACACTTCCCATTTCTGTTGCAGCACTATTGAGCAGCCTCTACTCAGAGACACAGCCCTCTCCGGTTTACCTCAAGCTGGACGTCAGCACTGCGAGTCATATTCTTCTTTCAATCCTGGCCTACAGCACCATGATAGTAGCGACGGTGCAAACCCTGCTGTTAGCCTTCCAAAATTATCAGCTACGACATCGGCACCCGACGGGGCTCGTTAGATTGCTACCGCCACTTCAGACCATGGAAAAGCTGTTATTTGAATTGCTCTGGGTCGGGGAGATTCTACTTACGCTCGTCATCGTAACGGGCGCCTTCCAGATCGAAAGCATCTCAGCACAACACCTTCACCACAAAATCGTTTTCACGTCGCTGGCGTGGCTGATCTATGCGATTTTGCTATGGGGCAGGCATTATTTGGGATGGAGGGGAAATTCAGCGATCCGTTGGAGCTTGTCCGGCTTTGCCAGCTTAGTCCTTGCCTATCTAGGCAGCAAATTTGTACTGGAAATGATTCTTGGCGTGAATTGATTGGTCGGACCTAAGATACACTTCCATCTCCAACGACCTGGGGCGCTATGTTGCGAATCAGCTTGATGTCACAAATTGAGTAAATACCTGACCAAAGCAATTAGAGCCAAATAAGAAACTCCGCCAAACGCATCACACGGTTTTCGCGACAGATCTCTCTTAATCAAATCTACTATTTCTCGATTTTTCCTAAAAAGTATTAAAGCAATCGCCGCAAACACTTTTAATAACCAATTAGAATTGATTTTGCCATTAAAATAGCAAATGGAAGTATGTTAGTATCTTTTTCATTCAGAAATGAAAGAGGTTCGCCAACATGAGCGCTTCCTTCCCGGATCCACATGTCTTATTCGAGCTTGCCAAGCACAACCCTGCTGAGCTTGAGCGTATTCGAATTCAACACATCAATCAGCTGATCGACGAAGCACCGGACGACATGAAACAGCGCCTGCGCGGGTTGCAGTTTCAGATTGATTGCAAACGGCGACTGCATAAAAATCCGCTTGGCTCGTGCCTTGAAATCAGCAGAATGATGATGAATTCATTGCACTCGCTCAGTGAAGCTCTACATGGCCAGAGCGACTGTAGCCCTAACGACGCCCATGCAGCGATTTTTGCCTTTCCCAAGAAGGCGGCATCAAACGTTCAGTAAATAAATAACGCCGTAAGCGGGCTCCTCATAAGGATGTGTTCGCTTCATTGCGGATATCACCTTCGGCAGACTTTCTTCGCCGCAGATCATCTCCAGCTTATATTCGACTACTTGAGTCACTGTATTGGCACTTCCTATGTGCGGATTGCTACCCAGCAGCGGTATAAACTGTCCCTCCCCTAAAGTCTGCCATGCACATTGCTCATAGCGCGCTGATCGGCCGGCACCCGCCGCAAACATAGCGGTCCTCACTTCTTCCAGATGAGATTTTGGAACGTAAACAAACAGCTGGAACATTCAGCACCCCACCAATGAATTAGCGATAGAATAGCGAACTTTAATTTCGCCCCATTTTTTTATGCGTCTATTTGTCGACAATCTTAGCAATATTGATTTCAGCTACCTTTGCCCAGAGCGCGGCTTGGTAGGAGAGACTTGGCTCGCCAATGTCGAGCTCACCGGTGAACTGGACGAGCAAGGCATGATTTGCGACTTCGGTATTGTTAAAAAGCAGATTCGTCAGTGGCTGGACCAGCATCTCGACCACAGTCTGCTGGTTCCTGTCCTCAGCCCAAGAGTTGTGGCTACTCAGACCGAGGCGCAGATTAGCGTTTCGTTAAACCGTTTAGATAATCGTCGCATTCAGGTGGACAGCCCAAAAGCCGCTGTGTGCCTTATCGACGCGACCTCAATAACGCCAGAATCTGTTGCAAGGTGGTGTGAAAGCCATCTGGAGAATATTTTCCCAAACTCGAAAATTACCTTGTCCTTCAGCTGCGAAGAAATTGCCTCACCCTACTACCATTACAGCCACGGACTTAAAAAACACGGAGGTGATTGTCAGCGAATCGCTCATGGTCATCGATCCAAGCTATTAATTTGGCGGGATGGAATACTGTGCACTACTACAATGGAAGAGTGGGCCCGGAAGTGGGCAGATATTTATATCGCCACCAAAGAAGATTGTGTGGCCGAAGATAATGACAATTTTATTTTCCGTTATATGTCCAGCCAGGGTCATTTCAGCCTTTCTATACCCCGCTCAAGCTGTTACATCATAGATACAGATACAACAGTCGAATACATCACCCAGCATCTTGCAACTCAAATAGGCGCTCATTTCCCTGGCGAGCAAATTAAAGTCAAAGCCTTCGAAGGTATTGGCAAAGGAGCGATTTCGGAATGGGGGTGAGTTCGTAATAGACGTTTTGTGTGAAGGGAGAAAACGCAGTCCAGACTGCGATTATTCTTATTTTTAGAGTTTTTTGAATGCATAAACTAAAACGCCCCGGTCATTTCTGAGCGGGGCGTTTGTATTAGAAGCCTGACGATGACCTACTCTCACATGGGGAGACCCCACACTACCATCGGCGATGCATCGTTTCACTTCTGAGTTCGGGATGGGATCAGGTGGTTCCAATGCTCTATAGTCGTCAGGCAAAGCTGTATGACTCAGTTTCGGTCTTACTTCAGAATCTCTGAATGCCTAGTCCTTACGTCAAATTAGGTTGTGGTCGATAAAGTTGTAACTGCGTATTCTCAAGATGTCTGTATCGGCTTATCCGTGTTGGATCTGTCGCACAACAGTCATCGCTTTCATGTCTTACTTGTCTTTCGTCAATGCTCGCCACTAATCATTTCTGTTATATGGTCAAGCCTCACGGGCAATTAGTATTGGTTAGCTCAACGCCTCACAGCGCTTCCACACCCAACCTATCAACGTCTTAGTCTTAAACGGCCCTTCAGGGGGTTAAACCCCAGGGAGATCTCATCTTGAAGGAGGCTTCCCGCTTAGATGCTTTCAGCGGTTATCCCGTCCGAACATAGCTACCGGGCAATGCGTCTGGCGACACAACCCGAACACCAGAGGTTCGTTCATTCCGGTCCTCTCGTACTAGGAACAACTCTTCTCAAATCTCCAACGCCCACGGCAGATAGGGACCGAACTGTCTCACGACGTTCTAAACCCAGCTCGCGTACCACTTTAAATGGCGAACAGCCATACCCTTGGGACCGGCTTCAGCCCCAGGATGTGATGAGCCGACATCGAGGTGCCAAACTCCCCCGTCGATATGAACTCTTGGGAGGAATCAGCCTGTTATCCCCGGAGTACCTTTTATCCGTTGAGCGATGGCCCTTCCATACAGAACCACCGGATCACTATGACCTACTTTCGTACCTGCTCGACTTGTTTGTCTCGCAGTCAAGCTGGCTTGTGCCATTACACAATCCTCCTGATTTCCGACCAGGATTAGCCAACCTTCGTGCTCCTCCGTTACTCTTTGGGAGGAGACCGCCCCAGTCAAACTACCCACCATACACTGTCCCCAACCCGGATTACGGGCCTAGGTTAGAACCTCAAACATACCAGGCTGGTATTTCAACGTCGGCTCCACCAAGACTAGCGTCTTGGCTTCAAAGCCTCCCAGCTATCCTACACAAGTAGGTTCAAAGTTCAGTGCAAAGCTATAGTAAAGGTTCACGGGGTCTTTCCGTCTAGCCGCGGGAACACTGCATCTTAACAGCGATTTCAATTTCACTGAGTCTCGGGTGGAGACAGCGCCGCCATCGTTACGCCATTCGTGCAGGTCGGAACTTACCCGACAAGGAATTTCGCTACCTTAGGACCGTTATAGTTACGGCCGCCGTTTACCGGGGCTTCGATCAAGAGCTTCGCTTTCGCTGACCCCATCAATTAACCTTCCGGCACCGGGCAGGCGTCACACCCTATACGTCCACTTTCGTGTTTGCAGAGTGCTGTGTTTTTAATAAACAGTCGCAGCGGCCTGGTATCTTCGACCAGCCTCAGCTTAAGGAGTAAATCCCATCACCAAAGCCGGCGCACCTTCTCCCGAAGTTACGGTGCCATTTTGCCTAGTTCCTTCACCCGAGTTCTCTCAAGCGCCTTGGTATTCTCTACCTGACCACCTGTGTCGGTTTCGAGTACGGTCTTTGTTGCCTGAAGCTTAGAAGTTTTTCCTGGGAGCAGGGCATCAACGACTTCGCTTCCTAAAAGGATGCTCGTCATCACCTCTCAGCCTTAGGGATCCGGATTTGCCTAAATCCCCAGCCTACTAGCTTAAACGTGGACAACCAACGCCACGCTCGCCTAGCCTTCTCCGTCACTCCATCGCAGCAACAAACGGTACGGGAATATTAACCCGTTTCCCATCGACTACGGCTTTCGCCCTCGCCTTAGGGGCCGACTAACCCTGTCCCGATTAGCGTTGGACAGGAACCCTTGGTCTTCCGGCGTGAGGGTTTTTCACCCTCATTATCGTTACTCATGTCAGCATTCGCACTTCTGATATCTCCAGCAAGCTTCTCAACTCACCTTCACAGACTTACAGAACGCTCCCCTACCACGCACTTACGTGCATCCGCAGCTTCGGTTGCTAGTTTTAGCCCCGTTAAATCTTCCGCGCAGGCCGACTCGACTAGTGAGCTATTACGCTTTCTTTAAAGGATGGCTGCTTCTAAGCCAACCTCCTAGCTGTCTATGCCTTCCCACATCGTTTCCCACTTAACTAACATTTGGGACCTTAGCTGGCGGTCTGGGTTGTTTCCCTCTTCACGACGGACGTTAGCACCCGCCGTGTGTCTCCCGGATATCACTCCAAGGTATTCGGAGTTTGCATGGGGTTGGTAAGTCGGGATGACCCCCTAGCCCAAACAGTGCTCTACCCCTTGGGTGTTCGTCCGAGGCGCTACCTAAATAGCTTTCGGGGAGAACCAGCTATCTCCGAGCTTGATTAGCCTT
Organism: Cellvibrionaceae bacterium; assembly: GCA_024707385.1. GTDB lineage: Bacteria > Pseudomonadota > Gammaproteobacteria > Pseudomonadales > Cellvibrionaceae > UBA5868. Next base: position 420 of record JANPZW010000012.1, on the reverse strand, counting down.
TCACTCCGATCCACAGGTCATCCGAATCTTTTTCAACAGATTACGGTTCGGTCCTCCAGTGCCTGTTACGGCACCTTCAACCTGCCCATGGATAGATCGCTCGGTTTCGGGTCTACTGCCAGCGACTGAACGCCCTATTCAGACTCGATTTCTCTACGGCTCCCCTATTCGGTTAACCTCGCCACTGACAGTAAGTCGCTGACCCATTATACAAAAGGTACGCAGTCACCCTCCTAAGAAGGCTCCTACTGCTTGTACGCACACGGTTTCAGGATCTATTTCACTCCCCCTCTCCGGGGTTCTTTTCGCCTTTCCCTCACGGTACTGGTTCACTATCGGTCAGCTGGGAGTATTTAGCCTTGGAGGATGGTCCCCCCATCTTCAGTCAAGATAACACGTGTCCCGACCTACTTAATATGT
>JANPZW010000008.1 GCA_024707385.1 Cellvibrionaceae bacterium | reverse complement strand
TCAGGCCGTAATGATTGATCGAATTGAATACTCTTAAGCCTGTATCGGCGCTATTACGGGAGAGAAGAATCACCTCAACTCGCGGTTCTCCACCGAGAATTTCATTGATATGCAAAAGTTTCTTGACCATGGGAAACGCATCCCCGGGCGACAATATGTCGTCCTCATGATCAATTTGATACTGAGAATAAGCGTCGAGCCCGTGCGACTGAAAAACAGCGTGGCTCTCATCCAGATCGAACAGAGCACGCGAAGAAATGGCGATGACGAGCTTACTACCAAAACCTTTCGGCATAGATTCTGAACTCTTTTTAATCAGGGCGTTTGGCAAAGTGATCGCGAGTGAGTCGAACAACCAAACCACTGAGGGCAAACAGGGCAATGACGTTGGGTATGGCCATCAACCCATTCAGAATGTCGGCAATACTCCAGACCATATCCAAACTCATCAACGCTCCTATCGGCACTACCACCACCCAGAGACAACGATAGAAAAGCACAACTTTGTGTTTGAACAGAAATTCTGCGCAGCGTTCGCCGTAATAACTCCAGCCAAGAATGGTGGTAAATGCAAACAATGAAAGGCTCACCGCCACAATTTGTTCACCAAAAGGCAACACCGAGGCAAAGGCAGCCTGGGACATGGCCGTCCCTTTCGCATCCCCGTCCCAGACTCCAGTCACAATAATAGCCAAGCCAGTTATGCTGCAGATGATCAGGGTATCGATAAAGGTACCCAGCATAGCAACGCAACCCTGCTCCACCGCACTATTCGACTCTGCCGCAGCATGTGCGATAGGCGCACTGCCGAGTCCCGCCTCATTAGAAAAAACGCCTCGTGCTATGCCTTTTTCAATTGCCAACGCAACTGCAGCGCCGGCAAAACCGCCGGTTGCAGCAGTCCCGGTGAACGCGGTTTTGACAACAAGCGCGAGAGCGTCCGGGATAGCTGATAGATTGGCAAATATCACAATGGAACCGGTAACCAGATAGAAAATGGACATGAACGGCACCAGCGCGGTCGCCGTACGCGCGATACCGCGCAAACCACCCAGAAGAACCAGCGCGATTATCAGCATCATGATCAAGGCAGACCACCGCTTGTCGATGCCAAACGCCAATTGCAAGGATTCGGCAACGGAATGCGCCTGAACCGCGTTACCAATACCAAAACCAGCCAGCGCGCCAAATATCGAAAAAGAGCACCGCCAACCATAACCAACGCCGCCCCATGCCATTTTTGATGTAATACATCGGACCACCGACATATTGGCCGCGTGCGTTTTTTCTCGCGAAAATGCATAGCGCACACCGACTCGGCATACTTGGTGCCCATCCCCAACAAGGCACTGACCCACATCCAGAACAAGGCTCCGGGCCCACCCACTCCTATGGCGGTGGCCACACCCGCGATATTTCCGGTGCCGACCGTAGCCGACAAAGCCACCATGAGAGTGCCCAACGGGCTTATGCCGGCGACTTCTTCCGTTTTTCGACCTTTCCATAGCTGACGGAAGGCATAACCAATTTTTCGTAGCGGCAGAAAAAGTAGTCGGATATTAAGAAATAGCCCTATGGCTATGATGAGCATCCATAGAAACTTTCCCCAAAGAAAGCTATTGACCGATTCGATCAGTGATTCCATCTGTCCCCCGAACCAACGCAATGAGCGTTGCTGAACTTGCACTCAAAAGATATTAAAAAGCCCCTTTCGGGGCTTCATATCAGATAGCTTTTCCAAATCAGGTAGCGTTTTCCAAATTAGATAGCTTTTATAGTGCCTTTTGGCAGCACCGCATGAACAGCGGCTTTTTGGAATTTCAGCTTGATGTCGCCACCGACATCAACAGTGATGTAAACATCACCGACTTCAATCACGCGGCCCAACATTCCGCTTGTCATGACAACCTCGTCACCTTTACTCAAACCGCCAATCAGTTGTTGATGCTCTTTTTGGCGTTTGCGCTGGGGACGGATCAGCATGAAATACATCAGTGCGAAAAGCCCCACCAGCATAACAATCTGCAACATGCCACCCTGGGGAGGTGGTGCTGACTGTGCTTGAGCGGACGCCTCGGCAATAAAAAAAGACATGAAGAACCTCGTTAATGGTCAAAAAGGATAAAAATTGCGGTGTGCAACTCTACAGAGTTTCACCAGGACGAGCAATGACGAGAAACCAGAAGGGATTAGCGGAGCTCGGAGACTCCGCCAGAAGCATTAGACATAATCGCGGAAAAGCTTACGGAAAGTGCTAGGAGATAGTCCTGTCCAACGCTTGAATGCGTTGGTGAAACTGGTTCTATCCGAAAAATCCAATGATGCCGATATACTATCGATGCTGAGATGCTGCTTGATCAGATAGTCAATGGAATAATGAAATCTCACTTGATCCCGCAATTCCGCAAAACTTATATCCTGCTGCTGGAGACGCCGTTGCAAAGTCCGCTTGGACAGATTCAGGTCCTCCGCCACATGGCCGATGCCCAATTGCGCATGACCAATCCTTTTTTGCAGAACTTCTACAACGCGAGCGGGTACCCCATAGACCTCGGGAAGCTTCGCCTGCTGGAGATATTCATCCAATGTTTTTACCGACCCCAATGCAAACATCGCTTGGTCGGTCATCTTGCGTTGCGCTTGTGCCTTCTGTAGATCGATCATACAGGCCACTCCTTCTGCCAAGAGTTCTATGGTTTCTATATCTTCAGCCTTGAATTCCAGGTCTCTTGGGCTCGATGAGAAGAAACAAACCACCATCGGTTCCATTGACGAGGGGGATACTAAAGCACCGAGATACGTATTGACATCGACCCCATTATAAGCAAAGCCCCCGGAGTAAGCACTCAGGGACGGGATCTTTTTGAAATGATGTGAACCACCATCTGCAAATATTTGCTCCGTGGGTGTTCCTTCCATATGGACATGTTGTCCCATATAAAAAGGCTCATCGTCACGATCCGCTTCGGTCGTAGCCATAACCTCCGCAACTTGTTGAGATAATTTCCTGAGAAGAAGCGCGTGCTCAAACCCCCAAATCCGGCAGCCCGCATCCAGGAAACGGGATATCCCAGAGCGGTCAACCGCGTACTGAGGAGTTCCCGCTAAAACCTTATAAAGATACTTAATGCGCTCGGCAAAATTAGGGACTTCGGCATCAAGTTGAAAATTTGCACGGATGTGATCCGCAGATGTCTTGCTGCTGATATTGAGCTTCAAGTCGTTCACCTTTTCTTCGATTATTAAGCGGGTTCTTTTTATTTATTAACCATCTAAATGAAGCAGGATTCCGCTGGTCAATAAACTAATCTTATGTCACGTCGGGCACCAGTCCACGTCGCGCCATTTAGCCAATTTCGCCGCCATTAGTTATTCCACACTAACCTGCCAGACCAAATATTACCTGAATTTAGCCAGGCACAGGGAAATAAGGCGCGCAAAAAACCTCATGCCAGCTTAATCAATTTTGTCCCAATTTCAAACAATGCTCTTCATGCAATTGTTTGAAATATCGCCTGCAGACACCACACAAAAGTCGAGAACGTGTGAAATTTGGTTCTTATTCCATCACCATTTTTAATGAGACGCGAACCAATCCAAAAGCTCTTGATGGTGAGACTTGGTAGTAAAGTTATCAAAAATAGCCACGATCTTACCTGCGGGATCAATTATGAACGTGGTTCGGATCACGCCCATAAATTGCTTCCCCATAAACTTTTTAAGACCCCATACATCGTAAGCCTTCGCAATCTCATGATTTTCATCTGACAAAAGATCGAAATTCAATTGATTTTTATCGTGAAATCTTCGCAATTTTGCTGGGGAATCTGGACTCACCCCAATCACTACAACACCTTTGGAATCCAACTCCGATTTAATATCGCGCACGCCACATGCTTGTGTTGTACAACCAGGAGTTAAGGCTTTTGGATAAAAATAGAGAACAAGATATTTACCGGAAAAATTTTTCAAAGTGTGTTCTGCCTCATCCTGATTGAGGGCGGAAAAAGGCGGCGCCTTCGCGCCTGCTTTCAAAGATGTCATTAACCAAACCTCCAAAAATAAAAAAGCCGCTTCATCCTAGACAAAGCGGCTTTTTTCGGACTTTTCGAACAGACCTTAAGCGGGCAACAAAGACTTGACTGCGTCGCGGCTCTTCTTTAAGTTCTTGGGCGGTGGCGTCCATTTTCGCTCTGGAAAAACCATCAATATCCAAGCCCTGAACGATCTGCCAATCGCCATCTTTACAGACGCATGGGAACGAATAAATCAAACCTTCTTCGATTCCATAGCTGCCGTCGCTATAAACGCCCATGCTGACCCAATCACCATTGGCAGTTCCTAAAGCCCAATCGCGCATGTGGCAGATCGCGGCATTGGCTGCGGAGGCCGCGCTCGATGCGCCGCGAGCTGCTATGATTGCTGCACCACGTTGTTGGACAGTTGGAATAAATTCCTTTTCAAACCAGGTTTTTTCCACTTTTTCAATCGCCACATTTCCGCCCACCATAGCGTGGAACAGATCTGGATACTGGGTAGAGGAGTGATTGCCCCAGATCGTCATCTTGCTCACCTGCCCAATTGAGATACTCAGTTTTTGAGCAAGTTGCGTTACGGCGCGATTGTGATCCAAACGAGTCATAGCGGTAAATTGACGCGGATCAAATCCGGTGCATTACGCTGCGCGATCAACGCATTTGTATTCGCCGGATTACCTACCACCAGTACCTTGATATTGCGCGCGGCGTGATCGTTGATCGCCTTGCCTTGCACAGAGAAGATTGCAGCATTGGCTTCGAGCAGGTCTTTACGCTCCATACCGGGTCCACGCGGACGGGCACCAACCAACAAGGCATAGTTTGCATCTTTGAATGCGACCGCTGGATCGTCCGTACAGATAATCCCTTGCAACAGAGGGAAGGCGCAGTCATCCAGCTCCATTGCAACGCCTTTCAGCGCATTGAGAGCGGGGGTAATTTCCAGCAACTGCAGCATTACCGGCTGGTCCTTGCCCAACATTTCACCAGAAGCTATGCGGAACAGAAGGGAATAACTGATTTGACCGGCTGCGCCGGTTACGGCAACTCGTACAGGTGCTTTCACGATAGATCTCCGTTAGCAATGAGTGAAGGATCAGCAGCAAAACCACATAGCCGGCGACCTGGGTCAGGCTGAGCCGTGGCGAACTGGGCGGGCACGGGGGCCAGGCGAGGGTTAAAATGCGGCGCCATTATAGATTACTGATTGAAAATGTCATTAACGGTGACCCGCTGATCCAGCGGGGTATCTGTCCGCCAATGCCCCATAGACGTCCTGCCGATACGTGGAGCTATCGCTATCCAAGGTGTCTAGAATCTCCACCAAATGCAGATTGTCTTCACGCCCCGCCCAGATTTTGAGGTACGTCCCCTCTTTATAACCTCTATCCTGGCGGAAGAAATTCAAGACATTTTTCCCGACATAAGAGCGATATAAGCCGTCCAGCGATATATCCATCTGGCACAACAGTTTGTTGAACAAGGCCGGGTCGAACTCGCGACTGACCAGCAGTTGTGACACGAATGCCTCGACGGTTTCACGAAAATCCGCATCTGGCGAAACCGGAGCCATGGCCAATTCCAAACGGTCAGCAATAAGCTCTTTGGAAGATTCCGCTTGCAGCAGGCTGCTTAGGCCGAAATGCCAGATATCGATCAGTTCAAGCACCACCTGATCCCGATCCGGCGTCTGCTTTTTCCACCACTTCCAACCGTAGTGATCCATCAGCTCAGCGCATTCGATCCAAATTGCGCGATACCACTCATAGCCTTGCTCCCGCCAAGCGGAATGCACACGAGAGTTCATTTCATCCTGCATCTGCAACATAGCGAGCAGCTTTTGTCTCACTTTTCACCTCATCTTAATTTCGAAAATGGCATTCGCTGTCACAAAACTGCAACAGCAAGATCATATTTGCTTCACATAAGGGCGCTAGCTTAATGAAAACGGAGGGCACTATGCGTCTACTCGAGAACATCCACAGTTTCGATATCAAAACCTTTGACTGGTGCCTCAGACGTAAGAACAGAGCAGCGGCCATAGACCTCGCCAAAATTTGCTCTTACACCGCTAATGGACCTTTGTATGTGCTGGTGGGTCTGCTTTTTGCCATGCTGCAAAACTGGGGGCTTGTGCAACTGCTGATTGCAGCCTTCGCGCTTGAGCGGGCTTGCTATTTCATATTCAAAGCACTTTTTCCGCCGCAACCGCCCACCGGCGGCGATTCCGGGTTATCGTAGCGTCATCGAACCAGCGGATCAATTTAGCTTCCCATCGGGCCACACTTCGGCCGCATTTCTGGTCGCCACTACGCTCGCATTCGCTCTACCCTGGACTGCGTGGTTTATGTATCCATGGGCTATTGGGGTTGGAATGTCACGCGTGGTGCTCGGAGTTCACTTTCCTACAGACACCATAGCGGGTGCGGCAATGGGTTTTATTATTTGCCACCTCATGATTGTCGCCTTGGCCATTTGAAGTCATTCGGATGACGAGGGGCGGATAGACTCGCCCGTCACGCCTGCGCGCGCTTGAAGAGCCTGAAGAAGTTGGCAGAGGTCTGTTCAGCCAAATATTCCAAAGATACCCCTCGCAGATCGGCAACGTACTCCGCCACGGCGCGCACATATCGCGGCTGATTGGATTTGCCGCGATAGGGTATGGGGGCGAGATAAGGTGAGTCCGTCTCCACCAGAAGGCGATCCATCGGAACTTTTTGCGCCACAGCTCTTAAATCATCGGCATTGCGGAAAGTGACGATACCGGAAATCGATATGTAGTAACCCAGATCCAGGGCTTGGCACGCCATTTCCCAGGACTCGGTGAAACAATGCATAACACCCGCCGAATCTGTACTACCATAGGTCCGAATCAGCTCCATCGTGTCTTCACGGGCGTCGCGTGTATGGACGATCACCGGCAAATGCAGGTCCGCCGCAGCTTGCAGATGATTGGCAAAACTCACTTTCTGCTGAGCGCTACGCTCCCGGGCGTAGTAATAATCAAGCCCGGTCTCCCCCAAAGCGACAACCTTGCGATGATCGCACCAACTTTTGAGCGTCTCTACCGATGCGATTTCGTCCCCCACATCAGACGGGTGTACGCCAGCGGACGCAAAAATCCCGGGATCAGCGGCGGCGATGTCCAAAACTGTGCGGCGATTTTCCTCGCTGATGCAAACACACAGCATATGGCTGACGCCATCGGCACGCGCGCCTTCAAGAGCCGCGGCAAGGGAGCCGCCGCACTGTTCCAGATTGAGGCGGTCGAGATGGCAATGGGAGTCAACGATCATGGGGACTACATGGTGTGAGTGGGACGATCGGAATCTATGGATCCCGCGAGATAGGTTTCAATTTTCTTGGATGCGGAATCGTCCTCGCCGCTGAACTGAACGCCAATACCGGCTGCGCGATTGCCCTGAGCACCTTTAGGCGTTATCCAGACGACCTTTCCGGCAACTGGAATCTTCTCTGGCTCATCCATCAGGTTGAGCAGCATAAAGACTTCATCCCCCAGGTTGTAGGATTTGTTGGTGGGAATGAACAGCCCGCCATTTTGAATAAACGGCATATAGGCAGCGTAGAGAACCGCTTTGTCTCGTATAGTCAGAGAAAGAATACCGTTGCGTGGGCCACCTAAGCCGGCCATAAGCTAGACCTCAACATATGATCATGTCGCGAAAACATACGCGTTTTCAGCATGGAAAGAAATACCAGCCATGGCCCGCTTCGCAAGCGGCTGCCGGTCGGTCTTTCAAATTTAGTCGCTTTTCCTGCTCAATTCCTTTAGCTCCATCATCATTTCTTCGAGCAACAACTGGGGATTGGGGTTCGCAGTGCTCAATAAGAGGCGCTTCTTGGTACACAATGTCTCGTTGAAATGCATCAAACGCCGCAAAGGTGCGCGCGCCAACACCATAACAAAAGCATCGTCATCCACACTCCCGGCGGCATTTACCCGAACAGCTGCGGCGACCCAGGTTTGCAGTTGTTCCACCACCCACACACCGCCAAACCCCAGCAGCGCTTTTGCACAATCGAGAAAATTGGACGATCCCGCCAGAAGCTTGGACAACTCTTCGCGCACCTGTCCTCTTTGCCCCCAAAGATCGTTGGCAAGCCACTCCATCACTCGCAATGGGCGCCCTCCCGCCGCTTGCAGCAGGCGTTCAGCGTCCGCCACCCGGTTGCGCTCCAACCATTGCAGCGCCTCGCTGAAGTCCGGCGTGCGAATTTGCAGGCGTGAACAACGACTGCGGATAGTCGCCATAAGAAACGCGGGCTGTTCCGAAACCAGCAAATAGACGCAATTGCCGCTCGGCTCTTCAAGGCTTTTGAGCAAAGCGTTCGCCGAGTTCGCGTTCATGGCTTCCGCGGGGGAGAGAATAATCAGTTTGCGCCCCCCTTGCTGTGCGGTGTTGTGGGTGAACTCTGTCATCTCCCGGATTTGCGCAATTTTTATAGACTGCGCGCCCTCCTCCGGCACTACCCAATGAAGATCGGGGTGACTGTCCGCCTGAAGAAGCAAACACGACCTGCACTGGCCGCAGGACCTGCCTGGATACGGAGAGACACACAACAGGAACTGCGCCATCGCTTTGGCAAGATCGAAAGTGCCTACGCCGCTCTGCCCCACCAGTAACACGGCATGCGGCAATCGATCCTGCGCGACCTGACGGGAAAATCCTTCCCACACCGGCGCGAGCCAGGGGTAAGGGGGCTGGGGCAATAAACCTGCAAGCGACATCTGCAACTCCGTCAATCATAACGTAGAATGGCGCCCCCTTTGGATCCGCCAATCATTCGACATGCTGGACATACTTTACGAAGATGAACATCTGGTAGCCGTGGCAAAACCAGAAAACCTTCTTTGTGTTCCCGGACTGAGCGAGCCGGATAATCTGTTCGACAGATTGCGCGGTCGCTATCCCAACGCGCGGGTCGTGCATCGCCTGGACATGGCGACCTCAGGCGCCATCTTGTTCGCCCTGGACCACGCGAGCCAGAAAAGCCTCGGCCAACAATTCGAAAGGCGCCTAGTGGACAAACGCTACAGCGCTGTGGTCAGTGGGCATGTGGCAGCAGTCAGAGGTGAGATAGTGATGCCCCTGATTTGCGACTGGCCCAACCGCCCAAGACAGAAAGTCGACTGGCTCCAAGGCAAACCCGCGCATACCCTCTTTGAGGTAAAGCGACATCTATTATCTGGGCAGACCTTGCTGGAGCTGACCCCTCTGACCGGACGCTCACACCAACTGCGGGTGCACTGCCAACAACTGGGGCACCCGATCATGGGAGACGAGCTCTATAACCTGAATCCAGCGGGAGATCGCCTTATGTTGCACGCAGAGCGGATCGAAATCGACCACCCCATATCTGGCCACCGCCTGAAGATTTACTGCCCCTCGCCTTTTATCTGAGCGAACAAATCCTCCAGGCCCGCAGCTATGGCGGCCTGAACCTCGACGAGCGAGACTCCCGCGTCAATCACAGTGAATCGAGCCGGATTCGCCTGTACGCGCTGCCAATAAGCCTGTCTTACCGCTTCAAAAAACTCTCGCGCTTCCCGCTCAAAGCGGTCTGCATCACCGCGTTTTCGGGCGCGCGCCAAACCTGTTTCCACATCCAGATCAAGATAGAAGGTACGGTCCGGCTGGCGGCCGCCCTGCACGAGGGATTCAAGGGTTTCGATCACGGCGGCCGGCAACTTGCGCCCGCCGCCCTGATAGGCGAAGGTCGCATCCGTAAAGCGGTCACACAGCACCCAAGCGCCGCGCGCCAGCGCCGGCTCTATCACCTGACTGAGGTGTTGCGCCCGGGCGGCGAAAATCATCAAGAGCTCAGCGCAGGGATCAACCGGCTCTGCTCTGTTCGCCAGCAAGAGTGCGCGTAATTCCTCAGCCAGCGGAGTGCCACCGGGCTCACGGGTGCAGACCAGCTCCACCCCGGCTCTTTCCAACCACTCCCGGATGAACGCCATATTGGTCGTTTTGCCAACGCCTTCCACACCCTCGACGGTGATAAAAAGGCCGGGGCGAATCTGGGCGGACGTCATGGAGAATTTCCTTGCACAGGGGCTGAGCGGTAATCCGAGCGCCTATTGGCACGCTGATACTGTTGTACTGCCCGGTTATGCTCTTCCAGGGTGGCGGAAAAGTAATGCGAGCCGTCGCCCTTCGCAACAAAATACAAAGCTGCACCTTCGGCAGGATGCATCGCCGCATGCACCGCGGCACCGCCAGGCATGGCAATCGGTGTCGGCGGCAGACCAGCATTCATATAAGTGTTGTAGGGGCTGGGTGATTGCAGGTGCCGGCGCGTCAAATTGCCGGAAAATTCGTTGCCGAGACCATAAATGACCGTAGGATCCGTTTGCAGGCGCATACCCGCTTGCAGGCGCCGCACAAAAACACCGGCTATGTCGGCGCGCTCCGATGCCAACCCGGTCTCTTTCTCAATAATTGACGCCATGACCAGCGCCTCGTAGGGCGTTGTATAGGGCAGACCTTGTGCGCGCTCCGCCCATTCCCGCTCCAATGCCTGACGCATCAGCTGATGCGCCCGCCGCAAGAGTCCCACATCGGAATCTCCAGCCACGAAATTATAAGTTTCGGGAAAGAACCAACCCTCCGGATGATCCAGACCCAAATTCAACAGCGCCAGCTGCTCTTCCAGAGGGAGACCTGCAAGGGAGATGTTCAACTTGGGCTGCAACGAAAGCAGCTGTACCCAATCGGCAAAAGTCTTACCTTCAACGAGGGTCACGCTGTAAGTAATTACCGCTCCCGACTGCAGGCGCCGCAAGATGCTGACCGGCGACTCCCGCCCAGCAAAACTGTATTCACCCACCTTGATGGACCCGGGCTGCAAAAAGCGACTGTACATGCGCCACACCAAGGGCCAGCGCAACATTTCCTGCTTATGAAGACGTTGCGCCACACTATGGAGACTTTCGCCTTTCGCGACCACGAAGTAGCGGTTCGGCTCTTGAATCCAGTGGTCGCGGTGCAACCACGTCCAGAGATAAAAGCACGCAATCACGCTCATCAAGACTGCCCACAAGCCGATTGCAATACCGATACGTAACCTGCTCACCTTCAGCCGCATGTGCGCACCCCAGTGAAAACCTCCTCAACCAACGACTGCAGCTGCATGGTGATAGCGCCTGGTGCTTGCCAATGCTTTTCCTGAAACTGCTTCACCGGCCAGATACCTCTCAGAGCGTTAGTCAAAAAAACCTCATCAGCCTGGGCTAGAGCCTCCAGCGGAAAATCGTCTTCCCGGACAGGTATAGAACAGGTGGCGGCGAGACTCTCCACGATCAATCTGCGCAACACGCCTTTGACGCCAGACTCGCTCATCCGGGGAGTCATGAGAACCCGATTTTTGACGAAAAACAGATTGTGATGAATCGCCTCCAGCAGATTTCCCTTGCTATCCAGCAGCAGCCCCTGAATGCCAGGAGTCTGCGGCAGTTCCTGCGCAGCAAGCACGTAATCAAGCCTATTCAAGTGCTTGAGCCTGCGAGATGCGGGTTCGGGTAAATGGGCAAACGACAGAGATGCAATCCTACGCCGCCCTGGGCGAGGTGGCGGGTGTCCTGCAACGGCAGACACTGCCAGATCAGGGAAGGATGGGATTCTTCGATACCGGGAGGTCTGTAGCCTTGGCCTCCGACACCTCTGGTAGCGATCAATTTGATGATCGCAGTGGCGTCCCGCGGCAGTGCCGCGAGAAATCGCTGCAACGATGTTTGAACATGTTTGCGAGGGAGCGGGATTGCGAGTTGCGCACAACCCGCTTCCAGTCGATCAAGGTGTAATTGGAGCAGTGGTGTTCGCCCGTCGGAAAGAAGCAGGGTCTCGAATACACCATCACCAAAAGCCAAACCCCGATCTTTTACATCCAACTGATCAACGAATACATCGTTGATCATGGTGAGTGGCGCGGATGCTGTATTCATCGGGAGCCCGGCGATTTACCTATAGCCTGCGGAAAACCAAGGTGCCATTGGTGCCGCCAAAACCAAACGAATTATTGAGGGCGATCTGAATTTTCTGCGCCTGAGCTTTGTGAGCGACGAAGTTCAAATCGCACTCCGGCTCAGGATCATCAAGATTGATGGTCGGCGGCGCAATCTGGTCTTTAATCGCCAGCACAGTGAAGATCGTCTCAATCGCTCCGGCAGCCCCCAAGAGATGGCCGGTCATGGATTTTGTCGAACTGACGGTGAGGCTGTAGGCGTGTTCACCAAAAACAGATTTGACGGCTCTGCATTCGGCGAGATCACCCGCCGGCGTTGAAGTGCCATGGGCATTGATATGCTGAATATCTGCAGGACTAATTCCCGCATCCTTGAGCGCGTTCAACATGGAACGGGCTGCGCCTTCGCCATCTTCCGGCGGCGAGGTCATATGAAAAGCATCCGCACTGGCGCCAAAACCTATCACTTCTGCATAGATTTTTGCCCCGCGCGCGACGGCGTGTTGGTATTCCTCCAACACCAGCATGCCGGCGCCATCGCCCAGCACAAAAACCATCGCGGCCTTTGTCCCATGGCCTGCTCGCCCGGGTCGGCTCATCATTCCGGGTCGACAGCGCTCTGGCAGCGCCAAAACCGCCGATACCGACAGGCGTAGTAGCCATCTCGGAGCCGCCGCAAATCATGACGTCGGCATAACCGAACATAATTTCTCTTGCGGCCAAGCCAATACAGTGAGTGCCGGTGGTGCAGGCGGTGGTTACGGCGATATTCGCGCCTTTGAAACCATAGCGAATGGAGAGGTTGCCGGCGATCATATTGATAATCGATCCGGGAACAAAGAATGGGGAAATCCTGCGCGGTCCGCGCTCTTTAATCGTGATCGCCGTGTCTTCGATCGACCCGAGACCACCTATGCCAGAACCTATGACACAACCAATACGCTCGGCATTTTCAGACGACACCTGAAGGCCTGAATCCTCCACTGCCTGAATGCCGGCCGCCATGCCATATTGGATAAAAGGATCGACTTTTCTGGCTTCCTTCTCAGAAAGATAAGGAGACAAATCCAGATTTTTGACAGAGGCGCTGAATTGTGTGGCAAACGCCGACGCGTCAAATGAATCAATTGGAGCTGCGCCACTTTTGCCAGCCAGGACAGCAGCCCATGAATCGGCCACGTTGTGACCCACAGGGCTCACCATGCCCATACCGGTTACGACTACACGGTTTCGGCCCACTTTATTCCTCCAAACTTAACCTGGCGCAACAGAACACTACATGTGAGTCAGCCGAACTGAAAGCGCAAAAAAGCCTCAGGATGGGATCAGGCTCTTACGGGAAAAATAAAAGCCGTACTATTTTCATAGATACGGCTTTTATCTAAGACTTACTGCGGTCTTGATCGACTTACGCCAAGTGCTCGTTGATGTAGTTGATCGCAAGTTGTACGGTAGTGATCTTCTCAGCTTCTTCGTCTGGAATTTCGGTTTCGAATTCTTCTTCCAAAGCCATTACCAGCTCAACGGTGTCCAGAGAATCTGCGCCCAGATCTTCTACGAACGAGGCTTCATTTTTGACTTCATCTTCTTTAACACCGAGTTGCTCGGCAACGATCTTCTTTACTCTTTCTTCAATGCTGCTCATAACGTTTATTAGCTCCTAATAGCCTCTATATAAAATCAGCAGTTTGTCATCTGGAAGTCTTGGCGGGCTTATGTCCGCTTTGCACACCGCAGGGACTGCGGGGGAACAACTAAAGCGCGCATTTTAGCGTTATTTTTCGGGAGTTGTAATCCATGCTTGGAAAATTCTTTGAAGACACAATAAAAACCAAATTAAATCATAAAGTTAAAGCTGATTTGTCATGTAAATCCAAGATTTCAGAACGACCTTACCCACTCTCGTTTTTGCCAGCTGCGCGCTGTCCTGTGGTCAGGACATATAAAGACCGCCGTTCACATGAATGGTCTCTCCGGTGATGTAAGCGGCACCATCACTGCAAAGAAACTGCACAACACTGGCGATCTCCTCCGGTTGACCGAGGCGCGCAAGCGCTATACCACTGACCAGCGCACTGCGCTGCTCTTCCGGCAGAGCTCTGGTCATATCGGTGTCGATAAATCCGGGGGCGACAGCATTCACGGTGATGTTGCGCGAACCGATTTCTTTTGCCAGCGAGCGAGTAAAGCCCATAACCCCCGCCTTGGTGGCGGAATAGTTGGTCTGGCCGGCATTGCCCATAGCACCGACAATTGAACTGATATTGATGATCCGACCCCAACGCGCCTTCAACATGCCCCGCAAACAGGCTTTGCTGAGACGATAAACGGCGCTGAGATTGGTGTTGATCACCTCAAACCACTCTTCATCCGACATGCGCATCAACAGATTGTCTTTGGTGATTCCGGCGTTGTTGACAAGCACGGTCACTGTGCCGAAGTCGCGGGTAATACTTTCCAATAACTGACTGACCGAATCCGCATCGGTCACATTCAAAACCATGCCTCGACCTTCGATGCCGGACTCACGCAACCGGTTTTCTATCTGCTCTGCACCCGCCGCCGATGTTGCGGTGCCGATCACCAACATTCCCGCCTTTCCCAGACTTTCGGCGATTGCTGCGCCTATACCACGACTTGCGCCCGTCACCAGGGCAATTTTTTTATCAGTCACTATCTGATCCTCATTCTTCGTTTTAGGAGTGGCTCAGAACAGCTTGAGCCAATGCCTCGGCATTATCTGTACTCAGTACCGACAACTCTTTATTGATTCGCTTGACCAGGCCAGCCAAAACCTTGCCCGGACCACATTCCACCACCTGGGTGATTCCCTGATCCGCCAGCGACTGCACGCACGCAACCCAACCGACTGGAGAATAAATCTGTTCCACCATCAGTTTGCGGATCGCATCAGCTCCCGACTCTGTTTTTGCAGTGACGTTATGCACCACTGGGATCGCAGGCGAGCGGAAATCGACACTCGTCATATCGGCGGCGAGACGCTGCGCCGCCGGCTTCATCAGACTGGTATGAAAAAGGCGCACTCACCGGCAGCGGGAGGGCGCGCTTGGCGCCCGCCGCTTTACAAAGCTCAATCGCGCGATCCACGGCGGCAATATGGCCGGCGATTACCACCTGCCCGGGAGAGTTGTAATTGACCGCGCTCACCACCTCATTCTGCGCCGCTTCCCGGCAGCAATTTTCAATCAAATTGTCGTCCAGGCCGATGATTGCAGCCATGGAGCCGACACCTACGGGAACCGCTTCCTGCATGTAACGCCCGCGCAAGCGCACCAATTTAACCGCGTCGGCAAAGTCTAAAACGCCGCCACACACAAGCGCAGACCACTCGCCAAGACTGTGGCCTGCCAGCAGTGCGGGGCGCACCTGGGTTTCCGCACAAAAAATCCGCCATACCGCAACACTGGAAGCCAGCAGCGCAGGCTGCGAGTTTTCCGTGAGATTCAACTCGTCCTGAGTACCGTTCTGAATCAGTTGCCACAAGTCATAACCAAGGGCATGGCTGGCTTCTGTGAAGGTGTCCCTCACGCCAGGCCATTTGGCCGCGATATCCGCCAGCATCCCAATCTGCTGGGAACCCTGTCCCGGAAAAACAAAAGCCAAGTTCGCTTGAGTCGTCATTTAAAGCCTCGATAAAAGTGTCAGAAACTCACCCGGCCATTGCAGCGGCCACGGTGTCGATTATTCGATGTGTCGCCTGCTCACGAGCAACATTCAATGCAGCGACAAATCCCTCTTCCGATGCGCCGCCGTGGCTTTTTACCACCACACCATTCAAACCCAGAAAAGAAGCGCCGTTCAGACGTGCCGGGTCGTAACGCAAGCCCCAGGAGCGCAACGCCGGCTTCAGCAACCAGCCAGCAAGGCGAGCGCCGGCACTTTGGCGCAGCACTTTTTTGAGCGAGGACTGCAACAGCGCAGCGGCGCCCTCGCTCGCTTTGAGCAATACGTTACCGGTAAAACCGTCGCAGACCACGACATCGGCGACATCCCGAAAAACATCCCCGCCTTCTACAAAGCCGATGAAATTCAGATCTGGCTGCGCCTTTAGCAGGGCGGCGGACTCCCGCTCCAGTTCGCGCCCCTTCTGATGCTCAACACCCACATTCAGCAGCGCGACGCGGGGTGCAGCCACGCCGTGTAACCTCGCCAGCGAAACACCCATGCACGCAAATTGACGAAGGTGCTCCGCGGTACATTCGAGATTGGCACCGAGATCCAACACCCAGCAAACACCGTCCTTGCCGGGAACCGCCTTGCAGATGGCCGGGCGCTCTATACCGCGCACGGTGCCGAGCAGATGCAGACCAAATGCCATAAGAGCACCTGTATTCCCACCGCTGACACAAGCATCGGCCTCACCGGTCGCGACCATCTTCACAGCCATCGCCATAGAGGAATCACGCTTGTGGCGCAAAGCGCTACCGGGTCGCTCCGACATGTCGACGTGGTCTTCAGCTGGGAGAATTTTGATCTGGGCAGGAAGTGCAGAGGCGCTAGCGGACAACAGGTCGCCATTCCCTATAAGGGTGAGATAGACAGAGGGATGTAAACGGGCAAATTTTAGGGCAGCAGAAATACAAAGACGGGGACCTGAATCCCCGCCCATTGCATCAATCGCTATGTGAACAGGCCGTGACAATAGCCAGCTATGCCTTATTCTTCGTCTTTGCTTTCGATAACTTTACGGCCGCGATAAAAACCATCGGGCGTAACATGGTGACGCAGGTGCTTTTCGCCACTGGTAGAGTCAACTGACAGAGTTTTGGCTGTCAGCGCGTCGTGAGAACGGCGCATACCGCGACGTGAACGGGTTTTACGGTCTTGTTGAACTGCCATGGCAATTTCTCCTGGAAATTATCGGGAGTCGAACATCCCGACCCTATTGTTTCATCTTGTCTTTCAGTTGCTGCAGCATCTGAAAAGGGTTTTGTTTCTCTGACCCACCATCTTCCTCCGGCTTATCCTCGACGGTTGGCTGTCCGCAGGAGTAATCGTGATAACTCACGTAAGGAAGATTGAGCAGAATCTCTTCTTCGATCATCGTGTAGAGATCGGTCTCTTCCGAAGCTACGATCCAAGGATCATACGCTCCGGCGAGCTCTCGGGATGATTCTTCATCCCAAACCACCGCCAGACCGACATCGCAACTGACGGAGAGCGGCATGGGTTCCAAACACCGCTGGCATTCCATCTGCGCATCGACAGACAGGCTTCCGGTAACGACCCTTTCGCGCTGCTGATCGACTGCAAACGCCAACTCCGCGATCACGCGATCTACCACAACCTTGTTTTCCGTCAGTCTTGATAACTCACCGACAGGGACATAACCACGCAAAACAACCCCCTGCTGGCAGAACCTGCGGGGATCAACAATACGTGGCAGGATGTTTTTGGGGCTACCGTCTGACATAGGCGCGCAATCATATTGACTTGCCTGGGCAGTGTCAAAGAAAACGTGATAAATTCCGGTGTTTTTTGGACATTGGCATGAGCCCACCCAACCGCAACTTAATTCTCGCCTCCAGCTCAGCCTACCGGCGACAACTGTTAAGCCAGCTCGGGCTGAGCTTTACCTACATATCTCCTAATATTGACGAATTGCCCCTCGCTAACGAATCGGCGATGGCACTAACCAAACGCCTCGCCCTTGCCAAAGCACAGCGCATTCTCCGCGACAACCCGGAAGCTCTTGTCATCGGCTCCGATCAAGTCGCTGACCTGGACGGGATCATTCTCGGCAAACCCCACACTGCCGAGCGGGCCTTTGCGCAACTGAAACACTGCTCGGGCAGAACCGTACACTTCTTCACCGCCGTGGCGCTCACCTCATCGCAACACCAGCAGAGCGAGGTGGTGACAACGCAAGTGCGATTTCGGACCCTCAGCGATTCGCAGCTACTCGCTTATATAAAGAAGGAAGAACCACTGGATTGCGCTGGCAGTTTTAAATGTGAAGGTCTAGGCATCGCGCTGTTTGAGTCAATTACCAGCGATGACCCGTCTGCACTGATCGGTCTTCCTTTGATTCGTCTCGCGCACATGCTGGGCGCTGAGGGAATCGAGGTTTTGACCGCCTGACGAGATCAACGAATCTCCGGTATGGAATCCCCTTTTATGGCGAGGGCTATACCCTTACCGACAGAGACTCCGAAATCGCGCAACAGCATCTTCAACGGCGAGTCTTTTATCGTGTAGTCGCGCAGCTCTTCCTCACCGACGATGTCCCGCGCCACGTGACGGACGCCCCCCAATCCATCCACCAGTCCCAATGCCAAAGCCTGCTCGCCATTCCAGATAAGGCCGCTGGTGATTTCATCCGTCAATTGCAGACGATCCCCGCGCCCGGCTTTGACCGCAGCAATAAATTGCTCATGGGTTTTTTGCAGCACCTGCTGCCAGAAGAGCTTTTCGTCTTCCTTGACCGGCGAGAATGGATCCAAAAACGCCTTGTGCTCACCAGCAGTATAGTGACGGCGCTCAATACCCAGCTTTTCCATGGCATCCACGAAGCCAAAACTTGATGCGGTCACGCCGATAGATCCGACGAGACTAGACTTGTCGGCATAAATCTCGTCCGCGGCGGACGCTACGTAATAACCACCGGAGGCCCCTATATCCGCTATCACCGCGTAAAGTTTTTTATCCTGGTGCAACGCCTTGAGCCGGCGCATTTCGTCATAGATATAACCCGACTGGACCGGACTGCCCCCCGGACTATTGATCGCAACGACCACCGCCTTGGCGTGATCATTTTTAAAAGCATTGCGCAGAGCTTCACCCACCTTGCCCGCACTGGCAGCCTCCTCCGCGGCAATAACACCTTCAAGGCGAACCACCGCCACGTGAGGCTTGGCATAGGGAACACCTACCCCACCACCGGAGCGCGCGCCGACAAAAAATGTCGCCATTAAAATGAATAGGTAAATAAAGGTCAGCGACTTGAACACCACGCCCCAACGGCGCGATTTTTTTTGCTCGCTGTAGGTGTCGCGCAACAAATCCTCGAGCAACAGCCAGTCGCGATTAGGGTCATTGGGATTGATGGATGACTTCTTGGAGCTCCACATAAACACTAATCCTCAGCTCGGCCGAGCAGGTTTTTAATATCTGGAAAATGATCGAGACACATGACGGGCTCATAGGGTCGCAGCCGGTCGATGGCGTGCGCACCATAGCTCACGGCAATTCTCGGCATATTGGCCCGACGCGCCATTTCCATGTCGTATTCAGTATCCCCCACCATCACCGCATCCGCGGAGGCTCGACCAAATTCCGCTAACAGCTCATGCAACATGGCCGGATCCGGCTTGGAGCGAGTCTCATCCGCACAGCGGCTGCCGTGAAAAAAGTTCTGCATATCGAGACTTTCCAGGATGCGCGCGAGCCCGCGCCGGCTCTTGCCCGTGGCTATGGTCAATTGATAGCCATCATCGCGCAATTGATGCAGCGTCTCCTCCACCCCGCTGAACAAGGTCATCTGCGATTGCTCATCCGCGATAAAAAAATCGGAATAGGCGCGACTCAAAGCGCCGACCATCTCCGCAGAAGCGCCGGGGAAAAGGGTATGCACCGCCTCAGGCAAGCCGAGGCCGATGATATTCAGGACTTCAGAATCCTCCAACTCCCTGAGGCCCAGCTTGTGCGCCGCGAGTTGCATACAGCGGACGATTTTCCCTGTCGAGTCGCACAAAGTGCCGTCCCAATCAAAAATAAACAGCATAGATAAAGCTTCTTCGAAACTACGGATGCGCAGAGGTCTGGCGTAATTTTAGTAGCAGATTGTCGAGATCGTCCGGCAGCGGGGCCGCAACGCTCAGGCTTTTACCGTCTGGAAGTGTCAGATCAAGCTTTTCCGCATGCAGGAAAAGGCGTCGACTCCCCTGCCCGCGCAGGGATTCGTTCAATGCCGTGTCGCCATATTTGTCATCGCCGACCAATGGGCATCCCTTGTGGAGCGCATGCACCCGTATCTGGTGGGTCCGACCAGTAACCGGAGAGGCGCGCACCAAGGTCGCCTGCGGCAAGACTTCCAAAACCTCAAAACGGGTCAGAGAGGGTTTACCCTCGGCATTCACACGCACAATGCGCTCCCCATCGTTCTGCAGGAATCTCTTCAAGGGCACATCCACCTGCGTCACACCTTTCGGCCAGCGCCCCTGTACAAGGGCTAGATAGGACTTCTGGACTCCCTGCCGCTCACGCAAGCCTTCCTGAAAATACTTCAGCACCGAGCGCTTGCGCGCGATCATTACGCAGCCGGATGTCTCCCGGTCGAGGCGGTGGATCAACTCAAGAAAGCCGTGATGTCCCGGCATCTGGCGCAGTGCCTCAATCAAACCGAGCGAGATACCGCTGCCGCCGTGCACCGCCAGACCGGCCGGCTTATTGACAATCAGAAGTCCGCATTCGTCATAAAGCACCGCATCCTGCAGGTGCAGCACCAGTGACTGACCAGGAGCCGCAAGCGGCTGAGTTTCCGCCAGACGCAGCGGCGGCACCCTTATCACATCCCCGGTCTGCAAACGCCGCTCGGGCTTCGCCCGCCCTTTGTTGACCCGCACTTCCCCTTTGCGAATCACCCGATAAACCGCCGACTTGGGCACGCCTTTCAGCCGGGTCACCAAGTAATTATCCAGTCGCTGCCCATCCTCGTCTGCGCTGACAGTGAACAACTGGACTTTGGCCGACATCTGCTATCCCCGGTAAAAAGCCGGCATATTACCAGCTCAGGAAGCCCAAGCCCTTGGGAAAATTCGTTTTGCCCGCCTCTTCGCACGTCGCCATCGGTCAAAGACCTTTATCACAAAATTGAAAGGCCGAGGGCGAGCTGCTATATTCAGTTTCTGTGCGTCCACCGGAACCCCACTGCTTCTGCCGACTTGAAACGTCGAAGCACTTACGAAGCAGCACCATGGGTGAATGTCCGGCGCTCACACAAACTGGCCGTTGTGAAGGCCGCAGCAAAGAACGTAGATGGCGTCCGGCAATCCGGCCGGACAAAACTAAGATTGAGATCTGCGCTTTAGAGGGCGCACCCGACAAAGAAATATCAAGAAGAATAAGGAGATCTGTGTAGCAGATCCTGCGTTTGAGTCCAGCCCAGGTTGTATTGGTTAGAATCCGCCGAAAGCGTTGAATCACGAAAACCAAGCTCAAGCCCGCAGCAAGTGAATGTACGCCACCGCCGCTAGCGGTCCACAGTCACCCCGAAACGCTACACAAGGCTGATTACAAGCCAGACAAGTCTCCCCGCCTACTGAAGATATAGTTTGAACAGACTGACGACAGAACAGACCTTAAGCCACAAAGCGAGCCACTTCCGGCTCACACGGCAAGCCAGCATTCTGCTGACCTCCCGCTCGGACCAGGCGATCCGCACGTCCGTGCGCCTGTCCAAAGGCTTACGGCAAGACCCACCTGTAACATCCGGTCCCACTATCACGCTTCGAGGCAATTCCGTCCCTGATTCTCTTCAAGGGTGTTCTGACTGAGCGCAAATCTCGCAACCGAGATATGCCAATGAAAAGAATGCTAATCAATGCAACACAACCCGAGGAAATCCGGGTTGCCATGGTGGATGGTCAATGGCTCTACGACCTCGACATAGAAGACCGTCAAAGAGAGCAGAAGAAAGCCAATATTTACAAAGGTAAGATTACCCGCGTTGAAGCGAGCCTCGAAGCCGCTTTCGTAGACTATGGTGCAGAGCGCCACGGCTTCCTCCCCCTCAAAGAGATCTCCCGCGAATATTTTCTCCGCCAGGATCGCGATGCGGACAGCAATCGCGTACGCATTAAAGACGTCGTGAAAGAAGGCATGGAAGTACTGGTCCAAGTGGAGAAGGAAGAGCGCGGCAACAAAGGCGCTGCCCTTACCACTTTTATCAGTCTCGCCGGACGCTACCTGGTGCTGATGCCCAACAATCCCCGTGCCGGTGGCATCTCCCGTCGTATCGACGGTGACGACCGCAGCGAACTCAAAGATGCAATGAGCCAATTGGACGTGCCCAACGGCATGGGCGTGATCGTGCGCACCGCCGGCGTCGGCCGCAGCGCCGAAGATCTGCAATGGGACATGAACAGCCTGATGCAGCTGTGGGAAGCCATCAAAAAACAAGCCGACGAAGTCAAAGCACCACACTTCCTCTGGCAGGAAGGCAACGTGATTATTCGCGCGATCCGCGATTATCTGCGCCCCGACATCGGCGAAGTGATCGTAGATAACCGCCAGGCGTACAACGACTGCATCGACTACATGACCCGGGTCATGCCGCAGAACAAAAACAAGGTGAAGTTCTACGAAGAGCAAGTTCCCCTCTTCAACCGCTTCCAGATCGAAGGCCAGATCGAAACCGCTTTTGAACGCGAAGTGAAGCTGCCCTCCGGCGGTTCCATCGTTATCGACGTGACCGAAGCTTTGGTGAGCATCGACATAAACTCCTCCAGGGCGACCAAGGGCGCGGATATCGAAGAAACCGCGCTGGCGACCAACCTGGAAGCTGCTGACGAGATCGCCCGCCAGATGCGTTTGCGCGATATCGGCGGCCTGGTGGTTATCGACTTCATTGATATGCAGCCGGTCAAAAACCAGCGCGAAGTGGAAAACCGCATGCGCGATGCCCTGAGCATGGACCGCGCCCGCGTGCAGATCGGTCGCATTTCCCGCTTCGGCCTGCTGGAGATGTCACGCCAACGCCTGCGCCCGTCTCTGGAGGAAACAACCTCCAAAGTCTGCCCACGCTGTAACGGTCAAGGCACAATCCGCAGTACCAAATCACTGGCTCTGTCGATTTTGCGCTTGGTGGAAGAAGAAGCCAAAAAAGAGCGCAGCGCCGAAATCCGCGCGGTAGTGCCGGTCACGGTGGGCACTTTCCTGCTGAACGAAAAACGCAATGCCATCCTCAGCATTGAGCAGCGCCATCATGCTCGCGTCGTTATTCTTCCGAACTCCGATATGGTCACACCTCACTATCACGTGACCCGTCTGCGCGATGACGATATTGAAGAAGTCCAGGAGAGCTACAAAATCACCTTCGAGACCACGGAGGAAGAACTGGAAGAAGCGATGGATGCCCGCTCAGGCGCCGCGCAACTGCCCAAGCCTTCGGTCCAGCACTCCACCCCCGCCATGCCGGTGCAGGAGCCGCGCGCCACAGAACCTGTCGCCGCCAGCGCCGCGCCAACCAAGCAGGCTGGACTGCTCAGCAGAATCATCAAAGCGATTACCGGTTTGTTTGAGCCCGCCAAAACAGAAGAAGCCGGCGGAAGTCAAACGTCCTAAACCAAAGCATCAGCATTCCGATAACCGTCGCCATCACAGACGCGATCGTCGCGATGCGCGCGACGCCCGCAACCGCGACAAGATCACGGACAACCTGAGCCGCAAACCGGAAGCCAAAGACGAGCCGAAAGAGCAACGAGAGCAGAGGGAACCGCGCCCCGAGCGCGACGGCAACAATAATGGCAACAACAGTGGCAACCGCAACGACCGCGGTCGCAATCGCCGCAACCGACGCCGGAATGAAGGCGGCGAATCTGCCCAGTCAGATACAGTTCGCGACGCACCTATAACCCAAGAGGCTGTAGCTTCAGGAGCGGAAAACGAGGCCCTGCCCTCCAGACGCCCCTCCAACCGACGCGGCCGCAATAACGAGCGCCAACGCGGCCCGAAGCTGGACATTGGTGAAGGACTCGCCCCCCAAACAGCAGCTCATGCAGAGGCTACCGAAGAAGCCGCAGCACCAGCGCCAACCGTGCGCACTGAAGGTCAGCGCCCGCCGCGTCAGCCTCACCCCGCGCCCGCAGCAGAAGCTGTCGCCGCTGTAGCAGCCGAACCGACCGCACCTAAACCAACCGAGCCTGAACCGGCAGTGTCGGAGCAGGTTACAGCACCAGTATCCGTTGCTGAGCCAGTTGCCGAAATCCCTGCGGTCGTTGAGCCCGCACCCGTCTCCGTCAAAGCAACCGCCGAATCAGTTGCGGTTGAAGCAATCCAGCCTGAGCTTCCGGTAGCGGCAGCTCCTGTAGCAGCGGATCAGGCGAAAAGCTACCCCAGAGCCGCCAACGACCCGCGCGCAAATCCCAAGCCAGTGACCCATACGGAAGTGGCGAGCGTGTTGTATTCGGTGAGCCGAAGCCGGCCGCTGGATACATCTCTGCCTGTGAGCATTGAGCGAAACCCGCGACCCCTGGCTCGCCCCGCCAATGACCCGCGAGTTGCCGGCGCTGTATCGAGCCGCACCAAGGCGGAGGTGTTTGCAGGATAATTTTTTAAAAACCAGGGATGGTGACTTGTCGAGTGCGCAAAGCTATGTATAATTGCGCGCTTCCGGTGGGCTGGCTGAGTGGTCGAAAGCGGCGGTCTTGAAAACCGTTGAACCGAGAGGTTCCTGGGGTTCGAATCCCTAGCCCACCGCCACTTCTCTCTTCGCTTATATTGTGCTCTTGCTTATATACGCGTATTTCTTATCGGCAACTTTCAACCGATGAGCCAGGGCAGAAGCATGATCTTCAGTCTCATCATTCAATGCTCTCCGCAAAAAACCGAACTTGTTCTGACTGCGCTGGATTTTGCCCGCACGCTCTTGCGTAACCAGCATAAAATTCACCGCATCTTTTTTTATGGCGAAGGGGTTTTACTCGCCAGCTCCGCCAATGTCTTTCCTCAGGATGAAACGGACGTACACAGCGCCTGGCGCGCCTTCATCGCAGAAAATCAGATTGATGCCGTTACCTGCATAGCCGCCTCACTTCGGCGAGGCATTCTTAACGACGCGGAAAAAATCCGCTATGAAAAAACGGCGGCTTCTCTGGCTCCTGAATACGATCTTTCTGGACTCGGCCAATTGATCGACGCGTCCGTCCACTCCGACAAACTGATTACTTTCGCCTGACGTTTATGCATCCGGGAGATTTGGTCTTTATTTTTCGCTCACCGGCCTACTCCTCGCCGACAGCCCAGGAAGGCGTGGACGCACTCTTGGCTGCCGCGATTTTTGATCAAAAAATCACGGTGATTTTTATGGGCGATGGCGTCTTTCAATTGCTTCGCAATCAAGCGCCGAGCAACGGGAAAAATCAGATGAAGATGCTGCAATCGCTATCCATGTACGATATCGAGCAAATTTATATCCAGTCCTCCGCCCTGGAGGCGCGCGCATTATCCCAGGCAGATCTCGCCCTTCCCGGCACATGTATTTCCGATGACGCCATTCATCAGCTGATGTCCACCGCAGCCCACGTTTTGAGTTTTTGAGCGAAACCCATGTTGCACATAGTGTCCGCCTCACCCTTCCAAAACTCTGCTTTACGGGAATGCCTGGCAATTGCACAGCCGGGCGACGCGCTGCTGCTGTTGGCAGACGCGGTATACGCCATCCAAAAGGAGCAACCGGCATTTTCCGGATTAAGCGTTTTTGCCCTGCTGGAACACATGAAAACGCGCGGGCTGGCAGCGCCAGATTGGCTGCAGACTCTCGATAGCGATGGCATGGTGCAGATAAGCTGTCAGTTCCACCCCGTAAAAACCTGGTCTTGACGTGACACACTACGCTACCGATGCGGACGGTTATCTGCAGAATCTGGATGATTGGAGCCCGGAGGTCGCCCAACAAATCGCCGTACAGGAAGGCATTTCGCTAACGCCGGCCCACTGGGAAATCATCAATTTAATTCGGGAATATTACGCCGAATTTGATCTTTCCCCGGCGATGCGCCCGCTGGTCAAATATACGTCGATCAAACTCGGCGCAGACAAAGGCAAATCAGTCTATCTGCTGACATTGTTTCCTGGCAGCCCACCCAAGCTGGCCGCCAAAATTGCCGGCCTGCCCCGCCCCGCCAACTGTTTGTGAACGCGTAAATTTTACTTGGACCGGTTATAAAAATTTTTTAAAATAGCGCCGGTTATTTCGCCCAATCGGCTCAACCAACTCTCTCCTGCACGCCGATCCCTGCTCCACTTGAATTCGCCACAGCGACTTGTGGTGGTCCCACTCCGTTAACACGTGTCACTTTTATGATGCGCCTGTGTCACTGCCTAACGTACAGCCTTGTAATGTGGATGAATTTTTCCATTGTTTCTGCCTCGGGCGAACCCGTGCCGCCGGCAGAATCGGACCTGCAAAAGATCGAACAGAAAATTCAGCTGGTTCGCCATCAAATCTCGGAGATTGCCGCAGAAGTGCGGGACGCCGAAGCCCTGGTTGCGGAAAAGATAACGGACTATGAAACAACCCTGGATGTGCATGGGCGCGAACAAAATGCTGTCAGCGCCAGCTCCGTCGATCATGCCCAACAGCGTTTGGCCTTGGCGGAAATGGGATTGGAATCCAAAGCAGCGCGCCTTCAACGCACTGAAAAGAAATTGAGCGAACTTATTGATGCGCGACAGGAAATTCTCGCTGAACCTCCTGGATCGACATTAATGCCAATCGCTCACCAGGAACAGTAAAAGAGCCGGCATCACTTACCGGCTCCAGAGGAATTTTATTGCTTAGCTTTTCCTGAGTGGACAAAGGTCAAACTTGCCGTCACCGGAACAGCCTGCGCAATGTTTGGCAGCAAGGCCAGCTCGCGCAATTTGTCGACACCCGCCATCAGATCAAAATCCGCCGCATCGAGTATAAATGGCACCGGAGTAACAGCCCAAAGCTTATCCGTCTTCAGCTTCGCCACTTGGAACGTCACATCTTTAACGACAGCTTTGCCATGCAGCTCGATCGCAACCGGAACCTTAACAGAAGCTGTTTCCCCAACACCCAGCTTTTGAATATCCGCCATATTCAGCTTGCCTTTACCTGTGGCGACAGGGAATTTTACGGTCTCAAAAAGAAATTCATTCATACGCTCGTTACGAATGGGAATATTGGTTTCCACTGCTGCCAGATTGATGGAAAACAGGAATTCTCCGGCTTCCGTTATGCTGCCTTCAAGTTTTTGAAAGTGGTGAATTTCCCCGATCGAATCTTTTTTGATAGAAACAAAATGCAGACTGGATTCTTCACTTTTAAGACTCCAATCGGCAAACGCGCTGGATATCCAAAACGCCGAAGACAGTATGACCATTTTCATCATGGGGTTATTCATATTGATGCTCCTGTTAGCTAGACTCGCAAGGGTCCGCATTCTAACAGGCGAAGACGAATCTGAAACGTGATTTGCTCTGGCGAAAGCTTTGAAAAATGTAACTTCGGAAATGTTCGAGATGAAAGGTAAGAAGAAAAGGATCAGCCCAATAATTGGCGCAACTCCTGCCACAGCTCCTCACACAATCCTGGCCGATAAGCAGCGCGAAAAAAGACTGGCTGCTCCTGCTTATAGACACCCAATAACTTGCGGTTGTTTTCGCTTACACAACTGCGCACATTGGCGAGCCGATCCGCAGCTTTTACTATAAGCGCGAGTTCGTTTTTGCCCTGCACTTTAGCAAGTCGCGCATAGGTTTTTGCCTTGCGGGATTTACGATCAGGGCCGGGGCTATCCGAAACCAGATCGACGCAGTCGGCAATAAAGCGGCCAAACTTTAGCGCCACCTCCTCCACTGTCACTGGAGTATCCTCGACGGCATCATGCAGGTAGCCGACGACCTGGGCATCTTCGCCGTAATTTTCCAGCAGGTCCACCACTTGATCCAAATGAAATACATAGGGTTTGTCGCCGTACATCTGCCCGCCGTGCGCCTGCACGGCAAATGCGCGCGCCTGCTCTACCCGCGAGGAAAGGTCTGCTGCCTTATTACGGGCTCCGAGTGAATTGCCAGTATCGACATGACCTGACTGCATGCCTAACCCTCATCGAGCTCTTTACGAAGCTCCTCGTGTTGTTTCTTAAGTTTGTCCTCGACAGCCCCGGCCTTTTCCAAAGCCTTCAGCTGCGCCTCGGGTATCCCCCCTGCCGGCCTGGTCTCATCATTTGAACAGGCACTCACAACCAGACACACCATTGAGATCACAATTAGCTTCCAGTAAACATCACTTAGTTTCCAGATCAACATAAAGTCAGACCAATTGCTCCGCATAATATCCAGAATAAAAACCCATTCTTAAGTGTAAGCCAAGATCAGAAATTCTACCTTTGGATTGCTACTCAGCCTTCCAAAACATTCATTAAATGCGCCAACACGTGCGCCGAGGAGCCAACACCCATCAATCTTGCCTGGCCCTGATTTTGCAAAGTTTTTAGGGATAAGAATGCGCTTTCCGGTCTTACCAATTTAATAAATAACCTAAAAAGAGAGAGCCTTATGACAGCGTTGCGGAAAACCAAAACCGTTGCGGGATTGTTCAAGGAAACAACGGTGCGCTGGTGGTCGCGCGATCCCTTTCGCAACAGCGCTGTGATTTCCTACTACACCATTTTTTCACTACCCGGGTTACTGGTCATTATCGTCAATTTGGTGGGATATTTTTTCGGCAAAGAGGAAGTAACCACGCGATTGACGGCGGAAATGCAGGGGGTAATAGGAGCCGAAGCGGCACGCGATGTAGCAGGCATTCTGGCTCGCGCCTGGGAGGCGGAAGGATTTACGGCAGCGTCCCTGGTGGGCATAGCCACGCTGATATTCGGCGCGACTGGCGTTTTTTATCAGCTGCAACAAACGCTAGATCTCGTTTGGGAGGTCAAGCCAGAGCCCCGGCGCAAATTCTTTAAACTGGTGATGGACAGAATTTTTTTCTTTCGGTTTGGTGCTTACCGTTGGATTTTTACTGTTGATATCTTTGATTTTGTCTGCCGCATTAACTTATATGAGCAACTGGACAGCAGAACAGTTTTCTCCTGCATTCAAAATCCTTTTCCGCCTACTAGATTTAAGTGTTTCACTCGCTGCCGTGACGGCGCTGTTTGCCGCTATTTTTAAGGTGCTTCCAGATGCGGAGGTGCGCTGGAAGGACGTATGGGTGGGCGCGTTTGTCACCGCAATTCTTTTCGTGATTGCCAAATATGCCCTGGGCTTTTATTTCACCAACAGTGCCCCCGCCTCCACATACGGCGCTGCGGGCAGCATAGTGCTGGTGATGCTGTGGGTGACCTACGGTGGCATGATTCTATTATATGGCGCCGAGTTCACACGCATTTACGCAGACCGCTACGGCTGTGAAATACGCCCGGCAGAATTCGCCGTGTCCACCGCCCGAATTCCGCCCGGTGGCCGACACGACCCGGACGACGATGAAGTCACGGCCAAAAATCCGCACACCTCTCCTTAAGCCTGTCTTAAGAATGTCCCGCTAAGCTGATTTCAATCCGGTGGTTTCTCCACCGGAGCCCGCGTGCTGACCAGCATGCGGCGAATTTCTTCAGCGTGGATTTTATGCATCCAGAAAATTTACTCTCACCCACCCTTGAGCGTCGGCGGTACTTCTTGTTGTGGTCCGCCGTTTTTTTATGTGCACTTCTTTCCGGCTGCTCCGATCTCGGGGTGAAACCGCATCAGCGCGGCCTGCTGGCCAAAGACAGCATGCTGCTGGTGCCGGACGCGGTGGAAGCCGGGCTGGACGACCATATTTATTTCAGCAAAGAAGCGACCAGCGGCGGTCGCGGTTTCGGTGGAGGCGGCTGCGGATGCAACTGATCAATTCTGTTGACGCGGTTGCTACAGCGTCTTCTCTGCAATCGGATAAAACCCGCGGCAAATCCGTGGGCATGGCCTTGGCTGCCGCCACTTGTGCATTACTCGGCGGGCCTGCGGCGCATGCTGAAGGTGAGCCCGGCACCTGGCGCATCGATACCGCGGTGCTTTATTACGGTGAGAGTGATGGCCGTGTTCAAGCGATAGAGCCGGTGATCAGCGCAACTCGCTACTTCGGCGGGGATAAGACATTCAACACCAAGTTGGTGGTGGATACCCTCACGGGAGCCTCACCCAGCGGCGCAACGCCCGCAGGCGAAGCGCTGACCTACACCAAGCCGTCCGGCAACGGCGCTTACACCATTGAAGCCGGGGACGACACGCTTGACCCGTCATTCCGCGACACCCGTGTCGCCCTGTCGCTGGCGTGGAGTTCACCGATCAACCGGGACTGGACCTACTCCACCGCGCTTTATGGCTCCAACGAGTACGACTACCAATCCTTTGGGCTGAGCGGCAATGTGTCGCGCTATTTCAATCTGAAAAATACCCAATTGAATTTCGGCGTCTCCGCCTCATCGGACAGCATTGATCCGGTGGGAGGCAAACCTCTGGCGCTCTCGCGTCAGGCGGTGCCGGGAATGGAAGGATTCGATGCGGCCTATGCGGCCAGCCGCGGAGAAAGTGACGACAGTAAAACGGTGCTGGATCTGCTGATCGGCGTCACTCAGGTGATTAACAAGCGCACCATCATGCAATTTAATTATTCCGCCAGCAGCTCCGACGGTTATCTCACCGACCCCTACAAGATCCTCAGCGTCATCGACGATACGGCCGGCGAGCGCTACGGCGCCAACGCTCTGGACGGGGATGGTGTGCCGATCTTTATCTATGAAAGCCGCCCGGATTCCCGTCTCAAACACGCACTCTACTGGCAGACCAAATATATGCTCCAGAACGGAGATGTATTGGATGGCTCCTACCGGTTTATGACCGATGACTGGGGTATCTCCTCCCACACTTTTGATCTGAAATATCGCTGGGAGCGGGAGAAGAGTTATTGGGAGCCGCACCTGCGTTATTACCTACAATCGGAGGCGGATTTTTACCAGCGTTATCTCACCTTGAGTGAATACACCACCGGCTTGGCATCCATGGAAAACGCCACTGCCGACTATCGCCTGGGCGAACTCACCGCGACCACGGTGGGTTTGAAATATGGACGCCGCCTCTCCGATGACAACGAGATGAGTCTGCGGCTTGAGTACTATCTGCAAACCAATAAAGGCGATAAAGGCTTTGGGGCGCTGGCGCAACAAGAGCTGTATCCTGACACCACCGCTTTGCTGTTTACCATCGGGTATTCCTTCTGAGTTCGGCGCCCCGCGCCGCGCTTGTGGGGAAATGCACCGGCGAATAAACCGCGATGCAAAACCGCCCAGGACTTCGCCTATGCCGCCTGCCACCACGGACAGCAAAAGCCACTCTTTGATAGTCGAGCGCAAAGACAACCAGCTCTGGATCGGCCGTTTTCAGGCGATGGCGAGCCCTTGTGAAGTACTGCTGGAATGTCGTGAACTCGATAGAGAGGCGGCGACCACTCTGGTGAATATCGCCGCGGCGGAGGCTTGGCGCATCGAGCAGAAATTCAGCCGCTATCGCAGCGACAACATCATTGCCGGCATTCATGCGAGTGCTGGCGAGCCGGTGGAGGTGGACGGCGAAACGGCCGATCTGCTGGATTACGCGGACCGGTGTTTTCATCTCTCAGAAGGCAAATTCGATATTTCCTCCGGCCCTCTGCGCAACGTCTGGAAGTTTCGCGGCGAGGAATTTACCCCGGATCTGGCACAACTGGCGGCAATACTCGCGAAGGTCGGCTGGCGGAAATGCCGCTGGCAGCGCCCCCCACCTGACATTGCCCGCCGGAGCGGAGATCGACCTCGGCGGCATAGGCAAGGAGTATGCGGTGGATCGCACGGTGCATCTGTTAAGTAATGCCATGCCCGTGTTAAGCAATGCCATGTCGGCATCCTGCAAGGTGCTGGTGAATTACGGCGGCGACATCGCGTGTTCAGGTCCCCGCGCCAACAATATTCCCTGGAGTATCGGACTGGAAAAGACCAGCGCGCAGGTCCATGATTTCGCAGCGGAAGAAGTGATCCCGCTCTACCGGGGCGGCATTGCCACCAGTGGCGACACCCATCGCTTCCTGCTCTACCGGGGTGAACGCCTGAGTCACATTCTGGATCCGCAAACGGGCTGGCCCGTGCGCGGGGCGCCGCATACGGTCACGGTAATGGCATCGAGTTGCACCCTCGCCGGCATGCTCGCGACTTTCGCCATGCTACAGGGCGCGGATGCTGAACATTTTCTCTCCGACCAGGGTTTTCCCTTCTGGATTCAAAGGGACTGACGCGAGCGTCTATGCATATTCTCCTCATTGAAGACAACGCCGCCCTCGCCCAGGGACTCAAAGTGGCGCTCACCAAACAAGGCTTTACGGTGAATCATGTGGCATCCGGTCAGCATGGTCTCGAAACGGTGAAAACCGCCGCGCCGGATATGGTGGTACTGGATCTCGGCCTGCCGGATATGGACGGCCTGCAGGTGCTGCAGCGGTTGCGCAAACTGCAGGCTCATATGCCGATCCTGATCCTTACTGCGCGCGACCAGGTGGAAGACAAAGTTAAGGGCTTGGAATCCGGCGCCGATGACTATCTTCCCAAGCCTTTCGACATGGCCGAACTCACCGCCCGACTGCGGGTGATCGAACGCCGCCTCACCGGCGTCAGCGACTCGCGGATCACCATCGGCAGGGTCACGCTTCACCCGCAGCACCATCTGGTCAAACTTGGCGAAGAGAACCTGGAATTGTCGCGGCGCGAATTTATGCTGCTGAAAACGCTGATGGAGAACGCCGGCAAAGTGCAGACTCGCAGTACCTTGGAGTCGCGGCTTTACAGCTGGGACGAGGAAGTCGCCAGCAACACCTTGGAAGTGCACATTCATAACCTGCGCAAAAACTCGGGACGGATTTTATTAAAACCGTGCGCGGCGTCGGCTATACAGTGCAGAAAAGCGCCGCCTCATGACCTCGATCCGCGCATTCCTCGTGGGAGTGGTGCTGTCCGCCTTCACCTTGCTCAATTTCGTCGCGGTGCTGAAGGGCTATGACAATGGCCTGCATACCGCCCAGACGATTCTCGATGAACAGCTGCGCGACATGGCGAAACTGCTCGCGGTGCATTCCACGCGCATCTCCCATCTCGGCGAATTCGATCAGACCGCTATCGCTTACCAAGTGATTCAGAACGGCGAGCTGCGCGAGCGTTCTCACAACGCGCCAGAGCAAGTCGTCGACTTGCAGGCGGGTTTCGCCGAGCGCAATTTCAATCGCATCCGCTGGCGCACCTACACCCACTACGAACGCGACAGCGACACCTGGGTATGGGTGGCGGAACCCGAGCATCAGCGCGATCACATCGCTGAATCCGTGGTTTTGCATACCATCACGCCGATTCTGATCAGCATTCCAGTGGCGGGACTGCTGATCTGGATAATCATCGGAGTGGGCTTGCACCCGCTCAAGGCGCTGTCCGCGCAGTTGCAGAAAAAACAGCCTGCGGACCTTTCACCACTGCATCAGGAAGGCCCTCTGCCCACGGAACTCGTGCCGGTCGTCCAGGCAGTGGATGAATTGCTGGTGCGCCTGCGCCAGGCGTTTGAACGGGAAAAACATTTCGTCGCCGACGCCGCCCATGAGCTGCGCACGCCGGTGAGTATTCTGAAGGTCCACCTTCACAATCTCGAAGCCAACCTCGCCGGGCACCATACTGAGCTGCAGGCGGTCCGGCACGCCGCCGACCAGTTGGCGCGGCTGGTTGAGCAATTACTGGATTTATATCGCAGCAGCCCAGACACAGGGTTGCAGCAAACGGAGACAGTCGATCTGGAGCAGGTTGCACAGGACGTGCTGGCGGAGTCCTTCGAGCTCGCCCAGGCACGCAATCAGGTGCTGGAACTGTTTGCCGAGCCGGTCCTGCTACAGGGCAGTCTGTTCGGGTTAAAGACGTTGTTGCGCAATCTGGTGGGCAACGCCATCAAATACTCTCCCACTGGAGGCACAGTGCGGGTGACAGTCGGGCGGCGCGACCAGCACCCGACGTTGATTGTCGAAGACAGCGGCCCCGGGATTGCCGAGCAAAACCGGCAGTTGGTGCTGCAGCGGTTCTACCGCCCGAATACGGATACCAATCGCCAGTTGCCCGGCGCGGGCCTCGGTCTGGCCATCGTCAGTCATATAGCCGAGCGGCACCACGCTCAGCTGGTGTTGGGCTCATCGTCTGACTTGGGGGGCCTGCAGGTGACGCTTGTGTTCGACCGCGGCGCTGCCGCCGCTGTAAACCCTTCCCTGCCCAGTGGAAAAGGTCGCTCTTAATGAAAGAGCCGCTGTTCATGAAATGGATTCTCTGGCTCTGTATCTTTCTAGCGTTTCCCGCGCTGGCGGCTCCGTCCGAGTTCAACATCCGGATCGAGGATCATCTGTTTATTCCGGATGTTCTGCGGGTTCCGGCGAACCAAAAAATCCGCCTGCGCGTCATCAACCGGGACAACTCCAGCGAAGAATTTGAAAGCTACCAACTCAACCGGGAAAAAATCATTCCCGGAAAAAGCGAGGCGATTATCTTCATCGGCCCGCTGGCACCGGGGGAATATCCGTTTTTCGGTGAATTCAATCCCGCTACCGCGCAGGGCCGGATCATCGTGGAATAACCGTGATCACCCATGGGCAACCTTCAGTGGGTTAATCAATAAGAGTCCAGCTAAATCATGTTTTTGAATGCAATCGTGATAGTGGCCAGAGAGGTGATCGAATCGGCGCTGGTGGCCTGCCTGCTCATCGCTCTGGTGTGCATCCGCGCCCTTCCCTGCCGCAGGGTTTTGTGGGGATTTAGCCTGGGCGCTGTGCTGGCCACCTTGTACGGCAGCAGCGTCGATATCATCACTCCCTGGCTGGATTATCGCGGTCAAGAGGTGGCAATCGTCGCCGTCCATATTTTCATGGTCGGCCTCATAATCGCGCTCCTGCTAAAGGACACCAAAGGCCCGCTCCAACTTGATCGGAGCACATCCTGGCTGATTATTCTGCTGATCGGATTTTCGCTCACCCTCGAAATCAGCGAGATCGGCATCTACGTGGGCGCCTATAGCGGCAAACCGGATCAATTCACCTCCGCCCTCCTCGGCTCTGTCATCGGCGCCGGCATAGGTATAAGCCTGGCGGTACTGGGCTTTTACACGCTGACGCGATTGCGCGTGGAGACCAGTGTGCGCGTCATCTATGCTCTGTTTGCGCTGCTGGCCGGAGGGCTGCTGTCGCAATGCGTTCAGATTCTGAGTCAGGCGGACCTATTGCCGGCCCAAAACCCGGCGTGGGATACGTCATCCGTCCTGTCGGAAACTTCAATTTCAGGCCAGCTGCTGGTGGCGCTGTTTCGCTACGAGGCACGCCCGACTTGGTTGCAGGTGCTGGCCTATGCGGGCGGCGCGGCATTCGTCATCTGGCTAACCATGGTCCGACCCAAGCCGTCGGTTTCCACGCAGCAGCACCTGGAGTAGGATGCTTCGCCACTGTCAGCACAGCTGCAGACCATCCACACATTTTTGATAGGTATTTTATGTCCGGGAAATCCTTACGCTGGGGCATCATCGGCGCCGGCCTTATCGCCCACAAATTGGCCGACGCGGTGAATATCAATCCCGACAGCACTTTGGTGGCGGTAGCATCCAAGAGCGCCGAGCGCGCGCAGACTTTTGCGGAACAATATGGGATCGAAAGTACCGCCGATTACGCCGCCCTGGTGAGCCGCCCCGATATCGATGTGATTTATATCGCCACCACGCACAATTTCCACTATGAAAATGCGTTGCTCGCTCTGCAGCACAAAAAACATTTGCTGATTGAAAAGCCATTTACCGTCAACGCCGCACAAGCTCAGGAGCTTATTGAACTGGCTGCGCGCAATAGCTGTTTTATGATGGAAGCGATCTGGGTGCGGTTTCTGCCGAGCATGATCCGCCTGAAACAGATTTTGAAAAGTGGCATTATCGGTGACATAAAGCTGTTCAATATCAGCTTCGGCGGTATAGCCCAAGCGCAATATCTGCCGCGCCTTACCGATCCGCAACTGGCCGGCGGCGTCACTCTGGACATGGGCATTTATCCCATCACCTTCGTCAATTTTCTGCTCGACGACATGCCAACCGCGAGCAAATCGTTTTGCCGCTTTGCCAGCACCGGCGTGGATGAATTGGCGACTTATCAATTGCAATACGCATCCGGCTGCATCGCCAGCATCAACACCAGTTTTAATCTGCTGACGCGAATGGAAGCGATGATTTACGGCTCTTTGGGTTATGTGGAATTTCCACATTTTCAACAAGGCGACACTTTCACCGTGCATATCCATAATGGCACCCGCACAGTCGAGCGCTCCGACACCATCACCGAAGAAAATCACGGCAATGGATTTATTTATCAAGTGGCGGAGGTCGCGCGCCAGATCCGCGCCGGCAAACTGGAAAGCGACATAATCCCATTGCGGGAAACCCTCGCCACCATGCAGCTGATGGACAATCTGCGTGCGGAATGGGGATTTCGATATCCGTTTGAGTAATTGTTTGAATCATTGGCAATAGGCGCACCCAAGAGTGCGCCAGGGAATCAGGCTTAGCCGATTCCCTTGGCTTAATGGGTTTTCACCTTACTCCCCTCTTCCAAATCATCTCCCGGATGGTTAATCAACAGATCACCGGCTTGCAGTCCGCTTTTCACTTCCACCCATAAACCGCTGCGCCGCCCGGCTTCCACTGGAGCTCTGGCGGCTCGTTTGCGTTGAAAACGGTAGACAAAAGTTTCTCCACTTCGCTCGACGATGGCGCCGGAAGAAACCTGAAGCACATCGTCGGTCTGCCAC
Organism: Cellvibrionaceae bacterium; assembly: GCA_024707385.1. GTDB lineage: Bacteria > Pseudomonadota > Gammaproteobacteria > Pseudomonadales > Cellvibrionaceae > UBA5868. Next base: position 805,806 of record JANPZW010000008.1, on the reverse strand, counting down.
AAAATAAATTTTGCTTCCACTCGATAACCATCGCCCAGACGTTGCAGCTGTACACTCTGGTCGGGAGAAAATTCAACGATCACCCAAACGCGCTGCTCTTCCACGCCGAGCGCCGAATACTTGGTAAAACCGCCGGGTTCAATGCGTTTGACGCTTCCGTGAATCGGGGTTTCTCCGCCCCAGTGTTCGATCACCACCGGCATGCCAGGCTGCAGGCGTACCGCATCCGCGGACAGTACGTCCACCTCCACTTCCAGGCTGCCAATGTCGGCGATTTCCATAACGGGCTCGCCCGCGCCAATAACCCCGGCGCTCTCGCGCAAACGCTTGAGGATCACACCGGCAACCGGCGCCGTTATATGTGTGGCGACCTGATCACCGCTGTCGAAATTGCGCAATAAAAATGCGGCATTGTCCCGTTGGTGGCGCGCCACCTGAACCTGAAATTCCGCCGAGCGCGCGCCGGCCTCGGCGCTGCGCAATTGGGTGGTGGCTTGATCGAGCCGGTCCTGGGCGACAAAACCATCGCGAGCCACTGCCGCCAGACGTTTGTGTTCAACCCGCGCAAAATCCAAAGCGGCTTTTTGCGCATCCAATGCGGCTTGTGCGGTTTTCAAAGACGCTTCCGCAGCGGCAAGGCCGGCTTCCGCCTGCGCGCGGCTGCGGCTGTCGAGCATGGCGGACGGATTAGGGCGCAAGGTGAACAGGCGATCACCCACTGCAATCGGGTCGCCCGCTTCCAGATCAATCCGCTCCAGAAATCCATGCACAGGGGCAGTCACCAGATATCGATCCTTCACACGCGTTTTGCCTTCCTCCGTAAAAGTTTGCGCAAAGTGACCGCGTTTCACCTCCACCAGGTCAACCAGCTGTACTGGTTCGCGGAATCCCAGGTAAAAGAAAAATAACAACAATCCGCCAACGGCAAACCAAATCCAATGCTTTTTCGCAAACTGAACTGCCATACATTATTCCGCCGATTTCAGCGCGCGGAGCATATCCAGCCCACGCAATTTTTTGATCACAATAAACGTCGATAAAACGGTTGCCACCACAACCACCAGAGCAGCCGTGGCAAAGGTGGACGGAGACAGAATCAATGGCACGCGATAAATTTCGGTCTGCAGCCCGAGGGCGATCATCGCCGCAAAGCCATAACCAAGAATAAAGCCGAAGGGAATCGCCGCCAGGGTAAGCATAAGAATTTCGCCAATGAGGATACGAGCAACTTCCGCCTGGCTGAACCCGAGCACGCGCAAGCTCGCCAATTCCCGCGCTCTTTCGGCAAAAGCAATACGGGCATTGTTGTAAACCACCGCGAAAGCAATAGAGCCGGCGAGCAAAACACTGAAAAAAGTAAATGTCAAAAGGGTTTCATCCATGGTGCGGCGAAAACTCTCCATTATGTCGGAGCGAAAATTCACGCCGGCAATCTGGGGAATCTTCAGCAACGCGTCCTTTACCTGTTTTTCCTGATCGGCCACAATGGTCAGCAATGCGCCTTCCATCGCCTGCTTCTCGGGGCGATACAAAGACAAACTGTCAATCGTCATGTATGCATTGAGCCCCACATAATCCTCGATCGTTGCAGCAATAGGCAGATCCAGCTGGCGCCGCGCACCGTCGAGAAATTCCACCCGCACCTTATCGCCAACCTGCAGGCGCAAATGTTTGGCAAGATAGTCCGAGAGAAACAATCCACCATCACGCAGGGGAATTTGCCGCAGTTTTTTATCGAGAATGCGATTGAGTTGAGAATTTTCCGGCAGCGCGCGAATGGCGGTGCGGTACTCCCATTGACCGTTGCGCAAGACGACCGGAGCATTGCGCAGCGGCTCGACATAGTCCACGCCCGGTAGGGACGCCAATTCAAATTGCGCCCGGGCGGATTCGGTTTCAAAAAACTGCACGGTGGCACTTTGTTTTTCCGCCAGACTGAATTGCACGCGAATCATGTAATTGATGGCGTCTTTCTGAAAACCGCTGACAATCAAAATCGCCACCGACATGGCAATACCGGTGATGGATAACAAGGTTTTGGCCGGCTGCCGCTCCAGGTTGCGCAGCACCATGCGCGCAGGGGCATGCATTTTGTGAAAGCCGGCCCGCTCCAGCAGAGTGCGGCCAAAAATGGCGGGAGGTTCGGGTCGCATAGCTTCGGCGGGCGCAATGCTGACAGCCGAATAAACCGCCTTGAGTGTGCCGAGCAAGGCTGCCGCAAGAGTAACCGCCGTAGCACTGGCAACCGTAGGTAATCGCAGCTCCAACAACAGCCAGGGAAATCGATAATATTCTTGATAAAGGCCGCCAAGGCCCACCGCCAATTCTCGCCCCGCAGCCACCCCTAATACCACTCCTATTAAGGCGATGAGCAGGACCAAGGTCAGATAATGCCGGCCAATCGCGATGTTGCTATAGCCAAACGCTTTGAGGATAGCGATTTGATCGCGCTGGGTACGAATTAAACGCGCAGCAACAACATTCAATAAAAATGCAGCGACGCCGAGAAAAATCGCTGGCATTACGGTCGCCATTACCTGTAACTGGTCGAGCTCCTGTTTAAGAAACATATGCGATGTTTGTTGGCTGCGATCATAAGCGCCTAGCGCGCCCCAATTTTTCAACTGCAGGTCCAGACGCTCAATAATATCGGCCACCTGTGTGTCGGCAGCCACTTGCGCGCTGAGCGTATTAAACGCTCCTTCCATATCGAAGGCGGCTTCCAACGCGCTGTGGTTGAGCCACAAAATGCAATAACGCTGGTAGTCCGGCACCATGGCACCGGGCTGGATCTGGTAAATATATTCAGGAGAAAGCGCCAGGCCGACGATCGTCAGAGCCTGCATTCGGCCGCGAATGACGGCGCTGATTTTGTCACCCGGCCGCAGTTTATGCGCCTCTGCGAACGCCTCACTGATCACCACCTGATCGCTGCTAAAGGCCTGCGGCAATTGCCCCGCACTCAGATAAATTTGATTGAGCTCACCAGTGCCACCGTCCGGCAGAGAAACCGCACGGCCGGTAATGGGTTCATTAAAACCCTCCAGACGCACATTCACCGGTGCAACTATGCGTCCCTCCACCTGTTGAATACCCGGAATATCGGCAATGCGCTCTAGCGAAACCGGTGCTCGACGCACATCGGCAAAAACGTCAGCGAAATGATATTGCGCATAAAAGGCTTCCTGCGTTGCGCGTAATGCCTGTAACACAGTGAAGGACATTATGAACATAGCAACGCCGCCGGCCACCACCGTAGCAATCGCCGCAGCCTGGCCTTTCAGTTGCCAAAGATTACGGAGCAGTTTCACCTGCAACATGCGCATGGCCATTACCAGGACAACTCCCGCGGCGCCTGTTTATGAGAATTGCGCTGAATATCCTGAATCCGGCCGTCGCCGATGCGCACCACCCGGTCGGCCATATTGGCGATAGTGGCGTTATGCGTGATCACGATGGTGGTAGTGCCGAGTTCGCGGTTGATTTTCTCCAGCACATCAAGCACCAGAATGCCGGTTTTGGAATCCAGCGCGCCGGTTGGTTCGTCACACAATAAAACCGCAGGATTTTTGGCAATCGCCCGGGCAATAGCAACGCGCTGCTGTTCACCGCCGGAAAGCTGGGCTGGGAAATGGTCGCGCCGCTCATACAGATTCACCAACCGCAACGCCTCCAGCGGCGCCATGGGTTGATCTACGATTTCGGTGACGATCTGGACGTTTTCCAAAGCGGTAAGACTGGGAATCAGGTTGTAGAACTGAAACACGAAACCGACACTCCGGCGGCGAAAAAGCGTGAGCTGTGCATCGTCGGCCAGCGTCAGATTCTGCCCGCGATACCACAACTCCCCGGCGGTCGCCTTATCAAGACCGCCGAGTATATTCAGCAGAGTGGACTTGCCGCTGCCCGATGCGCCGAGCAAGACAACAAATTCGCCGGCCCACAAATCCAGATCCACCCCACGTAAAGCGCGGATCTCCGCATCACCCATGTGATAAACACGTTCAATCCCTCTGGCTCTGAACACTGCCTTTTCCGCGGCATAATCGGTCATAGTGGCATCCGGTCGATTGAGCTGTAGCTGTTGCTGCTGTTGAAGTATAAAGCAGCCTAGAAAACAAAACGCAGCCCTGCGGACACCACGGGTTCAGCGGTCTTTTTTGCGCCCGCCTTGCTCCTTTTCCTCCTCCCGATCATTGCCACCATCGGTGATCGAGTGCTCTTGGGATTTGTCGTCCTTCGCCTCCTGTTTCCGGCTGGTAAGAGGAGTCAATTCCTCGAAGCGCGCCTCTACTGCTTGGACAAAGGCGTTGCGTATCACGCCGAACACCGCGCCCCAGGAATTAATTTTCGCCTCGTCAATGGTACCCGTCACATCAATTTGGGTGGCGATCTGTTTGGATTCCGCGTTGGTGAACAAGGTTTTAAAAAGCCGACTGCGCCCTCCCATAACAAGCGCAAAGGATTGTCGCCCTGCTGCTTTACATCCTGCTCCCAGCTTGCGATATCCACATCTTCCAACAGCGGTTTGATGTAGCCGGACAGACGGCCGTCCTGCGCGGTCAGTTCGACGAAGATGCTGCCGTGCCCACTGGCGAAATCCACTTTGGCATAGTTGCTGGTGAGATCATTGACGCGGGTCAAATCTATTTCATGCATCTCCGCCGCAAAAACAAAGTCGTTGAAATCGAACGGATCAAAACGGGCCTGTGCGATCAGCGGAGCTCCTTCCAGAACCCGCGCATCCAGCCGCGCCGTGGCCACCCGCCGACCTTCCCGATCTTTCACATTGGTGAGATTGGTAATCAATATGTTGATGTCTTCCGCGCGCACATCGATTTGCGGATCTGTATCGAAATTCTGAAAGGTCATGCTGCTGTTGTGCACTTCGACGCGATGCAGAGTTGTGGGCAGCAGCTCTTCCAATACATCCAACCAATTGGTGCCTTTCCCGGTCTGACGTTTGTCGGCGCGTTTTGCGTCGAGAAAATTCAGCTCCGCATTTTCCGCGCTTACGCTGGCGAGAATTGCGCCATGCCTTATGGCATCCCAACTCAAACCTATGGACAAATCCTCAACCCGAAAAAAAGGCACTTCCTGATTGCCACCCTTGCGCCATAGCACCAAATCCTCCAGACGATAGGAACCCGCCAGCCAACTGACATCCACGTCCTCCACTCTGCCGGTGTAATTACCCATATCGCGGAAGACATTGTGATTGAGGTGATACTGGATCAGAAACGGCGCCAACACCCCTATGAGAATGAACAGAAGCACCAGCGCCATGCCGAGACATGTCGTCTTTTTGTAGCACCAGCAAAAACGCCAAAGTCGTTTCAAGGCCACTCCTCCAGGTGTTATTTACATGGATTTTTGTAATCGCTACACCGTTGATCCGGCGCGGATCCATTTGCAATCCCGACCAACAAAAGCCATGCCAGAAAATACGCAGAAAAGGAGATTGGCACACCCTGTGCTGAATCGCTTCCGCGTGAACAGTCACGGCTCGCCCTGCCGCTTATACGAAGGTAATAACATAATGTTCAGCGATGTTGCCGGACGATTTTTGCAAGTAGCTCTTCTGTTTATCTGCTGTTCGATCTGCGGTGCCTGTAGCACGGTAAAAACATCTAGCACGGTAAAAACATCGCCGGCAGCATCGAATTCCCTGGAGGCAATCGAAGCGAACGAGCCCGGCCCCTATGAACAACTGGATCGCAACGAGCCCACCGTCGTCAGCTACGAGAATTACCAGGATCCGCTGGAATCCTTCAACCGGGCGATGTTTACATTCAACGACGTCAGCTACCGCTATCTGCTCACCCCTTTGGCGAAAGGCTATCGAAAAATCACCCCCAAGCCGGTCTCCAAAAGCATTGGCAATTTTTTTCTGAATTTGCGCGAACCACTGTTTGCGCTGAATAAACTACTACAGGCGGAACCTGTCGACTCCGGCAAAAGCGTGTTGCGCCTCGGCATCAATACAACTGTGGGACTGCTCGGACTGTTTGATCCGGCGGACGCCTGGTTCAATCTTCCGCGGGAAAAAACCTCCTTTGGCGACACTCTTGCGTTCTATGGTGTGGGTTATGGCGCTTATCTGGTATTGCCGCTCGCCGGGCCGAGCGATTTCCGCTCCGGCAGCTCCATAGTGTTGGATTATTTTCTTCACCCGCTCAATTATCTGGACGACGAACGCACCGCCACTGGACTGAAATTGTTTGACCGCTTCCAGGACAACGCGGAAATGCTCGATGCTTATCCCTCCCTGGTAGCCGACAACGACGATGCCTATATTTTTCTGCGCAATCTTTACCTTCAGCGCCTCGAACGCGACGCGGATCATCTGCGCGGCGAATTTGAGCCTGCCCAAGGAGCGGATTGATGACGACTGAAAATACGCTGACATTGCGACGCGCCGCCTGGCTGGTAATTATCGGCTTTTTTATTCTGTTGATCATTCTAGGCTGGCAAGCGCGGAAATTTTCCATAGACGCGTCAGCGGAAACCCTACTGGTCAAGGACGACCGCAATTATCTATTGAGTCAGCAGGCCAGCCAGCGTTATGAGCCAGAGGAATTTATTCTGGTGGCCTTCAAGCCTTCCGGCTTCGGCATTTTTTCCGACAAATCCCGGGACATCATCAAATCACTGACGGCTGAAATCGAAAATATAGAGCGGGTAAAATCCGTTCGCAGTATTTTGAATATGCCAATATTCTTCGGCTTGGATTCGATTTCCGCCGATCTCGAACCCGATCAGCTCACCTGGGAGGTGCGCGGCCTTACAGAGACGCAGATGGCGAAAATTCTCGCCAAACATCCCTTGTATGAAGGGCTGCTGGTCAACGAGCAGCAGACAGCTCTATCCATGCAGGTGATATTTGCAACGCCCAAAGAAGTGGCAGAGCTGCGCAACAAAATTATCGACATTCAAAGTCATATGCTGGAGCGGGATCTGACGAATGAAGAGGAAGAGCAGCTTGAGACACTGAAAAAGCAGCAGGATGACATTAATAAAGAACTCGATCTCAAACGCTCGCAGGAGATTGAACAAATTCGTGAACGCGTCGGCCGCTACGCCAGTGAAGGGGATTTCTACCTCGGCGGCAATAATCTGCTGGCCTATCAACTCATCGAAATCATCCGCAATGACCTACTGGTGTTCGGCATGGCGATCATTGTGATTATTGCAATGGTCCTGTTTTTTCTTTACCGCAAATGGTATTGGGTGGTGCTGCCGCTAGTGGTCTGCGGCGTCAGTGTGGCTATGACGCTGGGACTGCTTGGCGCACTCGGTTTAAAGGTGACGGTGATTTCGGCAAATGTCGTGGCACTGCAGATTATTCTGGCGTTGGCGGTCATTATTCATTTGATTGAGCAATATCAGGAGCTGGTTTCCAGCGGAGCCTATAAGGATCAGATCTCGCTTGCCTGGGATACATTGAAGCTCAAATTCAAACCCTGTTTCTATGCGAGCCTGACCACAGCCATTGGCTTCGGCTCGTTGATTTTCAGCGGTGTTCAGCCGGTTATCAGTTTCGGCTGGATGATGGTGGTGGCGATGATGATCACGCTGCTGGTCAGTCTCGCACTCTTCCCCGCCCTGCTCGCCACCCTGGTACCTTTTTCGTCCGACGTCAAAACACATCCGGGAATACATAAATTTCTGTCCGGTTGCGCGTCTCTGGCAATTAATCATCCCAAAAGCATCACGCTGATCAGCGCAGCAATTTTGCTCGCTGGAATCATCGGCTGTTTTCGTTTGACTGCGGAAAACAGCTTTTTGAATTATTTCGCCAAATCCACCGACGTGTATCGGGAACTGACATTTATCGACCAGGAGTTCGGCGGGTCAACGCCGCTTGATCTGCTCTACCGTATTCCGCAAAACCAAACCGACCCAGAGCTGATCCTGACGGCGGAAGCTATGCAAACCCTGCAGAACATTCAGAATTCACTGGAGGATAAGGAGGCCATCGGCAATATCACGTCGATTGTCGATTTCGCCCGCATCGCCCGTGTTGTGACAGGGAAGCCATTGGTGGAATATGAGCTCACGGCACTTTATCAGTCCCTGGATAACCACTTGCGCGCGGATCTTTTCAGCAATTATTTTGCAATTGAGGACCAGGAGGTCCGCATCAGCATGCGGATACAGGATGCAACCGAAGGATTGGATCGCGCTGAATTAATGGAGTCCATTCATCACGACATGCAACAACTCGGTCTAACACCGGAGGAATATCAGCTCACTAATTTGTTTGTGCTGTACCAGGATATTCTCTCCCGCCTTGTCGATTCGCAATTTCTCACCATTGTTATTGTTTACTGCGTGATCGGTGCCGTTCTATTGCTGATTTTCCGGCCGCGCCGCATAGCGCTCATCTGCGTGGCGTCCAATATTGTCACCACCGCTGCGATTATGGGCGGGATGGGATTGTTGGGAATTCCACTGGATTTAATGACCATTACCATTGCCGCCGTGGCTATGGGAATATCCGTCGACGATACCATTCATTATGTCCATCGCTATTTGCAAAGCGCCGGTGAAAATCGCAGTGAGGCGGTACGCGCATCGCTGCTGTCAGTCGGACATCCCATGACCTACACCACCCTGATCATCGTCATCGGCTTTTCCGCGCTGATTTTTTCCGACTTCATCCCCAGCGTCCTTTTCGGTCTGCTCACCAGCGTCACCATGGTAGTCGCCTTGTTGACCGACCTGATTCTTTTGCCTGTATTATTGAAGCGATTTGTCGCGCCAAACAGCACCGTTACACCCAGTGCGAATGTCACGACGCCCGATGCTGTTATGCCAAACAACACGGCTACGCCAACCAATGCGGTGATTTCCAACCAGCCCGTTGACCTGAAAAAACGCTTCCTCCGGGCAGGCCAGTTTAGTCTCGCGCCGTTAAGCTGTTTGCTCTGACAATTTTAAGCATGCTTTCGCTTCGCGCCCTTCCCGCTTGCCCTCAAGGGAGGTAATTTTGCGCAACCGCCCAGGGCCGACGCGGACCTCTCACATGACTCTGTCATCCGAAGTACCTCATAGCGCTGACACACTGGCGCAGTTTGATTTTCGTCTCATCGACATTTTGCCGGTGGCCGCTTATATCTGTTCGGCCCCTTCAGGCGAAATCGTGCATTTCAACGGCAAGGCTGCTGAACTTTGGGGGCGCACACCAACGCTTGGCGAAAACGCGGAAAAATTTTGCGGCTCCTACCGTGTTTATCGTGTCGATGGCGCCCTCATTCCATTTACTGAAATCCCCATGGCTGACGTGCTGTGCCAGGGCACCGTCATTCGCGACGCCGAAGTCATGGTGGAGCGCCCGGATGGCAGCCGCATTTATGTTACGGTCAATATAGATCCGATCTTCGACCGCAAAGGAAATGTCATTGGCGCCATCAATATTTTCGTTGATATCAGCGAACGTAAACTCGCCGAGTATCAGTCGCAGCAATTGCTGGATATATTGCATGCCGAGCACGACCGGCTTATCCGTTTTTTCGAACATTCGCCAGCGTTTATGGCGGTTCTCCACGGCCCCCAGCATATCCATGAAAAAGTAAACGAGCGCTATCTGAACATGATCGGCCAGCGGGATATTCTCGGCCGCAAAATTGCGGAAGTGTTGCCGGAGCTTGATGGGCAGATATTTCTCACCTGCCTGAATGCGGTTTACCAAAGCGGGCGCAGTTTTGTCGGCAAGGAAATCCGCGTGATTTTTAATAAAGCGTCGGGTGAAGCGACAGAAAAAATTCTCGACCTGGTATACGAACCACTGCTCAATGCCGACGGAGAAGTCGCCCGCATCCTGGTTCACGGTCTCGATCTCACCGAACAGAAAAAATGGAATTGGAACTGCAAAAACGCGCCGAGGAATTGGCCTTGTCGGACCGCCAGAAAGACGAATTTATCGCCCTGCTGGCGCACGAATTGCGCAATCCGCTGGCGCCAATACGCAATGGCCTGCAAATCATGGCGATGTCCAATGACAAGGCCGATGTACTGGCATCCGTGCGCGGCATGATGGACCGCCAACTCAACCATATGGTGCGCTTGATCGACGACCTGCTCGACGTGTCGCGCATGAACCGCAATAAATTGTTTCTGCAAAAAACCCGCATTTCCCTCGCCGAGGCGATGACCCACGCGGTGGAGGCGACCCGCCCAGCGCTACAGAGTGCGCATCACGAATTGATCCTGGAGCTGCCGTCGGAGGAAATTCAGCTGGAGGCCGATCTGACGCGCTTGGCGCAAGTGTTCGGCAATCTGCTTTCCAACAGCATCAAATATACGGAGCCCGGCGGGCGCATCTGGTTCAGCGCGGAGCTGAATCCCGGTGAAGTGACGGTCTCGGTGCGGGACAGCGGCATCGGCATACCCACCTCGGACCTGGCGAATATTTTTGACATGTTCTCCCAGATCCACACCAAGGGGCGCGCCAATACCGGTTTGGGAATAGGTCTTGCGCTGGTGCGCAATCTGGTGGAACTGCACGAAGGACGCATAACGGTCACCAGCGACGGCGCGGGCTGTGGCAGCTGCTTCAACGTTCATCTGCCGCTGGGCAATGTCGCCGTGGCAATGAGCGAGGTGGAAGAAACCCCGGCACAACTTGTGCCGCAGAACATTCGAATTCTGGTGGCGGATGACAACCGCGATGCCTGCACTTCCCTCGCCATGCTGCTGGAAATCATGGGCAACCAAGTGCAAACCGCGTATGACGGCCAGATGGCCATTCACATCGCGGAAGCTTTTCGTCCGCAATTGATCCTGATGGATATAGGCATGCCGTCACTCGACGGCTACGAAGCCACCCGCCGCATCCGCGCCCACGGCTGGGCGGAACACACGCGCATCGTGGCCCTCACCGGTTGGGGTCAGGATCACGACCGCCGACGCTCACAAATGGCCGGTTGCAGCGGTCATCTGGTCAAACCGGTCAGCCGTGCGGATCTGGAAAATATCCTGCGGCAGATCCCGTTCTGATCATCGCACCAGCGCGCTGGCGAGCAGTGGCGAATCGCCTTTGAGCAGGGATTTGTACCCGGCCTGCAGATCCTTGATGCCGACATATTTGGTTTCGATCAGGCCCGGCAGCAGATGATCCAGGCTGTATCGCCCCGCAGACTTCTGCTGGATCTCCCGATTCAGCTCGTCAAAGAACACCGCCGCGCGCGCCGTCACCGGCCCACTGGAGCGCGGTTGCCGCAAGGCTTTCACCTCTTTGCCCCATTCACGTAGATCAGTGAAGATTTTTTCCCGGCGCGCGGCGCTGAAACCGCCGGCGCGATGGATGAGTTCCACCGCGTAAAATTCCGCCAACCCCTCGGCAATCCAGTCCTCCCCATCCTTGCCGCGAATACCGGAGAGCACATGGAAAAGTTCATGAGTCACCGTGCTGGTACCGTTTTCGCTGACCAGCGGCCGGTCGGTGTGGAGATAGAGCGAGGTGGGCGCGGACAAACCGCCGCGCCACATGGGATCACCGGCGCCAGCGATGAGCAGATTAGCGGGCACGTCCTTAAACAACTTGTCGATATGAGGCCAGATCATCGACAGAAACGTCATCATTTCCATCTGGCGGAAGTTCTGCCCGCGCGGCGCGCTGATGGCCACCTCAGTCCTGGCCAGGTGTTCGCGACGCGTACCCAGTTGGCCAGCGATGATCCAACCATACGGACGGGCCAAAGACTTTGTCGCCCGATCGAGCACAAACACCCGCTCGCTCTCTGCTCGCGGCCAGCCGGCCTGCACGGAAGTCCAGTGCTCCGGCAGGGAGAAAGACACATAGATTTCGCGCTCCGCCTTTTTGCTGCGCTGAACGCTCACTGGGGGTACCAGTCCTTCGCCGCGCAACAGCGTCCAATCCTTGGTGATAGCCGCACGGTAGACACCGGGAGCCCGCTGCAGAGGAACCGCGACCTGGTAGCTGAAGAATGCCTTGCCTTTGGTTTTTGGCCGCCAGATCACCGCCTGCTCACTGCGCTCGAGTTCGCCGCTGGATTTGATATTGCTCAGCTCATGTTTTTTGAGATTGAAGCGCGCCTGTTTCAGCCAGCCGGCCCGATCAATTTCGATGCGTACCTCGGCGCTCTTGGCGTCAGGTAAAAAAGTCACCAGATAGTCGATGCGCACCGGAGCGGCAGCCGCAACGGCTTGGCAGCAGAGCACCAGGAACAATACGCTGCAAATGGAGGTGAGACGGCGAATGATGGATGGCATAGTGTCGGTTTTCCCTCTGGCGGCCCGCTTTGGCGCCCATTCTATTGGAAGGGCTTTGACAGCAAAACGCCAATCGGTGCCTGGCGCAGACGGATCTGTAAACTCCTCTGCGCACGCAGGGGTCTTCGCAACAAACATCAGAGGAGTCGTGCCGTGACCGCTATCCGATTCATTCCTGCGCTCTGCAGTGTCGCCATTGCCGCCTGCAGCGCCCAGCCCACACCTGTACAAATCAGTTTGCGTAGCGTCCATCAAAGCCAGTACTGCGGCGAAGAGACGGCGGGGCTGCGCTGGTTGACCCGAGACGCGTTCACCGCGCTGGTGCGCGGGCCGGGAAGCGTCCAGCATCTGGATACCGCCCCCGCGCCAACCGTCGCGGAAAATGAAAAATTGCTGCAGGTCAGCCTGGGGCAGAAAAGCTCCGGCGGGTATGCCATTGCCCTGGCGGGGGAACAGGCGCCGGTGAACGACGGCGAGGTGGAATTGCCGCTGGAGATCCAGCAGCCGGGACCGGGAGGATTTCAGACCATGCAACTGACCAGTCCTTGCCTGGTAATCGCACTTCCCGCCAGCGGCTATAGCCGCGTCAGCGCCGGTTCTTTGGGCGAGCTGCAAGTCGAACTTGGTCAATGACAGGGACGATAACAGCAGAACGAGAAAGCGGCCCTAAAGCCGCTTTCTCGTTAACGCCAGTGTTGATGTCGGAGTTAATGTCAGTACTGAAACAGCACGCGGGAAATGCCGGTGGGCCTGGTGCCGAAGCTTTCCGTTCCGATGATGGGTGACAGGCCGGCGGGGAAGTTGAAGTCGTTCCGGTCGGCGTCCACCCGTATCACAGATTCCTCACCCAAGGACGGGTAAAGGCCGCAGCTTTCACCCAGCTCGCAGATATAGCCATCGTTATTGATATCCGAGCCAGCGGCTATGTAGTACTCGCCTAGGGGCACATCGTCAAAGCGATAGGTATAACGCCCCCTCCACCGCAGCGCCCTCGTTTGCCATCACCACAGCCCCCAGATTGGCGTCAATCAGCAGAATGTAGAGGTAACCCGCGTTGCCCACAGGGACAAACTCGCCCACGCGCATGTTCACCAGGACCTTGATGACGCTGCCGGTACCCGTGGTGATATCGACAAAGCCACGGTAGAGACCGTCCTGCAACCCGCTGCGATTGACTGCGACGGTGTAGCTGCCAACACCTCGGTTATCCACCTGCCGCGGTGTGACCCGCAACCAGGACTCGGACGCCTGGACGCCCGCAACACTCACCGTACCGCTGCCGATGGAGGTGACGTTCAGCGTCTGCTCCGCCACATTGTCCTCAAAGACCAGCACGCTCGCGCTTGTCACCAACGCCGCAGTAGTGCCGCCGGAGGCCAGCGCACGCGCTGCTTCCACCGCGCGGTAGGCGTCGATCAGACCGTAACCGTAACGGTCGTCCCGTCCGGCAGCGCCTTTGTCCTCGGTAATGGTGCCCGATGCCAGCAAGCTATCGAACTCATCCGGCGTCAGGCCCGGATGTATCGATTTCATCAAAGCGACGATCCCGGCCACGTGGGGCGCCGCCATTGAGGTTCCCTGATAGAACACATAGCTTTTTTCCCGGCCCGACGCGGTCTCGAGGACACCGGTACTTAGAATCCCATCGCCATAGCCGTCGTTGTTGCGGTCCGCGGACATATTGCCGCCGGGCGCGGTCACGTCGACGAATGGCCCCCAATTGGAGTAAGGCGCACGGTCACCCCGGAAGTCGCTGGCGGCAACGGAAACCACACCGCTATAGGACGCCGGATACATGGCCTCGTCAGTATTTTCATTGCCGGACGCCGCCACCACTATGATGTCCCGCGCCCGCACTGCGCGGTACAGATCCTGCGCAACCTGGGAGTAGCCACCGCCGCCAAGACTGAGATTGATGATATCCGCGCGCTGCGCCGGCACAGTTCCGCTGTCGTTCTCCATGCCCGCAGCAAAACGCACCGCCTGCATCACGTCGTAGCTCAAACCGCCGCCGCGCCCGATTGCGCGCAAGGGCATCACCCGAGCGCCCGGCGCGACGCCGACTCCACCCTCGTTATTATTCATCGCGGCTACCACAGTGCCGGTGACATGGGTGCCGTGCCACGAGCTGCTGCCGACATAGATACTGTCGCCGGGGTCGGTCGGATCCGGGTCCAAGCCGTCGCCATCGTTGGAAGATCCCAGCGCCGAGACGAAGTCATAACCCGGCACGAGTTGGCCGCGCAGATCCGGATGATTCAAAAACACCCCCGAATCCACCACAGCCACTATGACGTTCGGACTGCCGGTGGTGATGTTCCACGCCTGCGGCAGATTGATGGCGCCGTAGTGCCATTGGTAGATGTAGGCGGGATCGGTCGGGGTGAGCATGGAGCGCACGCGGTAGTTGGGCTCGGCGTATTCGATATCGGGTTGCTGCCGCAATCGCTTGATGGCTTTCAACGTGCGCAAGGTCGCCACCGCCTCAGAATTTTTCTGCGCCAGCAGTTGATCAAAACCTGTTTGGTTTGAATTGAGCTGCAAAACCGCCTGGGTCTGGGGATTCGTGGAGTTGAGAAAGGCCAGCGCCGCGCGGGTATCACCTGCGTGGGTAGCTTTCATCTGCGCCTGCTCCAACACGCTCAAGCCGCGAACAAAGTTGCCACGCCGCTTGAAGATCGCCTGATCCGGTTCAAAATCAGCACTCTGCCCGGTCGCTGCAGGACCGGTCACAAAGGAGGTCTTGCCGACTTTCAGCAGATAGCGCGACTGCCCGGAATAGGCGGTGACCATCACCAGATAAGGGCCGGCGGCGGGCGCCGCTATGGACTCGAATTCCCCTGTGTTTTCCGAAGATCCCACCACCTGATAGGAGTTGCCGTCCAGCAGCGCCAGATCCAGGTCACCCTCACCATAATCAACAACCTGAAGGGAAACAAAATCCCCCTGGTTAAGCGTCACTGAATAGATGTCATAGACGTCCGACTCAAAAGCGAAGGTGTCGCCCGATCGACCGGTCTGCCGCGCGGTGGCAAAGCCATTGAGCAGCACCGGATTGAGGATGGGCTGAAAATTCGACATGGTGTGGCCGTCGTTATCGAGATAATCGGCGAACGGGTCGTTCACATCGCCGTCCACATCGGTGTAAGGCAGTGCGGTGATCACTCCGCTGATACTGAAACGCGAATCCGCTGCAAGCGCGGTGACGGTCAGCGTTTTTTTCCGCCGTCAGGCCGCCGTCATCGGTGACCCGCAGGGTCACCTTATAGTCGCCTGGCTGGGTAAAGGTGCGTCGCACTACCTCACCGTTACCGCTGTCGGCCTGGGGGAAACTCCATTGGTAAGAGGCGATGTTGCCGTCATCGTCATAAGACTTGCCGCCACTAAATTCCACGGTGAAGGGGACTTCACCACGCTCGGCGCTCACGGCGATCACCGCGACAGGCGGCTCATTGGCCAGGCTTTCCTCCTTCTGCCCCCGCAAGCGGCGAGGTGAATCAGCAGCCATCCGACGGCAAGGGCCGTCGCGGAGGAAGTTAAGAAACGGGACATTTGCATAATTTTTGCGCTTTTTTATAGGCGAACAGGGCCGCGAATCCAGTTTGAAAACCATCTGCCACATTCTGCAGCCCGCCCGGGATTCTTACAGTGATCAATGACGCACTTGGGGCACGCGCTGGATGATACGGGGCCGCAAAAGATTCCGATGGCATGCTGCAGCGCGATTCTCTCCCGCCCCAGCTGCACATTAACGTTGGATAGGTAACACCACGCGGAAGAAGCTGCCCTGATCCACTTCACTTTCCACACCGATGGTTCCACCCAACAGAGCCACCAGCTCCGCTACCAAGGCCAGGCCAAGACCAGTGCCCTGGATTCCTTTGTTGCGCTCGCTGCTCACCTGTTCGTAGGAGCGGAATAATTTGTCGCGCTGCGACTCCGGGATGCCTATGCCCGTGTCGCGCACTTCCAGCACCAAGGTGTCACCCTCAAGGAAGCCGCGCGCCGCCACGCTGCCCTCGCGGGTGTATTTAATGGCATTGGCGATCAGATTGAGCAGGATCTGCTGCACCTTGCGGAAATCCGAGCGGATAACGAGGGTTGGGTCGCAATCGCGCTGGTAGGTCAGGTACTTCGCCTCCGCCAGAGCCACAACCTGCTCATGAAAGGAACCAAACAGTGCGGCAAGGCTGAAACTGGCCTCTTCAACGGCCATTTTTCCGGCATCGATCTTGGCGATATCGAGGGTATCGGACACCAGTTCGTTCATTTGCAGACCGGCGGCGCGGATTGCCCGCAGGCTCGCCATGTCGCGTTCGTTCAAGGTACCGTCGAGGCGCTGAGCCAAAACCTGGGAGAAAGCTATGATGGCGTTGAGGGGGGTGCGCAGCTCGTGGACCATCTTGGCGAAGAAATCCCTTCGAGCTGCTGCTTTTCCCCCCGCCAAACGAATCTGGGCGATTTTTTCCTCCGTGACGTCGAAGAGATAAGCCAGCACCGCCGGCTGGTCGCCGCCCAGCGGGTGAAAATGCCAGCGGTACCAGTTGTCATCCACCCGTACTTCGACGTCATTGATGACGGTCTTGCGGTGCCATGCCCGCTGGCATAAGGCCGCCAGTCCCTCGGGCCAGATGCGTCCCACACCGCGCTCGTCGAAACCGTGCAGCAATAGCTGCTCCTGCAGGGCGGGATTGCCATATTGCAGCTGCCCCTCCGCATCAAACTCCGCAATCGGCGCGGGACTGCATTCCACGTATTCGGTGAATTTCGCCATCTCGCGATAGCTGTGAGCGCGCGCCCGATTGTTGTAGAAGCTCAGGATGCGGCCGCCACGATGGGAAGGTATGACGCGGTAATCCACGCTCACGTTGATTCCGGAGCGGTTCAGCCAATGGCTGCTGTGCACCGCGTCCGCATCCACCTCCGGCTGGCACAGCGGGCAGTCCTCAGCGGTATGGGCACTGTCGCGATCCTCTGGACATAAAAGCGCGTGCAGGTGCCGCCCCTGTACTTCAGCGGTGACCCAGCCAAGGATATCCGCAGCCTTGGACGAAACGTAGAGAACCCGGCACTCCTCATCGGCCATCACCAGTCCATCCGGCCAGGTGGCAAACCAGGACAGGGCCTCGGAGGCCAGATCAATACCGGCCGGACGTATAACGGACGTGTCGCTCATCGCACCGCTCTCTCATGAATTAATTGCTCCTCCGATGGCCGCAACCAGCGCCAGTATTCGCCCTCGGAAGCACCGGGATCGAGGGCGCTTTCAATCGCCCGCCGGGTTTCGGCCGCCTGGCGCAGATCAACCACCAATGGCGCCGCCAGGGCTGCGCCCGCGGCGTCGTAATGAATCGCCACCACCGGTTGCAGAGGAGCATCCGAATGATGTTCACGTACCACGGCGCGCTCACCGGTTTTCAGGAGCACGGCCGTGGTGGGTGGATATATGCCCAACAGACTGATCAGTGACGCCACCACTTCCGGTGAGAACACACCCCGCTCTGCCTCCCGATAGAGCGAACGCAACGCAACGGTGGGAATCACGCCGGGCTCATCGGTGAGTTGATGAACCCGCTCTTCATAGGTGTCCACCACAGCGAGCAGCTGGCTCAAGGGATGAACCTGATCGCCGCGAAGTTGCGCGGGATAACCGGAGCCATCCAGGCGCTCATGGTGCTCCGCAATGATCCGGTTGGTCAGCTCCGGCAAATCCGACTGCGCCAGCGTCCGCGCACCAATTGCGACATGTTTTTGCACCAGCGCCAGTTCCGCCGGCGTATAGGGCGAACGTTTGCCGATGAGATTCAAAGGCAGCTGTGTCCAGCCGGCTTCGTGCAGCAGCGCGGCCACACCCAGATGCTCCCGCTCCTGTTCGGAAACCTTGCGCTGCAAAGCCAGATTCAGCACCAGGCAGAAAGTGCCAAACACATGGTCACCCAACCGGTGTGCCTTACGGCTGAGGTGCACCAGGCTCATCAACGCCTGATCGTTGCGCTTTAGACTTTCGATGGTGCTGTCCAGCAGCGGCGCCAATTCGGTTACATCCACCGGGGCGCCTGCCTCCAAGGTCCGCGACAGATTTTCCACCGCTTTTTTGACCCTGTCGCGCAACTCCACCGCCACCTGCAGTTCGCGCTCGAGCGCAACCACTGGCGGCACAGGCGTTTCGGCGTTCATCGCAGGCACATCCGCAACTTCAGGCACCGGCACATCAGTAATTTCAGGTGGCGGTATTGAGAGGGGGGCGGATACAGCGGGTTCGATACCCGGTTCCGGTATCACGTCCACCCCGAGAGAGAGGTCGATGGTCAAGGTTTTGACCCCCGCCTGAAGTAGGGCCTTGATGTCGGCGGCGTCTTTAATGGCGCGGGTGTGGCTTAAAAAAGGACTATCCAACCATGCAATATCCAGCTTCGTGACGAACATACCGACGCGCAGATCGCCAATGGCAATGATTTTTTGATGCTCGAACATGGGAATTCAAACCAGCAACGGCATTATTAGAGTTTAGCCGGCGCTTGTGGCGGCGCTTCTTCAGGCGATGGGTGGGGGTTGGCGAAGCCGGCAGGAAGGTTGCTGGAGCTGCGGCGGATCGGGCGGGGACAGACGGCAAACGCGTTAACCGCTTCCGATCCGCACCGGAACCCTTGCCCGCTGCCGCTGACTAACAAGGGCCAAACAACCGCACCGTCTTTTGTTTAATGGGCACTGCGGTTGTTATAGCATAGGCCTTCTCGGATCGGACTGAACCGGGTGCGAATCGCCCGCGGACGGGTGACAACTTGTGCGGTCCCCTCGACGAACGAGGTGGAGTTTCCTAAACTTTTCGATACCGGTGCTACGACGGCGCGCCTCGCGCAACAGACCGGCCAGGTGATTATGACTTCCTCTTCCAGCTCAACTTCAGGATTCACTCAATTGTTTTTCGCACGCATTTTTTGGGGTGTCCTCGCCGCCACCCTGGCCCTGGACAGTTTCGCCGAAGCCCCCACAGCACCTCCCGAATCCGCAAAAGCTGCCCTGGAAGCGCCCAAAGCGCCTGCCGAGGCGGTAGCGAAAGTTCCGCTTGAGCCCACCAAGGCCCAGTCGGTCACGACTATGGATATCCTCGATAAATTGTCCAAACGGCACTATCGCAACCTGCCCATCGACGACAAGCTGTCCATTGAATTTCTCGACAACTATCTCAAAACCCTCGACCCCGCCCGGCTTTACTTCCTGCAGGCTGATGTGGACGCCTTCATGAAGGACAAAAATCAGCACGACGATTACCTGAAAAAGGGCGAGTTGAAGCCCGGCTTCCAGATTTACCAGGTGTATCAGAAGCGCGTGGTCGATCGCCTTGAATGGGTATTGGCGCAGCTGGAAAACCCAGCAGTCTCTTTCGATTTCAAAAGTGCGGATGCGGTCGAAATGGACCGCGAAAAGGCGCCCTGGCCCCTCAATCGCGAAGAGGCGGACGATCTGTGGGACAAACGCCTTAAATTGAGCGTGCTGAATCTCAAACTCGCCGGCAAAACCGTCGATGAAGCGAAAGTCACCTTGCAGCGCCGCTACAAAACCAGCTGCACCGCACCACCCAACAGAATTCCCAGGACGTTTTCGAAAGCCTGATCAATTCCTTGACCGTGCTTTACGATCCGCACACCAATTATTTTTCTCCACGCACCTCGGAGAACTTCAACATCAATATGTCACTGCAGCTGGAAGGCATTGGCGCGGTATTGCAGTCCGAAGATGAGCATACCAAGGTCGTGCGTCTTGTCGCCGGCGGCCCCGCCGACAAGCAGGGCCAGCTCAAGGCGGCGGATAAAATCATCGGCGTCGGCCAGGGCATGGAAGGGGAAATCGTCGATGTAGTCGGCTGGCGCCTGGATGAGGTGGTCGACAAAATCCGCGGCAAAAAAGACACCTTTGTCCGTCTGGAGGTTTTGACCGGCGATACCGCCCCCAAAGTCGTGGCAATCCGCCGCGGCACGGTAAAACTTGAAGATCAGGCGGCGCAGAAAGCCGTGATCGAAATCAGCGACGGCACCCGCAAGCGCAAAGTCGGCGTTATTGATATCCCGGCCTTCTATCACGACTTTGAAGCTTACCGCCGCGGCGACCAGAATTTCCGCAGCACAACCCGCGATGTCGCCAAACTCCTGCGCGAACTGCAGGACGACAATGTCGAGGGGATTATTCTGGACTTGCGCAACAACGGCGGCGGCTCCCTCCAGGAAGCCACCATGCTGACGGATCTGTTTATCGACCAGGGTCCGGTGGTGCAGATCAGAGAGGCGGATGGCCGCATTTCCCAGCACAATCGCTCGCGTTCACGCGCGCTCTACCGCGGCCCGCTGATTGTGATGATCAACCGGTTGAGCGCCTCGGCGTCGGAGATTTTCGCTGGCGCCATCCAGGATTATCAGCGCGGCATCATCGTCGGCTCACAATCCTTTGGTAAAGGTACCGTGCAGCTGTTGAGCGACCTGCCAGAAGGTCAGCTCAAATTGACCGAATCAAAGTTCTATCGCGTTTCCGGTGACAGCACTCAGCATCGCGGCATCATTCCGGACATTAGCCTACCGATGTTGATCGACCAGGATGAAGTGGGTGAATCTGCCTATCCTACCGCCCTGCCATGGGATCAGATTGCGGCAGCCAAACACGGCAAATATTTTGATTTCAGCCAAATGTTGCCGACCCTCGACCAGCTGCACCGCGAACGCTCAGAAAAGGATCCCGACATTATCCTGCTGCAGGAGCAGGTCGCCCTTATGCAGCGTAATAAAGCGCGCACGCAGGTTTCGCTGAATGAGCAGACCCGAATTAAGGAAAAAGAGGATCTTGAGCGTGAGCAGATGCTGATGGAAAACAAACGCCGCTCCGCCAAAGGGCTGAAGCCTTTTGAAAATCTCGAAGCCTACCGCGACTACGAAAAAGAAGAGGAATCCAACGCGGAGAAAGTCGCCGCTGAGACCACCCGCACCATAGATACGGAAGCCGACGCCCTTTTGAATGAGGCCGGATACATCCTGCTCGACCTGGTGGAACTCATGCGCTCACCCAAACAACAGGTGGCCAACTTTTAAACCATCTCGCGCGAATTAAAAAAAGGCCCTGCGGGGCCTTTTGTTTTTCTTGCCACCTGCTTGTGCTATAAGCCTCGCCTGTTTTTTTGAACCGTGAGACTCCCAATGAAATGTGTTTCTTTCAACGTCAATAGCGTGCGCCTTCGCCTGCATCAGATCGCCGAGATCATTGCCCACCATCAACCGGATTTCATCGGTCTGCAGGAAACCAAAGTGACGGATGGGGAGTTTCCGCTGGAGGAAATCACCAGCATGGGATACCACGTGGAATTCTTCGGCCAGAAGACCCACTACGGCGTAGCGCTTTTATCCAAACATCCCTTTCTCAACGTCACCAAAGGCTTTATCGGTGACACGCCGGATGACCAGAAACGCTTCATCAGCGGCACTTTCCAACTGCCCGACGGCTCCAAACTGCATATCCTCAACGGTTATTTTCCCCAGGGTGAGAGCCAGGACCACCCGGTGAAATTTCCCAATAAAAGACGCTATTACGCCGATTTGCTGGCCCATTTGAGCGAACACTACTCCCACGCTGACCAATTGATCGTCATGGGGGATATGAATGTTTCGCACACCGACCGCGACATAGGTATTGGCGAAGAAAACCGCAAACGCTGGTTGCGCACCGGCAAATGCAGCTTTCTGCCGGAGGAACGCGAATGGCTGCAAAAGGTGCTGGACTGGGGTTTGGTGGACACATTCCGCACCCTGCATCCCGAAGAGGCGGATCGCTTCAGCTGGTTCGATTACCGCAGCCGCGGATTTGAGGCAGACCCGAAACGCGGCCTGCGCATCGACCTGATTCTGGCAAGCCGCGAATTGGCCAGCCGCTGTGCCGACGCCGGCATCGACTACAGCATCCGCGCCATGGACAAACCCTCCGATCACTGTCCGGTATGGGCTGAATTCCGCTCGAAATAACTTTTCAGGGGCCTCAAGGGCCGGTCATGGAATTGTAAAAGGACCGGTCAGGCCACCTGACGGGTCTTGTCGCGCAGCTGGCGAAAACGTTCCAGCTGTGTGGGATTGGGGTCGGCCGCCAATAATGTATCCACTTTTTCCAATTGCTCGCGCATTTGCGCACGCAGAACCTCATCGGCGGGCTCCGCTTTGACCTTGGCAATCAATGTCTGCAGGCGGTTGAGCTGCAGGCCTATGTGGCGGGGATACAACAGGGTCGCGCGGTTGAAGAAGCGCAACGCCTCATCATAGTGACCTTCCTTATAAAGCTCGATACCCGTTTTGTTGAGTTGCGCCACCCGCCTGCGGTTGGCCTCGCTGCGTGGCTCCGGGAGCAACTTATCGAGTTTTTCCATGCTCGCAGGGTCCTTCTCATAAAGCTGCGCCATGGTTTTCAGATGTGCTCCCGCCTCAGTCAGCTGACCGATGCTGTTGAGATAAGCAACGTACGCCAGATCCATGTCGACGTTTTTTCCAGTGCTTTCCTTCAACAACCCGTTCTGGTCGCGCAGAGTCTGCTTCGCATCCTCAACGCGACCAGACAGAGCCTCGACCCTGGCCATCAATAGACGTGCGTGCAGCTCCTGATTTACGTCCATGCGCTTGGTGGACATCAATTTGTCGAGGCAGCGTTTGCTCTCATCCAGCACATCGACTTTTTCCACCTCGATGTTGTGCTCGAGACTGTTTGCCGCCGCGTTTAAAAAACGCAGCGCGTCTGACGTGTCCTGGTGACAGGAGAATTCCCCCAGTTTCATCGCATCCACAGCAGCGCGCAGGGTGCGCCCCACATCGCCATTGTTCTCCGCCACCTGGGCCAATCTGCGCTGACGCAAGATGGAGCGCGGACAGAGCTCCACCGCCTTTTCCACACTTACCTGCAGCGCATCAAAGTCGCGCTCTTGTTCGAGGATATTGGCAATTTCATCGTGGGCGGGCAAAAACAGGCGGCTTTCGTCGATCAGCTCGCTCAGTTCCTGCTTGGCCCCGGCGATATCGCCCTGGGCGTAATGCACTTTGGCGAGGCCCAGCACCGCCCAATCGAGACGGCGCCCACCCGCCAACACTTCTTGGTAGAGGCTCTCTGCTTCCTGATAACGGCGCTGTTGCAGCAAAATTTCTCCCAGCAGCTTCTGGGCGAGAGAGGTATGGCGACCGCGCTGTTCCACCAATTGTTTGAGTTCATCTGTCGCTTTGGCCAGATCTTCCGCCTCCAACAGCTGATAAACCTTGACCAGGGCGTCGCGGGTTTGCACCAGGCGGGTGAAACGCTGTTCCAGCACCTGCAGGTTCAGCGGTTTCATCAAATAATCGTCGGGTTCGCAGTCGTAAGCCGAGAGCACCATATCTTTGCTCGCTTCGGCGGTGACCATAACGAAAAGGGTGTGGCGGCTGATCAGTTTGCGAAAACGCAGTTCTTCCAATAGTTGTTGCCCGTTTTTCCCGGGACCGAGGTTGTAGTCACAGAAAATCAGGTCGAACTTGCGATCTTTACACCACTTGAGCACCTCAAAAGCCTTACTCGCTTCTTCTATATTCTTGACGCCGAGTTTGTTCAACATGCTCGACATGGTGGAACGGAAACTGGAAAAGTCGTCCACCACCAGAACATGAAGCTTTCCAGGGTCTTTCAGCGCCATTTCGACCTCTTGCAGCAAATGATATACGCCGGCAGCTCACGGCTCTGACGCAGTTTTGTAAAAGTGTAGTCGACCGGGTGGGAATGCTTGAAATCAGCGCGTCGGCGACGACCGGAAGCTGGCAGGGAGGAGTGGGCGCCTCAGTGGTGGCGCCCGTCGCTCCAATAACGCAGGTTGCGGCCGTCCCCACTGAGCAGGGATTCGATGTGGATAAAATGGTCCACCCCGGCTTCGAGCATGGCGCGCTCGGATTCCGCGGGACCGACACCGATGATGGTGACCAGCGTTTCCCGCTGATGTTTTTGCTCGTAAGCGCGTATGGCGTGAATGTTCACCATAGCCTCATTACCGTTGTCTTCCACAACGATCATTTGGTATTGCCCCTCATCCAGCAGCTTCGGCAGCGAACGCAAATCCTGAATTTTCTGGATCTGCAGATCGGCGCCATCGCCGAAACGCGCGTCTTCCAGAGCAGCTCCCTGCCCCAACCAGATCACCCGACAGGGTGTCCTTGGGTCCGCTTCAGCGCTGGTGTCGAACAGGTTCAGCGAAGTCATTTCGAATTCGAAAATCCCGGCGGGCTTGTCGACAAAGTGGACCGACGCACTGGAATGCATCATACGGTCGGTAAAGAATTTCTTGCCGATATCCGAACATATGACGAACTGCTGCACGTATTTAAGCTCCGCGTGGCCCAATAGATCGTTGCAAAACTCGACCGGCTCACCATCACCGGAAGCGGCGTTGTAGACCACACACTTTATGGCCCTGTCCTCTGCCAAAGCATCGGTGAGTATATTGAGTGCTTTGCGGTACTGGCTGGCTGTCTGCACATTAAAGCCCATGGTGTCCAGCTCGGCGCGTTTGTGATCCAGCCAGCGGGGATTGGGATGAATAAGCAGCAAATGACGGCCTTTGAAACGCTGACGATGGTATTCAGGCCGGTCTTTAGGTTCAGCGACCGCCAGAGGAAGACGCAGGCGGATATTTTTGCCATCCTGCGAGCCCGATTCATTGATATCCAAACTACCCTTGAGCGCCTCGGCGAGACCTTTGGCGACGATCAGATCGAGATCCGCCACCACTCCCTTCTCGGGTCCTTCTTGGAAAAACAAGCGCTTGCCCCGCTCTGACTGCCGCGCGATGGTGATGTGGAGCGCGCCAGCGTCTTCATATTCGCGGACGAATTCGACTTCAACAAAAATAACGCCACCGCCGCTTTGTTGAATGCTGCTTTTTACCATGGCAGTAACCAGCTGCCCCAGACGCCGTGGATCCCCACGCAGACGGCATGGCAATGCCGGTGAAAGCGCAGTTTCCAGCTCTATTCCTTTGCGCTCCGCCTGCTCCACCAAGCCGCCCACCAAATTCTGCAAATAGTGGCGGATATTGAACACTCGCGACTGAATAACCAAATCCTTGGCGATAATGCGGCAAAATTCATCGACACTGCGGTAGATCTGTTCAAAGGTCGCGCGCTGGCCCGCCGCCGTCACTGGTGGTGATGGCGCCCCCCTCTTCTGCCGCTTGCGGACTGCTCAGCAAACCCGCCATTTTGTGACCAAGCAACTGCAGATAATCGTGGGTGAGTTGCGTCGACGCGATCGTATCGCGCTTTTCCTCCTCCAGACTTTCAGTCCGTTTTGCCAACAGGACCTGGGCTTCCAGATACTCCCAGTAATTGCACGCAATCAATTCGCAGTGGTGTTTCAGCATCAAGTAAAAAAACAACAGAATGCAGCCGTAAAACACGCCGACAAATTCACCTATAAAAAATGTGCAGCAAGCGGCTGGCACTATGCCAAGAAACTGATAGATCGACAGGAATCGCTGATAAGGCGCAAATGCGTGGGCCGTGGTGGAGAAAAACACCACCGTATACACCCACATGAGAGAAGCCTCGCCCTCCATGTTCATCACCAGGGTCACACTGGCCAGGATCAAACCCCACCAGGCGGCGCCAACAAGGGTGGCGATAAAATATTTGTTGCGCCAGCTGGTGGGGCCTCTGGGGTAGATGGCATCCATGCGAAACAGCAGATAGCCGCGCGCCGCAGTCGTCACCAGCAACCCGATCGTCAGCACGATCGCGAGAGTGTGGTAATGCAGGATGAAGTTCTGCTCGACGAGCAGACAAAGGGTGTAAATGAGGATATTGGAGATCAGACCGCGGCGACCGTACTTCGCCATGCGCATATCGGTATCGCGGATGATCTGCCGATCTTTCTGAATTTTGCTCTGCGGCTCAAACAGCTTCAGCATCGACATGTCTTTCCCAGTTCTGGAGATAGCCTTTCCGCCCGGGAGACCAAGCCACCGGGCGGAAAGGCCGCACATTCTACTCCAACACGGCGAGAGAGGCGCAGGATCAGATCTTCTGGGTCAAC
Organism: Cellvibrionaceae bacterium; assembly: GCA_024707385.1. Lineage (GTDB taxonomy): Bacteria > Pseudomonadota > Gammaproteobacteria > Pseudomonadales > Cellvibrionaceae > UBA5868. The sequence continues at coordinate 779,502 of JANPZW010000008.1, read as the reverse complement.
TCCGGCAGAGCGGTAAAGAGGTCGGCAACCAAACCGTAATCGGCAACCTGGAAGATGGGAGCCTCTTCATCTTTATTGATGGCCACAATGACCTTGGAGTCTTTCATGCCTGCGAGATGCTGGATCGCACCGGAAATGCCGACGGCGATGTAGAGGTCCGGCGCCACAACCTTGCCCGTCTGCCCCACCTGCATATCGTTGGGCACAAACCCCGCGTCCACCGCCGCACGCGAAGCGCCAACCGCGGCGCCGAGTTTGTCAGCGAGGGTGTAGAGAAGCTGGAAATTCTCGCCGTTCTGCAGGCCGCGGCCACCGGAGACAACCACTCGGGCAGAGGTCAGTTCCGGACGATCAGATTGCGCCAGCTGTTCACCGACAAAGCTGGACAATCCGCTGGCCGCTGCGCTGCCACGGCTTCCACGGCAGCGCTGCCACCCTCCGCCGCCACCGGATCGAATGCCGTCGTGCGCACGGTCATCACCTTAACCGGTTCATCATTCTGCTCGGTGGCGATCACATTACCGGCGTAGATCGGGCGCACAAACTGGTTGCTGGCCTCAATCGCCATAACATCGGAGAGCGGTTGCACATCGAGCAGTGCCGCCACTCGCGGGATGAGATTTTTACCGTTGCTGGAAGAGGGCGCGAGAATTGCGCTGTAACCGCTGGCGAGCGATACCACCAGAGCTGCCACATCTTCAGCGAGTTGATGTTCGTAATGGGCGGCGTCTGACACCAGGACTTTGGCCACACCGGCGCAGCGCGCAGCTGCGCCGGCTGCAGCTTTGCAGCCGGCGCCGGCCACCAGCACATGCACGTCGCTGTTGAACGCTTTGGCAGCGGCAATAGTGTTGCGCGTGGCCGCTTTCAATTCGTGATTATCGTGTTCCGCAATGACCAGGACGCTCATGAAATCACCTTTGCTTCGTTTTTGAGTTTATTGATCAGTTCATCGACGCTGGCCACTTTGATGCCCGCTTTGCGCCCCGCTGGTGGCGCGACTTTGACGATCTTGCTGCGACTGGTCAGAACCACGCCAAGATCGGCAAGGGCGATGGTGTCGAGGGGTTTTTCTTGGCTTTCATGATGTTGGGCAGAGAGGCATAGCGCGGTTCATTGAGGCGCAGATCCGTGGTCACCACCGCTGGCAATTTCAGCTTGATGGTTTGCAAACCAACATCAACTTCCCGCGTCACAAGGGCGGAGCCGTCGGCAATTTCCACTTTGGAGGCGAAAGTACCCTGCCCCCAACCCAGCAGCGCCGCCAGCATCTGACCGGTCTGGTTGTTGTCGCCGTCGATGGATTGTTTGCCGAGAATCACCAGCTCTGGAGACTCTTTAGCCACCACGGCTTTGAGAACTTTGGCGATGGCCAACGGCTGCAAGCGCTCGCTGGTCTCCACCAGAATCGCCCGATCCGCTCCCAGTGCCATGGCGGCGCGCAGCTGCTCCTGACATTTCCCCTCGCCCACACTCACCACCACCACTTCGGTGGCGACGCCTTTTTCTTTCAGACGGATCGCTTCTTCCACCGCAATTTCACAAAACGGGTTGATGGCCATTTTGGCGTTGGCGATGTCCACATCGGAACCATCACCCAGAGGGCGCACTTTGACGTTGTAGTCGACCACTCGCTTAATGGGGACAAGTATTTTCATGGATCAAGAGCTCCTGTTGGAGACGAAATGTCGGGGCTTGTGAGGGCGCAAGTATAGCGATAAACAGTCGCGCAGGTTATAAGGGCGCACGTTGAATGGAACGGTCTTTTGCGCTCACAGCATGATGAAGGCTAATGCTCGGGTTTCAAGGTTGGGCGAGACCATGACAGCGCGCGGCGAAGGTCGCGTTTATCCGCGTATACTTACGCATTCACAACAATTCCGGAGTCGAGAGTGGAACGAGAGTCGATGCCCTATGACGTGGTGATAGTCGGAGCCGGTCCGGCCGGACTGGCGGCTGCCTGCCACCTGAAACAACTCAACAGCGACATCAGTGTCTGCGTGGTGGAAAAAGGTTCTGAAGTCGGCGCCCATATCGTATCCGGCGCGGTTCTCGATCCCCGGGCCCTGCAGGAGCTCTTCCCCGACTGGCGGGAAAAAGGCGCCCCGGTGAAAACAGCGGTCACCCAGGATCATATCCTCTGGCTCGGCAGCAACACCAAGGCTGCGACCATTCCCCAATGGGCCGCGCCCAAAACCATGCACAACCATGGCAATTACATTATCAGCCTGGCGAATCTGTGCCGCTGGCTGGCCCAACAAGCGGAAGAGCTGGGCGTGGAAATCTTTCCGGGATTTGCCGCGTCCGAAGTGCTCTACAGCGAAAACGGTGCCGTCAAAGGTATTTTAATTGGCGACATGGGCATAGATGCCGAAGGCAAGCCCAAGTCGGGATATACCCCTGGAATGGAATTACACGGCAAATACACCTTGTTTGCCGAGGGCTGCCGCGGACATCTGGGGAAAAAACTGATCGCCCATTTCGCGCTAGATCGCGGCGTCGAACCGCAGCATTACGGCCTCGGCATCAAGGAAATCTGGAAAATCCCGGCGGCACAACACCATGAAGGGCTGGTCGTCCACACCGCAGGCTGGCCCCTCAGCGAAAGCGGCTCGACCGGCGGCGGGTTTCTCTATCATCTGGAAGATCAGCAGGTTGCCGTCGGTTTGATTACCGATCTCTCCTATGAAAATCCTTATGTCAGCCCCTTTGAAGAATTCCAGCGCTTTAAACACCATCCAGCGATTCAGCAGGTGCTCAGCGGCGGCCAGCGCCTGGTCTATGGCGCCCGCGCCATCACCAAAGGCGGCTTGCAGTCGCAGCCGCAAATGCATTTTCCCGGCGGCCTGCTGCTGGGCGACAACGCCGGCACCTTGAACTTCGCCAAAATTAAGGGCACCCACACGGCCATGAAAAGCGGCATGATCGCCGCGGAAGTGGTGGCGCGTGCGCTCGGCGAGAATCGCGAGGGGGACGAACTGGTCGAATTCGGCCCTTCCTACCACAACAGCTGGGCCTGGCAAGAGCTGCATACGCAGCGCAATTTTGGCCCGGCCATCCACAAATGGGGCCCCCTGGTCGGCGGCGCCTACGCATTTGTCGATATCAATCTGTGCAGCGGCAAGCTTCCCTGGACGCTGTCCGACCCGGTGGCGGACCATGCAACTCTGCGCCGGGCAGCCGACTGCAAACCCATTCAATATCCCAAGCCGGATAACGTCATCAGCTTTGATCGGCTGTCCTCGGTCTATCTCTCCAATACCAATCATGAGGAAGACCAACCTTGCCATCTGAAGCTCGCTTCGCCGGATCTGCCCATCGCGAAGAACCTGCCGGAGTACGCGGAGCCCGCCCAGCGCTACTGCCCGGCCGGCGTGTATGAAGTGGTGCTTGGCGAAGATGGTTCACCCCGGTTTCAGATCAATGCGCAGAATTGCGTGCACTGCAAAACCTGTGACATCAAGGACCCGGCCCAGAACATCACCTGGGTTGCGCCCGAAGGTGGTGGCGGCCCCAACTATCCCAATATGTGACGGGCCGGGTGGAGTTGGCGCCTGCGCCTACTCCACCGCCGCCATCGACTGGGAACCGTGCAAATGATTGAGCATCGCGCGCAGAGTCGGCTCTGCCAGCTCCTGCACCTGATGCTCTTTCCAACGCCAGCCGCTGACGGCGTCCGCACTCATGGTGTCGAGAAGCTGGCCGTTGCGGACATCGTAGACTTTCATCACCAGGCGCAACTGATCGCGCCCGGATTCTTCAGTGGACATGCCGCTGCGCTCCGACACCTCAGCAGCACTGGATAACCGGTCGGTCACTCCCGCCAAGCCGACGCGAAGCAGCACACCCGCAGCAGGGCCCGTACCCGCATCCTGCTGCAACATGCGCCCCTGAAACCTTTCCGCCACCAGCGCTTCGAGCAAGGTATCCAACTGGCCGCGCAAACGCGGATAGGCCTCTTGATCCGCCCCGACGACATACACAGGCGCGAGATACACGGCGGCACTTGATGGCAGCGACCAATGGTTGCTGCGCGCCACAGCCACCGACCTTTTCAGGCCTACATCCTGCAAGGTTTTACGACTGATTTCCTTTGTATGCTGCGCCGTGCAGGCGATAACACCGAGTGACAGCAGGCCCAGGGCCATCAATCGCACTACACTGAAAAAAGACTGCCCAACCACTCGCGCCTCCACTGTTTGTATCGCGGTACCCGGTTATCGGCGCAACAGCGGTTCCATTTAGCCTAACCACGGGAATTCCACATGCTTGAACAACTATTGGACCTCGAGGCCATCGACAGTCAACGCTTTACCACCCGCAATCATCAAGAGAGTTTCCGCAAAACGATTTTCGGCGGTCAGGTTCTCGCCCAGGCACTGATGGCGGCGGGGCGCACAGTGCGCAACCGACCGGTGCACTCTCTGCACGCCTATTTTTTACGCGCCGGCCAGGTGGACAGCCCTGTGGAATACTGGGTGGAAAATCTGCGCGACGGCAACTCCGTCTCGTCGCGAGCCGTGCGCGCGGTGCAGGAGGGTGAACTGATTTTCACGATGCAGGCTCCTTTCACAAACTGGAGGCGGGATTTGAACATCAAACTTTCGCGCCGGCCCACGTGGCTCCGCCGGAGAGCGTGCGCGAACAATATCCTGACGAGCACGGCGATAACCTCGCCCGGGAGTTCGGTCATCTTGGCGTAGCGCCCATCGATTTTGTGCCATACAGCCGCGATATTTTCGAACCCGCTGCAAGCTCCAGCCAAACTGCGCAGTTCTGGGTGCGCTGCCGCGAGAATCTGCCAGCGGACCCACTGTTCCATTACTGCGCTCTCGCCTTCGCCTCGGATCTGGGACTGCTCGCAACCTCGCTGCTCCCCCACCCCACCAGCCTCTTTCACGGCGAGGTGTACCCCGCCAGCATGGATCACTCCATCTGGTTCCATCGGCAACCCACTTTTGGCGACTGGCACCACTACCTCACCGACAGCCCCTGGGCCGGGGCCGGTAGAGGTTTTTGTCGCGGTTCGCTATACGATCAGCAGGAGAGACTTGTCGCATCCGTCAGCCAGGAAGGCATGATCCGACTGCGCCGCTGAACGGCCAACTTGGGCGCGCAAATTTCCAATCGCAGATTCGTGTCTATACTTAATTCAAACCAATCCTGCCGAGGAGAAACCATGGACCGCGTCACCGTTGCCGACGCTGTAAAAAGCCTGGAAACGCTGTTGCAGATCCTGGATAACGCCTATTGGGAGGCTGCGGAAATTGCTCACAAAGATGCCATTTACGACATCATCAGTGTGATACACATGGAAACCAGCGAGCTCGCCAAGCTCAGCGTGGAAGATCACTACATGGCGTACGAACCCATTACGGTGGCGTTTCGCAGCAGTCACGGAAAACTCAAAACGCTACAGACGAATGTGCACAGCTGGGTGAACCGGTCGAGCACTGCAAGGCTGCTTGAAGCTGAATTACCGGCGACGACTCTGCTGTTCAATCAGCATTAATCCCCGAATTCCTCCTGTACTCGGCCCTTTTTAAAAGGGCTTTTTTTTATTCCGATTTTTTTGCAGCGCAGCGAAAATGACGCGTTTTTGCAGCGATAAATGGACAAAATCCCGGTTATATCCCCGCATTGCAATTAACAAAGCAAGTATTGCTAAACGGTTTAACTGGTCGCTGGCAAAACGGCTGAGGTGTTCGATAATTAAATTAACTGATGTCGTTCATCCCCCAAGTGTAATGACATCAGTAGAGCTACTCTGGAGTAGCTCGATGAGGATGAAAGTCCTTAATGTTTCACTCCTAATGGTCCTGGCCCGATGTTCCCCCGAGCATCGGGCGTTTTTTTATGTCCTCTCGCCGCGTGGCCTGTTCCGGGATTTTCCTAGCCTGCTGATCACAGCTGAGATACTCAGGCGATCTGGCTTTGAATGGACGTCATCAGTTCTTCATCCGTCCAGGGTTTGTTGAGATAGGAATTCACGCCCGCCCGCGCCGCCATGGATTTGTGTTTCTCCGTCGCCCGCGACGTGATCATGATGATCGGGATGTCCTTGGTATCGTCATTCGCACGCAAGTGGCTGGTCAGCTCCAGGCCATTCATACGCGGCATTTCCAGGTCCACCAGAATGACGCTCGGGATGCGCTGCTGGACGATCTGAATCGCTTCGAATCCATCCTTCGCCGTATAAACCTCCATGCCCATATCACCGACAAACTGTGCCAGAGAGCGACGGGCGCTGAGGGAGTCGTCCACCACCAGGGCAATCGGCCGCTCCTTGATAAGATCGTTATCCAGGTGGCGCAGGCGCTGTTCGAAACGTTGGCGCCAGGATTCATTGGCATTGTCCAGCAAGGACAAGCCGGGCAATTCATAGAGATCCACCACCGGTGACACGCGCCCGTCACCGAGGATGGTGGCGCCGACAACACCCGGCACCTTGTACGTCGAGCGCGACAGGGGTTTGATAATCTGCTCTTCGCTCGACTTGATGGTCTCGGCGAGCACGCCGCAGCGGCGGCCGTCGCGGTTGCGCAACACCATCAGCGCGGTGAGGCGTTCCGCGCGGCGAGTATTCATAAAAATCAGATCGTCGAGGCGGAACACCGGTATCGGCTCCTCATCCCCCTGCAGCAGATACAGCGAGCGATCCCCCCGCTTTTCAAGCCGGCCGGGTTCCACGTACACCACCTGCTCCAACGCTCGCGAAATCACGCTCACCCGGTGCTCGCCCACCTGCACCACCAGGGTGTGAGCAGAGAGAATACTCATGGGAGCTACAAGGGTGAAGGTAGTACCGCGACCGCGCAGGCTGTTGATGGAGAGGTTGCCCTTGAGAAGGCGGATCTGATCGTTGACCACATCCAGGCCGACGCCGCGGCCGGAGGTCTGAGTCACTTCACGCCGGGTGGTAAAACCGGCAGAGAGGATAAGGGCGTTCAAGTCGGCGACGCTGAGGCGAGTGCCGCGCGGAGCTATGCCGCGTTCAACGGCAGCCTCGGCGATGGCCTCATAATCGATGCCGCGACCGTCGTCACCGCATTGCACAACCACCGTATCACCCACCCGCGAGAACTCCAGAGTGATGCGTCCGGCCGGTGCTTTGCCTGCGGAAGCGCGCTCTGTCGAGCTTTCCACACCGTGGTCCACGGCGTTGCGCAGCAGGTGCATGATGGGATCGACCAGGGTGGTAAGCACTCGACTGTCGGCGAGCACCTCCTCGCCCTTGATCTCCAGCGACGCATTCTTGCCGGTGAGACGCGCCGCCTGGCGGACGCAGCGCTGGAAACGGCTGCTGAAAACGCTCACGGGCAACATGCGGATGTTCAGCAGCAGCTCCTGGGATTCAAACCCGAGCTGCCGCTGGCTGAGCACCAGGTTTTTCAGGGATCTGACCTCGCCTTCCAGGTCAATAAAGGCCTCGTGGGCGTCGGTCGTCACTTCGTGCAGCTGACTGGCGAAACTGTTCAGCTCGTTGTAGCGCTCCAGTTCGAGGGGATCCATGTCCTCCTCCCGCACGCTGCCGGCTGCCGACGCCATGGCCGTCTGCAGCTCCAACAAACGCTCCAGATCCTGGGCGAGCTGGCGCAATTGGGAGTGATAGGATTCGGCGGCGCGCACGCCGCTGTTGATCACATCCAGGCGGTTGAGAATCTGGGTGTTGCCGATCTGGCTTTCACCAACCAGACGCAGCAATTCCTGCGCCTGTGTTTCCGTGACATTCAAAGTGGTATCGAAGGTTTCCGGCGCTTCACCCACCGGCTCCACCTTACGGGGAGATTCTGCCGCTATCGGTTCAGGCTGTTGTACGGGCTGTTGCAAGGGCTGTTGCACGACTGGCTTTACAGCCGACTGCACGATCGGCGCGTCATCAGACGTCACCGGTCGGTGATAGATGTCTTCCAGCACCGGAATATCATCGGCCTGGGCAACCTCAGCGCTTGCAACAGGAAAATCTTCCACCGCATCGGCATCCAGCACTTGACCAGTGGCGAGCAGCTGGTCGAACAATTCCTCCTCTTCCATCTGCTCGACCTCAACCGGATGCTGCAAAAGCACTGCAGCATCCGGTCGCTCACTGCGATTGAAGGGCACTACATTGTCGCGCGTCGGCGCGGCTTCGACCGGCGTTGCCGATTGGTGGGCACCGACGCTATCGCGCAACATTTCCAGTACGGCTTCCATTACCTGGGGCAGGTCGTTAGGGCGCGGCCCTACGCCAATCAGAAATTCAGATATCGCCGAAAGACAATCCGCCGCATCCTGTAGCAGATAACCCAAACGCGGCTCTTTGCGTTTTTGTTTAGCCGACAGCTCCAGCAGATCTTCAAGAAAGTGGGTGAGATTGGCGATGCCCTGGATGCCTACCACATTGGCGGCGCCCTTAAGGGTGTGGGCGATACGCTGAGCGATGCGCAATTGCACATCTTCCTCCATGATGAGGTACTGCTCCACCGCTCTATCAAAAGCGCTGACCTGATTGGGCAGTTCCACCAAAAGTCCGCGTAATAAATCGGGATTGATGTCCTCGGTAATCGCGAGCGACGTCATCGCCTCGGTGACCTGTTGCGGGTACTGCGGCGCGGATTCGTCCAGGAGAATTTCGGCGTGCTGAAATTGCTCGGCCAAAGTGCCGGCATCCGCATCCGTCAACGGCTGCGGCCATGCGGGATCGGCCAGATAGTGCAACAGGGCTTCCACGGCTTTCGCCTCATTGGCCTTGTCACCGATATATTGCAGATAGCCCAGGAGCATCACGCCCCAGGACTGCACCAGTTGCCGCAGCTCCGCCGATGGAACACCGGCCGCCGCGGCAATGTTGCGAAAATTGTTCATCAGGCATTCGCAGACACTGCTGACGCCGTCGAGCCCCACAAGCCGCGCGGCGTTGCCGATGTTTTCCGCCAGCACCTCCGCCTCTTCCAAACACTGAATCCGGGCGAGGCTGTCGTCACCAGCAAGAGGTGAAAAATCGCCGCTGATGATTTCCGCGAGTTCATTGCGCAACAAATCCACAAGTTCTTGTTGTTGTGAAGAAATCGTCACGGATCTCCGACCTCGGCCTCAGGATGGCTTGAAAAATGATTAGCTGGCTTTTGATACAACGCTTGCAGAGCTGCCACCTGCAACCGGATCCTGCAACACCGGCGCCGTGAGATTTTCCGGCAGAATAAACACGTTCACCCGCTCCAACAGCACCTCCGCGAAATGTTTGAGGCTATCGGTGTGGTGCTTCTGCTGCACCAATTCGCCGCCGGTTTTTTCGGTGAAGTGGCGAATGATATTGGCGCGGTCGCGGATTTTATTGGAAATCTGCGCCTGTTGCACGGAGCTGTGGGAAATCACCTGCACGGTTTCCACCAATTGACGCGTCGCATCCTCGGTTACTTCCATGCGTTTTTCGGCCTGCTCACCGAGGCGGGTTCCCTCTGCCACCTCTGTGATCAATTTGTTCATGATGTTTACCGTGTCCGAAGTTTCCACACGGATGTTGTTCACCATGGATGCAATTTCCGCTGTCGCCTCGCGGGCGTTTTCCGCCAAACGCTGTACCTCGTCGGCTACCACCGCGAACCCTTTTCCAGCTTCACCAGCGGACGCTGCGTGCATACTCGCGTTCAACGCCAGAATATGGGTGCGTTCCGCGATGGTATTAATCAGGTTGACGATACCGGAAATTTCCTGTGAGCGGTCACCCAGTCGTTTAATACGCTTTTCCGTTTCCGAAATGGTTTCCCGGATCGTCTGAATTCCGCGCACTGTGCGCATTACCGCATCGCGCGCCTGCTGGGTGTCGGCAATTGTTTTCGATGCGATATTGTCCGCCGTACCTGCGCGAGCGGCAATTTCGTTCATCGCGCGCGCGGACATATCGAGCGCCTTACTGGTGGCCATTACCTGCTTGCGCTCATCTTCCGCGACGCGCACAACGGCGCTGGATTGGCGCTGCAACAGATCGGAAATCGAGTTGACCTGTTCAGAAATATCTTTCACCTGAGCCAGCGTTTTGGCGGTTTCGGTAGTCAACAGATTCACAGCGTCGGAAATAGTCCCGGTGATATCCGCAGAAACAGGCACTTTTACCGTGAGGTTTTTCTGCGCAATGGCGCCGAGCGCACGGATAAGTGAAATGATGGAGTTGTTCAACTGTTCGTTTTCGAGGGACTGCTCTTCAAGTGTGCGGATACGTTCATCCAGCAGAATATTGAAAGCCTGTCCCAAATCTCCCAGCTCATCTTTTTGTTGCAGACGTACTCGCGCTTTCAGATTGCCCTTGTTGATGCGCCGAATCACGTTCTGGATGTGCGCCATGGGGAATACGATGCTTTTGTAAATGAAAAAATACACCCACCGCCACGGCCATCACCACCGCAAAACCCAAGCCTACGAACGTTACCATCGACACCTGGGATTTATAGGCGTTTTCCGCGGCGGTTCTGCCCGCGTATTCGCGCATATGCTGACTGGCACTGGACATGACGGAAGCCAACTGGCTACCCATATCGCGCAGTTGGCGCTCACCGGCAGCGATTTGCACCACTGGAGTCGACACTTGCTGTAGCGTCGCAGAATAATTATCCAGCGCCGACTTTATTTGGCCTTTTTGCGCTTCCGGCAAATTCGCCGCAGACAATTCCGCTAAAAAAGTCGCGGCATAATTTTCAAATTGAGCCAGCGGCACCTGGCCCAGTGTGGTGATAAATTCCGCTTCCGCCTGCCGCAGGTGCAGATATCCACTGGCCAGTACCACTGAGCCGGCATTGCGCAATACATTTTCGAGACGCTCTGCCGCTCCCTTCAACTCCTGCTGCAACCCGCCTTCTGCTTGGCCATCCAGCGCCAACAGCTGCGTCGCCATATGCTGATGGACCTTGTCGTAACCTTGCAGTAACGACTCGATTTCCCGCAGGTCGCCCGAGATGCCAATACGAGTGCCATCCACTTTCAATTCCGTGATCCGCTGACGCAAATCCGCAGTCACGCGGGCCTGCTGTTCCAGCGAACCGGCATTGCGTAACGCGACAAATTCCACCAGCAGACGATTGAGTTCAACCACATCAATTCTCGCTGCGGCAAGTGCCGATTCGCGTTGGGAGAGCTCCTCGCCCTGTTCACGGATGGTCTGCTCGGTGGACATTTGCACGAAATAGGCAATACCGATTGCGACAAATCCAAACGCCAAGCCCGCCACCAGCAACATAATTTTTTGCGAAATGCGGAGATTGGTTGAAATGATCATGTTTTATTCCTGTCAGCGGGCCAAACCGAAAAATCCAATAGCTCTCGTAAAATCCAATAGCTTTCGTAAAAATCCAATAACACTGTAGAACATCGTCGTGTTATGCGACGAAGACATTACGCTCGAATCGCTTCAGCAGAGGTGAGAAACTGCACCAACTTTTGACAATCCAGCATCGACCAATGGCGAGCCTGTGCAGCATATTGTGCGCGTACGACTGCCATGGGCAGCCCTCCAAGAGTAGAAAGAGATTGCGAATTTTGCATTAACGCATCGCGCGGCACTGCCGCGGGCTTGGCATCAATCGCGAGGAGTACACCGTTAATGACATCGCCGAGCAGCAGCGCATAACGATGGGATTCCAGAGATTGCTCAGGCGCGGGGTTCACCAGTGCGCGTATGGTGTAGTAAGGAATGATATTGCCGCGAATATTGGCCAGCCCGAGGCAGTGTTCAGGGCTGTTCGGCATAGGCGTAAAAGATGGCTGACTGATCAACTCGGCCGCCTGACCTTCATCGAGCAGGAAATGTCGCTCTGCTACGGTAAAACCGTAGCAACGGGCGGCAAGTTGCGATGTCGATGCGCGCCTGTCGGGTGCAAAAGACAGCGCATATTCTGTGAGTTCCCGGCGTTCCTCAGGTGCTCCTCCCTCTGCACCAGAATTTATTCTTTCCACAAAATGCCTACGATATTGACGGAGGTTGCAGCAGCCGTTTTGATTTAGATTGCGGTGGTTCTGACTTTAAATCGCACTGATCGTGTCGAGGATCTGTTCTTTCGAATAGGGCTTGGAAATCATGCCGCGCCCGCCCTGCAGTTCACCCCAAACGCGATCCGCTTTCTGATTTTTGCTGGTGACGAACACCACCGGAATTTTGCCTGTTTCCCGGTCGCTGGTGATGGTGCGACAGGCCTCGAAGCCGTCAACCTCGTCCATCACCACATCCATCAAAATCAGATCGGGGCGGTTTTTTTGGCTTTTTCGTAGGCTTCACGGCCGTTGGTTGCCGTAATCACCTGATAACCCGCACCTTCTATGATGGCTCTGAGATACTCCAGATCGACGGGAGAGTCATCTACCACCAGTACTTTACTTGTTGTCATCTTGCCAGGGTCCTTATTTCAGAAAAATACTTGTTTACCACACTTTCAAAATCGTTATGGCTTATAGGCTTAACCAGATAAGTATCACATCCCGCCAGGGTGCCTTTGATTTTGTCAAAGGAAGATGAGCGGCTGGTCAGCAACACTATAGGGGTATTCTTGTTCAACGGAGTGCGTTTGATGCGTTTGCAGGCAGCATAGCCATCCATGCCCGGCATCACCACATCCATGAAAATAATGTCATACGCAGTTTTGTTGGAGGCTTCGATCGCCGCCTCTGCGGAATCGACGCTGTCCACCTCTGTGTCGAGCAGACCGAACTCGATTTCAATCTGCTTGCGCACCGCGAGACTGTCATCCACCACCAAAGCTCTCTGCAAACCGTGACGTTTATTGCTGGGCCCGCCATCACTGCGCAGCAATTTCAGTCCGGCGATGGTGGTTTCGCAAAGGTCGGTGGAATCGCCACCGATTTGAAATTCGGGAAAGAAATTCAGTTCTTTAATCGTGTATTGATCCAATAGGCGGAGAAGGCGCGCGGGATTGACGGGGACGGAAATGGTATAAGCATCCACTCTCTCGCCCTCCTCCATATTTCGCTCGATGCGAACAAGCGGCTTCCTCAACGCTCTACCTTCCGGACGTCGCCCCAACCAATACTGCAAAATATTGGGATTATTGGTGCAAAGAATAATCAGATCTATCGCATCATCGACATGTTTTGCATTTGCCGCGATGGGAATCGGCTGATAACTGCGGGTGCGATAGCGGGTGACGCCAAATATCCGGCTCAACGCCGCAAATGCATCCCGCGACGCTCCGACGACGCCGACACGGAAAACCCGCGGTGCTTTGGCTTGGCCTTTAACTGAATTCTGCATTGCTAACCATATACCTCGGCTTTTCCGTCGCTGAAGAGCTTCAATAGTGAATGGGCTTTATTCGGTGTAGCGTCAAAAGCCTCACTTCGCAAATTGCTGTGCATTTTTTCGGCAATCAAAAAAAGCATGACGCCAAAGAGGAAAACCAAGCGCCAACTGAACGAAGCGCGTAAGTGTACCCCACGAAACTCGCTTGCCGTCAACTTACCTTGTGCACTATTTTTGATCTTTCAAACAGTTGCTTGAATAAGCCGAATATTAACAGGTGCATATCACTATCAAGACGTTAAAATCGCCGACCGCCGCAATAGCATGAGATAAAAATTCAACACTTGCTAAACTTGTTTTCTAAAACCCCGTTTGTCACCACCGAGGCAATTGCCATGCATCACATAGAACCCAGCTACAACCTGTTTCTGGTAGCGCTTTCTTTCTTCGTCTCTGTATTCGGTTCCTATACTGGCATTTTGCTGGTGAAAGCGGCCCAATCTTCTACCAGCAATCGCGCGGCCTGGATTATTGCGGCTGCAACGGCGCTGGGTGGAGGCGCTATCTGGACCATGCATTTTATCGGCATGCTCGCGTACGACATGGGAATGCCGGTTAATTACGACCCACTAATCACTTTCGCTTCTCTCGCAATTGCGGTGATAGTGGTGGGCATCGGACTGTTTTTCGTCGCCGGCAACCAAAACTCTATAGTGCGCTTGCTGGTCGCCGGTGTGATTACCGGCCTTGGTGTGGCCTCCATGCATTACAGCGGCATGTACGCGATGAACATGGCCGCGAGCATGAGCTATGACCCGGCGCTGTTTGCCGTATCCATTGTGATTGCACTTGTGGCAGCTACGGCGGCGCTGTGGCTGGCGTTTAACCTGGACGGCAATATCAAAATGCTGCTGGCGGCAGTTGTTATGGGTATCGCCGTTTGCGGTATGCATTACGTCGGCATGGCTGCGATGAATATGGGCGAAATGGATCACACAGCCCACATAGAAGAAGGCATAAAACCGCTCACCCTGGGATTGTTTATTTTCTGTTTCTCCATGCTGCTTTTGGTCCTTTGCCTAATCGTCGGTATGGCACAGCTCAGCCGCACGATGTATGAAGCTATGGAAGCTGAAGATGACGCCAGCGAGCAGTCAGCCTACTCCACCCAATTTGGCAAACTGGATTTGTCCGCCTCAAAAAATGGTTGATATTTGAACTCGCCTTGTCGACTAGGGGGCCTAACCGCCCCTTTTAACGTGCAAAACATAAAAAAGATGGCACCATATTCAACATTTAGACATTCTGCGACTTGCATCACAATCAAACGTTCGCATAGATTAACGCGCCAGGACCCGCTAAAAAACGCGCTGATCCTGTTAAATACCTTAAAAATTCTAATAAAAAAGTTTGCTTAATTTGTATCTGTCTTTTCTGCCGGCATAAAAAATCGCGCCCTCGCGTACAGCGTATAAAAATCTCATTTTTGATTTTTTTTAATATTTCACCTGTACCGCAAGGTCGCGCTATAACGCTTTGCAACTAAGTCGTTACAAACTGCATAAGGAACCCCAAGTGAAAATCCTCATCCTCGCCTCCTCCTTCAGCGGTCTTTGTCAGCGGGTTCTACGCGAACTGCTCGTCGCTGGCCATAACGTCGATCAGCACTACGGAATGGACCCACCCCGCCTGCGCGAACAGATAACGCGTTTTCAACCCGATCTGATCGTCTGCCCTTTTCTCACTCATCGAATTCCAGAGGATATCTGGCAAAACCATCGCTGCCTGATCGTACATCCCGGCATCGAAGGAGATCGCGGACCTTCATCACTGGACTGGGCCATCAGCGGCGATCGCTCCTACTGGGGTGTGACGCTGCTGCAAGCAGATGCGGAAATGGATGCGGGTGACATCTGGGGAACTGCGGAATTCCTCCTGCGGGATGCGGGTAAAACCAGCATCTATAAAAGAGAAGTGAGTGAAGCCGCTGTGCGCCTGATCAAGCAAGCAATCACCAACGCGGCCTCTCATGCATTCAAACCCCGCCCACTGGACTACAGCAATCCCTCAGTAAAAGGTGTTTTGCTTGATACGATGCGCCAAGCGGATCGGCAAATTGACTGGCAGCTCGATTCCACGCGCACCGTGCTGCAAAAAATCCGCGCCGCCGACACCTCACCCGGAGTTCTCGACCAAATCCTCGGCCATGAAATATTTCTCTATGGCCCACTGGAAGAACCGTATCTGCGCGGCGATCCCGGCGAATTACTGGCCTTGGCCTACGGCGCCGCCTGTATAGCAACGGTTGATGGCGCCGTGTGGATTCGGCAAATGAAATGCCGCCAACATCCAGATCTGCCAGCCATTAAATTGCCGGCGGCCCAGGTGATCGATGCCCTTGCCCCCCAGGATCTCACCCGCCGACTCCATTCTGTGAAAACCGAGACACCTAATGACATCCGCGTCGAACAGCGCGGAGCTGCGGCCTACATTCACTTCGATTTCTACAACGGCGCTGCAAGTACCGGCCAATGCAAGCGACTACTTGAAATTATACGCAAGGTGAAAAAGCAAGCGGAGGTAAAAACTCTGGTCTTCATGGGGGGGGGAAGATTTTTTCAGTAATGGCATCCACCTGAACTGCATTGAAGCGGCGGACAACCCGGCGGACGAATCCTGGACCAATATCAACGCGATTGACGATGTGGTGTTGGAAATTATCAACTCACCAAACCACCTCACCATAGCCGCGCTGCGCAACAATGCCGGCGCCGGTGGAGCCATTCTCCCTTTGGCCTGCGACCGTGTGGTAATTCGCGACGGCGTGGTGCTGAATCCTCACTACGACAATATGGGCCTCTACGGTTCAGAGTACTGGACTTATCTGCTGCCTAAAAAAGTGGGCTCTGAGCTGGCCTTTGATCTCGCCAGCGAATGCCAGCCGATGCTGGCGGTGGAGGCATTCAACCAAGGCCTTGCCGACACCCTCTTTGCGGAATCCTGGGAGGAGTTTCATCACCAGCTCTTCGAATTGGTGGAACGCGTGTCCGACGAGTCCGAGTATCAAGATGCCCTGACAATCAAACGGCGCGAGCGCGCCAGCGACGAGCTTGAAAAACCTCTCAGCGAATATAGGCAGCAGGAGCTGGAGAAAATGCACAGCACTTTCTACCACCCGCACAGCCGCTATCACCGCGAGCGCAGAGCGTTCGTTTACAAGGGCAAGGTTCCAGAACATCTTCTGGAAAAGGAAAAAATTCTCTCTTGATGCGCCGTGCTGCGTAATCTTCCCCTACAGAATCCCTAACCCCCAGTGCCACGGACGGCACAAATTCCCCGCGCACCCCGCCCTGTTATAGAATCCCACCTTCGTCTGTGTGGGACAAATTGCGATCAAGGCCAGATTCTGGCCACCCCTATCGATCAACAACAGCCAAGAGCAACCAACATGTCGCTTTTTTCACGTCTGTTCAAAACCAAACAACCCGAAACCATCGAGCAGAAGCTCGCCGCTCTTGAGCTGTGCACCCAGGAGCAACTTGCCCAACACGCCCTCACCAGCGAACTCGAGCAGATTCGCATGGCGGCAATCAAAAAGCTTAAATTTGGCGATGCGCTAGTGAACCTGGCGACCCAGCAGAACGTGCCCCACAGCACGCAAAGCGCAGCCCGCAAACGCATAGGCGAACTTCTCGACGCAGGGCTCCTCAGCGTCGCTCAGCTCGGCCAGCGCATCCCAGACCAGACCATGTTGTTGTCGCTTTGTGGTTATTCCAGCCAGGCTGGCATCGCGCTGCTGGAACAGATCAATAACGACAATCTGCTCCTGGAAATCGCCAGCAACGGTAGCACTACTCAACTGCGCCAGGCGGCGGCACAGAAACTGGACGGGCGAGCCCTGCTGGAGCAGTTGGCCAAACAGGCCATGAACAAAGACAAAGCCGTATACAAAATCGTGCGCGGCAAACTTGAGGTCTTCAAGGAAGAGAAACAGAAAGAAGCGCAAATGGCGGCGGAAATCAGTGCAATCTGTGGCCAGGCCGAGCAGCTTTCCAAAAGAAATGTCGATGACATTTTTGAAGTGCGCAAAAAGCAAATTGAAGCCGCCTGGCACAATTTCGCCAACAAAGCCTCCAGCGAAGCCCGCTTGCGTTATGAGCAGGCCATAGAGAAATGCCAGCAAAAACTGAACGACATTCTCGAGCAGGAAAAAATCAAAGAGGCTCTGCAGGCCGCTGAGCGGGAAGCAAAAAAGAAGTGCACAAAGCGGTAGCGGGATTTCGTGATCTGATCGCCAAGTTCTACACCCACACAACTCCCGAAGAATTAAACAAGGAGCTGCAAGAGCGCACACAACAATCGGAAGGAGCTCTGCAGGATGCGCAAAATCAAGGGCTGGATATAAAGCGGGAAAAACAATATTTACTGGAGTTGCGCACGGCGGCGAACAACCTCGCCAATCAGGTCCAACAATATGGACCATTCGAGCAACTGCTGGAAAAAGCTGCGCGATGCCAGTGATGAGCAGGGACAGAAAATAAAATCCGCGCTTGAAACCATGATCGCCAATGCCAAAGCGCTCAAAGACACCCCACCGCCTGAAATCGTGAGCCGCGGCCGAGAGGCCATTGATGCCTGGAGCGCAAAAGTCAAATCCCAGACCGAACAGGCCAAACAATCCATTCGCGATAGCGCCGAGCTCATCCGCAAAGGCAACTGGGCTGTTTCACAGGGTTATGTTGGCCGTGCACGCGCTATCTTTCATGAGCTGGAAACCAAGATCGGCAGCATGGACCAATTGCCGTCCCATATTGCGCAGAAATTTGAAGACCTGAAATTGTCCATTCAGAAGCTCGGCGACTGGCACGAATTTGCGGTCAATCCCAAAAAAGAAGAACTCGTGAAGCAGATGCGCGCCTTGGAAACCAGCGAACTGCATCCGAAGGATCTGGCCGATAAAATTCACGCACTGCAGGAATCCTGGAAAGAGCTGTGTCGCGGCGGACAAAATCAGGACGAAGCCTTATGGCAGGAATTTCACGCCGCCGCGCAGAAAGCTTATGAACCTTGCAAGCGCCATTTCGACGAGCAGAACCAGACCCGCGAACACAACGCTGAGTTACGTCGCTCGCTCCTGGAACAACTGACGCAGTATCTGCAGGCTTATGACTGGGAAAATGCCAATTGGAAAGAAGTCGAAAAAACCCTGAAGGTTTCGCGGGAGGTTTGGACAAGCTACTGGCCGGTACCGCGAAAAGACATAAAAGAGTTGCAAAACTCCTTTGACCGCCTCATGGATCAACTATACGAAAAGCTGAACCAGGAGCACGAACGTAACCGCCTGAAAAAAGCGGCGGTCGTTGCCCAGGCGAAAGCATTGGCAGAGAGCGCAGACACCGCCAGCGCCATAGACGCGGCGAAAAAAACTCCAGGCGCAATGGCAGAGCATCGGCCAATGCAAACGCAAGGACGATCAGGCGCTGTGGCAGGAATTCCGAAACCATTGCGACGCCGTATTCGCCAAGCGGCATCAGGAAACAGAAACATTGAAGGAGGAGCGCCAGAACACCAAACAGCACGCTGAAAATATCATTCAGCAGCTGGAGGAAATTCTTGCGAAAAGTGGTGATGAGTTTTTCGCCGAAAAAAGCCGCGCGGAAAGTCTACAGCACGAATTTCAAGCGATAGGAGAGCTGCCGCGGGAAAGCGCGCGTGCCATCATCAGCCGCTTGCAAGAACTGGCCGATGCCATCCAGCAAAAAACATTGGCCGAACGCAAAGCCACCGTCGCCCGGGCCTGGCAGGAAGTTTTTGTGATTGCAGACCAGGTGCGCCGCCATGAGAACGGCGTATTGAATCCAACTGCTGGCGCTCCCTCGTTGGAATCCGTGCAAAACACCATAACCGGCGCGAGCTTCAAATGGCCATTTGATACCAAAGACTTGCTGGAACAGCGCCTCAACCAGGCCGGCAGCCTCACCGCGCAACAGCAGAAGGACGCAGAAAATAAACTGCGTATTCTCTGTATCAGAGCTGAAATCCTCACTGGCCACGCCACACCGGAAGCGGACAAGTCCTTGCGGATGCAGTACCAGGTGGAAAGCTTGAAGCAGAACTTCGGCCGCACGCAGGAAGCGGGCGGTCAGTCTATGATCGAACTGTTCAGCGAATGGCTCTCCGTTCCGGCCGCGCCGGACGCAACCTATACGGAACTGCAGGAGCGCTTCCTGCGAAATTGGCTGGTCTAATAAGCCGCGCCTCGCGCTTGCATTCCTGTCGGTTTCCGGTATGATTTGCGCCTCTTCGCCGGCCAGGCCGGCGATTTCGGAGCGTAGCGCAGCCTGGTAGCGCACTACACTGGGGGTGTAGTGGTCGTGGGTTCAAATCCCGCCGCTCCGACCAATTCCCCGTTTTCTACTTCCAAAAAATCATTGGAAGTAGAATCACGGAATCCGGTCTTATACTTTGTATCCGATCCCACGGATTCACATTGTCACATCAAGGATTGTGTCGCCGGTCTCCTCAGTTTTTGATTAGGGTTTTAGTTCCGGCTGTGGCGAATTGATCTCGCCACTAAAAAGCATACGCCCTCTGTCTCACCTTGACAACGCCCGGTTCATCAACCCCGGGACTTCTAATGTATCCACAAGACGTTCAAGCCTAGCAGGCTTGGTTTGCACATACCCCCGGGTCGTTTGAATGGAGGTATGTCCAAGCAGTGACTGAACACCAAATATGTCCGGCTCTATTGCTTCTTCCTCTGGGTTACAAAGCTTCGTGGCCACAGTATGGCGAAACCGGTGTGCGCCAACCACCAGTCCGGTGCGCGCTTTCATCCTCGCAAAAAAGTCCGTAATGGACCTGGCTCTCATATAATCATGGTTATCGGCGTCAGGTTTGAAGCGGGGACTGAACCGGCATATGTTGAAAACCGGCTCTTCGGGAAGGAGCGCACGGTCGAGCTGCGCCTCTGATTGCCGGATCATCTCCTGCATCGTCTCAAGAACTACTGTATGCAGCGGAATCATCCACGCCCGGCGCGTCTTCGACGTTTCTGACCGAAGCGTCAACCGCTGATTTGCCAGATCCACATCTTTTCTCAGTATCCCGACAATCTGCCGTCTCCGGACTCCCGTAAAGTACAGGGTCTTGATCACGGAAACCCAAAACCAGTTTGGGTAGCACACCTGAGGATTTCCCGTAACGTACTCCACGAGTTCCCAAAGGGTGTTGTCTGACATCACTTTCGGCAGTGGCTGCTCCAATGGAGCTGATTTTGCGCACCGAAACCAATTTTTCTCCATGTATCCGTGCTCAACGGCGAAATCTCCGAGCAGACGCAGATAACGTAAATATCCGTTGTAGGTGACACCCTTTGCATTCTTAAGAGTTTCATTTTTGAAGCGCGCAACGGCAGCGGGTGACAAATTCTCAACAGAACATGATGCGCGACGGTCAAAGAGCTTTGCGGCCCACATGATGATACTGCGAGACTCTGAATTGGACACATTCAGATCACAATACTCAGTGGCAATGTCTACAAAATCCATTCAAATACAACTCCATATGAGCAAATGCACAATGAACACTCGGTAAAGCCTGAATCCTAAAAAACGTTCGTTTGAATGATCAATACCTATGCCGAAATTTGACACGTCTATTCCTCTTGTGGCGTTAAGCTCTTTTTGAAGAATTTGTTGATCTGAGGAACCGGATAGTCGTCGCCGTAAATGGTGTGATGGGGAATCAGACGTCCACTGACCCTGCCGGCCCGTTTCTCTCCCACCGCCCAGAGAATGTGGATCCCCAGCCCATCTGCGGTTTTGATTCCGAGCCGAAGCTTGTCAAATTTCTTGCTGAGCGGCCCATGGTCCTTCTCCGGCATTCCATGCTTCAGACAAAAATCTTTGAACAGGCCGGGTGACAGCAGCAGGATCCCGTCCTCGACGATATGCACGAGAGCGACAGGCGTATTGATCAAAATGGTTTTCTCAATGAGTCCTTTCTTCAGCCAGTTGAAAAACATCTTCCCGATGTTTTCCGTTTGAATGGTGATTCCCTTGTACATCGGCAGGCTGGTCACGATCTCCTCACCCGTCTCCCACGGTTTTTTGCCTGGTGAAGTTTTACTGGCTGCGCCAGCTTCCTGATTGTCGGAAGCGGATTCCGCAGCTGCCTGGGTTTTACCCATCAGCTCCTGGACCCGCCGGGCTCCCGCGCACTCGCGCTCCTCTTCCACACGGTCCCTGATCGTTTCTCCAGGATCCTCAGATGCCTGGTGATCCTCCACCGTATCCGCAATCATCGATTCTGGAGGTTGGGATTCATGGTTCGCTGCGACCGCAGCGGTGGTTGTATCGGCCCCGTGATGTTCAGTCTCCTGACGCCCGCCTGCAGCTGCCATTGCAGTTTCCTGATGGTGATGCAGATCCTGCACAGGTTCCGCGCTGCGGTTTTCCAGCTCCTTGCGCACCGTGCCAAAAATAAGGGATTTTCGGGCAGGCTCCTGATGGCCCCCGCCGCGTCACTGCGGCTGTTTTCGGTGATACGGTGTTGTCGTGGTGGTGATGCGGATTTCTGTTCGGGAGGATCCGCTTCCGGATGGGCAGTTTCCTGGTTTTCTACTGCCGTGTTCGCTGCATTCTCCTGTACTACCGCCGCTTCAGGCGGCGATGTCGCCATCGAAGAATGGGGTTTCGCAGGTTTTGCAGCGGATTTTCCCGCTGCCTCGATGACCTCGACCGTTCCCTGCAGGGGCTCCAGCATCCGCGTCGGCACCACCAGGCGCCTGCCCTCGAATTTCAGGCAGGTGAATTTATGCTGATAAGATTCCCCCGCAGCCGTCTGCCCAGTGACCTCAATGGTCCACACGGCTTTGCCGTCAGCCGTTGGCAGCGCATAGCCATGCTCCTGGAGAATGTCATAGATCCGGATCGGATCCCGCGGAATATCGGTGATGCCCAAGTCGTCGCAATAGCGGATCAGTTTTTCCGCCAGACTCCTGCAGACGAAGTAGCAGGCTCCAGCCGAATCCACCCACCCCATCCCCCGTTCACGTTGATTTTGAGCTCACCTTCCTTGATCCACGCGCGGATAGCGCCGATAAATCGATCAATTACGGGTACCGCAGCGCTGAAGCGCTGCTTCGGCATGGGAAGCTGCAGATTCCTGGCGGTTGATGTCATGTCAGCCGCCTCGGCGATTTCTCCGATCACCCCACTCTCATACCGGTCCCCGCGCAAATGCGCGCACAACTGCTTCATCAGAACCGTGTCGTTCGCAATCCAGCTTCTGGCCACCCGAGGCAAAATATCGAACAGTGTGGGAGCCACCTGGTGGTGATACGCATAGGGCAATTTCTGAAACTGAATGCTGTAGCTCACCGCTTCTGGAAAAGCGGTGATGGGTTCATCGTGAGGATTCCAAGGTCGCTTCTGGCCGTTACGCAGATTCAGGATGATGCGGATGGTTGAGGCGAGTTTGCCAATGTCATGCAGGAGGCACGCGGCAAAAATGCCGTAAGTCCACAAATGCCGTTTCTCATTGATCTCGCTGATACTGCCGCCCAGAGGAAGCTGCAGGGCTCGCCGGCGCTTCAGTGCCAGAGTGATGACGTCATGAGTATGCAGCAGCAAGCCGCCCGGGCCACAATGATGATGTGCTTCGGACGCTGGAGCTAATTGCACAGATTCGGAGTAGTGTACGAAGGCCTGCCGGATCAGGACGTTGAACACCTTGTCATCCATGCCGGCCAACGCCCGCCATTCGCGCAGATCGGGATCAAGACCGGTCAGCGAACAGAGTCGGTCGTAGACAGCAATCGGCAGTGCAGTGACATCCAACTGCTGGATCGCACTGTCAGATGGCGGAATTTCCGCAATCCTGCTCATTGCAGCCGGTCACGCGCCCAGCGCTTGATAATATCTTCGGCGGGATACGCCGCATTCGATTGCGAAATCTGAGCCTCACCGCCTTGAGAAAAGGTCTGAAAACTCTCCTCTATCGGATTCCATGTCCTGCGGCCCACCGTGGCGCGCAGAGTCCAAATCTCCATTTTTGAAAGGCGAATAGCAGCCAATGGTTCCAGCGGTAATTCTGGATCCTCCTGAAGCGCCTCTGCCAACTTCCAAAGCACGTTCAACACTTCATTATGGATATCAATATCGTCGTATTCCGGCACAGCATCAAACTGTGCCACCAGCTCCAGCAAAGGAATCTGCCAGCTCGGTTTTTGTAATCGGTCGAGAGCAATCTGCAGGGAATGCTGGAATGTTTCGGACTCTGGAGAGGTGGTTGCTGCGGTGTCGGTCATGTGGAATCTGCACCTTGTGAATTGTTTTTTTGTGGCCGGTGTTGCGGCCTTTTGTCCCCTGGCCTTTTCGGCCTTTTCCCTTCCCGACCTTTTCCCCTTGTGAAACATTAACCCCTTCCATTCCCTTGCCTATTGACCCTTTAGCAGGTGGGCCGTCTATCCGGGTTTTGGGATAGACGGCCCACCTTTCCGGTGATAAGGGCCGTTGCCCGTTGCCTTCCCTTCCCCGTTCTTTTGGCCATTTCTCCCCTTTATCGGCCGGTCGGTTTTTTCAGTATCGTGAAATTCATCTTCTGCGGCAGTAATCAAATTGCACAGGCCGTGTACGGTTTGAATGCTGCGAATGCCGTGACGCTCGTTTAGTTTTCGCGGCATGAGTACATCCCAACATCCCATCGAACAACTTCTGCGCCCCACCCACGAAATGCCGGTGGGTCTCGCCTATCTGGCCGCCGCAGTTCTTGTTGCACAGTCGCCAGGCGTCCTGCTCGGGGCGATCCACACGCCTGCACTGACGGGTGCTGTCACGCTCGGCCTGCTGTTGCGCGGCAATCAGCGGCTGTATCACGCGTGCCGGCTGATGAAATATCAATATGAGCTCCACGTCCTGCCGGAATACAAAATCCGCAACACCGACATTCCGATCAGCCGGATCGATTTATTTCTGGGGATGGGATTCGAATGGCGTGCCCGCCATACGCAGCGTGCGACGGATATCGATCGCCTGACGTTCGATTACCATAAAAACCGGGATCAGGGTTGGTGCTACAAGGCGATTCGCACGCTTGAGAAATTGCTCAAAGCCATACCACTCGCGGATGCGATAACGAAAATCACGGCGCTACAGCATTGGGCCAATCCAATTGCGCCACTTCCGTATGTGGAAGGAAACCCGGCAACTCATGCAGTCGGATTGTGGGAAGGCGAGCGTCCGGTTATCGAAAAGCAAACCGAACGCGTCGCGCATAAATTCGTGGTGGGCACCACACGCGTCGGAAAAACCCGTCTGGCGGAAATCCTGATTACGCAGGACATCCACAACGACGAAGTGGTGATCGTGTTCGATCCAAAGGGCGATCCGGAGCTGCTCAGGCGCATGTGGATCGAGGCCAAACGCGCTGGCCGCTTGCACCAGTTTTACTGCTTCCATTTGGGCTTTCCGGAACTATCAGCACGGTATAACCCGATTGGCACCTTCGGTCGCATCACCGAACCGGCGTCGCGGATCGCGAGCCAATTGCCGAGTGAAGGCAACTCTGCGGCCTTCCGGGAATTCACCTGGCGCTATGTCAATGTGATGTCGAAAGCGCTGACCACCCTCGGCAAAACCATCACCTACGAAACGTTGCTCCACTACGGCGCGGACATTGATCCTCTGCTGCGGGAATATCTCGAATACATTTTCAACACCAACGCCGCCACTCTGGAAAAGAACGGCATTTTGAACTGGAAAAAAGCGGTTGATCAGATCGTCGACAATGATGATCTGAAACAGGACAGAGCCACCAAAGACCGCGACAGACGCACCTGGGCAATGGGTCAGCTTTACAAAACGTCCGGGATCAGCGATCAGGTTGCCAGCGGCCTGCTCAAAACCTTTGAATACGAAAAAAGCTTTTACGACAAATTGGTCGCGTCCCTATTTCCACTGCTGGAAAAATTGACCAGTGGCCCCACCGCCGCACTGCTGTCTCCCGACTACACCGATCTCGACGACCCTCGACCGATTTTCGATTGGGACGAAGTCATCCGCACTGGCGGCATCGTTTATGTGGGCCTGGATGCGTTGTCTGACGCTGAAGTCTCGCAAGCGGTCGGCAATTCCATGTTCTCCGATCTCACTTCCCGTGCCGGCGCCATCTACAAAGGAGGTCTTACGGCAGGACTTCCTGCGGAACTCGCCGCTCAGGTCCGCAAACGCCAAATCTGCATTCATGCGGATGAATTCAACGAGCTCGTCGGTCGGGAATTTATTCCGATGGCAAACAAAGCCGGGGGCGCCGGATTCCAGCTTACGGTGTACACGCAGACACTCAGTGACATCAAAGCCCGGTTCGGCAACGCCGCCAAGGCCGGTCAGGTGGTTGGCAACCTCGGGAATTTGATCATGTTGCGGGTGAAAGAGCTGGAAACGGCCAAGCTCCTTACCGACCAGTTGCCACAAGTTGAGGTGAATCACCTGACCACCATGTCCGGTGCCACCGATGACGCCAATCCCGATAGCGCCACCGATTTCACCTCCTCGACACAGCAGAGGATCACGACGCAACGCGTGCCGATGATCTCGCCCGGCGATCTGACGCGACTGCCCAAAGGCCACGCATTCGCGTTGCTCGGTGGCCGACTGTACAAACTGCGCATTCCGCAACTGAAAGATGAAGACGAATTGCCTGCGGACATCGCGTTGATGTGCAGTGATATGGCGCCAAAACACCGCGCTGCGAACGATCTGTCCTGGGCACAGGTTCCTGATGTGCGCTGGGGGGCGGCCGCATGAGTCAGACCTCCACGCGCACGCGGAAAATCACTAAGGAAAAACGGCCCGGTATCGTGCTGCGTCTTTGGGACATGAGTATCGGCAACGTTTTCCGATTTGTCGGATGGTCGATTCTCGCGGTGTTTGTCTCGATCCTGGTCGAGTGGATCGGCATGGTGTTCTGGTGGGATCTCGATCACTCCGAAAAAATTCTTACGACCGAGTTCGCCTATCTCAGCCAGTTCAATCGGAATCTCATCATCGGGATTTATCCGAAAGACCTCGCTCACACACTGCTCGAATACTGCACTTCCTTTGTTCAGTACATCCATTTGACACATCTCGCCGACCGGATGAAAGAGAGCACCTGGAGTGTGCTAAATGCCATCGCGCATGGCTTACAGGCTGCCGTTAATGTCGCCTTTTTATTCTGCGTGCGCCTTGCGATCTGTGTCAGCGCCATGACCGGTTTCATCGTGGCCACCATCCTGGGTGTTCTCGATGGGCTTACTGAGCGTGAAATCCGCAAAGACTGTGGCGGCAACGAAAGCGCACTTGTTTATCACCATGCGAAACGCTTTATCGGCCCATCCATGTTTCTCGCGTTCGGTATCTATCTCACATTTCCGGTTTCGATTCA
Source organism: Cellvibrionaceae bacterium (assembly GCA_024707385.1). GTDB lineage: Bacteria > Pseudomonadota > Gammaproteobacteria > Pseudomonadales > Cellvibrionaceae > UBA5868. The sequence continues at coordinate 752,852 of JANPZW010000008.1, read as the reverse complement.
TCCACTGGTGATTTTTTTACCCGCGTTTTTCGTCACGGGCCTGACGTTCTACATCACCGCCAGCCGATTCAAGAAATTTTTATAAGGATTTTACATGTCTGAGTTGCCCTTCGATTTACAACACGGCGCGGACGAGAACGACGACGCGCCGCCGGAGACCCGAAAATCCAACCGGCGAATGACGGGCGTCATTGCGTTATTGATTCTGGGTTTTCTGGCGGCAACGATTTTCATGTTGTATCGCTCCCTGGACACCGGTCGCCGAATCACACGCGTCGAAGCGTTGCCGGTGGACGCACTCGCGCAATACCCCGAATTTGCCGAGGAGACGAAATCCGAGAATCAGGAGATAAAAGCTCGGCTGTCCGCACTGGAACAATCCCTTGCCCTTGCCGAGGGGAGGCTTGATCAAACCGAGGAATCAGCCAGCACGCTCAAAACCGCAGTGGATCAGAATCGCGCTCACATGGACGACCTGGATAAGCGACTGCGAATGTTAGCCGACGCTCTCGCGGCACAACAAAAATCCGCATCCGATCTGCAGCGCAAGCTGGCACAAACGCATGCTCAATCGCCAAAGCCCGCAGCCCGCTCGAACCTGCAACTGTATTCCGTCCGTTCGTTTGGTCATGTTCCTGCGGTGCGGCTGACCGCCCAAACCGGAGAAATCTCTCCCCTGCTCCGTGCCGGAGACGCATGGAACGGATGGCAGTTTCTCCGCCTTGATGGCAGAAAAGCGTTCTTCACGGCGAACGGGCGTGAGCAGGTGCTGGTGCTATGAACCGGCGACTCATCACCGCAGCCGCTTTTTTTCTGATGGGGCCTGCCTTGTTCGTGCACGCATCGGAAAAATCCACACAGCAGCACTCGTCGGTTGATCAGAACGAACTCAATCAATTCTTCCGGGATTATGGCGAACTGAAAAGTACGCCATGGGAAAACTGGAAGCTGACCGAGAACGAGTGGACACGCTACACCGACATTCTGGAAAAAACCCCGTTCGGTATTTGGCAACACACCGCAACGCCATACCAGATCCTCGCTGCTTACTCCAAATCGGTGGAAGAGCAGCGCCGGTATGCGCGACTCGAAGCCATGCTCGATCAGTGGCGCGAAGACAATGCCCTGCGTTTTCAACAGATTTACAACGACGAGCGCGAAGTGGTGTTTGCGCGTTACAGCGCGCTCGTACGCAACTTATCTCCCACCATTGCGAATACGGGAAGTGGCGATTCCGTTGCATTTTTCACTCATCCCGGTGAGTGCAATCCGCGCTGCGTCGCTTTGATGCAGCGCCTGTTGTCGACGGGTGCCCACCTCGATATCTACGTGATGGGCGCGAAGAGTGAAAAGGACATTTTTTCGTGGGCAGAAGCCGCGAGCGTCCCGGTTGACCGGGTGCGGGTCGGGCAGATCACACTGAATTTCGAAAAGGGCCAGTTCAAGGAGCTCAGCGCGCTGCCGGAAATGCTGGTGGAAATGCCGATTGCTTACATCCGCCGCAGTCACGGATACGAGAGGTTGGCCCTATGAGCCTCGCCGGTCTTATTTGTAAAACCGCCGTCGCTTGCGCATTGAGCACATTGTTCGTTGCGGCAATTGCACAGGCAAAAATCCCTCATGCGTACTGGATTGTGGCAGAACGCCACCAAGTGCCTGTTCCTGTTTTTTACAGTGTGGTGCTGCAGGAAAGCGGTCTGACCCGCAACGGCCGTTTCCATCCGTGGCCTTGGACCCTGAATGTCGATCACAAGCCCTATCGATTTGATACGCGGGTAGAGGCCGAATCCGCTCTCGCCGGATTTATTGCCGCGAATCATCGCATCGCGGTCGGACTCGGCCAGATTTATCTGCCCTCCCACGGTCATCGGTTTCGCAATCCCGTCCGGCTCCTGGATCCGCGACTGAATCTCGAATATGCGGCGCATTTACTCGCTCTGGAATATCAGTGGACCCACCGTAACGGCGGCGGTAATTGGTGGACAGCCGCTGGACGCTACCACGCGCCATCCAATCCAGTCGCTGCAGCCGAATACCGGCGGCGTGTCTTTGAGCGTTGCCGCAAGCTGGAATTGCCGTGCGAAGAATTCGGAGCGCTGATATGAATTCCGTCCTCCGTTTTTTTACTGTTGCAGTGATTTCCACTACCGTTGCGCTCGTCCCGGCGATGTCCTGCGCCCAGGAAACTAAACCGCGCCCAGTGGTGATTCGCGACTACGGCAACACCCGACCCAGTGGAATTCCCGACATTGAGGAGCTGCGCAAACTGGCGTATCAGATGCGGGTGCCTGTTAGCGAATTGATTCAATTTTCTCCTTACAGCTTTCCCATCGCATCGGAAAAACTGAAGGTCGGTAATTTATCCGCACCAATCAAACATGACCGGTCATCACTCACACCGTTTTTTCATCATCGGCGCAGACCCGCACTCAATGGAGTGGTTAGCGCGAAATAAAGAGTACCTGATTGACCAGAAAATCTTGCGCGGTTTGATCACCAATATTCCAGATGGCCAGACCTTCAAACACTTCCATGAAGCGGCCGCGCCTTTGCAATTGCATCCCATGAATGTGGACGAGTTGGGCAATCTGTTTGGCGTTCGCGTCTATCCCATCGTTATCACTCGAACGGAGATCGTCCAATGAAAATCAAATTTTTGTCGCGGCTGGTGGGAATATTCGCGGGCACATGGATTGCCGCAACGGCATCAGCGACCGATACCACAACAGAGGCTGAACGGCAACTGCTGGTTCGTATCGCAGTGGAACTGGAGTATGTGCAGGCGTTGGCCAATACCGCTCTGAGTGCGTCAGATCCTGATCGCCGGATTCAATTTAATTACGCTGCTCTGATATCCGATTTGCAGGAAATCCAGGCGGCAGTCGAACGACATGCGGATCAGCCGCAGCGGACACCTCGCATCCTCACGCCGGTGAAAAAGCACTACACCCCATGACAGGCGATTCGGTCGAGGCATTTACGCTGCTGTTCATGAAGCCAATCCGGCTCGCGGCAGTGTTTTACCTGATGATTTTTACGCTGCTTATCGTGGCCGTAATCAAGACATTGAAAAATGGAGTCACAGAGCTCCAGAACAATAAAGACGGGACATTTCAAGATGCCGATTTGATTCTGGCCGCAATGCGAGTGGTTTTTGTGCTCCTGCTGCTCAGCATCTTTTTCGGATTCTAAAAATTCAATAGGAAATGTCCCCATGAAACACTTGAGCGACCTGAAAAACCGACTGATTTTACATTACGAAAACACAAAACTCCGTGTTCTTTCCACCGCAATTGCACTGCAAACGGGTGGACTTTCGTCCGCTGCTTTGGCGCAGGACGACGCTGCCTTCAGGATGCCGACGGCGACGATACCCGGCGTTTCGGATGACTCAAACACTGCCGACATGGTCATCAATCTTTTTAAGTACGCCGGACTGTTCGTGATATGGGTATTCGTCATCCTGATGGGCTTCGTCCTGGTTAAAAATGTCATCAAATCCATTCACAAAGCTCGCCTTGATGAAGAGACTAAATGGGCCGAAGTTATCGGTGACATCATTGGTAATGCGCTCGTCATGTTACTTGTTGTCGTCCTGGCATCCTGGCTCACTACGTACTTGGTGTAAGAGGCATTTCGATGGATGAGAGGCTTGCTGACAACATCAACGATGACCCGGTCGTCTATATGGACTGCACCATGCCGCAGATTTTATGGACCGGTGTCGCAGCCACGATGATCAGCCTGTTTTTCGGCTTTTTCATAGGCATGTTGTTCAGCAGTTTCACAATTGGGGCTGTGGTTGGAATTCTGGCATCGCTCGGGCTGTCGTGGCTCGGGCTCACTCTGATCCAGAATCTCCGCCACGCCAATTTCGATGGATGGCTGAACGAGAAACTCTTTCTCATCAAACACGACCTGTTTTTCTCACTCGGCTTCACGGAATCGAAACTGATCCGTGGATCCGAGCGCCTCGGCAAAGGAGCCCGCAAATGAGTGATACACGCCACGGCATCAGTTCACGGGATTCGCACATCTGGTCGCTGCGCATCGCACTGATCCTGTCATTCATCATGATTGGTGCACTAATCGGTGTGATTTTCAGCCGTCAGAATCATTTCACCATCGGCATTCCACCGGATCTCTCACAAGGGGCTCTGGTAAAGCCAGGAGAGTTTCAAAAATCCACGGCTTATGTTTTTGCGTTACATGTATGGCGTGAACTGAACGATTGGAAAATCAGTGGCAAAAAAGATTATCCGGCACGCGTCAAGGTATACGAGTGTTATGTAACGCCGAGTTTCCATAAATGGCTGCTATCGAATATCGAGCAGAAAGACAAAGAGGGAGAGCTGGATCGTGCACGCCGCACAACACTGGTTTCCCCGTTTCGGGAAGCTCTCGTCACCCATCTGGGCGCGAACACTTTTTCTGTCACGCTCGATATCAATTTGATTGAGGACATTAAGAACCGCGAGGTGAAAAATATCGCCATCCGCTATCCGCTGCGCGTTGTGCCGGACTACCGGTCGTGCAACCGCTTCGGCATGTCGCTGGATGGATTTGCCGCTGAGCCCTCTCGGATCACATCGGAGTAACACATGATTCGCCAATTGTTCCATATAGTTCCGGTGAAAATCGCCACCCGTATTCTGGTGCTGATGATCACGTCGATCCCTGCGCACTCCGATACCAAAAAGGTTTGGGACGAGCTGCCAATTCCCTTACACCTGCGCGTCGGCCATGAAGTGCGGATCATTTTCCCCACCGCTGTCGATCTGCAGGTGCCGGTCGCAATTGCCACCCGGCTGCAGTCGCTCGCGCCAAATCCATCGATGGTGTACTGGAAACCCCTGGAAGACTTTGAAACCGCTCGCGTGATCGCCTCATCCCTGGATGGCAAAGCGATGTACGTGTTGGATCTCAGCGCATCCCAACATGGGCTTGCAGACAATGTGATGATTGAGGATCCCACGCGCGTTCTGGAAGAACAGGCATCAATGCCTGCCCCGGCAGCAACTGCGCCATTGGCGGATCCGCGGGAGATTATTCTCACTCGTTATGCGTCGCAGACGCTGTACGCCCCCACTCGATTGATGCCATCGATCCCGGACATCATGCCGCTGGAGGCGCCGTCGCTACCGGTGGACTTCCCTCTGATGCGCAGCAGTAGTGGTGAGCATTACAGGGTAGAGGTTGTCGCTCAGTGGTTGGGGTATGAGCGATATATCACGGCAGTGCTCGTGGCCAATCTCAGCCCATTCCCAGTGCCGGTGAAAATGGAGAACGTGCGCGGCAATTTCAGCCACGCAACCGCACAGCATCTCTCGCTCGGACCAGCAGGAACGCTGGAGGACCGCACGACGATTTATTTGATCTCGAAAATGCCGTTTCAGGAAGCGGTGTTATCCGATGGCTACGATTACTAATCCCAGGAGTTTGATCTATGCGCACCAATAAAATTGTGTGGGCCGGGCTCGGCGTCCTGGTGCTTCTGGCAGTCATTGTCATTGTGAATAAAGGCAACGAGCCTGTCCCTGCAGAAATGGTCACCGAAAAGATCTCAGAGAAAAAAGTAACCGTCAAAACCGTTGAAGGCGACACGGTGGTAGAAACCCTGTCACAGGTGCAGGCGCGCTATGAAGCACAGGTTGAGGAAAATAAAAAACTCCGCGAAAAAAATACCGAAATTGAACAGCGATTGTCGTCACTGGAATACAAAACCGGCAACAGCAAAGGGGATAATCGTATTGATTCGGTCATGTCAAAACTGGAAACCCTCGGCGGATCACTGCAGAACCTGAGTTCGCAGGTGCAGACCCAAGCCGATCAGCTGGGTCTTGCCAAATCGAACGGCTACTCGTTTTCCGATGAGGATCTCGGCTGGGACTCAACAGGAACCAGTCCTGGCTACTCAACGTCCACTGGCCGCGCGAGCGCGGGCAAGAAAGGCGAGCCGATCTATAAACGTCTGGCCGGGTATGTGTCGATTCCACCACTGTCGAGCGCCATGCCCGAAGTGACCGATCCACTCAAGGCATCCGCTCAATCCGCACTCTCGAAAAAAACCTGCTGTACCGGCGGAAACCGTTATGCCGCACTACACGATTCCAGCCCGTTCGACACTGCTGGACAACGTGGCCATGACGGCGCTGATCGGGATTGTGCCGGTGGACGGAAAATTAAAAGATCCGTTTCCTGTCAAAATCATCATCGGAAATGAAAACCTGGCCACCAACGGCCTGAAAATTCCGGGATTAAAGGGCGCAGTGTTTGAAGGCATTGCGGCTGGCAACTGGAACCTGTCCTGTATTTCCGTTTCATTGACCGGTGGCACCTTCACGTTCACCGACGGGCGTGTTCAACATCTCAAGAGCAGTACCAAAGGTGAGCGCAATTCGATTGCCTCTCTCACTCCCATCACCGACGGCGATACCCGAAATTCGATTGGCTATATCTGATCGGCAAGGCGTGCCCTGCATTGCCGGTAAACGGGTCACGGACGCGCATAAGCAGTTGGCGACCGTTGGGGTCCTGGGGCTCACCTCGAATTATTTCGACGCAAGGTCAGAAGCGGAAATCACCCGGACTTCAAACGCATCCGGCGAAGGCACCGCCCGACTGACAGGCGACGCCATGAAATTCGCGGCGAACAAAAGTGTTGGCAAAAGCCTGGATGATGTAACGGAATTTTATCTGCGCCGCAACCGCGACACCTTCGACGCCATTGTCGCCCCTCCTGGACTTGCGGTCACGCTCCACATCACCACCGACCTGCACGTGGACTATCACTCCAACGCCCGCAAAATTGCCTATTCACCGAGTGACCGAGGAGATTCGCATGCGCATGCCACTCTCGATTAACCAATGCCGATTTTTCGCCGCGATGATGGCCGCGCTGTTGTGCGCCGGCTGCTCGTCGTCGGTGAAAAAGTCATGCCCAAATCCGATCACGATATTGCGAGTCTCTACGCGCAATATTCTGGCGCGAATTCCCCGCAGGATTTGGCGGCGCGCAAACGCGAGTTGCAATTGCGCGACCAGGAGTCGCTGGAACTGCGCAGCGCCACAGCCAGCGGCATGGCCGAATTCCCGCCTCAGCCGGAGCAGCTGCAGCACCTGTTTCCGAAATTGCCGAATCCGGAGCTGTTCATGTACGTGCGGCCGCATGCGGTCGGCACATCCGGCGCGCCGATTCCAGCTTATATGACGCGATTCCAGATGTACGAACGCGACCACTACGCATTGCCGGGCGAAACCGTCGAGACCATCCGCCGTAATAAACTGGTATCCCGTGCGATAAAGGAACAGGAGCGCCTGGCGCAACTGCGCATCGAGGAGGAGAAGCGCCGGAAGCAACAGCGGGAGCGCCTCAATCGCGGCCCCCTGCAGGGAGGCATCAAACGATGAATTTTGGAGCATTGCTACAGGATTTTTTTATCAAAGGCTCACCGCTGGAAGCGGATAAACCCGCGACAACAGCGGAGCTTCGCAAAGGCTACAAGAAAATGCCCGGTGCAGCGAAATATCTGCCCTGGCTCGACATTGTCGATGACAACAAGATTTTGCTCGATGATGGCAAAAGCATGGCGGCCGTGTTTGACATCACGCCGATTCCGACCGAAGCCCGGTCGGAAGATCAAATCGTTTCCATCCGCAATAATATCGCCCAATTCATTGCAGACGCCTTCGAAGAGCACTCTATTTCACCTTGGATTGTCCAGGTTTTCTCCTGGTGCGACGAAAGCATTTTCCGCCAACTGCCGGACCAGATGCTGTCCCACGCCATCACTGTCCAGACCCGCCGGGGCGCGGAATTGCATCCGTATACCGGGCATTTCATCAACAACGTCTATCGGGAACATGTGAACGATCTCGCACGCGACGGCGGTCTGTTTATCGATCAGTTGAATGGACGGCCTTGGGGCGGCTCGAAGCGGCAGTGCTATATGGTGTTCTACCGGCGTCAGGAGGATCTCACCAAGCGTCGGCGCAACCAGTCGCGTGAAATTGAACTGGAAACCCAATGTACGCGAATTGCGGAGATGATGCGATCAGTCGGCCTGCAGGGCCGCCGGCTGCAGGGTGACGACATCTGGGCATGGCTGTTCCGGTGGATGAATCCGAATCCCAAGCTGGCCGGCGGTGATCGCGACGCATGGCTGAAGACGAACCCCTACCCGAAACCGGAAAATCGGACGGCAGAGTGGGACCTGGCTGCCGACTGCGTCAGCCGCGATGTGCGCCGGGACGAGAAAAACCAGTGCTGGTATTTCGACGGCATGCCCCACACGCTGGTATCGGTTGAGCGATTGCTTCGCGTGCCGGAAGTCGGCCAATTGTCGGCAGAACGCTATGAAAGCCGTGACGAGATGTCCGGACCCAATGCCCGCACACAATGTTTCATCGATGAGCTGCCACCGGGATCCATCGTGATGGTGACTTACGTGGTGAAGCCCCAGACGGAGATCAAACGCCACATCGACCGTCTTGAAAAAAATGCCAAAGGCGCATCGACCGAAGCGGAAATGGCCAGGGATGAAATTAATCATGCCCGCCGCCAGATTGCTCGCGGAAATAAATTGTATTCCTACAGCATGGCCATAGCGCTGCGGGCATCGAGCGACGAGGCCATGGACGACGCACTGCTGCTGACGGACACGCTGTTGTCGAAAAATGGCCTTTCCGCCATCGATCCGGACCTCGATCACTTCCGGATGGATCGGTATATCCGGTTTTTGCCGTGCGCCTATGATCCAAAACTCGACCAGGTGAATTTACGGCAGCGGATTATCTACACGCATCACCTCGCCAATTTGATACCTGTCTATGGTCGCAGTACGGGCACTGGTAATCCGTGCATTGTGATGTCCAATCGCGGCGGTGAAGCGTTTTCCTGCGACCCCCTGCTGCAGGGCGACCGAGCCAAAAACGCGCATCTCTTTTTGTTTGGCCCAACGGGCGCCGGTAAATCCGCAACATTGTGTTACCTGCAGATGCTGATCACGGCTATGTATTTTCCCCGCTGGGTGGTGGTCGAGGCAGGCAACAGTTTCGGCCTGCTCAGTGAGTATTTTCGCCAGCAAGGACTCAAGGTGGTGGACATTGTCTTCCGGCCTGGCGTCGCCCCCTCACTGGCTCCGTTCAAACCCGCACTGGATCTGGTGGACCGCTACGGCCGTGTGATCCAGGCATCCTCCCGCATGGAGGATGTGCTCGCTGGCGACGCCGAGCTGGAGGAAGCCGATTCCGGGCAAAATGCCGATGAGAGTGTGAAGCGTGATGTGCTCGGGGAAATGCTGATCATTGCGCGCCTGATGGTCACTGGCGGTGAAGAAAAGAAGAGCACCGCATGACGCGGGCGGATTCCGGAATTCTGAAAAATGCCATATTGAATGCCACCAGCGAAGCCAAAATCGCCGGCAAGGTGGACCTGCTGCCGGAGGATATCATCCGCCACCTGCGCACCCAGGTGAATGAAAAACCCGATTCGGCACGGCGCATCAACGAAATGGCCGACGCGATGGAATTGTTCACCGATGGCTTTGCCGGAGAGCTGTTCAATCGTCCGGGTGAGGAACTGCCGGATGCGGATTACATCCGCATCGAGATGGCCGACCTCGCCAGTGGCAACGACACCAATGACAAACTGTCAGTGGCGTACATCGCCATCATCAATCAGATCATCGCCCGTGCCATCCGCACACAGCGCGATGGCCGCCCCACGATCAATCTCACGGATGAAGCCCACGTCATCACCACCAATCCCCTGCTCGCGAAATACCTGGTCGTGGTTTCCAAATTATTGGGCCGCAGGATGGGACTCTGGCTCTGGCAGGCCACCCAGAATATGGAGGATTACAAAGACGACGCGAAAAAAATGCTGGCCATGTTTGAATGGTGGATGTGCCTGAAAATCGACAAGGGAGAACTCGCGCATATCGAGCGGGTGCGTGAACTCAATGACGATCAGCGCTCGATGATGCTCAGCACGCGAAAGCAATCCGGCTGTTATACGGAGGGCGTCATCATGTCCGACAACGTCCAGGGATTATTCCGCATCGTTGCACCGACCTTATGTTTTGCCCTCGCCATGACGGAAAAAAGAAGAGCGGCAGGAGCGCACGAAATTAATGCAGAAACACAACATTTCCGAAGTGGATGCGGCGGAAATGATCGGGCGGCAATTGGCGGAGAAACGCCGCTCGATGATGAGGAAAAACGCATGAACATCTATGCGATAACAATATCACCAGCTTCCATCTTTTTTAACAGGTCGTCCAACTGGAATAAGAGATCTTTGGCACCATCCAGGTGCCGCAAAATTTCGACCTCTGGTTTTCCCAGAACCTGTGGTTATTGAACGGCGAATGGTGCCGGTCAATGAGCTTCGGGCAAAACAATGAAATTCAGGTTTTATCGAAAGAAATGGTTTGTATAAAGGTTTGGTGGGCGGCCCTCTACATGTCCGGTAGATCCCTGGTACCTGTTGATAACTCGGCAGGCTCAAGGCCGTCTCGAAGAACGGTAAGGTTTCCTCAGAACTTTATCGACCGCGCTAAGGGCACTGCCGTCTGTCACTGCGATGGTCTCCATGGCTTTGTTAGCCTGCGCGCGACAGAGATTCCCGACAGTGCCAGGGACAAATCCAGAGCCCTGCCTGGTCAACTCTGGATGGGGGCCGCCCACCAAACCTTTATACCCATTTCAATCCTGCTATTAAATGCATAACACATAAACGAACGCCTTATGACACCTGAAGCCATGTCCGACATTCTCCGCGACCTGCAACGCCACAAAGTCCCTCTGCAGCACAGCGTCGCGTTGCTGTGCAAATTGCAGGGTCGCGGAATTGGAGGTCTCGCGCAGGCCTGCGGTTATCACCGCAATTCCGTCTACAAGGCACTGGCGGGAGAAGTGATTCAAGTTCAGGAGGACATGATGGACGCCGTGGCAAAAGAGCTCGGCATTAATCCCTGGGCGTTCGCTCCCACAATATCCCGAAAAAACCGCGTGTCGAGGCAGGAGGTTTAATGGCATTCACCGTATTGAAATCACTGGCCGCAGGATTTTTCCTAATCACGGCATCCACCGCCCTCAGCCAGCCGGCGATACATCTGGAGATTTTTTCAGATGATGATTTAGCACTGCCGACCATTCCCGGCGTCAGCATTGTCGCGCACAACATGAATGCAATTGCGAGGGAGCAGGAAAAAATCTCCCGTCGCTTTACCGGCAAGACCGTGGAGGAGGCGCAGAAAAAAGCGGAAGCCTGGGTGCGCTCGCCGGCCTATCAGGAATATGCCGTTCACCGGGAGCGCATTTTTCTGCCTCTCCGGCGCGCGGCGCAATTCCAAATTGCCAAAATTCCAGCCGTTCTGATCAACGAGCAATTTATTGTTTATGGGACCTCTGATCCGCGCACCGCACTGGACGATTATCACCGCTATCTTCTGGCCAGGAGCGCACCGTGAAAGGAAAAATCATGACATCCATTTTCCGATATCTGCTGGTTACGCTCGTCGCGCTCATCAGCATCGGACCGCACGGTGATGCGCACGCGGGCTGGCTTGAGGATTTGATTGATCGATTGCGTAAGCAACATGGACAGGAGCAGGAGGATCTCGACACATGGGACATCACGGAAAAAACGCTGACCTGCACGGACTGCATCAATTATAAAGTCGAGGGCGTCTGCCTGTGGATTAAATGCAACGTATTTCCCCCGAGTTGCTACAACCGGGAAAGCGTTCTCGTCTCGCATTTTCTGCCGGATTTTGTCGTGTCGGCGTACAGCAATACAACGCCCTGGGATGGTCTCGGCGGTTTGACTGACCGAAAGATGGGATCGATCCTGACCGAGAAAAGTGATCAGCATGATCACGTCACGGAAATCACCGGACAGATCGACACCAATCTGGATTTCAAGCACGTCGATATTATTACCAATCCCGGCATTCTCGCCTTTAATGCGCTCGCGGCATCCTTCGGATATTCCTGCGAGTCCGTCGAAAAAATCCCGATGATTCCGCACTTTGTCAGCAAAGTGGATCCCGCGTGGAGTGAGCCGATCATCGAGCAGTATTACCCGCAGGCGCTTTCAGGCTATCCCCGGCAAAGTGCCGCCCCGGAATACTGGGGACCGATTTATCCACGCACCGGGTGGAATTCACTCCCCTTCGACTCGTTGTCCGCAGTGGTCGCTGCACAGCGCGCATCCGAAATCATCACCGGGTCACCCAGCCTGCATGTGTACGTGCCCATCGGCTGGGACTGCGGAGACCGATGCTGGCCGCCACCACCGGTGGAGGTAGGCAATCGGGACAATCGTTTCCAGTTGCTGTATCCCGAAGTACAGGACTACGCCGAACCGCTGCCGCGACGAGGTAACTGGGCGGCGGGGATGGAAGTTCCAGATCAGCGATTTTCATGGGTGTTGTGGCGGCGGTATGAGTGCTGCCGGCGCGAAGGGGAAATATTTTTAGGGCGGGTCAGATTATGAAAACGCGTTACATTCAATGGATCGCAGGGCTGTGTCTGCTGGCACATATCGCACCGGCATTCGCCGACCGGATTGTGCGTCCGACAGGTAATGACAACTGGTACTACGTTATCGGCGGTGGCAATAGTTTTCTCGGCTACCGCCAGAGTAACCGGACGCATATTGATCTCGGCGTTGGCGCCGATTGGAGGTTGTTCCGCGGCTGTCAGTTCGATCCACGCATTTCCGTCTCTGAAACCTTTTCCGACATCGAGGAATCCCTGTACGGCGTTGCGGATAACCTGGTGGACTCGGCGCGAGGCATGGTGCTCGCCTTCGGGCTGTCGAAAATCCAGGAGCAATATCCGACCCTGTACGACTTTTTGATGAACGGGGTAAAGGACGCGCATCAGAAATATTTATTCGCGTTGAAATCCTGCCGCGATTATCAGGCGGATCTGAATGCGAAACGCGATCCTGTCTCCGGTTGGGTCGCCTACGGCAAATCGTCATCCTGGGCACAATCCGCCCAGTCGGGTGCGAACCCGGTGAAAGTCGACAAACAGATCGATGAGCAGGCCGCGAATCGCGGTTTTGCCTGGATCGATGGCGTTCTGCGCGGTGGACGCAATCAGCAGCCGGCACGCGTCGTCCAGGACACCACTCGAAAAGGCTATCAGCACATCACCGCTGGTGGCGCCACCCTACCCTCGGCCCCTGGTGTCAGCGAAGGCACAGCGGATCTGGGAGCGGATCTGGACAACCCCGCCATGGTGTTCACCACCGCTGAAGACGCGCAGGCTTGGACCGTATCGGTCGTCGGTGAGCGAGAGATCTCCACCTGCACCGACTGCCAGAAGCTCAATACCAAAGTCGGTCAGGGACTGCGCCTGAAGCTCACCGAAGAACAGAACCTGGCGGCGCAGCAAATGCGTGCGTTGCTGGCCCAGCCCTCCCCTTCCCTCGCCGATCTGGACCGCCTGAGTGTTCCCGGCATGGGCTTGGTACTCACGGATGCCATGATCCGCCGCCTGAAAAGCCTGCCACCCCATGAGGCCGATGTATTCGCGTCCAAGCTGGTGAGCGAGATCGCCATGATGCGCACCATGGAAAAGGCGCTCACTGCGCGGGATCTGATTGCCGCGGGTATGCAGGAGCCGAACGTGGCAGCCAACGCGCAAGCGATGGAAGAACTGAATTTTGCGAAAGGCCGGCTCGACCAGGAAATGAATAACCTGTTATTCGAAACGGATGTGCGCAAAAAAGTATTCAGTCAGACCGCGCTCTCACTCAACAGCTTGAGTAACGAGCACCAGCAGGTCGCGCCACCGGTAGTACCGCCAGCACAGGGGCAGATCAAGGCGGGGGCGATCCGCAATGGCGACTGACCGCATTCCCTTCTGGCAACGCCATCTGAAATGGCTTGGCGTCGGCTTTCTGCTGCTGGTGTGCGCGTTGGCTGCACTCCTGTTCTCCGCATCGCCGCAGCTCGCCGCAACGGTCCGGGACGCTGGCCGGTTCCATCCGGTCTTCATCGGCCTTCGTCTGGCCCTCTACATCGCTCTGTTGGCGAACTGGAGACGAATTGCGCAGAGGGTCAACCCGGACGTGCAGATGGATACCGTGCTCGCCACGCGCCGTTCGCTGATCGTTCTCATCACGGTCTTCGAAGTCCTGACCAGCATCCCCTATCTCTTCTCCCGGATCTGAGCCATGCCCGTCTCCAGCATCATCGATCTCTACACCTCCATGCTGGGCTGGTATATGTACGGCGCCATGTGGGATGTAATCACCGGTACCGGCCTGATCATGGTTCCATTTGTCGCCGCCATCGTTCAGACGCTGCTGGAGGATTCGGAGCGGGAGAAAAAAGATACCAAACAGTTTGTCCGCAGCCTGGAATTTCGCATCTATTCGATGGTGGCCGTGATGATTCTGGCGGCGCAGCCGTATGTCATCCTGTTCCCGGAAAACATGCGCTACACGCACCTGGCGTGCCTGCCGGCGAACGACGGCGAAAGCTCCATTCTGGAGCGACGGGTTGAACGCATTGACTATGGCGACTCCGGAACCACGGCAGACAACCATGCCAGCCGCTTCCAGGCGTCCCTGAATGGCCGCGAGGTGCGCATTCCCCTGTGGTGGTACATCATCAGTCGTCTCTCCCACGCGTTCACGCTCTCGATGAAATTGGAGCTGCCGTGCAATCCGGATCTTCGTATTCTGGTGGACGGACTTTCCACCATCCGGATTCATGATGATCTGCTTCGGCGTGAAGTAGCGCAGTTCCACAAGGATTGCTATCGGCCATCGCTGACCTTGTATCTACGGGAAAGCCAGGAGCGCGATTTCACGCTACCGTTGTCGCTGCGCCTCAACCCAGAGAAAGAACTCTCATGGATTGGCTCACGAATTTTTCGTGAACTAGACGGCTACTACAAAAACTACCGCGCAACACAGCCCGTAACGGAATTCTTCTGGATCGAATCCCGGGATGGGATGGTGGCGGACCAATACTACTCAGGAGATCGAGGCTTTCCGTTCTGTGATGAATGGTGGGAGCCGGAAAACTCTACTATCGACGGGCTCCGAACTCGGTTGATCTACTACGTGAAATTACAACCCGAATGGAGCGATGTGCTACAAGGGTATGGCAGCCAATTTGGCTGGTGGGCACGTTCTTATATGGGAACCGACTCCCAGCGGGCGCAGGACGATTATCTCCTGCAGATTGCCCTGACATCCGATGCTACTGCTACTTTCTCCGGACGCTTCAACACCAATCTCGACCAGGCAAACGGCTTTTGGGGCAATGCCGGGCAGGCCATGGTGGCCAGTGCGGCCCGGCTCGGAATTTTTCTGGGGAGCATTCCTCAGCGGACGGAGGCCAAAACCTATCGCACGGCCGCGCCGATTGTGCAGGCGCTGATCCTCATGTTTTTCATCATGTTCCTGCCGGCGCTGCTCACCATCGGAATGTTCGATATCGGCAAGCTCATCACGCTGACCGTGGTGGGATTTACGCTGATTTTCTGGGGCTATTTGTTTGCGCTGTGCCACTACATCGAGAATTTTTTTCTGGAGTCCCTTCTGACCAGCGCCAATGACAGCAATTGGAACACGCGATTGATGGCGGCTATATCCGGCCAAACCAACGACACCCATGATGACGTCAAGTTGAGCATGTCGATTATTGAGTGGATTTCGAGGATTCTTTATGTGGCGTTGCCGGTAATATTTAGCCTTTTTCTCGGGTTAGTGGGTCATCATGTGGGTGGCGTTATTGACCGAGAGGTTGGCAAGCTAGCTGGAGGTGCAGCTCAATCTGGAGCAGGGCCGACGAAGACTGGTGTGGGAATGGCGACCGGGAGACTCAGGGGTGGGGCAGCAATCGCTCCTCTAACCAAAAACAGCAAGAACCCAAATCGTTATTTTTAGTTTCGCTTTAAAAAAGGGGATTGCCCGGACAGGTAGTGGGTTTACACCCACCACTCCTTTTCATCGTATTCGTAAGAGTTATGACTAGACAAAGTGAACTGGCCGGTTTGGTTGTCGACATAAACCGGCGACACTGAATGATCAGTATGATCAATCACGTTTCCGAAAATATCCTTCTCCACTGGGTTTCCGAACATATCTACGTCGTCATGGTCCTCATCCGGCGTGCTAGCGATGCCAGCAGCAACCGCACAGGTGGGAGCCACCAGCAGCCGATATGGCCAGATGATGAGTCCGAAGATGGCAATGCCCATGCTGTACCGCACGATGTTGATCGCCAGCTTGCCGGTCCATTTGATGGCTAAGAAGATCACAACAATCATCACCGTAGCCCCACGATCCAAACGCTTTACAGTCGCGCCCAAAGGGATCTCTTTGGCCAGATAGATAGCCCCCGCCCCAGCCGCTTCGCAGCCTGGCGGAATTCTTCGGCGGTGTTCTGAGTGTTGTCGGTCCGGGTGTTCATGGCCGGGTCCTCCTGGGTGTGCAGGTGTTTATTATGTGCCTGTTTTTTGGGCAGGGCAATTTGAAAACAAGCATTGAGTGCCACAAAAAGCCATTAGAAGCCATTAGAAGCCATTAGAAGCCATTAGAAGCCAATTATTTTACTGGCAAGGTCGACACGAAGGTCCGTTGCAGTAGGATATGCATTGCATATCAATGCAGATCTGAAACAACCATATATTGTGAAACCATCGACCAGATCAATGGGTCGCGCTCCACTAACGCCATGCAATCATTTAATCAAATCCTAGCCGAAAAGCCCCGTGCACCCAGTCAAATAAGGACGAACTTTCATGGATTACAATCCTTTTACACAAGAGCAAAACCGCGTACGCGTTCTTCTAGAACAAAAACGAAAAAGTAGAGATGAATTAAGTGAAGAGTTGGGGTGGTTTGACTGCACCGACCCCACCAAGCTTGACGCCATGATTGAAAACATGGAAAAGCTGAAGGCTGGAACCCTATTTCAGATAACGGAATTTGAAAAGTCAGCAGCTATCCTGCATGAAAAGATCGCTAGTGTACGACGCACTATCGGAACCCTTCTAAACCCATTCAACTGGTTTGATGAGGACCAGAAGGTTCGTCGCCGAAGCCTTAGACGCGTGAGAGAGGAAGCTAAGGAAACAATTGAGCAACTCAGCAAACATAAGGTATCTCTGTCCGAGACGATCAGCAGTATTGACTCTCTTAGAGCGGAAGCCAAGAAACACAAAAACTTCGACCGACAAGCCGTTTTCAATGAAGTCTGTCATTTGAAAGACGAAATATCGTCGGTGGAGGCAGACTATAAGAGAATTTCCGAGCTAAAAACCAATGCGGACGATGCTCTCCGCCCAGTTGTCGACCAGATAGAAAAGTATGAGTCCAGTATTTCCCTTGAAAAAGAGAAAATCCGTAAGGCGAGTAGAAAGAAAGCTGGAAATAGCATACAACTCATATGAAAAAGCGATGGTCCATCAAGAGTGTGAGAAGCTTCTCGGTACAGGCAGTCCGAAAAAAGCAATCGGGCAGTCTCAGTCTCAAATATTGAGACTCGAAAGAGATTTAGAAAAATCCAAAAAACGGGCAATTCAGATTAGGGTGAATATCTCCAGGGATATACGGAAGGTCATTATTGATGGCAACAATATGTGTTACGAAAATGGAAAATTTGTTGGACTGGCTCCAGCAATAGAATCCACCAAAGAACTCCAGAAAAAATATAAAGTAATCATTGTTTTTGACGCAGCCATTCGCTCACAGATCAAAGCCGGGAACCAGGAAATCCGGGCGAAATTTGACCGCAGCGTTGATGTTCATGTTGTCGCAACCAAACAACAGGCTGATGAGACAATTTTAGATATCGCCTCAAATGACGACTCCTGCTACATCATAAGCAATGATAGGTTCGGGGAATATCAAGAAAAAGCTGCTGTAAAAGGTAGTCGGGTAATAAGGCATGAAGTAGTGTGTGGGAACGTATTAATACACGACCTGAATATAAATGTTATGTATGGAGCCGAGGAAGCCGCAATAGGCTAGGCAACACTAACACGCCTCGCAGCCTGGCGGAATTCCTCAGCAGTGTTCTGAGTGTTGTCGGTCCAGGTGTTCATGGCCGGGTCCTCCTGGGTGAGCATGTGCTTGTTATGTGCCTGTTTTTGGGGTCGGGCAAATGCCATATCGGAATGAAAACGAATGGGTATACCTCAAAAGTATTACCTTTATTGTTGTCAGTAATACCCCAATAGCCTAAAATCCGTTCAATAGTGTCATTTCAAATAGCGAGGCTGATATGAGCATCGTCACAACCAAAGGGCAAGCCACGATTCCAAAATCCGTCCGAGATTTCTTGGGCATCACCCCGGGCAAGTCTGACGTTGAATTTGTCATAGTGGGTGATCACGTAGAAGTGATCAACAAGGACCAGTCCAATCCATTCGCGGCCGTAAGGGGCATAACCAAGGGCAAAATGACGACAGACAAGATCCTGGAGCTAACCCGCCGTGGCTGAGATTCTGGTTGATTCGTGTGTCTTGCTGGACATTTTTAATGACGACCCGAAATTCAGCCAATGGTCCATTGATACTCTTGTCAAATTGCACAAGAGCAATACCTTGATCATCAATGCCATCATTTTTTCCGAAGTGGCTTTCAACTTTGACTCTGCCGAGGCGTTGATCCAAGTATTGGACGATCTCGGTATTCAGATCCGGGATATTCCATTACCCGCAGCGTTTGAAGTCAGTCGTGTTTTCAAACGTTATCGGAAAAACAAAGGCACCAAAAACAGCGCATTGCCGGATTTTTATATTGGCGCGCATGCCGAATATCTTTCTATACCAATTGTTACGCGTGATGTGGGCCGGTACAAAAGCTATTATCCGAAGGTAAAGTTGATCATTCCTTAGCGCCCGACCGGCAGATTGGATGATTGCTCTCAATAACCCGCCTCTTTCTGGTGTCGGAAGGCTAAAATATACACCGCATCGTCAGCCGGTTCGTGACGATACAGGGCAACATACCCGGAATCTCCGAATACGATCACCAGCTCGCGTAGCTCTGGTGCTTCGGGGAGCGGCCGACCGGTGTCGGGGGCCGTCTCCAATAATAGGAACTGTCGCTCGACAGCCTCGCCTGCTCGTCTGGCGGCTTCGGGCGCCTTAGTGGCGAGGAACCGCCGGCATCGCTCCAAACCTTCCAGTCCACCCTCAGTGACAATTACTTGTGGCACTCTGGCGCCGCCGTTTCGTCATCGGTACCCCAGGTATTCAACCAAGCGCGAACTTCCTGACCGGTAAGGTGGCGACCGGTTTCCTTGTAAGCAGCCCAGGAAGCCAGTGCCTCCTGCTTGAAACTCTCGCGGGCCTCCTCGCGCTCGACGTACTGCTCGATGGCTTCGAGCATAATCCAGTGTGGCGAACGCCGGCGCTGCATGGCGAGATGCTGAACTCGACCTTTCAAAGCGTCGTCAATTTTGAGAGATGTTGCCATACCGATGTCTCTATCACGTGGTAATACCTAGTGATAATAGCTCTATCTTGCTTACAAATCCATCCCGGTTTCGCGCTGGGGGAATCGACAACTTCCCGTTTTGACCTCTACCGTCACGGCAAACACGTCTAAACGAATGCGCGTTTGATGTGCCTGTTTTTGGGGTGGGGCAAATATGGACTAAAGTAACAAATTAGGATCGGTGCAATTTCAGATTACCTGACGCAGGAACCCATAAGAATGGACAAACTAGAGATTCAGTGTGATCACTCAATGTACGAACACTTGAGCAGCATGTCAGCCAAGGATATAGACGGACTGGTGGATATTCTGACGGATTTTGGGTTGGGCAGGACCAGCCTAGATGCCAATATCAAGAAAACCCTGGTGCTGGCGCGGCATGACCCCCGGCCGAATCGATACGGCGATCAGCACCTCAAGTTGATAATCAATGAATTGCAGCACTTTGGGGGGCATTCGGTGGCCAACCTTGTTCGCAATTTACGAAAAAAGCCACCGCTGTCGTATGAATCGATTGTGGATAGTGTCCATGTCAGGCTCAACGGCAAGGACACGAATGCCAAGACTATAGAAACAAAAGAGCGAGAGATCGCGTTGGCACTCTATGGCCCGCCGTCTGACACGCTGTCACTGAAAGAGCGAATCGAACTCAGCACCACGATGAAGGTGTTGGGCGGCTTCTTTTATATTGAGGAATCATCGAATATCAAGGATCTCCTCAAAGGTGAGCTATTTGACGATATAGCCCGAAAATCCGCAGGGACGATGGGGACGCTGGGGACGCTGGCGTTGAGGGTGACGCCCTTGGTTTTGGCGACCAGCTCTGCAGCATTCGCGGGGAATAAGCTTTCTGCCGAAGCGTACCGTATAACTATTCCGTTCGTCGCCGAAATGGGCTGGATTCGCCTTAAGTTGGACAGGTGCAGTGAGAATACTGATTCCATATCGATTGCAGAAGAGGTCAAAACCGCAGCGGCGGCAAAAGTAACGGCGCCAATTGTTGAGGCTGGCATTGCACTGACGGATGACCAAGGCGGCACTTTGATGAGCTTCAGCCAATTTTATGAAGATATACCCACCGCCAACAGTGTCCAGCTTCCCAAGCGTGTCGTCAGCATGCTCAACCCTTTGTTGCAGAGCCTTCCTCAGATCGCGTCGCTAGCCGTACAGCAGCGAGGTAATTATGTGCTATGCAAGATTCCTTTTGAATCGCTGGCGAAGGCGACAAGTGGCCCCGAAGGTGCTAGGCGCGCATTTGTAGTGAGCGCAAAAGGTGTGCAGGAACATGCACATATTTTTGCCCCTGAAACGCTGCAGAATGTGATGATTACCGGCGTGGCATGGAATGCGCTTTCTTCAGCGGTCTGCCAGAAGCATCTTCACGACATCAATGAAAAACTCAATGTCATACAGCAACAGTTAGATCAGTTGGGTGATAGCCTGAAGGACGTGCGGCGCGACAAGCTCGAAGGGATAATGAATTATGTTCAGGGTCTGCTGGATCACTATCAGGATGAAGGAGTGTCAGAGTTTGCTTTGAATCAGCTCGAGGGATATTTGGCCGAGCTGGCGAGCCTTAGCGTGTTCTTTAAAAGGGAGATGGCAAGGGAGATTCAAACGGCTGAAAGCTTGCAGACCGGCAAACTGTTGGGTGGAGGCACAATAAGAAGCCAGATTGAAGACAGCGTCGCCAGCATGCATCGCTGGTTGCAGGATTACTTCCAGACAGCTCAGTTGCACATCATCACGCTTTGGCTGCTGAATAATAGTGCCCCCTCGGCGCGTTATCGGACTGCTGCAGAAGCGATTTTAGATCGCCTGGACGAACTGGATGACACCATACTCGACGGTCGCAAAGTGTATTCAGCTCAGATGGCAATGGCATCTTCCGTGACACCGCTGAATCAAGAGCAGGCCACTGCCTTTGATGCATCGTTGCAAAACCTGTCTCGCAACAAAGACACCGGCCAACGCGACACTACTGGCTGGCATCAGCGCTTATTTCAGCAAAAAGAGGCCATGGTGTTGCTGCGAGTAGAAAACGGCAACATTCAGGAAGCGAGCTTTGTTGAGCCAGGGATTGCTATTTGATGAAACTGAAAAGCCAGAGCGTAAGCGTCGAAATACATGCTCTTGCGGCTGAAGCTCCAGTTGCGAAAAGCCCTTCGCACGCTTTTGCACCAAATGACGTATCTAATTTCCCTTCCCCACAACATCCAGCGCCGAGTGTCAGACCAGCGCCTCCGCACTGGGATTTTCTCTAACGTAGTGAATCTCCACCCGTCTATCTCGTAAAGAATAACCTCGACTAAATACACGTTCGAGAGGGCAATCGAGACCGTCATCTCGCTGAGGTCTGGACACCTAAGCACCATCACACTGATCTTATAGGGCTATGGAAAACATCAGCATGTAGCTATTTTCAGTTCCTTCCTTATACGCAATGTCATCAAACTGGGGCGGTAGCGGCTCACCCTCGGCAATGCCAGGAGAAAGCTCTTTTGTCTGGTGCGTCACCCATCCCAGCCCAATACTAATATCTCTATCTTGTGCTTGAAAAGTGATTTGAGGACCCAGCGCAAAAGCGTCAAGGGCGGACGAGTCCTGCCCAAGAATCTTAGCTCCTGCAAATAATCCGAATTTTAAATTGTGTATATCAATCGCTTTCCCTGCGGCATTCTTTTGGGTTCCTCTCGACTCATCCAACCCCCAAAAATTCCATGATATTGTTAACCAAGCGCTTGGTCTGGTTTGATACTCTTTCTCAACAATGACAATTTTATTCCCCCGTGATTCTCGCTTGATCAATATAATCACTTCGATACTGCTCGACACCAATTCCAAAGTTTAGATTCCATGAGTCAACCCCCTCTGCGAAGGCAGAAGAAAAGTGAAGCATCATTCCAATAACCAAGTAGCAATATTTCATAATAAAAATCCTTAGTTGCATTTTTCGCACACAAACCAAGCACAAGGTGAGACCCAACAAAATCAGCAATGTGTTTTAGTTTCAGCCATCATTCACACCAACTTAAAGATCAACCAACTTGGCGGAGAGAGCATTTTTCTTGACCGATTCGATGCCATTTTCGCGAGAAGCTTCTGTTTCATACAGCTCGCTCGTCCCGATCACCTGATTATTGGCCGCCTTCAGATTGAACATGTACTTGCCAGAAACAGATTTTTTTCTTTCGTATCGCTTATCGTCAGGCGCATTCTTTCTGACTGACTCAACACCATTGCTGCACCCGGCCTTATCGGTGTAACCCTCACTCGCAAGGATAATCTGCCCATTGCCTGCCTTCAGGCGAAAACGGTATTCACCCGCTTTATCTTTATAGATCTCAAATGTACCTAACATTTTTATCATCCTCATTTTGCCAAAGAACGAAACGCAACAATGGCAATATATAGACCAACATTATCAGCAATGCAAAAGTCGCAAAAAAAAATCAATTGCGTCAATCGTTTGTTATGCGATGAGCGCGAGACATTGATTAGAGCAATGAGGATTCAAGGCAGGAGAGACCAAAAACCGTAAGTCTTATCGACAGTGGAAATTTCCACCTTGAATTTTCGAATTCGCGCACAAAACGCAATTCGTTTGTTTAGATAGAAATACAATTCCGACATTAAGCGCCAAATATTCCCTCCAGCTTGACAACTCAGAACATGCTATGGAAATATTCAACCGCAAATAAAAATCATTATCAAAAAAAGGAAATGACATGAAAGATCTCATCAGAAAAATAATTTTCTCAGCCACCATCGTGACCATGATGGCCTTTGGCCAATATGGCCACGCATTGGAAAACCAGGATAACGAGTATGTTCTGGTTGAGGTGAAAACGACACTATCAGAAAATCAAAGCGATAATTTGAACCAGAAATTTGCTGCTGAACTTGGCAAAACCGTTAGAGTCATCAGAGAAAAGCCGACAGATAACAACGGACATTCATTTATTAAGGCGGAATATCTGATTAACAGAAATTCTCAAAAAAACGATGCCTATGATCTGCAGTTTAGGCTGTATGTAAGCCACGACAATAACAATTGGGACAAAATCCAGGATTCGACTATTACCACCTACGCTGATCAAGCAGTCAATTTCAGCGTTACCAATCCATTAAATCTACAGATACTCACTCAAGACAAAATCAACCTGGAAGTCGTGATCAGCCCACGCACCGCCCAGGAAATCAAAGATCAATTCAGTTTAGAAACACTGACCGCCAAAGAATGTCCATCGGAATCAGATGTGATTAGTCAAGCCAGAGTCAATTGCTGTACGCAAGTCTGCCGGGAAATAACGGTCCATTGCTGTGGTGCAGTCAGATGCTGCGAAAACACGCCCAATCAGGATCCACCATGCTGCTGCTCACCCTAGCCGTCGACAACGCTTTGCCTGATGCATAGATATCCGGCTCGCCCGCATTTGGGGTTGCTGCTGATGACACTTGCTGCCCGCACGGAGTGTAATCATGGCTTGCGGTCCATGCGGTTAATCTCATACGTTAAATTTCCCAATCACATTTCGATAGCGCGCAGGATATAAAGCACAAGGAATACTGAGCTACCGGCGCCCATCTAAATTTTTAGCCGGGTTGCTCTGGTATTTATATTGAACCGCATTAGAAATTATCGGAAATCCCGTGATTTCACATCCAGGCTATCCAACCGCCACGAGTGATCCTCGATATGCCCCGCCACCACATGAACCACGGGACGGGTCACTTGTTCACGCATGACCTCCACCGTCCCTTTGATATACAGCAGCCGCGCCGTGAGAATGGGTTTTCGGAAGGTCTCCTGAGTCGCGCTCCAGACGATCACGTTGATATCCCCGGCCTCATCCTCGAGAGTGATAAACAACACCCCACTGGCGGTCCCCGGCCGTTGTTTTGCTGTGACCAAGCCGGCCACCCGGACAAAACTGCCTGACCTGCGGTGAACAAGATCGCGGCTCAAGGTGCAGCGGCAAAACAGTGGCTCGTCACGCAGAAAGGACATCGGATGGGAGCGCAGTGTATGGCCTAGGGCGGCAAAGTCGTCCAGCATGTCCTTCTGCGGGGTTGGTGGGTGAGTGGATAAATCGTCCCGCGTCAGGTCATCTGCCGGGGCCAGCAGTTCGGACACCGGTTTCACTGCGGCCGCCTCCCACCGGGCCTCGTGCCGGTTACCGGCAATCGCTTGCAGTGCATCGGCCGATGCCAAAATCTGGAGGTCCGCATTATTGAATCCGGTGCGGCGGGCGGCATCCTGGATGGACGTAAAAGGACGGCCTTGCCGGCAGGTTTCGATGGCCCTGGCTTTGTCCTCATTTATCGATCCGATTTCGCGAAAACCCAGCCGGATACACCAATGCCCCTCCAGATCCCTCTCCAGCGCGCTGTCGTACACACTGTAGTTGATATCGACCGGGAGAACTCCCACGCCGCTGCGTCGGGCATCCTGTATCAGATGGAAAGGCTGATAGAAGCCCATGGGCTGGCTGTTCAGGATCGCACAATAAAATGCCGCGGGGTGATGACACTTGATCCAGGCGGAGGCATAGGCGATCAGCGCGAAACTCGCTGAATGGGATTCCGGAAATCCGTATCCGCCAAAGCCCTTGATTTGCTCGAACATCCTTTCCGCAAAATCCTGCGTGTACCCGTTTTTCAGGAATCCGTTGATCAGGCGGTCTTTGAACAGGAGCAATTTGCTGTTCTTCCCCCAATTTGCCATCGCACGGCGGAGCTGATCCGCCTCGCCACCGGTAAAGCCTGCCCCCACCATCGCGAGCCGCATCACCTGCTCCTGGAACAACGGCACACCCAGCGTCGAATGAAGAACCCCTTTCACCGCTTCATTGGGGTATTGAACGGATTCAAGACCCGCCCGCCTTCGCAGATAGGGATGCACCATATCCCCCTGGATCGGCCCTGGCCGGACGATGGCGATCTGAATGACGAGATCGTAGAAACAGCGGGGTTGAAGCCGCGGCAACATTGCCCGTTGTGCGCGGCTCTCGATCTGAAACACACCGACACTTTCCGCCTGGCAGAGCATGTCGTAGGTGGCCGGGTCTTCGCAGGGGATATCTGGAAGTCCACGGATATGCGGGTCATAGGTTCTGATCAGGTCCAGCGCCTTGCGGGCCGCAGTGAGCATGCCGAGCGCCAGCACATCCACTTTCAATAGACGCATGGATTCCAGATCCTCCTTGTCCCACTGAATGATCGTGCGCTCCGGCATACTGGCGTTTTCCAGTGGAACCAGATCACTTATTTTTTGCTGGGAAATCACAAATCCGCCGACGTGCTGCGATAAATGGCGGGGAAAGCCTTTGATCTGATTTACCAGAGCAAAAAAAGGCCGCAACAGTTTTTGCTGATTATGCAAACCTGCTGCGGACATGTGTTTTTGCAAATCTTTGGCGCCGTCCCACCAGGCATGGGATTTGGCCAGATGATCGATCAAGGTGATATCGAATCCCAAGGCCCTGCCCACATCCCGGATGGCACTGCGGGTTCTGTAGGTAATGACGGTAGCGGCGATGGCCGCGCGCTCGCGACCGTATTTTTCGTAAATATATTGAATCACTTCTTCACGCCGCTCATGCTCAAAGTCCACATCGATATCCGGTGGCTCATCTCTTTCCCTGGAGATAAACCGTTCGAACAAGACATTGATCTGCCCGGGCACAATTTCGGTGATAAACAGGCAATAGCACACCACTGAGTTGGCGGCCGAGCCGCGGCTCCTGACAAAGAATGTCCTGGCTGCGCGCATATCGGACGATGTCCTGCACGGTCAGGAAATAGTATTCGTAATGGAGCTCCTCAATGAGCTGCAGCTCCATTTCCGCAACCGCTTCGATGAAGGCCGGAATCCCCTGCGGCCAGCGCACTTTTTTCCCGCTTTCAACCAGGTTCCTCAAATGTTGGATCGGCGTGAAGCCACCCGGCACCAGTTCCCGTGGATACTGATATTTCAGCTCCGCGAGTGAAAACTCGCACAGATCGGCGATGACACAGGTTTGCTCGATCAGTGATTCTGGATAGAGCTGCGCCAGTTGACTCAACGGCTTCAGATACGCTTCCGCATTGGCCCGCCGGCGGGTGCCAAGCTGCCGAAGTGTCGTGTTGTGGCGGATAGCGGTCATCACGTCCTGCAGCGGTTTGCGGCCCTTCACGTGCATCAGCGCCTCACCACACGCGATAAGGGGGACTCCAGTGCGCCGACTCAATTCGATCCAATAATCCCATCCGGCCTCCTCCCCGGCATTGAGCTGACGGTTGATACCCATCCATAAACGCCCCCTGAAGGCCCTGGTCAGTTCCTGGATGATGGTTTCCTGCTGTTCGACATGCGCACCGACTTCGGCGATCCAAATCATCAGGCACGTCTGCAGGCGAAAACGCAGGTCTTCAAAATGCGCTTCATACTCGCCTTTCTCCGCCCGACGCCGGGCAAGCGTGATGAATCCGGACAGTTCAGCATAGGCTTTCCGGGTAGGCGCGATGGCAATCAGGCACATGCCATTCGACACGCGAAAACGGCTGCCGACTAAAAGCTTGATACCGACTTCTTCCGACGCGACAAAAGCCTTGACGATGCCAGCGAGAGAACACTCATCGGTGATCGCGATGGCCTGATATCCCAACGCCGCCGCTTGATAAACCAGTTCCTGTGGATGGGATGCACCAGTCAGAAAGGTGAAATTGGTGGTGGTGTTCAACTGAGCGTAATACAGCGGGTTCATGCAAATTCTCCATGCACGTACCAAGCTCCGTCGGACACGTCCTGGAATACCCAGAAACGTGCCGCATCATCTCTCCGCGCCAAGTAATAATCGCGGGCCCGGGGGAATTGCCACCAGTCGTCGTGGATGCGTTCCGGCCCCAGGAGCAGTTCAAAATACCCACGCCAATAAAGTCCGCGCTCCCGCTTCTCCGCTTTGTACGGCTGGGCAAACAGCCATACCGGCCGCAAGGCCGTGGCCAGCTCAGATGGCAGTGCCTGATTGCACGCCTCATTGACTGCAACGGCTTCCGCCATGGATTCAGGCACATGGTGATCGCAGTAGCTCATTGGGCTTGTTCTATACTCAAAACGAATCCTTTTCTCTTCATATAGCTGGCAGAAGGGCACGCCCTTTCATCAAGTATGTGAGAACCCATGAAATCGGACCTCTACAGCGCCCTTCGCATTTGCGCCGGCATCACCACCATTCTGGTGGCGTTGTTCCACGATTACCTACCTCAAAAGAGCCTGATTCTCTATCCGAATCAGGACGTGGCGCACGTTCTTTTCGGCTCTATCATTGATACTGACGAAATAGCGACATCATGGATTGATGAGAAACAGGAAGAATGGCGCTGCCAGTTCAAATCGAAAGAAAACTTTTTTTGTGGTTACTCTTTGTATTTTCCCAGCGCGATTCGTGATTTCGCCAATGGGATAGATCTTTCCAGTTATGCTGGCATCAATATCGAACTGGACTACACCGGACCCGCTCAAAGAATTCGTTTGTTTCTTCGCAATTATAGTCCGCATTACGCACAGAACGGCACCTGGGACAGCATGAAGTTCATGTCAATCAATGCCAAGGCATCGGATTTCGGAAAAAATGCGTATTTCAGCCTGAGTGAGTTTGGTGTTGCCGACTGGTGGATATTGGAAAAGGATGTGGACCGCCGGCACGCCGCTCCTGAATTCAACAAAATCGTCACCTTCGGTATCGATTTCGTCAGCCCAGGCAATCATGAAGTATCCGTCAAAAAAGTCGAAGTGGTTGGACAGTGGATCGCAACTGAGCAGCTTTATCTGGGCTTATTGATTTTCTGGATGGCGCTCATCATCTGGGAAGGCTCCAGCAGGATCTACAAACTCTACATGCGCTCGCGCAAAAGCGACCAGATCATCGGCAATCTGCTGACCAACTACAACCGCCTGGAAATAGAGAAAAAAGAATACGAGGCATTGTCGACCACCGACATGCTCACTGGCGTCATGAATCGCACCGGAATCAATCTGTTCGTACAAAAACTGTTTGACAGCAACTTCAGCAAAGAGCATATCGGCATCATGTTGTTCGATATCGATCATTTCAAGCGCGTCAATGACGAACTGGGTCACGACACCGGCGATCAGGTACTGCAGAAAGTGGCCGGCATCATCGCCGACAATATACGCCATACGGATGTGTTTGGCCGATGGGGCGGAGAGGAATTTATTCTGGTCTGTCCGCAGACAGAGGAACAGGATTTGAAAGCACTGGCAGAAAAAATTGTGCCGCCTCGTCCGGGACACCTCATTCAATATCGGCGAATCGACCAAGGTCACCATGAGCGTCGGCGTCACCACAGTTAAGGCGAACGAAGCCTTCGATGTGATATTCAAAAGAGCCGACGATGCATTATATGAGGCAAAAAAATCCGGACGCAACCGAGTGGTGTTCCGCGCTGCAACTCCGCCATGAGCAAGCGGGTATAAATGAGGAAAATAAAGAAGGTTGTGGAGCTTCTGAAAGCATCCGACACGCCCTATGTGGTGTCAACTTAAAATGCCGGGGCTTGAAGTGCTCCCCGCGGCTCGATGCTTTTTTTGGCCCAAATCTACCGCTCTGATAGTAGATCCCATGAACTACATGCTCTGATCGAAGGCGACAAGGCTCACACTCTTGACAGAAACCATACCACTTAATCCTGGGGCTTCTCTATTTCCGCAGGAGCTTGCTTCGCCTGCGCAAAAAGATTCGCATACATGGCGATAAGCTTTTCCGTATTCTTCTGTGGGGCTGGTGATGAAAATTCCCAGCTTGCCATATCTATCGGAATGACCACATCAACTCCCGAATCGCGAAGCTTCTCACTCAAACTGGTAATGGCATCTTGCGGAGTCAAATAGGTGTCACCAATGCTACTACCATTAAATAGGGCTACAAAATATCCAGACAATGAATCATAAATAATTTTTGCGTTTCCATATGTTGTCTCGTATGTCCACATAACGCAGCTCTCTCATGAAGTAGGTCGACAGGCATTTACTGGTTTGGCCAGCATCAAAATGTTGTTCATCGAACCCAAAGATGGTCTGGTTTGGCGCACATCTCCACTTCCAATGCCTCCTTCTAGGTCATCCCTCAAGCTCTTTTAATATGGACAGTGAAATATTGATACCGAGCAGCAGAGCATTATCTTTTAGGCCAAAGTCCTCCATCACAACAACATTTGCATACCTTCCAAATGCATTGTTTACGTAGTCTTTTATCTCCGCATCAAAAAGCGGAGAACTTTTATTGAGATAATAAAGATTCATATGACCTTTGTGTATATGTTCCGACAAAAGAAAATCTATCAACTCTCCCTTTTCACAGATATCATGAAAAATATATCGATCAATAACGACCCCACCATCAATCAATCGACAGAGTTTCTGAATCAGTTCTGTTATAGCATCTTTAGCATAACCACGATATCTGGAATAGTACGAACACCATCGGTGGTGCTCGACGGCAGTGTTTCACTTGGGTGGTTGGTTTGGCGGTTTATAAAATAGTAGGTGCCGCAGGCTTTGGCTTATTCGGCGGGTTTTTTTTAACTAAAAGTACGACGGTGGCTCAAAGTGCGCGTCTTCGTTTGCTGTAACAATCGTAACCATGCGAAATTTACTCCGGCGCTCGTTTTGTGCCGAAAAAGCTTGGCACAAAACAATCACCTCCATAAATTCGCCTGTTCCGGGCGTTATGCAAGGTAAAGAGTATCGTGTCTGAGAAAATAATAATTGCTTTAATTGGTGTATCGGGTGCAATAATTGGCACAGTTGCTACGCTTGCAGGAAATTGGCTAAAGCACTGGCTAGAACAGCGTGCTATTTCAATGAAAGAAGAGCCTGCTCGGAAAATTCTCAAAGAAATGCTCAATCATAAAGAATATACATGGCGTAAACTTTCCACATTGTCGCATGTAATTGGTTCTGACGAGGAAACTACAAAGCGTCTATTGCTAGAGGTCGGAGCTAGAGCATCAGAAGATGGGCAGCCACTATGGGCACTCAAGTCACGTGAACCACTAAAGGGTGGTCAATAAATGCATAACAAGTTGCTCCTGCCGACGTTTTTTCCGTTGCGCCTTTTGTGCTTAAATAGCACAAAATTCTCCACTCCAAAAACGCGGCAGAGCAAGGCGTTATGTATGAGCAAAGAGATCAAGGCATGCTCCGATTTTTGGTAATTTCAAATATCTTTGGTCTGGTTATATGGAGCTTTTTGGTCTTGGTAACCATTATTCCGACAGAGATCAAATCTGATCTTTCTGCCACGTTCAGTCCAGAAGAATTAAGGCTGGAATTGTGGTCACAAAAAATGTCCGGATTTTATGAGGGATTTGGCTGGGGTATGAGCGGAGCATCTGTAATGCTGCTGATTAATCTTGTAAATTTGCTCTGCATATACCGCCTTGCTAATGCACAGGTGGTGTAAGATATTCTCAACATTTTGTGGCCGGCGCAATATACATAACAAGGTTGTAAACCGGAACCGAGACTTGACCCGATAATGCACACACCTTCACTTAACTAAGTTGGAGGTGTCGAATGACACGAAGAAAGCACTACAATTACTACAACGACCAATTTAAGGCGACGGCGGTTGCTTTAACGAATATTGTGGGTGTCAAAGCGACGGATGTTGCTGATGCTCTTTGCATTCATCCTGTGATGCTTTACCGCTGGCGACTGGAAACTCGAAGGGGCCAGCTTATGGTGAAGAAGAAAGATATAGAGATCGAACCAAAGATGCGTGCAGAGTTGAAGCGCCTTCAGAAGCTGGAGCGAGAACATAACCTGCTTAAGCAGGAGCATGACCTTTTAAAAAAAGCCATCCAATTCTCTTTAGAACGAAGAGGGAGATCTTCGAATTCATAGACAAGAATCGGACCGATTACAGCGTCGCTATGATGTGCAGGCTCTATGACGTCACGCGGGATGGTTATAACTCCTGGAGACGTAGAGGCACCAGTGTTCGCGAACTGGAAGATGAAGCTCTCTACGATGTGATTCTGCACCACTTCAAAGAGTCAGGCGGGTTTATGGAAGCCCTAAGATTACCGAGCGAATGCGAAGCCAGGGTTACCGAATCGCGAAGAAGCGAGTTGCCAGAATCATGCAGGAAAACGGGCTTATCGCCCGCAGGGCGCAGATCTACCGGAAGATGCCAGGGCTGTGTCACTTCATCCGGAGTGTGCCGAATCGGGAATTGGACACATTGGCTGCTGAGCCAAACAAAGTATGGGTAGGTGATATTACTTATATTAAGGTTGGCGGCGAGTGGCATTACGTGGCGGTTGTGCTGGATAAATACAGTCGGCGGGTAATCAGCTGGGGCATGGCAGAGCGAAGAACGGCGGAATTGACTTGGCGAGTTATGCACCAAGCACTGAGAATCCGAAAGCCGGCTGCAGGACTTATTTTTCACACAGACCGTGGCATTGAGTATCGGGCGTTTTATTTCTCGGAGCGTTTAGCAAAGCGAGGAGTTATCCAAAGCATGAACCGTCCGAGACGGATGAATGACAATGCGCATATGGAATCATTCTTCGCGAATTTTAAAGCGGAGAGAATTCATGGTAGGGAAGAGTTTAAGACAAAAGATGAACTTTGGGCGGTTATGTCGGAATATGTGAATTTCTATAATCACCGCCGCATTCATTCATCGATAGGCTACATCACGCCTGAACAATATGAATGCAAGTTGGCTTAACAAATGGGTGTGTGCAAAAGCGGGGGAGATTCCACCAAATTGCGGAGCGGTTTGGTCCGGTTACAACGACGTTGAGGCTGTAGAAAAACCTCATAACAAGGTAAAATCGGCGGGTCAAAATGGATAATGAACCCAATATGCCCAACTTCATTCCCTACGATCTCAACCAGTCCGAAATGATTGTGATTAATTACCTGGATCAGCTCAGCCGGGAACGTTTGAGCATGCCATACATCACTTGATCGAACACCGATTGGATTTATCCGTTTTCTTCCCCGCCTATCAAAACGACACCACCGGTCGCGCTGCTTATAGCCCATCTATATTGCTGAAAATTCTTTTGTTCGCTTACTCCAAAGGCATTACCAGCAGCCGGGAAATTCAGTGGAGTTGCCAGACAACATCACCTTTATGGCGCTGGCCTGCGGAGAGGTTCCACACTTCACCACGATTGCGGCTTTTATCAGCGGCCACGCGGAGCAGGTGGAAGCGATTTTCGAGCAGGTGCTGCTGATTTGCGATGCGGACGGTTTGCTTGGTAAAGAGTTGTTCGCGATTGACGGCTGCAAGATGTCATCCAATGCTGCCAAAGAATGGTCAGGCACTTTTAAGGAACTGAAAGAAAAGCGCAATAAAATCAGACAACAAATTAAGCGCTGCATCCAAGATGCATAAAACGACAGATAAACGCAGCCGTGATGGCAAAGAGCGCGCCAGACGACTTCAGCAGAAAGCGGAAACACTTAATAAAGCAGCCGATCGCATTGACGAATTGCTCGCAGCAGAGCAGCCCAAAATCGGTCAAGGCAAAACAAAGAAAGAAATAAAAAGCAATATCACCGATAACGAATCCGCCAAGATGACTACCAGCAAAGGCACGATTCAAGGCTATAACGGGGTAGCTGCGGTCGACAGTAAGCATCAGATTATTGTCGATGCCCATGCCTTTGGTCACGGTCAGGAGCACCACACATTAAAACCCGTTGTAGCTGTGATAAAAGAGCGGTTTAAACGCCTGGGGATCAAGAAGAATATCTTCACCCCTAAAGGCACCCAGCTAACCGCCGACACCGGTTTTTCAAATGAACAGAATAACGAATTCCTTTATAAAAACGGCGTGAATGCCTTTATCCCCGATAACCGATTCCGCAGTCGCGATAGCCAGTTCGAGAAACAAAAGCAGAAGTACGGCAAACGCAAACAGGAAGGGAAGCCAAAGCAGCAAGCCACTTACTTCACGCAGGACGATTTTAAATTCAACAAACGCTGGCTTACGATCGGCATCGGCTTCAGCAAAATCACTGTTGAAGGCGAGTGTTGCCGTGATATCGGTCCGCATGCGCCAGAAGACCCGCCAGTCCGCCAGCGAGCCGCAATACGGCGACCTCACGGTCCGGCAGCGCGCCGCGCCAGCGCAGGCGCTCCCCGGTGGCGGCCAGATAACGCTCCACATTCAGGCCCCAATCGCCGGAACCGCTTGCCGTCAAGGCATGCAGCGGAATCGCCAGCTCGGCGGTCCAGCCGCCATCGACCGCCTGCACCCGCGCATCCCAGATGGCGTCCCAATCGGCGCGAAGCTCGGCGCTGTCAAAAATCAGCGCGTCGAACTGTGCTCCCCGGGCATTGACCCGGAACAGATAACCGTTGCGCCCGGCGCGCGCCGGGTCCAGCACCAGGGTGACATGATCGTCGCCGTCGAAGTCCGCATCGCGCCGCGTCTGGCGCGCGCTGCGCGCATAACCCGGCAGTTCCAGTGCTTCAATGCCCACATAGAGCGTCGCGCCATCCTGCGCCAGGCGGACCCGGGTGGCGACCGGGGCTGGTCTGCCGGCTTCCGGCGCCACCTGGGTCAGTTCACCGATCGGTTCCACTCGTTGCCAGACGGCATCATCGAGCCGACCGTCCAGCACTGGAGCCTCGGCGATACGGGCGACCTGGCCGCCCGCGCCGGACGCCGCAGCCAAGTCGCCGCAGGCTAGCAGTCCCAACACCAGCAGAGGACTGTTCCTCTTCACTCAAACGCTCCTTAAAACGTGCAGAGAAAAATGCCGGACACGCAATACTTCACCTTCGCCGGCAATGTTCAGTGCAGCCATGCCTTAAAACCTTGCGCGCAGGCTGATTTTCATATTGCGCGGCTCGCCCCAGTAAATTCCGTTATAGAAGCCAACGTTTGTGTAATGCTTTTTATCGAACATGTTATCAATATTGAAATTCGCGCTGATGAAGTCGTTGATCTGGTAATGCATGAACGCATTGGCCAGAAAATAGGAATCCTGCCTGATGACCCCATTGCCAACCGAGTTGGCCGGCGCGCCGCCCCACTCGTTGGAAATGTCGCTCTGCCAATTCAATCCTCCTCCCAGGGTCAGTTTTTCCGCGCCTCGCCACAGGCTGCCCGGCAGGGTGTAACTGGTGGAAATTTTCATCTGGTGCTGCGGCACATTGGTCAGTTCGCTGGCAACTTGTGAATTGATACTGTTCACGTAGGTGTAACCGTAGGAGATATTCCAGTCATCGCTCAGCAAACCGATGGCCTCCACCTCGAAGCCTTCGACTTTCAAGCCCTGGCCGGTAGCGATGTAAGCCGTGAGCACCTGGAAATCTTCCGGGCTGGCGCCATTCGCAATCGCCTCCTGCACCATGAGGTTGTATGCCACATCGGCGATAGCAACGTCGTCCTTTTCCGACCAGAAGGCAGCGAGCGTGGTCAGGAGTTTGCCGTCATTCCAATCGCTTTTGATGCCCAGCTCGTAATTGATGCCGGTTTCCGGGTCCAGATAATGGTTGTTCCGGTCTTTGCGGCTGGAGGGCGTGAACATGTCGGCGTAACTGGCGTAGGCCGTAAAGCGTCGGTTGATGTCATACGTAAGGCCCACATAAGGGGTGAGCATATCTTTCTTGCTGGGATCGGACGAAGGGCTTTTGGGTGTGCTGGCCGTCCAGCTTTTCGACTCGTATTCATAGTCGCTGAAACGCGCACCGACGATCAATTTCAGCGGATCGCTGAGATCAAAGCGCGCTGTGGTGTAGATGCCATAGAGATCCGTGGTGTCTTCGCTGCCGCTGCCGTTTTTCTCATAGGTCGGCCGCGGGATATTGCCCGTCCAGATCCGATAATCGGGAATCTGCGGCGAGTACTGCACATCGGTGGTGACATTGTCACTGATGTTCCTGGAAGTGAAACCGCTGTAGCCGGCGATCAGTTCGTGAGTGCGTCCCCAAAGTGCAAAGGGGCCTGTCGCATACAGATCCAGATTCAGCTTTTTGTTTTCACTGTAGGGCCAGATGCCGGTCCAGAGCGACAATCCCTCACCGGTCGCCGGATCGGGAAAACCGCTGCCACCGTAGGCCACCATCCAGTCCGAATCCGATACCGTATGAGCCACTACCCCTTTCACCAGCCAGCCATTGCCGAACTCATGCTGCAACTCAGCAAACAGGGTTTTATCGATTTCCCGGATTCTGCTCCAGTCGGCCGTCAGGCTGAAATTGCGTGGCATGTTGGCCATGCTGCCGTCCCGGTTCCAGTAAGGCACAGCTCCCCACGTGGAGCCGGTGGGGCTGTTTTTCTGATATTGGTACCCCAGGGTCACCAGGGTATTTTCTCCAGCATCCGCCTCGACCACAGCCATGGCGACGGTGGAATCCAGGTGATAAAAATCCATATAGGAATCTTCATCCGTGTCCGCCACCATGGCGCGACCGCGAACACTGCCAGTGCTGTTCAGAGGCGATGACACATCCGCTTCCAGTCGCTGGTGATCCCAGCGACCGAAGGCAGCCCCGAGGTTGGCCTGAAATTCGGCGGTGGGGCGCTTGCGCACCATATTGATGGTGGCGGATGGATTGCCTGTAGAGCCCATCAGACCGGTGGCACCCTTGACGATCTCGATCCGGTCAAAAAAGAAATTGTCGAAGCGCGGACTGTTGTCTCCCACGGGCAAACCATCGATCTGGTGATTGGTGATGGCAAAGCCGCGTGAATAATACGCAGAACGCTCACTGTCCAGCCTGGTGGTGTACACGCCTGGAGCAGCGTTCAGGATATCCTCGATATTACTCAAACCCCGCTGATCCATGTGTTCGCGGGTGATGACGCTGACGGATTGAGGCGTCTCCTTCAGGTCCAGGTTCAGTCTGGCTGCGCCGCGCGATTTTTTCGCCACATAGGAGCCGGAATTTTCCGTTGTGTCGCCTTCCGCATCGGCGGTCACTTTTACCGCTTCGAGCCGACCCATTTCGGATTGCGAAGCGGTTGAATCGGCAGCCTGCGTTGTGGTGATCTGGCAAGTGGCCACAGCAATCATCAAAGGAATTGAAATCTGTTTTCTCATTGGTAAACCTTGATTCAAATAAAAAATAAAGCCTCGCAGAGGAGCGCGCCTCCGCCGGGAATGGCCGGAACAGAAAAGCGTCGCAATCAGCGGTTGGATGTGAACCCATTGCGACTTTCGCAATATCGCCATGTCATAACCGCTGATAGCGGAAGTGATATTGGCCGGAAGCGCCGCTGGCATCGTAATAGCTGGTGATTTGCAGCTTATGGATACCCTCGGCAGTTTTGATCAGGTAGACCTGATATCGGGAGTAGAACTGGTGGTTGTTTTCCAGGTTGTACTGGTACCAGGGATGATCGTCGAAAAACAGAGCCTGTGTCCGATCCGTGACAAAACCGTAAAAGTTGTGCAGGGTGCCGTCGATGCCCTCGTAATCGTCATCCTCGATTGCCGTGGCGTCCGCGGCGATATGCAATTCGAAACCCGCCCCGGTATTTGCGCCCACGGTCACGCAGGGAAAATAAATATCCCAGGCATCCGCTTCCGCGACCGGCTTCTGCTCATCCAGATCCACGTATAAATTGCCGGTGCAGGCCACGGCATCCAGAACGATGTCCACTTCCTCCGTGAACACGCTATCGCCCCGCGCCACATCCTGCAGGGCCGCGCCCAGGGTGATGGAAGCGAAAGTGCGGCCCGCGGTGGTGAGGTCCTTGACGCGGATCCTGCTGTAATTGCCATCCGAGAAAACCACGAAATACCGATCAGCGGCGGCGGTCACCACATGGGTGGTGAAATCGTAGTGATAAAACTTGCCACCGATGATCAGCTCCGCGGTGTCCGTTGCGAATGCCGTATCCGCAGGAATCTCATCTCCGGTCACTGCGGTGAAATCCTCCAGTTCGGATTCCGGCGTCGCATTGACA
Source organism: Cellvibrionaceae bacterium (assembly GCA_024707385.1). Classification (GTDB taxonomy): domain Bacteria; phylum Pseudomonadota; class Gammaproteobacteria; order Pseudomonadales; family Cellvibrionaceae; genus UBA5868. The sequence goes on along the minus strand of JANPZW010000008.1, from coordinate 715,420 downwards.
AACCGGCTGACGACGGCTTTGCCTTCGGAGTCGAAAAAATCCGCGTTGTTGCCCATCGCATAGGCTTGCACGGGCACTTCCGCGCCGGAATTGAGATAAACCTTGGTGCGCCGGAAGGCGATATCCCAGTCGGCGTTCTCCGCCGCTTCCTCCTCCGTCAGATTCAATACGGTATTGGCATCCAGATCGAAATAAACCGTGACGGGCGCGCTGCTGGTTCCGGTATTCAGCGGGCCGACCGCCTGCATTTCCACGGGATCAGGATTTTGCGCCACCCCCGAACTGCTAGATGACGAGCTGCTGGACGAAGAGCTGTTGCCGGGAGGACTGGAATTGCCGGCATGGGATTTACCGCCGGAATCACTGCAGGCGGCCAGCAGACCAATAACGATCAGAAAAGCAAAATTGGCGAATTTCATAAATACTCCGGACATTTAAATCAACTATTGATCACGCTATTCGTATCAGTCCTGGCAATCGGCCCGGCGCCTCGGCCATGGCAGGTTCTAAACGCATTAATATTTGAGCGTCACGCCGGCAAACACCCGCCGGCTGCCCACCGGGCGCGCATCGAAATCCCCTGCGCCGGCAGCGACCGGATTGCGATGGTTGTCGAGCAGATTTTCCACACCGAACCGCCAGTGGATATGTTCGGTCAGTATTTGCGACACGATCAGATTGAGACTCAGGAATTCATCGCGGTAAACCGGCTGGCCGGCAACTTCCGGATATTCACCCGCCTCATGCACCACATAAAAAAGCGCATCCAGATCCAGGGCGGGAAAATGCCGCCCCATATTGGCTTTGATCTGATGGCGCGGGCGATTGGGAAGCGGGTTGTCCGCTATTTTGTCGCGGGCTTCCAGATAGCTGTAGTTCAACTGCCAGTTCCAGTCGCGCCATCGGTATTTTCCGCTGAAATCCAGGCCGCGGATTTCCGTCCTGGCAAAATTGGCATAGCGATATACAGAGACATATGGCGGCTCCCGCGATGCAGTCGGATCATAGAGCGTGTCGATGAGATTTTTCGCTTCCGAATAGTGCGTGTTGACTTCCAGGCTCAGTTCCCGATCCGGGCGCCAGTCCCGCGACCAGGTCACGCTGCCATTGGCCGTCACCGCGGTCTCCGGCAGCAGACGCTCATCGCCGAGAATGATGTAACCCACGTTGCTGTGGTCGAAAACGTAAAACCGCTCTTTCAAATTCGGCACGCGGTAACTCTGTCCCAGTCCGGCGCGCCAGCGCAGTTCACCCCCGCCGCGGCTGAATTTTTTCATCAGGCTCGCGCGCGCCGCCGAGTGGTAACCGAAATCCGAATCCTCCTGTACACGGATACCGGCCAGATACTCGGTGCCCCGCCCCAGAAAATTGTATTGCGCAAACATTTCCAGATTTTCATTGGCCTGCCGGTCAATTTCCGGATTGCCGTCCTTGCTCTGGTCGAGCCGCTCCTGTCTGGCCGCCAGCCCGCCGACAATTTCATGCTGGCGCAGCCGCCATGTTCTCTGCCCATCCAGTTCGGCGAGTTGAATATGGGTATCCCGCAGGTCACTGGACAGGCCGCTGATTTCGGAATGTTCGGTATGGCGCCCGGCCATTTTCCAGGACGGCGCGGTCAGGCCGTCGGAGCGCCCGCGAATCTCCAGATCGTGTTGTGTCTGATCCACGTCCGACAGGTAATGCACGATGGTGGATTGCCCCTGAACCCTGTGGCTGTCGCGCCGCTTGGTGTCCTTCAGATCGCGGAACTGGTAGTCCGTGGCAATGCCGTAAAAATCCCCGCCGAGGGACAGGTGAGCGAATCGTTTTCGGGAGCCGGCGGCGGATTGCGCCACGGTGGCGGGATCGTAATCGAAGCCCGCGTCGTCGATTTCCTGCAGGCTCAACCGGCTGCGCCAGCCCGCCGCCAGCAATGCGCCCTCCAGACGGTGCTGGTAACTGAATTCATCGCCTTCGATTTCGTTACCGGCATAGGTGGATACCTCACCGGTATATTCCAGGCGGTTGCGTTGTTCGCGGCGCGTGATGATATTGATCACGCCACCCATGGCCGAGCTGCCGTAGAGCACCGACCCGGCGCCGCGCAGGATTTCGATGCGCTCTATGTCGGCCACGCTGATCTGGTCCAGATCCGCCGCCGCACCGGTGGGCGCCACCTGCCGGCGGCCGTCCACCAGCACCAGCACCCGGTCGCCGTCGAACCCCTGCATGTAGATGTTGTAGCCTTCCTTGTTGCTGCGCTTCACAACCACGCCCGGCAATACATCCAGCGCCCGAGCGAGAGTGGTTTGTGCAACCTGGCGCACATCATCACCAGAAACGACTTCGATGACGACAGGCGAATCCGGCAAAAGCCTGGGCGTGCGGGTGCCTGTCACCACCACTGTCTGCACCGCCTCCCCGCCGGGTTCCCGGATGGTTTCGGAGAAGGCAACCGGTGCGGAAGCGATCAGGATGACAGCCAGGGAACGCCTGAAGGGGCAGGGAAACATCAAAAAGCCCCGTTTCCTGTGCCAGTGGAATCGACGGCCATGCGCCCGCCGCCATCGCCTGCCGGAGGCAGCGGATCCGCCGTCGAGACCACACCGTCATCGTTCAAATCCCAGCCGGTGAAGATGCGTGCGCCCGAGACGGCGAATTCCGCCAGGCTGATGCCTTCGTCGCGGTCGGCATTGAGCACTCCGTAGCGGATTTTCGCCTGTCTCACCTGGCGCGCGCGTATGTCCGCCGCCTCCAGTTCCCGGCTCACGGCGACGTGTTGAACATATTCCTCGGAAGCCAGCCAGCCGCTGCCATCCATATCCATGCGCTCGAACCGTTCGCGCTGGACCTGCAGGTATTCCGATCGCATCACCTGACGGTCGCCATCCCGGTCGTGGGCATCGATAAACCACGCCAGGGAGCGTATCTCCGGCTTGGCCAACAGGCCCGGACGCCGCGTCCCGCCCTCTACCAGCTGATCCGGGCGCCACTGCCGGTGCGCCGCTCCCGGCGCCACGGTCCCCTCGGTGCCACCCTCCGCAAAATAATTGAAGATGGCCTCCCCGGCCTCCTGGTACTCCGTCCAGGTGACACGGCCATCCTTATCGGTATCCAGGGTCTCGAAACGCGTTTCACTTTCTGCGACCAGCGCCCTGAGTTCCTCATCCAGATGCATGTCCAACTGGAGGTTGAAGTCATCGATATATTCGTCTTCCGCCACCAGCCCATTGCTATCCTTATCCATGGACAGAAGGCGGGCGGCGCGCGCCAGCTCGAATTCGGCGCGGGTCACCTGCCCATCGCCATTGGTATCGTATTCGGCGATGAAAGCCAGCCTGTGGCCGGCGCTGGCGCCATGGCTGGCCTGATGCCGACTGCGTTCCTGCCCGGCCTGGGGCGCTAGTTGGCAAGCCGCCGCCAGAGCGATGGGTAGCATCGATACAAAAACCAGACGCCGCATGGGAAATACTCCTTCCGACCGGCTCACTGAGGGTTGACGGCAAAGGTCAGGGTGTAGACATAGCCGTAGTTCGGTGCCGGCGCGCCTTTGGGAGCAGGTGCGCTCTGGCGCGCATAGAGCAGATAAACACCGGGAGTCTCGAATTTGAATTCCGCGCGCCCCTCTGCATCGGTGAGCGCCTTCTGTTTGGCGATTTCCTGTTCGCTGCCGTCATGGCCGGCAAATACGCTCAACTCCTTGCCCGCCAGGGGTTTGCCGTCCAGCAGCAGCGCCACGCGCAAGGTCTCACCGGTATAGAGGTCGTTGGGGTGGGTCAGCGGCACGATCTCCAGTCCCTGGTTGAGCGGCTTGAGTGCCGCCTGGGTGGGCGCCTTGAGGCTGACATAGGTCTCGGCGCGGGTGGCGGACTGATAGTGATCGAGCAGTTTGGCGCCTTCCGGCAGCACCTCCGCGGGATCACGGGTGAATTTGCGCTCGCCCCCTATTTCATACATGCGAAATACGGCCGCCTTGCGCAGGCCCGTGCTGAAGCGGTAGGTGCCCTCCTCCTTCAGCTGATGCTCCACCAGACTGCGGGTGGTCAGCTGTTCATAGCGGCCGGGCGCCACCCACTGGCCTTTGGGTGTCTGGATTTTGAAGTCGCCCTGGTCGAAGGCCACATCCGACTGGAAGAACACATCGGCGAAACCCGCATCCAGGCTGATCCAACCATCGTGCAGCGGCTCGAAAGCGGTGGGCACCAGATAGGGGGTATGAGCGCGGGCGGACAAGCCGGACAGGCTGAAAGCGGCGGCGAACAGGTAATGTACGAGATATTGACCGACCTTCGATCGCATGGGAGACACCTCGAAAAACGCCCGTCAAGGCGTCGTCATGAATAAAATAAGGCGTCATTCTATACAAATACGAATCGTTATCAATATCATTAAGAGAAATCGTCTGCCTGGAACACCACCCGACTTTCTCCTCGCTGAAGTTTCCGAGCTTCCTGTTTCAAGCGCAAGGCGCCTATGCGTTATCTGAACAACGTGTTCAATACAGGTTCGATACAACACAACTTGACGATGGGCATATCCGGCGACACATCAACGCAGCATACCCATACCACCAATTACGTTTATGGCGAGAACTTCGTAATACCCACCAACATAACGCTCGAGCAATTCATGTCTATGGAAATGCCCACCGGTTTGCACTCAACCGATTACGGGCCACGCTATAAATCCAACGACACGGAAAACAGAAATATCGTGATGAGCGACAGCATCACCTTCAATCAGCAATGGAGTGCGATCGTTGGCGTCAACGACGCCACCATTAAAACCCAAAATATCAGCAGCTTCGGCATTACCACTTCTGAATATGACGATTCAGCGTTAACGACTACGGCATCGGTAATCTATAAGCCGATTACAAAATTATCCATTTACATCAGCGCTATTGAAGGGTTGGAAGCTGGAGGTGCGGTGCCTGATGATTCAGAAATCTACAACAACCCAGGCGAAATCCTCGAACCGTTTATTAGTACTCAATATGAACTTGGCGCCAAATATGCCCCCAATGAAGACATCGTATTGAGTTCGTCCGTGTTCAATATTGAACCGCCCCGGGTTTATCGGAGGCTAACCTTCTTGAGAGAATTAGCCTATGAACAAGAGACCCGGATATTCACCAGAAGTACGCGAGCGCGCAGTACGCCTTGTGCTGACGAGCGAGCGTGATCATAAGTCCCGCTGGGCGGCGATTAAATCAGTTGCCGCCAAGATCGGCTGTACCCCCGAAACGCTTCGATCCTGGATTGGCAGGATGGAAGTGGACAGCGGTGTAAAGCCTGGTATCTCCAGTGATGAAGCTGCGCGGATTAAGGGGCTTGAATGAGAGAACCGCGAGCTTCGACGCGCCAATGAATTCTGCGGTTGGCGTCTGCTTTTTTTTGCCCAGGCGAAGCTCGACCGCAAACCCAAGAAATAGTCCGTTTTATTGACGACCACAGGCACGACTTTGGTGTCGAGCCTATCTGCCAACATCTGCAGATTGCACCATCGACCTATCATCGTCACAAGCAACTTGAACGGCAAACTGATCGCCGTTCGCAGCGTGTCAAACGGGATGAGCAAATGATGCCTGAGATCCTTCGTGTCTGGGAAGAAAGCCATTCAAATTATGGTGCTCGCAAGGTCTGGAAACAGCTGAGGCGAGAATCGTTCGACGTCGCTCGCTGCACGGTTGAGCGCTTGATGCAGGTGCTTGACATACAGGGTGTGCGGCTCGGTGCAAAATGCAAGACGACGACCCCTGATGACAAAGCGCATTGCCTGGTGATTCGAGAATTTCGTGCGCAAAGACCCAATCAATTGTGGGTTGCTGATATCACCTATATCGCCACATGGAGCGGATTTGTCTACGTCGCATTCGTGATCGACGTATTTTCTCCTCGGATCGTCGGTTGGCGCGCGATGAAAAATATGCGGACTGACCTGATCTTGGATGCGTTTGAGCAAGGCTGTGGGCGCGAGGCAAACCCAAAGGCGTGACGCATCATAGTGACCGGGGCAGTCAATATTACTCAAATAAAAATGTCTCCGAAAAAGCCGGGGCGATTCAGTTCAATATCTTTCATTCGACCAAATCACTCCGAATGGCAAAATTACCCGCAACCAGGACGGCGAACAAATTCATCAAAGGATCGAATTGACCTTTACCGGCAAAGCAACGGATAACCTGACGATCATGGCGGGGGCACTCTGATGGATCTCAACATTGAGAAAGCCACCAATGCCAATCTGGAAGGGAAGAAACCGATTGGCGTCGCGTCAAACATGGCGAAGCTTTATGCTGAATATTCCGTTGCCCGACTGCCCGGCCTTACACTCACCGGCGGCGCTTACTACACGGATGAAAAATACAACAACATGAATATGCAGAAGAGATAGATGCGTACACTTTATATGTCATGGGCGCCCGGTATAAAACCCACCTTTCCGGATTGCCGACTTCATTTACGCTGAATATCACCAATCTGACCGATGAAAATTACTGGTCATCGTATTGGCAATTGGGAATACCGCGCAGCCTGGCATTCTCGATGAAAATGGAATTCTAGCTAGCCACCTGCCAGGGCCAGCACTCTTTCATTCGCCGCAATTGAAAATGAATCTCATTTGTGAAAGCATGACGCACAATTCAACCAACTCGTCATGCTCGTCATGTTTAGCCCATCCTCTTCATCCTCCACGGAATCGCTCTACCGGGATCACCACTCCTGGCTGTATTGCCTGCTGCGGCGCAAATTAGGCAATGCAGCAGATGCGGCGGATTTGGCGCAGGATGCCTTTGTGCGCCTTATCATCAAGCCGCGCCTGTTTGACACCTCATCCGGTGCGCGCGCTTACCTGAGTGTCATGGCAAAAGGCTTGTGCATCGACCTCTGGCGCAGGCGGGAAATCGAGCAGGCATGGCTGGAGACGCTGGCGGAGTCGGCAGGGGATGCACCCTGTGTAGAGGATCAGGCCATGGTGCTGGAAACCCTGTTCCAGATCGATGCCATGCTCGGGCGTATGCCCAGAAACGTATCGGCGGCGTTTGTGATGTCGATGATTTATGGCTACAGCGGAGCGGAAATTGCGCAGCACCTCGGTGTGTCGGATCGCATGGTGCGCAAGTATCTCAGCACCGCAATGTTGCATTGCCTGGAGGGGGAATTGCGGGAGCAGGTCCAATGACTTCGCCATGGAATCCGTCTTCCCAGCCATCCCACACAACTCTGCAAGAAGCGGCAGAATGGTTTGCGGTCCTGCGGACCTGTGGCGGTGATCAGGAGCAGTTTAAGCGCTGGCAGGAGTGGTTGGCCGCAGATGAAGCCCATCGCAACGCCTGGCATTACGTGGAAACCATCAGCCAGCGCTTCCAACCTTTGCAGGCATCCGACACTCGCCAGCCCGCCGCTGTGACATTACAAAAGCTGCAACAGAAAAAACTTTCACGCCGCCAGTTTGTAAATGGCACGACAAGTGTTGCGGTGATGGGCCTGTTGGGCTGGTTCGGCATCCGCTCCAGTCCGTTACCGGGCGCCTTAATGGCCTGGACGGCAAACTACCGCACGGCAACCGGCGAGATTCGTGATTTCACACTCAGCGACGGCACCCGCATTTCCCTGAATACCGCCAGTGCCCTCAATGCGGATTACCAACCGACATTGCGGCGCTTGCAGCTGGTGCGCGGAGAAGTGCTGGTGGACACCGGGAAAGATCCGCGCCCACTGATGGTGGATACCCCGCAAGGGCGCTTGCGCGCGCTCGGCACCCGTTTCACGGTGCGCCTCATGGAGGGAAAAACCCTGCTGGCCGTCTATGAAGGTGCAGTGGAAATCACCACGGGAACGTTCAGGCAGATTATCCAGGTCGGGCAGCAAACCGTGTTTTCTGCCGCCGCGATGGATGCCGTTAATCCCGCCGAAGCAACCCACCAGGCTTGGGCACAGGGAATATTGCTGGCAATCGATACACCGCTTGCGCAGCTGATCGACGAATTGGGGCGCTACCACACCGGGCATATCGGCGTTTCACCCGAGGTGGCGGACCTGCACGTACTCGGCGGGTACCCACTGAATGATCTGGATAAGACCCTGAAGATGCTGCAATCTTCCTTGCCGATAAAAATCGAGCGCACCATGCCTTGGTGGATCACCATCGAGGCACGAGAAAACCCCGGCAATAAAGAAAAGTAAAAAAATCTACGGTGCGAGTTCCGGATATGGATGAGCGGTTCGATTCATAAGGTGACGACTGTTTTTATCCATGATCACCAGGAATTTTCCATGTCCTTCTCTGACGCCAATGCGTATTTATCGGTTAACAACAACCAGTTTGCACTTAAACCCCTGGCCATTGCGCTGCACCTCATCTGCACCGGCGCCTTGCTGAATATTCCACTCACCGCGCAAGCACAGGATGCAGCATCGACTGCTAGCACCCCATCGGCCATCACAACCACCAGCCCCAAAAGATACGACATCCCCACCGGCTCCCTCACCACCGCACTCACCCAATTTATCAGCATGTCCGGCGTGTACCTATCGGGCGCAGCCGAGCTGGCCCAAGGCAAAACCACCCAGGGCCTGCGCGGCCATTATTCCACTGAAGATGGATTGGAAAAATTATTGGAAGGTACAGGTTTGCAGGCGGTTAAGTCTGACGGAGGTTATCTGTTACAACCTCTTCCCCAGGCAGCGATGGGGACTTTGAAAGCGGTAAAGGTAACGGCAAACGCCGACCTCAGTTCCAGTTATGCGACCGAAGTGGCCAGCATCGCCCGCGGCGCCGATTCACTGAAAGAGGTTCCGCAATCGGTGACCGTCGTCACCGACAAATTGATCGAGGACCAGAACCTGACCATGATGAGCGACGCCATGGCCAAGGCGCCGGGCATAGTCGCCACCACCGACGGCTTGGGCAACCCTGAGTTCCGTTCACGCGGCTTCCTCATCGACAATTATCAGATCGACAATCTGGGCACCTCTTACACCTCGACCTTCCGGCCGGATTTCGACCTGGCGATCTATGACCGGGTCGAGATTCTGCGCGGTGCCGATGGGCTGTTCTCAGCAGCCGGAGAACCGGGCGGCACCGTCAACCTCGCGCGCAAGCGACCGACCGACGAGTTGCGCTCGTCGGTTTCACTGGCCTATGGCAGCTGGAGCAATAGCCGCATCGAGGCGGATATCGGCGGGCCTATCGCTCTCGAAGGCCGGTTGCGCGGCCGACTGGTCGGCGTCTGGCAGGACCGGGAATTCTTCTACAGCCCGGCAGATGAGGAAAAGCAGGTCATTTACGGCATTCTGGAATATGACCTGACGTCCTCGACCAAAATCAGCGGCGGAGCCAGCCATCAGCATGTAGACGGCATCACTTGGATGGGTGGTTTTCCGACCTATACAGACAGTCGTCAGCTAGGCTGCCACGCGACGTGGCGCTGAACGCCGATTGGGCCAGACGTGATACCACCATCCGCGAGACCTTCATCACCGCCGAACACCAGTTCAACGGCGATTGGTCGGCGAAACTCAGCGCCATGAGGCAGCGCTATGATTTCGACTACATGCAGCTCAGACTCAACGGGCCGGTCGATCCGGCAACGGGATCGTTTGGAGAACCCAGGGCGTACTCCGAAGAGGACGGCAACCATTCCGATGGCGTGGACCTGAGCGTCAGCGGTCGTTTCCGCGCCTGGAATCTCGAACACAAGCTGGTCGCGGGCATCGACTCACGCAGCAGCGACGGCAAGCAGATGCGCAACGTCTTCGAGGTGGCCTTCCCGACAGGCGAAGTCAGCGTGGATGATTTCCCCGGCCTCGTCCTGCCGGCACCGACGAACCCCCGGCTCGACTACGGCTGGCCAGCCTTTGGTAGCAAGCAGGAGGGAATTTATGCCCGGCTGGATCTGCAGACCACCGACAAGATGCATGTCATCCTCGGTGGACGCTACGGGAGTTACAAGCATCGCGACATCATGGAGGAGTATGACGAGAACGGTAATGTCACCTCTCGCGATACCAGTTGGCACTGGCGCGACAATGACATCTTCACGTCCTATGCCGCCGCCACCTATGAGCTGACGACGCACTGGACTACCTATGCCAGTTTCACCGAAGCCTATAAGCCGCAAGACACGTATGCCGGCCCGCCCGAAAACCCGACCAAACTGGATCCGATCACGGGCCGCAACCATGAGCTGGGCGCCAAGGGTAGCGTGCTGGACGGGGCACTGAACGTGTCAGTCGCGCTTTACCATATCGAGCGCAATGACGAGGCCGTGCAGGATACACGCTACGGCGAAAACAGTCGTTTTTATCTGCCGCTCGGCAAAATCGTCAGCAAGGGGCTGGACCTGGAGGCTCGGGTGAGCTTGCGCCAGGCTGGGAGATCTTTGCCGGCTATACCTACAATCGCAACGAAAACGAAAGGGACGACGTGGCCTATAGCGCGCTCACGCCCAGGCATATCGTCAAGCTCTGGACCGATTACAACCTGCCTAGCGCCTATTCACAGTGGACCCTCGGTGGCGGTGTGACGGCGAAAAGCGAGCACGCCAACACCGGCACCTATTGGGTTTTGACCGACGCGGGCTGGACCCAGCCACCGTTCGAGATCAAGCAAGGCGGCTATGCCGTCTGGGATGCGCATGTGAACTATCAGGTCAGCAATCACTGGGACTTGGGGCTGAACGTCAATAATGTCTTCGACAAAAACTATTACGCCACGCTTGGGCGACCCAGCGACAGCAACTGGTATGGCGCACCTCGCAATGCCACCTTGACGCTGCGTGGTCAGTTCTGATCCGAAGAACCATGGCAATTACATTTTTATACAGCTGAATATCCACAATCTGTTGGATGAAGGGTATGATGCGAATACGATTGATTTTTATTATCAAAAAAGTGGATATGCCACGGCCTCCCCTCTTGACATAGCGCGGATGAATTTGCCGGCTGCATAAAACTTGCGCCTTTTGACAATCTCATTCGTTCTTAAGAGGAAGTAGGTGCAAGCCTGCAACAATCCGCTGGGTACAAAACCTGCCCTGCAGTCCCTATATGAGGTTGTAAATTCCGTTATGAAAGAAGGATTCCGCCAGAGCATGGCCTGGCTGCACACTTGGTCCGGCCTAGTCGTGGGCTGGGTATTGTTTTTTGTATTTGTCACCGGCACTGCCGGCTATTTCACCTACGAAATCACCCGTTGGATGCAGCCCGAACGGCCTCTGCAGGGCACTGCGCCGCAGTACGACCAGGGCCGGTTGGCCACAATGGCGCTGGACCGGCTGGAACAGGTGGCTCCTCACGCCGAGTTCTGGAGTATCACCCTGCCCCACCAGTCCCTGGGGACGCGTCAGCTGGAGGATTTTTCCATCAGTTGGGAAACCATGCCGCTGGAAGGCCATGAACACGGTACGCGCGGCAGCGAGAAGCTGGACCCGGCCACCGGTGGGCTGCGCACGGACGTGGAGCCGCGGGAGACCGGTGGCGGCAACCTGCTCTACCGCATGCACTACGCCCTGCACTATATCGACTACCCAATCGCCTTCCGCATTGTCGGCGTCTGCACCATGCTGATGCTGCTGGCGATCATTACCGGCGTGATCACCCACAAAAAGATCTTCAAAGACTTCTTCACCTTCCGTCCCGGCAAGGGCCAGCGCTCCTGGCTGGACGCCCACAATGTGATCAGCGTGATGGCACTGCCATTCTTTCTGATGATCACCTACAGCGGCCTGATGTTTTTCTACACCGATTACATGCCCGCCGGTATTGCCGCGATTTATGGCACCGACGACAAAGCCGGGGAGCGCTTTTTCAAAGAGTTGTTCGGCGAGCACAGCCACGAAGCCGTTTCCAGGCCCAAAGCTCCGGTGACGGAGATGATCGCCCGGGCCGAATCGGCCTGGGGCCAGGGTGAGGTGCGTTCCGTGCTGGTGATGCACGATGGAGGAGAGGAACCTTTCGTGGATATCAGCCGGGTGTACCGCGACAAATTGCGCTGGTTCAAGGGCGACGTGATGCGTTTCCACGCCCATACCGGCGCACCTCTGCCGCCGGAGGAGGACGACAACGCCGCCGTGCGCACCACCCAGACCCTGTTCGCCCTGCATGAAGGCCGCTTCGCCGAACCCTGGCTGCGCTGGCTGTATTTTGTCGCCGGGCTGCTGGGCTGCGGCATGATCGGCACCGGTCTGGTGTTGTGGACGGTGAAGCGCCGGAAGCACCACGGCGCTTCCGGCGCCGGCATTGGCAACCGCCTTGTGGAAGCCCTGAATATCGCAACCATCGCCGGCCTGCCGGCCGGGGTGGCGGCCTATTTCTGGGCCAATCGCCTGCTGCCGGTGGAGATCGCCGATCGCGCCAGCTGGGAGGCGAACTTCCTGTTCCTGCTCTGGGGTGAGACATTGCTTTATGCCTTCTTCCGCGATACCCGCAAAGCCTGGGTGGAACTGCTCGGACTGGCGGCGGCCGCTTTCGCCCTGCTGCCTGTCGTCAATGCCCTGACCACCGACAGGCATCTGGGCATCACCCTGCCGGCGGGTGACTGGGTGCTCGCGGGTTTCGACCTGACCATGTTGGGACTGGGAGCGGCATTTGCCTACATGGCGGTCAAGGTCAACCGCATCTGGCTGAAGAAAGCGGCCGCCGTGGAAACCGGTAACCGTGCCCTGCTGGCGGGAGGTGTCGCGTGATGCCGACCTTTACGGATGCCACGCTCCACCGCTGGCTGGTGGCCTCCCGCGTACTGGCCGCTGCGGTGGGCGGTTACGCCCTCACCTCCGCCGCCACTGTGCTGCTGGCGCTGATCTGGCCTGTGCCGCAAGCGCAAGCCATCGTCTTCGCCGCATTGATGAGCTTTGTCCTCTATGCCGGTGTGATCATCTGGGTCTTTGCCGTCAAACACCTGCGCACCGTGTGGCTGGGATTGACCGCCGCCACAGTCCTGTGCTCCGGGCTTGCCTGGCTGTTGCTGCCGGGAGGCGCGCCATGACACTGATGCATATCACAGTCTTTCTCAGCGGTCTGGCGGGATTCGTCGCCCTGACCCTGACCATGCCCAAGCACTGCTCTCATATCCTGCGCAGAAACCTGTCGGAACCGCACAGCCGGCTGCTGCGGATCGGCGGCTGGCTGCTGCTGGGAGTGTCCCTGGCCCTGGGCATTCATCAATGGCGCTTCGGTATAGGCTCGGTCACCTGGCTGGGCTGGCTGACGATTGCCGGCGTCGCCTTGGTGTTCTACCTACCCAATTGGTCATGGCAGCCTGAAAACAAAACCGCCAGACAATGCCCGCCCAAAGACGCCAGCGGCAATTACGCGGTCATCAAATCCCGCGCCTCCCCGGCCGTGACCGCCACCCTGGCGGCCGTCCTGCTGATGCCGCTGGCCGGTTTCACCTGGCAGTTGCTGAATACACCGGATAAACCGCTGCTGCGGGAGGATGCCGTTCACGGTCAGATAGGCCCCTGGACCTTCACCCTGGCCGAGAAGGATCAGAAAGCCCCGGAGATCGTCGCCATGGGTATTCCCATCAAAGCTTTCGTGATCCGCTTTTGTGAATCCTGCGGAACGCAGATCCGCATGGCTTATTTCAAGGTGCGCAAGCCCCACTCCCTGAGGGCGGCAGGCAATGCCTTCGGCGGCCGGGGCCCGGAAAAAACCGCTGAAATCCCCCTGCCCCGCGCCGCCACCCTGGAGGATGGACTCTGGTTGACGGTGGAGGGCAACAATGGTGAGGTCTATCACCAGGAATTCGATATCCAGCGCCTGTCTCCGGCGCTGGCTTCACTGATCCAGGAACACCCATGAGATTCGCTTTATTGTTGCTGTGCCTGTCCGGTGCATCCGCTCTGGCCCATACACCGGTTTGCCGCTGTGAGCTGAACGGCCAGAAAATCGATTGCCGGGGCGGTTTTGATGACGGCAGCAATGCCGGCGGCACCACAATGAGGGTCATAAGCTATTCCGGTGACACTCTGGCAAGTGGAGCGTTGGACAAAAACTCGCGCTTCAGCACCAAACTACCGTCCGAAACCTTCTACATCCTAATGGACGTGGGACCTGGCGAAATGTTCGAAGTGGATTGGCGCGATATCGACGGATTGAATCCCGCCATGCTTAACCATCCAGACGGAGATAAGTGATAGCCCGCAGAAAACTTGACCCCACCAGATGACGATTTATACACCGCATCTATTGGAACTCCAAGAAATTCTCAGCAAAGCGATCCTCACCGCTCGGTTACTGCAATCAAAGAGGTGGAGGCGGCCATCATGTTGTCAGCCGGTCGAATGTGATCATAGGACATATCGAAGGCATGTCGTGGCAGCTGGATTCATTGCGCGGGATTTTAGGTGACACTTAGGAGTCGGCGCGAAGGAGAAGAGCCAAATCTGGAAGACGAACAACATGGGCCCAATTTTCCCATTTTGCAGCAACTTTAAAGGCAAGCCAGCCGCCAATGAATACCGGATTTCCAGATATGATAGACAACGTAAAGATTACTGTTTCCAATTGGCCTATTGATCTACCAGCTGATAAGACATCCGTTTTCCATGCATCCTCGGGGCGGATTGCTCTGTTAGTCATCGCGAATTCTCAAAGTAATTGAACTGCCTGCGATTACCCTTGAAATGCTTCTTCTACAACCTTTGATCGAGCAGCTTCGGAAGTTAAAGCGACTACCGAGCTTAAGTGCTTATTCATAAGTGTGCCGCCGGCACCGCCAATTAAGGGTGATCCAGCCTGGGGTTAGCTTACGCACAATTTCATTCTAAATAACAACCACTTTATGCAACAGTCATCTGCCCGACAGGATGATAAGTACGTTTAAAACAAATCAAACCTTGTTCTTGTTCAGTTTTTGCAATGGCGACAACTCGACAAATGAAAATATCATGTGTGCCAACCTCTTGTGTTTTCTCAAGATGACAATCAAAACTCACTAAAGAATCTTCTAAGACTGGTGTGCCAGATGCCCGATAGATTGGTCATAAGATGGTCACATCTTAAGCCTGTTTATCATGAAGAAATATAGTATTTTTTCAGGAATTCATTGGTTTTATTCATGATTATGATCGGACGAGGCCATCTAGCAGCAAAGGGCAATCAAACCCAGGGTTCGTTGACAGCAGCGACTGGGGAGCTGCCTCACCCAATCATCTGTGTACCAGGTGCAGACGGAGTACCGAAAGCCCCTTCCCCACCGACCATCGGGTGGATCCGTACCATGTCATTACCAAGCAGCTTCGTTGATCAACTGAAAAATACAGAGCGTTTCGAGGCTTAGTGCATCGATTGTCGAAACGCCATTCCAACGCTGTGCACCAGCAAGCTCTCAACGACAGAATTCGGGACTTTCATCACACCTGCTCAATTAATCTCCAATAGGATCTCGGCCATAAACAAAGTGCAATTGCGAATACTTCTCAATCTGTGTCAGCATTGGCGCCTTGCCTGACATGGCACAGCACGTCAATCTTCCGTTTTTTCAGGAGCCATTTCATGCAGATAACGAATTTTTGGCAGGGTGCCCATCTCGCGGCCGCCAGCGTGTTGGGGAGTTACGCTTTTGCTTGGGGATTCAGCGCCTTTGGCATCGCCGGCTTGGTCGCATTGGGTGTCGACTTTCATGAGGCCGAGACCGGAATTCTAATATCGGCCCTTCTAGTGTTGCTCGGCGTTTTCATTTGGTCTTTCTCGGTGAGAAAAGTGAATCGCATTTGGGTCATGCTGGTGGGCGGAGGGCTCATCATGACAATGCTCGGATGGCTGATCCAAAAGATTTTATTGCAGGGGATATAAGAAGTGTTCACAAACTTTCGCCAGGCGATGGCCTGGATGCATACCTGGTTCGGCTTGGCGCTTGGATTTGTGTTAATGGTGGTGTTTTTTTTCGGCTCCCTGTCAGTTTTTGATCGGGAGATTGATCGCTGGGCGATACCAGAAACGCGCTTTGAACCCCAGACAATGCCGTCCTTCGACAAAATGCTGCTGCCGATCTTGAGTGCGCTGGAACCCGACGAGCAGGATTATGCGGCTAATATGCCCCGCCTTCACGATTCCAACCAGGGTCCGATGACGCCACGGGTGGACCTGCCTGCTGATGAGTTTTGGGCCTACACCACTCACCGCGACCCGGTATTAATTATGGGTGTAGGGTTCCGAGTGCCGAAGCCTAAGGATCCGGCAGGACACAACCACATTCACGGAAACGTCACTATCGATCCACGCAACGGGACAGTGTTGCGCGACGACCAACTGAAAATTGGCAGCCGCTTTTTTTTACCCACTGCATTACAGCCTTAACTGGCACTGGAAAAATATCGGTTATTGGATTGTGGGGCTCGCTGCGATGGTCATGATGGCCGCACTGATCAGCGGCGTAGTAATCCACCGCAAGATGTTCCGTGAATTTTTTACTTTTCGCCCACAGAAACAAATTCAACGCAGTGCCCTCGACTTGCACAATATGACTGGGGTGGTCGCCCTTCCCTTCCACTTCTTTTTTGCCTTTACCGGTCTGGCGATATTTGCAGCCTGGCTGTATCTACCACTTAGCAGCACCCTGCTCAAACCTCTGCACGATCACGCGGAGGTTCAGGAGGCGGAAAACACAGGGCTGCCTCATGAGCGCTCGGGAATTCCAGCATCGATTGCCTCTGTTGACGCCATGGTTGCCGAGGCGAAACGTCGCTGGACTGCTCGTGACATGCCGGGAGAGGTTGGGTATTTGGCAATGTACCACCTCGGCGACAGCAACGGTTATATCAGCATCTTCCGCGCCGGCAGTGACCGAGTGGCGCTGGTGGGTGAGGGTATCCATTTCAAGGCCAGTACCGGCGAACTGTTGCGCGAAGATCCACCGCGCAGCGTGGTAGGCCATATCAATGGATTTCTCATCGGGCTGCATTTGCAGCACTTCGAACACTGGTTACTGCGCTGGCTCTATGCGTTGGGTGGATTGCTCGGATGTGCATGCATAGCTACGGGTTTTGTCTTTTTTGTTGAGAAACGTAAAAAACAGCACGCCAAAAGCGGCAGCCAGGGAAGCCGCTTCGTCGATGCGCTCGGTACAACAGTAGTCACAGGGATACTGGTGGCAACGATGGCGATGCTAGTGAGCAACCGGCTGCTGCCCAGCGCACTGGCAGGCAAAGGCGACTGGGAAAAATTGGTGTTTTGGGGCGCATGGCTATTGGCCTCAGGTCATGCCTTGTGGCGCAGCGGCCCAGTGGCAGTTGGAAAAATTTCGCCAGCGTGGCGCGAGCAATGCTGGTTGGTGGCTTTACTAGCTGTTACCGCGGTGGCGCTGAACTGGCTTACTACCGGAGACCACCTCGGCCGAACTCTTTTCGCCTACTGGCCCGTTGCAGGCGTCGACCTCAGTCTTATGGCCTCAGCCTTAGCGAGCGTATTCGTCGCTCGCGAACTGGGTCGCCGTGAATACCTGCGTGCAGTAACATTTGAAGAACGAATGGAAAACAAATCTCTGGAGGCCGCTCATGTCTGATCAAGCCTACTTATTTTTGGCGGTGCTCTTCGCCTTGATGGGGATGGCTTTACTGGCGCTGTCATTGGAAGCGCATTGGCGACAGGTTTTTACCACGAGCCCACCAAAGGAAACTGGAAAAAAGCTGCTGCGTACCCTGGGTTATGTCAGCCAAGGGCTGTCTCTGACTTTTTGTCTGGGGGCAGATCATCCGTCCATGGCTGCTCTAGTCTGGGTGATGTTTCTGGCTGGCGCGGCCTTCGCTATTGGATTGCTCTTGGCATGGAGTCCAGGCATACGAAAATCGCTGTCCGTGCTGTTTGTCCCCAGCAAGGTTCGTTAAAAAGCTTTGCCTTCGCACAAGAATTTGTAGTGCATTAAATGCAAATATTATCAATGTGTGGGTCGATACAATTCACGCTTACCGCATTCAACACACTCGGACTCAAAACATCCTCTATTAAAGTTACTTTCGCTGTTGTTGCCGAGGCAACGGTGCCTCCCAAAATACCCTGGCCGTCAACCGCTACCATCTTTTCTACGCCCTGGCTTTTCCGGCCTCAGAGCCCTTTTGCTGATGCGAAACTACCAGCAAATACATCCCCGCTCCGTGAGCGTCTTTTATCCATCAGCTTGAGCAGCCCTCACCAACATTGCTCTTCCCAGTATTGCATCTGCGCCCGATAGATAGATAGATAGATAGTGATCTGGAAGATCTCCCCACCTGAGCTCTTGATCTCAAAACCCACTGCCGTCTCGTTCATCAGTTAATTAAAAGGTTATCCATTTTTCGAGTTATGAAACAACTCTCTAACAATGTGTCCAGGACGGATGGGCCACAATACCTTAGGCGGGATCAACATTAGAGTTCTGCAAGCTCATCGTCTCTCTATGCACGGGACATTGTTTTGTCTGGATCTTGGTTAATCGACCATTCTCCAATTTTATCAACCGGTCACCAAGATGAAAATAACGGTCGTCATGAGATATGACTAACAGCGTTTTGCCTTGGGCTTTCAATTCCGGCAACAGTTCGTGATAGAAGACCTCTTTGAAAACCGGATCCTGATCAGCGGCCCATTCATCAAACACCAGAAATGGACGATCTTCAAGGCAGGCCGCCACCAGGGCCAGCCTTTTGCGCTGGCCCTGAGACAAAGTTTGGGTGCTGAAAGCGCCGTGACGGACTTTGACCTTGTGTTGCAGGTGCAGCCGCTTCAGCAGGCGGTTACCCTCTTCATCGAGATCGGCGCGCCCCGGCTCCAACAGGCGCTCGAATAAATGAAAATCGGAAAAAATCGCTGAAAATAGTTGGCGATAATGATCACGGCTATCTTCCGTGATAGACTCCCCGTTCAACTGGATCTCCCCCCTTTCTGGCGCGTATAAGCCCACCAATAATTTTGCCAGCGTCGTTTTGCCGCTGCCGTTACCACCCACCAAAAAAGTGATCGATCCTGGCAGAAATTCCAGATCGATTGGCCCCAACTCGAATAGTTCATCGCTCTGTTCGTGATAATAGCGATGTGTGACTTTGCGAAGTTGCACGCTCTCGAACCGTATCGGATTTCTTGAAACCCCTTCCGTAGCAACGGCACTGGGCATATCCTGCGTGATCTCATTGATCCGCTCAGCGGCCGACCTGGCAAGATTGGCCCGCGGAATATTTAGCAGCAACACTTCCAGCGGCACTACCATATAAAGAAAAATTAACGCAAAGCCGGTGGTTATCTTGATGCGATCAGGCACATCACCCACCAGGACAAATAAAACAACGCCAATAAAAGCGTAGATCAGAAAATTGCCCCAGCTGGCGGAGGCTACAAAAATAGACATGCCCAAAGCGCGGCTTTGGCGTACCTGATCGATCGAAGCTCCAAGGACTTCCTCCTTGAAGGACTGGCGTTTCTGCGCGTGCAGACGCAACTCCTTAGCGCCATCCGTCAATGACCGAAAATGGCTGAACAATCGATCCTGCTCCTTCGCTGCATTACCCAGATGTCGTATCGCCTGCAGGTGCGCAAAGTGATATCCCAAAGATCCCAAGCCGATCATCACCACAGCTGCGATAAAAATCTGCCAGGATAATATCGCCATATAAATCATGCAGCCGATCACAACGACACCGTTCGTCAAAATGGCGGGCAGACTGACAAAAAATTGCGAAACGTTGGTACTGTGTTCGGACAGGGCTGAATGGACTTTCGGTCCGCCCAGTATTTCCAGTCGACGGAAATCCGTGGCCAATACCCGCGACGAGATATATCGGCGCAGCTCCGCCAGCGCATGTTGTCCAAGACGTTCAAAAAGCACAGCGGCGAGAGTTCGACAGACCATCACCACTATGATCACCCCCGTAAAGCGCCATGCTAATGTCGATGTGTGATTATCGAGGCTCAATGCCGTATTGATCAGCGAAACCAACAGTACACCGCAAACACCAGCGATCACGCTGGCAGCCGAAGCAGCCAGTAAAAGGTGGCGAGACTGACGGATAAGATGGGCTAGCATGGAGACCTCATATTAGGAATTGGTCACCGACATTTAATCGACCGACGAATAATCATCAAGCGGATAGATGCCAGTAATAATCATCTTGAATTTTTTAGACCTAAAGCTGCTCATTATTCGATGTGTTGGAATTTTTCCGACCTGAAGCCCTGTGGAAACCTTCCAATACATTCGCGGTGTTTTGCCCGATGGCATCCAATGCATAACCACCTTCCAGAGCAAAAATGGTCGTCAAGCCCAGCGTGGCAATCATTTCCCCAACGGAAAAAAAATCATCTGTGTTCAACTGAAATCCGGATATGGGATCACCAGCGTAAGTATCCAACCCCAATGACACAACCAAAGCATCGGCGTTAAAATCCGTTATGGCATCCAGAGCTTGCAAAAGGGCATTGCTCCACGCGGGAAATCCGGTGCCGCGGGGAAGCGGGATATTGATGCTGCAGCCAAAGCCGGCGCCCTCACCTTTTTCATCTGAATATCCCAGGAAAAATGGATATTCGGTGGCGGGATCACCATGAATACTGACAAATAAAATATCAGCGCGATCATAAAAAATGGCCTGCGTGCCGTTCCCATGGTGATAATCCACGTCCAGTATTGCCACTTTTTCCTTACCACCATCGCGAAGTGCCTGGGCGGCGACCGCCGCATTATTGATGAAACAATATCCACCGAAAAAGTCGTGACCTGCGTGATGTCCCGGCGGACGGGTCAAGACGAAGGCAGCATGGCCGCCGGACAGAATATGATTCGCCGCAGCGATAGCACATGCGGCGCCGCCCCAACTCGACGCCCATGTTCCAACAGTCAGCGGCGTGCCTGCATCAAAAGAGAACAAGCCCATGCGGGCCGCGAAATTCTGCGGCAATTGATCGCTGCGTAAAGAACGCACCGGCCATACTGATGGCAGCACATCCCTCTGCCGGTTCTTTGGATCGAAACCTGTCCACTCCTCCCAGGCGTGACGCAAAAACTCCAAGTAACGTTTTGCATGCACCTTGTCGACGATTTCTTCCAGTTGTTTATCCTCAATCCGCGGTTTCTTCACGCTGCCCAGTCGCCTGCGTTCAATTTCGGACAGGATCCGGTCCGCGCGGGATGCCACTTCATGGCACGGCACCAGTTCACCGCGGAACATTTCGAATTTGCCCTGATGCAGACTATGTTTATCGTTATAAAACGTAATCATCAAACCACCTCGGCATTTTCAGAGCTTTCCGTTCTCCCAACATCTTTAATACTTTCAGCAGCGTGCGCGCCGCCTGTTGCCATTAATTCGAGTCCACGGGAAAGAGCGGGAAAAAGGCTATTATGAAAATTATTCCAGCGCAGCTCAAAGATAGTGTCATCCGGATCTATGGCGGTATTCAGCACATCCGTTATCACTTCACCAGAATCGATGCCTTTATCGACATAGTGAAATGAAGCTCCGGTTTTTAAAAGAGACTCCTCGGCTCTGACCTCCATCGTTTGCCAATCCATCACTTTTTGTCCGCGCGCGCCGTAAAGCGCATCCAGTGTAGCGCAGGCCCCGCGGCGCACATAACGTGATTCGAGCCGCGTAATCCCAGGATGAATGTTAACGATTTTCCGGTGAAACGGGCTTGAGGGGGACACCAGTTGATCAAGAATGATCAACAACCCATCCAAGACGACGAGATCCGCGTCCAGTTCGAGCAGCTTTCTTTTCAACGCATATTCAAATTCAATTTTTCCGGCCACTCGTTCGGTCGAACCCATGGCATGACGCCGATAGGTCGAAGGGACCGAAATGAGTAAATCTGTCAGCTTTCGGTCTTGAATGGCCAGATCCAAGGGAAAGAACCAGTTATTTTTCTCTCCCGGCGCATAACCGTATTCAACCAATTTCTGCCTATCATTGAGGGACTCTCTGTCGTCGTCATGAACGACGGCCACCAAGGAGTAACGGTCTTCCAGGGCTGCCCGGTCAAGCTGGCCCGCCAGATACTCCAACGGCGACATCATATATCGGCGTTCTCCTTTGTAGTCGATGTATTGGCCGGCCTTATCCGCGGCTGCATTTCTCAGAGACCAGATGTAGACCAGTTTCTTTTTTCGACATACGCTTTCTCAACAGATCGAGTGATGAAATAGAGACGAATAACATGCTCATCTGTTTACCAGCCCTCGATCAAAAGTGTCCGTCGTCGATAAATTCCCGCTGCAGCCCTAAACATTGGCAGATCATATTCGTCAAGCTAGAAGAACGATTAATCTATTGAAAAGAATCATTTAATCCATCAAAAAATTCCAGCAAACGTGGCGGGCAGACATTAGCAATGTCCGTAATGACCTTACATCTTCCAGAACAAGGCCACTCACCATAAAAGGCAGAACATATTATGAAAGTTTACGATCTTATCGGTATCGGTTTTGGCCCCTCTAATATCGCCCTTGCCATAGCACTGGAAGAGCAACCGCTGTCAGGCAGAGATATTGATGTATTGTTCATTGAGAAGCAGGCACAGTTTGGCTGGCACAACGATATGCTGCTGGAAAATACTGACATGCAGATCTCTTTTCTGAAGGATTTGGTGACTTTACGCAATCCCAGAAGCCATTTTACCTTCACAAACTATTTGTTTGAGAAAGGACGCCTGCAAGATTTCATCAACCTCAAAACCTTTTTTCCCAGCAGACAGGAATTCAACGATTATCTCACCTGGGTTGCAGGTCAATTTGATGAACTCTGCACATATTGCGAAGAGGTCGTGGAAATACTGCCGGAAAAGTATGATGAGGAGATTACGTTGTTGCGCATCAAAACCCGCGATGCAACCGGCAATATGCGGGAACGTCTGACACGCAATTTGGTAATCGGCGCGGGCGGCAGCGCCAATATTCCCGAGTGTTTTCAATCTTTCAAGAATGATCCGAGAGTTTTTCACTCCAGCAACTATCTAAGCGGCTTCACCCAACTGAAAGATGTCAAAAAAAATTGCAGTTATTGGCGCCGGCCAAAGCGCGGCGGAAATTTTCCTGGACCTGCATGGCAGGCCCAATAACCTTCAGGTGGATCTCATCATGCGCGGGCGCGCAATGCATCCGTCCGACGATAGTCCATCCGTGAACGAAATCTTCAATGTCGAATTCACTGACTATATGTATAGCCGCTCACCCGTGCAAAGGGAACAATTACTCGCTGAATTCCGGCACACAAATTATGCAGCTCCCGACATTGATCAGATTCAGCAAATCTTCAAGATCCTCTATAGCCAGAAAGTGATGGGCTGGTCGCGCCACCGGGTGCTACCTCATCACAAAACCCAGAGCGTTTCCGACACATCCGACGGCATCCAACTGACGCTGCTGGATCTAGATACACAGAAAACTCATAGGGAACGCTACGATGCCGTAATACTTGCCACAGGCTACACTCGTATCCAGCACAAAAAACTACTCGCCCCTGTAGCCGCTTATTTGTCGGATTTCACTGTTGATCGTCATTACCGGTTGCTCAGCGACCCGCAATTCAAACCCGCCATTTTTCTACAAGGTGCCTGTGAAGATACCCATGGAATAAGCGATACCCTGCTGTCGGTGATGGCGGTGCGCACGCGGGAAATAGGTGACGCACTGGCGAATGTCATGCACAAGAAACGAGAGGTTATACAAAAATATCCGGTTACCGCTTAACGACCCGCACGATTTTTTCCCAATAGAATAAAGGAGCCGCCCATGGTCATTTCCTCGTCTTCAGAACAGTCCTTGGATTGGCGCCAATTGGCGGCGGTAATTTCCTATCCTGACGGGCGACGGATCGAGTCAGTTTTTGCCGATGATTTTCTGATGCAGATGGCCGTATCAGAAAATACAAACCACCACTGGGCGTTGACCACAGGAAAAGCCGGCGTGGAACTTGAATGGGTTGATCATCGACCGCCGCAAACAGAAGCCTTGTTGGCCGCACTCGATTCTGTATTCACTCTGCACCCATTACAGCGGGAGATTGTGATTTTTATTCCGGGAGTCGATACCACCGAGTGGCAGCAATCCGGCTTCGTACTTCCGGGCGAGGCGGGCCAATTAAAGGCATCGAGAGAACTGCTCTGGCAACAACCGCGTCTTTGGATGCCGCAGGTACCGGCACCGATGCCGCTCCAGTACATGCTCAGCGAAGGCCGCCGACATCCAGCGCGTCGGCCAAAGCCCCAAGGCTTGGTCTATCAGCGTTTTATTCCATGGCTCGATAAGACATTTACTCTGCGCACGCTGGATCTCGAAAAGGATCTGGCACGATTCAACCGCTGGATGAATGATCCTGAAGTCGCTAGGCATTGGCATGAAGAGGGCGACCTCGCTCAGCACCGCGATTATCTGCAAAGCATTAAGGACAACCCGCACATGTACACGCTGATCGGATGTCTAGACGAAGAACCGTTTGCCTATTTCGAAATTTATTGGGCAACCGAAAACCGGATAGGCGCTCACTATGAGGCTCAGGATTACGACCGCGGCTGGCATGTGCTGATCGGCGAATCGGCATTTCGCGGCAAAGCGTTCGCAACCGTATGGCTCACATCGATCGCCCACTATATGTTCCTCGATGACCCGCGCACACAGCGCATCGTCGGTGAGCCGAACGTCAATCATAGTCAGCAGCTCCGTAACCTCGATCTCACCGGTTATTCGAGGGTCAAGACTTTTGATTTCCCCCATAAAAAAGCCCAGTTGGTGATGCTGTTGCGCGAGCATTATTTTGCCAATTCCCTTTGGTGGCCCCGCGTTCATTCCACCCATCCCGCGGCAACCCCGATTCCAGAGGAAATCGATAGCACTCGCACCTACCAGGCCACTTGCTCCGGATGAATTGACCTGTTTTATTCAAGTCATTGTTCCGGCTCATAAATTTCTTTTCATGAAGATGGCAAATAAGGATACATACAACAAAAAGCAATAAAAGTATCAGGTTTATTGAAATAGTAACCTTCTTGATCGTTATAGGAAGCGGGACAAGTGATACTGGAGTCCGTGTCACTTAACGATTATCTTCTTCGCAAGGTTACTGATTCATGAAGCGTACTGTTTTACTGCCCCTCTGCTCCGTCATTTCAATTCCGTCTCCGGCCACTCGCAATGGCCTTGTGTATCGCGACGTTTTGCAGTGGCGGCATGGCCATGGCGCAAGTGCAAACCGCCGCGGCTGGCACGGAAATCCATCAATTCAATATTCCCGCTCAGCCCTTGGGTGAAGCCTTGATCACATTCGGGCAGCAATCCGGCCTGCAGGTGACAGCTGATAGCACCGTTGTCGCCAATAAGCAAGCCACATCCGTAGTAGGCGCCATGACGACAACCCAGGCATTGGCTCGCTTGTTAATGGGCACAGGTTTGGATTATCGGCTGGACGGCGCCATGGTGAGCGTACAGGCCGCCCAACAGGGTACATCCACATTGCCAGCAGTCAAAGTTAAGGCATCAGGCGTTCAGGAAAGCGCACTCGGTCCTGTGGGTGGCTACGTTGCCAGGAACAGCGCTACAGGCACCAAATCCGACACTCCTCTGATTGAAACACCGCAAACCATATCGGTGGTCACACGCGAACAGGTCGAAATCCAGGGCGCCGACTCCCTCGATAAGGCATTCGGTTATACGGCGGGAATTTATTCGACATCGGGCTCGGGACAGAGACTGACTGGCACCAGTTTTTCCGTTCGAGGCTTCAGTCTGGAAAATCAAAAACCGCTGTTCCTGGAACGGCAGTCGCTTTCCGATACAGACCCTCAGCGGTCCAGAGGAAACCTATTTTTACGAGCGTATTGAATTTCTCAAAGGCCCCTCGTCGATTCTGTATGGCCAAACTTCTCCCGGAGGAATCATCAACCTCATCAGCAAACGTCCCACCATTGAGCAGACTGCCGAGGTGGGATTGCAAGTCGGCAGTTGGAATCGCCGGCAAATCAAGGCGGATATAGGCGGGCCTGTCGCCGAAGGTAGCGAATGGGGCTATAGAGTCACGGGCCTAATCCGCGACAGTGAAACCATGATAGAGCAAATCCCCGATGACCGCAGGTCCTTCTCTGGCGCTTTGAGCTGGACGCCTTCTGAAAAAACTTCTCTGAATATCCAAGCCACGCATCAGAATAATGAAACGATTTTTGTCGCCGGCCTTCCTGCGGATGGAACGATTTTTTCCAATCCCAATGGCAAAATCGCAAGAGATTTTTTTCAGGGCGAACCGGGCGTGGATTATTTCGACATCAGCCGTCAAACACTCAGTTATCAACTTGAACATCAATTCAACGACACATGGAGTTTCCGGCAGAACGTACTTCGATACGATACTGAAACTGAATATAAATTGCTGGGCGCCTTTCGTACGGCAGTCAATTCCGAGCGAAGGGAATTTGATCGTTTTGCGCAGTGGCGGATTGAAAAAGAAGATGGCATCAGCATCGATAACCAGCTGCAGGCAAAATGGGGCTCTGGCAATGTTGAGCATACCGCTCTAATCGGAGTGGATTATAGTGATGGGAATTTCTCACAACAGGCATCCTATGGCGCTGCGGAGCCTATTGATTTTTTTAACCCAGCATATGGATTACCCGTTACCTTTCCTGAATTCACTCCATCAACAGTGGATGGCAAACAATTGGGCATTTATGCGCAGGACCAGATAAAAATTGCCGGGAGCTGGGTGGCACTGCTGGGCGGTCGATGGGACGAAAGTGAAACAATTAATGAAAATACCAGTGACTTTACATTCCGGGCCGGGCTTGTCTATCTTTTTGACAACGGTCTGGCACCCTACCTGAGCTACTCGCAGTCATTCCAGCCGAATTCGGGTCTCGGCGCAGATGGAAAACCTTTTGACCCCACCACTGGTGAGCAATTAGAAGTGGGTTTGAAGTATGAGCCATCCACTTATAACGCCACGTATACTGCTTCTGTCTATGAAATTGTTCAGCAAAATGTATTGACGCAGAATCCCAATGGGATTGGACCGCAGGTCGCGCAGGGCGAAGTCGAATCTTCTGGATTTGAATTTGAAGCACGTGCCGAACTGAATGAGCATTTCGGATTGATCACAACCTACGCTTACAACCACAACGAGGTTACCAAAGATAATGTGCCGACCAAAATTGGTGACAAGCAGGTTTCACAACCGCGAAAAACAGCTGCCATATGGCTGGATTATCATGTGCTTGGGGGTTTTCTTCCCGGTTTAACCATCAGCGGTGGTGCACGCTACGTCAATGGCTTGCTGAATTCCGGCAATACAGTTGAGGTGCCCTCCTACAGTGTAATGGACATGGCACTGCAATATGAGGGGAAAGAAAATTGGAAAGTCCAATTGAATGTCAATAATTTGTTCGACAAAGAATACGTATCCGCATGTGGTTACAACTGTTACTACGGCGATGAGCGTAACTTAATGTTATCGGCAGCGTATACTTGGTAAGCTGGCAGCGCATTGCAACAGATCTCTTGAGCTTTAATATGAACCCCGGTAATGCCGGGGTTTTATATAAGGCCAATCTCAATCGCAAAAAATTCCGATCATCATTCCATCAGTGCTGACACATCAGCCAAATTGGTATTGCTCCCCGATTGAATTGTTTGCGAGAAAATCTCATTCAGTACTTTTCGAACGCTGCTTACAAAAACCTCGTCACGCACTATCGAAAAATGATCCGTTCCTTCGATGATGACCGAAGACCGGAGATTTCCATATCGCTCCCAGTATCGTCCGGGAATTCCAGAAGGATTGCTGTCTTCTGCCTCCCAGGCATAGATTGGTACATTGATGTATGGATAAGCAAAACCGGTCCGCATCCTTTGCGAATCCAATGTTGCCCATTGCAGATATTCAACGGAACCAATCTCAGGGCCATCCAGTGGCAGATCCTCGGCGGACAAGACTTGATAAAGAACGGCGTCCATTAATTCCGCCGGTATTTGTGCGATGAGTTTTTGCCAATGGGATTCCATTGGTGACCTGCTCAGCCAGACTTGCATGATTTTCTCAGCTTCGACCCGCCCCGGCTCAGCCAATGACCGCACGGTTTGCACCGGGCGCGTCACATCCGCCAAGCCAAGAAAATCCACTTTTACCCGACCGGCCAGTTTGCCTGCTGTGGCAAAGGCTATGTCGCCGCCGAATGACCAGCCGAGCAACGAGCACACGCCACCGGGGCAGTTGTCTTCTATGTATTGCGCATAGGTTTCAGCCAGCTCATTCAGAGATGTCAGCTCCCAGCGTCGTGGACCTACGGCGTGACTGACAAAGGCGTGGACGGGACGGTCCTGGCCGACTGCGGACATGAGCCGGTTGTATTCCGATGAATTGACGACGAGTCCCGGAAAGCAAAACAGCGGGTTGCCCTTTTTGTTCAAGGATAGAGTTATCACCTCAACTTTTGCATTGGTGTCGTTCAACAGCGCGGCGGCGAAAGTTTTCAGTTGCGGGTTCTTCATCAACATGGCGATGGAAACTTCGCTGTGAATGGTTTGGATCTGGGCGCGTTGAATCGCTTTCAATGCCAGCAGCGAATGGCCGCCCAGTTCGAAGAAATGATCATCCCGGCCGATGCGATCGATACCCAATACATCTTGCCAAATACGGGCGATGATTGTCTCCAATTCTCCGCGTGGTGCCTCGTATAAGGTTTCGGATATGGGGTCTGGTGCGGGCAAAGCGTTGCGGTCTATTTTGCCGTTGGTGTTCACGGGCACTTTATCCAGCAGGGTGATCACCGACGGCACCATATATTCCGGCAGGAAATCACCGAGTCTTTTGCGAATTTCAGCACCGTCGATGGTTTGTGGAAAATATGGCACCGCGTAACCGAGCAAGCGGCTGCCGTGTGGACCTTCCTGGGCCAGCACCACCGCTTCTTTAATTTCGGGCAGAGCCCGTAATTGCGCTTCCACTTCACCGATTTCGATGCGGAAGCCGCGGATTTTCACTTGGTGGTCGATACGGCCCAGATATTCCAGTTCGCCATCTTTGTTCCAGCGCACCAGATCGCCGGTGCGGTATAGGCGGCCGCCAGCGGCGTCGAACGGATCGGCGATGAATTTTTCCGACGTCATGGCACCGCGATTCAAATACCCACGCGCAAGACCTTCCCCGCCCAGATAAAGCTCTCCGACAATACCGGTGGGCAGAAGATTGAGTGCATCGTCAAGGACCACAGCCTTGCGCGCGGCCACGGGTTTACCGATAGGCGCATAGGGCGATTGCACGTTCACCTTATTGTGGGTTTTCCAGAGGACGGGCGTCACCACCGCTTCCGTGGGGCCGTAGCCGTTGATCAATATTTCCGGCTGCAAATGACAGCGGACTTTATGGAAGCTCTCCTTGGACATGGCTTCGCCGCCAAACGAATACAGCCGGACCGACGCGGGATGAGTACCACTTGTCTCTGCGCTGTCCGCCAGTTCCTTGAGATACGCCGGTGGAAAACCTGCGTTGGTCACGCGTTTGGACGCCATGGTTTGCAAGGTTTCCGCGGCGGTCCACAGCGTATGATCGCGCAGTACGACCGATGCCCCGCAGATCAATGCCGTATGCAATCTTTCGTGTGCGCCATCGAATGCAAACGATAGAAAATGCAATTCGCGGCTGCGTTCATTCATTTCATAGACATTCACCATGTCCTGACAGTGAATACTGAACGGGCGGTGCGTCACCGCGACACCTTTGGGTTTTACCGGTGGAGCCGGAGGTGTAAATCACATACATCAGGTTGTCGCCGGTGAGCAGCATCTGAGGGTTGTGATCCGGTTCGTCGCTGAAATCGATGGCATCCAGCTCCAGTTTCGCAATTCCGTTTTCCTTGATTTCATTTTCGATAATGACATCAGGTAAAGAATGGCTGAGGTCGCGCCGGGTCAGCAGCAACTCAACTCCGCTGTCGGCCAGGATATGGGCAATGCGCTCTTGTGGATAACCCGGATCAATGGGTACATAGGCTGCGCCCGCTTTTAATATTCCGAGCAGACCTATGATCATGTCGAAGGAACGCTCAAGCACTATGGCGATTTTGGCTTCCGGTTTTACGCCAAGACGAATTAAATGATGCGCCAATTGGTTGCTGCGGATATTCAAATCCGCGTACGTCAAAATATGGTCCTGAAAAAGAACAGCGGTTGCATCCGGTCGTTTCTCCGCTTGCAGCTCGAATAACTGATGAACTGGCAGCGAATCCATAATGGTTTTATTGTTGATACTCCATTTCAGTAATTGTGAGATTTCTTCCTGGCTGATGATCGACAGATTGCAAAGCGCGTTATCGGAGCGATTGGCCAATGCTTCAGTAATCTCTTCGACAGCATTCCGCATATATTCACAAATGCGATCGGCGCCTATACCCACCTTGACCTGCGCACTCAATTCGAAACGTTCTCCGAGGTCATTGACGGCCAGGGCCAATGGATAATTGGTACGCTCGGCGCTTTCCAGCGATTCCATGCCCTCCCAGGCACCCGCCAGATGTTCCATTTTAATTTGCCGGGTATGACGGTAGTTCAACAACGACGAAAACAACGGTATATCGCCGGACACAGCGCTGCATCGTATCGCTTGTGACAGGCGTGCATGCTCATGATGTACCAGCCCTGTCAGAGCTTTTCTGAACCTGACACAAGGCATCTCTCACATCCAACATCCCCCATCGAACCCGGATGGGGAGTGTATTAATGAACAGGCCCAATGCGCGGCCCGCCCCTTCGGCGCCTTGCAGACGCCCGAACAAGACAGTGCCGAACACCACATCATCTCTGCCCGATGCTTTTCCCACCACCAATGCCCACGCGAGATGAAACAATGCAGCAGCGGTGACACCGCACCTGCTGCGCCTGACGGCGTATCCTCTGTGCGAGATCGTCGTTCAAAGAGATTGGCGGGCTTCCTGAATTCCAGTGCCATCCCCGCGGACGTTCAGCAAACCAAACGGTGCCGTCGGCTCTTTCACATCGCCGAGCATATTCGAGAAAAAGGCTTGATGCTCAGCTTCGCTGACCGCCAGTTTCGCCTGCGCCACAAAATCGCGGAACGGTAATGGAGGTGGGGCAGATCAGCCTTGCGTCCCTGCTGGATCAAAGCGATCTCCTGCACCAGGTGTTGCAGGGTCGTGTTGTCGTCGACCATATGGTGGCCGAGCAGGGTCAACAACCAGCGGCCGCTTTCCGGTTCGTATCGGGCCGTCGCCTGGAACATGGGCGCCTGGCGGACATCGATTCGCAGAGGGCGCGAGTCGATGCTGTCCACCCATTTCAGAGGCAGAACCGCCTGCCGGTATACCACCTGCACGGGCTCGCGCAATTTTTCCCACAGCACCGCTGTGCGCAAAATATCGTGGCGGGCGATCACCTGATTGAAGCTGTCGATAAACCGCTCCAAACGTTTTCGACTGTCGAAGCTCAGGGTATAGGCAGTGACATAAGCGTCCTGTTCTGATTGTCCAGTAAATGATGGAACAGAATACCTTCCTGCAGCGGCGCCAGCGGATAAATATCCTGGATATTGGCTGCACCTCCCGGCACTGAGGATTCAATATTCCGGATTTCCTCCGCAGTCAGCTCAATAAGCGTCACCATCTCCGGCTGAATGGCATTGCAGCCGGCCGGAATACGATTTGGCGGAACGATAAAAGTGAGTGCCCTATTTGTGGATTCGATGGATTGAGCGAAAGCCGATAATTGCGGACGCTGGAATAAAGTCCGCACCGGCGCTGACCAGCCGTGCGTACGCAGTTTTTCCAAAAGCTTTAACGCCAGCAACGAATGGCCGCCGAGCTCGAAGAAATTATCGTGACGGCCGACGCGTTCAACACCCAAAACCTCTTGCCAGATTTGCGCGAGGGTTTCTTCCACTTCGCCTTGCGGCGCTTCGTATGCACTGCCCGTCATTTCCGGCGCCGGTAAAGCTTTGCGATCCACTTTGCCGTTGGCATTGAGCGGAATGCGATCCATAACGACGATTGCGCTGGGCACCATATAATCCGGCAGGTATTCACTTAAACGTGCGCGCAATCTGGAACGGTCGATGATCTGTTCACTCGATTGTCTGTTCATCACGCAGGGCGACATAACCGACCAACCGCCCCTTCCATCGCCAACACCACGGCGTCACGCGAACTTCCGGCTGCACCAATAATTGCGCTTCGATTTCCCCGAGTTCGATGCGGAAGCCGCGGATTTTCACCTGGTGATCGATCCTTCCCAGATAATCCAACTGCCCTTCCGCGTTCCAGCGCACCAGATCGCCGGTGCGATACAAACGTTCACCGTGACTGCCCTGCGGATCGGCGATAAATCGTTCCGAAGTCAGGCCCGCGCGATTGAGGTAGCCGCGCGCAAGACCGGCACCCGCCACATAGAGTTCACCGGGAACACCGATGGGCGCGGGATTCAAAGCACCGTCCAGAACCCGCATGCCCAGATCCGGAATCGCCACGCCCACCGGGCTGCGATTTCCACTCAAGGTCCTCCTGGGTAATGCGACGATAAGTGACGTGCACCGTGGTTTCGGTGATGCCGTACATATTGATCAACTGCGGTTGTTGCATCGCCCCAGTGTTCGATCCAGGAACGCAATCTTTCCGGCTCCAACGCCTCTCCACCGAAAATCACCAGACGTAACGCCAGGGATTCCGCATAGGTATTTTTCATCTGCACCAATTGGCCGAACGCCGAAGGGGTCTGATTCAGAACCGTCACGCGTTGATCGCGCAGCAATTGCAGAAAATCCTCCGGCGAACGGCTCATCCAGAAAGGCACCACCACCAGACGACCACCGGTGCATAGAGCACCGAAAAT
This sequence comes from Cellvibrionaceae bacterium, assembly GCA_024707385.1. Lineage (GTDB taxonomy): Bacteria > Pseudomonadota > Gammaproteobacteria > Pseudomonadales > Cellvibrionaceae > UBA5868. The sequence goes on along the minus strand of JANPZW010000008.1, from coordinate 682,651 downwards.
TTCCCAGACGGAAAAATCGAAGGCGTAGGAGTGAAATAACGTCCAGACATCGCTGGGGCCGAAATGGAACCAATTTTCGGTGGCGCTCAACAAACGGCTGACGTTGTGATGGCAGAGCTGCGCACCCTTGGGCTTGCCGGTGGAACCGGAGGTGTAAATCACATAGGCGAGACTGTTGCCATCGAGTGGCACCTGCGGATTGGCAATCGATTCCGCTCTGCAGATCGAGCACATCCAATTCGATCAGCGATTGAATTTCCGCAACCGGCAAGCGCTCGCGCAGATGGCTTTGGGTCAACAGTAATTCCACGCCGCTGTCGGCAAGAATATGGGCGATACGGTCTGCCGGATAATCCGGATCGATGGGCACGTAAGCGCCGCCCGCTTTCAATATCGCCAACAATCCCACCACCATTTCGATGGAGCGCTCCACCGCGATGCCCACACGGGTTTCCGGTTGCACGCCCTGGCGAATCAAATAATGCGCCAGCCGATTGGCCCGGGAATTCAACTCCCGATAGCTGAGTTGACGATCCTCGAAAATCACCGCGATGGCTTCCGGATGTTGGGCCGCTTGACGTTCGAACAGGCCGTGTATCGGGTGGGTGTCCGGGTAATTAGAGGAAGCGGCGGCCCATTGGGTGAGCAGTTTGTTTTCCTGTTTGCCCAGTAGATTCAATTCGCAGGCGGGACGATTTGAATGCTCGGCCAGCGCGTCGGTGAGTTGGATCAGTGCCTGCTGCATCATGTCGCAGACGCGGGACGGGCCGACTTTTTTATCGGTCTGCGCCACCAGCTCGAATCCGACACCCAGATCCGTCACAGACATTCCCAGCGGATAATTGGTGCGCTCCACGCTGGTCAGGACTTCCAGTCCCTGCCAGTTCTCGGAGCGCTCGGCGGAAGAAATCTGACGTGAATGGCGGTAATTCAGCAACGATGAAAACAAAGGCGTTTCGGCCGGCACCGCGCTGCAGCGGGTGGCGAGCGACAGGCGCGCGTGTTCGTGATTCATGAGACCGGTCAGATGGATGTGGACCTGACGCAATGTTTCTTCAACACTTCGACCTGCCCAGCCGACCCGCACCGGCAGCGTATTGATAAACAATCCCAGCGCCCGCTCGGCCCCGGCCTGCCCCTGCATGCGCCCCAGCAACACGGTGCCGAACACCACGTCCTCTTTGCCCGCGGCCTTGCCCACCACCAGCGCCCAGGCCAGATGAAACAGCGCCGCGGCACTGACGCCGTGGCGCTGCGCCTGCCGGCGTATCCGCTGCGCCAGTTCGGCATCCAGCGGTTGGCGGGTCTCCTCCACTGCGGAGCCATCGCCCTGAATATTCACCAGACCAAAGGGCGCCGTCGGCTCCTCCACATCCGCCAGCATCGCGGAGAAGAAGGCTCGTGCTCGGCCTCACTGACGCCGAGTCTGGCCTGCGCCACGAAATCACGGAACGGCAGGGGCACGGGCAATTCCGCCTGCCTGCCCTGCTGGATCAGGGCGATTTCGCCGACCAGTTGTTCCAGGGTGGCGTGATCCAGCACCAGGTGGTGACTCGGTATTTGCAACAGCCAGCGCTTATCCGTCGGATCCTGAGCGGCGATCAGCCTGAACATCGGCGCCTGGCGGACATCGATGCGCCGATGGCGGGGGTCGAATTTTTCCCGCCATTGCAACGACAGAGCCGCCTGCCGGTACACCACCTGCACGGGTTCGCGCAGGCCTTCCCACAACACCGCCGTGCGCAAGATATCGTGGCGGGCAATCACCTGATTGAAGCTGTCGACGAAACGTTCGAGCCGTTCGCGGCTGTCGAAACTCAGGGTGTGCGAGGTGACGTAAGAGTCGTGTTCTGCTTCCAGTCGATGGAGAAAAAAGCAATCCTTCCTGCAGCGGGGCGAGCGGATAAATATCCTGGATATTGGCGGCACCGCCCGGCACCGCCGCTTCGATCGCGCGGATTTCGGCGGCGCTCAGTTCGATCAGCGTCACCATCTCCGGCTCAATGGCGGTGCAGCCGGGTGGAATCCGGTTGGGCGGGATGGCCAGCTCACGACGACTGGCGCTGAGCTTAACGGCCTGGGCAAAATCGGCGAGACGCGGATGCTGGAACAAGGTGCGGACCTGCGCGGACAGGCCTTGGCGGCGCATGGCCTCCAGCAACGTCAGCGCCAGCAGCGAATGGCCGCCCAGCTCGAAGAAATGATCGTGGCGGCCGACGCGCTCCACGCCCAGAACCTCTCCCCAGATCCGCGCCAGATTTTCCTCCACCTCGCCACGGGGCGCTGCGTAATTGCGTTCGCCGGTGAATTCGGGAACCGGCAGGGCTTTGCGATCCACCTTGCCGTTGGCATTGAGCGGCAGGCGATCGAGCACCACCACCGCGCTCGGAACCATGTAATCCGGTAAAACCTCCGTCAAACGTGCGCGCAACTGCGCGCCTTCGACGGTCTGCTGATCGGATTGCGGATGGAGGGACACATAGCCCACCAGACGCGCGCCGGCCGGCCCGCTCTGCGCCACCACCACCACTTCCCGCACCTCCGGCTGCGCCAGCAATTGCGCTTCGATCTCGCCAAGCTCGATGCGGAAGCCGCGGATTTTCACCTGGTGATCGATCCGGCCCAGGTAATCCAATTGCCCTTCCCCATTCCAGCGCACCAGATCGCCGGTGCGGTACAGCCGCCCGCCGCTGCCCAGCGGATCGGCGATAAAGCGTTCGGACGTCAGCGCCGCGCGGTTCAGATAACCTCGGCCCAGGCCTATGCCGCCCAGGTACAGCTCACCCGCCACACCGGGCAATACCGGATTCAGTCCCTCGTCCAATACCCAGGTCTGGATGCCGGTGATCGGCCGCCCGATCGGCACCTGGTTTTGCCGTCGGCGCGACAGGTCCAGCGGGTGACGTGGATGGCGGCTTCGGTCGGGCCATAGAGATTCTGCAGGCTCGCACCCTGCAGCCGGGCGAGGGTTTCCTCCTGCGTCGCCGCCGGCATGGCTTCGCCGCCGCAGATGATGTGACGCAGCCGGGTTTGATGCTCTATGCCCTCCTGCGCGAGAAATGCCTGCAGCATGGCGGGAACGAAATTGAGGGTGGTGATCTTATGCCGGCGGATCAGCTCGATGATGCGGGCCGGGTCGCGGTGGTCGCCCGGCGCGGCGAATGCCAGACGGGCACCGGTGGTCAGCGGCCAGAAGAGCTCCCAGGCGGATACGTCGAAACCGAAAGGCGCCTTGTGCAGCACCGTATCCTCATCCGTCAGGCCATAGGTCTCCTGCATCCATTGCATGCAGCTGGACACGGAAATATGCCGGTTGGCGGCACCCTTGGGTTTGCCGGTGGAACCGGAGGTATAAATAACGTAGATCAGATTGTCGCCGTTCACCGGAACCGGCGGATTGTGACACGGCTTGTTCGCCACTTTGAGGCTGTCGAGTTCGATGGTGATGATCGAGTCGGGCGCCGGAATCTTTCCGCGCAGAGCATTCTGCAGCAGCAACAGTTCCACACCGCTGTCCTCGATCATATAGGCCAGGCGGTCTTGCGGATATTCGGGATCCAGGGGCACGTATGCACCGCCGGCTTTCAGGATCGCCAGCAGGCCCACCACCATTTCGATGGAACGCTCCACCGCTATGCCCACGCGCGTCTCGGGCTTTACGCCCAGGCCGATCAGGTAATGCGCCAGTTGGTTGGCTCTTGCGTTCAGTTCGCCATAAGTGAGTTTGGCGTCGGCAAAAATCAGCGCAGTGGCATCGGGCCGCTTCTGTGCCTGCTGTTCAAACAGCCGGTGTACCGGCGATGCATCGGCATAAATCCCGGAATTGACGCCCCATTCGCGCAATTGTGTGCGTTCGGTTTTGCCGAGAAGATCGATTTCATTGATTCCGGCGTCGGGGGTTTCCACCAGCGCGGATAATAATCCGAGGTAATGATCCGCCATTCGCGCGATGGTGCCCGCTTCGAACAATTCACGGGCGTAAATGAAATCCGCCGACAGACCGCCGTTTGCGTCTTCGCAGGTATTCAGCGTCAATTCGAACTGGGCCGTCATATCGCCCAGGGAATAATTCGCCAATTTCAGCCCTGGCAATTGATCGAGAATTTGATCGCTGCTGCGTTGATGGTTGAGCATGACCTGGAACAGCGGATTGTGATTGAGGCTTCGCTCCGGCTGCAGGGCTTCCACCAATTGTTCGAAAGGCAGATCCTGGTGCGCCTGGGCACCGAGCGTGGTTTCCCGCGCTTGCCGGATCAGTTGCCGCAAGGACGCGCGCGGATCCATGACGCCGCGCAATATCTGGGTGTTGACGAAAAAGCCGATCAAATTCTGCGTTTCCGCGCGATGGCGATTGGCGATGGGCACACCCACGCGGATATCGTTTTGTCCGGTAAACCGGCTCAGCAATAGTTGAAAGCCCGCCAGCAACACCATGAACAAGGTGGCATCTTCAGCGCCGGCGATTTTTTTAAACCTTTTACCAGATCCGCCGGCAACTGTATCCGGCAGTTCGCAGCGCCGTAATTGCCATTGGCCCGGCGCGGGTGATCGAGCGGCAATTGCAATACGGGGTGTTCATCGCCCAACTGCGCCCGCCAATAATCGAGCTGACGTTCTTTCTCCCCGCTTCCAGCCAGTTTCTCTGCCAGACCGCATAATCGGCGTATTGCACGGGAAATTCGGGCAGTTGTAATTTTTCATCCGATGCGAGGGCGCGGTATTGTGAGACAAATTCCCGGATGAGAATTTGCATCGACCAGGCGTCGGAAATAATGTGGTGCATCGCCACCACCAGCAGATGCTCATCGGCCTGCAGGCGCATCAACCCCACCCGCAACAGCGGGCCGGCGGTCAAATCGAATGGGGTTTCGTGGAGCAGTCTGGCTTCGCGTCGGGCGCGGGCTTCCCGCTCCTGCGCGTCCAGCATCGAAAAATCCTGAAATGAAATAAAGGATTTCATTGCACCCGGTTCGCGCACCCGCTGCTCGACCTGTCCCTGTTCATCGACGTGAAATACGGTGCACAATGATTCGTGACGGGCGACCAGAGCATCGAAGCCGATCTGTAAAAATTCCTTATGGAATCTGCCGGTCAATCGCAAGGCGCCGGAAATATGATACGCCGTGCTCGCCGGATCCAGTTTCCACAAAAACCATTGACGGATTTGCGCGTAGGAGAGCATACGGCGCCTGTCGGGTGTCGCGGCGACAATCGGCAGACGGGCGAATTCGATGTTTTTCGACTTCAGGGAAACCAGGAATTTCTGTTGCTGCTCGGCGGAAAGATTGCCAAACCGGATTGCAATGTCTTTCAGGGACTGCATGATCAATTCTCCAACGCATCCAATAATTCAGCCATCTGCTCTAAATCCGATTCCCGGTCCTGGATCAGGCGCTGTCGTTCTGTTTGAATTGCGTCACCGATGGTGGCGACCTTGGGTTTTTCGAAATACAGCCGCAAAGGCAGCTCAACGGCAAAGCATTGGGTGATCCTTTGGTGCATTTTTATGGCGAGCAGCGAGTCGCCGCCCAATTCGAAGAAATTGTCCTGGCGGCCGACACGTTCAACGCCTAAAACCTCTGCCCAGATTTGCGCGAGGGTTTCTTCCACTTCTCCCTGCGGTGCTGCGTATTCACTGCCTGTCATTTCCGGTGCCGGCAAAGCTTTGCGATCCACCTTGCCGTTCGCATTGAGTGGGATTCGATCCATTACGACGATTGCGCCGGGCACCATATAATCCGGCAGTCTTTCGCTTAATCGTGCGCGCAATCCTGAACGGTCGATGATCTGTTTATCGACTGCCTGTCCATCACGCAGAGCGACATAACCCACCAGCCGTGCACCGCCCGGTCCCTCCTGGGCGACCACGACTGCATCGCGCACTTCCGGCTGCGCCAGTAATTGCGCTTCGATTTCGCCCAGCTCGATGCGGAAGCCACGGATTTTCACCTGGTGATCAATTCTTCCGAAATAATCCAGTTGCCCTTCCGCGTTCCAGCGCACCAGATCGCCTGTGCGGTACAGACGTTCACCGCTGCTGCCCTGTGGATCGGCGATAAAGCGTTCCGCTGTCAGTCCCGGCCGGTTGAGATACCCCCGCGCCAAGCCAATACCACCGAGATAAAGTTCACCGATCCCGCCGGGAGGCGCCCACGCCAAGTTGGCGTCCAAAACATACGCAGTGCGTTCTCCCACCACTCTGCCAATCGAAACGTAAGCCTGATCCACAGGTGCTTTATTTGCGCTGCGATCCCATATGGCGCTGTCCCATACAGTTGGGGAAATAACGGTTTCCGCTGGCCCATAGGCGTTGAAGATCTTCTGCGGATTGAACACCCGCTGCACTGCCATGTAATCCTGTAACGGCCAGGCTCGCCTCCGGCGATGCACACACGTATTGGCAATTGCCTGTCGCCAAGGCTGTCCGTCAATTGCCGTAAATAAGCGGGTGGCAAATTCAAAATAGTGATACCGTCGCGGCGAATCAGATGCTCAATGGAATCGATGGCGATATCTTTCTGCCGCAGTACCAACGTGCCTCCGGATATGCAAGGCAACATCCACTGCTCACCCGCTGCATCAAAACTGAACGAGGCGAACTGCAGAAATCTGTCCTGCTCCGTGATGCCATAGATATCGGCCACCGCATGCAGATGCATGGACAAAGGACCGTGGGAAACCAGCACACCTTTGGGCTTACCGGTGGAACCGGAGGTGTAGATCACGTAGGCGAGGTTGTCCTCGCTCAAAGTAATCCGGGGATTGTGATCGGGTTTGCCGAGGCTCAGCCTGTCCAGGTCGATGGAAATCAGCGAATCCGGCGTCGGCATTTGTTCACGCAGATGGCCTTGTAACTGATGACCTTGTAACAACAGCAGTTCGATACCACTGTCCTCGATCATATAGGCCAGCCGATCACTCGGGTATTCGGGATCCAGTGGCACATAGGCACCGCCCGCTTTCAGGATCGCCAATAAACCCACCACCATTTCGATGGAGCGTTCCACCGCGACGCCCACCCGGCTTTCCGGTTGTACGCCCCAGCGGATGAGGTGATGCGCCAATCGATTGGCCCGGAGGTTCAGTTCGCGATAGCTGAGTTTCTCATCGCCAAATACCAGCGCTATGGCATCGGGATGGGCCTCCGCCTGCTGTTCGAACAATCGATGCACGGGTTCCCGCCCGGAATAATGTTGGGAATTCCTTCCCCATTGATGCAAACGAGTCCGCTCGGACGCGCTCAGGATATCCAGCTCATTCACGGCGAGATCCGGTTGGTGAATCAGCGCTTTTACGATTGCCTGAACTGCCGCTTGAAAATAGTCGCAGATCTGACGCGCATTCAGCGATTCGGTGATCTGGGCGACGAGATTGAAACCCGCGCCCATGTCATCCACCGAAAATGTGATGGGATAATTTGTGCGCTCGCTACCTTCGAGAAATTCCATTCCCTCCCACACCGCCAGATCGGCCCCCTCTTTCTGCGCGCCGTATCGGTAATTCAACAGCGTGGAAAATAAGGGAACGCCTCCCGGCAGTGCGCTGCAGCTTTGGGCGAGACCCAGGCTCGCGTGTTCGTGGTGCAATAATTCGGTCAGCAACGCGTGGGTTTGACGCAATGCCTGCCCGACGCTTTGTCCGCTGAGCTGAACGCGCAATGGCAAAGTATTGATAAACATACCCATGGCCCGCGCGGTCCCTTCGCCGCCTTGCATACGGCCAAACAGCACAGTACCGAACACCGGGTTTTCCCGGCCCGAGGTTTTGCCCACCAACAAAGCCCAGGCCAAGTGGAATATGGCCGCGTTGGTGACACCGTAGTGTTGCGCCTGCCGGCGTATTTGTACCGCTAATTCGTCGGTAAGCGATACACGGTTTTCAACGATGCGGCTGCCATCCCCACGTACATCCAGCAGACCAAAAGGCGCCGTGGGCTCATTCACATCGCCCAGCATTTTGCTGAAAAAGGCTTGATGCTCTTCCCGGCTCACGCCCAGGCGCGCCTGGGCGACAAAATCGCGGAACGGCACGGGTTCGGGCAATTCGGTCTGGCGACCCTGATGCACCAGCGCCATTTCGCCGACGAGGATTTCCAAAGTGGTGTGGTCCATCACCAGATGGTGACAGAGCAGTTGCAATACGCAGCCCGCATTTCCATCCGCAACGGCAATCGCACGCAACATGGGTGCCCTGCGGATATCGATACGGCGCGAATGGCTGAGATATTCCGCCAATTGCGCTTGCGCATTTTTCTGCGTTTCCGCGTCCAGCCACTGCACGGTCAATTCGGTATGGCGACACACCACTTGCACGGGCTCGCACAATTTTTCCCACAGCACTACGGTGCGCAAAATATCGTGACGGGCAATGACATGGTTGAAGGTCTCGATAAAATGTTCGAGCCGCGCGCGGCTGTCGAATTTCAAGGTTTGGGCTATGACGTAAGCGTCGCGTTGCGGATCCAGCAGATGGTGGAACAGAATACCTTCCTGCAGCGGCGCCAGCGGATAAATATCCTGGATATTGATCGCGCCGCCGGGAACGGAATTTTCGATCTGCCGGATTTCTTCCGCGCTCAATTCGATAAGCGTCACCATCTCCGGCTGAATCGCATTGCAGCCGGCCGGAATACGGTTTGGCGGAACGATAAAAGTGATTGTCCTGTTTGTGGGTTCGATGGATTGAGCGAAAGCCGATAGTTGTGGACGCTGGAATAAAGTCCGCACCGGTGCCGACCAGCCGTACACGCGCAGTTTTTCCAACAGTTTCAACGCCAGCAGCGAATGGCCGCCGAGCTCGAAGAAATTATCGTGGCGACCGACGCGTTCAACACCTAAAACCTCTTGCCAGATTTGCGCGAGGGTTTCTTCCACTTCTCCCTGCGGCGCTTCGTATGCGCTGCCCAGCATTTCCGGTGCTGGTAGAGACTTGCGATCCACCTTGCCGTTGGCGTTGAGCGGAATGTGATCCAGAACAACGATTGTGCTGGGCACCATATAATCCGGCAGGTTTGCACTTAAGCGCGTGCGCAATCCGGAACTGTCGATCATTTGCTTTTCTGCAAGAGCGACATAACCGACCAATCGATTTTCTAATGCCACCACCACCGCATCGCGCACTTCCGGCTGCGCCAATAATTGCGCTTCGATTTCCCCGAGCTCGATACGGAAGCCGCGGATTTTGACCTGGTGATCGATGCGTCCCAGATAATCCAGTTGCCCTTCCGCATTCCACCGCACCAGATCGCCCGTGCGGTAGAGCCTTTCACCGCGACTGCCCTGCGGATCGGAGATAAATCGTTCCGAGGTCAGGCCAGCGCGATTGAGGTAGCCGCGCGCAAGACCTATTCCTCCCAGATAAAGTTCGCCGGCCACTCCTGGCGGTGACGGATTCATATTGTCATCCAGCACCCGGGTTTGAATGCCGGCGATCGGCCGGCCTATGGCAACCTGGTTGCGCTCATCCTCGCGGCACGTCCAGTGGGTCACATCGATCGCCGCCTCTGTGGGACCGTAAAGGTTGTGGAGCCTGGTCCAGGGCAAGCGCCGGAATACCGAATTTTGCGCTTCTGCGGACAGGGCTTCGCCGCTGCAGATAATGTGACGCAAGGTGTCGCATCGCTCGATACGGTCGTGCGCCAAAAATGCCTGCAACATCGAGGGCACAAAATGCAGAGTGCTGATCTTGTGCCGCGCGATAAGCTCGACCAGTCGCTCGGGATCGCGGTGGTCACCCGGACGGGCGAGCGCCAGCCGCGCACCCACCATCAACGGCCAAAAAAACTCCCAGACGGAAACATCGAAACTGAACGGAGTTTTCTGCAGCACTGCATCCGTTGCATCGAGCGCATAGGCTTCCTGCATCCACTGCAGACGATTGCTCAACGCCTTGTGACGATTGGCCGCGCCCTTGGGTTTGCCGGTGGAGCCGGAGGTATAAATCACGTAGGCGAGATTGTCGCCGTTCAGCGTCACCTGCGGATTGCCGGTGGTTTCATTTTGCAGTTGGAGCACGTCCAATGCGATAAGGGTTTTGATATTCGCAAGCGGCAAACGCTCGCGCAAATGGTTCTGCGTCAGCAGCAATTCCACACCGCTGTCCGAGAGAATATGGGCAATGCGGTCCGCCGGGTAATCGGGATCGACCGGCACATAAGCGCCGCCGGCTTTCAGGATCGCCAATAAACCCACGACCATCTCGATGGAGCGTTCCACCGCTATGCCCACACGGGTTTCCGGTCTCACGCCGCGGTCAATCAAATAATGCGCCAGCCGGTTGGCCCGGATATTCAGTTCTTGATAGGAAAATTCCTCATCGTTAAACACCAGTGCGATAGCATCGGGAGTTTCTGTAACCCGCTGTTCAAACAATCGATGCACCGGGTCCAAATCGGCATAATGCTCCGAATTCACGCCCCAGGACTGCAATTGTTTCTGCTCGGATGTGCTCAAAATATCCAGCTCGCTCACCGCGAGTTCCGGCTGGTAGATCAGCGCCTCGACTATGCCCTGCAACACCGCCTGTACATAATCGCAGATGCTCTGCGCATTCAGCCCTTGCCCGGCCTGCACGGTCAGGGCAAATCCGGTCGTCAGATCATCGATCAACAGCGCAATGGGATAATTCGTGTGTTCTTTACCCGCGAGGACCTGGATACCTTCCCAGACAGGATTTTCAGGCGATGCCGGCGCCGCTGCGTTGTAGCGGTAATTCAACAAGGTGGAAAACAGCGGCACCCCTGCAGGCAGTGCGCTGCAACGCTGCGCGAGCGTGAGGCTGGCGTGTTCGTGGCGCAACAGTGCAGTCAAGGCCGAATGAGTGCGCGGCAGCGCCTGCGCGACGCTCAATCCCTGCAAGCGGATGCGCAGCGGCAAGGTATTTATGAACATTCCCATCGCCCGCTCGGATCCTTCGCCACCCTGCATGCGGCCGAACAGCACGGTGCCGAATACCACATCATTTCTGCCGGAGGTTTTGCCCGCGACTAGCGCCCACGCCAAATGAAAAATCGCCGCAGAGCTGACACCAAACCGTTGCGCCTGCTGACGCACCTGTGCGGCCAGTTCCGGCGTCAGCGAAAATTGCGCCTCCGCAACGGCACCGCCATCGCCCTGGATATCGACGCAATTGAAAGGCGCGGTCGAGCTCTTCCACATCGCCCAGCATTTCCCGAAAAAAGCTTCCTGCTCTTTTCGGTCCGACCGCAAACGCGACTGCGCCACAAATTGACGGAACGGCAAGGGTTCCGGTAACTCATCCGCGCGGCCTTCCTGCAATAGCGTGATTTCTTCGATCTGCAATTCGAGGGTCGTATGGTCGGCAACAAGATGGTGGCGGAACAACTGCAACAACCAGCGTCCGCCGTGTCTATCCTCCATGGCGGCACAATGCATCAGGGGCGCTTTTCGCACGTCGATCCAATGCTCCGCGTCAACGTTTGGCAAATCGGTGGAGGCGAGCCATTCGAGCGCAATTTCGGCCTGCCGGAATACGACTTGCACCGGCTCGCGCAGATTCTCCCAGAAAACCGCCGTGCGCAGAATATCGTGCCGCGCGATCACCCGGTTGAGATTTTTCACAAAATGCTCAAGGCGTTCCCGCTTGTCGAAACTCAGCAGGTGATAAGAAACAAAGGCGTCGCGTTCGGCGTTCAACAAGTGATGGAACAATATGCCTTCCTGCAGCGGCACCAGGGGATAAATATCCTGGATATTGGCTGCGCCGCCCGGTACAGATTCTTCGATCGTCCGGATCTCTTCCTTCGTCAATTCAATTAATGTGACCATTTCCGGCGCAATGGCATCACATCCTTCCGGAATGCCATTGGGCGGCACGGCGAGAGACGGAGTTTCGCCACCCAGAAGATTTTTCTGAATGTGGTCGGCCAATTCGATCACCGATGGATAATCGAAAACCAGGCCTGGCGGAATTTCTATTTTCAGAGCCTTACGCAGGCGCGCGGCGAGCTTGATGACCAGAAGGGAATGAGCGCCCAATTGGAAAAAATTGTCGTCGATTCCTATGGCATCCCTTTCCAAAAGGCCGGCCATGCAATCGGCGATCACACGATCGATTTCATTTCGCGGCGGCATCAATACCTGTGCCGTCTGTTTTTCCGGGGCGGATGCGGACAGCGCCAAGCGATTCACTTTGCCGTTCGCCAGCAGGGGAAAATCGTCCAGGATTACGTAATTGGCGGGCCACATATGCGAGGGCAAGAGTTTTGTCAGATTGTCTCGGAGCGTATTTTCCTCGATATCGCAGTCCGCCTCCGGGGCGACGAAAGCCGCGAGATTTTTCTTGCCCGACGCATCTTCGATGGCGATAACGACGGCTTTCTGCACCCCGGGAAGCGATTGCAATACGGCTTCGATCTCCGCGGGCTCGACTCTGAAACCGCGTATTTTCACCTGGTGGTCGGCGCGGCCCGCGAGGCGGATGCCACCTTCCGGCAATACATAGGCGAGATCACCGGTGCGATAGAGGCGTTCGTTTTTATCGAACGGATTGCGCACAAATACGCTCTGTGCATCGCGCCCCAGATAACTCCGGCACAACTGCGCGCCGCCGATGAACACTTCACCCATGCCGCCGCCAGGCACGAGTCGCATGTCCTGATCGAGCACGTAAATGGAATTGTTCGCCAGGACGCGCGTCAAGGGGACCTGTTCGAATTCAGAATCCTTTTCCAGCTTATGGACGAGCACTCCCACCGTCGTTTCCGTGGGGCCGTAATGATTGAAAATCACGGTATGCGGTTCCAGGGTGCGGATGCGCTCGATCAGACCGGGAGAGGCCGCTTCGCCACCCAGCACCAGCAACGCAGGCAGACAGGGTGTTTCCACTTCCAATAAAGCTTCCAGATGCGAAGGCACCGCCTTCAATGCGTCCACTTTTTGCGAACGGATGAAATGCGCAAACGCGTGCGCGTCATTCACCACGTCATTATTCGCGATCACCAGGCAAGCGCCGTTGAACAAGGCCCCGAACAAAGCGGTATTGCCGACATCGGCGACCACCGGACTGATCAGAGCCCAACGCCGCGCGCTGGCGAGAGGCATGGCTTCAGAAGCGGCCGCCACATAATTCAGCAGCTGGCGATGTTCGATGATCACGCCCTTGGGTTTTCCGGTGGATCCGGAGGTGTACAGCACATAGGCGATCGCCGCCGGGTCCACCGGCAATTTCTGAGCGCTACCGGAAAAGGATCCCAAAGGTATTTCGCCTATGGTGAAGTTCCGCCAGTGCGTGTCTGCAATTCCGGTCGTCGTTTCGGACACAGGATTTGCGTGGATCACCAGCGCGGGCCGCGCGTCGGCCAGCACGGCCAGACGCCTTTCCTCCGGCCATTCCGGCTCCAGCGGCAGGTAGCCGGCGCCCGCCCGCCATACCGCCAGCATGGCGACGATCAATTCCGGCGAGCGCGGCAGATTCAGTGCGACCAGCATGCCGGACGCAACACCCTGTGCGGCCAACCAATGCGCCATCTGATTGGCCTGCGTATCCAGTTCCTTATAGGTCAGCTGACGATCGGTCATCACCGCCGCCGGCGCGGCCGGAGTCGCCCCGGCCCAGACGGCGATCCATTCGGAAATTGTTTTATCGCCCGCATCGAGTTGCCGCTCGTTGAAACGCAGCAGTATTTCGAGTTCCTGGGGACTCACCAAAGAAAGTTGCGACACCTGGGCGGCGGGATTTTCCACGACGCTGTGCAACAGCGTGAGATATTGATCGAGCAACCGCTCGATCAATTTTTGCAGTAACGCGATGCATCCGCATCGATAAGTAATTCAGCGGTAGCGCCGGACCAGTCGATCTGCAGCGCCAATTCGAAGCGTGGATAGGGGCCAGGCCCGGCGGCCACGCGCCACCCCGAAATGCGCTCCGGCAAAGCCTCGTAAAATGCAAAGCCCGTCCGCAAATGCGCAGGCGCGGACGGCTCATCGAGATTCCAGTATTCCTGCGCCTCGATATGATTATTCAAAGTGCCGGAAAATGTTGCCAGCCACTGCGCAAATGAAGTGTCGGCCTGGATGTGGATCGCGACGGGCAATATTTTTTCGAAGACGCCTGCGGCGCCGGCCATCACTTCGTAATCCCGACGGCAATCGTGCAACCAGCCGGCGATAAAAGATTCGAATCCGGTCAACCTGACCAGCAGCAACCACCAGGCGCCCTGCAGCAGAATATCGACGGGACAGCCGAGTGCATTGGCCGTGCGCTCCAGGACTTGTGTCGACCGGTGGTCGATGGCACGCGTCGTATGAATTTTTTTGCCCAGACCGGATGTTCGGGGTATTTTCCAGCGGCAGCCGTGTCTTGGGGATTCCAGACCGGAATTTTGTGCAATATAGGAATTCCAATATTCTCTGCCCAGCAGTGCCGCTTCGTCGTCTTCCAACGATTGCCGCCACTCGACAAATCCCGGATATTGGAAGAGGTTTTCGGGATCGATCATTGCGCCATCCCTGTATCCCTCGATCATTTGCCCGATGAATGCGAGCAGGCCGGCTCGATCCATGACAAGCGCATTTGCCACCAATACCAGCACATGACCGGACTGCAGATGAACCAGGGCGGCCTTGATCAACTCGCCGCGCTCGGTCGCCATCGGCTGGGCGCGGAATTGTTCCACCCAATCGGATAATGTCGTCTCGCCGGTTGGCCTTAAATCGGTTTCGCAGCTTAAATCGGCTTCGCACCTTAAATCAGCTTCGCACCAGTGCAGGATTGGGCTCTCATCGAGCTGCTGCATGCGCAACCCGCGCCAACCCGGAACATGGCGCAGCGCCGTTCTCAATAGACCATGTGCATTTCGCAAATTTTCAACGACGAGCCGCAGGCGCGCATAATTTAATTGCCCTTCGATAACCACCTGTGCAGTCACCGTAGTTTTTTTTGCGATATTGTCGTCGCCCCACTGCATGACAAGCGCGCGCTGCTCGGGGCTGAGTGCCACCGAGAGTTCTACATGTTCCGCCAACATCCGCGGTCTCCTTAATAATCGATACCTGTTGGGTAGACGATTACCAAGGCGTGCTGTTTAATGCCGTGCGCTCGAACATGGCACCCATGGCGACGACGATTTTTCGCTCGCCTTGATACGGATCGCGGGCGTGGGCGACCAGCATATTGTCCAGCAGCGCCACGTCGCCCTGCTGCCATG
This sequence comes from Cellvibrionaceae bacterium, assembly GCA_024707385.1. Lineage (GTDB taxonomy): Bacteria > Pseudomonadota > Gammaproteobacteria > Pseudomonadales > Cellvibrionaceae > UBA5868. The sequence continues at coordinate 667,485 of JANPZW010000008.1, read as the reverse complement.
AGAACCGCACCGTGCACTGCTCATAACAATGGCCGATCACCGCGACCGTCTCATCGTCGATCGGGCTGCCATCACCGTAATAAACCTGTCGCGGCATTCTTTCGGCGCCGACCAGATCCAACAGATCGGTGCGCATGCCGCTCTCCAGGCAATGAGGGTGGTGAAGTTGGATCTGATTGAAGAAAACCCTGTCACCGGTCAGCGGATGTGTGATGACCGCCGGGCTGTGCGAACGGACTTGCAGCGTTTCCTTATCCAACCAACGCCATGTCATACCCGCCGCCGCCAGCCGGATTTCCAGCTCGGCGGTATCCTCCGTTTTATAGAAATCCTGCCAACTCACATCCAGGCGCGGTGTAAAGGTGCGTACATAGAGCAACCCTTTCTCCTCGAACCTGCGGACGATATCCTGCGGCAGACGGCGCAACATTTCCCTGCAGTCGACAATCGGTGTCGCGCCGCCGATGCGGGAGGGCACCTCGCAGAAAAACCACTGTTTGCGCGGCCAGCGCTCGAGATGAGAGCTCTCATTGTGGTAGAGAATCATCTGCCGCTCGGGATAAGGTGTCGATTGATAGATATTGCGCCCGCCCTCCTTCTTCGGTAAATCCCCGTAACTGCCGTGCAATTCGGGTTCAATGGCCTCGGCAAACGCTTCAAAATCCTGGGGTGTTTTCAGGCCGAAATTGCGGAACAGCACCGCAGCATATTGACCGAGGGATTCTTCAATAAAACCGCGCTGCGCGCGCGCCCAGGCAACCGCGTCCTGATCCGCGCTGGCGGCTTCGACAACCAGGGGAAATTGGCGGTCCGATGCGAAGAAGGACGTGCGGATAGGAGAACGGTTCACCGCGGTGGACGCCACCGGGCGCCCGGCAATATTTTTGAGCTTATCGAGTTTTCCCGCTTTCGCGGCAACGGGCAGGGATGACAAGGGATCCGGTGACGGCGTGATGGTAGAGGTATTAATTCCTTCGAGGGGTGCTTCAGGTGTCGCTACCACCTGCTGCAATAATTCATTCCACATGTTCAGCATTTTCTCCATGGTCTCGCGTTGATAAAGAGACGTGGCATAAATCCAGTCGACATGAAAGCCATCCTCGTTCTCCTCGACAAAGACGGCAATATCGAATTTCGAAGTCGCAACCGGCGCGGGCAGGACCTCGATATGCAGGCCGGGAATGTCGAAGTGCGCACGTGGTGTGTTTTGCATGACGAACAACACCTGAACCAGAGGATTGCCGCCGCGGTTGCGTTGCACCTTGGCGTAATCGACGATCTGGTCGAGCGGCACGTCCTGGTGTTCAAAGGCGGCCAAACTGGTTTCCTTCGTCTGTCTCAGCCATTGGCTGAAGGTCATGCCGGCGGTTAACCGCGAGCGCAGCGGTACCACGTTGACGAAAAACCCGATCAGATTTTCGAGAGCGGGATGACTGCGGCCGGCCACGTCGGTGCCGATCACCATATCGCTCGCGCCGGTCCATCGATGCAGCAGTGCGGTGAAAGTGGCGAGGAGAAATGTAAAAGCGGAGGTTTCATGCCGTCTCGCCAAAAGATTAATGGCGGTTACTGCATTGCCTGGAATTTTCATACGCAATGCGTCGCCGGCAGTGGAAATCTTCGACGATTTCGCATAATCCGCTGTCACTGTGGTAGCGGCGGGCGCACCATCGAGATAGCGGCACCAGAATTCTTTATTTTTTTCCGACGTGGCAGCAAGCCATTGGTGTTGCCAGACGGCGTAGTCCGTGTATTGAATGTCCAGCGCAGGTATCAATGGCGCCACACCTGTATTCAACCCTTCATAAATCGCAGCGAATTCCCGCACGAATACCGCCACCGACCAACCGTCGAACGCGATGTGATGAATACACAGCAGCAGCACATGTTGCGTTGGATCGAAACGCAGTAATTGCGATCGCACCAGGGGACAGCTGGAGAGCTCGAATGGCTGCGCGGAGAATTCCGCGAGAATGCGATCGACAACACTTTGCCGCTCATTCACCGGCATATGGGTGAAATCCGTTACAGGCATATAAAGGCCCGTCGGCTCGCAAACAACGGCAATAGGGTCGCCGTCGTCGTCCTCCAGATAAACCGTTCGCAACACCTCATGGCGTGCCAGGATGGTATCCAGCGTCTTTTGCAAGTGGGCCGAATTTAATTCTCCCGATAAGCGCAGTGCCGCGGCCATGTTATACGCCGCGCTCTTCTGTGAACCGGACAAACCCGACATGCGCTCCACGAGCCAGAGCCGCTGCTGAGCCGGCGACAATGGCATCGAAGGTTTGCGCGCAACAGGCGATAGCGGCACTTGCACCGCCTGTCTGTCATCGGATACGCCTTGAATACAGGCGGCCATTGCCTGCAGAGACGGAAATTCAAAAATCCGGCGCAAGGGCAGTTCTGCCCCCAAAGCAATGCGCACGCGCGAAACCAGCATGATCGCAATCAGCGAGTGTCCACCCAGTTCGAAGAAATTATCGCGCCGCCCCACACGCTCCACGCCCAAGACTTCCGTCCAGATCCGCGCCAGGATTTTTTCCACTTCGCCTTGGGGCGCCTCGTATTCGCGAATGCTGGTGGCATCGGGCTCCGGCAGCGCTTTGCGATCCACCTTGCCGTTGGCGTTGAGCGGCAGATTTTCCAGCACGACAATTGCTGCGGGCACCATGTAATCCGGCAGGCTCTGGCCCAACCGCTCGCACAGCCACGCCGTATTGATGAAGTTCCCCGCTCTACCGGAAACATACCCCACCAGCCGGGTGCCAGCGGGGCCTTCCTTCGCCACCACCACTGCTTCGCGGATTTCCGGCTGCGCCAGCAGCGCGGCCTCGACTTCGCCCAGCTCGATCCGGAAGCCACGGATTTTTACCTGATGGTCGAGCCGCCCCAGATATTCCAGCCGACCGTTCACATCCCAGCGGACCAGATCGCCGGTACGGTACAGCCGCGCACCAGCTGCGCCCTGCGGATCCGCAATAAAGCGCTCCACGGTCAAGTCTGGACGCTGGAGGTAGCCGCGGGCGAGACCGGCACCACCGAGATACAGCTCGCCAGCGACACCAATTGCCACAGGGTTGAGCGCGCCATCCAACACATGCATCCGCGTCGCGGCGATCGCGCGGCCGAGATTGGCGCCCTGGGAAGCGGAAACGGCTACTGCCGTTGACCAGATGGTCGTCTCCGTGGGGCCATACATGTTCCATAAATCAATACCGGCAGCCGGGAGATCATCGGCCAGATCCGGAGGCAATGCTTCACCACCGCACAGCCCCTTGAAAGGCCTTCCAGGCGTCCAGCCGGTCTCCCGTAATATCCGCCAGCCTGCCGGCGTCGATTGGAGCAGCGTCGCCTGATGCTGATCGATGAGTCGTGCGAGCGCGGCGCCGTCGCGGGCCGTCTCACGCGCAGCCAGGACGACCCGGGCTCCACACACCAAAGGCAGAAAGATTTCCAGTGCCGCTATATCAAAAGACAACGAAGTGACAGCAACCAGGGTATCCCGCTTGGTCACCCCCGGCTGCTCCCTCATGCTTTGCATAAAATTGGTAAGAGCTGCCTGGCGCACCATGACGCCCTTGGGTCTGCCGGTGGAGCCGGAGGTGTAAATCACATAAGCCAGATTTTCCGCATTGATCGGCAGCTCCGGATCAAGTGCGGATTCCGGGGACGAAATGAGGTTTTCATCCAGCCCGATTCTTTTGATGGTTTCGCGGCAATTCAAACGTTCCCGCAAATGGCGTTGCATGAGCAACCATTCGATACGGCTGTCTTCGATCATGTAAGACAGCCGCTCCTGCGGATACTCTGGATCCAACGGCACATAGGCGGCTCCCGCCTTCAGAATCGCCAACAGCCCCACCACCATTTCGATCGAGCGATCGGTGGCAATACCCACTCTTGTCTCGGGTTTGATGCCCAGGCCCAGAAGGTGATGCGCAAGCCGGTTGGCCCGGCGGTTCAGCTCACCATAACTGAGCTGCTGCTCGCAGCAGCTCAGTGCTATGGCTTCCGGACGCAGTGCTGCTTGCTGCTGGAACAACTGATGCACCAGCCCGCCACCGGATAGATGGCGGTCATCGATGCCCCATTCTTCGAGCATTCGCCGCTCGGCCGGACTCAGCAATTCGATGTCTTCCACCGGGTATTGCGGTCGCTCGACCAGAGCATCGAGCACCCGCAGATAGTGGCCGGCCATGCGCTCGATGGTTTCCCTCTCGAACAATTCCTTGGCATAGGTGAAGCAACACCGCACCCGGCCCTGGCCATCCTCGCGGGTGTCCAGGGTCAGTTCGAACTGCGCATCGCGAGGTGGGAAAGGCTCCCTGGTCACCGCCAGACCTGGCAGCCCTCTCAGGATTCGGTAATCCTCCGAAAGATGATTGAACATGACCTGGAACAGCGGATTGTGGGCGAGACTGCGCTCTGGCTGCAGGAGTGCGACCAATTGTTCGAAGGGCAGATCCTGGTTGGCTTGCGCGGCAAGCGCCATATCCCTGACCTGTTTCAACAGTTGCACAGGAGCGGCTCGGTTCTTCAGGTCGCAATCCAATACGAGAGTATTCACAAACAGGCCGATCACTCCCCGCGCCTCCAGAGAGGGACGGTTGGCCACAGGCACACCTATGCGTATATGCCGTTGGCCGGTGTAACGATGCAGCAGAATGTGCAGGCTGTCAGCAGAGCCATGAACAAGGTGACTTCCACGCTTGCCGCCAACTGCCGCAGGCCAGTGCTCAACCGCTCTGGCAGATCGAAGTCATATTGCGCGGCGCCATAACGGGCAACCACCTGGCGGGAATGATCGACCTGCAGTGGCAACACCGTATGCTCATCACCCAAGCGTTCGCGCCAATAGCTTTGCTGACGTTCGCCCCTGCCGTCGGACAACCAATGCTGCAGCCAAAGGGAATAGTCGACGTATTGAACCGGCAGCTTGTCCAGCCGCGCCGTCTCACCGCGAAGTGACGCCTCATAACACACCGCCAGCTCATCCACCAGAATCTGCATTGAGACGCCGTCGGAAATGATGTGGTGCATGATGATGGCGAGAATATATTGATTCTCGGGAAGGCAGATCAGCAGAGCTCGGACCAGAGGACCACAGATGAGATCAAAAGACTCGGCTCCGCAGCGACGCAGGATGTCGGCGGCTTGGTTTTCCGCATCGGACTGATTTTCAAGATGAAAAAGCTGGACCGGCAATTGCCCGTGCGGTTGGACCCTCTGGGTGACTTCGCCATCAGGACCGACCTCCAACAACGTGCGCAGAGATTCATGGCGTTGAGCGAGACCCAGGAGGGTTTGGACTAATACCTGCCGGTCCAGATACCCAGATAAACGCAGAGCCCCCTGAATGTGGTAGGCGGTATTCTCTGGATCCAGCAGCCAGAGAAACCATTGGCGTTGCTGCGCCGGTGACAATGGTTGTGGCCTCTGGCGTTGTTCCGATGATAAAACCGGAATGTTTTCGAACGTGGCGGACGCTCCGAGGCCCAGACGACGGCGAATTTCGGCTGCGCACTCGGACAGGCGCGGGTTTTCGAACAGCGCGCTTACTGGGAAGGTTATCCCCCAATGCGCCTGGATGGCAGCCGAAATCTGTGTCGCGTCCAGAGAAATTGCCGCCGGCCGCAAAAAAATGTGTGTTGCGATCGAGATTTTTCCGATTGAGCACCGCAGCCCAGATATCGCGTAGCGCGATCTCCAGGGCGTCGCATTCGCCGCCGGATTCATTGTCGCCACCATCACCCAGCACGAATTGCCCGTGTTCAAATATGGCATAGACATCCAGGTTTTTATTCAGCCAGCCCTGCCGGCATGCATTGCGCTGCAGTTTGCCACTGGAAGTCTTCGGCAATCCACCGGGGTTCAGCAGCAACACCACGGAAAGAGGCTCGCCGCAGATACCGCTCACGGTTTCGCTCAGCGCCCCCACCAATTTGCTTGCCGGCACCGATTTCTGCACGCTGCGGGAAACCTCCACGGCCACACCTATGCCTTCTCCGTTTGCTCCATCCACCGCAAAAGCGGCGACGCGTCCTTTGCGTACCGCGTCCAATTCCGTCTCAATGATCTGCTCAATATCCTGCGGATAGAGATTATGGCCGCGCACTATGATCAAATCCTTCAAGCGGCCGGCAATATAAAGTTCACCTTCATACATAAAACCCAGGTCGCCGGTTCTCAGCCAGAGCCGGTGACCCTGTTCAACAAACGTTTCCGCCGTGGCCTCGGGTTTCCGCCAATAACCTTGGGCGACACTCGGACCGCTGACCCAGATTTCCCCCACTTTCGTGTCCGGGCAGACCGTCCGGTCCCGCATGTCACGGATCTCCACCCGATGCCGGGATACCACCTTGCCGCATGCCACCAGTGTTTTACCGGCCGTATCCGGCACAACCTCACTGCTCTGGAGTCCCGCGTCGTGAAAAGCGCGCGCCATCATTCCGGCACCGGGCTCCCCGGCGCTCACCATCAGAGTGGCTTCGGCAAGGCCATAGCAGGGACAGACCGCCGTTGCTCGAAAATGCGCGGCCTGGAAACGCGTGGTGAAGTGCATCAAGGTGTCGGGTCGCACCGGCTCGGCGCCGGAAAACGCGATGCGCCAACTGGATAGATCCAGGCCGGCGATTTGTTTTTCCTTGACGCGCTCCAGGCATAATCGATAGGAAAAATCGGGCCCACCACTGACCGTTCCCTTATGGCGAGCAATGGCTTCCAGCCAGCGCAGCGGTTTTTGCAGAAAAAATTCCGGCGACATCAAAACCAATCTGATCCCGCGGTAAAACGGTTGCAGCAGTCCGCCGATAAGGCCCATGTCATGAAACAGCGGCAACCAAGAAACGATCACATCATTTTCAGTGATCGAGAGAGCCTGTCCTATCGCTCGTTCATTGGCCATCAGATTTCCCAGAGTGACCATGACCCCTTTGGGTGCCGAGGTGGAACCCGAGGTATATTGCAGAAAAGCGATGTCCTCGTCGTCCGGCACGTGTGAAACCCAGGTGTTTGCAAGCACATCATCGGTTTCATCCACCGCCAAAATCACCGCATTGTTTTGCGTGCGCAGCAGTTCGCCTGCCAAGCCCAGAGCATCACGAGTGGTCAGAATGCAAGATGCCTCGGCATCACGTGCGATTTCCGACAGGCGAGCCAGATGTTGCTCCCGCATTGATTCCGGAGGAAATGCCGGCACCGCAATCAGACCCGCATAAAGGCAAGCGAAAAAAGCCACCGCATAATGTTCGTTATTGCTGAGCAACAGCAAAACCCGATCACCTTTGCCGGTTTTTGTCTGCAGCAACGCGGCCAATGCGCGGATGTGCATATCCAACTGTGCGTAGGTGAACGGCCTGTCGACAGGAATGCCATTGCACTCATCGACGACCACCAGAGCGATATCATCAGGCCGTGACGCCGCCAGCATGCGCAGATGCTCGACAAAATTGCGGGGTGAATATTCTGGCACTTCAGTATTGGCGCTCATTGTCCGCTCTCTTCCGGAAATTCATTCAGATTGCCGTGTGACTCGGCCGTGGCGATCCCGAATTTTGGGTGATCTGATTTGAGTGGGTCTTCAGGCTGTGTTCCAATATCCGCAATAACGGCTTTTCATTGTCACGAATAAAAAAATGGCCGCCATCGAACCAATGCAGGCCGAAAGCACGGATCGTCTCGCGTTGCCAGGCTTCGATCATTTCCGGTTCGATGTCATCGTGCCGGCCGGCAAAAACCTGTATCGGTACCGGCAATGCCATATTGCGGTCGTAATTGAAGCTGGCGCATACGCGATAATCCGCCCGCAAGGTATCGAGAGTCAGACGCAGCAGTTCAGGATTTTCAAAAACTTCCCGCGGAGTTCCGCCGTGCTTGTGCAAATCGGCAATCAATGCATCATCATTGCCGGTATCGGGATAACGACTGGAATTTCTGTGGGCTGGGGCCGGGCTTGCCGAAGCAAAAATCGCCATGGGTAAAGGCGCTTGAATTGAATGCAGGCGTGCTGTGATACCGAAGGCCAGCAGTGCGCCCATGCTGTGGCCGAAAATGGCCCAGGCTCCATCTTTGCCAATAACCATTTCACCACAGAGCCGGCTCACCAGAAGATCGTAATCCTCGATAAACGGCTCTTCGAGCCGCCTTCCCCGGCCCGGCAACTCCACTGGCACCAGCTTGATCCATTCCGGCAAAAAACGCCGCCAGCGTAAATACATTGTGGCACTGGCACCGGCGCAAGGTATGCAGAACAGACTGACTGCTTTCATGAATGAATTACTCTGCCCCGGCGACTTCCACAGTTTTGGAAGCGGTGCGCCAGGCGCCTTTCGATTCCTGTTCTTCCATCCATTTGCGCAAGGACAACGGACGCATATCGACCCAGGTTTTCTCCACATATTCCAGCACGGTTTTTTTATCGCCTTTGACACCCTCGACAGCAGCCCAGCCACCTGGCACAGGCTTCCAGTGCGGCCAGATGGAGTACTGTTCCTCATGGTTGACCAGAACAATGAAGATTTCGTCTTCGCGGTCAAAACAACTGGTGGTCATAGTCTTTACTCGCTTCATTCTAAGGAGGTGAAAGAGATACCGGTCATACAGTATTCTCCCGTCACATACAGGACGAGCAAGCAGGGAAAGAATTTAGGGGAAGCTAAAGATGGTGCTGAAGTGAATTGCGAGATGTGTTAAGTGGATTGCAAAAAAAGAAAGAGGGATCTTCATTTCCTGATCACAATTAAGGTCGGGTATCGAGCCTTTTATCGGACTTATTTTTAAAAGACTCGACATTGGAGGGGATGAGCAAATATTTTGCTTCAGCAAAATCTTCACATTTAAGATGGATCATCTAGTTCACTGGATGTCGGCACCAGTCCCATCATCAACCATAGCGCAGATGCCTGCTCATAGGCTTTGCGGTGCGCGATGCTTTCCTGTAACCATAGCCCAAGGTTTTCACGTCCGGCTGCGTCCAGGGTAGATTCATGCAAATGCATGACCCAATCCTGTGCTTGTTGCCATACTTCGTCGCTATATTCAGCATCTCTCATTTTTCTACCCCATCACAAAAGACCCTTCCCCGGTAATAGACGATCTACTAATACGTCTGTTAAGAGAAGCTTATTCTGATCAAAAAATGAGGCCATTATAACAATAGTTATGCAAACACACAGATAGATTGTGTGCAGGGATGTTGCAGCGATTGGTTAATGCGCAACCACAGCATTGCGACACTGATCCAATGCGTCACGAATCATAAAATTGATTAATGTCGGTGATACATTCAGCATTTTCGCGATCTCCCTTTGAGTATGACCGCCCATCCGATACAGCTCAAAAACCATTCTTGTTCTCTCGGGCAATTGGTCAAGCGCGCGAGCAATCAGAATAAGTTGCTGGCGATTGATCGAAATGGCTTCCGGCAATTCGCCGGAAGATGGCGTGTCACGCCCCTCCTCTTCCGCCGCGAAAAATGTCGATTCCAGGGAAATGCGTCTGTAGTGATCTATCGCCAAGTTACGCACCACTCTGAAAACATACGCGACGGGTTGTTTAATATCAAAACTCGAGCGGACTTCGATGATTTTTAGATAGGCGTCATGCACGACATCTTCGGCACGGTCACGGCTTCCAAGAATTTTTGCAGCAGCTTGGCATAACTGAGTGCGGTGAGTGATAAAGATGTCCATAACACTCAAAACCTGATCATCTTCACGCACCACCAAACCCTCCAGAACTACAGACCAATTTATAAAGCATTAAATGATAATAATTATCATTAGCATATCCAGATTTTCAGAAAGCATCAACACTAAATAACTTGTTCAGTATAAATATCTACCCACTCCTATTGACGCTGAGACAGTCGCACCACCTCATCATCACATAATGGGTAGCCCTCTTGTTATTCAAATTTATAAGTGCAAGGCATAAGGCTAAGAGAAAATTCACATTCTATTGCACTCTCAAAACGATAGACGAATGGCAGTGCTTTTTTTCCAAAGATAGATTAACGAGACAGAAGATGAACGCAATAGAGAGCTCTATTGGCCGAGCACCATCAACCAGGGAGTAATCCGGCGTATTTTTGCTTCATGGGCCTGTGCAAGATTGGTCAGCGTGTCAACCGGATCATCAAGCTTGTACAGACCTGTGACCCGTTTTTCGGCAAACGGCTTCGTCACTACAATGATGCCGCCATAATAATCACGGAATTTTTCTACGACTTCGCCAACTGAAAGATCGCGAACTATAAGTTCACCTGTACGCCAGCGCGCTATATCATCCGGCGCTACACGTGACAGACTCGCATATTCGTTCCTCATCACCATGAGCTGATCACCCGCAAGCAGATTTGTTGTCACTGCTGGTGAAAAATTGCGATCTTCCACCTTCACGTTGCCATGAGCGACACCAATGACGACACCGGTGCCAGACTTCTCGACATTGAAGGCCGTGCCTAGAACTGTTGTTTTCGTTCCACTCGCATCAACCCTGAAGGGACGCCCGGAATCTCGCACGACTTCAAAAAAAACAGAACCTTCGAGCAATCGAACTAATCGTTCCGTCTGAGTGAATTCGATATCCACCGCACTCTTGGGAGCAAGGTAGATACTTGTGCCGTCTTCCAATATATGAGTTTGCCGCTCTCCTGCCCCCGTCAAATACTCAGCCGATAAATTCAACATGATCTGGGGACCCACCATAATCATGAGACTCACCACCAAGGCCAATCCGACTAAATTTTTTTTCCAGTGAGGCGAACGTACGATCAATCGATTTCGATCAAAGACACGCTTTCTCGCGGTGCGCTTATCAGCAATGGATTCATGAGTCCCGGCGGCTTGTGGCCAACCGGCCCGCGTCGTGGCGGACAACTGCCCCAACTGGTCATAAACCCGCAGCGTCTGACACCACACTTCAATGTGTAACGGATCAGCGCGCAGCCAAACCTCAAAATGTTTCAGCTGCTCGACATCATCAGGATTGTCAGCCAGCAAAATCGCCCACTCGACCGCTTCCTCTTCGGCTTTAGTCAATACAGAATCATTGGACATAGTTTTCACATTGCCGTTGCTTTGTTTGGATCAAGGGGTCCCAGCTTAGGCGGGGCCCTAGATACCCCGACTGTAAGCGTCACACGCTCTTCTTCAATTAACGAATACGCCGGATATTTTACCAACGATTATAGAAAGGACTAATCTTTCAAAATGCGGACGAAGGGAGAAACTGGAACTCAGACAGAATGATGACGGGATAAACGAATCTGACAGTGCTTGATGCCTTCCTTGACTAAATATTGCGCCATGGAAACAGAGACCTGCAGGTGATCCGCAATCTCTCTAAGTTTATATCCCCCCAAACGATGCATCTCTAGCGCGATTCGAGTGCGCTCAGGGAGTTCTTCCAAAGCTGCCTGCAGTTGGCCAAGCTCCTGATGGGCAAGTGCCTGACGCTCCGGCGTCGCAAGTTCCGCAGGAAGTGTATCAGCAATATCATTCATATTGTGCGTGAACAACCCGCTCTCGAACTTGATGCGACGGCGACAGTCCAAAGCCAGATTCCTCACAATCCGGTAAAGATAGCCAACCGGGTTGTCACGCCACTCCTCTGCCATGGCAGCACCAAACCGCAGATAAGCGTCTTGAATAATGTCTTCAGCTCGCCCTAAATCTCCTACAATACTATTGGCATACGCAGTCAACTCTCGCTGATGGATGGTATACAACTTGAGTATCTGGGCATCTCGCATGGCGGGCTACTGTCGAATAATGGTCTAGTGGCAGGAAGCCACTCATGCAAATGATAATTGTTTTTATTATAATAAGTAGTCAGCCCACATCGCAATCCTCCCGCCCAATAAAAATTGACAGCTGTTTATAGTGCAATTGTTACCTTTGCAGCACCAAGAATCAGCTATTCCTAATGGTTACTGATGTAGTTTGTGTTTCATCCTAGCTGACCATGGATTTGATGGATAAGGCAAAGCATTGCTGATATGCACAGTCGCGCGAACGCTCAGAGCTGATCGGGCGTTCGAATGAAAGGAAGCAATTCACTTTCCTCACAATCTAATGCGGTAGCAATGAGATAGATCTTTTCCAAAGTAACCCGCACGATCCCACGCTTGATGCGACTCATGTGTTGCGATCAATACCACACACGTGCGCAAGGTCCTCCTGCGAAATTCCTTGTGATTGCGCCGTTTTCGGATCCTTTCGCCGACAGCGTCTGGCGTGCGAGGAGAAGCCAAAAATAACAGGAGGTCTCGAAGTGCTTATGACAAAGGATCGTCGGCACTCTATTTCAAAAATAGAATGGATAACGCAGTGAAGAAGCCGCACTAGCCTACGCCATCGACATGGTCAATACATGGCATGCCCCCGAGTGTAAATAGGCTTCTGCAGCAAAGCCGGGGATTTCTCATTCTTTCCACCCAATCATTTGCTTTCTCTTGGCTCGTATGACCAAATTAATGCCACCCTGCGTTCACGCCGCTCGCCATGATCTGGGCGGTAGTTGACATGCTCATTTCCTTGCAAGAGCGTTGAGAGCCGCAGACCAGGGAAGTCTGTTTAGGGGCTGGGGTTGATGAGGTGACGTTTTTTACGTTTTCCCTCACACCACTCCCACGGTGGCTGCCGCTCGCTGGGCGGCAGCCACCACAAGCCGAGCTTTTCATCCTTCGCGTGAACCTCCAGGCTAAGCAGCTCCTTGTCGCGCAGGCACTGGCGATATACCCATGCATGCCCTTCAGCAACCATCTCCAGATTGATATTTCACCTCGCCAGCATTACCACACCAACCGTGCGCCAATACCGGTCTTTGTCATTTGACTTGATCAGCACTTCCCTACCCGCCACTTTGTCCGCAAGTGCCTTTTGCGCATTCTGTCCATAGGGCTGGCCTTTTTCCGGGGCATCAATGCTGTCCAGTCTGATTTTCACCTGCTGTTTCGCCGGTGACAGCACCGTCACGGTATCGCCGTCGGCGACCGAGATGACTCGGCCGCGAATGTCATCGGCGAAGGTGGATTGAGGTAAAAAATATCAACATCCCCAAAAGCAATATTCTGACAGAACTGCCTCTATCAATTGAATGAATCACATGCGCACCTTATATAAATTGTCCGAAGAATGCGGGTAAAAATCTGCGCAGCCTCTGTTCTATTAATTTTTTGCCGATTCCCGGAAGACAGGAGCATTCACCTGGCCTACTGTTGCCACGCGCATCGAATCGTGTGCAGCGTCTTACAACAACGATCTTGCGTGCTCAACGGCACTGAACGGGCGAGACAGTGTATTGCAGTTCGCGATCAGCAATTGCGGCGCAGGCAATCATGAACTGCACAGGCGACAAAAAATCGATGCCAGATCCCTTGGATCTCATGAATAGGTGATACTAATCCCATAGGAGATACCCTGGAACCCCAAAGAACAGAATGCTCAGATATGCATTGGCAAAGTCTAGATATTTTTACCAAGATAGGCATCAAGGATTGGTGAAATCAAGCGCAGAGAAATGATATCCAGCATCCGCACATCCGTCCTCAGCGCGAGAGCAAAGGGGCAAATTATTTAGGAAAAATGCGATTGAGGGCGGTTATGAGCTTTCGTGAGCACGAAATTGCATATGCGCGGTGGCGATCAAAGATCCTCACCTAGTCTAGGCAAAATCTACAAAAAAATGAAATTGTATGCAGTGGCGATGGACAAGCCAATTCTTTAAAGATATTTCGGCGCCACAAGAGGAGTTCGCTCCAAAAGCCAAGCTACCTTACTTTCAAATTGAGAGTGTGAAAAAATTATAAAATATATCGTACAGCAGAACTGGACGGGCACACTGCGCACTTGAAAATGGCCATCTCGATGTGGGATGTGCGATTCCTGCTGTTCGACCTTAACCATATGCACGATGGCATCTAAACCATCAACATCCGCAAAACCTGACACAAATGCATCATATTATTCGACTAACATATTAAAGGATTTTTGCTGTATTGATTTTCCTTGCCTCCGTGCACGTGGTGAATGTGTGAACATGTTGGCGCTTCGTTTTCAGCGTTGGGTTTATGCTGGTCCAGCGGTTAAGACGCCGTATTGGATTTAATTAAAATTAATATGAGGAAGAGTTTATGAGGTTGCTAAAATATGGGATTTTCGGTATCGCGCTTGCTGTTTCCGAAGTTCATGCGGCCAAGATTTTCGAATGGAACGACCCCATTCAAGGAAATTATCCGAGCGAATGCTCAGCGATACAGACGTATAGTTCTGGCGGTGGTGGGTATCTCTATAAACAATATAAAGTGGAATGCCCGTTTCATATAGTCATGGTCGATTGGACAAAAAATGTCAACACCAATGCCTGCACTATGAACTCGACGAGCTCCGGGTACACCATTTCGGTAAGCAATTGCGACAATTGGCGAGTTCATGCGACGGCTCAACCCCTGCCGACCAGAGCCGAAACTTCTGGAGAATTCCCCGCTCCGACCTCTTTTATTTCACCGCTCGGAGCCAGCGGCCTGCTGTGGACTTATACCACATCACAGCCTACTGGGACCTGGATGAACACGGGCTATTCAACAAGTGGATGGAGTACCGGCTATGCCGGCTTTTATTCCGGCACTCCGAACCCAGGTGAACAAAATAATACCCAGTTCAGCGGCGGCAACCTCTGGCTGAGGGCTACGCTCAATTTGAGTTCCACAGATGTGAACAAGGTAATGTTCTGGGGCCGCTGGGATGATCAAATTGAAATTTACATCAACGGCGTCGCAGCGGCCTCGAAAGTGGAATGGGTGGGCAGCTATCAATATATCGGCATGACACTGGCGGCTAAAAATGCACTTCAGACGGGCAATAATCTCATTGCAGTCAGACTTACCAATACCGGTGATCCAGGGTACTTTAATCTGGCAATTGCCAGGAATGGCGGACTTGCAAGTGGTCCTGTAACGGGATTCACAAAGAATAAAAATCTTGGTTGGGTGACCGATCACATCAGAAGTGTGCTTAATAGAGAAACCATCCCTGCCAGTACACTGGCAATTACGCAATTGATCGATGGCAAGATGCAAGTCATTTATTCCGCCGGGTTCGGATATATGGATAAAGCTCAAACTCGTCCGGTGCGGCAGGATGCTGTTTTCAGATTGGCCAGCACCGACAAGACACCCACTTGGGTGGCGCTCAGGGATATGGTGATCGACGACGGTAGTTGTCCGGGGCTTGGTATCTCGACCATCGTTGTAAGCGGCAAGACAGTCACTAATCCTCTTACCAATGATCCGATGACATGTGGTGACTCCGTTAAGGATATTATGGTTGAAATAGGCGTGCTGGATGAAAATGAGGTGGTCCCGGGTGATATTGGAGACATTACCATTGAGCATCTGCTCACTTACAAGGATTTTTTTACACCGCGACCGGATCAGCAGAATGCCAGTGCAATGACCGCATACTACAATCACCTCGGAATTACCGAATCGCAGACCTCTGCATTCCAATTGATGCGGTGGTATTTTACCAATCCTACGCTGCAGACGCCGGGCTCCAGTTGTCCAGGTGGTTGTTATAACAGTGATGGAGCGGCAGTTGCCAGGTACCTGGTCGATTATTTCGGCGGAGGGATGGAAAACTTCCTGCGAAATGATTTAATGTCAGCACCTGTTAACGATGTATTCATCGCACATGAGCGCGTAGAAGGCAGACAGTTCTATGCGAACGGCTTATTGCGAGAACCTTGGTATAGAACCGAAACCAGCCCATTTCCTTTCTGGGTCGGCCTTGAGGATGCTCTTGCCCTCTCCGCGTCCGCCGAAACTTTAGCCCTGACATTCCCCGAATTTCCTTATGGCCTCAATTGGGGAAATGGCGGCATGTCGGGTACGATTAGTTTCGTCAGAACCTTGGAGTACACAAAAAGCAGTCAGTCAAATACTCTAGGTATTGCTTGGTTGATGTCCGGCGGCTCCGATAGAATCGTCGCAGGAACTAATGGAAGTTATACAGACCAAGGATTGACGAATTTGTTGTATTTGTTGGAGGACATGCCGATAGCGGAATGGGCTTCTCTTGAACAAGGCCGAATCAGACATGTGCAAACGGGATATTGCATTCATCCCTCCGGCGGCAGCAGCACTCCAGCTGATGGTACACCGGCGCTTATTTACAATGATTGCAATAGTGATCCGAGACTGAATTTCCGTTACGCGGCCGAATTCGGTTTGCAACAAGTTTCAAGTAGTAAATGTCTGCATCCAGAGGGCGGAGCCACTTATCCCATCAGTGGCAAAAAAGTCGTTTATCACTCCGGGTGTGACGAAAACAGGCTGGACTTCAAAATCATGTTGGATGGCACTCTCATGCACGTACCCAGCGGAAAATGCGTTGTGCCTGAAAGCAGCCAGAATGGAGCTCTATTGAAATTACAGGTATGTTCAAACAGTGCAAATATGAAATTCGAATTCGTGTCTCCCTGACATAAAAAGGCCTGCCTAGCCCAAGCGAACGTCAGAAATGGGGATAGGGTCGATTGAACCTACCCCAGATTGTCGCACACTCCCAAACGCGGGGCTGGGTCAGGCGGAATCTACCCCGCTTTGCACACACCCATTTGTCTAACCAAAGAGAAATCTTTCATCTTGGTGCTGACCATGGTGAAACGTCAGTACTTAGCGCGCTTTGGTCCCAAGGATGGCCGTTTCGATCCGTCCATAATTTCCGTGGGGATTTCGCCCAGTCGATCCAACACTTCCAGGGCGCGCGCATTTTTGCTGGCAAAATCGTCCCGGCTCGCTCTCGCCGCCTGATATTCTGAAATTGCGAAAAGCTCACGCATGGCAGCCAAAGGGTAATGCTTGGCAGAATGCAAAGGACATTTTCACGGACAAATAAGCCGTTCCGAAGTGCTAGCTGTTGCCAAAAACTATGGTGTTTGAATATATCCGAAAGATACTGTCTTAAAAAGAAATCTTCATACTCGGCATTATCGGTCACCTCCTTGAAGCCGCATTCATCGCAATTAGGAATATAGTGGGGGATTATGATTGAGGACAACCAACCGCCGCGGTCGACATCAACATTAAAGAACGCGGCAATTTCCCGCGGAGAAAAAGACATTCTAGCACCACCTGACCCTGTAGAAAATTGTTTTGTTTTCAGCGAAAAAAGCTCGGATGTGTATCTACGTACGCCAACGCTAATCGGAAGCGCACAGACATAAACGACATCCCCGGTATTTTTTATAAATATTTTATCGTTTGAAATAAAAGATGCGCGCCAATTTTTTAGAGCAGCCATCATCGCGGTAGTCTTGCCCGAAAATTTGTCGCCTGAAATACAAATAACACGATTCTTAAGTTTCACTGCGGCCGCATGAAAAGGGATCCATCCATTTGTCAATAGTTCATAAATAAATACACATCGGAGAATCCTAACAACGGCCATCAACGCTGTTTCGTCGGTTTCATGAACGCACATTTTTACGCTGTTTCTTGAGATGTCTACAGTGTATCGAACCTTTAAATGCCCTTGTATTTCGTCGAACTGTTCTACGATATAAGTATCTTCCTCAATACTTGTCGTTCGCTCCAACGTGGCGCTTCCGCCTCCACCCCACACGGAATAAGTGGTGTTGTAGTCGGACGGCCCATTCTGAGTTTCTATTGAAACACTCCAGTTACAGGTTGAATGCGCCATACCGTCTAAACATTCCGCATACTGATTGGCATGAATCTAATTGAACAGCAGTTTCCGGAATCGAAATGGTGTAGAACATCATTTACAAATCTATATTATTCTTAAGCCTATAATTCAACTCCCAAAGCGCATTCCTATTGCTATCCCATTTCAGGCAAGTCATCGCCGTATCATAACTAAACCATTCAAAACCTTGATGCTCATCTGATAAAGTCATTTCAATATCCTGACACCTGACGCCAAAGCAATGCTCTTCAACCAAAAGACAATCATTTCCCCACAGAAAGCCGCATACGTTTACAACTGGTATGGTGCATCGAGAATCCAGATAGAGATAATTAAAATGAAGCTGTATGCCAGCCTCCTCTAACGACTCCCTCTGTGCCGCCTCTATCGGTGTTTCGTCATCTTCGCTTCCGCCAGCGATCGGTTGCCAGTACTTCTCGTCGGACCTCTTAAAAAGAGCATACTCAAATTCACCTCCACGAACTCGATAAGGTAAAACTAAAACTTGATACTTTCCTCTCATACTAAATCTCAATATTTGATACGGCTCTGCCGAAGTGGTCGAACCCAATTATTTTTGTAAGATCTGCGGACTTTTGGAGCAAGCCGTTCGCGCGAGTTTTAAATGGATCGCATACAGCCGGGCAAATTTTTGGTAGCTTGCATTTTAAAGACTTTCGCAGCTCCCCCTCCCATATATCCTGAAAGCTATTATCGACCACACTTCCGTATGAGTGGCCGCCCGGGCGAGGATGATAATTACACGGGTACATATGACCATCAGAACCCACAGCAGCCATTAAATCGGTAATTCTGCACTTACTAAAATTCCTAGTTAAGTCCAGCTCCTCATCAAGTTTGTGAATCTGAATAAATACAAAATCATTGCTGTGGAGCTCATTCCGAATACGGTCTAATAGCTCGATACAGTGGCGCTTCTGATCGATCATTAACGGTCGTCGCCCAGAATTTTCTTCGACTCGTCATCGCGGCCATCCAGGGTAATGATCACTGAACCCACATAACCCGTGGCACGGTTGATGGCGATGATCTGCACGGACTCGCCGGAGCGCAGGTGATCAGCTTCCCGCGTGGAATTTCGGATTGACTCCGCTCAGCGCCTGCCAGCGGCTGACAGTGTTGTATTGATCATCGGTAGTGCTAGCGGAAAACCCGGTGCTTTTGTACACGCCCTGCTTTTCCCCACGCAGGTGCAAGGTGTAATGAAATTCCCCATCGAGGAGCTGGAGGTGTTGCGAGCTCGGCGGCGATGCACTCTCTGCTCGACTACAAATAACGGTGTTGTGGAACTGGTCAAGCCGATGGTGCACGCCGTGACCGAACAATTTAAGGGCCAATCCTCGCGACTGGATCATTGGCTATTTGGTCGCGGGATCTCCCCGTCGGAACAGCAAGAATATGAGCGTCCCTGTGAGGCTATGGGGGATTACCATGGCTCCTATTTCATCTGGATCGCCCTATCTAAGGCGAAGATGAGGAGATCTTCCAATAGGTCAAACCTAACAGCGAGTTGGCGAGCATCCACCGTGACATAGGTCGCGCAGTGTTTGTCACAATTGCCCTCATTAGAAATATGCTCTAATGCATGCGCAATCGATTGCTTCTTCTTTTTCGGATCTTCTTTATACCAGACCTGATTCATTTCAGACCTAAAATTTGCGACAAAACTGGCTTGTGCATTTGCAAAAATAAGGCGAGATAATGTCTCAAAGAATGCCCATGCACCTATCTGAGCTAGCGCTGGATGTTCAATTAGGGATATGCGACACAGAGAACTGTAGAGCTGAGTCAATTTGACAGACCCTAGTTGGTTGAGCCGATTCACCACCTCTTGAGATTGACGTATCTTCGAATCCACTCTTTTATCCAGTTTCGGGGGTACTGGTTCACCTTCTACATGCGGGGGCAACCCTAAGTTGCCGCTTGCTGCTTCACCTTGATTTTGCGTGCCTGCAGAGTGGCTTTGATGGCCGCCTTCATTAGATGCGGCCTCATCGTTGGTCGCGCCAATGCCGGCCCGGACTTCAGGCTCGGCGGTCTTCGACCCTTTCTGATCCATTGCTTGCCAAGTTGAGCTGGATGGTGCCGGCTGCACGGGCGGCCACCTTGGGATCTTTTGCCATCTCAGACACCAGAAATTGCTGCTGTCCTCGCAGTAACGTTAACCACTTCAAATCAGAAATGACTGGCGTCATTTGAGAAGACTTAATACCTGCCCACAGTCAGTTATATCTGACTTTTTACCGATGAGCACGAGCCCATTATGAGATTTTTCTTCGCATTGCGGTTGCTCAGTGAGCACCACGCCAAAGCTGGAGTGGCTCGCGGTACAGGCGGACAGAAAGCGCGGCTAATCACTGATCACCGAAACCTGGCTTACCTTCAGATCCGACAGTGCCCGAAACAGTGGCTCAAGTGTCTCATCTCCTACACCTTTCTCCAACTTGATGATTAAAGAACTCTCCGACCCTCTTTCGGCAATGAATGCTCTCAGTTGATCAGACTGAAGATCCAAAGGCTGGTGATCCAAGAAGAAATCACCAGAAGAAGTGGTCTTACCCCAAAATCACGCACACTTTAATTAAGCAACAACTCATTCTCGAACTCAACAGGCGATTGATAGCCAATTGATGAATGAAGCCGTTGCCGATTGTAAAAAATCTCAATGTAGTCGAATAAAGCTGCTCTTGCCTCAGCTCGTGTCCTGAAGTCTTGATGATGGACCTTCTTCGACCTTCAAGCTGTGAAAAAAGCTCTCCATCACAGCGTTGTCGTAACAGTCACCTCGTGCGCTCATGCTGCATATCAGTCCATGACGCTTTAATAACTGCTGGTATTCACCAGCGTAATATTCCTTGCCGCGATCCGAATGTACTATCAGTCCTGGCTCTGGTGATCTCGCATCAATCGCGTTCTGAAGCGCTGTCTGGGCGAGACCGCTGGTCAGCCGGCTTCCCATCGACCAGCCAACAATTTTTCTGGAAAACAAATCCAGCACCGTTGCCAAAAATAACCAACCTTCTCGAGTTGGTATGAAGGTAACATCCGCCACCCATTTTTCGTTTGGTCTATCAGCCTCAAAATCCCTCGCCAGAATATTATCCGCCGCTGCGCGACTCCTGCGTGAATCGGTGGTGGTGCGGAACTTACGTATCGTCTTCGGGACAATATTGTTTTCGCGCATCAGTCTCGCCACTCGATTCAAACCGCAGTCATAGCCCTCTGCCAATAAAGCCTTATGTATCCTTGGTGCGCCGTACACTTCTCGGTATTGGATAAATAGTTCCCAAATCCTTGTCAGCAGCACGCGGTTACTCGAGGCTCGCTCCGATTCAGATCTACCCATCCAGTCGTAAAATCCTCTCCGCGAAACCTGCATGACACTACATAGCCTTGATACGGAATAGCAGCCCAATTCCTCCGCGATAAATGCGTACCTCAACTGGATTCGCGCGCGAAGAAGATGGCCGCTTTTTTTAAAATTTCATTTTCTTCTCGCAGCCGCTTGACCTCGGCTTTGAGGGCGGCCGCGTCGTCATTGCCTACGTGTTTCGGCTTCTTGCCCGAACCAGGAAAAGCAGAATCACCGCGGCTATCACATTCAGCTTTCCACTTGTAAAGCTGGTTCCTTCGAACACCTAGCTCCCGCGCCAGTTGAGCTATCTCTTTGTCGCCACGGTTCAATAAGTGCACTGCATCGCGCTTGAATTCAGGGCTAAAGGTCTTTCGTTTCTTCGTTGGCATGCTCGCTCTCCTCTTGGGACCATTGTCCTCGTTTAGGAGTGTGCGTCAATCTGGGGTAGGTTCAAAGTGACCTGAATGTCAGGGTGGGCATCGGAGGATATAAGTGATTCCGAAGGTTCACGTTGCAATGTGAGCGATGTGAAAGCTTCGTAAGGCGGGCAATTCCATTCAGTGCCTGTAATTGCTTCAATCTCTCTTTTGGCCGTCGGATAGAGCTCTCGGTAAAATCGTACTTCGCCAAGCTGCTTGACCAAATCCTTAAATCTCTGGGTTTTCACTGATTCCAGTTGGCGTTCCATTACCAATTCATTAAAGGCTTCAATAGACATTTCCCGGGACACGTCCGCCCATTTATTTGACTCGTGAACAGAGCAGAACGCCCCAGCATCATCAAGATAGGATTGAAGTTCGTTCCTACGATCAGAACAACCAAAAGAGAGCGCCACCATTAGGTTGATACAGATGGCTTGCACATACCTGCTTGTGTATTTTCTATTCATCAAAAACGAGCTTAAATTCATAAAGGGCTTGAGATACATTGCGAAGTGAGGTTTCCAGTTTGTCTCGATTTGTATAAATCTCTCTCAACATCTGAGCAGCTTCGGCATCGGTGACTTTTACACCAGATTCCTCTAAAAGATACCGGAATTTTTGTGCAGCGACGGCAACTGCGGCAGGATTATTAAAGTCTACAGATTGAATGTCCTCAAGAATGGGTCGGTATTTCGAATCGAGGGCTTTTGCGTATGCATCTGGTGACTTGGTTACGGATTTTATCGCCGCTGTCGATAAAATCGTTAGCACTGCTGTCCATACGGTAAATGGGTGTGGAGACAACTCGGCTTTGCCGACCAACACGCCGGCCAGTTGAGCCTGAGTCTTTTCATCATTAACGATTATTTCCGGAAGTTTCTTGCCGAATCCACTCCACTTTACCTTCGCTCCAGCGACTAAAAATTGCTCAATCTTCGAATGCAGCACTGGCGCATATTCAGCAATATTTTCTCTCTCTGCATAGAACGTTGCGCTGAGTTTCTTTCCTGCTTCGAACTTTTTCTTGGCGAGTATCCCTGAAACAGTTATGTCTGTGCCCGTCACCAGGATCAGCGCGGGCAAGCTTGCCGCCGACATCAATCCAAGTAGGAAGTACATTTCATATTTCACGATCGTTTTCAAGGGAGCGGTCGTCTTAACAACTTTTGCTGCCACACTTCGATTGGTTGAATCAAATACAAAGCCGTTTATCGATTGCAAATAAAATTCGTAGTTCGATGCGCCTTTGGGATTTACTAACGTATAAATTATGGTGTTGCAGCCGACTTCATAGATAATTCGCTTGCCATCATACGCGTCGTAGACTTGGCCGCTTTTGAGTACAAAATCGGGAATTTTCATTCCAAGCATATTGGAAACATTAAGCTTTTGCTGATTGCGGTCATCAAACGGCAGATAGCTTGATAGGAAATACGTGATATTCTTCGGTGCTGGATATTCGGAGCGGGCCTCACATATCTTGGTTAGCTGATAAGACCCGTTGTCCTGAAGTTTGAACTCCCGTACTCTTGCCATGAATGGCCTCCCCTGTCATTAAGTCCTTTGGCGACTACCATCCGCGCACTAATCATATAACTGTTATTTTGAGTAAGCGTTCGCGCGGGCGGTGCTGATGGCGTTGATATGCATTGCATAATGGTAATGCATTTGAGAGATACCGGAAAGGTGCCTGAGATACCTCGGGCTCAAGATGAGTTGGCCTGCGAAGCTCAGGATTCCATTATAATCAGATCCTGAACGGACACGTATGCGGATAGTGACATGTTCAAACTGTGCTTATAAAGCTATTCTCAAGCGGGCAGACCCCTGAGGACGGTATCCGTTGGGCGACCTTTCAGACCGAATGTGGATCAAAGATTGTTTTTCTGGGTCAGCCCAGACCGTGGAAACATCAATGTCAACCTGCTGAAACACCAGGTTCTCCCAGTCGTCATAGATATTGAAGAGGATCTGGACAACTGCCTCGCCAGCTCAAGCGTCAAACAACGCTACAAATGTAGCTTCAGCGTAAGTGAAAAAACTCGCATTACTGTAATTTCCGGCGACGCAAAGATCTGAAAACGTCGCCACGCCAATTAGAATCAATTTATCCTTGATTATTTACGGATGGGCAACATCAAAATATGAGGCTATTTATTGCATTACGGCTTATCAGCGAACACCATGCCAAAGCTGGAATAGAAGCTCGCGGACCTAACGCGCACTCTCGCGGACAACTGATTGACTCTAACATTACCCGCCGTTTCCCGGCGCTGAAAAATATCGTGCTCCATCTCGCATCTACAGGAAAGCTACCGGATACACGCGAGGGCAACGTACTACAAATGCAAAATGGCAAATGTACTGTCGAGCGGACGACCAGCTTTCGGGTTTTCTGGTGCGAGATTGAAACCGATCTGCCGCCCGATTATTGGCGGTCTCAGAAAGAAGTTGAAACTGTGATTTTAAAAGACGAATTCGAGAAATTCGCATCAACCATACGACATCACGGTGGCACGGCCTACATCGAGGCCTGTGAGAATTTCGCGGATACACAGGAGATCTGTTTGCATCCAGGCATCGGATATATGCCCCCTCGAAGCACGTCAACAATAGCGGCCTAAAGACTCCCGAAACAACGCACTATTCGACTCGTGATAGCGGAAAATGCTTTGTGAAGGCTTTCGCACGTAGAAGCGTGCCGACGCAGTAGCGCACATTTAGCAATGTTTAGGCTGCGAATGGTGACATGCGACAATTTGCCACATTTTTACACCTTTGGATCCGTGCTACCTTCCGCATGCTTCGCCACAAAGAAATAAATCGCAAATCCCTGGTACAAATATGTCTTTGTTCCCGCATTATAAATTATCCCGGATCACACTCTTTTTTGCCGTTGCTTTTCAGATTAATGTTTTGGCGAATGCCGCTGAAAATCCTCCAATACTTGAAACCGTTTATGTCGAAGGCGAGAAAAATAAGCTGGAACTGGAAAAAGAGCAGTCATTCACCCCTGGCGGGGTGACGCTTCTTGATCAGGAGAGCCTCCGCCAGCGCAATATGTCCAGCCTTGCCGATATGTTGCGATACGTGCCCGGTGTGTGGGTTGCGAGCGGCTCCACCGGAGATTCCGCATTTTTCTCCAGTCGCGGCTCCAATCTGGACGCTACCAATTACGATGGCAACGGCATCAAACTGCTGCAGGACGGTCTACCGGTAACTGCCGCTGACGGTAATAATCACAACCGCGCAGTGGACCCTCTGAGTACCCGTTACGCCATAGTGGCCCGTGGCGCCAACGCTCTTACTTACGGGGCCAGCACTCTGGGTGGTGCTATAGATTTCATCAGCCCCACTGCACACGACACAGAGCCCGAGGTATTTCTCAACGGTGGCAGCCATGGCCAAATACAAGGCCGGATCACTGGCGGTGTAGTAGCAGGAGAGTTTGACGGGCTGATCACACTGGAAGCCCGGCAATGGGATGGCTTCCGCGACGCACAGCACGCTCAGGAGCGCGCGGGCATCTACATCAATGCCGGCTGGCAATTCAGCGACGCGGTGCGCACACGGTTTTACGCCACCTACCTCGCCAACGATCAGGAATTACCAGGTGCGCTGACCGAGGAAGAATTTGCGGACGATCCTCACCAGGCACAGGCTGCCGCAGTTACGGGCAACTACCAATACAACGTCGAAACCTGGCGCGTCGCGAATAAAACCGTTTGGGACATAAGTACTGACAGCAGCCTGACCGTGGGTTTTTCCTATGAGGAACAAGCGCTCTATCACCCTATTGTCTACAGCCCATTTTTCAGTCTGCTGATCGACACCGACCAAAACAATTTCGGTACTTCACTGCGTTACAAATTGAACCTGGGAAATCATAATCTGCTGGCCGGACTCAATTACGGCGAGACCAGTGTTGAAGGTGGCAACTATAGTCACCAGGCTGGCATCCGCACAGATCTAATGACACTGGTGGATAACGAAGCTGACAGTCTGGAAATCTTTCTGGTGGACCGTTGGCAGATAGCCGCGCGCTGGAATCTGATTTACGGAATACAAGCCGTTTCCGCCAGCCGGGAGGTGCGAAATATCAACACTACGACCAACGAGCTCTACAATCCGAAAGGCGATTACGACAGCGTCAATCCCAGAATTGGCGTTATTTATCAGCTGACAAAAGACATTGAGCTGTTTACCAATCTCAGTCGTCTTTATGAAGCGCCTACGAATTATGAATTGGAAGATGACGTCGTCCAGGGACTCGACACCAAGCCCCTCGATGCCATGCATGGCACTGTGTTTGAGGTGGGCACTCGTGGCAATCAATCGCTGAGTGTGAACAATCATTGGTACTGGGAACTGGCCGTTTACTACGCGCAGCTACAAGAAGAAATTCTTTCAGTCGACAATCCAGGCGCACCCGGCACCAGCCTTTCCAGCAATGTGGACGACACTATTCACGCCGGTGTAGAGGTATTGGTAGGCGCCAGCTTAGCACTGGGCACCAGCAATGCGCATCGTTTGGAACCGTTGGTCAATGTGACGATCAACGAATTTTCTTTTGATAGCGACCCCCTATACGGCGACAACCAATTGCCAGTGGCACCCGGTTACGCCATCAAGGGCGAAATTCTTTATCGCAATGCCAGTGGCTTTTTTGCCGGGCCGACTTTCGATCTGGTGGATGAGCGTTACGTCGACTTCAGCAACACCCATAAAGTCGACTCCTACACCCTGCTGGGCCTCCGCACTGGCTTTGCCAGCAGTAATTGGGAAGTCTACGGCGAAGCCCGCAATCTGACTGATGAGGAATATGTTGGTGTCTTCAGTGTGAAAGACCGTTTCATACCGGTTGACCCCTCAATCCCAACCCCGGCCATATTCCAGTCGGGCGAGCCGCGTTCGTTTTATGTGGGTGTGAAAATTCAGTTTTAGAAGAAAATATTTTGAGATTTTTGCAGCGTCCATCCGGCACCGCGGCGGCGCAGCGTACATCGAAGCCTGCGAAAATTACGCCGATGCGCTTGAGGTCTGCTTACATCCCGAGATCGGCCATGTGCCGCCTCGGAGCTCGTCAACGCACGCGGCCTAGTGATCGTCAGCGACAGGGTCCACCCTGCTTGTGATAGCCCGATTCATCGACGCGTTCTAAAATAGGGACTGCCTTGCCCAGTCATAAATCGTTTTCGCTTTTCCAAAGTCAATGCCTTTCGCATCTATGCCGTGATTTGGTTTCACAGAGAGCAAACAAAATTTTAGTTCCTCTGGAGAAAATGAGAAGTCGCAGGTCGCCCCAACTTTTTTAGCCGAGCATCAAGGTTATTGCAAGCACCGCAGACATGCGTGGTCTTAAATCGCCCGCGCTCGCCGAACCCGAAAATATCGCCATGATCATGATGGGCATGAATCCCTGCTTTGAATCCTATTTCACCATAGACAACTGCATTCGATCCCTTTCGCTTCCCCCAAATTAGAATCTCTCGTTTTGATCGGTCGCAGACAGGGCATTTCCAATCTGTTGGGAGCGCTCTCCAGATCACTGCGCAATGCATTCCATCATAAGCGGCAAACTCTTCATCGGTGGGCGCACGCGTCACTTTTTGCTACCTGAACTATATCCGACGCTCACCATTGACGGGGCTCACTCGCGTTAAAATTGCTCTCCCGCAAACAAAGTGACGACATTCGCTCTCTCTGATCCTGGGTCCGTAATTCAGCGACTTTTTCTGGCAAGCAATTTTCGCTGTTAGCTTCAGGGATTTGACTGACTCCAGCATCGCTGGCATTTGACTCACACCCAGCGATCAGCAACAACGATAGCTAATCTCGCTATGACGGAGCGAATCCTGAAAAGTACAACGCCTCCGAATGGAAAACCTGGGAAATACTGATCTGACGATGAGCTGCTTCCCTTCTTAAAGGCGCTATAGTTTTTCCTCGGACTATGCCCCGAAACAACACAGAAAAAACAGGACTGGATCAGATTACGGGACATCGTTTGATGCCGGAGATGTTTCGCTTACTGTCTGCCAACAATAAGCGAAACATCTCCACTAACATATCTGACAACTGCTGATATCACAAGAATTGAGATAGTGACACTGATAATAATACTTCTTGTAATTTAATTTTCATTGGAGGCGCTTGACTCAACAGCAATCAAATTCGATTCATCTCCATAATACAGCACACCTAACTTAATACGATCACGACCATTAGCAACGCGATGCTCATTAGTATCGCGTAATGAATAAACGCAACCGCAATATTCTTGCTGATAAAAATTTTCACGCTTGCTGATTTCAATCATGCGCGAAGAGCCACCGCCTTTACGCCAGTTGAAATCCCAATACATAAGCTCAGGGTAATTAGCGGCTGCACGATGTCCGCAATCATTAATTTGTTGCATGTTTTTCCAGCGAGAAATCCCTAATGAACTTGTGATAACCGGAAACCCATTTTCGTGTGCATAAAGCGCGGTACGCTCAAAACGCATATCAAAACACATGGTGCAGCGAATGCCGCGCTCCGGTTCATTCTCCATGCCTTTTGCACGAGCAAACCAATTGTCGCGATCATAATCGGCATCAATAAATGGCACCTTGTATTTTTTCTGCGAAGCGAATATTTTCATTTTTGCGCAATTCATATTCTTTGCGCGGATGAATATTGGGATTATAAAAAAATATCGTGTAGTCGATGCCTGAGGCCAACATCGCTTCCATCACTTCACCGCTGCACGGTGCACAGCACGAATGTAAAAGCACCTTTTTATGCCCTTCAGGTAGCGGCAAAGGATTACGTTTAAAGTCGTTGGTGTTATCCATGGTGGTTACTCATTGGAATTGTGAAGTTGTCGAGCTAGTTCTACAAATGCGCGCAGATAATCAATATCTATATCAGCTTCGCGAATACCCAGAAATATGTGCTTATGAATTCCTTGCTTACCCAAACTGACGGGCACTACATCAAGTTTGCTGCCGTATTCTTCCACTAACCAGCGTGGAAGTGCTGTTATGCCACGTCCACTAGCCACCATTTGCAACATAATGTCTGTGGTTTCAATGGGTCTATGGCGTTTGGGGCTGATACCGGCAGGTGCCAGGAACTGATTGTAAATATCCAATCGTTCAACCGATACCGGATAAGTAATCAATACTTCTGACGCAACATCCTCTGGCTCAATAAATTTAGCTTTTGCCAATCGATGAGAGCGGTTCACTACCAGGACTTGTTCGTAGTCAAAAACAGGTTCGTAATGCAATCCTGGCTTGTATAGAGGATCAGGTGTTACCAGCAAATCTATTTCATATCCAAAAAGCGCACCCAGGCCTCCGAACTGAAATTTCTGTTTAACATCCACTTCTACATCGGGCCACGCAGACAGGATGGGCGACACCAATTTGAGCAACCATTGGTAGCAGGGATGACACTCCATCCCGATACGCAACTCTCCACGCTCGCCTTGAGCATACTGGCGCAAGCGCTCCTCCGCATAATCCAGTTGCGGTAAAATACGATTTGCCACTGCCAATAGATATTGTCCAGCCTGCGTAAGTTTCAGGCTGCGTCCTTCGCGAATCCAGAGGTTCATACCCAGATTTTGCTCTATTTTTTTGATGGTATGGCTAATGGCCGACTGGGTGAGAAAGAGCTTATTCGCAGCGCCGGTCAATGAACCCTCGCGCTCAATTTCTCTCACTACCATTAAATGGCTTCGTTCTAGCATAGAACCACACGAATAAAGTTAATGTATTTCCGAAATTATCATTTTAAATCATAAGTAGGCAGGCTTGGCATATTGCCTACATGCCATAAGTACAAAGCTTTTCTGCTCATGGCGTTTCAAAAATTTCTCATTGGCCTATTTTCAAAATAGACGAGATTAAAATCCTAAAACCTGCATCAACATACGACCACCGCTGATCAATAGGAAAATCGCAAACACGCGTTTGAGCATTACAGAATCCAGCTTGGAACCGATCCATGCACCGACAGGTGCAAGCAGTACTGTGAGCGGCACTATGCAGAGAAAACCCGGCAAATTGATCATGCCTATCATACCCTCAGGTGCATCTGCAGGCGTGTGCGCAAACAACATCGCAAGTGAGCCAGGCAATGCGATGAGAATGCCAAATACCGAGGCTGTACCCACGGCACGATGCGGTGAATAATTACACGCAGTGAGTAGCGGCACACCGATAGTGCCGCCACCAACCCCCATAATTACCGAGAAAAAACCGATAAATCCCGCCATTGCACCCTGGCCTTTTATGTCGGGTAATTGCTGGGTAATAGGCGCTGCTTTTGCGCGAAACAGCATATTGAGAGCGACCAAAACAGCCACTACACCGAAGATCGCACTCGCTGCGGTGCCTTTGGCATTGAGCGCAAACGTGCTACCCAACGCAACTCCAACCAACATAAACGGCCACCATCGTTTCACCAATAGCCAATCCACATTACCCCGTTTGTGATGTGCGCGAATGGAAGAAATACTGGTAGGCACAATCGTTAATAGCGATGTCGCGGTGGCTACCAGCATGGCCGTTGCGGGGCTCACTCCCGCAGCCTGCAATACAAAATACAGTACGGGCACGATAACAATGCCACCACCAACACCGAGTAGGCCTGCAAGTATCCCCGCACAAGCACCGGTGACAAGCATGGCAGCAATCGTGGGTAACCACTGACTCAAGAATTCGCTCATGCTCTAGCTTCGCTCACAAGGCTGGCACTATCAATGCGTGAGTTACGCTCCATTGCTTGCCCCATCTGATGATAAGCGCGGTTAAAATAAGCTAGCCCTTCTTCTTTTTGGTTTTGTTTAATCGCGACAACGCGGCAAATGAAAATATCATGAGTGCCAACGGTCTGAGCTTGTTCAAGCTGGCAATCAAAGGTTACCAATGAATCGGTTAAAACGGGTGCACCGGTTTTTAATTCCGTCCAACTGCCATGCTTAAACCGCTCTTCTGCATCCAGTTTGGATGCAAACACATTGGAAATTTCCTGATGTAGTGCGCCCAACACATTCACGGCCAAAACTTTGTTTTCTACAAATTTTGCATGCAAGTATGATGATTTATTCATACAGACCAAGAGTGTCGGAGGCATATCAGTAACGCTGCATACAGCGGACGCTGTAAATCCGTAACGACCGCACGCCCCTGTTGTGGTTACCACACTTACTGCGCTGGTTAACAAAGACATTGCATTTCTAAAGTCTGCTGCTTCAATCATCACCTTGTTCCTAAACTGCGCGCTAGCGATTTTTAGATCCGGGTTATTTTCCCAAAAGTTCTCTGCGGACAATTGCAGCACCCGCCGTTAATGCCTGCAATTTGCCTCTTGCGATATGACGAGGCAAAGGCGCCATACCGCAGTTGGTGCAGGGGCAAAGATTTTCCGCATCCACAAACTGAAGGGCTTTGCGAATAGTGTTGGCAACTTCCCCTGGTGTTTCGATGGTGTTACTTGCTACGTCGATAGCACCTACCATTACTTTTTTGCCGCGAATCAGTTCCAGTAAATCCATAGGCACATGCGAGTTGTGACACTCCAGCGAGATCATATCGATATTGGATTTTTGCAGTTTCGGGAAAATCTGCTCGTATTGGCGCCACTCTGAACCCAAGGTTTTTTTCCACTCGGTATTGGCTTTAATACCATAGCCATAGCAGATGTGAACCGCAGTTTGGCACTTTAAACCTTCGATGGCTCTTTCCAGAGTGGCCATACCCCAATCATTTACTTCATCAAAAAACACGTTAAAAGCAGGCTCGTCAAACTGGATAATATCCACACCTGCAGCTTCTAATTCTTTCGCTTCCTGATTGAGAATTTTGGCGAATTCCCACGCGAGTTTTTCGCGGCTTTTATAGTGTTTATCGGATAGTGTATCGATCATAGTCATAGACCCAGGCAGAGCCCATTTAATCAGCTGATCGGTTTGTGTGCGTAAAAATTTTGCATCCTCAACAAACACCGGTTTTTTACGACTAACAGCGCCAACCACTGTTGGTACGCTGGCGTCGTAGCGGTCGCGAATTCGAACGGTTTCGCGGTGTTCGAAATCAACTCCTTCGAGATGCTCAATAAAGGTGGTAACAAAGTGTTGGCGCGATTGTTCGCCATCACCCACGATATCAAGGCCGGCATGTTCTTGTTCTTGCAGCGACAAACGCAATGCGTCTTGTTTGCCGTCAACCAATTCTTCACCCTCTAATTTCCAAGGAGACCAGAGTGTTTCCGGCTGCGCAAGCCAAGAGGGTTTTGGCAAACTGCCTGCGGTTGAAGTCGGTAATAATTTATTCATCATCAATAACCTTGTTTTAATAAAGGGTCTTGCCTAAGTTAAGAACCTTACTCAAATAAACAATCTGTAATGCTTAATGGATTACGCCGCGTAGCTCTTTATGGCTTTCGCCGCGTAGCTGGCAGACCATTGCTCAAGTGCAGCCAAGTGTGGCTTGATAAAATTCTCTTCAGCAAACTTGCCCTGCTGAACCGCCAGACGGCTGCGCTCTTCACGATCATAAACAATACGCGTCAATGAATGATCCTGATTGTTCAAGTGTGGTTTATAGCATGCGCCTGCCACGGAATTCGCATTGTAAATTTCTGGGCGGTAAATCTTTTGGAAAGATTCCATGGTGCTGATGGTGCTGATTAGATCAAGATTGGTGTAATCGTTCAGCAAGTCGCCAAAGAAATAAAACGCCAAGGGCGCCGCACAGTTTTGCGGCAGAAAGTAGCGAACTTCAAAGCCCATTTTTTTGAAATATTTCTCTGTTAAGGATGATTCATTTGGCAGGTATTCAACGCCCAGTATCGGATGCTGATTTTCTGTACGCTGATAAACTTTGTTATCTGACACGCTCAGGCAAACAACCGGAAGTTTATTGAAATTCTCTTTATAGGTATCCGAATTCACAAAACACTGAAACAGCTTGCCGTGCAGATCGCCAAAATTCTCCGGTACGCTAAAGCCGGTCTTTCCCTTGTTATGATCCAACAGGCGCACGCTGAAATCATAATCGCGCACATAAGAAGAAAAGTTGTTCCCCACAATACCTTCAATGCGTTTGTTTGTTTTGTGATCAATAATATAGGTTTTCAAAATTTCAAATGAAGGAAAGGGATGGCCATGACCTTCAATATTGATATCGACAGAAATGATATCCAGTTCGAGCGAATAGCGGTCGCTGTTAGGGTTATCCCAATGTGCAAAGCTATTAAAGCGATTATCGATCATCTTTAATGTATCGCGCAGATTCTCCTGGCGACGCTCGCCCCTCGCCAAGTTGGCAAAGTTGGTAGTAATGCGCGTATTACCGGCAGGCTGATAATTCTCATCAAAGCGAATGCTTTTAAGCGTAAAAGTAAGTTCGTTGCTCATTGTGGCTGACACTCCGATCAATGCGAAAAGCCTAAGTTTTGTTAGGGTGAGATTTATACCCGATAGCCACCATGAATAAAAATGACATATTTTCACATCTTAATGAAAATTATTCATGATAGTGTGTGGGGGGTTGGTAAATGGTCAAATTTTTAGGAGAATTGAGCTCGAAGGAAAGCCAATAAGATTGCTAAGGTTTAACCAGTGACTGAGGGCTTAATCGCCATTGGTTGCTCGATTTCGCTCCTGCGTAGAAGAAATTTTCAATGTCTTTACTCGCCAGATATCTTTCTCATCAGCAATTCTGCGTGCTTTTCGAATACCTAGCCTCCAAGCAAAACCAGCTCCCTTTGAGGGCGCACTTTGCGGGTTTCCCTGTATGCATGACCTTGGCGGACAGGGTACATGGGGACGATGATGCTGCCCCCTTGGATATATCCAGGCTCTACCCAGAGCATGCAGAAAAGCTCATCCATTACTCTGGGAAAGGGCGCGATATTCAGAATTTTGTACAGTTTTTACACCAGGCAAAATCACAGGGGCAGGAAAACCTATTATTACTCACCGGCGATAAGCTCAAAAATCACCAATCCGGTGATGATGGCCTCCTCAGAACGCGCTATTTAGAGTCCATTAATGCGGTGATGGAGGCTAAGCGGCAAGGCGGCTTTTACATTGGTGTAGCGCTTAATCCTTTCAAATACACCGAAGCAGAAAAAGAGGCACAGTATTTAAAGCTCCATAAAAAGATTAAAGCAGGGGCAGACTATGTCATTACCCAATTGGGATATGACCTATCTGCTTTGAAAGAAGCACAGGATTTTTTAAAGCAGAATCACTATTCCCAAAAAATGTTAGCCTGTGTGATGCCGCTAACGATTGAGCGCGCTCAATTTATTTTGAAGAAGAAAGTGGCAGGGATTGTGATTACTCCCCACTTGCTGACAGTACTCAAACAAGAAAAAAAAAGAAGGGAACGAACATCGTGTCTATAAGCGCTGTGCGCTGCAAATTTTGCTGTGTAAGCATTTAGGTTTTTCAGGTGTTTACCTGTCTGCTTGCCATAAACCTGAAGATCAGGATCTATTGGAGAAGTACATTGAGGAATATAGAAACCTGGATTTACCTTCATGCATGTCGCTTTGGAATGCACTTTGGAGCATACAAACAGGGAAAGAATTTGCGCCAGACGTTAATATCCAATCCGAGCCATTACCGGCGAAAAGCACTCTTAAATACCACTATTTGAATTTTATTCATGGGGCTTTTTTTTCAATCAACTATTTCCAAAGCAATTGGCAGAGCCGTGTTTAGGTCACAGCTACTGAAACGCCCCTTAGCAAATAAATTGGTATTGAAAGTAGAGCATTTAACCAAGCATCTTGCCGTTGATTGCGAAAGCTGTGGGCAGTGTCGATTGGCAGATACCTTATATGTATGCCCGGAAACTTGCCCCAAAGGTTTGGCGAATGGACCCTGTGGTGGAACCCATTTAGACCTATGTGAATTTGGTGATCGGGAGTGTATTCACTCTGTCAAAGCTCGGCTCGCAAAAGCGGTAAATCAAACACATGTTTTAAAGGAAAATTTAATTCCTGTTGTTCCAATTGAAGTGCGTGGTACAAGCTCCTGGCAGAATTGGTTTAGCGTTGATTCTAAAGACTTGTCGAAATCACCGTAGTATGAAGATGTTTTATACGCATTAAATACATGAGTGAAATAATGCACGCACATAAACTTATTATGTAGAGTGAAAATTGAAAATCAGTGTAGCAAAGAGTGGCATCAGTGCAATTGCCGGGCATAGTTCGCTGCCGGACATAGTTATTCATTGCATAGTGTAATCGATTAGAGTTACCGGGCGAACCGGTGGCCCTGCGAACTTGACAGTCAGTGAAATCACGAGGTTGTGGGTACAAAAAGA
Source organism: Cellvibrionaceae bacterium (assembly GCA_024707385.1). GTDB lineage: Bacteria > Pseudomonadota > Gammaproteobacteria > Pseudomonadales > Cellvibrionaceae > UBA5868. The sequence continues at coordinate 632,642 of JANPZW010000008.1, read as the reverse complement.
ACCCGCAGAAGAATTCCTGCGGGTCGACTCGTTAAGATTGTATGAGCTGCCTTGCCAAGGCCGTCTCTCAAGAGCGCCACTGGACGAGCCCACACTGCCCCTAAACAATCCAGGCATTCATCCAAGAGATTTGGCTCGCTCCGCCAAAGACCTTGTGGAAAATTCAACCTTGGCGCAGATATAAAACCCAACCAGGCTAATAAAGTACCAAATCTTCTTTGGCGGCTTAAATGCAACTCAAAAAATGGGGGATTAGCAGGATTAATCCGTAAAGCCACTCTGACTTTCTTATCATTTGTAAATTTAACAATCGTCTTCAGACCTAATTAATTTCAGAATTGAACGAGACATTTAAATGCCGATATTCATCATCAACAAAAATCCACAACCTAATGGAGATTATGAAATCCACGACACTACAACAGGATGCTTATACATACCGGAATTGGAAAATCAAATCTATATAGGACTTTACGCGAACTGTCAGGATGCTGTTTCACAGACCAAAGAGAGATGTCCCGAGCAAAGAATTAATGGATGTTACTATTGCTGCGAACCTTCCCACACCGCCTGACCTGAAAATCTCAACACTTATGTCCACGATTATATGGCGTATGTTGGACTATCACTATCGGATATGAAGTGATGGTCCGGCGGTTCATCTATTGATGATCGTATTGATGATCGTATTGATGATCGTATTGATGATCGTATTGATGATCGTTAGGATATTCTGGCCATACCCAATTCCTTATCAATCAGATAATACCTATTCCGCCCAGCACCTTTGGCCTCATAAAGCGCTTCGTCAGCGCGTCGGTTAAGCGCCTCAATGTCTCCTGACGCGAGATGACCAACCACAGCGCCGATGCTGGTGGTAACGGCCAATTCCTTATCTGATACCTGAAATGGCCTGCGAATCGTCTCCACGATTTTCTGTGCCACCACCTCAACATCCTTCGATTCCCTAATGCCTTCCAGAATGATCGTGAACTCGTCACCAGCAAGGCGGAACACAGAATCCGTTTCCCTGACGGATGATTTTAGGCGATGAGCAAATTCCCTAAGTACGATATCGCCGCCGGCATGGCCGAGGGTATCGTTGATTTTCTTGAAATAATCCACATCCAGAAACAGCAGTCCCAATAACTGTCCTGCACGGGCAGCGCGGGACACCGCTTCACGAAACTTCTCCTCATAACTGCGCCGGTTCCACAAACCGGTAAGGGTATCAACCCGTGCCAGTGCATTGAGCTTGGCCTCCTGCTGCCTTATGGTCGTCACATCCGTTGAAAGTACATAGAGGCCGACAACTTCGTTGCCTTTTTTATCTGGAATATAAATGGACTCAATAATTCTCGAAGATGCTTCATTGTCCAGTTCGATATCCAAGCGAACGGTTTCGCCTGCCAGACAGCGATGTAAATATCGTCTGCGTAATTCATAGAAATGCTCGCCAAACACTTCCACGATGGTTTTCCCCGCCATCTGCTCATGCTCAACACCATACCATTCACGGTATTTTTGGTTGGCAAAACGATAGCGCAAATCCAAATCGAGATAGGCGATCAGAACCGGTAGATTATCCGCAATCATGCGCAGCCGCTCTTCACTTTCCATTTGACGCATTTCGATTGTTTTTCGCTCTGTAATATCCTTCATCGCCAAAACGGTGCCAAATCTCTCACCACTTGAAGCGCTCAGAGCATGGCTGCTTATCAGAACAGTATGGGTCGCATGGGCACCGGATCCGATCAGCATTTCCATGTCCTTTACTTCATCGTCCTGCATTAGACTCAACAGGGATACACTGCAATTCGCTAGGTCTTCTGAAGCTCCTGCTGTCGATAATTTGAGGTCTCGCAGGCAGCTTCCTGCTGTCAAGCCTTCTCTTAAATCGAGAAGACCTCGGGCCGCACGGTTTAATATGGTGATATCGTTCTGACTCGAACAGGCAATCACCGCAATATCGACTGTATCGAGAATCGTATCCAGCAGATGCTGCTTCTCGGCCAGTGCCTGTGTCACTTGGTGACGCTGTGATATGTCATGCAGAAACGCGGAAAAACAATATTGGCCATCCACATCACAAACGCTTATGGCCATTTCCACCGGAATCTCACCGCCATTTTTCGTCCGTGACGGAAGTTCCAGTCGCCGGTTGATAATGGCTCCATGCCCGGTTGCGATAAATTTTTCAAGTCCATCCCGATGCAGCTCCCGAAATTGCGGTGGGATAATCGTTTCCGCAAGAGGCGTGCCGATGACTTCCTCGCGTCGCCAGCCAAAAATGTTCTCTGCTGCCCTATTCCAGTCCGTGATGACACCGTTTGAATCGATGGCGATAAACGCATCCAGAGAACCGTCGATGATGGTTCTGATTCTATGCTCGCTGGCCTTCAGCACAGCTTCCGCGACCAGGCGCTGACTGACCTCCCTGGCCAGCATCTCGTTGCGGTCCTGCAGATCGCGGGTGCGTTCAGTCACACGGGATTCCAGTTCAGCATTCAATTTTTTCAGCTCAGCCTGGGCCGTTATCCTGGCCTGGATGTCCTCAATGACGGCAATACAATAATCGGGGCTCCCGTCACGCTTTCTGACCAGCGAAACGGTCACGTTCACCCAGATAATGGCGGATGATTTATGAACATACCGCTTCTCAAATGAAAAGGTCTGCCTTTCACCGACTAACAATTCCTTCACAAGCTCCAGACCCTTTTCGAGGTCTTCGGGAAAAGTGATGTCTTGAAAAGTCAGGCGCTCCAGTTCCTCTTTTTTATAACCCACAATGTCACAAAGCTTTTGATTGACTCGCAGCCATTGCCCTTGCAGGTCGACGTGTGCAATACCCACAGCCGCTTGCTCAAATGTGGAGCGAAAGCGGACATCGCTGTCACGCAAAGCCTTCTGCCGCTCCAATACACTGCTGGCAACGGTTGATTTGCTGATTTCCTCATCAATCAGAAGAGCAAAATCCTGTAAAGAGGATATCTGAGACGGCAACAACTGACGCGGCTTGGTATCAATAAGACAAAGCGTACCAAGCACATGCCTGTCTGGGCTGAAAATCGGTTGGCCGGCGTAGAATCGGATACCGGGCTGGCTGATCACCAATAAATTATTGAGGAATCGCGTATCAAGAAACGCATCTTCGACAATCAGAAGATCGCGATTCTGGATCGCATAGGCGCAGAATGAGAGATCCCTCGGTGTTTCTGGAATTGTCAGGCCGAACCTCGATTTAAACCACTGTCGCCGCTCATCAATGAGGGAAACGAGCACGATGGGCATATCAAAAAACTGGGCCGCCAGCCTTGTGATTCGATCAAACCGGCTCTTCCGGTGGCGTGTCGAGCAGATTCAACGCACAAAGCGCTTCCAGGCGTTCGGTTTCATTTGCGACATCGTTTAACGGCATAGATGTATCTTCAAGACAGATAAACAAAGTTTAGGCAACATCCAGAACGGCACACGTGCTGTGTCGCATGCCCATATATCCGGCGAATCTCTTCCCTGCCCAGCCAAGCGGAATTATTTTCTCTTTGAAACATCAGGGGCACCCAGAATAAAAGCAGTATATTCCTGCTGAAACATCGGCTTGCTGAACAGATATCCTTGAACCTGGTCGCATTGATGGGATATCAACAATGACAGTTGCTCCTCAGTTTCCACGCCCTCGGCGACAACAGTGAGCCGCAAGCTATGTGCCATGGCAATTATGGCTCTCACCAGAGCCAGCGTCTCAGCACTTGTCGTGATATCACCGATAAACGATTGATCAATTTTGAGTTTGTCCACCGGAAACCGTTTCAAATGACTGAGATTCGAATAACCCGTACCGAAATCATCAATACTCAAGCTCACGCCCAATGCTTTCATTTCCCTCATGATCAAAATGCTTCTTTCCGGATTGCCCATTGACATGCTCTCGGTCAATTCAAATTCCAGAAGTGTTGGATCTATGCCGACAGAATCCACGACATTCTTTATGAAATCAGCGATATCCTGCTGCAAAAACTGCCGGCCCGATAGATTGATGGCGACTGGCACACTTCCCAGGCCGGCGCCCTGCCAGAATTCAATTTGTTCACATACCGTGCGGATAATCCACTCGCCGACAGGAAGAATGAGCCCGGATTCTTCGGCAATCGGAATAAAGCGAGCGGGAGAAATGAACCCCAGCCTGGGATGTTTCCAACGGACCAGCGCTTCGGCACCGATGATTTTTCCGGACAGGGCCTCGATTTTCGGTTGGTAGCAGAGCATCAGCTCATTACGGCCAATGGCATGCCGCAATTCATTTTCCAGCATGATACGTTCACTTGTCCGCAACCGCATATCAGTCAGATAACGTTGAATATTCGATCTTCCCATATCTTTTGCGCGATGCATGGCCGCGTATGCGGCGTTCAGCAGAGCATCAGCATCCACCCCGTCATCGGGATAATTCGAAAAGCCCGCACTGCAGCGTATGGATATTTCCTGGGCTCCGATCCATATCGGCTGCGATAGTTGATTAAAGATGCGCTGTAAAATCTTGGCAGGTGCCTCATCGTCCGGCATTTCTTCCATGATTAAAACAAATTCGTCACCGCCAATACGCGCCCCAGTATCACTGCTGCGCAACAACGTGCGAAGTTTCTTCGCGATTTCAACTAATGTCTGGTCACCCACCCCATTGCCAAAAGTGTCGTTGATGTATTTAAAATGATCGAGGCCGAAAAAGGCGATCACCGCCCGCTGCCGGTTGCGATTCCAACGGGAAACACCCTGTCTCAGCCGGTCCATCAGGAGTGTGCGATTTGGTAATCCGGTCAATATGTCATTGGTTGCCAATCGCTCCAGTTCCAACTTTTCCTGCTTTCGCTCTGTGATATCGCGGGCGATCACCTGAACACCCCGCTTGTTGCCCATCAAATAGGGAATGCTGGTAACCTCGACAAACACACGGCTGCCGTTTTTGCGCAACCATTCCAACTCATATAAAGGGTTATCCTGCCCCTCATTCATGGCCCGTGCCATACGCTCCTGCACAATATTGGTATATTCGGGCGCGACAATGGACAGAACCGGTCTGCCTATCAATTCTTCAAAACATTCAGCATTCAATAAATTCAAGGCTGCTCGATTGACGAAACTGATAATGCCGTCATTATGAATAATAAATGCGTCCGGGGATTGCTCTATCAGGTGACGGTATCTTTCCTCCCTTTCCTCAAGGGATTGCAGCAGGGTTTTTGCCGCGTAGGCGATTTGCCGTTGCTGCAGCAACTCTTCCACAATTTTGGCCAAATCCTTAAGAATGGCTATTTGATCACTGCTGAATTCACGAGGGACATGATCAATCGAACATAGGGTTCCTAAGGCATGCCCTTCAACCGAATATAATGGAACACCAGCGTAAAATCTTATATGGGGATTTCCTGTCACCAGTGGATTATCGGCAAAACGGGTATCCGTCAGAACATCCTTGATGACAAACACTTCGGGGCTCAAGATAGCATGTGCGCAGAAGGATACGTTTCTTGTCGTTTCGGTGGCGCCCAATCCCACCTGGGATTTAAACCATTGCCGATCACTATCCACCAAAGAAACGAGTGCAATAGGCACGTTCAATATGGAAGAAACCAAGCGGGTAATCCTGTCAAAAGTCTCTTCCGGTGGAGTGTCCAGGATATTCGCAGTTCGCAAGGCAATAATGCGCTCAGCTTCGTCATGAGGAATTGGTGGCGTTTGCATTACATTGCGCTCATATTTATTAACAAAATAAGCATAGTTCAAGAATCCGGCTGAATTATTAAGCCTCCTCCCTCGCTGCCGCCGATTATTCCGATTTGAATCGTCGCGGATATAAGCCGACAGCTTCGCTTTGCTACGAGCAGCACTTGACAATGAATTTTTCAGCTAAATCAAGATGGAAAATACCACCCTACCATCAATTCCAACCCTTCTTTTTCAGAAAGTGCGGGCGGGTAACGCTTTCGCAGGAGGCGCGCTAAGGGGCGATAGCTTGGCTGTCGTGACTCCCTGCCAACCGGCATGCCGAAACTCCGGGTGGTGCTATAACTAATAGACCTGATCGCAATGCAGACTCAATGAGCGGCGATCACTACCCAATTCTTTATCCATCTTTGCAACCGATTGACTGCCGCCACCATGGAAAACCTGGTGGGCTTATTGTCTTTATATAGGGTCGGCTCTCGGCTTATTGATATATTTCGTCTATACACAGCACAAGAAAGTGCTCGACGAGCGCAAGACCAGTCGCAGCCTGGAAATCAAAGTGGCCGATCGCACCGCCGAGCTACAGCATAAAAACGCGGAACTCGAACGGGCGTACGCGCAGTTGGAGGCCATCAGCCTGTTCCGACCCGCTGACGGGTTTGAGCAACCGCCGTTATCTGCAAAAACTGATGCCGGCCGACGTCGCCAAAGTGCAGCGCGAATACGACAATAAATTCCCGCACCGCAGCCCGACAAAAAACTCGCTGGATCTCACGTTCTTTTTGCTGGACGTGGATCGTTTCAAATCGGTCAACGATATCCATGGCCATGCCGCCGGGGATAATCTGCTCGTGCAATTGGCGGAACTGCTCACCCAGATTTGCCGGCAATCCGATTGTGTCGTGCGCTGGGGCGGGGAGGAGTTCCTGATCGTCAGCCGGTTCGCCGACCGCGACGAGGCGCCTTTCATGGCGGAACGCATTCGTAAAACCGTGGAGCAGCATTTTTGAAATCTGCGTTGCTCAGCAGCCAAAAACTACTGAATGACTTGATGCTAGTCTGCGAAAGCGCCGGCTCTTTAACTTATTTATTTTAAGTCTTCCCGGAGCGTCGGATCCAGAGCGAACAGGATTTATGCATATAGAAACTATTATCTTCGAACGCGGAAATATATCTGCTAGAAATTTCGACTGCTCAGTCGAAATTTACCGATAAAGTGCGGAGTTCGCGCTTCTTTCACAAGGCAGGTCTTTTTCCAAGACCGCCAGACGCAAGAAAACCCTACTTATAGGAAGTGTCAAACCAAAGCTTGCTGTTGTTGAGCGGGGTTTCAGGGGGTAACAAAGGATTCATTAATTCAAATATTTTACGATTTTTAAGATCGGCTTTTTCCAGGACGTCCCGAATCATGGGATTCTCGAAAAAATAGCGATCAAAAGAGCCATCATCGACAGCCATTAGAAGGCCTTTTTCAATATCGGAAGCGAGTTCCTGATCGTGCTTAGCGACAAAAAATACATGGGCATTTTATAGGCCAGCATAAGCTTTTTCTCAACTGCCAGCTCCAGCTCCGGCCTGCCGGCAATTTCACTCCAGGGTTCATGCACGCCGCGCGGATATGCGGCAAAACGCCCTCCATCTAGCATATGAAATAAACCTTCGTATTTAGCGGCAGTGACGACTTTCAACTAATTGGCTTGCAACACAGCCGTGTCTGTCCACCCCCTGCCCTGTCCCAACAGAATCGCTCGTAAGTCATCCAGGGATTGCACGCGATCAAAACGATCTTGTTCACCCTTACGAATAATAAAAATCCGATATCCGAGAAGACCTTTATAGAGGGGGACGCGTATAGGTAATAATTTTTCTTCGAAATCAATACTCGTTGCGATCCAGATCACCGATACCTTGCCATCGTTGAGCTCTTCCACTTCGCGAGCTTGAGCTTGCATAGCATCATCTCGATTCTTCAGTGTATATTTATTGCCATGATATTTGAGGGCCGTTTCTAATAGGCCGTAACAATAGCGATGGTGGTCTGAAAACGGGCGATTAACCATCAGTGTTCGTGCCCAACCGCTTTCTAAGCCGAGCAACCATACAAAACAACAGATTAAACAGTTGGCGAGAATCGATTTACAAAGGGCAAACCTATTGATTGCGAAGTCTTTGAGCTTTTGCAAGTTCTGCCTCAGGAGCGCGAGTCGTTTGATATGATGACAGTCCAGCCAACAACCCTTGCACATCAAAATAATATTAGTTAATCGGCAAAAAAATATACATCAAGAGCCCTGCTCTAGCAATCTGCTTCTCGCAGAAGCTACGGATCAATTGCAAACCCCTCAACAGAACTTGCCTCGATAGCGGCCCATCGACTAGCGCTTCGCAAGGAATTCCGCTCCATCACCATCGATTTTGAGGCTGCAGCTCGCCAGATAGAGCTGCGCTTCTTCTCAGCTGCTCTTTTCCTTGCAGGAGCGTTTAGAGCCGCAGACCGGGGAGCCTGGCAATATGTTACACAACGCGCACGCGAAACAAGGCCACGCTTTCAAATCGCTAGGCCATTAATAATCGTAATGCTCCCATTTCTCGCTACTCCCAAAAACGAATTGAGGGTGCCTTTCAGCAAACAACACCGTTTCCCATGCGACTAGCGCATCGGGTTGGTTCACTGCACGGATAGGTAATGTATTGCCAACCGAACAATATTTTCACCGCGTGAGATATGTTATAACATATCTCACGCTAAATGCAGTTAGTTACGCTCCGAGGAGTGAGGCACGCCTTTGCTTCTTCACCCTCCATCCTGCAAGCGCCTGAAGTCAGACATCACTATGAGGAGTGAATGTGAATAGAGTCATTGCAGCATTAGGCTTATTAACGATTACGCAAATTACCTTGGCGAGCGACGTAAGGGGAGTGGTCCGCAATAGTGAGGGCATTCCTATCGAAGGGGCCTCAGTAGAGGCCATCGGCACCAACACCCGCGTTCGCTCTGACGAACACGGGCGATTTGTCCTACCCAACCCCTCGGGCAGGCAGCAGGAACTGCACGTGAAGGCTGCCGGCTTTGCTCACCGGACTGTGCACCTTGAGAAAGCCCCTGCCCCATTAGACATTGTGCTGAATCCAGCATCTCTCGAAATCGTTCATGTCACTGGCCTCCCCTGGCACGCCTCCAATATTGAATCGGCTCAGCCCATCACCGTACTCAGCGAAGAGCAACTGCGCCGACGGCAGCCTCCACACTGGGCGACACCCTGAAAAACGAGGCGGGTATCCATTCAAGCTATTACGGCCCCGTCGCCAGCAGCCCGATTATCCGCGGCCTTGAAGGGCCGAGGATATTGATCACTCAGAATGGTCTGGATGCCGGCGATGCCTCACGAGTCGGGCCGGATCATGTCGTCTCTACCGAAGCCTCTACCGCCCGTCAGATCGAAATCTTGCGCGGCCCAGCAACTCTGTTTTATGGCAGCGGCGCCATTGGCGGGGTAGTGAATATCGTAGACGACCGCGTACCGCGGTCCGGTGATACCAAGGGAGAATGGCGGATCGAACACAATTCGGTAGCCAATGACAAACTAGTGTCCGGCAGTGTGACCAGTGGCACTGACCATTTTGCGGTTCACGCCGATGGTTTCTGGCGCGACTCTGACGACTATAAAATTCCCGGCAGCGCCGAGATCGACCAAGACGATCATCATGGACGGTTGAAAAGCTCGGCCTACGACGCCCAGGGTTTTAACCTAGGTGGCAGCAATCTGCTCGACAATGGCTTCGTCGGCCTATCTGTCGGACGACTGGAGCGCACTTATGGCATCCCTGGCCATTCCCACGGCGATGAGGATATTCCGGTACACGCTGATATGGAGCAGGATCGCATCCAGCTTATCAGTGAACTGGCGCTGAATAACGATTTCATCAGTGCCATCAACACCCGCTTTGGTTATACCGACTACGTACACCATGAGATCGAACTGGATTTTATTGCCACTACATTCGCAAATGAAAGCTATGAGGCGCGCATCGATGCTTTCCATCATCCGCTGATCGACTGGCGCGGTGCTTTGACCCTGCATTACAAGCGCAGTGATTTTTTGCCGTCGGCAACGAAGCCTTTACCCCACCTAGCCTGACGAAAACCTGGGCACTTGCGCTGATTGAAGAACGCCACTTCGGCCCACTGCTGATACAACTGGGAGGACGAATTGAGCAGGTGGATATATCCGCTGACAGCTTTGCTGTTGACGTAGGGCGCTACGACTACACCCTACTCTCGAATTACTCCATCGACTATCAATCAAACCCCTTCAGCCTGTCGGCAGGTATCGTTTGGGAGTTCACGCAGGATTATAACTTTGCCGTGTCCATCACCCACGCCGAGCGCACACCGTCCGCGTCGGAGCTGTTGTCATACGGCGCGCACATTGGTTCGGGCTTATATGAAGTCGGTGCGCTCTTGGACATTCACCAAGAGACTGGCGGCGGTTTCCATTTCGAGTTGCAGCGCCAGGACGTCAAACTGGAAACATCCAACAATATCGATATCTCCCTGCGCAAATTTAGAGGCGATTTCGGTTTTATCACCAACATTTTCTACAACGCTATTGATGATTATTACTACTTGGCAAATACCGGCCTGACAAGGCGTATCGCGCATCAGCATGATGATCATTTCCATTACTTCGATATGCCGCTTTACCTCTATCAGACACGTGATGCCAAACTTTACGGTGTAGAAGGTGAATTCGTCTGGCAAGCCGACACGCCCTTAAAAATCACCCTGATGACAGACTACATTCGCGGGGAACTACGTGATGGCGGCAACCTACCCCGAATTCCCCCCTGCGCCTCGGTGGCCGCGTCAATTATCAACTGAAAAACCTGGAGCTGGAGGCCAGCGCAACGCATTACTTCAAGCAAGAAGATGTGGCTGCACTGGAAGCACTAACCGCTGGCTATACCTTGTTGGATTTGCAGGTGAGCTATGGCTTTGACCATTGGATTCCTGGAACAACGGTTTATCTCAAGGGACAGAATCTGACCGACGAATATGCACGCGTGCATTCCTCCTTCCTAAAAGATAAAGCCCCATTACCAAGCCGCTCCTTTGCTGTAGGCATCAGCGGGAGTTTTTAATTTTCTAATGACCATCATTTACTACCGAAGGTGAAACCATGAAGACACTAGCAGTGGGCAATATAGGAAAGTATGTTTTTCCGATCATTCTGGCGAGCATCCTGGGCGCTTGTGACAGCAATAGTAAAACCAATATTGTCGAACGGGACCCAGTTCCAAACCCCACGCCCGTTATTCCAACCCCAGAGCCAGGACTTAGCGAAAGTGGTGCGCGCTTGCTTGTCACCAAACCCGGCCACCATGATCACATAGTGGTATTCGATTTGGCTGAAAAGGAAGCCATTGCCGATTTACATGTGGAGTCTGTGGTAACCGGGCTCTACGCCACCACCAACAAACGTTATGCAATTGCGGTGCAGGGCGGCGATAACGGTGTGGTGAATTTCATCGATAGCGGCGTTGAATGGGAAGATCACGGTGGCCACGGCCACCTGTATTTGGATGACCCTCAAGTATTAGGCCTTGAACTCGTTGGTGCCCGGCCCGCGCACGTCACTATCCATGCCGATAAAACCGTTATTTTCTTTGACGGCATTGAAGGCAGCGTGCCTGCGGAAATTCATTTGATGACCGATACCGGCATTGCTGCTGGCACCGTGCTGGCTACCCATCACGACTCAATTCGCCAACACGGTGCCGCCCAAGCTTGGGGTGATTACCTGGTTTCAACGGTACGCCTGCCAGAAGAACCCGGTCCCACTCAAATCCTAGTCAGCGAGCGCGATGGTGATCACTTCCACGCCGAGACATTGTTTGACCAACCGGAATATGCTTGCCCGCAACTGCACGGCAGCGCGCAGAATAGCGGCTATATTGCCTTTGGCTGCGGAGATGGTGTGTTATTCGTAGAAGCTCATGGCGATCATTTCCACGCACACAAAATTACCAACAGTACGCGCATCAGCTCGATATTTAGCGACATAAACAGCATCAATTTTGTCGGTGCCGGCCGCAACAGTAGCACCGACCCAATATCGCTCTTCGCCATCAATCCGCTGTTAGAAACCATTGCACCTATTGCGTATGACAAAACTCCCAGAGCCTATGCCTTTGCGAAAGACGGTGAATTATTCCTGATACTGGATACTGAAGGTGGTCTGACGGCTTTTGATACCGAAGCCTGGACTGTCATAGGTACACGCTTGCAGGTAACCGCAGCGACTGAAGCCAGTGGCCAAACTTTCCGACTGACCGTTTCCGGTAATGGCAAAACAGCGTATGTGGCAGATGTTGGTGCTCAGGAAATACGCGTGGTAGATATTCACGATTGGAAACTTGATGCGGATAAAACCATTTCCCTGGACTTCGCTCCTGGTTTGATTTTGTGGGTGGGCAGCACTGAGGAAGAAGACGGTCATAACCATCATTAATCATCACTTAGCATCAAGGCTGTCATAGCGGTTGTCGCTATGACAGCAAGAAAAATACGTTCTGCTTCTGCGCCAAAGCAAGACACGCCGGCTAACTGGCCAATGAGTGCAAAACGCGAAAAGTTTCGCCGATGCGTGCAGCAAATTGCAGGAGCGCCTGGATTGTGATGATTCCATATAAACCACAGCGATTTACATGGCGTGAATCGTCCGCTGTTGTTACATGACAAAATAGATATCACTCTAAGTACAAAAAATTTACTTGGATAAGTATGGAGGTAAGTTCGTCTTCCGACACTATCGTGGACACAGCCAGGATTCATGAACAAGTTGCCGGTGATCCATCAGCAGCAACAGGCCAGGCCGGAAACCAAAAAGGTTTTACGGTACATCTTGCCGAGCATGAAAATACCCTGGCGCCGATCAGTTGGATAGATCGCGGCGAGTATCATACTCATTGCTGGATGCAGATCAGCAAATAATTGTGGCCCAGCGCGAACCCTCGCGAATGGCAAATTTAATTGATTTACTGCACCAAACTGCCGGTATTTCCGGCAACGGGCATCACCACTTTGGTGTTTACGTGATGGGCGCGGTTTCAGCGCTTTACGCACTCGCATTATTTTCCGGCGTCATATTATTGCTACCTACCCTAGTCAAAGATTTTTTTGCAGTTCGCCAGGGTAAAAATCTCAAGCGGTTCTGGCTCGATACGCACAACGTCATAGGCATCACCAGCTTGCCTTTTCACATCGTAATTACCCTAGCCGTCATCGTCTTTGCGTTCCACGATCAGTTTTATGACGCTCAGCAGAAAGGGGTTTATGGCGATCGACCGCTGTTTGAACGCTCGGTCGGCGGGCAACCCGGTGCAAGTCACGTCGAGAATTTATTAATGCCAGCGGAGCTGGTGGCGCGTGTCCGTGAAATTTCTCCGGAATTTACACCGAGGGAAATTCAATATGGCCGATTGAGTGACACCAACGCCAGCGCGCGTATCGCCGGTGAAAATTCTGCGCATATGGTTCGCGGTGCCAATCGTGGCTTTGTCACCTTCGACCCTTATACCGGCTAGGCCACGAGCCTGGAATATCTGCCCGGCTTCGAGGACGAGTGGACGGATATTCTCAATACGTTTTTTGCCCTGCACTTTGGCAGCTATGGGGGCTCCTGGGTACGCTGGGTATATTTCGCGCTAGGGCTGGGAGGCGCTTACCTTTTTTATAGCGGCAATCTTTTGTGGATAGAGTCTCGCCGTCGCCGACAACGCCGAACAATATTTCGACAACACAGCCGCTCAACACAAAGATATTGGCGGCCCTTACAGTGGGTGGCTGTTGGGGTAGCGTTGCGGGCGTGATTGCGTCCATAGTAATCGGAAAATGGTGGGCCGTCTTTTCGAGCGATCCAAACGGCAGCTATCTTTGGAGTTATTACTTAATATTTCTCGCCGCAATTGCCTGGTCGTTTGGCTCAGGGCAGCACGTGCACTCATACATTTGCTCTGGCTGTGTGCTGGCGCCTGCGCGGCTGTGGTGTTCACGGGCATAGCAGGATTGTGTTTCCCAGGTACCGGAATTTGGCTTCACACCAGCAGCGCCACGCTCACGGTGGAAGCGACCGCATTGATTGGTGTCGGCGTTTTTGCATTTATGGCGATAAAAGCCGCAAAACGTGCCCGTTACGGCAGCTCGGACAGTATCTGGTCGTACGCCACTAGCTCCGCGTTTACCAACGAGTTGCGCGATGCGGTTCAAGAGCAACTCACGCCGGGTAATCAGGCGTGCCGATTCCAGAAAAAATAACCCCAAAACGCTTTAGATGAAGCATCGAAGTCCTGCGCAGTGACGAATGCATCAGGGTTTCGAAACGACGGTTTCGGGATCCCCCATAAACCAACGAAAGCATCATTCGTAATAAACGGCCGCGCCACTCATGAGCATATTGTATATCGTTGTTATTCACTGCACCTTCTCCACGTAATAACATGGTGCCTACGCTTCCGAGCTAGAACTGTTGAGCATAAAATAAACTCCTGTAGTTGCGTATCACGTGCATTTATCACCACTTGACTGCTTGCTTCATAACTCCTTTACGATACCGTTACAGCGCAGTGATCAGCTGCCCGATCAACATCAAGTGTCGGATGCTCCTAAGTCAAATAGTAACCGACCTTCTATACATCTTCCCCAACTCGCTATCATAGGACGTGGCAGCGGTCTGATTGAGATTCATCAGGCGGACGCCACCGTCGTCTCGCTTTCTTTGCCCGTTGTCCGATCAACATTTGCTCGATATTTGCCTGCCGGAGCCATAGGCAGTTTTTTGCTTGCACCGGAAAACGCGTTAATCCAAATGAGTAAGAGCCGCTTACTACGCACTGCGCATGAGATGTCTATGCCGGATGCAGTCGATGATTCACCCGGGTGTCGCTTGCATCATTTGTCCGACATTCCTATAAACTCGAATGAAACTGACTATATCGAAATTTTCCGCGCATTGTTTTTAATCATAGATTCTCATCAGTGGGATAGCGCAGTTCTTGCAGCCATCCGGATGGACGAGCTTATTTATCGGCAGGTGGTGCTTTTGTTACACTCATATAATCTGCCAGACAAGACAATCCAGCACCAGGGACATTCTTTCAAATACCAACTCATTGATGAGTTATGCAATAAACTATTGGCGCGCCTGCACCTGCCCATTGCACTAGCCGATATCGAGAACTTAAGCGGCATATCCGCACGCGGACTGCAATATGCATTTCAAGAGCGTTTTGGTTGCTCACCCATGGTGTGGGTGCGCGAACACCGATTACAGGCAGCACGTGATCGTTTATTGCGCGGTCAATGCTCCGTAATGGAGGTCGCCGTTTCCTGTGGCTTCGGTTCATCATCTCTCTTTACCCGCTACTATCAGGCGCGGTTTGGCGAAACGCCGTCAGGCACTTTAAAAAAGCACAGCCAACTTTAATCAATTCGACCGACACCGGATCCGCCGTTTTTTCGCTCCCACTGTGCGGGCTGGTTTGGGCGCCAAAACGTCTAACTTACTCCCCTCCTCCCGCTTCGTTTTGCGTTTTCTTAGTAATGACCTGCGCTTTTTGACGCCTTGCAACATTCACCACTGCTTAGACTTTGAAAAATAATTTTGAGCGGTGAAGCTATGAACAGGATATATCGACATATTTGGCGTGCGACCCGAAACGATTTCATATTGGCCCCGGAATTTGCGCGCGCCAAGACCAAAAGCGGTCGCGCATCAGGTGTCATAGGTGCGGTCGCTATTGCCTCCCTGTCGAGTGCCCAGCTTTACGCCCATGAAATAGATCCCGGTACTTTACCGACCGGCGCCACAGTCACCGCCGGCCAGGTCGAAATAGCGCAGGACGGAACTGTACTGACAGTCACTCAGGACAGCAGCCGCGCTGCAGTCAACTGGCAGCGCTTTTCCGTAGGCAGCGACGCTACCGTCAACTTCGCCCAGCCGAGCGCAAGCGCCGCAATCCTCAACCGGGTGGTCGGCCACGAAACGTCGGTGATCGAAGGTGCGCTCAATGCGAATGGTCAGGTGTTTATTCTCAATGCCAATGGGGTGTTGTTCGGCAAGAACTCGCAGGTTAATACCGCAGGCCTGGTTGCCAGCACCTTGGATATCAGCGATGAGGATTTCCTAGCCAGCAAATTCACCTTTGAACGCGCTGGTGTTGAGGCGAGCATCATCAATCTGGGCACGATCAAGGTGGACGACGGTAAATTCGTCGCGCTGCTCGGCAATCAGGTACGCAATGAGGGCGTGATCAGCGCCAATCTGGGCAGCGCCGTTCTCGCCGCTGGCGACAGGATCAGCCTCAATTTCAACGGCGATTCCCTGGTGGGTGTGACGGTCGATCACGGCACCCTGCGGGCGCTGGTGGAGAATCAGCAGGCGATCATCGCCGACGGCGGCATGATCGTGATGACCGCCAAGGGTCTCGAACAGGTTATGGAAACGGTGGTGAACAACACCGGCGAACTGCGGGCGCGGACAATCGAGGAACGTGAAGGTCGCATATTTCTCGGCGGCGGTGAAGATGATCAGGTCGCCGTGGCCGGCTCTCTGGACGCGAGCGCTGACAGCGGCAAAGGTGGGCGCATAGTGGCCACCGCCGGACATGTCGGTGTTTACGACGGCGCCGCTGTCGACGCTTCCGGCGCAAGCGGGGGTGGCGAAATTTATATCGGCGGTGGTTTTCAAGGCGGCGACAGCACGATCGACAATGCCACAGTCACCTACGTAGCCGCCGGCGCAGAATTAAAAGCCAATGCGC
The DNA here is from genome assembly GCA_024707385.1 of Cellvibrionaceae bacterium. Taxonomy (GTDB): domain Bacteria; phylum Pseudomonadota; class Gammaproteobacteria; order Pseudomonadales; family Cellvibrionaceae; genus UBA5868. Next base: position 616,097 of record JANPZW010000008.1, on the reverse strand, counting down.
GCGAAGGTGGTGATGGCGGTGAAGTGGTGGTGTGGGCCGATGAATCCACCCGCTTCCGTGGCAGCATTGAGGCCAAAGGTGGAAATACCAGCGGCGACGGCGGACAGGCGGAGGTATCCGGCAAGCGCCATCTGAATTTTGCCGGCACCGCCGATTTAACTGCTGCAAACGGTAATACGGGCACCCTCTTACTCGACCCCACTGATCTGACGATCAGTTCAAATGTGGATGCCAATTTGGACGGCGATGGTTCTGTGGGAGATCCCTTCGCTCCCAACGCCGCCGACTTAACATCGGTGTTGAACATCACCACCCTGCAAACGGCGCTGACCAGCGCCAATGTTGTGGTCTCCACCGTAGGCAGTCCCGATACCCTAGGCGAAGCTGGTGATATCACCATAGCCAACACCTTTGGCTGGTTTACCGATCGCACCCTGACACTTGAAGCGGCGGGGTCCATCGACATCAATCAGGGTGTCGAGATCATCGCATCCAGCGGCAACTTGGTGCTAAATGCAGCGGACAGCATCACCCAAAACAGCACCGGCAATACCAGCCGTCTGCGCATCGCTGGTACTACCTCGCTGAACGCCACGTCCGGCAGCATCGCGCTCGCGTCACAAGCCAATGAATTCACTGGTACCGTCTCTGCGTCTGCGGGCGACGCCATCACCCTGACCAACAACCGCAATCTGGCGCTGGGTGATGTGGTAGCGGGAGGGCTTGTTGACATCAGCACCACGGCCACTTCAAACGGCAATATCAGCAACACCGGCGCGACTTCTTTTGCCGCACACAGCGCCACCATCACATCGGGTGGCAGCGGTTTTATCACCCTGGGCAACATCGCCGACGGCGTGAACTTCACTGACATTACGTCACTGGGTGGAACAGTGAACCTGACGGGGCTGGGTGCCTTGGGTTTCGGCGAAATCTCTACCTCGGCGCGGCAGGACACCGGTGTGACATCCGGCGGTGTGCGCATCGCGGCGGCTGGCGATATCACCGCCTCGGACATCATCACCGAGGGCCAGGACAATATCGATGGTTCGGGGGCGGCGGCGGGGAATGTCACCATCACCACTTCCAACGGCTCTATCTCGATCGGAGATATTTCCGCCAATGGCGGTCAGGGACGTGGTGCCGTCGGTGGCGGTGGCGGTTCCGTTATTTTGCAGACCAGCGGGGGCAGCGGCACCATCAGCGTGGGAGAGATCGACACCAGCGGCGGTGGCAACGTGTTGGTGTCCGGCATAGGGTTCAACGGCGGCAACGCCGGCAACGTACGTATCCAGTCCAATAACGACCAAACCATTACCCTCAATGGTGACATCAATTCCGCCGGTGGTGCCGGCGGTGGCGGAAACCCCACCGGGTTGGGTGGCAATATCAACGTGATAGGCGCCGCCGTCATCACCAACAATCGCACCGTCAGCTCCGGCGCAACTGCCGGCACCATAACCTTTGCCAGCACTATCGACTCCGACGGCACGCCGCGCGATCTGACAGTCACCGCAGGGGAAGGCAACGCGCTCTTCGAAGGGGTTCTCGGTGGCACCAGTGCGCTGGGCGCCTTCACAGTGCAGAGCAAGAACACCACGATTCGCCGCGACATCACTGCCGACCGAGGTGTATCAGTCTCGTCCAACATCAATCCCAGCAGTGTCACCACCATCGGCTACAGCGACAGTGACAGTCCGGTCACCATCAACACCGAAGGCGATAACGGTGCCATCAGCTTTGTTGGTCAGGTGAACGTACAGGACCATCTGACGCTGACCCGCGGTACCGGCAATATCAGTTTCAGCTCAAATGTCCTCGGTCAGAACGGCACGCACAATCTCACCGTCAATGGCACTGGAGGCGGCGACCTGTCCTTTGCCAACGGCATAGCGCAAATGGGCAACATTTCTCTGAGCACTCTGAAAAATCTGGAGCTGCGTGGCACGGTCAGCGCACAAAGCCTGGTCTACACCGACACAGGTACCGGCACGGCGAGCTTTCAGCAGGTTAGTGGTGGCGATAACCAGACCTACAGCGAGAGCGGCGGGTTCGTCGTTCGCACTGCTGGCAATATCACCATCGCCACGGCTATCTCCGCCGGCACCAACGTCGGTGGCGCGCCCATCACGGCAGAATCCACTGCTGGTTCATTAGGAATCTCCGTCAATCTCAACTCCAACAATGGGGCGATCAGTCTGACTGGCGTCGGCGTGAGCCATAGCGTCGACCGCACCATCAACGCCGGCTCGGGCACTGTTCTGGTGGACGGTGGCGGTAGCACCATCCTGCTGGACGGCACCCTGGTGACCAGCAATGCGGATTCGTTCAACAGCGTTGCCGGGCCGGCCGTGCTGCTGCGCGATGCGAGCAACATCACCGTCAGAGGCGTCAGCGCGGTCAACGGAACCCTGCAGATCGGCACACCAGGTGGGGCACCCGACGTTACAGGCTCCGTGCTGCAGGTCTATCAACATAATGTCGGTCTCAACATCAAAACCTTCGCCGCCAACACCGACAACCTGATCACTCTGGACTCTTCCTTCAACAATATCGCCAATCTCGGCGCCATCACTCTGGACGGTAGCCTGAGTGTGCGCGACGAAGTGGACGGATTGACGTTGCTGGAGGATCTGCTGGCAACCCAGATCACCATCTTTTCCGGTTACGGCACCCTGGCACTGGGCGATAACGACGTCACCGCGACGCAAGGCCCCATTGAACTGCGCGGCGCCGGTATCGCCCAAGGAGCCGGTTCAACCGTGGATGCCACTGATAGCACCATGGTGGTTTGGGCAGCCGCCCCTAATGGTGCCGCCGGGTCCATCAATCTCGCCGGTTCTCTAATCACCACCAGCGACAACGCTACAGCGGTACATGTTCATTACGCCTACCCCGTCACCATTGGCAACATCACCACAGGTGCTGCCGGCGGTATATTGATCGGTAATGACAATGCCGATCTGGGTGTACTCACCCAGACCACAGGCACCGCTATTACCACGTCAAATCTGCGAGTAATCGGTCGCGATGCCATCAACTTAAACGGCGACAACGAGATCGACACCCTGTCCGGCGTGGTGAATTTCGGCGGGTTTACGCTGAACGATATTTCCGGCGGGCTGCAACTGACGGGTGACATCGGCGGCTGGTTCGGCAATGCCGACGGCGCCGTCAACATCACCACCGCGGGTGGAGCGCTCGACCTGAACGCCCGTACCATCGTCGGCCGCAACATCAGTTTGCGCGGTGAAGGGGTCGTTAGCAGCACGGCCGGCGGCGCCATTCACGGCGGCCACGGCACCATCCTGATCGATGCCGGCGGCGGCGAGATCGATCTCGCCGGTCTGCCCATGGGCACTAACAATAATTCGGCAACGGCAGTGCAGCTTATCAACGCCGGTGAGGATGTGGTGCTGGGCCTGATCAACGCTCCCGACGGCACAGTGGTGCTCGGCGGTGCCGGGGCGGACAGCATTCGCGGCGATATCACCCAGGGCAATACCATCACCGCCACTACTCTGCGCGGCAACACCACTGGCGCCGTTACTCTCACCGGCAACAATGTCATAGGAACTCTGGCGGACTTCACTGCGGGAGGGGCCTTCAATCTGCTGGATTCCACCTCGGGCCTGATCATTGCCGGCAACGTCACCACCACCCCCGACACCAATCCCGGCCAGAGCTATGTTCCCCGCCCGGTGGCCATAACATCGTTCGGTGGCGAGATGAACCTCACCGGCAGCGTGGAAGGTGATGGGGTCAGTCTGACCGCCAACAACGGTTTCGGCATAGGGTCCATCGCTCTTACCGGCAACGTGCAGGGGCACGCGGGCGGTATCGCTTTAGTCGCCCAGGGCACCTCAATCAATCAGACGGCGGGTATTCTCAGCACCAGCGGTGCTCTGAGCGGCAGCGCGGTAACCGGCGTGAATCTGGCGCGCGACAATGAACTGGGCGCTCTGGGGCCCTTCAGTGTCAGCGGCTCCGGCGATTTCACCGTGAACGACGCCACCGGCGGATTGCAGCTCGCCGGCAATATCAGCGTCAACAACGGTTTGACGACCATCACCACCGCTGGCGGTGCGCTGGATCTGGATGAGTTCGACATCTCCACATCCGGCAACGTGTTGCTGACCGGCGACGGTATCACACAGGCGGCGGACTCACTGGTTAACGCCACTGCCGGCACTCTGCTACTGGATGCCCAGGGTGAAGATGTCGACATGGCGGGCGGACTCGCCACCAATAACAACTCGGCCGATGCCGTCGTGGTGCGGGACGCGGACACCGTCGCTCTTGGCAGCGTCACTGCACTCAGCGGCAACCTGACCATCGGCGTCGCCGGTGATGTGACTGGCGCGGTGACTCAGACCACCGGCACCTCGCTGGATGTCGACGGTCTGGTGGTCAACACCGCCGGGGCCGTCGATCTTTCCAATGCCACCAACAGGCTGAATTCACTCAACAGCATCGTTACCCTGGGCGACTTCGCCCTCAGCGATTCCGCCGGTGGACTAGTACTTGAGGATCATGTCCAGGCTGGCAGCGGCTCGACTCCGGGAGGAGTCACGATCCGCACGGCCAAGGGCAATCAGGCCGGTGGCAACCTGACGCTAGCGGACTTCAACATCACGGCTTTCGGTGATGTGACTCTGCAGGGACAGGGCATCAGTTCTTCAGCTGCCTCCACCATCAATGCCAATAGCGGAGCTATCTCATTGATCGGCAATGACGGTGTGGATTCCGCCAACGGCGCCATTGCCCTTCAGGGCACCGTCACGACCACCAACAACACGGCGGACGCGGTGCGCATCACCCGCGGCACCAGCCTCAGTTTCGCCAGCATCACCACCGGCGCCACCGGCACCACCACGTTCGGCGCAGTGGGCGCCGATGCGCTGAGCGGAACCGTCACGCAGACCGGCGCTCTGGTCACAGGTACGCTGACCGGCAACAGCGCGCAAACCACCCTGGCCCACGCCGATAACACGATCACCAATCTCGGCCCCTATACCGCCAGTGGCGCCTTTGAGTTGGTGGACAGTCAGGGAGGTTTAAGCCTCAGCGGCGATGTGCAGACCGGTGGCACCACCATCATCACCACGCCGGGCTTGCTGTCCCTCGGTCTGTTCGATCTGCTGGCGGTGGGATCGCCGCTGACTCTTACGGCAAATGGCATCGTCCAGAACGCGACGGGCGGAACCAGCGCTGTGCAGGCGGGGACCACCCTGCTGCAGGGCGGCACCGGCGTGGTTGAACTCAACAGTGCCACCAATGACTTTACCGGCGTTGTCACTTTGCGCGGCACCGGTGCTCATGTGCAGGTGCGCGATACCAACAACCTGACGCTCACCGCGCTGACCGGGCAGATCGGCAGCAACACCGGCGTCTCAGCCATTGCCGGCAATACGCTTGTGCTGGCCAATGAAGATCTGAATACCGGTACCGGCGACATTTACATGCAATCTGAAGGTGGCAATCTCACCACCACCGGCACCCTGACCACATCCACGGGCGCCATAGGCCTGCATGCGGCCGAAACCCTCACCGTCAACCACGCCATCACCGCCGACGGCGGCGACGTTGTGCTGACCGGGGGCAACATCGAACACAACGATCAGGATGTCACTACCACCGGCGCCGGTACGATTTCCGCCATGGCCACTGGCGGAGGTCAGAGCGCCAACACCGGTCGCATCAACATGGTGGACGGCACCCAGTACACCAGCGGCTCCGGCGCTATAGCCCTGGACGCTGCCGCCGACGCACGCGTTTCCCGCATTGCCACCACCGGCGATGTCTACATCTCCTCCTCTGGCGGCCGCGTTCTGGATGTCCTGATTGCGGAAACGGCCAACATCAGCGCGAACCAACTGACCCTGGCGGGTGACACCGGCATAGGTCTGGTCAATGACGCGCTGGATCTCGACGTTGCCGTTCTGCGTGCCACAGGTAACACCGGCGGCATCTATGCCAATAATGAAGGCAGTCTGCAGCTGGGCGACAGCGGTGGCAGTATCACCACAACCGGCGCGGGCGACATAGTTCTGCATGCCGGAGGTGCCATAAGCCTAGCCAATAACCTGACCACTGCCGACGGCAATATCGATTTGCAAGCCGCAGGTGCCGTGTCACGCGCCAACAACGCCTCGGTACAAGTGACCGCCAGCGCTTTGGCTGTGACGACACTGGCGGATGCAGGCGCGGCTATTGATCTCGGCAGCACCACCAACACGGTTGATTCCGTTTCCCTACGCAGCCTCTCCAGTGACAGTTCAGCGCCGGCGTCCGGGGATATCCGTTTTGCCAGCGCCACCAGCTTCAGCGTTGCCGGTGTGGAGACACAGGGCGATCTGGTGCTCGACGCTGATTCCACCGTCGGTCAGACGGGAGCAATCGTCAGCGCTGGCCTTGGCCTGACCGGCGCCGGCACGTTTGACCTGACCCATGCCGCCAATGAAATCCAGCGTTTTGCCTCCGACGCCACTGGCGACGTGGACCTTACAGTGGCGACCGACCTGCAACTGGGCACCGTCAACCCCACCGGTGTCACCACTGGCGGCGCGGATCTGACCCTGATTGCCCTGAGCTTTGACGCGGACGGCAACACCATAGATACGCGCTCCTCCACCGCAGGTGGTGCGGGCGGCAATGTGTCCATCACCACGACTGGCGATCTGAGCGTCGCTGGCATCGATACCTCCGGCGGCGACGCGGCGGCTTCTTCGGGATTAGGCGGTGGTGCCGCCGGTGACATTACCCTGACGGCGGGTGACTCCCTGAGTATTACGGATGACCTGCTGGCGCAAGGCGGCGCGGGAGATGGCGCTGGCGCTGCGGGCGCCGCAGGCAGTCTGGTAGCAACTGCTCCTGCAATTCGCTTTGCTGGCGGTAATGTGGTGGCGGGCTCACAAACCTACAGCGGTGCCATGACGCTGGCAGCCGACACATCCTTGACCGCGCTGAATACAGACATCGAACTCGACGGTACCGTGGACGGCGCCTTTCAACTGACCGCCGCAGCGGGTACCGGCGCGATCACCCTCGGGCAAGCGGTGGGTGGCACAACGGCACTGGCTGAAATCGACCTGAGCGCCGCTGAAATCCGCCTCAATGGGGGTGGCATCGCCACCAGCGGTGAGCAAACCTACACCGGTGCTATTACGGTGGGTGCGGACACCGATATGGTGGGCGGCGATCTGACCTTGGACGGTACTATCGACAGCAGCGACACCGCCGGCGCGTCGGATCAGCACGACCTGCGCATTCGCAGCACCAGCACCGCCGGTATCAACATTGCCCATGCAATTGGCGGCACTCATCGCCTCGGTGCCCTGCGCATCGAATCCGCCGGAGTAGTCACCCAAGGAGGCAGCGCACCCATCACGGTTGCGCGCCTGGCCATTAAATCCGCCGGCAACGCCACGCTGGAAAATGCGGGCAATGATGTGGATGTGCTGGCCGCCCTGCTCGAAGGTAATGCGGCACTGAGTTTTGTGGATGCGGACGGTGTGGAAATCGGCACTGTCGCCACCGGCAGCCTGCAGATCATCGGTATCAGCGATGACAATGGCAGCTCCAATGTGCGTCTGGTCGTCGGCGGGCTGCTCACGCAAGCGGTGAATTCGCCCATCACCATCGGCGGCAACCTGACGCTCGACAGCACGGCATTCGATGCCGGACACGTCAATCTGCGCAACACCGCCACCAACGGCACCGAGTTGAACAACAGCCTGATCGCGGGGGATTTCAACCTCGACAGCAGCGGCGATGTCACTCAGACGGTCGATGCCAACGGTCCCAACGCTGACGCATTCCTCCAAGTGGGTGGTGACTTCAATCTGACAGGACAGGGAGAATTCGACGCCGGCAACTCTGTGGACAACTTCGTCGGCGGCGGCTCCGCATTTGCCAGTGGCAACACGGTGCAACTGTTCGGCGTAGTGACGCTGAGCATGGACAACGGCGATCTGGTCGCCACCGCCACTGACGGCACCAATACCTCCAGCGCCACCATTTCCGCCAACGATCTTGCCGCGGGCATCACCGTCATCAGCAGTGATGGTGGACAGAACATCAGTCCGGTGACCGATGCTCAAGCAATCGATCTCGGCGGTATGAACAACATAGGTGGATCGGTGCAGATCACCACGCGCGGCACCTATAGCGTCTCGGCGGCGGTCGCCACCGGCATTCTGCAAGATGGCGCTCTGGATCTGGCCTCGGCCTCCTTCGTGGTGCGTCCAAGTGCCTCCAACGCCAATTCCACGATCAGCGGTGCCGGTCGCCTGGACCTGAGCGACCCCGGTAATCTGTTCAGCGGCATAGTGGCTCTGTCAGCCGTTGGCATGGAGGCACACCTGCGCTCCGCCAGCGACCTGGTACTCGGGCCGGTGCGCGCCGCGCAAACGGTGATTGAACTGGATGGCGCCACCAGCCAGCACACCATCACACAACAAGCCGGCACACGGATCGTGACGGACAGCCTGCTGCTGCGCAATGCGGGCGATACGACGCTTAATTCCGATAACCAGATCGCCACTTTGGCGGCGAGTCTGAATGGCGATCTGCTGCTCACCAACAACCGGTCTCTGACGGTGGGAGAAGTCGCGGGCGTGGCGGGCATTACCACCACCAACAGCGACGTGATTCTGCAGACCACCACCGGCGACATCGTCCTGGCAGAGCAGATCGCCGTCCCGGATGATGCCGATATCACGCTGGTAAGTGCGGGCAATTTCATCAATCAGGCCGGTGCGGATGCGCTGCAGATCGGCAGCGGCCAAAGCACTGGTGTTTGGCGGGTGTGGTCGTCCACACCGGCGTCGGATGTGCTTGATGGCCTGCGCCCCGACTTCAAGCACTACAACGCTGACGTCACCAGCACGGACATCAGCAACATCAGCGGCAATGGTCTTCTCTATCGTTATGCGCCGCTGCTCGACGTGACGTTGACGGGCAGTGTGGAAAAGGTCTATGACGCCAGCGCCGCGGCCACTCTCACGCAGGATAATTTTGTGATCACCGGCCTGCTGGCCGGTGATCAGGTCGAGCTGAGCACCGCGGCACAGTACGACGACAAAAACGTCAGCGATTCCAAACTCGTGACCACCATCGGCCTCGACATTGAATCCGCCTCGGCGATGGACGGTGGCGGGGAGATCCGCGTCTATGGCTATCAGCTGAATCCTGTCAGCCTGACCGATGGGGAAGTCAGTGCGAACATAGGCGCTATCACCCCCGCTACCATCAGTGCTGTCACCGGCATCACTGCAGCGGATAAGGTCTATGACGGTACGGCTACCGCGACTCTGCAAACCGGTGGGGCTGCCTTCACGGGCATGTTCAGCGGCGACCAGTTGGCCATCGCCAACGCCGGCGGTCAGTTCGCTTCGGTCAACGCCAACGCCAATCCACAGACAGTGACCATCAGCGGCGTTACTCTGACCGGCACCGATGCCAACAACTACGTGCTGGCCGATACCACGGCCACTACCAGCGCGACCATCTCGCCCTTTGCTGTCGATCTCACTGGTGCGCGCGTCTACAACGGCACCCGTCAAGTAGCGAGCGGTGATCTGCAGTTGGGCGCACTGGTCGGAACGGAAACACTGACCCTCACCGGCAGCGGTGTGCTGGCGGACAAACATGTGGGCGATGGCAAGACGCTCACCGATGTCAGCGGCCTAACGCTGCAGAACGGTACAGGTCTCGCCAGCAACTACACCTTCACTGGCGGCACTCACAGCGTCGACATTACCCCCGCGTCACTGGTACTCACCACCACCGCAGTCAACCGCACCTACAACGGCACCCTCGCCGCTGCCGGAACGGCGGCAGCAACGGGCGGTACTCAGGTCTTCACGGGTGACAGCCTCAGTGGTGGCACTTTTGCCTTCACCAATGCCAATGCCGGTACCGGCAAAACGGTCAATGTCTCCGGTGTGACCGTGAACGATGGCAACGGTGGAGCCAACTATCAGGTGAGTTACACCGCCAACACCAACAGCGTGATTACCCCGGCAGCACTCACCGTCAGCACTAGCAATGTGGTGAAAACCTACGACGGCACGGCAGCCGCGCAAGGCTCCGCTGTGGTCACGCAGGGCACTTTGTACACCAATGCCAGCAACGGCAATGTGCAGGACAGCCTCACTGGCGGCACCTTCACCTTCGCCGACGTGAATGCGGGCAGTAACAAAACCGTGACGGTGTCCGGCGTGACCCTGAATGACGGCAACAGCGGCGGTAACTACCAAATCACCTACGCCAGCAACACCACCAGCACCATCAACCGCTATGTAGTGGATCTCACCGGAACCCGCGTCTACGACGGCACCTGGAGTTTCGATGCGGATGCTTTGACCCTCGGTGATCTGATCGGTGATGAAACCCTGCTGCTGAGCGGAACCGGCGAAGTGGCCAACCGCAATGTGTCCTCCAACCAAGCCCTGGACAGCAGCGGACTTGCCCTGGCGAACGGTGAAAACGGCGGACTGGCCTCCAATTACACGCTCACTGGCGGCACTCATCGGGTGGCTATTACACCGGCTTCACTGACCGTGCAGGTTACCGTTGACGACAAGGTCTACGACGGCACCCGTACCGGCACCATTGCGAGCTATAACCTGGAAGGATTGATGGGGGATGAAACCCTGACCGTGTCCCAGTCTCTCGGGGGCAGCACCTTGTTCAGTGACAAGAATGCCGGCGCGGACAAGGCTGTCACGGTCACCGGTATTACTCTGAGCGACGGCAGCGGACTGGTCGGCAATTACGTGTTTGATGTAACGACGCTGGCAACTACCGCAGACATCACCAGGAAAGACATATCCGTGGTCGGACTGGTGGCTTTCGACAAAGTTTACGACGGCACCACCGCAGTCCGTATCAATGCTGAAAACGCCCAGCTGATCGGTGGTGTAACCGGCGACGAGGTGGGAATCGATGCTTTGACGGCCCGTTTCGCGGACAAAAATGTTGGTGCGAACAAGGCCGTGCTGGGTGACGCTCTCACCCTCAACGGGGCGGACGCCGGTAATTACCAACTGGAGCTGCCGGACGACCTCACCGCTTCCATCACGCCGCGCACCCTGATCGTTAACGCTGTCGGCAGCGACAAGGTATACGACGGCAACACCGCCGCCACTGTCGCTGTGACTGACAACCGGGTCAACGGTGATCAGCTCAACATCAACTACCAAGCCAATTTCCTCGACGCCAACGCAGGCCTCAATAAGTACATCAATGTGGCAGGCATCCAGCTCAGCGGCGCCGACGCGGGCAACTATGTGAGCAATGATGCAGTCGGCGCTTTTGCCAACGTGAGTCGCCGCGCGGTTCAGGTAAGCGCAGTCACGGGTGCCACGCGCGTTTACGACGGCACACGAACCTTGCCGGCAGACCTGCTCACGGTGAGCAACCTGGTACAGGGAGACAGTTTGAATCTGGGCGGCAACGCCCTTGCCGGCGCCAACGCCGGGCAACAGGGACTGAACCTGGCGGGAATCACCCTGGATAACGCCAACTACACCGTTACCGGGGGCAGCGCGACCGGCTCGGTGCTGATTACGCCCCGCACGCTGACCATCACAGGCACATCCATCGCCACACGAGCTTATGACGGCACCCGCAATGCAGTGGTTAATACCGGCACGCTCAGCGGTTTCGTCGGCGAGGAACGGCTGGACGTGTCGGCTACTGGCCAGTTCGATAACGCCAGTGCCGGCACCCGCACCGCAACCGCCACCTACGTTCTGGGTGACGGCGCCAACGGCGGTCTGGCTGGCAACTATATCCTCGCGGATACCACCCATTCTGGAGTGATCACACCGCGGGAACTGACGATCGACGGCACGTCTGTGAACAACAAGCTGTTTGACGGCAACCGCAGCGCGCGCGTCAATCTCGGCCAATTGCAGGGGCTGGTAGCGGGTGAAAATCTGTCGGTGACCGGTGCGGGCGAATTCGATTCCGCCGCCATAGGCCAGCGCTTGGCAACGGTCGAATACACCCTGAGAAACGGCACGGGCCTAGCCTCGAATTACGTACTGGGCGATACCACTCACTCGGCGCAGATTCTGTCGTTGCCTGAGCTGGAAGCACTGGTGGCAAACCTCGGCCAGGCGCAGATTCACATCGCCCGCGCCACCATGCCCAATCCAACCACGGCGGACACCTTTATCCCCGCGCAAACACTGGGCAATGTGGTGAATGCACCCCCCGGGCTCGGGTTGCCAGCGGCCGCTCAGGACCTGCTGCTGGTTTCCGCCGCCACCGGCGAGCCACTCGGGGGCGCCGTCACGCTTACAGAAGCGCGCCGCATGCTGGCACCAGCCGACGGTGATGAAGAGCAGGATGATGAGCGCGAAGTCCGTGTGCCGGTGAGCCGCAACTCACTTGCGGACATAGTGAATGGCGGTGTGCGTTTGCCGGCCGGAGTCGAACAACAACTGTTTGTCATAGAAAAATAAGCGAGAGCCCAGGAATGAAACAATTGATTGGCAAGGTCGCAGCCCAGGCCGCGATAACCCTTATGACCGCGGCTACGCTCCCCGTGGTTGCCCAGACACCACCGGACGCAGGATCAATTCTCAAGGAAGTGCCTGATCCGCCCAGCCGGGCGCCGCGCCCGATTCCCACCCTGCCGGCGGGTGAACTGGAACCTCCTATGCAGGCTTTGCCGGGTGGTCCGACCGTCGCGGTCAGGGACTACAGCATTGTCGGCAACCGGGTTATCGACCAGACCACCCTGCGCCAGCTCATCAGGGAGGACGTCAATAAAACCCTGACCCTGCCGGAGCTGGAGGCAGTCGCATTTCAAATTACCCGTTTCTATCGCGAACAGGGCTACTTTGTGGCGCGCGCGTACATACCTCAGCAGGAAGTGGTCGACGGACAGGTGACCATTCGTGTTGTCGAGGGCAACTACGGCGAATTCCATCTGAAAAATTCGTCCCTGGTGCGCGACAGCACCCTGCAGGGAATCCTCGACCATATAAAGCCTTACGACATCGTGTCCCTGAAAACCCTTGAACGGGCCATGCTGATCATCAACGACACCCCTGGCGCGGCAGTGGTAAGGGCTGACGTAATGCCCGGCCAGAGAGTCGGCACCTCCGACTTCGCCATAGACGCTGTCGCCACGTCGAAATATGAAGGCTTTGTCGCTCTGGACAACTACGGCTCCATCTACACCGGCGAATATCGCCTCAGCGGTGCCTTCGACTGGAATTCACCCACAGGCCAGGGGGACCGGCTTTCGCTGTTCGGCCTCGCGTCCGATAAGGGTGATCTGCTGAGTGGGCAGCTCAGCTACTCCATGCTGCTGCGTCCTAACGGCTGGCGCGGCAGTATCGCTTTGTCGCAGACCAACTACGAGTTGGGGGATTTTTACGAAGCGCTGGACGCCAGAGGCACCGCTCAAAGCCTGGACCTCGGCTTGACTTACCCGATTCACCGTACCCGAGCCAGCACACTGGAATTCGGTACTAACCTGGCCCTGCGCGATCTCACCGATGAAATTCGTTCGGTGGATTCCGAAACCGACAAAAGCCTGCTCAGCCTGGCGCCCTACTTGCGCTGGCGCGATGAGCGCAAATTTTTGGGTTATCACGGACTGACACAAATAAGCGTCACCGCAACAGTCGGCAAGCTGGATATAGAAACAGAAGAAGCGCGCGCGCTCGACCAGGACGAGGCCGGTCCGCGCACCCATGGCAGCTTCGAAAAAATCAATCTGGACATGAGCCGCCTGACACTGCTGCCCCGAGATTTTTCACTCCTGGCGCTGGTTCGCGGTCAAGCAGCGCTTGGCGATAAAAACCTTGATGGTAGCGAGCGTATGGCAGTGAGTGGACCGGGAGGTGTTATGGCCTATCCCTCTGGCGAATTGCTCGGCCGTAATGCCGTGCTCGTGCGCCTGGAAGCAGCAAAACGGTTACCGTTTGAATCGATGAAACAACAAGTATCCGTTTTCGCCAACTGGAGCAGAGCGCAACCGTCAACATTGGAACGCTATCGGCGTTTGACGGACGTAGGCTCGGCTGGTCGGCGCAATATGATGGCTGGTTCGCGAAAGCACATCTGGCGCGCCGGCTGGACGATGACGAAGCGCGCTCAGAACCGACGGACCGAAACCATTTTCTCGCACAAATTGGAAAGGTGTTTTAGCCACTTAATCTTTATCGGGTCGGAAGGACGTGTCAACGTGGTCAGATGACCCCGCTAACGTTCCTTAGACCCATCCACCTACAATTGCCACATCCAAAAGGTTGGGCGTTTTAGCGGCTTAACTGCAGATCCGCAATGCGGAAGTCTATTGCGAGCCGGCGGGCCACCTTTCGTATTTTCGGTGCGGGATTGAAAACCGGCATACCATTAGCGATTCCTTAACGCTTTTGCAAAACTACTTTGGGCTAGTTCATATCCACGCCGTGGTGGACAGCGCGTGCCACGAACTTCGACTGACTGGGCCCATCGACGGCCGCCGCGATCCATCCAATATCTCCGCCGGAAGTTCGCCGAGACACCCAAGTGCTTCCTGAGCTCGCCTGTTCTTGCTGGCAAAATCGTCCCGGCTAGCACCCGTCGCCTGATGCTCGGAGCTGGCGAAGAGATCACGCATGGCGTTGGCGCACGCGCCTACCGATGTCTGCCAATCCGATTCAGTCAACAGGCCGAAGTGCTTTGCCATCAGAGCCTTCTGCGTGAGGCGGTCCAAAGCAGCCAGTTGCATAACTGCCGCAGCAGCTTGAGTGGCGCGGAATGCCAGAGGGACCTTAACGGGACGGACTGATTGATGAGACACCGGCTGAATTCCCGCTCCAACGAGCGCGCCAAGGCGTGATTCGATTTCCTCCGTCTTATTTGCCAGATACTGCGCAACAAGTGGCAGCTGCTCCTCAACCAGGATCAACCGGTAATCGGCATAGGGGGCGTCCTGAAGTGATAGTTCCCACAGTTTATTGAGATTAGCCGCGAACCAGGTGAAGCCTCTATGACCATGAAACAAATCGACCGCAATACGAGTGTGCAGTTGAAGTGTGGCCGTTGAGATAACGGGACCAGGTTGAGTGAAGGTACGACGAGTTACTTCTTCGACCATGCTGAATTTTCCTTTTGATTGATGATGTCCGTCTCATTGACTTTCAGCTTATGGTTTTTGTGATAGTGCCCCCTCGGCAAACCAGCCAATCCCTGACAACCACTCTCCTTGGATCGTGAACAGCAGTCGGTAGTGAGGGGGCGATGTGACTAAGATGCCTCGGAAAACCACCCGCCTCCACAGACTATTGACTACAAGACCTGTAAGACATTTGCCTTAACTCGGTCAGAAAACTCACTAAGGCCTTACCTCGGATGGCTTTGACGCTTTGCATTTTGGATTTGTACAATCCAAATATGAAATCCACTTCCAGAACGGCCCAGCCGCGTCCCTCTGAGGATCTGTACGGATTCTTAAACGACGCCT
Organism: Cellvibrionaceae bacterium; assembly: GCA_024707385.1. Classification (GTDB taxonomy): domain Bacteria; phylum Pseudomonadota; class Gammaproteobacteria; order Pseudomonadales; family Cellvibrionaceae; genus UBA5868. The sequence goes on along the minus strand of JANPZW010000008.1, from coordinate 600,622 downwards.
ACGATTTTTTTAATCAACGCCTCTTTGATGGACGCTTACCCAAATGCATGCTGACGCTGCAGCGACAGCCCAAAATGATGGGCTATGCCAGCTCCAAACGATGGCAAAACGTGCGCGGTGACGTGGCTGATGAGTTGGCCATCAATCCAGATTATTTCAAAGGTCACTCGACCCTTGAGGTTTTCCAAACCCTGGTTCACGAGCAGTGCCACATTTGGCAGTACCATTTCGGCAAACCCAGTCGCAGGGGCTACCACAATCGTGAATGGGCCGACCTGATGGAGAGCATCGGGCTTATACCATCGAGCACAGGCCAGCCAGGCGGCCATAAAACCGGCGAAAAGATGGCCGACTATGTTCAGAAGCCTGGGCAGTTTTTAGAAGCGAGCATCGAGTTAATGGCAACGAAAAATGAATTTTGTGTTATTATTAATGGGGAAGCAACCATAAAAATAAACAACCAATATATTGAAGGGAGAGAAACGCCAGTCCGTGGGTATTGATGGAAAAATCACGCTAATTATACATGTAGGCAACCTGCCCCACGCTGTCGCTGTAGTAGTATAACAGATGCAAGCAGCCAACGAGAAAGAGAAACGAATTACCGCCGAAACGCACAAGAACACGAGATAAAAATAAGAGTGCCCCTCTGGCCCAAAAGGCCTCTGGGGCAAACCTGACCGCAGAATTATGTGTGCCGACTCAAAAGAAATGTATTCCATCACCGAAACGTGTGAATTGGGGAAATCCGTTATTCCTCTCCCCTCTCCGCCACCCCTCGTCCCCCGGAGTATATTATCCTATCCGGCCCTCCCCCAGCCCCCCCGCGACTGGTCCCCCCCCCCCCCCAATCCCCCAACTCCATCCGGAGAGCCCCCGCCCCGCCGGAGCCCGCGGGCCGCCTCCCTCCGCCCCCCCCCCGCCAGGCCGCTCCGCGATCCTCTTTTTTGATTCCCGGCCCGCCCGCCTCCCCCGCCGGTTTTCTCGCCGCCCCTCTCCCCCCCGGGCATCCCTCCCCGGTTCTTTTTTCATGGAAAAAATAAGCCGCACCACTTATCAACCTTTCCCCTAATATTTTTATTTTAGAATCGTTAACTTTACCCCTAAGACCCGGTTTAAAAACCCCCTCAAAAAAATTCCCTTTTTCCTCCCCCCTATATCCCCACCACAAAAAAAAAACCATCTATTTCCTTCTTTTCTTCATAATCCCTTTCTCCACCCCCTCTTTTTTTTTTTTGATTAATTTTTTTTCTTTCATTTTTTCTCCTCCCTTTTTTTTTTTCATTTTTTTCTCACTCTTATATAGAATAATTTTTTTTTCACATTAGCCCTCTTCCTTTTTTCTTCCGTCCTCTTGGTTGCCGATATTTTTATTGCCAATGAGGTCACATATTTTACATATATTTAACTCTTTACCCTCCTCCCATCTCTCTCGCTTCTCTAATTATTTGGGATTTTTTGAAGAGGATTCTCAGTGGATTTTTTTGGGGGAGATTTGGAAAAAATCCCCCCCCAATTAGGGGTTTTTGGTTTATAAAAAAAAAATAAATTCCCTTCCCCAGTTTTTTTTTTTTCTTCAATCAATTTTCTCCTGGATTAAGTGCGGGGAGCAATTCTAGGCATTCATCATTTTTTTTTTGGCGACTTTGGGGGAAAATTTGGGAAATTTTAATATTTATTATTATCTACCCCCCCCCCCTTTCCTTTCCATCTTTTTCTCATTTCTTTTCTTATTTTTTATTTTTTTTTCTATCTACTATTAATTCAATTTTTTCTTTTTTTTCCTATTTTTCCACTTTCTTGGGGACTCTGGTTTTTCAGATTTACCTCTTTTTTTTCTCCTTATAAAAAAGAGCTTTGACTTTGTCCCGTATCGATTTGGCTGCTTTTCATTTCAAGCCATGGCGGACAAGCGCAAGCTGATTGAAAAGGGGTTTCTCAAAGACTCCAATGAATGGGACCTGATTGAGACTGCCCCGAAGGCAGATGTGAAGATGGACAGGGGCACCGAAGAAAAACTGATTAAATTCTCATCGAAATTCAAGCCAATCAAAGGGAAAAAACTCATACAGTATGTGTACCAATCCTTTCCTTACTATGCAATAAATAGTGAAATCGCCGCCGATTTTTTGACGAATGATGAACTTGCTACTGTTAAAGAATTGAGACCCACAAAGCGCCGTAGCTTGGCGTTTGCGACAATCGGCTATGAAGGTATTTCTGTCGAGACTTATATCAATAGACTATTGCAAAACGATATCCGCGTTTTGGTGGATGTTCGCAAGAACCCAATCAGCAGGAAATATGGATTCTCGAAGAAAACTCTTTCATCGCTACTTGAGCGCCTTGGCATCGAGTACGTTCACATCCCCTCTCTGGGGATTGAATCATCAGAGCGCCAGGAATTAAATTCGCAAAGCGATTATGACCATCTGTTCGCGCGTTACGAAAATGATGTTCTGACTCGTGAAGAGCAGTCTCTACGATCACTTTATCAGCTATTTCAGGACAAAAAGAGGATTGCGATCACCTGCTTCGAAAAGGACCATTGTCAATGTCACCGCAGCCGTGTCGCAAACTCCATTCGAGAGCTATCAAACCACACGATTGACATTCAACATCTTTAAATGAGGATCACATGCCTAGGGAGAGAGTGCTCATCACCGTCAAAACCTATCCTTCGCTATCCAGCAAATATGACGAGGTAGTTTGCACCGCAGGGCTTCGCGAGGATGGATCATGGGTACGGATCTACCCAATTCCCTTTCGAAAGCTTGAGGATATTGAGCAATATGCAAAGTTTGATGTGATCGAGGCCGATATCACCAGAAATACATCGGACTCACGCCCTGAGAGTTACAGACTCCGTTCAGATATCCAGATCATAAAAAAGATCGGCGTAAACAATAATTGGGCGGAGCGCAGAAGATTAATTCTGGAGCGATCACAGGTATACAAGGACTTCAACCAGTTGCTAGCCGACAATAAGTCGGACAGCAACACTTCTCTTGCCACATTTAAACCCACCACCATTTTAGGGATGGAGATTGAGGAAGATTCTCGCGAGTGGGACGACAAAAAGTTGGAAACTATTCGGCTCCGTGCTCAGCAGAACCAGTTGTTTGAGGACAATGACAAGGTGTTCTCAGTCGTTCCCAAGCTGCCCTATAAATTCAAGTATATTTTCACAGACATTAACGGTATTGAGCGAAAACTCACGATTACCGACTGGGAGATAGGAGCCCTCTTTGCAAAAGAAAAGAAGCGATTCTCCGGCGACGAATCACGCGCGCTGGAAAGCGTAAAAAATAAGTATCTATCAGAGCTTGTCCAAAACCGCGATATTCATTTCTTTCTGGGAACCACCCTGTCATGGGACAACATGAACGCGCCAAACCCATTCATGATCATTGGGGTATTCAGCCCTCCTCATGATTTTCAGCAATCTCTGTTCTGATCAAATCGAAACCCCATGAATAGGTCTATCACAAAATAGCGGCCTGAGAGTGCCAGCCATAGGAGGCACTCTAAAGGCGATATAGAAATCTGCTCAACTGACTGCCGACCTCGCCCGTGCACTGGATCGACAAACGTCGGTGAACCTGACGACAAATAGTCAAAAGATTCATGAATACTTACCTGAGGCTGGGCCTTAAGGCAACGGATGCACTTCATGATCATGTCATTTTTGGCATGTAAACAGGCGCTTGACGGCCCGCCATTAATCATCAATTAATAAAACGCCAGTCTGAGTCAGGCTCACTTCTGAATCACTCAATATGCCATAAATAGCTAATCGAAATTTACATTTTACTGGGTAATTCAGATTCATATTCGAATGAGACAACTTCGATTCCACTTTCATATTTTATGTGATGACCTCTGCATCTTAACGCAATTATTTTATTTCTTGCCTAAAATAATCCATGCTAGATTGACTGGCCGGCTTTTTGCTCTCGGCACACTAACGCTCTCTTCTCGTAATTTCAGCATCGTTATATCTCATTCAAACCATTAATCCAGGAGACGATTATGCGTTTATCGGGAAACACGATTTTCCTTTTTATGGTTTTGTGCCTGAGTTTTAGCAAAGCCAATGCCCAGCTTACAGTGCAGACTTTCGCAAATAACTGCAGAGCCCAGTTGGGCCTTGAAACAAATATTCCGGGTTTTAACTGTGAACATGCTCTACCCCTACAATCGGACTTATTTGGAGTCGACACGAGTTGTGCGATGCTTTCCGATCCCGGATGCCGAGCTGGGCAGCGATTGGGGCGTTTAGAATTCTCCCCTGGTGATAGCGATGTCGCGGGAATCTTTATCTGTCGAAAATATGCAAATCACGCGCTAACGGCTGAACAATATTCGGATATCGCGCTCATATTGCACAATAAAACCACTGGTAAAACCTGCTTCTTTCAAAGCCACCTCGGGGGTGCGGTGCATGACCATGAGGTTCCCTCACCTCACGCCAATAACGCAAGTAATGTTTGGCGACAACAGGCACCTGATAATTGCGTAAGCTGTCACAATAATGATCCTTATATTGTGTCCCCCCATGTAGTCCAGGCGTTTAACAAATTCAATCTCGTTGCGTTTAATCCGAAAGGGGCTACCTATCAGGTACTAAGCCATACTGCCAACGCACTTATCAACATCAACAATAGAGTGGAAGGGTGCGCCGGTGCTTGCCACTATAAAACAAATTTCGAAAATGGCGTTGGAGCGTGGATGCCTTCTGGCGCAAATATAGGCGGCTTTTGGCATAAGAGCGCCAGTATCAAACATACGAAAGCGGACTTTGATGTTTTCCGTCCGGCAGCAGGCAAATGGTTTCATTTGGACCAGAAAACGTGGACTTGGTCTGAGTCGCCCTGGGGAATTAGCGGTGACAAAGCAATGAGTGCAGACTTCGATGGCGATGGAGACACTGACACCTCGATATGGCGCTCAAGCACAAAACAATTCTGGGTTAATTTCTCAAGTACCGGTTCGACTTGGAATACGACATTCGGTAATAGTACGGATATCCCAGTGCCTGCTGACTATGACTTTGATGGAAGAGATGATATAGCGCTCTACCGGCCCTCGACAGGAGAGTGGTTTCTCGTTGATTGGCGCAGCTGGACATTCACGACTAAAAATGTCGGCCAGTCTGGAGGAGTGCCCGCACCAGCCGATTTTGACGGTGATCGCAAAGCAGATCCTGCTATCTGGATTCCCTCCACCGGAAATTGGCATGTGCTGAGGTCGAGCGGCGGTCCGGTTGTCGTTACTCAGTGGGGGCTGCAAGGCGATATCCCCGCACCAGCTGATTTCACTGGCGACGGCATTGCTGACCGGGTTGTATTCCGGCCTTCCGATGGCAAGTGGTATATTTTTCGATCCGATGGTGGCGGGAGTTTCTGGATTGGCTGGGGTCAGAATGGCGACATCCCCGTTCCGGCAGATTTTGATGCAGATGGAAAAGTTGACCCTGCAGTTTTCCGATCGTCAAATGGCACCTGGTATTACGCCATTTCCTCCACCAACTATGGAGGATGGTTTAAGCAATTTGGTCAGAATGGAGACCAGCCCGTAATCACCTACAGAAACCCTTAACTTAACTGCGCCACGCGGCTCTGCAGCGGGCCGCGTTTTGCCCATCTACCCGATACCAAATGGAGCACACGCAATGAGAACAATCTCTTATGCAGCCTTATTCGGTGCAGGCATTCTCGGACTTTCCCTCTTATACGTCCTGCAAGCAAACAACGACAAACCAACAACTATAGAAGCGCTGCCAAAATCAGGGTCATTCGAGTCCACACATGTAATCAAGCCTGCACGCCATGATTTGGGAGAACCTGCACCTGTCTCACCAGAAATTTCTAAAATACACACAATGGAAGAAATGGACGGATTTCAGTTGAATACGGCTGATGCGACGGAGCCTGCTGAACAGCATCAAACCATGAATGAACAGGAGCAAGCGAATCGAGAAATTCGCCGGCAGGAGCGCGCCGTTATCGAGTTAGGTCAGCAACTCTCCCGTCTACGGGCCAGTGGGGATGATGGAGAAAAATGGTTATCAGGGCTTCTGCCGATGCAGGAAGAATGGGAAGACATCGCCGACGAACAAGGTGTGAGCATTAATTTTTCCTCTTGGGAGTGCTTCAATATCGGTTGTGCAATCACGATATCGTATCAAAAATCATCTGACATCGAAGAGTTCAAAAAAATCTGCAGCAATCCACCAGCATTAGCAGCTGGGAGGGCACAATTTTTTTTAGCGGCGCTGTAGAGACGCAACCACTCGTAATGGAATCGACATGGATATTCTCTGGCCCCGTACAAAGACATGCATCACAGCACAACGAGATATGAATTTTTAACCATCCAGGGCCCGAAGGAGCTGCCAACGTCAACAAGATCATACACACTATCTGAGTTTGCAGCTCCCAAGCACATCATTTTTGTCTACCGGGGCCTTAGCCGATATTGATTTTATGACAAGTTTATTGAGCGACCTATCCAACATTTACATGTTCACACGAGGCACTATCAGCATGCAGGAAATCATCACGGCATCATTCATAAAAAATCTGGTCTTCCCGTTGGTAAGGATTTTACGCAACTCACTTACTTTCTTCCGCCTTCTACTCTTTCGCAGCGTCCAATCTCCTCAATTGTCGAACCTAGCTTCGCAATAAAAGCTCGACAGGTCAGGGAGTCGAACCGATTTTCCCCTTTGACTTCTGCTCGGCGATCTGCTGTTCGATCTGCAGGATTTTCAGTTGTTGCTCAAGTAATTTCTGCTGATTTATTAACGCTTCAAGCTGTATTTCCGCCGTCGATGCTGAGCCGGTTCGAACCGCATCGAGACGTTGCTGATCGCGCAGTAGGTCGACCTGTGCATTTACAAGGGATTTCTCAGTAGTTATTGGTATCAGAGCCGCAGCGGCAGCAGATTGCGCATTGGCAAGCGAGACGTCACTACGGTCTTTTTCAAGTGCCAGCAATTCAGTTTGCTGGCTGATAGCCGCCTTGTTCGCTGCAATGATGTCGTCACGCCTGTCCTTTTGAAGCTGAAGATAAGAATTGGCGGCGTCCCGTGCAGAGGCTGACGCCTCCTCTGCACGAGATTTTGAATGGAACATCAGTTTTTCTGGCGCACCCGTGGCTACGCTGAAGACGACCTCGAGGTTGTTGTTGGCAAAGGCGCCGTTTTTTAGGTCGAGTCGCCCAACAGGGCCAAGCTGGGGAACCTGCGTTGGGTGCTCAATGAGCAATCGGGTTCCATTCGTGCATTCACAGTAGACACGTGTAATACCTGCCACAGGAATGCGATAGACAACGCCCTTGAGATTAGGGTTAGGTAATGTAGATTCGCTAGCAGTGAAGGTATCTATGGTGAGTGTTACTTTTGGAAGCTTGGGTATGTCGAGCTCGAAGGAATTCTTCAATGCTGGTGGGATATCATTATCGCTAACTGTAACTTCCAAGCTGTCACCCAACTTCCGAGGCAAGGTGTCATTAGTTGCCGTGATCGTCAAGGCGGCTGTGGCACTTGCCAGGGCTTCACTGGCTTTGTTCGTACCCGATACTCCGAGTCGGTCAAGGTTCGAAGCGGCCTCCACTTGTCTCTTTTCCTGTTCCTGTATCCGTGCAATCAGCCCGTCTTTTGCTTCCTCTTTCCCCAGCGCCTTATACACATCCTTCAGTGCTTGCAGGCGGTCAATTTCCGCCTCCGCCTCCCCTTTCTGACGCTTGGCAAGATCCCGCTCCTTGTCTTTCGCCTGCTCTGTCTTTAGCGCTGTCTTGGCATCCTTGTGCTGCTTCAGCAAAGTGTTAACTTCGATGCAGGCCGCCTGCTCAACCTGCACCTCAACCTTTTGGAGCTTATCCTGTAATTCCGGTTTTGATAGAGTGCCTGGCTTAATAGAGGGAAACAACCAATCGGTATCGCCTCCTACCGGTGCGATCTTACTCTTTAAGTCGTTTAGGCGCGTCGCAGCTTGGCGTAATTGATTCTGTTGTAATAAACTCTGCGTTCGCTCCACATCGAAAGCAAACTGCGCTTGCGCCAAACTGGCAACATTGTTCAGCACTGCGGACGGCAAAGAAACCGCCCGCGCGATACCCGTCGCGGTTTCCACTGAGTTCGAAAAAACGGTGCCAGTCTGGTCCGCAAGCCCCGCGTTGATACCGGTTAACAGGCCAGCCTCGGAGAGGCGGAACTCCGTATTTGTGATTTTGGTCCAGGCATCGAGATCACTATAGCTGATGGTATATGCCTCGGCCCCCACCAGTCTTTCACTCAGAGTTGCCTCGACGTCTGCATCAAGTTCTACCTTATTGCCATTGACCTTGCAGTCCGTCACCAGAAATGCGGTGGTCAGAGAGAATTGCTTGGCGGGAAGCCTATAAATGAGACCGGGGGCCACAGCTTCAGAAACTAAAGTGCTATTCAATTCGGTCGTAAAGGTCGCACAACTGCTCGTTGCCAGACCACCCAGAAGCGGCCAGAAGGGACTAATAAATTTCATAGCAGTATCCATGCATTGGTTAAATAAATCTCTATTATTTGCCCATTTTTTCTCAGAAAATTAAATCTCCGTCTTGAGACCATCTACCAGATATACTGTAAGCATTACCTATTCAGGTAGAAAGCATCGCGCTCCCTTCAGCCATCCCATCAAGATGGAATTTTCCACCCCATCCTCAAATTCCCGCAGGCGCCACGCACATCGCATACACATCCAGCGAGTTCAGCGCCCCACCACAGCACCCTGACTAATTTCCACCGCATCAAAATTATTGCTGGTATTTACAATCAACATAAATCGACTTGGATCGTTGAACACTTCCGCTGGTGATGCCGAGGTAATGGTGCCTCCCAAAGGAATACCCTCGCCGTCGACCACCACCAGGCGCCCAGATTCGCCATAGATCTCGGCGCTCCCAACGATTTTGTGATTTGTGACTTCTACGTGCCGAGCCGAACAAAACCTAAACGTGCTTAACTGACCTACGATTATGTTTAGCAGCTATCTGGTTAGATGTGTTTTCAGCATCGTAGCTCTTGAATGTAAAAGTGATCGCATCGCCGTCGCTCAGTATCGTTTGATCAACTCCGGTCGGCGAGGGGGCGCCATTTACTGAAAATTCCCAATAGAAGTATGGTCTCGAACTAGATTTGAAAGTGTCGTAGGTCTCGTTAATCATGTTAACCAGGTAGCCCAGGCCACTACCATAATACTCTAGAGAATAAATAAACTCCTCGGTAAGTGCGTCTTCTGCTAGCTCTAATGCTGCTTGGGCATTCATACCACTAGTCCAGCTGATATCTGTAGCCGGACCGCCGGCTATTGAAACACTAATAGTCATAATTCATCTCCTTTTACATTAATTTCGAAAAACCTAGTTCAATGTGCGTATTCCTGGTGCATATTAGACATATTCCAATCATTCGGTTGAAATGCTCGTTGATCTCGGCCAACAAATGTGGTCTTACCCCAAAATCACGCACACTTTAATTAAGCAACAACTCATTCTCGAACTCAACAGGCGATTGATAGCCAATTGATGAATGAAGCCGTTGCCGATTGTAAAAAATCTCAATGTAGTCGAATAAAGCTGCTCTTGCCTCAGCTCGTGTCCTGAAGTCTTGATGATGGACCTCTTCGACCTTCAAGCTGTGAAAAAGCTCTCCATCACAGCGTTGTCGTAACAGTCACCTCGTGCGCTCATGCTGCATATCAGTCCATGACGCTTTAATAACTGCTGGTATTCACCAGCGTAATATTCCTTGCCGCGATCCGAATGTACTATCAGTCCTGGCTCTGGTGATCTCGCATCAATCGCGTTCTGAAGCGCTGTCTGGGCGAGACCGCTGGTCAGCCGGCTTCCCATCGACCAGCCAACAATTTTTCTGGAAAACAAATCCAGCACCGTTGCCAAAAATAACCAACCTTCTCGAGTTGGTATGAAGGTAACATCCGCCACCCATTTTTCGTTTGGTCTATCAGCCTCAAAATCCCTCGCCAGAATATTATCCGCCGCTGCGCGACTCCTGCGTGAATCGGTGGTGGTGCGGAACTTACGTATCGTCTTCGGGACAATATTGTTTTCGCGCATCAGTCTCGCCACTCGATTCAAACCGCAGTCATAGCCCTCTGCCAATAAAGCCTTATGTATCCTTGGTGCGCCGTACACTTCTCGGTATTGGATAAATAGTTCCCAAATCCTTGTCAGCAGCACGCGGTTACTCGAGGCTCGCTCCGATTCAGATCTACCCATCCAGTCGTAAAATCCTCTCCGCGAAACCTGCATGACACTACATAGCCTTGATACGGAATAGCAGCCCAATTCCTCCGCGATAAATGCGTACCTCAACTGGATTCGCGCGCGAAGAAGATGGCCGCTTTTTTTAAAATTTCATTTTCTTCTCGCAGCCGCTTGACCTCGGCTTTGAGGGCGGCCGCGTCGTCATTGCCTACGTGTTTCGGCTTCTTGCCCGAACCAGGAAAAGCAGAATCACCGCGGCTATCACATTCAGCTTTCCACTTGTAAAGCTGGTTCCTTCGAACACCTAGCTCCCGCGCCAGTTGAGCTATCTCTTTGTCGCCACGGTTCAATAAGTGCACTGCATCGCGCTTGAATTCAGGGCTAAAGGTCTTTCGTTTCTTCGTTGGCATGCTCGCTCTCCTCTTGGGACCATTGTCCTCGTTTAGGAGTGTGCGTCAATCTGGGGTAGGTTCAATGCGACCTTACCGCATCTACCCATTGAGAAAGAACGTCGGCAACCCTCGTCTCATCCAGCGGTCGCCGTACGGGGCGATACTATGGTTTATCTAGTCGCTGATAGAAGCTCAATTTGCTTTTCACGTGCCGTATGCCTCTGTGCTTGGAGCGTATTAAGCTCACGCTCCAACTCAATATAGTAGTCCGATTTTTCCGACATTTTATTGCCGTCCGCACTTGCAAAAGAGATCGGACTCGATGCAGCCATTCGAATCTGTGCTTTTTTCTGATCAATTTCCTCGTCTATGCGTGCAATAAGTTTTTCAAAATCGGATAGCGCCTTTTCGTGCCTATTCTTCTGTGTTAACAGCAAGTTTTTCTTTTCCAGTTCCGACACTTCTTTTTTAAGCACATTCATCTCAGCTTGCGCAGCGGCTGTCTTCACTTCAGAATCGAGCCGAAGTATCTCCATTTCCTTGGAATGAAGCTTGTCCATTACAATGTAAGCGCCTGCAGCAGTTACGATACAGCCCAACAGGAAAGATAGTACGTTTTCTTTTGCTTGCTCCAGGATCGGACTCATGTCCATTCTCTAAACTCTCGAATTAAGCCAAAAATATTCTTATATCTTGCAGTTGATTATCTGCGAACTAGCTATACCAGCTGTCGTTAAATCGCGACTGCAGCCCCTACTTTTCTTGGGGGGCTCGGTATTCTTCTGCCGATCTCATCCCCAATGAAACGATGCGATCGCCAATCCAAGAAAGCTTCTTCGTCAATTTAGTTAACGTGCCCCTCTGTTTCATGCGGTACAAGAGACCGCCTACTATCAATATGTACCCGGCAACAAACACTAATCCAGAACTCGCCAGATAAATGGAACCGACAGCAGAAGTAGATTTACCAAACGAATTACCCAGAAGACTTGGAGCCACTGCCATAACAAACAGAAAGAGGATAGCTAGAGCACCTATCACTACCAATGAATTTATAAACATAAGGCCAGCCTCACGCGTCTCCACGAGCTCGATCTGCTGTAGCCGCTTGATTCTGTAGCGATCTTCAACTGTGAGCAAAGATCCCGATGCTCCTCCAGCGAGTTTTATCAAAGTGCGCGCATCTTCTGGAGACAGCATTTTCATTTTTTCAAGCACGATCGAAACATCCGGCTTCTTTCGTGTCATATCGACCAGAAGATTTCGCCACATTTCCGAAATCTCCTTATCTTCGGGATCCACATTCTCCGAACAAGATACCCAATCCGAAAAAAAGGTCGAGCTGACCGAAGCCAAGATCCTGAGCCGGCTCTTTTGTAGCATCAGACAGGCTATCACACGCCGCCTCCAGGTGACTCTTGAGATTCTCCGCTTTCTTCTTGGTTTTGGCTGACTTGATCTTTGCCTCAATAAAATCTTTCAGCTCGGCACCTAAAAGGTCGGCAGTAGGTTTCAGTAGCGATGTTACAGTCGGCGACAAAGAAACCGGCTTTAGTTTTTCATCATGTTGTTCCGACATTGCTACTGTTCCTGAGCGCTTATACTATTCATATTCCAACAATCCTGTATGAACACTCTCTGAGCTCGCAGCGCCGACCGATCTACTTATAAGCCCTAGTGGGGTTGAATCAACATTGGCACTGCGCGACCCGACCGCGCACTAAACACGCAGCGAGTCGTCGCAGAATACGACAAATGCTCGACGACCTCACCTAAAGCCTTGTTGTTCGGACCTCGACATATGCAGGACGTGTCCTTCCCGCGTAGGGAATAGTGACAATATATGCTCCTCCAGGTCCAGCTGTCGGAATAACCTGAACACCGTCGATAAGCACGCCTCCATTAGCGTACCCAGCGGACAACTTGAATTCAAAGATCTCGTCCGATGAACTTCCTTGCCTCGACCAATAGGTCTCATTTTCGATGGGGACATAAACACCGTTTTTTAGCTGTCGTAGACTCGCCCCTTCGTGCGCAAGAATAAATCCTCGCTGAATATTCAAAGAGTCGTTACAGTTGCCAACGAGCGTCCAGATTGGCTCCAACGGATATCGCCCATACATATCGCTTAACCCTAGGGACTGAAACGAATCAGCTTCCGTTTTGATGGTTCTAATGTACGCCTTCCAAAAAGCTGCGTGCTCTCCTGGAGCAACGTCACCAGGGTATATTTTACTTCTATCTGTGAGGGAGACGAACCAGCTAGCACCTAAGCCAGGAACAAATTGACCGTAATGATTCATCTCAGCTGTCCAAAGCTGGCCATTAAATTTCACTTTAGAGCCTGCGGTATACATGGTTCCCTGATTCCATTCTGAAAAAGCTTGGCACGACGTGGTGTATGCGCCGCAATCATCGATTCGACTCCACGCCGGGTCGCTGGATGGGTCGTAGGTTGGACTGAAACCAGCTCCAGGAAAGCCTTGATGCACATATTCTATGCGACCGTAATAATTACTCGCACGAGGAACATTCGCGGAATAAATCGAATTATTAAATCGAACTTTTGTCTCCAAGTCGCTATATTCACCATCCCATTTCCACTGCTCGGTTGCGCCCTGAGCACAGAGCTGCCCAGGGATTCGCTCCGCCCTTACCCGCACAATGTAAGGGAGCGAATCCGATTGATTGACCATTCTCGCATCATTCATCTGAATTCTTGCCCCGGTGCCCGCTGCAGGAGCTTGACCATCTCTATAGTCGACACTCCAATCAACGATACGGAAGCCCGGTTTTGCGAAAGCGAACATATTAAACAATTGACTTTTCGGATTGTAATTACCCGTGAATTCTGCAACTGTTTCAGCAATACGCTCTGCCTCTGACTTCTTTGGCCAGTATGGAGTATTAGGCTTTATCAACTTGGAGGTTTGCTGCAATCCTCTAAGGTATTGAACTGTAGCACCCTCGTCTATCCTAAACTCCATAACCGCGTATTTAGTGAAGGAAAGGTTATTCTGGATTTTAATAATATTTTCTCGAAAGGTATTTTTTGCTTGCAGCGTTTGCATACCAGTCAGAGTTGCACTCCAGTTGGTAGCCGCCCCAGACTGCTGGTAAACTTTATACGGTTTTGAGTTGCTTATAGGAATTACCTTTAAAGCGAAATTTCCTACAGGAAGATTAAGCGGTTCCGCACCATTTATTGCGACACCATTGACCTCAATAGAAAACATTGCCGGATCAAAATCAATAAAAACTGGCCGTATCGGCCTTTTTCCAATTTCAAAGGTCATCTGCTGCCCAGAGGTAAATTGAATGTTTCTTAATGAAAGACCGGAAACGGTCCCGTCCCACCATCTCGACGTCGCAGGCGTGAAATCATCGAATCTGTTATGTATGGATGGGTTAAATAGCTTGCCCGCAGCATCAATCACTATGTGTTCTGGGCCCTCAAGCTGTCTAAGCCCGTCTGCCTGCACAAGGGCAACATCGAAATGCAGTCCACCAGTCCCTTCTTTCCGTTGATTGATGTTGAAGTCGAATGGATTGTCGTATCGCTCGGTGTGCCAAATCATGAGGCCCTCTGCAACAGCGTCCCCTGAGCCGTCCCCGTTGGTATCCACCCCCGTGTACATTTGCCTAACGGAGGAGGTGTTACGCGCACGGTTCCACCCGATACCACGGGCCTCAATGTAAAAACACTCAGAAAGATTTGAGTCTGGTTTACAGTACTTAAAGGAACGCGCAACGTTTGGATTTGAACCATCTGCGCTCCAGTCAATTGTGAAAACTTCGCCTTCGGAGGCATCAATAATATCTAATGGACTTTCCCATCCCGCAGCCTCTCGATTGTACGCATCAACTAGCGGTGGATTTCGGTGGGCAGTAGTCGTCCCGCCCATAAGGCTAAAATCCGCCACGCCGTGTGACTTGTACCAAGATGGATCATGTGCCATGTGGCTTGTCTCTATATAAGTCTCACCTTCCGCAGGAGCGTCATAAATAATGCTCGGGTCATTGAGATAGATACTGAAGTTCGGAACTTTTACCGATAGGGACTGAAGATCATATTGATCTTTGAAGTAGCCGATCGAATGCCCCGTTTCATGCGCAATGACGCCAAGAGAAGGTGTAGCGGGTTCCGGAATGGGAACAAGCTGTACAGGGCCGAGAGCATAGCCTCCAAGCGCGTGTCTGTCAGTCCTGGTACTCGGAACGACTCGCGGCCAAAGGCCTTGTTTATGGTGAGAGCCGCTGGAGCCCGGAACGAGCATCTGAAAAAAGCGAAAATGGGGAACTACGCCCGGCTTAAACGTCTCAATCGTCGCTCCACCTACGATGTGTCTTCGATCAAGCCAATCAAGCTTAAACACCGTTTCGCTTTTTGAAAGTGCCGAAAAATCGAAAGCTGTGGTCGTCACAGCGCCAATTGCAGGAACTGTACTACCAACTGGGATAGAAACAACTCGATATTGAATGCCGGCAGTACAGCCGGCGCCTCCGACTAGCCGACATAAAACCGCTTCTGTCAGGTTGGAAAGCGGTCCGCCTGTTAAGTCCAGAACTGGAAACGTAGTATTAGTATGAGGGTCAACCGCGTAACGCTCACCTACTAAATCGGATCCGTTTATATATGAGTCCCTTGATGTCGGGAGATGCACAATTACTACCTTAGAACTCAAATCAAGGTTCAAATTTGAGTTATCAAGGAAATAATCTCTGAGGGATCCGGCATTTCCGTGCTGACTGTACCCCGGTTGATTGAGTAGATTAAATAAATCCCGTGCCTGTGCATCAGAGAATGCAGTGATGCCAGATCCGCTACTGAAATTAACAATCACCGTGAGGCTTTTCACCTGCTCACCTGCGTATGTCGCAGGCGCCGACATCGAAAAAGTGCACCAAAATACAAACGATAAATACCGTTTCATACTATTTTTTCCTCTAAAATTTGGAGGCATAACCGCATTCATCATGCCGAATAAAGTAGGATACTTACAAATGCCACTACACTTTGCAAACTATGGATTACGAAAACGAGGTGTCGGCATATTCCAACCTCTAGGTGAGAGTTGAGCAACTAATGTTCTTTGTCCTTGGGTGGATGAGGGTCTCTTCCCGGTGCAATTGTATCTTTGCTGCGGATTTTTCCGTCTACTCCTTTGGTTGTAAGCTCACCGCCTCCTTGGTTCTTGAGCATTTCTCGCGCAGCTTGCTCCGCTTCCTTTTGTGTCCGGTGGACACTTGATGCTCGGTCCGAGTCATTCCGTTTATTTTCCCATTTGCCATCTGTTCGTCGAGAAATAGTTCGATCTCTATCTTTGCTCATTTTGTCGATCTCGTTTTGGTTTGCGTCAAATTATTTGATCTATTTCGTACATATAATGAGTTTGCCGTAAATGAGCGCCACTCCATTTGCCGCAGTCCTCATTCACCGACTTTAGCGTCACATGTTCACTGAACGCTCCATATCGATATCTAAAGCGTACTGACCTACCAATAAAACTTCAGCTTTGACGTGACGGCAACATACTCCAATCACTCTTCTTTATATTTTTCAGGCAACCAAGTACCTTCCTGTAAACCCTCAAAATCAGGTTTTATCATGCTTAATCGGCTGTCCTCTTCGCTAATAAGATCTACGACAAGCATGATTATCTTACTTTCGGCTGAATCAGTAACAGCGGGCAATGCCGATCTTCATCATACAATACCGAAACGTTCTCTAGTGGCTCGCTAAAATTCCGGCCCAAAGATATATCGTATAGCCGAATGCTGTGTTGATTACACGAGATAATCCTACATTGATGGAAGTGTCTGCCAGGACCAATCATTCGTGGGTCGCCGAGCTTCTTACGCTCTGTGATTACCGAGAAAACAATATTTCCATGCTTAATAATTTCTCTACACTTATCATTTCGTGAGCTGATTAGATTTTCGTATTCGGTGGTCGTCGCATTGACGCATTCCGATCCCTTCCTTACGAAAGCCGGGCCCGAAAAATGGGGCTTCTCTAAGCTGAATGGCACAACTATAGCGACGATAGATTTTCAAAGAAGATCCATAGCATCGATAATCATGGAAGCGTCGGTCGAATTTTTGCCGGTCGCGTACGCGAACTGCTGAACCGGCTGGATCGCCAGCTCATTTAGTGTAGTCCTCCATTTTTTGAGAGAATCATTCGACCAATCCCCACAAGCCCTTTTGTAACGATATGGCCATGAGCCGAAATTTCTTCGAGAATCAGTTTCATTTTCGATAGCTGTGCGTTATCTGCGTCGATCAGTACGGCGAGTTTTTTATGTTCGTCTAAATTCTTCACAGCGTTACCCTACATTTTTTATTCCGATTAATGCCAACTAATCCAACAGCGCTCGACGTTATCAAGCGATTTGAATAATCCAGGATGCCAATATTTCATTCGTCTCTATCATATTCCAATGTTCCCCATCGAAACTTTTCGAAAACCGAATAATGCGACAAGAGCTCACTTGCATAGCGGTTGCGGCAACTCGAATTCCCTCAACAAGCTCTTTGTAGATTACAAGTTAGGTAGCGCGCTCTTATTTTGAATCAAGAATCAAACGATATGCATGTTCGACACCTGCAACAGCTGCCATTTCATAATACACGCCACAACCAGAATCGCTTCGTCGAGCATTTTTAATCAATTCACTACCGCTGAGCTCATATCTTTCAGTATTTTCTTTAAATTGATTAACAATATACGCATTGATGATTGCTCCGCGGATATATTTTGTTCTTGAGCAAAGGTACGATTTTAAACCGCTCAGCAAGTCGGTGGTTTCGTAGTCGTACGACAGCCGGTGAATTTTTACAAGCACTTCATGAGCGGCAACAAGGTTGCCTTCTTTTAAGAGCTGGATATGTCTTTCGTGGAGCTTCATGAAAGCAGCTAACACCTCTTCACTCCTTTTATCGTTGCCGCTCTTGAGTCTTTCTATTATATTTTCGGCACGCAGATTAAGCACTGAAACCAAATCATCGGTTTTAGAGATTATGTTAACCTCTATTGAGATATCTCCCTCAATATTCATCGTGCCACTATTTGCGATGCCCGTGTTAACAGAGGTGGTATCAGCCGAGGCCCGGCCAAAGACAATAAGAGACAGGGCAATAATGAATCGTATAGTTGATGCGCTCATTCGCCTCCTCCCTCCTCGCTCTTGATCGTAACGTTACCTTGTATTTTCATTTCACCAGAATTTGTTATTCCAGTAGTAATGTTTATGTTATGGTCGGGCACTTGCTTTGGAGGCTCTAAAGGCACGTGGACAGCCTTCTCGATCAAATAGAGTGCAAGCGATATAGCTGACAGAACGCTACCGATTGCTGTCAACTTGCTTGGAAGCGACCAGTTCCGCCATTGCTTTTTTGATGTGACCATTGATTCAAACCCTCACACTGATTAATATTTCGGATCGATCCCCAGCGCCCACGGTGCCTCAACATATTCCGATCTTTGTCTCGTTTAAGGTGTGTCCATTACATTGCCAACCACAAAATATTTGACCAGACCAAGAGTAACTAAAAACAGGCCGCAGCAAATCCAGAAGCATCTGCGCAGGTATTTGTTCGTGAGAATACTATTCATTCAGCCTTCCCTTTGGATCGCCTAACTATGCCGATACTAGAATCGAGCTATTTTGTATTAATAATGCAACCACTTGAAATCAGCTGCCTATAACTTGCAGAGAATTTCCGGACGTTTCCCGAACATAGAGGTCGGTAGAGCCTAAAATTGTTAACACATCTGGAGTGACGACATCAACTTTTAGCCCGGGCTGGACAATAAAAAATCGATATTTCTTTTGCAGCCTTCGCCCATGCTGCTTCAAACGATCAAAATCCGCATAAGATCCAACCTCAATTCGAGAAGCATATCCCTCACGAATTCTTGACTTTTCGCGCCTCTTTAACTGATCTATTATTTTATCGAATTCACCAACCCACTTGCAGCTCTTAATAACTTGCCCACAGACTTGGTAGAAATCGTCAACTCTTGAACCAGCTTGATCTCTACTTGAAAACTTAAGGTGATAAAGATCTACGTAAATGCAATTTCCAGATTCTTTAAATGTAACAATATCTGCGATCTCATAAGAGCTATCATCATCAAATACAATCCAGTAGTCCTCTTGCTTAAGTTTCTGGATGTATTGATATTGAATGGAATCCGCCTTTTTATTCTTTCCCTGCGATTCATTGCATATATTCACCGTCCAAGCAATCCGATCCAATGAAGTCATATCTATGTAAGGAATGTGGAAATTTGGAGGGCGAACTATGTGTAAATTTTCTATCAACTTAGAACCGTCTTCAAAATACACAGATGGACTTTCTTGATCTCTAAAATAGTCAACCAGCCTTGTTCTTAGTTGACGTACGGTGATATATACATTATCACCCTCGAGTAAATCTATTGAATAGCTATCATTACTAACCGAATACCGATATTTTGCTTTTATACCCTTGAATCTCACGCAAAAATCAATCAGCCCCTTTGAATATCCCGTTAATTCAATATCGACCTCGTCAATGGGCGCATCGAGTCCGTCTGAATCTAAAAATACAGGAGTGTTAATATTTTCATAGATCCAATCAGGCCAGTCGGGATGAGCTCTGGCATTTTAGAAATCAATTTCGTCCGCAATGCCTTCTCTAGAATTCTATTGGGGTCAACTGATGGATCATTAAGGTCTTTAGCCACTGATTGGCACCATCTTATCCATTCCGATATTGAAGCGCTGGTCTTACCCCAAAATCACGCACACTTTAATTAAGCAACAACTCATTCTCGAACTCAACAGGCGATTGATAGCCAATTGATGAATGAAGCCGTTGCCGATTGTAAAAAATCTCAATGTAGTCGAATAAAGCTGCTCTTGCCTCAGCTCGTGTCCTGAAGTCTTGATGATGGACCTCTTCGACCTTCAAGCTGTGAAAAAAGCTCTCCATCACAGCGTTGTCGTAACAGTCACCTCGTGCGCTCATGCTGCATATCAGTCCATGACGCTTTTAATAACTGCTGGTATTCACCAGCGTAATATTCCTTGCCGCGATCCGAATGTACTATCAGTCCTGGCTCTGGTGATCTCGCATCAATCGCGTTCTGAAGCGCTGTCTGGGCGAGACCGCTGGTCAGCCGGCTTCCCATCGACCAGCCAACAATTTTTCTGGAAAACAAATCCAGCACCGTTGCCAAAAATAACCAACCTTCTCGAGTGGTATGAAGGTAACATCCGCCACCCATTTTTCGTTTGGTCTATCAGCCTCAAAATCCCTCGCCAGAATATTATCCGCCGCTGCGCGACTCCTGCGTGAATCGGTGGTGGTGCGGAACTTACGTATCGTCTTCGGGACAATATTGTTTTCGCGCATCAGTCTCGCCACTCGATTCAAACCGCAGTCATAGCCCTCTGCCAATAAAGCCTTATGTATCCTTGGTGCGCCGTACACTTCTCGGTATTGGATAAATAGTTCCCAAATCCTTGTCAGCAGCACGCGGTTACTCGAGGCTCGCTCCGATTCAGATCTACCCATCCAGTCGTAAAATCCTCTCCGCGAAACCTGCATGACACTACATAGCCTTGATACGGAATAGCAGCCCAATTCCTCCGCGATAAATGCGTACCTCAACTGGATTCGCGCGCGAAGAAGATGGCCGCTTTTTTTAAAATTTCATTTTCTTCTCGCAGCCGCTTGACCTCGGCTTTGAGGGCGGCCGCGTCGTCATTGCCTACGTGTTTCGGCTTCTTGCCCGAACCAGGAAAAGCAGAATCACCGCGGCTATCACATTCAGCTTTCCACTTGTAAAGCTGGTTCCTTCGAACACCTAGCTCCCGCGCCAGTTGAGCTATCTCTTTGTCGCCACGGTTCAATAAGTGCACTGCATCGCGCTTGAATTCAGGGCTAAAGGTCTTTCGTTTCTTCGTTGGCATGCTCGCTCTCCTCTTGGGACCATTGTCCTCGTTTAGGAGTGTGCGTCAATCTGGGGTAGGTTCAACTTGACCCCCTCGTATCCCCGCCCCTTTCAGTATGTCCCTAATTAGATTTTCAAGTGAGCTGCACACAAGCACCTCCTTCACACCTTCTTGCGTTTTGTAACGCTTGGCATCGAAGGCAAACTTCCTCCACGTACCTTTCTTCGAAAGAAACAGGGGACTCTCCTCGGATAGCCCGCCAAAACTTTCATCTTTTGAAACCATTGCGCGCTCACTGACCCGTTGCTCCCGCCAGCTTTCAAGTGCCTGCCGGTGCTGAGGCGCCACAATGTAGGCCACTCGCGACTTGCTCGTCTTCGTGTATCTCGCCGGAATTATGAACGTCTTTTTCAACTCTCCGTCTGGTCGGTAGACGTCCTTGACTTGCAGTTGAGCCACCTCATTGATTCTCATGCCCGAACCGAAGAGCATCCAAATTATTGCCACATTTCTGCGGCCGAGCTCCCCTCGCGAAGCTCGCCACAACACATTGGTGAGTTCGCTGGGGCGCTCGATCACCTGAGCTTTCCCCTCGCCGGGCTCATACACATTTAGGAGCCGTTTAACCGGTCGAGTCTTGGAAGCCATACCGCTCCTACTGCCTTGCTGGTGCCGAATTCCATTATTGCTGTACTTCTGGCGCCAAAACAAGCCCCATCGAGGCATTCCAAGGCTTCATTGGAATCTTCTTTAACAACACATCATTTCCACTTCGCGCAATCACAATGCGTAGACGAATACTTACTAAATTCAAGGTTGAAAATTCCACCTTTTAGAGCTTAGAAAATATTTTTTATGCGGATTCATAGATGTTTTTCACCGAATCGAATGAAGTAAAAACTCGGGGCGTTTCATCGAGCATCCCCAAGCGTTCACAGGAGGATATTTAATGTTTAAGCTTGCGCACCGAGCAAAAGAGGAAAATCCTAAATATGTTAGAATTCATTGAGTCCAAACTAAAATTCATATCGCCCATTTTAAAGTTGTGCGCCCAGGCAAGCATCTTACTTGGACTTTTAGTCACCATTTCCTATTGCGGCGTTATCGGCCACTATCCTAGCGGCCTGATGTTGGGCGACTCGCTTTTCTTCGTTGCAGCGAGCCTAGCATTTGCTCTGAATTATTCCCTGGTAGTCGCAGCTCTTTTATGTGCAGGTATTACGATCTCTCCATTCTTGCGCTGGACTCAGGCGCTGATACTATCCGGCATTAACGCTTTCCCAAAGCTCAGCGAGAAGCGGCCATACGTCTGGAGACTCAATTTCCCTCCCCTCAATAGCGATCACTTGATGTACGTTCTGGGCGGACTATTTGTCTTTTTGCTGCTCACACTGGCATGCGCTGCTCGCACACAAAACTCAGGAAGTCTAGCCGCAGCAGTCTTTGTCATGGCGTTTCTCTGGGGAATATGGAATACCAAGCCAAGACGGAAAGAATATCGGGAGGGTGGAATTAAAACGATAAGACTTGCGCTTGTGACGCTTATCTACTTCGCTCCACTGGCTGTGATTGAGGTTAAAGGTAGCTTTCTGAATCAAGCGATGACGATGGTCGGAGTCAGACAGGAATCGCGATTGGTTCAGTTCGACAAGCAATACGTCGCATACTTGGAAATACAAGGCATTAAGCCTTCCTTGGTAACGCAAGAAGGTGATGGGATCTATGAACGCGTGCTCATCCTGTTTCGAGGAATAGGACAAGACGTTGTCATGCAAATAGACGGGTTTAGTTTTTCAGCTCCCGCTTCAAAGGTTATCATCGGAGCAAAGTCCGGGTGAAGCAACGACAAATCGCTCTTCGCTTGGCACCAAAGCACAAACCATAAAACAACCGTTTGAATCCGACGAAATCAATTTTAGTGTCTGTGGCCTCCGCCAATCTCCGCGCCAATGTCGTTGCCGTATCATACTTCCAGGCATGCGCTCATCCGCATGACGCATATCAATCTCCGACACCAAATCAGCTAGAGCTTAGGCTCAGATTTCACTATTACCAGCAATGCAATCCGTTTCGATCGTTATCGAGTTTATGATATAAATGGTTGATGTGAAGATCTGTAACAGAGGCCACTAACCAAGCACCTTTTGCCCTGCCCTCATAAAAATCTTAGATGCATTCCGGAGATGGACAGATAAAGCAAACAACGCTTTAAAGCACGCCTAGCACACGGGATTCACATCCTTGGATTAAGGGACTCGCTAGATGAATCGCACAAATGGGCTAAAAATATCAATGGTTTGGTGAAATGGTC
Source organism: Cellvibrionaceae bacterium (assembly GCA_024707385.1). GTDB lineage: Bacteria > Pseudomonadota > Gammaproteobacteria > Pseudomonadales > Cellvibrionaceae > UBA5868. The sequence goes on along the minus strand of JANPZW010000008.1, from coordinate 577,703 downwards.
TCGTTACCGCTTTAATCGCAATCATCGGATAAGGCATGCCACGGAGGGTGCGCGCCCAGCAGAACACCCAAACAAAACCCAATCAACCTTGTCAAGAAAGCGTCGCGAAAAAAATCAACGCCGTCGATTGACTATCGAAACCACATAAAAAAGAGTGCATGCAATGAAACACACCATATCCGCTTCTCTGCTTCTTATTTACTCATACGCGTCAATGGCAACAACGTCAACGCCCCCCGAAGAGTATATAAGAATATTCAAATCAGAAGTTCTTCATGAGCAGACAAAAGCGGCCAATCGATTGGCGTCTGAAGGCTATTCCTCTAATCTAATCTTCGACCAAATCGAACAAAACACCATCAGCTACCTACCAGTATCCGATCAGGACTCCGTTATTCCTTACATTAGCTCTCAAGTGAGAGCTCTCGGCTATTCCGGGAATTCAAAATACAGGCCAACGATCTTGCTTGTCAGCAAAGATGCGAAATCACGCGCCGTTAGGAAGCATGCTGACCGAGCTCTCCAGGAACTGGATGAGTACGCAACCCTAAATAAGATCATATCCCCGGTACAGTGGCCCAATCACCCAATGCTTTCTGTGGAGGACAGGCTTCTAAACATGATCAGTAGCAACGACCCAAAGCTGCAACTGATGGCCGCCATGCAACTTTTCAATTCAAATAGGTTCAGCGATGAAGCACTTGCTGCAGCGAATAATACGATTCTCAATATCTATCTGCGTGATTTATCTAAAGATGAAATTGATTCCATCGCATGGTTATGTAAAATCTTAGCCAAAAGTAATAGTTTAAAATATAAGGAGACAGTTCAGGCAGTTGCTCAACGCTCTACGAATAAGAAACTACGAAAGTACGCCGCCGGCTATCTTGAAAATTTATATCAATAACACCATTAGATTTTCCACTTACGCTCAGACTTACTCTTACTTCTCTGAAAACTTCAATGACACATAAACAATAGGGTCCGAGATAATGAAGTTTCTGCTTGTTTTACTGGCACTGCTAACCTGCTCCGCTCATGCAAAAGATGCTCTTTCAGACAAAGGAATATTATTTTTCTCAACTGCTTTTAATTGGAAATTTGGGAACGTAATAATTGATGGAGAACCCGCCGGCCAACTAAAAAATGGATTTTTCGCCACAACACTGGAGCCGGGAGTCCATCATCTCACCGGCATTCGACAGCACAATAAATCAACAACTTTTAGTATCGTCTTTGAAATTAAGCCTCGAACGGTCACAACACTGGGAACCCTATCGTTTCTAAATGACTCAGTCAAATTGCGGAATTTTTACGTATTCACCAAGAATGACCGAGCCACAGCGATATATCTGCAAAAACAACATGCCGACCTATATAAGTTAGCCACTCAGCCCTTTTATTATCCACCGGTAGCGTTCGAAGAACCGGAAACAATAAGAAATTACAGACTTTCAAAAAATTCCCGCGGCCTGGATGATTTGAATAACGAGCATTTCAACGGGACCTATCGAAATGACTTCTATTCCGACGATTTGGGAATTTTACTCGACACCAGAGACAAGAATAATATTTCGCCAATCAATACACATTCATTAGAAAGGCCAATCCCAGTGCCAGCCGATCAAAATGTGGCACCAAGGCACTTTTTGAATTCGCTACAGGAGCTTTTTCAATTAACAAATAGCGGCCTACAAAAAATCGATCTCCCAAGCACAGTGCATCCCAGGACAGGATATCAGTCCAAAGACTTACTGATGCTAGAAGGGCATAATGCGGATCTTTATTTCTCGAAGGATCTAGGGAAAAACTGGACGATCATTGACACACCGATCGCTGAAGATTATACCGAGACGATCTTATATCCTACCGAAAAAGGTCTGATTTACGGGCCCATAACGGGGAATAATTGGAATAAATATAAAAAGAGATTGGGCTTCATCATAGATAAATCAAACGGTAACCAGACGCAAATTAATTGGTCGAAGTACGTCCTACCCGAGTCAAAATTCTACTGGGTCGGCAGCCAATTGCTTATGGATCCTGTCAAACTAGGCAATAAGGCGTTTTTATTTGTATATAATCCTGACAAGGATAAATGGTCTGAGGTCCGACTACCAAACCGGCACTGTGGAATTGAGGTCGTCTCGTCAAATATTAATCTCAAATGCGCCGAAGGGGATAACTTCACCTCCCCTGATATTGGGAAAACGTGGGCTAAACAGTCGTAAGCTCGCCAACAAACCGTCTATGAATAAATGAATTCGAGAAACAATAAGCGTGGGACGCAGTATCTGATCCCACTGTTTCCAGCATACTGGGATAGTTTTTGCCAGACGCGCCGCCCAGGATTTGTGCTGATAAACCGGAAAAAGCTGTCGATTAAGGCTCGCCTGCAGCTGGAAGATAAAATTCAGGAATAGCCGGGCAATCAAATGGTTTCCCCGTCAGCTTTGGTACTACTTCCTGGAGATAGGGATAGAACTCCTCGGGAGACACGTTTGCACCTTTGACGTAAATGAGTTCTTGCATCTCCGAAGTGCTGACAGCGGATCGAATTTCTCGGGCAAGGATTTGCTGCTTTTCGATACCATTCATTCGCTCTAGTGCTTCAAGCTTGCCGCTTTTTCCCCAATAACTAACCTTGTGAACATCGCAGTATTTCGTTGCATCATCGATGAACACTTGGCGATCCTGGTAGTCTGAGCATCCAAGTGCTGTCATGGAAGAGCAGACAATGAATAACAGGGTGTTTTTCATCACGTATTTACTTCAATGGAGCTTTTAAATCGGAAATCATCTTCGCAAACAAACTTGCGATCTTGGCCGGATTGGCTTCAATCTCTTTTATAATTTCCGCCCTCTCCGTAGGCGACAAGATGACATCCACTGTTTTCAACGCATTTTCTATATTGGTGACAATACTTGCCGAGTCGGTGGTTGATCTACTGTCTTAGAAAGCGCTGCCGGTACGGTAAGCCTTGCTTTGATTCCAACTTGCGACAGCATCGTCCAAATGAACGACGTGACTGTTAGTCTTTGATCCATTGCTTGCTTGCCAAGTTGAGCTGGATGGTGCCGGCTGCACGGGCGGCCACCTTGGGATCTTTTGCCATCTCAGACACCAGAAATTGCTGCTGTCCTCGCAGTAACGTTAACCACTTCAAATCAGAAATGACTGGCGTCATTTGAGAAGACTTAATACCTGCCCACAGTCAGTTATATCTGACTTTTTACCGATGAGCACGAGCCCATTATGAGATTTTTCTTCGCATTGCGGTTGCTCAGTGAGCACCACGCCAAAGCTGGAGTGGCTCGCGGTACAGGCGGACAGAAAGCGCGGCTAATCACTGATCACCGAAACCTGGCTTACCTTCAGATCCGACAGTGCCCGAAACAGTGGCTCAAGTGTCTCATCTCCTACACCTTTCTCCAACTTGATGATTAAAGAACTCTCCGACCCTCTTTCGGCAATGAATGCTCTCAGTTGATCAGACTGAAGATCCAAAGGCTGGTGATCCAAGAAGAAATCACCAGAAGAAGTGACCTGAATGTCAGGGTGGGCATCGGAGGATATAAGTGATTCCGAAGGTTCACGTTGCAATGTGAGCGATGTGAAAGCTTCGTAAGGCGGGCAATTCCATTCAGTGCCTGTAATTGCTTCAATCTCTCTTTTGGCCGTCGGATAGAGCTCTCGGTAAAATCGTACTTCGCCAAGCTGCTTGACCAAATCCTTAAATCTCTGGGTTTTCACTGATTCCAGTTGGCGTTCCATTACCAATTCATTAAAGGCTTCAATAGACATTTCCCGGGACACGTCCGCCCATTTATTTGACTCGTGAACAGAGCAGAACGCCCCAGCATCATCAAGATAGGATTGAAGTTCGTTCCTACGATCAGAACAACCAAAAGAGAGCGCCACCATTAGGTTGATACAGATGGCTTGCACATACCTGCTTGTGTATTTTCTATTCATCAAAAACGAGCTTAAATTCATAAAGGGCTTGAGATACATTGCGAAGTGAGGTTTCCAGTTTGTCTCGATTTGTATAAATCTCTCTCAACATCTGAGCAGCTTCGGCATCGGTGACTTTTACACCAGATTCCTCTAAAAGATACCGGAATTTTTGTGCAGCGACGGCAACTGCGGCAGGATTATTAAAGTCTACAGATTGAATGTCCTCAAGAATGGGTCGGTATTTCGAATCGAGGGCTTTTGCGTATGCATCTGGTGACTTGGTTACGGATTTTATCGCCGCTGTCGATAAAATCGTTAGCACTGCTGTCCATACGGTAAATGGGTGTGGAGACAACTCGGCTTTGCCGACCAACACGCCGGCCAGTTGAGCCTGAGTCTTTTCATCATTAACGATTATTTCCGGAAGTTTCTTGCCGAATCCACTCCACTTTACCTTCGCTCCAGCGACTAAAAATTGCTCAATCTTCGAATGCAGCACTGGCGCATATTCAGCAATATTTTCTCTCTCTGCATAGAACGTTGCGCTGAGTTTCTTTCCTGCTTCGAACTTTTTCTTGGCGAGTATCCCTGAAACAGTTATGTCTGTGCCCGTCACCAGGATCAGCGCGGGCAAGCTTGCCGCCGACATCAATCCAAGTAGGAAGTACATTTCATATTTCACGATCGTTTTCAAGGGAGCGGTCGTCTTAACAACTTTTGCTGCCACACTTCGATTGGTTGAATCAAATACAAAGCCGTTTATCGATTGCAAATAAAATTCGTAGTTCGATGCGCCTTTGGGATTTACTAACGTATAAATTATGGTGTTGCAGCCGACTTCATAGATAATTCGCTTGCCATCATACGCGTCGTAGACTTGGCCGCTTTTGAGTACAAAATCGGGAATTTTCATTCCAAGCATATTGGAAACATTAAGCTTTTGCTGATTGCGGTCATCAAACGGCAGATAGCTTGATAGGAAATACGTGATATTCTTCGGTGCTGGATATTCGGAGCGGGCCTCACATATCTTGGTTAGCTGATAAGACCCGTTGTCCTGAAGTTTGAACTCCCGTACTCTTGCCATGAATGGCCTCCCCTGTCATTAAGTCCTTTGGCGACTACCATCCGCGCACTAATCATATAACTGTTATTTTGAGTAAGCGTTCGCGCGGGCGGTGCTGATGGCGTTGATATGCATTGCATAATGGTAATGCATTTGAGAGATACCGGAAAGGTGCCTGAGATACCTCGGGCTCAAGATGAGTTGGCCTGCGAAGCTCAGGATTCCATTATAATCAGATCCTGAACGGACACGTATGCGGATAGTGACATGTTCAAACTGTGCTTATAAAGCTATTCTCAAGCGGGCAGACCCCTGAGGACGGTATCCGTTGGGCGACCTTTCAGACCGAATGTGGATCAAAGATTGTTTTTCTGGGTCAGCCCAGACCGTGGAAACATCAATGTCAACCTGCTGAAACACCAGGTTCTCCCAGTCGTCATAGATATTGAAGAGGATCTGGACAACTGTCTCGCAAGCCCCACCGTCAAACAGCGTTATAAATGCTGCCTCAGTGTGGACGAAGAAACTGGCATAACGATACATACCGCATAGGCGACCATCCGAAAACACCGCCTAAGCCGATTAGCACCATAAACCTTTTATTTAAACTTATGAGCATCGCGACAACATGAGATTGTTTATCGCATTGAGACTGATCAACGAACACCACGCCGAGGATACCCTCTAGTGGTCCGCTCCTAAAGCTAGGTAACAGCCACATGGCCAAATCTGATATTTTTAATTAAATCAAATATAGTCATGCGTAACCCAATTCTATGAACGGACCGCTAGCCCTTCATAAAACGCTCAATTGGCCTTCAGAGATGAAGCAGGTAGCCGCCCGCTATGACCGCAGCCTATAAACATCTACCATCTTCATACGATGCATCAACCACACACTCCTCAGTTTGCAGCCGCGCATTGAGAAGAAAAACGTGGGGCTTTGCGCTATCTGACTCTGCATTGATAGATACACGCACAAGCGTTGGATAAGGCAACTTCACATCGTACGCAATCGTCTTCCTCTCAAGCGTAACATCCTCCCTACGCGGAAAGTCGTACGCCCATCCGCCGCTGTAGTCGCTCGGCTTGCCAGCGGGAAGCGATTTGCGCTCCGAAGATGAAACGTACTCATCCATTGACTCTTTAACCACAATCCAGCGCTCAGGATCATTTAAATCCTGATACGAAATGGACATTCCAACATGGGATTCGAAAGAATCGTATTGTGCTCGGAATCGAACCCGAGGCCCACGGGAACTGTTTGAGTACGAAGCAAACGACTCAAACAGGATTGACGGTTGCGCGCTGCCTGATTCCTCATCAATCAACACGCCGCTCTCTCTAATATCCTTCTTAAACTTTCCAATTTCTTTCGTGGAAAACCCAGATACCGAGCACATAATTTTCGGACGATAGAACGCGACAGGTTCGATCCCGCCTAGATATGCATAGTCGGCGCCGTTGGTCGGCAAAAAATGCATGTTATAGAGAGTGACACCTTGGTACAACGTGGAGACGCTATTCATGCGATACGTCTTCAACCAGATTAAATTGCTCTTAGATGCATTTGTGAGACCCTGACTCTCCCTCAGGTCACGTAAGGCCGCGCTGGAACAGACGGTCATCATATCCAAATCGACTTCTTTCCAATACGAAGCATTATCTTGAAACACAGAATCGAAGGTGCTTAGCATGATCGGTGAGAAAGCAGCTTGGGCACCAACTGAAATTGCGGACACTGAAGCGAAAAAAAGCGCGGGAAAACAATGATTTCATAATTGACATGCTCCTTAAAAATTCATTCCAAACATGAGTGTGTAGTGAAACGATCGCAATCTATCCTCTGGATGGGCGGCTCAATCGCAGATGGATCTTAACGAGCACAAAAGCTTAATTCAACAAATGTTTGCACCGAGCAAATTCCTTAACGAGGCAATCTTATGCAGTCAAAGACACCAAAACGAAAGCAATGAAATTTCAATTAAGCGTGCATTTTCAGAAAATTGGCACCAAATACCTCAAATGGCTGTTGCGAATAAGCAGGCAAATTAATATTATGCATTGACCACCAAGGAGGAGTACTTGTATATGATTACAATCCATCGATCCTGCCCATTCTAGTTTATTTCTTTGAGCATAAACCTAATTGTCATACAGCTAACGCTCATCGTCTGAGCGCGCGTTACTGCGCCTTTATCCGCATTCGAAGGCCTAGATGCTGCCGCTCATGAGATAGTGGATATTTCTCAACCATATACTTAAAAGGACCTTTCAAAATGAAAGTTATTCTTTCCATTATTGCTGCGATCACCATTTTTTTCCACAAATGCTTACGCAATTAAAATGCCGATTGTCGGCGCTCAAAATTGCACGCAGTCTGGCTCTCGATTGATGAGATGTCGATACGAGACTCAATCCATCTCGATGGACCTACTTCCTACCTATGTTCCTGCCAAGTCCGAACTGACCATTACTCGTAGCGGAACCTGCTCGACTCAATATCCAATACAGATAAAAATTAAAGACAGCAACCAGAAGATAAACACGTATAACGCTTTGCTTCCCAACATCTATCTCATTCCTCAGCAGGCGACCAGCGCTATGTCAGTTGAGATAGTCGCGCCCTACAAGAATATTGCATATTTCCCTTCGAGCTGCGTAATAGAAGCAACGCTGACTCCGAACTCAGTAAATATAAGCGAATTGACCAGCATCTTGAGCACCAAAAAGAATGAAGCCCTTGATCATATCCGAATTCTTGACGATCGAATTTTAGACAAGACAACCATTTCGACTTTGATGCAAATAACTCTGTCGCTTGAGCAGCTGGTCAGAATTGCGGGATCGACTAGTGTTGACTTTTATAGTCTAAATGAAATTTTGGCAGCATCTTGCGACCCTGAAACCTCGTGCAGTTGGACAGAGCAAATCAGTTTGATTTTGGATGATCCCGCTATTCAGCTACCCTTTATGCAGCAATTCATGCTTTTCCAGCTAGGCCAGCAACTTGATCTGATTCTACCTGCTGACTGCGCTGACAATAATTGCATAATCGAACTAATCGATGACGAACTAGCGGGAATCATTCAGGGCCTACGCTCAAACATCAACACCACAACGCTTGAAGACGCAATAAAACAGCTCGTTACAGAGCGGTTTGCCATCGAAGATCTAATTGCGGAATATCAGTCAGTCGCTGAAACATACAGCATCAACTGGAATCAACTCTAAGGAGGCCATCATGAAATTCACTAAATTACATCTATACATGATATGCCTGCTTTCCGTTACCTGGAGCACACATTCCATCGCCGACTGGTGTGAATACGAAATTGAAAAAGAAGAAGATAGCCCTTGCCAAACCGGCTGGGGATTTCCTGAGCAGGTCCATGAGTATTGTGATAAGGCCGAGAGTAAAATCAGGAGAGCATGTTTTACCGAAAATCCCAATAAATTCGACATGGAGGGTGCGCTCGATAAGATCGTGGCACACATACAGTACCAAGGTGGACTTAAAGTCGGGCCGGAACGCACAGAGGTGGTCTTAAAGAACGCAGAGCTATCGATACTCAACTCGCTAATCAAGGAGCGGTCGTCAACGCTCCTCCAACTGAAGTCTGACGCTTCGACCACCATGAAAGCCGTCAAAACGAATAGCGAGGGTTTGGGAAAGCAATACGAGACGACACTTTCGACATACATACAGCAAGTGAATGGAACAGAGGATCTCAATACCCTTTTCAAACTCAAGCAGGCCATATCCAATAAAAATATCGAGATTCTGGGGCTGGTGGCCGCAGAGCATAAGAAATTGGTCGATGCCAACATGGCGATTGAGCAGGCGGAGACGATGTTAATCGAGGCGTATGCGAAGCTGCCCGAAGACACTTTGAGCACACTCAAGTTAAGCGACATTAGAAGCGGCACTGGCCTGCTATCTACAGCGATTCAATGGCAGATCGATTTGCAGTATCAGATGGTTTCACTTACCGAAAGCATTCAATCAGCTGTGGATCAAAAGATGACGATTGTGCGGATCAAACAGCGAGAGAAGAATATAAACGACGCCACAAAGGAGCGGCTCGCTACAGCGAAGAGAATCGCCCTTCAATCACAGCACTTATCTGAAATCCAGGGAATCATCCAGCAGATGACGAGAGGCAAGAAAAGCAGCTACCTCAATATGACGTATCTCGGGGGATAGTTGCTTCTGCTAAACAGCTGAAGAGTGTACAGGAGTTCTGCGCTAGCCCTGCGATTCAACCCTGGCAACAGCAAGGATGTACCCGAGCCAATCAATATAAAACTAACGTAACCCGCGCACTCGGAACGACAACCAAAGCATCAGTATCTTTCGCCACTAGGGCATTTTCCCAAAGTACCGATGCCGAAATCATTTCACTAAATGAACATCTGAAATCAATTTTGCTCACGGACGATCTGGAGGGTGCCGTAATGGTACATGACGTAATATTGGAAAAGCTGGAGGCATCAAATGGATAAGTTGACCATCCGAAGTGCTTCCCTTGCTGCCATCCTGATAAACTCGACCAACATTGCGTTCGCAGGTGAGATTTGCACGATCATCTCCGACACATCTTCGTCGGACACACCCATTTTGTACAATTACTTTACGACCTACATCAATAACAATGATCCGTGGACAGAAATAGCTCACGATGCAGAGATCGTATCCGAGGACTGTCCTTCACCAGATGCAACAAACAAAGCCTACTGCATCAAGCGAGCCGAGCATCCAGACAACCGTTCATATTTTAGAAGTGAATCATACTTCCGCACGCCGAATTCGGACCAGGGTTACCGACAAGATCTCGATATCAGAGTATGTGTACCCGATAAAAATCTGGTTGACGCAGGCGTGCAGAACGTCATTGGAAGGACGAGAATTGCCTATGGCAATTTGCTGGGCGGCAATTATAAGAACAAGGGGAGCTGGACATTTAAACTGTCAGCAAAAATCTGGTCGGGCGAAATTCCTATTTGCAGCCTATATTTCCCTGCGGGACAGCTCCCAGCATTGATTGACTGTCCCACTTACTCATTTGTCCCGCCGAAATCGCAGTCTAATACAGAAGACCCAGAAGAAACGGACTACAGGGACAGGCTTCGCGCAAAAATGGAAAAACTAATGGAAAATGCTAAAAAAAGCAATGACGATTATCGAAAAAAGGCGGCCGAATACAATGCCATCTGGGACCGCATAGAGAAAATTCCATTCGCACAACTAAAGCCTGCGGATTTTAACAATATTACTGGTCTGTGGGACAGGGTAGATAAGCTAAACAAGGAAATTGAGGCTTTACTTGCCGAGAAAGAAATTCTCAGAAATGAATTTGACAAGTCCTGGAACGAAGCCAATATTGAACTTTCAAAAATTGCGACTAACGTCGGCTTAAGTCCAGCGGAGTATCAAAACGGGTTTGCATTCTCAATCTACAGCTCTTCCATTCAACTTCAATCTATTGCACCAGAACCAGGATTTAATCCAAAGGTATATCAGGATTTTGCCAACAACACCATTACAAAGCTTAAGCTGCTCAACGCCAAAAACAGCAGTACCGAATTTATTTCAGAGTCGAAGCAATGGCTCGAAACTGCCCATGAACTGCGTGAACTTTTGCAGACAGATGATCTGACAACTACCGATGAATGGAAAGCATTGCTCGCTTCATTCGAAGAAGTTGAAGCCTACATCTATTCGGTTGTGGACCGCGAATTTTGGTTCCATGATTCCGCATTGACATTCGAACAGAAGCGAGCATTAGGCCACATTCGCAGCTGGAATGAAGGAATGGCATTGATTATTGAGCGCGATCTTCGCAATTATCGCGAAGGAAACATGACAACGCAGAAACGCGAAATACTTACCATGCTTGAGGTAATTGGTGATGGAATTGGCGAGGCTGGCCCGGCGTCTCCGGAGGCAGACAAATTCCGTCCAATGGTCTCGGACCTAGCGATCGCTGTTAAGGAGGGCGTCGTCTGTACTGCGAAAGTACTGGTAGCAGGTGACTTTGCTGACGCATACGAAGTCATCATAGGAAAAGACTTTTGCAGCGGCGAGCAGCTTACTGTTGGCGATCGATTGGTGACGTCTGCGGGCCTAGTTGTTGGGAATGGACGGTTCTATAGGATGGTGAGCCGCAAAACCGGATTGACCGGCAGCGCGCGAATCGTTGCTGAGATTGCCGCTGACTTAAAAGACAAAGCCAAGGCAATGGGAATGAGTGATGAGCGCCTGGAAGCACTTGCGAAGCGACTACAAGCACTTCCTCAATGCTCAAAATAACAGAAAATACTTCTTCGTTGTGACTCTCAGCTCAACAAATTTTTGGAGATTTAGGCATGTTGAAATACGTAATCAAGATCATTACACCGCTCATTCTTTCGACCATCTTGGGCTTGCAGGCTATCGCTCAAGAGTGTGTTACAGATGAACTGAAGGACCGTCTCGTCGCAGTGATTGGAGATGCACACGAAATTTTTACGTCTGGCAGGTATTTAGAGTCTAAGATTCTCGGGAGGCAAGCACTCCGAATTCCTAACTCGTTCACGATAGGTAAACCAGAGTTCGTTCATTCCACGATAAGTGCGTCTATCAAAGACCGGCTGGCAAAAGGCCAGACAAATCTTGACCTTATGAAATCGGGAAAAGCACCCATCGGACCGGACGGGAAGCACATGAACCTACACCATCTTTTTGCGGAAGAACCGGGACCGATGGCTGAGATGACACAAACTGAGCATCTAAAAGAGCACAGGAAGGCAATTCACGTGATGGTTGATAAAAGCTTTCGCAATGACAAAGCTAAAGACGCTGCGTATGAAAAATTCAAAGAAGACTATTGGAAAGCGAGGGCCGCCGAACTAGAATCTTCGCTGTAAATGACTCCCAGCCCCCGTCCGGGGGCTGCGTCTCAAAATTAACTAGCTATATGAGTAAACTGGTGGACACTTCCAAAATCGATATTCTGCTAAGTGAACTAAAAAATATACAGGCGATTGATACAATTGTCGGCGGACCGGTCGATCTAGCTGACATTGACAGTGCCGAACTTGAACTGGGTTTTCCATTCATAGACGACTTCCGGGTCTTTTTATCTCAATATGGAAATATTGTGATTGGTGCTACGCAGATTTGCGGCTTGGAACGAACAGCACTTGACGTTTCTCGGCGCGGAGGTGAAAACGTCGTAGTGCAGGCCCAAATTTTCGCTGAATATAATAGCGAGACCGATCTTGGCAAAAAAACGGTATTGGTGAATCGCGATGAAGAGTGGTATATCTTGATAGATCACAACGATGGTCGGATATATTCTTTTGATCCATTTTCCGGGAAATTCGAACCTCAGTTTGATGCGCTTGAACAGGCTCTGACGGACATTCTTCGGAGGAGACTTGAAAGTTATCAATAACACGACGCGTGAGTTTTCAGATTGTGCGAGTTTTGGGCGGATGCCGATCAATAGACGTTTTACACGAATTTGAATCCAAATAGAAACTTGTATAGCTGGAAGAGAAAAACCCGCAGAAGAATTCCTGCGGGCTGATTCGTTAAGATTGTATGAGCTGCCTTGCTAATGCCATCTCAATGCTATCGTCTTCCTGATTGAGGATTTCCAGCCCCGATTCCGGCATATCGCCTGAAGTGCTTTGACTGACCGCAATTTTCTTGGCCATAAGCCGGAGACACTGAATCTGCGCCGTGCCGATGTACCCCAGAAAGATCACCCGGACCGCTTCCTTCTGCCCGATTCGCCAGGAGCGTTTTGCCGCTTGCTGCAACGTATAGACGTTATAGCCGGTCTGCAAAAACGCGATGGTCGGAAAATCCAGCAGGTCCAGCCCGGTCTTGACCAGTTCAGGATTGGTGATGAGCACATCGCATCCCCGCTCCACCTGATCAATGATCCAGTCTTCCCGCTTCTCCGTGGCCACCGTGGCCTTCAGCACCGCCACCTTGAATCCTTCCCGGGTGAGCAATGCCTTCAGCCTCTGCGAGGTGTCCCGCGTTCCCGTGTAGACCGTATACACGAGCACCCGCCGGCCCTGGCTGCGCTCTTCCCGGCACAGGTCGATCAACGCCTGCTCCTTGGGTGTCGGCTGATCCTCGGCAAACAGCGCCGCGTTGAAATGCAGCGTATTCCGGCGATCACGCGGGTGCGTGATATTCTCCGGGCGGAAACAGCATTCCGGCCAGGCGAGCATCGCATTCAACACCACACCCATCAGAGTATAATCCCCACACCGCAGCGCCTTTTTTAAATGGTCACTGAGGGTACGGCTCATATTGCCATACACGGCGTCCATCTCCGGTGTCATGGCCACCTCCCGAAAAACCTCTTCATAAGGTGGCAGGACGTCCTGCCCAATATCCTTCAGCTTCAGGAAGCACGTATACGGCAGCACATAGCGGGCAATGCCTTTCGGTCCAAACCCTGGGGCCTTGACCGTCCGGACAGATACCCGCTTGCCTCTGGCCGTGCGGTGATCACCGCCTTCCGTGACCTTGACCACATCCTTCAGAACACCGTGTTCCCGCATCCAGGCGGTGGAGGCCGTGCCCAGGGTGCCGCGGTTGTTATACCGGTAGCCATCCTCAAGCATGTTCCGCGTCATGATCCGCCACAGCAGATAAAACAGATCATCTGCGTAGCCCGCCATCAGCGTTCCGGTCAGAAGCAGGGTCTTGCGGACCTTGGTCGCCAACACACCCATGGCAATGCCTTGGGCGGAGTCCAGCGACTTGTATTCGTGCCCCTCATCGATGACGAGAAGATCGAATGTCCGATCCGGTAGATATCTCTTCACAAACTCCGTGGCCTGGTAGTGACCGTCACCGAAACTCAGCTCCATATTGCCCAACGCCTTTTCCATGCGCCTGGCCTGACGGTCGGAAAACACCAGGTTGCCCTGGTCGTCCATCAGGTTGATAAACGCATAGACGTTGTCGGCCAGCATATCGCCGAGCAGCTCCTCTCCGAACACATCCATGAGCCGATTGGCCGTCTTGGGACCAACGGTCGGCAACTGCCGGACTGTGTCGAGCACCAGGTCCCGACGCGACTTGCGCGCTTTGGGTCTCTGGAGCGTCCACAGTTGGCCTTTGCATGCCGGGCACACCATCCGCCTATCCATGGCTTCCACGGACGCTGGAGAGGCTGCCAGGCCTGTTTCATCCACCACCACGGGCGTGAGGCAGTCAGGACAGCAGGCCACCTCTCGCACGTTGCAGGGGATGCCCTTGTCCCGTGCGCCTTCGAACGGCTCTTCCAACTGCTTCCGGACGACAAACGCCGGCCGCCAATGGAACCCCATCCGCATGCGCACCCGGCCCAGGATGAAAAACTCCGGACCTTTCGGGACCACACCCAGAACCTCGCGCAACATCAGGAGCTTCGCGAGTGTGTCCGGCCCGTTGAGAACCCAGACCGTCGCACCCGGCACGGTGTCCAGAATCTCCCGGCGCCACTTGTACACCAGGTGCGGCGGCGACAGGACCAGCATCCGCCGGTATCCCTCCTGATACAGCACAGAGGCGATACAGATGGAGATCATCGTCTTGCCGGTCCCCATATCGCAGTTGAGGATGCAGGCCGGCTCATCCCGGTCGGCGAGCAACGTGGTGGCCGCGTGGACCACTTCGCGCTGCGCGTCAAAAGGCTTCCGTTTCAACTGATCCAGTACGGCATCACGCCGGACAGGCCTGTCTCCCCGATACACCGGGGGACATTCCCGCTCAACAGCCTCCAGCAGCCCCTGCCCGAATTCACCAATGAACTCATGCAGTGACATCTTTGGTACGCCAGTATCCGGTTCCGTCTCCAACAACAAAGTGTCGACGTCGGACTGATCGAGCTCACCCTCAAAAACCGAGGTGGTATTCACTGCTTGATTCATAAAAACTCCTCCAGGAAAAAAGGAAAAAACCAGAGGAATTTCCACCCCGACGGGAGAAAATCCCGCTGGGGCGTGATTGAAATAGGAATAAAAATCCCTGTTAAACCGAAGCCTCCGCAGACAATCGCAGGGCACCGGCTTGCACCAGGTGTTCAATACAGGATTCCAGTTCCGGATCACCGAGCTGGACGCCAATGGCGCCCATCCGATAACCCGTCAGCTGGGTAATCCAACCTCGCGCCTGAAACTCCGGAACGAGGACATCACGCCATTGCGGAAGCAACGGCACATGACAGGTCTCGATCATGAGCGGCCATATATCCACCGCACTCTCACCGTCCCTGTAAACCACCCAGGCTGCGCGATTCTCCCGATCAGGAGCGCGCAGGCTTTCGGCAAATACGAACAACTGGACCAGATCGCCGAACAGGCTTCTCGACGCCCTGCCCTGCTCCTTATCCAGAAGCTTCGCATTGGGTATCGAAACCGATATACGCTCACCGTCCCCCGTCGCGATAAAGCGGCCAATCCCATCGGGATGGTCCGGCAGCGTCAGGCGTGCGAGGAATTGCGAGATCGCGGTATCGCGGCCCCAGACGGACATGAACAGCAAGCTGCCGGCATCGTCCGTCAGCAGCCCGTCGCAATACACCTGGTCCATACAATCCAACGTCAACATACGGCCTCCTCACTCAATGTGGATGACGCGCCCGAAGGTCGGGCTGTCCGGTGTGAAATCGATGGCCCGGATCAAGGCGACAAATCGATCCGTCGCAATCCGGGTTTCACTCACCGCACCCGTGTCTTCGTTGATTTCCATTTCCTGACGCACGTTCTTGGCTTTGTGGGTGTCCCCCTTCACCAACAGCGTCCTGCCAGTCTGACTCGCGATCACACCTGAGACCTGGCCGGCGGCAAGCATCAATGCCAAATGCCAGCTGGACAGTTTCCGCAGCGGCGGCCGCTTTGACGCCTGGCCGACCTGAAACAGCATCGAGAACCGGTTCCACAACAGGGGCATGGCCTCGATTTCGACCTGCAGCTGTCGGGGATCAGCGTGACGGAATGGAAATTCACATCCCTCCCCTCCGCCGGTGGCACGTCATACAGGGCTCCAGGAAAACTCTCGGGCAGCACACAATGCGTCGTAAATCCCTCCGCCCATTCACCCGAAGGTAATGGGTAGCGGTTTTCCTGCGCTTTCATGAGCGTCTGCACAACCCTCAGATCCGGATCCGCAACCCGAGGCCTGCGAACGCCGAAGATGACGGCCTGACGGAATTGCTGCTCCGGCGCGGCATAGATGGACACATCGCGGAAATACCGCGAGATGAGACATGAGAGTTCTTTATCCAGCACCGTGTAAGGCACGATCAGGACGAGAACGCCACCCGATTGCAGCATCGGAAAACACCGCTTGCAGAATTCCTTTTCCAACCGTTTGCGTCCGCCTGTCCGGGATCCGGAAGCACGCTCCGAATCACCGATCAGGTCGCCATAAGGTGGATTGAGCCACAGCAGTGAAAATGAACGCGGACTGACCACACAATCATTGAGATCGGCATGAATGCACCGATTCAATAATTGCTTGGCGTGCCACGCCCGCTCCTCGTCGTACTCGATACCAAACGACTCGACGTCGCCGCCGAGCGTTGACAGGTGGTGTCCCACTTCCGCGAGCGCGGAGCCTTCACCACAACACGGATCGAGGATCCGCATCGAGTGATTCTCCGTGCAGGATAGCGCTGACAACACACGTGCCAGCGTCACCTCATCGGTGGGGAAATACCCATTTTTGATAAAATTCCGGGCAATCCGGGAAAACATTAATGCCATGTGATTCTCCTGTTTTGAAGATGAAAAACCTCCAAACGGAAAAACCACCTGGCGGTGGTCATCCGCCAGAGGCATGATTGAAAATCAGTCCCTGTGATAAGACTGGGTGGATGCACGGAACACATAACCATGATCCGTGAGATAGCGCACACGCGCCCGGTGCCCGACGGGATCCGAGCGGATCGTCGTGGGATCGAGCTTGACGATGCCGCCCAAGGGCCACAGTTCGCCGAAGAGCTCCTCCATCGGATCCGCCTGCGCGACCGCAGCCGACTGACCAAACAGATCCGAGGCCGTGGGAATACCGGTGCCGGATGGCGCGGGTACTGCCGACTGCTTTTGCTTCGCAGGTGCTCTCGGCAGCTGCGGTGCAGCTGGCGCCGGCGGCGGATCCGATACCAATGGATCCACTTCCTCCAACGCGATGTTCACATCGACGGAATCGGGTTCATCGGAATAAATGATGCACTCATCGATAAGCGCACGCGTTTCGACAATGAAACATCCGGTCCTCGCGGCATAACCATGAGAAAAGACTTTGGACAGCGCAAACCGTCCCGCATAAACACCCGTCTCGAACTGATCGAGGTAAGGATCTTTGATATTGAGCACACCGATCTCGCAATCCAGTTTGCCCACGGAGAATTCCCCGTTGACGCCATGAATCCGCTGAACCGATAAATTGCCACTGACCCAAACAGGCATGCAGACCTCCTGAAATTGACAACACCAGGAGACAATCGCCCGCACGGGAGAAGCTCCCGGTAAGGGTGGAAAGAGAAGATAAAAGAAGAAATGCCTGAATTAAATCCAGCCGCGCTCCGCAAAGGACACGCTGCCGACGGCGGTTACAACAAAATGATCAATCACGCGTATATCAACCAACGCCAGCGCGTCGCGGATTTGCATTGTGATGTGCCGGTCAGCACTACTAGGCTCAGCAACACCTGAAGGATGATTGTGAGCCAGAATAACGGCCGCGGCATTATGCGCCAGAGCTTCTTTCACGACTTCGCGTGGATATACCGAAGCACCATCAATCGTGCCACGGAATAATTCCGTGAATTCGATCAGTCGATGCTGATTATCCAGAAACATGACACCGAAATACTCGCACTCACATCGACCAAGGCGCAGACGCAAAAACTGTCTGACGGCATCCACCGATGTCAATACGTGCTCCCGTTCGAGGGTACTCTGCAAAAATGCCATCGCATTGGCGATGACTTCTTCAGTAGATTGATAAACGAAAGGTTGTGACTGTTGAGAAAGTGAAGAGAGTTGCATAACGCCTCCTGGAAAAGAGAAAAGAAAAACCCAGGAGATACGCCCGCTGGGGAAGTATCCCCGTTGGGCAGAAGAAAAAAATGAACCAGGCAAAACCTCGCGACATTACAGGTTCAGAGTGTCGCTTTCTAAAGGTGGTAGTGACCTACCAGCTTTTGAAGTAAATTAACGCGTTCAAAGGGGTATTTCAACTGGAAAAATTTACCTATCAATTTTCGATCTTTTACCGGCGATGCCGCGAAAAATTTTGAGACTTGAGAAACCGTGCGCGACATGCATTTCGCTGAACTTCGATTAGAATTGCGCCGCCCAACGCGGCAACGGAGACATATGCGCAGTTCTCACGCCCGCCTTTATGGTTAATACCGGTCGGAACGGATCATCCAAGCGGGAGTTGTCCAGTACACGCACCTGATCACAGAGCGGCGTTGCAATACGAACATGTTCCAGCATCCGCAGTATGCGTGTCTCGACCTTATCGGCAGGGACATTGTGCCCGCCTTCTGCCACTCGCTGGCTGATCCGCGCGAAATTCAGAGCGGTAGACTCAACGTGAATCACCACCATGATCAACTGGTAGCCGAGCGCTTTGGCTTGAGCCATAAAGTCGATTTTGGACGGGTGTGAAAAGACAGTCTCAAAGCAGAAGCTCTGGCCGGCGCGTAGCTGCTCGATACGCATGTTTTCAGCGATCTTGGCAGCTTCATAGCTGTGGTCTTCAGGCGCGTCCGGAAAGACCTCCTTGGCAATCAAATCTGCGTTGATAAATGGCATCCCCAGCGGCTGAAGTGCCTGATGGTAAAAGGTGCTCTTGCCCGCACCATTCCCGCCCACCAACATCCATAGCTGCTTGGAGGTCATTTCGGCGCGTCAGGGATAAACTGCCCACCGAAAAACTGACCCAGTTCAATACGCCCATCGGGGAAACACGCCTCCAGCGACCCGGGCCGCGTGATTGAGGCTTGGTAACGTACTGCGCCAATGGCTATCGCCTCACTGAGTGCCCCAGAATGCCGCTTTCGATCAAGGGTCGCAAACACTGCGTCTGGGTCCACTGCCGAGGGCAAAACAGGCTCTACGCGAAGGGTTGCCAATCCGGCCTGAACCGCCAACAGGGTTTCGGGGTCAATTATCTTGGCGACCTTGCGTCCTATGTCAGCCCAATATTCAATCTGCTCGGCAGCGCTGCGATGCAATGTCAAACCCGCGACCGAGGCAGCGTTCATAAGGTTATTCTCAAGTCTGACTGGGGAAGGTGCTTTGGCCATAACAAACTACCCTTTTGGTTGCCTAAGAACCATTGTAGCAGAATGCTACAATGGTGAAATAGCCCATACTTCAGCGATTTGGCCCGCGGCATGCCGGCCGCGCTACCCAGCATGCCCCTACCCCTTGATCGCGCTTCTTGCTCCATGAGGCTAACGCCAATCCTACTCAAGCTCTACCACGGGTACCGCAATGCCTTCACCTTCGGGCGAAATCGACCATGCCCCTCCATTCTCTGCATTCCTATTATTGCAGCACCCTTTACCGCGGGATGAGCACGATCCGATTCAAGAGTGCCCCATTGCATATTTGAATATCTGGCATCAGGCGTACCCCAAAAGGCCTTTTGCTACGAGCTTAAAAAGAAAATCACACGCATGTATTGCTCACTCTGTCACCCTCAGAAAAAGCTGGAGATGGCGAACGCCGCCTTCTGAAACATCGGATCTACTGCGTCATTCAGCTTTAGGTTCGCTTTATTTGCCGTTGTTACGATGCGGGTCTGATACGCTTGGCGATCTGTCGCCGTTTTTTTCGCTGACCTGCAGGTCGACCACGAGCATGTAATAGACATCCTTCACCACAGAGCTCGCGACAAAATCTGCAGCGCCTGCAGCAAGTCCACCGACACCTGCCCCGCGGAACCGATTATTGTGATCAACTGCGGCACCGGCGATCATCGACCCACCCAAATATCCCTGGCTCAATGCCAGCTTCGCGGCCGTTTCAGACGCTTTTTCCAGGTTCAATACGAACGCCTGCATATGGAATTGCGCCGCATCGGGGTCATCGACAAGCTGATAGCCATTGGGGTTTTTGGCGAACTCTCCCTGAATGAATGCGACGAATTTTTCCCTATCAAATTCCTGCACCCCGCTACGCATTTCGAGATAAACCGTCCTGGCGTTTTTTGCCACGGGAGCCACGAAAATGGCATGGCTCGTTTTTGTCTGCACGTCCAGCTCACGCTTGGAAATCATTATGCTGGTCGCGGCGCAGGAGCACAGGAAGGAGAAAGCTGAAATAATGACGAGTTTTTTTTAGCATGGCCAAAATCCTTAGAGTAATTTATTAATGTGTTATGCAATGCACCGCATCAAGTGGCTCTCATACTACGGAGAAAGGGCCGGGGTTCTAAAAACAAACCGGATTGCGTGTGCGCAATTTGAAAAAGGGAGAAGAGAGTTGGCGAGTGTCACGCCTGGTGTTTCCAGAGAAACACCAGGTGACGTAAGGGTCGGCCTCCGTCCTGGAAGCAGTGTGAACTGGTTATGATCTGGCAAGTCATGCACCAGTTTCGATTCCATCAACAGGGCATGGTCAAGTCCCATACAACAATTCCACATACTTACGACGCGTGTGGTCGCGCCTTGACGGGATCAATGCACTCAAGTGCTTTGTGAAAAATTGCCTCGAATTAAGCCGTTTTCCACAAAGCACTTAAACGCACTGAAAGTGCTGATCCAGGATAAGAAGGGATGAGCAGTTCACGTAGAACTGCTCGCTAAGGTACTTTTCCGAAGAAAAGTCAGGATGAGGCTCTCACACCTCGCTGTGGATCTTCTGGCCCCCAAAGCCCGGTGTCCTGAGGAGACAACACGAGCAGAGCCCGATCAAGTCACTGGCGGGATTTCTCCCGCGCGCTTTATGCCAGTATGGCGCGCCTGCCCAAAAGGGCAACGGTTCGCAGAGACAGCTGCGACTGGAGAATCGTCTTAATGGTGAAGGCACATGCCATCGCAATTAAAACGACTCGGGGATAGAAACTATCCCCTAATCGTAAAGCACTCACTCGGTCAGTGTTGGCAATTCTGACGGTAATTTGCTTTCTGGCCTTGGTAACCATTACGGCCACCGTTGCCTTGATTGCCTTGCTTTTTGTTGTAACTTCCCTGGCGTTTACCTTGGTAATTTCCGTTGCCACCGTTGCCTTGATGCTGCGTGTTGCTCTGGTTATTTCCTTGATAATCCTGCTGCGCATCACGAGACTGCTGTTGCTGCTTCAGCGGAAATTCCCAGTTAACACATAGGATTCACGTAACCCCATGACTGCAACTGCTTACCTTGTGCTTTGAATCCACGGAACTGCGGATCCAATGTCACTACCGGCAAAACCCACAACTTCGGCCCTGCGGCCCATCGATACCCCATTCCGCTGAGTCGATCCTTATTGGCTGCGAAATTCGGATCGTCTTTGGACAGTTGTACCACGGGAGGCTGTTCAAACAACGGACCTGCATGTGACTCCGTTCTGGGAAGCTGCTCTTGAGCCTGTTGGGCTCGGTGCTGCAGCGACTGTGCCGAAGCACCATGCGCAGGGCTTGGAACACCATAATCCGTAGTCGGAACGGATGGCTCACTCAACTGAACGACATGATCACCCACTTTCAGGTACATGAGCTTGATCAATCGCGCGGAATAATTAACGCCCATTTGACCCGCTTGTTCATGACCTCTCGGATATTCAAATGGCTGTGCGCGAAGCTTGGCCAATCTTAATCCCGCAAAAACAGGAGTCGTTCGTTGATATCCCCCCTCGTGCTCCTGAAGAATTTCCAGCGCCGCATCATTTTTCACAATGACGCTAACATAGGTTTTCTCAGGCTCATTCGGGTTGCCTTCCAACATACAGAAAAGGACTTTGGTAAAACCTCTCCGTCAATAACGCGTCCGTGACCATCAAGATTCGGGACAAACTCGAAGCTGTTGAGATAACCCATTGCTTCAGTGTGAATATTGAAGTAACGAACGTCGTTATTGCCGGATTTGTTGCTAGAGCGATTAGATGATTTCATGGTGTGTTTCCTCACGAGTGGAAATAAAGAACGAAATCCACCGGACACACCACCCCGCTGGGATATGTGTCCCAGCGGGTTTCAGGATAAGCACCGTCTTTCGACGTGATCGCGGCATCCAACTTCGATACCTGTGCTATTGAGATCAGAATTAAGGGTTGATGTAGAAAGACATCACGCTTATTGCAACTTCAGTTTAGCACTGATCCGATTTCAGTGACAAATCCACAATAAGCAGACATAAAAAAGCCGGGTTAACCGGCTTGTGTAACGCTGGAAGCGTCTGTAGGGTCATGTAGTGGTACGGGCGATAAGGATTGCTCCAATGCCGACAACACCAATCTTCTTGCCTTTGTTGTTTCGGCATGCACTTCACAATCCGACAGGAACGTGACGAGCATATCGAAATCCTTTTTGAACGCGCTGCGGAGTGGTTTTAGTTCTCGGTAGGCCAGTAGAGTCGCCAGCAGACCAAAATCAAATGCCGAAAAGCTTGCGCGAAAATCCGCTCCAATCGGCATGATGACTTGATACTCGCTCCGAACGGTTGGCACCATGAAGACACACCCCGTATAGCCGTCGAGCAGCAGCATTTTCGGTGCCTCGCTGCGGTAATCCATCGACAGTAACGTGAACCAGTTACCTATTGCCAATCGCGTTGTTAACGCATCACTACCGAAGCGTTCGGTCAGTTTTTGATGGTATTGCCCCTGCGGGACAGAGATTACTCGTGTCATAACGTCCTCCCTCAGTTAATTAATAATCTGCGGAGAACACCCTTTTGCGGGGAGTGTCCCCGCGTGGGTGGTGGTACAACATCAAATGCATCCTATGGATGTATCCGATCCTTGAGCTTTGAGATGACGGAATTTACCAGGACAATTTCCTCTTCCTGCAATCCCCACAGACCATAGTCATATGCTTTGAGCACGGCAGCACATTCCTCAGTTGTGAGTGGCACAGAATAGTTGTCGCCTCGGCAGATTCCCGTGTAGTAGCGCAGTGATGCAGGCTTGTACAGATTTGCCAAATCGACAGGATCTTGCTCAACCATTGGAATCTCCTCCGTCCTATTGCTTCACCCGTACTTCGCTCGGCCCAGGACCCCAGACTTCAATAGGGTGTCCTGGAAACTCCTGAAGATAAACGTCAACCGGCGCGGATTTCTCACAGAGAGCTCCATATTCCGGATCGGCCCCCCAGTAACGAACCCATTGAACGCCATCTAACTTGTCCCGGATCCTGTAGATCTTCCCTCGCAGGTGCTCTGGCATAGGTTTGATGTTTTTCATAGGTCACACCAAAATCATCTTCTGAGTCCATCGACCTGCTTCTAACGCGCGCTCAGCTTCCGATTCAAGCTCCCAATACTCGTTGCTTTCGCGACTGCAAGGTCCTCCCAACTCATTTGCCGTACCAATGTAATATCCGGCAGCGGATCGTAGAACCTTCAGCGGTAGACGAATGTGACAATACTGAAGTGCAAGTAGGCCGTAAGGCTTACGTGTTTGCATGGCAAATCTCCAAAGAATTGAATTGAAATTGATTGAAGGAATCCATGCCCCAGTCGGGAAATGAATTCCCGGTTGGGTGGAAAATTAAGCGGCAAGCGCTGTGTTTGAAGGGGTGGACGTCACCCTGAGGTGAACCGCTCTCAACGTCCTGGGCAGCTTTCGTAAGAGTCAACGAAGGTCGTTGCACCGTACGAATTAAGATTACGCCTGGACGACAATGAATTCAATAAAAAAGCCGGTAAGTACCGGCTTAATAGATAAAAGGGATTATCGCGAGTCGCAGTAGCAATCCGAAATTGTTTTACCGCATTCTCTGCATCTTGGCACTGTTGTTGGCAGTAGCTTCAGAATCTTTTTCATCGTTTGGATCGTTGTCGTCTGCCTAAGCTCAAACAACTGGTCCAAATTGAGCAAACCTCCTTGCTTCGACATTTCCTCAATCCCTGGAAGCATCTGGCGGAGCACTCTTTCCGCCATTGCATCGATACAATTTAAAAAGCCATGTTCGACAAACTCACCCGCATCTGTGCGAATGAAGAAGTCCAAGTCACACGTTCTGTACTGATTCTGATTTCCCTCCCAGCAGTACAAATCCGATGTCAGCAGCAGTACGATCTTGAACGGCTCCTTCGCCACCTGTCCGCGAAAGTATTTACTGTGCTGGTTGATATTGGCATATAGCGTCATATCAATTCCTCTCTCCTTTTATCACAACAGGCCTGTACAACGGTGTATGCCTGTTTTTCTCGCTCCACGCTTCCGTAACGACCCGGAGCATCAACGTTCCAAATTGTTGCTCCAGATGTTCAATCTGATCCATCAGCTTAAACATCTTGTCGACATCAGCGTCCGTTTGAGCCTGCTGAAGCGTCGAGTATTGCCATCGGAGCGTATGTATTTCGTCAACCATGTGGAGTAGACGATCATCGATTTCGAGATTCATGAATTACCTCCAAAATTATATTGAAAGGAAATCCATGCCCCAAACGGAGAAGGATTCCCCGGTTGGGTTAATGTCAGAAAAATGCGCTGCGGCAGGAAGGATGGACATCACCAGATGGTGAGCCGCTTTCAACGTCCTGGGCGGCTTTCGTAAGAGTCAACGAAGGTCGTTGCACCGTACGATATTAGAATATCTTCCGACGATTACCGTTTCAACTTTCAGACCAAATAAAACACGATTTATTACGGTGACCTGTCCAGCTTTCTGGCCAATACGAGAATCGTTCCGAACGTTGCGATCATGCAACCGATTCTTAAAACTAGCCCCAGAGTGTTCTCGGGTGGTTCTTCAGGAAATGCGATCAGGCCGATCACAACGAAAAGGATCCAGATCCGCCATGCATATTTCGTGACGAGCGGCGATGCATTCATTTTTTTAACCCACCAATGCGTATTCACGCGAACGACGATAGACCCGTATTTGCGTCTTATGAATGATCACTGCAGATCGTGTATGCGATTCGGCGCAGCGCCATTTCCATCGGATTGCTCCTTCGCGTTAGTTTCTCGATTTCAAGTGGTCTCGGTGTGTCCATCATTAATGACCCTGAAAAATCGATAGCCCCATCGCGCCATGATCTCATCCTCCGTCGGCGGGCTCGTCATATCAAACGCAAAATCCCCATCAGCAGTCTGATATAGCCAACCCCACCGCCCGTCCGAGATTTCCGCATAAAACTCGATACCAAACTCTGGCCATGGAATTCGTTGAGATTGAAAATCGCGCATGTGGTTTCATTAACCGCTAAGACAGAAACGTGATTTCGAAAAAACTCAGGATATATCCCGTGACAGCGCACAATACCGCATACCGGACGAAATGAAGTGGCCGCAGCAGAGGAAACCAGATGTAGTACATCGCTGACATCAACAGTGAGTAAAGTGCACCTAATACGCTCGGAATGGTTTCACTATGCACTAGTGACGCGGTAACCGCCGAGGCGGCAGCGAAAACCATTCCTATCGCAACGATCACAATTTCTTTCGTCAGCCTGGCACCGCTCATGCCTTCCTCAATCGCTGAATCAACTTTGCAAGCTGCAGAGGTATCAACGCAAAAACGAGAACGCAATGCATGCTTAACAGAATCAGCATAGCCGCAGTGATTGTGAAATCGGCGATAAGAGAATCCATATCGACTGCTGGAATCAGCAACTCGGCAAGGTAATCTGAAACCCCCGAGTACAATACTGTCCAGCCTGGAAGCAATGCAGGGACGCCGGTGAATATGAAAAAGATCAATGCAAGCCGTGGCTGGACGTCTTTGTGCTCCATATTGTGAATTTCAAAAGTGGTCACAATAATGCTGAGCACCGTCGGGAATAGAAACCAAAGCCAATAGAGAGACATCACTGTCCCAATACGTTGAAATGGATTGTTCTGGTCAACTCATCGACTTTGAGTACCCATGACTGCCCCGCCAGAGCACTCAGCGCATCCCGTAAACGAATGGGTCCCAATTCGCGGGATACCATCGGCAGCGGCAGATCCATCAATCGATGATTGTCCGCCACGCTAATGTCCCACCGATAGCCAGACCCCGCCAGCAATTCGAAAATTGCATCGCCGACAGTCTTAACATTCTCGGAAAACTGAATGTTGACGACTGCCAGTATTGGCGACACCTGCTCTGGGAGCGGCTCCAGCGAAACACTGGTATATCGATCTGTTTGCGCCGCATCGAAACTGGCGTTCGATAATGCCGGCGCTACTGCCATCAGGGAACACAGAATATATGGCGCGGATTTAGTGGATTTCATATTTTATTCCTCAAAACTCTCATCTCCACTATAGCTACATGGGCAATCTCAATCCGCATTTAAAGTGGATTACGATTATCCAAATTGATGGACGAGCTTCTGAAAATAATGACGTCGCTATTTCTACCACTGGGTGCACTTCCATAGAGATATATGCACGCCTCGCTGACTGCCAAAATGGCTTCCCTTGCCAATTCTGCCTCATCAACAATCTGATGATACAACTTGAAATACGCGATGAATCGTTTGCCGTCATCTTCGCTCAGGCAATGTGCAACCCGATAAGCACCCAGCAAAGCCTCAGCCAGCCACGCTTCATAAATCAACGAATGACCAGCATAGTGCTCGCATTACCAGACCAACTCGCTTAACGAAACAAATTCACCTCCGGCAATCGGAGGCTGTGGTGAAATAGTTTTCACAAACACCAGGTCATACGGCTGCGAAGAAGTGTTGAAAATTTGGCATTCCATTGATGCTCTGATCCAAACTCTGAAATTCTTCAAGAATGCTCGATCACTGTCCGTCAGGCAGCTTTCTCTCATCTCCAGCTCCTCAATGAACCCATGCATGCGACCTCTAAGCGAGCCCCCAGGCTCGCCACAAGCCCCTAGTTCTTTCACACGTTCAAACACATCAGCAGAACTCCGTGATGGCACGCAAAGCTAGCGCTTTGGCGTGAGCCAATGTTAGTGATTACCGTTTGTGCCCGAAATCGGAAGCGGACGGTGGGCGACACCGTAAGGTTACGTTGTCGCCAAGCTTGCCGGGCAAAATCGCACAACGGGCTCTGAACATGTCGGCTTCGATTGTGGCCGCTACTAGATCATCATGACCTGCCCCGCCGCCCCATCGGCTACGGATAGCCAGAGAAACGCGCTTGCGCCGGGGCGGCGGCGCTCTGACCTACCTCCCCCCATTCTGTTGGCTCCACGTGCCACCTCACCCCCAATATTTCGCGCAACTCCATCTTTTATGCTTCAATCTCTATAATTACGTTTCAGTGATACCAAAAGGGAACCTTTTGCCTTGCTAAAGCCGGGCTAATTGAGGCCCCTCGTTTGGCATATAGTGGAAAGAACGGGAAGCGCCGCACTTGCGTACTGACGACCTACTGCGCGGAAATTTGCAGTTTGATAACGTGCTAGTTTTTTCAGTGGAAAAGAAAATGAAAGATCGGATAACGGACATATTGCTCAGGCGAATCGATTCTTACATCAATCCAAAAATTGAGAATCGAGTGATTTATTGCACTTTAATGTGCGGGGCCACTCTAATATTAGGCCCCAAAATATTGGGACTGATTAGCGGCATTTCTATCAAATCGGGAAGCTGGGAAATTGCTTTTGAAAATAGCCAATTGGATAATTTCAGTATTGTAATCGGATGCATACTTATTTCTATTGCAGCCCTGGCGCTTTATTTGTTCAAAATACACAAGCGACCAGAGTTTGTTATAGAAAGCGATTCGCCATCAGCGATGGCTGTGGAAGAACTATGGATATTCCTTTCAGCGTCAGACACTCATAAACCCACTATTGTTGAAAGATTTGATAGGTTGGATTTCTGACGAAGGGAGACAAATAGTATCGATTGACATTGTCGGTTCAACCTCCAGCAATAGATATTTCGCAGAAGTTCTGACCTACGAAATTGAAGGAAGAATGCTTGTAGAGGTCCAGCAAGAAGACGGGGCAGCATTTGGTTTATGAATATATCGGCACGTCCGAGTCTGGGATTCATGTGGTTCATGCTTATGACCGAACAGAAGGTTCTGCGACATTCCATTGGATATTATTGCTTCAGATCGAAGAAAGCAGCTTTCTTGTTTGCGAAGACGAAAGCGCCACCAGAGAGGAAAAAAATCCGGTATTAAAATTGGTTGGCAGCCTTGGTCTTGGCGATAGATATACTGGAAATGTCTCAATGGAGCGCGGCGTCATACATATAAGCCGTGACGAAAGCCATCTACCTGAACATCTAATAAGTTCGAGAAAGAAAATTTTAGTAAAATAAGCAAAAGTAGATCCATGCAGCCCTCAAGCCCACCCGGTGTGCGTGGTACTTTAACATTAAGCCAACTCCGGTTTGGCCGCCGGTGGTCGGGGGATAGCACTAGGAGCGAGAGTGAAGAGAACAAATATCTTTCTGATTATTGCACTTCTCCTCGTGTTTATTTTGGTCATCACTCCTTGGGTGATTATTTTTTCCATGGACTTGTCTGGCAATACAAAATATTGGTCAGAATTTGGTGACTACTTCGGAGGACTGGCATCACCGCTTGTGGCAGCTTTAGCGCTTATAGCGCTAATAAAAACGCTGGGTCAGCAACAAGCGCAGATAGAAATGTTAAAGAATCAATCGCATAAGGCAGATATGTTGATTGTCATCCAAAACTTAGAAAATGACTATGTGGACGCCCTGAAAAATTTTAAATTCAGTCATGCTGTAGGCGGTTCCACTTATGAAGAAACCACATTTAATGTGCTAAATAGGCATACATTTCCTGATTGGGAAAATTTAATTATTTCTCCAGAAGAAATTGATCCTACAGGGAAATATCCGTATAACGACGCCCGCCCTTTGCACGCGGAGGTATTTGGAATTGCATGCGGGAATCTTAATCAGTTGCGAATTTATGTTGAGCAGCACGATGAAATAGCGCTCAATAATGCATTGAGTAAATATTACTCAAGAAAATATAAACTCCATTTTGAGCGCTACCTAAGCAAAAAAATCTTAAAATCTGGATTTGCTGTAGAAAGCTAAATACTACGCGAAGACTGCGGCTTGTGCCGGGGCGGTCGTTCCTATCTCTTGAATTACCCTATCCCTGAAATTTTCCTATCCCTAATCGAACAGTCCAAAAAAAGCCGTCCGGTTAGGGCGGCTTTGGTTTGTCTACAAAAGGTAAATCGAGGTGCCCCGGACGCGGGGCGGTGGGTTGTCGAGGCGCCGACGGTATGGTCTTACCCCAAAATCACGCACACTTTAATTAAGCAACAACTCATTCTCGAACTCAACAGGCGATTGATAGCCAATTGATGAATGAAGCCGTTGCCGATTGTAAAAAATCTCAATGTAGTCGAATAAAGCTGCTCTTGCCTCAGCTCGTGTCCTGAAGTCTTGATGATGGACCTCTTCGACCTTCAAGCTGTGAAAAAAGCTCTCCATCACAGCGTTGTCGTAACAGTCACCTCGTGCGCTCATGCTGCATATCAGTCCATGACGCTTTAATAACTGCTGGTATTCACCAGCGTAATATTCCTTGCCGCGATCCGAATGTACTATCAGTCCTGGCTCTGGTGATCTCGCATCAATCGCGTTCTGAAGCGCTGTCTGGGCGAGACCGCTGGTCAGCCGGCTTCCCATCGACCAGCCAACAATTTTTCTGGAAAACAAATCCAGCACCGTTGCCAAAAATAACCAACCTTCTCGAGTTGGTATGAAGGTAACATCCGCCACCCATTTTTCGTTTGGTCTATCAGCCTCAAAATCCCTCGCCAGAATATTATCCGCCGCTGCGCGACTCCTGCGTGAATCGGTGGTGGTGCGGAACTTACGTATCGTCTTCGGGACAATATTGTTTTCGCGCATCAGTCTCGCCACTCGATTCAAACCGCAGTCATAGCCCTCTGCCAATAAAGCCTTATGTATCCTTGGTGCGCCGTACACTTCTCGGTATTGGATAAATAGTTCCCAAATCCTTGTCAGCAGCACGCGGTTACTCGAGGCTCGCTCCGATTCAGATCTACCCATCCAGTCGTAAAATCCTCTCCGCGAAACCTGCATGACACTACATAGCCTTGATACGGAATAGCAGCCCAATTCCTCCGCGATAAATGCGTACCTCAACTGGATTCGCGCGCGAAGAAGATGGCCGCTTTTTTTAAAATTTCATTTTCTTCTCGCAGCCGCTTGACCTCGGCTTTGAGGGCGGCCGCGTCGTCATTGCCTACGTGTTTCGGCTTCTTGCCCGAACCAGGAAAAGCAGAATCACCGCGGCTATCACATTCAGCTTTCCACTTGTAAAGCTGGTTCCTTCGAACACCTAGCTCCCGCGCCAGTTGAGCTATCTCTTTGTCGCCACGGTTCAATAAGTGCACTGCATCGCGCTTGAATTCAGGGCTAAAGGTCTTTCGTTTCTTCGTTGGCATGCTCGCTCTCCTCTTGGGACCATTGTCCTCGTTTAGGAGTGTGCGTCAATCTGGGGTAGGTTCAGTATGACCCAAGCGGGTCGGTGGTGAGCCAGACGCGGCTCGGTGTTAGCTCATCAGGGCGGGAGATCAGCCCCCTTGAGCAAATTTTGCTCGCGTGATTTTTTCGCTGAGGGCGCGTTCGTTAACGTTTCCAAACTGATGTCGAAGCATCCCCCCCGTCCCTGCGAGGCCCAGCCCTTGGGCATGAGAATGTTTCGGCAAATGAAGCCGCGAGCTTCAGTTGCTGCTACACGTGGAACTCAATCAGCGCTGCGAATTCGGCAGGCGTCATTCCCGGCAAATCCCGTTCGCAGGTGGGCCGATATTCCGCGCAAAAAACATCGCCGCTGCTGGTCGCCGCAATTACACGCATAAAATGGCGCGAAGCATCATAGATGGCGGAATGGTCGGCAATTTTTACCGTCGGACCCTGCCAGAGTACGCCGATCACTGCGTCTATGAAGTCCCGGAAATTGTCAAAATATTTAATCATTTTTTTCCAGAATCTCTAATCGTGCCCGAATTTCTTCCAGCTGGCCGTCGGTCTGCTTGCGAGATTTCTCCAGCTCTTCACCCGTGGCCTCGGCTACGCGATCCATTGCGGTGCGCGCTATTTCCACAAAGCCTGGATGTAGCAATTCAATCAAACATTTTGCGTCGGATAAATTCATGTTTCGCCCTCACGAAAACCAACTGTTAACACCGGAAAATTCCACCGCGATTTGCTCGCTCGGCAATTTCAAACCAAAAATTCTCAGTAGTCGCAGAAAAATCGAATTTGTTTGGAATGACGAAACCACTTGTGCGTGTCCGCTTACCGGGTCGCCGCGCATTTGCGCTACGGCATTTTCAGATCTTTGAATATCAATTGAACCGCGATTCGCCGCGATTTTGCTGGCATCAAAAAGTATTGCGCTTGGCCCGGTTGAATCCTGCTTCAATTGGTCGCTCACATGAACCGGAAAGCCCGCAAAAACGCCGCCTGAATTTACGTCGAAATTAGGAAATAGAAACCCGCCATCGGGTGTTGTGGAAAGTCCCAATTGCAAAGCGGTAGATGGTGAAATAATTAAATGTAGTCGCCCAGCTGCGCCGCCTAAAATTAATTGAGCTGCATTTTGAATATCCGCAGCAAAATCGTTTGTCGCGGGTGTGGCTGTTACTGCATTCGGAATCAGCCGACGGATTAGCGCCGCGTCGGTCGCGCGGGCAATCGCATTTAAAAAAGCGTTTTTCAACGTGTCGTCAACTTCCGCCGTCATGCCCCGCAGAAACTCGTTAGTGAAGGCCACCAGCGCGGCGACTTTGACCGGCAGCAGCTCGCCGAAGTCTTCGATAGTCGTCGAGGAAAATGGAATTGGCACGCCTTCATCAATTTCGAAAAGCGCGAAAGGTTCACCGGAAAAAATCTGTGATCGAAGCGGGGCGGCGATCATGTCCGCAAGGACCGCGTCAAAAACCGAAACGGCCGCCAGACGATCAAGTACTATTGAAAAACTTTCGCGAAATGCTGGAAGGTCGGAAATTGCCAAAAGTGGCACCGCCTCCTTGACCGCTTCGGCGGCGGCAAAATCTCCAAAACCCGAAAGCCGGTTTGCCATTGATGGACGATCGTCAGATAAGCCGCAGCTGCGCAATAGACGACTTATTTGCTTTTCGGTCATTTCAACTTGGTGGTGCGGAACATAACGTGAACGCATTTTAGTTTCTCGCGATAGTTTATCTGGATAAAGCTTAACCTGTTACTCTATATCCTGCCGCGTAGAATAGCGTAGTCTGTGGGCGATAAATCCCGCGAGGTCGACCAACGAATACCGCACCATTCCGCCCCGCATATAAGCCGGGCCAATGCCTTGCGAGCGCCAGCTCTCCAACGTGCGAACAGATCGGCCAAGAAGCTCCGCAGCGCCTTTTGCGTCCACCCTGCCCATTGGGTCAACCAAGATTCGAAGCTCAGCGCAAGCGGCTTCCAGGCGCTCTAGTTCGGCGCTCACACGGTCGCCGCCGATACGGTTGCAGTGCCCACACTTTTCGCAAAAAAAGACTCATTCATCGCGGTTCTCCGGTGGCCATAGGCGGACGCATGAGCCAACGCGAGATCGTCC
Source organism: Cellvibrionaceae bacterium (assembly GCA_024707385.1). GTDB lineage: Bacteria > Pseudomonadota > Gammaproteobacteria > Pseudomonadales > Cellvibrionaceae > UBA5868. The sequence goes on along the minus strand of JANPZW010000008.1, from coordinate 544,991 downwards.
AAATTGCTTCCACATAGAATCCACAAACTCGGCTTGCGCTTTGCGTTGCGGGTCGATCACTCGCACTCGGCGCCCGTCCACCTCCACACTCCAAACAAAAGACGCGAAGGAATTAATAACGCGTTCTCTGACTTCCTTTTGGTTCTCGCGTAGCTTTTCCATCAGCGCGGGTGGCAATCTCTTGGCGCCGCGCAAGAACACTTCACCTGTAACATGTCTGCGAAAGACAGCACCGTGCAGTCTGGCAGATTCGATCAATTCAGTGACTTGTGTCAGTCTGCTGACTGAAGCTTTTTGATTTTTCGAAAAGATGATTTCCATAAATCCAACTCGCGTTAGCGCTACGGAAGGCATCACGTAGCTGCTGGAAAAGTAAACTCGGACCTTCTCAACTAGCACCTCCCCTTGGTTAACTAATAAGGGCTTTAGTTTTTAAAGCATTGAACACCCCGAAAAACCCGCTACAGCTTTAGTTTTTAAAGCATCTAGGTAGGGTATGCTTCAATATTTAAAGCAAGTTGCTTTGGTTTCTAAAGCATGTTGCTTCAGTTTCTAAAGCCGAAAAAATCGAATCATTTGTCCAGTGCAAAGCAGCGAATGGGTGCTTCAGTCCGTCGGCAAGTGTGCTTTGGGCTTTCGTCCATCGGCTCCCATGTAATCGCAAACAGGCTGCACATGCCGTGTGGGCTTTTTCGGTCGCGTGTGGGGTCGCGTGTTCGAATTATCAGGCCGGCTTTTTCAAGCTCGCGCAACGCTTTAGCCAAAGTTGCAGAACTTTTAACGCCCCATTGCTCGGCCAAGGATAAGGGTGCGGATATATCGCCGTTATTGTTACCCCGGTACTGATAGTGCAGCATCACAAGTATTCGTGCGGCGACGTGCGAAAGCCCGCGATAGTTTGGCGAATCCAGAACGCTGACAGGCATGGCGATAAAGCGACCTCGTGTTTTGCGTGCTTTGGCTTTTTCCCGTGTTCTAGCCACCAGCTAGCCCCCATTTTTTTGCGCAACGAGGAGCCATACAGCCGCGTTTGGGGTCCTCTGATGAATGTATAACCTGATAAGTAAAATGGCGAAATACATGGTCGGCACCTATTGGAATTAAAAGGTGCGGGGCGCTAAAATGCGGGTTCGGATATGTGTTTTTGCTTAGCCCGCCGGTTCGCGCCGCGCGGGTCTATTTTTTTTTTCAGAAACTAGGGCGTCTGCTGTTGAAGAACAGAGCTGCCCATTTTCAGCCAGCCATCGCTCGAGGTCCGAAACCCTATATCGGACCACTCGCCCGTATTTAAGAAACTGAGGTGTCGGACTACCCCATAACATACCTGTGACGCGGGACTTTCGTAGCGTCGATGGGGTGGTGCCTAAAAAAGCGGCGGCGTCTAGGTCAGCGAGATGGGCGTGTTTTTCTGAGACGGGGGTCATGCGTCGGCGCTCCTATGTTGTGAGAAACGCGCCGATACTTGAGAGGTATTCCCCGGTATCGGCGTGGATACGTGTTGCCGACAAGGATTAAATACCCCTCGATCTCACAAAAAAACTAGGTGGGTTTTTGTGAGCCTGTTGGGGGTGATGCTAAGCGTCCCTTTAACTTGCTATAGATATTTCGAACGCTTGTCCATTCCAATCCAAATGCCTTTCCTACGCCCCGGTAGATTTCCTCCGCTGTTCTACCATCCGTATGCTGGCGGACGATCCACGCGATGTCGTAATCGTCTGGAATTTCGCCATTGGCCATCGGCTTCCGTTGCTTGTTCGCCGCACGAGGCCTTCCCGCTTTTTTGAAACCTAGCGCTTTTGCGGGGTCTTCACCATTCGCAATTCTTTCGAGGAGTTGCGCGATTACCTCAGCCTCTGATTCCGAAAGCACTCGCTTCCGCACAATTGCTGTGGCCATACGAAGCAAAGCAGCCACGTCGTTTATATTTCCTGCGGCTACTTGATCTCTCACAATTTCGATAACGGATCTGGTCACCGCTCACCCCCCAGCGCTTTCATTGTCTGAGCCGCGAGCACCTCAACCGCACTTTGCGCCCTGTCGGGAAGTAGGTGCCCATAATTGTCGACCGTGGTTTGAATGTCCGCATGCCCATCAGGCGCGACACTGTGAGCAGGTCGGTGCCGGCCGCAATCAATTGGCTAGCGAAGTTGTGTCGAAGTGCATAAAAATGTCGGTTGGCGGGCATCCCTCCGAGAGCTTTAATTTTCTTCCACGGTTTCACCAACGCGTTTTTGTCCATCCTTTCACCGGGCTTTCGATGGCTCGGGAAAACGTATCCCGCCGATGGCCGACCGCACTGTTCCCACCATGCGGTTAACACCTCGGTGGCCTTGGTTGACAACGGAAAAGCCTGCACGGCTTTATCTTTTTCTGCCGCGCCGCACGCGCTTATGCGCCGTCTTCTCGATTATTTTTCGAATTGTTCGTCGTTCATCCCGAATGTGGCCCCAGGTCAGCCCGGTAATGTCTCCCGGCCGCACTCCTGTATATAAGGCCAGCAGTATGTAGGGAGCAACATGGTCGACAAATGTTGCACTGTCTAAGCACTGCAAATGCTGTTTCCCATGTTTAAGGCTTCGGCGGCGTTGCCCTCGCTTTTCTTCCTGGTATGCCTCAATTCCGGCAAAAAGGCAGCGAATATCCTCATCGGTCAAGGGTTGGCGTTCGTTGGTTCCGGCCTCAGCCAGCTCATCATCCGTCAGGTGGCCGGCCTGATCATCAATGCTGTGGTTTCGAAATGGGTTTGCGGCGATTACTCCGCCTTTCGCGGCCTGATTGAGCAGTGTTTTGATTGTCGCCCAGGTCCGCAGGACTGTGGCCCACTGGAGTCCATCCTCTTTCTTCTTGGACACCCATGCTCGCAAGTCATCGACAGTTAGCGACTCCATGGGCCGCTCCATCCAGTCGGCGAAATGGTGACGAAGAATTGAATCGGTGTGATCGCCGCTTTTGCGTTTAGATAGATAGTCGGCATGGGGACCATCCAGGTACGCGAGGAGGGTGGAATGCTCCATTCTGACGGCCTCCCGCTGCTGCTCCCGGCGCGCGCTCGCAGGATCGCCACCCAGCGCCACCACTCCCGCCAGAACCTTCGACTCTTTGCGCGCTTGATCCACGGTAAGCACACCAAAGCGTCCTAGGGTAATCACGGATTGCTTTCGCGAAACTTTGTTTCGGTAGAAAAACCGAAATGCCAATCCACGCTTTCCACCCCGCACGTGGAACCCCGGCAACTCGGTATCCCATGCCTCCCCCGCAAATCCAGATTTTGCCAGTTCGGTGACACTGTTTGCTGTCAACTTTAAACTTCGTTTCGCGGTCATATTGCTGCCCATTCCTTTTCTAGGTAGCAAATAGGTAGCACGCCATGGAAGAAACAGTCAACAATCAGCCTCGATGATAAACGATGGAGAGCTTATCTATATGTTTTACAATGACTTATTGTTTTTCCCTGTTTTTTGGCGTTTCCGGTTGAGGTGGCCGATTTTACACTTGGGGTGTAGTGGTCGTGGGTTCAAATCCCGCCGCTCCGACCAATCTTCGACACGGGGCACTATAAAGTGCCCCGTCGTTTTATAAGCTCTGCACAAATCAATTCAATTATCGATCAACATCCCCACCTATTGCCCAATCTGGGATGCACAAGCCTGCAACTATTCCATGAGATGCGCAGGTGAAAATGCGTGCCCGCACTTGCATGTGGAGTTTTGAAAAATCAGAAGCTTTTGAAATGCCGCCCCGCTAGAGCAGCGACCATTTCAAGCGGCGCGACTATTGGATTTTCGCGGGGGCTCGTAGCCAATTTTGCTGGGCTCGTTGATGTGCAATGTCTGGGCGTATTTTTCGCAGGCTTCAACGTAAGCGGCACCAGCCTTGTGGCGAATAGATGCGGCGAATTTGGTGAAATCGTCTTTTAAAATTATCGCTTCCACTTCTCTTTGCGAAAACCAATAATCCTCGTTCAAATCGGTATCAATTTCGCACCAGTAGAGACGAAAATCCGCTTCGCGCTCCACTTGCTTTTCTCCCGCCTCGGAACGCAAAACCAGTCCCCTTCGGCTCTCTGGCAAAATTCCAGTCGATGCGAGATAGGAGGAAATATTTTTCAATGCGGGGTGATGACGCATCACGTTCGCATCAATTAATTTTCCTCTCCAGACGATTATCCTGCGAGCAGGACTCTACACCGGGTTTCGCGTGCTGTTCACTCAGCAATCGCAAAGCTATGAATAGCCTCATAAATCAACAATCTTATTGTGTTTGTGGGAGTCCGCAAAAAAGGCGAAACGGGTTTCCTTCCGTCGAATTTGCGGCGCAGATGATTTAAAGATGGCGATAGCGCCAGTTGGGATCAGCAATAATTTGAGTATAGATCACGCGATTGTCGGCGCCATGGAAGTGCACATGTCGCCGATCTGCGGTGGTTTTTCTGGCATCACTGAACTCATTGCGGCGGGAATTTTCGCCTGCGATGGAGCCACTCATACAACACCGGCAACACCAATAACGTCAGCAAGGTGGACGACACTATGCCGCCGATCACCACCGTGGCCAGTGGCCTTTGCACTTCCGCGCCCGTACCGGTATTGAGCGCCATAGGGACAAAGCCGAGACCGGCGACCATCGCCGTCATGAGTACAGGTCGCAGGCGAATCAATGCACCATCCACCACTGCGCGGAAAAGGTCATCTTGCTCGCGCCACAGGTCGCGAATAAACGCGACCATCACCAAGCCGTTGAGCACCGCCACGCCCGATAGCGCGATAAACCCGACACCAGCGGAAATCGATAGCGGCATATCACGCAGCCACAGCGCCAATACTCCTCCGGTCAAGGCGAGCGGCACGCCGGTAAAAATAATCAACGCATCTTTGACAGATCCAAAGGCGAGAACAAGCAGCCCCAAAATCAGCACCAAGGTTATCGGCACTATCAGGCCGAGACGTTGGCTCGCCGACTCAAGCTGCTGAAATGTGCCGCCGTAACTCAGCCAGTAGCCGCTCGGCAAAGTCACCTGGGACGCGACCGCCTCTTTGACTTCCGCGACAAAGCTGCCCAGATCCCGATCGCGCACGTTAGCGGTTACCAAGATGCGACGCTTGCCGTTTTCGCGACCGATCTGCGCCGGCGCAGATTTGAGCTCCAGCGTCGCGACCTCTTCCAGCGGCACGTACCCACCATCCGGTAATGACACGGGTAGGAAAGCGAGCTTTTCAATATCGCTGCGCAGATGTTCCGGCAATCGCACTACCAGCTTAAAGCGTCGGTCGCCCTGATAAATGAGGCCCGCTTCTTCACCGCCGACGCTGGTGGCGATGAACTGCTGCAGCGCGTCGATGCTGAGGCCATAGCGGGCAAGTTCCAGACGCTGCGGCGCGATGGATAACACCGGCAGGCCCGTCACCTGCTCCACGCTGACATCCGCCGCACCGCTCACTTTTTCCACCACCTTTTGAATAGCATTAGCGGTCGCGATCAACGCTTCCAGATCATCGCCAAAAACTTTGATGCCGAGATCCGCACGCACGCCCGAGATCAGCTCGTTGAAGCGCATTTGAATAGGTTGGGTGAATTCATAGTTGTTGCCGGGCAACTGGCGCAGCGCCTGCTCTATGGCGGCAACCAGATCCTCCTTGGAGCGCCGGGGATCCGGCCATTGATCGCGCGGTTTCAATATCACGAAATTGTCGGCCACATTGGGTGGCATGGGATCGGTCGCCACCTCCGGGGTTCCGATTTTCGCAAACACTTTGTCCACCTCAGCGAAGGATCCTATGCGCTGCTCCAGCAGCGCCTGCATGGCGACCGATTGCTCCAGACCAGTTCCGGGAATGCGCATGGCGTGAAGGGCAATATCGCCCTCATCCAACTGGGGAATAAATTCCGCCCCCAAGCGCGTCGCCAGCCAACCGCATGCCAGCACCAGCAAGACGGCGCCGGCTAAAACCAAAACCCGTGCGCGCAACGCCATCAGCAGGATCGGCCGATAAAATGACTTTGCCGCGCTTATGACTGGGCTTTCTTTTTCTGCGATTTTCCCCCCATAAAAGCGGCGACTGCCGCCGGCACCAGCGTCAGCGATAACAACATGGCCGCGAGCAATGCCATCACCACCGTCGCCGCCATTGGATGGAACATTTTTCCCTCGACGCCGGTGAGACTGAAAATCGGGATATATACCAAGGTAATAATGGCGACGCCGAACAGGCTCGGCCGTATGACTTCATTGGTGGCGCGGTACACCAGCGGCAGGCGCTCTGGCAAAGACAATACACGCCCATGATGCTGCTGGGCCTCGGCCAAACGGCGGATGCAGTTCTCCACGATGATCACGGCCCCGTCGACAATCAAACCAAAATCCAGAGCTCCCAGACTCATGAGGTTGGCCGATACTTCCGCCTGCACCATGCCAGTGATGGTGGCCAGCATGGCAAGCGGGATCACCGCGGCGGTAATCAGGGCAGCGCGCAGGTTACCGAGCAAGAGAAACAACACCGCTATCACCAGCAGCGCGCCCTCCAACAAATTCTTCTGCACAGTGGCGATGGTTTTATCCACCAGGACGGTACGGTCGTATACCGCCTCCAGCCGAACACCCAGCGGCAAGGATGCTTTGACCTCCTCCAACTTTTGCGCCAGATCGCGAGCGACCGTGCGCGAGTTTTCCCCGACCAGCATCATGGCGGTACCGAGTACGGTTTCGCGACCGTCTCGCGTTGCCGCGCCGGTGCGCAACTCTTTGCCGAAAGCCACTTCTGCCACGTCTGCAATACGAATCGGCACTCCATCAAGCTGGGCGACTACCAACTGTTCGATATCGCTGATTGCCGTCAGTTGTCCCGTCGAGCGCACCAGCAGTTGTTGCCCATTGCGCTCCACATAACCGGCGCCGCGATTGCTGTTGTTCGCCAACAGGGTCTCGACAATCTGATGCTGGGTAACGCCGAACTGCAGCAGACGGGCGGGGTCGGGCATCACGTGATATTGCCGTTCGAAACCGCCGATGGTGTTGATTTCCACCACCCCCCGCACCTGCGCCATTTGCGGCTTGATGATCCAGTCCTGTATCTCCCGCAGATCGGTGATGTCATAGGGCTCGCCATCACTTCTGCGCGCATCCGACGCCGCCTCTACGGAATAGGTGAAAATCTCCCCCAATCCCGTGGTAACCGGCCCCATGACCGGCTCCAGGCCCGGCGGTAGCGCGCTGCGCAAAGCCGCCAGCCGCTCGCCAATCAAATAACGCGCAAGGTAGATGTCGGTCCCTTCGCGAAATACCACCGTCACCTGCGACAAGCCATAACGGGAGAGTGAGCGCGTGTACTCCAGATCCGGCAGTCCGTAGAGCGCCGTTTCCACCGGAAACGTAACCTGCTGCTCGGCCTCCAAAGGCGAATAGCCGGGTGCCTCGGTATTGATCTGCACCTGAACATTGGTGATATCCGGCACGGCATCAATCGGCAGAAGACGGTAGCTCCAGGCTCCCGCAACCAGCAGCAGAAACATCAGGCTCAAGATCAAATAGCGCCGCTCGATGGAGACGCGCACAATTCTCGCAATCATCGCAGGCTCCTAGTGTTCGTGCGCTGCGCCGGCTTTTTCCAAGTCGGCTTTGATCAGGTAGCTGTTCTCCACCACATAGTTCTCGCCCTCCTCCAACCCCTGCAGAACTTCGGTGTACCGGCCGTCACTGCTTCCCAACGCCAAGGGGCGCGACGCATAGGTTTCGCCGTCGCGCACAAACACCACGGATTTGTTCTCGAATGTTTGCAATGCGCGATTGGCAATCACCAAGGACGCTTCCCGTTCTTCAATGACGATCTGCGCCTGCACCAGGTCACCGGCGATCAATACGCCTTCTCCATTAGCCACGGGAACTCTGGCAGTCACAAAAGGAACGGAATCGCCGGCTCGCACCAGCGCCGCAATCTGCGCTTCCAGAGCAACCTGCCCCACCTTCAAACGAACAGGTTGACCCACAGCCACGTCGCTGCGATAGCGGTGAAAAATCTTCAGTTCCGCCACCAACTGACGATCGTCCACCAGCTCAAACAGAGGTGTCTCACCCGTCTGCTCGCCTACATTCAACTTTCGGCTTGCCACCCATGCATCCAGCGGGGCCTTGATTTCATAAGAGCGCAAGCTGTCATTGGACTCGACAATGGCGAGCAACTGGCCTTTGCTGACACGATCGCCCGCACTCACTTTTACCTGCATCACCACACCGGGAAACCGCGCTTGAATGCTCGCGTGCTGTTCTGGGGGAACGACAAGACGGCCAAAAACTTCGATGGTGCGCGCAATTCTCCCCGGCTGCGCCTGCGCCACTTTTATACCTGCAGCCGCAGCCATTTCGGCGGGTATCACCACCGCATCATCATGCTCATGTTGGTGACCGTGTTCATCTTCATGTCCGTGGTCGTGGTCGTCGTGCTGCGCGTGATCGTGCTTATCATGTGGTGCGTGATCGTGGTCCTCGTGTTGCTCGTGCTGATGATCAGAGTCCGCGCTCGCTTGCCACGCTTGTAGAGCAGCCAGCAAAATCGACAAACCAATCAATGCTTTCAATCGGTTCATTTTTCAGTCCTGTTCAATTCGGAAAAAGAGGGTGCGATCAGCGGCTCGGCGGTCAGCTGTTCGATTAATGCCTGCTGCAGATGCGCCTCGGTGGCGGCGTCGATCAGCGCGAGCTTGGCGGCGAGAAAATCCTGCTGAACGCCGGCCCATTCGATATAGCTGTAGCGGCCATTTTCATAAGACTGTCGCGTCAACTCCACGGCCCGTGCGAGCGCGGGCAACACTCGCTGATTCAATTGCTGCACATGATCAACACTCTGTTGGCGCGTTTGCCACGCATCGAAAAGGGTTGAACGGAGAGTCAAAAGCGCTGCATCGCGACGACTGTCGACCAATTGCCGTTCCGCCCGGGCGGATTGCTGATCGCCGCGCGCGCGTTTGGCGGTGGACAAGGGCATAGAGAAGCCAGCGACCAAGGCATTCTCGTCCGCCCCGACGAATTGGCGAACACCAGCCCGCCATTGGATATCCGCTCGGGAGCGGGCCATGGCGAGCTCCATTTCGGCCTGGCGCACACGCGCCTCATCGGCAAAGGTCTGAATCCCCGGCGCTGCCGTCGCGCGCCTATAAAGATCATCAAACTCCGCCAAGTCAGTGAAGTGAAAAAGCTTTCCTTCTACGCTGGCAAAGTCCGGTGCCTGCGCCCCCCAATGGGTGGCCAGCGCAAATTTATTGCTGGCCAGTTGCGCAACCATCGCCTGCTGCCGAAATTGCGCCTGCGCCAAAGCCGCTTCCGCACGTAAAACCTCCGCCTCAGGCGCCGCGCCGCGTTCGTATCTCTGGCGGACCAGGCCGAGCGACTTCTGCGCCAGCTCAGTGGCGTCACCCACGACTTTGAGTTTTTCCTGCAGCGACAGCACGCCGATAAATCGCTGTGTCGCTCTCCCCAGCAAATCCAGCGCAGCCGCTTGACGCTCGGTTTCCGCCAGGGACAGGCGTGATTCGGCTAGGGAAGTTCTCGCTCCGCGTTTGTTGCCAAACTCAATCACCGACGAAATCGCCAAGGTAACTTCCAGGTCCTCTGAGCTGCGGCGGATATTCTCCGCATCCAACTCCAGCTGATAACCGACCGATTGGCCTGCGGATAACAATTCGCCACTCAGCACCTGCTGGCGCCAATTGAACACCTGTAGCTCGGGATTGGTCTCCAATACCCGGCGCATCGCCTCTTGATGTGTCAGCGCCGCTATCGGTGTTTCAGTTAAAGCGCTGGCGGGCAGAAACATCGCCAAAAAACGCGCGCGCGCAATAAAAGCGCCAACGGGCGCGAACGGAAGGGAAAAACATGGATACGATCCTGTCGTGGTTAAACGAAAACCTCGAAACAAAAGAAGCAACACAAAAAACAGAAAAAACAGGATCAGACGGCGGGAGGGCGGTAGATGGTTGAAACGTCAGCGGCAATGACGACAAAAAGGTTTTGACGAATCGGATCGCCGCGCAAAAGAGGTTCTGCCGTAAGGAATTTCTCCGTCAGTGCCATATGCGTCCCATGGCCTTGGCAATGACAGCAGTGGTCACAGCTATCTGGTTGGGCTCCCTGCGCCATCAGGCCAGGGCTCTGCTCGACATGGTGAGCATCGTGATGCGGCTCATACGCCATCTCGTGGTGAGCGTCCACTGCCAAGAACGCACCTGCAGAAGCCCCTACCTCAACTGCGACAATCACACATTGCAACAAGAGCAAAGCCAGCATCAGCAGAGCTTTGGTGCGATCTTTTGCAAAAGAGAGGGTTTGGCGCATGAGGGATGGACTGCGGTGATTTGTCGAAGAGACTAGCACATCCAGAGCCGGCCGACCTACTCAAGCGTACAAGTTAAACAGGCACAAAAAAGCCCGCAGTTGCGGGCTTTCGGCAAGCCAGCTGTAAGGAATTACAGCGGTTTTGCAGTAGTAAGGTCGTAACCGGCGCGCTGTGGGCTCTTGCCAGCGTTTTTCTTGTCGTAGTCGTGATAGTTGACCAATACCTTAGCGAAGCTCAGGCTGATGGATTCAACCGGATCACTGTCACCGCCAGCGGAGATGGAGTAGCTGCTGACCAAGCAATCTTGCAGTTCGTAGTCCATGAAAGTGGTGACATTATCAGCACCAGTTTGCACGAACTTGATTTTGACAGTCTTGCCGGAGGAACCGGTAACTGATTCTTTGAACAGCGGGGTGGATGAGATATCAGCCATTTTGGTGAAGGTCACTTCGCTCAGGCTGGGACGAGTAGCTTCCCGGTTAGCCATGTGACCAGCTTCCATGGAAATTCCGCGACCAACGCCAAAGTTGAGCGACAACACTTTAATGTGGTCCACAAAACCTTCTGCGGTAACGTTACCTTTAATTCCTTCGTATTCGATATAAATTGCCATGTGATTTGCTCCTTCGTATGTGAATGGCGGGCACTGCTTATCAGTGTTGGCAGCCATATTATCCAGGCGGAACTGCGGATTCAACCGAATTATGCCCGACCATTTGTGAGATTTTAGCCATGCGTTAACGGGCATTTATCGGCGGATAAAACGTATGTCGGGTATTTATACACTCTAAAAGATGAATTCATACAAGCTTATGAAGTTTGGCTGCTGCGATCCCGCTGATGCTGCCAAAGTGAACGGTAATATCCATCCACAGCTAGCAACTCCGCGTGAGTTCCCTGCTCCACTATTTCCCCCTTATGCAAAACCAAAATCCGATCCGCATTCATGACCGTCGACAAACGGTGGGCAATCACCAGCACCGTGTGCTTTACGGCCAGTTCATCCAAGGCTGAGGAAATCACTCTTTCGGCTTCCGTATCCAGGGCGGAAGTGGCTTCGTCAAAGAGCAAAACGGGCGGATTTTTCAATAGCACCCGGGCAATAGCGATGCGTTGCTTTTCCCCGCCAGAGACTTTGAGGCCGCGCTCTCCAACGGCGGTGGCATATTTTTTTGGCAAATGTTCGATAAATTCCTTGAGATGAGCCGCCTCGGCAGCGCGATGTATCTGTTCTTCGCTGGCGGCAGGATTGCCGTAGGCGATGTTATAGAAAATCGTATCGTTGAACAGCACGGTATCCTGCGGCACAACGCCAAACTGGCGGCGCAAATCCTGCAGTGATATATCCCGAATGTTTTCCCCATTCAGATAGATGCCACCCGCATCCGGGTCGTAAAAACGAAACAGCAATTTAGCAATTGTCGATTTTCCCGCCCCGCTCGATCCGACAATCGCCACTTTCTGACCCGGCGCCACGGAAAAACTGACGTCGCGCAAAATCGGTCGATCGGAATGGTAGGCAAAAGATACGTTGCGAAATTCTATGGCCACATTTCGCTCTTGACCGAGGGAGAAATGTTTCGCAGAAGCGGCTTCGAGAATTTTGGGTTTGACGCGCAGCAGCTCAAACATACGCTCGACATTGATCAGCGACTGGCGAATCTCCCGATAGACAAAACCGAGGAAATTCAGCGGGATAAACAGCTGGATCATATAAGCATTGATCATCACAAAATCCCCCAGCGTCATCTTGCCCGCGGCAACACCCTGGGCCGCCATGATCATCATGATGGTGACTGACGCGGCGATGATCAGCGCTTGGCCGGAGTTCAGTGCCGCCAGGGACAAGCGATTTTTCAGACGGGATTTTTCCCAGTCGGATAAGTGCTGGTCATACTCTTTGGCTTCGTAGGCTTCGTTATTGAAGTATTTGACGGTTTCATAATTCAGCAGGCTGTCCACGGCGCGGGTATTGGAACGGTTGTCCTGCTCGTTGGCTTCGCGCACAAACTTGGTTCGCCACTCAGTGATCACCACCGAAAAAGCGATGTAGATCAGAATCGCAACAATCACGGTCAAACAATAGGCGAGAGAAAACTGTTTGAACAAAATCACCGCAACCAAAAAGAGTTCAAACAAGGTGGGAATGATATTGAACAATAAAAAGCGCAATAAAAAAACTGATGCCGGAAGTACCGCGCTCTATATCCCGCGACAATCCGCCGGTCTTGCGTGACAGATGAAAATCCAGATCCAAGGTATGCATGTGCTGAAAAACTTCCAGCCCCACCCTACGCATCGCTCGCTCTGTGACGCGAGCAAAAATTGCATCGCGCAACTCTCCTAGAAACACCGAGGCAAAACGTAAAAGCCCGTAAGCGAGCAACAGCATAATAGGCACTACCACTGCAGCTGCATTGGCGAGATCCAGATCGTCGACAATCAGTTTGAGCAGCCAAGGCATGGCTACGCCGGCAATCTTTGCGGCGATCAGAAACAGGAATGATAAAACCACCCTCCCCCTGAACTCTCTCAAGTAAGGTGCAAGCGAAAGCAAAACGCGCCAGTTGGGTTTTATATCCGGATCCGAGAAAGAATTGCTGGGACGCACTGAAATATCCTTTAAATAAACAAAGCGGCGCTATAGATAGCGTAGAAATCGGTCGCTCATTTCAGCAACGAGACGACCGACATAGGATGGTTAGGCAACGCGGGTTTTCAACTCATGAATCGCATCGCGGATGCTGGCCGCCTTCTCAAACTCAAGATTTTTCGCCGCAGCCAGCATTTCTTTTTCCAGGTTGGCAATCTGCGCCCAGATATCCTTGGCGGGATCGATTTTCTGCAGATAATCGGCTGGTTTTTCCGCGACCGCGCGCTTGCGCCCGACCTTGGCACCTGGCACGCGCGCGCCCTCCATTATGTCGGTCACATTTTTACGTATGCCTTTAGGTGTAATACCATTTTCGGAATTAAACAGGATCTGCTTGTTGCGGCGGCGCTCGGTTTCATCCAGGGCGCGCTGCATGGATCCAGTGATCCTGTCCGCATAGAGAATCGCTCGCCCATTCACGTTGCGGGCGGCACGTCCAATGGTCTGAATCAAGGATCGATCCGAGCGCAGGAAACCCTCTTTATCCGCATCCAGAATCGCCACCAATGCGACTTCCGGCATATCCAATCCCTCACGCAACAAATTGATACCGACCAGCACATCGAATTCTCCCATTCGCAGATCGCGGATAATTTCCACGCGCTCGACCGTATCGATATCGGAGTGCAGATAACGGACTTTTACTCCATGCTCCTGCAAATATTCCGTAAGATCCTCCGCCATTCGCTTGGTGAGCACCGTGATCAACACACGATCACCCGCCTGCACACACGCGCGGATTTCGGAGAGGCAGTCATCCACCTGGGTGGTTGCAGGGCGAATTTCCACAATCGGATCGACAAGCCCGGTGGGGCGCACGACTTGCTCGACTACAGCGGCAGCGTGCTTGGACTCATAATCGGCGGGAGTTGCCGATACAAAAATCATTTGGGGGGCGAGCCGCTCCCATTCGTCAAAACGCAGCGGCCGGTTATCCAGTGCGGAAGGCAAACGAAAACCATATTCAACCAAGGTTTCCTTGCGCGAACGGTCGCCTTTGTACATGGCGCCGATCTGCGGGATGGTTACGTGAGATTCGTCGATCACCAGCAGCGCATCGCGCGGCAGATAATCAAAAAGTGTCGGCGGGGGTTCGCCCGGATTGCGCCCGGACAAAAAGCGGGAATAATTTTCGATACCGTTGCAATAGCCCAGTTCGTGCATCATCTCCAAATCGTATTTCACGCGCTGCTCCAGACGCTGAGCCTCTAAGAGCTTATTGTTTGCACGCAGATTTTCCAGCCGCTCACGCAATTCCTCCTTGATCTGATCCACCGCCTCCAGCACCCGGCTGCGCGGGGTGACGTAATGGCTTTTTGGATAAATTGTCATGCGCGGCACACGCGCGTGAATTTCCCCGGTTAAAGGATCGAACAAGGAGATCTGCTCGATCTGATCATCAAAAAGCTCAACGCGCACAGCCTGGCTTTCAGAGTCAGCGGGAAAAATATCAATCACATCCCCGCGCACGCGATAATTCGCACGGAAAAAATCCATATCGTTGCGGGTGTATTGCAGTTCCGCCAAACGTCGCAAAATGCTGCGCTGATCGATCTGATCTCCGCGCACCAGATGCAACACCATTTTCAAATAAGCTTGCGGATCACCCAAGCCGTAAATAGCGGATACGGTAGCCACAACTATGGCGTCGCGGCGCTCCATCAAAGCCTTGGTGGCAGACAGGCGCATCTGCTCGATATGTTCGTTGATTGATGAGTCCTTTTCGATAAACGTGTCTGACGAGGGGACGTATGCTTCCGGCTGGTAATAGTCGTAATAGGAAACGAAATACTCCACCGAATTATTGGGAAAAAATTCTTTGAATTCACCGTACAGCTGAGCGGCAAGTGTTTTGTTATGGGCCATCACCAACGTCGGCCGCTGCACATGCGCGATCACATTGGCAATGGTGAATGTTTTGCCGGAACCCGTAACACCGAGCAATGTCTGGTGTGCAAGACCGGCATCGATTCCCTGCACCAATGCCTTGATAGCCGCAGGCTGGTCACCGGCGGGCGCATAGGCACATTTGACTTTAAACAAATGATCACTCATGAGTGAACCTCATTTTTGCTGTACCAGGAAACAGCGGTGAATTTTGTTATTGCGGGAAAAATCGAGATCAATGGTTTGTGCTGAGATATCGTCAATCGCATAGCCGTAAAGGGCTTCAATATCCAGTTTGAAACTGCGCAAGTTGGTGGAGAAATACAATTTGCCTCCTGGGGCGAGCAACTCCATGCAGCGCTTGATCATCGCCACATGATCCCGCTGCACGTCTAACACACCCTCCATACGTTTTGAATTCGAAAACGTCGGTGGATCGAGCATGATGAGATCAAAACCCTGCCGGCACTGTTGCAGCCACTTCAAACAGTCCGCCTGGACCAGCTGATGGCGGTCGCTGTTGATGGAGTTAAGGGCAAAATTGCGCTGCGCCCAATCCAGATAGGTATTCGACATATCCACGCTGACACTCTGCGTGGCGCCACCGAGAGCCGCGTGCACAGTGGCGCTGGCGGTGTAGCAGAATAAATTCAGAAACCGCTTGCCTCGCGCCTCAGCGCATATCCGTTTGCGCAGCGGGCGGTGATCCAGAAAAAGGCCCGAATCCAGGTAGTCGTGGAGATTGACCCAGAATTTACCCTGCCCCTCCTGGACCACAAAAAAACTCGCCGCTTTCATCCAGTTTTTCATATTGCTGGGCGCCTTTATTGCGCTGGCGGGTTTTGACTGCCACGCTTTTTTGCGAAATCGCAAAAACGTAGGCCACCGCTGACAACAATTCCCGCAAGCGCCGCTGCGCGACTTCTTCTGGAATCGTTTTCGGTGCGGCATATTCCTGCACATGCACCCGGCCGTCGTACAAGTCCACCGCTGCCGCGTATTCCGGCAGATCCGCGTCGTACACTCGGTAGGCATTGGTATCTGCCGTCTTTACCCAAGGTGCGAGTTTGCGCAGATTCTTTTTAATGCGGTTGGCAACCATCAAGGCGCCTTCGCTCAAGTCCTCTTCCCGCACGAAATCCCGGTCGCGGCGCAGCGTCGCCTGCTCTACCGACAGAAGTTCGTAGAGATAAAGCTCGCAGGGCAAAGGCCCGTTGAAAAATTTATTCACCCTCTTCGGCCGCAAGCGCATCTCCTTGGCGAGTTCGGGATTGCCGGTAAACACGGCCAACAACCATCCCGGACACTGGCGTTTGCTCATATCCGCCAATGCGAGATAGGTCCCTTTCAATTCTTCTATCTCCCCGAGACGTTCGCCATAGGGCGGGTTGCACAGCATCAACCCGGTGCCGGTCATGGAATCCGGCTTTTCAAAGCGCTGAATGTCACTTTGAGTGAAGCCGATCAGACCTGCGACACCCGCCCTGGCCGCATTGGCTTTGGCGTACTGCAACATCCTCACGTGTTGGTCGGCGCCCCAGAAGCGCCCCCCTTCGATTTGGCGGGCGCCCGCCTCCGCCCTGCTCTCCGCATCCACCATCAACTCACGCCATAACTCTGGCTTGTCGCCCAACCAATGGGTGAATCCCCAGTTGCCGCCGTTGCGCGTGCGCAATAAACCCGGGGCGAGATCACAAGCCATCATGGCCGCTTCGATCAACAAAGTGCCGGACCCGCACATGGGGTCGATCAGGCAAGCGCCGGATCGCGCCATCTCGGGCCATCCCAGACGCAACAAAATGCCGGCCGCCAAGTTTTCCTTTAAGGGCGCGGCTCCCTGCTCCAGGCGGTAGCCGCGCTGATGCAGGCTGCCGCCGGACAGATCCAGCGCCAGCTGTATCTGCCCTTTCGCCAAACGCGCCTGAATACGCAACTGCGGCTGCGCCTTATCCACGTCGGGGCGACGTCCAACCTTGGTTCTCATCCGATCGACGATCGCATCTTTTACACGAACCGCGCCGTATTGCGTGTTAGTGATCGCTTTATTGGTGCCGATAAAATCAACCGCAAAAGTCGCATCTCCCGTCATATGCGCTTCCCATGGAATCGCTGCGACCGCCGAATACAGGGCCAACTCCGTGGCAATCGGCGGCGACTCTGCAATATCGTTAAGCAGCAGCAAAACGCGATTGGCAACCCGCGACCATATGCACAAACCGTACGCGACACTTAAAGGGCCGGAGAAATACACAGCGCCGATTGTTACCTGCACGCTTTCTGCGGCAAGAAGTTCGAGCTCACGTACCAACAGATCTTCGAGGCCTTTGGGGCAGGTAGCGGAAAACATTAGGGACTCAGGAATCATTGTCATCTTTTCGTAATAAGTTCTGGGAATATGAAGGGGCGGGGCTAGAAATATATATTCGTTCACGTATCACCAGGCATCTGTTTAACTAGCCCGGTAGCTGACCGTAAAAGCGTCAGACGTACTTTATCGCAGGACGTTTGTCTACATCTTCACAATTTCATTGCAGGGACTGGCCGCAGCGAAGCGAATGTTCAGACACAGCGGAACAATAAGGCGGGATTATACTCCTATATGTTCGAGAGCTTACAGCCAGCTGCTTTGACTCAATTAACTGCAAATTCAGACTCACCCGGGTAAACGGGTACTCGGCGGGCCACCCGCTGACACTAATGATTTAGCCATAGCGCATTCACACCCTATTTCGGAGGTAATGGATCGCTTGTCGCCTGATCAATGACTCGATAATTCCGATCACAGGCATACAGGAATCTTTTACCGTCTTATTAGCAACAGTAGAGAGGTGCAAAACCGATGAGAAGCCAAAAACGTAGCCCGATCGAAAAAGCTTTCGCAAAGGGATATCAAGCAGCGATGTCTGGCAAATCCTGGGCCGCATGCCCGTTTGAGTCGGGCAAAGCGCGTGTGGTCTGGATGAACGGGTGGCGCGAGGCAAGAGAAGATCACTGGAGCGGCTTGGACACCAAGTCCCAGGTCCAGAAATTAAGCAGTTTTTGACGCTCTCATGTGGTAACCGCTTTAACAAATTTCCTTGGTACAACGTTGATACACTCAACATAAGGCCCGCTAAGCGGGCCTCCCCTCAATTATTAAATTTTAGATTCTTTATCCCAGCAGTTTTAACTGTAGACCTGCGTCAATTGCTCATCCGAAGTGGCTAGATTTTCATACAGCCTCTCCAACTGAGGCAATTGGCCATGAGCCAACTGAAAAATCGGCGTCATCTGGCGAATAAATCCTCCTTTATTTACATAATCATCCAGAGCTTGTCGGGCATTAGCCACGATCCGATCTCTTTCACGATTATTGTTCGAATAAAATTCCACTTTTTCTTTAAGGTCGGAATAGTCCCAGGCAATAGCGACATAAGTCTCATCCTTGATGAAAATATCGGGCGAAGTTTTGAGATGATCCATATCGGGTTTCAATAACAGCGATCCGTAAAGGGCCGCCTCATAGTCGCGCCAGCAGACCTCTCCGTAACCGAATGGACTGAAACACATCTTCGAGCGCGCCATTTCCGCAAGAAACTCCTTTTTTGAAACGCCGCTACCATATTTTACTTCCGCCTCCGGCAGTTGCTGGCATGCGTGCAGTGCGTCATTACGCATTGCCGAGTACCAGGGCGATCCGGAGCAAGCAAAACGCGCATGAAGCGTCAACGTTTTAGGCTGACTGAGGTCCTGCCGTTTGGCGAAAGCATTTAGCATGTAGTACCCGGTCAATAAACCCGGGCCTAAAACGATCTTGCGGAAAAAATCTTTAGGGACAGGAAAATGCTGTTCCTCGCCGGCAATATTGTGGAGACGGCTGTAATAGTCCACCAAATTGGTATCACCCAAAGTCGGCATATGGTAACGACGGTGGTCGCGGAAGACTTGCCGTTTTACGTAAAGATCGACATGCGGATTCACCTTTGCGGCAAACCGCAGATCAAGGGGGGCATACCAGTCAAAATACACCATTGGGGCCTTGCTATTGCGGCTGCGTATATCGGCGAACAGCTTGTCAAAATAATCATCAGTGACCGCGAACTCCGTCTGGACACCAATCACATCCGCCTTACCAAGTAAATCAGACGCAAGACATTGGTCCACCGGCACGGCACGAATGGCGATCCCAAACTGCTCTTTTATCTGCTTCTCATAAAAAAAGAAGGGATAAATCTGGCTGAAAGACACTGGATTTTTCGGACAATAGAGCATCAACAGGTTTTTGGTGTCCCTGCCAAAAGGTCGAGAAAAATACCCCTTTTCGTAGATCCGGGCGATTGAAAAGTGGTGCCCATATCTTGAGTAGATGTGTCCAAAAAAGCTGTTCATAACCATTCCTCTGTTGAGGTCTACAAGTTCAGATCTTCGATAAGGGATATCCGCCCCGACCCGGGCGGGAAGTCAAAAAGCGTGCCATAGCGGAGCTCGAATGTCGAGCACTTCAAATTAAGTCATGAGGGTCAAGGAGCTCACAGAAGGAATGGCTTGTAAAGATTGCACAAGACATTCCCAAAGGGGACAGACTCAATCCAAGGGCACTTGACTCACTAACTGAAGGGAATCCAGATCAAATCCCTTCTGCTTTGCAACATTTTTAAAGTCCTGCAACACCTTATCGTCAACGCTAGGGGTTCTCGATAACAGCCACAGAGTATCCCTATCATTCCCTGTCACATACGAATGCTGATAACTGTCGTCGAGCTGAAAAATAATATAAGAATCATAAAAGGGCCATTGAAAGCTTACCTTCAGATGACCCGTTTTTTCATCTTTAACGAAGTAGGCTTTGCCAACCGTTTCCTGCCAACGATCTTCAGCAGCAGAATAACCCATATTTTTTACCCGCACCCCGCCGTCATCCCTAAGGCTATATTCAGCAGTAACGTGAGAGAGGCCTTTTTCAAACTTGTGATCAAGCCGCGCTATTTCGTACCAGGTGCCCGAATACCGATCCAGAGCGAAGTCCTTTACAGGTTCAATACCTCTAGGAACACTCACACAGGACGCCAGAAGCGACACCAAACAAAACATAAGAATTTTCACGCCAAATCTCCAGCTGTAGTTTTTACGAAAAATTTGAGTTGAATTGTAACTATGCTAGCAGCCGTCACGCTAAAACCCTGGTCGCACCGCCTGCCGCGGCGGACTCTATGCATTTTCCAGGCAAAAAATAGCGTAAATTTTTCATTTCAAGAAATGGCACATTAAGTGCAATCGCTTATTCATGGCAGCTGCAGACACCTGTCATAACTTAATATCAATTCCTGGAGGATATAACTATGTTCAGTTGGGCACTTACATTCTTGGTAATCGGCCTTATCGCTGCGGTCTTTGGATTTACCGGAATCGCCGAACCGCTACTAATATCGCCTGGATATTGTTCGTTGTGGGCATCATCCTGGCCATCGTTTTTGCTGTTGCGGGCCGACGCGGACCACGGATTTAGCGACACTTATTACTACGTAATAATTTGCACGCCATAATCCAAATTACAATTAAATAAAGCCGATTTCTGATCGGCTTTAATTTTTTCACCCGCATAGCTTCAATCTTCCCCGATTTTAGCCGCCCACTTCCTATCACCCTTTCCTCTTTGGCTTGCCGGATCGAATTTATGAATCGGCATCAATTATGCAAACGAAGCAAAATTCTCTGCGGATTTCATATGCGCAACAAATAACAAAATCAGAATTTTTTACATTGTAAAAAATGCGAGAGAAGAGCCATCAATGATGGAAAAGAAAAAACATTTTTCGATCAAAGTTATGACAGTCAACACTCATAAGGGGTTTACCGCTTTTAATCGAAGATTCATTCTTCCTGAACTTCGCAATGCCGTACGCACCCTGTCCGCAGACGTAGTATTTCTTCAGGAGGTCCTGGGTGAACACCATGCGTGGTCGAAGCGGCACACGGAACGCTGGCCGCACCGACCGCAGTACGAATTTTTAGCTGACAGCATCTGGCATTCCTTCGCTTACGGACGCAATGCGGTATATCCGGAAGGCCACCACGGCAACGCGGTACTGAGTAAATATCCCATCAGCAGCTGGAAAAATAACGATATATCACTCAACGGTATAGAACGCAGGGGACTTTTACATTGTGTTTTGGATCTGCCTGCTGCCGACCACGCAGTACATACGGTTTGTGTGCACCTCAGCCTGCGGGAAAACCATCGCCAGCGGCAGTTGCGCATGCTGAAAGACCTTGTGGCGGAAATACCCGCGCACAACCCATTGATTGTGGCAGGCGATTTTAATGACTGGCTATTGAAGGGCCATCGATTTCTCGAAGACGAAATGGGCTTGTCCGAAGCTTTTAGCCATGCCGGCTCCAAGCCCGCGCGAACTTTTCCGGCCAATTTGCCGGTTTTGCGGTTGGACCGAATTTATTTCCGGTCGGCGCGCTCTGTTACACCGGTCGTTTTACCCAACCGGCCATGGTCGCATCTTTCCGACCACAAACCTCTACTCGCTGAAATCAACTTTTGAGGATTTCATTATGTTTGAACTCTATAAAGGTAAGAAGCGGTTCACACATGGCAACCGGATCGAGCTTCTGGAAAATGGCGAAACCTTTTTCCCACAGCTGATCCGCCGTATCAATCGCGCCGAGAAAGAAATCTTTATCGAGACGTTTATCCTGTCGGAAGACAGGGTCGGCAATGCGCTGCAAAAAGCGCTGGTCGCAGCAGCCAAACGCGGTGTATGGATCAGCGTCACCGCAGATAGCTATGGGACTTTTTTTCTCGATGCGGATTACATCAAGACGCTCACAGAAGCCGGTGTGGTCTTTCAAATCTTCGACCCTCAACCAAGCTGGTTGAAGTCGCGTCCCAATTTATTCCGGCGGCTGCATCGCAAACTGGCGGTGATCGACGGTCGTTATGCGTTTATCGGCGGAATCAATCTCTCCCATGAACATATGACGGAACATGGTCCGACGGCGAAACAGGATTACGCCGTGGAAGTTGAGGGACCCGTGGTACCCATTATTCGGGATTTATGCAAAGCCTATGTTCCAGACGCCAACGACAAACACCTCGGTGAATTACTACCGCAAATGCGGCAAACAGCCAAAGTTGGCGATGCATCAATTGCGTTCGTGGCGCGCGATAATCGCCGCTTTCGCAACGACATCGAAAAAGCCTATCTGCTTGGCATCCGCAAAGCGCGCAAACGAATCTACATCGCCAACGCCTACTTTTTTCCCAGCTTCCGCATCCTGAGAGCCCTGCGCAATGCCGCCAAACGCGGTGTGGATGTGACGGTAATTCTGCAGGGCGAGCCGGACATTCCACTTGCGTTGCGCGCGGCTCGCTGCCTTTATGACAAACTGACCGGTGATGGTATTAAAGTTTATGAATATCTGGAGCGTCCGCTGCACGCCAAAATTGCCTTGATCGACGACGACTGGGCTACCATTGGATCAAGCAATCTCGATCCCCTCAGCCTGGCATTGAATCTGGAGGCGAATGTGGTGGTACTTGACCCCACCTTCAATCAACAGCTCTTTGCCGAAATGATCAAACTCCGCCAGGCGAGTCGCCTGATTGAAAATCGCTGGTTAAGTCGTCGCAGCCGCGTGCATCTGATCAAGAATTTCATCTCCTATCACATCATGCGCCATTGGCCGTCGGTGGCGAGTTGGTTTCCAACTCACACACCGGTTATTCGGGAAATAAAATCACGCGAGGATATGGAAGACAAATCGCTGAGCACCAGTGAAGTCGATTCACAACATCCTGAAGCCGCCAACATGCGCAAAATTGTCGAGAAGCGTGACTATACCAATCTGAGCGAGGTTTGATATGCAAATGGCGCTGAGCCGGGGCAAACATCATTGGGGCAGCGTCAAACGCTGGATCGGCGACCACTCCACTTTATTGAAAAAGATCCTGACCTTTTTGTTTTTCTGCGCCATTGCCTATCTGTTGATACAGCATGCGAAGGATATTGAATGGGGAAAGGTATTTGATACCGTACGCAAGACGGATATCACA
The DNA here is from genome assembly GCA_024707385.1 of Cellvibrionaceae bacterium. Classification (GTDB taxonomy): domain Bacteria; phylum Pseudomonadota; class Gammaproteobacteria; order Pseudomonadales; family Cellvibrionaceae; genus UBA5868. The sequence continues at coordinate 522,085 of JANPZW010000008.1, read as the reverse complement.
ACCCTTCTCTTCGGCTTTGTCATCGGCTTCGGTTGTTACATCGCCTACGCATCCTACGATCTGTTCGGCCGGCACCTTCTCAAATTACACACTGCCGTATTTCCCACCATGCTTGCAGCCTGGATCAGTTACGCGTGCAACCTCAATCTCGGGGCAATTATTGGCAGCGTGGCTTTGCGTTATCGCTTGTATTCCCGCCTCGGCGTCAGTAGTGGTGACGTCACCAAGGTGATTGGCATCAGCGTTACCAGCAACTGGCTCGGCTATTGTCTTCTCGCCGGAGGCTTATTCGCTTCCGGCAGTATAGAGCCACCAGAGAGTTGGGCAATCGGCAAACTCTCCTTACAGTTGATCGGTGCGGCGCTTTTGCTATTTGTTGGCACCTATCTGTATTTCTGTTTCTTTTCCAAGAAACGCGAATATGAAATCCGCAATAAGACCTTTACCTTGCCGCCGGCAAAAATTGTTTTGCTGCAATTTGGCGCCGCCTTTGTACATTGGACGTTAATGGCGGTGACCATTTATCAGTTTATGCCTGACGAGCTGGCATTTCCCACCGTATACGCGGTGTTATTGGTCAGCTGCGTGGCCGGGGCTGTGTCCCACGTCCCGGGAGGTTTGGGGGTTTTAGAGGCCGTGTTCGTTGCGCTGCTGGCGGGCGAAATACCCAAACATCAATTGATTGCAGGAGTCTTCGCATATCGCTGTGTATTCTACTTTGCTCCTCTGTTGATTAGCCTGCCACTGTACTTGGCATTTGAAAGTTTTTACGGCGCAAAGGGAAAATCAAAAAATTAGGATTTGGTTAACATTTGAAACAAAAAAGCCGGCTGACGCCGGCTTTTGTTTTCGCGGGCTCTCCAATCAATGAACCATTTGCTGAATGCGATTCAGCATGTCATGACTGCGGCGTTGCTCCGGCAACAATTCCGCATTTACAAAACGTTGAACTTCTGGGGAAAGATCATCGCTTTTATCGATGTAATTATCCCGACCTCGGTCTTCACCTTCTTCGAGAGCCGCAATAGCGGATTTATCACCGAATACCGTCGCGCTGCCTTCCACCATTTTTGCAAAGCTGCCCCAAAGACCGGAAGAATCTACAGGATCTCCACCAAGCTCCGCAATTTTCTGACGCAAAAGCTGCACGCGACGCTGATGAGAGTTTTGTAAATCCGCCAAGCCGGACGCAATTTTTTCATCGTCGAGCTTCTTAATACACTGCTGATATGTTTCAACAGCGGAAAGTTCATTTTTCAGGAACAGGTTCAGACATTTGACATCGTCACTTCGATTATAAGTTTGCATAGTCATATCTTTTTCCTCATTTTTTGCCAAAAGAACCGGAACATTTGCATTTCCAGTCTGCGCATTTGTTATTCAAATGGCGAGCCAATTCGCAACTAAATCAACTGCCGCAACAAGATCAACTGCCCACTCGCACATGATCAGATATCCTTGTACCAAGCCAGAATGGGTTTACTGCATACTGAAAGAGCAATGCCCAATATGCAAATTAAGAGACCGATAATTTCCACTGCATTCATCGGCCGACTTTTCAAAATTCCAATCTGGATAAGGATACCCACGGCCAAAGCAGCCACATGCGCATAAATGACCATTCCTACATAACTGAAATACTGCTCCGCACGACCGTAATAGAGCGTGAAGCCTGTCGTAGCAACAAATGTCAGCGGAATGGTGAGAAACGCGATTTTTGTGGCGCCCCAGACATCAAGATCCCCGTTTTGCTGGCGATCAATGCCTAATAGATTTGGCACTTGAACAAACACCGTAGCGACTAGAAGCCAAGCGATTGCAGCAAGCATAAGTAGCCTCACCTAAGGTCGCAGTTTTCCTTCCGAAGAGCGGGATTCCTGGGGTTGGAGGAAAAAATTACTCAACATGGTGCGCATTCCGGTGGCGAGGCCGCCATTTTCCGAATCCCAATAATGCCCTTCTTCCGGCACCACCTGAATAACAGATACTCGGGGATCTTTTTTCCCTGCCTCAAACCAAGCATCAAATTGCGACTGCCACAGCTCCTCAATTTTTTGTCTGTCCTGGGACACAGTCGCACGCCCATGCAGTTCGAGATATTCCGCACGTTCCGATGACTGAAAATACAAAGATACTTCTGGATTGATATTCAGCTCCTGATCTTTGTGGGTATCTATGCCGCTGATAAACCAGAGGGTGCCGTGCTCATCCACCTTCTGCACGGTCATAGGCCGCGCACCGCTTGATCCTGGCGTTCGGACGCTGGTGGCAAAAAAACAAATGGGGCATTGCTGTGAAATTTCCCGGATTTTCTCCACTGCGTTACGTCCCTCAAGATCGTCGCGCCGGGCATCTCCAGTCTTATGTTGCGTCGCCATAATGCTCTCCTCTTTTTTATCGGATTGTTTAGGAGAGAAGAGAAATGCAAGATTCGGGCGCAGCAGCGCCGCGCCGAACGAATAATAAGAGAATTAGAGTTTTGGTTAGGTCGCTTTTGGCGGCAGGATGATATTAACCAATTTCCACACCAAGCCGCGGCGCTGCAACACCAGCTGCATTTCCTCACCTTTGTTGGTAGGAAGCCAGACAGAAAACTGGTCCAGGGAATCGTAAGTGAAGCGGGCGTCATCAAAGACTTTTTCCTTTTTCTCCTTACCTTCTTGCTTTTCCTCCGGCTTTGTCGGAGTCGATGTTTCGCCTGCCTGCGACAATGACCGCTTGCCAGACATCAAATTCGCAAGCCCCTCTGGAGTGACCAGGGATTCCACAAAACTATCAACCAATTTGGCTTTGAATCCACTCATCAAAGCAGAAAGAAAATTGGTTTGGCTGCTTTCGTTTTCCTGTCGGTTGGCAGCGTTTAGCTGGTCCTTGACGTTCTGACGCAGCACGGGAAAGTCGATATAGCGAACCAGAGTGGCGGAATCACTGTCAGCAATGCCTCTTTGAATCGCCATAACACTAATGTAGGGACTGACGGCAAAAAAACCTGCTGCCAACACCAACAACACAACCAAACCCAACAACAATTTTTTCATAGGGATTTCTGACCGGATCAGTGATCAATGTAGGCATTCACGCATTCGGAAATCAGCGCGGGCCCGCGATAAATAAAACCGCTGTAGATTTGCACCAGCTTCGCCCCGGCGGCAAATTTCGCGCGCGCGTCCTCACCACACAGAATGCCGCCGACGCCGATGACGGGAATGGAGTCGCCCAAATAATCCGTGAGCACCTCGATAACATGGGTGGACATATCGCGCACCGGCGCGCCGCTCAGGCCGCCACTTTCTGCTCCGTGGGGAGAGTCCTCCACGCCGCGGCGTGACAGCGTGGTGTTGGTGGCAATAATCGCGTCGATTTTATGGTCCTGCAGCGTGCTGGCCACCGCGCGAACTTCATCGTCGTTCATATCCGGAGCGATTTTCACGGCGATGGGTACGTAGCGGGCATAACGTTCCGCCAGAAATGTCTGCTCTGCTTTGATTCCCGCGACGAGTTGCGCGAGCGATTCGCCAAATTGCAGGCTGCGCAGGCCCGGCGTGTTGGGCGAGGAGATATTGACCGTCACATAATCTGCATGGGCGTATACGGCGCGCAGGCAGATCAGATAATCATCCAGCGCCCGCTCGTCCGGCGTGTTTTTGTTTTTGCCGATATTGATGCCGAGTACACCCTTGAAGGTGCGTTTAGCCACCTGGCTCACCAGATGCTCGACACCTTTATTGTTGAAGCCCATACGGTTGATGATGGCTTGCTGCTCCGGCAAACGGAACAGGCGCGGTTGCGGATTGCCCGGCTGAGGCTGCGGCGTGATTGTGCCGATCTCAACAAAACCAAATCCCAAGTCGCCGAGAGCATTGAAATAGTCGCCGTTTTTATCCAGTCCCGCCGCCATGCCCACAGGATTGGGAAATTTCAGCCCCATCACCTCCACCGGCTTCTGCGGTTGTGTCATGGCCAGCTTGAGCAGTCCCAACCTGTGCGCGGCACCCATCCAGTCCAGAGCCACCTCATGGCTCAACTCCGGGGGCATGGCAAACAGAATCTTCTTGGCTAAACCGTACATAAATCGCTCGCAACTGATGAGAAAGCGCGAATTCTAGTGGAGACCGCCGGGCGCGGCCACTGGCCGCTCATCCTCCGCTGGGCCCCAGCCGTTTTATATCCACCATCTTGCCGCTCGCGGTGATGGTGATTTCGAAGAGGCCATCGATTCCATTTTCGGTCACGAAACGCTGCAGCAGATTGGCCGGGAGCTGCACCACGCGCCCCTGCAGATCGCGGGCGAAGACGTTGCGCGCCGCACCGCGGTAATACTTGAGATATTCGTCTGCCGATAACTGGATGGGCAGGACCACTCGGTGCAGCTCTTCAGTCACCGTCCGTCCGCCCCGTTAATCGGCCCAGGTGCGCCAGTTCCATCAGCTCCCGCACAGCGACAGAAAAAAGCGCAAAATCCGCCTGCTGGGTGGACTGGATCTCTCTCACCATCGCCGACCAGCGCTGTAACCAGGGATTGTCGTCTGTAAGCCAGGACTCGAGGAGCTCAAGGGATTTGTCCGATGGACCCGCCTGCAGAAGCGTGGTGGTGATGGCGCGCAGTTGCGATTCGAGATCATCCAGAAACGCCTCCCGCGCAACCGCTTGCCAATGGTTTTCAACCTCCGCGTCGGACAAGCGCGTCGCCAGGGCATCCACTCCCAGACGATCGTGTAAAACATAGAAAAGCAGCGCCGTGGCGGCAATGTCGCTGCCAACACAGCGCGCGGACTCCAGAATGCACAGGCCGGAGAAAAGATTGTCCGGCATGGCGAGCTGCTGCGCCCACTCCAGGTCAACGCCAAGGTTGCGGTAATGTTCGCACCGCCCCAGCCAGCTTTCCCGCGCGGCCCCCACCAAGGTCGCATCCGCAATCCGGTTGATCTGCTGAACGCCCGCGCGAAAAAAAGCTACGTCCTGTTCAACCGGACGCTCCGCCTCGGCACTGCGGCGTCGGGCGAGAAACCAACGGGTGGCCCGCCTCACCCTACGCTCCATATTGATCATCATGTCGGCCTGAGCCGCCGCCGGGGCCCGGTTATCCAGCTCCGCCAGATAACGCTGAAAATCCTCTAGGCGAAACACATCGCGAGCGGTGGCAAAAGCCAGCGCAATATCCTTGAGCCTGGCGCCGGTGGCGCTTTGCAGACGATAGGCAGCGGTGATCCCCAGCGTATTGATGAGATCGTTGGCAATTTGCGTGGCGACGATTTCGCGCATAAGGCGGTGGCGATAAATACGTTCGCCATAGAGATGGCATAAATGCGCGGGAAAAGCTTTTTCCACACTTTTTTGCAAATAGGGTTCAGCGGCAATATTTTCCGCACCCAAAGCGTCCTTCAACATCACCTTGGCGTAGGACAACAATATCGCCAGCTCCGGGCGGGTTAAGGGTTGCAATTTATGCAGCCGCTCCACCAATTGATCGTCGCTGGGCAAAAATTCCAGTTTGCGGTTGAGCAGCTTCTGCTCCTGCAGAAAGTGGATAAACCGGCCGTATTCGCGCATCCGCGAGCCGGCCTGCTGCCGCGCAATACTGAGGGCGAAGGTCTGGCGATAATTATCCTGCAATACCAGATCCGCCACTGCAGCAGTCATGTCGCTCAATAATTGATTGCGCTGTTTAGGTGTGAGATCGCCGTCGGCAATCATCTCATCCAACAGGATTTTGATATTCACCTCATGATCCGAACAATCAACGCCACCGGAGTTATCAATAAAATCCGTGTTGCACGCGCCGCCGCTCAATGCGTATTCCACACGCCCCAATTGTGTCATGCCCAGATTGCCACCCTCACCCACCACTTTGCAGCGCAGTTCCGCGCCGTTCACGCGCACCGTGTCATTGGTTTTATCGCCGACATCTGCGTTGTTTTCCGCACTGGCTTTTACATAGGTGCCGATGCCGCCGTTCCACAACAAATCGACGGGCGCGCGCAGGATCGCGCTGATCAATTCGGTGGGCGCAAGGCGCTTTTCCTCGATGGCGAGTGCCTGTTGCATCTGCGGTGTGATCACGACAAATTTCTGGCTGCGGGAAAAAACTCCGCCGCCCGGGGAAATCAACGAATGATCATAATCAGCCCAGGTGCTGCGCGGCAGATTGAACAAACGTTGCCGCTCTTCAAAGGAAGCTTCCGCATTCGGCTCCGGGTCGATAAAAATATGCTGATGATTGAACGCGGCAACCAGGCGGGTGCAGCGCGACAACAACATGCCATTGCCGAATACATCGCCCGACATATCGCCTATGCCGACACAGGTAAATGGCTGCTCCTGAATATTGACGCCGATTTCGCGAAAATGCCGCTGCACGGAAATCCACGCACCGCGCGCGGTGATGGCCATTTTTTTATGATCGTAACCCTGGCTGCCACCGGAGGCGAAGGCATCGCCTAACCAGTGTTGATACTCAAGGGATATGGCGTTGGCGATATCGGAAAAACTTGCCGTGCCTTTATCGGCGGCGACGACCAGATAGGGATCCGGCTCATCCCGGCAGATCACACCTGCCGGACGCACCAGTTCGCCCTGGCGATAATTGTCCGTTAAATCCAGCAGACCGCGAATAAATATTCTGTAGCACTCGATCGCCTCTGCCTGAATATCGTCCCGCGAGCTGAACATATACAGCTGTTTGCCGACAAATCCACCTTTGGCGCCGTTGGGCACTATGACCGCGTTCTTTACTTGTTGCGCTTTCAACAGACCGAGAATTTCCGTGCGGTAATCCTGCAGTCGGTCCGACCAGCGCAACCCGCCGCGAGCAACTTTGGCACCGCGCAGATGCACACCTTCCACGCGGGGGGAATAGACATAAATTTCATACAGCGGGCGCGGCTCGGGAATATTGCTGATGTCACGTGGACTGAATTTAAAGGAGACGTAATCCTTGTCCTCACCACTGGCGGTTTTCTGATAAAAATTGGTGCGCAACGTGGCATTGATGAATTCGAAATAGCGGCGCAGGATTTTATCTTCGTTGAGATTTTCCAGCGCATCGAGACTCTGCAGTATTTTTTCTTTCAGGCGCTCTACGCGTGCCTCGGGTTTATTCTGCTCAGCGTTGATGCGCGGGTCGAAATAGGCTTTGAAAAGAGCGACAAGATTGCGCGTGATATCCGACTGGTTGACCAGCGTCTCGGCGATGTAATCCTGACTAAAAGTAAAGGCGGTCTGCTTCATATAGCCCGCATAGGCGCGCAGCATTCCAACCTCGCGCCAGCTCAGACGCGCACCCAGCACCAAGCGATTAAACGCATCGTTTTCGGTCTGGCGATGCCAGATTGCCGCAAACGCCTGCTCAAATAATTTGCTCACCGCCTGCACATCCAATTTCACCGCGAGCCGCAGCGCCAGGCTGAAATCGTGCATCCACACCACGGCGCCGTCAGATCGCTGGATTTTATAGGGATGCTCGCCGAGCACCCGCAGGCCGAGATGTTCAAGCACCGGAATCACATCGGACAATTCCAGCGGCTGCGCAAGCTGCATGACTTTGAAGCGCATGCGGTCATCCGGGGTGCCCACCGGGTGATAAAACAGCATAGCGACATCCCGCTCCGCCTGGAGCGACTCGATCATCTGAATATCTTTCACCGCCGCACGCGCATCGTAATCCTCCTGATAACTGACGCCGAACGCACCTGTGTACTGGCGGTGGCATTGGAGTCCGCGCGCTTCGCCGAACGCTTCCACTAAGGCGGATTCAAAACGGTCGTCCCAGCCCCGGGTAATGTCGACAATGCTGGCTTCGAGATATTGGGGATCGTATTCCACCGCTGCGCCATCGGGCAGGCGAAATACCATATAAGCGCGCGCGAGAATGGATTCGGAGAAATGGGTCGTCGAATCGAATTCCTGCGAATGAATGGCGTCGCCAATCAGGCGCTCGATTTTTTGCCGCACGCGCGTGTTGTAGATATCCCGCGGCACATAAACGACACAATTGACGAATTTGCCGAAGGGGTCGTTGCGCGCAAACAGGCGCACCACCCGGCGCTCACTGATACGGGCAACGCCCATGATGGTTTGGAACAATGTTTCCCGGTCTGACTGGAATAATTCATCGCGCGGAAAACTTTCGATAACCCGCACCAGATTTTTGCCGTCGTGACTCACTGGCGCGAGACCGGAGCGCGCCATGATGTATTCCACCTTCTGCCGCAACAGCGGAATGGAACGCGGACTGAGACTGTACACGGCATAGGTGAACAAACCGAGAATGCGCATCTCGCCCACCACTTTGCCCTCAGGTGAAAAACGTTTCACCACCACATAATCCGGGTAGACGCGGCGATGCACGGTGGAGCGGGTAGCGGATTTACTGAAGGAGATCAGATCCTCACCACCATAAAAAGCCGATGCGCCGGGCGATCTGTCCTGGAACTCATGGCGGCGGAATATGCCGAGGCGGTTGGTAGAATCTTCGCGCAGCAACGGACTCTCGTCGCTGCCCTCCCGCTCGAGCAGCCGCAGCCCTAGAAACGTGAAATGCGAGTCCACCAGCCAATCGAGAAATGCCCGGCATTCATCGGCCTGCTGCTGGTCCGGCGCGAAGCGCAAATCGTCCCTGGCACTGCGGATAAAATCGAGCATGGCCGGATAATCCCCCACCACGGTAGCAACTTCCGCAAGCACGTCTTTAATCGCGCTTTGAATTTCCAGGCGCTCCTCCTCCGAGGCCATTAGCGCAACCTCGAGAAAAATCACCGCCTCCTGTTGCCCCTCGCCGGCAGCCTCCTGCGCGATGGGAATCGGATGCAGCGCCACCACTTCGCCATCGCCATTGCGCGCCACCTTGATCAGCGTGCTTTTAATGGCGTGCAGCGCCATGGCGCGCCGGTTGAGTTCCAGGCGCAGGGAATCCACCAGAAAGGGCATATCCTTCTGCCGGACGATAATGATGGAGCCATTGCAAAGCCAACCGTCTTCTTCCAGGGTGGGATTGAAGGTCTTCACATAAGTGGTCTGGCTGGAATTGCGTACGGCGAGCCAAAGGGAATAGCAGCAACCGACGATGTCCGAAATCTCCCGCCACTGCCAATCGTCGAGATTGAGCTGCATCCAGAAAATGCGGATAAAACTGCGGAACAGAGGGAAGTCGGGTTGTTCCGCCCGCTCCTTGTCTATGTGTTCGAGCACCTGATTGAGCAAGCGGTATTTGGCAGACTCTGTGGCTTCCGGAGTTGTCGCTGACATGCTCGAATCCTCTGCAGTTATCCGCGGGCGGCCCCAGTGGTCTGACTGGACGATAGCGCATCGGTTTCCCGCATCTATTGAAGTCTTTTATTATGCCCCTACATAGCATAGCCAATTTGTCCGCCAACCCAGGCCGCACAGCGCCGCCGGTTCGGCAACACAAAGTAACCGGAACTGATCTTCGGGACCGCAGTCTACGGCGGTCTTGTTGATTTTATGTTTTGAAAAAACCTTTTGAGGCTTAAAAAAAGCCGTTTTCGCTTCAAGCGCCGGCCGAAGGCTGGCACCCGACATACGGAAAACAATATGGGTTCATCACGCGACGCAGTCTCTTCCATTCAACACTGGCTCAACGGCCAGATCGTCGGCCAACCCCAGCTCATCGACCGCCTGCTGATCGCTCTGATTGCCGACGGCCATCTTCTGGTTGAGGGCGCGCCGGGCCTGGCCAAGACCAAAGCCATAAAGACCCTCGCCGATGTTATTCAAGGTGACTTTCACCGCATTCAGTTCACGCCGGACCTGCTGCCGTCCGACGTGACCGGCACCGATATCTATCGCCCCGAAACCGGCTCCTTCGAATTCCAGAAAGGCCCGATTTTCCACAATCTTGTGCTGGCGGACGAAATCAACCGCGCCCCCGCCAAGGTGCAGTCGGCGCTGTTGGAGGCGATGGCGGAGCGGCAGATCAGCGTGGGCAAATCCACCTATAAGTTGCCGGCGCTCTTTCTGGTGATGGCCACTCAGAACCCCATCGAGCAAGAAGGCACCTATCCCCTGCCGGAAGCCCAGCTCGACCGTTTCCTGATGCACGTGCGGGTGTCCTACCCGAGTGTGGAAGCCGAGCGGGAAATCCTCCGCCTCACTCGCGCCGAGGCCAACACCAGCCAGGCACGCCCCACGCCGCCGGAGAAGGTCACCCAGGAGGTTTTATTCGCCGCACGCCAGGAGGCTTTGTCGGTTCATATGGCGCCTGCGGTGGAGGAGTACATAGTCCAGCTCACCGCCGCCACCCATCAGCCGGCGGCTTACAACGCCGAGCTCGCGCGCTGGATCGAATACGGCGTAAGTCCGCGCGCTACCATTGGCCTCGACCGCTGCGCCCGCGCCCATGCTTGGCTCACCGGCAAGGACTTCGTCAGCCCGGATGATGTCCAGGCGGTGTTGCACGATGTCTTCCGCCACCGCCTGCTGCTGAGCTTTGAAGCCGAAGCCAGTGGGCAGAACGCCGACCGGGTGATCGATCAACTGCTCGAATACGTGCCTGTCCTTTAATGGCCTCATCGACCTTTTCTGCAGGCGCCGCGGCGCCCGGTGGCGTTTACACCTCGGTGGATGATCTGTTGCGCCTGCGCCATCTCAGCCGCGATCTGACCCTGAACATGCGCAAGCGCAGCCAGGCTCTGCTGGAGGGCTCCGTGCGTACCCGCTATCGCGGTCGGGGGATGGAGTTTGCCGAAGTGCGCCCCTATCAACCGGGGGACGATATTCGCACCATCGACTGGCGGGTTACCGCGCGGGTGCAGTCGCCTTACACCAAGCTATTCCAGGAAGAGCGCGAGCGGCCGATCTTTGTCATGGTCGACCAGCGCTCACCCATGTTTTTCGGCAGCCGTGTCTGTTTCAAATCCGTGTTTGCCGCGCAGATCGCCGCCGTGGTGGCTTGGATCGCCAACAACAACAGCGACCGCATCGGCGGCCTTCTGTTTGGCGATACCCGCCAAGGGGACATCCGGGCCAAGCGCAGCCAGCACGCAGTGCTCGATCTATTGCACCAACTGGTGGAGTTCAACCGCGCCCTCAGCGGACCGGTACCACCAGCCTCCTCCACTGCGCTGCTGGAGATGCTGACCGAGACCAGCCGTATCGCCCGCCCCGGCAGTCTGGTGATTCTGATTTCTGACTTTCACGACCTGACGCCGCAATGCCGCGAGCCTTTGAGCCAGCTGGCCAAACGCTCGGATGTGATGGCGTTGCACGTCTACGATCCGCTGGAGCGCGAGCTGCCGCACGCCGGCCAGCTGGCGGTTTCTGACGGGCAGCAGCGTCTGACTCTGGATGTAGCCGCCATCGCGCAATCCTTCCAGAAGGCGTTCGATCAGCATCAGGCTGAACTGCGGCAGAGTTGTGCTACCACTGGCGTGCAATATGTCCACGCTCCTGTGAACCAGCCGCTGGAAGGTTTCGTGCGCGATCTGTTCAGCACGCGCCGCAAAACCCGCCGCAGCGCTGGAGATGCACCATGACACCAGCCGCGCAACACAGCTCCCTCCCACCGCAGGCTCAAGAGCTGCTGGAGCATATGCACGACATCATCGCCCCCTCACCCGTGGGCTGGTGGCCGCCCGCGCCTGGCTGGTGGATATTGACGATCCTAGTGCTCGCCGCTCTGTTTGCCTTGATCGTGACTTTGCGCCAGAGGCGCAGGCGAGCAGCTTACCGGCGCGCCGCTCTCACGCTGCTGCAGGAGCTGCAGGACTGCCCCGAAGCAGACCTGGCCACCGAGGCCAACCGACTGCTCAAACGTATCGCTCTGGCGGCTTTTCCAGGTGATCGGCTGGCTATCAATCAATCCTTTGGCGAGCCGTGGGTGGATTGGTTGAACCGCCACTGCCGGCAACCGGTATTCGTCGGCGCGACTGCGACCGCGCTGGCGCAGGGCGGCTATCAACCGAACGCGCCCTGTCCGCGTGAGGAACTGCTTGCCAGTCTTAGCCGTTGGATCCGCGACCATCGCACGGGAACTACGCAGAGGAGATCGGGGCGTGTTTGAATTCGCTTGGCCCCTGATTTTCATTCTGTTGCCTGCACCTTTACTGGTGTATTGGCTGGTGCCCGCCCTGGCCCGCCAGGAGGTTGCCCTGCGGGTGCCATTTTTCCAGCAGATCGCAGCCTGCAACAACAGCAAACTGCGCGCCCCGGCAGCCGCTGGTGGCAGTTGGTGCTGCTAGCTTTGGTCTGGTTGCTTTGCCTGGGCGCGGCAGCGCGGCCACAGTGGATCGGCGATGCGGTGCAACTGCCCGCCACCGGGCGCGATCTGCTGCTCGCGGTGGACATATCCGGCAGTATGGAGATCCCGGACATGGTGCTGCAGAACCGCAACCTGCAGCGGATCGACGTGGTCAAATTTGTCATTGGAGATTTCGTCAGCCGGCGCGAAAACGACCGCCTCGGCCTGATTCTGTTCGGCTCAAACGCCTATCTGCAGGCGCCTTTGACCTTTGATCGCCAGACGGTGCAAACACTTTTACAGGAAGCGCAGATCGGCTTCGCCGGGCAGCAGACAGCCATCGGCGACGCCATAGGTCTTGCCATCAAGCGCCTGCGCGACCGGCCCGAATCCAGCCGCGTGCTGATTCTGCTCAGCGATGGCGCCAACACCGCTGGCGAAGTGGATCCGCGCCAAGCGGCGGATCTGGCCAAGCTGTCGGACGTAAAGATCTACACCATTGGTCTGGGCGCCGATGAAATGATCCAGCAGACCCTGTTCGGACGGCGCAAAATCGACCCCTCCGCCGATCTCGACGAGGACACCATGCGCTATGTCGCCGAGCAGACCGGCGGGCAGTATTTCCGCGCACGCAATCCAGAAGAATTGGTGCGCATCTACGCGGAACTCGACCGGCTAGAGCCCATAGAGCAGGATGACGAAATGTTCCGTCCAGTCAACGCGCTTTTTCACTGGCCGCTTGGCGCTGCGCTCCTGCTGAGTTTTCTTTTGGCGCTCAGCCGTGTCGGCTGGAGCAGCGGCAGCGCCCTCAACTCCCGTGGAGCGGCATAAACATGCTGCAGGATTTTCACTTTATCCGCCCTCTTTGGTTCATCGCGCTGGTGCCGGCGATCCTGCTCTGTATTTGGCTGCTGTTGCGCCAGCGCGACCGCCAGCAATGGACGCGTTATATAGCGCCCAACCTCCTCCCCTACTTACTCGACCAGGTGCAAATCCAGCAGCGCCGTTGGCCCTTGCTCGGCCTACTGGCGCTTTGGTCCATCGCGGTCATCGCCCTTGCCGGCCCCGCGTGGCAAAAAATTCCGCAACCGGTGGAACGCAATGACCAGGCGCTGGTGATCTGCTGGGACCTGTCGCCCTCCATGCTCGCAGAAGACATCAAACCGTCGCGCCTGATGCGCTCGCGCTTAAAACTGATCGACCTGCTTAAGGAGCGCAAGGATGGCCAGGTGGCGCTGATCGCCTATTCGGGAGAGCCTACACGGTGACACCGCTGACGGATGACCGCGGCACCATCATCAACCTGTTGCCCGCTTTGAGTCCCACCAGCCTGCCGATGGTGGGCAGCAACGCGGAAATGGCGCTCAGCCAGGCCATTCAATTGCTGAAGGACGGCGGCGTACGCCGCGGCGACATCCTCTTTTTGACGGATGAGATCGAACCTGCCGCTTTAGCAACCATGGCGCACGAGCTCTCCCGTGTGCCGCACCAACTCACCATCTGGGGAGTTGGCACCGAACAAGGTGCTCCAATCCCCCTGCCGGAAGGCGGATTTGCGAAGAGCCGTCAGGGCGAGATGGTGGTGGCGCGATTGAACGAAGAACGCCTACGCCAATTCACCGTGGAGCAGCGCGCTTACTATGTTCCCCTTGTCGCCAACAACAGCGATATTGAGACCCTACTGCAATTGCTCTCCCCGATAGGGCCAGAGACTTCCAAGGCGGATCGCACCTTCGACCAATGGTTTGAGCACGGCCAGTACCTGTCGCTTCTGCTCCTGCCGTTTATCGCGCTCCTATTCCGCCGCGGCTGGATCACCGGCATCTGGCTGTTGACCCTGCTGCCGTTGGGTTTCAGCCCCTCTTCTGCCCAAGCCTTGGACTGGCGCGATCTCTGGTCGCGCCAGGATCAGCAGGCGCAACACGATCTGCAGGCGGGGGACGCGGAAGCGGCCAAACGTTTCTCCACACCGGATAGACGCGGCGTGGCCTTGTATCAACAGGGAGAATTTGCCGCCGCCGCAGCGGAGTTTGCCCGGGATGCCGACGCGGTCGCGGCCTATAACCGCGGCAACGCCCTTACCCGGGCCGGCGAGTTTGATAAAGCAGTCGCCGCCTATGACGAGGCGTTGCGTCAACAGCCTGACTTTACCCAAGCCAAAGACAATCGGCAGGTCGCACAACAGCTGGCGGAACTGCAGAAGCAGCAGGAGCAACAGGGCGAGGGTGATCAGAACGAGTCCGACGAAAAGGGCGACCAGCAACAGCAGAATGACCAAAATGGCAATGGCCAGAAAAGCGACTCGCAACAAAGCAGTGATGGCGACGAGGGCGAAAATAGTGACGGCGCGGGCGAGCAGACCGAGCAGCAAATGAGCGACCAGGAAGCGAGTGACCGCGCCCGCCAACAGGAGCAGGCGGAACAGCAAAACTCCGGGGAGGAAAATCCCTATACCAAGGCGGCGCGCGAGCAGGAGGAACGCCAGCAAGCGGAGGCGGCCCAGCAGGTGCAGGAACCACAGGAGGGCGAACCAGGAGAACCGCACCAGGCAATGGTGGAGGCCCAGGCCCAACCCATGACGGAAGAACAACAGATGCTGGAACAATGGTTGCGCAAGGTTCCGGACGATCCGGGCGGGCTGATGCGCAATAAATTCAAATACCAGTACATGCAGCGCCGGCAAAACCTGCGCGACAACTCATCTTCGAACAACCAGGCGGAGCAACGCTGGTAGATCCTATGACTGTTTCAGAACCCATTTCCTTTGGCACACCAATTTCCGCATTCGGCCGCTCATCCCGATGGGGGCACCGGCGCAATTGGAGCTTCACTCTTATCTCGCTGCTGCTGACATTATTCCTGGCCGGTGAGGCTGCGGCAGAGGCGTTGACCGCAGAGGTCGACCGGCGCGAAATCCGCCTCAATGAAACCCTCAACCTGATCGTGCGTTACGAGGGGCGGCAGGTCACCAGTGATCCCGATTTCAGTGTGCTGAACCAGTTTGATATTCTGTCGAACAACAAGTCCACCCAACATTCCATCATCAATGGCAATGTCAGCGCGTTTACCGAATGGCGCCTCACCCTATCGCCGCGCAACACTGGCCAGTTGCTTATTCCACCCATCACTCTGCGCAACGAACACAGCAAGCCAGTCGCCATAACCGTGCGGGAACCGACCATAGACCCTATCAGCGGCAAAGAAGATGTATTTGTTGAAACTTACGTGGACAAATCCACCGTCTACGTCCAGGAACAGTTCATCGTGACCTATCGCCTGCATTTCAATCAGAGCGTGGATTCCCTCGACACTGGCCAATTCAACATCAATCAGGCGCGGGTGGAGGAGTTGCCGCGGGTGGACTATCAGACCACCCTGGGGCATACCGCTTACGGCGTTGCGGAATTTCGATATGCAGTGTTCGCCGATGCGAGCGGAGTCATCAATATTCCCGAACGAACCTGGACCATCCGCACCACCGACCAGCCGGGCATGAGCCGCTTTGGCTTCGGCAGCGGCCGCTTCAAGCTGCACCGGGCCAAGACCAAAGCGGTGGCGATCACCGTCGAACCCAAACCGGCTGATTTTCCCGCCGCCAGCCCCTGGCTGCCGGCGCAGTCGGTACAGCTGGAAGAACAGTGGAGCCGCTCGCCGGAGGAATTCCGGGTCGGCGAACCCATCACCCGGACCGTCACCATTAGTGCGACAGGAGCCAGCCCCGAGCAATTGCCTCCTGTATTTGACGAGCGCGGGACAGCGGAACTCAAGTTCTATCCGGATAAGCCCGAGCAGGACAAACAGCTCACCTCGCAAGGGGTGCACGCCACCAAGCGGGAAAGCGTTGCCATAGTGCCAACCCGGGCGGGCGAGGTGACTCTGCCGGAAGTCAGCATTACCTGGTGGAACACTTCGGAGAAAAAACTCGAGAAAGCGACCTTGCCGGCGCGCACCCTGCGTGTTGCACCCGCCGAAGGTCAGACCTCGACTCCCGTGCAACAACAGAACGGGATTGCGCCTCAAGCCAGCTCTACGCCCACTGCGCCACCTATCGTGGTTTCCGCTTCGCGGGATCTGTGGCCATGGATCAGCGGTCTGCTGTTGCTCTGCAACCTGTTTACCTTGGGAGCATGGTGGCGGAGCCGCAAGACCCCAGTTGCGGAATCACCCGTCGATCCCACCGCGACCAGCCGAAAAAGAAGCTTTGCGGCAGGTGCGTCAAGCATGCGAACGGCGCGATGCCGCCAAGACCCGTACCGCACTCCTCGTGTGGGCACAAACACTCTGGGGGGGGCACAAGCTATTGCACGATATAAGTCGGGCAAGTGGTTCCGCTGACGTGCAGCGCGAACTCGGCAAGCTGGAAGCGGTCCTTTTTGCCAGCGGAACCAATGACGTGGATTACGCTCTGCTCGCCACTACGGCGGAACGGCTCTCCCGTGTGGCCACTGGCAATACCGCTGCGCCGGAACTACCGGCACTTTATAAAGCGGGCTGATGACCTACAGCCTATTGGTTGTGATCCTGCCAGCCCGTACAATGCCGCCTCGGTTTTTACCGGCGCAGGTCAAACGAATGGAGCCTGCAATAGCCGGAAGACGCCCTGACGGGTGTGCGGTCGTCAGTCCAATAACATCATGTGACCGGCCATCACTTCGAATTTGCCGCCCAGTGCTGCTCCAACGGACCCAAAGGTAAATGAATGCGTAAGTTTTTCTCTTGTTTCGCCCTCGCCGCCCTGTTCGGCTCCATGGGCCTGCTCTCGGCCTGTGATTCAGGCAGCAGCAACAAAGGCTCCAATGACGGCGGCACCACTAGTTCGAGCTCTTCAGGCTCAAGTTCTTCCGGCGCATCAAGCTCGTCCAGCAGCTCGTCCAGCAGTTCCTCTAGCTCATCCAGCAGCTCCAGCTCCTCGGGAATCATCATCGAAGGCAATGTGCGGGTGCATTTTCCACCGCGTTATTCACGCACCGAAAACGACCGCATCACCCTGCGAGGCGTGGTTGTGGATACGGATGGAGTGAATCAGGTCTACATCAACGATGAACCCGTCAGCAGTGCTGATGGCCTGGCAAACTGGACCTATACCGCCGATCTCGCCCCGGGCGACAACGAGTTGGTGATCAGCGAGGAAACCGCCGACGGTATCAGTGAAATCGACCGGATTTTTGTCGAGCGCGCCCCCAATATCATTTCTCCACGCGCAGTCCTCGATGACAGCAGTAACAACCGTCTGCTGATTCTCGATGTCATACACAATTCGATCATTGCGGCTGACAAGAGTACTGGCAAGCTGTCCACGCTTTCACCCCAGCCCGGCACTACCAATCAGATCAAAGCTCCAAGAAGCATGGTGCTGGATACGGCGCGCAACCGCGTAGTGTTGTACCAGATCCGCAATAACGCCGCCGACCCCACACCGGAATTCATGACAGTCGACCTGACCACCGGCGAGCAGAGCACTCTGGTGATACCGGATTTTTCCGATATCTATCTTCGCCACTCCCCGGACACCATGACCATTTCCGGCGACACGGCTTTTGTGGCAGATATTCAAGCCAAGTTTTTTGACAAAGAGGGCAATGAACTGCCCGAGGGAACCACCACTCCGGTGGCCAGAGCCACCAGCAATGAAATTATCTACAGCATCAACTTCACTACAAATGTGCGCACGCTGATATCCTCCGCGGACAAACCGGCGACGGGAGTAAACCCACCTCTGTCTAAGGTAGTTTCGCTGGCCCACAACCCCACTACTTCCACTCTGTACGCGCTTGACACCGGATTAAGCAGCCCTCGTGTACTCGAGATCAATGTCAGCGACGGCAAACGCACACTGCTTAGTCTGCAGGAAGCGGCATCCTCCACAACTTTCCCCTTGCGGGTTCCGTCCGCACTTGAGATGGATGTTGCGCGGCAGCGGCTGTTTCTCTTGAACACGAATGACGCCGATGTCTTCGATCTGCAGGCACCAGGTGTGGCGGCGATTGATGTTGCAACCAAAAAGGCGACCTACCTGACATCCAACACAATCCCCGAAAACGGTGCTTATGTGCTGCGGTTGATCTCCAGCATGGCCTACAGTGCGAGTGACAATGCCATTTATATGCTCGACGCAACCCAGAATGCGGTTTTCCGGGTCAACGGCGAATCCGGCGTGCGCACCGTCACTGTCTCTACTGGCCCGGTGGACGAACAGGACTTCATCGGCAACCGTATTCCTTACGACATTTTTCTTGCCGGCGACCATCAGGCATATCTACTGGACGCCAAGCTGTCGAGCCTGTTCAGCTATAGCCTCTACTTCGGTCATAAATATGTTTTGAGCAACTCGATGATCGACAACCTCGGGCCGAATGATGAGATTTTGAGAGATCCGGTCCGAGGCGCCTGGGACCCGGTCAATGAGAAGCTGCTCCTGGCGAACGGCTTTAACGGACGTCTGGTTTCATTCAATGTAGAAACCAGAGAAGCGGCGAACGTCGGCGGAGTCGGCGGAGTCGCGATGGATATGCTGACCGATGCGGAAGCGGGTCTGACTTACGTGGCATTCCGCAGCGGGCGTCTCTATGGCATTGCCAAATTCGATCTCAATGACGATGAATATGCGCGCGTCCTCCTGTCCGGCGGCGGTGTGCCCGACTGGAACAACGACTTCTCTAACCTTCGCGGGATCACCCTGGACAAGGAGCGCAACCGTATCCTCGGTGTGGACAGCGAACTTAATGCGGTTATCGCGGTAGACCTCACCAGCGGTGTCCGCACCTATTTCTCACCTCCGTCGGCAACTCCCGATGACGATGGGGCACTGCTGATGCCGCGCGCCATTGCGATGGATACAGCAAACAACCGGGCGCTGATCCTGGATACCGGCCGCAAGGCCATCATGGCTGCGGATCTCACCACCGGAGAGCGCACGGTGGTGTATCAATACGGCAATCGCGTACCGCGCCAGTTGTTCAATCCGACCAGGATGGTGAGGCATCCAAGCTTCCACTACCTACTCCTGCTGGATGAGACCACCAATACTCTGGCTGCCCTGGATCTGAATGGCGCAGACACCCAGTTCGTCACACTGACCCGCTAAAAACGCGGGGCAAAAAAAGCGCTGTGGCAACACAGCGCTTTTTTTATTGCCGCTGAATACCCGGTTATTTGCCTTTACGGACGCCTTCCACAGTCAAAAACAGTTCCACCTCTTCTGAAGCGGGGCCGAGTTTAGCCATGCCAATGCCCCACTCTGCGGGCTTGATGGTGGCGCGCCCTTCAAAGCCGGAGCGGAATCCACCCCAAGGATCCGCACCAGTGCCAATATGCTCCACCTGAATCGTGATGGGCTTGGTTACACCGTGCAGGGTGAGATCGCCAGTGACTTCAGCCGTTTTTTCGCCAGTGGACTTATAGGCTGTGCTGACGAAGGTGGCTTTGGGGAATTTGGACGTATTGAGGAAGTCGGCGCTGCGCAGGTGCTTGTCGCGCTCGGCGTGATTGCTGTCCAGACTGGTGACATCAACTGTGACTGCCACTTTAGTTCTTGGTCGGATCTTTTTCGTCAAACGTAAAAGATCCGTCGAATTTGTTGAAACGGCCATACAGCCAGCTGTAACCCAAGTGCTTAACCCGGAACTGGACAAAGGCGTGAGCACCCGCTGTGTCGATGGTGTAATCCGCAGCCTCGACATGTGCAGTCGCACCGAGCACTGCCGCAGCCAAAATACCCGCTAGTTGTTTTTTCATGCTTTCCTCCAAGTGGATTGATGTGCACATTGTATGAGGCCGACGGTCTGTGCGAACCGCAAGCCTTGATTCTATTAACCCTTGCCGGACCGCCGGATCATACGCAGCAAAGTTTCATCTCTATCAATGAAATGATGTTTCAATGCGGCCGCCGCATGCAGCAAAGCCAGGCCGACCAAGGTAAAAGCGGCGATTTCGTGTATCTCCCCCGCCAGATCCTCGAGATTGTCGAACCCGGAAACCAGGCTGGGAATCTCGATGAGTCCGCCAAATACCACCAGCGGCTCACCTTTGGCGGTAGTGATCAGGTAGCCCGACACAAACATCACCAACAACAAGCCGTAGATCGCGACATGAACTGCTTTGGCCGCTAAGCGCTCCAACCTAGAATGGCTGGTCAAGGTCGCCGGGTAACGCACGGAGAATCTGTAGACCAGACGGATAAACGTCACCAGAACAAGTGCAATACCGACACTTTTATGAATGTCCGGTGCCGTTCTATACCAGGAGTGGTAGTAGCTGAGATCAACCATCCACAACCCCAAAGCAAACAAACCCACCACAATCAGTGCAGAGCCCCAGTGCAGCAGTTTGGCAAAACCCGAATACTGCCGATCATCAGAACGCCAGAAGGCCATAAAAAATCACTCCATTAGAGATTTATTGACGACTTCATACACGTCTTTGGAAAGCTGAGTCTCCGCAATCCGTGCCAATTGTTTTTTCATCAGGGCTTGCCTGCCACTATCGAACCGCCGCCATTTTGTCAGCGGCGCCAACAGGCGCGCGGCGATCTGGGGGTTCTGCTGATTGAGCCGCAGCACCTGCTCCGCCAGAAACGCATAACCACTGCCATCGCCAGCGTGGAAATGCGTCAGGTTCTGATTGGCGAACACGCTGATCAGGCTGCGCACTTTATTGGGATTGCGTATATCGAACGCCGCCGATTGCAGTAGTGTCTGCACCCGCGCCAAGGCACCCGGACTGGGGTCCGCTGCCTGCACCGAGAGCCACTGGTTCACCACCAGGGGCTCGTGCTGCCAACGGGAGAAAAAGTCCTCAAGCACCCGTATTTTCTCCTGGGCCAAAGCGGCAAATTCGCTGTGCACCAAGGTGGTCATGGCGCTCAGCACATCGGTCATATTGTCGGCCCGGTCAAACTGCTCGCTGGCCCAACCCCTGTATTGGTCGCGCTCAAGCAACATCAAGTACACCAGAGAGCGGTTCTTCAGACTGCGCAGAGCCACCGCCGTTCCGTCTACGCTTTCTTCGAGCCCGGCAAGCGCCTTGCGACACCGCAAATAAGTCGCGCTCAGTTTCGACTCCAAAGCCACCGCGATCTGCTTTTGCACACTGCGCCGCGCGCGATGGTTGCCCTCGACGTCAATTACTGCCTGTTGCTCACCCAAATAGGCCTCGGAGGGTAGATCCAGCATAAGTGCAACCAGGGCGGGATCGAGGCTCGAATCGTCCAAAAGCAAAGAATAGGCGTTGATCAGTGCATCCGCTGTACAAGTGCTATCCGCCAGATTGGCCTGCACGCTCGCTACCCCCAGTTGCTGCGCGGCATCCCAGCGACAAAAGCCGTCGTCATCCGAGGTCATGATGCGCAGCAAATCCGCGGTTGCGTAGGCGTAGTCCAGTTTCACCGGCGCGGAAAAAGTTGCGCAACAGAGACGGCACAGGCCGCTCCGGTACATCGGTGAAAACAAAAGTCTGCTCCGGCCCCACCAACTCCAACACTTTGTGGGTGTTGTCGGCCGGCAGGTCGGCAATCTCCTCGCCCGCCAGATTCACCTTCAAAGCCCCTGCTTCGCCCAGCAATCCCATAGCCACCGGAATATGCAGAGGTTGTTTGCCCTCCGCTTTGGCTTCCGGCGTGGACTGCGCCAATGTCAGGTGATATTCGCGCTGCTCCGGGTCATAAAAATCGCTGACTTTGAGTACGGGAGTGCCGGCCTGGCGGTACCAGTTCATAAACTGACGGAAGTCGCGCCCGGAGACATCCACCATGGCGCCCACGAAATCCTCGATGGTCACGGCCTGTCCATCGTGCCGCTCGAAATAGAGATCGGTCCCGCGGCGAAACAGCTCGGGCCCGAGCAGCGTATGAATCATGCGCACAACTTCAGCACCCTTTTCGTAAATCGTCAGGGTGTAGAAGTTGGATATCTCGATAAATGACGGCGGCTGCACCGGGTGCGCCATGGGCCCGGCGTCCTCCGCAAACTGCAGTGTGCGCAGCAGCTGTACGTCCTCGACACGCTTCACCGTACGCGAGCCCATATCGGCGGAAAATTCCGCGTCGCGAAAAACTGTAAAACCCTCTTTCAGACTGAGCTGAAACCAGTCGCGACAGGTCACCCGGTTGCCCGACCAGTTGTGGAAATATTCGTGGGCCACCACGCCTTCCACCCGCTGGAATCCGGTGTCGGTGGTGGTGCACGGATTGGCGAGCACGCACGAGGTGTTGAAGATGTTCAGGCCCTTGTTTTCCATGGCACCCATATTGAAATCATCCACCGCGACGATCATGTAGATGTCCAGATCGTATTCACGGCCGTATATCTCTTCATCCCATTTCATGGCGTTTTTCAGCGACGCCATGGCGTGGTCGCACTTGTCGCGATCCTTCTCTTCCACATAAATCTGCAAAGTGACATCACGGCCGCTGGCGGTGACAAAGTGATCCTCAACGCAAGCGAGGTCGCCTGCCACCACAGCAAACAAATAAGCCGGTTTGGGGAAAGGGTCGTGCCAGACCGCGTAATGGGTGCCATCCGTGCTGGTGCCGGCCGAGACCCGATTGCCGTTGGCCAGGAGCACCGGATATCCCTCTTGCGGCGCGATCAAGGTGGTGGTGAAGACACTCAGCACATCCGGGCGGTCGAGGTAGAAGGTGATTTTGCGGAAACCCTCGGCCTCACATTGGGTGCAGTAGAGGCCGCGGGATTGGTACAAGCCTTCCAGAGCAGTGTTCTTGTGCGGTTCGATGTGCACCACGCTGCTCAATTCGAAGCGGTCCGGCACGGTGAAAATCGTCAGACCCTCGACGTCGACCTGATACTCCTCTTCACGCAATGGCCGGCCGTCCAGGCGCAGTTCGCGCAGCTGCAGGTCCTGCCCATCCAGCCGCAATGGCGCATTACCGGGCCCTTGGCGCTCCAGCTGCAGCACAGCGCTCACCTCGGTGAATTCCCGCTCCAGCTTGAACTGCAGATCCGTGGTGAGAATACGAAAGGCCGGCGGCCGGTAATCTTTCAAATAAACCGTTTTGGGTTGTGTCGTCATCGGTGTCTCGGCAGTGAAATGGCCGTCGCAAAATCGCGGGCGTCCGGGGGAATGAGGTCAGCTTACTCTCGCCACTTCAGCGGCGTTTCATGCGTATGGATATGACTGTCGTCTGCGCAAGGTTCGGTTTTTGGGGGTACGTAGCCGGTGCGCTGCTCCGGCGGTAAATGGTGATGCTCGTAGGCGATGATTGCCTGCAGGCAGGTTTGCAGCTGTTCGCTAGAGACGGCCCGTCCGTCGGGCCATTTGCGCAATTCCACGGCGCGTTTGAAGCGCTCATAAACCTGCGGCGTCATCGCCCCTAGCAGCGCCTGTACCTGAGTTTCACTCATGGCAAATCACCTTTTAAACGGACTTATGGGTAAGTCGGAGAAGCCTCTCCAGGCAGTCGTCTAATCATGCGGACCGGCAGCACCACACCCAGTGCAAGCCCGGCCAGCAGCCCACCGATATGGGCACCGTTCGCCACATGGGTGTTGAACAGGCTCTCCAGCACGAAGGGCGCGACCACTAGCGAAACCAGCGCAAGAATATAGAGTCCGCGGGGCAGATTCAAAACTGGCGATCCGGTGCGGCGGTAAAGAACAACAATCACGCCAAACAGGCCAAAGACCACGCCGGACAGGCCGCCGAAAACGTTGGACCCTGGCAGCATGTGCTGCAGCAGATTGGCCGCCACGGCGGTGAGCAGCAGCACCAATCCGTAAATATGCCGCGGCAAAATAAACTCCAAACGTCGCCCCAACTCCCATAAGGCCATGCTGTTGAACAACACATGCCATATCCCAAAGTGCAGGAACGTGGGGGTAATCAAGCGCCACCACTGGTGCTCCACCCAATAGGTTTGGGCCGCACTTGCCGCCGCGGTGTAGCTGAAATAAAACGTCACCTTGGTAAAGGTGAATGTGCCGACCCACATAGGCGCCAGCCAGACCACAAGGTAGCCGGCGATGCCGAGCGCAACGGTGGCAAGGCTGACTGGCCAGGTGCGCAGAATGGCCAGCGCCAGGGTCCGGCGCGACCCAGCCGGGCTTGCCGGTCCGCGCTGAGTGAATTGGTCCAGCACGCCGGCAGCCGCCTCCAGATGGCGGTCGTCAATCCAAAGCTCTGCGGCGCCATTGGCCTCACGCATTTCATAGGGCAGCCCCTGGGCGTCCAGATGGTCGCGCACCGGCGCGAGGTTCTGCCCAGGTGCAAAGCTGCACAATTTCATCATGGCCATATTTAATTCTGCTCTCAGCTCTCGGGATCTACGTACACCCAGACAAACTTATCCGCCGACAGTTTACGTTCGCCATCAAAGCGATAGGCGACCAGACGGCCGAACTTCACCGCGCTGTAATCGAGGCAGGCCACGTTGCTGCGCAAGGGTTTGGGGCTGCCCTGCAACCAATAATGGCCGACGAAAACGGGAGGCTCGTTGACGCCGTAACTGAGCAGTTGTTCGCTCTCCCGCGCCGACAGCGGACGGTCGGCTATATCCTCCGGCAGAGGATCGGGTTGGAATACGACATCCCGGTAGGTCTGGGGATTTCGCGCCCAGAACTTGGTGCGGAAAGATTCGCGCACGAAACCGTCGCGACCGACGATAGACGTTCCCCTTGGTAGCGAAATGTCGGTGCCGCGTGTCAGGCGATCGAATACACGCCCGGCAAAGCTGTGCGCTTCCATGGACTCCAGGATCAGTTCGTCGCGCAGCAGATTGTCGCCGTAACGCGCCTTATATTCGTCGATCAAACCCTGGTCCCAGCAGGCGTGCACCACGCGGAAGCCGGGCATCTCCAGAAACAGCGGCAGGGTTTTGAACCAGTCGAGAAACATGCGCCACTCTTCCGGATGACAGGCGAACTGCTCCAGTGTCTCGGCAATCAGGCGGTTGTGACGGGGAGTGTGGGCGCGCACATGCCCCTGCTCGGAGTGCTCCGGCGCCGGCGTGGTGTAACAGATGGCATTGAATTCGTGATTGCCGAGGATGCACCTGGCGCTGCCGCGGTCGACCATATCCTTGACAAGATACAGGGCTTCGCGGATATGCGGCCCTCGATCCACTACGTCGCCGAGAAAAACCGCCTGCCGGTCGGGATGACAATAGACGCCGTCACAGCGCTCATAACCCATTTTCTGCAGGAGTTTTTCCAGAGTATTGGCGCACCCGTGCACATCGCCAATGATGTCGTAACCCCGCCAGCCCTCTCGCCCCAGGCTCATATCACCGCCTCAGTTGAAACCATTGCCCGAGTGGGACGCCCAGCCGAGTTTATTGCGGCAGATTTCGTAGAAGTCATGGTCCTCTGGATGAATCAGTCGCAGTTTTTCCGGCTTCTTGCGCACCACTATCTCGTCGTCGACGGTGGTCACCTGATGGGTCTGGCCATCACAGGTGACATGCGGGCGTATGTCCCGCTGATCACCCACCACCACGCGGATTTCCGCATCGCCTTGAACCACTATGGGACGGCTGCTGAGGGTATGGGGGTTGAGGGGTACCACGACTATGGCATCAAGGCCGGGATGCATAATGGGTCCGCCGACACTCAAAGCATAGGCGGTGGAGCCAGTGGGGGTGGAAATGATGAGACCGTCGGAGCGCTGGCGGTAAACGAATTCGTTGTCGATATATAACTCGAACTCGATCATGCGGATATATTCACCTGGATGCAGCACCACATCATTCAGAGCGGTGCCGGAGCTCATCAATTGACCGGCGCGATAGACATGACAATCGAGCAGGAAGCGGTCCTCGGACAGATAGCGGCCTTCCAGCACCGCGCCCACTTTGCGCTCGATCTCCTCCGGCATTATGTCGGTCAGAAAACCCAGCCGGCCGCGATTGATTCCCAGCAGCGGCACTCCGGTGCGGCACATGCTGCGGGCACTGCTGAGCAGGCTGCCGTCGCCGCCGACCACGATCACCAGATCGCATTGGTCTGCGAGCGCATCGCGCTCCAGGCGCGGCAATTTGGTCACCGGGGCGGAAGCCGCTGTCTCCTCATCAAGAAATACCTCGACGCCCTGCTTCTGCAAGAACAGGATGAGGCGCTGCAATGAGTAATAGGCGGCCTCGCTGCCGAGACGGCCCACCAGGCCGATCTTTTTGAATTGACTCATTTGATTTTTCCGCGCCGCAAAAAGGGGCCTATTATCCGGGAATGCCGGCCCGGTATCCAGGGAGCCGCTAGAATGGCGCCGTAATCCGAGAAGAGCCATTGCATGCCCAGTCCACGATCTTCGCTCACCCGATTTCATCACCCTCTGGTGCGAGACCTCTGCTGGACGCTCGATCCAGCTTTTGACCTGCTGACCGAGCTGCCGCCCTACAGTCGCTTTCTCCCACCGCAGGAACAGCATCTCCTCGACGCCTGGCTGCGCGATCTAGAGAGCGATCCGCAGCCGCTGGAAACCTTCATCAACAACCCCTCACTCCAGCGCCTCGGCCGCCACTTTGAGCGTTTGGTGTTGTTCTATCTGGGCCACAGCCCAGCAAGCCCTTTCCAGGTCCTGAACCACAACCTCCCTATTCTCCGGGTGAATGCTGAGGGTCACCCCATCACCCTTGGCGAATTGGATTTTCTGTTGGCCGGGCCCACCGGGCGCCTGCATCTGGAAATCGCTGTGAAGTTTTATCTGGGCCTTGAGCATAGCGGGGAGGTTCACTGGATTGGCCCAAGCCTGCACGACCGCCTCACCCGCAAACTCCAGCATCTGCACGGGCATCAATTGCCCCTGAGCAAGACGCTAGAGCAGGAACCTATGGAGCGATATTTCTGGCTGAAAGGCGCCCTGTTCCATCCGTGGCAGCGCACTCTGCGCCTCCCTGATGGTTTGCTTGCGCAAGAGCCGGCGAGTTTCTGGCTGACCTGCTCGCAAGCCCTGGAGGTCCTGGCCGAACCCGCCGATTGGCGCTGCGTGGCAAGAGTAAACTGGTTGGGATGCGACGGAGATGAGGCGGATGCGATTGCGACTCCCTTACGAATTCACCAGCACTTCGCCACTTCCACACAAGCGCTGATGCTCTGGAATGAAACCAATAAGAGCCGCTGTTTGATTGTCGCGGATGACTGGCCGGCGAGCGCCAGCGCCGTCCTCAGTAATCAGCCTTTCGCGACAACGCCATCGCGCAGCATATAGCTGACGTCGCGGGTCAATTGGTACTGCATGTCCGCACCGACCAAGCCTCCTCGAAGAGCGAAGGTGTTGAATCCCTCCTTGCCCAGCAGATAGGCCGCCGCGCGACTGCGGCGGCCGGTATCGCAATAGAAAACATAGGGGATGGACTGGCGCAGCAGGCGCTTCTTCAACGACAGCAGATTCAGCGGCAGATTGGCGGCGAGCACCAGATGGCCTTCGTCGTATTCACTCTGGGAGCGCACGTCTATATAAACAGGCGGCTCGGTGAAACCGGCGAAATCCTCTTCCGTCACCTCTTCCACCTGGGGTTCCAGCAACAGGAGTTTGAAATCCTCCTTGCTCAAACGCATCAAGACGCCATCGGTGTTCATGGTGACGGTGGCATTGCGCAAGGTCTCGTAGACCAGGGCATCTTCGCCGAAGCATCGCCCCACACCTATGTCCGCCAGATGTCGCGACGCGCCCTTCTCCTCGCGCCGTGTCACCCGGGCCGCGCCCTCTTTGATGAAGTAGCAGCCATTGCCGATCTCGCCCTGGCGGACAATCACATCCCCCGCCATTACCACCTGGGGCACCATGCGATCCAGAATACGTTCCGCGTTTACCGGCGGCACTTTATAAAAAAGGTTGGAATTCAGCACGGTTTTAATCCAGGCAATATCCTCGTCGTAATCGCGCTCAGCGCTCAGCTCGCTCAGCAGATAGTCGGATATCTGGCTCCAGCTCAGGACACGGTCGAGACGGTCGGAGTCGAGGCGCAGAACGGTGCAATCGGTCTCGGCCACACCATCGCAAGGGCGTGGCATTTCGTGGGCGAGAGGCAGGATGGAATCCTTGGCGGAAACGGTTTCTTCGTAACCCGAGGAATAAATCAGCCGGAGGTGGCCGTGCAGCAGATACTGGTGACGATAATCGCACACACCCTGCTCAAACAGGTTTTGGCCGGCGCAGACATAGTCGACCGTTGCCTGCTGCAGCAAATACTCCAGATAGTTGCGCTTGAACGCACCGAGCGGCACGAACGATTGGGCGATGGCCACAAGGTCCTGCTGATCGGGTTGAGGTTGCACGGGTTGAGCTTTCATATGCGCTACCGACAAAGCCGCGGCCTCCCGCGTGGCACCGCATCAAAGCGCAGGATATCCCCGCCGCCCCTGCAGTCCGCCGCTGTGAAGCACCAGAATTCGCGTCCCCGGTTGCCAATACCCCGCCCTGGCTTTGCAGGCAATTCCCCACATCAGCTTGGCGGTGTAAACCGGATCCAAAGGCACGCTGGTCTCCGCTTCGAAATCCGTCATAAAGCGGCGCAATTCAATCGGTAAACGCGCGTACCCTCCACAAGAATAGTTGCTTTCCAGAATAAACGACGGCAACTGCTCTGTTTCTTTACGCGCCAAAGCGCAGGCTTGTGCCACAATTCCGTTTTCCATCCCGACGACTTCGCCGGCAGAACCCTTCAACACCAGAAATCCGCACACCTGCTCACTCGCTCCGGCGGCCAATACGCCGGCCGTTGTGCTGCCCGTGCCCACCGCCAGACAGATCACCTGCGGTCGCTCGGGTGATGCCGCCGCAGCCTCGGCAGCCCATGTCATACAACCTTCAGATCCCGCGATATCACCGCCACCTTCCGGGATAACGTAAGTGTCGGGGAAGCGCCGCTGCAGCTCTTCCAACCATAGGGGGTCGCTCTTGCGGCGATAGTCATCGCGGGAAACAAAAACCAACTCCATGCCCAGCTCCTGAGCGTCGAGCAAAGTCGGGCTCAGCTGCGCGGGCCGCTCGCCGCGAATGATGCCGATGGTGGGAATATTCAGATCGCTGCCGGCGCACGCCAGCGCGTAGAGATGGTTGGAAAAGGCTCCGCCGAAACTCAGCAGCCGACGCGCGCCGCTGCTGCGAAAACGGGCGAGATGGCCCGCCAATTTATAAAACTTGTTGCCGCCGAGTCGCGGATGCAGCAGATCCTCGCGCTTGATCGAGATCTCCAGACCGCAGTCTTTTGCCACACTCCAATCGAGTGGCTGCACGGGGGCGAGGCGGGCGACCTCCGCCAGGGGAAGACGCCACCAGTGATGAGGCAGAAGTGCCGGGAGCAATGAGATCAGATCGCCTTGAGCTTGCCGGCGCGCTGACTGCGCCTGTGGGTATCACACAAGTCGCTTTCACCCGCCACGAATTCAGTGGGATTGGTGACGCGGCTGAGATTGGCGCAACACATTTCGCCATTCTCATCCAGGGCCGCGCAAACCGGCGTCTGATAGTGGCGCAGCCACTCCAGATATTGTTTCTCTGTGACGCCGCAGTATGCTGCCGTGAAAGCCGGCGGGTTTTCCAGGAACAGCGACATTTCCGAATAGGGAATGGTGATGTGGCCCGCACCCGGCTGGTAGGTCACGAAGTTGACACCCTTCCGGCTCAGGCTTTCGAGGAACTGGTCGCCGCTGTTTAGCATGGACGCCTGATGCTCACGGCGCAGGCGCAGGATCTCCTGCTGCAACTGCTCCTCGTGCTCGGTGCGATACAACAGCTCCACCTCTTTCATTTTCAACAGCTCGCTGAGCTCGTTGGTGGCGCTGCGCATGCGGTTCTGCATTTCGGTTTCCAGGCGCACTCTTACCGTCTCGAGAGTCTCGGATTCGGAACCTTGCAGGCGCCGCAGCTTGTGCTCGTAATACTCCCGCAAGCCCTCGATTTTTTGCATCTGGCCGTCGATGGTGAGGCGCAGCTCCTGGTTGCGTTTATCCAGATCGGTGCGGGCCACCTCGCCCTCTTCCACCCGCCGCTGCAACTCTTCTATGCGGCTTTCATATTCTCCCCGCATCGCCTGTATCGCCTCATCGCGATCGCTGACCATGCTGGCGATGCGCAGGCGCTGCCCTTCCAGCAACTGGCTCATCTGCTCGCGCAGGGCTTTTTCATATTGCTTGCTGAAATGCTGTGACAGATGCGCTTCCAGGCGTTGGGCTTCCTGGGCCGAAAACCCCTCCTCGACTGTGGAGCGGGTTGAGCGGAAATGCACGCCGAGCCGATTGCGTTTCAGCGAGCGTTGAATCTGTTTGAAATGCACCCCGTCCGGATTCATATCCGGATCCCACAACCAGTCCTTGAAATAAGCAATCGGACAATGGGTGGCGCAGGTGATACGCACAGGACCGGCACCGAGGTCCGGCCCCTTGGCGGTGGTGCGCGCCATATCGAGCAGCGGCAGATTCCAGCTGGAGTCCACAGCGCCCTTGGCGTCGAATGACATGGTGAAAAAGACCACAGCGGTGGCCAGGAACTGATGATTGAACTCCACATACACCGCTTTCTGCGCGGTATTGGCCCACTCCTCCAGGGGCACAAATCCCTCCAGCAGCGCCTCCAATTCCGGAAACAGGAGCTCCTTCGAAACCCCCTCATTGCCGAAAAACAGTACCGCCTGTGCTTTGTCCGTATCGAGTAAAAACATAGTGTCCAATCTGGGTTGAAGCTTTTGGGTCAGGCATTTACAGAGCCGACCACCTGAGGGGGCCATAGGTTAACGTGAATTCGGCGCGAACAGAACAAACGGAATATTAAGCCGATCACAGACCTGGCGCGGACAATCCGGAGACATAAAGAACCCGCAGGTCCTTTAAAGATAGAAGAATGATGTCAAAAAGAAAGGCAGGAAGCGGCGTAGGCCGCGCTAATCAAACCTCGGCAACTTCGTCGAGACAATCCTCTGAGTCCAGCTCCTGATCCAGTAAATCCACATCTTCGAGTAATTCTTCAAGGTAATCCTGCATATCCATATCCTGCTTCATTTGCCAGTTAAATAGTGAATCGCCATACACCACGAAAAGTCATGGTGACAAGTGAATGCTAGCAAAGCAAAATGACAGAAATCTGACAAGATTGTTCAGCGGTATAGAAGAGGGGATCAGATAAGAGAAGTTGTGAATTGGCGGACCGGACGGGGCTCGAACCCGCGACCTCCGGCGTGACAGGCCGGCATTCTAACCGACTGAACTACCGGTCCGCGCTCACAAATCAGCCCGCTAACTGAGGCGGCTAGCGATGGTGGGTGGTACAGGGATCGAACCTGTGACCTACGGCTTGTAAGGCCGTCGCTCTCCCAACTGAGCTAACCACCCTGGCTGAGGCCGCGCATTCTACCCAACTGAGGATAGCTGTCAATCATTAATCTGCGCCGAAGGCTAGATTAGGATCCTGCCGCATCTTCGGTGTGCAAAATGCGCGGTTAAATGGCTTATGCTGTCACCACCTGAGCTCATCAGAGTCAGCTTTGTTTGCAAAGTGCGGTAGCAGTTTAATGAGATATTACGGATCAGCTCTTTCCTTCCTGGCTTTGGCAGTCAGCCCTGCCGTCGCCAACGTCGATGCCGCATTTATAGCGGATTCATCATGGCTTCCCCGGATTCTTTTGGGCACCTGCGCCCTTCAGGCGCTGGTGATCATCTACCTGCTACTCCGGTATCTGCGCCGCCAGCCGGAAACTCGCGATCTGGATCCACTCCTGCAGAAAACCAAATTTCAGCTGCATCGCGAAATCGCCCGCCACGAAGCCACAGAAGAATTGTTGCTGGAAACCCGTGACTACCTGAGCTGCCTGATCAACTCGTTGCCGACCGTCATCATAGGGGTAACTGAAGAGGGTTATGTCACGCACTGGAATATCGCCGCCGAGGAAATTACCGGCCTGTCGAGCCAGAACGCCCTGGGCCAGAAGATCTCCGGCGTGTACAACGCGCCGCCCATTCCTCAAGAGCAGATCCGCGCCACTATCGGCAAAGGCATAGCCTATACGCGCGACGCGATTCCGTTCGGCCTGGGCGCCGACCTGCGCTATCTCGATCTGACCATCCAGCCGCTGGTCTCGCCAGATACGCTCGGCGCTGTCGTACTGGTGCAAGATGTGACTCTGCGTGTGCGCATGGAGCGCTCGCTGATCCAAAACGAAAAAATGCTAAGCCTGGGTGTAATGGCGGCGGGACTCGCGCATGAGATCAATAATCCGCTGGCGGCGATTATGAGTAATCTGCAGACCATAAACCGGCGTCTGTCACCAGGATTGGCCGCCAATATCGAGGCCGCTGACGCACTTAAAATCCCGTTTCACGATCTGGTGCAATATATGGAGGCGCGCGAAATTCCGCGCTTTCTCGACGGCATCCAACAGGCGGGTGAGCGGGCGGCCAAAATCGTCAAAACCATGCTGGAGTTTTCCCACGCGCATAATTCCGAGTTCTCGCAACAAAATCTCGCTCAACTGGTGGATGAAAGTCTCGAACTTGCCACCAATACTTTCGAGCTGAAAACCGACGGCAAAGCCCGCATGCCGTTTATCATTCGCGACTTCGATCCGAATCTGCCGGAAGTGGAATGCTCGGCCTCCGAGATCCAACAGGTGCTGCTGAACCTGTTACTCAACGCGGCGCAGGCTTTTCAGCTCGCCGGTGAGAGCGAGGCCACGCCCACAATCAATATCCGCCTAGTGACAGACAGAGATCATGTGATTCTGGAGGTGGAGGACAATGGCCCGGGAATGAGCGACAAGGTGCAAAAGCATATTTTCGAGCCCTTTTTCACCACCAAGGGCGTGGGCGTGGGGACCGGTCTCGGCCTGTCGGTGTCCTACTTCATCATCAAGGAGCACCACCAGGGATCCATCGAAGTGGAGTCGAAGCCGGGGACCGGCACGCGTTTTACCATACGCCTGCCGGTACACCGACATTGCCAACCGCCGCTGCGGGCGGGTTGATCAAGGCAGGAAAAGATTGAAGCAGCCGCCACCCAGGGGCTGCCCGTTCTCCAGCCGGATATAGCCGACGCGGTTTTTCTGTTTGTGCAGGCGCGCAATTTCCTCGGCGAAGTACAACCCCAGGTGCGTATTGCCGCCGCTCACTTCGGCGCTGTTCACCAAACTTGAAGGGCTCTCCAGCATGCTCGGCGGATAACCGCCGCCGTCATCAGCTACCGTAATGCGCAAAAAATCCTGCTCCACGGTAGCGCGGACTAATAATTCCGCCCGCGTATAACGCGAGCAGTTGACGATCACGTTCTGCACCACGCTGCCGACCAGATCGGTATCAAAAAACCATTCCAGATTATCGTCGCACTCAAGCCGCGCGCGGATATTGCGGCTTTCCAACAGACTGTGGTTGCGGGCCAACTGATCCTCCAGCACATCAATCACGTAACACTGGTCCACCCGCATCGGCAAATGATCGTTCTGCATGCGGTAAATGGTGAGAAGCTGAACCAATTCAGCATTGATGCGCGACGCCTCGTAATGCAGGGTATTGAAATGTTTGGACTGGCGGTCGTTAGTGGGAGGAAATTCTTCGATAAAAGATTCCAGCGATGCCACCAGCATGCCAATGGAATTTTTCATATCGTGGACACTGGATGCGAGCACCAGTGAGAAATCAACGGAACTGGTCGGTTTTGTCATTATTATTGTCCTGGTTATCGGGCCATGCTTGCGGTCGCCATGCCCTGCAACCGCTGAAATCTGGCGTATTGGGAATGATCGGATTCGATTAACGAATCTATGGTGGCGAGCGCCCGCTCTGTGATGTCGATCGTCTCATCGTCCTTCTGTCCGGCGCGCAGTTTGCCGATCAGCGATTGGACAATGTTGAGATGTACGCCAACATGACGCGGGAAAATTCGCCTTACTTTTTCAAAGCAGGCAATCGCTTCGTCAAAGCGGGCCTGATTATACAGTTCGATGCCTTCGCGGTTAACCGTCGCTATCATGGTTCTGTTGGTTTCGCTCACCGGCTCCGCCAGGAGAATATCCAGCTTCTCCAAGGCACCTTGATCGTACGCATATTTTTGCAGCAACTCGTGCAGCAGCGAGTCCGCCTGCTCACGTTCGCCAAGCGCCTGCAACGTCTGAACACGTTCAATATTCACTTCCAGCGGCACTTCGCGATTGCTGCGCAAATGGCTTTCCGCCCCGGCCGCCAAAGTTTTGGCGGCCTCGATTTTTCCGCCGTGGGCAAGCAGGCGCGCGGTCAATAATTCCGCGCGGGTGAGTTGCTCCCCCGACAGCGTGAAACGCTCCCGCGTAATGCCGATCACCTCCACCACCTCCTGCACCAACGGTTCTACAGTCTGGAGTTTTTTTCCAGCGATGCCGCTGCGACGCGGGCGAACTGAAAACCATCCTCCGGGCAGGCATGACAGGACAAGGCGCCGAGCCTGACGGTGGTGCGCAACGCCTGCAACGAGGTGCCCAGATCACCATTGCGCTCGGCCACCTGGGCCAAACGTTTCTGGCGCAGAATGGATTTCGGCGAAATCACAACTGAACGCTGCACGGTCGCCTGCACCTGCTCACTCGCGCCGATTTGGTCCCAATTGCTGGCCAAAACATCATAAGCGGGAAGGTAGAGCGGGTTTTCCTGAACGATCTTTTCCAACCAGTCGCCCGCCAGTACCCATTCACCTTTCAGATGCTTTACCCGGGCGAGCCCCAGACGCACCCATTCGACCGGCCTGACCTCCAGCGCTTTGGTGTACAGCTTTTCCGCCTTGTTAAGCTCGCCAGCGCGAATAAAAATCTCGCCCAGCATTTTCTGCGCGACACGGGCGTGGCGGCTGTCTTTTAGCGACAAATCCAGCAGGTATGCGGTGGCGCGGCGCAGATCCTCTGCATCCAAAGCATCGTAGACGCCGGACATGGCATGGCGCTGGCTCAGCAGGCGTATAACACGCTGCTCCAGCATGCGCGCATTGATAGGTTTCATCAGGTAGTCGTCGGGCTCGCAATCATAAGCGGCCATCACCACATCCTTGGTGGCATCGGCGGAGACCAGAATGAACAGGGAGCGCCGTGCGATCAGACTTTTGAAGCGCAGCTCCTCCAGAACCTGCTGCCCGTTGCGGCCCGATCCCAGGTCGTAATCGCAGAGGATCACGTCATAAGTCCGGCGCTGACATTTATCCAGAATTTCGGCGCTGTTGGTGGCGGTGTCGACCTGATGGATTCCGAGCTTGCCCAGCATGGCGCTGATGGTCGAACGGAAGTTGCCAAAGTCATCCGCCACGAGAAAACGCAACCTGCTGTAATTGATATCGCCCACCCGTCTGCCCTGCTGACCGCTGATCACCAACGGTTTTCTCTTCCTGTTTATCGCCGCCTGATTACAAATTCTGTCGGCAAATTCACCTTCTGGATTTAGTAATGACAGTGTAGATGATGGGTATAGATAGACGGGTCGGCACCGCTGAACGTTGTGAGTCCGTCGACAGCGGGAGTAAAATTCCGGCCTTTTGCACCACGGCCCATTCCCATGCCAGATTCCATCGATCGCCTGTACGCCCACCCCCATGAAGAGGTGACAGGGTTTCGCTTTGATGAGCGGGTGGTGGCGGTTTTCCCGGACATGATCAAACGTTCGGTACCCGGCTACAGCACCATCATCCATATGATCGGCCAGATCGCCGAACGCTATGCTCAGTCGGGCACCCGCCTGTACGACCTGGGCAGCTCCCTGGGCGCAGCCACACTCGCCATGCGCCACCGCATCACCGCCGCCGACACCCGCATTGTCGCAGTGGATAATTCACCGGATATGATCGAGCGCTGCCGCGAGGTGCTGGCGGCCGACTCCGGCGAAGTGCCAGTGCAGCTGGTGTGCGCCAACCTTCAGGATGTGGTTGTCGAACAGGCCTCGGTAAGCGTGTTGAATTTCACTTTGCAGTTCATCCCCCTCGCGGAGCGGGCGCAGTTGCTGCAGCACATTGCCCAGGGCACGGTTCCGGGCGGCGTGCTCATACTGTCGGAGAAAATCGCTTTCGAGGATGCGGAGCATCAGACCCTGATGACAGAACTCCACCACAACTTCAAGCGCGCCAACGGCTACAGCGACCTGGAAATTGCGCAGAAACGCACCGCCTTGGAAAATGTCTTGATTCCAGAGACCCTCAAGACCCATCAGCAACGCCTGCTACAGGCCGGCTTCCGCTCCGTGGACTGCTGGTTCCAGTGCTTCAATTTCGCCTCCATCATCGCCTTCAAATGATCGACTTCCAGCCGTTACTGCAACAACTCGCCGCCACAAATCTCGCTCCCCTCGCTCGCGAACTTCCGGCCGCGCTCGCTGCGGGCTTGTCCGTCGAACGCTACGGCGACCTGCCCGGCTGGTTTGAAGCCATGGCGGCATTGCCGGACATCACCCCGGCAACCGTCAATCTGCGCGACCGGGTGGCGATCGGCAAACCGGACGATACCGACAGCGCCAATCTGGCCCGGCTTGAGCAGGCCCTGCGCGCGCTTATCCCCTGGCGCAAAGGGCCTTTCGAGGTATTCGGTGTTCACATAGATACAGAATGGCGCTCCGACTGGAAATGGCAGCGAGTGCTGCCGCATCTGAGCCCGCTCGATGGACGCACAGTGCTGGATGTGGGCTGCGGCAACGGCTACCACTGCCTGCGCATGCACGGCGCCGGCGCTACCCGGGTGATCGGCATAGACCCTTCGCCGCGCTTTGTGGTGCAGTTCTATATGCTGAAGAAGTATCTCGGGCCTATTCCCGTCGACGTGCTGCCGGTCGGAATAGAAGCTCTACCGCCATCTCTGGAGGCATTTGATACAACATTTTCCATGGGGGTGTTCTATCACCGGCGCTCACCCATGGATCACCTGCGCGAACTTCGCGACACCTTAAGGCCCGGCGGTGAACTGGTGTTGGAAACTCTGGTGATAAAAGGTGGGCTGGGAGAAGTGCTGGTGCCGGAAGGACGCTACGCCATGATGAATAACGTCTGGTTCCTCCCCTCAGCCGCCACTCTATTGAGCTGGCTGCGCAAGTGTGGCTTTACCGATGTGCGTGTGGTTGATGAGTGTATTACCAGCACAGAGGAACAACGCAGCACCGATTGGATGCACTTTCACTCTCTGTCGGACTTTCTCAATCCGCGCGACCCCAACCGCACCGCCGAGGGCCATCCAGCGCCTCGCAGAGCGGTATTTATCGCCCGCAAACCGAGCTGAGACCTGCGAAGGTCTCAGCTCATTAATGAAGAGAAGTAAGTGATTTGCTCAGGAATATTGTTGGGCAACCCAATCCTTATAGGAACCATCCATCACTGCTCGCCACCAAGCGTCGTTTTCCAGATACCAGCGCACGGTTTTGCGAATTCCCGTTTCGAAAGACTCATGCGGCTTGTAACCTAATTCACTGCCCGTTTTACTCGCATCTATGGCATAACGGCGATCATGGCCCGGGCGGTCTTTTACGTAAGTGATCAAACTCTCGGTATTGCCTGCCATCGCGGCCGCGGCCTGCGGGTATTTTTCCGCCCAACGAGGATCGCTGGCGAATTCCGCTTCCAACAATTTACCGATCAATTTCACGATATCGATGTTCGCCCACTCGTTGTGGCCGCCGATATTGTAGTTCTCCCCTACTGCGCCCTTCTGCAACACCAGATCGATACCGCGCGCGTGATCCTCCACATAAAGCCAGTCGCGGATTTGCAGGCCGTCGCCATAAACCGGCAGATTTTTGTTGTACAGAACATTGGTGATCACCAGGGGGATGAGTTTTTCGGGAAAGTGAAATGGCCCGTAATTGTTCGAGCAATTACTGGTCGTCACCTGCAGACCGTAAGTGTGGTGATAAGCGCGTACCAGATGATCCGACGCTGCCTTGCTCGCCGAATAAGGGGAATTGGGCGCGTAAGGCGTGTTCTCGGTAAATGCCGGATCATTAGGCCCCAGAGTGCCATACACCTCATCGGTAGACACATGATGAAAGCGATGAGGTTTTACGGAGGCTCCATCCAGCCAAACTTTTTTGGCCGCCTTCAACAAGCTGTAGGTGCCCATGATATTGGTTTGAATAAACGCATCCGGGCCAAGAATGGAGCGGTCGACATGCGACTCCGCGGCAAAATGCACCAAAGTATCTACACCTTCTTCCCGCAGCAGCTTTTCCACCAGATCTGCGTCGCAGATATCTCCCTGAATAAATTTGAGCTGTGCATTGCCCACCACACAATCCAGATTTGCCCTGTTGCCAGCATAGGTCAGGGCGTCCAACACGACCACACGATCCTGCGGGTACTGGCACAACCAGTAATGCACGAAGTTGGCACCGATAAAACCGGCTCCGCCAGTAACCAATAATGTTTTTGCCATTGTTATGCGCTCATCTCAAAAATGCCGGGACCATCGATCAATCGCTGTTGAACAGGTCGCGGGTATACACCTTGTCGGCGATGTCCTTGATTTCTTCCACCATGCGATTGGCGATCACCACATCGCATTGGTTTTTTGAATTTTTCCAGATTGCGAATCACCGGTGAATTGAAGAAAGTGTCTTCCGTCAATACAGGCTCATAGACGACGACCTGCACACCTTTCGCTTTGATGCGCTTCATCACCCCCTGAATCGACGAAGCGCGATAATTATCGGACCCGGCTTTCATGATCAGGCGGTATATACCCACGCATTTCGGCTTGCGGCGCAATACAGTGTCGGCGATAAAATCTTTACGGGTGCTATTGGCATCAACAATTGCGCGAATCAGATTGTTGGGCACTTCATGATAATTCGCGAGCAATTGTTTGGTGTCTTTCGGCAAACAATAACCGCCGTAACCGAATGACGGATTGTTGTAGTAATTGCCGATACGCGGATCGAGACAAACGCCATCAATAATCTGTTTGGAATTCAGGCCGTGCGACTCCGCATAGGTATCCAATTCATTGAAAAACGCTACGCGCATCGCCAGGAATGTATTGGAAAACAGCTTGATCGCTTCCGCCTCGGTGGAATC
The DNA here is from genome assembly GCA_024707385.1 of Cellvibrionaceae bacterium. Classification (GTDB taxonomy): domain Bacteria; phylum Pseudomonadota; class Gammaproteobacteria; order Pseudomonadales; family Cellvibrionaceae; genus UBA5868. The sequence continues at coordinate 482,955 of JANPZW010000008.1, read as the reverse complement.
GGTGAAGAGCACCGGAATATCTTTTTTGACAGCCCCTTCCCGCAGCAGCCCGGCAAATACCTCAGCACGCTCGGACCGCTCGCCCACAATAATCCGCGAAGGATAAAGATTGTCGTACAGAGCCTTGCCTTCACGCAGAAATTCGGGAGAGAAAATCACCTGCTCCGTGCTGAAGGCTTCTTTCACGCTTTGCACAAAGCCGACCGGAATTGTCGACTTGATGATCATTACCGCATTTGGATTTATCGCAGCAACATCCTTGATTACCGCCTCGACAGAGCGGGTATTGAAATAGTTCGTGTCCGGATCGTAGTCCGTCGGGGTGGCGATTACGACAAATTCCGCGTCCTCGTAGGCTTCGTTTTTATCCAGCGTCGCTTTGAGATTCAGCGTTTTGTTCGCGAGAAAGTCCTCGATCTCTTTATCCACAATAGGCGATTTGCGATCGTTGATCATGGCCACCTTTTCCGGCACCAGATCCAGCGCAACCACCTGATGGTGCTGGGCAAACAGGACCGCATTGGATAGCCCTACATACCCTGTACCCACGACTGCTATTTTCATTTTTGCTCCCGAAATTCTGAAATTTACCGGCTACTTCTGCCCGAAAAACACGCCATTGTTACGTCACACCCGATAGAAATCCCGATACCACTTCACAAACTCCGTGACTCCTTCCTCCACGCCGATCAGAGGCTGAAATCCCGTTGCCCGATAAAGGCTCTGCGTGTCCGCATAAGTGGCATAGACATCACCGGGTTGCATGGGCATAAAGTTCTTCTGTGCAGTCTTGCCAATGGCCTTCTCCAGTGCTGCAACAAAATCCAGCAACTGCACTGGCAGCCCATTGCCGATGTTATAAATTTTAAAGGGGGGCGCTACTGTCGCCTGGCGAACCGGACTCTACCGTCCAGGCGGCATCCCGCTGAGGTATCACGTCCTGAATCCGCATAATGCCTTCGACTATGTCGTCGATATAAGTGAAATCGCGACTTAAGTTTCCGTTGTTGTAAATATCAATCGGCCGGCCTTCCAGAATCGCCTTAGTGAATTTGAACAGCGCCATATCCGGCCGCCCCCAAGGGCCATAGACAGTAAAAAAACGCAGGCCGGTGGTGGGAATATCGTAGAGATGCGAGTAGGTGTGCGACATCAGCTCATTGGCTTTTTTGTCGCCGCATAAAGGGAAACAGGGTGATCCACGGAATCCTCTGTGGAGAACGGCATTTTTTGTTCATGCCGTACACGGAGCTGCTGGACGCATAGACCAAATGCTCCACCTTATGATGGCGACACCCCTCCAGAATGGTCATGTGACCCAGCAGATTGCTGTCGACATAGGTCAGCGGATTATCCAGCGAATAACGCACTCCCGCCTGCGCAGCCAGGTGAATCACCCGGTCGAATTTTTCGCTCGCAAACAATTTGGCAATGCCGTCACGATCGGCAAGATCCATACGGGCAAAGCGGAAATTTGCCTGTTGCTGCAGCAGCGCCAGGCGCGTCTCCTTCAATCCCACATCGTAATAATCATTGAGGTTATCCAACCCAACCACATAGTGACCCTGACCGCACAGCCGCTGCGCAACAAAAAAGCCGATAAATCCGGCAGTGCCTGTGACAAGGTAGGTTTTGCTCATTTCAACTCATCCAGCATGCGCGCCAGTTGTTGGCGCCAATGAACAGATTTAATCCCAGCAGCATTCTCTGCAGAACGCTTATCGAGAACGGAATATTTTGGCCGGCACGCGGGGACAGGATAGGCTGTTGTGGGAATCGGATTAATCGGCACTGTCTTGCCCAGCAATCCTTTTTCATAACCCAACTCCTGAATCGCCACCGCGAAGTCATACCACGAGGCCACACCCGCATCGCTCCAATGAAATACGCCGCTGATATCCGGCTTTGCCGCTATGGCCCACAACCAATCCGCCAGACCTTTCGCCCAGGTGGGGCTGCCAATCTGGTCGGCAACCACACCTATCTGAGGTTTTTCTTTCACCAGACGCAAAATGGTTTTCACAAAATTATTGCCATGCGATGAATACACCCAGGAGGTGCGAACAATCACCGACGATTGCGGCAGCAACTGGCTTACCAACTGCTCGCCGGCCCACTTGGATGCACCATAGACACTCAGTGGATTCGCCACCGCATCAGGAGCGTATGGCTGATTTGCGCGGCCGTCGAAAACAAAATCCGTGGAAATATGAAACAGTCGGACATTGTGATCGCGACAGGCGAGTGCCAGATTGCGCACGCCGCTTTCATTCACCGCATAGGCCGTGGCACTGTCACTCTCCGCCTTGTCCACTGCGGTGTAAGCTGCACAATTGATCACCACCTGAGGGTCATACCGAGCAATATGCTCGCGGATCTGCTCGGCAGAGCGAATATCGAGTTCATCATGTCCGCGTGTAGTCACCTGCCATCCCGCAGGAATCGAGCGACCCAACTCCCAAGCGAGTTGTCCGCTTTTGCCAACAACCAAAATGCGCATGAATCCCTCAACTGAATTTTGGAGCCTGCGCGAACGCGAGGCCATTAAGATCTTTGCCTGATAATTTAGGAGAAGCACCACCTACCAATGGCCAATCGATACCTACAGCGGGATCATTCCAAAGCAGGGAAACTTCCGATTGGGGGTGATAATAATCCGTGCACTTGTAAACAAATTCCGCCGCTTCGGTCAGCACATAAAAACCGTGGGCGAAACCTTCCGGAACCCAGAGCTGGCGTTTATTGTCGGCAGACAACTCTACGCCCACCCAACGTCCGAAAGTCGGGGACGATTCACGCATATCCACCGCCACATCAAATACTGCCCCGGCGACAACGCGTACCAGCTTGCCCTGGGTTTGTTCAAGCTGGTAATGCAGCCCGCGCAATATCCCGTGTGCGGATTTGCTGTGGTTGTCCTGCACAAACGGTTTTGCTCCTGTCTGCTGGGCAAATTCGTCGGCGCGGAAGGTTTCCATAAAAAAACCGCGCTCGTCACCAAAGACGGCCGGCTCAAGGATTTTCACATCGGGTATTGCCGTATCGATAAACTTCATCAGAACACCTGACTATCCAACAATCGCAGCAAATATTCTCCGTAACCACTCTTACGCAAAGGCTCTGCGATTTGGCGCAAACGCTGCGCCGAAATCCAACCGTTGCGATAAGCCACTTCCTCAGGACAATTAACTTTCAAGCCCTGCCTCTTATCGAGGGTCGAAATAAATTGTGCCGCGGCCAGAAGATCATCATGAGTCCCTGTATCGAGCCACGCGGTGCCGCGCCCCATGACCTCCACGCGCAAAGCATCAGCGCGCAGATATTCGTTAATCACGTCAATGATTTCCAATTCACCCCGGGGTGATGGTTTGACATTTTTGGCAAATTCCACCACTCGTTCATCAAAGAAATAAATACCGGGAACGGCGTAATTCGATTTCGGTTGCGCCGGCTTTTCTTCTATGGAAATCACCTTGCCCTTCGCATCAAATTCCACCACACCATATGCTTTGGGATTGGCGACGTGATAGCCAAATACAGTGCCGCCGGAATTCTGCGCAGCAGCTGCTTGCAGCGACTTGACCAGATCGTGGCCATAAAAAAGATTGTCCCCCAGCACCAACGCTGCGGGCGATCCATTGAGAAATTTCTCACCGATAATAAATGCCTGCGCCAGGCCGTCCGGCGACGGTTGCACCGCATATTCGATCTTTACGCCGAATTGTTCACCATCAGCCAACAGGGCGGCAAAACGATCGTGCTCGGCGGGCGTGGTAATAACAAGAATTTCGCGAATTCCCGCCTGCATCAAGGTTGCCAGCGGGTAATAAATCATAGGTTTGTCGTAAACAGGCATCAGCTGCTTGCTGACCACCTGGGTGAGCGGATAAAGACGGGTGCCACTGCCGCCCGCCAGGATGATTCCTTTTTCTCAAACCAAAGCCCTCTTACTGTGGGATAAACGGTTCCGCGTTGACACGTAAAAGCCCGATCCAACAGGCGCAGATACCACCGTCCAAAACGCGTAGATATTAATGCACGCTATGCGGGATTGAAACAAAAGTTCAGTAGCAGGAACTGTGCGCTGACCGGCGAATAACTGCGAGGATAAAATTTGAGAAGACTTGAGAATGAAATACAGAGGATGGGGTGACTGACGGGGCTCGAACCCGCGACCACTGGAATCACAATCCAGGGCTCTACCAACTGAGCTACAGTCACCATAGTTCGCCACGCAGGGGTGGGTTCGCCACGTGGGGAATGTCACACCGCCGGGAACACCAGGGTGTATGGCGCGCCCGGAGGGACTCGAACCCCCGACCCACGGCTTAGAAGGCCGTTGCTCTATCCGGCTGAGCTACGGGCGCTCGTGTTGCTGTTCCTTCTGGCCCGAGCTGGATACGCATTGCTGCATGGACCGCAGGCAAAACATCTCAGGAATGGTCGGAGTGGAGGGATTCGAACCCCCGACATTCTGCTCCCAAAGCAGACGCGCTACCAGACTGCGCTACACTCCGCCGACACGAAAGGCCGTAATAAAACCCTTGAGAAGGGCTGCCATTCGAGAGGTGCGCATCATACCCATCACCCCGGGGCTCGTCAACGATCAATTTCGCCGATTTCCGCACAGCCGAAATACGGCGGCGCGAAAGATCTGGCACGCTCCCTGCGCGTAAAAAACCCAGTCAGGTCGTTGGCTGAAGAACCGCCCTGTGGGAAAATGCGCGGCCTTTATATTCAGCAAAAACGGGACCCGGACCATGTCGGCACTCATTCTCGATGGCAAAGCACTGGCGCAAAAAACCGAAACAGAACTGTCGGCGCGCGTCGCTGCAATCAAGGCGTCAAGCGGGTTGACCCCGATTCTCGCCACCATTCTGGTAGGCGATGACCCTGCATCGGCAACCTACGTCAAAATGAAAGGCAATGCCTGCACGCGAATTGGTATGGACTCCATGAAAGTGGAACTGCCAACAGAAACTACCACCGAGCAACTACTCGCCAAAATTCACGAGCTCAACAAAAATCCAGCAGTCCACGGCATTCTTTTGCAGCACCCGGTCCCACATCAAATCGACGAGCGCGCCTGCTTTGATGCCATAGCGCTTAATAAAGATGTGGACGGGGTAACCTGTCTCGGCTTCGGTCGCATGGCAATGGGCGAATCCGCCTACGGCTGCGCTACCCCCAAAGGCATTATGCGACTGCTGGAGGCCTACAATATTCCCCTGGCGGGCAAACACGCTGTAGTCGTTGGTCGCAGCCCTATCCTAGGCAAACCCATGGCTTTGATGCTCTTAAATGCCAACGCGACAGTGACCATCTGCCACTCCAAAACCGTCGACCTGGAAGGCCATATCCGCCGCGCCGATATAGTCGTAGGTGCTGTCGGCAAGCCGGAGTTTATTCGAGCTGAATGGATCAAAGACGGCGCCGTGGTAGTGGACGCCGGCTACCACCCAGGTGGCGTCGGAGACATAGAGCTCGGCCCCCTGAGCGACAGAGTTGCCGCTATTACACCCGTGCCCGGCGGAGTCGGCCCTATGACCATCAATACCTTGATCTATCAATCCGTCGACGCGGGAGAGAAAAGTCTCCACACACCATGAGGTTGGACGGCTTTATCTCCCATGCCACAGGAGCTTCGCGTCGCGAAGCTCAGCGCTATATAAAAGAAGGCAGAGTGGCGGTCGACGGAGAAATTTCGCGCGACGCCGCTATCAAAGTCGACAACCGCAAAGTCACTCTGGACGACCAACACATCGTCCTGCCTTCACCGGTCTACCTGATGCTGCATAAACCTGCGGGATATTTGTGCGCCAACACCGACGGCCAACACCCAACGGTTTTGGACTTAATCAGCACTCAACAACACCCCACGGAACCACTGCAAATCGTAGGGCGCCTGGATCTGGATACAACAGGTCTCTTGCTGCTGACCACCGACGGTTCCTGGAATCACCGCATCACCGCACCCAACAGCCGTTGCACCAAAGTCTATTGCGCCGAACTGGCGGAGCCGATAACCGCAGATGCCATAGCAACCTTGAAAAACGGCGTCATGCTGCACTCGGAAACAAAGCCCACCCTGCCCTGCCAGATTTTTTCCTCCTCTCCCCGGCAAGTCACAATCACGCTACAGGAAGGTCGTTATCACCAGGTGAAACGCATGTTCGCTGCCGTCGGCAATCGTGTGGTGTCTCTCCATAGAGCACAAATAGGTGAGCTAAAAATCGATCCGCAATTATCTCCCGGCGAATTTCGTCACCTCACACCAGAGGAAGTAATTTCCGCATGCCCTTGACCGATGCCAGCACCGCCTATTTGTTGACTCAGTTGCGCGCCGGCGCCCGCAGCTTGTGGTTCGCCGACGAAAACAGCGGCGATGTTTGGCCAACTCTCGCTAGACATGCGCCCCATCTCGATGTTTTAAGCAATCGCTTCGATGTCGCCCAAGCCGCACTCAAGCATCAGATTCCCGCCCAATTCAGCGATTGGCAACTTGCGCAGCAGTCCGACAGATTCGATGCCGTCTATCTGCGGATTTGCAAAGAAAAAAGCGGTCAACCTGCATTTGATTCGCCTGGCCCTTACACACCTGAATAGCGGTGGCACCCTGCACATTGCGGGAGAAAAAAAATGAGGGGGTGAAAAGCATCTGGGATTATGCGTGCGATATTTTTCACAGTGCGGAGCGATTGAAAAAAAAATGGCTTGATTTACGTCGGTGCGCTGAAAAAAAACCACGAAGAACTCCCCCAAGACAGCGATATCTATCATCAAATTCAGACGATAGGGACCTGGGAGGATCAGCCCATTTACAGTAAACCCGGGGTTTACGGCTGGGACAAAATCGACGCAGGCAGCGCCCTATTGATCGAGCAGCTTAAAAAGGAAGAATCCATTTGGCAGCACTCCGATAGCATGCTGGACCTCGGCTGCGGTTATGGATTTCTAACCTTGGCGAGCGGCTGGCTCCCCTGCACTCGCAGAGTCGCCACCGACAACAATGCCGGAGCCCTGGCCTGCATGAGCAAAAATGCGCGCGCGTGGAATCTGCCGGTGGAAATTGTGGCGGCGGACAAAGGTGATCAGGTGTCAGGGAAATTCGATCTTGTGCTGTGCAATCCGCCGTTCCATCGCGGGTTCGATGTGGACCGGGATCTGACAAGGGAGTTTTTACTTGCCGCAAAAAACAAGCTGAACGCCAATGGTACTGCAGTATTTGTGGTCAACAGCTTTATTACGCTGGAGAAAAAGCTCAGCGGCCTGTTCAGCAGAACCAAGCTTCTAGCGGATAACCGCCAGTTCAAGGTTCTCGCGCTGCAATATTAATCAGGGAATTATTCAGGGGATATCTTCGCCGTTGGCCTTTCGCGCCAGCAGGTCTTCGTAACCACCTTCGTTGATTACATTGGCGTAGCCCATGCCTTTCAACGTATCCATCGCAACGCCGGAGCGGCGCCCAGAGCGGCAGTAAACCCGCACATCGCTGTCGACATCGCGGGTAATACTGGTGATCTCGTGGCCAATAATTTCGTATGGAATATTGATCGACCCGGCGATATGGCCCTGGGCAAACTCCTCCGGTGTGCGAACGTCAATCCAAATAGTCATTTTTTCCCCGTCACGTGATCTTCAGCAAAAACCGGTGCGCATAATAATGCGAAGTACAGATAAAGCAAAAAGCGCATTCTCAACACCTCCTATGGGTTATCGTCCGCCCGCAGGCAGAGATCTCTTTTTTCCCGCCACTGCTCATCCATTTGCTCGAGCGACGCCTGTAAAAACCATGGAATGAGATGCTGACCGCACTCCCCCATAAAAAATTCCGCGTGGGAATGATGCTCCTGCTCCAGCAGATAACCTTCAGGCAGCCAGTTCATCAACGCTCGCGCGTGCACTGCTGTGGTAATCGGGTCGAGGGTACCGGCTACAACCAGAACCGGCACAGCAATCTCCTGCATGGAAGGCAGCTGACCGCTGCGGAACACTGCAGCCCGGCAAACGCTGTGTTGCCAATCGCTGCTGAAATAAGGGCGCCATTGACCGGATTCCGCCAACAATGCGGCATAAGTCTCCTCATCCTCCAGCAGATTGTCGTTGCACTCGGTCGCCCAGTAGATCGCACCGTTGAAACGGCTGTCGAACGCCTGATTGAAAAACACTTCCAGAATTTCCATCAGTACACGGCTGTCGCCGCGGCTGTGCAGATCCAACGCAGGCGCCACCTTGCCAGCCAATTCACTACTGTAGAAGGCGGTGTATAAAGCGGCAGCCAAGCGGCCGTCGTTCAACAGCCATTTTTCACTTTTACCGCTGCGCCAATCGTCCACTTCCACCCAGACGGGACGTTCCCGCAGATCCGCCATTAATTGCCAAAAGCGCTTCTCATCGAATGGACAGGAGGATTTTTCGCAGCGGCGCCAAAAGTCGGCGAAGGAGCCTTCATCCACACAACCAGCGCATCACCAATCGAGCCGCGCCCCGGTGGGTAGGGTGAGTCCAGAACAATCCGGCGCACCTCCGGTTGCTCCATGGCGGCGAGCAAAGCGACGCGCGTGCCGTAGGAGACGGCGAGATAATTCCACTGGCGATAGCCGAGATTGCGCAGCGCGCTGCCGAGATCCCGCGCGTTCAGCTCGCTGGAAAAGGTGTCCAATGATGCGACGGGGCCACCGCGTTTGAGCAATTCAGCCTGCCATTGCTGCAGACATTGCTCCAATACGGGCGCTATCAAACCAGCCTCTTCGGCAAACGTCAGCGGACGATTGAGAAGCTGGCGGGAAATCTCCGAGTACTCTTCGCAATCCCAGGCGGGTTCGCTCGGACTAAGGCCGCGCGGATCCAGCAGCACAAAGTCTCGCCCTATTGGCATACCGCTCAACCACTCATCCCACACTGCCAGGGTATCTCCCCCGGGTATTGCCGCCCTCACCCGGTCCACCGGCGATATACACCAAAGGATCGGCCGCACCTTCGGCAGATCCGCGAAAAATCGCAACCGACAGCCGCCCTCGCGCACCCGCGTCCACCAAACTCACCCAATAACACTCCACCTGATGGGCGTAGTTAGAGGTGAAATCGCAATCCCGCTTTTGCACTGGTGACGGTGGCAAACGCGTTGTCGTCGGCGGTTGATTGTCAGCCCGCCAATGGTCGAACCAACCTATGGCAAGGGCAGCGCAAAAAAAAACCACAAGCACAAGCCACCGGGTACGCATCAAACACCCAAGCGCCAGAAGCCGTCGTTGCTGATTTCCCGCAAGAGCGGTGCTAACTCAGGCAGATGAAATAATTCACCGCTGCCGGGAGGAGACACATATTCATGCAAGCGCCCGCCAAACGGAAACTCCAGTCGCCAAGCATGCAGATACATGCGATCCGCCGCCTCACCGCCGTAGCGCGCGTCGCCAATAATGGGGGCGCCGAGGGATTTCAAGGCAACACGAAGCTGATGAGTTTTTCCGGTGATTGGCCGCAGGACAAAAAGGCGTCGCCCATCGGCAAGCGGAAAGGAGCGAAATACAGTGCGCGCCGGGTTTTCACGCGAGTGACACAAGCGATAACTGCCGCCGCGACTCTTCTCCATATCACCAATGATCCAGCCCTGTTTTTTCGCAGGCTTTTTCCCGCTGATGGCCAGATAGCATTTGGTGATGCTGTGTGCCTGAAAGGCTTGTGATAGCTCGCGATTGGCGGCCTGTGTTTTGGCCGCCACCACCAGCCCGGAGGTACCCAGATCCAGGCGGTGTACGGGGAAGAGATTCTCCAGACCAAGATCGCGGCAGATGAGCTGCAATACCGAGGGCGCGTTCGGATCACCCTGCACCGCCACTCCCGGCGCCTTGTCGATCACCAGAAAGTCGTTCTGGTCATCCAAAATGGTGTAAAAGCCGGAAATAAGGCGCGCCCTCTGCGAATCTGAAAAGGTCCCGCAGGATACAGGACTCCTCATTCGGTCGGTAGCAGCTCAACGTGCGCTGCGCATAAAGCGGGCGTGGGATTTCAGCAATTTCAGCGTCGACTCGTCCTGACTGAATATGGAGTTCAAGCCCTGCGGCTCCTGGGGAGGATCACCCGTAAACGGGTCGCCCTCGCGCCAGATGAAATCCGCTGACTGCGCTCGACCAAGGCCACCCCAACCCCAAACGTTGGTGCCCATCAAGGGCGAATCCAACTTTACCTGAGTTGCGATAAAGCCAAACATTTCGCTGAAGAAACGATCGCGCTGAGTTGTTCCCGCGCCTGGGGCATAGTCTCCACCATCCCGCTCAATACCAAATTCCTCCAACACCAAAGGCCTGCCCAGCTCCTCAGCAACCTCCAGATGCTGTAAGACATAGGCCTTCGCATTGGCGATAGCCTGGGTATAGGTCTCCTCCGGACGGGTGACGTCAAACCAACCCCAGTTTTTCGGCCACATATGGAACGTCAGATAATCAATTTCAGCGATCGCGTGGACCTCCTTGTAAAGATCGAGATCGCGCAAGGTGCCCATGGAGCCTTCGCTACCGGTGCTGACAAGATGATTGGAATCTAAGGATTTGATAAAGCGGGCGGTCTGCTCCACCCAGGTTTTAAACTGCGGATAGAACGACCGGCCACCCTGATCACTTCCCAGGCGCGGCTCGTTTGCCAGCTGCCAGGACATAATCGTCGGATCGTCTACGTACACTTTTCCCGTCACCGTATTGGTTCTGGTCACCAGGGCGCGGATCACCTGGTGATACCAGTCCTGCGCTTTTTCACTGCGATAAAACGCAGCGGCATTCTGCATAAAGCCGTTCCAATCGCCGGTAACGTCGGGATCGATAGGCGGAGCACCGTTCACCCAGGACATGTACTGCCCCATGCCACCCGACCACTGCCAGAAGTTATTCAGGTAGAGAACCGCCACCATATCGCGCTTGGCCATCTCCGCCAGCAACACGTCCAAACCCATCAGCAGATCTTCGCTGTAGGTTCCGGGTGACAGATGGGCCGCAGGCCGGACCGCGCCGGTCAGATCCGTTTGTTCAGCCACTGCGAGGACCCGCAGATTATCGATACCGATGGACTTCAACTGGTCCAACTCCTGCCGCAACCGCGCCCGACCGGCCTCGGTAACCCCCAAATATCCGCCATACCAGAAGTTGGCGCCAACAAAACGATAGGTTTTGCCGTAACGCACCAGCCGCGTCCCTTCCACCGAAACAAACGGGCTACCGCGCGCCTGGACCTCATCCCCCGCCTTCAACTCCGCCTTACGCGGGGACGGCGCGCAGGACGTCAATAGCATCAGCAATGGAAGAAATAGAAAGGACAGTCGGATATGGGACATGGCTTTTCCTAAGCAACATAAACAGAGCCGGGCCAAGAATAGCCCTTTAGCGGAGGCACCCATGGCGCCAGATTCCGGGCACCGCGTCAAGCAGACCAACAGCTTCGGCCGGCCTCAGCGCATCGCCCGCCCAACATTTTCCTGGTGTGCACGCCTCTTTTGCGGTAAATTCCCGCGAAAAATCCCTCTAAATCAGTGATTTAGCCATGTCCAACATCCGCGAAGTGGCGCTGACTGCCGGCGTTTCAGTCGCCACCGTCTCCAGAGCGCTGACCAACCCAGAAAAAGTGTCGGAAGAAAGCCTAAAAAAGGTTCACGATGCGATCAAAGCCGTGGGCTACACACCCAACCTGCTGGCACGCAACTTTCGCGCGGCCAAATCCTTCGCCATAGTGGTGCTGGTGCCCGATATCACCAACCCGTTCTTTTCCCAGGTCATCCAGGCGATTGAGGATCGCGCGCAGCAGAAAGGTTACGCCGTGCTTTTGGGAGATACACGGGAAACCTCAAAACGGGAGCAGGAATATGTAAATCGTGTGGAGACTCGCTTGGCGGATGGCGTTATCCAATTGCGACCTCAATCGATGAGCTCAAGCACGCAGAAAATCCCCTGGGTCAACGCCTGTGGTTGCGAAGGCACTCCCGGGCCATCGATCCGCGTCGATAACATCGCCGCCACCAAAGCCATGGTGGGCTATCTGACTTCGCTGGGCCATAGACGTATCGGCGTGATCTCGGGCCTGAAAGACAATCCGCACAGCATAGATCGCCTGCAAGGCTATAAATCCGGCCTGACAGCAGCCGGCATTGCCTTTGAAAAGGAGCTGGTCGCGGAGGGCGACTTCACCATGTGGTCAGGCCAAAACGCCGCCAAACAATTTTTTCGTCTCAAACAAATGCCGACGGCGATCTGCAGCATGAATGATGAAATGGCTCTGGGGGCTACACAGGCACTCAAAGCCGGAGGGCTGCGCGTGCCCGAAGACGTCTCCGTCACCGGATTCGACGACATCCCTTACGCGAAGTACTGGGAGCCGGGCCTTACCACCATGGCACAACCGGCCGAGGAAATTGGCAAACTGGCCATGGATACACTACTGCGCGTTATCGAAGGAGAAGAGCTATCGAACCTTGAACTCGTGCTGCCGACCGAAATTGTGATTCGCCAGAGCACCTGCGCCCCGCCTGCAAACTGAGAACAGGTTACTTTTGCAGAAGCAAGCGATTGGCAGAGACGGCAGCGTCGAACAGGCTCACCAGAGTGGCCACCGAGCCAGTGGAGTTTGGTGATTGGGGCTCGTCGACAAACATGCCCGGAACATCCCTCGATAGGTATTGATCGAATATCCGCGTCACACAGGACAGAACATCCTCCTCACTACCTTCGCCGCTTGCACACAACTCCAAGCCCGCGCCGAGCGACTCGGTCAAAACGAGGCCGCCGAATTCCTTCGACTTAATCCCCGGAGTCATTTCAACATAAGACTGTTGATAAACCCGCTCTGCCAATTCAAGCGCTCCGCCAATACGGCGCTCGTAGTGACACAAAAGCTTTACCCACGCAAACAGCTCCGCGCGGCCTGCCGAACACAGCTCCGTAGCGCCCTCTCCAGCGGAAAAATATTCTTCAGAGCAATAATGAAACAGCCTCTGCGCCCGCTGACGCCATACCGGCTTTTGGGTTACCTCATCCAGATACACATAAGCCCGCAACATCAATCGAAGCAGCTCTGGAGGACCCCGCGATTTCCGATCAGAATCAAGCCAAGTGGAGCCGTCGGCAAAATGAATATTCAACCAATCGACAATGTTGTAGACGCGGCGCAGATCCAGCATATCGCTGAATGCTGCGAAGCAAGCTGTATTCGCCATGACAAACCAAGCGTGGTCCGCCGGATCCATCTGCGCATCCAGAATCTCAAATGATGACTGAAGAGAGCGCACATACCCGTCACTGCGACAGGGTAATGTGCCATGCCGCCCTGCAAAATCAATAATCGAACGGGCCAATTTGCGCTTGCCACTCAACCACCCGAGTTGCTCGGCACGACAGATGACATAGAGCATCTGCGCCTGACTGGCCAAATGAACAACCTCACCTACAACAGGCCTGCCCGATGCGGACAATTGGGCGGAAAACCAGCCGCCAGGGACATGCAGCGCTCGCTCCAACCACAAAGGGAGCGCATCCTTTTTGACCCAGCTGACAAAGCGCGACAAAGCATCGGCGACTTGGGGATTCATGAGCGTGTTATGCCTACTCGACCTATGTGAATTCCGATTGGAAGTCGCTGCGACCTCCCTTATGAACAGCCACTGCGCGCGAATATAACGGGCTTAACATCAAGTTAATAGCCTGCACATTAGTGACAACTTACAAGACAACAAATGTTTGCCAAAGATTTTGAAAAAAGCGATACTGCGCCCGCTTTTTTGACCCATCCCGCAAAATAGCGCCACAGATAGCGCTATTCAGATATCGGAGAGTAGCTCAGCTTGGTAGAGCACTGCCTTCGGGAGGCAGGGGCCGCAGGTTCGAATCCTGTCTCTCCGACCAATCCAAACTTCATAGTTAATCTCTATCGCGCTGTTCCGCTACACTATTCGGACAACTCGCAGACAATTCAGTAGAATGCGGCCTATGAACCGGCCAGCCATCGCCACGCACAACCCGAAAAGCAAATTGCATAGTGATCTTCATGAATAATTCTCTGTCCGTCGACAATATCAATGTCGTATCCCAAGAAGTGCTGATCTCCCCAGCCGAGCTGAAGCGCGCCTTGCCGATCAGCGAAACAGCCTCCGAAACCGTAACCCAAGGTCGCGAAATCATCCGCCGCATCCTCGACCGCGACGATCACCGTCTGCTGGTCGTAATAGGCCCTTGCTCGATCCACGACCCTAAAGCGGCCATCGACTATGCCAACCGCTTGAAGAAGCTGGCAGCCGAAGTTGCTGACACTTTATTTATCGTCATGCGCGTTTATTTCGAGAAGCCGCGCACGACAGTCGGCTGGAAAGGATTGATCAACGACCCCTATCTCAACGACTCCTTCAAAATCCAGGATGGCCTGCACGTGGGGCGACGCCTGTTGCTGGATATCGCGGAACTGGGATTGCCCGCCGCCACAGAAGCCCTCGACCCCATCTCGCCGCAATATCTGCAGGATTTGATTTCCTGGTCGGCAATTGGCGCACGCACAACAGAATCCCAAACCCACCGGGAAATGGCGAGCGGCCTGTCTTCCGCTGTCGGCTTCAAAAACGGTACTGACGGCAGCCTCACAGTTGCCATCAATGCTCTGCAATCTGTATCAAACCCCCATCGTTTCCTGGGCATCAATGCGGACGGTCAAGTCTCCATCATTCACACCAGAGGCAACCCTTATGGACATGTGGTATTGCGCGGAGGCAATGGCAAACCAAATTACGACTCTGTCAGCGTAGCCGTTTGTGAGAAAGAGCTGGCACAAGCCGGAGTGCCCACCAACATCATGGTGGATTGCAGTCACGCCAACTCCAACAAAAGCCACGAATTACAACCGCTGGTTTTGGATAATGTTGCCAATCAAATCGTCGAAGGCAACAAATCCATTATTGGCGTGATGGTGGAAAGCAATATAGGTGCGGGCAGTCAAAAAATCCCGGCAGATTTGAAAGATCTCAAATATGGTGTATCTGTTACTGATGCGTGTATCGACTGGGAAACGACGGAAAACACCCTGCGCTCAATGCGAGATAAAATCAAAGCGATCCTTGCCGCCAGAAATTAATTCTTTTCAAGCGCGATGACGGCAACCGTCATCGCGCCCTTTTCCCTCCCTTTCACCAACCACCTGCAACTTCACCTCGAACTCTACTAGCTCACGCTCCGCAGTGGATTTACCACACAAAAGTAAATATCCCCCGAAGGAATACTGGATTTTTGCATGAGGCGCTGTTAGCTTTCCTGCAGTAAATTTCAATCAAGCTCAATCGCAGCTATCAGCAAGAATAAGGATCGGGTTAGCAAAGCTAACGTACGGATAGA
The DNA here is from genome assembly GCA_024707385.1 of Cellvibrionaceae bacterium. Classification (GTDB taxonomy): domain Bacteria; phylum Pseudomonadota; class Gammaproteobacteria; order Pseudomonadales; family Cellvibrionaceae; genus UBA5868. The sequence continues at coordinate 467,602 of JANPZW010000008.1, read as the reverse complement.
CGTTTTCTAACATCTGGAATTGGCCATGACTCTGACCCCGACCCTGCCTAATCATATAAATCAGGATAATACTCTCGAGCGATTCTTAGGTGAGCTCGCGGATCGGCGCTCCTTGTGGTACGACTTGCGAGTGGCCGAAATGTCCGGCCAGGACTATGTGTTCGTGCCGGACGCTGTGTGTCGTCAACTTAACACTGTCCGCACCGTTACCAACTTCCTCACCAATATTCAAACCATTCTCGGGTCATCAAAAACGCGCACACTGCTAATCAGTTATTGGCACGATCGCTATCGCGAGCAACATTTTGAAAAATACTGTGTGGAATGGATAGACGGCGCGGTAGCGGGACTGAGACGGGAGCTGCTTGATGGGAGCCCCCAATTCGATTTTATAAAGATGTTATTCGAACACAGTGAAAAGCTGATTCTGGAAGGCTAATTCCGCAATCAATAATATGCGTTTGATGTGTCGCTATGGTCAGTAGCATCGCGCAAACCTTTAAGCTCCGGGATTTTGCTCAGCAGAGTTTTTTCCACTCCCTCTTTCAGAGTAAGGTCGACAGCACTGCAGCCCTGGCAGCCACCGCCAAACTTGAGCACCGCATAACCATCAGTCGTTACCTGCACCAAACTCACATTGCCACCATGAGCAGCCAAGCCAGGATTCACTTCATTGAAGAGCACATAATTAATTTTGTCTTCAATCGGACTGTCGTCGTTGATTTTGGGCATTTTCGAATTGGGCGCCCTTATCGTCAACTGACCACCCATACGATCCGGAGCGTAATCAACTTTGGCTTCTTCCAAATAAGGCAGACTCTTGCCTTCAAACCAAGCATTAATACCATTTAAAGGGACCATCACGTCACCTTCTTTTTCTTCACCCGGGCGCAGGTATGCGATGCAAGTTTCCGCCTGAGGAGTTCCGGGGCTGGCAACGAACATACGTATACCTATGCCTTCACAGTTTTGCTTGCTGAGCAACTGGGCCAGATACTCTTGCGCAGAATCTGTGATTGTTACGCTCGGAACCCATTTTTCCACTTGTGACATAAAGAAGGTCTCTGATACAGCGGGAGATAAACCCTAGTAAAATACTCAGGTATTTTAGCCAATAGCGGCCGCCATGAAAACAGCCTCATGGGAAATGATTCTGTTACAATTTGCCCTCTGCATCAAAAAATTTTGATATAGGTTGCCTAAGTGGACCAATCCAGTCGCTCATCCGCTCTTAACCAGCGTCTTAATCAACAAATCCTTGTGCTCGATGGTGCCATGGGCACCATGATCCAGAGTTATAAACTCAAGGAAGCGGATTACCGAGGCGAGCGATTCGCCCAACATCCGACCGATCTGGGGGGCAACAACGACCTTCTGTGCCTGACTCAACCCCAGATTATTCAGGAGATCCATCGAGCCTATCTCGCGGCAGGCGCAGACATCCTTGAAACCAATACATTTAACAGTACAGCCGTGTCCCAGTCGGACTACAAGCTGGAACATATCGTCTTCGAGCTCAATTTTACTGCGGCCCAACTCGCCCGCAGCCTCGCTGATGAATTCTCGTTAAAGACGCCGGAAAAACCGCGCTTCGTGGCAGGTGTTCTTGGTCCCACCAGCCGAACCTGCTCAATTTCTCCAGACGTAAACGACCCAAGCGCACGTAATATTTCGTTTGATGAGCTGGTCCAGGACTATACGGTGGCCATCGATGGGCTGGTCAAAGGCGGCGCCGATATATTATTAATCGAGACCATCTTCGACACTCTGAATGCCAAGGCGGCGATATTTTCTATATCCCAATACTTCGAGCGCAACGGATGCGAGCTGCCCATTATGATTTCGGGCACGATCACCGATGCGTCCGGCCGAACCCCTGTCGGGGCAAACCACTGAGGCGTTCTACAATTCGCTGGCCCACGCCAAACCGCTTGCCATCGGCCTCAACTGCGCGCTCGGCGCCACGGAACTGCGCCCTTATCTGCAGGAGCTGTCCCGCGTTGCCAACTGTCGTGTATCGGCGCATCCCAACGCCGGCCTCCCCAACGAATTCGGGGAGTACGACCAATCCGCCGAAGAAATGGCTGCAATCGTCGGAGATTTCGCAGCCAGCGGCTTCGTCAATATTATCGGCGGCTGTTGCGGCACCACCCCAGCGCATATAGCGGCCATTGCCGCGGTGGTCGCTCGCCACGCCCCAAGAGCCATTCCAGCCATCGAACCGGCGTGTCGCCTTTCGGGTCTGGAGCCTTTCAATATCCGCCGTGACTCCCTCTTTGTTAACGTCGGTGAACGCTGCAATGTCACCGGATCTGCACGCTTCAAAAAACTGATCATTGATGAGGATTACACGACTGCACTTGAGGTCGCGCTTGATCAGGTGGAAAACGGTGCGCAAGTCATCGATATCAATATGGACGAGGGGATGCTGGACGCCGAAAAGGCCATAGTGCGCTTCCTCAATCTGCTGGCGGGAGAGCCGGACATCGCCAAAGTCCCGATCATGGTCGACTCATCCAAATGGTCGGTCATTGAAGCTGGACTCAAATGTATCCAGAGCAAGCCTATCGTCAACTCCATCAGCCTCAAAGGTGGTGAAGAAGAATTTATCCAGCAGGCAACTTTATGCCGCCGCTACGGCGCCGCCGTTGTCGTCATGGCCTTTGACGAGACGGGGCAGGCCGATACTGCAGCGCGAAAAAAGGAAATCTGTCAGCGCAGCTATCGAATTTTGACTGAAGTCGTCGGCATGCCGGCGGAAGATATTATTTTTGATCCGAACATATTTGCCGTCGCCACAGGGATAGAAGAACACAACAACTACGCCGTCGACTTCATTAAGGCGACCCAATGGATCCGCGAAAATCTGCCCCACGCATCCGTCTCCGGCGGAGTCAGCAACGTATCGTTTTCCTTCCGCGGCAACAATCCGGTTCGCGAAGCTATTCATTCCGTATTTCTCTACCACGCCATCAAAGCCGGAATGAATATGGGTATCGTCAATGCCGGCCAATTGGCGATCTACGATGACCTCCCGGCGGAACTGAGGAATTGCGTGGAGGACGTCGTCCTCAATCGCAATCCCAATGCGACAGAAGCCCTGCTTGAGATCGCCGAAAAATATCGGGACGGCGGCAGCAGTGAAAGCAAAAAAGACGACCAGGCTTGGCGCGCTTTGCCGGTAGATAAACGTCTGCAGCATGCGCTGGTCAAGGGCATTACCTCCCACATTATTGAGGATACGGAGGAAGCGCGCCGCCTCGCCAAACGACCGCTCGATGTGATCGAAGGCCCCCTGATGGACGGCATGAATATCGTCGGCGATTTGTTTGGCGCGGGCAAAATGTTTCTTCCCCAGGTCGTCAAATCCGCCCGCGTCATGAAGCAGGCAGTGGCCTATTTACAGCCCTTTATCGAGAAAGAGAAGTCCAGCGGGGCAAAATCCCAAGGACGGATTTTGATGGCCACCGTGAAAGGCGACGTACACGATATCGGCAAGAATATTGTCGGCGTCGTGCTTCAATGCAATAACTTCGAAGTGATAGATCTCGGCGTCATGGTTCCCTGTGAAAAAATCTTGGCAACTGCGCGGGAACAATCCTGCGACATCATCGGGCTTTCCGGCCTGATCACGCCGTCACTGGATGAAATGGTGACGGTAGCCAAGGAAATGCAGCGGCAGAATTTCACTTTACCATTGATGATCGGCGGAGCCACCACTTCAAAGGCGCATACCGCCGTCAAAATCGAGCCTCAATATTCCAACAACCAAGTGGTGTACGTTGCGGACGCCTCCCGTGCAGTGGGCGTGGCCTCGCAACTTTTGTCAGATGAGCATCGGGAAAAGTTTATCGATGAGGTGCGCGCCGACTATGAAAAAGTCCGCGAGCGCACCGCAAACCGGCAACGTCGCGCGCTGATTCCTTATGCGGATGCGGTGCAGCGCCGACCGTCAATCGATTGGTCGACTTACACGCCTCCCGCGCCTACATTTACCGGCATCAAGGTTTTCGATTCATATCCACTACAAGAACTAATGGATTATATTGATTGGACGCCTTTTTTCGTGAGCTGGGATCTCGCCGGCAAGTATCCCCAAATTTTAAGTGACGACGTTGTAGGTGATGCGGCAACTCAGCTCTATCACGACGCACGCAACTTACTGGATGAAATTATTGCAAAACGCTCCATTTCTGCGCGCGGAGTGATTGGATTCTGGCCAGCCAATTCGGTCAATCATGACGATATCCTTGTCCATTGCGGTGCCGGCAAGGCGACCCTGCATCACCTGCGCCAGCAGCAGGATAAAAATACCGCCGATGGCCATCTGTATTCATTAGCAGATTTCGTCGCCCCGCAGCAGTCTGAAAAGACCGATTACATAGGTGCTTTCGTGGTGACTGCCGGAATAGGTGCCGAAGAGCTGGCAGAGTCGTACGCCAAAAAAGGGGACGACTATAATTCAATCATGGTTAAAGCCCTGGCGGATCGTCTCGCGGAGGCTTTCGCCGAGCGTATGCACGAACGCGTCCGCACGGAGTTTTGGGGATACGCAGCAGACGAGCAGCTTGATGCTGAATCGCTGATTAAAGAAAAATACCGGGGAATACGCCCTGCCCCGGGCTATCCGGCCTGTCCTGACCATACGGAAAAGGCCGCGCTGTTCCAGCTCCTTGGTGCAACAGATAATACCGGGGTACATTTAACCGAGCATTTTGCCATGTATCCCACAGCCGCCGTTTCCGGCTGGTATTTTTCACACCCGCAGGCTAAATATTTTGGCGTAGGAAAAATTGGCGAAGACCAGGTTGCGCATTTCGCTCAGCGAAAAGGCTGGAGCAAACAGGAGACGGAAAGGTGGTTGCAGCCCAATCTCGATTATGACCCTGACAATCAAAAGGCAGAATAAAACCGATCATGAACAAAGAACAGAAAAAATCTTCCTGGGCCCGAGTGATATTCAGCACTGTGGCGGCATTCGTCGGCGTTCAAAGCGAAAAAAACCGCGCCCATGATTTCCAACAAAGCAGCATATTGCCGTTTTTGCTTGTGGGACTGGTATTGGCTGGTGCGTTTATCTTGGGATTGGTATTTATCGCGAGGCGATTGGCTCCATAAGCCAATCGCCTAGCTCGCGACAAGTCTTAAGAGTCGGCATTAAGAGCTCTTGGTATGAAGAACTTTTAAAATTGAAATTAAGATTTCTTACGATTAATAGTTATTGGCCGCTTACCCAAAAGATGCAGGCGCCGATAAATACCGCAATCAATACAACTGCTGTAATTGCGTCTGCGACGCTGTCGCCTTGATGCTGCATTTCTGTCTCTTGCGAATTCATAATGATTCCTGATCGTTATTGTGTCTTGATTTTTAAACAGGGTAGCTAACGCACCTTTGCCTGGCCGCTCTTATCCACCTATAGCGGCTTAAGAGCGCAAGCGAGCATTCAAACCCACTTTTAAGGATTAATCAAGGGCCGAGCAGCCCCAACAGCCCGTTCGGCCGAAGTCTGTCAGGGAGGCCGAACTCTTGCGGGTATTCCACACCAATCAGATAGAGGCCGTGGGGCGCAGCCGTCGGTGCGGCTGAGTTACGATCTTTCAGCGCCAACAATTCCCGCATCCAATCAGGTGACCTCGCACTGCGACCTACTTCATACAAAGAACCCATGATGTTGCGCACCATATGGTGAAGGAAGGCGTTCGCTTTGATTTCCATCACAATCACAGGTCCAGCCATCGAGAATTCGATCGACTCTATACGCCGCACAGGGCTGTGCGCCTGGCATTGGCTGGAGCGAAAAGATGAGAAGTCATGCTCTCCCAACAAGTGGGACGCTGCCACTTGCATCGCCTCCATATTCAGCTGACCGCGCAACCAGGTTGCATTAAAAGGCAGGAAAGCCGAGCGGGTTCTGTCGGTATAAGTGAAATAACGATAGGTTCGGCTCTGCGCGGAAAATCGCGCATGAAACTCCCCTTTTATTTTGCTCGCCCAGCGCACCCGAATGGACTCAGGCAACTTGGTGTTGGCGCCTTCAATCCAGGCTTTTTCAGCGCGATCGGCATTGGTATCAAAATGCACCACCTGATGACTGGCATGCACACCCGCATCGGTTCGACCGGCACAAACCAGGGTCACCGGCTGCGCGGCAATCAGCGACAAGGCTTTTTCCAAGTCACCCTGTACGGTTTTGCGTGCACTGGCCTGCCGCTGAAACCCCTGATACTCAGTTCCGCAATATTCCACCACCAATGCATAGCGATGGACGCCGGCGGGCAGCGCCATTCCAGGTTTGATTTCACAATTCGGAGTGTAGACAGACTGCATAGAACAATCGGTTAAATGAAAAAGGCTTTGCACTCATCGCGCAAAGCCTTTTTAAAGGAAAGAAGTTGCGGATTAGCCGATACGCGCCAGCAAGGATTCTGCTTCGCGCTTCTGCTGATCATTCCCCTCATCAATGATCTCATCAAGAATGTCCTTGGCTCCATCCGCATCGCCCATGTCTATATACGCGCGAGCCAAATCCAGCTTGGTAGCCGTCTCATCGTTGTCGGAAAGGAAATCCAAATTGCTGTCGTCATCATTTTCAGGATCGAAATCTGGTATCTCAAAATCAGATCCGGAATTTGCGGCATAAGAAGGCGCTGAAGGTTTGTCGTTTACCACCTCAGGCTTAACACCATCCTCCACAAACAGATCATCCAGATCCTGCTCCTGGAAGTTATCACCGTCCGCAAATCCGGAGATGGCATCAGCCTCGTTTTCGTCATCAAAGTCCAGCACGGGTTCTTCCATACTGGCGCTTTCACCACCAAAATCCGACGCCAAGGCATCCAACTCGTGGTCGAGCTCATCGAGATTGATTTCTTTATCGAGGTCAAAATCCATATCGAAATCGGTCCCGCTATCGGCGACACGATTGGATGCCTGAGCGCTCGGTGCGTGCACAAGCTCAGGCTCGGAGGCAACCTCCAAATCCAGTCCATCAAGATCATTCAGCGCCAAATCGTCAAGGCCAGACTCCAGATCGTCAGCCGCGCTGGACAACACCGGCGGCTCTTCTTTGATTATCGTCTGCGCGTCCGCCAGGTCCCGATCCAAATCAAAATCGAGTTCGTCGGAAGAACTTCTGGGAGACTGTTCAAAATTCAGCTCCGCCTCAGACTCAGACAAACCCAGATCAGAGAAATCAAATGACTCCTCATCTTTCGGTGCACTTCTCTCCGCCACCAGATCATCAGCAAACTCACTGGTAAAACGGTCGTCCTCGAAATCAAGATCTATGTCAGCACTAAAATCGTCGACGGATTCTTCGCTGTCCGCTATGGCCAATCCTTCTTCGGGCAATTCAAAATCAATGTCGGTTGAGGTATCACGAACAAAATCCACCTGGGAATTAAGTTCATCAATTTCAGTTGTCGGCTCATCCAAAGCCAGTTCTGGCGAAAGCAAATCCTCTTCCTGAGCCCCTGTGAATTTGGAGGCGGGAATTTGCGTCGCATCGTCATCATCAAGCGTGAGATCAAAATCTAATGAGTCCGCTGCGTATTCACCATTATCCGCAGGGGCGACGGCTGAAGTAGAGTCCACCAATTCATCAACGTCGTTGAAATCGAAATCCAACGTATCGTCAGTAAAGGAAGCCGGTGTGATTAGCGTATCGCTATCAACCAGCCCTGTTTCGTATTGATGATCGACTTCGCTACTGGCAGTTTCGTATAGACTCGCATCGAACGGCTCAATACCTTCAATGGAGCTGCGCATGATGCTCGCGCGGTCGACCACATCAGATTCCGCCGTTGCACGCAGCTGGGCGTAGTGTCTGTCAAAGCTTTCGGCGTCGCCTTGCAGGGCAAACACTTCCAGCAATTTCAAACTCACCGGTGCGCTGGACGGATCTTTTTCCAGGGCGCGCAGGAGTTTCTCTTCGGCCTGATCGTACTGCCCGTACGCGAGATGGATATCGCACTCGCCGACAACATCTTCTGTTTCCGCCTCTGCTAGCGCCCTCTCCTCTTCCACAAAGCCGCTGTCATCATATTCATCAAGAACAACGGTTTTGTCAGTCTGGCCATCGGCATCAGCGCCGGACAACAAATCCATATCGCCTTCACTGTCGTACCCGTCGTATTCATCAATTTCCTCGCGACGGTTGCGTTTGATGAGATAGGCCAGCAAACCAAGGACAAGAACAGCGAGGCCAGCTCCGATATAGAGCATGTTCTCCTTAGCGAGATCGAGCCAGGATTTCTTCGGCGTAGCGGTCTTTGCCGGTGTTGCCTGAGCAGGCGCCTGCTCAGGCTGTGCTGTAGGTGTCTCAGCTGCAGAAGTCTGGGGGCTTTCCTGCTCGGATGGATTGACAGCAGGGGTTTCACTTGACGACTGCTCTGTTTGCTCTTGATTGGCCTGTTGAGCCGCGAGCTCCAAAGCGCGCATTTCTGTACTGCTGACTTCAACCAGACGCTCCATGGTCTGAATCTGCTCTTCCATGGCCTGGATGCGGGATTTCAAATCAGAGTTTTCCCGGCCAGCCGCATCAAGCTCTTCTTGGGCCTCACTTAATGCTTCCGAAGCACGGCCGCCGTCACCACTGCCGTCTTCTACACCAACACCCTGTCCTGCCCGGTCAGAAGACGATTGTGATGAGAGCTTGACACGACCTTCTACCGCTGACGATTCGGTACGCGTCTCCGCAAAATTTTTGCTGCCCTCCAATTGCGCACGCTCAGGTGCCTGAGTCCGATCATTCCAACTTCTATTCTGCTCGGCTACCTGCTGGACAGCCTCGCGATTGGTGATCTGCTGGATTTCATCTTTGTCTGGAATGCGCAAAACCTGACCGCGACGCAAAAGATTGATGTTGCCATTGATGAACGCCTCAGGATTCAGGCGCTGAATAGCAAGCATGGTTTGCTGCACGGATACAGAAGAATCCGGCTTCACGCGCGAAGCAATCGACCACAAGGTTTCATTGACGCTCACAGGTCCATAACTATCGCCGGAGAAAGTGCTGCTTCTGCTGGCAGTCTCTGTTCGCGCAGTTTCAGTTCGAGGACGCGGAGGTGCTGTGCGCGGTGCCGGCGGTGGTGTGGTGGCCGTTGCTGAAGAGCTCTGGGAAGAACTTTGATTTGCGGCCTGGACTGGAGCCGATTGCGCGCCGCTGAACACTGGCAGGTCGACCAGCAGAGTATATTCGCGCAGCAATTTACCGCTTGGCCATTGCGCTGACAGAATAAAGTTCAAGAATGGCTCTCTAACAGGCCCGTTACTGGTTACGCGAACAACCGGCCCCTGAGAGGCGGTCAAGTCCAAGGTAAATTTCAGGTCCGTTACAAAAAAGTTACGCTCCACGCCGGCTCTTGCGAATTCTTCGGGCGACGCTATGGCAATGCGTATCTCGTTTTCCGTCAGATCACGAACATGGAGCAGCTGTATTTCGGCGTTTAACGGTTGATTCAGTGCTGAATTGAGTTTGATCTCACCAAGACCAAGCGCTGCGGCCATTGGCGAAGTGACCGCCAAAAACACGCCGATAAAAAACGCTTTTGTGCGAAGCCCCATAGGAGAATCCTTAATCTTGTTTGGTGACCAGGTCAAAGACACACATCCACGACTTTTGACAAGGACGGATGCAAGCAGGCAAAACTAGAATAGTCTTTCACTTATCGCTGTAAGTATTCATTATAAGTAGCTTTTTATCAACTTAAGGCCCGCGATTAGGCCTCGAATACAGCACTTTTGGTTATAGATGTAATTATCTGACCCGGTGTTTTTACCAATTTTTGTCGCGGGCAGCCAGTGAAAATTCGTGCCACGTCATTAACTATAGCAGGCGGGAAAGGAACAGCCCTGGCAAGTTCCAAGGCTGTTTGGATGGGTTTGTGATGGGGAGATCAATGTTGCTGCAAAATTCTCAACATGCGGCGCAATGGTTCTGCGGCACCCCAAAGGAGCTGGTCACCCACCGTAAATGCCGAAAGGTACTGTGGTCCCATATTCATCTTGCGCAAACGCCCCACTGGAATCGACAGAGTGCCGGTCACTTTGGTCGGAGTGAGCTCCTGCAAAGAGGCTTCACGAGTATTGGGAATAACTTTGACCCATTGGTTTGCACCGGCAATGATCTGCTCAATCTCTGCCAACGGTATGTCTTGTGTCAGTTTGATGGTCAACGCTTGGCTGTGGCAGCGCATTGCACCGATCCTGACACATATTCCATCCATAGGAATAGGAGCAGCGCTGCCGAGAATCTTGTTTGTCTCTGCTTGCGCTTTCCACTCTTCGCGGCTTTGACCGTTATCGAGCTGCTTGTCGATATAAGGAAGCAGGCTGCCCGCAAGCGGCGCACCGAAATTATCCCGAGGGAAATCGTTCCCACGCATGGTGTCTGCAACCTGTCGATCGATCTCGAGAATCGCACTTGCGGCGTCAGCCAATTTGTCCGCCACCGCCGAATGGATATGCCCCATCTGACTGATCAATTCGCGCATATTTTGCGCACCCGCGCCGCTGGCGGCTTGATAGGTCATGGAGCTCACCCACTCCACGAGCCCTTGCTCAAACAGCCCTCCCAATCCCATCAGCATCAAACTGACGGTGCAATTACCGCCGATATAATTCTTGACGCCTTTTTTCAGTCCTTCGCGAATCACACGATCATTTACCGGATCGAGCACAATAATCGCGTCATCTTTCATCCGCAGCGAGGACGCTGCGTCAATCCAGTAACCCTGCCAACCGGCGGCGCGCAATTTGTCGATGATGGCCGTCGTGTAGTCGCCGCCCTGACAGGAAATAATCGCGTCCATCGCCTTCAGGGCTTCTATGTCATACGCATCTTTGAGCGGCGCAACCGGCTTGCCCACATCCGGGCCCGCTCCACCGACATTGGATGTGGTAAAGAAAACGGGATCGATTTGAGCAAAATCATTTTCCTCGCGCATCCGTCCCATCAGAACAGAGCCGACCATCCCACGCCAACCGACAAAACCTACCTGCATCATATTCGTGTACCTATTAACTGAATCAGTTTGCTAAGGCCGCAACCACGGCATCACCCATGGCAACAGTCCCGACTTTGTTTGTGCCCTCGCTGTAGATGTCCGCGGTGCGGTAACCCTGGTCGAGCACTTTGCCTACCGCGGCATCAATTGCATCGGCGGCCTCTTTTTGCCCCAGCGAATATCGCAGCAACATGGATGCTGAGAGAATGGTGGCGAGCGGGTTGGCGATGCCCTGCCCGGCTATGTCCGGCGCAGAACCGTGCACAGGTTCATAAAGCCCACGGCTTTCTTTGTTCAACGCAGCGGATGGCAACATACCGATGGACCCGGTCAGCATGGCAGCCGCATCTGACAAGATATCGCCAAACATGTTACCGGTGACCAGCACGTCGAACTGCTTGGGCGCTCGCACCAATTGCATGGCTGCGTTATCCACATACATATGGGACAGCTGCACATCTGGATATTCGGGCACCAAACGGTCCATCACTTCGCGCCACAGAACGGTGACCTCCAGAACGTTGGCTTTGTCGACAGAACAGAGTTTGCCGCCGCGCTTGCGCGCCATCTCGAACGCCGTGCGCCCGATACGCTCAATTTCATGCTCGGCATACACATAAGTGTTGAAGCCCTCGCGCTCGCCGTTTTCCAGCGTACGAATGCCTCGCGGTTTGCCAAAATAGATACCGCCGGTCAACTCCCGCACTATGAGAATATCCAGACCGGCAACCACCTCTTTTTTCAGCGTTGAAGCGTCGGCAAGTTGTGGATACAGAATCGCCGGACGCAGGTTCGCGTAAAGCCCGAGGTCATAACGCAGACGCAAAAGACCTTTTTCCGGACGCAGCGCAGGCTCGAAATGATCCCATTTGGGACCACCGACCGAGCCCATCAAAATAGCGTCGGCCGAACGGCAGCGATCAAGCGTCGAATCCGCCAGCGGCACGCCGTACTCGTCCAAAGCTGCACCGCCGATCAGGTCGCTTTCAAAACTCAGGTCGAGCCCAAACAGGGAATCGACCTTCTCCAGCACTTTGCGCGCTTCAGCCACAATTTCCGGGCCTATACCATCGCCCGGCAACAAGATAATTTTTGCCATTTCATTCACTCCAGTTATGCGCTTGTGCCGAAGAGCCGGGGGCACTCTGCCGCCGCTTGGCTTCATATGCTTTGATGTGATCCGCATCGCGCAGCGTTAAACCTATGTCGTCCAGCCCATTCAAGAGACAGTGTTTGCGGAACTCATCCACTTCGAAAGCGTGACTTTCACCCGACGGGCGAATCACCTGCTGCTGCGCCAGATCAACCGTCAATTGATAACTTTCGCTTTGGTACATCTCATCGAACAGCGTTGAAACAACCTCCGGCGGCAGGACCACCGGCAACAAGCCGTTTTTAAAACAATTATTGAAAAAGATATCGGCAAAACTCGGTGCTATAACACAACGAAATCCGTATTCATCCAGCGCCCAAGGCGCGTGCTCGCGACTGGAACCGCAGCCGAAATTCTCCCGCGCCAGCAAGATGGTCGCACCCTGGTAACGCGGAAAGTTGAGCGGAAACTCCAGATTGAGCGGACGATTGCTGTTGTCTTTTCCCGGCTCACCTTTGTCCAAATAGCGCAACTCGTCAAAAGCATTCGCACCGAATCCGGTGCGTGCAATGGACTTGAGAAACTGCTTGGGGATGATCAAATCCGTGTCGACGTTGGCTCGATCCATAGGTGCGGCAAGGCCGGTGACTCGTGTAAAACTCTTCATTCAAATTCCTCACTGACGCTCGGCAAGTTGACGCACATCGACGAAGTGGCCCGCAATCGCGGCACCCGCAGCCATCGCAGGACTCACCAAGTGAGTCCGCCCGCCATAACCCTGACGCCCTTCAAAATTGCGATTTGATGTAGAGGCGCAGCGCTCACCCGGCTCAAGCCTGTCGGCATTCATCGCCAAACACATGGAACAACCCGGCTCCCGCCACTCAAAACCGGCCGCGCGGAAAATAGCGTCCAAGCCCTCGGCTTCCGCCTGTGCTTTAACTTCTCCCGAGCCCGGCACCACCATAGCGAGGGCAACTGACGGAGATTTGCGCCGCCCTTTCACCACTTCTGCCGCACTGCGAATATCTTCAATGCGCGAGTTGGTGCAGGAACCGATAAAGACTTTATCCACCGGAATTTCGGTGATCGGCTGGCCGGCGTTCAAGCCCATATATTCCAGCGCACGGGCGATGCTGGACTTCTTCACCGGATCGGATTCCAACGCGGGATCGGGAACTGTGCCCGCCACCGGCAGAACCATTTCCGGAGAGGTTCCCCAGGTCACCTGCGGTTGAATTTGTGCGCCATCGAGACGGACGACACGGTCAAATTGCGCATCAGCGTCGCTGTGCAGATCGCGCCATTCGGCAACCGCCCGATTCCACAATGCGTCTTTCGGTGCGAAAGGCTTGTCTTTTACATATGCCAAGGTGATGTCATCGACAGCGACCATACCCGCGCGCGCGCCGGCTTCAATCGCCATATTGCAGACGGTCAAGCGCCCTTCCATCGACATATTGCGGAACACTTCGCCACCGAACTCGATCGCGTAGCCTGTACCGCCCGCCGTGCCGATCTCCCCGATGATGGCGAGCACCACATCTTTAGGTGTAACACCGGCACCGAGCTTTCCATCAACCTGGACCAACATATTCTTCATTTTTTGGCGACTAAACACTGAGTCGCCATTACATGCTCAACTTCGCTGGTACCGATACCAAACGCGAGCGCACCCAACGCCCCGTTGGTAGAGGTATGGGAATCACCACAAACGATGGTCATGCCGGGCAGGCAGGCGCCGGTTTCAGGGCCGACCACATGGACTATGCCCTGGCGGCGGTCGTTGATTTTAAATTCGAGGATGCCAAGCTCATCGCAGTTGTCGTCGAGAGTCTGCACCTGGATCTTGGAAATGGGGTCGGCGATTCCATCCACGCCCGACGCGCGCTCCTGCTGTGTCGTTGGAACGTTATGGTCGGGTGTCGCGACAATACTATCGACCCGCCAAGGCTTGCGACCTGCGAGACGCAAGCCTTCAAAAGCCTGAGGCGAAGTCACCTCGTGGACGATATGACGGTCGATGTAAATCAACGCGGAGCCATCATCCCGTTCCAGCACCAAGTGGTTGCGCCACAACTTATCGTAAAGAGTCAATCCAGCCATTCGGCTTTCTCCACTAACAAAAACTGGCCGCCAATTTATCTTCTGCATTAGAATAACTCCAATTCATTATTGTTATGTTTTGAATTCCAGACAGGAATATTCCGATTAATGGATCTCGATAACCTGAGAGCTTTTATCAGCGTGGCAAGGCGAAGATCATTCTCTCTCGCCTCTGAAGACCTGTTTATTACTCAACCTGCAGTGAGTAAGCGTGTGGCGGCGCTGGAGGAGCAGATAGGTGCTTCGCTGTTTGATCGGCTAGGCAAAAACATTCAGCTGACCCAGGCGGGGCAGGTATTACTGCCGCGGGCGGAGCAGATTGTCCGCCAGCTGGAGGAGGCCCGACAGGTTATCGCGGACCTTTCGGGAGACGTTCGCGGGGAGCTCAAAGTGGCCACCAGCCACCATCTCGGCTTGCACAAACTGCCGCCGGTGCTGCGGGCTTTCGCCTCCGCCTATCCCCTGGTCAATTTGAAGTTTGAGTTTCTAGACTCGGAGGTGGCACTAGAACGGGTACAACGGGGCTTGTGTGAACTTGCGGTTGTGACGCTGGCGCCAGAGCCCGTCGAACAGTTGGAATTCGAAATCTTGTGGCAGGATCAGCTGCGCTTTGTCACGGGTTTGAAGTCGGAATTGCCCGACAATACCAACATGATCGCGCTGAGTGAAGCCCCTGCCATACTGCCAGACCTCAGCACTTACACGGGTCGACTGGTGAAGCGCTGTTTTGACGAACGCCACTTGCCCCTGTCAATCAACATGACGACCAATTACCTAGAGACCATTAAAATGATGGTCTCGGTCGGCCTGGGCTGGAGCGTGTTGCCCGAGTCCATGCTAGACGACAATATCCGATCCCTGCGCCTAGGTGGTGTGTCGCTGACCCGCAACCTCGGTGTTGCCCGCCATCACAAGCGGCAACTCAGCAATGCCGCGGAAGCTTTCTACGATGTTTTGCGCGCTAACCGCGCATTGGCAAGCGCGGCATCCCACAGAGATGAGCGCTTCTCTGATATATAGCCTGCTGTTCGTGGCCGAACTTTTACCAAGCGGCCAAGGCATCCCTGATGGAGAACCTAATGATGAAAAAAATAATCCTCTCATTGCTGTGCACCTGTACCTCTCCCCTTGCCTGGGGCGACACCCTCGGCCTTCACGCAGGCGCCGGCCGGTGGTACATCAATCTGAAAGGTGACGTAGGGCAAAACGGCTCCACCACGACACTGGACAATCTCGGCTTCATAAACGAGATCAGTAATGTTTACTGGGCCGCGTTGGAGCACCCCATTCCGGTCATTCCCAACATCAAGATCATGCATAGTGCCATCTCAGCGATGGAGCCATCGACCACAACACAGCGTTTCACGATTGGGGGAATTCAGTTCGACGCAGAGATCGATGTCCTGACCGACTTGGACCTCTCCCACACAGACGCGACTTTCTATTACGAGGTACTCGATAACTGGGTGACGTTCGATGTTGGTGTCACCGCTCGACAGATGGAAGGGTTTGTGGAGATCCAAAGCGAAGTGACGGAGAAGGCCCGTGCCGGGCTCGAGGGAGTGCTGCCAATGGGTTATGTCAATTTACAACTGGATTTCCCGCACTCCGGCGTGAGCATCGGCACCACGGTCAATGCGATCAGCTACAGAGGAGACAAGGTCGCCGATGTGAGCACCAGAATCAGCTATCTGTTTGAAATAGCGCCTCTCATGGATATAGGCGTCAGCATCGGCCACCGCAACTTGCGCCTTCTGGCGGAAGAGTTTGACGATCTCTATGCGGACGCTACCATTTCAGGCTCTTTTGCGGAGTTGGTGGTGCGTTTTTAAGATCGGACAGGCACTTTCGCAGCCTGCCCAATCAGCTTAGCGGGAACCGCGTTTGATGGCGCGAGTATCTTCAGCCATCTCATGATCGGCATGACTGCCGTTGTCAGCAATTCCCTGATCGGCGTACTGATCGACCAGCTGCGCATTGCGCAAGGTGGCTGCGACTGCATCGGCCTGACCAGCCTCAATCAGCTCATAGGTCGCCCTGTGCCAGCGGGCGGCAGCTTGAGCCTGATAAAACGTCAGATGTTGCGACTTGTTTTCGGTCGACCGCTCCCACTTTTCCAAGGACTGGGCCAGCTCCGCCGCAGACTGCCAAGCGCCGGCCGACGCCACAGGATTGCCCATCAAACCGGATAGATCCGCAGTGTACTCATAGACCGTCCCGGCAAGCCGGGCAATTTTAAAAGCCAGCGTGCGATACGCCTTACGCTCCCGGTCGACACTACTGATTTCCGCCTGCTGCCACAGCTCGCCACTGTAGCTGCGCAAGGCTTGCGCACGCTGTTCCAATGACTGAGCGTGCGCCGTCAACGCCTGAGCACCCTCTTTAGTCTGACCAACCTGCTTGTAGGCGGCATCAACCTGCCGATGCAATTGGTACAACCGCTCGATATCACGCTCGAGCAGGCCCACCAATTGGATCGCGTCGCCATACTGCTTGGCGCGCTCGCGGGATTTCAACACGGCAAAAGAATCGTCCAGCGACCAGTTTTGTGTAGCGATCAGCTTTGCTGTTGTCGTGAGATCATCACTTTCGACAACTGCCGATTTGCTATCGGGCTGGATGGAGGTGGCAACAGGAAAACCCTGAGGGCCATGCAGGCCACAAAAACTTTTGGGGAGCCCCTGGTTCGACAGGCAGTCCTCGATGACTTTCACTTCACGGGACTCGCACACATTTCGCCAACGGATATCGGATATGGCTTCACAATCGCAGTCCACCAACGGGCACGACTGAGACGCGCCGGCTGCAGACGCGACAAATGTCATGATGGGCAGAAGCAAGCTGGCGGCGAGAAGATGTGCTTTCATGGCTTTACCTTATGATTATGTTGCACTGCGAAAGACCCCTCTGATACAGACGTATTAGATTCTCCCCGAGGTTACACCCGCAAAAAGCCAACCACAACAGAAAAGCGTGAACCGCTTCAAAGCAAAACCAGAAAAAAGTACCAAATTTGAACGGATGTCCCGCTTGCTTCTAACCAGCAAATTTCAGCCCATCAAACTACCGATCCCGGAATGACCGGGACAGAAAGCGCAGCATCACTGTTTTGCCCGCGGTGACGTAAAGCATGGTCCACCAGCACCAGGGCCATCATTGCCTCGGCGATCGGAGTTGCGCGGATACCGACACAGGGATCATGCCGCCCGGTAGTGACAACCTCAACCGCATTGCCATTCACATCCACGCTTCGACCCGGGATGCGCAAACTTGAAGTGGGTTTAAGGGCGAGATGCGCGATCACGTCCTGGCCTGTGGAGATACCTCCCAGAATTCCGCCGGCATTGTTGCTGAGAAAACCCTGCGGCGTGATCTCATCCCGGTGCTCCGTCCCCTTTTGCGCAACCGCCGCGAAGCCCGCACCGATTTCCACACCTTTGACGGCGTTGATGCTCATCAAGGCATGGGCGAGGTCCGCGTCCAGGCGATCAAAAACTGGTTCGCCCAAGCCCGGCACCATATTAGAAGCAACCACGGTGATCTTCGCGCCGACCGAATCGCCCTCTTTATTGAGGTGCTGCATGTACTCCTCCATAAGGGGCACCTTGCTGGCGTCCGGGCAGAAAAACGGGTTGTTGCCGATCTCGTTCCAGTCGACGCTCTCAATGGCAATAGGGCCAAGCTGGGAGAGATAACCGCGCACTTCTATTCCCCACGTCTCCAGCAACACCTTTTTCGCCACCGCACCCGCCGCAACCCGCATGGCGGTTTCACGCGCGGAAGAGCGCCCGCCGCCGCGGTAATCGCGGATGCCGTATTTCTGCATATAGGTGTAGTCGGCATGGGCCGGGCGGAAGACATCCTTGATTTTGCTGTAGTCCTTAGAGCGCTGATCGGTGTTCTGGATGATCATGCCGATTGGGGTGCCGGTGGTTTTGCCTTCAAAAACCCCCGACAGAATTTTGACCTGATCCTCCTCCCGCCGCTGGGTGGTGTAGCGGGACTGGCCCGGCTTGCGGCGGTCGAGATCGATCTGGATGTACTCTTCCGCAATTTCGATACCGGGGGGACAGCCGTCGATGATGCAGCCTAGGGCTTCGCCGTGGCTCTCCCCAAAAGTGGTTACGGTAAAAAGTTTGCCAAAGGTATTTCCCGCCATAACGCCTGCTCACCCGTTGAATTCAAAGGTCCCCGATGGTGCAGTGCGCCGTCGGGGGATCGGATTATATGTTGCTTAAAGAAACTCTGCCGCGTGTGCGACCAGCTGTTCCCGGGTCAGCATAAATACGCCGTGACCACCCCGGGCAAACTCAAACCAACTAAATGGCACCTCTGGAAATGCGGCTTCAAGCGCCGCGGCGCTGTTGCCAACCTCGACGATCAGGAGCCCTTCGTCATTCAGGTGATCGGCCGCCTCGCGCAAAAGCCGGCGGGTAAAGTCCAATCCGTCCGAGCCGGACTCCAACGCCAAGCGGGGTTCAGCGGCATATTCCTCGGGCAAAGACGCCATATCGTCGACGTCCACATAAGGAGGATTGCTGACGATCAGGTCGTAACAACCCGGCAGCTCGGCGAAAAGGTCCGACTGCACAGCCCTTACCCGCTCCTCCAATTTGTGACGCGCGATATTTTGGTCGGCGATCGCCAGGGCCGGTGCGGAGATATCGCTCAGATCCACGTGCGCATCCGGGAATAAGGCCGCAATCGCGATACCGATACACCCGGAACCGGTGCAAAGATCCAGCACATATTCAGGTTCGCCGGTCAGCCAGGGGCAAAGCCCTGCTCTATCAACTCTGCGATGGGAGAACGTGGAATCAGAGTGTCCGGCGTGACCTGGAATTCCATCCCGGCAAAAAAGGCGGTGCCGGTTAGGTAGGCAGCGGGCAAACGCTCGTGAATCCGCCGCTGAATGAGGGCCAGGATCGAGTGTTTTTCCGCCGCGGTCAGGCGGGTGTCGACGATCTGGTTGAGCCGGTCCCAAGGTGTGCAGATGGACCAGAGCACAAGATGCGCAGCCTCGTCCCAGGCGTTATCCGTACCGTGGCCGAAAAACAGCCCCGCGCGGCGAAACTCCGTCGCGCCCCAGCGTATCCAGTCGCGCACTGAAACCAACTCGCTGAAAATTGCTGAATCCTGTGTTTCCATCTACTTGTCGCCGCCGTGAAAAAAACTTGGCATTCTACCGGAAAACGGCGATTGAGCCATAAGGCACTGGGAAGCAGGCATTTTCTGCTTTATTTTGCTAGGTCTATGGCGTAGGGTACGGCCCTTTTTCTTGTTTTAGCGCGCATAAGAGAGCTCCCATGAAAGACCTGTTTAGTCAAATCATCAGCCACGTTGGCGAGGACCCGGCGCGACCCGGTCTTGTGGACACCCCGGCTCGCGCCGCTGCCGCTTTTGAATATCTCACCAGCGGCTACAAAAGAACAATCGATGAGGTGGTGAACAACGCCCTCTTCCCCTCCGATTCCAAGGACATGATCATCATCAAGGACATCGAGCTGTACTCCATGTGCGAACACCACCTGCTGCCGTTTGTTGGCAAGGCCCATGTGGGTTATATACCGCAGGGCATGGTGCTGGGATTGTCCAAAGTCGCCCGCATAGTGGATATGTACGCCCGCCGTCTGCAGATCCAGGAACAACTCACACACCAAATCGCCGAGACCATTCAAGAAGTGACTGGCGCGGCCGGCGTGGCGGTGATCATCGAAGCCAAGCATTTGTGCATGATGATGCGCGGTGTCGAAAAACAAAACTCATCCATGAAGACCTCAGCAATGTACGGCGCCTTTCGCAGCAGCGCCGCCACCCGCACCGAATTTCTGTCGCTGATCAAATAAATCCGGCGGGGTCAGTCCAACACCACTTCCAGTCTGGCCGTCTCATTGCGGCGCGCCGGTGCAAGGTTGGCCAAGCCATGGGCAGACACGCGAGCAGCGGCCACACCTTTGTCGACCAACTGATCACGCAGAACCTGGGCGTAGGACAAGGAGCGACGCTCCCGCTCAGCCAATGTTCCCGGCCTATAGTCATGCCCCACCAGGCGCAAAGTCGCGTGGGGATGCTCCTTCAACAATGCCGCCACTAGGTCTACCGCCTCGCCGGAAACCCTGCCCTGATCCCCAGCCAATGAAAAGCCGGGCAGCACAAAATAGCCTTTATCGGACAGCAGCTCCCACCACACCACGGGCGCGAATGCCGTGCCGGCGCCGGAATCCGGTCCCGCGCGCACCACATCCTGCTGCAAATAAATCCGGCCGTTGCCGCGCTGCACCAGATACCAGACGACGAAAGTCTCTTTGCGCTGGCCGTCAGCTCCCGCCTGCACGACATAAAACTGGCTGGCGTCGAGGCCATACAACTGTTTGACGCCGAGAAACTCGTTTGCCAAACCACTGCTGCTGCCGCAGTCCAGGCCGGCGCACTGGAATAACACCGTGAAATCATCCGCGCCTTCGATATCAGCCAGCATGGTCCGCCGCGCTTCGGCAAACGACACCAGTTCCTCCAACTCAACCGTCATGCGGGATACCAATGCGCGCGACTTAACTTCCTGTTTCGCACGCCATTGATTGTTGACCTTTTTAATGGAGCCGAGCACCAACCGGTACTCGCCAACTGCCGGCTGGGATTGGAAAACCACGCGTCCTTTGCGCACCAACTCCGAGTCCGGGTTATAGGGCACCGCTGCCACCAGCATAGGTAGAAACAACGCCAGACTGGCGACTAAAACTTTCAACATACCCTCCAAAACGGTGGTCAAAGCCCACCCAAATGATGATTGATTAAGTTGGCGATGGCGGGCGCTTGCTCGTGCATGTGGTGATGATGACTGCCGGGCAGACGGGCCACTTGCCAATCGGATCGCGAACATAAGAGATCTAGCGCCGCCGGCTCCTGCACCACCATGCCCTGCTCCGCCAAGACCACCATGGTGCGGGCGGTTACTCGCCCGCGAAACGCGAGCAGCTGGTCCAGACTGAGGCGAACCTCGGAGCCCGCCAGCAGCTTCGGATCATAGGACCAGACAAAGCCGGCGGAGGTTTCCAGCACACCGTGACGGGCCAATACCTCGGCGTCCGGCTCCGCCAATGGGAAAATGCCATTGACCCGCGCGGCCACGGCGGCCTGAAAGGTGGGGTAGCAGCCCGATTGCCGGGCTGAGGCAATGCGGACGGTGCGGATGGCTTCGGCGAGCAGCTCGGGAGCTTCAGCAGCCGTGGCAAGGCGCGGAATACCACCTTCCAGAAGACAGAGGTGAGAAATCCGCGCGGGAAAAGTGCCTGAGGCAAGCAGGCTTATCGCCGCACCGCGCGAATGACCCAGCAGGGAAAAGGAGGACCAGCCGAGTTGATCCGCCACCGCAAACAGTTCGCCCACGTCCTGCCAGATGTTATAGGCGCCCAGATTATTGCGCCGGCCGCTGTGCCCATGACCTGCGCAGTCGAGGCAGACAAGGTCACAGGCAGGCAGATGAGGGGCGAGAAAATCGAAACTGGCGGCATTATCGAGCCAACCGTGCAACGCCAGAACGGGATGACCGCCTGGCTCCCCCCAACGCTTCGCAGACAATTCTATGCCACCAACCTGGAAACGCTGGGAAACCGGCATCAGGGCTGTTTCAGCCAAACCAGATCCGCCTGACCTCGGCCTACGATCGGGAGACGCAAATAAGCCAGGGCGCCGGTACCCATGCGATAACGCCCGGCTTCAAAACCGCAGAGTTCATCGAGAAGGGTCCCCACCAGAGGCTGATGAGTGACCAGCAACACCGCCATCCCTTCAGGTTGGGCGGCGAGCCAGTCCATGGCCCGCTGGGGATTGCTGCCGGGGGTGAGAAAATCCGCCGCATGACGATCATGCTCCATCACCTGGGGGAGAAACTTCATGGCGACATCGCAGCTTTGCTGGGTGCGCACATAAGGGCTGGCCATGACTTTGGCAACCAGGGCGAGAGCGTCGCTACCAGCGGTCAGCACACGCTGCAGCTCCTCCCGCCCTTCGGCGGTCAAACGGCGATCGCGGTCGCGCGATGCCGATGGCTCTGCACATCCATGACGCAATAAAAACAAATCCATACTCAGCCCCTTTTATTCTTATGTGGCTCAGAGGAACGCAAAGGTGGTGAAGATTCAACCGGCCGTTTCAAACGATCGGTCTGCCCTCATCACCGCGATTCGACTCTGGAACGGGCGGTGGAACGACTATAGGAGGATTCTCAGCAGCTTCCGTCACATTGGCCTCACCGCCCACGGGAGCCGCCGGCCAGTCGGCAAAAGGAAAAGCTTTGAATTCACTATTGAAGGTCAGAAACAACAATACCTGCTTGATGTACACCGTAAGGCTGCCGCCGAGTTCACGCAGCTTGCGGTTATCGCTACCGGTGATCAGGGCAAATAAAAACTGCACTATCACCAGAATGCCCACGACAAACGATGCGACATACAAGAAAAATGCAAACAGCAGCATGTAGACCAGGCGAACCCAGTGTTTGGGACTGGTGAGATTGGACTTCAGTTGTTGATCCATAGGAATCCCCACTTGGTATGGTGATAAAAAAATGACAACCCGGATTTATTGAAATTCCACATCGCTTGCCATAGCGCCAGTCATAAGACTCTGGACTACCCGGCCTATATCCTGGCCTTCAAATAAAATCGCATACAAACCGGAGGCAAGCGGCATATAAACGCCGAGCTCATCGGCCTTCTTCTTGACGATCTGCAGCGTGTTGACACCTTCGGCCACCTGACCGACCTCCTCCAGCGTCTGCTGCAGGGTTTTACCACTGCCAAGCGCAAAACCGACGCGATAGTTTCGACTCAGATCGGAACTGCAGGTCAGGATCAGATCGCCCACACCGGCCAAGCCGAGAAATGTCATGGCATTGGCGCCCAGCTTGTTGGCAAAACGCCCCATCTCCGCCAGGGCACGGGTCAAAATCATTGCATGGGTGTTGTTGCCGGTGCCCAAGGCGCAGGCCATACCACAAACAATGGCGTAAATGTTCTTGATAGCTCCGGCCAACTCGATGCCAAACTTATCGCGACTTGTGTAAACGCGAAAGGTCTTCGAGGAAAAAAACTTTCGGAATGACAGCGAGAACCCCTTCGTCGTCGCTGGCGATGACACTGCCGGTGTGCTGGTTTTGCACAATTTCCTTGGCGAAATTAGGCCCGCTGAGTACGCCGATGCGCGTGTCCGGCAGCTCTTCTGCCAAGATGTCGCTCATCAGGGTGAAATTTGGGGCTTCTATGCCTTTGGTGGCGCTGATCACTATAGTTCCGGGGCGAATATGGGGCGCAGCCTGCCGCACCACTTCACGAAATGCCTGACTCGGTATCGCGACCACCACCACATCCACATTCTGCAGGCTTCCCGCGAGATCGGAAGAAATCACCAGTTTGTCGTGCAACTTATAGCCTGGCAGATAGTGCGCATTTTCCCGGCTCTGCTGGCAGTCGGCCGCGCGCTTTTCATCGCGGAACCAAAGGGTGGTGTGGTACCCGTTCGAGGCCATGATATTCGCGAGCGCGGTGCCAAAACTTCCGCCGCCCAAGACGGCAACTTGTTGTGGTTCTGGGTTAGTAAGACTCAATATCGAACCCTCGTAATGATGTATTCAATTGCAGTGCCTGTTGATGGCGCCGCACAAATTTGGCGCGAGTGACCTAGCAAAGCCGTATGACGGCCACAAGCTGGCGCCGCGCCTGAATGTGTATCGAAAAAAAACAAAAAAGGCGCGGAGCTTTGCGCTCCGCGCCCTTACCACAAAGGTGCCGTGTTCAGTTAAACAGCTCAAGCAAAAGCTTGTTGAGCCGCTGCACATAGGCTGCAGGATCTTTCAGATGCCCACCTTCGGCGAGACTGGCCTGGTCGAAAAGCACTTTGGCCAGATCATTGAACCGGTCCTCGTCCTGCTCCTGATCCAACTTGACCACCAGCGGGTGCTCCGGATTGATTTCGATGATCGGTTTGGCATCCGGCACTTTCTGCCCGGCGGACTCCAGCAGGCGGCGCATCTGCGCGCCCATGTCATGCTCGCCGACAACCAAACAGGCGGGTGAATCGGTCAGACGGTGAGTGATGCGCACATCCTCGACCTGCTCCGTCAACGCGTTTTTCATCCGGCCAACCATGCTTTCAAACTGCTTCTCGGTTTCCTTCTGGCTCTGCTTTTCCTCTTCGGTTTCAATGGCACCGAGGTCCAGAGCACCTTTGCTGACGTCCTGGAAGGATTTCTCCTTGTATTCCATCAGGTGGCCCATCAGCCAATCGTCCACGCGATCGGTTAACAGCAGAACTTCGATACCCTTCTTGCGGAAGACTTCCAGGTGCGGGCTGTTTTTCGCGGTGTTGAAGTTTTCCGCGACCACGTAATAGATTTTTTCCTGCCCCTCTTTCATACGTTCAATGTATTGATCGAGAGACTGATCCTGCTCCGGCGAATTGGTGTGCGTGGTGGAGAAACGCAGCAGTTTGGCGATTTTCTCCTTGTTGGCGTAGTCCTCCGCCGGGCCCTCTTTCAATACCTGGCCAAACTCTTTCCAGAAGTTGGCGTATTGCTCCTGATCGCCCGCCAGTTTGGTGAGCATATCCAGAACACGTTTGGTCAACGCCGACTTCATATTGTCGACACTGGGATCCTTTTGCAGGATTTCGCGCGAGACGTTCAGCGACAGGTCGTTCGAGTCCACCACACCTTTGATAAAGCGCAGATACATGGGCAGAAACTGTTCCGCCTGATCCATGATGAAAGTGCGCTGGACATAGAGTTTCAAACCGCGCGCACCTTCACGGTTGTAAAGATCGAAAGGCGCGCGGCCCGGCAGGTAAAGCAGGCAGGTGTAATCCAGCTTGCCCTCCACCCGATTGTGGCTCCACGACAGCGGGTCGGCAAAATCGTGGCTGATGTGTTTGTAGAATTCTTTGTATTCTTCGTCGGTGATATCGCTGCGTGAGCGTGTCCACAACGCAGTCGCTTTGTTGATGGTCTCGTCTTCCGGCTCTTTCTTCTCCGCCTCGTCACCGAAATGCTGTTTTTCCATAACGATGGGCAGGGAAATATGATCGGAATATTTTTTGATGATTGAGCGCAAACGCCAGCCATCCGCAAAATCTTCTTCGCCTTTCTTCAGATGCAGAACCACCTGAGTTCCGCGCGCTGCTTTTTCCGCCGCTTCAATGGTGTATTCGGCTTCGCCGGTGCTGGTCCAATGCACGGCTTGATCTTTGGCCGCGCCAGCGCGACGGGTAAAAACTTCCACCTTGTCGGCAACGATAAATGCAGAGTAGAAACCCACGCCGAACTGGCCGATCAGCTGCGCATCTTTTTTCTGATCACCGGACAATTTCGCCATGAACTGGGCGGTGCCGGATTTGGCGATGGTACCGAGGTTTTCGATCACCTCCTCCCGACTCATGCCTATGCCGTTGTCGTCGATGGTGATCGTATTGGCGTCTTTGTTGAAAGACACGCGGATACGCAGATTAGGGTCGTCTTCGTAGAGGCTGGCATTTTCCAGCGCTTCAAAACGCAGCTTGTCTGCGGCGTCAGAAGCGTTGGAGACCAGCTCCCGCATGAAAATCTCCTTGTTGGAATACAAGGAGTGGATCATCAAATGCAGAAGCTGTTTGGCTTCGGTGGCAAATCCGCGAGTTTCTTTGGCGGCAACTGTCATGGTAATTGGCTCCTTAAATGGATAAGACCCTGTAACGACATGTTCGCCAAAATGGGGGTGGATTCGCCCATTTCAACCACGTGAATCATCGGCAGCGATAAACCCCGAAGGTCTGCCGGCCCTCTTCCATCCGCCCTTCCGCCACCACGGCGTCGCCGCCGAGAATCACCGCTTCGTTCTTCGCCAGCATGACCAGTTCGCTGAACATCTTGTCGTTGCCGCGGGGGACTACGGTGATCTTCGACAGCGTCTTGGACGTGGTAGAACCTTTCTTGACGCAATTCACGACCTGATCTCGGGTCATGAGTACGACTTCATGGCTGCGCGCCGAGGGCTTTACCCAAGTACAGGCGCTGGCAAGTGTGGTGAGGGCCACTAATAAGGTGATTTTTTTCATCGTCATTCTCCGTAGGTTGGATCGGGTTGCACCTGAGAATCTGTCTCAGGCTCTTCATGTGGGGAATCGAGTTGCTTATCGAGCGGCATATCAATCGGCTCGTCGAGCGGCTGGGCATACAGTTTATGGGTGGCCTGGAGAAACTCTTCCACCTCGGTTACGGCGCGAAATTGTGCCGCCGGCTCCACCATCGCACGGTCGTAGGGCGGCAGTGATTCAAACTCCGTCTGACCGAGGAGCGTCAACAAGGTCGGGATCAAAATCACCACCGGGAGTATCGCCGCCACCGCCGTGCGCACCAAGCTGGGCAGATGGGTAGCAAAGCTGAGCGTCACATAACCGAGGGCAAAAACAACCAGAGCGGTGAACAACGCCACGATGGTTCCCTGCCACAGCCAGACACCAAATTGGAATGCCCAGTAGGGTGCGCTGAACTCAAATGCGGACACCGCAAGCAGCGCCGCCAAAGCGGCGGAAAAATGGGTGGGAAATTTGGCGTCGTGGCGGATGTTTTTGCCGATAAAGCCCCACAACCCGGCAAAGCCCACTGCGGCCAGAATCGGATAAAGCGCGCCGAGCGCATATTGCGAGAGTTTATTGTCCTTCGGATCAGACAGATAGGCGTCCCAGACTTGCAGCACAACCAATACAAGGATCAGCAGACTGTATAACCACCAGTGCGACAATCCATGACCGAGAATCTCCCAGCGCGACACCCGGATCGCCGGCGCAACTTCGTGCGCAGCGGAGCAAATGCGCAAATGCGTGCGCCCGACTTCGAACAGCTGGCCGGAGAAAAATGGATTGCCGCTGAAGAGTCGGCTTTTTGTCCGCCCGGGCACGCCCAGACTATTTTGTTCCACCCGCCAAGTGCCATTCAGTGTGGACAGGTCGCGACCGTACAACCCTTGTGTCGCTGGGTCCAGTTCCACCTCCAGATGGCGAGGCTCAACATGGGGATCCTGCAAAATCAGATCGCAGTCCAGGGCGCGACCGATGACGATTTTATTCTGGGGAAATTTTTGCGTGCTCAGCACCGCGCCCGCGCGGTTGACCAATTGAACGACTAGCGCCATGCGAGCACCTCGACAAAGCGCTCGAGAAAACGCTCCGCGGCGGCCTGGGTAACTCCCGCCATGGTGAAATGATCCATGACCGCGCGATTTTTCTGATCGAGGCTCGCGCCAATAAAAAACACGTCGTAGAGCCCCTTCAGCTGTTTATAGGGCCGCACACAGTAGCTGACGCGGCGGCGCAAGCTTTTGTCGTTGTCGGGATTGCGGGTTTCGAGAATGCGATCGACGCAGGAATAATTTTCCACATCATCCTTATCCGCCGAATTACCCGGTCGGGCGCTGGCCGTGCTGGCGCGCCATTCGCGATAAAAAGCGGCGGGAGGCCAATCAGAGGATTCACGGTAATAAAATTCGTATTCGAAAAAGCCGGTGTTGAAACGACTGCTGATAAAAATATTGTCTGCATTATTGCAGCCACGGGCGATCTCCAAAGCACCCGTTTCCTTATCGATGTCGCTGTTGCCCCAGCAGTCAAACCAGCTCACCACTTCACCGAGAATCATGGCCTCTCCCATCTCTTCTCGTTTCCATTCCGCAGCGAGAAGCGCGTCCGTCATAGCGCTGGTGACATTGCCGATCTGACCCGCCATATCGAGCAGCAGATCGTAATCCGCAGGCAAATTATCACTGCGCGCAAGCAACCGCTCCAATGCCGCCACCGGCACCAGAAAACCCACCTGATTACCGGCGGACGCGACATTGATACCCACCACCTGGGAGCGTCGATTGACCGTCGGCCCGCCGCTCATTCCCGAGTTGATGGCGCCACTGAAGTGGATGCGGTCGAGAAATTTGTTATCCACCAGGCCGTTGTAATTGCCGACTACTATGGTCATGCCCAGATCATGAGGATTACCGAGCGAATACAGCACCTCGCCTTTTTTCGGCACTCGATCAGCCAGCAGAAAAGTCGCCGGCAGATCCGCCGGCACCGTGTCGAAAGTCAGCAGGGCAAGATCATTGACAACATCCACCGTCAGCACCGACAAATGCTGTTTCACATCATGCAGATCAATTTCCACGCGATATTTATCCGGTTCACGCACGACGAATGACACCACGTGATAATTAGAAGCCACGCGATTGCCGGCCACCAGAAAACCGCTGCCAAGTGCGACTTGGCTGCCGGATTTCTTTTCCATGATGCGAATTTGAAACAATGAATTTTCCAGACCAGAGAAGATTTTGTCTGCGGAGATGGATTCGTCACTTCCCTGGGCAAGTGCAAAACAGGGGCAGATCAACAGCAGAAGGAATATGCGGCGGACAAGACAGGCGAGCGAGGTTGTCAACGACGGCAAACACACGGGCACATGACCCCCAAGGAAAATAGGCGGCCAAGGTTAGCACAGCTAAAGGCCGGGAAAAACGCGCAACCCCGTCAGCAATGCTGCTGAGCGGGACTGGCTGTTGAGTCCCAGGGGCGCAGCAAAAGTTCCCCCGCTGCGCAGCCCTAGATCAGGAAGTAAGGTCGTCCAGCATCTGGCGCAGCGCGGCCATCTCCGCCTGGAGGTCAGTCACCTGTTGCTCCAGCGTAGCAACACGCTCCGCCAGTCCTTCGCCACCGGTTTCGCTGCGGGTTGAATGAGGTATGGCACTGAGTGCGGCTTCCACGTCACCACTGAACAAATGCATGTAACGGGATTCGCGCTTGCCCGGCTCGAGCGGCAGCTTGGCGACCAGCGGCTCCGAGCGGGTCATCATACGATACAAAACAATTTCCACTTCTTGCACATCCTTGAATTCACACAGTCGATTGGTGCGTGTGCGCAGCTCTCCAGGCGTCTGTGGTCCGCGCAAGAACATGACGCAGATGATGGCGAGCTCCTGCGGCGAAAATTTGTACTCGCTGAATTCCGTATTGCAGAATCTGTGTTGATATTTGGTTACCCGGCTGCCAAAGCCGGTCAGCGCGGTCACCAGCCCAGCGTTTACCAGTTCGTCGGCGGTGTCTCTCACTGTCGCTTCCGCCAGCTCCAAAACCGGTTCGCGATTGCTTTTCTGATTGCAGGCGTTGGTCAACGCATTGAGTGAAAGAGGGTATTGCTCCGGCGTGGTGAGGGATTTTTCGATCAGCGAGCCGATCACACGCGTTTCATAGAGAGAGAGTTCTTTCATTGGCGGATTCCTTTAGCGACCACGTCGGAAAGAGGACTGGTGGATTGACGTGAAGAATTAAAAGTGACGGGATGCTATGGCATAGGGTCCGCAGTGGCAATACACCAAGCGGCAAGACGAGAATGTCTGCAGCGGTGGACAACACCGCTGCAACGGCTCAACGCTGCATGCCGTATTTGCGCATTTTCTCCACCAAAGTCGTGCGCCGCATGGCCAAGCGTTCCGCGGCGCGCGCCACAATCCCGCCGCTGTCATCCAACGCCTGTTGAATGAGGCTCTGCTCCAATCCATTGATGTATTCCTTGAGATCGATTCCACTCTCCGGCAGCAACACTCGGTCGCTCATACTCACCACGCTCGGGCCGGATGATAACTCCGTGGTTTCGCCCAATGGAAAATCCTCTTCCACCGCCACGTGGCAATATTTGGCCGGCAAATCCTGTACACCAATTACGCCGTAGGGATGCATGATGGCCATGCGCTCCACCAAGTTGGCCAATTCACGCACGTTACCGGGCCAGCTGTGACGGCATAACGACAAGATGGCAGCGGAATTAAAGCGGATAGAGCCGCGCTTTTCCGACTCCATGCGCGAAACCAACTCATTGATGAGCAGCGGAATATCTTCCGCCCGCTCCTTCAGCGATGGCATTTCGATGGGAAACACGTGCAGACGATAGTAAAGGTCTTCGCGAAACTCACCCTTTTCAATCATGGCTTCAAGATTGCGGTGAGTCGCGGCAATGATGCGCACATCGGTCTGAAAGGTTTTATTGCCGCCGACACGCTCGAATGATTTTTCCTGCAGTACCCGCAAAATCTTGACCTGCATATGCAAAGGCATATCGCCGATCTCATCCAGAAACAGAGTGCCGCCCTCCGCCATCTCAAAACGCCCAGCGCGGGAGTTTATAGCGCCGGTGAACGCGCCCTTTTCGTGACCAAACAATTCACTTTCCAGCAGCTCCGCGGGAATCGCGCCGCAATTGACGGGCACAAAAGGCTTATCGCGGCGGGGAGAATGATAGTGAAGGTTGCGCGCAACCACCTCTTTGCCGGTGCCGGACTCGCCTGCGATGAGCACTGTGACATCCTTATCTGCCACCTGGGACATCATGGCGCGTACCGCCTGAATATGGCGACTGGTGCCTACTAGGCTTCGAAACAAATGAACAGGACGCTTTTCCGGAGATTTTTCCACCAGCGCGAGCGCCTCGCGGTACCGCTGTGCGCGATGCAATGCATCCACCAGGCAGTTGTACTCCAGCGGTAATTTTAATTTGGCGATCACGCGTTGCCGCAAAGAACTGTCTCGATCCGCGCTCGGGTCTGGATAATCATCGCCCATGGTAATGACCGGCGTCGTACCGAAGCGGTCGCGTACCGTTTTCAACTCCACCGGCAAATCGTTGCCTTTGATGCTATGCCCCAGAATTACCACACCTACGTCTGTGGCCTGCTGGCGCACACCCTCAGAAAACAGACGCCACTCGGAAAAATCGAGAGCCAGTGCGTTTTCGCTAAGAAAATTCAAAATGACCAAGAGGTCGTGTCGAACTGCAGAGTTGTCTTCCACCAGCAGAATGCGCATGTCATCCAGCATTGTTGTATTGCCTCATAGGATCGAAGCGGAAAGCAGGCGAACAGCCGACATTTTCACGTTCTTTTTTATTTACAAGCGCGCCTTTTTTTTGACCATTTCGACGACGCAGATTTGCCAAAGTAAGTAATAGTCAAAGCTTCGCCGGCGGTCAAATTTCTGGTGATCAGCGGTGGGCGACGGACGAACGGTAATACCAGCGGGAGAATTTGACGCCGAGTAGACATACTGGCGTCAATAAGCTAAGGAGTGATTTGACGAAGAATGCTGCTGAAATTAGCGGCCAAGCCAAGCGTGTGCTGTGGCATCGGGAAGGTTGCGTACCATATCAGAGTAAAGTGCCAGAACTTTTTCCAGCTCCCCAACCAACATTTTGTGGTCGCGCGCCGGATCATCGAATGCCTGGCTCAACTGGAATGTCAGCAACTGATCCCAATCTTTCACCGCGTCCCAATCAGCGGAAGAAAATGCCTTCTCCATTTCACGCCGAGTGCGCACCAAAGATATATGGGAAACGGGAACAAGACTCATATTCAACTCCTGACAAGACTACAACTCACTAACCTGCTTAGCGGCCTCGACAGACAAAACTTGAATATTTTTTGCGGCAAATAAAATAAAAAAGGCGGAAAAAAATTTCCGCCTTTTTAGGGTAACAGGAAAGAATTATTCAGCAGCAGTCGCCACAGAGGGAATTGCAGAAAAGTCCATCTGATCCCAGCCAGTCTTGATTTCCCCAATGAGTCCGCGGACCTCCACAAGAGCGGGTGCCAACTCATCGCGGGAAGCGCAGGAAATCTTCTCTGCCATGTACTCGTAGAGCGCATCCAGATTCAATGCAATTTCACCTGCATTCATGTTCAAACTGTTGCGCAGACCATTGATGATGGCGATGAGCTTATTAGTGAGGATTTCCAGGTCGGTCTGATTGTTTTTCAAATGTGCCTGCAGAGCCTGGCCGATGCGCTCGAGCGCACCATCCATCAGCAGTGAAATAATCTGGTGGGACGAAATTTCTTCAGTGTGCTCTTGAATGAAAGAGGCAGCTTTGGTTTGGGCAACGGCCATACATATCTCCTGAGATTTCCGAGCGGCGAAAAATTGCCGCCGCATTGAGGTTCGCAGGGGATAATGCAGGGATAGTGCCAGAGCGGCGGCGCATGCCACCGCGGATGGGAAAGAGGGGATTAACCGATCTGCTTCCAAGCGGAACGCAAGTCGCTGAGCAGGCTGATGGCCTCGTCCAACTTGCTGGCGTCATTCTTACTGTGGGCTGCGCTGAGCAGGTTTTGAATGTAGACGTACAAATTGTCGAGATTCATCGCCAAGTCGCCACCAACATCCGTATTGAGGGCTTCTCGCAAGCCGCCAACGATGCTGACGGCGCTATTGATCTTATTGCCTTTGAGCTCGACGTTGCCGTACTCCATGGCCCCCTTGGCCTGAACAATGCGCTCCATGGCGCCTTCGTACAGCATATCGACCAGCCGATGCGGCGACGCGATTTCGACGTTGGCGCGATACTGAACTTTTGCGTAGGACTTCAGGGCTGCTTGTGGATTCACGGGACGCCTCTCTCCGTTGATGAATAAGTTCGGACTCCAAGGCTATCGGCCCCCTGGATGAAAACTTTAGACAAAAAATGGAGGCTCTCGAATCCAATCCACAGGCACCCTGCCCGGCGCCAGCAGCTCAGATGGTGACCAGCGGGAAAACCCTAAACCACCTGCTATGATGACGCCAAATAAGTGGACTACCGACGCAGATGGGGTAGGGTCAGGCTTCAAAGATACGAGGGCGAAAGAGGAATCGGATAAGGATTGTGAAATGGCGGAGAGGGGGGATTCGAACCCCCGATACCGGGTTAGGGTATACTCCCTTAGCAGGGGAGCGCCTTCGGCCACTCGGCCACCTCTCCAGCAAAAATTTTTCGTATGAAAAATTTTTGTTAAACAAAATGCTGTCGGTTAGATCATGCAACCAACTGCACTTTTACAAGCTCCTTCAAGACTGGAACAGCCCCTGAAAGAAGGAGCGGCATAATACCACAAACAGACGAAATTCAAATAGTTAAGTGAGGCTTATTTGGATTTTCGCCGGCCTTTTTATTTCTAAAACAGATCAGCAATAGCCGCACTATCAAAGAGAGTTGCCGGGTTCCGGCTCATGCTGCTGTTGCTTTTCACGCTGAATTCGCTGGTAGATTTCTTCGCGGTGCACGGCGATTTCTTTCGGCGCATTAACACCTATGCGCACTTGATTGCCTTTTACGCCTAAAACAGTGACGGTGACGTCGTCACCAACCATCAAGGTTTCGCCGATACGGCGGGTTAATATCAACATCGGTTTTCTCCTTACATTCATCCTGTGAGACCGAATACCTAGCCCGGAGAGGCTTTGCGTCCGGCGGCATCAGAACCCACCCGTCTGGTTTTTTTGTTGTATCCATTAACGGATATGGGTGAGAACTAAAACCTGTGAGTCGCCCGTATCGGGCTTTTTTGGATGCGAGCTCTGCCGAACCTTCTACAGAGCTGACGCGCCAATCATCATATAATCAGGCAGTGGCTTTATCCAGCCCGAACGCCGTATGCAGGCTGCGAACCGCCAGCTCCAGATATTTTTCATCGATGATGACCGAAATTTTTATTTCAGAGGTGGTGATCATCTGGATGTTGATATTGTCTGCCGCAAGCGCTTTGAACATGGTGCAGGCAACGCCCGCGTGAGATCGCATGCCGACACCAACAACAGACACTTTGACAATTGAGTCGTCCGCCACTACTTCCCTAGCGCCCAACTCATCGGCTACTCGTTGTACGACCTGACGAGCCTTGCCCATTTCATTGCGGTTTACCGTGAAGGTTATATCCGTGGTCTGGTCTGCGGCGAGATTCTGGACAATGACATCCACTTCAATATTGGCTTCGCCGATAGGGGCCAAAAGACGCGCTGCAACGCCGGGTTGATCCGGCACGCCGCGCACAGAAATCTTGGCTTCATCGCGGTTAAAAGCAATACCGGAGACTACAGGTTGTTCCATAGTCGAGAATTCCTCATCAATGGTGATCAAAGTGCCGGGGCCATCCTGGAAGGAGGACAAAACACGCAGGGGGACATTATATTTGCCCGCAAATTCCACAGAGCGGATTTGCAGGACCTTGGAACCCAGACTGGCCATCTCCAACATTTCTTCAAATGTGATCTTGTCCAGACGACGGGCTTTTTCTACTACGCGGGGATCAGTGGTATAAACACCATCCACGTCGGTATAGATCTGACACTCATCAGCCTTGAGGGCCGCTGCCAGCGCAACCCCGGTGGTATCCGAGCCGCCGCGCCCGAGCGTTGTGATATTGCCGGCTTCATCAACACCCTGAAAACCTGCCACAACCACTACTCGGCCTGCTTGAAGATCCGCGCGCATGCGGTCGACATCGATTTCCTGGATACGCGCTTTGGTATGCGCATCGTCGGTGAGAATTCTCACCTGTGAGCCCGTGTAAGAACGCGCGTCCTGCCCCAGCTCCATCAGTGCCATACAAAGCAATGCAATGGTGACCTGCTCGCCGGTGGAAACCAGAACATCCAGCTCGCGCGGGTCGGGGCTTTTCTGAATGTCTTTTGCCAAACCAATCAGACGATTGGTTTCACCGCTCATCGCGGATACGACCACGACTATATCGTGACCTTGTTGACGGAATTTGCAGACCTTGGCTGCTACCGCTTTGATGCGCTCTACGCTGCCGACAGAGGTGCCGCCGTACTTTTGCACAATCAGGCTCATACCGTGCCTATTCCAGATAATCGCAATTACAGCTCTGACGAAACCCGCCCGAACCACCTGTGAAAAATACAAAAGTCGAAGGCGCGCCGCTGCCGCCTCGACTCTGAGGGGCGCCAATTAAACACCAATTACCCCCGGTTGTTAACTGGTCGCGGGAAAAAAACGACCAATTGAGCAAAATATTTTTATTCGCATTAACTATTGCGTATGGACTCACGCAAAGCCGCCAGAGCATCCGGCAACTTGCCGTTGTCCTGCCCACCGCCTTGCGCCATATCAGGCCGCCCGCCGCCTTTGGCGCCGATCTTCTCCGCCACTATTCTGACCATGTCCCCAGCCTTGACGACTGCCGTGGCATTTTTACTGACGCCGGCCACAAGACTTACCCTCTCACCGTCGGTGCCGGCGAGCAGCACGGCGGAATTGCCTAATTTGTCGCGCAATTTATCCACCAGATCGCGCAGCAGCTTGGCGTCATTGCCGTCAATCTGCTTAATCAACAGACGAACGCCTTTTACCTCTTCGGCCTCCTGCAGCCATTCCTCGATTGATGCCGCAGCCAGCTTGCTTTTCGCAGCCGACAGCTCCTTTTCCAGCTGACGATTTTGGGCCAGCAGAGCATCCAACTTTTCCACCACTGTGTCCGGTGCGGTCTTTAACATTTGTGCAGCCTGCGACAACTTTTTCTGCGCCTGAGCCATATATTCAAAGGCCGCGGCACCTGTTACCGCCTCGATTCTGCGCACGCCGGATGCGATACCGGATTCCGCAGTGATGCGGAATAGCCCTATATCACCGGTCCGATTGGCGTGAGTTCCGCCACAGAGCTCCACCGAGAAGCCCCCGCCCATCGTCAGAACCCGCACATGATCGCCATACTTTTCGCCGAAAAGCGCCATGGCGCCTTTTTTCTTCGCTTCATCCAGGGCACAAACTTCCGTTGCTATCTCAGTGTTCAGACGAATCTGCTCGTTCACCAGCACTTCAATCTTCTGCAACTGATCTGCGGTTACTGCTTCAAAGTGGGCAAAGTCAAAACGCAACCTCTGCGAGTCCACCAGCGAGCCCTTTTGTGCCACATGTGCGCCGAGAACCTGTCTTAGCGCCGCGTGCAGCAGGTGTGTTGCGGAGTGGTTCAACGCCGTTGAAAGGCGCACATCCTGATCAACCTGGGCGGTCACTTGCGCGTGGAGAAGAATTTCGCCCCGCGTGACCCGGCCGATGTGCAGATGATGATTGCCATCTTTTTGGCAATCGAGAACTTCAAAGCGGCCAGACGCGCTTTCGATAAAGCCGCCGTCACCTACCTGCCCGCCCGACTCGGCATAAAAGGTGTGTGCTCGAGCACCACCACGCCCTCCTCCCCTTCGGAGAGTCGGTCCACCTGAAAGCGCCCACGCACCAGTGCGGTAATAGAAGTTTCGCTACTGAGCCCTTCATAGCCTCTAAAAGAGGTCTCTCCCGCGAGATCCAAGCCAGCGGTGTAATCCATTTTGAAGGCGCCCGCCGAGCGGGACTGATCACGCTGCTGCTCCATCAGCGCTTCATAACCGGCCATATCCAACGCCAAGCCGCGCTCGCGGGCTATGTCATTGGTGAGGTCTGCGGGAAAGCCATAGGTGTCATAAAGGGTGAAAACGACATCACCGGGAATAATCTTGCTGGAAAGGGACTCAAGCTTGCCCGCGAGCACCGCGAGGCCTTTGTCGAGGGTTTTAGCGAACTGCTCTTCCTCAGTAAGCAAAACTTTCTGAATGTGTTGCTGCTGAGCGGCAAGCTCTGGATAGGCCTCGCCCATCTGCTCCACCAGTGCGGCAACCAACTTGTGAAAAAACGGCTTTTCCTGGCCGACCTTGTGACCGTGTCGGATCGCACGGCGGATAATCCGACGCAATACATAACCACGACCTTCGTTGGAAGGCAGCACACCATCAGCGATCAGGAATGAGCAGGAGCGAATATGGTCAGCGATGACCCGCAGGGATTTCTCTTCGAAATTGCGACAGCCCGTAGCCTCGGAAGTGGCGCGCAGCAATGCCTGGAAGAGATCGATTTCATAATTGCTATGAACGCCCTGCATTACAGCGGCGATACGCTCCAACCCCATACCGGTGTCCACCGAGGGCTTCGGCAAAGCGATCAACTCGCCGCTGGTTTGACGCTCGAACTGCATGAAAACTAGGTTCCACACTTCGATATAGCGGTCGAGCCCATCATCGGGACTGCCCGGCGGGCCACCTGGGACGCCTGGGCCGTGATCGTAAAAAATTTCCGAACTGGGGCCACAGGGACCGGTGTCGCCCATCTGCCAGAAATTGTCGGCGTCGAGGCGGGAAAAGCGCGTCGGATCCACGCCGACTTCTTTTATCCAGATATCCGCAGCCTCATCGTCACTGATATGAACCGTCACCCAGAGGCGCTCAGGTGGCAACTTCAGAACGCCGGTAAGAAATTCCCAGGCAAACTGGATGGCGTCGCGCTTGAAATAGTCGCCGAAACTGAAGTTGCCGAGCATTTCAAAAAAGGTGTGGTGGCGGGCCGTGTAACCGACGTTTTCCAGATCGTTGTGTTTTCCGCCGGCGCGCACACAGCGCTGGGCACTGGCGGCGCGCTTGTAGGGGCGTTTGTCCGCACCGAGAAACACATCTTTGAATTGAACCATCCCGGAATTGGTGAACAACAGGGTGGGATCATTGCCGGGAACGAGCGAACTGCTCGGTACCAGGGTGTGCCCCCTTGGCAGCAAAGTAGGACAGAAATGCTTCGCGAATTTCAGCACTTTTCATAATGTAAGCCGATCCGGTGATGAGATACAGGTACGCATCAAGACCGCGCGCGGACCTGCAAAAAAGTCGCTAAGTATAAGGGTTGTCGGACGTGCAGCATAGGGCGCGCCCGGAGGGAATCGGGGCCGTTCAGCCCCGGAGATGTGTCACATCCCGAGCGTACCTTCGGAGAATTTTTTATTGGCGAGAAGGTGGACATGCAGATGAAATACGGTCTGCCCGGCACCGGCACCGTTATTGACTACCAACCTGAACGCATCACCAACACCGAGACTGCGGCCGATCTCCGCCGCTTTCAACAGCAGATGCCCCAACAAGGCCTGATCTTCTGGTGTCGCGTCCGCCAACATGGCAATCGGCTTTCTCGGGATAATCAGCAGGTGTGTAGGGGCCTGCGGCGCTATATCCCGGATGCACACACAGAGTCGTCTTGGTAGACAAATTCGGTTGGTATCTCGCCGTCGATGATTTTGCTGAAAAGCGTTTTCTGGGTCATGTCACGCCTCGGGTTGTCAGGAGTATTTTTCTTTTTCTTCAAGAGAGATCTGGCGCGCCTCAGATTCCAGCATGATGGGAATGCCGTCGCGTATGGGATAGGCAAGGCCGCTCGCAGGGCAGACAAGCTCCGCATTTTCGCGGTCGTAAATCAACGGCGCCTTGCTCACCGGACACACCAGAATGCTCAGCAATTTTTTATCAAGGGTCTCGGTCATAGTTTATTCCTTGGAAATTCTCGGAGATTTTGCCGGCATAGGCTTACCTTCCATCAGCAGCGCAGGATCGAGGCGGACATCAAACCAATTCATCCGCCAATCCAGATGCGGCCCGGTCACGCGGCCAGTGGCGCCCACCTCAGCGATCGCCTGCCCCTGCTCTACCCTGTCGCCAACCGCAACCAGGATTTTGCTCAAGTGAATGAAGGTGGAGGACAGCCCGTGGCCGTGATCCAGAATGAGGGTTCCGCCGGAATAAAACAAATCAGGCTCCGCGAGAGTAATCAATCCCGCCGCTGGCGCGACCACTCGGGTACCTGTGGGGGCCGCGATATCGAGCCCATAATGGGGTGAGCGCGGCACGCCGTTGAAGACTCTGCGACTGCCATAGACTCCCGTGATAGGCCCCGAAAGCGGCCAGATAAAATCCTGCAGGAAATCCCTTCGCTCATCATCCAGCAGGCGGGCTTTGCGGGTGAGTGCATTTTCCCGCTCTATCCGCGCCAGCAGCTCCGGCGGCGGCGTCACATGCTTCTGCTCAACACCGTTTACCCGCTGCTCGTTATATTTCCGCTGCTTCACCTCATAGGTGCGCGTCTCTGCGCGGCCGGTAGCATCGCGCACCGCAAGCGTCACCTGCCTGGGCGCATCTGCACCCAGACCGAAAACAAACTCCCCGCCGTCGGTGGTGCGCACGCGCCGGCCGTCCAGTTGCAGTTCATAGCCCGGCGTCACCTTGCCGAAAATAATTCCACCTTGTTGCCACTGGCCCTCCAATTCCAAAAGCTCCGCCGCCGCTCCTGCGGTCCACCACGCGGCGAAAAACGCAATCAACCAGCTGAGCGAGAGGGAACATCTGCGATTTATCATCAAAACACCGCTAGGTTAAAGGGATTGCTGGAACTGCTCCAATTCATGACTTTTGGTGAGCCAGGACTCCTCAAGAGCTTCCAGCTCCTGCCGCAGTGCGCCCTGCTCTTTGAGCAGACTCTGCAGCTCCTGACTTACGCCCTCGTAAAGCTCTGGCCGGGCGAGACTTTCCTCAACCTGGGCCAGTTTCTTTTGCACCTGATCCATTTTCTGCTCAACCTGCTTAATCGCCTGGGTAAAAGGTTTGAGCTTATCCCGCGCCGCCGCTGCATTCTGTCGCTGGGCTTTTTTATCCCGCTCCATCTTATCTGCAGAGGGTTTGGCTTCCGTCTCCACGCTGGGTTTGCTGCTGCCCGTAAGCCACTGTTGATAATCGGCAAGATCACCGGCGAAAGGTTCAACACGGCCGCCGTCAATCAACCAGAATTCATCTACGGTGTTGCGCAGCAAATGGCGATCGTGGGACACGACCACGATCGCGCCAGCAAACGCCTGCAGCGCGACGGTCAATGCGTGGCGAACTTCCAGATCCAGGTGGTTGGTGGGCTCATCCAACACCAACAGATTGGGCTTTTGCCAGGCGAGAATTGCCAGTGCAAGCCGGGCTTTTTCACCTCCGGAAAAATGCCGGATGACTTCAAATGCGCGATCACCTTTGAAATCAAAACTGCCGAGAAAGTTGCGGATTTCCTGCTCAGACGCTGTCGGGCGCAAACGCTGCAGGTGCAGAGCACAAGAAGCATCCAGGTCAAGTGCTTCGAGCTGATGCTGGGCAAAATAGCCGATTTTCAAATGCGCCGCTTCCACACGCTCCCCGCGCAGCAAAGCAATTGCACCTATAAGCGCCTTGATAAAGGTCGATTTTCCCGCGCCGTTGTGCCCCAGCAAACCAATGCGGGTCTGGCCGAAAATAGAAGCGTTCACACAACTCAGAACCGTCCGCTCGCCATACCCTATATCGGCTTCCGCAAAGGTCAATAATTGTTGCGGCACCCGGTCCGGTTCGGGAAAACGGAAATTAAAGGGTGAATCCACATGCGCCGGCGCAATTTTTTCCATGCGTTCCAGCTCTTTCAGGCGGCTCTGCGCTTGTTTGGCTTTGGTCGCTTTGGCGCGGAAACGCCGCACGAAATCTTCGATTTCCGCGATGCGCTCCTGCTGTTTGGAAAAGGCTGCGGCCTGATTGGCCAGACGCTCGGCTTTTTGTTTTTCGTAGGAGGAATAATTGCCGCTGTAACTGATCAAGCGGGTATTTTCGAAGTTCACGATATTGCTGACCACGTTATCGAGAAAGTCCCGGTCGTGGGAAATGATCAGCAAAGTGCCGGAGTATTGGTTGAGCCACTGCTCCAGCCACAGGGTTGCATCCAAATCCAAGTGGTTGGTCGGTTCATCCAGCAGCAACAGATCAGAGCGGCACATGAGCGCCCGCGCCAGATTGAGGCGGATGCGCCAGCCCCCGGAAAATTCCGTCACATTGCGAGCTGAATCGGTACTGGAAAAACCCAGGCCGCGGAGAAGTTTTTGCGCCCGCGCCTCGGCGGTGTAGCCGTCGAGCGCTTCCAGGCGACTGTAGAGACGCGCAAGCTGCTCGCCGTCGGTTTCGGCCGCTATCTGTGCCTCAAGCTCCCGCAGCGCAACGTCACCATCAATGATGTAATCCAGTGCCTTGCGCTCCTGATGGGCGACCTCCTGAGCCATGTGGGCCAATATCCAGTCGCGCGGAATCGCAAGCGAGCCGCTATCGGGCTGAAGCTCCTGCAGCAGCAATTTGAACAAGCTGGACTTGCCACTGCCGTTGGCGCCGATAATCCCCCATTTCTGACCCGGATAGACGGTCAGGTCAGCTTTTTCGAGAAGGACTTTGGTCCCCAACTGAAGACCGAGTGCCTGCAACTGAATCATTAGAACTGCTCGAATAAAAACGAAGGCGGATTATAGACTTTTACCGTTTGCCACCAAAAGGTCAGCGGAGCCTGACAGGATGAGGGCGCGCAACAGTCAGCTATCATTATTAAACCGCAACCACACACCGGCCAGGCTTCCATGACTACCCTTCCTCCCGAGCGCCGCAGCACCTTTCGGATCAATCATGACCTGATCTTCGACTTCCGCCCGGTGGACAATCGCACGGCGGAGGACCAGGAGCCCGAGAATGTGATGAGCGACGGAGCTGCGCTGCATCTGGTGGCAGAACTGCGCCGGATTGACCGGGAAGCCCAGCAATTGCTCAAGGTCATTGCCGACAAGCAACGCCTACTGGGCGACTATCTGCAGAAACTGAGTCAGAAAATCGATCTCATAGCCCGCCACAGCCTGTTTTCCACAGGCACCCAGAGCGCCACAGAGCGCATCAACATCAGCGAGGGAGGCGTGTCGTTTCGCAGTGATCGCGCGCTCTACAAAGGGAACTTTCTGGTTTTGCGAATGATTTTTTTACCCAGTTATGTACCCGTGATAGTCTTCGCTTCGGTCAGCCGTTGTGTGGAAGAAGGCGCCGGAGGCTATAGGGTCGGCGCCACATTCCATCGCCTGCGGGAACATGATCGTCAGGAGCTGGCGCGCCAGATTCTCAAAGCTCAAACCAGCCATCGCAAACGAAGCTCAACATCGGAGAATAACCAATGAACCCAAGTCGAATTTTCGCCTCCAGCATCCGCCCGCATTTTCTGGCCTGCTGCCTGGGAGCGTGGTTGCCGCTGTTCGGTGGAATTGCCAGTGCCGAAACTATCGCCATCCCCCTCGGACAGCAGGGCAAGGAGTGGCAGGTGGAAACTCCGACCACGGGCATGAGCAAGAGCATGGTGGAACAGCGATTCGGCGAGCCGCTTGAGCGCTCCGGCCCAGTGGGCACGCCGCCGATCTCCACTTGGGATTACAGCCAATTCACGGTCTACTTTGAACACGACCACGTGATTCATGCTGTGGTGAAGGCGCCAACTAAGAATTGAGGTTGGCGAGAGACAGAGCGCAGCAGGCGCTCTATTATTGACGATGCAGGCGATTCAATCCATTTAAGGTAGCTATCCTGTAGGCTCCGCCATGGTCGGGTAATTGAACGTAGTGTTGGTGAAGTACTCGACGCTGTTGGCCCCACCCTGTTGATTCATGATTGCCTGACCGATATGGATAATCTCGGCGGCCTCGGCGCCGAAGCAGTGAATGCCGAGAATCTCTAAAGAATCGAGATGGAAAAGGATTTTCAGCATTCCCACCTCTTCGCCACTGATCTGCGCCTTGGCGATGTCCTTAAAAAATGCCCTGCCCACCTCATAGGGAATCTTGGCCGCGGTAAGTTCGGCCTCCGTTTTACCGACTGAACTGATTTCCGGAAGGGTGTAAATACCAGTGGGAGCATCCGTCACTCTGCGGACCGGCTCATTCATGATGGAGGAGACCACGGCTCGCCCTTGATCATAAGAGGCGCTGGCAAGACTCGGCCAACCTATGACATCACCAGCGGCATAAATATGAGGATGTGTAGTACGGTATTCCTCGTCGACTTCTATCTGCCCGCGATGATTGGCCTGCAAACCCGCATTCTGCAATTGCAGCAGCTCCGTATTTCCAGATCGGCCATTACACCACAGCAAGGCGTCTGCTTTGATGCGTTTGCCGGACTGCAGCTTCAGCGACACGCCGTGGTCGGTAGCCTGCAGACTTTCAAATTCTTCGAGCTGCCGAACGAGGACGCCTTTTTCACGCAGGTGATAACTCAGCGCATCGGATATTTCACTATCCAGAAATTCCAGTAGGTGCTCGCGCGTATTGATCAAATCCACCTTCACACCAAGCCCCGAAAATATCGAGGCGTACTCACAGCCAATCACGCCAGCCCCGTAGATGATGAGCGTGCGCGGCGTGTGATTCATTTCCAATATGGTATCGCTGTCGTAAATCCTTGGATGAGTGAAGTCGACATTGCTCGGGCGGTAAGGCCGCGAACCGGTGGCGATCAAAATATTCTTCGCGTTGATTTTATCGACCACACCATAAGGCAGTTGCACGTCGATCTGATTGGGCCCGGCGAAGCGCGCTGTGCCGGAATGAACATAAATCCGATTACGCATGAAATAGGACTTATGCATTGCGACTTTGCGCGGAATGATTTTTTTTGCCGCGGCAAGAATAGTGGGATAGGAAATGGGCGGCAGCGAAGCCATCTGCAACACTTCTGGTTGCTGGCGATAATGGATAACCTGTTTAACCGCATGGCGGATAGATTTTGATGGAATGGTGCCGCGATGCGTGCAGTTGCCACCCAGACTCCCTGTATCGTCAACTACTCCTACTTTCAATCCCGCTTTAGTTGCCGCCATTGCCGCCGCTTCCCCGGCGGGTCCGGCCCCGATCACCAGAAAGTCATAGGTGTAATCCGCCATGCCCCGGCTTCCTCTCAGTATGGTTTGAAGTTTAGGTGTGTAGCCCAACCGGTCGAAGAGCTGCCGACGACAAATTACAACGGCAGGCTGCGCTCAGATCATTTCTCTGCCGCGTTATAGGCAAGCGAGGCAGGCTCGGTCTTCTCTGACTTGGTTTCGGTATCACACTTGTTTTTGTCGCCGCCACAAATATCACAGGCCCGCCCCATCCCCAGGGAGGCGATACCGCCGCAGGAACCCTTGATTGGTGTGCCACGGAAAATGACACCTATCGCCATGCCAGCGACCACCAGGAGAAGAATGCAAAATGTCAAAAATACTGTCGTCAT
The DNA here is from genome assembly GCA_024707385.1 of Cellvibrionaceae bacterium. GTDB lineage: Bacteria > Pseudomonadota > Gammaproteobacteria > Pseudomonadales > Cellvibrionaceae > UBA5868. The sequence goes on along the minus strand of JANPZW010000008.1, from coordinate 423,649 downwards.
AACCACCTCTTAAAAAACCGGACTTGATTCAACCGTCTTACACAAGTTTAGACAAGCGCCAGTCCAGTGTATTCATCGCCATACCGCAAACAAAAAAGCGAGGGGTCTTAGGCCCTCGCTTCGTTGGTTTGATATCAGGCTCAGACTTAACCACCAAAATCGTCGAGCATGATATTTTCGTCTTCGACGCCCAGATCCTTCAGCATTTTAATCACTGCGGCGTTCATCATCGGCGGCCCACACATGTAGTACTCGCAATCCTCAGGGGCCGGATGGTCCTTCAAATATTGCTCATACAGTACATTGTGAATAAACCCTTTTAGGCCACTCCAGTTGTCTTCCGGTTGCGGATCTGACAAGGCTATGTGCCATTTAAAGTTCGGGTTTTCCTCCTGCAGCTGGTCATACTCTTCCTTATAAAAAAGAGTTCCCGCAGAGATCGCGCACCGTACCAAAACGACATGGTCCTATCAGTTTTGATACGACGCAGCTGGTCGAAAATGTGAGAGCGCATAGGCGCCATACCAGCTCCGCCACCGATAAAGACCATTTCAGCGGCGGTGTCTTTAGCAAAGAACTCCCCGAATGGTCCATAAACAGTGACTTTGTCACCCGGTTTCAGATTGAAGACGAAAGACGACATTTGACCAGGCGGAATGCCCTGCGATTTCGGCGGCGGAGTCGCGATACGGATGTTGAACTTAACAATCCCTTTTTCATCCGGGTAGTTCGCCATTGAATAAGCGCGTATTACCGGCTCGGTTACTTTGGATTCGATATTGAAGAAGCCAAACCGCTCCCAGTCACCGCGAAATTGTGGCTCAATGTTGAAGTCGGAAAACTTCACATGATGCGGCGGGCACTCCAGCTGGACATAACCGCCTGCACGGAAGTCGACGCTCTCACCTTCGGGCAAACGCAGGGTCAGCTCTTTAATAAAGGTTGCGACATTGGGGTTGGATTCCACTGTACACACCCATTGTTTTACGCCAAACACCTCTTCAGGGACATGGATTTTCATGTTCTGCTTTACAGGCACCTGACAGCTCAAACGCCAGCCTTCGTTCTGTTCACGACGAGAAAAGTGTGCCTCTTCTGTCGACAAAATCGAACCGCCACCTTCATCTACAACGCATCGGCACTGAGCGCAGCTACCACCGCCGCCGCAAGCTGACGCCAGGAAAATATTGTTGGCAGCCAAGGTCTGCAACAACTTGCCACCCGCAGGCACGGAAATGGTTTTTTCATCGTTAATGAGGATTTCAATATTCCCTGTACTCACCAACTTCCTTTGCGCCACCAAGATAATACAAACCAACGCAAGAATGATGGCGGTGAACATTCCTACGCCAATCAGAATTTCACTGATCATTAAGATTGTCTCCGTTAGTTCCTAGAGAGAGATGCCGCCAAAGGACATAAAGCCCAATGACATCAGCCCCATTGTGATAAAAGTAATTCCCAGACCTTGCAGGCCCGCAGGAACATCGGAATATTTCAGTCGCTCACGAATGCACGCCAGCACCACGATTGCCAGGGCCCAGCCCGCTCCGGAACCAACTCCGTACACAACGCTTTCACCAAAGGAGTAATCGCGCTCCACCATGAACAATGATCCACCCATGATGATGCAGTTGATGGTAATCAAAGGCAAAAATATGCCGAGCGCGTTGTAGAGCGCCGGCGTATATTTATCCATGGCAATTTCCATAATCTGCACCAGCGCCGCAATCACACTGATAAAACAGATGAAGCTCAGGAAAGACAGATCAACGCCTTCCAAACCAGCCCAGGTCAGCGCATTTTCTTTCAAAAAGTAGGTGTAAATCAGATTGTTCGCAGGGACGGTAATCATTTGCACGAATACCACTGCGATGCCTAGGCCAATAGCGGCATTGATCTTCTTGGACATCGCCATGAAAGAGCACATGCCCAAGAAAAATGCCAGCGCCATGTTCTCGATAAAAACCGAGCGCACGAACAAGCTCAGAAAATGTTCCATTAGACAATCTCCTGGGTAGCGACAGAGTTAGGAGAAATTTTGTAGTCCGCCTTTTCAACCTGGTTTTTCTTCCAGGAGCGCAGCGCCCAGATAATCAAACCAATAATGAAAAACGCACTTGGCGGCAGCAGCAACAAACCGTTGGGCACATAAAACCCGCCTTCAGCGGTCGTGGGCAGAACACTGATTCCAAACCACTTGCCGGCGCCAAAAATTTCACGGATTGTCGCGACCACAATAAGCAGAGCCGAATAACCCAGTCCATGACCAATCCCGTCCAGAAAGCTGGGGACCGGTGGATTTTTCAAGGCGAATGCCTCTGTCCGGCCCATCACGATACAGTTGGTGATGATCAAACCAACGAAGACCGACAACTGTTTACTAATGTCATAAGCTACAGCTTTTAGAATCTGATCGACCACAATCACCAACGAAGAAATGATGATCATTTGCGCAATGATTCTCACGCTGTTGGGCAGATAGGCTCGCACCAGGGATACAAAGAAATTTGAAAACCCTGACACCAACGTAAGGCCAATTGCCATCACCAAGCTGAATTTGACACTGGAGGTAACCGCCAACGCCGAACAAATACCCAGGATCTGCAGAATCACCGGGTTGTTATCAAAAATAGGTTTGACCAGGAGATCTTTTGTCTTAGCGCTCATAAATTAAGCCTCTCCATTTTTCAGGTTATTGATGAAGGGCTTATATCCATTGTCCCCCATCCAGAAACGCAGCAGGTTCTCTACGCCATCCGTCGTGAGAGTAGCTCCAGACAAGCCGTCAACCTTGTACTCCGCATCAGGAGTATTGCTGTCGACGTGGCCTTTGAGAACCTCAATCCTGACATCGCCTTCATCAGAGTAGATTTTTTTTACCGATCCATAACTCACGCCACTTCGGATTATCCACCTCTCCACCGAGTCCGGGAGTTTCCTTTTGATCGTAGAAACCGAAGCCGAGAACGGTATTTAAATCCTTATCCAAAGCGATAAATCCTGCCATGGTGGACCACAAACCATAACCCCGGACGGGCAATATCAATTTTGAAAAGCCGCTGGCATCGTTAACCAAAAAAACCTTGGCGTACTTTTCCCGACGGATGATTTTGGCTACATCCTCTTCCGATGACAGCTTTCTGGAAAGCTCCGGCTTTTTAGCCGAAGCGACCTGATCAAACAGGTCCAGATCCGCAACCGCATCGCTGAAGCGCCCGGTTTCAAGATCCACCAATTTCATTTCAATCAGCTTGAACTGCTCCTCAACGGATTGCTCGGGATCATAGATGCCAGCAATAGCCAAGACATTTCGTTTGAAATCCTGAGTCTTATTAGCAATCTGGTACGGCTTCAGCAAAACCGCAGAGCCGGCCACCAGAATAGATGCCACAAGACACATCACCAATGTAACAACAATGGTGTATTTTGCAGTCTGTTGATTAGCCACGCGCCAGTCTCCGCTTGATATTGGATTGAACGACGAAGTAGTCGATGGTCGGAGCGAACATGTTGGCAAAGAGAATCGCCAGCATCATGCCCTCGGGATACGCGGGGTTCACAACCCGGATGGTAATGACCATAAAACCAATCAGGGCACCGAACCACCACTTTCCTGCATTGGTCATCGACGCTGACACAGGGTCGGTCGCCATAAAGAACAGGCCGAATGCATAACCCCCGAGAACGAAATGCCACCAGAACGGGACTGCAAACATGGGGTTTGTGCTATCCGCACCAGCCCAGTTGTATATCAGGGTCGTCACTATGGTTCCGATTATTGTGCCGAGAACGATACGCGTAGACGCAATTCCCATTGCCAGCAGAATTACGCCACCTATGGCCACCGCCAGCGCTGAGGTCTCACCAACCGATCCCTGCTCGAAACCGAGGAATGTGTCCATCCAGGTCACATGACCAGATAAAGCGGTCATACCTTGTTGGGCAGCAATGGAAAGAGGTGTAGCGCCAGTGTAGCCATCAACAACCGTCCATACAGCGTCGCCGGAGATATCCGCCGGATAAGCAAAGAACAGGAATGCACGACCTGCCAACGCAGGGTTGATGAAGTTCTTGCCGGTTCCGCCAAAGACTTCTTTGCCGATCACTACACCAAAACTGATACCCAGAGCAGCCTGCCACAAAGGAAGATCCGGTGGACACGTCAACGCAAAAAGAACTGATGTCACGAAGAAACCTTCGTTGACCTCATGCCCACGCTTCATCGCAAAGAGAACTTCCCAGAAACCGCCGACAATAAAGACCGTGGCATAAATGGGAACAAAGTACGCAGCCCCTAACAGGAAGTTATCCCAGAGGCTTGCGGGGTTATGACTGGTGAACATCGCCAGCAAAGCACCACGCCAGCCTTCCAACCCGGACTGGCCCAACTCCGCCAGAATGGTGTTGGCCTGAAGGCCGACGTTGTACATGCCAAAAAACATGGCGGGAAAAGTACACAACCATACCGTGATCATGATGCGCTTGAGATCAATGCCATCGCGCACATGGGACGTGGTTTTGGTTACGTCCGCCGGTTTATAAAAAATGGTGTCGGCTGCTTCATAGAGCGCGTACCACTTTTCGAAGCGCCCGCCTTTATGGAAGTGCGGCTCCATACTGTCTAATAAACGTCGCAAACTCATGCCTCACCCCTCAAGTTCAATGCGCGTCAGATTACGGCGCAGAATTGGGCCGTATTCATATTTGCCTGGACAAACGAAAGTGCACAGGGCGAGATCTTCCTCATCCAATTCCAAGCAACCGAGCTGCTGAGCGGTTTCGGTGTCGCCTACGATCAGCGAGCGCAACAACTGGGTAGGCAGAATATCGAGGGGCATGACTCGCTCATAGGCACCCACTGGCACCATGGCTCGTTCGCTGCCATTGGTGGAGGTAGTGAAGGAAAATTTTCCGCCCACGAATTTGGAAATATAGATTGGCAACACCGAATAGCTCTTAAAGCCAAGGCGCAGATAATGAAGCAACGTTCGCTCACGCCCCTCTTCCAGAACACTGATCTGGTTGTGGAAACGGCCGAGGTAACGCGTCGCCGCGCCGCCGTGACGACCGCCGAAGACAGAACCGGATATCACCCTGCTCTCGCCTTCTTTCAATTGCCCGGCAGTTAATTCCTCCAGGCTGGCGCCGAGTCGGCTTCGCACCAGACGCGGCGCAACAACCTGAGGACCCGCCAGAGCAATCACGCGATCCGCCGGCAGCTGGCCACTGGTAAACAACTCGCCCACTGCGATGACGTCTTGATACCCGATGGTCCAGACGGTCTTTTTGGCGCTGACCGGATCGAGGAAATGGATGTGGGTGCCGGCGTTACCGGCGGGGTGCACACCACCAAATTCCTGGTAAACCAAGTTGCTGCCCTGACCTTTTGGCAATTGCGCGCCCGGAGCGTGGCAAACAAAGACTTTGCCGTCGAGCAGGCGGGCCAATACGGTGAGCCCGTCACTGAATGCCTGAGGCTTGTCCGCGATGATCACAGCCGGATCGGCAGCCAAGGGATTGGTGTCTATGGCGGTAACAAAAAGGGAGCTGGGCACGGATTCCGGAGAGGGAACCTTGCTGAAAGGACGCGTGCGCAGTGCAGTCCAGAGACCTGAGTTCACGAGATTATCGCGCACCTGCTGGCGATCCAGAGTCGGCAGCTGCGCAGCGGAATAGCGCTGAAACTCGACGAAGTCATCGCCGTCCACGTCAATCACCACCGACTGGAAAACACGCTGCGCGCCGCGGTGCACAGCTGACACCACGCCGGCAGCGGGCGCCGTATAAATAACGCCCGGTGTTTTTTTGTCGCTGAACAACTCCTGACCGCGTTTCACCCGATCACCCGCTTTGACCGTCATGGTCGGCTTCATACCTTGGTAATCGAAGCCAATGACAGCGACGCTGCGAATTTTCGGACCGTCCTCTATGGTTTGCCTTGGATTGCCAGTGATGGGCAAATCCAATCCCTTTCGGATCTTAATCATAGGTTATTGCCTGATAATGGTTGGGAACTGATACGAAGCCCCGTAGGCAACGGCACTTCGTTGAATACTGTTTCAACAAACGCAAACGACCCTCAAGAGGTACTTTTCAGGACTGGCCTGCTTCCATCTCGAGAGTCCAAATACGCGGGTTTATACGTCGGAATTTATTGTCTGGGCCCCAAACGGCCTTGACGTGAATGACCTCAACAGAAACCTCATTCAGGGTGGTGCACTTTCGCGCAATACGCTCCTAAGCCACTGTTTTCAAAGCAGGAGAAAGCACCCTGTTTCAAGCCGCGCACATTATAGAGAGGCATTCCCGATAACTCCAGAGGCGCTCCGCATTTTGTCCCCAGCCAAAGGTCGCCAGCACGGCGCCCTGCGGCTAGAATGGCGACCCTCGAACCATATTCACGGATCTATGTCCGATAACGACGATTTTGCCGCCGATGCCCCCAATGCCTGCCTCCGCTGAACAGCGCTCGATTTTCACTCCCCCGGTGCCCGCCAGACCGGGGGACAAAATTCAGTGGGGCAGCCTTTACGGCAGTGCCCTTGCCATGGCGGTGGCAAGCGCCGCCAAGCTGCACGATTCAGTCACGCTGGTGGTTGCACCGGACACCGCGGCAGTTGATCGGCTCGAACGCGACATTGGGCTTTTTCTGCAGGGGGTGGAACAAGCCCCTGAGGTGTTGCGGTTTGCCGATTGGGAGACCCTGCCCTACGACTCTTTCTCGCCGCACCAGGACATCATCTCCCAGCGCATGAGAGCGCTTTATCAGCTGACGCTTGGCCGCAAGAGCATCCTGATAGTCGCGGCTCAGACGCTCTGCCAGAAGATCGCGCCCAAGTCTTATATCCTCGCCAACAGCCTGCTATTGCGGCTGGGCGAACGCCTTGAACTCACCAACCTGCGCAGCCAGTTGACCGCCGCCGGCTATCAAGCGGTGGACACAGTGTTCCAGCACGGCGAATTCGCCGTTCGCGGCGCCCTGCTGGATATTTTCCCTATGGGCAGCACGCAGGCGTATCGGATTGAACTCTTTGATGACGAAATCGAATCGCTACGCGAGTTCGACCCAGAGACCCAGCGCACCATCCGCCAAGTGGATGAAATCGAGCTGCTGCCGGCGAAGGAATGCCCTCTGGACAAGGCTGCGGTGGCGCACTTCAAAAATCAGTGGCACAGCCACTTCCAAGGGGATGCGAAATCCTGCCCTGTGTACCAGGATGTCTCCTCTGGCCTCTCACCTGCGGGCATCGAATATTATCTGCCGCTGTTTTTTGCCGAGAGCGCCAGCCTTTTTGATTACCTGCCGGCTTCCGCCGTGACCGTAGTGATTGGCGGACTGGAAGACGCGATTGAATCCTTCTGGCGATCCGCGCACACCCGTCATGAAAGTCGCCAAGGCGACCGCCTGCGACCGATTCTCCCTCCCAATCAACTCTTTTGGGCCGCCAATGAAATCTTCGGCCAAATTAAGCCGATGGCGCGCATTTCCGTGCAGGAACAGGGTATCGACAACAAACCCGGCCATTACAACTTCGCCAGCGAGCGACTCCCGGATCTGCAGATCAACGCCAAAGGCACCAATCCGCTGCTGGCCTTGGAGGCTTTTCTCTGTGAACAGGACCAGCGTGTCCTGTTCTGCGCGGAATCCTCAGGTCGAAGAGAGGCGCTGCAGGAGCAATTAACTAAAATCGGTGTGGCCCCGGTGAGCGTTGCGAATATCGCCCAGTTCGTCGCCTCAACTGAATCCTGCGCTATTACTGTCGCGCCCCTGGAGCTCGGGCTCCTAGATCCGCTTAATCGCATTGCCATCATTGCGGAAGCGCAATTGTATGGCCGGCGGGTCCAGCAACAGCGCAGACGCAAAAATGCGGCCGCCGACGACCACGACAACATCATCCGCAATCTCACCGAACTCAAGATCGGCGCCCCGGTGGTTCATGAGGATAACGGGGTCGGCCGCTACCGCGGCCTGCAATGCCTGCAGGTGGATGGCCAGGAACATGAATTTCTCCTGATCGAGTACGCCGATCAGGCAAAGCTGTACGTCCCCGTCGCGAACCTGCATCTGATCAGCCGCTACTCCGGTGCAGACGAAGACCACGCGCCGCTTCACCGACTCGGCAGCGACCAGTGGCAAAAAGCCAAGCGCAAAGCGGCAGAACAGATTCGCGACGTGGCGGCGGAGCTGCTGGAAATCTATGCGCGGCGCCAGGCCCGACAGGGTTTTGCCTTTAAGGATCCGGAGACAGCTTATACAGAGTTCTCCGCCAGCTTTCCTTTTGAAGAAACACCGGATCAGATGAGCGCTATTGAGGCGGTCAAAGCCGATATGATCCGGCGACAACCGATGGACCGACTGGTGTGCGGCGACGTCGGTTTCGGCAAGACGGAAGTTGCCATGCGGGCGGCGTTTATCGCCGTACAAAACGGCAAGCAGGTGGTGGTCCTGGTGCCAACCACACTGCTGGCGCAGCAGCATTTTGAAAACTTCAAAGACCGCTTTGCCGACTGGCCTGTGCACATCGAATCCATTTCGCGCTTCAAAACAGCAAAGGAAGTGGAGCAAATAGAAAAGCGGGTCGCCGATGGCAAGATCGACATCCTGATCGGCACGCACAAACTGCTGCAGGGCACCTTGAAATACCCGAATCTCGGCCTGCTGATCGTCGACGAAGAACACCGGTTTGGCGTGCGGCAAAAAGAAGCTTTGAAAGCCCTGCGCGCGGAAGTCGACATACTCACCATGACCGCCACGCCAATTCCCCGCACCTTGAACATGGCCATGAACGGCATCCGCGACCTGTCCATCATCGCCACCCCGCCCGCCAAACGCCTGTCCATCAAAACCTTTGTGCGGGAATTTGATCTGGCGACGGTCAAGGAAGCCATCCTGCGGGAGATCCTGCGCGGCGGCCAAGTTTACTACTTGCACAATGAAGTGAAGACTATCGAAAAAACGGCACGGGAGCTGGCTGAGGCCATCCCGGAAGCCCGTATTCAGGTCGGCCACGGACAAATGCGCGAGCGGGAGCTGGAATCGGTCATGAGCGACTTCTATCACAAGCGCTTCAACGTCCTGGTCTGCACCACCATTATTGAAACGGGTATAGACGTGCCCACCGCCAACACCATCATCATTGAGCGCGCCGACAAATTCGGCCTAGCGCAGCTGCATCAATTGCGCGGTCGCGTCGGCCGCTCACACCACCAGGCCTACGCTTATCTGCTGACGGCGAATGTCAAGGTTATGACCGCCGACGCACACAAACGTCTGACCGCGATTGCCGAGGCACAAGACCTGGGCGCCGGATTTATGCTCGCCTCCCACGATCTGGAAATCCGTGGCGCAGGGGAGCTGCTGGGTGAGGACCAAAGCGGGCAAATGCAGGCCGTCGGTTTCTCGCTGTACATGGACATGCTTGAGCGTGCAGTAAAAGCCATGCGCAAAGGCGAAATCATCGACCTCGATCAGCCCATGCACAGCGGCCCCGAAATCAATCTGCGCCTGCCTGCACTGATTCCGGATGATTATCTAGGCGATGTGCATACCCGGCTGATCCTCTACAAACGCATTGCCAGCGTGAAGACCCCAGAGGAACTTGATGAATTACAGGTGGAAATGATCGACCGGTTTGGCCTATTGCCAGACGCGACTAAAAATTTGATGCGGGTAACGCGACTTAAATTGCTTGCAACACAGCTTGGCATAGTGAAAGTAGAGGCCAATAAGGAATTTGGCCGCATCGAATTCGGGGCAAAAACCCGTGTTGATCCACTGACAATTGTGAAAATGGTGCAGACCCGCCCGCAGATTTACCGGCTGGAAGGGGCAACGCATATGAAATTTTTTGCCTCGATGGACGACCCTAATGAACGGATTCAGCAAACTTACACGACCCTAGAAGCCCTTGGCGGCAGATAGGAATCACTTTCATACCGGCCTTTTTCCGCAACAGGAAATATCTATGGCTCTCAGCAGAGCAACTTCGCAAATAAAACTCGCATGGCTGTCTTGGCTCACAGGCAGTCTTTTTCTCGCCCTCTGCAACCAACTGCATGCGAACGGCAAAGTCTATCAAGTGGAATTAATCGTTTTTGAAAGGAACGGTGGCGCCTTAGGCAGCGGGGAAAGTTGGCAAAAAAATATTCAACTTGAATATCCCGATAGGTGGCAGCGCCTGCTCACTCAGGAAGAAGTGACTGCCACACAAGAAAGTCCACCTCATCAATCCGACGAATTTTTACAAACCCTGGAGAGGGAGCGAAGCCAGCCGATGGCGGCAACTCAACCCAGCGCTGAGCCTGCTTATTTCGTTTATTTGCCGACAGAAAAACGCAGCTTGCAAAATACCCATAATGCGCTCGCGCGGCGCAACCAATACCGCATTCTCTTTCACGAAACCTGGCTTCAACCGATGGAGGCCGTCGAGAAAGCCCGCCCTTTGATTCTGCACGGCGGTCGCCAATACGGTGATTACCATGAGCTGCAGGGCACTTTGACGGTAGGCGCCAACCGTTTCCTGCATGTGCAAACAGATCTCTGGCTAAGTGAGTTCAGCACCGGCGAATATCAGCACAACACTTACGGAGTGGAGCTTCCCCGCGAGCCGAAGGATCAACCACAGGAGCAAATCCAGGATGATTGGACGGAGGATTCGATGGAATCACCGGAACCCAAATCTGATTATCAGGTTAACCAAGTGATCGTTTTGCAGCAAAAACGTCGTATGCGCAGCGGGGAGCTGCATTACCTGGATCACCCAAAACTGGGGGCTATAATTAAAATAACTCCGCAGTAAATTAGACGAGGCGGAGCAAAAGAGGCTCGCCTTGGATTCGAAAGCGCCTCCTCAAGCAAAAGAGGCGCTGATCAATCAAAAGAGGTGCTGGTAAATCAGAGACAGGCGACGTCTTCTGCCTGCAATCCCTTTTCTCCCTGTTGTAACTCGAACTCAACCTTTTGTCCTTCACTCAGTGAGCGATACCCGTCCCCACGGATGTTGCGATAATGAACAAAGATATCGTCTGTGTTATCACCACGCGTGATAAAACCATAGCCTCTTGCATTATTGAACCACTTGACAGTGCCATATTCACGAGCAGCCATAATCCACTCCTCTGTTTGTTTATTTTTTTGTTACTGATACATGAAGTGAAGGTACAACGATCATCCACCACTTTCTCCGATTGCTAAGCTGATTCAGGTTGCGGCAGTGATGTCGCGCCAAAATCAAGGCGGGACCTTATGCGAATTTTTATGGGGTGTCCAGGTACTGACGCATAATTCCCGGGTGTTTGGCGCCGAAGCTCAAAACTCGGCACGACTTTGTGAACTGGATAAAAAAGAGGTGCGGTTCATTAGCTCCGAAATTATCGACAGATTGAAATGCATCCGCGAGACTATCTCCTGTTATTGCTCTTACTCTTGCTCTTGGCCATCCCGGATACATTGACTCGGCGACAAAATATCCTAAGATGCTTGCCACCCGATATGCGCCCTCAAGCAACTTGGATATTCATGCAACCAGACCAGATGGTGTTCCCCGGATCGCGCCACCCCTGACAGCCACCGCATCGACCATCCGCTTGACGCTGATGTTATCCCTTATCATCTTAGGGTCACTCATCATCTATTCACACGCTAATGCTGCACCGTGGATTGATACCGGCGATCAACAAACGCGTCATCACCTGCAGGTTCTATCAGACAGCGGATTGCTAAATACTCCGATCACCAGTTGGCCGCTGATGTGGCGCCATGTCAAACAAGCACTTGATGAAATTGAACCCCAGCGGCTCACCCCCGACCAGATATGGTCCTATCAATACCTCCGTCACAAATTGCGCAGAGCCATGCAACCCGTCCACGTTGAGCAGCGGGCATCGCTGGGAAACAGCGTTGCAGCGGTGGGCGATTTTGCCTCAAACCGGCGCGAGCGATACGAGTCCGAAATCGGAATTAATATCACAACGCAAAAAACAACCATCAACCTTCAAGCCGGTTATGCCCACGAACCCATGGACGATGACTCGCTACGGCTTGATGGCTCCCATCTGAGCCATCTGCTCGGGAACTGGGCGCTCGGCATTGGTGCCGTCGACCGCTGGTGGGGGCCCGGATGGGACTCAAGCCTGATCCTGAGCCATGAAGCGCGCCCGATTCCCGGCATCTTCATCCAACGCAATAGTAGTCATGCCTTTGAATCTCCCTGGCTGAGCTGGCTGGGCCCCTGGCAGCTCGTCACCTTTATGTCGCAACTGGAATCGGAGCGCGCTGTCGCGGACGCGCGCCTCTGGGGCATGCGCCTGAATATAAGACCGCTGCGAAGTCTTGAAATCGGCTTCTCGAGAACAGCCATGTGGGGCGGCAAAGGTCGCCCCGAGGATCTGGATACCTTTCTAAACCTGCTGCTCGGCAAAGACAATCGTGGCGACTCCGGCATTAATGATGACGCTAGCAATGAGCCGGGCAATCAACTCGCCGGTATCGACATGCGCTGGAGTTACAATTTTTCTGGTTATACCGGTGCGGTCTATGGTCAGCTTATCGGTGAAGACGAAGCCGGCGGTATGCCTTCACGCCATATAGGCATGGCCGGGGCGGAAATCCAGACCCTCTGGAAGGAAACTCAAATACGCTTCAGTCTGGAAACCCAAAACACCACGGTCTATTTTTACGATTCCGACAAAATTATGCCCGATACTGCATATGAGCATGCGATTTACCGCAGTGGTTATCGTTATCACGATCGACCGATCGGGTCATCGACAGATAATGATACGGAAGCTTATATAATGCGCAGCCAGATTTACTTTCCGGACGGAAATCATCTAAGCCTGAGTCTAGGCAAATTCCGCTTCAATCGGGATGATGGAAATAGCTCTTCGCCCGGCGGCAGCTTATTTGGACCTAAGACGGTAACAGAGCGAATCCAGGCAAGCTACTTCAAGCCGCTGAACGCAGCTCTCATGCTTGAAGCAAGTATTTTTCACTACACGACACCGATTTTCTTCTCGGAGAGAAAAATCGACAGCGGTGGCCATCTAACACTGCACGTCGCCTGGTGATTATGTGCGCCCGATAGACATCAGCTTTTCTTTTTTATGAGACCCCATATGAAACCTCTGATACGACTGCTCCTCACCTTTGTTGTGGTGGGCTTTCAAAGTTATGCCCATGCGCAGGGATTCACTCCCAGCCCGGAACAAATACAGCAGTTTAAAAATATGTCTCCGGCGCAACAGCAGCAAATGGCGGAGGCAGCGGGTATAGATTTGAATGCATTGATCGGCGCTCATCAAAAAAGCGCTCAGCCAGTACTGGGCGAGGATAGCAAAACACCCGAAGCTCAATCCCAGCGCACGCAGAAAGATGAAGCCAAACAGGAAGCGGAAGATAAATCCGAGAAAAAAATACTGGCAGTGAAAAACTTCCCCTGTTCGGCCGCGATCTATTTCAGGGCGACCTGGAAGCATTCCGTCCGGCGACTGACATCCCTATACCAGCCAATTACGTGATGGGGCCTGGAGACACTCTCGTAATCCAGCTTTATGGCAAAGAAAACGTGGCGCATTCCTTGGTGCTGAACAGGGAAGGTCAGATTCAATTTCCACAAATAGGGCCGGTCACTCTCGCGGGCCTTACGTTTGCCCAAGCACAAAAAGTCATAGAGCAAATCGTCAGCGAGCAAATGATCGGCGTTAAAGCATCTGTCACCATGGGCGCGCTGCGCACCATTCGGGTTTTTGTCCTGGGGGAAGTCACTCGACCAGGTTCTTTTACCGTCGGCTCCTTGGCCACCATGACCAATGCCATTTTCGCGAGTGGCGGCATCACCGAGGTCGGCAGCCTGCGCAATATACAACTGAAACGCAACGGCGAAATTGTCACCACGCTTGATCTATATAGCCTGCTGCTACACGGCGATACCAGCAAGGATGCGCGCTTGTTGCCTGGGGATGTGATATTCGTGCCGCCCCTGGGCAAAACCGTCGGCATAACCGGGCAGGTAAAACGTCCGGCCACATACGAAATCAATAACGACGCAACTATCAGCACACTGATAAATCTTTCCGGCGGCCTAACCAATAACGCCTACCTGCCAATTTCCTATTTGGTGCGTCATGACAGTTTTGGTGAGCGCACGCTAATCAATATTGACCTCTCCACCAACGACGGCAAAAAATACGAATTGCTCGACGGAGATCTGCTTTCCATCGCATCGAAGCTGGACTTCATCAACAACCAAGTCACGCTAGCAGGCCACGTGAAGCGGCCGGGGCCGCGCTCCTGGGGACAGACCTTGCGATTCACAGACCTCGTCCCCACCCCGCGCGAGCTGCTACCCAACCCCGATATTGAAATCGCCTTAATTCAGCGCTTCAGTCTGGAAACCCGCAGGGTCGAGGTGATTTTGTTTTCACCCACCAACGCTTGGCAATCTCCTGGCTCAGCGAACGACCCTCTTCTGCAGGGTTTCGACGTTATTCATATTTTCAATTACGAAGATAAACGCGACCAACAGCTGGCTGAGGTCGTCAAACAATTGGAAGCGCAAGCCCGCTTCAATGAAAGGAAAAAAGTGGTTTCCATCAACGGCAGCGTGCGTTTCCCAGGTGTTTACCCGCTGGCGGATGAGATGACAACGCAACAATTGATTCAACTCGCCGGAGGTCTGACCGAAAGCGCTCTGGACAGCAACGGCGAAATTACCCGCTACGGCATAGACGCGGAAAGGCGTCGGTCGGTTGAGCATATAGCGGTCAACTTTTCAGAGCTTCCCGTGCAGCTGGAGCCGGGAGATACACTTCAAGTCAAACAAATTCCCCTCTGGAAACAGAAAGAAACAGTGGAGCTAGTTGGCGAAGTCATGTTCCCTGGCACCTACACTATTTTGCCCGGGGAGACCTTATTGGATGTTCTGAAAAGAGCTGGAGGACTGACGCCGCACGCCTATCCCACAGGTGCTATATTTTCACGCCTGGAATTGCGCGAATTGGAGCAACAGAGACTAAAAGAATTGACCCAAAAGCTGCAGAGCGAAATCGCCGCAGCCACCGCAGCCGGAACAACTACAGGGCAGGATCAGCTGAGCCTGGAAGATGCGGAACAATTGATCAAAAACCTCAACACCATAAGACCCCTCGGTAGGATGGTGATTGATCTTCCCAATATCCTGAAAGACCCGACAAATCATAATTTTCAACTGGAAAGTGGCGACACACTAACGGTGCCCCGATATAAACCCTCAGTAACGGTGGTCGGCGAGGTGCAATACCCAACCTCTCATTTTTACGATCAAACCCTTGATGCCCTCAGCTATATCGAACGTTCCGGTGGATACAAAAAAAGCGCCGATGACCGGAGAGTCTATATCGTCAAGGCCAACGGGAGTGTGATGCAACCCGAGTCCTCCGCCTGGTTCAGAGCCAACCGGGAAAAAATTCAACCCGGCGACACTATAGTGGTGCCGCTGGAAACAGACCGAGTCGACAAGCTCACTGTGTGGTCAAGAGCCACACAAATCATTTATCAGGCGGCCTTGGGAGCAGCCGCACTCAAGTCATTTTAATTTGCAAAAAGAAGTTGCCTGCTGAAATTCGGGTCGCTAGAATACGCGACCTCTGCATAGGACCGTAGCTCAGTTGGTTAGAGCACCACCTTGACATGGTGGGGGGTCAGCGGTTCGAGTCCGCTCGGTCCTACCAACTTTTTGCTTGATTTTTAAACGACCAAATACGTTTAAAATCAACCAGTTGAAAACAGAAAGAGTTGACAGAGCAAGAGTCGCGAACTAGTATACGCAGCTCTTAAGGAAACACCTTAGACCCTTCCGCCTTAGCTCAGTCGGTAGAGCAAATGACTGTTAATCATTGGGTCGCTGGTTCGAGCCCAGCAGGCGGAGCCAAACAAAAAGCCCCGATTCTATAATCGGGGCTTTTTTTATTTATCCCTTCTTTGCCCCCCTCTCTCACAACAAAACACAATTTCAACATTGGCCTGTATCCAGGGCTTCATTACACTGCCGTCTATACAACATGCATTGGGAGCAAATATGGCGATTTTGGTAACAGGCGGTGCCGGATACATAGGCTCACATACCACAGTGCAACTATTGGAAGCTGGCTACGAAGTGGTGATCCTGGATAATTTCCACAACAGCCACCAAGAAGCGATTGCCCGAATCCAGGAGCTGGCAGGGAAAGACTTCACGCTGATCAAAGGAGACATCAATTGTGAGTCGACTTTGGAAGGCATCTTCAACAATCACCGCATTGATGCGGTGATTCATTTTGCCGGACTTAAGGCCGTGGGCGAATCAAATCAGATTCCCCTGACCTACTACAGGACCAACGTAGCGGGAACGCTGAGCTTATGCGAGACAATGGTTCGACATGGGTGCGGCAATCTTGTATTTAGCTCGTCCGCTACCGTTTACGGCGACCCCGACCAGGTCCCGATTCCTGAATCCAGCAAGACCGCCGCCACTAATCCCTATGGCCGCAGCAAGCTGATGGTTGAAGAGATGCTCGCCGACATTCAAAAGTCGCGACCAAACTTCTGGAACATTACCCGCCTGCGCTACTTCAACCCCATTGGCGCACACCCTTCGGGGCGCATAGGGGAAGATCCCAATGATATTCCCAACAATTTACTGCCCTATGTCGCACAAGTGGCGACGGGCCGGCTGGAGGTTGTCAATGTCTTTGGTAACGACTACGAAACGCCGGACGGCACAGGTGTGCGCGACTACATCCACGTCATGGATCTGGCAGCCGGACACATCCGCGCCCTGGAGCATCAAAACCGAGCATCAGCGGGCCTTCACACCTTCAATTTAGGCACAGGCCGAGGGGTGTCGGTGCTTGAGATCATCGAAAAATTTCGCACCATTTCCGGCCGCCCGATTCCATATCGAATATCACCTCGCAGGCCCGGTGATATTGCCACCTGTTATGCCAATCCGGCAAAGGCACAAAATGAACTCGGCTGGAGCTGTCAGCTCGACCTGGAAGACATGATAAGAGACACCTGGAATTGGCAGCGCCAGAACCCCAACGGGTATAAATCATCTCCCAATTCCGCCTAAAGAATTTGCCACGTAATGTCCTTATAAGAAACGGGAACACCAAAATCTCTATCACTCCGAAAACAAAAAAGCCGACCCTAAAGTCGGCTTTTTTGTTTTCTCATACCCCTAACAAATGCCTCAAAGCAAAAGTCGACGCACATCCGACAGGAGCGCTCCCAAATAGGTCAGGAAGCGGCCAGCATCACCACCATTAATTGCCCGGTGATCGTAGCTCAAGCACAGCGGCAACATCAGACGGGGAACAAATGCCTTACCATCCCAAACCGGCTTGGTATCCGCCCGCGACACACCGAGGATTCCAACTTCTGGAGCATTCACGATAGGGGTAAAACCGGTGCCGCCAATAGCGCCGAGGCTGGAAATGGTAAAACAGCCACCCTGCATCTCTTTCGGCAACAGCTTGCCTTCACGAGCCTTTTTGGCCAGAGCCGCAGCCTCAGCCGCCAACTCAAAAAGCCCCTTGCGATCCACATCGCGAATTACCGGCACCACCAATCCGTTTGGAGTATCCACCGCCATGCCGATGTGGATGTACTTCTTCTGCACTATGTGCTCGCCATCCGCGTGCAGCGACACGTTGAAAGAAGGCTCCGCCTTTAGGGCCGCAGCGCAGGCCTTCAGCAAAAAAGGCACTGGCGTGAGTTTGACGCCCGCTTTATCCGCCTCGTCTTTCATTGCCTTGCGGAAGTTTTCCATTTCGGTAATGTCGGCGTCATCGAACTGGGTAACAGCCGGAATGTTCAACCAGTTACGCGTCATATTGAACGCGGTAACTTTTTTGATTTTGCTCATTTTCACCAATTCGACTTGGCCAAACTGAGAAAAATCGATTTCAGGCATTGCCGGAATACCGCTGCCAGTAGCATTGCTTAAAGCCTTGCCGCGATTCTCCATTACCGATTTGACGAAATTGCGCACATCATCTTTGATGACCCGTCCGCGCGGACCACTGGCTTTCACTTCAGTCAACTCAACGCCCAGCTGCCGTGCGAGCTTGCGCACGGCAGGACCCGCATAAACCGAGGCGCTAGACTTGGCCGGCGCAGAAGAAACAGGCGCGGCGGTGGTCGCAGCGGGTTTGGCAGGAGCGGCCGAGGCGGCGGCAGCTGCTGGCGCTGCCGCTTGAGGAGCCACTGCAGGAGCCGAACCAACCACCTGCAGCCTGCCAATAGCTGCGCCCTTGGAGACCTTGTCACCCTCTTTAACTACCAGTTCAATCACTTTTCCAGAAGCGGATGCAGGGATTTCCATCGATGCCTTGTCGCTTTCCAGAACAATCAGGGAATCGCCCTCTTTGATCTCAGCGCCGACTTTCACACACACCTCAATCACATCCACCCCTTCCGCACCACCTATATCCGGCACCACCAGATCGACAATGGAGCTGGAAGAGGAAGGAGCGCTCGCGGGAGCGGCAGCTGCCGGAGCCGCGACCGGGACAGCTGCCGCCGGAGCGCCGCCACCTGTGCTGAGCACCAGAATCTTGCTGCCAGCGGACACCTTGTCGCCTTCTTTCACAGCAAGGCTGACAACCTTGCCAGAGGCAGGCGCTGGAATCTCCATGGAGGCCTTGTCGCTTTCCAGAACGATCAAAGATTCTCCTTCTTTAACGTCCTGACCAACTTTCACGCAGACTTCAATGATATCCACATTTTCAGCGCCGCCTATATCCGGCACTACAACGGTTGTCTCGGCACCGGCTGGGGCAGCCACAGGGGCCGGTTCAGCTTTAGCGGGTGCTGCAGGAGCCGGGGCCGGAGTCGCAGCTGTTTCTACAGCATCTGTTTCCAGCTCGATAATCGCGGCGCCCTCAGAGACCTGATCACCTTCTTTGAGGAGAATTTTGACAACCTTGCCCGCTTTCGGCGCTGGTATATCCATAGACGCCTTGTCCGACTCCAATACGATCAAAGAGGCTTCCGCTTTGATCACATCGCCGACAGCTACACACACTTCAATGACATCGACGTTTTCCGCACCGCCAATATCGGGAACCTTAATGGTTTCTATAGCCACTTCTGAGCACTCCTTATTAGACGGTCATAGGGTCGGCTTTGTCTGGATCGATACCGTATTTCTTCATGGCATCGGTCACTTCGGAAACAGGTATCTTGCCCTCATCAGCGAGTGCCTTCAGGGCGGTGACCGTCACAAAGTAGCGATTTACCTCAAAGAAATAACGCAATTGCGAGCGGGTATCGCTGCGACCAAAACCGTCGGTACCGAGCACGTAGTAGCGTCCAGGTATATACGGACGCAGCTGCTCGCTGAAGTTTTTCATGTAATCGGTAGAGACGATAAACGGCCCTTCCTGCCCTTCCAACTGAGCCGTCACATAAGCTTTTTTCGCTGGCTGATCCGGATGCAAACGGCTCCAGCGCTCGGCGCGCTGACCGTCGCGGGTCAACTCATTGATACTGGTGAGACTCCAGATATCAGACTCGACGCCGTGATTGTCGCGCAACAACTGAGCAGCCGCTTCCACTTCGCGCAATATGGTGCCAGCACCCAGGAGTTGAACCTTTTTCTTGGCTTTCTTTTTC
Organism: Cellvibrionaceae bacterium; assembly: GCA_024707385.1. Classification (GTDB taxonomy): domain Bacteria; phylum Pseudomonadota; class Gammaproteobacteria; order Pseudomonadales; family Cellvibrionaceae; genus UBA5868. The sequence goes on along the minus strand of JANPZW010000008.1, from coordinate 404,010 downwards.
CCTTCAACCAGTTTGTACATACCCCGCACTATGCCCTCTTCCGCGCCTTCCGGCATGTCCGGGTGAACATAGTTTTCGTTCATTGTGGTGATGTAGTAGAAGCAGTTTTCCTTATCACCGTACATGCGCTTCAGACCGTCCTGAATAATGACGGCCAGCTCATAGGAGTACGCGGGATCATAGGTGCGGCAATTGGGAATGGTATTGGCCAATACGTGGCTATGGCCGTCCTGGTGCTGCAGACCCTCACCATTCAACGTGGTGCGACCAGCGGTGGCACCAATAAGGAAACCTCGCGCCTGAATATCACCCGCCAGCCAAGCCAAATCACCGATGCGCTGGAAGCCGAACATAGAGTAGTAAATGTAGAAAGGCACCAGAGGAGCTTTATAGGTGCTGTAAGCTGTGGCGCAGTTGATCCAGGAGGACATGGCGCCAGCCTCGTTGATCCCCTCTTCCAGAATCTGTCCTTTTTTATCCTCCTTGTAGAACATGATCTGATTCGAGTCATGCGGGACGTATTTCTGTCCCTCGGCCGAATAAATACCCAGCTGACGGAACATCCCTTCCATACCAAAGGTGCGCGCCTCGTCAGGGACTATAGGCACAATTCGCTCGCCAATATTTTTATCTTTCACCAGAGTGGAAAGAAAACGCACGAAAGCCATGGTAGTGGAAATTTCGCGGTCACCCGATGACTTCAGCAGGGCTTTAAAACTGTCGAGGCTTGGAACTTGCAGCGGCTCAAAGTCGGCAACCCGAGACGGAATGTAACCGTTCAGCGCGGCGCGTCTCTGCTGCAAATAAACCATTTCCGGCGAGTCTGCTGCCGGTCGGTAATAAGGAACACTTTTCAGATCTTCGTCACTGATGGGTATTTCAAACCGGTCGCGGAATGCTTTGAGGCTATCGAGATCCAGTTTTTTGACAGAGTGCGCGACGTTCGCAGACTCTGCCGTAATCCCCATGCCATACCCTTTTACGGTTTGCGCCAGAATAACTGTCGGCTGCCCTTTGTGGGCTACGGCTGCCGCGTATGCTGCATAAACTTTCCGCGGATCGTGACCGCCGCGTCTGAGCGCAAAGATCTCGTCATCGGTCATATCCTTGACCAACTCAAGCAGCTCTGGATATTTACCAAAGAAATGCTCGCGAGTGTAAGCGCCGCCATTAGCCTTGTAGTTCTGCATCTCACCATCAACTACTTCATCCATGCGTTTCTGCAGTAGGCCGGTCTTGTCTTTCGCAAGCAACTCATCCCATTTTGAGCCCCACAGAACTTTGATGACATTCCAACCAGCACCACGGAACACACCTTCCAGCTCCTGGACGATTTTGCCGTTGCCACGCACTGGGCCATCCAGGCGCTGAAGATTACAGTTAATGACGAAGATCAGGTTATCCAGCTTCTCCCGTCCTGCCAGGGAAATCGCGCCCAGGGATTCCGGCTCATCGCATTCGCCATCGCCGAGGAAAGCCCAAACTTTGCGATCGCCCTCCACCGCCATGTCACGCGCCGACATATAACGCATCACACGCGACTGGTAAATCGACATAATCGGGCCTAAGCCCATGGAAACCGTTGGGAACTGCCAGTAATCCGGCATCAACCAAGGATGGGGATATGAAGACAAACCTTTGCCGTCCACTTCGCGGCGGAAGTTGTCGAGCTGCTCTTCACTCAAGCGCCCTTCCAAATAGGAGCGCGCGTACATACCGGGAGAACTATGCCCCTGGAAATAAACGAGATCGCCCTGTTGGGCGCCATCGTTACCACGGAAAAAGTGGTTGAAGCCTATATCGTACAAAGTCGCTGCGGAGGAAAAGGTGGAAATATGGCCGCCGAGACCCTCGTCATTATCGTTGGCACGCATCACCATGGCCAAAGCATTCCAGCGGGTCAATGAACGAATCCGCTGCTCCAATTGGGCATCGCCAGGAAGAGGCTTTTCTTCACTGGAAGGAATGGTGTTGCAATAGGGGGTAGTAATGGCGGAAGGCAATTTGACACCGGACTGGGTCGCCGCATTTGCCAGTTGTGCCAGCAAATACGCGGCCCGCTCTGAACCATTGTGTCGAATTACTGATTCAAGAGCATCTAGCCACTCTCGGGTTTCGAGAGCATCAATTTCCTCGAGCATTCACGTCTCCTCATCCGTTGCGCGGGGTTCCGCGCATCATCAACAAAAACTGTATGCCCCGATCGTTTGTCGGAGCCTTGGAGGCAGCGCGGACCTTTAATCGCGCACAACAACTGCGTCTCAGAACAAAAAGGTCGTCCTGATAAACAAACAATTCCCTCATTACGAAAGTAATGTGTTCAGAGCAACACAGGTGATTGGCGGAGAAAGGTTTCGCCTTGATATTCGTTTTACACGTACAGGGTTGGAGCAAATCTTCGCAGCGGGCTTGGCATGAATCCAGGCGACCGGCTACGGGTGACCGATTCTACACAGGTCATCCTCAATTATCTACCGCAGAGTTTCGCTGCAGCGCAGCAGCCATGCGGCCTGCAGAGCAACTGGGTTTCATCGTTTTTGTACGATGTATTCATAGACCCCTGCACGCTCGGTAAAACAGAGAATTGGATTTCCGCTCAGCTGCGCAAACGCATGAAAATCCCTTACCGAACCGGCATCCGTGGCCGTGACTTTCACCCTCTCGCCGGACTTCAGATTGTTGAGCGCCTGCTTAGCCTTCAGCAATGGCAACGGACAGCGCAGACCTGTGGCATCCACTTCGAGCTGAACCGACATCGCATCGGAATCTTCGGGAGGGTTGGCATGGAAATCGGAAGTCATGGAATCTCTTAGATGGTGGAATGTCACAGGCAGCGACGCTTCGCTGAATTCTGACGGATCTATTTTTTTGCCGGTCCCTATTCAGCAAGGCGGTAGCTGGCTACATTAATGGCCGTTCGGGCGGCCAATGCCCGCTCGGTCCGGGAGCCGGGTCTTGTCCCTTACAGGGCTCCTTTCACGCGCATAGATAGGTCAGGCATTGTGGTTCGGCGGCAATTTTTTTCTACGTGATTCTGTTATTCAGCCTGCACACCATCAGTGCTTCGGCTACTTCTACCGAACTGCAGTTGCCATCCCTCGGCGAAAGCAGTGCCGGGCTGATCTCGCCCTCAGAAGAATACGCTCTAGGCCAGGACCTGTTGCGTGCCTATCGTGCCGCGCTGCCCACGTCCCAGGATCCCTTTATTGAAACCTACCTCGCCCAATTACTGCAGAAAATATCGCCCCATAGCGATCTGACTGATAAGCGTCTCGAGCTGATTGTGCTCGATAGCCCCTCATTGAACGCATTTGCGGCGCCCGGCGGGATCGTCGGGGTAAACACTGGAACCTTTCTTACCGCCCAGACGGAGCATCAGCTGGCTTCAATATTGGCTCACGAATTGGCGCACCTCAGTCAGCGCCATTACGCCCGTCGCCTACAGCAGCAAAAAGCCAGCTCAACCGTGGGACTGGCGGCCCTCCTGGCGAGCCTCATAGTGGTGGCCGCCGGGAACAGTGATGTAGGCATGGCCGCCATACCGGCCATTCAAGCGGCGTCAATGGAATCTTCGCTGCGCTTCAGTCGCGAAATGGAGACTGAAGCCGACCGCATCGGCATGCAGACTCTGGTCGCGGCAGGTTTTGATCCACACGCCATGACCGGCATGTTCGAGCAGATGCTCAAAGCCACCCGCTATCGTTCCAAAGTGCCGGAATTTCTGCTCACCCACCCGATCACCGAAAGCCGGATCGCCGACTCCGCCAGTCGCGCCCAGAGATATCCGCAGCGACGCACCGAATTGGACGAGGAATATCAGCTGATCCGCGCCCGCATAATGCTGCAGTTTGAAGCTAACACGGCTCAGGCAGCCAAGCGCTTTGACGAAGAGAAGGATCGCTATCAGACCATGTCGCCACTCACTATCCACTACGGCCGAGTGCTCGCCCGCACACGCAGTGGCGATCTTGCCGGCGCGCTTCAGGCGCTCGACACACTCAAGACCATGACAAAAAATACCGCCATTCTCACCGTGGCGGAGGCGGACATAGCGGCCAAGGAACAGAATTGGGATCAGGCGATTGCGACCCTGCGTGCGGGACTTAACGCGCAGCCCGCTAACCATCCAATGAATGTAAGACTGGCGGAAATTCTGATGGAGGCCGGGCGCTATCCGCAGTGCGAGGCACTCCTGGTAGAACACGTCAAACGCCACCCGGACAACGCCTACGTGTGGTATCTGCTGGCGGAGGTACACGGCCTGGCAGGGCACATCCTTGATGTGCACAGAGCACGGGCCGAGTATTTTCTGCTTAAAGGCATATATGACAAGGCGGAAATCCAGCTGCGCAACGCACTCAAGCTGATCGATGAAAAGGACTTTCAAGCCCGGGCCCGCATCGACCAAAGACTTCTCGACGTGCGCAAAATGCGCGAAAGCAGCCGGCTTAATTGAAGGGACCTGTCAAGTCGGGCAAAGCCCCCAAACGGATTCTTTGAGCCAGCGCTCGGCCTCGAGGGCTGGCAGTGGCCGCCCCATATAAAATCCTTGAGCCTCATCGCACCCCAGGTCGACCAGCTTTTGATAGACCGCAGGAGACTCGACCCCTTCTGCCACCACTCTCAAGCCGAGGTTGTGGGCGAGATGAATAGTTGAATTGACGATGATCTCGTCCTGTTCGTCATTGAGCATGGAGCGTACAAAAGAGGAGTCGATCTTGAGCGTCTGCACCGGCAGGCGCTTGAGATACGCAAGTGATGAATAACCAGTGCCGAAATCATCAACGGAAAGGCGCACGCCCAGGCGGTTGATGCGCGCCAAGGCAGCCTCCGCCCTGCCCGGATCTGCCATGATTGTGCTCTCGGTGATCTCCAGCTCCACCAGATATCCGGGCAAATCGTATTCCCTTAACAAACGTTTCAGATCGAGCACTATCCGGTCGTCCAGCAGATTACGCGCTGACAGATTCATTGCCATGCTGATCTGAAATCCCTGCTGCAACCAGTGCTTGCAGTGGCGGATGCCGTTTTCCAATACCCAAAGTGTCAGCGGATAAATCAGGTTGGAGTGTTCTGCGATCGGCACGAAGTCATTTGGCGGAATAAAACCGAGCTCCGGATGGTTCCAACGCAGCAGCGCTTCAAAACCGTAGACGCGGTTGGAGCTGAGGCAAATTTTCGGCTGAAAATGGAGAATCAACTGATTTTCCCGAATCGCTCGTCCAAGGGCGCCCATCAGTTCAAGGCGCTTGGGCGAATGGGGATCGAATGCGGAGTCGTAAACCGCCACACCTTGCAAACCGGTTTTGGCGCGGTACATGGCGACGTCGGCAAAGCGCATCAAAGTGCTCACGTCCTGCGCCTGGTCGGGGCAAATCGCAACGCCAATGCTGGCGCTGATCTCGGTTCGAAGTCCCTCCACTTCAAACACCAACGAAATGCTGTCGAGCAGCTTGTGCGCCAGCAGCGCCGCGTGCTGTGCGTTGCGCAGATTGGGCAGAAAGATGGCAAATTCATCACCGCCGAGGCGGGTTACCAAGCCTTTGGTTTCGCTCAACATCTCCTGCAAACGCTGCCCCAATTGCTTGAGCACCTTGTCGCCCGCCAAATGGCCCAGGGTGTCGTTGATCTCTTTGAAGCGGTCAAGATCGATTAACAACAACGCCATTTTTTGCGCGTCTGCGCGCTCTTTAATGGCTTTGTTCATGGCACGGTAGAGCACACTGCGATTGGGCAGACTGGTCAGCGCATCGTGATTGGCGAGGTATTCCATACGGGCGAGATAACGACATTTTTCGGTGATGTCGCGGGTTGTGCCCCAGACGCGGGTGAGAAAACCGCTTTCCACTATGCCAATGGCGCTGCTCTGCAGGGAGATGGTCTGCCCGGTGTTATCAAGACGCTCATACTCGCGATCTTCAAGCCGGTAACCGTTGTGAACAAAGTCGGATACGTCCGCGCGAATATTCGGCGATCCATTGTGATAGATCGGCAGCCCCATGAGATCGGAGGCACTCGACGCGCCGTAGAGTCGAACCAAACGCTCATTGCACTCCGCCAGCACCGCCCGTTTCAACACCAGCTCGATCTGGGTTTCCTGGGGTAGACGGGTATCAATCGGCGGGCATATGTCATAGCGCCATATGGCGTCCGAGCTGTTGGCGATATAGGCGCGATAGCGCGCTTCGCTTTCCTTGACCGCCAACTCTCTGCGCACGCCATGGGTTACATCGCTGATAACCACCATGACGCCATCAACGCGACCGTACTCATCAGCCGTCGGGATCTTATCCACCTGAAACCAACAATCCCCATCGATTTCCAGCGCGCGCTCGCGAGACTCCAGATGCGGGGTCTGAGTGCGGAATACCTGCATGATTTCGCGCTGACGCTCTGCGGGGTCATCCCATGCAGGGGCGATTTCAATAAAGGTTTTGCCGGTCAGCTCCTGCCCGCTGCGCCACTGTCGCGCACTGGAATTAGCATGGCGTATGACACCCCATTGGTCGAAATACAGAACGATTTCGCGCATGGAATCCAAAAGCGCGTTGAGCGCACGATTAGACTGGTACGCGTCAGTGACCGAATGGATCGAATCAGTTCGATTTGTCACACAAGATTTACCCTGCTGCTGCAGATGTTGTTATAGCGACCGCACTGCGGATCTGAGGGTAGCGGCATTATTGAGCCGTCGACACCATTGGGGCCTTCAGCGGCGCAGGCGTCTCACCCCTAAACCTGTCACCGCAATACACTAAATATCTTCAGTATAGACAAGCATTCGCAAGATCAAGCTTTTTTACTCTAATTTGCAAACAAAAAAAACTCCTTTTATTTCTGAGACTTAATAAAGAATGGAACTAGCTGAAGACATCGTGAAACCCAATATAGATTGGACCCAAGACCTCAGCGACGATCCATGCGCCTGCTGGTCGCCTCGGTTATACTTCCGCTCAACTTTTCCCTTCTGTTCCAAGCGGAGCATTTAAATGAAGGATTCTTCACGATTGGTTTACTCGACTGAAACCGGACGAGTCAAACAGCCCAAAACTTCCCCCAACCCCACCGCTCCCGTTCCGGGGCCTGATTCAGTAGTGCGTCTGCTGCGTGAATCCAAAGGCCGGGGCGGCAAGGGCGTAACCCTGATCACCGGCTTGCCTCTCGACCAGGAGAGTTTGAAAAACCTCGCCAAAGAACTCAAACAATTCTGCGGCACTGGCGGCACCGTCAAAGATGGCGTGATTGAAATCCAGGGCGAGCAGCGGGAAAAACTTAAACCCTTCCTGGAAAACAAAGGCTTTAAAGTCAAAATTGCAGGGGGGTGATTCTGGTTTGCTTCTTGCTCTGTCTCCTTCGAATTTAACTAGATGTCATTTTTTTGACTGGAGAGGAGTCGGGCTGTATGAGCTTTACAGAAATTTGGCCTTTCTTTGATACCGCTTTAAAAGTGGGCCTGGGTGGAGCCATTACCTTGGCCACGCTCTGGTTCTATCAGCGCCGGCAAAACCTCGCCTCCAGCAACACCACGACGGTCAATCGCCGCTTGGCGCTCCTGGAGGAAATTTCCTCGGCAGTTGGCAACGTCAACCACTGCTTCGCGCGTTATTCGGCCCTTGTTATAGAGTCCACCCGCTTCGGCAAAAACTGGCCGTCCGCCAGAAAGCTGGAGCTGGATAAAGTGAACATGGAACTGGTGACGGAATTTCGTAAGCTTGCCGATGCAGAAGCAAAGCTGTTGATGCTGGGGGGAAAAAACCATGGAGAAAACCCTGCGTTTATACGGTGCGAGAATCGCGTTGTTCCGCAAACAGGTTTATGTGGGACGGCAGGATATCACCGAGCAGGAAATTGCAGATCTGAAGACATCGATCCTTGCGCTGCGCGAACAGTTTTATGATCTGCTCAGCCGCCGCTACGACCGCCTATTGGTCGCCTAACCCAGGCGACCAGCATCGCGCGTCTTATTGCGGAAATTCGGCCGCGTAACGCTCAACCCACTCCCGCGCGGCCTCCTCGCTGGATAACACCCTGCCCTCCTCTTGTAGGACGTCAAAGCGATAGTGCTCGATGTGACACACCTGCTCGACCATACGCACACCAAACTGGGTTGAACGATCCTCAAACTGCACACCCACCGCGTAGCTTTCACCCTCCTTGCGACACCAGGCAACCACACCATCAGCTTCAAAGGGTTGCTGGTCAGTACAGGCTCCCAGGGTTACAGGAATGTAAATTCGTATATGGGTTCCGCGCTGCATCGAGCGGCCAGCACTGAAGCAAAGGCCGCCCTCGCTCACATCCCGAATCCTGTGTGTTACTGGCGGGCTATCCTCGTGGACTTGAAAATCAATCGGTATATCTGTTGGATGTCGAATAAAACGGCGCATAACAGACTCATTATTTGGGATTAGGAGTTGTTGCAACCATCCCCGATAAAGGTCGAACCAAGGGGTCCACCAAACGGGAATTACGTTTTCTCGTTTACTCATGTCACTCTTCAGAATCGACATATGTCGTTATATTTTTAATTAGCTTTTCTCCTCCCCCAACCTCGGACAGGCAAAATGCATAGATAAAGGTATAGCCAATAAAATGAGACGCACATCAAATTATGCCAATTTCAGCGACGAAATTTTGACGTGAAAACGGCTCAGTAGAAAACTCGATAAAAAAATCTGTGCAGATGGCGAGAAGAATTAAAAGAGCGGGATTTGGGCGAGCGCGTCGCGCACCGGAGCATAACCGCGACGATGGATAGGGCTTGGACCTATTGCCTGTAAAGCAGAGAGATGCAATTTCGTTGGATACCCTTTATGAATAGCGAAGCCATACCCAGGGTAGACTTCATCTAACGCGCACATCTCCTTGTCCCGAGTGACTTTCGCCAAAATGGATGCTGCGCTGATGGCAGCAACCAGGGCATCACCTTGCACTACCGCCTCACTGGAATAGCGCCATTGCGGCAGACGATTACCGTCAACCAGCACATGGTGCGGCTCTATGTGTAAACCCTCCACCGCGCGCTGCATTGCGAGGAGGCTGGCATGCAAAATATTGAGACGATCAATTTCCTCTACGCTCGCACGGGCCACGCAGAATGCAACGGCCTTGTCTTGAATTTCGGCAAACAGCGATTCGCGTTTTTTTTCCGAGAGTTTTTTCGAGTCAGCCAGCCCTTCGATGGGCTTGCGATCATCGAGAATCACCGCCGCCGCCACAACGTCTCCCGCCAGGGGTCCCCTGCCCGCCTCATCCACTCCAGCAAGCCATGCGACTGTCACTGCCCTGCCCCTCCGCGAATAAGCGCTGATATAGCATCGGCCGCCTGTTCGTCCGAATTCTGCTTGAGCTGCACGTGCAAATCTTCAAATGTCGCCGTCAATTTTTTGGTTGTGCTGGGGTTATTCAGATAATTCAGCAACGCATCACCTATGGCCACCGGGGTTGCGCGCTCCTGGATGAATTCGGGTACCACAGCTTTATTTGCGAGCAGGTTGGGCAGGCCGATGAATTTCACTTTCACCAGGTGGGATAGCAGCTTGTAGGTAAAATCAGCCACCTTGTAAACAATAATCATCGGCCGCTTGAACAGCATGGCTTCCAAGGTAGTCGTGCCGGACGCCATAACCACCACATCCGCCGCTTCCATGATCTTGTGAGACTGTCCCTCGAGCAAATAAATGGGCAGAGGGGATGACAACTCCCGCAATTGTTCCTCAAGCTGTTGGTGCCGCGCAGCACTGGCAGAGGGAACCAGAAACACGAGATTTTTCTGTTTAGCCGCACAGTATTCCGCCACCTGCCAAAACAACGGCCCCATACGCGCGACTTCTGCGGCCCGGCTTCCCGGCAACAAAGCGATGATTTTTTTGGTTTGCAATTCATTGCTCAGCTGCTCCGAGTCATTGCCAAGTTGCAATGCCTCAATAGCAGCAGCTGGATCAGGCTGGAGCGGAATAGCATCAGCCAAGGGATGTCCGACATACGCCACCGGAACCTTGTTCTGACGATAAAAATCCGCTTCGAACGGCAAAAGCGTCAACATCAGATCCACCGCCCGGCTGATTTTCTTGATGCGCCCCTGGCGCCAAGCCCATACCGACGGACTGACATAATGAACCGTTTTGATTCCCGAATTGCGCAAGGCCAGTTCGAGATCGAGATTGAAATCGGGCGAATCAATGCCGATAAAAACCTGCGGCCGCACACGCAAAAAATGCAGCCGCAGATGGCGTCGGATTCGCAATAACTCGGGCAGACGCGCAAGCGGCTCCACCAGCCCCATTACCGCCAGTCGATCCTGGGGAAAGAGCGACTCAAAGCCTTCGGCGAGCATCTTAGGCCCACCGATACCTTGAAAGACGGCATCGGGAAAACGGCGGCGCAACGCTTGCATCAATCCAGCGCCGAGCAAATCACCGGAAGCCTCCCCTACCACTATGCCGATGATCAAAGGATGATTCTGCTGCGACATGATTTTAGTTACGGTGTTAACGGACAATTCCGCGGGTAGAGGCAGTAATCGAATCTATAAGGGTCTGCACGTGTGTGTTGGAAGCCGCCTGTTCGCGCAGCTCCGCCAGAGCCTCTTCAACGGTCAAACCGCGGCGGTACAGAGTTTTGTATGCCTGGGTCAGCGCTGTCAGGTCGTCTTTGCTAAAGCCGCGTCGCTTCAATCCTTCGAGATTGATATTACGCGCGGCGGCGGGGGCCCCGGCAACCATCATAAAGGCCGGTATATCCTTGCCGACAGCGGTGCCCATACCTGTAAAACTATGCGCACCTATTCGACAGAATTGATGTACCAAGGTGTAGCCACTCAATATCGCCCAATCGCCAATCACCACATGTCCCGCGAGGGCGGCGTTATTGACCAGTATGCAATTGTCACCAATAACGCTGTCATGGCCCACATGCACATAAGCCATCAAAAGGTTGTGATTGCCAACTTCAGTATCGCCACGATCCTGCACAGTGCCCCGGTGGATGGTCACTCCCTCGCGAATCACGTTGTGATCGCCGATGGTCAGAGTCGTGGGCTCGCCTTTGTATTTGAGATCAGGAGTGGCTTCACCCAAAGTAGTGAACTGGTAAATTTTATTGTGCCGCCCTATTCGAGTGGGGCCTTTGATTACGACATGGGATTCAATCGACGTACCCTCGCCGATCTCGACATCCGGGCCAATCACACAAAAAGGACCGACCGACACCCCTGGCGCCAGTTTGGCCGAGGGATGGATAACCGCACGCGAATCAATTTCACCATTATTCATAGCAGCGCATTGTCCTTTCAGGATACTTTGCGGTCCGCACACAGGATGGTTGCGCTAGCAGCAAGCTGGCCATCGACCTTCGCTACGCAGCCGAATTTCCAGATCCCTCTTTTTTTCCGAAATGATGCTCGCTTCGATAAACAATTGATCACCGGGCACCACTTGTTTTTTGAAGCGAGCATCATCAATTCCGGCATACAGGTAAATCGATCCATCTTCTGGAGTCTTGTTCATGGTTTTGAAGCCCAACACACCGCAGGCCTGGGCCATCGCTTCCAAAATCATCACCCCCGGGAACACAGGATGATTCGGGAAATGCCCATTGAAAACATCTTCGTTGATCGTAATGTTCTTATACGCGACGATGGACTCGCCTTCTTTTATCTCGACCACGCGATCCAGCAACAGAAACGGATAACGATGCGGCAGATAACGCCGAATTTCCTGAACATCCATCATACGACTAACCCCAATAAAAATTTGTATTGCCACATCCCACGGCCCAACTCCCGGCGGGATGCCTGATTCAGGCAGACGCTTGCCTGTTTATTTTTTTTCGCCGTTTTCCGCAGCGCTTCGATGCAGAGCTTTTTCCAGCGCCTTGAGTCTCTCGATCCACTCATCAAGCTGGCCGAAACGCACTGCATTGCGGCGCCATGTATGCACTTCCTGCACCACAGTTCCAGAAGAATATGTGCCCGCTGACGAGATGGATTTAGTCACCACCGTACTACCGTTGAAATGGACGTTATCCGCTATTTTCAGATGTCCGCCAATTCCGACCAACCCACCAATCGTACAATTCGCCCCAATTTCAGTGCTTCCGGCGATTCCGACGCAGCCGGCAATTGCAGTATTTCGCCCTATAGTGCAGTTGTGTGCGATATGAACTTGATCATCAATAATCACTCCGTCGCCGATGACGGTATCGTCTATGGCACCGCGATCGATGGTTGAACTCGCCCCGATCTCCACGTCATTGCCAATACGCACACTGCCGAGCTGATATATTTTTGTCCAGCCATCTTTTTCGCGAGCGAAACCAAAGCCATCCGCACCGATCACTGTATTGGAATGCACCGTAACTCTGTCCCCCAGCACCACGTCGTGATAGATCACAACATTGGGGAATATGACGCAATCAGCGCCCAGGTGGCTTCCATTTCCAATGACAACTCCAGACAGGATTTCCGTGTTTTCTCCCAACACCACGTTCTCACCGATACTACAACCCGGCCCTACGGAAGCCGACGCGGGGACAACAGCGCTGTCATGCACTGTGGCAGAGGGATGAATGCCCTGAGCCTGTCCCTGCCGCCTGCAGAACAATTGCGTTACTTTCGCGTAGGCAACATAGGGATCGGGCACGCGCACCAAATTCAGTCTGTCCGGTGCCTCTGCATTCTCGTGCACAATAACAATTCCAGCCTTGGTATCGGCCAAATAGGATGAATACTGCTTTTTTGCTGAGAAATGTCAGGTGATGCGACTCTGCGCGGGCAAGGCTGGCTATCCCAGTGACCGCAGCATCTGGATCGCCGCTCCAGCTCGCCTGAAGGTGGTCCGCGATTTGTTTCAGACGAAAAGACGTTTTCATTGGCCGTCGCTCTGCCCGGAATTAATGCATCATCTGCGAAAAAGAGAAAGGCCCGAATCCGGGCCTGTCGATACAAAAGGTATTTGCTATACCGCAAATGGACCCGGCAATTCTACGTCAGTTTTTCTTCGCTTTCGCGTCTTTTGCCGGGGTGGATTTTTTCGCCGCTTCTGCAGCTTCGGCATTCAACTTATTCAACCGCTCCAGCACCATCGGCGTGATATCGGCATTGGCCAAACGGTGTACCGCTGCTTTGCTATCCAAAACCAAATCGATACCTTCTGCTGCTATAACTGCACTCAGCGCTTTGGAGATTGCCGGCTGCATTGCATTCAGCAATTGCATATAAACCATTTCTTGACCACGGTTGAGACGTGCGAGGATTTCGCGGCGATCGTTAGCCACCTCGGTCAATTTCTCCACGTGCTCTTTTTTCTTGTCCTCTCCCCACGTCAACCCTTGATTTTTGCCTTGTTCATCCAGAGTCTTCAATTCCGCTTCGAGATTATCGAGCTTGGCTTTCAATGCCGCGAATTCTGCGTTTTTCTCCAACTGCGCCATACCGCTCTTACCAGCCTCAGATGAGAGAATTAACGCCTCCACATCCAGCACAGCAACTTTGGTGGCACCAGCAGCGCTGGCCCACTGTGCCAACCCCAGAATCAACCCCGCTATCAGTATTCTGACCGACATCATATTCATCACTCCTAAGTTTTTGTCTTGCCGCCATCAACTCTTTGTCACAGCGGACGTGTTACGGATTCGCAGCAACTAGAATGGTGCTGCCAGAGAAAATTGAAACGCTTCGCGATCATCGCCTTCATTGTGCTTCAGCGTTTTCGCGAGACTGAATGTCAACGGCCCCATCGGGGAAAGCCAATTCAAACCTATGCCCACCGAAGCGCGCATTTCATCCACGTCAAAACTAGTGCAATTGATTTGCGTTTCTGCGCATTCGGTGTCAAAGACATTGCCCACATCGAGAAATAGGGCTGTCTGGAAAGACCGCTGATCCTCAATAAACGGTAGCGGGAATATCAGCTCTGCGCCGAACTCAACCAGCATGTTGCCGCCAAAAGCGCGGTTGCGGGTATTGACCGCACCGTAGGAACGCATCAGCTCTCCAGGTCGGCACTTTTCTCTACCCAAACTATCCGACCAAGCTTGATCACAAAGAATAAAGGCATTGCCTGTTACATCGTGCCGGTCATTAATACCGTCACCATTGCTATCTATCGCCTCATAATCCGTCGTTTGGGTATCGTAATAACCGGGTGCAGATGCCTGTGGGCCAAGGGAGCTACGCCGGAAACCGCGCACTGAACCAAAACCACCCGAGTAATAATTCTTGAAGAACGGCAGGCGATCCATGTCACCATAGCCGTCCCCGTACCCTAATGAAGTCCTGAAACGCATCGTGAAACTGCGGTACAGAGGTACAAACACCTGCCCGTCGTATTGCGCAGTAAAGTACTCTAGATCACTGCCTGGCACAGAGATATCAAAAGCCAACGTCTGCTTGCTGCCGCGGGTAGCGAGAATTCCGCGGTTCAAAGTGCTGCGCAACCAACTCAACCCCAACGTAAACGTGTCAAATTCATCGCCATAAAGATCGACAAATCCGGGTGGGCTGCTGGTCAGCATTTCAGCAGTCACCAATCCGGTTGGCAAACTCATGTCCTCATAGATTCCCGAGGGAAACAAATTGAAATTCCCCATATCCTGCTCGCGCACATATCGCTGAGCGTAACCACTCAGATCCACCTCAAATGGTGTGCGCCGTATTTCCTGGACTGTATAGCCGCCGGTTTTGACGCTCAGGTGGCTGTAGCCCAAGACATAATTGAGGCGCTGAATTTCGGAAATGGGATAACCAAAACTGAAGTTCAAACCATAAGTGTCTGTCGTATAGGAAGCGACATTGATCTTGCTGTAATCCCGCGCGCTGTAATAAAGACTTATGCCGCGGTTGACGCCGTCGGGTGTGAAATAGGGGTCGACATAGGAAAAGTTGTAGAGGGTCTGATACTGGCTGTGATTGACAGATACCCCTACCTGCTTGCCAGAACCCTGCCAGTTGTTGTGCTGCAACGACGCACCCAGCAGGAAACCCGTACCCTGACCGTAGCCTACGCTGGCGTTGATCGAGGCCGAGGGTTGTTCCTCCACCGAATATTCCACATCCATCAGATCGGAGGTGCCCGGCACGTCTT
Source organism: Cellvibrionaceae bacterium (assembly GCA_024707385.1). Lineage (GTDB taxonomy): Bacteria > Pseudomonadota > Gammaproteobacteria > Pseudomonadales > Cellvibrionaceae > UBA5868. The sequence continues at coordinate 388,927 of JANPZW010000008.1, read as the reverse complement.
TTTTCTCAACATTAACGCCCTTGAAAAAACCAAGGCGTTCAAGCCGAACCTTTCCTTGATCAATTTTGGCATTGGAAGCGGAGGAGCCTTCCATTTGCCGCATTTCTCGACGCAGTACTTCGTCCTGGGTTTTGGTATTGCCACGGAACTCGATCCTGCGCACATAAACCCGCTGGGAGGGGTTGACCAAAAAGGTCACGTCCACAGTCTTGGCGGCGGGGTCGGGTGTAGGAATTCCCTTAACCTCAGCATTGGTGTAGCCCGCATTGCCGAGCAAGGTTGTCATATATTCAGATGTCGACGTCATCAGGTTTTGCGCGAAAGTCTCGCCCTCGCGCAACAATACCAAGCGTCGAATCTGTTCTTCCGGAACGATCAACTCGCCAGCCAGATCAATTTTCTTGACGGTATAGATATCGCCTTCGTGAATATTGAGCGTGATATAAACGGACTTCTGATCCGGACTGAGGGAAACCTGGGATGACACTACGCGGAAATCCAAGTAGCCGCGATCGAGATAATAGGACTCGAGTTTCTCTATATCCCCTTTCAGTTTCTCCCTCGCATATTTGTCGTCACTGGTGATCCATGAAAGCCAGCCGGTCGTGGTCAACTCGAAAGATTTCAGCAACTCTTCATCACTGAAAATCTGGTTGCCTACTATGTTGATGTGCTTGATGGTCGCGACTTTGCCTTCATCCACCACCACTTCGACTTTTACCTGATTGTGCGGCAAATCGACGATATTCGCCGTAATCTCGGCGGAATACCGGCCTTGCGCCACATATTGACGCTCAACCTCGTTCAAAATAACGTCGAGCGTACCACGCTGGAAAATCTGCCCTTCCGCCAAATCATTTTTCTTCATGGCTTCCAGCAAGGCTTCCGTCTTGATGGCTTTATTGCCTTCGATGGTGATGGTGCTGATCGTCGGCCGTTCTTTGACGCGAAAGATGACGACATTGCCATCTTGCAGCACCTGAATATCGTCGAAGAAACCGGTGGTAAACAAAGCGCGAACAGCGGTGCGGATGGATTCAGGATCCGCAAAATCGCCGGAAGCGATGGGCAGCGCGGCAAATACCGGACTTGCCGACACCCGCTGAAGTCCTTCAACCCGAATATCTTCGATGCGAAAACTGCTTGCCTGAACATGGCTGGACAAACTGATAGCCAAGGCAATCAAAATCGACTTTTTCTTAAATTTGGCAAGATGTTTCACGGACTAATGAATTCTTCTGGTTGGAAATTTATTGTTAAAGCGCGAGCCGCCGCCCCAGTTACGACCGGCCTACAATCGTAATAAATCGTTGTAAAAAGCCATTATCATCACGCCTGCAAGGATCACCAGCCCAAGACTATAACCAAACATCTGGACTCGCTCTGACAGCGGGCTACCTTTGATGGCTTCAGCGATGGAGTAGAGAATGTGACCGCCGTCCAAAACGGGGATGGGCAGCAGGTTCAGAACCCCCAGGTAAACACTGAGGATCGCAAGAAATTCCACAAAATACACCAGACCTGCCCTGGCGTGATCGCCCGCCACTTTAGCAATGCCGATAGGGCCGCTCAAGTTTTTCGTGGAAATTTCTCCGACCAAAAGCTTTTTCATGGAGATCAAGACAAACTTCGAGGTTTCCCCGGTGCGTTCAAGCCCGTGCCAAACCGCAGTCAGAGGCCCGTAACTCTCCCGCCGAATCAGCTCATCTGGCCAGGGGGTATATCCCAGCGCGACGCCAATCTGTCCGACCTGGGTGCCGTCTTCCAATGTTTTTAGTACTGGCGTGACACTGACCGCACGCGGCTCGGCATTGCGCAGCACTTGGATATGCAGAGGCTTGCCTACCGATTCACGGATATAACGGATTACCGCATCCAATCCTTGAATCGCTTCACCATTGACCGTTTGCAGGACATCCCCGACCTGCAACCCGGCCGAGTGAGCCGGTGTGCCGGGTTGAGTCTCACCAAATACCACGGGGCGTATATAAAAGTCGAAGCCGATGCCCGCCGTAGGATCAGGATCGCGCAGCTCACTCAACCAGCTCTGCAGAGGTATATCCAGGTCGTAAAAAAGGTCCGACTCCGGATGACTGACGCGCAGCTCCAGCAGTCCGGTCTCACCCAAACGCAGAAAAAGCCGCTCCATCACTGCCTGCGACGTAGGGGTCAACACGCCATCCACAGCAATGATTTCCTGCCCTGGCTCAAGCCCGGCGCGCTCGGCAAGGGAGTCTTTCTGTACCGCGCCCACAATAGGCGCGATTCCGACACTGCCAGAAAACATCAGCAGAACCGAAAAAATAATCAAGGCGAGGAGAAAGTTGGCCAAAGGACCGGCGCTGAGGATGGCGATACGCTGCCATACGGTTTTGCCGTTGTAGCTCAGGTGGCGCTCTTCCGGGGGAACCTCCCCTTCACGCTCATCCAGCATTTTTACGTAGCCGCCGAGGGGAATCGGCGCCAAACCGAACTCTGTTCCTTTGCGATCGCGAAACGACCAGATCGGTGTACCCAATCCTATGCAGAAGCGCAGCACTTTGACGCCGCAGAGCCGCGCCACGTAGAAATGGCCAAACTCATGCACGCTGACCAAAATGAACAGCGCAACTAAAAATCCGAGCACGGTCAATAGCAGGTCCATAGGGTTTACCACCTAAACTCAATCACAATGCGACCCGCCGACACGCGACCAAGGCGTCCGCCGCCATCGCACGAGCGCGAAGATCCGCCTCAATCACACAATCCAAATCACGCGGTTCCCATCCATTCCAGCCCTGCATTACTCGATCCACCGTTATCGCAATCTGCGGGAAACTGATCCGTCCGGTGAGAAACTCCGCCACAGCGATCTCGTTGGCCGCATTGAGCGCTGCGGGTGCTGTGCCACCGCTGCGCATGGCCGCGATAGCAAGATCAAGACAGGGATAGCGTTCGGGATCCGGCGCGCCGAAGCTCAGACTACCGAGCTGAAAAAAGTTCAGGCTGGGCACTCTATTTTTAATGCGCTCCGGCCAGGCGAGACAATGGGCGATAGGCGTTCGCATGTCCGGCTGCCCCATCTGGGCGAGCACGGAACCATCGAGAAATTCCACCATTGAATGGACGATACTTTGCGGGTGCAATACCACCTCAAGCTGTTCCGGCTGAGCATCGAACAACCAGCATGCCTCGATAAACTCCAACCCTTTATTCATCATGGTGGCAGAGTCCACGGAGATCTTGCGCCCCATGCTCCAGTTGGGATGCGCACACGCCTGGTCCGGCGTTATGGAACCGAATGCGCTCAACGGCAGATCCCGGAACGGACCACCAGACCCGGTAAGTATCAACCGGCGGACACCCGCGCTCGACATTCCCGCAAAAGGCTGGGGCAAGCACTGAAAGATTGCATTGTGCTCACTATCCACCGGCAATAATTGGGCGTTATGTCGCCGCACGGCGTCCATAAACAGACGGCCTGCCATAACCAGAGATTCTTTATTGGCCAGCAGCACCCGCTTACCGTGCGTAACAGCCGCCAGGGTCGGAGCCAAACCTGCCGCACCAACCACTGCCGCTACCACGGTGTCCACTTCCGCGGCACTGGCCACCTCAACCAGCGCTTCAGCTCCGCAAAGCACCTCTGTCGGAAGACCGCGGCCTTGCAGGCTGCTTCGCAAACGCTCTGCTGCGGCAGGCTCACACAAAACTGCATAGCGGGGGTGGAAACGCTCCACCTGTTCCAGCAACTTGGCATCGCTGCTCTGTGCCGCCAAGGCAAAAACCTGGTAGCGGTCGGGATGGCCGCTGAGCACATCCAAAGTGGAAACACCTATAGACCCGGTGGAGCCGAGAATCGTAATCCGCTGCATAGATCTACCAGGAGGGGCGATTGACGATGATCATCGCCAAGGTGAAAACCGGCACTGCGGCCACCAGACCATCTATACGGTCGAGAACGCCACCATGACCGGGAAGAACGCTGCCGGAGTCTTTGATGCCGCGAAAACGCTTCAACATACTCTCAAGCAAATCCCCCACTACCGAGACCAGCGCCGCAGGTACCGTTAGTGCCAACACAAGAGTCAGAGGCGCGTTGCGCAGCAATGCGAAGGCGGCACCAAGAATCGTAACTGCTAAGACTCCCCCAGCAACCCCCTCCCAAGACTTACCGGGGCTGACTTCCGGGGCGAGCTTGCGACGACCGAAGCGACGACCTGCGAAATAGGCGCCTATATCCGCAACGGCGACCAGCAAAACCACAGCAATAATCAGCCAGCGTCCGTCGGGGGGAACCGCGCAAATGGATGAGGGAGAGCAACGCCGGGATAAGTACAAACAGCCCCATCAACATGCGGATCCAAACACTGCGCCAGAGCACGGCACTTGTGGGATAGCCCTGGATCCAGAGCAGCGCCACCGCCCACCAGATACAACTCAAAACCAGGACCTGCTTCAGCTCCAACCAATGGGTGGAATTCTGCAACACCAGCAACACCGCAGTGACCGCGATGATCACACCTACATAGGCGATACGACCTGGCCAGCGAGTCAAATGACAGAGATTGGCCCACTCCCAAGCCGCCACCGCCATCACCGCAGCGATAAATACCGCGAAGGCAGCCGGCGGGAATAAAAACAGAACGCCGATAAATACCGCGGCAAGGATGACTGCAGTTAACACACGCTGTTTAAGCACGCAAAGTCCCTTGTCCCGTCACTTGGTCGCCGGTTCGGCCAAAGCGGCGCTGGCGCTGATAAAAATCTGCGATTGCCTCTTCCATGGCCGCACCGTCAAATTCCGGCCAGAGCAAAGGAGAGAAATACAACTCCGCGTACGCGGCCTGCCAAAGCAAGAAATTACTGATGCGCAATTCACCGCCGGTGCGGATAAGCAAGTCGAGGGGCGGCAGCTCGTGGGTGGAAATATGACGGTCGATTGTTTCCGGAGAAACATCTTCCAGGCTTAAATTGCCGACAATCACTTCCTCGACGACTTTGCGCGCAGCTTGCGCCATATCCCACTGACCGCCGTAGTCCGCAGCAATGACCAGCGTCGCATCGCCTTCGCCGGCGGTGTTTTCCGCCTCTTCAATCGCTCGCCGCAGACTCTCGCTAAAGCGGCTGCGACTGCCGATCACCTTGAGCCGAACTTTTTCCTCCGCCAAGCGGCGCGCTTCACGTTTCAGGTAGCTGTAAAAAAGCCCCATCAAAGCTTCGACTTCCTTGGGAGGACGCCGCCAGTTTTCACTACTGAAAGCGAACACGGTAAGAACCTCAACATCGTTCTTCCGGCAGGCTTCGAGAACATCTCGTATGCGCTCGACACCGGCGCGATGTCCCATGATGCCCTGCTTGCCCTCCCGCTTGGCCCATCGATTGTTGCCGTCCATGATGATGGCCACATGCCGCAATGCCTCAGAACTCACTCACAGCTCCCGTAGCGCCGTTAAATTTCCATCAAATCTTTTTCTTTTGCCGCCAGGGCTGCATCCACCTCAGCGACATATTTGTCTGTGAGCTTCTGAATGTCGTCCTGGGCTCTTCTTTCATCATCCTCACTGATGAGCTTGGTTTTTAACTTATCTTTCAAAGTGCCATTGGCATCTCGGCGAACATTGCGCACTGACACGCGCGCATGCTCCGCCTCAGCGCGAGCCTGCTTGATGAAGCCTTTACGCGTCTCCTCGGTCAAAGCGGGCATGGGCACCCGGATCAAATCACCGTTGGTGGATGGGTTGAGGCCGAGGTCGGATTTCATAATGGCCTTCTCAATTTCCGGCACGAGCTTTTTTTCCCATGGACTGATCGTCAGGGTGCGGGCATCGGAAACGCTGACATTGGCCACCTGTGAAAGAGGTGTTTCATTGCCGTAGTAGGAGACGAAAACGCCATCGAGAATACTCGGATGAGCGCGACCAGTGCGAATTTTGTTAAAGTTCACGCCGAGGACTTCAACAGCTTTTTTCATTCTGTCCTGGGCATCTTTTTTAATGTCATTAATCATGCGTGATGTCCTCGATCAAAGTGCCTTCATCGCCCCCGACAACTATGTTCAAAAGGGCGCCTGGTTTATCCATGCGGAAGACTCTCACCGGCATTCTGTGCTCCTGGCACAGACAGATCGCTGTGAGGTCCATCACCCCGAGCTTCTCCGCCAGAACCTGGTCGTAGCTGAGATGTTTGTATCGCGTCGCGGTGGGGTCTTTCATAGGATCGGCAGTATAAACGCCGTCCACCTTGGTGGCTTTCAATACCAATTCGGCATTGACTTCAATACCGCGCAAACAGGCGGCGGAATCGGTGGTGAAAAATGGATTGCCGGTACCGGCAGCGAAGATTACCACCTCACCATTCTCCAGCAGGCGAATGGCGCGGCGACGGTCGTAATGTTCAACTATCCCGCTCATGGGGATGGCTGACATGACGCTTGAGGAAATGTTGGAGCGTTCCAGGGCATCGCGCATGGCAAGGGCATTCATAACTGTGGCCAGCATGCCCATATGATCGCCGGTAACCCGATCGAGGCCAGCTTTGTTGAGCGCAGCGCCGCGGAACAGGTTTCCCCACCGATCACCAACCCTACCTGGACGCCTATACCCACCAGCTGACCGATCTCCAGGGACATCTTGTCGAGAACTTTGGGATCTATGCCAAATCCCTCGTCTCCCATCAACTGTTCGCCACTGAGCTTGAGCAGTATCCGTTTGTATTTGCGATCGCGGGTTGTAGCCATGAAACCATTCTCCCATGCAAAAATTGGCGGCAGTTTAACAGCAAAAAAGGCGGGAGAAGCGATCTCCTCCCGCCTTTTCCCAACAGGGTCGAACAGGGTTATAAACCCCCTGTTAGCCCTTGGAAGCCTGTACCTGTGCGGCAACTTCGGCAGCAAAATCCGTCTCTTCTTTTTCAATCCCCTCGCCCACTTCGTAGCGGATAAAGGCAACAACTTCAGCGCCAGCTTTTTGGGCCAGAGCGCCGACGGTCACTTCTGGATCTTTAACGAAAGGCTGTTCGGTCAGGCTCGATTCTTTGAGGAATTTGGAAATTCGACCCATCACCATTTTCTCAACGATTTCCGCAGGCTTGCCGGCCATGTCGGGCTGAGATTTGATGATGTCTTTTTCTTTTTCAACCAGATCTGCTGGCATCTGATTCGGGTTTACCACCTGTGGATTGACCGCCGCTACATGCATGGCGATGTCACGAGCCAGCTCGACTGAGCCGCCCTTCAATTCCACCAGCACCGCAATGCGGTTGTTGGAGTGGACATAGGAACCCACCACGCCAGCAGCAGGAGTAACAGCTGCAATGCGACGCACGCTGATGTTTTCACCGATTTTTTGCACCAGGGCTTCACGGGCGGATTCCAGATCACCGCTCATTACCGCAGCCACATCGGCTTGTTTAGCAGCGTAGGCTTTTTCCAGAACGGCATTGGAGAAACCGAGAAAGTTGTCGTCACGGGCAACGAAATCGGTTTCAGAGTTCACTTCCAGCAACATGCCGAAGCTGCCATCTGCAGCAACGCGAGCCATTACCACGCCTTCAGCAGCGGTGCGGCCAGCTTTTTTCGCCGCTTTCAAACCACTCGCCTTGCGCAGGTTTTCAATCGCCAGTTCGATGTCGCCGTCGGAGTCCACCAACGCTTTTTTGCATTCCATCATGCCGAGGCCGGTACGCTCGCGCAGTTCTTTTACCTGATTAGCGGTAATTGCCATGTTTGTGTCCTCAGTCGTCAATATTCAAAGGGGTACGGACGCTTAACAAAAAGGGGTTTCCCCCTTTCGACTGTCCAGTGTACGCCGCCCTGGGCGGCGTAGTTATGCACCGCAGCGATTAGGCTTTGGCGGCTTCGTCCACCTCGACAAACTCATCTTTGTTAGGGACGGCGCTATGTTGCGCATTGCCTTCCGCACAGGCGTCAGCCATGGCAGTCACATACAACTTAATCGCGCGGATGGCGTCGTCATTGCCGGGGATTACGTAATCAACACCAGCGGGATCACTATTAGTATCGACAACTGCGATGACCGGAATACCCAGCTTGTTGGCTTCTTGAACCGCGATGCGCTCATGGTCGACATCAATCACAAACAACGCGTCGGGCAGGCCGCCCATATCCTTGATACCACCGATGGTTTGTTCCAGCTTCTCCATGGCACGAGTGCGCATCAGAGCTTCTTTTTTGGTCAGCTTCTCGAAAGTGCCATCTTTGCTCTGGGTTTCCAGCTCGCGATAGCGGCGGATGGAGGCGCGGATGGTTTTGTAGTTGGTCAACATACCGCCGAGCCAGCGGTGGCTCACGAATGGCATGCCGACGCGCTGAGCTTGCTCAGCAATGGTCTTCTGCGCGGCGCGCTTGGTACCGACGAAAAGCACTTTTTTTCTTCTGGGCGGACATCTGACGCACCAACTCCAGAGCCTGATTGAAAGCGGGAACTGTGTGCTCGAGGTTGATGATGTGGATTTTGTTGCGTGAACCGAAGATGAAGTTTCTCATCTTGGGGTTCCAGTAGCGGGTCTGGTGGCCGAAGTGAACACCGGCGCTCAGCATATCGCGCATGCTTACAGTTGGCATAAATGTATCCTTATACACATTTGGGTTGAGCCTCCACACATCCCACCGCTCAACCTTTCTATACGTCCTAAGACGACTTCGGGGCACCCAGAACAGTGTGTCGATGTGTGTGCGACATTGGTTTTTAATCCTGCCCGGTAGGCAGGGCGCGCTTTATACCACAATCCAGCCACCGGTTAAAGCATTCAGAAAGACCCGCTTCCCCATCCGGCACCGCCTTGCAGCAGTATGTTTGCCAACGCACTATCGTTTAGAATATGTGGCTTTCCTTCCAAGCCGATCCCGGCGCCTCCTGGACTACAGTGATCCTTTCATGGCAGCAGTGACCATAAAAACCCCTGATGAAATCGCAAAAATGCGCTTGGCCGGACGTAAAGCCGCCGAAGTGCTGGAATACATCGAACCTTATATAGTGCCTGGCGTGAGCACTGGCGAACTTGACCGGCTGTGCCACGACTACATCACCCAAGTGCAAGGCGCTGTGCCGGCACCGTTGAATTACAAAGGCTTTCCGAAATCTATCTGCACCTCCGTCAACCACGTCGTCTGCCATGGCATTCCATCCGAGAAGAAGCTTCTGAAAAGCGGCGATATCCTCAATGTGGATGTGACTGTCATTTTCGATGGCTACCACGGTGACACCAGCAAAATGTTTCTCGTCGGCAAGGTTGCATCACACGCGGAACGTTTGGTGAAAGTCACCCAGGAATGTCTCTATAAAGGTATTGAGCTGGTCAGACCCGGCGCCCGCCTCGGCGACATAGGCCACGTCATCCAACAGCACGCAGAGGGCAACTATTATTCCGTAGTGCGCGACTACTGTGGCCATGGCATCGGCAAGATCTTTCACGAGGACCCTCAGGTGCTGCACTACGGCACACCCGGTACCGGAATGGAATTGGTGGAAGGCATGACATTCACCATCGAGCCCATGATCAACGCGGGCAAATCCGGCACCAAACTGAAAAGCGACGGCTGGACAGTCGAAACCCGCGATGGCCGCCTTTCGGCCCAGTGGGAGCACACCCTGGCGGTAACCGCCACCGGTGTGGAAGTCCTGACGGCGCGCAACGAAGAACGGTTTTGATGAATCGCCCCCCGAATCGTGGCCTGAATTCCCTTATCAGCCGATCTTTTTCAATCAGCGGCGGTTTCGCGAGGATTTTGCGCACAAGCCGGTGATCAAGGTTTTCAAAGACGCCATCAACGGCGTCAATGGGCATTTCGATCGCCGCTACGAGGAGGGCGAGGATATTCGCTTCCTGATTTCGGAACGCGCCACCTTTATTGATCTGATTCTGCATTACGCCTGGCACCGTTACGCCTGGGGCGACGATGTGTGTCTTGTCGCCGTGGGCGGCTACGGCCGGCGCGAATTGCACCCGCATTCGGATATCGACATTCTCGTCCTGCTCGACAACAGCGCGAGCACCCGCTACCAGGAAGAGATCCAAAGCTTTATTACCCTGCTGTGGGATATTGGCCTCGACATCGGCAGCAGCGTGCGCACTCTGGATGAATGTGTCGCGATTGCAAAACAGGACATCACTGTCGCGACCAATTTGATGGAGGCTCGGCGGCTGGCGGGGAATGACCGCTTGCGCGATCGGCTCCAGATGCTCACCGGACCCGATCAGATGTGGCCACTCGGCGAATTTTACCGGGCGAAATTCGAAGAGCAGGTCCAGCGCCACAAAAAACACAATTTCACCGAGTGTAATCTCGAGCCCAACGTCAAAAACTCCCCCGGCGGTTTACGCGATATCCAGACCATCAATTGGGTGGCGAAACGCTATTACGGTGTGCAGACCCTACGACAACTCGAAGGGCAGAGTTTTTTTACCGAGCAGGAATTCGGCCTGTTGCGCAACGGCGAGGCACTGCTGTGGCGCGTGCGTTACGGCCTGCACAAATTGGCGCGCCGTGCCGAAGAGCGCCTGCTGTTTGAATACCAGCGCGAACTTGCCAAACAATTCGGCTACAAGGACAACGAAAGTGGCCTTGCCGTCGAACAATTCATGCACGAGTACTATCGCACCGTCCTTGCGTTGCGTGAATTAAATGACATATTGCTGCGCATCCTGGACGAGCGCATTCACGAAAAAGAAAACAAATCGCATTTTGTTCACAGCGAATCCATGCAATTAAGCTCGGATTTTCAATTGCGCGATCACTATATCGGTGTCACCCACAATCGGGTGTTCGACGAGCGGCCAGCGGCGCTTATGGAAATATTTGTCCGCATGTGCGAAGACCCGACCATAAAAGGAGTGCAGTCGCGGACAATCCGACTGATTCGGGAAAAGCGCGCCCTGGTGGATGAGCAGTTCCGCCAGGATCCGGAAATCAAGGCGCAGTTCCTGAGCATGTTCAAGATCGAAAAAGGTCTGATCACTCAACTCAAACGCATGAAGCGATACGGCCTGCTCGGCCGCTATCTGCCAGCGTTCGGCACCATCACCGGGCAGATGCAGCACGATCTTTTCCACCGCTATACCGTCGATGCGCACACACTGCTGGTCATGCAGAACATTCGGCGCTTCCGGCAGAAAACCGCGGAGCAGGAATTCCCCCTCGCAGCCAACATTATCAATCAGCTGCCGCAACCCGAGCTGCTTTACATCGCCGCCCTCTTTCACGATATCGGCAAAGGCCGCGGCGGCGACCACTCGGAACTCGGCGCCGAGGATGCGGAGCAGTTTTGCCTGGAGCACGGTTTGAATGGCCGGGAAACGCGGCTGGTGAAATGGCTGGTGCAGAAACATCTGCTGATGTCCTACGTGTCACAGAAAAAGACATCTCCGATCCTGAAGTCATCCATCAATTCGCCTTACAGGTCGGTGACATTACCCACCTGGATTATCTCTACACGCTGACCGTCGCCGACATGTGCGGCACCAATCCGGAAATCTGGAACAGCTGGCGGGCGAGCCTGATGCGTCAGCTTTATACGGAAACCAAACTCGCGCTGCGCCGTGGATTGGAAAACACCATTGATCAACAGGATGTGGTGGAAGAGACACGCAATAAAGCGCTTGAGGCTCTGGCGGCAAAAGGTGTCGATGAAAATAACGCGCGGTCCTTGTGGGCCGACATGCGCGACGATTATTTCCTGCGCGAAAGCGCTCTGGATATCGCCTGGCAGACAGAGGCGATCCTGCAACACAGGAGCGATGCGCCACTGATTCTCATCCGCGACCCGGAGGACCAACACCGCGAAGGCGCCACGCAGATTTTTGTGTGGGTGAAGGATGTAAACAACGTGTTTGTTGCAGCCGCCACCGCATTGGCGCAATTGGGTCTGAATATTCAGGACGCGCGCCTGTACAGCTCCAAAAGCGGCTACACCATAGATACGTTTTATGTGCTGGACGAGAATTTCCAACCCGTGGGCAATGAGGCGGGAAAACTCAAGCTGTTACACAAAGCCCTCACCGATGAATTGAAACTGGTGGCCCAGTATTCCGAGGTAGTTCGCCGGCGCACACCGCGCCAACTCAAACAATTCGCCACTCCCACCCGCACCAGCATTCACAACAGCGCCAACAGTAATGTCACCGTGCTGGAAGTAATCAGTCCGGACCGCCCCGGCCTGCTCGCTACCATCGGGCGGATTTTTATGGAGTTGGGCGTGCAACTGCAAAACGCCAAGATTTCCACTCTGGGCGAGCGCGTGGAAGATATTTTCTTTATCACCGACGGCAATAAACAACCTCTCACCGATCCCGATTTATGCGCACGCCTGCAGCAAACCATTTGCCGGGAGCTCGATTTACAAGTGGAAAAAGATATTTGATCGGCATGAACCAGAACCTCGCGTCACTGCAACCCTACCCGTTTGAAAAATTGGCCGCGCTCAAAGCCGGTGTACAACCGCCGTCTCAGTTACCGCATATTTCGCTTTCCATCGGCGAGCCTAAACACCCGCCGCCGGCGTTTGTGCTCGAAGAATTGACGCGTCAGCTCGGCGGGCTGTCGCAATACCCCATGACAAAAGGTCTGCCGGAATTGCGCGAAGCCATCAGCGCATGGGCGACACGCCGGTTTCAGCTTGCTCCCGGCATCCTGAGCGCTGAACACCATGTATTGCCTGTCGCTGGCACACGCGAAGCGCTGTTTTCATTTGCCCAGGCGTGTATTTCGGCGAGCCCCTCGGCAAAAGTGGTGATGCCCAATCCGTTTTATCAAATTTATGAAGGCGCAGCCCTGCTCGCCGGCGCCCAGCCCTATTTCCTTAATTGCACCGCTGACAAAAATTTTGTGCCGGATTTTGCCTCCGTCCCGGCGGACGTCTGGCGCGACTGCCAATTGTTGTATATCTGCACTCCCGGCAATCCAACCGGCACAGTGCTGGACCGCCAGACACTGCAATACCTGATTGCTTTGGCGGACGAATATGATTTTGTGATCGCCAGCGATGAGTGTTATTCCGAACTTTATTTCGACGAAGAAAATCCACCTCTGGGATTACTCCAGGTCTGCGCGGAAATGGGCCGCCATGATTTTCGCCGCTGCGTGGTTTTTCACAGCTTGTCGAAACGCTCGAACCTGCCCGGCCTGCGCTCGGGTTTTGTCGCGGGTGATCGGGAAGTGCTGCAAAAATATCTGCAATATCGCACCTATCACGGCTGCGCCCTGCCGGTGCCGACGCAACTTGCCAGCATCGCCGCCTGGAACGATGAACATCACGTGCGGGAAAACCGCCAGTTGTACCGGGAAAAATTCGCCAAGGTTTTTGCAATTCTGCAAGACGATCTGGATTTGACCATGCCGGACGCCGGTTTTTATTTTTGGCCGCGCACGCCCTACGGCGATACGGATTTCGCCCGCGATCTTTTCGCCCAGCAAAATCTCACCGTATTGCCAGGCCAGTATCTCGCCCGCCCCACGCCGCAAGGCAACCCCGGTGAACACCGCATTCGCTTGGCCCTAGTCGCCACTCTCGATGAGTGCTGTGAGGCGGCGGAGCGCCTGCAACGATTTATGCAAACGCGCTGATTGCCGTGGCCAATCTCAACAAAGGCCAGCGCGTCGCCTATATTTTCGAAACGCTGCAGAGTCTCTATCCCGAACCACCGATTCCACTGCAGCATAAAAATGCCTACACGCTGCTAGTGGCGGTTTTGCTCTCCGCGCAATGCACCGATGAACGAGTTAATCAGATAACACCTGCGTTATGGCGGCTCGCAGATACGCCCCAGGAAATGGCGAAAATTCCCGTGGAAACAATTCAGGCCGTGATTCGCCCTTGCGGTCTGTCGCCGCAAAAATCCAAAGCCATCCAAAAACTGTCCCAGATCATCACGGAAGATTATGCCGGCCAAGTGCCGCAGAGTTTTGCCGAACTGGAAGCGCTGCCCGGCGTAGGGCATAAAACCGCGAGTGTGGTGATGAGTCAGGCGTTCGGCGTGCCCGCGTTTCCAGTGGATACCCACATCCACCGGCTGGCGCAGCGCTGGGGGCTTAGTGCGGGAAAAAATGTCGCGCAGACGGAAAAAGATCTGAAGCGGCTTTTCCCGGAAACGCACTGGAACAAGTTGCATCTGCAGATTATTTATTACGGCCGCGAATACTGTTCCGCGCGCGGCTGCGACGGCACGGTTTGCCCGATCTGCCGACACTGTTATCCCGACCGCAAAAAGCCCAAGCTCACGCGCAAAGCGTAAGCATGTGCGGGATTTAATGATGGTGATGGTGAGACGCAGGCTCTGCTGAGGGCGCGTGATGCTCCGCGTGCTCGTGTCCCGTATGGGCGACTTGGTGATACCAAGCGCTCGCCAAGGTCCAGGCACCAAAAGCTATGTAAGCCAGCGCCAGCGCGAGGCGCACTTTGCGCTGCGCCAAGGCGGCCTTGAGCCGACCCGCCAACATGCCACCGACCCACAAAGCTGGCAGAGTTCCCAAACCAAAGACCAGCATCACTGCAGCGCCGCGGGCAAAGTCGGCTTGCACCAGGGCATAACCGAGAGCCGCATACACCAGGCCGCAGGGCAACCAGCCCCAAACCATTCCCGCACCCAACGCCTTGGGGAAAGAATCCAGCGGCAGACAGCGATCACCTATGGGTTTCAATCGGCGCCACAACCAATGGCCGCCGCGCTCCAGCCACAACAAGCCGCGCCACCAGTTGGCGAGATAAAGTCCCATCGCGATCAGCAGCAGACCGGCTATGGTGCGCGCCAGTGGTAGGCCCGTTGCCGGCAGCTGCCCAGCCAAAACGGCCACCAGTCCGCCCATCAACGCGTAGCTGGCAATGCGCCCAAGGTTGTAGCCGAGGTTGAGCCTCCAGCGCGCCACCCGCGCTTCAGCTGGAACGGCAAAACTCAACGCCGCCACCACGCCGCCGCACATGCCCAGGCAGTGACCGGACCCCGCCAACCCTAGCCCCAATGCCGCGACAAGACTCAGCAGGAATTCACTCACTGATCCGGCCCCTGACCATCTTTGCGCTCCTGCGGGGCGCGGTTGCCAGCGGTCGGGCGGTCCTCGTTATCGAACAGAATTCGGCGCGACTCGGTATCCAGATCGTCGTACTGGCCAGATTTCACCGCCCAGAACAACGCCCAGATCGCCAGCGCCACCAGAACCACCGCCAGAGGAATCAGCAGATAAAGGCTGTTCATAGGAACCTCCGCGAGAATAAAGCGCGTAGTTTAATCATCCCGGCGGCGCCCGACCCGCAGGGAGTTGACCACCACCAGCACCGAACTGGATGACATGCCGATGGCCGCCAACCAGGGCGGCACCAGGCCGGCGGCCGCCAGCGGCAATGCGCACAGGTTATAGGCAATCGCCCAGGTGAGATTTTGTTTGATCACCGCGCGCACACGGCGAGCGAAATTTACCGCCACGGGAATTTGGTTCAAATCCTCCCCCAACAAAATGCAGTCGGCGCGGGTTTGCGCCAGGCGAGTGGCGGAACCCATCGCACAGGACACATCGGCGCCGCTCAAAACCGGCAGGTCATTGATACCGTCACCGACCATCAGCACCTTGGCTCCCTGCGCTTGCAGCTCGCGCACATGGCGGAGTTTGTCGTCCGGCAGCAGACCGCCCCGCCAATCCTGAATGCCGAGTTGCCCTGCGACGCTGGCGACATTCTCGGGTCGGTCGCCGCTGAGCAGCACTGGCTGACATCCCAGGTCGCGCAAGGTGGCGATGCAGGGTGCGGCGCTGGGACGCAGGCGATCCTCCAGGCGTATCCACGCAAGCGCGCGACGCCCATCCGCCAACAGCAGCCACAGACCGTCGCCGGGATAAGCGAGTGTCTGATCAGGTGCGGCAAACTCCGGCGTTCCGAGCCTGAAAGCAATGCCAGCTATCCTGCCCGCGACCCCCGCCCCCGCCGTGCTCGACCTATCGGTTACCTTCAATGTCTGACCATATCCGGTAAAAGCGCGGGCGATGGGATGGCTGCTGCCGGCCTCCAGGGCACCTGCCAATGCCAGCACATCCGCCGCCTCTGTCTCCGCGAGGCAGCGCGTTTCGACAATCCGCAAAGCGCCGTCGGTGAGGGTGCCGGTTTTATCGAACACCACATGGGTAACCGAATTGAGACTTTCAAAAACCTGGCCGCCGGTCACCAATACGCCACAGCGCCGCAAATAGGTCACCGCGACGGTTAGAACGGTCGGAGTCGCCAGACTCAAAGCGCAGGGACAGGAAACCACCAGCACGGAAAGACTTACCCAAAACGCCTTGCTCGGGTCGATCCAATACCAGATCGCCCCCACCAAAGTGGCGATGGTGAGCACAGTGCCAACAAACCGCGCGGCTATGCGATCCGCCAATGTCACCTGTCGCGGCCGCTCCTGCTCCGCCAGTTGCACCAGCTGTTCGATGGCGGCGAGACGGGTGCCGCTTCCCACGGTATCAACTGCACTTGCAACGGCGTGCCGCCGTTAAACGTCCCCGCATAAACGGGGTCGCCCGGAACCTTGGGGCGCGGAGTGGCCTCGCCGGTCAGCAGGCTCTCATCCGCCTCACTGCGGCCATCGAGAATCTCGCCGTCGCAGGGGAAAGCGGCGCCCGGTGCCACCAATACCCGCTCGCCGGCCAGCAGCTGTTTAAAAGGGACCGTCTCCAAAGCGCCGTCCGGTCGAACGCGGCTGACCGTCATGGGCAGAAGATTGTGAAAGCGCGCCGATGCTTTGAAGTTGGCGTACCGGACGCGCTTCTCCAGATAGCGCCCCAGGAGCAGGAAAAACGCAAACATGGCGACGGAATCGAAATAAACATCGCCGCTGCGGGTCACGGTGGCGTAGACACTGGCGCTGAAGGCCAGCACCAGAGCAATGGAAATGGAGACATCGTTCACCAGGCGCCGCAAACGCAATGCGCGCAGGGCGCCGGAGAAAAGGGGTTTGGCGCTGAACAACATGATCGGCAGGGTGAGCACCAAATTCACCCAGCGCAACACCCATTCCCAGTGGGGATCCATGCCCTGCATGTCCCCGGCGTGCAGCGCCACCGCCACCATGCCGGCCTGCATCATGCCGATACCGGCCACCGCCATACGCAGGAGATAATCGCGCTGATCCTTCTGCCAGAGCTCCTGCTCGGCGTGGCCGATCAGCGGCTGGGGCTGAAAGCCGATCTGGGCAAGGGCTTGAAACAAATCGCTGATGCGCACCCGATCCAGCCGCAGGCGGATACGTGCGCGATGGGTACTGGCATTGACCTGCACCTGCTCCACGCCGGGCATGGACTGCAAATGTTTTTCGATCAGCCACACACAGGCGGCGCAACTGATCCCGCTGACAAACAGATTGGCCGTCGCGGTGCCGTCTGCTGCCCGCTCGACAAAATCTTCCTGCACGGCCGGCAGATCGTAGGCATCAAAGCGGGTGGCAAGGGCTTGAGGGCGGGTATTGAGCTGCTCGCGGAAGCGATAAAAATCATCCAACCCCTGGCCTGCGATCGCCTGGGCGACCGCTTGGCAACCGATGCAGCAAAACTCTCGGAACTCCCCGCCGACCTCGGCACGCAAGCCGGGTACCGAGGGAAGTCCACAATGAAAGCACGGAATCAAAGGGGTATCCGCAGGATCAGAGATGAGCGCTGAAATGGGCGATATGACTTTGCTTGAGATCCGCTTCCGTGGATACACGCCACGCGCCGGTTTCATCCACCGCCTTGTTGTTGCCGATAATGAGGTACCAACGGCCCGCCGTCACAGCTGGAATGTCGGCTCTATAACGACCTTCGCCGATGGGCTTCATGGTCAGTGTCAGATCGCGGTCGGCGTCGGAGGGATGGGAAAACGTCAGCGTCAATTCCGCGGGCAGCTCTTTCACCTCCAGATTGGCAAATACCTCGGCGGTGGCGAAATCGAACTCAAGGGTGCCGCGCACTCCGAGTGTCATAGCCGTCTCCTCTTCGGCAAACCGCTTATTAATCATCCGGCCCTGCTTGAAATAGCTGTCTTCGACCCTGTCGTCAGCCCCGCGAAACGCCACCACCGCCATGGAGAGAGTCACCACCACTACCACCAAAAGCGGGCCCATCACCATCCAAAACCAGGGCTCTTTGTAGGCGGGGGCTTTATCTGTTTGCTTCATCATCGGTCGGGGCCCATAAAAACGGTGGTTTCCGCGGCGGATATATTGGCGTCATCTCGGGAGCGCACCTTAATGAGCAGTTGGTTCTTTTCGCCTTTGAGCTGCGCGCGCGGCACCGCGACCCGCAGCGGTACGGTAAAGACCTCGCCCGCCTCAACTTCGCGCGGATGGTAATTTTTCAACTCAAAGGGAAAATCACCTTCCAATTCCACGTCATAGGTGTGGTTGCGGGAATCCATATTGTTGATCTTGATCGTGTAGACGTTTTGGATTTCATCGCCCATCACCCGATACAAACGCGCGCCGCGATCCCGGATTACATCGATACCGATAGGGCTGCGAGTCAACACCACATAGGAAAAGACAGCCACCATAGCCAGCACCGCAAATACATAACCAAACAAACGCGGGCGGAAAAAATGCGTTTTGCCAGTTTTTAATTCGTCTTCTGAGGTAAAGCGGATAAGGCCGCGGGGATAGGACATTTTATCCATTACGGTGTTGCACGCATCGACACATAAACCGCAATTGATGCACTCGTATTGCAGACCATTGCGAATATCGATGTTGACCGGGCAGACCTGCACACACCAGGAGCAATCGATGCAGTCGCCGAGGCCCGCTTTTTTGTAATCATCGCCGGGTTTGCGCGCGCCGCGTTTTTCACCGCGCTTCGGATCGTAATGCACGGCGAGGGTATCGCGGTCGTACATCACCGCCTGAAAACGCGCATAGGGGCACATGTATTTGCATACCTGCTCGCGCATCCAGCCGGCATTCAAATAGGTCATGCCGGCGAAAAACAACGTCCAGAAAGCGGCGGCGGGATGGATATCAAAATAAATAAATCCATTGGCCGCGCGCTGGGGAATAAATCCCAACAGCAATTCACGAATCGGTGTGAAATAGCCGATAAACGTCACCCCGGTGATAAAAGCGATCACCACCCAAAGCGAGTGTTTCGCCGACTTGCGCAGCACTTTTTCCAAGTTCCACGGCTGTCGATCCAGCTTCATCCGTTTATTGCGGTCGCCCTCGCAAAAATGCTCGACGGAAATAAACATCAGTGTCCAAACGGTTTGCGGACAGGTGAAGCCACACCACACCCGTCCCAGCAACACAGTCACGGTGAATAAAGCAAACGCGGAAATAATCAGCGCCCAAGCGAGCAACATGAAATCCTGGGGCCAGAAAATCAAACCAAGAATATGGAATTTGCGTGCTTCAAGATCGAACAACACGGCGGGGTCGCCGTTGATGCTGAACCAGGGTAGCAACAGGAAACCCAGCATCAGTGGGATACCGGTGTAACGGCGGATTCGCTGATAAAAACCGGAGATTTTGCGGGTATAGATCTTGGCTTCTGATTCGTAGAGATTGACGTAGCGAATCTCGCCTTCTTTCTTGCCAGGCTCGGAGCCTGTTCTGAGGTCATCGGACACTCATCGGACCCTCTGAAAGAGCGGCCACCAAAAAGGCGGCCACTCCGGATTTAGAGATCGAGCGACAGACTGTAAACGTAGGCTGCCAACAGGTGGATTTTTTTCTTCCTGCAGCATATCCTTCTGCGCCGGCATCACATTCGCCCGGCCGTTGCGCACGGACTGCGCAATGCCTTCGCGGGTGCCATCGTAGAGCCAGATGTTGTCAACCAGATTGGGAGCTCCGAGTAACTGGTTTCCCGTGCCGTCCGCGCCGTGGCAGGCCGCGCAATTCTGCTTGAACACTTTGCCGCCCTGCTCCAGCTGCGCCTTGTCATACTCTCGTCCAGACATGGCAAGAACATATTCCGTCACCGCCAGCACATTGGCTTCGCCGATAATCGCTCCCCATGGCGGCATATTGCCCGCGCGGCCGTGCAACAGGGTTTCCTTGATTTTTTCCGGCGTGCCGCCGTACAGCCAGTCCTTGTCGGTCAAATTGGGGAAACCGTAATTGCCACCGCCGTCGGCGCCGTGGCAAACCGCGCAGTTGTTGGCGAACAGACGCACGCCCATTTTCATCGCGTTATTGTCCTGCGCCAGCTCTTCTATCGACATTTGCGTGTAAGCGCCGAAAATCTCCTCCTGCACGACGCGGGCTTTTTCATGCTCCCGCTGAAGCTGATTTTCTGACGTCCAACCACCGATTCCCGGAAAACTGCCCAAACCGGGATACCAAACGAGATAAATCGCGGAAAACACCAAAGTGCCGACAAACAATTGGAACCACCACTTGGGCAGCGGGTTGTCGTATTCCTCAATACCGTCGTAAACGTGGCCGGTGGTGCGGTTTTCCGGCTCTTCGTCATCTTTAATCGCGACCTTGCGATTGGCGAACAACACCCAGATCACGAGGGCGAGACATGCCAAGGTCAGTCCGATAATCCAGACATTCCAAAAAATACTCATAATTTGTCCTGCTCTTGCTCGGTGGCGGTGGCTTTTTTCGCATCACTCTGCGGCGGCTCGTCAGCAAACGGCAGGTTTGCCGCCTCCTCGAAACGCTTGCGCCGCTTGGGCGCAAAAGCCCACCAGCAAACACCGATAAATGCCAATAAAACCAGTATCGGCGAGATACTGCGTAACGTATTGATATCCATGGGTCACCGCTTGTAGGTGAGGAGCGTTCCCAGCTGTTGGAGATAGGCGACGAGAGCATCCATCTCGGTCACGCCACGCGCGGCGGCACCAGCGCCGGCAATATCCTCATCGGTATAAGGCACACCCACGGAGCGCAGGGCCTCCATTTTTTTCGCGGTGTGTTTGCCCGTCAGGACGTTGTCATACAACCAGGGGAAAGCCGGCATGTTCGAGTTGGGCACCACATTGCGCGGGTTGAACAGATGCGCTTTGTGCCACTCGTCACTGTAGCGCTGCCCTACCCGCGCAAGGTCCGGACCTGTGCGCTTGGAACCCCACAAAAACGGGTGCTCATAGACGGATTCGCCAGCGACGGAGTAGTGGCCATAACGCTCCACCTCAGCGCGCAGCGGACGGACCATCTGGGTGTGGCACACGTGGCAGCCTTCGCGGATATAAATATCGCGCCCTTCCAGCTCCACCGCCGTCAGCGGCTTCAAACCTTCCACCGGTTGCGTGGTGTCCTTGAGAAAAAACTGCGGCACGATTTCCACCAAGCCGCCAAAGCTGATGGCGACAATGACCAGCAACACCATCAGGCCGATATTTTTTTCGACTATGTCGTGATTCTTCATGGATTATTTCCTCAGGCCAGTTGCGGTTGCGCGGCTTTTTCCGGCTCGATCGCCTGCTCCGAATTCACGGTCCGGTAAGCGTTGTAAGCCATCAACAACATGCCAGTGAGGAAAAAAGCACCGCCGAGGAAACGCACAAAATAGCCGGGATAACTGGCCTCAACACTCTCAACAAAGCTATAGGTCAAGGTGCCGTCGGTATTAAACGCGCGCCACATCAGCCCCTGCAAAATGCCGTTGACCCACATGGAGGCGATGTAGAGCACCGTACCTATGGTCGCTAGCCAGAAATGCGCGTTGATCAGGCGCACGCTCCACATGGTTTTTTGCCCGGTCAAAACAGGTAACAGGTGATAGATCGCGCCGATGGAAATCATCGCAACCCAACCGAGCGCACCGGCATGCACGTGACCGATGGTCCAGTCGGTGTTGTGGGACAGGGCGTTCACGGTCTTGATGGACATCATCGGACCTTCAAAGGTGGACATGCCATAAAACGACAGGGACACCACAAGAAAGCGCAAGGTGGGATCGGTGCGCAACTTATGCCACGCACCTGACAGCGTCATCATGCCGTTGATCATGCCGCCCCAGGAGGGCGCCAGCAGAATCAGTGACATCACCATACCCAGGCTCTGCGCCCAATCGGGTAAAGCGGAATAATGCAGGTGGTGACCGCCCGCCCACACGTAAACAGAGATCAGCGCCCAAAAATGCACGATGGAGAGCTGGTAGGAATAAACCGGGCGCTCGGCCTGCTTAGGCACGAAGTAATACATAATGCCGAGAAATCCGGCGGTGAGGAAAAATCCAACCGCATTATGCCCGTACCACCACTGGATCATGGCATCCGCAGTACCCGCATAAGCGGAATAGGACTTCAGCAAGTGCACCGGCACCGCAGCGCTGTTCACAACATGCAGAACCGCAACCGTGATGATAAATGCGCCGAAAAACCAGTTGGCGACATAAATATGGGAGGTGCGGCGTTTTACCATAGTGCCAAAAAAGACAATCGCGTAGGCAACCCAAACCAGAGTGATGGCGATATCGATTGGCCATTCCAACTCGGCGTATTCTTTCGACGAGGTATACCCCATCGGCAGAGTGATGGCGGCGGCCACAATAACCGCCTGCCAACCCCAGAAGGTGAACGGGATAAGAAATCCGCCAAACAAAGGTGCCTGACAGGTTCGCTGCACGACAAAATAAGAAGTAGCAAAAAGAGCACAACCACCGAAGGCAAAAATCACCGCGTTGGTGTGCAAGGGCCGCAAGCGACCGAAATGACTGTATGGCTGCCAGAAATCATTGATTTCGGGCCACATTAATTGCGCTGCAAGCAGCACACCCACAGCCATACCAACAACACCCCAGACGATGGTCATAATGCTGAACTGACGCACCACCTGATAGTTGTAGACAGGGGGAGGCAAGGCGGATGCCGCCGTGTCATTGCTCATAGACAAGTTCCAATAGTTAGTGAAATAAACTGGGACACACGCGGACTTCCGTTCCGCGTTTCAGAGCTGTATGCACGTGATGAAGATTTTTGATAGCTGTTGCTAAAGCAGTATAGATGGGAATCCAAATCGGCATTTGACTGGCGTCAAACCCACTGGAAATAAAACCGCCTGCCGGCACTCCGCCTTTTTTTGCACAACGTCCCAAACACAAAACGTTTACAAATACATCTCCGGAAATATAGACCGAAAACTCGGAATCGTCAGAAAAAGTTAAATCGCAAACCTACAGCGAAACTTTCGTTGCTCTCATTACTGGAAGCAACTTCGGCATTAAGGCTGAAAGCGCGAGAAAACCAGTAATTCAAGCCAACGCCAAAAAATGTTTCGCGCAGCTCATCGATGGCTTCATAAGTGACAAAGGCGCGCCCTTCAACGCCAGGAGAGAAAAATCCACGCGCGCCAAAAGTGCCGCCGAAACCGGCGTCGGAATCCGGACCGTAATCGCGGTTGATCATGGTCGCGAGCATATAGATTCCGGACTCACGTCCGACATCCGCGCGCAAACCGATGGACAAGGCTGTAGAGGTGGAACCGCACCCGCGATTGCTGGTGAGGTCCGTGTGCTGACCGTGAAAATAGGCAATTTCATTTAAGGCGAGGCTGCCTTCGATATAAAGGCCGTCCTGATCGCAACCTATGTCCAGATGCTGGCGGGCGTAGCCGGCACCCAGATAATTGTAATTCGGTCGCGCGGCGTAACTCGGGGCGACAAAAACAAAAGCCAAAACGACAACAGCAATGCAGCGTGAAAGCATGGTGGTCCTCAACAATGGATCACCGCTCTTGGTGGCGGCTTGAATGTTTCGATCGGCGGCTAGCGCCATTTAACAGGTTTACAAGCTGATTGAATTAAACCAGCTTGCGGCCTTTTTGCGCGGCAATTCGCATGCGCAGCGCATTGAGTTTGATAAAGCCCTCGGCATCCTTCTGGTTGTAGGCGCCGGCATCATCTTCAAAGGTGGCAATTTTTTCGTCGAACAAACTGTCCGCTGAACGTCGGCCAACGACGGTGACGCTGCCTTTGTACAGCTTCACACGCACGTCGCCGTTTACAAAAGCCTGGGATTCGTCGATGGCTTTTTGCAGCATCAAACGCTCTGGCGACCACCAGTAACCGTTGTAGATCATGGCGGCGTAACGGGAAATGAAGGAATCCTTCAGATGCGCCACTTCCCGGTCAAGCGTGATGGACTCAATGGCTCGGTGGGCTTTCAACATGATGGTGCCGCCAGGAGTTTCATAGCAGCCGCGCGACTTCATGCCGACATAACGGTTTTCCACCAGATCCAGACGACCTATGCCGTGCGCTCCGCCCAGTTTGTTCAGCGTGGCGAGCACAGTAGCAGGCGACATTTCCTGGCCATTAAGCGCGACTATGTCACCTTTGCGGTAAGTAAGTTCCAGATATTCTGCTTTATCCGGCGCGGCTTCAGGTGAAACGGACCAGCGCCACATATCTTCTTCCGCCTCGTTCCAGGGGTTCTCCAGCAGATTGCCTTCATAGGAAATATGCAGCAGGTTGGCATCCATGGAATAAGGTGACTTTTTCTTGTTTTTCGCAAAATCCACTGGAATGTTGTGGGTCTCGCAGTAAGCCATCAGTTTTTCGCGGGAAGTCAGATCCCACTCACGCCAGGGCGCAATAACTTTGATGCCGGGCTTGAGTGCATAAGCGCCGATCTCGAAGCGGACCTGATCATTGCCCTTGCCGGTAGCACCGTGGGAAATGGCATCCGCACCGGTGAGATTGGCAATTTCCACCAAGCGCTTGGCGATCAGCGGCCGCGCGATGGAGGTACCCAGAAGGTACTCACCTTCATAGATGGTGTTGGCGCGGAACATGGGGAATACGTAATCGCGCACGAATTCTTCGCGCAGGTCTTCGATATAGATTTCTTTAACGCCCAAAGCTTGAGCCTTGGCACGCGCCGGCTCCAGCTCTTCGCCCTGACCTATGTCAGCAGTAAAGGTGACAACTTCACATTTGTAGGTGTCTTGCAGCCAACGCACGATTACGGACGTATCGAGACCACCGGAATAAGCCAAAACGACCTTTTTAATGGAAGACATACTGTCTCCAACGTTCTTGAGAGGGGGAAGGGGGTGTGGCGGTTTGCCAGGGCGCGCATTGTAGCGTCATAGTCGACGGATTAACAGCAAAATGCCCCATCATCAGGCATACTCTGCGGCGTCTGTTTACTGCGGCGAACCAATCGCGCAGCGCGCCATCCAATCTGCCATGTCGATCCGCATGCCTAGCAAAAGTCTTTCATATACCCCGCTGGCCTTTTTATGGTTGATAGCGTTGTTGTTGACCGCGCCCGCCTCAGCCAACCGGGCGGATTTCGGCGGCAGTCCCTACCCCATCTGGTCGGAGCTCAGTTACTTCGAACGCGCCACACTCGGCGATCTGCACCGCGCCCGCAACGATGACCCGGATGCACTGCTCGCGCTCTACCTGTTGGCCTCCGGCGTGCGCAGCTACGGAGAATACGACCAGGCCAAGAAACAGGTTGACCAATTCCGCCGCAAGATGAACGAGCACATAGTCGAAAAGAACAACGACTGGCTTGTCGGGCAGATCCTCAATCGGGAGATGCACAACGCTTTCTTTCTTAAGGAAAGCAAAGGCGGAGCCCCGCTCGGCTATTCCATGGACCAATCTCGTCTGATGGGCATTTTCGAAAACGGGGAATTCAATTGCATCAGCGCAAGCCTGCTCTACGCGGTACTGGCGCGCCATTTCGACCTCCGCGTGAAGGGCGTGATGCTGCCGTCCCATGCCTTTATTCAGCTCAACCTGCGCGACGGCCGCGAGATCGACGTCGAAACCACCAGCCCCGGCGGTTACGACCAGCCCCACGACGAAGCCTTTTACGAGCGCAACAACAATGACTGGTTCACCAGCCGCAGCTTGCAGCCGGCAACCTACGCCGATTATCTGGACCGCGAACGGGTGACGGCCACTGAGCTTGCCGCCCGCAACATGCTCAATCAGCACACGATTTTTTCCCGCATGAACGAGGCCGACAGCGTGCGCCTCGCCGAAATCAGCGCTTTTATCGACCCGCGCAACAGCATGGCGCAGGAAAAACGCCTGTATTTCTATAACCGCGAAATCCATGCTCTGGTGAGCCAACAGGACTGGAAAACATTGCTGCGCCTGTTCGCCACCACCTATCAGACCGTGTTGGCCGATAGCCAGCGCCACCCTCAGGCCACCGGCTTGCAGAACGCGCTGCAGATGTACCTGTCCGGGGCCATGCTGACCTACGCGCAGCTCGGCGACACCGAGCAAACGCTCACGGTAATGGGCGAGCTATTGAGTCGCGGTCTGGCGCGGGGAGACGATCGCAAGTCGGTGGAGACGCGAGTGACCAACGCGGTCAGCGTGCTCATGTCGAAGCTGGCGGAACACAAGCGTTTCGATGACGGACTGCTGGTGCTGACCCTGGTGGAAGGACATCTGACCGACCCGAAGGCCTGGCCCGACATGGTGAACTGGTTCTATCTGCGCTGGGCGGAGCACCAGTGGGAAGATAAAAACTGGCGCGAGGTGGTCACAGTGCTGACCGAGTACCTCAACCAACCGGTGGGCGTCGTCAAAGATACGGCTCACCCGCGGCAAATCATCGGGTCCGCCTATAACAACTGGGTGCTGGAGCTGGTGGAAGCGCGGGATCTGGAGCAGGCGGAGGTGATCACCGCTGAATGTCTGGCGGGATATTCTGCCGAAGTGTGCGAGCGCGCCAGCAAGATCCTGGCAGAAGGTCGCAAGCGCAAACGGCGCTGATCAATCCCGCTTCACCGCCAATTTCTCCAGCCGAATGGTGACACGCCGATTTTTATCCCTGCCCCCGGCGGTCGCATTAGATGCCACCGGGTAGCGCTCGCCGTGCCAGCGGCTGGTGATGGCCTCCTGGGGCACGCCCTTCTCCACCAGATAACGAGTCACCTCTTGCGCCCGCTTCTCCGACAGCAGCAGATTGTCATCCCTGCTGCCAATGCTGTCCGCGTGCCCATCAATGAAAAACTCGCGCACGCTGGGATCGGCTTTCACATACGCCACTATGTTGTCGAGCTTGTGCAGTTCCGAAGGCCGGATACCCTCAAACCGGCTTGAGCCGAAATAAACCGCGGTGCGCTTGATCTGGTCAAAATTCGCCGGCAACAAACCGGATAGACAGGTGAGATAGCGTTGATACGCATCGCGAAAGCCGATCGAGGTGATCGCGACCTGCGACGCATTTTCACTGCCATACCTCGGGTCGTGGGTAAACACCAGTTCCTGCCCGCCGAACAACTCGGCCAACATGCGCTCGGTATCTTTCGTCGGCAGCTCAACTGCGCGCCGCGTCTGCTTCACCTCCACGGCGGCCAGCTCCACACGGCGCGGCTGCTCCGCCCAAACCGGGGCTTGTGCGATCAGCGCCGCCGACCCTTGGCGGAAACGGCTGTTATTACCCTGCAGGTAAAAGTGGGAGGCTTCGCCGGCGCGGGTTTCAAAAACCGCATCGCCGTACAAAGGCACGGAATGCACCATGCTGCAGGCGAACACGGAGGATTTCACCTGCCAGGCACCCCCCTCAAGAAAGCTGCTGTACACAGTGGCATAGCTGCTCGAACCCCACAGACTCAACACAGCGATCACTGTGGTCAATCTCATAAAACTTCCACCGACGATTCAGAAAGGCATGCGGCGGCTGACGCAAGCCGCGCAACTGGGTTGGTTATCGGCGGCGGGCGCCTGTGCTTTAGCGGGCAATTCCGGTAGCATGTCGTGCCCGGGCGCCCGCCTGACTGTTTTTCGATCAAAACCCATGATGCAAAGCATTACCATCACTGCCCCAGACGATTGGCACATTCACCTGCGCGACGGCGCTGCCCTCGCCTACACGGTCAAAGACGCCGCCAATCAGTTCCGCCGCGCCATAATCATGCCCAACCTGGTGCCGCCAGTACTGAATGCCGAACAGGCGCTCGCCTATAAAAGCAGGATCCAGCAACACACCCCGAGTGGGCGCGCCTTTGAGCCATTAATGGTGCTCTATCTGACCGACCAAACCACGCCAGCCGATATCGCGGCGGCCAAAGAGGCTGGCGTAGTGGCCTGCAAACTCTACCCTGCCGGCGCCACTACCAATTCCGCCTCCGGTGTCACGGACATCGACAAAATCCTGCCCACGCTGGAAGCCATGGCGGAACTCGGCGTACTGCTGCTGGTTCACGGGGAAGTAACGGATGCGCCGATCGACATTTTCGATCGCGAGAAGGTTTTTATCGACCGCATACTCGCGCCTCTGCACGCCCGTTTGCCGCAATTGAAAATCGTGCTTGAGCACATCACCACCAGTGATGCCGCCAGTTTTGTGCGCGACGCTGGTGCCAACATAGGCGCCACCATTACCGCCCACCATCTGCTGTTCAACCGCAACCACATGCTGGTCGGCGGCATCCGGCCGCACTACTACTGCCTGCCGATCCTCAAGCGCAACACGCACCAGCAGGCCCTGGTTGAAGCCGCCATCAGCGGCAATCCCAAATTCTTTCTCGGCACGGATTCCGCCCCCCACGCGCGCAATAAAAAAGAAGCGCCCTGTGGCTGTGCAGGTGCCTACACCGCTTATGCCGCTCTGGAAATGTATGCGGAAGCCTTTGATGACGCCGGCGCGCTTGCAAGACTGGAAGGCTTTGCGAGCTTTTTCGGCGCCGATTTCTATGGGCTGCCGCGCAACCGGGATACAGTCACCCTGCGCCACCAGGAATGGCGCGCTCCCGACGCTCTGCCCTTTGGCGAGGACACGCTGATCCCGCTGCGGGCTGGGGAAAATCTGCGCTGGAAACTGGATTCATCATCCCCTGTGAACACTTAAGGAACGTCGTGACTTCCATCGAAATGAGCTCTTCCGAAAAAGGCGCGTCCACACCGTTCAGTGAGCGCTTCCGCGGCTTCATGCCGGTCATCATTGATGTGGAAACCGGTGGCTTCAATCCGCGCACTGATGCGCTGCTGGAAATTGCCGCAGTGACGCTGGATATGGATGACAACGGCGACCTGCACATCGACACCACCTACTCGTTTCATCTGGACCCGTTTGAAGGTGCCAACATCGAGCAATCCGCTCTCGATTTCACCGGTATCGATCTCGACAGCGAAACGCGTATGGCGGTGCCGGAGAGCTTGGCGCTGGCAGACATATTTCAGGCAATTCGCCGCAAGGTGAAGCAATACGAGTGCACCCGGGCGATCATGGTTGCGCACAATGCGCATTTTGATCTGAGTTTCGTCAACGCCGCGTCGGAGCGCTGCGACATCAAGCGCAATCCCTTCCATCCCTTTTCCTGCTTCGACACGGCCACTCTCGCCGGCTTGGCCTACGGCCACACAGTGTTAGCGCGGGCGTGCCAGCTTGCCTCCATCGAATTCTCCAATCGCGAAGCGCATTGCGCCGCCTACGACGCGCAGAAAACCGCCGAGCTGTTCTGCCGTATTGTCAACCGCTGGAAAAATATGGGTGGATGGCCTCTCAACCTCATGGACAACCCCGAAGGTTGAACCCGCGGCGAGCGCCGAATTGGCGTACTGCAGATAAAAAAAACGGCCGGATAATCCGGCCGTTTGTGTTTTATAAGAAGGGAAATCAGAGCTTGTCAGCGTTCTCGCTCAAGTAAGCCGCTACGCCCGCAGGGGAAGCAGTCATACCCTTGTCGCCTTCCTGCCAGCCAGCCGGGCACACTTCACCGTGCTCCTGGTGGAATTTCAGCGCGTCAACCATGCGCAGCATCTCGTCGACGTTGCGGCCCAGCGGCAGATCATTGATCACCTGGTGACGCACCACGCCTTCTTCATCGATCAGGAACGATCCGCGATAAGCGACGCCGCCAGCGGATTCCACGTCGTACGCCTTGGCGATGGCGTGGGTGATATCAGCCACGAGAGCGTATTTCACCGCGCCGATACCTCCGTCGTTGATGGGGGTGTTACGCCAGGCGTTGTGGGCGAAGTGGGAGTCGATGGAAACTCCAATCACTTCTACGCCGCGCTTTTTGAATTCGTCGTAGCGGTGATCGAATGCCAGAAGTTCTGAAGGGCAAACGAAGGTAAAGTCGAGCGGGTAGAAGAATACAACCGCTTTTTTTCCTTTGGTCGCTTTGCTGAAGCTGTAATCGTCAACGATTTCGCCATTGCCCAAAACGGCGGGTGCGGTGAAGTCCGGTGCGGGTTTACCAACTAATACGCCCATTTTTTTCTCCCATGGTAGGTGGATGGATGAGGATGTGCTGCCAACACTATGGCGTCGCAACCGGCGATTTCAAGGCCGTGTCACTAAACCTCTTAATTAGGCCGGCAAACAATCAAAAGCGGCCCATTGATAAGTCCGCGCAATACTACACCCCATCTACACCCTGCCCTCGATTGTTTTTTTATATAAAAATTATTGGGATTGCTTATATCACTTCATCGGTCACGCAACTGCTGCGAGACCTGTCTAAATTTTGACAAATTCTCAATTGACAACCATTATCATTTACATTAACTTTTATGCCACATTGCAACTTGATACGGTTTCCGCATGTACGTGTGTCTCTGCAAAGGCGTTACTGACAGCCAAATCCGCACGGCCGCCGAAAACGGCGCCTCAATTCGCGAGATCCGCGATCAACTGGGTGTTATGACCGAATGCGGCAAATGCGCCTGCCTGACCAAAGACATAGTCCGCTCTAGTCGTCAGGAGCCGGGCGCGCAGGATATCTTCTGGGCCATCGCCTGATTCCAGCCCTGGTTTGACAGGGTGCACATGGATCGCCACACTTGCCGGTTACGCCAACCAACGGAGGCCTGTAACCATGAAGGGCGACGCCAAAGTCATCGAACACCTCAATAAAATCCTCGCTAACGAGTTGATCGCCATCAACCAGTACTTTCTGCATGCCAGGATGTACAAGAACTGGGGCCTGAAAGAGCTGGCGGACCACGAATACCACGAGTCCATCGACGAGATGAAACACGCGGACAAACTGGTTGAGCGGATTCTGTTTCTGGATGGCCTACCCAACCTGCAAAACCTCGGCAAGCTGCTGATCGGCGAGAATGTCCGGGAAATGCTGGAGTGTGATCTGAAGCTCGAACTCAAGGCCATTCCAGATCTGCGCGACGCCATTGCCTATTGCGAATCCGTCCGGGACTACGGCTCACGCGAGCTGCTGGAAGATATCCTTGAATCCGAAGAAGAACACGTGGACTGGCTCGAGACGCAGTTGAGCCTGATCGACAAGGTCACCCTGGAGAATTATCTGCAATCCAAAATGGGCAGCTAATGATCAATCCGGAGCGCGTGGCAAGCGGACTTCGAAAACCACTTTGCCACCTTCCGGCTCATTGAATGCGCGCACTTTCCCTTGGTGAAAGTCCACAATAAGGCGCACCACGTAAAGGCCGAGTCCCAGGTGGTGCCCCTCCCCTCCCCGCCCCGACGTCAGTGAATCGAACAACCGGCCTTCAAGAGCTTCCGGGATCGGCGGTCCGGTATTGATCACCCGCAGGTAAATCATCTCCGCCTCCTTTGTCAGCTGCAGCTCTATGTAGCCATTTTCTCCGGTGAAATCAGCGGCGTTCTCCACCAGCTTGTCGCACATTTGCGCCAGCAGCTCCGGCGCGGCTATCAGCATAAATGGAGCATTGACACTACATGTAAAAGTAATGCGGCAGGACGGATAAACACTGCGGTAGCCGGCAACCAGATGCGCCAGCAGGTCGGCCATATCCACCCTTTCCCGCTCATTTTGCGCGATAGAGTGTTCCAACCGGGCTGCGGCACTCATAGCGTTGAGCAAACGCGTCAGCCGAGTGGCACCTTCCCCAGCCCGCTCCAGATACACCTTCTGTTGTTCCGACGGCTGCAATTCCCCCAGGTTATCGAGGGAGCTGCGCACGATCGCCAGCGGTGTGCGCAGCTCGTGGGACAATTTCCCCGCCAGCGTTTCGAGATATTCGTTGTAGTGGCGCAACCGCTGCAGCAGCGCGGAATAGCTGCGGGCGAGATCGCCGATTTCGTCTTTGCTGCGGCTACTGGGTATCTCGGCGCGAATCCGGCCCTCACTATCGACCACTTGCTGCGCGGCCCGACTCAAGCGCCGGATCCGCCATGACAGAAGGCTCGCATACACCAGCAGCGTAATCCCTGCCAACAGGGTTGCCGCGGTGGTGTACCAGAGCAGGCGCCCCATGGCGCCCGTGGTGAGGGTCTGCACAGCATCCATACTCTGCTCGGCCACCAAGTGCAGCGCAACCTCGTCAGCCTCGGGCAGAAGAATCGGGATATGAACGCGGGCAACCAGAGAATCCGCACGGCGATACCAGGAGCCCCCATCCACCGCCAGCGACTCGGCATCTGCCAAACGTCCAGGGGTATCGGCGGGCAACGGTGGAAAATCCGGTCTGCCCAACATTCGCCGCACCAGCTTACGCAGGAGAGTCTCCGATTCGCGCTCTCCCTGGGCCATCGCCAGCTCCCCTGCCGCACCCAATTGCCAGCCGTCCTGCGCAACCAAAGACAAACGAACACTCGGACGGGTAAAGACTGCTAACACATCGGCGTATGCCAAATCGCCGCGCAGGACCGGGTGCAATGTCAGCTGTGTGGGTGGCTCTTCATCTGCTGCGCCATCGCTGGCGCGCACGGCCAAACCACCTGCAGCCCAGCTCTGCGGCATACGCACTTCGAGCACGTAGGCATTTTCCACGTCATTCCAGATGCCGCTGAGGCGATGCTCCCGCTGCCACACGCCCAGCCCTAAATGTCGCTCGACAGAAAGCGTTCCCGGCGCGGCGGAGAAAAGCCGCAGCAAAGCGCCATCGCTCAATTGCACCAGGACATGATCCGCCTGCCTGTGCGGTCGCGAGGGATCAAAAAACTGGCGATGTGGATCTGCGACGTCGATAAACAGATAAACAAATCCGCCTCGCTCGCCCAAAAACAGAGCAACGGCGGGTTCAGCGTTGGGAATCGGCTGTGGCGCAATGGCGAACCCTCGCCACTCCTCGCCATAACCATCCACCACCACTGGGCCCGGCAAGGTATGGATATAAAGAACGGGGTCAGCATGGAAACGCGTCACTCCCGCCACGCTTGCGCCGAGTTGCGCCATCAACTGCGGGTCGGTCCGCAGGCGCGCCTCTACCGCCTGCGCCGTAGCGCGCAGCGCGGCCTGCTGCCCTTCGCGCAGGGTGGCCTCCATTTCCTGTACATATTCACAACCGGCCCAGGGCAGCGCCAGGGTGAGAGAGGCCAAAAGCAGAAGTTGCCGCCGCAATGCCATAGTTTTGCCTCACACCAACCAGCGATATCCCATGCCGTAGGCGGTGTGAATCTGATCGAAACGATCGTCGAGGGCTTTGAATTTCCGCCGGATACGTTTGATGTGGGAAGTGATGGTGTTGTCGTCGAGCACGACGTTGGCCGCATCCATCAGCTGTTGGCGATTTTTTACATGCCCCGGATGAAGCGCCAGGGAATGCACAATCCAGAACTCCGTCACCGTTAAATCCACCGGCTGGCCGCGCCACGCAGTCGTCATACGCTCGATATTGATGGAGAGGTCACCGCGCTCAATCACCTGTTCAGCAACTGGCGGTTTGCGCAGCGCGTCGACGCGGCGAAACAGCGCAGTAATGCGCGCGAGCAAATGTGCCTGACCTATGTCTTTGCTGAGATTGTCATCGGCGCCCAGACGCAGCCCCGAGACCACATCAAAATCGTCATCGCGGGCGGTGAGGAAAATAATCGGCAGTTCCGGCGCCCGGCTGCGCAGATCGCGACACAGATCGAAACCGCCCTCCGGCTCATCCCCAAGGCCGACATCGATGATGGCCAGATCCGGCAGGCGAACTGCCAGCTGCGCCATAGCTTCCGGCCGATTGCGATAATGGGTCACTTTATAGCCCTGCCGCCGCAGCGCATCGCAGTAGTTTTGAGCGATGGCGATTTCATCTTCAACAATCACGATGTGACGCACCATTTTCTGCTCCGCGACGACAAAACCACCATGCTAACCCCGCTTGCGCACCGGCGCCAACCTCAGCCCGCCTCCGAGCCGCCCAGACCTTGACCCATCAGGGCGCCTTCTCTAGAGTGACCCGTCCCTACTTTTTTTAACGTGAGATCCCGCAGGATGTATCCATATATAGTTGCTGACATAGGTGGCACCAACGCCCGTTTTGCCCTGGTGACAGGAAAGTCTCAGGGCAATTACCTTATCGACCACATTCACATACTCAACGCCCGTGAATATCCCTCCTGCTCAGCAGCTCTGCGCACCTACCTGGAAAAAATCAGCGATCTCAAACCCCTGTCAGCGTGCCTCGCCATCGCCGGCCCGGTTGTGGACGACACGGTGCGCATGACCAATCTGAGCTGGGAATTTTCCTGTGTCGCCATGGCAAAGGAGTTTGGGTTTCAACATTTTGTGGCGATGAATGATTTCGCTGCCGTCGCCGCAGCCTGCAGCCAGCTGACCGACGATCACCTGATTACGGTTAAAAATGGCGTTGAAGAAAAATTGGCTGCGAAGGCTGTATTTGGACCGGGCACTGGCCTAGGTGTCGCCGGCTTGGTCAACCATAAAGGCGAATGGCTGCCGGTTCCCTGTGAAGGCGGCCACGTCAATATCGCGCCCGCCACAGCTTTCGAGGCCGATGTCATTAAAGCCGCGATGGCGGTTTTCGGGCATGTGTCCGCGGAATTGTTTATCTCCGGCCCCGGCCTCGTGAATCTCTACAAATCGATCTGTGCAGTGCGCGGCGAGCAGGCGGAAGAAGTGAGTCCGGCGAATATATCGCAGCGTGCGCTGACGGCCGGCGATTCGATTTTCGTCGAGACGCTCAGCACTTTCTGCAGCTTTGCCGGCAGCTTTGCGGGTAACCTCGCCCTTACCTACGGCGCCAAAGGTGGTATCTACATCGCTGGTGGAATACTGCCGCGATTCAGCGATTTTCTCCTGCAGAGTGCGTTTACTGAGCGCTTCAGCAACAAGGGAGTGATGAGCCATTTCGTGCAGACAATTCCCGCCAAATTGATCGTGCATCCGGAGACGGCTTTCGTCGGCGCTGCGGCCTGGCTGGAACAACAGATAGCGGCAGCTCGCGCCTAATCTTCACCCGGGCGACGCCTGTCGCCCTTTCCCACTGAAAGTTTCTTTTTGTAAGTATCCCCTTCCCTGCAAACGATTTAATTGTCGGACGTATTTACATAACGTCACGACAAAAAACAAAACCGAATTCTTTCCCGTTGATTTATCTGATATTTCTGGCGTTGGCACAAATTCAGCTTATTTGCGTAGGCGGCCGACGTAAGGCAGCCCAACTCAAAACTCTTAATCAACGGATCGAGTGTGTTATGAAAAAACTTATCGCAATTCTTGGCCTGGCGCTGGCGGCAGCGGGTTTTGCGGCACCAAGCTACAGCGCTGACCTGACCAAAGCAGACAAAAAAGCCTCTCACGAAGTCGCAAAGCAAAAAGCAAAAGCAGATAAAGAAGCGGAAAAGCAGGCAAAAAAAGATGCTAAAGCGCTGACCAAACAGAAGAAGGAACAGAAAAAAGCGGCGGAGAAAGCGGAAAAAGTCGCGCATAAAAAACCTAAGTATCCGCCCAAAGCACACGCGGTGCCGGAAATCGATGGCTCTCACGCCGCTCTGGCCATCTCACTGCTCGCCGGCATTGTCGCCATCCGCCGCGAGAACCGCCGCAGACGCTGATCAATTCCACTTTAAAAAACCCGGCTTAGGCCGGGTTTTTTTGCTCAGTTTGGCTTGCGGAACAACAGCGTCATGCGATGACTTTCGCCGATCGCTTTGTATTGCTCCTGAAGTTGCGGGTTGTCCTTGCTGGTAGACAGCGACGGCGGCAGACGCCATACACCGTCCTGCTCGCCCGGCTGATCCTTCGGGTTCTCATTGATTGAGGACTCGGCGACAAATTCAAAACCAGCATCCGCCATAACGCGTTTGACGTAGGAGCGTTTCAAATAACCCTGGCTGCCATCCGCCCAGGCGTCGCTCATATTTTCCCGCGCCTCGTGCTGCTCTATGCCCACCAGGCCGCCGGGCTTAAGCAGATTGAATGTGGTGGCCAATGCCTTGGTAAGAAATTGTCCCTGCCCTTCCACTCTAGCCATACCGTGAAGCGCGCGGAAAAATAGCACCATGTCGACCGAGCCATTCAGCGATGTAGGCAGATCGTCGAGAGCATAGGCAGATGCCTGCGCCCCCTGGTCGCCAGCCCATTGTTTGGCATCGGTCGTCCAGCGCTCCGGCCATTTCTTGCGATCGGCCATAAATGCTTCATTGGCAAAGGGGAAGTTGACCCAGATGGTGGACGGGTAATCCACGCCAACAAGCTGGCCGTTGCTACCGAGATATGGCAATAGAATCTTCGAATACCAACCTTCACCCGGCAGAACTTCGACAACGGTCATGCCTGGTTTCACGCCAAAAAAACTTAGAGTTTCATATGGCTTGCGTGCCGGATAGCGCTCCTTGGCCGCGTCGGGCTGGGCGGCAAGCACCGTCTGCAGGCGATCGGCATCAGCCGTAACCTTCTCATTTTTTGGCGTATGGGCGCAGGCCATGAGCAGACAGCCGAGGACAGGGAAAAACAGATATTTCATAGCGCATCCTTCATCAATGGAAATGGAGGGCGAATCATACAGCAGCTGCGATGCTCTCCGCTGTTGCTATAAATCGTTCATAAATCAATAGCAAATAAATCTTTTTTTCGGCCGATACTCACGTGTTTAGCGCAGTGATAAACTTATGCGCACTTTGTCGAGCTAGACGTCAAAAGATTACTCCTCTTCCACAGCACGCCTGCTGTAACTTCCACAATCCCATTTGCAATTTATGTCAGTTGTCCAACTGAAACCATGATGCATTATTCGTATTTTTGCGCGGCTTTTCCTGAAAAAACGCTTATTCGAAAAGAATTTCAAACTTGGCAGATTTATTGCCAATGCCTAAAAACACGTAGATCCGCCCGTCAAATCACGGCTGGAAAAATTCACGACCAATCATTTGGAGTAACAGGTGTTGATGTTTTTTAGGATTTTTCGGCTGCTGCCTGCCCCGGGTCGAGTAATAACGGTACTGGCTGTCTTCGGCATGGCCTCCGTTGCCTTTGCGCAAGAAACGCCGCCTGCACCACAACCACCGCTGTCCGTCGGTTCACTGCTGGACGCCATGGCGGAGCGGGCCAAAACTCTGGCCTCCCAGTCGTTTCAGCCCCCGGGAAGAAATCTACCCAAAGTACTGGCCGATATGTCTTACGACCAATACCGCCGTATCAACTTCCGCCCGGAGGCAGCGCTATGGCGCAATGAAAGCCCTTTCGAGATTCAATTTTTTTATCCGGGATTTTTATACCGCGAGCCAGTCACAATTCGAACGGTCACCCTGGACGGCGCCAACACTCCCATGCCGTTCGACCCCTCGCTGTTCATCTACCACGGCGATCCCGTGGAGATTCCACCTGAATCCATCAGCAGCCTGGGATTTGCCGGCTTGCGGGTGCACTATCCGATCAATAACCAGACCTATAAAGACGAATTTCTCGTTTTCCAAGGTGCTTCCTATTTTCGTTTGGTGGGACCCGGACAGGTCTACGGCTTGTCGGCACGCGGGTTAGCCATTAATACCGCAGAAAGTCTGGGAGAGGAATTCCCGGCCTTCCGCGAATTCTGGCTGGTCAAACCGACAGCCGATGCGTCTCGCCTTTGGTTGATCGCGTTGCTCGACAGCCCTTCTCTAACCGGCGCGTACAGTTTTGAACTGGCTCCCGGTGCCCCCACAACAATGACGGTAGAAGCACGCCTGTTCGCCCGCAGCGATATTCAAAAACTCGGCATCGCGCCGCTGACGAGCATGTTTTTTTATGGTGAAAATCGCACACGTTTTATCGACGATTTTCGTCCCGAAGTGCACGACTCCGATGGCCTGCTGATGCAGACCGGAGCGGGCGAATGGATCTGGCGCCCTTTGACCAATTCGCCGGAGTTGCGGGTGACCTCTATGCAGGATAAAAATCCGCTGGGTTTCGGCCTGCTGCAACGCGACCGCAATTTCGAGAACTATCTGGATACAGAAGCGAAATACGAACTACGCCCCAGCCTGTGGATCGAACCTGAGGGTGAGTGGGGTGAAGGCCGGCTCGAGCTGGTTGAAATTCCTACAGATTCGGAAACCAACGACAATGTCGTGAGCTATTGGGTACCTGCCTCTCCGGTAAAAGCAGGCTCCGAATGGCGTTTCCGCTATCGCATGACCACCTTCAATGACCGCCTGCCCCATCACGACAAAGCCCATGTGGTACGCACACGCATCGGCTGGGCGGCACTGCCGGGACAAGCCAACCCACCGCCGCGCAGCAAACGCCAGTTCGTCGTGGATTTCGCTGGCGGTGCTTTGGAAAATCTGCCAGCGGCGCTGCAGCTCAATCCCGATTTGCAAATCAATAATGGCGGCGCAGAGGACATCATAGTTACGCGCCTGCCGGATGGTCATACTTGGCGCGTTTCTTTCAAGCTAAATCCGAACACGGATGCGCCGGTGGATATGCGCTTGTTTCTGGCACTGCGTGAACAACGTTTGAGTGAGGTGTGGA
The DNA here is from genome assembly GCA_024707385.1 of Cellvibrionaceae bacterium. Classification (GTDB taxonomy): domain Bacteria; phylum Pseudomonadota; class Gammaproteobacteria; order Pseudomonadales; family Cellvibrionaceae; genus UBA5868. Next base: position 350,428 of record JANPZW010000008.1, on the reverse strand, counting down.
ATTATGTCTGGTCTCCAACCGCCGTTCGTTAACGTGGGACTGGCAACCCGATTACGGGCATCGGGAAAACTAGCCCGCCAACTCCTGGTTTCGACTCTGGTCACCACCACCGTGGTGGTCGGGGTGTGGCTCATGTTCGATATTTTAAGCTCCAACGGAACGACACTTCTGGAAGCGGCGTTGCTGCTGCTTTTCTCTGTCACTTTCAGTTGGATCGTGATCGCATTTTGGAGTGGCGCCATCGGCTTTGTGCTGCAGATGCTGCGCCTGGATCCTCTCACTTTGCGCCGGCGTCGCAGCGTCGACACGCGCAATCTGCACCAGCTGAAAAGCCGCACGGCCATAGTGATGCCGGTGTACAACGAAGACACCGCACGCATCATGGCCGGCTTTGAAGCCAATCTGCGATCGGTGGCAAAAACGGGCCAGCTCGACGCGTTTGATTTTTATATGCTCAGCGACACCCAGGACTCGGAATTGATCAAGGCGGAGCTGGCCGGCTGGCACGCCATGACGCAAAGATTGGGCGAGCTTGCAACGCATGCCTTTTATCGCCGTCGCGAAAAGAATAGTCACCGCAAGGTGGGCAACCTGGCGGACTTCTGCCGGCGATGGGGCGCGCATTACGAACACATGCTGATTCTGGATGCGGACAGCATCATCACCGGCACCTGCGTTCTTACACTAGTCGCCACCATGGAAGCCAATCCCCAGGCCGGGCTTGTCCAGACCGTGCCGATCCCCGTCCGGCAAACCACTTTATTCGGGCGTTTTCTACAATTCGCCGCCGCTCTTAACAGCCCAATGTTGGCTACAGGCTCGCCTTCTGGCAGACCGACAGCGCCAACTACTGGGGACACAATGCCATCATCCGGGTCGATGCTTTTCTGGAATCCTGTGGGTTGCCGTCCCTGCCGGGCAAAGGCGCATTTGGGGGAGAGATTCTCAGTCACGATTTTGTCGAGGCGGCCCTGTTACGCCGCGCCGGCTGGGATGTATTTTTGCTGGCTGAGCTGGATGGCAGCTATGAAGAAGTGCCGAGTAATCTGCTCGATTACGCCACCCGTGATCGCCGCTGGGTGCAGGGCAACATTCAACATCTGGCGCTGCTCCACGCGCGCGGCCTGCACACTATCAGCCGTCTGCATTTTCTCTTCGGTGCAGTGGCCTATATCTCGACGCTTGTCTGGCTATTGATGCTGGGGTTGAGCACCATTGACGCGCTTGTCCGCGCCGCCAACAGCAATATCTTTTTCAGCAGCGGCTATCAGTTGTTCCCGGACTGGCAGATCGCCAAAACCGATCTGATCTTTTCCATGCTCTATCTCACCGCTGCGCTTTTGTTATTGCCCAAGCTGATGAGCCTGATCGTGGCATTGACGCACCGGCGCAAAGCCTTTGGTGGCGCGGTGCGTCTGCTGGCGAGCACCGTAACGGAGGTGTCATTCGCCATACTCATTGCTCCGTTGATGATGGTGTTCCATTCCTATTTTGTTATCTGCGTCTTTCTCGGCCGCAAAGTCCGCTGGGATGCCCAGTCCCGTGAAGGCAGGATGATTCCCTGGAGCCAGGCCCTGTATCGCACCGCGTTCGTTGGCCTGGTCGCAGTTGCCTGGGGCAGCGTCACCTATCTGTATGCGCCGGTGTTTTTTGGTGGCTTACCCCGGTGATCGCCGGACTGATCCTGGCGGCACCTATAGTGCGCTATTCCAGTAGCATCACTCTTGGGAAGTTAACGCACCGCCTGGGACTGTTTCTCTGCCCCAGCGAAACTGCGGAAGTGCCGGTCCTGCGCGACTTGGCCAAGATCCTGCCGGAAGCCGCTGCAGTACCAGTCGGGAAAATGGAAATTCCACCGTTGCCCAATGAAATATGGCGTGAGATGCCCACCCAGAGCTTTGATGACTGGCGCCCTAATAGTCGGGCAACCAAGCTGCGCGCTACAAAAGGGCGTAGAACCTTGATTTCCTCCAGAACCTGACCAACCACATACGGGCGCTCTGCGCCCGCAATGCTTTCCAATTCCACCGCCTTTTATCTCTTCCACCTGTCCGTAAATCATCGCCAGGGTTGTCAAAAAATAAAACGATCCCTATAGTGAATGAACGTTCATTCACCCCTCCCCTGCCATGCTCACCGATCGCGCCTCTGCCGACAAACACACCTTGATCCTGCGCGCCACTCTGGAGCTTCTTGCTACGTGTGGGTTTCATGGCTTTTCCATGAAACAGTTGGCGGAGCGGGCTGGCGTGGCGGCAGGAACGCTGTATTTGTATTTTAAGGACCGTGAAGATCTGATCCGCCAGCTGCATCAGGAAATCATTCAGACCTTTGTTCACCATGTCCTGTCAGGGCTCGACTCAAACGCTCCGCTTGCCGAGCAATATCGCCATATTTGCTTAGGTTTTTGGCGATTCTGCCTCGACAATCCTAATATCTTGATGGGCAAAGGACAGTTCGAGCACCTGCCGGCTGATCTTCTTCGCGATCATCACCAGGATGCCTGGCAGGCACTCCAGCCATTGGCCGACTTGCTTGACGCTTGCCGCGCAGCGGGCTTAGTCAAACCCTTGTCCAACGAGATTCTCGCCACTCTCGGACTCGATCTTTTCCCGGGGCTTGCGCGTAAAGTTCATCTTGGGCTTGTCAATGTAGATGAGCTTGAACTGGATGAGATCGTCCGCGCGAGTTGGGACGCTATTGCCTGTCATTCAAATCATCTGAAATAACAAATCAACGACTAAATTATCCAGAGGAAAACCCCATGCAGTTCCCATATCCACTCCGTCCCCTGCTGTTCACTGGGGTCCTGGGACTTTTGCTGACCGCCTGTCAGGATAAAGAGCCTGTCGCAGCTGGCGAACGTCCGCCAGCGGAGGTCATCGTGGTAACGGTTGCGCCTCAGCAGGTCGGCCTTACCACAGAGCTGCCGGGTCGCGCCGTGGCCTATCGCAAAGCCGAAGTGCGGCCTCAGGTGAGCGGCCTTTTGCAGAAGCGGATGTTTGAAGAGGGCACGACGGTTGAAGCGGGTCAGCAGCTGTATCAGATTGATGCTGCGCGTTATGAAGCCGCCGCGCAGACGGCAACAGCCAACTTGGCCAAAACCAAGGCCAATGCCACCAGCGCCCTGGCGCGGGAAAAGCGCTATCAGAATCTGCTCGGCCAGAAAGCCATCAGCCAACAGGATTACGACGATGCGCTGGCCACCTCGCGCCAGGCAGCCGCAGATGTGGCAGTAAGTGAAGCTGCGCTCGCCACGGCGCAGATCGATCTGGAATACACCCGCGTGGTCGCGCCTATCAGTGGCCGCATCGGCAAGTCCAACGTGACCGAAGGCGCTCTGGTATCAGCCCAGCAAGCCGGTGTCCTCGCCACCATTCATCAGCTCGACCCCATCTACGTCGACCTCGCCCAGCCGGCCGCACGCATTCTGGACCTGCGCCGCCAGATCATGAGTGGCGAACTGGCCGCTCGGGACAGCGCACCCGTGCGTGTCACGTTAGAAGACGGGACCGTCTACCCACATGAAGGGGAACTTCAATTCACCGAAATGAACGTTAACGAATCCACCGGCACAGTCGTTGTGCGCGCCCTTTTCCCCAACCCTGACCAGATCCTGCTGCCGGGCATGTTCGTGCGCGCCCAAATCCAGGAAGGCGTGCGCGATCAAGCTTTACTTGTGCCACAGCGCGGTGTCACCCGTGATCGAGACGGGAATGCCACGGCGATGGTCGTGAATCGTGAAAACAAAGTCGAGTTGCGCACCCTTGTTACAACCCGCGCAGTGGGCAATCAATGGTTGGTGGAGAGTGGTCTGGCCGCAGGTGACAGAGTCATAGTCGAGGGCGTACAGAAAGTTGCCCCTGGCGCCACCGTAAGCCCCACTGAGGCTGATGCTGCTCCTCAAGTCGGCCAGACTAGTGTGAGCGGAGACTGATCATGGCAAGATTTTTCATTGACCGCCCGGTATTCGCCTGGGTCATTTCTATCGTCATCATGCTGGCCGGGGTTTTATCCATCTCACAGCTGCCGGTGGCGCAATATCCGGAAGTCGCCCCTCCCTCCGTCAGCATTAGCGCGTCTTATCCCGGCGCCTCGGCAAAAACGCTGGAAGATTCGGTGGTGCAGATCATCGAGCAGAACATCACCGGCATCGACAACGTGGAATACATGTCGTCGACCTCCGAGTCCAGCGGCCGTGCGGAAGTAACCCTCACGTTCAAAGCGGGTACCGATCCGGATATCGCCCAGGTGCAAGTGCAGAACAAACTGCAGGCGGCCATGCCGCTGCTGCCGCAGGAAGTGCAGGAGCAAGGCATTCGGGTTAACAAGTCGTCCGCCGGCTTTTTGATGGTGCTGGGTTTCGTCTCCAACGACGGCAAGATGGATAAATACGATATTGCCGATTATGTGGCCGCCAATATTCGCGAGCCGCTGAGCCGTGTTGAAGGTGTGGGCAATATTCAGATCTTCGGTTCGCAGTACGCCATGCGGGTTTGGCTCGACGCAGACAAACTCGCCACCTACTCCCTGACCACCAGCGATATAGTCACCGCCATCCGTGCTCAAAATGCGCAAATCGCTGCGGGTGAGCTGGGCGGCACGCCGTCCGTTCCGGGACAGGAGATCAACGCCAGCATAGTGGTGCAGACCCGCCTGGAGACGCCGGAGCAGTTCCGCAATATTTTGCTGCGCGTCAACAGTGACGGTTCGCAGATCCGCCTCGGCGACGTAGCGCGGGTGGAACTTGGTGGCGAGAACTATCAGTTCGAAACGGAGTTCAACAAGCAGGCAGCCACCGGCCTTGCCGTGACTCTTGCCGCAGGCGCCAACGCACTGGATACCGCCGAAGGAGTGCGCGATCGCATTACCGAACTCCAACCCTTCTTCCCGGCCGGCCTGGATGTGGTTTACCCCTTTGATACCACCCCTTTCGTCAAACTCTCCATCGAAGGCGTGGTGCAAACCCTGGTCGAGGCGATCATCCTCGTCTTTCTGGTGATGTATCTGTTTTTACAGAACATTCGCGCCACCATTATTCCTACCATTGCGGTGCCAGTGGTTCTGCTGGGTACCTTCGCGGTGCTGGCCGCGTTTGGTTTCAGCATCAACACCCTGACCATGTTCGGCATGGTGTTGGCAATCGGCTTGCTGGTGGACGATGCCATAGTGGTGGTGGAAAACGTCGAACGGGTGATGCATGAGGACGGCCTGCCGCCGAAAGAGGCGACGCGCAAATCCATGGATCAGATTACCGGCGCGCTTATTGGGATCGCGCTGGTTTTATCGGCGGTATTTATTCCCATGGCGTTTTTCGGCGGCTCTACCGGCGTCATCTACCGGCAGTTCTCTATTACCGTGGTTTCCGCGATGTTGTTGTCGGTAGTGGTGGCTCTCACCCTCACACCTGCCCTGTGCGCCACCATGTTGAAGGTGCCTGATGCGAACCACGGCCATAAAGGTGGATTCTTCGGCTGGTTCAACCGCACCTTCAACCGCGCCACCAACGGCTATCAATCCAGCGTCGGTCATATGCTGCGCAAACCCTGGCGCTATATCGCCATTTACGTGGCGATCGTAGGGGTTCTGGCGCTGATGTTCACCCGCCTGCCCGGTTCATTTCTGCCGGATGAAGACCAAGGCATTATGTTCACCATGATGACCCTGCCTGTGGGAGCGACCAAAGAACGATCTATCGCTGTGATGGACCGGATTGAGGATTATTACCTGCAACAGGAGCCGGACAATGTCGAATCCGTGTTCTCCATTATCGGCTTCAGCTTCGCCGGACGTGGACAGAACAACGGTATGGCCTTCATCAAGCTGAAGGATTGGGATGAGCGCAAAAACGAAGAGCAGAAAGTGCAGAGCATCGTCGGTCGCGCTATGGGGAACTTCATGCAGTTCAAGGACGCCATGGTCTTTGCCATGGCACCACCGTCCATTCCCCAGTTGGGTACCGCGACAGGTTTCAACTTCCAGCTGCAGGACCTCAGTGGCCAGGGTCACGACGCCTTGATGGCGGCGCGTAATCAATTGTTGGGATTGGCCGCGCAAGATGCGCGCTTAGCTGGCGTGCGCCCCAATGGTCAAGAAGATACGCCCCAGTTCAAACTCGATATCGATCAGGAAAAAGCCGCCGCTCTCGGCGTCTCCGTCGCCGATATCAATAGCGTTTTTTCCACCGCCTGGGCGGCGACCTACGTCAACGACTTCGTCGACAAAGGCCGGGTCAAGCGGGTTTACGTGCAGGGCGATGCGCAACATCGCATGATGCCGGAGGATGTGGGCGACTGGTACGTGCGCAACCGCCAAGGTGAGATGGTGCCTTTCTCCGCCTTCTCCAGCGGCCGCTGGATCTATGGTTCACCGCGTTTGGAGCGTTATAACGGGGTGCCGTCCATCAATATCCAGGGCGCTGGCGCTCCCGGTATCAGCTCGGGCGACGCCATGAACATCATGGAAGATCTCGCCAAACAGCTGCCACCGGGCTTCGGTTACGAGTGGACCGGGCTGTCATTCCAGGAGCGCCAGTCGGGGGCTCAGGCTCCTATGTTGTACGCGCTGTCGATTCTGGTGGTATTCCTCTGCCTAGCCGCTCTGTATGAAAGCTGGTCGGTGCCAATCGCCGTCATGCTGGTGGTGCCGCTGGGGATTCTCGGTGCGGTGGTATTTGCCAGCCTGCGAGGGCTCTCCAATGACGTCTACTTCCAGGTCGGCCTGCTCACCACCATCGGGTTGGCGGCGAAAAATGCCATCTTGATCGTGGAATTCGCCAAGAGCCTTTACGAGGAGGGCATGAGCCTCTTTGATGCCACTATGGAAGCGGTGCGCATGCGCTTGCGCCCAATCATCATGACCTCGCTGGCCTTTATGCTCGGCGTAACGCCGCTGGTATTGAGCAGCGGCGCCGGCTCCGGTAGCCAGAATGCCATCGGCACAGGGGTGTTCGGTGGCGTCTTCTCCGCAACGGCTCTGGCGATATTCTTTATTCCGGTGTTCTTCCTACTGGTGTTCCGCCTGTCTCATCGCATGAGCAAGGCGTCTGCCGCCAAAGCCCACGAACCCATCTCGTCACATCCTAAGGCGTAACTCGCCGCTGGGATCTCCTTTGCGCAACCGCACGGGAGATCCCCTTCCCTCATTTAACCGTTTCCCCATAAATCATGTTCTTCCATAAAACATGCGCCCATAAAAAAAGCCGGGACATGCCCGGCTTTTAACATTGGTTTGGCAACGGTTTAGATCGTCAGCACCTTTTCGCCGCGACCTATGCCGGAAACTCCGGAGCGCACCACTTCCAGAATGGAAGCTTCGCCGACTGCCTGGAAGAAGGCGTCCAGCTTGTCGCTGGTACCGGTAATTTGAATCGTGTAGACCGTGGCCGTCACATCGATTATCTGACCGCGGAAAATGTCCACACATCGCTTGACCTCTGCCCGCTGCGCGCCGGTCGCCCGCACCTTGATCAACATCAGCTCGCGCTCGATATGCGCGCCTTCGGTCAGATCCACCAGCTTCACCACATCGATCAGCCGATTGAGGTGCTTGGTAATCTGCTCGATTTTATGGTCATCGCCGATGGTCGTCAGGGTCAGGCGTGACAAGGTGCGGTCTTCGGTGGGCGCGACGGTCAGTGATTCAATGTTGTAACCGCGCTGGGAAAACAGCCCCACCACCCGGGACAGAGCACCGGGTTCATTTTCCATCAAGACTGAAATAATTCTTCTCATCAGGTGCGCTCCGTTTTGTTCAACCACATATCGCGCATGGAGCCATTCGGGGCAATGTGCATGGGATAAACGTGTTCAGTCGGGTCGACGTAGATATCCATAAACACCACTTTGTCCTTCATGGCGAAGCATTCTTCCATCTTCGCGCGCAATTCCTCGCGTTTGGTAACGCGAATGCCCACATGACCATAGGCTTCCATCAGTTTGACGAAGTCCGGCAGGGATTCTTCATAAAGGCTTTCGGAATAGCGGCTGTCGTACTGCATGTCCTGCCACTGCTTCACCATGCCGAGGGCCTGGTTGTTGAGGCAGATGATCTTGACGGGCAGATGGTATTGCTTACAGGTGGAGAGCTCCTGAATACACATCTGAATGCTGCCTTCACCCGTGACACAGGCGACGGTCGCATCGCGGTGAACGTACTGGACGCCCATGGCGGCGGGCAGGCCGAAGCCCATGGTGCCGAGACCACCGGAGTTGATCCAGCGACGCGGCTTGTCGAACGGGTAATACTGGGCGGCGAACATCTGGTGCTGGCCCACATCCGAAGTTACATAGGCGTCGCCTTTGGTCACTTCAAACAGGGTTGAAATCACCTCTTCCGGCATGATCATGTCACCATCGGTGCGATAACGCGGTTTAACCAGGATGCCGTACCGTTCGCGCCACTCGTTGATCTGTTTCCACCAATCCTCAAGCGCCTTGGCGTCCTGTTTTTCCTCCGCAGAGGCGAGGATTTCCAGCATATCGTTTAGCACACTGTCCACCGGACCGACGATGGGAACATCCGCCACGACGGTTTTGGAAATCGCGGCGGGATCTATGTCCACATGGATGATTTTGGCGTTGGGGCAGAATTTATTCGGCGTATTGGTGACGCGGTCATCGAAACGCGCACCAACGGCGAGAATCACATCCGCGTGGTGCATAGCAAAATTGGCTTCGACGAAACCGTGCATTCCCAACATACCGACGAACTGGCGATCCGTTCCCGGATAGGCGCCGAGTCCCATCAGCGTGTTGGTCACAGGCGCGTTCAGACGGCGAGCCAGATCGGTGAGCTGTTGGCAGGCATTACCGAGAATCACACCGCCGCCGGCGTAGATCATCGGCCGCTTGGCGGACAACAAAAGCTGCACCGCTTTTTTGATCTGTCCCGCATGGCCGCGCTGTGCAGGGGTGTAGGAGCGCAGCTTCACACGCTCTGGATAGGAATACTCGTATTTGTCCGTCGGGTTGGTGATGTCCTTGGGAATGTCGATCACCACTGGGCCGGGGCGGCCGGTAGCGGCGATATAAAACGCTTTTTTTGACAATGCCCGGAATATCCCGCGCGTCTTTCACCAGAAAACTGTGCTTCACGATGGGCCGGGAAATGCCCACCATATCGGTTTCCTGGAAAGCGTCTTCGCCGATTTTTTCCGACGGCACCTGGCCGGAAATCACCACCATGGGAATCGAGTCCATATAGGCAGTGGCGATACCAGTAATCGCATTGGTGGCGCCGGGACCGGAGGTCACCAGCACCACACCCGTGCGCCCGGTGGAGCGCGCATAACCGTCGGCCGCGTGGGCGGCGGCCTGTTCGTGCCTTACCAGCACGTGTTTGATTTTCTGCTGGCGAAACAAGGCGTCGTAAATGTGCAATGCCGCACCACCCGGGTAGCCGAATATGCACTCAACGCCTTCGTCCGCCAGGGCTCGTAGCAGCATGTCACCGCCGGAAAGTAATTCCACTGTTCCTGTCCTCTGTTGTCAGGTTAAAGGATCGCTCGGCTCAAAATGCTCCAATAGCAAAACCCCCAGGCGATCAAACCCAGAGTCTGAACCGAATAAGTTGCGAATTTGTTGAAGCTGGCTCAATAACGCCGCTTGGTTAAAGCGGACAACCTCCAAAACAAATTGGAGGCGAAAACACGTTATTGAGTAGGGCAACTCGGGTATGTGCCCCCGCACTTCAGGATGGTCGGGCAAAGGGTTGATTTGCCGCTGAGCAGAGCAATCGCGCCGAGGTCGATCGGTCGGAGTCTGCCAGCCATCTGGCGAACTGCTCATTTTCTCTACTGACCCGGCAATGTCAAGCGCGGCGCTCTATCGCCGGCGGCCTCGACGTCATTTTTTCACTTGTATACACTCTCGCCCGCACTCTTCCGAGATCCCCGTATGAAGATTCTGTTTATCGGCGGCACCGGCAATATCAGCCTTGCCACCAGCCGGGCGCTGCTGTCCCAGGGCCACCAACTCTGGCTTCTCAATCGCACGGGACATCACCCCGAACTCCAGGGAGCGCACTTCATCTGCGGCGACATCAACTCCGAAGATGCGCAGCAGAACCTACAGCTGCAAGAGTGGGATGTGGTAGTCAACTGGATAGCGTTCACGACTGCCGATGTTACAAGGGATATAAAGCTGTTTCGCGACAATACCCGCCAATACGTATTCATAAGTTCAGCCTCCTGCTACCAGAATCCGGGGCCGACGCCAGTAATCACTGAGCGCACGCCGCTGGAAAATCCCTTCTGGGAATACTCGCGCAATAAAATCGCTGCCGAGAGAACCTTGATTGCCGCCTGTGAGACTGAGGACTTTCCCGCGACCATAGTGCGGCCCTCCCATACCTACTCCACAGTGATTCCGCTGACCATTGGCGGCTGGCAGGAGTACACGGCGGTGGCGAGGATGAAGCAAGGCAAACCCGTTGTGGTGCAAGGCGACGGCACTTCCCTTTGGACTTTGACCCACGCCGAGGACTTTGCCCGCGGGTTTATCAGTCTGCTCGGCAACCGCGCCGCGCTTGGCGAGGACTTCCATATCACCTCCGATGAATTTCTCAGCTGGAACGAGATCTATCAACTCACCGCAGAGGCGGCAGGCGCTGAGGCGAGAATCGTGCATGTGACGTCGGACCGCATTTGCGCCATGGCGCCGGATTACACCGGCACTCTGCTCGGTGACAAATCCGTGAGCGCCATTTTCGATAACAGCAAGATCAAACGACTGGTGCCGGACTTTCGCGCGCAGATACCCTATCGGGAGGGCATCAAAAGGGCCGTCGCTTGGTTCGAGGCCGATGCCAGCCGGCAAGTGATTAACCCGGCGACCGAGGCGCTTATTGAACGTCTGATCGCAACCACTGTGTGATGGCGCTTACAAGCTGGCGAGCGCAACACAAACCTGAATGCCAAGCGGCGCTATACTCATTCACGGCGCTGTATAAAACCGCAACAGAGATACCTGAAGGTAACGACATGACAATCGCACGACCCTACCGGGCAACCTGCCTCAAAACACTGTCTGGTGTGAGCACTGCTCTTCTGCTGCTGTTTTCTCTGGGCGTTTCCGCCGCCGAGCTCTACCGCTGGACGGATTCACGCGGCGTTACCCACTTCACGGATAAACCGCCAAAAGGTGTGAACGCGGAAAGGGTGACCGCCAAAAGATCGAACTCGCTGAGCAATCCGGCAACCGCAGCGGAGGAACCTGCCGCGGCGGCTGCACCGGAATCCGATCGCTGCCGCGTTGAGCGCGAGCGCTTGACCGTGCTTCAAAGCAACAGTCGGATTCACATGGAAGGGCGCGACGGCGACAAGCGGGAACTGTCCGCGGAAGAGATACAGCATGAAATCTCCCTTTCAGAGCGCGCTATTGATCGCTTCTGCAAACCCGCAACTCCTGCCGCGAATTGATCTTGATAATCTCCCGCTCCGGCGCGTACGCCGAAGCGGGATGTGCAACATCAGCGGCGCGCGCTAAACGCCACCTTATCACCCCGCAACTCCGTCACAATCGTATCGCCGGGAGCGAATTTTCCTGCCAGCACCTCCTGCGCCAACGGGTTTTCGATCATTTGCGTAATCGCGCGTTTTAACGGGCGTGCGCCGTACACTGGATCAAAACCCGCTTCCGCCAGCCGCTCCATTACCTGCGGCGCCATATCCAGGCGCAAATCCCGCTCCATAAGGCGCTTGCGCAACAGGCTCAACTGGATTTCCGCAATGCCCATGATCTGATTGGCCGCGAGCGGATGGAACACCACCACCTCGTCGATACGGTTGATGAATTCCGGGCGGAAATGGCGCGCCACCACTTCCATCACCGCCTCTTTCATTGCGTAGTAGCGGTTTTCGTTCTGGCTCTCATCATCGTCAACGGAGCCATCCAACCGGATGGTGTCGAACGAGCGATTATTCGCCAACTCCTGAATGCGATCAGAGCCCAGGTTGGAGGTCATCACCACCACTGTATTGCGGAAATCCACCGTGCGGCCTTGACCATCTGTGAGACGGCCATCCTCCAAAACCTGTAACAGGATGTTGAACACATCCGGGTGCGCTTTTTCCACTTCGTCCAGCAACACCACTGAATAGGGTTTGCGACGCACGGCTTCGGTGAGATAACCGCCCTCCTCGTAGCCCACGTAACCCGGAGGCGCGCCGATCAGACGGGCCACGGAATGTTTTTCCATGAATTCCGACATGTCGATGCGCACCATCGCTTCCTGGGTATCGAATAAAAATTCCGCCAGCGATTTACACAATTCGGTTTTGCCCACGCCGGTAGGGCCGAGAAATAAAAAGGAACCGTTGGGTCGATGGGGATCCGACAGTCCCGCGCGGGAGCGGCGCACTGCGTTGGCCACGGCGGTCACCGCTTCGTGCTGACCGATCACCCGTTTATGCAGCGCATCTTCCATACGCAGCAGTTTTTCCCGCTCCCCTTCCAGCATCTTGGAAACCGGAATACCCGTCCACTTGGAAACCACCTCGGCGATTTCTTCATCGGTTACGCGATTGCGCAACAATTTCATTTCCAGCATTTCCGCCTGGCTCGCCATATCCAATTGTTTTTCCAGTGCGGGAATAATGCCGTACTGCAATTCCGACATACGCGCGAGATCGCCGGCACGGCGCGCACTTTCGAGATCCAGACGCGCTTGCTCCAGATTGCTTTTGATTCCCTGGGAGCCTTGCAAAGCGGCTTTTTCCGAACGCCAGATTTCGTCCAGGTCCGCGTATTCGCGCTCCAGGTTTTCAATATCCTGATTGATTTTTTCCAGGCGTTTGCGCGCCGCTTCATCCTCGTCTTTTTTCACCGCCTCGCGCTCGATTTTCAACTGGATAAGCTTGCGCTCCAGGCGATCCATCTCCTCCGGCTTAGAATCGATTTCCATACGAATGCGGCTCGCCGCCTCGTCGATCAAATCGATCGCTTTGTCCGGCAATTGCCGGTCAGTGATGTAGCGTTGCGACAATTTGGTGGCGGCGATAATCGCAGAGTCGGTAATGTCCACTCCGTGGTGCACTTCATAGCGCTCCTTCAAGCCGCGCAGAATCGCGATGGTGTCCTCTTCGGTCGGCTCATCCACCAGGACTTTTTGGAAACGGCGCTCAAGGGCCGCGTCTTTCTCGATAAATTTGCGATATTCATCCAGCGTGGTAGCACCGACGCAGTGCAATTCACCGCGCGCCAGTGCGGGTTTGAGCATATTACCCGCGTCCATGGCGCCGTCCGCTTTGCCGGCGCCCACCATGGTGTGCAACTCGTCGATAAACAGGATGATACGGCCCTCCTGTTTGCCTAACTCGTTCAACACTGATTTCAAGCGCTCTTCAAAATCGCCGCGGAATTTCGCCCCGGCTAAAAGGGCGCCGAGATCCAGAGACAGCAGGCGTTTGTCTTTCAGACCTTCCGGCACTTCGCCGTTGATAATGCGCTGCGCCAATCCTTCCACAATGGCGGTTTTACCCACGCCGGGCTCGCCGATCAGGACCGGATTATTTTTCGTGCGGCGCTGCAGAACTTGTATGGTGCGGCGGATTTCGTCGTCGCGACCGATCACCGGATCGAGCTTGCCAGACTCGGCTCGCGCCGTAAGATCGACGGTGTATTTATCCAGTGCCTGGCGCTGGCCTTCCGCTTCCGGATTGTCCACGGTTTCACCGCCGCGGACTTTCTGCACCGCCTGTTCCAAACGGCGTTGGTCGCCAAATTGTTTCAGCAATTTAGCGAGAGAATTGTTGCCATCCTGCAGCGCGGCGAGCAGAACCGATTCGCTGGAAATAAACTTGTCGCCCTGCTTCTGCGCCTGTTTATCCGCCAGATTCAATAACCGTCCCAGCTCCTGGGACATATGAACATCGCCAGTCGGACTGTGGATTTTCGGCAGATCATCCAGTGCCTTGCGCAACCCATTGCGCAAACCCACCACATCGAATCCCGCCGCGGTCAGCAGCGGGCGCACACTGCCGCCCTGTTGCTCCAACATGGCCTGCGCCAGATGCACCGGCTCCATCTGAGTGTGATCGCGGCCGACGGCGATGGATTGGGCATCAGAAATTGCAATCTGCAATTGATTGGTAAAACGATCGATTCGCATGGGAGACCCCGTCTTTGTGGGCAGTGACAATGTCTGCGTAAATTTGGGCTGCAAAGAGCAAAATCAAGCAAGGCGCCATGGATATCAACAAAACCTGCTCAGGCAATACAACAAACTTGATCTGGCGCAAACCTTTTGCAGTGACACTTCTTTACACGTCCAGACGAAACGACGTGGGAATCTTTATCAGCCGACTCTTTCTAAACTTTCCAGGGGATGACCATAATCGTCGCCCGATAACCAAATCAGTCATCTTGCGAGGCGTTTTTATGACAGCGTGCAATTCACCGATCCGAGTGGTTTCACCGCTGCTGTGCGGCTTGGTGGCGATATGCATAAGCATCACCGTCCACGCCACGACCAAACCCGTAGTGGTGCCAGAGCAGGAACCCGCCGTGCAGTGGACAGAGACCGACATCAAAGGCTTCGACTCCGGCAAGATCGCCCTCGATCAAGGGTTACAACTGGAGCGCTACAAAACCTTTACTGTGCTGCAGCCGACGCTCGAATTCGACAAACACTGGCTGCGTGATTACAAACGTGAAATGACCAAGAAAGACGAGGAACGTCTGCGTGAATCCTATACCGCCGCATTGCGCCAAGCGCTGGAGGAGACCTTAAGCAAGGAGCTTGGCTGGCAACTCGTCAGTGACGCGACAGCGGATACCTTGGTTGTTGTGCCATCGCTCACCCGCTTCCGCATCACCGCGCCGGATCTGTCCTTCCGTCCAAACAGTAAGGATTACGTGCATTATTCAGGCGCGGCGCGGCTGGATCTGCAACTGCGAGACGGCGGCAGCAGCGCGCCGCTGGTGGCCCTGTCCGATCACAGCCAGACGCGAGCCTTCGGCGGGGTGGGCGATCTTAAGCCGACCAACAGAGTAGAGAATCTGCGCGACTTCAAAATACTTTCCAAACGCTGGGCATCGCGGCTGACGGACTACCTGAAGACACAGACCAAAAACTAGGCTTGCAGCCAGATGGCGCTGACCATTCTGCCGGTCACGCCATCGCGCCGATAGGAATAGAAGCGATCTACATCGGCGTAGGTGCAGAAGTCGCCGCCATAAATCTGGTGAACACCCAAATGGAGCAGAATGTGGCGGGCCAGCCCGTATAAATTTGCGAGAAAATGTCCGGGTCTTACAGATGGGGCAAAATTCTCCCGCCAGCTGCCAATCTCTTCAGCCCGAGCAAATAAATTCTCGAAGGCGCGATACACATCCTCTCCGACCTCAAAATGGCGCGGGCCTATGGCGGGCCCCAGATACGCCATCAACTGCGCCGGTTCACAGGCGAAACCTGCCACCGTGTTCTTCACAACGCCCGCGGCGAGGCCGCGCCATCCCGCGTGCGGCGGCCACTTGGGTTCCGGCAGCATCACACAAAAGTACCGGCAGGCAGTCCGCTGTCAGGACGGCGCAAGCGACACCAGCTTGGGCGGTATAAACCGCGTCAGCACAGAGCCCCTCATGCAGGTCACCCACAATCTGAACGACATCTACTCCGTGTACCTGACTCAGCCACGGCCACTGATGCACTCCGGTTTGCTCCATCAATAAAGCTCGGTTGCCGGCAACTGCCGCCGGATCGTCACCGACATGATCGCCGAGATTGGCGCTTGCATAAGGAGCTTTGCTGACACCGCCGCGGCGAGTTGATATCACAGCCTTTATGTTGGCGGGACAAGGCCAATCCGGCTCAAGCAGTTGCAACGGCTCAGGATGGATCATGAACCCGGCCACCCAAAGCGCGCACCAGCTCGGCGAAGTCATCCGGCCAGGGCGACTGCCAAGTGCAGGTTTCCCCGCTGCGAGGATGCTGCAAGGAGAGCTGTTCCGCGTGCAGGGCCTGGCGGGGGAAGTTGACGATCAACTCCATCGCCTCATCGTCCAAATCGACTAGCCGCGGTAATTGACGTCCATAGAGCGGATCGCCGAGGAGAGAAAAACCCAGGTGCGCCATATGCACGCGGATCTGATGGGTGCGTCCGGTCTCCAGCTTCAACCGCACCAGACTCATGGGGCCGAGGCGGGCAAGACGGTGAAAATGCGTAATCGCCTCCTTGCCGCCGGATTTGACCACCGCCATCTTGATACGGTTGAACGGATCGCGGCCAAGCGGCGCATCCACATGACCGTGCGGGGGAATAGCGCCAACCACCACGGCCACGTACTGACGTGACACAGTGCGCGCCTGCAGTTGCTGCACCAGCTGGTTTTGCGCTTCCAGGTTTTTTGCCACCACCATCAGCCCGGTGGTGTCTTTATCCAAGCGGTGCACTATGCCCGCGCGAGGAATCTGCTGCAGTTGCGGCAAGTGGTGCAGCAGGCCATTTAAGAGCGTGCCGTCCTCGTTGCCGGCGGCGGGGTGCACCACCAGATCCGCAGGCTTGTCGATCACCAGCAGGTCCTCGTCTTCATAGACGATGTTCAAGCCCAGATCCTCGGCTTCCCAGTCGCCTTCATCGCGCAACTCCACTTCGAGCTGGACGACCTCTCCACCGGTCACCTTGGTGTTGGGTTTGACGGCTTTGCCCGCCAGAGTGATCTGGCCGGACTTAATCCACTCCTGCAGGCGGGCGCGGGAGAATTGCGGGAACAACTGGACCGCGACCTGATCCAAGCGCTGCCCCGACAATTCGAGAGAAATTCGGCTCTGTTGGGAAATCTGCTGTTTCATTGAGTTCTTCTGCCTGACTGGCTACACTGCACCGTCCCCTGCCCTGGCGGGCGGAAGACCTTTTGTTTTGCCATTCATTTTATGAGTTAAGAGCGGGTATCAATGCGTTTTGCCACCCTCGTGATGTGCGCCATTCTAGCGATTCTCAGCGCCTGCGCCAGCAAAGAACAAAAACCCAAAGGATTGACTGAGCAGGAAGTTTACGAAAGCGCACAAAAACATATGAATAACGGTAGCTGGCAAGCGGCCGTCCAGACACTGCAGCTGCTTGAGGAAAATTTTCCTTTCGGCACTTACGGCGAGCAGGCTCAGCTGGAACTGATCTATGCCCACTACCGCTCGCAAGATTATGAAGATGTGATCGCCAATGCCGATCGCTTCATTCGCCTGCATCCGCAGCACCGCAATGTGGATTACGCTTTTTATATGCGCGGCCTGGCCAGCTTCAATCGCGAGAGCGGCTTTGTCGGTTCACTGCTCGGCGCGGACAATACGGATCGCGACCTCGGCGGCGCGCGGGATTCCTTCGAGCATTTTGCCCAGTTCATCCAGCGTTTCCCCTACTCTCCCTACGCGACCGACGCCCAAAAACGCATGGTATATCTGCGCAATGTTCTCGCCCGCTATGAAATTCATGTGGCGAATTATTACTTCCGCCGCGGGGCTTATCTCGCCGCCGCAAAACGCGGCAATTATGTGGTGGAGAATTTCCAGGAGGCCCCGGCCGTGCCGGACGGACTCGCTGTCATGGCGCAGGCTTATTATCTGATGGGCATGGAGGATTTGGCACAGACTGCGGTAAAAGTGCTGACCACCAACTTTCCCAACTATCCTGCCCTGACCGATGAAGGCGTTTTTGATCAGACCTACTACCTGAAACGACACAGACGCAGCTGGTTCAGCTACCTGACTTTCGGCTTGTTCGAGCGGGCGGAACTGGCGGGCTTTGACACCCGTCGGCAGTATGACCCGGAATTCCAGAACGCCGACGCCCCACGCCCTAACGCCGGCTGACCGATACCAATAGGCAGCTCAGCTGCCTATTTTTTTATCCGCGCCACAGCGACGGGCAAAAGCAGCATAATCAGCACCATTAACAGCCGGCGACCGCCATGTTGAACGTCCAACACAATCCGACGCTGCTCAAGATTTATTTTTATTTCCGCACCGTGCTGGCGTTCTTTCTGCTGGGCGGTTATCTCATCAGCGAGTCCAATCAGTTCTTCGGTACGCTTTATCCGAATCTCTTTCTCTGGACGCTCCTCGCCTACCTCGGCCTCTGCCTGTTCACCTCGGTGTTTGCCAAACCGCACAAGCTGGTTAACTCATTCAACCGCCTCGCAGCCTCACTGATCGTCGATGTACTCGCAATCGTACTGCTGATTCACGCCAGCGGCGGCATTGAAAGTGGCCTGGGTTATCTGTTGCTGGTAATCGTTGCAATGGCGGGGATTTTTATTCGCGGACAATTGGGCATTGCCTTTGCCGCTATGACCAGCCTGCTGGTGATCGCCGAAACCCTGTATCTGTTCCAGCTGCGTGAAATCGACAGCAAGGGGTTGTTTTCCGCAGGATTTCTTGGGGTTCTGCTGTTCTGCACCGCCTATGCGTTTCAATTTCTCACCGAAAAACTGCGCCGCAGTAATCTGGAAGCAGAGGCCCAGGCGGCGTTTGCCGCCCACCTGCAGCGTCTGGCCCAGGCGATAGTGGCGCGGATGCGCACCGGCATCCTTGTGGTAGACAGCAACCACCGCATCGAATTGATCAACGACTCAGCGCTGCGCCTCTTGGATCTGGCGCGGGAAAGCGATTATCACGATCTCGGCCTGGCGAGCATCCCTCCCCTCGCGAGCCTGGTAAGCGACTGGCAGACCAAATCGCGAAGCGGCCCACCGCAGGTGCTGGAGCTGCGCGCCGGGCAACCGGTCCGCATCCGTCTTTCGATGCTGGAATTCGGCACCAGCACCCGGACCGTTATTTATATCGAAGACCACAGGGTGATGACACAACAGGCGCAGCAGCTGAAGCTGGCATCCCTCGGACGGCTCACAGCGAGTATTGCCCACGAGATTCGCAACCCTCTCGGCGCCATTTCGCACGCGGCGCAATTACTCGCGGAATCCCCCTCCATCTCCAAGGGCGACAAACGCCTGACTGAAATTATTCATCAGCATTCACAACGGGTGAATCAAATCGTTGAGAGCACCCTGGCGCTATCGCGCCGCAAAGAACCGCAACCCGAGACCTTCGATCTGAATCACTGGCTGCCGCGCTTCGTCAATCAGTACCGCACCGGGCAAAATGTCGCAATTGATCTGGAAGTCGGCACAGGCCAGCATATGGTGAAAATGGACCAGACCCATTTATCCCAAGTACTCACCAATCTGCTCGACAACGGTCTACGCTACAGCCGCCTGCACACAGGTACCGCGCGCGTGCTGCTGCGCATTGGCAAGTCGCGCCACGACGATATCAGTTATCTGGAAATCATCGATTACGGCCCGGGGATCAGCGATGATCTGCTCCAACACGTTTTCGATCCGTTCTATACCACCGAGGAGCGCGGATCGGGATTGGGGCTGTATATTTCCAAAGAGCTGTGCGAAATCAATCAGGCGAGTATCCACTACCATAGAACCGCCGATGGTATGAGTTGTTTCAGGATCGATTTTTCCCATTTTCAACGCATGTTTTAATTCGCCACACGTAACGGCCAAAACATAACAACAGACACACATAACAACAGCCACACAAGAGCGACGCTGCCATGACGCAACTCAAAGCGCTGATCATTGATGACGAACCCGACATCTGCGAATTACTGGAGCTGACGCTGCAGCGCATGGATATAGACACGCAAAGCGCGGGATCCGTCGCCGATGCCCAACGCCTGATCGAGGCCAATCAATATCACCTCTGTTTGACCGACATGCGTCTGCCCGACGGCAACGGCATAGATCTGGTGAAACTGATGCAGGCCAAACATCCGGATGTGCCGGTTGCCGTCATCACTGCCCACGGCAATATGGACACAGCCGTGGAAGCCATGAAAGCGGGCGCGTTCGATTTTGTCTCCAAACCGGTGGATCTCGCCGCCTTGCGCAAACTGGTTTCAGCCGCCGTGCAGTCCAGCCGCCTGCCGGACTCTTCCTCGCAACCGCGCTCTTCACGTCTGATCGGCAATTCCAAAGCTATTCAGAATCTTGAAATCAGCATTCGCAAATTGGCGCGCTCGCAAGCGCCGGTGTATATCGCCGGCGAATCCGGCAGCGGTAAGGAACTGGTCGCGCGCTCGATTCACGAACTGGGTCCGCGCGCTCACGGCCCCTTTATTCCGGTCAACTGCGGCGCCATTCCCAGCGAGTTGATGGAGAGTGAATTTTTCGGTCATAAAAAAGGCAGCTTCACCGGCGCACACCAGGATAAACAAGGCCTGTTCCAGGCGGCAGAAGGCGGCACTTTATTTCTCGATGAAGTCGCAGATCTACCGCTGGAAATGCAGGTAAAACTGCTGCGCGCAATTCAGGAAAAAGCCGTCCGCCCTGTGGGGGCATCCGCAGAAATCAAAACCGATGTGCGCATTTTGTCCGCCACTCATAAGGACCTCGCCAAAGAGGTGGACAAGGGCCACTTCCGCCAGGATCTGTTTTACCGCTTGAATGTCATCCAATTAAGTGTGCCGCCGCTGCGCGAACGCAAGGAAGACCTGCCTCTGCTCGCTCAACACATCTTGCGCAAACTGGCCCAGGAAGTGGGCGTGCCGATGCCGGAAATCAGCGCGGATGCCATGGAGCAATTGCGCCACTATGAGTTTCCCGGCAACGTGCGCGAGCTGGAAAATATCCTTGAGCGCGCCTTCACCCTCTGCGAAGGCAATGTGATCAAGGGCCGCGACCTGCAATTGCACGTAACGCCCCAGCCTATCGCAGCTCCCGTCAAGCGACCGGCAGAAGCTGGCAAGACCGACCATTACGCGCGCAGCAAGGAATATTCATCGCTGGACGAATACCTCGCGGAAATTGAACGGGACGTTATTCTGGGCGCTCTGGAAACTGTTCGCTGGAATAAAACCGTTGCCGCGCGGGAATTAGGTATCACCTTCCGCTCCCTGCGTTACCGCCTGCAAAAACTCGGGTTGGAAACGGACTGACGTCGAGGCTGATTTCCTACAGAAACTTTTTCCCGAAGCGACCAAAATGACCGCAGGATGAATTGAGCCAAGGAGGGCTAATGATCAGAGTAAAGGGTATATCCCTTATTGAATTGCTGATAGCGGGCGCAGTCATCGCCATAGTGGTTGGCGTGGGCATTCCCGATCTACGGCAGATTTTCCTCAAAAACAACGTCGATGCCGACGCCCGCCTAATTTTGCGTCACCTGCAAAAAACCCGCGAAACTGCCGTCTTTTCCGGCCATGAAATGACGTTTTGCGGCGTAGATGCAGAGCAGAAATGCATCCGCGATAACATCACACGCTTTGTGAGTTTCCACGATCGCAACAACAATCGCCGGGTGGATAGCGATGAGACAGTGATGTCAGAGATGCAGCTGGAGTTCCCGGGCCAGGTTCATTTACGAGCGTCAAATTCGCGTTATATCCGCTATTTCAATGACGGCACGGCGAATCCGTTCGGCAGTATTTGGTTGTGTCCTTCGCAGCAGGATCCGACCTTAATCCGCCACATCACCAACCAAATGGCAGGGCGCCCCTATTTGCACCGCACGCCAACAGGCGTTGAAGTGGATAGTGAACAAATCAACTGTGGTGCTTAAATCCGCAGAGTCTGAGCGAGCCGTTAACTGTTCGACTCCCTGTTAACTGTTCGACTCCCAGCAGGCGGTGGTGGTGTCCTGATTATCACGACTCAAAGCCCGGCGCACGCCGAGATTATTGATCGACATTTTCTCGCATTCGCGATCTTCTGCCTGTTCACCCTGAGCAACGGCGGTGATCGTGTAGCAGCTGGTGTCGCCGCAGGGATCCTGCGTGACCTGCAGGCGATAATAATCTCCCGCCACATCCGCTCCGCCCACTTCTTCTATGGTTTTGGCATATTCGTAGCGCCGCACAAACCAACGCTCCTGCAAACCGACAACGGTATAAAGAGTTTGCTGGGCGATAGCGCGGCGCTCCTCCACCACCGCGTCCGCGTAATTTTTCAGAATGATGGCGAGCAGCAACCCTACTGTCAGCACCACTAGAACCACTTCGATAATCGAGAAGCCAGACTGCTTTTTTTGTTTGCACATTTTCATCAATGACTTTTTCGCCTCTGGATTACCAGCTGATCATCAGTTCGCGCCAGGATTCTCGCTTGCCTTGGGTTGCACCAGCTTCAATAACATTGGTGGACAACTCACCTGTGGAGGTTTGCACCACCGCCACTTTCTTGCCATCACCGCGCTGGTGGATGGCAGGCGAAGACGGACTGCCCAGACCGAGTGACTCACTCAATTTCACTTCTTCAGCGCCCTCACCGTTTACGGAGCTCGAATCAGTGCCAAGCGGCGCGAATACACCGGGAATTCCCGCCTGCAGATGCGGCGCATTGAGGAAGCCGTAACCCTCGGGTTGACATTTGAGTCCACTGGGCTGGTATTCGGTAAATACCAGCGATTGATCGGACACCACCGCCTGAGTGATATTGCGCGAACGCACCCGGGAAAAATCAAAATACCAACCGGAATTGCGCTGCACCGCATTAAACACATCGGCGAAGGTTTTTGCCGGAGCAGTTGAACCTTTCAAAATAATGTCCAAACCCGGATTGGTTTTGGAATCAATAGAGCCGTCGGTGAAAACCTTGATATCGGTGGTATTGATCATATCGCTCTCGCCCACGGTTTCCCCCGTGAGCACACCTGCCGCTTGCGGATCCTTGACGCCGTAATAGGATTGCTGCGCAGTGGTAAAGTTATCCTGCACCACGTAGAAACGTCCGGTTCCCGCATAAACCCAGTAAGCGCCCAGGCGATCGCGCACGGTCAACGGGGTGGCGCTGAAGGGTTTGGTATCCACGTCCAACAGATCGCCGAAGGTGAGAGACAAGGAGCCGGAGTCGTGGCTCACAATTCCTCGCATCAATTTGCCCGACGCGCCGTCAACACCACCCGTAATCAATCCGAAATAGACAGCATCGTCAATATAGTCACGCGTCCAGTCCACCGCTTGCAGACCGCCGACGAAACTCTGCGCTTCGCCCAGGTCCTGAGCGGAAAGTGTTTTGCCCTTGAGGTCGTAAATAAATAGTTTTGCACTTCTATCACTCACGGCCAAATCCAGAGCGTCTTCCCGCGCTTTGTCATTACTGCCCACCGGCCCGGAGCCAAATGCGATATACCATTTATTCAAACTGGGCGTGGTATACGAACCGGTCGACGTGTTCGCGGCGCGCGCTTTTATCAGCGTCGGTTCCGCAAGGGTGTATCCCATATCCGGATGGGTGATTTCCGCCAGCACTTTAGGTGGCTGTTCCGGATCCGTTACATCCAGCACGAGATAGGCTGAACGCAGAGTGACATCGCTGGTGTCATCGCCGTCGGTATCCACAGCATAATCACCGCCGCCAAAACGCAGCCCCACGACCAGAATCGTTCCCCACCCGCCCGGGTGGGTGGCGTCATCGGGGAAGATATTCACATCAAAACTTTTTACCGCGCCATCCACGTAATACACATGGGGATAATCCGGCTGTGTCAGCCACTGCAAATGCGGCAAAAGATTGTAGGGAATGTAGGCCCAAAGCTCAGAGCCCAGAGGGTGTTTGGTTTCGTCATTCAGATTCAACGCGTAAGACGCAGAGTTCGCATCAAAGAAGCCAGCGTTGAACGCGTGAAGCATACCGTCGTTCGCACCCACATAAACAACCTGCCGACGGTTTTGATATTTCTGCCGGAATGCGCGGTATGTGTGATCACCGAATGTCAGATCATATCCAGCGCTGGGGCGACCTACCGCCAGGGGCGATGAATTGACGATATCGCCCAACAGTACAGGCTCATCGACGCCATCACCATCCACGTCTATACGGCGGTTGCGGTAACCGGGAATATCTTCACCGCGAATATAATTAACAATTTTTTCTGCGTTGGCAGCGTTGGCGGTCTTTAAACCCAGGAGCCGGAAATTCTCACTGGTGCCGTCATTGGCAAACAGCTCGCTAGTGAACGCAAAGGTCTCGTTTTCTTGCGAAGCCATACCGATCCGGCCGTCGCCGTCCACATCAATACCGGTGAGAATATAACGCCCAGTATCTGCCTTATCACCGTAGCTCGCGCGCTGGGTGACATAATCAGACACTTTGCCCAGCTCCTCCCGCGCACTCCAAATGGGTTTCAGATCCAGCACATCCACCGGCGCACCTATTGCAGCGCCCTGTGAACCATCTGTTCCGACGACATAACGTTGCACTTGAGTTTTTTGGCTGACGGGATTGTAAAACACATCGATAATGTTATCCGCGCTTGTCAGGCGCCCTTTGGGAGCGGCGTTATCCTCGCGGATATAACCGTAGCTATCGATAAACAAAGCATTGAGTGTCCCCACCCAATCCACTGCATCCACCCCGTTGGCGGCACTGAAGCGCGGGTTGTAAAGCGCCTGATAAATCGCACCTTCACCAGTACCTGTATTGGCCACCACGGCGGCAGAAGTACCGGAAGCAGTGCGCTCCAAAATCGAAACCAGAATATTGGTGAGCTGCTCTTTCAATTGTTTCGGGTTGGTCGCCAGGAAATAATTATCCGGTTCACCATCTGCGCCGCTCGCACCTGTCGCGTTGTTGCGCTGATCCCACTCCTTGGCCAGACTGGGTTTGCCGTCACCATCGAGATCAACAAAACCGCCCCATTTGGATGCGTAATACAAGGGCTGCTCCAACAGTCCTACAACGGAGGTCCCCACTGTGGAAGCTCCCAAATTGAATTTTTTTGTTTTAGCGGCATCACCGACCTGACAGCTGGAACAACCGTAGCCACTGTAGCCATCAACGCCGGAAATACTGTGAAAACCATCTTCTGTAGTACCGGCCACAATAAAACCGAAACCGAGTTTGTACGGAGTCGACTCTACATACACATCCGTGGTGATTTTCAATTCCGTGGAAGTCAATTCATAGGTCAGAACGCCCGCCATATCCTGGTCGTAGTCGCCTCCCTGTTCGCTGTCCTCCCAGTTCACATAGAATTTCCCGGTGGATTTCGTGGCCGTAATACTTTGTTCAACAACTTTAAAATCAACCAGACCACAGTTGCCACCGATGGAATCGTTGCGACAAGCGGGTAAAATTGCTACGCGCTTGCCATTGGGCGCAACTATGGAAACATTGGGGAGCGCAGGAGCAAGCGTCACACCATAGGTGGTGACTGTTTGCTTGTCTGGAATATCCGTGCGCAGGTCGGCGGTGTTGGCATGATGGGCAATGCCCGCCGCGTTATAGGAACCATCGAGGCGCGGAGCGTCGGGACAGGTGCCCTCCACAGACCCGAGATCGGTCACTTGTTTCGCAGTGCAAAGCTGATTTTTATCCGTCCCGTTTTCGCCAACGAAATAATACTGATTTGTGATACCTTCACCGTCACCCACGGCTTTAGTCAACTGTTTGGCCGTTTTAGTGGTGTTGAGAGCGGATACCCCACTGAGTTGATCACCATCGTAGGACACGGTACTGGCGTTGAATGCAATCACATTCAAGCTGGCACAAGCGGTTTCCGCGGTCTGTGGATTACTCCAGGTAGTCTGCCGCGTCAAACCGGACAAGATTGTCGAGTCGTCTGCGTCGAAAGCGCTATTAGGTTGTTGGCCGGCAAAATAGCGATAACACTCCAGCAGAATCTCGGAAAAGGGATTGCCCCAGTTGGTGCACTCGCCATCGACGAAAGTATTACGCCCCCAGCCACAGTTGTCAGCCAAATTGTACGTGCCGTCATTATTGCCAGAGCTGTTATTTTTGGCGAAGCGATAATTCGCCAGACGCAGTTTGTTGATCGTATTGATGATGCCGCCGGTTGATGGCGCCGTTTTAAAAGTGCCATTGGTAGTCGTATTGATTTCATCGGTGACGAAACCGATATTTTTGCGCAGCACACCGCCGGATTTGTTTTTCTTGTAGGAGCCGCTCAGCAAACCAAACATAACTGCCTGGTTATCACCGAATTTCTGCAATATGCCGATGGGCTTATGGTTGCCGGAAGGGTATTGTTTGCAATCCTCCTGACCGATCAGATCGCTGTGGCATACAGACACCCGCACCACATAATCGCCCACCGTCGTATTGTCCGACTGCTTGGCGCGGTTGGTGGTGCCAGGGCTTGAAGAGTGCGCAAATATGCCGGTGGTGCTGGAGCTGTTGCCATTGCTGGCGCTCTGCTCGCCGGAATATAAACACTGCCAGCGCTCATTCGCGGCCCACAAAGAATAATTACCGGCCACCACCCGCGCCAGAGGCGACGCAGTGGAAGCCTGGGACAATACCTCGCCTTCCTGACGTGTCGTATTACAAATGGTGATGCCGGTGGCGGTCGTACCGCTGGCGCCGGTGGTCAAATTGCCGAAAGGCGTCAATTTACCCAAATCTGCACCGTTGTAATACTTGGCAAAGCTGTGTGCATCATTGGGCAGAAATGAGCGCTCCAATACAGTTGCTGATGCTGTATCGGTGGATCGATAACCGCCGTACAACACCTTGCGCACTTCATCGATGCGCGTCATGGTGGCCCAGTTCAAAAAGTTGCCGCTCCAGCGAACACCACTTGCCGTATTGCAATATTTGTCTGCCGTTACCGCAACCGGATCAAACCGGTTGTTGGTGGTGCTATAGGTGTAGCATTTGTAGCTGTCGAAGTAGCCGACATATTCAATCGAATTTTTATAGGTGGTGTCGGCGTAGCCATCGCCGTCCAGATCATCAAAATCGGTATACGCCTTATAGAACAACTGGTGATCGTTGGACATGGCCAGCATCACCATGGGCGTTGCGCTCTCCGCCAACAAAGGTGGCACCGCGCGATAATCCACTACGGACTGCGCAGTGGCATATCCGGGCAAAGTAAAAAAAGCCCAGCAACGCGCTGAGCCATAATGCGGAAACCGCACGTTCGGAAAATCTGGATATTTTCATCACCATTGCCCTCTCAATCAGAATCCATTCAATACTTTGTAGGTAGACTGCAGCGCAACCGATGCCCTGCCGCCATTCCCCTTCGCTAGCGCAGTTATCCGAAACAAGGGAACGCCGTTATTTTCTTCGCCTGGTGCCGCGGAAAAAGGTGTTTCCTGATCTCTCGCAACAAAACACAAAAATTCCACAACATATTTCACATCGGTTTTAAGGCTGTCGATTTTTACCGTTTTATGACGGGTATTTTGTTGCCAGACATCCAAGGTCGGATCGCTCCAATATTCCAGCCGGGGTGCAGCAATATCCGCCACTTCACATTGGTACTCTGTATAAATCGATTTGTAGTCACCGCCGAAACACAAGCCATTCTGGCAACTGGAATTGAAGCAGCCACTGCCGCTACAAAAAGGTGACGTCTGTAATTGCTCACGGGACGGCGGATTATCTGCCAGATTTTTTTCCACTATCGCCAGCGCCGCTTCCGCCGCTTCGAAAGCCACACCGCGATCGCGCTGGCTGGCGGCGAGTTTTAATTCGGTATTCGAAGATTGCATTCCCGTCACCCCCAACAGGGTGACAATCGCCAGGATAATCAGGCTGACGATCAAAGCGGTTCCACGCTGACGTCGGCGAAATAAAAAAACCGGATATTGTCGGCTCATATCACTCATCCCCGGTTGCGAATACGAAAACTGGCATTCACGAGCTGGCGCATATAACGGTCGTTATAATCTTTGCCGGCTAGTGTTTTGCTTTCGGCCACCGCTAATACCGGTGCCTGCGAGCGAAATACCAGGCTGACTTTTACACTCAGCACCTTATCCCAATCCTCATCTGTGGTAATTTCACTCGCTTTGCGCGCCTGATCGACATCGCCGTCACCGTCCGAGTCGATCTCATAAATAATTTTCATATCCTCCACACCCAAGGCAACCTCCTCAGAACTAGTGCCCGGTGCGCCATTCGCATTGAATACCTGGCGGCGCAATGCCGGCATGCCGGGCATTACGGTGGATTCGCCGATGTAATAAGCGTGCGAGACAAACTCGGTCAGCCTGGAGCCGGAAGAATATGCACCAGACACCGCGTCATACCCATTACAGGAAGTGTCGTTACAAGTTGGCAGACAGGAGAAATTTCCTTTGATAACGCTGGTGCAATTATCTGTGCCGGTTTTTTGATGACGGATCTCCTGCGCGGGCACAGCAGCTGGACCGCTCAGTTGAAACAACCCGACATTGCGACAGCTTGCATCCGAAATAACCAAGGTGCTGCCGACCGAATAATTGTGGTCGTCCCACAATTTGATAATTGCCGTGTTACCGTTGTGTTCCTTGATATTTTTTTCACTATCACCCGCCCTGCGGATCACCAGTGCGTCCGTTCCAGCGAAAGCTTGATCTTTAAAATCCTCGGGAAAATCCGCTGTGGAAGATCCCCCTTCAAAACCGCGCAAACCATCCAGGGAAACATAAACGCGAAGTTTTTCGTCCAGCAGTGTTTTATCAATGGCATCCGCTTTTTCCACCGACTGCAAAGCGGCGCAGCCCAGATAACCCGCCATGCGGATATCTTTGCCCATTAAATCCATTGCATAGCGCGCATTGGCCTGGATAAATGAGACCTCGTCCTGATCCAGGAACGTGCGTTTGCTGGACACCACCACCTGGATGGAGCCTGCAATCACCGCCATGCCAATAACCAGTGAAATTAATAATTCCACAACAGAAAGACCGCGCTGGGCGGTAACGTGGTGTCGTGGATAAAACGGGGTGTGCATCATCAAATCTCCGTCATAAGCACATATTCGGCGAGCTCGGGTTCCGTTTTATTAGCACTGTCCGGGGCGCTGCGGGTGTCATCGAACTGCACGGTAATCGCATAAAAATCACCGACTCGCTGCACCGAGGATTTTCCTGCGACCAAAGTTGATTCCACACTGATGCGCCAGTTTTTCAAATTGAAATCACGCAATTCGGTGGCACTGCAGGTAACACCGCTGATCGCGCAATTTTTGCTGGCTTCCGGTGCTGATTCATCGAGACCTATGAGATAGGCGTTGGCGATACCCGGCGTGGAGCGCATGTTTTCGAGTATCTGATTGGCGAGATAAACCGCCTGGGAATAGTAGTAGGCGCTCTGGCTGAACTGCATGGATTTAACCTGCATGGACAAAACCCCGAGCATGCCCACCGCGAGAACAAAAAGGGCGACGACCACTTCTATCAGGGAGGAACCGACTTCTTTGTTTGGCAAACGGTTCATAAAAATCACCTTACGCTCGCTGGCAGTGGAAAGAAGGGTTTTCCTCCGCGACCGTATTTTTGCCGACGCGGACGCGGCCACTGCGCTCAAGGAAAACTGCGCCGGCTTCAAGGACGCCACCGGCTTCACACGTCATAGCCGTCAAACGCTGGCTCGCCGCATTAAATCCGCGTGAATCGAAACTGATGGCAGCCACCGCCTCCAGATTTTCATCCAGCACCTGCAATCCGGCACTGGCTTCTTCAATTTTGACGTGCGCAATAATGTCCCCCTCCGCCACGGCATCACCGGGCGAAGTCGGCTGCGCACCTTGATACACCAGCCAACCCGCTTTCCAATCGGACGAACAGGTGGCGCCGTCGGCACTCGCGCAGAGGTAAACCGCAGTTCCCGCCCCTACCGCGCGCTCGCGCGCCACCGCCAGGGATTCGGCAAAGGTCTGCTGCAGATCAGCGCCCGCATGCTTGCGCTGGTAATCTTCGATCATCGGCATACCGGCCATCGCCAGCACACCACTCACCACCGCTACTGAGAACACCTCCAACAGAGTAAAACCGCGTTGTTTGGAAATTGAACTGTTCATGCTGGTGCTCTCTAGATGGATGGATTTAAACGGAGCGGGAAAATGCAAATCGCTATAAAACGGAACCCGCCAAATAACACTAGAGCAGCCCCCTGGCACCTTCCACGACAAGGGACCAGCGGGCCGAATGGGCGACGGACGCAATAAGAGAACCTCGCCTTAATAGCGAACAGACATAAGCAGACAGCTGATAGATGGGAAGGGAAGGACTTATTAACTTGAAGGCCGAGATGCAGCCTTGCCATAACGAAGGGTTTTAAGGCGATTTTGTGAACTGCATCAACAACTTATCTGTATAAAAATCACACAAATTGTAGGTTTGGCATCCATCCAAGCGCCGTGCTGGCATCGGTTGAAAAACCGGGAGGGACGGCCAAAAACAACAATAAAAGCCGCATACAAATTTAAACTGCGTACAAATTTTAAACTGCGTACAAATTTTAAACTGCGTACAAACGGCGCACTTCGGCCGCGATAATTTCGACCGCGCGCGCCAAGACTTCGGGCGGCTGGCAATAGGTGAGGCGCACGCATTCGCGGGCGTGAGCCCAGGTGCTCTGCCATTCGAAGAAAAACGACTCGCCGGCCATCACCAATACGCCCTTCTCTTTCAAATTGGCGTAAAGCGCCTGGCTACCGCCGGGCAGATTCTCCAGCCACAACCAGATAAAGAACGCGCCCTCGGGCTCGTGGATGCGGTAAGGCAATCCCTTTAGCGCGTTATCGAGCAGCGCCACCAGTTGATCGCGTCTGGCGCGATAGAAATCCGGCAGGACGGTGCGCCCCAGGAGAGAGAGATCGCCGCTGTCGATCATGCGCTCCAGCAATGCTGGCCCTAAATTGCCGTTGGCCAGGCTCATGATCGTATTGGCTCTAGCGACACAATGGATCACCTCCGGGTCCGCCACCACCACCGCCGTGCGCACGCCCGGCAGCCCCAGCTTGGAAAGACTCAGTACATGCACAGAGCCAGCGCGCCAGGGATTTTCACAAGCCTGATACACCAAACCGGGAAAGGGCGATCCGTACGCGAGATCCACCAGCAGCGGTACCCCAGCCTGGCGCGCCAGGGTCAGAAGCTGATCCATTTCCGCATTGGTGAGCAGATTGCCCGAGGGGTTGGTCGGGCGTGAGACGCAGATGGCCCCTACTTCCGGTCCGACCTGCAAATCCGCCGTATCCAGCGCGTATTTGAATCGGTTCGCCTGGGTCAACCGCAGCAGTGGTTTGCGGGTTTGAAAAAAATCGTCGCCCAGCCCCTGGGCGCCGTAACCGAGGTACTCGGGAACCAGCGGCAGCAAAACCTGGCGCGAGGATTCCGAGTCGTCCACCCCGGCAAACAGATTGAAAAGGATGAAAAACGCCAGCTGGCTGCCACTGACGATGGCGATATCGGCCTCGCTGACAGGCCAGCCGCATTCGCGGGAGAGAAAGCCCGCCAGCGCCCGCAAAGTGCGGTCATCACCCTGAGGGGCGGGATAGACGCCGAGCAGGGAATTTGCCGCATCCGTATCCTCGACCAGCCCCCGTAGGTGGGTTTGAAAACACTGCTGCGCGGCGGGCACTTTCGCGGGATTGCCGCCGCCCAGAAACAGCAGATCGGGGTTACGGCTGAGCGCCTCACCCAGGTCTTCCATAAGTTGCACGATGGGGGAATCCTGGGCGAGCAGGCGGCCAAAGCGGGAGAGTTTCATTGCTGGATCACAGAGAAAAGCGGGCTGGCATCTTACCCCAAGCACCACCAGGACGGGACCCGCGGGGATCAGAGCAGGCCGAAGGTTTCCAGGGTCTGGCGGAGTTTTTCCTGATTGAGAGGCTTTTTGATGAAGTCGATGGCACCCAGCTGCAGCACCCGCTCCCGCGCCACCGGCTGGATATCACCGGAGATCACGATCACTACGGATTTCAGCTCTTCCTGGCGAATCGCCTCCAGCACAGCAAAACCGTCCATCTCCGGCATGGTGAGATCCAGAAATACGATTTCACCTTTGCCTTGGCGGATCGCCGTCAGCGCCTCCAGACCATTACTGGCGAAGCTGATATTCACGTCCAAGCCCTCGGGGAGCGCTTTGGCAACCTGCTTACGCGCCATGCTCGAGTCATCGCAAATCAATAAGGGTATAGCCATAGGAATCAGGGACCGACCATCAGTACTGGTTAGTATAGTCGGCCGGCGCAACTTGGCCGGATTATCATCCCTTGCTCCGGATCTCCGGCTCTTGCCCGGTCTGGGTCGAGATAAACAGGGTTTCCAGAGACAGATCAAACGCGTCCCGGGCACCCTGCAACAACTGAGTGCGGTGCTGGGCATAGAGTTGATACCAGGGGGTTCGCGTCGTCTTGGCCGCCACTGGTGCCTCCAGATCAGCCAGACGCGCACCGACGACACGGGCGAGATCCCAAAGCGTCACACTGCGCAGATCGCGGCTGAGCACATAGTGGCCACTGCCGGTGACCATGAGCCAGCGGGCCTTCTCCAGCAAACCGCGCAACCGCTGCCAATGCACAACCCCTATGCCGAGACGAAAGCAGTCCGCATCCGATACGGAGCGGCCGGTGCGGCTGCGTTGGTGCAGCAGTTCGAGACATTTCAACGCGGCGTGCATATCGCTGAATTTTTCCTCCTCGACTCTGTAGGAGCGCTCCGCCAAGGTCCTCACCAGAATCGCGCCGGCGAGAATCACCGTCCACACCAGGTTCACCCAGAGCAGAAACAGCGGCACTGCGGCAAAAGCGCCATACACCAGCTGAAAAGAGGAGCGCGCCACCACGGCGCCAAAAAACTCCTTCAGCAACTGAAACATCAAGGCCGTCACCACCCCGCCGATGACGGCGTGGCGCAAGGGGACGCGACAGTTGGGAACAGCGGCAAACAGCAGGGTAAAGGCGGCGGACCCTAACACAAACGGGAGAAACTCGAAGACCAGCGAGCTGACACCTAAGTCGTGATTGTTGAAAACCAGCTTCAACGACAGCAGATAAGTGCTAATGGCAAAACCGGCGCCCAGCAACAGCGGGCCTATGCTCAAAACCGCCCAATAGAGGAGAAAGCTGGCGATGCCCTTGCGCGGACGCTGCACACCCCAGATGGCATTGAAGGTCCTTTCAATGTTGCTCAGCATCCAGTAGGCAGTCACCACCAGCATGGCAACACCCACACCGGTCAGGGAGCGCGCCTGGGAGGAGAATTCCGCGATATAAGACTGCAGCTCCTGACCGCTTTGCGGCACCAGATGGGTGAACAACAAATTGCGCAACTGATCCGCCACGCCGTCGAAGGCGGGAATCAGCGAAAACACGGAGTAGACCACCGTCATCAGGGGAACCAGCGCGAACAGGCTGAGATAGGTCAGCGCCGCCGCGCTTTTCTGGCAGCCGTGGGCGACAAAATCAGCGCCCAGATTGCGCAGAAAACGCACGCATAGCAGCGCGGGACCCCGCAGGCGTGCAACCACTAAATCCGGAATCATCTTCATGTCGTAGGTCCGCCTGACGCTTTCGTTTTATATCGCTGACGCTTTAGCTTCTTTATATAGCTGACACTTAAGTTTTATATAGCTGACACTTAAGTTTTATATAGCTGACGCTTTCGCTTTAACTTTTATCGTTGCTTGCACTTTATAAAAGTATGGAACCGGCATTTGAGGCGCGCTCCCCGCCGCCTATTTTCCCCACACACGGCGGAGTCGTCCCGGGCTAGAATGTCGCCCTTCGCAAATCTGAACCCGTTCCCAAACCATGCCCGACAAAATCACGATTTATCATAACCCACGCTGCAGCAAGTCACGCGAAACCCTCTCCCTGCTACAAAGCCGGGGAATCGCTCCTGAGATTGTGCTCTACCTACAAGATCCGCCGGATGCCGCAACCCTGAAAACCCTGCTTAAAGCGCTAGGAATAAAACCGCGCGAACTGCTGCGCACCAAGGAGGATGAGTACAAAAGCCTCGGACTGGCGGACGGCGCACTGAGTGATGCCGAACTGATCCGCATCATGAGCGCGCATCCAAAATTGATCGAACGGCCAATCGTGGTGAAAGGCAAACAGGCAGTGCTCGGCCGACCGCCCGAAGCCGTTCTGCAACTGCTGCGGTGATGAGCATGCATCCTTATATTCTGGTTCTCTACTACAGCCTGCACGGCAATACCCGTGAGATGGCACGTCATATCGCCCGCGGCGTCGAGAGTGTGGCCGGCGTGGAAGCGCGCCTGCGCACCGTGCCGAAAGTGTCCACTGTGTGTGAAGCGGTGGAGGAAGACGTTCCCGCAGACGGCGACCTCTATTGCAGCGCCGACGACCTGCGCAACTGCGCCGGCTTGGCGCTCGGCAGCCCTACCCGCTTTGGCAATATGGCGGCGCCGATGAAATATTTCTGGGACGGCACGGCGGCGCTCTGGTTGGGTGGGCATCTGGTGGATAAACCCGCCAGCGTCTTCACCTCCACCAGTACCCAGCACGGCGGCCAGGAATCCACGCTGCTCACTATGATGCTGCCGCTGCTCCATCACGGCATGGTACTCGCCGGCATTCCGTATACCGAAGCCGCCCTCCACCAGACCCAGACCGGCGGCACGCCTTACGGCAGCTCCCATACCGCAGGAGAAAAAAAGCGACCGCCCTTTGAGTCAGGAGGAAACCCGCCTGTGTTTTGCCCAGGGGCGACGCCTGGCACAACTGGCCCTGCGCCTGAGGACCGAATCATGAGTCAAACTTCCCCTTTAGCGCTGGCACGCACCTTGACATTCGTCGCTTACGGCCTGCTCCTGGCCAGCTTTTGTGTGTGGCAGCTGGTTCGCCCCGGTGGCCCTAGGTATTTCGCCTGGACGGTTCAGCTCGTCCCCTTGCTGATCTTTCTGCCGGGCCTGCGACGCGACAACCCGCGCGCGCATATAGGCCTGTGTTTTGTCCTGCTGCTGTACTTCATCAAGGCCGTCGAAGGTGTGTTCAGCCCCATGCGGGCGTGGATCGACTACGTCCTGCTGAGCCTCACCGTCTTCCTGTTCATCGTTTCCATGCTCACCAGCCGCTGGCTGCAACGCTCCCCAAAACCTGCGGAATCCGCCTATGCCGACCCCCAATAAGTCCGCGAACCCACTGCGACTTTTCTCCCTGCTCTGGCGCGGCCTGAGCTGGTTGCGCACCGCCCTGCTCAACCTGATCACAC
The DNA here is from genome assembly GCA_024707385.1 of Cellvibrionaceae bacterium. GTDB lineage: Bacteria > Pseudomonadota > Gammaproteobacteria > Pseudomonadales > Cellvibrionaceae > UBA5868. The sequence goes on along the minus strand of JANPZW010000008.1, from coordinate 315,507 downwards.
TGGTTATCGTCATAGCCATAATCATGGCGATTGTGGGCCCGCGGGAGCCGCCGCTGCCGGAAAATGCACCGCTGTTGCTGCGGCCGTCCGGCATTCTGGTGGATCAATATTCCTATGCCTCCCCTTCGGCGCGGCTGCTGAATGTGGGCAATGAAGGGCCGATGGAAACGCTGGTGCGCGATCTGGTTGATGCCATCGACCACGCCGCCCACGACACCCGCATCAGCGGCATCCTCCTGCAACTGGACGATCTGGACGGCGGCGGGCTGAGCAAGCTGCAGGAAATCGGCGAAGCGCTGGAACGCTTTCAGGCAACCGGTAAACCGGTGGTGGCGCTGGCGGACAACTACACTCAGGAGCAATATTTCCTCGCCAGCTATGCCGACGAGATCCATCTCAACGAGCTCGGCAGCCTCGCCCTCACCGGCATGGGCATGTACCGCAATTATCTGAAGGACGCCTTCGACAAGCTCGCAGTGCAATTCCACGTCTTCAAGGTCGGCGAGTTCAAAGACTTCGTCGAGCCCTACATACGCAACGACATGTCCGCCGCCTCGCGCGAACACAATCAGCAGTGGCTCGATGCCCTGTGGATGGAATACACCGACCATGTGGAGCAGCGCCGCCAGCTGGAACCGGGCACGCTAACGGAATTCATCAACGATATGGCCACCCACCTGCGGGCCACCCAGGGCGACACCGCGCAACTGGCGCTGCAGCACCGGCTGGTGGATCGGGTCAGCTCGCGCCAGGAGCGCGTCCGGCTGCTGATCGAGCGTTTCGGTGCCGACAGTGAAGACGCGGAGAAAGTGCAGTACGTGGACCTGCAGCATTACAACCGCCACCGCGCTTGGCCGCCCGCCATCCCCGCGGGCAATGTCGCCCTTATAGTCGCCAGCGGCACCATTCTCGATGGCTCCCATCCCGAGGGCACCATCGGCGGCGATTCGCTCAGTGAGCTGATCCGTAACGCACGCCAGGATGAAGAAGTGAAAGCACTGGTATTGCGGATCGACAGCGGCGGCGGCAGCGCCTTCGCCTCGGAAATCATCCGCCAGGAACTGGAGCTTGTGCGCGAGGCCGGTAAACCCATCGTGATCTCGATGGGCAGTGTCGCCGCCTCCGGCGGTTATTGGATTGCCATGTCTGCCGACCAGATCTGGGCCACCCCCTCAACCATCACCGGCTCCATCGGCGTGTTCGGCCTCTTTCCCTCCCTGGAGAAGAGCTTTGCCAAACTCGGCATCCACACCGACGGTATAGGCACCACCGACCTCTCCGGTGCCATGCGTCTGGATACCGCCCTGCCGGAGGAAGCCGCCCAGGTACTCCAGCTGGGGGTTGAGCACATCTACCACCGCTTTCTCCACATAGTCGCCGCCAACCGCGGCAGCGACCCCGCCGCCATAGACGCTGTGGCCCAGGGCCGTGTGTGGACGGGTATCAAAGCGCAGGATCTGGGTCTGGTAGATAAAATCGGCTACCTCAACGACGCAGTCGCCGCGGCGGCGCAACTCGCCAACCTGGATGAATATCAGGTCAAATTGATCGAGCGCGAGCTGACCCCGCAGGAACGGCTGATCCGCGAGATGCTGGGCAGCGAATCAGGTCAGGTGGCGTGGCAGGCATTGGCGGGTTTGGCGGGGGATGCGGTTTGGCTGAAGCGTCTGCAGGAGCTGCTGCCCGACGGGGCCGAGCTCTTGCTCAACGGCAAGGCGCCGCAGATCTATGCGCTCTGTCTGGAATGCAGCGCAGTCGATTAAACGGACTGCGCCAAAGCTCGCCAACTAGGTTACTGAAACACTCGATCCAGCCGCTGCAATTGCAACAGCAGCGGCTTCATCACTTCCAGGCGCTGCTTGTACACCTCTTCGGCAACCGGCGATATGCCGCAGGCCGCGGGCAGCGGCAGGCGCTGGTCAACCAGATGGTGCAGGCGCGGCAGCAGAATAAACTGCAGCCACTGGTGAAAATCCAAAGTATCCAACGCGAAGGGCTGTTCGCTGGCGAGCGCCTCGTCGCTGGGCATCTCGCTCTGCCAGAGGCGACTGCGGCGCAGCTCGCACTCTATGTCGAGCAGAATCTCGGCTACGGCTATATGTCGGTCAGTCATGATTCCAGCTCCAAACGAAAAGGTGGCAGCGAGTTCAGGATCGCCTTGCCATAGCGTTTGCTGATCAGGCGGCGATCCAACACTGTGACCACGCCTTTGTCCTCTTCGGTCCGCAACAGACGACCGCAGCCTGCACCAGCTTCACCGCCGCGTCGGGTACAGCAATTTGCATGAATGCATTGCCGCCCTGGGCCTCGATCCATTCAGCCATGGCCGCCTCCACCGGATCGTCCGGCACGGCGAAGGGTATCTTGGCGATCACCACATGTTCGCAATAATGCCCTGGCAGATCGACTCCTTCGGCAAAACTGGCGAGGCCGAAGAGCACACTGCCCTGCCCCGCATCCAAGCGGTCGCGATGCAGTTTCAACAGCAGCTGCTTGGATTCATTGCCCTGCATCAAGATGCGCTCGCGCCATTCGGCGGGCAGGCCCTCGTTCACGTCCAGCATCTGCCGGCGCGAAGCAAACAGGACCAATGTGCCCTGGCGCGGGTCGAGCAGCTCCGGCAAAAGACGGATGATGCTCTGGGTGTGCGCCTCCACCTGATTGCCATCCACCGCACCTTTGGGTACGCGCAAAATACCGTTCTGGGCGAAATCGAAAGGGCTCGGCACAACTTCATAGGTGGCGTCGCCAGGTGTGCCGGCGCGCAAGCGAAAGCGGTCGAAAGTACCCAGCGCCGTCAAGGTCGCCGAGGTAGCCACCGCGCCGCAACAGGGCTCCCACAGGTGCTGCGAGAGCGTATGTGACGCGAGAATTGGGCTCGACACCAATTCAAAATCCACCGTGTCTTCGTATTCAATCAGCGTAATCCAGCGCGCCACTGGCCACTTGGGGTCGGGTGTGCTGTCGGCGAAACTCTTCCACAGGTCGCGATTGGCTTCCGCCCGGGCGCACCAGCTGCCGAGCAGCGGGTAGATCGCCTCCAGGTCTGCCATGGGCACTGGGGAATGTTCGCTTTCCAGAATCTTGTTGGCCTCGCTGCAGAGCTTGTCCAGCAAGCGGTAGATATCGTCAAACGCCACCTGCAAATGGCCAGCTATACGTTCGAGTTCCGCCGGCACCTGACCCTGGGGAAAGCGATAGCGCGGCGTGGGGGAGGTACGGTCCATCTCCGCCATATAGGGCGCGAGCAGCGGCTGTACGCCGTCCAGCTGTGAGCGCGCCGCCTTGAGAGCACTCTCCATGGGCGCGGCGATCTGCATCAAATAGACCGCGCTCTCCAGCGGCTCCAGCAATCCCTTCCACTGCCCCTCCGTAATGCCGAGCCAGCGACTGGTGGAGACCACCCGACTGTGGGCAGAAAAGTGGTTGATCGCCTTGTCTGGCAGATGGTGGGCTTCGTCGAAGATATAGATGGTGTCCTGGGGTGCCGGCAGAATCGCGCCGCCGCCGAGGGCCAGATCCGCCAGCACCAGATCGTGGTTGGCAACGATGCAATCCATTTCGTCGAGGGAATCCCGCGCTTTGAAAAACGCGCACTGGCGGACAAAACTGCAGCGCCGCCCGGTGCACTGACGGTGATCCGTGGTCACCCGCGACCACGCCGCCTGGGGCAGCTCCTCCGGCCAGCTGTCGCGGTCGCCGTCCCAGCGGCTTTCCGCCAGTTTGTCCATCATGGTCTGGTAGAGCGCTTTGTCCTGCGGCGACACGCCGGCGCTGGCGTCATCGTAGAGAAACAGCAGTTCTTCGTGGCCGTCGGCGAGAATCCGGTCGAGTTTGCTGAGGCAGAGATAGCGGCCGCGCCCTTTGACGAGACCGTAGTGGAAGTCGAGACCGCTGTGCTGTTTAACGTCCGGCAGATCCTTGAAGACGATCTGCTCTTGCAGAGCGACAGTCGCGGTGGACACCACCACTTTTTTGCCGAGCGCCTTAGCCGCCGGCAGGGTGGCGAGCAGATAGGCGACGGTTTTGCCGGTGCCGGTGCCCGCCTCCACCACGCAGATATGACCATCTCCAGTGCGTTTAGCCTCATCGTCCAGACGGATGCCGCCCAGCGCGCGGGCGATGGCGGCGATCATCAGTTTCTGGCCGTAACGGGGATTGAGCTGCCGTGACTTGAGAAAGCGGGAATAGCTGGATTGAATGGCCTGTTTGACCGCGTCTCCCAGCATCGTCAGACCTGCGCGGCGGGGCGGTCGTCCATGTGAGAGGAGGGCCCCTGCTGCTCCGCATTGAGCTTGGTGTAGACCGGATTGGCGTAGATGCGCACCAACATGTCCCGCCACTGCGGCTCACAGGTATCCAGGCGCTCCTGCAACTGACGGCGCGCTTCAGTGGCGTCGGTTTCTGTAAACAGACGGCCATCGGCGCCAACGGGCACTTTGGGTGATTTGCGCTCGATCATTTCATAAGCGGCGCAGTTGCTGGCGTGGAGCACATAGTTGCTCAGGATCGCCCGGTCGATCACTTCCACCGCCTCGTCCACGTCGGCAATCGCGCTGGATAATGGCTCGCCAAAGGCCAGATGCACACGACCTTTGAAGCCGGAGATGCCTTTGGCGATGGAGCGCACATCCTCGTGCTCGGCCTTCTCATAGCGGCCGTCGCGCTTGAGGATCGTCAGCTCCCGCGCCTTAAATTCATCGCAGGGATCCCACTCGTAAGAAATGGACACCGGCACTATGTTCGCGCGGGAGAGGAAGTCGCCAAAACTCTCCGGCTTGGCGCGCGACATGGCCAGCATGCTGACGATGGCGGGGTTGGTTCTGTCGACGCCGTCTTTGGCCCGCCCTTCGCGCTGGGCGATCCAGATATTGGCGTTATCCTTGACCACCGAATGGTGGATATAGCCCGACAGCTTGCGTGCAGCCTTGAGCTTTTCCCTGGGTGCCGTGGCCGAGCGGTTGACGATAAAGCTCTTGTTGAGGCGCATCAGATCCGAGGCGAAGGGCTTGGTGAGCAGGTTGTCCCCAATCGCGATGCGCAGAGTCTGGAAGCCGTTGTGGTACAGCGTCCAATTGACAAAGGCGGGATCCATGGCGATATCCCGATGATTGCTGATGAAGCAATAGGCTTTGCCAGGTGTGAGGTGGTCGAGCCCGGAAATGGTCAGCTCGGTCACGGTGTCATCCAACAACTGGCGCACGTACTTTTCCAAACGCTGCTGGAAATCGTCGACCGTCATGACGCCAGCGGTTTCCTTGCGCAGCGCCCTGCGCACCAGGGGCCGTAGCAGTGGCGCAAACCAGCGGCTCAGGCGCGGCGCCTTGAGCCGGGCAACCGTGTCCAGAAACTCCCTATCATTTAGCAGGCGCTCAATGGTGGGGCGCACTTCGCTGTCGTCATAAGGGCGTATGTCATCGAATTCGGCAGTGCCAGACTCAAGCGAAATGGACATAAAACGGTCGGACCGGGGAAAAAATGACGGCACAAAATACAGAAAACTTCCCCGGATTTCCACTTTTGTCCCGCCCCGACGGGCGGTTCTGCAGGGGCTTCGGACTGTGCAATGCGAAGCATTCGCTGGCGAAAGCCTGTGCTATATTCCAAACGGGCCTTTCAAAACTGGACCCCCGGATGAGCCAGCACCCTGCATGAATATTCTGATCGTCGAAGACAGCGCTACTCTCAGGCATGCCATGTGCCAGTACATCCGTAATGCCGGCCATCATCCAATCGTCGCCAACAACGGTGAAGAAGCCCTGCAGATGTTCGACGCCAAGCGGGTGGACATGATCGTGATGGATGTGGAGATGCCCGGTCTGGACGGCTTTGAAACCACGCGCCTTATCCGTGAATGGCTGGAGAAAGATGACCTCTGGCTGCCGATCATTTTCGTTACCGGCAAGAATGAGGAAGAAGACCTGCGCCGTGGCATAGACGTCGGCGGCGACGACTATCTGATCAAACCCGTCAGCGAAACCATTCTGGTCGCCAAGATCCGCGCTATGGAGCGCATCATCGCCATGCGCGATGAGCTGCAGCGACTCAACCAGAGCCTGGTGGAACTGAGCGAACGCGACAGCCTGACCCATCTGTTCAACCGCCGCACCTTTGATGACCGCGCCGAAAACGCCTGGAAGCAGGCGGCGCGCAACCATGAGGCGCTGGCCATCCTGATCATGGATATTGATCACTTCAAGCTTTATAACGATTGTTACGGCCATGTGGCCGGGGACGACTGCATCATCAAGGTCGCCGACGCCATCATGCAGAGCCTCGGCCGCCCCGGTGACATAGTCGCGCGCTATGGTGGTGAAGAATTTATCGCGGTTCTGACCGACACCCGGGAGGAAGGCGCCTTTCATGTGGCCGAGCGCATTCGACAGAACGTGGCGGCGCTCAATATCCGCCACCGCGAATCCCCTACCGCCACTCATATCACCGTCAGCATCGGCGGCGCGGTGATCAACCACACCGCGGGCACTCACCTGCGTGATCAGATCCACGCCGCCGACAAGGCGCTCTACGCCTCCAAACAGGCCGGTCGCAACCGGGTGACAGTCAAACTCTTCAGTCCGAGGGTACGCATACTGGTTGCCGATAACAGTGGCCGCCTGGCGCGTGGGATTGATGGCAAGCTCAAGCACTACTTCGCACTGCTGCAAGCGCGCTCCGGTCAAGAAGCCCTGGCGCTGGCGCGGCGCAACCGGCCGGATGTGATTGTTCTGGATGAGCAATTGAGCGGCGACGATGCCATTACCACCATCCGCCGTCTGCGCGAGGACTGCAACACCGGGCAGATTCCGCTGCTGATCACCTGCAACAACCTCGAGCGCTGGCACAGCCTCGGCCTCGAAGTGGACGGCTGCTACGCCGATCTCGACCCGCCCCAGGAGCTGATAGACAAGCTCAATCGTATGCTCTTCTGAGATCTATTTAACGTCTGAATACGTCAACCATAAAAGCTGATAGATAAGCTCAATCGTATGCTCTTCTGAGATCTATTTAACGTCTGAATACGCGACTATAAAAGCTCATAGATAAGCTCAATCGCATGCTGTTCTAAGAACAGTCGTCCCCGCCCTACTCGTAATCCCGGCGATTGAACCAATGTACCGGGCGGGAGTGGCGATCCACCAGATGCACCACATCCAGCACCATCGCAAACAGCGCCATGCGCACCAGCAAGCCATTGTCCGCCTGGCGGAAGATGGCCAGATTGGGGTTCTGGTTGAGGTCGTTGTCCAGCTCATTGGCATCAGCGCGGGAGTCACGCGGCAGGGGGTGCATGATGACCGTGTTGGGTTCGCAGAACTTGGTGTAGATCGCCTGATTCAGGCGGAAGCGTCCGCGGTAGAGATCCGCCTCCTCCTTGGTGGGGAAACGCTCTTCCTGGATGCGCGTGGAGTAGACGATGTCCACATGGGCGATGCTGGCAGTCAACTCGGATGACACCGTCACCTTGTGCCCCGCCTGGCGCGCCAGATCCACATAAAACTCCGGCATGGCCAATTCCGCCGGCGACACCAGGGTGATGTGGATATTGTTGAAGAGGGAGAGCAGACGACACAAAGAGTGAACCGTGCGGCCGTGTTTAAGATCGCCGATCATGGCGATGCGCAGACCATCGAGCCCGCGACTGCGTCCACGCAGCTCTTTGCGAATGGTGTACAAATCCAGCAGCGCCTGGCTGGGGTGCTCGTTGGCGCCGTCGCCGCCGTTGATCACTGGCACCCGGCTGGCGGCGGCGAATTCCGCTACTGAACCTTCCGCCGGGTGGCGCATGCAGATAACGTCACTGTAACCGGACAGCACCCGCGCGGTGTCGTAAAGGGATTCGCCTTTGGTGATGGCGGAGCTTTTGAAGCCGGTGGTTTCCCGCACTTCACCACCGAGCAGGTTGAAAGCGCAGCCGAAACTGATGCGGGTGCGGGTGCTCGGTTCAAAAAACATATTGCCGAGGATTGCGCCCTCTAAAACGCGGGTGACTTTTTCCCGCAATGCGTAGGGGGCCATGGTGTCGGCAACATCGAAAATCCGCTCTATATCAGCTCTTTCGAACTGCTCGACAGACAAGATATGTGCACCTGCAAACTCCATAGAACCCCCAGATCATCGGCCAAATTGGGCGCTATTCTAGCGGCGCGACCGGTTGAAGCAAATGACCCATGGCGACGGTGGAAAAATCAATCTTGCGAAAGCCGTGCGGCAAGATTTTTCGAGGGATGCAAGCTACGCTTATACAAAACCACTTGCGCTGCCGATCCCCGGGGCCACCGATCATCCCATCCAAAGGTTAACCGTGTCAGCCGACAAACCCGACAGTCTGATCAAATTTACCGATGGTGCGGTGGCGATAAAAATCCTCTCGGAACAAAAACTGCGCTGGAGCTCACCAGATCGTTTCGGCGACCCGTTTGAGCTCTCCGCCAAAAGCGATTTCAACTTCGATACCAATGCCATGCTCGACTCCACGGTCAAGCTGGCGTCTTCCATGATTTTCGCCCCGGAGACACCCAGAGGCGATTCGCCGCTGATCAACGCGATCCGGCGCTGGCGTGACGAGGCGCGCTTCAACTATCCCGAGGAGGCGCACGGCATACTGCGTGACCTGCTCGGCAAAATGGTGGACTACCGCCAGGACCAACTGAACGTTACGCGGGGAAAGTGGCAGGAATACTTGCGCAAGGTGAGAGTCTGCTGCTTCATCCATAAACCCGACAACGTTAACGCCTGGGAACAATTCGCCGATCTGCACCGCGGCGTCGCCATACGTTTCGCTATCGGCGACACGGCACCTTTCACGTCTGCGCGGCCGGTGGTGTACCAGACGGAGCGACCGCAGCTCACCAGCCTGCGGGAGCAGCTCGGCGCGATTCTGCACAACCGCAAAGATACCGCCGAAGACCGCTTCAAGGATCATTTCTTTACCAAAGGCCCACACCGCAAACTGGAGCAGGAGTGGCGCTGCCTGACCGTCAGCGAGCAAGATATTTCCATTACTCATACGCAGCCTGCCGAGTGGTACGACGACCTGGGCTTCGCCGCCGATCAGATCACCGCCATCTTCTTCGGTATCGACACCTGCGAGCACATCAAACAGCAGCTGCGCGAATTGGTGCAGGAGCGCTATCCAAACGCAAAAATACTGCAGGCCGTGCCGGGTAAAATCGGTTATACCATCGAATTTGAAAAAGTCGGCAAGTCCTGATTTCACCTCTGCACCCTCGCCATTTCCGAACACGCACTCTTTCCCAAGGTCAATAAACCTGCAAACCAAAACGAGCGGGACGGCGGCTATGTTGGTGGTGGAAGCGGTTGAAGCGGGTGAAGTCAAACTGAGCAAGCGCAAGCTCCAGGCGATTCTCAAAGACGCAAAAAAAGCGCAGAGGCCGTCGACCTGATTTATGTCGATGACCGCCAACCGGGCATCCTGCGCAAACCGTGCGACACAGGGTTCGACTACTTTTTTCGACGGTAAAAAAGTTCGCGATCGCGCAACACTTGAGCGTATCCGCAAACTCGTAATCCCACCCGCTTGGACCAACGTGTGGATTTGCAGCGAAGCCAATGGTCACTTGCAGGCCACAGGTACAGATGCAAAAGGCCGCAAGCAGTACAAATACCATTCCCACTGGAACGCGCTGCGCAATCACACCAAGTTTTATCGCCTGCTGCACTTTGGCAAATGCGTGCCGCAGATTCGCGCACGCCTGGAACACGACCTGGCCAAACGCGGCCTGCCGGCGGAAAAGGTGCTCGCCGCAGTGGTCTGCTTGATGGATTTAACCAGTATCCGCATCGGTAACAGCGCTTACGAAAAACTCTACGGTTCGTTCGGATTAACCACACTGAAGGATCGGCATGTGGATATTCAAGGCGATCGCATGCAGTTTATTTTTCGCGGCAAAAAAGGTATCGCGCATAAAGTCAGCATCAAAAACAAACGTCTGGCGAGAATTGTAAAAAGCTGCCGCGATATTCCGGGGCAGGAGCTGTTTCAGTATTACGACCAGGAGGGCAAGCGCAAAAGCATCGACTCGGGAATGGTCAACGCCTATTTAAAAGAAATCTCCGGTGAGGATTTTACGGCCAAGGACTTTCGCACCTGGGCCGGCTCCGTACAGGCGTTGACAGCACTCGGCAGTATAGGCGCGGCGACTACTCAAACTGAGATTAAAAAAATTTACTGGCGGCGCTCGACAACGTCGCTGCCCACCTAGGCAATACTCGCACCGTGTGTAAAAAATATTATGTGCACCCGCTGATTCTCACGCTTTACGAAGAAAATCGCCTGGATATCTACCTGCAATGCGAAGGAAATGAATGCCCGGAAGGTGTGATCCGGGAAGAGCATATTCTGATGGCCATTCTGGAAAAAGAAAAACCGCGTTGACGCGCTCAGCCCGGCTCCAGCAAACAAAAACGATCCACGTCCACCAAGCCCTTGTCGGTAATTTTTAAATGGGGAATCACCGGCAGAGGTAAAAACGCCAGCTGTAAAAAAGGTTCGGGCAACGGGCAGCCCAGCGCGCGCACCTGATCGCGCAATACCAGCAATTGTTCGCGTACCGTCTCATAAGGTTCGGTGCTCATAAGGCCGGCCACCGGCAATGGCAGATCAGCGAGAATTTTTCCGTTCAAAGCCACAGCAAAACCGCCGCCGATACGAATCAAATGATTGACCGCTACCACCATATCCGCATCGCTGCTGCCCACTACGCATAAATTATGGCTGTCGTGTCCCACCGATGATGCCAGGGCTCCCTGACGCAGGCCGAATCCCTGCACAAAACCGCGGCCGATATTGCCGCCGCGCCCATGGCGTTCCAGCACACAGATTTTTAGAATGTCCGCCGCAGGATCCGCCACCCGCTCTCCCGCAATTACCGGAACCGGCAGGGTGCGGTGCGCGGTGATAATGCTGCCGGCTTTCACGCCGATCACCGGGATTTCCTGCGCCTGTCCGGCGATGCGCAGATCTGCCTCCCTCACAGGCTGACGCTTGACGCTGGCGAGGCCCACCGGCGCAACCGGCTCCCGCGTGGCAAATAAATTCCCGTTGACGATGCGACCGGCGCTGATCACCGAGTGCACCTGACAGGTTTCGAAATTGGATAACAGCACCAGATCCGCTTTTTTCCCCGGTGCCACCAACCCCCGGTCGCGCAGACCAAACGCACGCGCCGCCGACCAGGTGGCGGCGCGGTAGGCATCCGCCGGCGCTATACCCATGGCGATAGCGCTGCGAATCAGAAAATCCAGATGCCCCTCCTCGCCTATATCCAGAGGGTTGCGATCATCGGTGCAAAAACCCATGGCATTGGACGTCAGCGGATTGAGCAGCGGAGCGAGCGTGTGCAGATCTTTGGAGACCGTTCCTTCGCGGATCAGCACATGCATGCCTTTGCGCAATTTTTTCCCGCGCTTCGTCCTGCGAGGTGGTTTCGTGACACGTGCAAATTCCGCAGGCGAGATAGGCATTTAATTCGCGCCCCCGCACCAAAGGCGCGTGACCGTCGATATGCCAGCCCTGAAAAGCCGCGAGTTTGTCGAGCACATCCGGCGCTTTGGCGAGCAGGCCGGGATAATTCATAAATTCCGCCAGGCCGAGCACTTTCGGATGGTCGCGCAGCGCCACCAGATCCGCTGCATCCAGGCGCGCTCCCGCAGTCTCCAGGTCCGTCGCTGGCACGCAGGACGAGAGTTGCACGAACAAGTCCATACAGGTGCGCTCGGCGCAGCGAAGAAAATACTCTATGCCTTCGCGGCCGAGCACATTGGCAATTTCATGGGGATCGCATATCGCTGTGGTGGCGCCGCGGGGCAAGACACAGCGATCGAATTCGAGGGGCGTTACCAGACTGGATTCACAATGCACGTGAGTATCGATAAAACCCGGCACCACTGTCAGATCGGTGCCGTCGATTTCCTGCGTACCGCTGTATGATTCACAAGTGCCGACGATCCGATCACCGCAAATCGCCACATCGCCACTGATCAGTTCACCGGAAATCACATCGAGAAAACGCGTGTTGCGAATCACCAGATCCGCTGCGATCCGGCCCAGCGCCTGATCGATGCAGCGGCCTATAAATTGGGTGCTTTTCATGGCATCACCTCAACCTGTTAAGTTTTGCTGTGCGCGGCAATTTCTGCTGGCAATCTATGTCTTTGATGACTATAGCTCAGGCCACACAGGGCCTGCTCCCGGAGAATGCGCCCTTGTCCGGATTCTGTCCACTGCGACGCAGGGACCTGTGTCGTTTTTGCCTCGCCGATGTTAGCCTTTGACCCGTCCGGCACACCCGGTCGCCGCCCTACATAAATCAAATGTCACCTATAGCAGAGGCTCCTGCGATGTCCCTCATATCCGTCAACTGGTTGCAAGACAATATTTCCCACCGCGATCTGGTCCTGCTGGACGCTACCCTTCCGCCTATAGGTCGCACCGCGGAAGAATTTGCCAACACAGGACACATCCCCGGTTCGCGCCGGTTTGATATAGACGCACTCTCGCAACACGATTCCGGCTTGCCGCACACTTTGCTGACGCCGGAAATATTCCAACAAAAAATGCAGGCCCTAGGAATTAATAACGATTCCATCGTGGTGGTGTACGACAGTATTGGTATTTATTCCGCACCCCGCGCCTGGTGGAATTTTCAATTGATGGGTCACCCGCAGATTTTTATTCTCGATGGCGGCTTGCCTGCGTGGACGGCCGCAGGCGGCGCCATCGAAGCGCAGTACGACATATCGACAGAACGCGGCAATTTTACGGCGCGCCCGATAAAAGAACGCCTGGTGTCGGCAGCCGAGGTGCTGGCCGCCATAGATGACTCGCGCATTCGCATCATCGACGTGCGCGGTGCGGGTCGCTTTCGCGGCGTGGAGGCGGAACCTCGGCCGGGCGTAAAAAGCGGGCATATCCCCTCCTCCATTAATATTCCGTTTGCCCAGCTTATCGATGGCATCCACCTGCGCCGGCAGGATGAATTGCAAACTATTTTTGCCGCAGCCGGCTGCGAAAAAAACCAGCGCCTGATTTTCAGTTGCGGCTCCGGCGTCACAGCCTGTATCGGCTTGCTCGCCGCGCATCAGTGCGGTTTTGCGGATATCGCGCTTTATGACGGATCCTGGGCGGAATGGGGTTCAGCGGATTTGCCATTGGCGAAGGGATAACACTCAACAGAACAAGCACACCAGCTCTACAGAAAAATTGGTGTGCTCCTGTATTTTCCCCTCCTATTTTTTCTCTACCAAAATCCCCCGGCCAACTGGGCTTAGCCCACGGCCTAGCCCGGATATATTTCACACCTTAATTACCTACTCCATTTCGACCTCAGATCTACGTGCAACTAAACGTCAAAAACACTACGAGTTGCATCCAATTCTTTTAATCTAAAAAAGCCTTCTTATTCGGGACCACAGTTATGCTTGTTGGCAAACACTTACCGTCGATCGCAGCGCCGATTCCTTCGGTCGGAACGCGCAAAAATAGCTGGCGCGAAAACCTTCGATTTGCTGATATTTGAAGAAGGAAAAAAATTGCGCGCCAGTCAAAAAAGCGACGGTGCCCCCGGGCGGACAGCCTCGAAGTCAAATTTCCGCCATATCGAAGATAAAAACAAGTATTGCGATAATTCGCCAATCAATGGCCAGACCATAAGTTGTGATGCCGTACAGAAGATAATTCAACTTTTGGGGCAAGGGATATTTGGATGTATAAGCAAAGAGGCTCTTCCCTGATTGAAGTTCTGGTGTCGCTTTTTGTTCTGGCGGTCGGTTTGCTGGGCATACTGGCAATGCAGATCAAATCCGTGCAATTCAATAAATCCGCGGACAGCTACGCAAAAGCGATGAACATCGCCAATGACATTGCCGAGCGGATCCGCATCAACCCCAAAAATGTTGCCGCTTACACAACCACAGATCTCCCGGACGAACCTCCCACCGATTGTCTGGCGGAAGATGTCAGCGCCGCCGCCTGCTCCGCCGGAGATCTGGTGAATTGGGATCTCTACCACTGGAATGAAACGATCAAACAAAACCTCCCCGCAGGAACCGGCAGCATTGCGCAGAAAACTCTCGGCACCAGCACCTATCTGCAGATCATAGTGTCCTTCGATGACAGCCGGCCGGATGGCAGCTCTACTGCTGGAAGGAAACAATACACTTTGCTGGTCGAGCGCCCCACCCAACTCGGAGGTGCGTGAGATGAAAACGAAAAAATTGGTTTTCCGCTGTTTCTATACGCGTGGCATGACCGTAATCGAGTTAATGATTTCCATGGTCATTTCGCTACTGATCATGGCTGGCGTTGTGCAGGTTTTCTTTAACAGCAAAACCACTTTTCTTGCACAGGAGGATATGTCTTACATTCAGCATAATGCGCGTTATGCCATGTATATGCTGTCGCGGGATATTCAAAATGCCGGTTATTGGGGTTGCGTTGGCAATACCACCAATGTGGCGCTGGTGGCGCGCACGGAAAATTCTGCGGATATCAACCGTCTGCTGGGTTTAAACCCCGCCAATGGCTATCTGGATCCCCTGCAACCCATAACGGGATTTGCCACAGGCTTTCCCAGCAGCTACACCACCTGGACCATTCGCACCAAAGACGGCGACCGAACGCCGGAATCTTTTATTGTGCGCAGCGCCGCCGGCGCGCCCGCCACGCTCGAATCCCATATCGAAAACAATCTGCTGGTGAAATCCAGTCACAGTTTCAGCACCGGCGATCTGATCGCCATAGTGGCGGAGGATTGCCGGCGCATGGGCGTGATCAAAATGGCGGACATCCTGGAAAACAGCACCATGCTGAAATATTCCAACGCATCCATTTGCGGTGCGGCCATAAAACCACCGCGCGATCAAAGCATCCGCTGCAAAGCCGATTGCGCCTGCGACAGTGTCACTGGCGCCCAGGAGACTTACGGAGTCGGCAGTCAGGTAATGCCCTACAACACTTTCGGTTATTTCATCGGCGAGTCCCTCAGTCTGCCCGGCCAACCATCTTTACAAAGACTGCTTTACAACAAAGGTGCGCTCGAACGCGAAGAGTTGGCGCTGGGTGTGGAGGATCTGCAGGTGACTTACGGGGTGGATACCGACAACGACGGCGCACCGGATACCTATGTGCCGCCGACGGTATTTACCAATGCGCAGTGGAGCAACTGGAGCCGCGTGCGCTCGGTACAGGTCAGCCTGGTGTTCCGCTCACTGGAACCTTCGCTGCCATCTGACACAAGTCAGAATTATCTGAACAAGAATTACCAAGACCGATTTATGCGGCAACTGATCACCACAACCGTCCGTCTTCGCAACACGATTTAAGGATAGTGCGATGCAATCCATACCCGATTTTCCCGCCCGGCAGGCAGGTGCGACGCTGGTTTTCAGCTTGGTGATTCTGGCACTGGTCACCCTCCTCGGCGTAACCAGCATGCGGCTCTTCCAACAATGCGCTGAAAATGGCGAGCAGCGCCCGCGATCATGCGGTCGCATTTCAGGCCGCTGAAGCGGCCTTGGCGCAGGCGGAACAGGTCGTGCTCGCTGCAAATTACAGCGAGGATGATTTTATCTGCCGCAATTCCACATCAAACCGCTGCTTCAACAGCACCTGCAGCAACGGCTTGTGTTTTTCCGGTGATCTGGCCAACGCCATGTATCGCGATGATTGCAAAATCGCCAAACCGGCGACTGCCGCTGAAGCCTGGCCGGCAAAAACTTTTTGGGAAAACAATGGTGCTGCCCTGCCGAAAGTGCAGATCGCCAAAACGGACTTGGGCAACAGCGGCGAGTTGGACACTGAAACCATCGCGGTGCCTTATATGGTGGAATTTCTTTGTTATGTCCCGCGGGACCGGCAAATCACTACCGATGAGAATAATCGCAATGGTGGTGTGCCGCTGTATCGGGTAACGGTTCGAGCACAAGGCAGCGCTGGGCGCGCTGCTGTTATGTTGCAATCCGTCTTCAGGGCTGCGGGCTAAGGTGGACAATATGGCTAGCATGAAATCAATCAGGAATGTGTTCATCCATTCGGCAAAGCGGGCAAATGCAGCTGCATTATTGCTGCTCTGTGCCGCCTCGACGGCACTCGCACAGACACCCACTAATGCCACTTACAGCACTAATCCGCCGCTATCGGAACCGGCAAAAACCCATCCTATGCTGATGCTTACCCTGGCTGGCGACCACCAGGTATTTCTTAAAGCCTATAACGACTTTGACGACCTCGACGGCGACGGTTTGCCAGATGTCAGTTACAACCACAACGTTGTCTACAAGGGTTATTTCAACGAAGAAAAATGTTACAGCTATAACACCACCACCGGTGTTTTTTTCACCTGCTGCAAATGCCACCGCTCCCACAGCAATCAACAGCACACTCGGCATCAAACAAGCCGCACTGGGGATAAAACAATACTGCACCAACAGCCGCTGGAGCGGGAATTTCCTCAACTGGGCGACCATGACCCGCATCGATATAGTGCGCAGTGTTTTATACGGTGGCAAACGTTCGACGGACACCTCAAGCAGTACCATTCTAGAGCGCGCCTATTTGCCCAATGACTCGCACAGTTTTGCCAAGTATTACAACGGCAGTGACATCACCCTGCTCACAGGGCTCACGGATTTCACCGTGTCGGATTGGGATAAAAAGAAACACGGTCTTACTTTTTGCAATACCAGTCTTGGGCATGCGAAGGAGGTGGTTTCACAATCGCAAACGGCAACTAGACCTGTGATGCGAGTGGTAAAAGGCAATTATTCGCTGTGGGCCAGCGGTGAGCGTTATCAATGTCTGCTGGGCGGAAATCAAAAAGAATATGACGAATATCAAGAGGGAGTTTTCGGCAACAACGGGAACGATCCTGATGTGACCGGCATACACGCTTACAGCACGCCGCCCTCTTCCGTACTACGGGACTACACGGTGAGAGTCGCAGTCTGCACTGACAGCACAGAAGATAATATTCATTATTGCCGCCGTTATGGCACTTCATCTTATAAGCCGACAGGTTTGCTACAAACCTATGGCATTCACAGTGATAATCCGGTTTTATTCGGCCTCATGACTGGCGGCGTCACTAAAAATCAGACCGCAGGTGTTCTACGTAAAAATGTTTCCTCCATGGCAAATGAAGTGAACACCAGCAATGGTACATTTCTACAGCCGAGCAGTGGATCGATCATCGCCAGTATCAACGCCCTTACTTTGCTGGACTATTATTTCTCGAAAGACAACAACTATGACATCAACGGCGGTTACGGTTTCAACTGTCCTAAATTGAGTTCGCCGAGTGAAGGCCGGTGCCGGAATTGGGGCAATCCATTTAGTGAAATTCTGGCCGAGTCCTACAAATATTTTTCCGGCAGAAGCACCACAGCGACTCTCGACAGCGCACTGCAAAATGAACGCAGTGCTTTGAGTGCCGCCACTGTGGCCACTTGGTCCGACCCCATTAGCAGTGTCACCGACGCGGCATGCGTCAACATGAATGTGCTCGGCATCAACTCCAGCAGCAATTCCTATGACCATGACATAAGCTCAAGCACGTTCGCCAATTTAAAGATCAGCGCCAGCACCGATACGGTGGCAACCTGGACCAACAAGGTGGGCGCAGGGGAGTTGAATAACAACAAAACCTATTTTATTGGCAACGCAACCGGAAGCACCAACGGGCAATGCACTCCTAAAACCATCAGCGAGTTGGGTTCTGTCCGGGGCATCTGTCCTGAAGCCCCGAGATTAACGGGAAGCTATGCGGCCGCGGGCCTTGCCTATTATGTCAAAGCCAATAATATGCGCCCGGACATTACCACAACCACCGGCAAGGTTCTCAATATCAACACCCTCGGCCTGACACTCGCCGGCACCCAGCCAGTGATTAGAATTCCGGGAACCAGCGTCAAAATCATACCCGCCTGCGAGAACAAATCCTCGGAGGCACGGGGCAATTGCGCCCTTGTCGGCTTTCGTCCGGTATATACCACTGCCGGCCAGGCGCCGACTAAATATTTCGTCACCTGGGAGGATTCAGAACAGGGAAATGATTTTGACCAAGACATCAACGGTATTATCGAATACACCAAATCCGGAAATAACCTTTCAGTCAAAACCACCATCTTCAAAGTCAGCACCAACAATAATATGCTCTTCGGCTATATTATTTCCGGCACCAACGCAGATGGTCTGAAACTCGTCACGGAAACCAATAATTGGGCAAATGTAACTGGCACCAACACGACTGGTTTCACAATCGCGGCATCAAGTGCGGAAACACTCGAACCACCTCTGTACTACGCCACCAAATGGGGTTCCTATACGAATTCACCGGAAGATGATCAGGCCACCTTCAATCCCGCCAAAGACACCTGGACCGAGGATGGCACCACACCACAAAATTATTCGGTGGTCACCAACCCGAGCACACTGCGGGAAAATCTTTCAAGAATTCTCGTGAAGGTCGGAAAAAACAGTGCGACCGGCACCGCCGCGCCGGTGTCGATCAACAGCATCACTGGTGAAGGCATTTTTCTGCAAACTGTTTATCAACCCGTTTATGTCAGTCCGGACTCTTCAAGTTCCGCCACTTGGGTGGGCACACTCAGCGCGTTGTTTCTGGACCGTTACGGCAATATCCGGGAGGATAGCAACAACAATCAAGCTCTCGATAATGCGGACAAAGTCATCGAATTTGTGAAAACCGATTTTCGCAATCAGAATACGGACGGCTCAACGGAAATCCGCAAAATTATCGCTTTTAATCGCTATCCTTTCAGCGCGGCGGCAAATGGTAAGGATCTCTCCGACCCGGATGCAATCGAGCGCGAATTGAAAATGGACCGGCTCAACACCATGTGGAGCGCGCGTGACAGGCTCGCGGCAATTTCAGATGCTAATATCAGCTCGCAGCGAGGCAGTACCGAGTCGCCAAACACCAAGCGCTGGATTTTGACCGGTATAGACACGCTCAGCGCCAACAACACCTACGATGGCATCATCACCGCCGCAGAGACTTTTGCGTTTACAGGCGATTCGACCACTGCGGGCAAATTGCGCACTTATCTCGACGTAAGCAGCGATACCGATGCTGCGAATGTCATCAATTATGTGCGCGGCAAAGAAATAAGTGGCTTGCGCAATCGCACGGTGAAATTCGACAGCACAAGCGCCGCCAAAGTCTGGCGCTTGGGCGACATAGTCAACTCAACGCCTGCCATAGTGGGCGCGCCGTCCGCCGGTTACGACTCCCTCTACGGCGATGACAGTTATGCCGCCTTCCGTACGAAATATGCGAAACGCCGCAACATGGTATATGTCGGTGCAAATGACGGTTTGCTGCACGCATTCAATGCGGGTTTTTTTGATCCGGTAAACACCAAATTCACCAATACGCCGACCGGCAATAATGCATCCGCTCCGGCGCTGGGCGCGGAAATGTGGGCATATGCCCCCTACAATCTGCTGCCGCACTTAAAGTGGCTGACACAAAGGACCTACGAGCACGTCTATTTTGTGGATGCCAATGTCAAAGTGTTTGATGCGAATATCTTCGCGGGAAAAAATAACAACGATAAATATCCGCACGGCTGGGGTACGATTCTCGCTGTCGGCATGAGATTTGGCGGCGGCAACTATCAGATCGATCGGGACGGCAGCTCAAGCACTACCAACGACCGCACCACCTTGCGCTCTGCGTATATTTTGTTTGATATCACCGATCCCGAATCCACACCGGAGCTCATTGCCGAAATCACTCATCCAGACATGGGCTATACCTTGGCTGATCCCGAAATCATCAAGCGACGCTCGCCCAATTCCAACGGCGGTTACACCAGCAATCTCGGCGCCAATGACTGGTTTATGGCCTTCGGTTCCGGCCCGCGCGGCCCTGATGCCGTAACCGAGGCCATCAGCAATGCTCCAGCCAAATTGTTCTATCTGAATTTGAAAAATGCGGTTGATGGCACGCCACAATTGACGGCCGTCGATGTGGAGACAACAACTCGCCGGTCATTTGTCGGCGGAATAAGTGCGAAGGATTGGAGCAAGAATTATCACGACGACATGATTTATTTCGGCCTGGTCGGTGACGCCAATCGTGGCACCTCCGTTCCTGTGCCCACTCCTGCCGTCTATAAAGGCGCACTGAAACAAGCGGTGGTGGCTGCGACAGGCAACACTGTGTTGTCGGCGTCAACCGTCAGTTCGCTGCTCAGCACCAGCGATGCCAACCTCGCTTTCAGCTCCGCACCTTTGGCAGTGCGCGATGGCCTGGGACAATTCTGGATATTTACCGGAACCGGCCGTTTTCTTGTCAATCGCGATATAAATTTGAGTGATAGCAATCGTTATTTTGGTCTCAAGGTCAACAACTCAGCGACCGACGCCGTCAAACCCTGGCTTACGGATTCAGCGGTCAGCCTCAGCAATCTGCGCAACGTGACCAACGATCATTTATACGTGAATAATTCCGGTGGCTTGCTGGTGAACACCCCCAGCGGAAATAAAAATTTGACGGACTATGTCAATGACAGAGCATCCAACTCCGGTTGGTATCGCGAGCTGCCCGCCGCTAAGGAGGCCAACTTCACCCGCTCCGCATTCTACGAAGGCACGCTGGTTTTCAATTCGTATAAACCGGGTTTAGACAATTGCGAGGTGGCGGGACAATCACCGCAATACATTTTGGATATGTTCACCGGATTGCCGCAGTATCGCTTGAAAACTTTGTTTACCGTCAGTGAAACCATCAGCGCCGAACAGCAGACTTACATCAAAGTGTCGCCGGAGGGAACGGTGCTCGACGGTGTGGCGTCGGCGCCAGTCATCGCAAGTTCAAGCGCCATTAGCCAAACCAGTGATGCAGCTTTGACAGCAACGGATGTAACTCTTGCACCTATCCCGCCAGTGCGAAAAGGTTGGCGGGAAATTCTGTCGGACGAGCTGCGCTAAAAATTGGCAGTTTTTTTAAAGAGAAGATATGCGGGAAAACCAAAAACAGATGTGGCAAAGATAAAGAAGAGCGGCCAAACCACTCCTGAACCTTTCGGCTCGTTTGTTGTTTGGCCGCCGCACGTTTGGCTTTATTGGATTTTTCATGCACTCCCCCTTTTGCGCATAATCGGGTGAAAGGCATGACCATTTCGTTTTTCCTGTTTTGCCATAGATACCTCTTTTTCAACATTTAACATTTAGCCTTTAACACACAACACTTGTTTAAGTGTGTGCACCACTTCTATCAGATCCGTCTGATTCTCCATAACTCGATCAATATCCTTATAAGCGCCGGGAATTTCATCCAGCACGCCCGTATCCTTGCGACATTCCACTCCGCGGGTCTGTTCGATCAAATCCTCCCGGTGAAAGTTCTGGCGGGCAGCCGTACGACTCATAGCCCTGCCGGCGCCGTGAGCGCAGGAGCAGAAGGAATCCGGATTGCCCTTTCCCCGCACAATATAGGACTTGGCGCCCATACTGCCGGGAATAATGCCGAGCTCTCCTTCGCGCGCGCTGATGGCACCTTTGCGCGTGAGCAGCACCTCCTCACCAAAATGCACTTCACGGCTCACATAATTGTGATGACAATTAATTGCCTGCCGGTCCGCGCGAAACTCCGGCAAAAAAGGCGTTATTGCGCGCAACACCAGACCCATCATTTCCTCGCGGTTGACGCGTGCATACTCCTGCGCCCAATTCACCGCTATTACATAATCGACAAAGTGCTCACTGCCCTCCGTGAAATAAGCGAGATCTTTATCCGGCAGATTGTGGATATGCTTGCCCATGTCCTGCTTGGCAAGCTTGATAAAGTATTGCCCTATCGCATTGCCTATGCCGCGACTTCCCGAGTGCAGCATTACCCACACATCCCGGCTCTCATCCACACAGACTTCAATAAAGTGATTGCCGCTGCCGAGCGTGCCCAATTGTTTGGTCCAAAGCGTTTGAGGCTGTTTGAGCATTTTCATCACCGTCGGATTTTTCTCAAATAACCACTCCACACCCGGCGCCAATTTTTTACAGGCACTGGTACGCACACTGACGGTTTTATGAGCCTGCAATCCCACCGGGACAGCCCGCTCGATAGCGCTTCGCATGGACGCCAAGTTATCCGGCAATTGTGCAGCCTTGATCGACAGGCGTACCGCTGTCATACCGCAGCCAATATCTACACCAACCGCTGCGGGAATAATCGCTTTTAGCGTCGGAATCACCGACCCCACGGTTGCGCCAATTCCCGCGTGCACATCCGGCATAGCGGCCACATGGGAATGGACTATCGGCAAGGAGGCCACCTGCTTTAACTGCGCCAGGGCCTGATTTTCGATATCGTCGGTATAGATTTTTATCGGTTTGGCGCCATTACCGGCACTTTTGTTTAATTCAATTTTAACAGGCATAAATTTCCCCTCTCCTTCACCTTAAATTTCAACTTCTCCAGCTCAATTTAAAGTGAAGTCATTACATTGACTTCCACAGGCCATAAAAAAACCCTGACCGGTTTCCCGATCAGGGTTTTTCTGATCTGGAAGGCATTATGTCCTTCCAGGCATAAGTGCTTGAAAGGTTCTAAGACGTTGGATTTACCTCATAATTCATTTCAAGCACTCCTCTTGTTTGGTGGCCAATAGTTGATGATCAATGGCTGGTGGTTAATAGAAAGTGGGCGCGATAATACGCCGATTGCGGTGCGTGTCAAGAGACATCAAAAATCTGGATTAATTCTGTTACCGAATTAAAACGCAGCATGTGATTTATCGCGGATTAAATTCCCCGCCGGTGCTCCTCCAGGGTTTTCCGGCAAACCTCCAGCAGCGCCTCTATGCTGTTCATGCGGGTGTAGTTGGGCCGAATCACAAACGCAATGCGGCGATGTGGGCTGGGTTCGTTCAGGTGCACTGTGGTCAATTGAGAATATTGCGAAGTGAGCTGCTCTATTGCCATTTCCGGAATTAAGGTGGTGCCCATATCGTTCAATACCATTTGCACCAGAGTATGCAGACTCGCTGCGCCAAAACCGTGATTGGCTTGCGGTTCCGGCATTTTGCACACATCGAGAATATGCTCTTTAAGACAGTGCCCCTCTTTCAGCAGCATCAGATTTGTGTGCGCCAATTCTTTACTGGTGATTTGATCGCGACGGGCAAGCTTGTCGCCTTTAGGCGCGACCCAGTAGAAATCCTCGGCCCAAAATTCGAAGGTCAACAGACCGTCACAAGGAAACGGCAAAGCGATAATCGCGGTATCAATTTCCCCGCTGCGCACCATCTCCAGCAGCACATGGGTCTGCTCCTCCACCACCGCCACTTGGCTGTGCGGGTAGCGGTGCTTGAGCTCCGGAAACACCCTGGGCAATAAATAGGGCGCAATGGTGGGTATAAGTCCAACGGAAATGGGATAGCTCAGTGGCGTTTTTAAGGTGTCCGCCAGCCGCTCCAGCTCTTCCAGGCGCAGCATTATGTCGCTCGCACGCCTGAGCACCTCCTCTCCGATAGGCGTCACCAGAACCTTCTTGTTGTCCCGCTCAAACAGTTGAAAACCCAACTGTTTTTCCAACTCCGCCAGCGCGGTACTCAGGGCCGACTGAGTGATATTGCAGTGCTCTGCCGCCTTTTTTGAAATGCAGGTGGCGCTCTACCGCAAGGGCATAAGCCAATTGTTTGGTCGTGATCATGCGTATCTCCACAAGCCCTATATGATTCATAGAATAGATCACCACCATCCATTAAATCAAATTTATAAATCAAAACCCCGCGGGTAAAGTGTCTTCAAGTTGATTCATTCACCCACCGTAGAGGAACTGATAAATGGCTATTCTCAACACCAAAATCAAACCGTTTAAAGCAACCGCATTCAAGAATGGTGAATTTGTATCGGTATCCGATCAGGATGTACTGGGCAAATGGGCAGTATTCTTTTTTTATCCTGCGGATTTCACCTTCGTATGCCCCACCGAACTGGGTGACGTGGCGGATCATTACGAGGAATTCCAGAAGCGCGGCGTCGAAATTTATTCGGTATCCACCGACACCCATTTCACCCACAAAGCTTGGCACGACTCATCCGAGACCATCGGCAAAATCAAGTACACCATGATCGGCGACCCGACCGGCGCCATCACCCGCAACTTCGATGTGATGCGTGAAGATCAGGGCCTGGCGGATCGCGGCACCTTCCTAGTGGATCCAGACGGCGTGATTCAAGCCATGGAAATCACCGCCGAAGGTATAGGCCGCGATGCGGAAGATCTGCTGCGCAAAGTGAAAGCGGCTCAATATGTGGCGGCCAACCCCGGTCAGGTCTGCCCTGCCGCTTGGAAAGAAGGCGAAGCCACTCTGGCACCGTCGCTTGACCTTGTCGGCAAAATCTAAATCCAAGCACCAACCCGGCAACGTTGTTGCCGGGCATATTCTCCTGCTCGGACAATACATCCATCTCGTCAGACACTTAGGACCAAAACATGTTAACCAATGACATTCTTAATGCATTGAAAAGTTACACCGCCAACATGCAGAAGTCGGTCGCTTTTGTATTGCAGAGCGGTGAGCATTCAAAACGCCAGGAGCTGGCCAAGTTCTTAACCGATATTGCCAGCGTCAGCAGCAAAATTACCCTGGTCGAGCGCGATACTAACGGCGAGCTGCGCAGCCCAATCACTTTTTCCATCGAAGCAGACGGTGTGGATACCGGAATTCGCTTTTCCGGCATCCCCAGCGGCCACGAATTTAATTCGCTGATTTTGGCACTACTGCAAGCGGCTGGCACACCGGTCAAACTCGACGACAACATAAAGGGCTTGGTAGCCGCCATTGATGAGCCACTGCTGTTTGAAGTTTTCGTCAGCCTGAGCTGCCACAACTGCCCGGATGTGGTACAGGCACTGAATCAATTTGCTCTGCTCAACCCGAACATTCGCAGCGAGATGATCGACGGTGGATTATTTCAGAACGTGATAGAGGCACGGGATATTCAAGGCGTGCCCACGGTTTACTTGAATGGCGAATTGTTTGCCAGCGGCAAAGTCACCGCGGCAGAGCTGGTGCAGAAATTAATTGACCGCTACCCGCATATCACCCAGGCAAAACCTGCCCAGGCCATACCGCTCCAGGACGTAACCGTGATTGGCGGCGGCCCCGCAGGTGTGAGCGCGGCGATTTACAGTGCGCGCAAAGGCTTAAAGGTGACGCTGATTGCCGACCGTATCGGCGGTCAGGTGAAAGACACCATGGATATCGAAAATTTAATTTCGACACCCAAAACCAACGGGCCGCAATTGTCCGGCGCACTGCAGGCTCACCTGAACGAGTATGAAATCACACTCAAGGAGCACCTGAAAGTCGCAAAAGTGGAAAATGGCGATATTAAAACCGTGGTTTTATCCTCCGGCGAAACCATTTCCACCAAAACTATCATTATCGCAACCGGCGCAAAATGGCGAGAGCTGGGTGTCCCGGGTGAGAAGGAGAATATCGGCAATGGCGTAGCCTACTGCCCACACTGCGACGGGCCTTTCTTTAAAGGCAAAAACGTTGCCGTGGTCGGCGGTGGTAACTCGGGAATTGAAGCGGCACTGGATTTAGCCGGCATTACCAAATCCGTAACGGTTTTTGAATTCAATACGGAATTGAAGGCCGACAAAATCCTCGTTGATAAAGCATCCAGCAAAAGCAATATCACGATTCTGAAAAATGTCGCCACTCAAGCGGTATTGGCAGAAAACGGCAAGGTTACTGCGCTGAAGTATATGGACAGGGCCACCCAGGAAGAACACAAGCTTAAATTGGACGGCGTGTTTGTTCAAATCGGCTTAGTGCCCAATAGCGATTTTCTCGGCGGACTGGTGGAGCGCACCCGCTTTGGTGAGATCATCATCAACGAGCGCTGCGAAACCTCCAGCAAAGGGATTTTCGCCGCTGGCGACGTCACAACTGTGCCTTACAAACAGATTGTGATTTCCATGGGCGAAGGCGCCAAGGCATCCCTGGCTGCGTTTGAATATTTGTTAAAGGAGGGGGACTATTTGAACGCTGTTTATCAGCAGAGTACGGAAGCCAAGTCTCAGGCGGCTTGATCGCTGATCATGCCCCCCACCTCAAAACGGGCCGCTCCTTAGCGGCCCGCGTCTTTCTCCACTGACCTGTCAGGTTCCACAAAAGGTTTTATAAATCTCACCGGTCGGCACTGGTCGTGCAGAATACTTCTCCATCCCAGCTTGCTCCGTAAGAGGGTGGACGAGTACGGAAAGCAGCTCTTCAAATGGCAGATAATCCGATTCTTCCACAGCAGCGCGAAGGGCATTCTCAACAGACTGATTGCGCGGAATATACAAAGGATTGACTGCATTCATCGCATCGCGGACCTGTTCCGCCGTTTGAGATTCCTCGGAAATACGCGCCCGCCAGATTTGCAGCCAAGTTTCCACGTCCTTCTTGTCGCCGGCAAACAACTCAAGAAAGGACTCTTTTGTAGACACAATGCACTCGGCCAGCTGGCGAAATGCGAGCGTAAAATCGGCTTCTCCTCTGTGCATCAACTGCAGAAAATCGGTAATGATTTTTTTCATCATCACCGCTGGCTGCGACCAGACCGATTTTCCCACCCATTCCTGCCAGCCAATAACCATTAAATGCAGCGGAAAAATCGGCGAGCGCCGCTTCCGCTTTTTCCACTGCGCGATCAATATCCTTATCCAGCAACGGCAAAAGACATTCCGCAAAGCGCGTGAGATTCCATAAGGTGATAGCTCCCTGGTTGCCGTAGGCATAACGACCTTGCCGGTCGATAGAGCTGAAAACCGTCGCGGGATCGTAGGTATCCATAAAAGCGCAAGGACCATAATCGATGGTTTCGCCACTGACGCTCATATTGTCGGTATTCATCACACCGTGAATAAAACCCACTTGCAGCCAGCGAGACACCAATTTCGCCTGTGCCTGCATTACGGCTTGTAACAGCGCAAGGTATGGATTCTCCGCGGCTTGAACATCCGGATAATGACGCTGGATAACATAGTCAGCCAAGATTTTTAGGCCATCCTGGTCATTGTGAACGCGAAAATATTCGAAGGTGCCAATGCGAATATGGCTTGCCGCCACGCGCGTCAGCACAGCGCCAGGCAAAGCCGTTTCGCGATAAACAGGCTGGCCAGTGGTGACGGCCGCCAAGGTGCGGGTAGTTTTAATGCCGAGGCAATACATCGCCTCGCTGACCAGATATTCCCGCAGCACCGGCCCAAGGGCAGCGCGACCGTCACCGCTGCGTGAATAAGGTGTGCGCCCGGGACCCTTTAATTGAATATCGCGGCGATTTCCGTTGCGGTCGATCACCTCTCCCAATAATATCGCCCGGCCGTCGCCCAAACGGGGATTGAGATGACCGAACTGATGGCCGGAATAAGCCTGCGCAATAGGATCGGCGCTGGGAGGAATGATATTGCCAGCGAAGATTTGAGCACCTTCTGCGCTTTCCAACAATCCCGGTTCGAGCCCAAGCTCCGCTGCCAGCGCGTGATTGATTTTGATCAGCTCGGGGTTGGTAACGGGAGTTGGCAGAACACGGGAAAAAAATCGTTCCGGCAGGCGGGCGTAAGTGTTGTCAAAATTGAACCCGGCAAAGCCGGCGGGAAGCGGACTGGACATAATAGGCGCCTGGGAAATACAAAGGCCGCATCATAACACTGCATGGAGCGCGCCGAACCTACTGCGCGCTTAACCACTCACCCAATTGCATCCGCTCTTCCTCAGTCATGCCGGTTTTGTTCATAAATGGCATGTCCTTACTGATCAACACCCGCATTTGGATACGCCCCATCCATTGGCGAATATGCTCGGGTGATTCCAACAAAACGCCGCCAGGAGCTACGGTAAAAATTTCGTCCGTGGGATTGGCGCTATGACATCCCGCGCAGTGCTGACGAACCATAGCGTGGGCCTGCGTATCCGTGAGACCCGCAGTCTTGTTTTGCGGCGGCAAAACGGCGCGAGGTGACATCACCCACGCGAGCAGTGCAAACCCAATAAGCGCACTGATCAATATGCTCGGTTTAAATATGCCTTTGTGGCGCAAATTAAAAAAATGCCGCGTCCAGGCACCGAGCAAAACAATCGCCAGCAATACCGCCCAGGCATGTTGATGCCCATAGGTCATGGGATAGTGATTGCTGATCATCAAAAATAGAATC
Organism: Cellvibrionaceae bacterium; assembly: GCA_024707385.1. Lineage (GTDB taxonomy): Bacteria > Pseudomonadota > Gammaproteobacteria > Pseudomonadales > Cellvibrionaceae > UBA5868. The sequence continues at coordinate 287,305 of JANPZW010000008.1, read as the reverse complement.
GGCAGAGTGAGGTAATTATTGTGCACCGAGCGCAACTTGCTCGCCCTGGCATATTTGGTGTCCGGCGCTCGTCCCGCTTCAACTGCGGCCACCAGGGCTTTTTGACCGGGAATAATGACAAAAAAGACATTCGCCGCCATACAGGTTCCGATCAGCGCACCCACATGCAGAAAGGCTGCGCGATCACTGAAAACATTGCCGAGCGCCCATGCCGAAAGTCCAATCAGGATCAGCAGCACACCCGCCAAAATCCAGCCATTGCGCGCGAGCGGGCTTTTACAGAGGGCATCATAAATAAACCAGCCGATACCCAGAGTAGCCAGGCTCAACACAATGCCCTGCCAGGGTTGCAACGGATATTTTGTCGGATCGACAAGATAAGATTCCGCGCCGACGTAATACATCAAAGCCAAAAGAAAAAATCCGGTAATCCAGGTGCTGTAAGCCTCCCATTTAAACCAGTGCAACGTCTGAGGCATTTTTGGCGGTGCGAGCTTATATTTAGCGACTTCATAAAAACCGCCGCCGTGTATGGAATTCAATTGGCCGCCAATGCCCTTATTCTTGTTGTCTTCCGAGGGTTCCTCCAGGGAATTATCCAGCCAGATGAAATAAAAGGAGGCGCCGATCCAGGCGATACCGGTGACCAGATGGCCCCAGCGCAACAAAAGATTCAACCAGTCCAGAATATAAGGCATTGCCATCAGGAGATTTCCTGGCGTTGGTGCACGCAGTGCCCCATAGCATAGGTACGCGCAATCACCCTGTCGTCGCCAAGGGTCTGCAAGACAAATAGCAGATCGCTCAGTGAATGGGAATGCTGCAAGCGGAATTGCAACAGCGGCGTCGCTTGCAGATCGAGAACACAAAAATCTGCTTCTTTCCCTGGCTCAAAATTGCCGATCTTGTCATCCAGGTCCAACGCGCGGGCGCCGCCCAAGGTAGCCATATAAAATGCTTGAAAGGGATCCAACTTGCCACCGAGCAGCTGCTGTACTTTGTAGGCTTCGTCCATAGTGCGCAGCAATGAAAAACTGGTTCCCGCCCCCACATCAGTTCCCATTCCTACACGCACACCGAAGCGCCGCATTTTCGTCATATCAAACTTACCCGAACCCAAAAACAGATTTGACGTAGGACAATGGGCGACAACCGAATGCGTCTGCGCCAGACGCGTGCACTCGCGATCACATAAATGTATTCCGTGGGCAAATATGCTCCGACGTCCCAACAGACCGGCGTTGTCATAGACATCCAGATAATCCTCCGCCTCGGGAAAGGACTTTTTCACTTCGTCCACTTCCAGGCGGTTTTCCGCCAGATGGGTGTGAAGATAAACATCCGGAAACTCTCGCAACAATTCCGCCGCCTTTGCCAATTGCTCCCGGCTGCTGGTAATAGCAAAACGAGGGGTGACGGCGTATCGCAGGCGGTCCACGCCGTGCCATCGCTGAATCAACTCACGGCTTTGCTGATAACCAGTTTCTGCCGTTTCGCACAACTCCACTGGCGCATTGCGATCCATCAATACCTTGCCGGCGATCATGCGCAAATTCCGCTTTTGCGCTTCATTAAAAAACGCGTCGACCGACTGCGGGTGGACGCTGGCAAATACCAGCGCTGTGGTAGTGCCGTTGCGCAGTAATTCGTCCAAAGAAAACGCGGCAACGGATGCGGCGTATTGGGAATCAGAAAATTTTTGTTCCGTGGGATAGGTGTAATTCTTCAACCAGGACAACAACTGCTCGCCGTAGGCGGCGATCATCTCTGTTTGCGGATAGTGGATATGGCAATCCACAAAACCCGGCACAATCAAATAACGCGAAAAATCTTCCACCGGACCGGTGAAGTTTTGCAAAATTTGATCCGCCGGGCCAACGGCTCTGATATGGCCGTTTTCGACCAGCAACACACCGTCGTCAAAATATTGCCAGGCCGCCTCTCCTTTATCTTCAGGCTCGTGGAGAAAATGCAGAATCCGCGCCCGATAGGCTTGCCGCTCAGGCTGGCTCATTACCGGGCTTCCATTTAATATTGCAGCCCATTGATGGATACTGATCCGCGGGAATTTTTTTGCCCGCCAACAGAAGATCAAGCGCGGCCGCCAAAGCGGAACCGTTCGCGGGATTCACCGATGAGTCATAGTTGCCGGATGAAATTCGATTGGGGCGGGTGTCATCGAACTGACCGCGATAAACCAAAGCCTGGTTGTGATCAAAAACATAGATGTCCGGCGTGCACGCCGCACCGTAGCTATGGGCCACGGACTGGGTTTCATCGAATAAATAAGGAAAGGTATAACCGCGCTTTTCTCTCTCGAGCTTCATATTGGCAAAACTATCGGCCGGATAAGCAGCGGCGTCATTGCTATTGATGGCCACAAACGCCACACCTTCTGATTGATACTTTTTCGCCAGATTCGCCAGTGCTGACGCTATATGAATAACGTAAGGACAGTGATTACAGATAAATAAAACCACTAATGCTTTCGCTTGAGAAAAATCGGCCAAACTGACGATATTACCTTCGGTAGCCGGCAAGGAAAAATCGGGCGCTTTACTGCCGAGGGTCATCATGGTGGATTGAGTTAGGGCCATATCGCCATCTCCAGGCTGTTGGGAGCGCACATTCTACCGACCGGACCAGCCTGAGCACAGGCCCGGTTCAGATTATTGAAGCTCAATTGAAAAAGGGGTTTTCAACAAAAATTCATCGCAGTTATTGCCCTGTCCAATTCTGTCCACCACCAAAAAATCACTTTCTGCTTCCAGCGCCAAACAGAAATGGTGCCAGGTTCCTGGGTGATAATTCACCCCCTGCCCAGGCTGCACTAAAAAGACACGTATCGCTTTTTCATCCAGATCGCCAGGTGGCGCCACTACAACCAGATAAGGATGTGGGCTTAGCGGAAAAAACGCCTGGCTGGAGAGGGGATGGCGCTCCAACAGGCGAATAGAAATTGGCATCGGCAGAGGCGTGGAGCGAAAAATACTGATTCCCGCCCTTCCACCACCATTATTCACATCCACTTTCGCGAGATCGTGAAACCGGTGAGTATTACCGTAATTGATGGAAAAATTTTGCGCAGATGGGGTTGCTTCGATGACATCCCCAAAAGGACCAAAGGCTTCCACGGTAAGTGGCTCAATATCTCGGATCACAGAGTGTCGCCCTGAACGGTTTGCGGCATGCAGTGACAACCGCGAGATGCACTACAGATTTTTTCGTACTCCACATCACATTGAATCTCTCCTTTGTCGATTTCGGGGATCGGCGCCTCAAGAGGATTCGACTCCATTAGGTTTCGGGCAATATCTACTCCTATTGCGATATCGGTAATGGCGGTCTTGACAAGATCGATACACCCGGCCTCTGGGTACAAATCACACCCACCATTTTTTTCACGGAAGCGATTAACTTCATTGGCGAGCAGCGTGGTACAACCTGAGATCAGAACAACCATCACTAAACAAAGCAAACTTCTAAACGTCATTTTCGACTCATCTCCTTTTGTTTAATTTCCACAATAAAGCTCAACTCCCACGGTAAGTTGAATAGCCATAAGGGCTCAACAACAGCGGAATATGGTAGTGCGCACCATCACCCTCGATACTGAACACCACTTCAGCCCACGGATAAAAAACCGGCTGAGCGCTGGCGGAAAAATAGCCGCCGGTTTCATAATGCATTTTATAGATGCCGGCGGGCAGAGGTTTGCTTTCAGGCAATAGGTCTGTAACACGTCCGTTCGAATCGGTGGCGCCTGTCGCCAACAGTTGCCACGCATCGGCGACTTGCAGGCTTAAACTGACAGCAACACCTGAGGCCGGGCGGCCGCGTGCAGTGTCGAGAATATGGGTGGTTATTTGGCTCATATATTTTTATCTTCTTTTCCGTCAATCTCGCCCAGCAATTTTTGCAAACGCAATCGGGTGATTTTGCACTGCTCCTCGGCGGCATTTTTGATTTCGCTATACCGGTCGTTGGGCAATCTTGCTTGCAGCAGCGACAACATCTGCTCCGCTGATTTACCCGTGGCGAACACAATAAAGATAAAACCGAATTTTTGGAGATAGACGCGATTGCCATCTACCAAATCCCGCAAGACTTTTTCGCTCGCCACAGCCACCGCTGCCTGTTCACCAGCAGCCAGTGTTTTGGTGCTGGCGTATTTTGCCCGCAGCGACTCTACATTGCCAATCTGCGGATGCGCCTCAAAAGCTTCGAGAAAATCCGCTTCGCTCAGTGTGTGCCAGATGTGGTCAGTTGCAAGCAAAACATCATCAAACGTCGCAAACGGTCGCTTTGCGATCATGCGGTCAACCCACGCTTGCGCTGCGCAACACTGGATAAGCAGGTGTTTCGCATCGCTGGAGCTGAGAGCGTTGAATTCGTCGAGCGTCATGATTTGACTAACTCTGGATAGCCCCATATCCGCATACGGCTCACACCGCCATCCGGATAAATATTCAGACGCACATGATTAAATCGGCTTTGTGTTTCGCTGATCTCGGTTTGAAAAACGTGTTCGGTGTGAGCCTGCAGGCGCGTGCGGGAGATCAAGGGCTGCCAAGGAATATCGCTGGCGGTCAGGTCTTCCCGCGAGGTATTAACGGCTTCAAGCGAAAAAGACTCGGGGAAATTGCCTTTAAAGTGGCAGGTGTCGATCAACACGCGCTGGATTTGTCCGGCGCTGGCGAGCTTGACGATCAGCCAGTCGTGACCTGGTCCGCGACGGCGTTTGGTTTCCCAGCCATCCCCCATATTCACGCCGCGCGCCGGCGCAATCAGATTGTTCATCGGGCTGAAAAACATATCGGAGCAGGCCAGTGCTCTGCCGCCGTTAGTACTCGCCGCCAGATCCACCAATTCGCCCGGCAGAAGCACCGACCAATCCGCCCTGGGTTCACCGTAAATCCGCAGCCGCGCCACGCCGCCATCCGGGTAAATTTTTAACCGCAGATGCGTCCAAGTATGCCGATCGGAAATCTCAAAATAGTTATGGCTATTCGCCTGCACAGGCACCTGCTCCAATAGCACTTGCCAATCCCCGGTTTCACCAGGATCGGTTTTGCTGTGACAGGCTTCGAGAGTAATTTTTTCCGGCGCGTTGCCGCGAAAGAATGTGGTGTTCACATCTATCGCTTTGATTACCCCGGCAAGGCCGAGGCGCAAAATGCACCAGTCAAAACCCGGCGTGCGCCGGCGGCGAGTTTCCCAACCGTCCATCCATTTACCGCGGTCGGTGTATTTATCGGCGATAAAAACCGGCTCCTCGCGTTTAACCAGATTGCTCGCCTCGGCGAAAAATTCGTCATTGCAGGAGAGCGGCTGGCCGCCGTAACGCTCGCTGAGGAGATCGACGTGGGTTAAAGGCCAGGGGAAATTTGGGTCGGTGTTATGCATTTATTTTTTCCGTTGAATAAGCGGAGAGGAAGTAGCGCCCTCACCCTAACCCTCTCTCAGAGGGAGAGGGGATTCATCGTGCCACACTGCTATTCCTTCAACTGCGTCAACAAAGCCGTCGCCGTCAGCCGCGCCGGGTTGGCCACTTTGGGACGTTGGTAGAGCGGAATCAGTTGCGCGGCAATCGAGACGGCGACTTCCATCGGTCGCTTGCCCGGAATCTCCGTTAGTCCTATGGGGCAGTGCATGGAAGCAATCGCATCACGATGAAAGCCCCGATGCTCCAAACGCATGCGAAAACGTTGGGCCTTGGTTTGCGAACCGATGACGCCGAGAAAACCGGCATCGCCACGCCGCAACGCTGCTTCGGTAATGGCGTAGTCCAGGGGATGCTGGTGGGTCATCACCAGTACGAAGGTGCCCGACGGCAAGTCCACCACCTCATCCTCGGGATGGGATGCGACCACTCGCGTCACACCAGCGGGAATTTCATCTGGAAATTGATCCCCGCGGCTGTCGATCCAGCGCACGCGCAGCGGCAGTTGTGCCAGCAGCGGTATCAAAGCCCGCCCCACATGGCCCGCGCCGAATACCGCGACAGGCGTCGCGGTGGCGGCAAAACATTCGTACAGCAGGGTCACGCGGCCACCGCAGCACTGGCCGAGTTTGGGGCCGAGGGGAAATTCCTCCAGATGCTGCTGGTTCTGCCCGGACAGCAATAATTCCCGCGCGCGATTGATGGCCGCGTATTCCAGGTGGCCGCCGCCGATGGTGTCGATACTCGAATCGGCGCTCACCAGCATTTTGGTGCCGCTGTCCCTCGGCGCCGAACCTTTCACCCCCAGCACCGTGACCAGCACATAGCCTTCACCGCGCTGACTCAAATTGGCAGCGGCTTCGGCCCAATCGAGAAATTTCGGCATAGATCTACCTCTCACACATCAAGGGTTCCGCTGCGCCATTGGACTGACGCGCGCGGAATTTGGTTGTTCGCTGGCAGCTTGTTCCTGAGTTTGGCGGATGGCCCAAAAGACCCGCTCCGGCGTCGCCGGCGTATCCAGCTCCGGGCTGATGCGGTAATCCGCCAGACTGCTGATGGCATCGCGCAAGGCGGACCACACCGAAATCGCCAGCATAAACGGCGGCTCACCCACGGCCTTGGAGCGAAATACCGTCGCCTCCTCGTTGGGCCGGCTCTCCAGCAGAGCCACGTTGAATTCCGGGGGCATATCCGCCGCAGTTGGAATCTTGTAGGTGGCGGGGCCGGTGGTCAGCAGCCTGCCCTGCCCGTCCCAGCGCAACTCCTCAGTGGTAAGCCAACCCATCCCCTGAATGAAGGCACCCTCCACCTGACCTATATCCAGCGCCGGATTCAGGCTGTTACCCACATCGTGCAAGATGTCCGCCCGCAGCACGCGGTACTCACCTGTCAAAGTATCGACCAACACCTCGCTCACCGCCGCCCCCGTGGCGAAATAGAAAAAGGGTCTGCCACGGCCTTTGGCGCGGTCGTAGTGGATTTTGGGCGTGCGGTAATAGCCGGTGGTGGAGAGCGAAACCCGGGCGAGATAGGCCCGCTGGACCAGTTCGACAAAACTCAAAGCGCGCCCCTCGCCGAAGTGCACCTGATTGGCCGCAAACACCACGGATTCCGGCGGGACCTTTTCACTCTCCACCAGAAAATCCGTCAACCGCTGTTTGATGATGCGCGCCGCCGCCAGCGCCGCCTGGCCATTCAAATCCGCGCCGCTGGAGGCCGCGGTGGGCGAGGTGTTGGGCACCTTGTCGGTGCGGGTCGAAGTGATATGAATTCGGTCGATATCGACCTGCAGTTCCTCCGCCACGATTTGCGCAACCTTGGTGTTCAGCCCCTGGCCCATCTCGGTGCCGCCGTGGTTCAGATGCACGCTGCCGTCGGTGTACACATGGAGCAATGCACCCGCTTGATTCAGGTGCTGCACGGTAAAGGAGATGCCAAATTTCACTGGCGTCAGCGCCAAACCCTTTTTCAGCACCGGGCTGGTTTCATTGAAGCGGCCAATGTCCTCCCGCCGCGCGCGGTAATCGCTGCTGCTCTCAAGCTGTTCGATCACTTGCGTAAGAGTGTCGCTTTCCACCGCCTGATGGTAAGGCGTGATATTGCGCTCCGGCCCGCGATAGAGATTGCGCTTGCGCACATCCAGCGGGTCTGCGCCGACAGCCCTGGCAATGTCGTCCATGGCGCGTTCGATAATCATCATGCCCTGAGGGCCGCCAAAGCCGCGAAAGGCCGTGTGGGAGACGGTATTGGTGAATGCGCGATGGCCGACGATATGGGCCGCAGGCAAATAATAGGCGTTGTCCGCGTGGAACATGGCGCGATCGACAATGGCGTCCGACAAATCCGGCGAGTGGCCGCAGTCACCGGTGACGGTGATCTCCGCCCCCAACAACAGGCCGCTCTCATCAAAACCCACGCGGTAGCGATTGACGAAGGGATGGCGCTTGCCGGTCATGATCATGTCGTCCGCGCGCGGCAGGCGCAGCTTCACCGGTCGACCTGTTTTGCGTGCAAGCAGCGCTGCAAGACAGGCCCACTGAGCCGCCTGGGTCTCCTTGCCACCGAAACCGCCACCCATGCGACGCGTCTCCACAGTGACGGCGCCGAGCGGCAGGGCCAACACTTCCGCCACCAGCTTCTGCACCTCGCTGGGATGTTGAGTGGAGCTGTGGATGTGCATAGCACCATCCTCCTGCGGGATGGCGACTGACGCCTGTCCCTCCAGATAGAAGTGCTCCTGCCCACCCACTTTCAATTCCGCTTCCAACACCTTCGGCGCGGCGGCGATGGCCGCGGCGGCATCTCCGCGCGCCAGCTGATGAGTTGGTCGCACCAAGCGGTTTTCCGCCACGGCTTGCAAAGGATCGAGCAGGGGCGTTTCCGCGTCTATCTCCACTTTGGCAAAGCGCAGAGCGCGGCGGGCGTTATCGAAGGTGTCGGCAGCCACGGCGAACAAAGGCTGTCCCCAGAACTTCACTTCTCCGTCCGCCAAAACCGGGTCGCCTGGAAACACAGGGCCTATATCCGTATGACCGGGCACATCAGCGAGGGTCAGAACAGCCACGACACCGGTCTGAGCCATGACCTCGTCCAAAGCCAAAGACTTGATGCGCCCGCAAGTGACTTGGCTGCAACCCACAGCCGCGTGAAGCAGCCGGGAGGGCTCCGGTAGATCATCGATATAGAGTGCCGCGCCCGTCACATGCTTGCGCGCGCTCTCGTGGGGAAGCGGCTTGCCGACACCTCCGGCCGCTTTGGCGTCATCCGGACGACGGGGCGAAATTGGGGTGTCCGTCAACTTACGCATGGCGCACCTGCGGCTGCCAGGTCATCACCTGCACAGTTTCGCCGGAACGCCATTCCAACCAGGCGCGACGCAACAGATTCGCGGCCACCGCGAGGCGATAGGCCGCGCTGGCCCGCAAATCGTCCAGGGGCTGAAAATCACGCGTCAGGGCCGCACCCGCAGCCTGTACCGAGGCTTCGCTGAAAACCTGTCCGCGCAGGGCATTTTCCGTGTGAATCGCCCGCGCGGGCGTGGCCGCCATGCCGCCAAAGCCGATGCGCACATCAGCAATCGTGTCGCCATCCAACTTAAGCCACAGCGCAAAACACACGGCGGAAATATCGTCGTCAAAGCGTTTGGAGATTTTGTAAACCTTCAGCACTTCATTGGCCTTGAGCTTGGGAATCTCCACGGACTCGATAAATTCTCCCGGCCGTAACATCGTGGCGCGGTAGCCGGTAAAAAATTGGGAAATCGGTAGGGAGCGAAGACCATCCAGACTGCGCAGATGCAAGCGGGCATCCAACGCCAGCAGCACTGGCGGGGCATCGCCGACTGGCGAGGCGTTGGCGATATTGCCGCCGAGGGTGCCTTGGTTGCGGATCTGCCGCGAGCCCAGGCGCGCCAGCAGCTCCGCAAACGCGGGAAACTGCTCCTCCACTTTTGTCTGCATAGCGGTGTAGGTAACCGCTGCGCCTATGTACAGCGCATCCGCTGTGTCTTCCAGCTTCAGCATTTCCTTCACCCGTGCAGTCTGGATCAATACGGGCAAGCGTTTCAGTTGCAGTGTGATCTCCAGGCCGAGATCCGTCGCGCCAGCGACCAACCGGGCCTCAGGTCGGTCAGCAAGCAAACGCGCCAGCTCGGCGCTGCTGGTGGGGCAGAAAAAATGCGCATCGCCGCAGGTTATCTCGCCGTCGGCATCGGCTTGCAAAGCCTGAAGCTGAGCCGCCAAATCAGTAAATTGCGGTTGCGCCGGTGCCCCGCACACTTTGGCGGCGGCGCGAAAAATCGGTTGATAACCCGTACAGCGACAAAGATTGCCGGACAATGCGTCGGCGATGCCGTGATGATCCACCACAGCCACACCCTGCTGGACCGAGTGTTGCCAGGCGAAAAGAGACATGACCACCCCTGGCGTACAAAAGCCGCACTGGGAACCGTGGCAATCCACCATCGCCTGCTGAATGGGATGCAGGGATTCCTGATGCTGCAGATGTTCAATGGTGAGAAGTTGTTTACCGTGGAGACTGCCGATGGGCGTGATGCAGGCATTGATGGCGTGGTATTGGATGCGGCCAGTTTCCAGCGTCCCCAACACTACGGTGCAAGCGCCGCAGTCTCCCGCAGCGCAGCCTTCTTTGGTGCCAACCAGCCCCAGGGTGGTGCGCAGATACTGCAATATCGTGAGCCCCGGCTCTACATTGTCCAGAGATACAGGTTGATCGTTCAGCAGAAAACGGATCATGATCAGCGAACTCTTCGAGGCTTAAGGCGCCTATTCACGTTGTGCATTTTGCCTGCCAAAAGCGGGCTGCGTTAACAGACGACTCTATTCGCAGCATAGGCGCGCCCACATCAACCGGCAAGCCCGCCTGATTTCCGCTATAAACACATCATGCCGATTCGTTAACAATAAACATAACTGAGGCTGCATCATGACATCCGACCAGATCACCCCAGCAAGCGGCTCCACTGCGGAAAAAACTCCGCCGGAAGTCATTTACTACACCAGCGGCCATCTAAAAATTCATGCATCGCTGTTTAATTTCGTCAACGACGAACTATTGCCGGAAACCGGCGTGACGGCAGAAGATTTCTGGACCGGGCTGGACCGCGCGATTCATATCCTCGCACCGCGCAATCGAGCATTGCTCGCCCGGCGGGACTTTCTGCAACAGCAGATCGACGAGTGGCATCGACAAAATCCCCAATTCACACCCAGCGGCTATCGCGATTTCCTGCAGCAAATCGGTTATCTGCTGCCCGCTGGCGACACCTTCCAGATCACTACGGAGAACGTCGACGAGGAGATCGCCACCCTCGCCGGCCCGCAATTGGTGGTGCCCGTCATGAACGCGCGCTTTGCGCTTAACGCGTGCAATGCCCGCTGGGGCAGCCTCTACGATGCGTTGTACGGCTCGGACATGATCGAAGACGAAGACGGGGCGGAGCGCGGTGACTCCTATAATCCCCTGCGCGGCGCGCGGGTGATGGATTTCGGCCGCGATTTTCTCGACACCTATTTTCCTCTCGCGGAAGGCTCCCATCACACGCTGAAAAGCTTTGTGGTTGATAATGGTGAATTGATTGCCGCGTTAATCGACGGCAGCTGCGCCCGCCTCGCCGATACCGCACAATTTCGCGGCTATCAGGGCGCTGCCGACAAACCGGACGTCGTATTACTCCGGCGCCACGGCTTGCATGTGGAAGTGCATATTGACGGCGACAGCCCCATAGGCGCACAAGATGCCGCTGGCATTCGAGATCTGATTCTGGAATCCGCACTAACCACCATCATGGATTGCGAAGATTCCGTCGCCGCGGTGGATGCGCAGGACAAGGTGCAGGTCTACCGCAACTGGCTCGGGCTGATGCGCGGCACTCTGACGGAAGAAGTCAGCAAAAAAGGCCATACCGTTACCCGTCGACTCAGCAGCGACCGTCATTACACAGCGCCCAACGGCACCGCAGTTTCCCTGCCCGGACGCAGCCTGATGTTCGTCCGCAATGTCGGACATCATATGTTTACCGATGCGATTCTAGATCGCGATAACCAACCGATTCCCGAAGGCATACTGGACGGCTTTATCACCAGCGCCGCCGCGCTGCACGATTTGCAAGGCAAAAGCTCGCTGCGAAACTCCCGCAGCGGCAGCGTCTATATCGTCAAGCCAAAAATGCATGGACCGGAGGAAGTGGCATTTACCAACGATCTTTTTGCCAAGGTCGAAGACGTGCTAAAACTGCCGCGCAATACATTAAAAATTGGTGTCATGGATGAGGAGCGCCGCACCACAGTCAATCTGCACGAATGCATACGCGCCGCAAAAAATCGTCTGGTATTTATCAATACCGGGTTTCTCGATCGCACCGGCGACGAAATTCACACCAGCATGCAAGCAGGCGCTTTTGCGCCTAAAACCCAATTAAAAAATATGCCATGGATTGCCGCCTACGAGCGCTGGAACGTCGCCGTTGGTCTCGCCTGCGGCTTGCATGGCAAAGCGCAGATCGGTAAAGGTATGTGGGCCCAGCCGGACAATATGGCGGCCATGCTCACGCAAAAAATCATCCACCCAAAATCCGGCGCCACTACTGCCTGGGTCCCCTCACCTTCCGCCGCCACCCTGCATGCGATTCATTATCACGAAGTGGATGTCACTCATGTGCAGCAGCAATTAATCAAACAATTAGGTGGGCGAATTCCCGAGGCAGAGCTGGAGCCTATTCTGGCTATCCCATTACTGGGAAATCAAACGCTGACAGACGAAGAGATTCGCCAAGAATTGGAAAACAACTGCCAGGGAATTCTCGGTTATGTCGTGCGCTGGATCGACCAGGGTATCGGCTGCTCCAAAGTGCCAGATATCAGCCACACCCAACTCATGGAAGACCGCGCCACCTTGCGCATTTCCAGCCAGCACATTGCCAACTGGCTGCATCACGGAATTTGCACAGAAGAACAGGTTATGGCTGCGTTACATGCGATGGCAAAAATTGTCGACCAGCAAAATGTGGCAGATCCGAATTATCAGCCGTTGTCCGATAATTTTTCAGATAATCTGGCATTTGCGGCCGCAAAAGATTTTATTTTTAAAGGGCGTGAGCAGCCCAACGGATATACGGAGGCGCTGTTGCATTTTTATCGACGGAAGAAAAAATGTGGGGTGGAACCGAGGATTGTGTTTAGTAAGCCGAATGCGAAGATTTGTGGTGTAGCCAGTAATAGCTCTGATGGTAATTACCATCCTGCTGAAACGACTTAGACCGTACCTTACCCCATCCATACCGCTTACAGCTAAATCATCAGAAAAAATTGCTGATGCAGCTAACAGCATATGTATTATATTGGCGTAAAGTTGCAAACAGAACATTTTTACAAGGCGCTTATCAGAAGACAAATAGTCCCTTGCTCCCGCCTCTGCCGATCTCCTCATTAACACAGATAAAGGCCATAAGTATGCATCAGCCAACTCTTTTGCCAGCTGCTGGGGATCAATACGCATTGAATTCAGGACACTTTTTCCTACGGGTGAGAACAGCTCACTCTCCATCTGATTCATCAGATTAACGCCTGATTGCACAGCCATACCCAGCATTTTGCTGACAATACCGAATAACAGGGAGAAAACAAAAAGAAAAACCGAAGTTTTTAGAGATGGGGTCGCTACCACAGTAGCGAGCGATTCTAAATTGCTGATCATCAGCGCAATTAGAGCCGCACAACCGGTTACCGTCCATGTAGTGAATTTCTCCATACTTGCACCCACCGCAACAGAATGTCTCCATACAAATTTTTTAAAAATGTGCTCCGACGCAATTAAATCCCCTTGATCTTCAGTCATAGACTTTCCTTTACGTTAACTTTGATCATCCAAAATTTTGGCCAGACAATACCAACACAATAACCCGAGACCTTATAAGGCCCAAGCTCGGGATCTCAGCGGCCGAAGTCTCCTCATGAAGAGACCGTAGGAGGCAAAAAAATGAGACTAGCAAGTCTGAATTCTCTAGTGCAGCACGCATGTTACGGCCAAGACGGCTAGATGTTTATCTTACCTAGCTCCTTCCTTTCTATTTTCATTCAGATGCTTGGCAATATTGATATAAGTATCCGTCCAATAAACTTCACGATTTTCCGCCAGAAATTTTAGTAATTCCTCATGCGCTTCTTTACTGACAGAAAGATGATCCCCGCCGATGCCATGAAAAATAATCTGCGCCAGTCCACCTTTTTGGGCGGATTTTTTGACGAAGTCGATCAGTTGTTTGCCGGTATGGCCGTCGGGAAGCAACATGGCGGTGTTCTCGGCGGGAATTTTTTCCGCGCCCTTGATGCCGACGAATAAAATGCCGAGTGTTTTTACATAATCGCCATCAGCCAGCTCCCAGTCCAGACAGGGGGGCGTGAGCGTTCTTTCCGTTTTCCCGTCGATGGCATGCAGAAACGCGTTCGCGGTGGTCAGTTCCTCGCGCATTTGCGCCATGGTTTTTTTGTCCAGGTCGTTGTGGGCGGCAACCCAATCACGCCCCGGTTTTGATTTGGCACAGGAATGGAACAAGGTGTGATTGCCCAGTTCGTGGCCGTCCGCGGCGAGTTTGCGCCATTCCGCCATACGCGCCGCGACGATCGGCGAGGAGAGGGTTGGGTAGAAGCTGACTTTGATATCGTATTTGCGCAGGGCGGGGGCGGCGTTATCCAGTTGCGAATTCAAGGCATCGTCATAGGAGAGGCTGACCGCCGCTTTAGCTTTTCCCGGCCAGGTAACGGGACCCGCCTGAGCGACGGCGGAAAACATAAGCGATGCCAAAGACACTACAAAAGTGAAACGACGGAATGACATGGGATGGTCCTCAGAATTGGTGGCACTTCCGGTCGCGGCGAACCGCACTCATAAAGCTGCCTTTTTTATTAGAAGCTCGAATTTCATCATAACGCGAGACCTGTGACAGAAATGGCATTCGCGTGCGCATTCATTATGGTTGCCTCACCCCCGATGTGCCACACACTCACGCCCTGTTCATAAGCGGGTAGCGCAAGCACCGCAGGCGTGGTAGAACACCCGACTTGCCCATCGAGGGAATCCGATGCAACAACAGATTGAAGACATCTACCGGCAGGAATCCCGCCGCGTGTTCGCCACGCTGGTGCGCTTGCTGCGGGATTTTGATCTGGCGGAGGACGCGCTGCAGGAGGCCTTTACCGCCGCCATGCAGCAGTGGCCTCAGGATGGACTACCCCACAATCCACGCGCCTGGCTGGTCTCCGCTGCCCGCTTCAAAGCCATCGATCGCCTGCGCAAGGAATCGCGCCTCGACTCACTGGAGGACCTGAAGCAGGAACCCATAGCGCCACCGGAGAAGGAGCAGGAGGTGATTGTCGACGATCAACTGCGCCTGATCTTCACCTGCTGTCACCCCGCCCTTGCCCCGGACCTGCAGATCGCTCTCACCCTGCGTGAGATTTGCGGCCTCACCACGGAAGCCATCGCCAGCGCCTTTCTTATCACACCCACCACCATGGCCCAGCGGCTGGTACGGGGCAAAGCCAAAATCCGAAATGCGGGCATTCCTTATGAAGTACCGGGCCAGCGGCATCTGGCGGAGCGTCTCAAAGCTGTACTGACGGTGATTTACCTCGTCTTCAATGAGGGCTATCACGCCTCCTCGGGCGCTCACCTGGACCGGCCCGATCTGGCTCAGGAGGCGATTCGTCTAGGCCGTTTGCTGTTGGAATTGCTGCCCCACGCCGAAATCCGCGGCCTGCTCGCCCTTATGCTGCTGCACCACGCGCGCCGCGCCACTCGCACCTCCGCCGACGGCGATTTGCTTCTGCTGGAAGAGCAGGACCGCAGTCTGTGGGACCGGGAGCAGATCCTTGAGGGCCAACAGCTTTTGGAAAGCGCCCTGATTACGCGGCAATTCGGCGCCTTTAGCGTGCAGGCCGCCATAGCCGCGGTACATGCGGAAGCACCCACCGCCGAGGCTACCGACTGGCCACAGATCCTTGCCCTTTACGATGTACTCATGCGTCTCTCCCCGTCGCCGGTCGTCGAGCTGAACCGCGCAGTGGCCGTGGCCATGCGCGACGGGCCGCAGGCGGGATTGGAACTGGTGAATGGCCTGCTGGGGCGAGGTGATCTGCAACAGTATCATCTCGCCCACGCCGCGAAGGCCGACCTGCTTCGCCGCCTGCAGCAATACTCCGCTGCCAAAACGGCTTATCAGGATGCACTGAGACTGGCGCAGCAGGACGTAGACAAACGCTTTCTGCAAAAGCGCTTGCAGGAGGTGGACGCGCATTTATCCGCGCGATAAGAAATTCAGGCTCACTGTCGATCCGACAGGGTTCCGTTCGACTTATTTGCCAGAACATCAACATAAGGGCTCCAACATGAAATATATGATGCTGATCTACAGCGACGAATCCATCTGGACCGATTCTGAACGCAACAAGTGCATGGCGGAGTCTGTCGAGCTGTGTCACCAGCTCAATGCGGAAGGCAAATATCTGAGCGCTTCTCCCCTGCATTATGTGGAGACCGCCACCAGTGTGCGGGTGCGCGATGGCAAAGCTCTGGTAACCGATGGCCCCTTTGCGGAAACCCGCGAACAATTAGGCGGTTATTACCTGGTGGATGCGGCAAATCTGGATGAGGCCATCGATATTGCCAGCCGCATTCCCGGCGCACGGATGGGCACCGTGGAAATCCGACCTATTTTCGAGCTCGACAATCTTCCCCTATCGACAAAATAAGGAGCCCTCCATGAAAGTCATGGTTTTTGTTAAGGCCACCCAAAGTTCTGAAGCGGGCGAGATGCCCAGCACCGAATTGATCACCGCCATGATGGAATACAACCAGCAGCTGATCGACGCGGGAATTATGCTGGGCGGCGAAGGTCTGCACCCCAGCGCCAAAGGTGTGCGGGTTTTATTTTCCGGCGCCGAGCGCAAGGTCAATCACGGCCCATTTCCCACCACCAATGAAATAGTTGCGGGTTATTGGTTGTGGCAGGTGAAATCCATGGAAGAGGCCATTGAGTGGGTGAAGCGCTGTCCCAATCCCATGCCGGAAGAATCCGAAATTGAAATCCGCCCGCTCTTCAGCGCGGAAGATTTTGGTGAGGTCATGACGCCGGAAATGCTCGCGCAGGAAGATCGCATGCGCGACCAGGTGCCCGAACCTGATCGCTGGGAGAAAAAAACCCGCGCGTCTCTTCGCCGGCATCAGCCGCCACTACACGTTTAGTGAGCGCGGCAATATTCCGTCTCACTGGCAGGAATTTGTGCCGCACTTAGGGCAAATAAATAATCAAACCGGCGAGGATTGTTTCGGCATCTGCTGGCAGGCGAATGCCGACGGATTTGATTATTTGACGGCGGTTCAAATCAGCGCGCTAGGCACCCTTCCGGAAGGCTTTACCCCCCTGGAAATTGCTCCGCAGCGCTATGCGGTATTTATCCATCACGGCCACTCCTCCGCCATTCCGCAAACCATAGCTGCCATATGGGAAAAATGGCTGCCCGCCTCCGGTTTACAGGCTGCCAATACACCGTGCTATGAACGCTACACGGCTGAATACAATCCGCAAACCGGTATGGGCGGTACGGAAATCTGGATTCCTATTCAGCAATAAACACGTCTACAGCGACGTTCCTACTCAGCGAAAACGCGGAGGATTTTATGACACAGAAAGGCAGCTGCCATTGCGGCAAAATCGCATTTGAAGTGCAAGGCCAACCGGGTGACGTGATCGAGTGCAATTGCTCGCATTGTCAGCGCAAAGGGTATTTATTGTGGTTTACCGGCCGCGATCAGGTAAAACTTCTAACGCCGGAAGAAAACATGGCGACCTACACATTTAATCGCCATGTGATTCAGCATAAGTTTTGCCCCACCTGCGGTTGCGCCCCTTTCGGTTTTGGCACCGACCCGGACGGCAACGCCACGGCCGCAATTAACGTGCGCTGCCTGGAAAGCGTCGAGATAGAAACACTCAAGCGCATTCCCTACAACGGCCGCGACTGATTTATTCCTGCCAGGGAATCGGCGGAGGCGCCAAGCGTTTGCTGGCATGGGGCACATCGGGGAAGCGGTTTTTATCGCCCGCTTCCCAATCGCGTTGGGCCTGAATAATCTCAGCGCGACTGTGACTGACGAAATTCCACCAAATCAAAACCTCCTGGTGCATGGGTGCGCCGCCCACTAAAAGAGCGCGACCATCGGCAGGACTTTCCAGCACCAGATGCTCGCGTCCGCACCCCCAGATAAGCCAAGTCATTTTCCGCAAAAATTTCGCCTTCGATATTCCAGTTGCCCTGCAGAGGCAACAAACCGTACTCAAAATCCGGTCGCAATTCGAGTTTTACCTGGCCTGCCTGAACCACCTGCAGGTCCAATCCAATCAACGGCGAAAATGATTTCGTCGGCGCCGTCTGCGCGGCGTAGCTGCCGACCAGTAGTGTCAAATCTAGATTCTGCTCGCGCCTGCGCGGCAAATCCGGGTAATGATCGAAACGCGGCTGCGTATCCGCATGCTCCTGTGGAAGCGCGATCCACAATTGTGCCGCGTGCATCGTGTGCTGCCCATCCACACTGTCTTCCGTATGGGCGATCCCGCGGCCGGCCGTCATCAAATTCACTTGCCCGGGGCGGATCACCTGTTCCGTACCGAGGCTGTCGCGATGCAGAATTTCTCCCTTCATCATCCAGGTAAAAGTTTGCAGTCCTATATGTGGATGCGCGCCCACATGCAAATCAATTTCGCTGCCGCTGACCGGCCCTATGTGATCAAGAAAACACCACGCACCGATCAACCGACGCTGCTTGCGCGGCAGCACACGATTCACCTGAATACCGCCGACATCCGTGCTGTGCGGCGACACGCGCTCCAAAACCGGCATTGCGGCCGCGGCCGGACAATCCAGTGACGACGCCAATTGATTGGGGTTTTCGGTATTGCTCATGACCAGGCTCCTGGTTACGGAAAAATCGCAACGTCGAGTGACATCAATTTTGTGAGTGAATTTTGAGAAACTGTTTTTTGATGATGATCATCATAATCACCGCCACGCGCTCAATAATTTTCTGGTCGGCATCTACCTGCCCACAGGCGCGCACGATTTCCTGGATTCGCGCAAACGCGTTTTGTTCCGCACCGAGTTCCGGCACCGCTTTTGTAACGGCCGCCAGCACCTGCGCATAATCCGCGCCGACTTTTTTCAACAACTTGGCAGCATGACGCTCGAGCTCTTTGTTTTTCATCGCCCGCAACTGTGGCACTAGCTCCGCTTCACTTGCGGTCAACAATTCATTGGTTTTCATAAATACTCACCAGCAGCATTTGGCCCCCAACTGATATTCCTGCGCTAGCGCTCGGCTGTAGCGGAACAATTGCTGCAAAACGATTTTCTGATCTTTGTTCAATTCCCGACTCTCATCAATTATGCGGATCTTTTCCTGCAATTGACTGACTGACAAAACACCCTCATCACCTTTTTCCAATCGCTCGCGGCAAAACTCCAGCCACTGTCCGCGTTCTGCGCCCGACAAGCTCGCGGGGAAATTGCGCGCTTTATAGCGCCAGAGTATTTCCCGCAGACGTTTATCGCGGAAGACAAAATTGTGCTGAGTGAGCTCCTCAAGAGTTGCCGCGCGCACCTGCGCCATCACTGCCTTGTCATCATCGCCGATGAAACCATCGTAGAGCTGTCGCTCAGGATCGCTCCGGGGAGGAAAGTCGTTGCGCCCCATCACGTGCTGAACTTTGTTTTTTAAATCTACCTGGAGCAGTTGCTGCCAGTGTTTTTCGCACAGGGCCCGGTCGATTTTCAGACGTGCCGCGGCGCGGTCATCGAGCATTTTAGGCGTGATGACAATCGGGCATTTATTCAAATGGATCAGCTTCAGCGGAATCCGCTCTTCGCCTTCGGGCAAATTTTCCTGCGAGGTGAAAACGCGCTGTGCAATCTGCTCCGCATCCAAATGAATAAGATCGCTCGGATCGGCGGAGAGATCCACCACAATAACGGCATTTTTATTCGTCGGATGCATGGCCAGCGGCATAACCAGGCCGGCACAACCGTTATCAGCGGCGAATTTTGAGGAAATATGCAGCAGCGGTTTGCGATTAACCAAATCGAACAGGGGGCCGACCTTACTTTTATGTTTGTGCTGCACCACATAATCGTAGAGTGCGGGCTGCCGTGTGCGAATCAAACGCGCCAGTTGAATCGTCGCTTCCACATCCGAATACGCATCATGGGCGGACTGATGCTGAATCCCATTCGCAGCGGTAAGCAATTCCAAGCGAAAACTCACCCGCCCATCCACTTCCGGCCACTCGATGCCCTCCGGTCTTAATGCGTAACACAAGCGCACCATATCGATAATGTCCCAGCGGCTGTTGCCATTGGCCCATTCACGCTCGTAGGGATCATAAAAATTTCGGTAGAGGGTATAGCGCGTGACTTCGTCGTCAAAGCGGATGGAGTTATAACCGACACCGCAAGTGCCGGGCTGAGCCAATTCCGCATGAATGCGCGCAATAAATTCAGCTTCAGGCAGGCCTTCATTCAAGGCTTTTTGAGGTGCGATGCCGGTCACCAGACACGCCTCGGGATGCGGCAGCACGTCCGGTGCTGGCCGGCAATACAAACGCAGGGGCTCGCCGATGATATTCAGGTCCTCATCCGTGCGCACGCCCGCAAATTGGGCGGGCCGATCCACGGACGGATCTATGCCCCAGGTTTCATAATCATGCCAATAGAAAGTGCCCATAATTTGGCTCAACTTTTGCGAGGGGCAGAGCTTACCATGCTGATGCAGATTTCGTTATACTGCCCGGCCCCGCCAATTCGGCGAAAGCCATTTCGAGACTGACGGTTATGACTGACTTGCGCTTTCTCTTCGAGAATAACGCCCATTGGGCGGAAAATATCAAAGCTGAAGATCCAAATTTTTTCAAGAAATTGGCCGCTCAACAGGCACCGGAATTCCTCTGGATCGGCTGTTCCGATAGCCGCGTTCCCGCCAATGAAATTGTTGGCCTCCTCCCCGGCGAGCTGTTCGTTCATCGCAATATTGCCAATGCTGTGGTCCACACCGACCTCAATTGCCTTTCCGTCCTCCACTATGCGGTTTCCGTTCTTAAGATCAAACACATTATTGTCTGCGGCCATTACGGCTGCGGCGGCGTGCAAGCGGCCCTGGGCGATCGACAATATGGTCTGGTGGATAACTGGTTGCGCAATATCCGCGATGTCTATTACAACAACCGCGACCAATTCAGCGACATGCTCAGCCCAAAGGAAAAAGTTAATCTGCTGTGCGAATTAAATGTGACTCAACAGGTCGCCAATGTGTCCCACACCAATATAGTGCAGAACGCCTGGGACGCGGGACAGGATTTATCGATTCACGGCTGGATTTACGACATTCACGATGGCCTGCTGAAGCAGCTGACACCGGTGATTAATTCAGTAGAACAAATCCTTGAGCAATATCGGGCGAAGAAGCTCTGATCGATTCACACTGAATCTAAATTCACCTATGCTGAAAATACATTACGCGGTCTTCACCGCGTAAATCATGTTCAACAAAACCATCATATGGCACGCCAGCACTGTCCAGACAAAACGCCGGTGTTGCTTTAACGCGTCCTTATCCAAACCGCCGGTTTTTTGCAGCCACCACAAGTGCAACCAGTGAAGCACCGTCAACACGGACGCAGCGAGGAAGGTTTTATGCGTTTGGACAGCAAGAAAAGCACCTACGGCACAACCGCAAACCACCAATCCGACAAAAGTATGCAAAGGCGCATATTTGACCCGCGCACCGACGCTGAATCCCAGCCACCCTGCGGCACAGAAAATCAAAACCGTGAAAGACCAGAGCAGAAAAATGGGAACTTCCGCACCACCGGATGGACCGATAATCCAAGGCGCCACTGCACCGCCGAAAAACGGAATAACAGCAATAAAATAAATACGTCCCAGCAGCTGGGCGCTTTCGACGCTTGGCTCATCCACAGTGTGTCGACTCAGGTTTTGGGTAAGGTCACACCGCGCTGGCCCTGATATTTGCCGCCGCGATCTTTATACGAGGTTTCGCAAACCTCGTCGCTTTCGAAAAACAACATTTGTGCCACGCCCTCGTTGGCGTAGATCTTGGCGGGCAGGGGTGTGGTGTTGGAAAACTCCAGGGTCACATGCCCTTCCCACTCCGGCTCCAGCGGTGTCACATTGACGATAATGCCGCAGCGCGCGTACGTGGATTTACCCAAGCACACGGTCAACACACTGCGCGGAATGCGGAAATATTCCACGGTGCGCGCCAGCGCAAAAGAATTCGGCGGAATAATGCAGACATCGCTCTGCACATCGACAAAGCTATTTTCGTCGAAGTGTTTCGGGTCCACGGTCACCGAGCGCACATTGGTGAAAATCTTGAATTCGTTGGCACAGCGGACATCGTAGCCATAGCTGGAAGTGCCGTAGGAAATCAGCCGTTGGCCAGCGCTGTCGTAACGCACCTGGCCCGGCTCGAAGGGTTCGATCATGCCGTGATTTTCCGCCATGCGGCGAATCCACTGATCGGATTTGATGGACATAGAAACTCCCGTAATTAATTGGCGTCGCGCGGCGGGTAGCCGGCTCAATCATCACTTATCGAAATCGTCGGCACCGCAGCGCCGCTCAAAGATTTTTGCCACAAGAGCGCGGTCATCTGCAGGGCAATAGCGCGGTATTTCTCCGCGACGGCTGACGTCGGCTCCGCCACCAGCGGAGGATTGCCGCTGTCGGTCTGCTCGCAGATGCTCATCTGCAAGGGCAACCGCCCGAGCAACCGAGTCTGATATTGGCTCGCCAACCTCTCGCCACCCGCCGTGCCGAAGATCGCTTCTTCATGTCCACAATTGGAACAGACGTGCAGAGACATGTTTTCCACTACACCGAGCACCGGAATATTTACCTTGCGGAACATTTCGATACCCTTGCGCGCATCCAGCAGGGCAATATCCTGCGGCGTAGTCACGATAACAGCGCCGGAAACCGGCACCGCCTGCGAGAGGGTCAACTGGATGTCGCCGGTACCCGGTGGCATGTCGACGATGAGATAGTCCACATCATCCCAGTGGGTTTGATTCAGCAGCTGCTGAAGGGCACCGCTCACCATAGGGCCGCGCCACACCACAGGGGTGGTTTCAGTGACCAGATTGCCCATGCTGATCATCTGCACGCCGTGGGCATGGATGGGCTTCATTTTATTAGCGCTGTGCATCTCGGGCCGGCGATCGGCGACACCGAGCATCAGTGCCTGACTGGGGCCGTAAATGTCCGCATCGAGAATTCCGACACGCGCACCGGCGGCGGCAAGCGCGAGGGCGATATTGACCGCGGTGGTCGATTTGCCGACACCGCCTTTGCCGGAGGCAATCGCCACTATGTTGCGCACACCGGGGATGGTGCTCTGGTTATTGATGGTCGCGACTTTCGCCGCATGCCAGCGAATCTGCACATCGACGGCGGAATAATCCGGGCTCAGTACACTGCGCACCTGAGCGACTATGGCCTCGGCGTGTTCACCGCAGGGATAGCCAAAATCCAGCTGCAACTGAAGGACGCCGCCAACTGTTTGAGCGTCCACCAGCGCCTGTGCGCAGGTGAGTTCGGGAAGGTCCGGGATCGGCAATCGCTGCAGGCGCGCTCGAACGGTCTCCTGGAGTGAATTTAGCCCTGTCATCTACGCCCCCCAACTGCCGGAAATAAGGGCGGCATTCTAACCGCGAATGCCGCCAGTGCCCAGAAGTCCCGCGCGCTGCGTCATGCAAGGCGGGGATCGAACTGGTATCATCGCCGCCTTTACCCACGCGCCACCGGCGTGTATCCGCCAACCTGCAACATCAGCATCGTCTATGACCGAACAACGCAAAATTCTCGTTACCAGTGCCCTGCCCTACGCCAACGGCTCGATCCACCTCGGCCATATGGTGGAAACCGTACAAACCGATATCTGGGTGCGTTTTCAGAAAATGCGCGGTCACGACTGTATTTACGTCTGCGCCGACGATGCCCACGGCACCGCGATTATGCTGACTGCGGAAAAGCTCGGCATCACACCAGAGCAACAGATCGCCAATATGCAGGCGGAGCATCAAAAGGATTTTGCCGATTTCCTGATCGGCTTCGACAACTACCACAGCACCCACTCCCCAGAGAACAAAGCCCTATCTGAGCTGATCTACAATCGCCTGAAAGCCAACGGCCATATCGCCGAGCGCATGATCACTCAGGCGTACGATCCGGAAAAAGGCCTGTTCCTGGCGGACCGCTATATAAAAGGCACCTGTCCGAAATGCAAAACCCCGGATCAGTACGGCGATAACTGCGAAGCCTGCGGTGCAACCTATGCACCCATGGACCTCATCGATCCCAAATCCGCCATTTCCGGCGCAACGCCGGTTGCCAAGGAATCCAAGCACCTGTTTTTCAAATTGCCGGAATTCACCGAGTATTTGCGCGAGTGGACCCGCGCCGGGCACCTGCAGGAGGAAGTGGCGAACAAATTGGCAGAATGGCTGGACGGCGGCCTGCAGGAGTGGGACATCTCCCGCGACGCACCTTACTTCGGTTTCGAGATCCCCGGGGAAAAAGACAAATACTTTTATGTCTGGCTCGATGCACCGATCGGCTATATGGCGAGCTGTCTGCAATATTGCGAGCGCGAAGGGCGCAACTTCGACACCTATTGGGCGCCCGACTCCGAGGCCGAGGTGTACCACTTTATCGGCAAGGACATCATTAATTTCCACGCTCTGTTCTGGCCGGCCATGCTCAGCTCTGCGCAATACCGCACGCCGACGAAAGTCTGCGCCCACGGATTTCTCACCGTGAACGGCAAGAAGATGTCCAAGTCCCGCGGCACCTTCGTTAATGCGCGCACCTATCTGGATCACCTGGATCCGGAATATCTGCGTTATTACTACGCCAGCAAACTCACCGCAGGCGTCGACGATCTGGATTTGAACCTCGATGACTTTGTTGCGCGGGTGAATTCGGATCTTGTCGGCAAGGTAGTGAATATCGCCAGCCGCACCGCTAAATTCGTTCAGCAGCAAGGCGGCGTTCTTGCACCGGAAGTTGCCGACACGGCTTTGTGGCAAAAATTCGTCGACGCCAGCGAACCCGTTGCCCAATTGTTCGAAGCGCGGGAATTCAGCCGCGCCATGCGCGACATAATGGCGCTCGCGGACGTCGCCAACGAATATATCGCCACACAGGCCCCCTGGAGCATGGCGAAAGAGCCCGGTCGGGAAAAAGAAGTACTCGCCGTCTGTACCTTGGGCATTAATATGTTCGCTGCACTTATGACTTGGCTGAAACCAGTGCTGCCAAAAACCGCAGCAGCGGCGGAAGAGTTTCTCTCTACCGAATTGACTTGGCGCAACGCGACGCTATTTTTAGGTGGCCACAAAATCAACACGTTCAAACCTCTAATGCAGCGAGTGGAATTGGACAAGGTGAATCAGATGATCGAAGCAGGCAAGGCGCCCGCCCCCGCTGCCGCCCCCACCGGTTGGCTGGCGAAGGACCCTCTGGCCGCAGAGATCGATTATGCGGATTTCGCCAAGGTAGATTTGCGCATTGCCCAAATTATCGCAGCGGAACCTGTGGCCGGCGCAGATAAATTACTCCAACTCACATTGGATCTCGGCGGCGAGACCCGCAATGTTTTCGCCGGTATCAAAAGCGCCTACGATCCTGCAACGCTCGTTGGCAAACACACAGTAATGGTCGCCAACCTAAAACCACGCAAGATGAAATTCGGTATGTCCGAGGGGATGGTGCTGGCAGCAGGGCCGGGTGGAAAGGATTTATTTTTACTGGAACCGGACGCTGGCGCGCAATCCGGCATGAAAGTTATGTAAGGTGACATGCACCTCGGCGGTGCGTGCAGCCTTACGGATCGCCGAGCGTTCTTTTTAACATTACTACCTATAAATGAAGCCTCTTTTAGCCTCGCCCCTTACGCCACCGCTCCGCTGATTCCATTTTTCATAGCCAAGATGGCAAAAAATTCATTAATTAATTTAATTTCGATATACCTTTCAGTAATTTTCACACATTTTTTTTAGATAGATAAATTATTGGCGCGCGGATCTGCAGGACTCCAAGAATAAAAAAACTCTGTACCTATACTCTGATTGCACGGCTGCTACACAACCCCGTTCAGCACGGAGGGTAAAGATTGTTCTCGATACACAGAGGTAAAAAGTTATGCATTATGGGCTCCTGAAGAAAGTAGGAAAAATTGCTGCTCCGTTGATGATTTCTCTTGCTTTCGCAACCCCATCCTACGGCCAGAGTTATACCGATAAAGGCTTCACCGTTGTAAAACCATCCAGTGACTCAAAGCGAATCTATGTTTCGAGCTCCCAAGGCAACAACAAAAATAGTTGCTTGACTTCAACAGCCCCGTGCAAAACGATTGCAGCCGGACTCGAGAAAATGCGCAATGGCTATCCAGATCACCTGTACTTGAAACGAGGAGATATCTGGAGAGGTGAACGTTTTTCCGTTCTGCCTTCTGGCCGCAGTGCTGCAGAGCCAGCCGTGATCACTTACTACGGCACCAGTGGAAACCGGCCAAAATTGGAAAACGCTGCGAGCTCCATGCAGCTCGGTAAAACCATGACGAAAAACTTCCACATCATTGGATTGGAGTTTTATGCGTACAAAATGGACCCGAACCATGCAGAGTTCACAGGAACTAATTATGCAGATCTCACGCTGTTGGGTGGCCATGAAAATCTTCTGTTCGAAGACAATAAATTCAATTTTATTGAGATGGTAGTGCAAGCGTGGGAAGGTCGGAATCCGAAAGGCATAACACTGCGTCGGAACATCTGGACCGGAGCTTATTACATCAAATCCTCCTACGATCAGAACAAAAGACCCTCAAACGTGTACATGAGCGGCGCGAGCCATGTAACGATTGTGGAAAACGTCTTTGACCGCGGCGGCTGGAATCCGGTGGTAAATGGCGCAGGCGCCAATATGTACAACCACAACCTGTACATCCAATACAACACCGACGGCAGCACGCTGTTGCTCAAGAACAACATTATTACCCGCGCTGCAAGTCACGGTGCTCAGCTCAGAGGCGGCGGTTTGGCAGAGGACAACTTCTTTGCTCGCAACGCAGTGGGCTTGATGCTGGGTTATTGGGAGCCGCTGCCCAAGGGTGTCCGAGCTCACGCGTTCAACAACGTGATTACTGAAGGTGAGTCCATGGTCAAAGGTAAAGGTGCTTGTACTGGCAATGGTTTGTGTACCGCAGCGGTCTGGGGCTTGGAATTCAGTGCACTGGGTTATGCTGACTGGCGCGGCGAAGGTAACTACATCAGCGGCATATTTGATAACCAAACTTGGCGCAACAAATACAAGTCTTTGATGCGCAACAGTGTGAACAAGCACAAGGATCAAGCATCTACTGTGGTCCTGAAAAACAACCTGGGCTACAAGTGGACCAACGATTCTGAAAGCGTAGGACCAGCTTATGTAGGTGCTGGCCGAACCCTGGGTTCATATAACGCCTCTTTGGGTGGCAGCAACAGCTTTGATGAGTTCATGAACAAGGCATTGAATCGTCAGGTTGGAACCTGGGATGTCCGCTACACCGCATCGGAGATCAATAAATATATCCGCGCAGGTTTTGCCACAAAGTAAGTTCCGCAACAATCCTGTATCGATTTGAAGCTTTAAATTGATCCACACTTGGCGACAGGGAAGTCGCAATTTCTCCGCGTACCACATTAGTCCTTCTCAATGCTTTGTTTTCCAACCTCAAAAATTCGCGTTTTCAATCCCCTACCAAACCCCTTCGTTATTCCTAATTTATTGATTTAGTACTTACTTAATGCCTTATAAATTTCCATTTTTTATAAAAATGGCGCCTCAGACAACACGATCACCCCCACATCTACCAAACTGGACATCGAAAGCAGCAAGTTGAATTGCTTTGAAATTCAGCGAGTGCCACAGCGGGTCGTAGACCCGGCACCGCAAGATGTAATCAACGTGACGATGTATGGTGTTTGTTTAATGATGAGTCCAATCAAATTTTGCGGTGCCCTCCTCATTATTCTCTCCGCTGTTGCCCATAGCCAAGAACTCGCAGCGAATTCGGTAGCCGGTGGCGACGAAACGCCAGCCATCAGCGCATTAAAATTGGTCGGATTCAACGATGCGCAGGATCTTGTAGAACTGCAGAGTCTCGCGAGCGGATCAACACTTGACCTCGCCCAGTTCAGCGTCGACGAGCTGAATATCATGGCGGAGGTAAATGACGAATCGACAACCGGCAGCGTGCATTTTGCCTTGAGCGGTCCTGTCAGTATCGACCGTTGGGAAAATAACGCGATCTATACAATGGAAGTTGAGACTGACAATCTGAATATCCGCCAGCAGGAACTTCCTGTCGGCAATTACACGCTGACCGTAACCCCTTATGCCCAGGCGGATATGGAAGGGCCCAAAGGCTCGGCAAGCACCGTAACCTTCACCGTCGTTGACAGCAAAACAATTAGCCCCTCCGTCCCTGCCATCGCTGCAGCGGAACTCGTCGCCATTGACGACGCAACGGGCATGTTCAACACCATTCAACGTATTACCGAGGGCAGCATCATCAATTCCGCCGATCTGAATTTCGAGCGCGTGAATATTGTGGCCGTCAGTGAAAATGCGAGCAAAACCGGTAGCGTCCAGTTCGACCTGGACGGTCCTGCAAAAATAATACGTCATGAAAATGAAACTGCTTTTACCCTCGCCGACAAGTCAGAACATTTACAGGCGGCGCAGGGCGAACTGCCGGAAGGTGAATACACCCTGATCATAACGCCCTTTGCCGAGGCCGATGCCAAGGGAGAAGCAGGAGTTCCGCTGATGCTCAATTTCCGCGTTGGCGACGTGGAACAATCTGAAGAAGCAACAACGCCATCAAATGGCGAACAACTGGTGTACGACGGCTCGCCGGCAAACAAGACCGACAACGGCTTTACCGTCATCCGGCCCTCTGCGGATTCCAAATTGGTTTATGTGAGCAGCTCTTTAGGTGATGACAGTAATTCCTGCCTGAGTGAAGCGTCACCTTGTAAATCCATCAAGGCCGGATTGGAAAAAATGCGCGACGGCTATCCCGATCATATTTATCTCAAGCGTGGTGATGTATGGAGTCATGAGCAGTTGTTCGGCCTAAGCTCTGGACGCAGCGCTCAAGAGCCCGCCGTGCTCGCTTATTATGGCCTGACCGGCGCGCGGCCGAAGCTTGAGAGTTCAGGCATCGTTATGCATGCGTTGCAAAACAAGATCGCCAACCTGCATATCTTGGGACTCGAATTCTCAGCAGCGAAAGTTTTAAGCGCTGAAACCTCAGACAATGCCGGCATCGTCTTGTGGGGCACCAATCAGAATATTCTTTTTGAAGACAACAAATTTTCCCGTATGACGGTCATCGTCAAAGCGTGGAAAAATGCAAAACCACAGAATATTCATCTGCGCAGAAACATCTGGGTGGACGATGCGATGGCAACCACCCATCTCGCCAAATTGCATATTGAAGGCACCAGTCGTTTGTTGATCGAGGAAAATGTTTTCAACTACGGCAATAGCAAAACCGCAAATATTGCAGATGCGCGCCCTATCGCTCTAACCATCGCAGATGCCAGCGACAGCGTAACTTTGCGGCGCAATATTATTGTGGGCAGTTCTGGGGGGAGGGGCAGCTGTTCCCCGGCGCAGTGACCGAAAACAATTTCATCGCCGCGGCGATTGGGACGGCCCGCTTCAGCGCGGTGATGGATGCAGTTTCCAATCGCCCGCTGGGTTTCTGGAATGATCGTTATTCCAGCTCCGCGATGCATATCCATAAAAATGCCGGCTGAGCCGAGGCGAAAATAAAAAAGGGGCTTACGCCCCTTTTTTATTGCCGGTAAAGCAAGCGTTATAACACCAGCTTGGTTCCCACAAAAATCAGCATCACCGCAAGCGCGGGTCGCAGATAGTGGTCGGCGACGCGGTGGGCAAGATGGCTGCCGAGGTAAATCCCAGGCAGCGAGCCGATAAGCAGATTCGCCAGCAGGGGCCAATCGACATTACCCAGACCGGCGTGCCCCATCCCAGCAACCAATGTGAGGGGTACGGCGTGGGCGATTTCAGTTCCCACCAAACGCACGGTGGGCAGCAATGGAAATAACAGGAATAAAGCAACGGTCCCGAGGGCGCCGGCGCCGATAGAGGTGATCGTCACCACCGCACCGAGAATCACGCCGGTAACAATACTGGCGATGAATTGCTGTTTCGGATTCATGCGGGTGAACCAGCTGTCATTGCGGCGACCGTACTCCATCAGCTGGCTCTTAAACAGAATGGCGATAGCAGTAAAGATCAACGCATAACCCAGGGTTGTGCGGATCAGCGCGTTCATGCGCTCGGTATCCATACTCAGGTTATGCAGCAACCAAAGGGTGGCGGCGGCGGCAGGAAGACTACCGAGGGCGAGCATGCCCGTAATGCGCCAGTCGATATTGCCCTTCTTGTGGTGCACATGAACGCCGCCCGCCTTGGTGACGGCGGCGTAGAGCAGATCGGTTCCCACGGCACTGGCCGGTGGCACACCGAAATACAGCAGGATCGGCGTCATCAAAGAGCCACCGCCAACGCCGGTCATGCCGACAACAAAACCGACAAACAATCCGGCCAATATGTAGCCTATTTCCAAATCCATACACCGCTCACAACTGGTTGAAATCAAACAACACACTGCTGAAGTGTTCAAAAATCAACAGGTCGCGCAGGCTAACAACGTTTTATAGTCGGTTTCCAATGACTAAAAGTTAGGTAGATATAACCAGAAGTTTTAAATGTAGGCGCCTTTCAGCGGCAAAACCGGTTGGCGTTATTCACAAAGACAGCTTTTATTTTTGCCGCGAATGCTGTTAACTGCGCCCGCTTGCAAGCGCACCCAAGTAAAGGTCTATGGAATTTTTCGTCATCCTGCTCAGCACCGTGCTGGTGAATAATTTCGTGCTGGTCCAGTTTCTGGGGCTCTGCCCGTTTATGGGTGTCTCCAACAAACTGGAGAGCGCAATCGGCATGAGCGCCGCCACAACCTTCGTGCTCACCCTGGCCAGCATCTGCACCTATCTGGTGAACACCTGGGTTCTGAATCCCCTGGGTCTATCATTTCTGCGCACCGTCGCCTTTATTTTGGTGATCGCCGCAGTGGTGCAGTTCGCCAAGATGTTCATCGAAAAAACCAGCCCGCTGCTCTACCGCGTCCTCGGCGTCTTTCTGCCTCTTATTACGGTCAACTGCGCTGTGCTGGGCGCAGCCCTGCAAAGCACTAACAAATCCCACAGTTTTACCGAATCCGCCCTCTATGGTTTTGGCGCGGCACTGGGTTTCAGCTTGGTGCTGGTGCTGTTTTCCGCTATGCGCGAACGGCTGGCCGCGGCGGACGTACCGGTGCCATTCAAAGGCGCCGCAGTGGGCATGATCACCGCCGGGCTTATGTCACTGGCCTTCATGGGTTTTGCGGGATTGATATAAATGATCGACCTGCTGCTGACCTACCCCATCATTTCCGCTCTCATTGGCCTGTGCGGTCTCTCCGTGTTTTTCGGCGCAGTGCTCGGCTTTGCTGCCGTGAAATTCAAAGTGGAAGGCGATCCTCTCGTTGAGCGCATCGACGAATTGCTGCCGCAGACCCAGTGCGGCCAATGCGGCTATCCCGGCTGTCGTCCGTATGCCGAGGCCATCGCCGGTGGCGATGTCATCAACAAATGTCCTCCCGGCGGCCAGGCCACAGTCAACAAATTGGCCGACCTGCTCGGCGTCAGCGCACCCGCGCTCGATGCCGAATCCGACGAGAATACCGACGTCAAAAAAGTCGCTTTTATTCGCGAGGACGAATGCATCGGCTGCACCAAGTGCCTGCAGGCCTGCCCGGTGGATGCGATTGTCGGCGCAGCCAAGCAGATGCACACGGTGCTCGCCGACGAATGCACAGGCTGTGACCTCTGCGTCGAACCCTGCCCTGTGGACTGCATCGACATGATCCCCCTGCCCACCACCGTCAAGGAGTGGGGCTGGCAGATGCCTAAGCCCGCCAAAGGCCCTCACATAATAGCTTCGGACAAAGACCTGATCGCTTCCGACAAAGACCCGGCGCGGGATCGCGCGGCATGAGACAGATCTGGGATATCCACGGTGGCGTTCATCCACCGGAAAACAAACACCAGTCTTTGCAAAGTCCTCTGGGCACCATTGCGCTCGCTGCGGAGCTAGTGTTGCCGCTCAATCAACATATCGGCAACCCGGCGATACCCGTGGTACGCATAGGGCAGCGCGTTCTGAAAGGTGAGCTGATTGCGGACGCGCAGGGGATTTTCAGCGCCTGCATTCACGCGCCTACATCCGGCGAGATCATCGCCATCGAAGACCGCCCCATCGCCCACCCTTCCGGCTTGAGCGCACCTTGCATAGTGCTGCGCCCGGACGGGGAAAATCGCTGGACCGATTTGCACCCCTGCGACGATCCAACCCTTCTAGATCACGCCGCACTGGTGGAGAAAATCCGTCGCGCTGGCCTCGCGGGCATGGGCGGTGCCGGTTTCCCCACCGCCGTCAAACTCAACCCGCGCTCCACCGATGTGGTGGAGACTCTGATTCTCAACGGTACCGAATGCGAGCCTTACATCACCGCTGACGACATGCTGATGCGGGTGTATGCGGACGAGATCATCCAGGGCGCCCTGTTGCTGGCGCGCATCGTCGGCAGTCCCAAGGAAATCCTCGTCGGTATTGAGGACAACAAACCCGAAGCCATAGCCGCCATGCAGACAGCCGCGCAGGGCACTGCGGTGGAAGTGGTGGTGTTCCCGACCAAATACCCCTCCGGCGGGGAAAAGCAGCTGATCCAGATTCTCACCGGGAAAGAAGTACCGAGCGGCAAAATTCCCGCCCAGATCGGCGTGTTGGTGCAGAATGTTGGCACTGCCTACGCCGCTTGGCGCGCGGTGCGTTACGGCGAGCCGTTAATCGAACGCGTCACCACCGTGGTGGGCGAAGCGCTGACCGTGCAACGCAACATCCGCGTTCCCCTCGGCACCCCCGTTGCTCATGTCCTGGAACAACACGGCTTCAGCGCCGCCAAATGCGCCCGCATCATCATCGGCGGCCCCATGATGGGGTACAGCATTGAGGAGCCCCAAGTCCCGGTAGTGAAAACCACCAACTGCATCATGGCACCGAGCCATGACGAGATGCCGCCAGCGCCGCCGGCCCAAGCCTGCATCCGCTGCGGCCTGTGTGCGGAGGTCTGTCCCGCCACTCTGCTGCCGCAACAACTCTATTGGTACGCCCAGGCCGAGGATTTTCAGCGTCTGGAAAACCACAACCTGTTCGACTGTATTGAATGCGGCGCCTGCTCGTTTGTCTGCCCGAGTGCGATCCCGCTGGTGCAGTATTACCGCGCGGCGAAAAACAGCATCCGCCGCCTCGACGCCGAAAAACAAAAAGCCGATCGCGCCCGCGAACGTTTTGAACAGCGCAAAGAGCGCATCGCCAGAGCCGAGGCGGAAAAAGAAGCCAAACGCCTGGCGCGCAAAAAGGCGGCTGATGAAATGAAATCCCGCCTGGACGAACAGAAGCCCGCAGCTCCCCTGCCAGACCCGGTGGCGGCGGCGCAGGAAAAAGCCCAGACAGTGCCGGATGACGCAGATGGACAGAGCAAAAAGCTAGGCCGCCAGCTGGAAAGCGTGCAAAGCCGCCTCCAGCACCTGCAACAGCAGATCGCCGAGTGCGAAGACGCCGCCCGCCGCGATGCTCTGACGGCGCAACTGCGCCAGGCCGAACTCAAATTGGAAGACGTGCGCAAAAAGCAGGACGATCTGGAGCGCGGCGTCAGTCTGCCATTGGATCAGCGCCTGCAGAATGTCGCGCAGAAGATTCAGGCATCACCTCTGGAAGCCCAACGCAATGCTGTGGCGACTATCGAAAAACGTTTGGCGGTTGCGGTGGAGAAAATGGAAGACGCCGCGCGAGAGCAAAAACCGACCCTCGCCGCCTTTACCCAAGGTGTGGAAAAACTGCGCCTGAAACTCGCCGAAGCGCAGGCGGAGCTCGCCGAACTGGAGCGCCAGCCAATATCCAGCGATTCAGTGAATCCCGAAGAAAACGCCGCCGCTGCCGCCATTGCCCGCGCTCAGGCCAAAGCGGCGGCGGCAGCCAACATGAGTGCAGAGGAAAAACACGCCGAGCAACTGCAGTCGCTGCGCGGCCGGGTGGACAAAGCACGCGCAAAATTGGCGGAAGCCGAGGCCAGCGGCAGCGAACATATCGCCGCCCTGCGCACCGGGCTGGAAAAGCTGCAAGCCAAACTGGCGGAACTGGAGCAGGGGAAATGACGGCCAACCTTACTGTTGTTGCAGGGGCCTGATATGGCATTTATCCGCGTCACGTCACCCCACGCCCACAGCGCCAATAGCACCGCCGGTGTTATGCGCCAGGTATTGCTGGCGACGCTTCCGGGACTCGCGGCCCTCACCGTCTATTTCGGTCCCGGCACCCTGCTGAATCTGTTGCTGGCCTGTACAGCGGCTGTGGCATTTGAAGCAGCCGTGTTGAAATTGCGCCAGCGCCCAGTGATGTTTTACCTGCGCGACTACAGCGCCCTTGTCACCGCCGTGCTGCTTGGGCTGGCGCTTCCGCCCTACTGCCCCTGGTGGGTTGTAGTAGTGGGCATATTCTTTGCAATCGTCGTCGCCAAACATCTGTACGGTGGGCTTGGCTACAACCCGTTCAATCCGGCCATGGTCGGATATGTGGTTTTGCTGATCTCCTTTCCGCTGGAGATGAGCCAATGGGCCACGCCCAAAGGCGCTTTGGTGGACGGTCAGTCGCTGCCGGCGTTGGGCGAAGCTCTGAGCAAAGTGTTCGGCGTCGCGGATCTCGACGGCTACAGCTCCGCCACCCCCTTGGACACCCTGCGCCAGAGCAGCGGGCAGACTCTTGAGGATCTGTATAGAGGCGCGGCCATTTTTGCCAGTGGCCGCTGGGCGGGGAATGGTTGGGAATGGGTCAATATCGCCTTCCTTCTTGGCGGCGCCTATTTGCTCTACAAAAGAATTTTCACCTGGCACGCGCCTGTGGCCATGCTGGCCAGTCTGGGCGTGCTGGCGATTGTGTTTTACGACAGCGGCAGCTCCAACAGCGCCGGCTCGCCCCTCTTCCACTGGCTGTCGGGCGCCACCATGCTGGGAGCATTTTTTATCGTCACCGATCCGGTGACCTCGGCGGTAAGCAATAAGGGCCGGCTGATCTACGGTGCGGGTGTGGGCGTGCTGGTGTTTGTCATCCGCACCTGGGGCAATTATCCGGACGCGGTGGCCTTTGCGGTACTGCTGATGAATTTCGCCGCGCCCTTTATTGATTACTACACGGTGCCGCGCACCTACGGGCATAACAAAGCCCCGCGCGCCACGGCTAAAAAGGTGGAATGACGCAATGCTGGGTCAATCCATCCGCAAAAACAGCGTATTGCTGAGTGTATTTGCCGCGATCACCGCCGGCCTGATTGCCCCTCACCTATCAGGCAACCGCCGAGCGTATCGCCGATGCGGAGCGTCGGGCGGCGCAGCAAGCGCTGTTCGAGCTGGTACCACCGACGCGCCATAACAATGATCTGCTCAGCGACACCATAGCGGTGCCAGCGGCAGATGCCGCCGCTCTGCTGATGGAGCCGCCGCTCATCCATGTGGCGCGGCAGGACAGCGAGCCGGTGGCCTGGATTGTGCCCACGACGGCGCCCGACGGTTACAGCGGAGCGATCAAGCTCCTCGTCGGCGTTAACGTCGACGGCACCATCGCCGGGGTGCGTGTTTTGCGCCACGCGGAAACGCCCGGTCTTGGGGACAAGATCGAATTGGCGAAAAGCGCCTGGATTCTCACCTTTGACGGCAAGTCTCTCAGCAATCCAGCGGCGTCAAAATGGACGGTTAAAAAAAGACGGCGGCGACTTTGACCAGTTCGCCGGCGCCACCATCACCCCGCGGGCGGTGGTGCAACAAATCAAGCGAGTCTTGCAGTACGTGCACGATCACCGGGAAGAACTTCTGGAGATGACCAGAAGCAGTCTGCCGATCGCTCCTTAGACAGAGGCATTAACATGAGCCAGACCGATTATCGCGATATCGCACTGCAAGGGCTGTGGAAAAACAACCCCGGCCTGGTGCAACTGCTCGGCCTCTGCCCACTGCTGGCGGTGACAGGTTCGGTAGTCAACGCTTTGGGACTGGGCCTTGCCACCATGCTGGTGTTGACGGGCTCCAACCTTGCGGTTTCCCTGATTCGCCACTCGGTGAGTGACGCGGTGCGACTGCCGGCGTTTGTCATGATCATCGCCGCCTTTACCACCTGCACCGAGCTGTTGATGCAGGCGTTTACCTACGAGCTCTATCAGATCCTCGGCATTTTCATCCCGTTGATCGTCACCAACTGCGTCATCCTCGGCCGGGCCGATGCCTTCGCCAGCAAGCATCCACCCCTGCCCGCCATCGCCGACGGCCTGATGATGGGTGTGGGCTTCCTCCTGGTTCTGGTGGCCATAGGCTCGATTCGGGAAATCATCGGCGCCGGCACCTGGCTCGCCAATATGCATTTGCTGTTCGGAGAGGCCGCGCGCAGCTGGCAGATCAACCTGTTCGGCGACAACTATCGCGGCTTTCTCGTCGCCATACTGCCGCCGGGGGCATTTCTGGTGGCGGGTCTGCTGATCGCCCTGAAAAATATTGTGGATGCGCACATTCAGCAACGCCTCGCCGCAAGCCGCAATCAAGTGCCCAAAACCAGCCGTCGCGTTCGCACCACGGGCCAGATCGCCTGATCGCGCGTCCACTGCAACTGATTTCGCCTGTCTGCGGTCGAACTGATCCCGCCGTTGCCCTGATGCGTATTTATCAACGGGCACGGTGCCAAATGGGATCACCCTAGAATAAGACCTGACCTATTCGCGGCTCTGTCGCGCCGGTAAGAGCCCTTGATCTTTTTTATCTACCCGATGCCGTCAGGCATTCGAGACACAACACCTCACGGAGAAGTATTTCATGCTCCCACGCATTGCTCTGCTGTTAACCACCATGACCTTCGCCCTCACCGGCTGGGCTGCATCCCGCCCGGCGGTTCCGGTCATTTACAAAACCCTACAGCCCGAGCCTTTTGTCGACAGCATGGAAGCGCTCGGCACATTGCAGGCGAATGAAGCGGTGGTGCTGTCGGCAACGGTGACCGACACCGTTCGCGCCATCCATTTCGAAGACAGCCAGCGGGTGAAAAAAGGCGACGTGCTGGTGGAGATCACCAGTGACGAGGAGCATGCTCTATTGCAGCAAACGCGCACCGCCGCCGCCGAAGCCCAGCGGCAATATGAACGGGTGAAATCCCTCGCTGCCACCAATCTCGCGACCGCCTCCCTGTTGGACGAGCGCCGCCAAGCCTATGACTCGGCCCAGGCGCAACTGAAGGCAACCGAATCCCGTCTGAATGATCGCTTGATAGTTGCGCCCTTCGATGGCGTGGTGGGGTTGCGCAATATCAGCGTCGGCACTTTGGTTACACCTGGCACCACTCTCACCACCCTGGATGATGACAGCGTGATGAAACTGGACATCTCCGTCCCCGCCGTTTTTCTCAACGCCGTGCAACCCGGTCTCACCGTCGCCGCCAAAACCCGCGAACGCAATGGCGAGTTCACCGGCCGGGTCAGTGCCATCGACTCCCGTATCGATCCGATCACCCGCTCGGTCACCGTGCGCGCCCTCCTTAACAACCCGGAAAGGTTACTGCGCCCCGGCATGCTGATGACGGTGAATCTGGAAATGGCCGAGACCATGAGCCTGCTGCTGCCGGAGGAGTCCTTGCTGCAGGAGGGCTATCGCAGTTTCGTCTACCGCATCAACCGCAACAGCGAACCGCTCACCGTCACCAAACACGAGATCAAAACCGGCCCGCGGCGCCTCGGCTACGTAGTGGTGACCGACGGGCTCAATGCGGGCGATCAGGTTGTCACCCACGGCGTTCTGCGCCTGCGCGATGGCTTCCCTGTGACCCTGATGGCAGAGCAGAAGGGCGAGGAAAGTCTGGCCGATCTGCTGCGCCAGGCCGGCGCGAACTCCGGGAACTAAGCCATGATCATTTCCGACGTCTGCATCAAGAGGCCGGTATTCGCCTCAGTTATCTCGCTCCTGCTGATCGCGTTTGGCGTGCTGGCCTTCCAGCGCCTGCCGCTGCGCGAATACCCGGACATAGACGCGCCCGTGGTATCGGTGCGCACCACCTATCCCGGCGCCGCTGCCAGCGTGGTGGAAACCCGTATTACCGAAATCATCGAAGACCGCATCTCCGGCCTGGAAGGCATTCGCTTTGTACAGTCGTCCAGCCAGGACGGGCGCTCGGACATCACCATTGAATTCGACGTTTCACGCGATATAGATGCCGCCGCCAACGACGTGCGCGACCGGGTGTCGCGGGTGCTGGACGATCTGCCGGATGAAGCAGACCTGCCGGACGTGGCCAAGGTGGACGCTAACGAAGACGTGATCATGTGGTTGAATCTCACCAGCGACAAAATGACCATGCCGCAGCTCACCGACTATGCCGAGCGCTATCTGGTGGACCGGTTTTCCGTGATCAACGGTGTTGCGCAAATCCGCATCGGCGGCGGCCAGAGCTACGCCATGCGCATCTGGGTGGACCGGGTGCAACTCGCCGCGCACAAATTGACGGTGGGCGATATCGAACAGGCCCTGCGGGCGGAGAATGTGGAGCTGCCGGCGGGCAACATAGAGTCGCGCCAGCGACAGCTCAGTGTTCGCCTTGAGAGAGTGTTCGTCGATCCCGAAAACTTCCGCCAGCTGGTGCTCAAACGCGGTGAGGATGGTCACCTGGTGAGGCTGGGCGATGTGGCTACGGTGGTGAAAGGCACCACGGAACACCGTCTGGATTTTCGCGGCAATGGCCAGCCGATGGTCGGTATCGGCATAACCAAACAGTCCACCGCCAACACCATTGATGTTGCGCGCGCCGCGAAAGAAGTGGCGGCGCAGCTCAACCCCACCCTGCCCCAAGGCATGGAAATCAAGCAGAGTTTCGGCTCTTCCGTCTTCATTGAAGAAGCGATCAGCGAGGTTTACTGGACTCTTGCAATCGCCATCGCTCTCGTCATTCTGGTGATCTATTTGTTCCTCGGCAGTGTTAGAGCCACCCTGGTGCCCGCTGTAACAGTGCCGGTTTCCGTTATCGCCACATTTATCGTCCTGCTGGTGATGGGCTTTACCGTCAATATGCTCACCCTGCTGGCCCTGGTACTTGCGATCGGCCTAGTGGTGGACGACGCCATCGTGGTGCTGGAAAACATCCACAGACGCATGGACGAATACGGCGAAACGGCACTGGTTGCCGCCTACCGCGGCACCCGGCAGGTGGGTTTTGCGGTGATTGCCACCACTGCGGTGCTGATCGCGGTCTTTGCCCCTATCGCCATGCTGGAGGGCGATATCGGCCGGCTGTTTTCAGAGTTTGCCCTCACCATGAGCGCAGCGGTGTTTTTCTCCAGCGTCGTCGCCCTTACCCTCTCGCCGGTCATGTGCTCCCTGTTGCTCAAGCCGCACACCAAAGGCGCAGGTGGACTGGTGGGTGCAATTGATCGGTTTTTTCACAGCTTCAGCCGTCGCTATCAGGGTTGGCTCGACTACTTTCTCGCCCGTCCCTGGTGGATCGGCGGTGTTTTCGTCGCCCTGATCGGATTCTCCTTCTGGCTGTTCCACAAAATTCCCAGCGAATACGTGCCGAAAGAAGACCGCGGGACCTTTTTTGTCATGGTCGACGGTCCGCAGGGTGCCAGCTATGCCTACATGAAGGAATATATGGACGAAATCGAACGCCGCATGATGCCGCTGGTGGAGTCCGGCGAAATTCAGCGCCTGCTGGTGCGCGCGCCACGCAGTTTCGGCAACGCCGCCACTTTCAACAGCGGCATGCTGATCGCGGTGCTCAGTCCCTGGGATGAACGCCGCTCCGCCTGGGACATTCTCGATGAGGTGCGCGGCAAACTCGCCGATCTGCCAGGCATCACCGCCTTCCCGGTGATGCGCCAGGGTATCGGCGGGCGCAACAGCAAGCCGGTGGAGTTCGTAATCGGCGGCGGCACCTATGAGGAGTTGGCCGAATGGCGCGATCTGCTGTTCAGCAAGATCAATGAGAACAATCCCGGATTCCTCGCCCTGGATTCGGACTACAAGGAGAACAATCCGCAAGTGCGGGTAGTAATCGATTACGACCGCGCCGCAGAGCTGGGCGTCTCGGTACAGAACATCGGCCGCACCTTGGAATCCATGCTTGCCTCCCGCCGCGTCACCACCTACATCGACAATGGCGAGGAATATGACGTCCTGGTAGAGGGGCGGCGCGATCTGCAGAACAGCCCGCAGGATCTCACCAATATTTATGTGCGCTCCGGCCGCTCCGGCGAACTCATTCCGCTCGCCAATCTGGTGACTTTCCAGGAGCAGGCGGCCGCCGAGAGCCTCAATCGCTACAACCGCACCCGCGCCATCACCATCAACGCGGATCTGGAGGATCATCTGCCCCTGGGTACTGCGCTCAATCACCTGGAACAGCTGGTGCGCGAACATCTGCCCGATTATGCCGTGGTGGATTACAAAGGCCGCTCCCGCGATTTCAAATATTCCGGCGACGCCTCGGTACTCATGTTCGGCCTGGGCATTCTGGTGATGTTTCTGGTGCTGGCCGCCCAGTTCGAAAGCTATATCAGCCCATTCATCATCACCCTCACGGTGCCGCTGGCCATGGCAGGCGGTTTGATCGGGCTATGGGTTACCGGCAACAGCTTGAATTTATACAGTCAGATTGGCTTGATCATGCTCATAGGATTGGCGGCCAAGAACGGCATTCTAATTGTCGAGTTTGCCAATCAACTGCGCGATGAAGGGCGCGATGTGCACGCGGCGATCGTTGAGGCCTCAAAAATCCGTCTGCGCCCCATTCTGATGACCAGCATCACCACTCTCGCTGGGGCAATACCGCTGTTCATTTCATCGGGAGCGGGATCAGAAACCCGTGCCGTTCTGGGGGTGACTTTATTTGCTGGCGTCGTAGTGGCTACGGTTTTCACTCTGTTCGTAGTGCCTGTCGCCTATCAATTACTCGCCCGCTACGCAGGCTCACCCAAAGCCAAGGAACAACAATTGGAGCGGGAGCTCAACGCAGAGAAAGTGGAAATTTAAAAATCAATAAATGTGAAATATGGAAAAAAGAAAACCCGGCCGAAGCCGGGTTTTCTTTTTTCTGCGAGAGCTCTTTTTTTAAAATTAAATATTAAATATTAAACATTAAATATCCAGCGGAATCAGACTGACTCCATCGATGGTGACGGCGGCTGTGCCAGCGTTGCCGAGGTTGAGATCCAGAAACGCGTTGGCATCGGATGGCACACCGTAGAACTCATACGAAAATTCCTCCCACTGCGTGCCAACGCTGAATGAAGTCTGGCCGTAGCTCACCCAGTTGTTATCCATATTCCCGTTGTGACCGATATTGGCAGTGATGCTTCTGATGCTGTCCGCCTTGGCGCGGAAACGCAATTGATAAACGCCACCCTCATTCAGATCAACCGCTGTGCGCGCCTGAATGTGCCAATGCAAGGAGCCCGGATTGTAAATCGTCGCTTTTAACTGGCCGTTGTTGAAATTCGCCCAAGACGAAGCGCCATTGTGGTTGAGAAATTGCCAACCACTCCCGCTGTTATTGTCGAACGAGCAGTTACCAACCAGATTGCGCGTCGATTTGCACGGATCGATCTGGCTGATTTTTTCATGGATAAAGGCACCGCCGTTACTGTTATATCCCCGCCATCCCAGCACTAGGTCATCGCCGGATAAATCAATTGGGTCCGTTGCGGAATACGCGAGATTACCGTTATGCGGGTTGAGATAAAGATAGCGATTAAGCGCGGTCGTGGTATGCCATCCGTTTGTGGCTGTGTCGCGACTGAGAACTTTTAAGGGCTCGTCGGGATTATCCGAGGTATAGACAGCTTTATCGCCGTTCACCGTTAACTGGTAAATGTTTTGACCTACCTCGACGCTGGACTGCGCGGACAACACACCACTGGCGTTAACGCGGAAAAATATTAAACGCTGATCGCCGTCGTGATCGCCCGTGGCAATCACCAGATTGCCACTGTGCATATCCAGTTTATGACCGAAGTTGCGTCCGTAGTCATATCCGGTAGCGGCGGCAGCTACACTCCAAACACCTGACGTATTGCTTTTGTACAGATAAACGATACCGGTGGACAGCCCAAAACCGGGGGCGGAAACAGCGACCCGATCACCATCAATCGCTACGCTTGTACCCAAGCGATTTCCGCTGTTATCGGCAGGCGTTTGTAACTCTAATACCCAGCGGGCTTGCGCATTATCGTAGCGATAGATCAAGACTTCACTGGTGGCCCGATTTGCCATGACCAAATAATCATCTGAAATTGCCAGGCTTATATCGGCGGAATGGACGTAGCCCGGAAATTCAATTTTCACAATCGGCTCGCTGCCGGCGCTGCCATTCATCTTCACCAGGCTATCGCACGTCAAAACTGTGTTGAACGTAGGACACTGCGGCCACTGAGAATCGACTTTACCGACAACATACACGGCCGAGTTTTTATCAGTATTGCTCCCGGCAGCCTCTGATGCCCCAAATGCCAACCATTTATTCGACAGAGCCACTTTGGCTCCCGCTCTTTTATAAAAATGGTCATTACCGGCAAATTGATAACGGCGCTCAGGATTGGCATTCGTGCCGTTAAAAAGATAAATAACGCCCTGTCCGTCGGACCCGTTGTTGAGAATGACTTCCCCAGGAATTGCCACGGTTTCCTGAAATGCGCCAACCAGCGTGTAACTGCCATGGCGTGCCACTGCACTGCCAAACTCCGAATTACCGACATAGGCACCGGGTTTGACCACTACAGCCCCAGCCATAAGTGCCGGCGACAGCAGCAACGCTGTCTGCAGCACCATTCCTCTGAGCAAGTTTCTTTTGATTTCAACTGCCATAAATTTCCCTCAATTTATCCATACAAAGTGAACCGGGGCCTAGGGTATGTCGGCAGGGAACGGCAGAATCGGTCGCCCGAATTGGGAATGGCCACAGCAGTTCCGTGCTTGATATCACAGGCGTCCGGTATTGAACCCCTCGCCAACCAGCGAAGAGCTTTCAATTCGCAAAATGCCAATCGGACGCAGATTCTAGAAACTCGGTTACCACAACTCAATTCCCCAAAACCGTATATCTGAAATACAAAAATGAATAATTCGAGGGGTAAATAAATGCGTGTCGCGATTCATCAAGGGGGTTTTGCAGGGGAATTGGAGTCCATTGGCAGTCATATTTACCAACCCATATTTGCTCCGAATTGGTGCGCGTGAATTGCGATATTCCAATCTGCAGCAAACCTCTTATTTTTAAGGAATCTTGAGAAGCTGAAATTCTCCAGCCATTGCGCCGTCAATTACGTTAGTGATCGCTACGCGCCCCACCGTGGCACACCGCTTGCTGAATGCCGGCAGGAAGACTGGGATGTTGCTTGGTTTTGGCGCACGCGGGGGGTTTGGATGCGCGCATGGATTCATCTCACTCGACTTTGGAATTTCATTGAGACTTATGTGCTGCGCACGCTGGTTGCTATTCGTTATTGTTGTCACTACCTCTTCAACATCCGCACTCGCCCAGGCAGATTTGCCCAGTAAACAAGCCATAGATACGATCTGGCTGGTTATGGCCGCCGCCCTGGTGTTTTTCATGCAGGCCGGTTTTGCGCTGCTCGAAAGTGGGATGTCGCGCACCAAAAACTGTATCAACGTGGTGATGAAAAACTACACCGATGTCTGTGTCGGCAGTTTGTTTTTCTGGCTGGTGGGATTCGGTCTGATGTTCGGCGCCAACCCGACCGGCTGGTTCGGTACTTCCGGTTTTGCTCTCCACGACGGCGAACCCTGGGATTACAGCTATTTGTTGTTTCAAACCATGTTCGCCGCCACCGCCGCGACCATCGCCAGCGGCGCCATGGCCGAGCGCACGCGCTTTCCCTCCTACCTTTTCGCCTCCGCCGTGACCACCGCCCTGATTTACCCGGTATTCGGCAGCTGGGCCTGGGGCAGCTACTTTTCCGGTAGCGGCTGGCTGGCCGAAATGGGATTTATCGATTTCGCCGGTTCCACGGTGGTGCATTCCGTCGGTGGCTGGAGCGCTCTGGCCGGCATTCTGGTGCTCGGCCCGCGCCTGGGGCGTTTCGACCCGCAGGGCCGCGCCCGCAGTATCCCGGGACACAATCTCAATTTCGTCGCGCTGGGCGGATTTGTCCTGTGGTTTGGCTGGTTCGGTTTCAACGGCGGCTCGACTGTAGGCGCAGATGTGAATATCGGCCTCATCAATTT
This sequence comes from Cellvibrionaceae bacterium, assembly GCA_024707385.1. Classification (GTDB taxonomy): domain Bacteria; phylum Pseudomonadota; class Gammaproteobacteria; order Pseudomonadales; family Cellvibrionaceae; genus UBA5868. The sequence continues at coordinate 243,278 of JANPZW010000008.1, read as the reverse complement.
GAATACTCAACTCGCCGCTTCTGCCGGGGTGTGTGCGACTTTGCTGCTGTGCCTGCTGAGCCGCACGCCCATCACCGTTCCCGCCGTGGTGAACGGCAGCCTCGCCGGCCTAGTCGGCATCACGGCGGGGTGCGCCACCATGGAGCCGGTGTGGGCGATCGTCACAGGCGCAAGCGCGAGCCTGGTAGCACTGTGGGGCGAACGCCAACTGGTCCGCCTGGGTCTCGACGACGTGGTCGGCGCTGTGGCGGTACACGCCTTCGCAGGCGTTTGGGGAACCCTGTGTGCCGGAGCTTTCGTCACCGGCAACCTGTTCGACCCCCGTGTCATGGTGGTGCAGGCATTGGGGGTGGGAGTCTGTTTCGTCTGGTCATTCAGCACTTCCCTGCTGCTGTTCAAATCGCTCGATTATCTCGGCAGCCTGCGCGCTGATAGCCAGCACGAACAACGCGGGCTCGACTTCACCGAACATGCCGAAGTGGCCTATCCGGAATTCGTGCAACATTCCTTCTACAACAAAAACAATTTGGAAAGCGTTGAACGCTGAGGATCAAACCTATGGGTGACATAAACGTCGGGCGGGGAACTGGTATGGACAGTGCCGAACTCACCCTGCGCAAACGTGCGCTCTACACCGGGCTGCAGCCTTACTTGCGCGATTCGGAGCTGATGGAAGCTTTGATTCTGTGGGAGAGCCGCTACGCGGACCAACCCAAATTCGGCCTGCGTTATTACGTCGCGGACCTGCTGAAATCACTCGACCGGCAGCTGGAGCACAAGCATCTGCTGGTGCATCTGGTGGCGACCATGAACAAGCCACCTGAGCAGTTGCTGCCAGACCCATCAGCGGCGCTCTCCGCCTACAAGACCCGCCGGCGCACCAGCGCCTACGCCACCTACACCCTGGCGGAAGTCGAAGCCTTCAGCATTTTGGTGGACAAGTGGTTGAGCCTGGTGCAGTCCTCGGCTGCCATGGATATTGGCAATTTCGTGCGTCGCAATCTCGGCCGGCTGAACATCAATACGGATCTGAAACTCCAGGTGGAACAGTGGCTTGAGGATGAAAATCAGCGCATCAAGGTGCCTCGAGTGGATCTTCAGGACCTTCGCAAAATCATCAATCTTTTCTATATCGGCTTCTGTGAATACCTCGGCCCGACCCGCACAGATGTCCTTCTTGCCGAAGCCGTGTCACGCCTCAAGTCGAATGGCGGCGCCGCCTTCAGCGAAGTCTTCAACAAGCTTTTGTAGCGACCGGCACTGTCTCCCAAGGTTGGAAAAATCCTGTGTCACTCCGGTTTCATTTTTGTGACAATGGCGCCCCTTTTAAAGCGCTGACTTGGGATAACTAATAATGAAAGACTCGACCGCTACGCTGGAGGGGATGCACTGGCTGATCCGCTACGGTGTATCTCTCGCCTTCCTTCTTCTGACTCTTGTTTACGTCCTCACCATCTCCCCCGGCCACGGCGGCTATCTGCTGGTATTCGCAGCGGTTGTCGGTGCCTACATGGCGATGAACATAGGGGCGAATGATGTTGCGAACAATGTAGGGCCCGCCGTGGGCTCCCAGGCCATGGGGCTGGGCGCAGCCATAGTTCTGGCGGCCATATTCGAAGCCGCCGGAGCCCTCATCGCCGGCGGCGATGTGGTGACCACCATCAAATCCGGCATCATCAGCCCAGAAAGCGTGGAAGATACCCGCACCTTCGTGTGGCTGATGACTGGCGCTCTGATCGCCGCCGCGATCTGGCTCAACTTCGCCACCTGGCAAGGAGCTCCGGTCTCCACCACCCATTCCATCGTCGGAGGGGTTTTGGGTGCCGGCGTCGCTGCGGGCGGCATGGGCATTGCCAACTGGGGGAATCTGACCACCATCGCCGCAAGCTGGGTGATTTCCCCAGTGATGGGCGGTCTTGTCGCCGCGGCCCTGTTGATGTTTATCAACAAGACCGTGTTCTATCGCGATGATGTGATGGGCGCCGCCAAAGTCTACGTGCCCTGGCTCGTGGCTTTTATGGCCTGGGCATTCAGCACTTACCTGCTGATGAAGGGCACCAACAATATATGGAAACCCGGTTTCGCCATGGCGGGCGGTCTTGGGCTCCTTGTCGCTGCAGGTATTTATTTCCTGACTCGCTCCTGGGTGGTGAAGGCCGCTACGCGGATGGCAAACAACCGCGACAGCGTCAATAACCTTTTCACCATCCCGTTGATCTTTGCCGCCGGTTTGCTGAGCTTTGCCCACGGCGCTAACGATGTGGCAAACGCAATCGGCCCCCTGGCCGCCATCTACGACGCACTCAATACAGGCGTGATTGCCACCAATGCGTCTATTCCTTTGTGGGTGATGCTGGTCGGCGCCGGCGGTCTTGTGGTCGGATTAGCCACTTTCGGACCGCGCCTGATTCGCACCGTGGGTGGCGAGATCACGGAGCTGGATAAATCGCGCGCCTACTGTATCGCCATGTCCGCAGCGGTCACGGTCATCATCGCCTCCCAGTTAGGACTGCCAGTGAGTTCAACCCACATCGCCCTCGGCGGCGTATTCGGCGTGGGTTTCCTGCGGGAGTTTCTGACCACTCGTTACGCCAGCAAACTGCACCGCATTCTGGACCATCACGATGAAGAGGATCAGGTGCAGTTGCGCGCCTATCTGCGCAACTTCCAGATGGCGGATGTGGAAGAGATGCAAGCCATGCTGAAGCGCGCCAAGCGCAACCCGGAGGAAGTGCCGCTGACGAAGAAGGATCGCAAACGCCTGAAGAAGATCTATCGCCAGGAACTGGTCAAGCGCAATCACCTCTACCGCATCGCCGCAGCCTGGGTAATTACGGTCCCGGCCTCCGCCGTGCTAGGCGCCCTGATGTTCTACATGCTGCGCGGCGCCCTGCTCTAACCGCCGAAGACCCAGCATGAAACAGGCGCGGCTTTGCTATAATGCCGCGCCTTTTTTCGTCCAGGGCATTTAAGCCCTTTTACCTATCGTCACTGCCAGAGGATATGACTTTGCAACTCAATCAAGCGACACCTGCACAACTGCAACAATGGGAGCGCGACCTCGCTGAGGAATACAGCCGGATGAAGGCGCAAAACCTCAACCTCGACCTCACCCGAGGCAAACCCTCTGCAGAGCAGCTGAGTCTGTCCGACGCTCTGGACGGCATACTGCAGGGCAACTATCAAAGCGACTCAGGCGTGGATACCCGCAACTACGGCGGCCTGGACGGTATTCCGGAAGCAAAAGCACTGGGCGAGCAAATCATGGGCGTACCGGCGGGCAACGTTCTCGCCGCAGGCAACAGCAGCCTCACCCTGATGCATCAGGCCATCATGGCCGCGCACATCTTCGGCCTGAACGGCCCTGACAGTGCTTGGAACAAAGAAGGCAAAATCAAATTCATCTGCCCAGTTCCCGGTTACGACCGCCACTTCGCCATCTGTGAGCAGATGGGCATCGAAATGATCAACGTGCCCATGGACAGCAACGGGCCGGATATGGATCAGGTCGAAGCACTACTGAAACAGGATTCCAGCATCAAAGGCATATGGTGTGTGCCCAAGTATTCCAATCCGAGCGGCGTGGTCTACAGCGACGCCACCGTTGAACGCATTGCGGCCCTCGGCAAAATCGCCAGCGCCAACTTCCGCGTCTTCTGGGATAACGCCTACGCGATTCACGATCTGTCCGACAATCCTCCGCAACTGGCGAACATCTTTGCCCTGTGCGAAAAGTTGGGCACCCAGGATTCCGTGCTGCAATTCGGTTCCACCTCCAAAATCACCCATGCAGGCAGCGGTGTAGCCTTTATGGGCGCGAGCGCGAACAACCTGAAAGGCTTTCAAAAAGTCCTCGGCTTCCTCACCATCGGGCCGGACAAAGTCAACCAGCTGCGCCATGTAAAATTCTTTGCCAAGTCCGGCAGCCTGACAGAACACATGCGCAAACACGCCGCCATCATCAAGCCGCGTTTCGCCAGCGTTCTGCGCCATCTTAACGAAGCCTTCGGTGATAACGACCTGGGCGCATGGGAATCGGCGGACGGCGGCTATTTCGTATCTTTCGATACGCGACCAGGCCTTGCCAAAGAAGTGGTGAAACTCGCCGGTGAAGCGGGCGTGAAATTGACACCCGCCGGTGCCACCTATCCCTACGGCAAAGATCCACAGGACCGCAATATCCGTATAGCTCCAACTGTGCCCACTGTGAGCCAAGTTGACACCGCTATGCAGGTGTTTGTCCTGTGCGTGAAATTAGCCTCTGTGCGACAAGCACTTACGCAAGCTTCGCGTTAATCTGCTGCGAACTTTTATACGCGTCTCGCCGCGCATAAAATCGGTAATAAAAAATCCCCGCTCGCGGGGATTTTTTATTTTCGCTGGCAAATTGGCAAAATTAAATTTTTAAAAAAAAATTTAAAAACCACAGCAATCCCTCCTGCTCCGACCGCCGTAAAAGCTCCGGCAATTCACCCGAAGTCATAAACTTACCGGTTAGGAGCTACGGCAATGAAAACAAAGCTGAGTTATTTATTTTTGATCCCGCTGTTTGGATTACTGGCAGCTTGTGACAACAGCGACAATGACAATCCATCGCCAACACCGACCACCCCAACCACCGTTTTTGATGTGGCGGCAGGCAATGATAATTTCGACACTCTGGTAGCTGCGCTGCGCGCAACCGGACTGGATGAAACCCTCGATAACCCCAACGCCACTTTCACCGTATTTGCGCCCACCGATGCGGCCTTTGCCCTACTGGGTGAAGATGCCATCAACGCACTGCTGGAAGATCCGGCTACTCTTTCATCCATTTTGTTGTATCACGTAGTTTCCAGCGAAGTTGACTCTGCCGCCGCCATCGCCGCGGCCGGCTCCACAGTGACGACCGCCAATGGCGCCGACGTGGGATTGTCATTGAGTGGCAATAATTTATTGGTGAACACCGCGACCGTCACAACGGTGGATATACAAGCGGATAACGGCGTTATTCACGTTATTGACGCTATTCTGCAACCGCCAACAGAAAAAGGCGACGCCGCTAATAATATTGTGGAAACCGCTGTTGCGGCCGGCACGTTCAATACCCTGGTCGCTGCTGTTCAAGCGGCAGGATTAGATTCTCTGCTCGCGGATGAAAGCCAAACTTTTACGGTTTTTGCACCGACGGACGCGGCATTTGCGAAGATTGATGAAGCGACACTTGCGGCCATACTCGCCGACCAGAATCTGCTGACAGCGCTGCTTACTCAACATGTCGTTGCAGATGCGGAAATTTCCTCGGTGCAAGCATACGCAGCAAACGGCACCAGCCTGACCACCGCAAGCGGTGCGCAAGTCCCGGTTAGAATAAATAACAAGGTGCTCACTGTCGGTGGCGCCGCCGTTTCGACTGCGGATATTTACACCTCCAACGGCGTGATCCATGTCATCGACTCGGTCATTGTCGGCGACCTCACTCTGCCAACCACTGAAAAATCCATTGTGGATGTTGCCAGTGAAGCCGGCTCGTTCAATACCCTGGTCGCAGCGCTCGAAGCCACCGGACTGGATGAATCTTTGGCGAATCTGGACGGCACTTTTACTGTATTTGCGCCGACGGATGCCGCCTTTGCCGAGCTGGGTGAATCCACCATCAACGCATTGTTGGCGGATCCCGCAACACTCAGCAATATTCTGCTTTACCATGTAATTGCCGACGCGGAAATTCTGGCCGATCAAGCGATCAATGTGGCCAATGGAGAAAATTCGCTGATCGATATGGCCAATAAAGATAAGGCTGCGCTTTCATTCAATGAAGGTGACTTGTTTATCAACTTGGCGAAAGTCACTTCCGCAAATGTCATGGCCGCCAATGGTGTGATCCACGTTATCGACAAAGTCATTCTGCCACCAGCGGCCGCGACCGAACCGGATGTGAATATTGTAGAAACCGCAATTTCCGCAGGAAATTTCTCCATGCTGGTGACAGCCTTGCAAGCCGCTGGTCTCGATACAGTGCTAGCGGATGAAACCAAAACATTCACCGTGTTCGCTCCCACGGATGCCGCTTTCAACAATTGGGAGCTGAGGTGATCAACGGATTGCTGGCGGATACCGATACGCTCACTCAGGTGCTTTTGCATCACGTCGTTGCCGACGCAGCAGTGGATTCACTCACAGCCTTTACACTGAACGGCGCTAGCGCCACCACGGCTGGAGGATTGCCGGTATCGATCGAAATCGTTGATGGGGATCTGCTGATAGAAGGCTCTGCGGTGACGACTTTTGATATCTACACCAGCAACGGCATCATCCATGTGATTGATACCGTTATTACTTCCTCTCTGGAATAAATCTTTCCAATAGAAAAGGGGAGCTTTCGCTCCCCTTTCTTTTAATCAAACAACTTACACCTCGAAAGTGAAACCCTGCTCGCATAAACGGCGATAGATAGCTTCGTCAAAACGATAGAGCTCCGCAGCGCGGTGTGCCACATGCTGCTGTTTTTCACCACATGGAACCAGCAGTTTCATCTTGGACATCTTGCGACGGAAATTGGGTTTATCCAATTTAACGCTCAAGATCGCCTCGTAAAGCTCCTGCAATTGCAGCAAGGTGAATTTCTTCGGCAGCAAATTAAAGCCTATGGGCTCGTGCCGGACTTTGTGCCGCAGGGACTGCAGGGCGCATTTAAGAATTTCATCGTGATCGAAAATAAGGCCCGAAATACTTTCGACATCCCGCCACTGCACGTCGGTGGTGGTATAGCCGATGATCAGCTCATAGTCTTCCGGACGCACCAAGGCGTAATAGGCAATTGTGACGATGCGTGAATCCGGCACGCGGCTCAGACTGCCAAACGCCTGCAATTGCTCCATGTAAATATCTTCGAGACCGGTCAAATCGCGCAGGTGGCGCGCGGCGGATTCATCAATACTTTCGGCTTTGTGCAACCAGCCGCCGGGCAGCGCCCAACAGCCTGCATGTGGGCCTGTGGCGTATTTGACACAGAGCACTTTCAGGCGCCCTTGGTGAAAACCGAAAATGATACAGTCGATAGAAAGGTTCTGCATTGCACCTGGACCGGTGCGGATTTCCCCTGAAATAAACGTCAGCGGTGCTTCTTCAACTCTATTATTCAAAGCCTGCTCCTCAGCTTGCTTTCCTGCAAACCGGATTCACAGTTGGGGGTGAGATCGGTTTAGAGAAAAGGTTTTAATACACATCACAATTTCTATAACCAGGGGATGTTGGTTTCCCTAATGAACACGTTATAGTTTTCACTTAGCCTTATGGTCCATCAGACCACTCCTGTGATGCTCTACATCCCGGTAACTTCTTGGCCTGAAAGCCGGAAATCGCTTTCGTGGACGACTTGCGTCAAAGCCGCCCTGATCCTCGCATCAGGGATGCGGGATCTTGATCGGCGGCATTTTTATTATTACGGACGGAAAAAAGTCGCCATTAAACGCCGATGTTTTTCAGCGTGTCAAGCAACTCACGCAGCAAAACACTCACATTTGGGTGACTCTCCCCCAAATCATCAATCATCAGTTGAATACTTTCCAAAGGTGTCGGATCTTTCACAGATCCTGCGGAACTGTCGCGTATCCGAGCATCCAACTCCGCCAACAGGCGCTCCTGCTCCGCGCTCATTTCCGCTTCGCCAAACCGTTCGTGCAGTTCGGTCATCAGATTTTCTATTTTCGCTTTCGGCATGATGTTCTCCTTTTTAACCAATATGTTCAGGCGACGCGGGTTGCGGCCCGCGCAGGAATTTTCGGATCAGGGCTGCAGTGAGCTCCGGCTTTTCCGCGTGCAGCCAATGGCCGGTATTGGGCACGATCTTGAGTTGCGCGGCCGGAAATCTCTGCAGAATGGCTTGGCGATGCTCGAGCTTGATGTAGTCGGAATCGCCTCCCTTCAAGAATAGGACCGGTCGCGAAAATGTCGCATCGGAACGGTTCTCGCTGATCAGGCGGGGATATTCGCGCTGAATGTCCGGCAGGTGCATCCGCCAGGCAAAGCCGGAATCCGTTTTCACCAGATTTTTCAGCAGAAAACTGCGCACCGCATTCTCGCTGACGTGGGCGGCCAACAGCGATTCCGCCTCCGCGCGATTTGTGAGGGCGGTGGGATCCACCGCCTTGAGTCCGGCAAACACATCCTGGTGGCGCGGCGGGTAGGTGACCGGAGCTATATCAATCACCACCAGTGCGGCGATCCGGTCGGGGCGAGTAAGGGCGATCTCCATAGCCACCTTGCCTCCCAGCGAGTGGCCGACGATTACGGGATCAATCAGACCAGCTGAATCCATCCACTGGCAAACCGCCGCAGCCATATGCGGAAGGTCGGCGCCCTCCCTATGAGACGAGCGACCGTGGTTGGGAAGATCGACGGAATAGACTTTGAAGTCGGCGGTGAGAAAACGAGCTACCGCGCCGAGATTTTCCAGAGACCCAAATAACCCGTGCAGCAGTACCAGTGGCTCACCTTCGCCCGCCACTTTGACATGCAGCATCAATCACCCTTGGGCGTTGGGATCAGGGTGGGAAAGGGTATAGGCGTGACTTTTTCACCGGTTTTGACTTCGGTCACCCTCACCGCACCCTCTTTCTCCACTTCATCGATGCGAATGATGGCGTGCAGCGGAATATACGAACGCTTCACCGCAGCGAATTCAGACTTGAGTTTCTCTTCCGCCGGGTCCACCAGGACCTGGCTGCGCTCGCCGAAAACGAACTCCTCAAGTTCAATAAAACCGTACATGTCGCTCTGGTAGATGGCCCGAGCATAAACTTCATAAACCTGATTCTGGTTATAAAAGATCACTTTGTAGATGGGATTTTTTGCCATATAACTCTCAATATCACGAATCTCAATATTCACGGGCGCTCTCGTTTCTTCATTAATCGCGTATTTTCGCCAGTCGATACGCGCTCAGGATCCGCCTAGTTTGGGCCTGTCCATCGCAAAACAAGGACCCGTCTGCCGCCTCGAACAAAGCTTGTGGGCAAGCATGTGGCGCATCAGTATAATGCGCGCACGTTTTTTGACCTCCAGCAACACTCATTCTCACAGCCGCATCACTACTCACGGATACACCATGTCAGACCAGCCAAGTGCGTATAAAGCCAGCAAAAAGTTGTTTATCGAGACACACGGCTGTCAGATGAATGAATATGACTCATCCCGCATGCGCGATCTGCTGGGTGAGTCCCACGATATGGTGGCCACCGACGATCCAGAGGAGGGCGGATGTGCTGCTGGTCAACACCTGCTCCATTCGGGAAAAAGCCCAGGAGAAACTCTTTCACCAATTGGGCCGCTGGAAGCGGCTGAAGGAAAAAAAAGCCGGATCTTATCATAGGCGTTGGTGGTTGTGTGGCCAGCCAGGAGGGTGATGCCATCGCCAAACGCGCACCTTATGTCGACCTGATTTTTGGCCCGCAAACCCTGCATCGCCTGCCGGAAATGATCTCCACACCGCGCGCGGACGGCGCCGTCATAGTGGATATCAGCTTTCCTGAGATCGAAAAATTCGACCGTCTGCCCCAACCGGAAGCCGAGGGCGCGACGGCGTTTGTCTCGATCATGGAAGGCTGCTCGAAATACTGCACCTTCTGCGTGGTGCCCTACACCCGCGGCGAGGAAGTCAGCCGCCCCATGCAATCCGTACTCGATGAGGTGGCTCACCTGGCGCGCCAAGGGGTGCGCGAAGTCAACCTGCTGGGACAGAACGTCAATGCCTACCGCGGTGAAGGCCCCAATGGCATCGTGGATCTCGCCGAGCTCATCACTCTGGTCGCAGCCGTGGACGGCATAGACCGCATCCGCTTCACCACCTCTCACCCGGTGGAGTTCAGCGACCGCCTGATCGAAGTCTTCGCCGAAGTACCGGAGCTGGTCAGCCACGTTCACCTACCGGTGCAAAGCGGGTCGGATCGCATTCTCATGGCAATGAAACGCGGCCACACGGTGCTGGAATACAAATCCAAATTGCGCCGCCTGAAGAAAATCCGCCCAGACATCAGCTTTTCCTCTGATTTCATCATCGGCTTCCCTGGCGAGACGGACAAGGACTTCGAAGCGACCATGAACCTGATCCAGGAGATGGGTTTTGATACCTCGTTCAGCTTCATTTACAGCCCGCGCCCCGGCACGCCCGCCGCCGATATGGTGGATGACACGCCGGAGGAAACCAAAAAACAGCGTCTGGCCCTGTTGCAGCAGCGCATCATCCAGCAAGCGCAGGCCATCAGCCGGCGCATGGTGGGCAATACCGAACGGGTTCTGGTAACCGGTTATGCGAAAAAAGATCCGGGGCAGCTAAGTGGGCGGACGGAAAACAATCGGGTTGTGAATTTTCGCTGCGACAAGCCGGCATTAATCGGCCATTTCGCCGACATTCTCATCGAAGAAGCGCTACCCAACTCCCTGCGCGGCACCCTGCTGGGCTCGGAACTCGACTGAGCCCGCTATTTTCCTGCATCCGACTTTTGGGTTAGGCTTAGGCCCTTTCGCAGCCCGGCCAACCCCAAAGGTTAAGCCGGCTCCCCAGGCCAACCGAAGCGGACACAAATTCTTGGACAATAATTCAGATACCCAAACCAGCTTGGATACCACCGCCACCGTTATTCCTGCTCCATCAACTCACAACCTGGTACTCGAACCCGATGACAGCCGCCGCCTGGCCAACTTATGCGGCCAGTTCGACAGCCACTTGAAGCACATCGAAAAACGCCTGGATGTCGAGATCCATCACCGATCCAACGTTTTTGCCATTCATGGCGACGAGGGGCATATCCAATTGGCGGCCCGCGTCCTGCAGCAGCTCTATGCCGATACCTCTAGCGACACTGAAATCACACCTGCCGAGGTTCACCTGGCTCTGCAGGAAGCCGGAGCCGACACGATCGTCGCGGCCGAAAATGGTCAGACGCAGGAATCATCTGCGCTGATTCGAACCAAAAAATGCACGATCAAACCACGCGGCCGCAATCAGCAGAAGTATGTCAACGCCGTGCGCAATCACGACATCAACTTCGGCATAGGACCGGCCGGTACCGGCAAAACCTATCTCGCGGTGGCCTGCGCGGTGGAGTCTCTCCTCAAGGACGAAGTCGAACGTATCCTGCTGGTGCGCCCGGCGGTGGAAGCGGGCGAAAAGCTGGGCTTCCTGCCGGGCGACCTGTCACAAAAAGTCGACCCCTATCTACGTCCGCTCTACGACGCTCTCTACGAAATGCTCGGCTTTGAAAACGTTGGCAAGCTGATCGAGCGCCATGTCATCGAGGTGGCACCGCTGGCCTATATGCGCGGCCGCACCCTGAACAACTCCTTCATCATTCTCGACGAAAGCCAGAACACCACGAGGGAACAGATGAAAATGTTTTTGACCCGCATCGGCTTCGGCTCCACCGCGGTAATCACGGGGGACCCGACCCAGATCGACCTGCCGCGCGGCCATCCGTCGGGTCTGAAACACGCCATAGAGGTGCTTGCCCACGTTCCCGGTATCAGCTTTATCCACTTCGACGCCAAGGACGTGGTCCGCCACCCCCTGGTGCAACGGATAGTAGAAGCCTACAATGCGGCCGACGAATCCAAGGCCAATGACTGATTTTGGTTTATGAACATGCTTTCTTCGGCATCCCACCCGGATGTCGACGTACAGATCGCAACTTCTGATGAAAATATTCCTTCGGATGAGGATTTCCGGAGCTGGGTCGCGGCAGCCCTGCCGCCGGACCGGCTCGCCAGCGAAATCACCATTCGCGTGGTCGGGCGCGACGAAAGCCAGGCGCTGAATGCTCAGTACCGCCAGCAAGACAAGCCCACCAACGTGCTCTCCTTCCCCACCGATTTGCCACCGGAGCTGCAGATCCCCTTGCTCGGGGATCTGGTGGTGTGCGCTGGCGTGGTAGAGCACGAGGCCCATGAGCAGGGCAAATCCCTTGCTGCCCATTGGGCTCATATGGTGGTCCATGGCACCTTGCATCTGCTCGGTTACGATCATGAATCCGATGAAGAGGCCGAGGAGATGGAAGCACTGGAAATCCGCATCCTTGGCCAACTCGGCTTCCCAGCGCCCTATGAGTCCCCCTGATCCCTCTCCCATGAATTCAACTGCCTTCTTTATAGGACCCCATCATGTCGGACGATCCGTCGAGTAGCCATTCTGCAGCGAACCCTGGACGCTCGGGCGAGCGTTCTTGGCTTGACCGTTTGCTGCAGAGCTTCTCCAACTCGGAGCCCAAATCCCAGGAAGAACTGCTGCAAATCATCAAGGAAGCGGCGAGAAACCATGTGCTCGATCCCGAAGCACTGGAAATCATCGAGGGCGCGCTAGGCGTCTCCCATCTGCAGGTGCGCGAAATCATGGTGCCCCGCTCGCAGATGGTGGTCATCAAATGCGATGAAAAACCCCGCGAATTCCTGCCAAAGATCATCGAATCCGGCCATTCACGCTTCCCCGTGATCGGCGAATCCATGGATGAAATCAAAGGAATACTGTTGGCGAAGGATCTGCTGCCGCTGCTCCTCGAACACCGGGAGGGGCTTCAATCTCAGCGAGATACTGCGCCCCGCGAACATCATCCCGGAGAGCAAACGCCTGAATGTGCTGCTCAAGGAATTCCGTGAAAAACGCTATCACATGGCTCTGGTGATCGATGAGTACGGCGGCGTCTCCGGGCTGGTGACGATTGAGGATATTCTCGAAGAGATCGTCGGCGATATCGAAGATGAAACCGATGATGACGAGGAGGATTTTATCCGCCAGGTGGCGGAGCGCGAATTCATCCTCAAGGCGCTCACTCCCATTGAAGAATTCAACGACTACTTCAAAGCATCGTTCAGCGACGACGAATTCGACACCATCGGCGGGATACTCACCCATGCCTTCGGCCACATGCCAAGCCGCAATGAAGTGGTCGAGCTGGAGGGTTTCACCTTCCGCGTGCTCTACGCCGACAATCGCCAGATCCACCTTGTACGCCTGACGATCCCGGAAAAATCCGCTGTATGAGGCTGACAGGCGCTGTATGAGACTGACAGGAAAAGTGCCCTTTTGGCTGCGGCTGTTGCTGGCGCCGCTCGCCGGCATGCTGGTGCCATTATCACTGGCTCCCTACGAGTGGTGGGCGCTGGGTCTGCTCAGTGTCGGCTTCCTCGCCGCGATCACCTATCGCGAATCTGCCCGCCACAGCCTACTGCTTGGCTTGGCCTTCGGCCTCGGTATGTATGGTCTGGGTGCCAGTTGGGTGTACGTCAGCATCAATCAGTTCGGCTCCACCTCCGTTCCTCTGGCACTGCTGCTGACGAGCCTATTTGTCGCCGGCTTGTCCCTGTGTTTTTCCCTGCCCTTTTATGTTTACGGCCGCTGGTTCAATAAAACCACCTGGAGTCTGCTACTGGGCTTCCCGGCCATCTGGGTGTTGAACGAATGGGCGCGCAGCTGGTTTCTCACCGGCTTCCCCTGGCTCTATCTCGGCTACGCGCACCTGCACACACCGCTGGGCGGCTGGGCTCCTGTGCTGGGAGTGTTCGGTGTCGGTTTCATCGCTGCCTATTCCAGCTGCGTTCTGCTCGCGATGCGGTTGCGCGATCTACCCATGCGCGCACTTTGGGGTTCTCTTGCCCTGGCTTTGCTACTTTGGGCCGGCGGGGCAGCGTTGCGCTCAGTCGACTGGACCACCTTCGATGACAAGCCGATCGCCGTCGGCATGGCGCAGGCCAACATTCCGCAGGAGCGCAAATGGGATCCGATGTTTCTCAATGAGACATTCCGGATCTTCAATGATCTGTCGGCGCCCCTTTGGGATCTCGACTGGGTGATCTGGCCCGAAGCAGCAATTCCACTGCTCTACCATGAGGCACTGGCGGATCTGGAGTCGCTGGGGCATCAGGCGGACAAAACCAATACCGTATTTATCACCGGCATTCTCTACGACGATCGGGACAAACAGCAGTACTACAACAGCATAGTCGCCGTGGGTAAAGGCTCGGGAATCACCTTCAAGACCCGGCTGGTGCCGTTCGGTGAATATGTCCCCATGGAGCGCTGGCTACGCGGATTGATCGATTTTTTCAACCTGCCGACCTCGATCATCCACCCCGGTCCAAAATACGTTAACGGGCTGCAAGCGAATGGGGTCGAGATAGCTCCGTCCATTTGTTATGAAGTGGTCTATCCGGATCTGGTGGCCAGCCGTGCGGCCAACGCCAACGTGCTGCTGACCGTCAGCAATGATTCCTGGTTTGGCAGTTCCATAGGCCCGCTGCAACATTTCGAGATGGCGCAAATGCGCGCGCTGGAAACCGGCCGTTATCTGGTGCGCGCGACCAATAATGGCGTCAGCGGCATCATCGATCCAAAAGGTCGGGTCGTGGTGAAAGGGGGACGCTTTACCCGAGAGGCCATCGTTGGCCAAGTGTTTGCCGCGTCAGGAATTACGCCTTTTATTTTCTGGGGCTCGACACCGGTAGTACTCCTGGCTTTTGTCATGCTGGGAATTCTGGCAGTGCGGTTGCGGTCGTCACGCCGCAGCGTGCTGACCGAGCCACAAGCGACAATTTGAATCAGCAAGTGATCGCCATAAAAAAGCCCCGCACGCGGGGCTTTTTTTGTTATTCCACATTCATGCTCAGCGCAAAGTCGCCCGCAACATCCAGGCTGTTTTTTCATGCACGCGCATACGGTCGGAAACCAGGGATGTGGTGGATTCGTCGCCCGCCTCTTGTGCTGTCTTCAAGACAAGCCGCGCCGTTTTGACGACTTTTTCATGCCCGTGCGTCAGCAGCTCAACCATTTTTTCCGCCGCCGGCACGCCTTCGACTTCCTCAATGGAGCTCAGCGCCGCAAACGCCTTGTAGGTGCCGGGAGCGGCCACGCCCAAAGTGCGGATGCGTTCAGCAATCACGTCGACGGCGGTCGCCAATTCGGTGTAGTGCTCCTCAAACATCAAATGCAATTCGCGAAATTGAGGGCCGGTGACGTTCCAGTGAAAATTATGCGTCTGGAGATACAAAGTGTAGGAATCGGCAAGAAGTTTTTTTAAACCCTCAGCCACATTGATTCGATCCTGCTCCGCAATACCTATATCGATCTTGATCATGGTCAACTCCTTAAGTGGACTGGAAAAATAGTTAGCTCAATCTGTGCAATAACAACCTCTGTAATAACCGTTGTCGGGAACCCTCTCGACAACAAACCGTGCAATAAAAAGCGCAAAGGCGATCTTGCCACCCGGCAAGTCTCGCTACCGTTGGCGAGACAACATTGACCCCGAAAGGGAGCCGCGATTCCCAACCAAATTTCTATTGCGCAGAAAAACGCTCATCCACGGCCAAACGCAGTAGCGCTGCAATACTGAGAGCATCGGTAATTTCCCCGCTTAATACCATTTGAATAGCCTCTTTCAGCGGCAGCTTGCGCAGCTCTATATCTTCGGTGGGATCGAGATTTTGCGCGCAGGATGACAGCCCCCGCGCGAGATACAAAACACCCGACTCGTCGGTCACGGAATTCGAAGTGTGTATGCGCATCAGCTCCTCCCACTCCGTCGCAACCAGACCAGCTTCCTCAGCCAGTTCCCGCTGCGCGCACAACAAAGTCGACTCGCCCTCCTTGGCTCCACCCTCTGGAATTTCCCAGGTGAACTCGTTAAGCGTATAACGGCTTTGCCGCACCAGCCAGGTATTGCCTTCGTCATCAACCGGCACCACTCCCACCGCAGTACCTTTGAAATGGACAAGGCCATAAATACCGTCGTGACCGCTGGGCGTTTTGACCTCTTCGTGGGAAACGCGTATCCAGGGATTTTCGTAAGCGATCCGGGAGCTGAGGCGCTGCCAACCGCCAACTCTGATTTCCGGCTCACTCGATTTCTGTTCAGTCATAGTTCTTTATTTCTCTGACAATGCGCTCTATAACAATGGGCTTATCTAACAATGAAAAACGCGTGCGGCTATTGCCTTTTTAAAGATCGAAAGGTTGTGCTGTCGCTCTTTTCGCCGCAGGCACTTCTTTTTCGTCGGTAATGTGCATTTCACCCGAGTCGTCATACCACTCATACAGCTGGGGAATCACCACATCACCCGCAGCACTTTCGCCCCCGAGCGCGGCAAGAAGCCTCTGCCCTTTATCCAGCAGTGACGGGGTGATTTTCCCACCGCCCTGAAGGAATTCCTGAACCTCTGGATCATTTAACAGCTGCGCCACATCCGGGCGTGTTTTCAATTGTTCAACCCGCTGCCAGATATTGACGGTTTCCTGCGCGATCTTGTCATCGCTCCAACCGTCGGACTCAGGTGCTATCACCATACGCAGTTGTTGCACTGCGGGCTGGCGGAGCAGTTGCTGAAACTCGGTGGAGTGTTGCAACTCACCCGCCCTGCGCTGCGACACCAGGGTTTGCACTCGTTCGCTGGTGACCATCTCCTTAAACTCAGGTGATCTGACCGTGGCCTGCACATCCGCCATGACCTGCGCTGGGTGCTCGACAATCGCGGCGGACATGCCGGCTAGCGCTTCGGAACCGCCATTCTGACGGACATTCCAATTGACCCAGAGAGACATCATGCGACGCGCCCAAACCACCGTCGGCGAGGTGGTATCGAGTTTTGGATTGCGCTGGCCGCCCGCCTGCTCCTGGCGCATATTCCAGCTGTCCGCCAGCAGGGCCAATCCCCACAGCAGCGCCACACCGAGCACAGCGCCATAGCCCACACTGATCAGCGCGCCGCCCAGACGGTCGAACAATCGCAGGTTGATCGGCAGAGATTTACCGACGCCGAGCACGATCAGCCGCGCAGCAAAGCTGACGAGGATAAAAATCAGCGTCGCGCTGATTCCCCACCAGACACTGCGACTGAAATTCACTGAGGCAAATCGCTCCCCAGCCCAATCCGCCATATTGCCCGCGAAATAGACCGAGGCTATGTAGGCCAATACCAGACTGGTCGCAGCGGCAAGCGACTTCCAGAAGCCTTTGAACAATCCCAGCACTAAAAAGATCGCCAGCCAGGCAAGCGCGATCATGGTGAAATAATCCACTTTTCTCTCCTCTTGGTTCTAAATAGCTCCTCTTCGCAGCGCCGGCATTCTCTAGGTATCCGGGCGCTTGCTCCGCTCGGCATCCCGCCTGCGCGGTGAAGTTTGCTACTATACACGGCTTTATTTTGGGCAACGGCGAATCCATGTCCCAGGCTCGTCACGACGGGCTTTCGAACACACATCCCTTGCGCAGCTCAGTCCCACCTTTATTCAGTGTTACGGAACTTCTATGACCGATCATGTTGAAACTCTTGCTGACCTACAGGATTCCGGCGAATTCATCCGCCGCCATATAGGGCCGGATGCCGTCCAGACCAGTACCATGCTGGCGACGCTCGGGGTCGGCAACATGGACGAGCTGATCGAGAAAACAGTACCCGCCGCCATCCGCCAGGAGACCACACGACAACTGCAGGCGTCCTTGCCGGAACAACACGCTCTGGCGGAGCTGAAAACCATTGCCAAGCGCAACCAGATATTCAAAAGCTACCTGGGCATGGGTTACCACGATACCTACGTGCCCAACGTTATTTTGCGCAACGTGCTGGAAAACCCAGGCTGGTACACCGCTTACACGCCCTACCAGCCCGAGATCGCGCAGGGCCGCCTGGAAGGACTGCTCAACTTCCAGCAGATGATCATGGATCTCACAGGTTTGGAGATGGCCAACGCCAGCATGTTGGACGAGGGCACAGCGGCCGCTGAGGCCATGACCATGTGCAAGCGCCTGGCAAAGAAAAATCGCTCGGACACCTTTTTCGTCAGCCGCGACACCCACCCCCAAACCCTAGCAGTAATCCGCACCCGCGCCGAACATTTTGGGTTCGAGGTAGTGGTGGGTGATCCCGCGACGGAGCTGGCGGACTGCGATTGCTTCGGTGTGCTGCTGCAGTACCCCGGATCCAGCGGTCAGGTCCGCGACCTGACGCCGATCATCGAAGTCGCCCATAGCAAAGACGCTCTGGTGACCGTGGCCGCAGACATACTCAGCCTGGTCGCCCTGAAATCGCCCGGTGAAATGGGCGCGGATATGGTGGTGGGCACCAATCAACGGTTTGGGATTCCTATGGGTTTTGGCGGCCCACACGCGGCCTTTTTCGCCTTCCGCGACGCCTACAAACGCTCGGCCCCCGGGCGCATCATCGGCGTCTCCGTCGACGCCCGCGGCAAACAGGCCCTGCGCATGGCGATGCAGACTCGTGAACAGCATATCCGCCGGGAGAAGGCCAACTCCAATATCTGCACCTCCCAGGTGCTGTTGGCACTGATGAGCGTGTTCTACGCCATCTATCACGGACCGGAAGGTTTGCAGCGTATCGCCGGGCGCGTTCATCTGCTCACCAAACTGCTCGCCCTCGGACTCAAAGCCCAGGGTTACAAGCTGCGTCACGA
Organism: Cellvibrionaceae bacterium; assembly: GCA_024707385.1. Taxonomy (GTDB): domain Bacteria; phylum Pseudomonadota; class Gammaproteobacteria; order Pseudomonadales; family Cellvibrionaceae; genus UBA5868. Next base: position 224,845 of record JANPZW010000008.1, on the reverse strand, counting down.
GGAGTTCTTCGACACCATCGCAGTCGAGGTGGGCGACAATCAAAACCCGTTGATTGAGCGCGCCGAGAACCAACAGATCAATCTGCGCCGTCTGGACAAAACCGCCATTGGTATCAGCCTGAACGAAACCACCACCCGCGAGGATGTCGAATCGCTGCTGGCGGTTTTTGCCTCGGCCGCGCATGCCCAGGACCTCAGCGCATTGGAAAGCCGGGCGCGCCAAATGCAGGCCCTCCCCTCCGCCTGCCAGCGCAGCTCCGCAATCCTTAGCCACCCGGTGTTCAACCAATACCATTCGGAAACCGAAATGCTGCGCTATCTGAAGCGCCTGGAATCCCGCGATATCGCCCTCAATCACGCGATGATTCCGCTCGGCTCCTGCACCATGAAGTTGAACGCCACGGCGGAAATGATTCCGGTCACCTGGCCTGAATTTGGCCGCATGCACCCGTTTTCCCCTATCAATCAAGCAGCTGGCTATTCACAATTGTTTGCCGATCTGCAGAACATGCTCAAGGCATGCACCGGTTATGACGCCATCAGCCTGCAGCCTAACGCGGGCTCCCAAGGTGAATACGCCGGCCTGGTGGTGATCAAAAAGTACTTCGAGGCCAAAGGTGAAACGCGTGATATCTGCCTGATTCCCGCATCAGCCCACGGCACCAACCCCGCGTCCGCCCAGATGGTGGGCATGAAGGTGGTGGTCATCGGCTGCGACGATCAAGGCAACGTAGACATCGATGATCTGCGCGCAAAAATTGAGCAATTCGGCACCAGCGTGGCCGCGCTCATGGCCACCTACCCGTCGACCCACGGTGTGTTTGAAGAGAACATCCGGGAGATTTGCGAGTTGGTCCACAGCGTGGGCGCACAGGTGTATATCGATGGCGCCAACATGAACGCGCTGGTGGGTCTCGCCGCACCGGGCGAATTTGGCGGTGATGTATCGCATCTCAACCTGCATAAAACCTTCTGCATTCCGCACGGCGGTGGCGGTCCTGGTATGGGGCCGATCGGCGTCAAAGCACACTTGGCTCCGTTTCTGCCGGGCCATCCGCTGCAACCAATACCGGAGGCAGATGCGCGCAACGGCACCATCTCCTCCGGCCCATGGGGCTCCGCCAGCATCCTGCCAATCAGCTGGATGTATATCCGCATGATGGGTGCCCAAGGCATGAAGCAGGCGACCGAATACGCGATTCTCAACGCGAACTATGTCGCTCGCCGCCTGCAGGACCATTTCCCGGTGCTATATACCGGCCGCAACGGTTTTATCGCCCACGAGTGTCTGCTGGACCTCCGCCCGCTCAAAGAGGCGAGCGGCATCAGCGAGGAAGATATCGCGAAGCGTCTGATGGATTACGGGTTTCACGCCCCGACCATGTCTTTCCCGGTGGCTGGGACCTTGATGATCGAGCCCACAGAAAGCGAATCCAAGGCGGAACTCGACCGTTTCTGCGATGCCATGATTGAAATCCGCAGGGAAATCGCCCGGGTGGAAAGTGGCGAGTGGCCGCAGGATAACAACCCGCTGAAAAATGCCCCTCATTCACTGGACGATGTAATGGAGGAAGCCTGGGACCGCCCCTACAGCCGCGACACGGCTGCGCGCCCCCTGCCCTACCTCCGTATGCACAAGGTGTGGCCATCCGTCAATCGCATTGATAACGTCTACGGCGACCGAAATTTGGTATGTTCATGTCCGCCGATGGAGGCATATCAATAAATTGCGGGAGGGACAGCAGAGCTGTCTCTCTCCATTAACAAACAACGGAAAATGTATGCCATCTACGAACACCCGATACCAAGTACCGACGCAAAGATATCTCAGCCTGTTCGTTATTTTCGTTTGGGTGTTGTTATCGGGCTGTAACAGCTCTCCCTCCTATCAGCAGTCCCTCGGCATTACGGCGGAAGAGGCTCGCACAATCGAAGACCTTGAACGGTTGAAAGAATCTCACGCAACCCTCTCCACCCGCCTTACCAACGCAAAAAAAGAAGATTTCCCAGCGGATTTCGCCCTGCTCGACAACCTGGGTCAACGAATTACCGCACTACAAACTAGGCTGCTGGAAAAAGCGTTGAACGACAAACGTATTCAGGATACGGGGATTACCAAGGCAAGATCCCACTGCCCGAACTCGCGCTGCTGCAGGAGCAGCTTGAAACTGACTCGAGTATTCATCCCTCGTTGTTGCAACAGGTGCAGGCACCGATTGAGCGCGAACGCGCCAGCAGTGGCAATTTCGTTGACCAACTGACGGCGGAGGCAAATCGGCAGGATCTGACCGCGGAGCGCCGTGCGGCGATTTATCACCAGTTGTATGTGGTCAGCGGTGATGAGCAGTGGCTGGAAGTTCGTGATAAGCAGATGGCGATCATCATGGACGCGATTCGCACAGCAGCGGCAAATAACAACTACAGCGTAAGCCTCGAAAACAAGATCGATTTTGTTCGCACCATTTACGTCAGTGCGCCGGCCAAAATCATCGAAGACATGCAAACGCTTTACGCCGATTTGTACATGCACCGTTACTCACGCCTGCTGATGAAAGGCGATCGCGAAGGTGCATTCAAGGCGCTGCAACAGCTCACCCAGAAACGAGACTACCCTCAGATAGTGGCAAAGCTGGGCCCACGCGCCGACGAGATTGCGGCAACTTACACAGGATATCTGAGCGATAGCATCGCGCAACGCAGAAGTCTTGCGGAACAACTGCAAAACTATCGGCGCGAAATTGAAGTGCGCACAATTCTCAGTCTAAAGCCCGAAATTCACTCCGCAGCTGCCGATCTGGAAGCTCAGCTGGCAGCGCGATTCAAGGCGACAAAGGATAAAAATCCGCATGCCGCACTGGGTTTTCTCCTGGCTCAGGAAGTCATGACGCCCAAGTCGGTCGACCTCGCCTCCACCTTGGAGCAGCAATTCGCACAGATCCGCTCCACCACCATCAGAAGCCTGAGTGTGCAGAAATTCCGCTCGCGATATGACAACCTCAACTACGGCGAGGTGATTACCCCACTCATAAGTCAATATTTGCACCAGTTGATCGGTGATGACATACAAATCGTGGAGGACAGCATCTCGGGCACAGACGCTTCAGTCACCGGCAATATCCTTGAAGTCAAAGTGGAAAATTCGCAGGCGCGCAATAAAAAGCAGATGCTCGTTAACGTCGGCGAAATACAACGCACCAATCCCGCTTATCTAGCCTGGCTGGAAATGCCATCGAAGGAGCGCAAAAACGTCGCCAAACCCGATGAAACCATCCGCGAACCAAAACAGCAGAATATTTTTATAACGGCGACCATACACCGCAAAACCGGCGTTATCGCAGCGACCTACCGGCTGATTGACAACAAAACCGGCCAGGTGATTTATCCCGATAGCATAACCCTGCAAGCGCAGTATGAAGACGAAAGTAATGAAGGCCTGGAAGTCGGCGAGTTGGTGATTCCGTATAAACTGGCCAACTTGCCCACCGATACCGAAATCCTGCAGAAGCTGGCCGCAGACGTGGCGGAGGCTATTGCAGGCAATTTGGTTGGCGTGCTGGAAAATCAGGAAATTGAGTATATGAAAGCCGCAGAAAAATCCGCGACACAAAACAACTGCAAGGAAGAAGTGGAAAATCTGGCAAAAGCCATGGCGCTTTTAGCGAAAAGGACCCAGCAAACGGAGACAGCGGAAAAAACGCGACAGCGCCTGATAACCCGATCGCTGACCTGCTTTTAATTAGCCTCGGTCAGCGACCGTACTCAATTAATTTTTCGATTGCCTGGACGTTGTCCGGATCCAGATCCAATACCTGCTGATATTTTTCCAACGCGTTGTTGCCAATCGGGGAGCGGATACGTCCGGCATGTGCATCTTCATCCGCTGCTGCAAGAAGTGCCTCGATTTTAGCCGCTTTCCGCGCTTCTGCCGCAAGCGCTTCCTGCTTGTGGTGGTCCGCAATCGCGGCTGTCAACTTATTTTCCATGTTCAGTAAACCAGGGTGCTGCGGAGCCACCGCGCGAACCTCATTGATCATTGAACGGGCCCGGTCAAACTGCTTGTCGCGGATAGCCTGCTCCGCCATTTTCGAATAAGCATCTGCAATTCGTGTTATGCCCTCATGTGCCGCATCATTCTCCGGATCCAGCTCCAGCACTTGCTGAAATTTCAGGTGGGCATTGTCCTCAGCAGGGGTACGAAAACGCTTCCCTTCCATATGTGTTTCCGCCTCAACCAAAAGCCCGGCAATAATTTCGGCGGGAGAAGGCTCGCTGGGTACAGGCGGCAATTCCACCGCTGGTTCTTGTTGAGCGCTGTCTCCCGTTACTACGGGATCCGAACTCGGGACCTGCTCTAAAATAACTTCAGGTTCGGGTGCTACTACAGTTGTTGAAACAGGCTGACTGGCGACAGGTGCAGCAGCAGTAATTGTTTCATCATTCGATTCGATTGATGCTTCTTCAACAGACCATGCGGGCGCGGCCGCTTCCAGCTCCACCCAACCCCCGCAAGACGCTGGCGTAATTCAGCGATCAATGTCGCACCATATATACGCGTTAATTGATCGGAATACCTATTGACGGCAAACACCGCTGCGGACACCAATATTACGAGCAGAAACACAGTTTGGACCGAAGACCAACTAGACCTAGGCACAGCCGCCGGCATAGGGCGCGGAGTTACCTCCAACGGCTGAAAATGTTCTGCCCGGACCGTGGGATGGAGCGTGACCCTGGGGCGGAATTGGGTTCCCTCCATATCCGAACTGTGTTCAGCTTGGGTCATTTTATTGTTGATGGGATAACGGCCACTGACTGAGGTCACTGTGGGCGGCGTTAACAAGTTTGCCGCCGCGACATCCAGATTTGTGAGCTCCGGATTGAATGCGGTGCGATCCAAATTTTCCAACGCTTCCACAACCTCCCGCCCTCTCTGATAACGGGCGTGAGGATCCTTTTCCAGCATACGGTTGATGATCGGTTGAAAGCAGGCAACTTCAGCCGGGAGCGCCGGCACGGGTTCGTTATCCTGCAGATAGGCGGTGGCCAGCATATCCTTGCCATCAAACGGAACATAATTGGTGAGGCACCGAAAAAACACGATCCCCAGCGAATAGATATCCGCGCGATGATCTACCTTATCACCACGTATCTGTTCCGGGCTCATGTATCTCGGTGTGCCGATCACCACGCCCGCCTGCGTGAGTTCGGCCTGGGACTCAAGCTCCTTCGCAATACCAAAATCCGTTAATACCGCCGCACCATCCTCACGAAACATGATGTTGGCGGGTTTGATATCGCGGTGAATGATATTTTTTCGATGCGCAAAATCCAGGGCATCGGCAAGCTGCTTGATGATGCGCACGGACTCTCTAAGACTCAGCCCCGCTTTTAATTTTTCCCCCAGATCACCGCCGTGGAGGTATTCCATGGAAATATAAAAATAATCCTGGTGCCGCCCCACATCATAAACCTGCACTATGTGACTGTGGTGCAACTTGGCGGCAATCGTCGACTCTTGTAGAAATCGGCGACTGAACTCATCCAGATCTTCAGTGCTTGGATTCAATACTTTAAACGCGACTTCACGACCGAAGCTCTGCTGTCTGGCTTGATAGACGGCCGCCATGCCTCCTTTGCCGAGGAGCACCTCTATGTCATAACCGGGAATTCGCAGCTCTTTCGGGATCACGATAACCAACCTAAAACCTTTTGTGGCCTATCTTAACTTAGGTGGGCGCGCAAGTAATCATCGGCGGGCGACGGAAAAATCTGCAAGCGCGAAGCAAGCGCAACATACAGGCAGAATATTTACGCTGGTTTACTTAGAAGGATTTTCTGCCTCATCCGCCATCTGTTCCAATATCTGGCCAAACAGCGCGACAACAGCCTCTTTTCGCATCCACCCCTTCGGGCAGATATGGTTGCACCAGTTGCGCGATCAAATAAACACTCCGCCTCCCATCCACCAAGCTAAGTACCCGGGCAATAAATTCATGACCCATTTGACAGTGAAACTGCATTTCCGGCACAGGCTGATGGTGCATCACCAACCACGATGGCGTTAACCAATCAGATGTATTGCCGGGCACTGGCAGAGGTCGCGCTTCCGTGCGCTTACGCGCCGAAAAAGAAAATAGCTGCTCATGGTGATAACGCGCATTCAGAGGAGATGCCATATGGGCCACCTCCTCTACCGATTGGTGCTCCACATCAAAGCCTGCCATATCGGCAAATTCCAGAATTTCCTCCGCGGAATATTTCATATCAAAGCTCAGCTGGCCGGAATACAACAGCGGCCCTGTATTGACCCAGTAACCGCCGGGTTTGAGCAAATATCCAACCACAGAAATCAGATCCTTAACATCGCCGCCAGTAACATCCAATAACCAGGACGTCACTACGCTATCAACAGAACCTTCCCAGAGCGGCATATTCCAGACATCTGCTCCCAGGGCAAACCAGCTTTTGTGCAGATTTTCCTTATCCGCTGGAGGTTGCATAACCCATGAGCGAGAAAAGGGGTAGCCGATCTGCGGATAGGTGTATAACTCCGGCAAAGTAAGCGGTTTGCGCTTTTTAATTAAGGTGTCTGCACAAGTCAAAAGAAATGGATTAATGTCCGAAGCAATGGTGAATTCGGGTTGCAAGACTTTATGCAGATCCCAACTCAATCGTCCTGCACCAGCGCCGAGAAACAGCATTTTTCCCGGCAGAGGACTTTTCCAAACATTCAAAACGCGCTGGAGATTGGCATCGTTAACGTGGGTCGCGTAGTGTTTGCTCGGTTCGGCATCCCAGGCCCAGTCGCGCAGTATGTGATGATAATATTCTGTCGGATTATCAATTCTCATCTGCTCGAAAAGCGGCTCCCGCCGACTCACCAAACCCGCACCCTTGAGCTGCCCCATAATCATTTCAAGACTTTCACTCATGGCAGCTCGCGCCTGCTGCAACCTGTTCCTTGTCCGCGGCGAAATATCGTAACCCTGAAGAATATAGTCGAGGTGTTCCAGTGCATCGGCGCCCTGATTTTCCATCATCGCCATTTGATGCTGCCAAAGATTTTTCTGTTGAATGCCCGTGGTAAACAGACAGGGAATTCCACCCAGTGAAAAAAATTCGCTGTTACAGCCAGCACAATGAAATGCCGCAATATCGTTTCCACAAATGGGACACACCAACATCCCTACAGGAAAATCAAAATCAACCAATTCAGTCATTTAGCACCAAAAATCGTATATTGAATGGAAAATCATCAGAGCCTAGTAAAGCCAAAATCTGCTTATGCGGCAACAAAAAAGCCCCGCCAATCACTTGGCGAGGCTTTTAAAGTCGAGAAAAAAGCGGCTATGCAGACCCGGTGAATCAGGTGAGATCCACATCTCCACCATTGATATTATTCCCTAGACTCAAGCCTTTCGGATCAACGCCCAGTCCCAGAGCAACTTCCGCGTGGAAGTGGCGAACGGTGGAAGCAGTACCTTTAGAAGAGAACCCTGAACGGAATCCGGGCATCTGCGTCGCTAACAGAAAAGGCGCGTCTGTAGAAGCATGCGACAAGCCATTTCCAAAACAGCTGACCTGACAGAACGCCGTACTGTTAATCAGAGGTTGCCCATCCGAATCCGTTGTCTCCATCAACTTTTTGATGAAGTACGCCGGCACTTCGAACTTCTCTCTCATCATCGGATTCCATACAGACGCACCACCGGAATGCGCGGCGCTATGGCCATCAAAACCGCGGTAGGACCAACCAGCGCCGTTGTGGTTGCCTATCTGCAGAACTCCGACGCGGGTCAAATCACACTTGAACGCAGCGATTAAAATATCCGCCTGCAACTTCGCATGCGCGACCATGCCAGCGTTACTGGAAGCGTCGTAAGTGCCGGGGATACTCGGTTTACAGGCATTAAGATCCGGAGCTGCGGCATTGGCCAGGTCCGCGATACGAGTCTCGATTTTTTCGATTGCCGTAAAGTGGCTCTGTACCCGAGCATATTCTTCTGTGCTCAATTTCTTTCTAATATTTTCCAAGGCTTGCTTTTGCGCTTCGAAAGACAGCTTGTAAGTATCATCCGAACCCACAGCAGGCAAAGCCCCGAAGTACTTGCGCAATGCACTCTGCGGGTCATCGTCAGGCGTGCTGGCCTTGGTGATCACAGTATTCGCACCAGTTCCGGACTTAGTCGCGTTTGAGCCCAGGACAATCGTCGAATAATAATTACGGGGCCCCAGAATGGGCCCTAGGTCCATATCGATGGTATTGCGTGAGTAATCTGCACCCAATGCCTGGCGCGCACCACCGTGGCCCGCCACTTCGGTATCAACACCACGAAAATGGGAAATCGATGCAACGTTATAGCTGCCCGGACCATAGTGAAAAGAGGACTGGGAGCTGGATATGCTGGAGGCAGAACTCGGCCGCCAATCCGGTGGTGAACCGCTGTGAATATAGCAATACACCACTCGCTTGGGAGTTTCAGCGGCTTGCGCGTAACGAGCGGTCATCACTCCGCCCAACAGGGTTGAATAGCGCAAAGTGGCTGAGCTAATTCCCGATTTGGCAACTAAATCCAAAAATTTGCGACGCGACTGCTGTACATCTTTTTGCTGAGCCTTAGCAATTCTGTCATTCGGCTGCGGTATTTTTTTCGAATCGTTCATGATCGTAACCTATCGTTGGCTATGACAGCGGGGTCAAGACCCCGCAGCAACACTGTTATTTACGGAAGCGGAATGCGTCAGACATGACGGCTGCTTTCAGCACGTCGCGCGGGCTCTTCGAGGCCGAATAGGCAGCGTTGAGCTCATTTTTGACACAGGCAAACTCAGCCGCTTGCGCGTTGCTGATTCCGTAGAAACCATTTTCAACAGGGTCCAGGAAGGCCTTATCCAAGGTGTATCCCAGAGCAAAGCGAGTGGTTTTTTCAACCAGACACGCGCCAATTCCAGGCAGATCATTGGCTACAATGACTCTTCCAAGATCTTTCGCTCCTTTAAAGGGCAGACCATCACCCGCTGCCTTGGCGGCATCGGCTTTGGCACCAGACAAAGTTCCCACTACGTCATAAGCGTAGAGATAGCCACCCTTGTTGACGAAATCGATCGGCAGATTGCTCTCGCCCTGGGGTACAGCCACTCCATTTACGAACACCAGACCATCCTGCACGACATTGCCATTTACCCGTGGGCGTAGGCGACCAACATTATCGAAATCATCGATACCAAACAGTGGGTTGATGATGGCGTTGTGGCAGGCAGCACAAGATGAGCCTTTGATATTCGTTTGCAGATCGAAGTATTCCGCGGTGGTGATATCGCCCGCTTCAACGCGTTGCTTAACCCTTTCCGCAGCTGCGGCTCGCTCCTCCGAGTCCTCCAGATTAACCGGCAGCGGAATCGCCTGACAGAGCACATCCTGACGGAAGTGCGCCGAGCGCTGAATCGGTGAGGTGTAGTCCATATGGGCGTTATAAGCCATATAACCACCTGAAGCGATCACGCCACCACGCAAGGTGCTGGTGGTATCCACATAACGGAAATTGCCATGTGAAGAGCCACCGCCCGGGATACCGTAGAACGCCGACAAAGTGCTGTCGAGGAAGGTGAAATTACCTTCGTACATGCTCGGGAAATTGCCGTTATAGAAGACATGCTTATAGATTTCACGGATCTCCCGCATCATCGACTGGCGCACTTCGGCGGTAAACGCTGGATCATTTCGAACCACGTTGATCAAGCCGTCCGTACGGAACCATTTCCCGGCCAAGCGCTCGACCTGCGCTCGTCCAAGGTCAGAGTCAATCAACGCATCCACGTGCGCCTCACGGCTTGTAGGATCAACCAGTTCTCCCGCCACAGCGGCATCCAACAAAGCTTTAGACGGGCCAGAGCCGGTAAGCGCAAAGGACAGAGCAGCAGCGTACTCATAGGGATCCAGCGCATACGCGTTTTGATCAGCTGCTCTCAACTTGGCTACGTCGTCTTGAATGGGCTCGGCTTGACCGAGAACGCCAATCTTCAGCGAAGAGACCAATAACGGCTTGGAGTCGTAGTTGTTACCCTTCTCCGCGTCATTTAGGAAATAAATATTGCTATGACTCGGCGGTATCTTGTCAATGTGGAAATAGTAGGTTCTATATCCCGAATGATTGATGGTCACCTGATGCAACCTGGTGTTTTCGACACCAATTGAAAAGGTGGGCCAAGCATCTCTGGGACTGAGCTCACCTTTCAAGGTGATGGCAACCAAGTCATTGCCGGTCCATTTGTAATTAAAGGACTGACGACTGTATGGCGCCAAACTAATGTTTTCCACAGTCATCGGCGTCCCCGCGAAATCATACTGAGTACCCGGTGCTACCACCGGATTCGCCAGCAGATCGGATACTTTGGTACCAAGCTCGGAGCGGTAGAGGAAGTTGGGCGACATCAGTACAGTGCGCAGAGCCCATTTCAGACCCTCTTCCACGCTGGCGGCGCCAGTGAAAATCGTGTCGATTTCCGCCTGCTCCACATCTGTGAGGGCGCGGCGATAGGCCACATAAGCGAACTCAGTTATGAAGTCGGTCGAACATTGAATCGGATCATCACAAGAGAATGGCAAGGCACCCGGAGTGGAGGCGGCCCAATTCGCGATCTCAGTGGCGTTGTCGTAGTAAGCATTCAAACGACTCTCACTCAGCGCCTCTTGGGAATGGTTGGGCAGTCTTGCCACTTCGAAATCCAACCCAGCTTTTGCCGGTGAGGAATAGTCAGCAGGCAAAGGCGCACTAAAGAGACTGGCTCAACGAGTTTTGATACTCGTATGAGGTGAGTACGTGGAGGACGCGCTTGCCATAGTGGATTGCGCTTGGGTTGGCACAGGAAACAGCCACCGCACCAGGACCTTTCTGCCCATCCTTAAGCGACCAAAGATACGCCGCAGTATCCCGGCTGCACTGTGCGTCACAGCCGGAAGCGGCGGACATATTCGCAAGGATGAAGCTGGCCAGACCTGCAGCGGAGCCTCCGTTATATGCAGGAAGTGTTTTAGGCGAGCCCAGATCATCCGGGTCGATCACCGCAATACCGCGGTCCCCGTGCTCTGTGGTGCCGAAAAAATCCGTCATCATTGTCGTCTTTGTGACAGGTCGAACACCGCGAAGCGAACGTCTGCTTGCCCGCTACAGGGTCACCCGAAAATCCAATGTCTCCAGATGTACTGCTTGAGCTGGAGGACGAACTACTACTCGTGGATGAGCTGTTACTGGAAGAACTGCTGCTTGATGAGCTGCTGCTCGATGAGCTGGATGATGAGCTGCTGGAAGAAGACGTATCATCATCCCCTCCGCCACAAGCAGCGAGCATAGCGCTCAACATTCCCATTATTAGTATCTTACGCATTATCGTTGTAGCTCCTCATATGACGCCCGCCATCCACATAACCAATATGGATAGCCGCAAGTGGAAGATTCCACTATTAATTCTATGGAAATCTCACCGAGCCAACCGTGACCGGGTTCGCAGCTATACCACCTTATAGTCACTTTTCAACATAAGAATCGAATGCCTTCAGAACGAATTCTGCGACCTGTACGCAAATTCACGTATGTTCGCCGCATTTCATTGATCAAACTCTAATAAAAACAACTTTTTACATTATTAGAGAGATGGCGGGACATGCTGGCTTTTAGCTCGGAATCACTGGGAAGCGGTGCCCTACCGTACAAAGGCCGAGGCAGCGTTGACCTATACTTAAACGACGCGGCTCTACTGAGTTCCAAGTTAGATGCAAAGGCGGGGATGGGGTCCGGTTTTTGAGGCCCACAACAGTAACTTTAGGAAAAGGAAATATCAAATGCCAGTAACTGCAACTGACCCTATTAAGATCATCTTCGCAATCCTGCTACCCCCACTTGGGGTTTTTATGGAGGTCGGGTTTAAAGGACACTTTTGGCTGAATATTCTTTTGACGCTCTTGGGATTTGTCCCGGGGATTATCCACGCGCTCTATGTAATCTTGAAGCACTGATACAAAGCGGCATTGGAATATAGCCATTCCAATGCCGCTGGTCCACAGGTGTTCCAATCATCAAAGCCGGCAAAGTAGCTCACCGGCTCGCAGCAAAACCTCAATCCGCCACAAACACCGGCGTAAGTAACTGCGCCTCCGTCAATGACAGGGTCAAGATGGGATCGGTTAAAGTGTTTGCTCCACTCCAGTGTGAGAAGCGGTAACCCGTATTTGGCAGGGCGGTGACGGTGACGGGCACTTCGGCAAAGTAACTGCCGCTCCAATTCGGTTGCGTCACAACTACCGAATTCACCTTGACGCTCCCTGCGGCAACATCAAGCGACTCTATTGACAGAATCGCAGGCGCGGAGAGCGCAAATTGTTTGCGCAGATGTTGCCAGACATAGCCAGGCCGATTGTTGGCGTAGGTAATCAGACTCTCGACCTCGCCATCCCAGCTCCAGTTGCTTCTAGGGCCTGCCCATCGATCCTTTTGCAAGGGAATTTCAGTGCGAATTTCATCCGCGAGGCGCCCGATTACTGCCGATACATTTGCGGGCAAAAACCTGGAGTTCAGTTGATCGGCAAAATAATTGATGAACTGTGTCTTGAACTGCGGATTCTGCAGGAGTCGGCGCAACAGCAGGGTCGACCATGGCGGATTGGAGTACACCATCGAGTTTTCCGCGGTTGCGTATTCGAGCGAATTTTTACTGACATTACGCTCGTACAAACCGAAGCCAAAATCTGTGTCGTAAAGAATCCAACGCCATTTGGTGCCAGGCGCCTTCCAGAACTTTATGTTTCCTCCCGGCCAGTCTTCATTAGCAATAAAAATCTGCAGCACCTGGTAAGCGATATAGTTGTCGATATCCATCTGCGACGAGACAGTCGTATAAAATTCCGCAGAACTGGGATCAGCTGTTGAAACATAATCAATCAAGGCCAAATATTCTTCGTTGGAACCTTCCACCACTTCAGCATTTGCCTCCAGGATGGTTACTTGGCTTTTTTTGACATCATGTTTAGCACTTAAGAAATCCTCGTTGACCTTTTCACGAAGATTATGCAATCCCCAATACTCACCATTTAAATATACTGCAATCGCTCTTCCCGCCTGATAGTCCAGTCCGCTGCCCTCCATCAACGATGTAAAAGCGCGGTCGCGCAACATGGTTCGCAACCAATCATTACCCGATGCACGAAGCACCAGATGTTCAAATTTTTTGTAGCTCAGATCCGGGAAAAATGGATAGTCGAATTTGTCGACGCCGTAACGGGCTCGAGCATAAAAAGCCAACGCTTTTTGAGCAAAAAGAGCGCGTATAACCACCAAAAATTTGCACGCCAGCGCTGAATTCGGTTCCGAACTGACCGTCTGTTTCATAGAACGCGAAATGGATCTCCCGCTCCCAATCCTGCCAAAAATTTGCGCCGTAATTGGGCGGCTGACGATCATAATTCGCGCCCAGCACATAGATGCCATATTCCATATCAAAGAAATCCAGAGGATCCGCCTCCAGGGTAACCACCGGTATATCATGGCTGGCATTGACCAAAAATGTTCGCGACTGCGTCGGTGAAGGAATGAAGCGATCGGCAAAGATACGGGCGCGGACTGCGGTATTTTCTGGAATCAAGAGAGCGCCCTGATAAACAGGTGAAGCCGCCGTCGGAACAGAACCATCAAGGGTATAGCGGATAGTCTGATTGGCCTGGGCGCCGGTCAACATCACCATGGATGCGCTAGTCACACCACCCTTGTCGGAAAATTGCACCCCATCATTAACCACTCCCAAATATTCCTGCGCGCTGTTGACCACCCCTGGAGTTGGTTGATCGTAATAAACGACCGCTTTGCTTGACGCGGACAAACCGACAGAAGTACCGGTTCTCAACCCGTTAATAACCAGAGAATGCACTTGTTTACCGCTACCATCAAATAAGTAGAGTGTTTCCCCCGAGGACGAAATTTTAAAATTGACATGCAGCGGCTTGTCGGCAATTGCCCGATCTTTGTCGGAAGCCCACACCACCACGTAACCACCCGCTGAGACAGATATGTCCGGGAATTGCCACTTTTGTGGCTCCATCGCATCATCAGACAAACTCCAACCTGTCAATCGAACTGCGGAGTTGCTGTGATTATGCAGTTCAAACCAGTCTTCGCTATCGCCATCTTCATCCTTGAATTCAGCATTGGATGACACCGCTTCGTTGATAATCATGCCACTGCACTGCGAGCAAACAGCGCCAGATGAACTGGAGCTACTGGAAGAGCTGCTGCTTGAACTGCTGCTGAAACCGCTGGAACTGCTGCTTGATGAACTGCCGGAGCTGGAGTCTGTGTCCTCTGAGCCACCACAAGCCGACAAACCAAGGACCAAAAGAAACACCGCAGGTAAAAGTAAATTTACCCGCGGCACATACGTTGCGTTAATCATGGAGAGGCCTGTATTTCAGATTATTAAAAGGTTATAAGCCGATACTAACCCAATCTGAAAATACCTCGTTAGGCGACAGAGATGATAAATACTAATTTTGTGAACGGATAACAGCTGTCAATTCGACTATTTGCGCCATTACCCGATTCATTCTCAGACTCTGCTCAACTCTCACTCATACCCGCCGCTGGTTCGGGGGCGCTTCCATGAAGAACTCTCGCCTCGATACGCAGGCCAACATCAGCGTCTATGGATTTCCAATAATCGAATGCTCGCTCCAGTACGGGGCTGCGCACTCCTCCCAGCAATGCACCTGCGACCGTTTCCACAAGCGCGTCGCGATCCGCGTCGTTAAATACTTCACGCACCAAAACTCCCGGTTGGCTGAAGTCATCATCATCTGCGCGCAAGGTATAGGCGCTGCGGACCATGGTTCCATCCGCTTCCCAACCATCGTGCACTGTCCCCGTCCCATCCGCCCAAGGTCGGCCATCGCTATTGGTTGCGTACACCGGAGCCGCACCGCTGTGGTGATAGGTCATCTGCCCATCAAACATATATGTATTGGTAGGAACTTTGGGCTGATTGACCGGCAATTGGTGAAAGTTGGTACCTATACGGTTGCGCTGTGCATCGGCATAGGCGAAGGCGCGCCCCAGCAACATTTTATCTGGCGACAGACCAATGCCTGGCACCGTATTGCCAGGTGAAAACGCCGCCTGCTCAATTTCGGCAAAGAAATTTTCTGGATTACGGTTCAGCGTCATAGTGCCTACTTTGATCAGCGGATAATCCTTATGCGGCCATATTTTGGTGAGATCGAAAGGATTAATTCGGTAGGTTTTCGCGTCAGCATAGGGCATGACCTGTACAGACATCACCCACTTTGGATGCTGTCCCTTTTCAATCGCGTCAAACAAATCGCGCCGATGAAAGTCCGCGTCCATACCAGCCATTTGCATAGCCTCAGCATTATTGAAAAATTCGACACCCTGTTGACTGTGGAAATGATATTTCACCCAGAATTTTTCGCCGGATTTATTAATCCACATATAAGTATGGGAACCGTAACCATTCATATGACGCCAGGTGCGAGGCAATCCGCGCGGCCCCATCAAATAGGTCACTTGATGCGCCGTTTCAGTATTGTTGGTCCAAAAATCCCATTGCATATGGTTGTCGCGCAGACCGGAGTCTGGCAGCCGCTTCTGACTGCGAATGAAATGAGGGAATTTCATGGGATCGCGGACAAAGAATATCGGGGTGTTATTACCTACCAAATCGTAATTGCCCTCTTCGGTATAAAACTTCAGCGAAAATCCGCGAACATCGCGCCAGGTATCGGGACTCCCCGCCTCGCCGGCCACGGTGGAAAAACGTGCCAGCATTTCAGTTTTGGCTCCTTTTTTAAAAAGAGCGGCTTTCGTGTATTTCGACACATCGGCGGTAGTTTCAAAAACCCCAAAAGCGCCGCCTCCTTTTGCGTGAGGTTGCCGCTCCGGCACTTTTTCCCGGTTGAAATGCGCCATCTGCTCAAGAAAATGAACATCATGCAACACAATCGGGCCATCGGCTCCGATAGTAAGTGAATTGCGATCACTGACAGCAGGCGCGCCAGTGCTGGTGGTGGATGCTTTGGTTTGATCGATTGGCTTGGTCATGCGCTACTTCCTCTGTTTAAGTAGGAGGATGCATATAACAGCACTATTGGTTGTGCATCCTTGACTACAACGAAGCTAAATAATAATGAACATGTTTTTAGTCAGGAAACTCGAAGCCTTATAGCTGACAAAACGTGTTAATTACTATAGTCCCAATCCATTAAAATTTCATGGCAGGACATCGGAAAGGAAGAGAAAAATCAGCTGGTCGCCATCGGCTTAAGATCAGCTGATTCGGTAAGCTTTAATCCAGAATGATATGCGGCACAAAGCGCGAGCTGTTTTTGGTTATGAGCGTAGAATCCTCGCGAATCCCAATTCCCGCTGCACAATCGCCAACCATCCAACTGCCCACCAGAGCGTATGTCTCCCGACCGCCGCCCGCATCATAAAATTTGGGCAAAGGGGAAAATTCCTGACGAATAAAACGACCTTCACCATAGGGGCCGTCCGCAGCAAGGTGCTGCCCTTCCCTATCCACCAGCTGAATGTTGGCGCCCTCACGGGAGAAAAGCGGCTTGCGCACCCATCCAGAGTTCAAAGGAGCTTTAGCTTCATCTTCGAAATAGGCTGGCAATAAATTGGGGTGATTCGGATAACGCTGCCAGAGCAAAGGCAAAATACCCTTATTGGATAACAACATTTTCCATCCAGGCTCCAGAATCTTCGTTCGACTGGTGTAGAGCACGCGCGCAAACTCTTCCTGCACCATGAACTCCCAGGGGTACAACTTGAACAGGCCCTCGATAGGATTATTCTCCAAATCCACCATTTGGCCATCAACTTCACCTATATCTTCAACGGCCACATAGCGGGCATCCATGCCGGATTGGGTCGCCAAATCCATCAGGTAATGAACCGTCCCTTTGTCCTCAGCACTTTCTTTGACGCTGGCAAAATAAAAGGGATTCGGTAACAACAACTCACGAAACGCTTGCTCCAGCTTGTCCTGCAGTGAATTAAACTGATCCGCGCCCGACGGCAAAATGCCTGACTGGATCTGCTCTTCCAACCACACCCACTGAAAAAAATCCGGTTTCAAAAAGCGAGGTGGGAGTATCGTAATTTAGCTCCAGCAATTTGGCGGGGCCCGTTCCTTGGTAGGAAAAATCCATGCGACCATATAGATGTGGGTCCTGGTTGTTCCATGAATTCCACACGTAACTCCAATAATCGCGCGGGATATTCAGTAGCGTCAGCATCTCCTCGCTGCGCGTGATATCCCCCACCATATCCATAATCATTTCGTGAAGTTCTTCCGTGGGTGTTTCTATATCCTGTTCGATCTGTTGCAGACTGAATTGATAATAGGCACTTTCGGTCCAGTACGGCTCGTCATCTATAGTGTGAAAGCCAAAGCCGACCTCTTCGGCAAAAGCGCGCCAATGGGCGCGCTCGGGACAAGGTATACGCTTCATAAAAAATCAGCCACCGCTGCCAAAAGCGTTACTGACCTGACCAAAACCACCGCGTCTTACCAACTTGCCAGAGGTGGGAGCAACGCTGGAGGGCGACAGATTTTTCGCTCCATGATAATAACTGCTAGGCCCCACCGGTTTATTGCCCGCAGTGCGAAAATCGGTTTCGCTGCGGCTTTTATACAAAGGCTGCGGCACATGTTTGCTGCTGGGAGCCAAACCGCTGTTCTGCATTCCCGCGCCCTTTGCCCCATTCAACATCTGGCCGGCCAAAAACCCCATCATCATCGGCATAAAAAAGCCGCTGCTCGGCGCAGCGCTGCCTTCCTGTTTGGGCGCCTCCTCGCATTTTCCCGGACCGAAATCCGCTTCGCATTCCGCGCGATTTACATATTTCGGCGCAACTTCGGGGTGCAATTTTTCTGCATTGCCATAATCCATCCGGCATTGTTCTTCACTGTTAATGCCGGAGCTGATGCACTCCTGGAGAGATCCATAGACCAAAGCGGGGTCTCTGCCACTACATCCGGTTATCAACAAAGAGGCGGCTGGCGCCATCAGCACCAGAGCTGCTTTTTTACTGCGTTTCATATTCAGCTCCTTTAATTTTCAATAGGTCATACATGCGGCGTTGATTTGTCCCACCGCGATGGCGACTGCAGCAGACAATACGCCGGCGGCAATTTCACCCTGAGTAATGCGCTCGGGTAACTGGCGGACCAACACACGCAATACCAAAAACGTCAAAACCTGAACTACCAATGCCACCAGCCCCCAGATGACGCAGTCCAACAAAGACAAGGAGTGGCTGATAGCGCTGGAGAGGGGAAGCGCAAAACCAATAAGGGCTCCACCGAAAGCCAGCGCGGCGGACACGTTATTTGCTCGGATCAACTCAAATTCATGATGCGGAGTCACCCAGGAATAAATAACGGTAAAAGCCACGAAAAGTGCTATCGCGACGGCGAAATAGGCGAGAAAAGCAGGAATGCCATTGAGAGTGGTAAGTGTCATTTCCAACACGATGTATCCTTGTAGAGTGAGTAAAAGCCGGCGGGATTCTGCCATAAACGGCTGTTCAACTCCACGTTTGCAGCCCGCTCTCCATCAGCAGCGGGCCGTTTACGGACGCATCGGCAGCGTGGAAAAAGCGATATTGATTCTCTACCTGGGATTTTCCTTTATGTAATTCATCAGCCAAGTCATTGCCGGCCGGAACGAGCCATCCTCTCGTATTAGGTCGGTACCCCCTAGGTTCTGCCGTACACATAACCCCAAAGCGTTATGCCTTTGACATGCGGATGGTTGTAGAAAACAGGAAATTGCTCCTGATAAGTCTGCAGTTGCTTGGTGTCGTCTGTGATCGCAACATCGTATCCGCTGATATACATGGGCACCTGTAATTTTTCCCACAGGTAATCCAGCCGCCTTTGAATCTCATCGGCAGGAAAATCTTCCAAGCCATGGGCCTGCAAACCAATAGCATCTACGTAACCACTTTGAATAACCGGCTTGGCGAGCTCAATAAACTCATCAGTCGACCAGCGAATCACGTGATACTCATTTAAGATCAACACGGATTTTGGACAATACTGCCTTGTCAACTGAAATGACCGCGTAATCCAATCGGCCCCGAACGCTTTTTGGGCGTAACGCGCAGGGGAATGTCCCGGCAAAGGTTCATTCACCACATCAATCAAGTCGGTATCGGGATAACGGTGACAGAAATCCCGTATCCATTCTTCGATTTCTTCGGCGGTTTCATCCGACAACGCGTTCAGCCATACGCTGTGGTTTGCTCCCCAAACCAAAGAATGCTGTTTGAATAAAATTCCGTTTTGTTTGGCGTAGTTGTATGCGCGATCAAGGGGTGCCCAATTGTACTCGTCTCGCTTTCCTTCAATACTTTCCCATTGCCCTTCAACTTCCGGGGTTATCTGGTTCCAGTATTGGATAAAGTCAGAGCGCACCGCGCCTGCGGTCGTGATGTTGCCGACAAAAAATGGGTGATCCAGTGCGGCTTGCCCGGACGCTGAACTGGAAGATGAGGAACTGCTCGAAGAGCTGCTGGTGCTCGAACTGCTGGCACCCGAAGAACTGCTGGCGCTCGAAGAGGAACTGCCGCCAGATAAATCGCCACCGCAAGCCGGCAACAAAATACATCCCGCCAGAATGCTTCCAAAGAACACCAGCCTTTTGCACTGTTGCATTTCCGCCTCCATATGTTGGCTCATACGTCTATTGGCTCTGCTATTAACACCTATTTCCTATTTGAATTTTTTGCCGCTCAGATCGCGGATTTTAATCCCTATCCAATTTACACTCGTTTCCATCACCGCTAACACTCCTGCTTTCTTTAGTAAATCATGAGATTTTTGCTCACATAAGCCGGTCTTTTCACGCCGCCATTGAATTGAATCGAATTCGTGACCGATAACACAAAAGGATTGAAGATGATCAGTCAAAGCAACTTGGCTCAATGCAAAAACGCTATATATACAGTATTCATTGCATCCGTTTTGCTATCTTGCGGTGGCAATTCAACACCTCATGAAGCCACCTCGCCCGAACTACCGCCGTTTTTTATCGGCAACCATGCGCGTACAACCTTTATACGCGATGATTTTCCACTCTATTGGAGCCAGTTGACGCCGGAGGTCGAGGGCTTCTGGGGCAGTGTCGAAAATTATCGCAACAACTATGATTGGCAAAGACTCGATGTTCTTTATAAATTCGCGGAACAACACGCGCTTCCGCTCAAAGCGCACGCTCTAATTTCGCGGGATATGTTGCCCAACTGGGCCAACAGCCTGGGGCCAACGGATTTTGCGAAGGAAATAGAAAGCTGGATTCAGGATTATTGCGCCCGCTTCCCCAATACCGCCATGATCAATGTGGTTTACAACGGAATGCCAGGGCACGCAAACATGACGATTTTTGCAAACGCATTGGGGCCTGACTGGGCAATCCAGGCATTCAAGCTGGCGCGGCAATATTGTCCCAATTCGGTTCTCATTCTGGATGATTATTATTTATTGAGTAAGGATACGGATTTATTTTTAGAGTGGGCCGCGCCGATCATCGCCAGCGGTTTTGTGGATGCCATAGGCGTACAAGCCCAGGAGCTGGAAAATGTGAACATCCAGGATGTTAGTGCCAATCTGGATAAACTCGCGACCCTTGGTCTGCCCATTTACATATCGGAATGGGATATTGCCGAGCAGGACGACGCTAGACAGCTCGAGTTGATGCAGCAACAATTCCCGCTTTTCTACCATCATCCCGCCGTCGCTGGTATTACGTACTGGGGGTATATCGCCAATCAACAGTTTATCCGCAATGCCAATCTGCTCAATGAGGACGATTCACCGAGATCCGCTATGACGTGGCTACAGAATTACTTGGAGGAAAATCCGCGGAATTGATAATGGTCGGAGCTTAATTCCGCTCTGCCCGTTCATCCGTATCGAAGGTGGTCACAACCGAGCGGTTTTCACAGCTTACCGATTGATTCGCCAGCGAGTAGCGACAACTTTCAACTACCGGCGAAGATTCTGCTGGAGCGCTGGGTATTTGGCAGGAGTAATAAACAAAGCCTTCCCGGCTGGAACCGCAGACGGAGGCGCCGCGCAGGAGATTTGGAATGGCGTCCGACACTCCCGTCACTGGCGCCGCGCAAATGTCCGGCAATTGATTTTTTACGGCGATATAGGCATCGGCTAAGCGTCCAAGCTCCACCAATGCCAGTCTGCGTTGCAAAACCGTTCCATTACATGACGCCATGTCGCTCGCCTGAACCCAGGGAGCGGCCAACAGCAAAACAATAATGGAAGCGGCTTTCAAAGTATCACCTCAAAAATTTATGCCTTTAAATATCCAGCCCGACAACGGTCACCGAATGCGGTGCGAGTTTAAGCTTTAATTTTCCATTCGCCAACGCGGCATTTAACGGCTTGGGTGTGATGGCATTGGGTTGCTGGAAGCTATTCACGGCATCCATGGCGGAAGCTTCCAGCGTTTCACCGGCGACCTTGGCAATAGTGCGCCCTTTGAGCACAAGCTCGACCTCAAGCGCGCGCTCAGGGTCCACATTGGTGACCGCCACCCAGGTGCGATTGTCCTGTCCTTTTGCGGCAACCACATCTACCTGCGGCACATTGATATTGCCCTGCTGATAAGAGCCCTGGTTATATGCCACCGCCAACCGTTGCGCTTCCTGGAAGGGCACATACATACGGAAGGCGTGGTAGGTTGGAGTCAGCACCATTTTTTCCTGATCCGTCAGAATAACGGCTTGCAGCACATTGACCATCTGGGCGAGGTTGGCACCGCGCACCCGCTCTGCATGGCGAATAAAAATATTGAAATTCAGCGCGGAAATGATGGCATCGCGTTGAGAGTTGGCCTGCACAAGATACCCGGGATCGGTTCCTGCCGTAGGCGCATACCACGCACCCCACTCGTCCACCAATATGGCGATTTTCCGCTCCGGATCGTACTTATCCATCACCTCCACATTCGCCTTGATAAAATCCTCCATGCCGAGAGCCTCATGGATAACCGCGGCGTACTGCGTGGTATTAAAACCCGTCGCCGCAATATTCGGCGGCCAGCCATTGCGGATATAACGATGCAATGACAAAGCATTCATATCCCACGCCCAAACCTTGGTGGACCAGGCTTTCATGACCACCTCAGCATACTCCGCAAAACCTTCACCATCAGGCCCGACTGCCACTTTTTGAGTCGGCATAGCGGGATTGCGATTGCGGCTGAAATTGGCGAACCGTTTCAATTCAGTGAGATATTCCTCCGCCGTCATTGGCCCGCCACAACCCCAGGCTTCATTACCGATTCCCCAGAAAGCGACTTTATAAGGCTCCGAATGCCCGTTCTTGGCCCGCTCCTGCGCAAGACTGGAATCCTTGGTTGAAGCAGTCAAATACTCCAGCCAATCCGCCGCCTCCTGCACCGTACCCGAACCCACATTGGCGGAAATAAAAGCCTCTGAGCCAATCTGGTGGAGAAAATCAAAATACTCGTGCGTTCCAAAGGTGTTGGGCTCCGCGCGGCCAGCCCAACTGGTATTCACCCGCAAACGCCTCTCCGACGGCTTGCCGATACCATCGCGCCAATGGTAGTCATCCGCAAAGCACCCACCCGGCCAACGAACATTGGGAACCTTGATGGCTTGCAATGCTTCAACGACATCCTTGCGGATTCCCCGGGTATTCGGAATTTTCGATTTAGGTCCCACCCACACACCGCCGTAAATGCCATCGCCCAGATGCTCGGCAAAATGGCCGAAAATATGCCGATCAATTTTGGGGCCGGTAGCGGCGTCATCGATGGTGATCGTGAGCGGTGCGGTTTTGTTGTCGCTGGCGGCAACCAGTGCCGGCAGCAGCTATGCGCCACCAAGCGCCAGAGTTGCACACAGCTGGGCAGCGCTGCGCCTTGAGAAAAAAGATGGAAGATTCATTTTACCTTATTAAGCAAGATTCAAGGGACCAGTGCTATTGCCAAACGAAGTCACATTTGCGCCTACGTGCTGCATCATGGCGACAAAAAGATCCGCCATTTTGCCGCTGCTGGTGGTCATGTGTCGGCCAGGTCGGATTTTGCCGTTACCTTTACCAACGAGAACAACCGGCAAGTCGTAGTGACTGTGTGTGTTGCCATCGGCAATTTCACTGGAATAAAGCACCATGCAGCTGTCCAACAGCGACTGGCCTTGCACATCGACCTGCGCCTTTAATTTTTTGCACAGATCGGCGAATTCTTCCATGTGATAGGTATCGATTGCGCGAAGCTCAACATAATTGGACTCGCGACCGCCGTGGTGGGAAATATTGTGGTGACCTCCGCCGATACCCAAATTGCTGTATACCCGGCCGGACATCCCGTTCGAAAACGCGTAGCTGATTACCCGGGTCAAATCGCAGGTAAACGCCATCACCATAAGATCGTTCATCAGCCGGCTATTTCTGGCGTAATTGCCATTGCTGCCGATATTGGGTTTGGCGCATGCGCTGGATGCCTGCCCACCCTGCCCCGAGCCGCTGATTTTCTTTTCAAGCTCGCGGACTCCGCTGACATAGCCTTGCAGCTTTTCCCGATCATTTACACCAAGCTTGCGCTCCAGGCGATCCACATCCGCCCAAATAGCGTCGAGCACCGACTTGTTAATAGCGGCAGGATCGACTCCGCCGGGATTCGTTGGCAGATCGCCGCCAAAAATCCGGTTGAACAAGCGCTGTGGGTCGATTTCCTTCGGCACGGGCGTTGTGGCGTTTTCCCAGGAGATATTACCCATATAGGCGGCGGAGTATCCGTTGTCCGGGAAGCCGGAGCCAACCTGCTCCAAACCAAGATGCAAATTAGCGAATTTCGTCTGGCTTGCAATTTGTCTGGCGGCAATCACATCCATGGTGGTGTGTGAGCTAATGCGGTTTTTCTCCACCGCCGCACAGGTCATAAAGGCACCACTGCCCTTGCCGTGGTCACCTGTCTGACCGCGCATAGGATCGTTGTGCAAGCCTTTGATCGTGGTGACGTCAGCCCATATATCCCGCAGGGGATTCAAAGATGTCGCGCCGCGAAATCCGTCTGTGAATGCACCGGCAGATCCCGGGGTAAAGGTCTGCATATGGCAGCCATTACCAGTGAAAAATACCAGCATTCTTCCTGGGGTAAAGCTTTGCGCAAAGGCGGTTTTACCGCCCGGCAACATGGCTTCCAATAAGGGTAATGACAAGCACACACCCGCGCCGGCAAGAAATGAACGACGATTAAGTTGCGGAGCTTTATTTCTTCTCAGTTCAATCTGGCTCATTACATTACTCCTATTGCGAGTCTGCGCCGCGACGCATACGGAATGCCGGGTTCATAACGATTTCGGTGAACACATCTGTAATGCGGTGTGCACTATTTTTAGTGTTGCGATACACCTCATAAACAGCGGCATAATCCGACGGCTGCCCTTGCTCATATAAAGTATTAAAGCGACGACCTGTGGCGTAGGTCATGGCGTAGCTGATTGAGCACAAAGTCACTTCGTGCTTCGCCGCCAGAATTTCCGCAAGCTCCACCAGGCTGGAAAAACCCTCTCCCGTAGGCAGCACACTGGAAGAATCCACATAATCCCCATTGGGATAATCATTTCGCCATTGACCAATAGGACTGAAGTTTTCCATGCCGTAACCGATAGGATCAACGTACGCATGGCAGGATGCACAAATTCCGGATGATTCTTTATGCATTTCAGATTCCGCTCTGGGGTTCAACCCTTCCGGCAAATCTGGAAATTGTGCAATCACATCACCGGGCGGCTCGGGTGGACGGTCGCACATTAATTTATCCATCACCCAGGTGCCGCGCTTGACAGGTGAGGTTTTGTTCGGATGCGAGTGCGCCGTCAGAGATGAACCATGTCCAAGCAAACCAATTCGCTTCGAACCCTCAGGCCATTTGTAAAGCTGCATTTGATTGCCAACAACGCCCTGCACCCCGTAGAAATTCGCAAGCGGCTGATTCAGGAAGGTGTAATCGGCATTTAGAATTTCCGAAATGGGCCGATTCTCTTTCAAAATATGACGCAGGAACGATTTGGTTTCGCTTAAAAATGCTTGGGCAATCGTATCGGTATATTGCGGAAACTGTTTTTTGTCGACTTCATGTTTGCCGTAGTCGTCATAACCCAGCCAGGTCCAGGCAAAGTTATCCAGCAGGCTATCCGACCGCGGGTCAGCCAGCATGCGCGCAACCTCAGCCCTGAGCGTAGCGTCATTCGTCAAGGAGCCATCGGCCGCTTTCGCCAGCAGCTGATCGTCCGGCGTGCTGCTCCACAGGAAGTAAGACAGGCGCGACGCCAACTCATAAGCGTTTAAAGCCTGCGCTTGGCGAGAATTCACATCCCGGTCAAATTCAGGACGGAAAATAAAGTTGGGCGATAACAGCATGCCGCGCACCAGCGCCGCCATAGAGACACGTCGATCGTTCGCGACCGACTGCACCTCGTCATAGAGCGATTTCAAGGTTGCGGATTCTTCGCTCGATAAGGGGCGACGCCATACTTTACGACCCAATTGTGTAATCACCGTCTGGGCACAATTCGCATTGGTGATATCGCAGCTGATCGCAGTGCGATTGCCATTGGCAGCAGCGCTCACAACTTCAGTAGCAATTTTTTGCGCAGCTTTGTCGAACATTTCGATGTGGATATTGGAAACGGACAATGCGGCGTTGTCGTTGCCAAAGGTGCCGGACTGATCCTGCGGAAAATCATTCGCCGGATTGGACGTGATCCCAAACAAATCGCGAATAGTGTTGTTGTACTCGATTCTGCTCAACCGATCCATTAAAGGCGGAGCCGGATCAATCGCCTTTATCGCCACCTCGGGCTCAGGTCCCGGCTTGGGACGACCGAAGAAGGGGTTAACACTGGCAATGTATTGAGCGGTGTAGTAAGCACATTCCGCATCACAGGCACCGAAGATTTCTTCAAGCCCGGCAGGCGGCATGGAGTTGGTTGCAGCGAGCAAACTCTGCATATTGTGGCCGGATTCATCCGGCTTGGTGCCCAACCCCTTATCGGTTGCGGCATGACAGGATTTGCACTGCGCTTCAAAAATCTGCTGGCCTTTGGCTGCATGGCTCAAGGCTGAGCTTTGTTGATAAATCACGATGCCGGAAACCTTGGGATTTTCCGTAACGGCTTGAAACTGGATATCCAATTTGCCATCGGTGACATTGACGTCAGCAATGCGCTCCATCAGCGCAGCATTTGCGCCAACCGACTTGAAGATATCGACATTGGTGAGCCGGCTCTGACCTTCCACGAGTACGTTAAAGACCCGCTGCGCGGCCGCCGTATGGTAGGTCTCGGCAAAATTCAGATGGACGGTGTATTTGCCGTTGGATACCGGAATGGAGTATGAGGCCTCACCGTAACGCTCGGTGAGATAAACCGTGGGTTCACTGGCCCCGCTGATCGCAACACTGCTGCGAGAGTAGGTCTGGCCGCCGGTGAAATAGGCATCCGCTTGATACTGGATCCCATCCAGCCTTGCCGCAGATCCACCAGCATTCAGCGCCATCACCAATACCGCTTCTGATGGCTCGGCTGGCGGAACAAAAACGCCACCACTCGAAGAACTGGAGCTGGAAACTGTGCCAGAGCTTGAAGAACCTGAATCGGCGTCCTCCCCACCACATGCACTCAGAATCGCCGTTACGCTAACGAGTAAAAGCCAGCTCGGCAGCCTCTGCCTCATACTATTTATCATCGATGCCTCCGATCAAATTGCTTTGTTATTCGCCTTATAATTGTTATTCGCCTTATTTTTGCCTTGCTCGCCATAAGCGCGGGCCCAGTGTTGGGGCTGCGGCGTCATAACCGATTTGATGACCATACCGAAGATCGGAAGCCAACATGCAGCAATAAAGAAGATAATTATTCAGAAATTCTAATTCTTTAATTAAAAATGCATTTATTTAAGCCGGAGATGCAAAGAATTGTGAATCCCTGCACGCCATTAAACTCAAAATCTCTATCTGCGCATTTCGCTTTGCGCAACAGATTTTCACTGAACGCAAACAAATAGAATTAGCCGATTTGTGATAAACCAAATCGCATGGAATTTACCCGGAAAAATGCAGAGTTCGCGCATACATATTTGCACGAATCTCCAGACCAGCTGCGCGCTCACCAGAACAATAAAGCAGGCCTATTTATTTTTATTGCGCAACGCTCGGAGCACCACTCATCGTCTTTTGAATAGATTGTCTGTTGATTAGATCGTTTATTGATAGTTTGATTTCTTAGACATAGGTACGCACCTGAATCCGGCCACTTCTCGCACCAAATCTGTCAATCGAGAGCTGAACCGAAATAAAACACGCACCAGCAATCAGAGCAAGCGCTCGCAAGCGAAAGCGTGACACAGCAATCATTTGTACTATTAATCTTTAATCTGAGAAATGGCTGTTTTTTGCCTTGGAAGGTGATTCCGGCGAGGAGTTATTGAGATCTGCATCACAGAAGAGGGGTAACGCACCGGCACTGCCGGTGCGTTAGGGCTATCCATCCAACACTACAAGCAATCCAGTATTACAAACAATCCAGCATTACAGATTCGCCTTCAAGCGAACTCCCCAGGTTCGACCCGGCGCCCACATAAAGTTGGGCTGTGGCCTGCTGTTCCAGCGTCCCTGATCGGTTTTGATTTCTTCATCGGTGAGGTTATCGACGAATAATTCCACCGACCACTGGTCGCTCGAAGGCAAATATTGAACGCCCGCATCCCACTTCACGTACGCCTCCTGCCGGTCCAGATCCTCCGCATAAGGTAATCCGAGAAAACCCTCTGGACGGTCGCCGCGGTTGGCGGGATCGAACCAGATTTCGTCTGTGTAATTCATGCGCACACGCGGACTCAAAATTCCCGCATTGGAAAGGGTGAATTCATGCTGGTACGTCAGAGCCAGAGTCCACTCCGGGGCTTGCACCATGGTATTGCCTGAGAAATTGAGAAGGTTGGGCGTTTGCGCCGTACCGGCACTGGGATTAAATGCAACACCGTCCGCACCGAAGGAGCTGTCGGTGGTGTAGAACTCGTCATAGGTCGCGTCTAAATACGTGAAAGAACCGTCCAATGTGCCGTTCTCTCCTACGAGCCATTTACCTTCCAGCTCCAGACCGCGAATGGTCGCTTTACCGGCATTGGTTTTGCGCAAACGCTCAAGATTATCCGGCAAAAAAACCAGGCTGGTGACTTGCAGATCCTCATATTTGGTTTGAAATAGCGCACCAAACAATTGCAGCCTGTTATCAAAAAATTGCCCTTTGATGCCCAACTCCACAGTGGCATTTTCCTCTGGCGCAACATAGGCGGCGGTGCCTGCGGCTTCGTCATTATTCGCTGCAATAATGTTGGCAAGATCGGCCTCAGTTATCGGCGTGGTACCGGTATATTGGCCACCGTCCTCGATGGTGCCGGATTTAAACCCCGTGGCATAGGATAAATAAGTCATCAATTCGTCGTTGACATCCCACTCTCCGCGCACCAGACCCGTGGTTTTGTCCCACTCTGGATTGGTGTCGTTATAGCGGGTAATCCAACATTGATCAGGCCCTGCAAGTGCCATATTCGCGGCCAGATTTTGCGTTGCAACTGCCAGCTCATTAAAATTATTGACTGTCGGAGGACACTCAATATTGCGCCCGCCTTTATCCCAACGCTCATCGGTAGTGTGACGCGCGCCGAGCGTCAACCGCCAAGCATCTGTGAAGTCGTACGTGGCCTGACCATAAAGGCTTTGGGATTCCAATCCGCGGTCCGGCTGGCGGAACGTCTGCCAGCGTGCGGCGGCAGAATCCTGCACAGGATGGGCTATATCAAAAACCACTGAATTATTTTCCTTGAACCAAAATGCGCCGGCGATCCAACGCAAGCGCGATGCGTCGTCATTCTTCAGCTGAATTTCATGCTGTGTGGAATCGTGATCGCAATCGATACAGCCACCCCACTCAAAAAAGTCCTCACGCCAGCTTCGATCCCACATGGAATAGCGCTTGGAATCCGTGCGACCAGCGAGGTAGCTCAAGGTCAAGCCGTCCGCAAAATCGTAATCCACGCGCGACCGCAGGCTGTCCACTTTAAGATCGATATAACCGGGAACCTGAATAAACGCGCTGCGATCACTGCCGCCCGTCAGCGTAGGTATATGTCCGGTACCGCGATCCTGGAATGACTCATAGGAAATAAACCATTGCACCGCGTCCGAAGGCTGCCAAAGAGAGCTGACCCTAAACGACGTTAAATCGACCGCACCATATTTTCTTCCAGGCGTTGAACCTGGAGCCGGATCCACCACACCATCCGACTCATCCTTTGCACCGGCAAATCGCAGTGCCCATTCCTCCGCGACGGGAATATTCACCATCGCACGACTGGCTTGCCGGTTATAGCTGCCAACAAGAAATTCGAGATTTGCATCGAACTCGTCTTTGGGTTTTGCGGTATGCAGATTGATAACACCGCCGGTGGAATTGCGCCCGAACAAGGTGCCCTGTGGTCCGCGCAGAATTTCCGCAGATTCCAAGTCATACATGATCAGAGTCGCGCCCTGCGAACGCGCCGAATAAATGCCATCCACATGAAAAGCAACAGCCGGGTCACCGCTTTCCGTTTGGTCCGCCGAACCGATTCCCCGGATATAAACCAGCGGCGTGTTCTGAGTGCCGTTCTGCGCGACGTGCAAGTTGGGCACCAGTCCTTGCATATCGGTAAGGCTCACCACGTTATTGTTGTCCAGCATGGACTGGTCATATGCGGAAACCGCAACAGGCGTGGTTTCTATCGAAGTCGACCTTTTTGTTGCGGTAACCAACACCTCTTCTATAACCCGTTCAGAGCTTTGGCCATTAGCAGCACTGGCACCCAGAACGCCCATGGCCAGTCCTATACATAGAGATAAACGATTTAAACCTGATGGTAAATTAATTTTCTTCATTTCCAAATCCCCATAAAATGGTTGTTTGAGCAAATTTTATTCACATCCAGACCGCAGAATCGCGACATAAAATCATGTTAACTATTTGGGGTCAATAGAAGAGTTTTTGACCAAGCGAAGCTTATATAGAAGGGCACATTTGATAGAGAGGGAATACAACTCGCCGCGAACATAAAAGAGCAAATGAAAAACTAAATCTGAAAGTGTATCGAATCTATCTTTCGCGAAAATCAAACTGGAGATTCTAGCAAGCGGGCTGATGGGCACTGAGTACAAACTGAAACGAAAGTTGGTAGCACTACGAGCCGGCTTTCAATTCTAGCGATAATGGGTTTTTATTTCCCCTTCCCTGCGCAGGAAAGGGGCGAAGTTCATTCCCTAAGAATTCTGCAGCTAGCCATTACAGTAGCCAACCCATTTCAAAGCTGTAATGGCTCATTAGTCGGGTGGTACCAGGACCAGGCGCTTTTCCACGACACCTGTGGACCAGTGGACGGAGCGCCGGAGGAAGTGCGGGGTCGCGCACTGAAACGATTGCCGTCTTCCCATGGTGGCGATACCGGCACAAAATTCTGGCCATTACCTCGGTACCAAAATTGAATACGCTGTTGTACGCGCGGAACATTGCGGTGCCTGTAAATCCAGCGCAATTCCGAGCCAGTGATTGAGCGGATTTTGTCTTCGGCACCATCAGACCTACCGCGCGGCTGGTCCATTTCATAATAAGTCTTGGTGGCTGTCTCACACATATTCAAACCATCCAACACAAAATGTACGTGTCCGTTGGTATTTTTGATGGTATGTAGAATTCCAAATTTGCTTTTTGCCCTTAGCAAATTATTTTCCTGCGCGGGTGTAGCGTTGATATCACTCTCCTTCATGGTTCCAGTGGCTAATAAGGCTTCCATGTATCGCTTGTATTTATCATGTTTTTCCATCTCTGTAAAAAATGGCCACAGTTTCCCCCAATGGGATTTATTGGTGGACGACCCATCTAAACGGTGAACGTCAATGGTGCTGTACACTGGCATCTCCAGCTGACCATTGCGTAAGAATTTATTACTTTTGAAACACCACATCAGAAACTCGCCGCGAGGGCCAGTCAACCCATAAGCTATGTCATCGTTGGTGAAGTTAGTATAGGAAGGATTGCAATTGAAAGGCATAGACGCGTGTCTCCTCAGTGTAGGTCGCGTACAAACCTAACAGGTTTACCGAATCCAAACAATGAGAAAGGATCTACGAGGAAAACTTCAAGGCCCCATCAATTCTTTACTGAAGAATTCACCACAACTGAGCAGCTTGATATTGTGCCCGGTCTTTATAGCTCAGAATCTGGAATCGTTTTCGCAAGGGATACCATCATTGTCGCCATCCATCTTGGTGTTTGGGCAGTTTCGGATAAAGAATACCGCCTCCTCTCTCGATGTCATCTCACTGCAGTGCTGGCGACCGTCGCATCTGAACTTTGGGTTCTGAACCGGCGTTATCCTAGGAGTGGCAGACAGAGGGCTAGCAAAGTCACCTGACTGCAAGGGAAGAAAGATCTTGTAGCCCACGAAACAGAGTAAACCCAAGAATATTAACGCAGGTACAATCGCGACAGACTTTGGTTTCTGAGCGACGGCTCTGCGAGGCTTTCGAGTGTTAGCTGTAGCACCGGCACGTTGAACGGCGACCGCACGCATTTTTCCGTCCGGGTCGACGCGCATTTCAAATGACACCAACTCCCCAACACGAGGCCTGATCCCATCGCGAGGGAAAGCGGATATATGAACGAAAATTTCCTTTTCATTATTGGGAGCTTCTATAAAGCCAAAACCCCTATCGTCGTTCCACTTTTTTAATGTGCCGTGAACTCTCATCGCTTATGCATCGTCTCGGCAAGACGCACCAATAATTCCACGGAAGTATCGCCGGTCTTGCAGTTGGTGACCCATGCTTGTCCAATCCACACTAAATGCGACAGCACTATGCCAGACAACAAAAGCCTTCGTCAGTCCCATTCAATCCCATTTCGCAAGCATTTCTGAGCGGCGCTTTGTTTGGGCCAACAAAGAGATGCCGCTATCCTCGTCCAGGAATTCGATAATGGCATTGCTCAGCTGCCGCGGATTGACATGCACCTCTTCAAAATAGCGGTGATAGATGGCATCAGGCCGGTTTTCCAGTTCAAATAATTTTGCGAAGCGGCTGAACTGCGTTTTAACGCCCTGGGAAATCGCTATTCCGCCCACTTGGGCTGGGCCACCGATCAAACGTCTTAATTCAGTGATGACCTCCTGGTTCGTCGCCCTCTGCCATTTGGTATCACTATTGAGCACCGACAACATATCACGCACCGTGGTGGTTGCCTTTTGCATATTCTTTGCACCGGGCTTTTCATTCAACGACTTTAGAAAAGCCTTGTAATCATTACTGAAATTTTCTGCGCCGCGGTCGATGATAGGATTGCCCTCTCTGTTCGCAACGTCATTCAGGGCGGGATTAGCGACCAGCCCGGCGCCCGTTTTGCGTTTATGATTCCAGCTTTTCAGATGCGGATACAAACTGCCCAAACCGGTTGTGTGGCCTTCACACTTCAACATGACATAGCTACGGCCTTCCGTGGGAACCCATTGGACTAATAACTCGCTGTAACCTTTAAGAAATGCAAACCCTTTGTGTGCGGAGCGCCCCTTGCCATCCAAATGACTACTTTTTTCGCGTCGGCAATTTTTCAAATGCCTTTTTTAAAGCCTGCGATTCTGTAGGAGTCATTCGAAGAAAATATGTGCCTTTTTCCATGGGCTTATAAAGCCAACAGGCTACGAACAACGCTTGGAAAAACGCGGCGGCGTCATCTACTTTATCGGCAGATTTTAGCGTTGCATGGACATCAAAATTTGTACGACTGAAATGAGTAGTAAGGTACTGGCAAAAATCGTGATAATTCTCAAACGAAGAGCAAAAGACCTGACTGCTTTCACCCTGCGTCAGGAACCAGCGTAGGAATTGGGATATGTCTGACATGGCGGATCCTTCTATCGAGTCGGGGCATGAGTACTTGCTCGTGCAAGCCATCCTACACTCCCTTGCAAAACCGCTCCTGATAAACAGCTCGGGAAAATGCCAGACTCATACCCCGCGTGTCAACCTGAAGTCACGAATCAAGTGTATGGGTTAAGAATGTCTGCCGCCAGAGCAACCTCTAAGCTAGCAGAAGGCCAAGTGCTGAGATGGATAAGCGCTCGCATGGCCTCTAATCCTCTCTATGAACAACACTCCTCTTACAATGCCACTCTCTTGTTCTACCATCTATCAGCTTGCCTTGTGGATCTCGTAATTATTTTGATTTTGTTGTATCCATAATTTCGATATTTCCTTCCTTCACAATCCAAACTCCGCGCTCGGTCAGAACGGCAAAGGGGATGCCGTGGAGCATATTCAGGTAGGGATGTATTTCCACTGGATGGGGGCTGACGATATGACTAACCGTCAGCATCTTAATGCTGGCGCCTTCCGGCATGCCGTCTGGATATTTGTCTAGGGAAAGACACGATTTTGATAAAGGAATAACTTCCGTTACTTCACCAGTAGTTTTGGATACGCTCACTTTGCTATGACCGCCAACCTGTACGGCAGTAGGGTGGGTAGTGGCGGCCAATACAAACACATCCCATTTGTCTTCGCTCCGCCCGGGAAGCACCACCGTATTAAAATTCTGAGAACAGGAACTGACACCTTTTTCCAAGGCGGCAATACGTGCTTTTAACATTGACACTTCCGTAGCACTTGGTGCCCGCTCGGGCCCAATCTGCACATCCGGAGTTTGATTTTGGTCGTAGATGACATCGGCAATTACAGTAACGTTTTCACCGTCTTTTTCATAAAAGGACACTGTATAGTCCTGAGCATTAGGATGGGTCACCCAACCAACAAATTTGGGATAATCCGCAGGATAAATTCTCGACAACACCAAATCGGAGGCCTCCGCTGCGCGAATATCGCGCTCGTAAAGCTCGCGCCCATTGGCTTCTACTCGATCAATGTCCGCGGACTCTTCAGCGCTGAGAGGAACAAAAGGCTTTTGCTGCTTCTGCGGTGTGGTGGCATTGCAGCCGAATAGCATCGCCAGCATAAGTAGCGTCATTATTCTTTTCATGAAGATGTTTCCTATTATTATTGAGAGCGAAATCTGTTGTCATTTATTCATTTATAAAATGGAGCTGCTCGTAGCTGGTAAGAAGCTAACGGCTCTCATCTTTTTAACCTTTTGCTCATTTATTTATTGCCTGTTCTGCTGCCAATTAATTATGCAATGCGAACCCTTTTGCTGCCCTCTCGAACTCAACCGTTTGGCGTTCTGCGCATAGCATTGAGCAGCTCGGCATTGGTTGGATACTTCTCAAGTAGTTCCGCCAGTTTTTTGCACCCTCAATCGGTTTGAGCCCAGCAAGCGCCCGGCGCAACGCTCTTGTTGCTTCCAGGTCCTTCGGATCTAACAGCAGCTCCTCGCGGCGCGTACTGCTTTTCCCGATGTCAATCGCAGGAAAGATTCTCTGATTGGCCACATCCCTCGATAAAACAAGCTCCATATTCCCCGTGCCCTTAAATTCCTCAAATATTACTTGGTCCATGCGGCTGCCGGTCTCAACCAAAACCGTTGCTAAAATGGTGAGCGAGCCACCGTTCTCGATTTTTCGCGCAGCGCCAAACAACTTTCGCGGGATCTCCATCGCCCGAGAATCAACCCCACCCGACATAGTACGACCGCCGCTCTTTTGCTGTGCATTATGAACCCGCGAAAGTCGCGTAAGAGAATCAATCACGATCATGACGTTATGCCCCTCGCCAGCTTGTCGGCGGGCAGTGCTGAGAAGCTCATCGGCAAGACGAACGTGGTGAACATAGCTTTCATCCGAGGACGAAGCGTGCACCTCAGCCGGGACGCTGCGTTTGAAGTCAGTGACCTCTTCAGGTCGCTCATCTATCAACAATGCGTAAAGCTTAATCTCGGGATACGCCTTCCCTACTGCTTGGCATATGTGCTTCAACATTGTCGATTTTCCGGCTCCCGGTGGAGCAACGATCAAGCCACGCTGCCCCATTCCGATTGGCGTGATCAAATCCAGTGCACGCACCGAGTGTTGCGAAGAACCCAACTCCAAACGAATGCCCGGTGTTGGATTGATGGCCACACCGTTCAAAAAACGCTTCTCTGGATCAGTCTCAGGAACAGCTTCGGCTTTATTGTCGGCTGGTTTAGCGTTTTGATCCGGTTTCCGTTTTAGGCTTAGTATTTTTTTCATGGTGCTTGTTGATCGCTCATCTAAATGAATTTTTCGAAAATAGTCGATTACGTCTACAACCACCCGACACGCTGCTGACCGAAATGGGCTTTCAGAGAGGTGCCACTACTGCGTGTACGAAGCTGAATTTTGATCGCATCGATAGTTGACTTGATTCGGTCAGTAACCCTGATAGAGTCCACGCGATCCCAGACTATTCTGTCCCAAGCCCTTCGAAAAAGCGGCTTATCCAACATCAAAAATTCAGCTTAACGCCAAGAGCAGTGCCGTTGTGGTGTATATCCAATGAAGACTCGTCGCTATCGAAATTTGATCGAAAGGTGTAGGCCCTTGCGGACAATTCCAGCCAGTCAACGGGAGACAGCGCAAGAACTAACCCATACTGGAAAGTGCTGACCTCATCCATATCGTAGCTTCGTCCTGCATAAGCGCTGATGCTCAGCTTAGAATGGAGCGCATAACGTAAATCGATACCCGCTTTTGGATGGAGCTTCGAGTAGGACATGACTTGCGTATTGTCTTGACCAAGCTCATGAATGCTTATATCCATATCCATTAACAAAATTCCGAAGGCCAATCCGACGCTGAAAGGAGATGAACCCGAAAACGTACGCTCCAGCTCTGCGACGGTGAGGCTCAAATCGTAATTCGCCCCCAATAATGTTGAACCCCCCATTGCTGGCGAAACGAACACAATATCCCCCAGCGAAAATCTCTCCTTATGCCTAACAGGAATCGTGTCACCGGGATCGGAATATGTAGTGCGAAGTTCCAACGCAGGGCTTTGGCCACCTTCTGTTGACAAATAGGATAGATTGGCCTTCCACTGATTGTTCAGAGCCTTGCTGACTGCAAAAAACTGGCTTTCAGTATTAGAGTCGGTCAACTTCATGTTTTTATTGGTCGTGCATCCTACGCAGCTAAGAAGAATCAGCGTACAGAGTAAGACTTTAGCCCTCGATAAACCAGGCAATCTGATGCGGGGTATCACAGCGAACTCCTTATGTAAATTTATTATTGATCGACACAGGAGGGAGGAACAGCCAATGATGATAAGCCTTGAGGGCGATAGATGGGTCCCTGACACCTGGGTCGATGGAAGAAGTTTATCCTTCCTGTCACCCAAAGGAAAACTGATGGATCACATTTAACGCAAATGTAGAGGCCAATGACGGCGTTTCCCAAAAAGAAATGCCATTCGGCCCTGATACTTTCCGTAAAACCAGCTCTTTGACACAGCTCTGGGCGCTCAGAGGATATCCTTGATGATGACTCCTTGATTAATTAAAACCGAAGCAGCTGACCTCAAACACAATTCAGAACGAGATTTTTAACATCTGTTTCTCCCCTCCAAGGGATCGGAGCTATCTGTCCACATTAATTCCTCTAGTCAAATAACCCGAGGAATAAACCGATATTTAACGTGCTTGCAGTATTCGACGTAGTCCGGATCCATACTTAAGTGGCGCTCCTCGGTGAGGGCGCGTGCATAATAGATGCTGGAAGCGAATATCAGACCAAGGATGTAAAACACACCTAACGAAAAACTCGAAGTAAACATGATGTAGATCGCCACAGGAAAGCCCACACACCACCAGCCAAAGTTTTTTGCGGCGTAAGCTGGATGGCGCACTATGGCAAACGGTCCCTTCCGAATGATGCCCCGGTGGGTAAGATTTGAGAAGCGTACACCAAACCAAATAGTGGGCAGCATGTAAACAAGGAAACTGATCAGCATCATGCCACCGAAAAGACTTACCAGGGGTGAATGCGGTAGGTTTTGATACAGCTTCTCGCCGGGTCCGGTCACAAACCACCCCCATGACTCGAAACGGCGGATAGCTGATCAGACATACAATCCAGCCTAACCAAGTCGGCTCTGCCGATACGGTTTGGTTATCGAGCCAACGGGATGACAACGTATACCCGACCCATGCAAGCCCAACATCCAAGCTAAAAATCAAAGTTGTGCCGATATTACCGAGATCCTTGCCTGCGAGCTCCCACGTATAGGTACCGTTGGTGAAGTGACTGATAAATCCAGCCGTCAGGTAATCCATGTTATTCACCAACCCGCCGAAGTTGTCCACGAAGAAAACGGTCATGACTGGTACAAAGAAAAATTTGACGGCAAATCCAAGCGCTGCACGCTTATCATCAATACCGAAATTCGGCAGCTTCACGCCTGGGATCTTTAGCTTTACACACAGAAACTTCACCACTTTTTCGGTGAGCGTCGCCAGATCCTTCCGATCATTCCGAGGATTGTGACGATACGCGCGGGTAATTAAGATGTACGGTAACCCCGCCCACAGAAACACCGACCACAAAAACTCCAGCACCACGAACCAAGGTTGATAATATTGGTGATTGGCCTTGAATCCGTATTCCTGGAGTGTGTGGTAACCGTAGCGGGCGAGTCCGAAGAGCAACATCAAGTAAAGGTAGTTTTTGACACATTCGACAACAAAGCCGCTGTAGTCGCGCTTCAGTAAAAGTGGTGATCTCTGGATAAACTCACTGCCATAAAACCGGGACAAGCGCACCACCTCAACGCTCGACATGACCAACGCTATGATCAGCAGAGCCGCCAGCATGCCCTCATTGCGATTACTGGTCAGAGCGCCGGCCGGCTAACCAGAAGCCCTCGTTGAGAACATCGTAAGCCTCAAACACATACGCTGACACAATGATCGCAATTACTCCTGCAACACCACAGATCCAGGCGCGATCAGTCACCCACGGCTGATGATAGTCGGCATGTGTTGCGGGGTGTGCCTCAACCGCTACCTCATTGGGATGGTCACCGGCGTAGCCACTTTTCTGATCCGGTTTCTGCGAAGGTTTATTTCGTTGTTTGGCCACTCTAGCTCCTGATTGTTTATTATTTTTCGAAGAATTTTCCAGCCATGAGTACTGGTCAAACAGAATCGGTTCGAAGGTCTTTGATCATCGATATGTCAAATGAAAGATCTGAACCAATTAATTGCCGCAGTTAATTGCTATGAAGCCACACAGAAAGATGCAAACAAAGATGCATAAGATTGCGCTTAGATTTGCTTAACGCCATACGAAAAACTACGTAATTGATCCAGATCTATATCCCATCTCATAACAAGAAGCAGCTCTGGAGAGGCAATCAGCGTGGCAGGGCAAATCTCGTATCACGTATCATTGGGGTCTTACAATTGACACAGGCGCCTCGAATGTAAGATGCAAGGTCTGGTCTTACCCCAAAATCACGCACACTTTAATTAAGCAACAACTCACTCTCGAACTCAACAGGCGATTGATAGCCAATTGATGAATGAAGCCGCTGCCGATTGTAAAAAATCTCAATGTAGTCGAATAAAGCTGCTCTTGCCTCAGCTCGTGTCCTGAAGTCTTGATGATGGACCTCTTCGACCTTCAAGCTGTGAAAAAAGCTCTCCATCACAGCGTTGTCGTAACAGTCACCCCGTGCGCTCATGCTGCATATCAGTCCATGACGCTTTAATAACTGCTGGTATTCACCAGCGTGATATTCCTTGCCGCGATCCGAATGTACTATCAGTCCTGGCTCTGGTGATCTCGCATCAATCGCGTTCTGAAGCGCTGTCTGGGCGAGACCGCTGGTCAGCCGGCTTCCCATCGACCAGCCAACAATTTTTCTGGAAAACAAATCCAGCACCGTTGCCAAAAATAACCAACCTTCTCGAGTTGGTATGAAGGTAACATCCGCCACCCATTTTTCGTTTGGTCTATCAGCCTCAAAATCCCTCGCCAGAATATTATCCGCCGCTGCGCGACTCCTGCGTGAATCGGTGGTGGTGCGGAACTTACGTATCGTCTTCGGGACAATATTGTTTTCGCGCATCAGTCTCGCCACTCGATTCAAACCGCAGTCATAGCCCTCTGCCAATAAAGCCTTATGTATCCTTGGTGCGCCGTACACTTCTCGGTATTGGATAAATAGTTCCCAAATCCTTGTCAGTAGCACGCGGTTACTCGAGGCTCGCTCCGATTCAGATCTACCCATCCAGTCGTAAAATCCTCTCCGCGAAACCTGCATGACACTACATAGCCTTGATACGGAATAGCAGCCCAATTCCTCCGCGATAAATGCGTACCTCAACTGGATTCGCGCGCGAAGAAGATGGCCGCTTTTTTTAAAATTTCATTTTCTTCTCGCAGCCGCTTGACCTCGGCTTTGAGGGCGGCCGCGTCGTCATTGCCTACGTGTTTCGGCTTCTTGCCCGAACCAGGAAAAGCAGAATCACCGCGGCTATCACATTCAGCTTTCCACTTGTAAAGCTGGTTCCTTCGAACACCTAGCTCCCGCGCCAGTTGAGCTATCTCTTTGTCGCCACGGCTCAATAAGTGCACTGCATCGCGCTTGAATTCAGGGCTAAAGGTCTTTCGTTTCTTCGTTGGCATGCTCGCTCTCCTCTTGGGACCATTGTCCTCGTTTAGGAGTGTGCGTCAATCTGGGGTAGGTTCAATCTGTCCCCTTATTCCGGTCCGAATTCTATGCCGGTAGCATAAACGAATCCGCATTCGATTAAGAACACGGATGCCCCATACGAGACCTTAAACAGATACGTGGTGCGCGTACTGGTTGAATGTGGCTTATTTTTGCTTAACCTTTCTACTATCGAGTAATTTCAGAACCTTTTCTTTTGCTACTAGAGGACTGTCATTGCGATCAGTAATTATCGTTTCAAATAGAGAGGGGAATAGTTCCGGTAGTCTTTCTGGCTCTTCCAACGCAAACTCCGTGTAAGTGTTTGCTATCACACGACCTTTTTCTAACGCATTTCTTAAGGTTAGCTTCTTGGCGTTGTAGTCGGTATTGTCGCCAGATTTCGCCTTTAATACTCCAGATATTCCGTATGCTTCTTGCGCCTCATAAAACATGCTCTCAATAAATGGCTGCATGATCTCCGTCTTCCTTGAAATTAACTGGTTCACTATATATGGATGATAAGCCGCTTCAATATCCGCGTACCCCGGTACGGAGTAGCCGACAATCATGGGTTGAACCCTGGTATCGGAAAGCCAAATTTGCCCCATCATGTAACCGATACTTTTCAATGCCGCATCAATGTTATCTGGTGTCAGCTCTATTCCTGTAACGCCCTGATTGCTTAAACCATACCGAGAAATTCCCAACTGCTGAATTTCAATGGATCCAGTTCCTTTCTTAGACTCAATCTGAGCGGCTAATGCCGGCAGCGATAACCCGCCCGTTGCTCCTGAGAGTTTATACTCGGCCACTACTCTTACGCCAACGCCAATAAACGGGGTAACAATTATAGTTCTTGCATCGTCAGTCTCCTTAAGAGGCTTCAGGACAACCGTTAAGGGGTGGCTCGCCATATGCATTAAGTCATACACAGCTTTGCTCATATCACTTGAAGCTGAGCCTGAAGCCACTCCACTGCCGGACGCATTAGAATCAATTTTAAAAAAATTTATACTGCACCTTACTTAGCGCGGTTGGAAGCACCAGGAGGTCCATATCATAAGGTAATAATTTAGAATTCTGAACACCATTAGCTATTTCTAGTATTCCAGCCTTCATGTCCGCTGCAATTGGAGGCAAGGATATAGGTGATATTGCTACATAATCTGGGAGAACATCGGTTTTTGTTTTACGATCTTTTTCATTCAAGCCAGACAGGCTCGAACAAGCAGATAAAAAAAGGATCAATATTCCGAAGTGAATATTTTTTAGATTGCTGATCACTATCTTACTCCTTTGATTAATTAAACTAGCTCGCATCTACGTCCATCGCGACAATCAAAGTCGATATGGACCAACTATCTTGAATCACCTTGGGTTTAGGCCTTACAGCTGACACAAATGCCTCGAGTGTAAAATTTAAGACCTTCCCCATCCCACCTACCGCCTGACTGCGCGATT
Source organism: Cellvibrionaceae bacterium (assembly GCA_024707385.1). Lineage (GTDB taxonomy): Bacteria > Pseudomonadota > Gammaproteobacteria > Pseudomonadales > Cellvibrionaceae > UBA5868. The sequence continues at coordinate 183,615 of JANPZW010000008.1, read as the reverse complement.
CATAGCCCTTGGAATCGGGGGACGACTATCTTTCATGCAGTTTCAAGTATTCTGATACCTTGATTCCCTGGTTGAATGTGACCCCGATTATGCAGGGACTTTAAGAGCTAATTATTCGCTCCCACTTAAATCAAGAAAGTCTTCATCGAGCAAAACGCCGCTTTCCAGTCTGACGGAAAAGTTAACTTCACAACCTGTTAGTGCTTCCACCAATTGCCGAATGATTGTTCCTCGTGCAGCTATAAAGCCATCAGCATCTCTTTTCTTATAGGCTCTGATACAAGACTCATCCAATAAATGTGAACTCAGATCCTTCTCAGAATTTCCATCAGTCTCACTGATTTCACCAAAATAGGGATAAACTACCCTTGAAATATTCATTTCAGCGAACTCATCTGTCGGCGATAAGACACCGTAGAACTTACCCAGCTTCTCCTTTAAATATCCCTGATCGATATCTTTCAAGTCAAGAGTCTTCTGAGGCGACTTAAGATTCAAGAGAAGACAAAATACCGTGCTGCTCGCGTTTCGCAAATTAAACCGGTCGAAGAGCATCTGAGAAATATCAATTTCAGATTTATCAAAAAGAAAATCCCCAAGCCCTCCTTGAGCAAAATTTCTGATGCGAGCAATATCTCTAGTAATAAGTCCAGTATTTGCTCGCCCAAAATATCTGGTCACAGACGTGAACCAGAACCATCGAGCTAGCTCATCAAGTTGTGCGTCGCTATGACCTTGAGAAAGCCTAAAGTACTCAGCCAGTAAATTTAGCTGTAGACCATATGGAATATAACCATAATCCCTTACATTTGCCCTGCTAACTAAGAAAACAATGGCCTTTGAAAGGGATTCCTGGGCCGCTTCTGAAGCAGCCCGAAGTTGCAATGGCTTTAGACCCCTAAGTTTTTGAATGTCATCCTTGTTAATCCCAAATCCAGCTGCTGCCGAAATAGCCCTAAGTACCACAACATCAGGAATATCTGAAAACCCACATTCAGAGCACAAATTTTTTATTCCGCCAATTGCTATTGAAAGGTCAAAATCATCGCTCCATGTAGCAGCCATCATTAGATCAACCATTGTTAACCGACGGCCCGTGCTATTGATCCGTTCGAATATTGGAGCCACTTCCTCAATGGTCATATCACCAAGTTTTACAACAGCTATTTTATAGTCCTTTATCGACCTCAAAAGACGCTCAGCCAGTGAGAAATATTTTTCCTTCTTTAGATGACTTTCAAATCGCATGCACTGCTTAATGAAGTCGCTTGTCAAAATCAGCTTATTAAGCGGGAATATATTTACTGCATTTTCATCTCTGAGATGAAGAAACTCTTCCTTGTCGAGGTCAAATCCAATATTCCATATACTTTTTTCACCAACACCATCCCAATAAAGCGCTCCGCAAAGGGTCGTTAACCGCTGCTGGCCGTCCAATAGATAATTGGTCGGATAAGAGGAAAAAATCCGCCAAATTTACTGTAATTCCAGCAATATTTTTTTCACTGTTAAGACGCTGAGAACTATTCCAAATCAAAACACTACCAATTGGATATCCCTTATATATGCTATCAAGAAGCTTCAACATATCAGAGCGCTGCCAGACAAAGGGCCTTTGAAATCTAGGCAAACGAATGGCGCCCTCTTTAATCTGCAACGCTAGCTGCTCAAGGCGCATGATTTCTGGAACTGGATCTTTTATTTGCATGATTTATCGCCCTGCATTATTTTCCAGAATTCTGAAATGGATCGGATGCACAACGCTTCTTGGATTTATATTCTGGAGAATATCGTATTTCACGAGAAGCCTGGTCATTCTGGGATAGCCAAGTTCGGCTTTTTCTCTGCCCTCCAGTTGAACATTCGTTAATGCGTTATAAAATATCGACACCAGCTCGACATCAGATAGCTGGGCCCTAAAAAACCTTGCATACTCAGATTTTTCGTTTTCTGAAATAAGATCTGACTTATCAATAAAGCGAAGAATGTGATATAGCTGCCTAAAATAATGAGCAAAATCATCTATTGATTTTTTCGGCAACTTTGCTTATCGCCTCTGACGCTATTCTTTCATGCATCTTAATATCTTCATCAAGAAAGAAATCTATCACCCTTACCCCGCCCGCCAACACGGCTGTAAGATTCGATACATCACTTGCCGATAATTCTGGATGCCTTGTTTGATCAATCTCTGGCTTATCTTTAAGCGCTCTAATTTTTTCTTTCGTCATCTTCTGGAGGGCCAGAAACGCAGGGAAATATTCGTTCGAGTCTTTAATTAAAAAATATAAAGCAGAGAACGCCTTTCTGCCATCATCTCCATACAGAGATATTTTTGAAGTTATATCGACATGAAGCTTCAATAGATTAAAGAACGTATTGTCAAATTGTTGCCGTCCGACCTCTTTTCTGGAAATTGACAACTCCTTACGTTGCAACATAAGAGTCAAAATTATTCCAGCAAAAGCTAACCCGGAAAAAAGAGAGTTAACTGCGCCAAATTTGTCTCCAAACAACCCTCTTGCCTGAGCTGCGGTTTCATTAGAGTCTGATGGCAGGACATTAGTATCAATCCAGACCCACCCCCGTACCAGATAGCGAAAACAATCAAAGCAACAATAATTAATTTGGAAAGATCTAGAATGACAGCGCAATTGGCGCCCCACCGTTTCTTCGTGAAAATGACACCACATTTCATCCTATTTCCCCAGGACAAGCGCCAAATTTAAGGCTGCACAATTGCGGTACGCTGAAAAGTTGTGAAGCACCTCAAAATCTTTAGCTCTATCTAATTTCATTGCAATTTCCTTATTTATTCAGTGGCGAAAATTTACCTTGTTTGTCACCGACAGGCTACAGGTTCTCAATATTTCAGATAGCCTTGAAAATCAATTACACTCATATTACCTCGTCCAATTAAGTCAATCGGAATTCTGCTACTGGTCGAAAGCTCACATACTCCGCCGTCCGTATAACGAGCTTTAGAAAAAGTCCCCGCCTTAACAAATAATTTTTGGGGCGCGTTTCTACGTCAAAAGTAGCGATTGTTTTTGCCCCTCGCTCTGTTGTATTCGCGCAGGGGCCCCGACTTATAGCCTACTTATGTCCGGTTTCGCACTCTTCTCTCTATAGCTTCCAAAACCGAGTTTTTTACAGCTTCAACGCTGAGTGTAGCGGCAGTTTGATGAGTGGCGTTTTGCGCTAGCGTGGCTGTAAGCAAGGTAGTAACAGAACAGCAAAAACTATTGCCATCATCTTCCACTGCCTAGCATTCTCCCCACCACCCCCCAACCCCCGCCACCTCTCCGGATGACAAGAGAAAAGAATCACCTGATGCCTCTCCCCCGCATCAAACAGCACGCGCTTCATCTGCTCCAGCCGTTCGCCGTCACAGTGAACAAGTGCATCATCCAAAATTATGAGCGTAGGCCGGCCGGCTTCGTTTAGCAAATCGGCGTAGGCGAGGCGGCTGATGAGGCCCATTTGTTCGCGGGCGCCGAAGCTGAGGGCGTTTAGGTCGGCGTTGTTGTTTTGCCGGGTTAATATTTCCGGGCGCAGGTTTTCGTCGACGGTTAGGGTGGCTCCGGGGAATAGTAGATTGAGGTAGTGATTGAGATGTTTTTGCAATGGGGTTTGTAGCTGTCGCGTGAGGATTTGGCGGTTTTCCCGCAGCAAATTCAGTAATAAGTCCAAAGCAGAGGCGCGGCGTTGGAGTTGTTGTCGGCGCTGGGACAAACGTTTGAATTCCTGCTCAATGGTGTTTTGAGCTTCATCCAGCCCTTGTGCGCCTAGCGTTTCCAATTGAACCTGCAAGGTGGAAATTTCCACTGTTCTGTTCGCTGCTTCATTTTCCAAACTTTCTGCAGAATTTGTGAAGCGTTTTACATCCTGCTGGAGGATGGCGGGGTTGGCAGAGTCGATTTGTTTTTGCCGATTTTGGATTGCATTGCGCAGTTGGTTTTCTTCGGCCTTGAGGTGGCTTAGCCGGTCCAGAGATTCGCGCTGGCGGCTTTGGTGCTCGGGGGATTGCAACTCCGCCTGGAGTTTTTGCCACTCGTTGTTGGCGCTTTCACATTCGCGTTCGCGCAGCGCCAATTCCCGCAGGTGTTCGTAGTTGGCATTTTCCGCAGTTTTTAATACCGCCTCTGCGGTGGCGAGCGCGGTTTCCACTTGGCGTTCGTCGATGGCGCCGGCGGGTGCATCGGGTAATTTGGCAAGCTCCTCTGTTAGGGACTGGTGTTGCTGCTCGGCAAGTTTAAAGTCGCTGACGACGGCGTCTACGCCTTTGGGGGCGAGCATTTGCAGGCGGGTTTGGTGTTGGTCAATTTGCGCTGCGACCTGTTGATTTTGCGTCACGTGGTTTTCCGCCTCGGCAAGGCTTGTGACTTTTAATTGCGTTAATACGCTGGCGGCTTCTGCCTGCAAACGCTCGCGGGTGCGCAGCAGATCGTTAATATCTTTTCCACCTGGGTGTATCTGCAATGTTCCCACGCCCGGAATGCTGATCGATGTGCTTTTTAGAAGCAGCTGTTCGCCGGTGCCGTTAATGGCCTGGTCGTCTATCTGTATGGATTTACCGGGTTGCAAATCGTATTGCAAACGGGTGGCAATCGCCTGTTCGCGGATATGTATTTCATGGAGTTCTTTATGCAAGGCTTTCAGGCGAGCGAGTTGCTTGTCATCCACCGCTTGGGTTTGTAATTGCGCGCGCAGTTTTAGCAGTGCGGCTTGCAATTCAGCAGTGGCTTGATGGTTTTGGCGCAATTGATTCAGCTGCTCACTAAGCCGGTCGTGCTCGCGCTGCAGGTTGCGGCGGTTTATTTGTTCGCGGGCGGCTTTTAGTGCATCTTTGGCTTTTTGAAATTCCTGCTCAGCCAGCTCGCGACGCTGCTTCAGCTGCGCAGTAAATTGCTGACATTCCGCCAAGGCGCGGGCGGCTTTGGTTTTTTCCGCATCGCGCTGACTTAGTTGTTGTGCGCGTTGCTCAAAATCCCGCAGTTGCTGCTGGCAGAATTCCAAATTGCTGTGGCAGTTTTTTAGCGCTTGTTGATCCCGCTGCTGTTCATTTTGTAATGCTTGCGCGGCGGCCAGTGCGGCTTCCGCCTCCTTTGCTTTGGCGCGATACGGCAGCCAGGGTTGTTGGCTGTCGATCTCATCGCGCTGTTGCAACAGTTGGCCGAGGCGGTCAACGCTGGTGCGGTAGCGCTGAACTTTGTCGTTCAGCTCAATCAATTGTGTTTGCAGCTGTTCGCATTCCTGCTGAATTTTTTTGAGCTCACCAGTGGGCTGGCCGGTTTTGGTGAGCAATGCGGCGCGCTCGTTTTCCACCCGCGCAATTAATTCATCACCACCGGTACTGGTGATGTCACCTAAGGTACCGCTGAGGGCGGATTTTAAGTGATGGCCGGCGTGGTCCACCGGGAGATGAATATTTTGAATGCAGCCCTGCTCCACCCACAGCAAACCGGGAATTCCCCAATGCTCGGCTTTACTGGCGCCTTTGCTGGCGAATTGGTATCCCAACAAATCGGCGAGCTTTTCCTCCGCTTGATCGCCGCTGAAATGCTGCTGGTCGATCAAAAGATCGCAGCGCTGGCGTTTCAAAAAGCGCTTTTGCAATTTCCAGGTTTGGTTTTGCCATTCAAAATCGATTTCCACTTCCGGCGCGGCGGCGGAATCACCCCAGGGTTGTAGGTTGGCCACGCCGGTGGATTTATAGCGCTCAAAAAAGGCGGCGCGAATGGCGTTGACCAATGTGCTTTTGCCGGATTCGTTGGGGCCGACAAATAAATTAATACCGTCGGTAAGATTGTCGAGCGTGACGGGTTGGCGAAATTGTTTAAATTGGTTGACGGTGAGGCGGGTGATTTTCATGCTTTCACCTCCGGCGCGGACTGGCTTAATAAATCCGCCAGAATGGCCAGCGCCTCGCGAGCGGTTTCCGCCTGTTCGTCGTCGCCACTGGCCTGCCGCTGCCGCAGCGCCTCCACCACATCACCCACGTAACCATCCGCGTGCAGTGCGGCTATATCTTCCTCCGTGGGCTGCAGGCGCAGGTCGGCCAATTGGTATTGCAAGCTGCGATGGCGGGCTTGCACGGCGGTGAGGGTTTGCAACAAACGCTGATGATCGAGCAGCGTAATCTGGCCGCGCAGAGTCAAATCCACCACGGACATATCCGGCAGCTGCAGCAATTCCGCAAACAGATTTGCCAGATCGGATTCCACCGCCAAGGTGAAATCGCGTTTGATCCACTGATGCTGGCCCACAAGGTGCGGCGTCACCTGCGGCGGGGCGCTAGGTTTTTCAATTTCCACCAGCAGCACGTGGCCGGCGCCGTTGTCTTTAAATCGCTCCTGCTCCGGCGTGCCGCTGTACCAGGTGCGTTCATCGATTTGCTTCAGGCCGTGCCAATCACCCAACGCCAAATAATCCAGCCTGGCGGTTTGCGCGCGCGCGGGGGAAATGGGGTTAGGCGCATCGGCCGATTCCGGCAACTGTCCGCTGACACTGCCGTGGGCAAGACCTATGCGCAGGCAATCCGCCGGCGTATCTGCGCCGTCAAACCATTCGGTGAGATCATGATAGGTCTGCCGCTGCGTGAGAGGCGCTGGGAGAATGGCGATTTTCTGCTCCGCGAAGACCGCCAACTTAGGCTCCAGCAATATATGCACATTGGCAGGAATGGCACCAAGCCTGCGCGCTTGCGTCCATACGCTATCCGCCAGGGCGGCGTCGTGATTGCCGGGAATTACAATCCACGGGCCTTTATAGGCGGCCATTAGCTGAAAGGTGCGGTGCAGGGTGCGGTCGGATAGGTTTTGCGCATCGAACAGATCCCCCGCCACCAAAACCGCATCCACCGCCTCCGCCGTCGCCAAAGCGGCAATGCGCTGCACCACGGTAAAGCGCGCCTCCATTAACAGTGCGGCATCTTCTTTCGCTAAAGCGGCCGTAGTGTCGGCCTATTTGCCAGTCGGCGGTGTGTAAAAAACGTGGCACTCTCCGAACTCCTCTTTATCTGTCGCTAGGAAAAGAGGGCGAGGTTACCACCCTTCGACTGCGCTCCGGAGGAGGATATGGTATGTGCGAACGGCGTGATAGAGGAAAAATACCGGGAAATATCGGGGGTTTTGGAGCTTTCGCATTGTGTGTATCCGGGCCGTTATTGTTAAAAGCGACATCGCAACTACACACGTCTGCGATCGATTCCGGCGCTTGGCGCGCCCGGAATATGGATTACGTGTTAGCGAGTTTCATGCCAGGGTGCGCTTGGCTGGCTTGAGCCTCTTCCCTCTGCTCTTTCCAGGCAACGCTTCGGAGGCGCCAGAGCGAAACCACCCCGTCAGGCTACGCCTGCCACCCCTCCGCGGAGGGGAATTTTCGCGCGCGACGACCTGCCCCATTTTCTCCGCATCACACCGATGCCAATTAGCACAATCCCCCTCCCCGGAGGGGGTACGCCGAAGGCGGGGGGTGGTCTCTCCCATCATGGGGATATAGAGAATGTTTGCTAAAACTCTCTATATTTACTCACCTTATCTTGCCCAGATCATACAACCGATCAAATTCAGTTCGAGCTCTTTTTTTATGATCAACGCATTTCACCATGTGCGCGTCGGATTGAAAGACCAAACAATCCTGAGGATCCTGGTAGTACTTACTCCATGCCTGTGCTTTCAGCCTTGCCTTTTCCGCTTCAATTTTTGCTTTCTCTGCAGCTTGTCGCTCACGCTCTAACTTTATCCGCGCTTCTTCTTTTACCTTTTCTTGTTGTTCAGCAATCAGCTGCTTTTGTCTATCGACCGCGCTATCAGTAATGTCTTTTATACCGCTTACAGCTGCACTTATCAGCACAAGCCTGAGCGCAAAGACGACAAGGGAAGCCAGAAGAATTCCCGCAGCAACTTGTAATACAAGCTTCATATAGCTTCTCTTATTTTTGATTATTGGCGCTTAGGTTCCTGATGATTGGCGAAAATAAATCTGCCCCTTTTCCCGCAAATAATCATTATCCATTGATGTAGTTAACATATTTTTCCGACTTCTGGCTTTCCAAATCATCAAGCAGAAACTCCCTTATCTCCTTCTTTGAAGCCCCTTTTGGAACTCCGGAAAACGATATGGACTTAATATTTAGCTCTAGCTCGGACTTTCCTCTCGATTCCTTGTTGCCATCGGGAAAATGCATCGCGACCACACACTTTCCGGTGACACCCCGGACATCAAAAGAGTACCGCGCATCAAGTCTATGTAAAAATATATATGGATGACTCTCTCGCTCATTAACGAAAAAAGTTTCATGGAGAAGCTTTCCATTCAGCTTTAAATCGTCAATCTTGTTGGTCATCCATCGCATATTTTCCGGAAGGATTTGATCATGATCAGGCGCCAGCTCCAAATCAACAATCTCTTCAAAGTCAAGGTGATTAGAGGTCAACTCGACCGACAGCTCTAAAAGAAACTGAATCCTTTTAGCATTTGTAAATCTGTCAAATGTTATCTTCTGTAACTCCACATTTTGCAAAACAAACCCATCCGATTTAAATCTTCCAACAATCTTGCTGGTTGCCTTAGTTGCTACCTGCTTAGTTTCATTTGATGTATGCGTAAAAATTATTTTGACCTCTTCTTTATCAACAACCCGTTTCATTTCTATTGAGCCATGAAAGTGGCTTTTTGTAGACGACCAGTTTTTACCTAGATCTTGCCTTTCGACTCCAAAATCAAGTCGGAGATAATTCGGGTCATTATTTACAGGAATAAAGCCGGTCTCATCGACAACCTTATAGTTAGCGTATTCATTATCTATGAGGTTGTTAATACTTAAGTCGGATGGCAAGGCGTCAATCAAATTTTTATCAGAACTCCAAGGAAGTATCTGAGTGATTTTTTTTGGATTATCTTCCCTGGAACTCTGCGAATCGCACAACGAATCAAACTCTGAAGGACTCAGTACTGTCATAATTAAAATAGGTATGCTATCGCTTTTTTCGTTACTATAATTAAAAACACCGCGCTTTCTTAAAGCCTCTTTCAAATCAGTTTTCTGTAAAAATGGCTGCTCAAGAAAGCCTCGCAACATTTCACCGTGTGGAAGCATTTGATTGATCGCCAGCAATTGTTTACTCATTGGCCAACCCTCTAAAGTCAACATTAAAAGAAGCGATTTTCACAGAATTGGCGAAAGACTGATTTTTAAACCCCAACTTAGCATCCGCAGCTTCGTTCTTATGATGAAGATGGTCATAATCAGGGTATAAGATCAATATTGAGCTAGTCCAATCCTGGCTGATCTCATGAGCAAGTCCTATTAATCTCTTTAGGCTTTGACCGCTGAATCCTTCAATACATGAGATAACGAGACTCCTGAAATCCTTTGAGCCATCAGAGACCTTGAAAAGCAAAACACTGGAATTAATATATTCGACAGGCAATATTTCACCCGACGAATTTTTTGTCATGGGGTTTATGTTCTTCCCAGTCGAAGGATAGAAAAACTCTATCTTTTTATTTACGAACGACGACTTCAGAGAATAAATAGTGTCATAGACAAAGCTGACGCGCTTATTGTCGACAACATAGATAGTTTCATAAAAATTTTCGTCCAGATTTCTACACCCCGAGACTTCTGCAAGAATATCTCTATCCTGATCTTTGGAGTTGGATAGCCAAAAAAAGTATCCCGATGGCCTTGGAGGAATCCACACCGGCGAATTGTCTATTCGTGCTTCGTTTTATCTCCGAAGCCTTGAAACACTCGATCATTTTTGCCAACTCAAGGAAGTGCCCTCTAAATGCCGAATTGGGAGAAGAAGGATAATCAACGGCAGTATATTTAACAGACGCAACTAAATTATTAAGAACTCCATCCTCAAGGGGAGAACGATATGCAAATAATCGATCGATGCCATGTGTTTTTCCGCCATGCCTATCTTGTTTAATACACGGCAAACTCAATCCGTCTTTTGAACCAGACCATCCGATCAGATCGAAAAACTCCTTAACTAATTTTTCACCTGTTTCGCCAACTTTTTTTGACCACTCACCCATGTAAACTCCAGTAATTTTTTGTGAACTTAAAAATCAATTCCGTCTTGATCGCTCAACTTAGTCTGAATGCCTCGTGTTGCATGCAGCCAACATCTTTGCTCGGAAATGGCTCCAGCAGAGGCGACTACTCTATCCGCCAACGACTGAGTGCGCGCTGCACGAGTTAGCTAAACCTCTCAAATTTTGGTTCTAAATGGTTGTTTATCAGGAACACTTTTAGAAAGCGAATAATCCGCTTATGTCTCTGATTTTCAGAAGCTCTTTGTTTAATCATTAGTAGGATTTTTCTGCGCACTTCAAACCTGCGGCAACTGCGCTAAAGCAGTAGCTCTCACATTCTTATACCAAGAATTAACTTCTCCCCTCCGGACGGCAAGAAAAAGGCAGCACCTCATGCTCCTCCCGCATCAAACAGCACCCGCCTCATCTTCTCCAGCCGCATCACAATAAACAAGTGTTTCATCCAAAATATTAGCCTAGGCCGCCCCACTTCCTTTAGCAAATCGCCATAGGCCATCCGGCTGAAGGCCTATTTATCCGCAAGCGCCGAAGTTGGCGCGTTTAAATCACTACTGTAGTTTTGCCGGATATTCCTGGACGTAGGTTTCCGTCCACCCATTAAGGTGGCGCCGGGAAATAATAAATTGGAGTAATGATTTAAATGCTCTGATTTGCAAAGTGGAAATTTCCACCTCTTTGGGTGGCTTCTTTTTCCAGCACGTCGCGGGTTGTGTGAAGCGGGTTATTTAATTGCATTTCTTCCGCTTTGAGGTTTGAGGACCGCCTTCGACCCCTTCGATGGCTCGGGGACCGCCTCAACCACTTCACTCATAGACGGGATTGGAAAGGCAGTTGAGTGTGGTTATTTTTTAGTCTCTTCGAGTGCGGTTGATGCCGGTTATGCCGGTTTCTCCTTTCCTTTATATGCCTTTTGGGTCTACCTGGAGCCAAAGTGTTTGTGCAAAAACGAGAAGCTGTCGGATAAATTTTTGTAGATCAAACTATATGATAATAAGACAAATGCAGTCTCCCTTACCCTCTTAACCATAATAACGAGAGAACCGTTAAATGATCGGAAGCACCCCCCATCAAGCAACCCAGGGCCTGAGGAAGTTCAAGGCGAAGTCCGGGAAATATCTGCAGAAACTTATTGCTTCGTGCATGCTCGCAGGCGTGGCGACTGGCGCTTTGGCTGATAACCCGATTGTCTCGCATGTTTACACCGCCGATCCGTCCGCCCGGGTGTTTAATGATCGGGTATATGTCATCACCACGCACGATCCGGACGGTTCTACCTCCTACGACAAGTTGCAGGATTACTTCCTGTGGTCGACGGACGACATGGTGAACTGGCAGGACCACGGCATCATCTTCGGCACCAAAACCCATACCACTTGGGCGTTTGGCGCCTATGCGCCGGATATGTTCGAGCGCAACGGCAAGTTCTACATCATCTTCCCCAACGTCACCTCTGGCCTCGGCATTCTTGAAGCCACCAAGCCGGAAGGTCCTTACCGAGATATCAAAGGGTCAGCGGTCATCACCGCGCAAAATACGCAAAACGCCAATGTGCAGTGGTTGTTCGACCCAGGCGTTTTGGTGGATGACGACAATTCGGTGTACGTAACCTTTGGCGGCGGCGGTCCCGGTCAGGCGCGGATTGTGAAACTGCGGGACGATATGATGGGGCCGGATGGCCCGGCGGTGACCGTGAATGCACCGAATTTCTTTGAGGCGTCGTACATCCATAAACGCAACGGCACTTATTATTTCACCTATTCGAAGGATTACACCGGCGGCGCACCGACCATCGAATATATGACCAGCAGCAGTCCCATGACCGGTTATACCCACCGCGGCACCGTTATTCCGCAGCCCTGGGATAATTACAACGGCAACAATCACCACTCCTTTATTGAATATAAAGGCCAGAATTACGCCTTCTATCACAACCAAACAGTATGGGCGACCGGCCCAGGCAATGGCACCGGCAGTATTTATCAACGTTCGATGAACGTGGATTTAATGACCTACAACGGCACTGCGATGAACCGCATAACGCCGACGCGCGCCGGCGTGCCGCAAATCAAAAACTTCGATCCATTCAAAAAAACCGAAGCCGAAATTATTGATCGACAATCCGGTATTGAAACCGAGCGCAATGCCGACGGCACCATGCACGTGCAGATGAATAACAACAACTGGTATCGCGTATCGGGTGTGGATTTCAAAACCGGCGCCAGCATGATTCAGGCGAACGTGGCGGCGAGCACCGCGACGACGCTGGAAGTTCGTCTGGGCAGCGAGAGCGGCACTCTGGTCGGCACCATTCAAGTTCCCGCCACTGGCGGCCTTACTAACTTCCGCACCGTTAGCGCAGCGCTGACCGGTGTTTCCGGCGTGCAGCAGTTATATTTCCGCGCGCGCGGAAGGTTGAATTTCAACTGGTATCAAGTGGTGGGCGAACCGGAAAATTGCGGCACGCAGGATGGCTCGCCGATTTGCTGTGATATGGCATCGGATGTGGATCGCAACGGCTGGGGCACCGAGTGGGGTAAAACCTGTAAGGTGGTGTCGAATGTCACGCGCGGTTTCCAACCGTTAAATAGTGCAGACGTGGTCGCCGCCATCAATGTGGGCAGCGAGACTGGTGAATATTTCAATAATGTTTATTACCAGCCGGATGTGCATTTCACCAATGGCACCATTCACGCCACTACCGACATGATCATGGGAGCGAATAACACCCAGCTTTTCAACACCGAACGCTACGGTGATTTCACCTATCAAATTCCGGTGACTGCGGGTAATTACAACGTCACGCTGCATTTTGCCGAGCTGTTTCAGACGGCAGCGGATGCGCGACGTTTTACCGTGAACGTGGAAGGCAAGGCCGTGCTGAGCAATTTCGATCTGTTCGCCGAGGTCGGTCATGATGTGGCTTACACTCCGCAGCCTATTAATGCGGCAGTGTCGGATGGCAATCTCACCATCACCGTCTCCACTCAAACGGATAACGGAACCTTGGGCGGTATTCTGGTGAAAACGGGCGTGAGTTCGTCTTCGTCATCCAGCAGCAGTTCATCGTCGAGCAGCTCGTCATCCAGCAGCTCTTCCAGCAGCTCCAGTAGCTCCTCGTCGTCTTCCAGCAGCTCATCGTCTGGCGGCTCCACCTCAGGTAGCTCAAGCGGCGGTGGCGCTATGTCCCCCTGGGCATTGCTGCTGACGGGCGGACTGCTGCTGGCCGGCCGAGTGCGACGCCGGAAATAATTTTCCCCCGCGGGGTGACGGCTCTCCGTCCCCCCGCATTTCCCCTCTCTTTCGTTTTCCGCTCCACATCCTCATTTGTCCTGCGCGTCATTTTGCGCGGAATTCGTTTACCTCTGGCGCCGCACACGTTATACACTCCGCACCACTTTCTCGGAGTGAGAACCATATGCGCCCTCTCAGATATTCCATCAACGTCACCTTGGACGGATGCTGTGATCACACCGCAATTTCCGCAGATGCAGAATTGCATCGCTACGCAGCCGAGAATATTCAATGGGCCGATGCGCTCCTGTTTGGCCGCGTGACTTACGAAATGATGGAAGACGCGTTTCGTTCGCCGGCGCAAACCGGAAAACTGTCGGACTGGATGGAGCCGTGGATGGAACCCTTTGCCCAGACCATAGACGCGGCGAAGAAGTATGTCGTCTCCAGCACTCTGACCCAGGTCGATTGGAACGCAGAACTTTTGCACGGGGATCTCGCCGACGCGGTTGCGCAACTCAAACAACAACCGGGTAAGGGTCTGCTTACCGGAGGGGTTAAACTCCCGCTCGCGCTCGCGGCAATGGGTTTGATCGACGAGTACGAATTCGTGGTGCATCCCCACGTGGCGGGACATGGACCCGCACTGCTTGCGGGGTTGCCGCAGCCAATCGACCTGAAGCTGGTGCACCGCGCGGAACTGTCCTCGGGAGCGATGGTTTTGCGTTATGAGCCTAGACGGTGATCCGGCCAGAAAATTATTTACACAGGAAAATTCCATAATCCCCCTCAGTTTTAAGCTAATCGGAGAAAAGAATGACTGAACAATCAACGCAGGCCGCTTCCGCCCTGAGTCAGCAATTGGAAAAACTCATTGAAGAATTGCCGGAAGACAGCATGACGGTCAGTGAACTGATTGATCGCTGCGGCGAAGGTGGTTTGTTGCTGTTGGCGGCGTTGCTCACGCTGGTATTTCTGATTCCGGTCTCGCTTCCCGGTGTAAGTACTTTGTTTGGTGCAATTATTTTGCTGGTGGGCATCAGCCGTCTGCGCCGCGGTGCCTTGTGGTTGCCAGAGAAATTCAAACAAAAACCGGTAACAGTGGAAAAATTGCGCCCCGCCTTGCAGCAAGGTCTCAAATGGGTGCACCGGCTGGAAAAGGTCAGCAAATCCAATCGCCTCTCCGCGCTGGCGGATGGAGCTGGCTTAAATATGCTGAATAATCTCGCGTTTATTTTGGCCGCCCTGCTGCTGATGGCGCCATTCGGATTTGTGCCGTTCAGCAATACATTCCCCGGCATCGCCCTGCTTTTTTACGCAATCGGCCTTGCGCAACGCGATGGCGTCGCCATTTTGTTGGGCCACCTTATGAATATCGCGACGATTCTTTATTTTTCGATCTTGATCGGCGGCGGCGGACTGGCCCTTAAAAATCTTCTGTCGTAAGCGGCATTCGCTAAATCTCTTTTTAAGGCGGCGGTTGCCGCCTTTTTTATTTTGGACTTTTCCACCCTCCCCGCCCTGTGGGCTAACGAACGGAACACATTAACGTCAGACTTCTAAGGTGCTCGCATGCCGCAGCAGATGCGCGATGCACTCACAGGAGTCGTTTGTTGATCTGGTTTCTCACCCTGCACATCATCACGCTGATTTTCTGGTGCGCGTCTCTGCTGTACCTGCCGGCGCTGATCGCCGGAATTCATTCACGCAGCATCGCCCTCCACGAACCGAAAAATAAATACGGCTCGGTCGCGCGTTTTGTTTTTACCGCCATAGCCACACCTGCGGCCTTGCTCGCCATCATGTCGGGCACGGTGGTTTTTTTACTCAATCGCACGGTGGAGGTATGGCTGATCGGCAAACTCACCTTAGTGACGCTGCTGGTGGTGTCGCACACCCTGGCCGGCCTGCTGTTGATGCACACCCAGGATCGCAGCCAAAAACCCATCGCCGGCTGGTGCCGGCTGCTGAGTGTGGTGCTCTGGTGTTTGATGGGGGGAATTATCTGGACGGTGCTGGCCAAACCGGCGGCGGAGATGTTGCCGTGAGCCGGCGCGAGGTTATTAAGAATCCATCAATTCTTATGGGAATGCTCCACGGCAATTTCGATATCCACGCCCACGGCGCGCTCGTAGACAAGCTGGCCACCGAGATAGCTGGTGACGCCGATCAGCAATCCCGTCAGGCCGGAGACGTACAAACCCCACGGCCAGATGAGCGCATCCGGCTCGCCCCAGCGCAGCAGCCAGTTGAGCGACGCCAGGGACAGCAGCATCACCGCCAGGGTCGCGTGACACCAGGCGGTGATCAAACGGCGGATGCGCGCCACCGTGACCAGATCGATCATGCCGACAAAACCGGACAACCAGCCGCCAAAGGCGCCGACGCCGCTCAACCACAAACCCGCCCGCGCCCAGAAAAAATCGTCGGTGGCGAGGTAGGCCATATCCGCGCCGATCAGGGCAATCAGCGCGGCGACGGGGAAATGAATCAGCATCGGGTGGATGGGATGCCGGCCGAGGGACATCCTGCTGATGATGGCTTCGTGTTCCATAAATACTCCTGGTTGCGGTTTTTGCTGCCGGCGCCGCTGCTGGCCGGTTGCAGCGGGCCCTACTCCATCCTCGATCCCGCCGGCCCGGCAGCGCAGTCCGCCGCGGGGCTTTGGTGGTTGATGTTCAGCGCCTTCGGCATGGTATTTATCGCCGTGGTCGCGCTTTGGTGTTTTGCCTTGCGGCGCCCCGCCGAACCTAATGACCCGCGGCGCAACAACGCCTGGATCATCGGCGGCGGCATATTGCTGCCTTTCGCCGCCATTATTCTTTTACTCAGCCTCGGCATTCCCGCCGGCCATCGCATGCTACCCCTGCCGACGCAACAGGACGTGCTGAGCATCCACGTCACCGGCCACCAGTGGTGGTGGGAGATCCGCTATCCCGAGCACAACATCCGTCTGCGCAACGAGCTGCATATTCCCGTTGGCGTGCCGGTGGATATCCATCTCACCACCGCCGATGTGATTCACGCCTTCTGGGTGCCGCGCCTGGGCGGCAAGCTCGACACCATTCCGGGCCGCACCACCATTTTGCGCCTGCAGGCCGATGAGCCCGGAATCTATCGCGGCCAGTGCGCCGAGTTCTGTGGGCTGCAGCACGCGCGTATGCAGTTCACCGTAACGGCCCACGAGCCGGCCGCTTTTCAACGCTGGTTAGAGGAGACGGCGGGCAATGATTGATGCCGAGCAACTGCACCGAGATCTGAGCCGCACCTGGGGCAATCTACCCGGCTGGGGAGCCCTCGCGGCGGTGAACCACACCTCGGTGGGTTTGCGCTTTATGGTCACGGGGGTGATTTTCTTTCTCATCGGCGGCGTGCTGGCGATGCTGCTGCGCACGCAGCTGGCGCTGCCAGAGCAGGACCTGATCAGCCCCGACGCCTACAACCAGATTTTCACCATGCACGGCACGGTGATGATGTTTCTGTTCGCCATTCCGGTGTTGGAAGGACTGGCGATGTACCTGATTCCCAAGATGATCGGCGCGCGCGATCTTGCGTTTCCCCGCATAGGCGCCCTCGGTTACTACTGCTATTTATTCGGCGGCATCATCCTCTGCTCGAGCCTGCTGCTGAGCATGGCGCCCAGTTCCGGCTGGTTTATGTACACCCCCTGAGCGACGCTACCTTCAGCCCCGGGCGCGGACCGGATTTCTGGCTGCTGGGCATCACCTTTGTGGAAATCTCGGCGGTGTCCGCCGGGGTGGAACTGGTGGTGACGATTCTGCGCATGCGTGCTCCCGGCATGAGCCTGCAGAAAATGCCCATTTTCTGCTGGTATATCCTCGCCATGGCGTTGATGATTTTGTTTGGATTTCCGCCCCTGATTCTCGCCAGCATCATGCTGGAGCTGGAGCGCGCTGCGGGTTTTATCTTTTTTGACGGTTTGCGCGGCGGTGATCCGCTGCTCTGGCAGCACCTGTTCTGGCTGTTCGGCCACCCGGAGGTGTACATCCTGTTTCTGCCGGCGGCGGGTTTTGTCTCCACCATCATTCCGGTATTTGCCCAGCGCCCGCTGGTGGGTTACGGCTGGATTGTGCTCGCCATAGTGACCATGGGATTTATCAGCTTCGGGCTGTGGGTACATCACATGTTCACCGTGGGCATTCCCCATTTAGCGCAGGCGTTTTTTTCCGTGGCGAGCATGTTGGTGGCGGTGCCCACCGGTATTCAGATTTTTGCTTGGCTTGCGACCCTGTGGAGCGGCAAGGTTATTTTCAGTCTGCCGATGTTGTGGATTTTTGGTTTTCTGGTGATCTTCGTTTGCGGCGGCCTGACCGGTGTGATGCTGGCGCTGGTGCCCTTCGACTGGCAGGTGCACGACAGCTATTTTGTTGTCGCCCATATGCACTATGTGTTGGTGGGCGGAATGCTGTTCCCGTTGATCGCCGCACTTTATTACTGGCTGCCGCATTTCTCCGGCCGTATGCCGTCGCGCACTTTGGGTAAATGGGGTTTCTGGCTGACGTTTATCGGCTTCAACGCGACTTTTTTTCTAATGCACCTGACGGGTTTGCTCGGCATGCCCCGGCGCGTTTACACCTATGAAGCGGGTCTCGGCTGGGACTGGCTGAATCTGCTCTCTTCCGTCGGCGGATTCGTGATGGCGGTGGGTATTGCCGTGATCATTCTCGATTTTCTGCTCCACTTCCGCTTCGGCACTTCCGCCGGCGCCAATCCCTGGAAGGCCGACACGCTGGAATGGGCCACCACCACTCCACCACCACCCTACAACTTCGCCAGCATTCCACGGATTTCCAGCCGTCATCCCCTGTGGGATCAGCCCGACCTTGAGCGGGCGATTGCTGCGGGTGAAGGGCTGTTGGCGCGCAACTCCGGCGACCACCGGGAGGTTCTCGGCACCTCGGCCACCGAGGCGGACTTGCGGGAACTCATTCGCGTGCCCGGCAATTCCTGGTTGCCGCTGCAACTCGCGGCAGTGCTGGCGGTGGTTTGTATCTGCCTGCTGCTGCGCGCTTATCCAGTTGCGCTGGCCGCGGCGGCAGCGAGTTTTATCTGGATATTCCGTTGGACCTGGATAAGTGGCGCGCACCCGAGCAACGCGCTGCAACCCGCATCCGCGGCCCCTATTTCCACCCATACCTGGAGCGGCCTAGGGCTATGGGGCATGGGCGTAACCTTGCTGGCGGATGCGGCGCTTTACCTGTCACTGCTATTCGGCTGGTGTTATTTATGGACGGTCGCCCCCGAGTGGCAGTTTGCGCCCACCTCGTCGCTCACCACCCAAACCATGTTTTGGAGCGGTGTGCCCCTGACTTTGGCGGCGGCCTGTCACTGGCTGCTCACGCGACGGCTGCGCCATAACAAAAGCCAGCAGTTATACGCCGGACTCGTCATCGCCTGCGGCTGCGGCATTTTGCATCTGCTTGCACTCGGCTGGACGTTTTTTAGCGGCGATCTCGCACCGCGCACTCATCCGCATCACTCGGTGCTCGTGGTCGCCATTGCTTATCTTGTTCTCCACAGCGGCCTCGCCACCATCGCCACAGGATTTCAGGCCCTGCGCGCAAAACGCGGTTATGTGTCCGCCGCGCAGCCTTATGAAATGCCGGTACTGCGGATTTTCTGGATCTATAGCGCGTTAACCTACTGGCTCGCCTACGCCTGCCTGACACTGGCGCCGCAGCTGGGAGGTGCGGCGTGAAATTGCCGGCGGATCATCCCTTGCACCTGGTGATTGGACTTACCATCTGGAGCGTTTGGTTTATCGCGGCTTACGGCGGGCTTTCGGTATTTTGTTCCGCAAATGCAGTGGGTGGAAATGAATTTACAACCATCAATATCGGCCTGCTGGTGTTTACCGCATTAACTTGCGTATTGCTTGGCGCGCTTGCCGTTTGGTGTTGGCGTCGCGGTAGAGGTTTTCCAGGAAGAGTATCGGCTGGGATTTATATCGCCGCCGTGATTGCGACAGCCGGTGTGGGTGCGCCAATTATTTATTTGCCGCCGTGTATTTAAAAATTTTTTTGGGAATACAAGCTAGGAAATAAAATACCTCCCCTCGAAAAGGGGAGGAGCATTTGCGCGCTCCCCTTTTCGAGGGCGCCTGTTTAGGGTGGTGTGCTTTTCCGAGTGATGGATCAATTACTCATCCAACACCGTACTCACTCTACCGCTCTGCGGGTTAGCTGCAATCACTAAACGCACGCTCTGTACATCTTCTGCCTGCTCCTGGGCATTGCGCTGCTGGGCGAGGTCCTGTTCTTCCATGCGTTCAAATTGCCATTGGGTTACTTCTACGCCCTGTTCTTGCATGAATTCCTTGACGCTTTCCACCCGTTGGCCGAGAGCAGCGGTGTAGTCTTCGCGGCTATCGCGGTTGACGCTGGGCTGTTCGCTACTTGTAGCGGTCTGACGGCCAGTTTCATCCTGATACATGCTTTGATCCATGGCGACGATGATTTTGACCGGTTTGTCTTTATCCAGGGATTTCACCAGATCTTCCAGTTTGCTTTCCGAATCCGGGCTTAATTCGGTACCGCTGAATTGAATCGTTTCTTCGTGATCCGCTTTGGCAAGATCGCTGCTGCGATTCAGATCGGCGTCATGTGAATAGCCGTCATTAATTAAACCGCTTTGAGTTGTGCTGCGTTGATTGGCACCGTCCCGAACTGAACTCAGAGCATCAGGTTGTGTCGTGCCTTCGTTTCGTATAGTAGTGCCTTCGGCGGTGGTGGCGCGATCAATGGTGCTTGATTCAGGCACAACATACGCATCGCTCCGCGCGGTGTCACGATCACAAGCGGTGGCGAAGCCGGCAATAGCCAGCGCTGCCACCAATGTCTTTACACGAAATGTTTTTACATGAAAGGTTTTCATAAAATTTCCCCTTTTTCTTCCAATTAAGGATCGTTAAAAGATGGCTCGGATTTGCGATCCGGACGACCAATCGATCTGCCCTGGAAGTTGCGACATCCATGCCATGTTTTTTATGAAACCGGAAAACGCGTTTATTTGATCAGGATTCGCTCTAAAAAATAACGGCTAATCCTTTATTTCCCGAATAAAAGCGTCTGCTTCCGCTATGGATGCGCGCATGGCGGCGAGCAATATATCCACATCCTTGTCAATTTTTACAACCTCTTGGCGCATGGACTGAATCGCTCGCGCGTTCAAATTATGTTTTAAATACAAAACCTGATCGTTCATCGCGGTCAGCACCGGATCGAGTCGACTCTCGGTTTTTTTCATCGCTGCGATCAAGCGCTGGTACTGGCTTTTGGTCGTATTCAATTTGCGCTGACTTTCCCGGCGCAGATCGCCGCTGGAATATTGTTTGAGTTCGGCTTCCCACTCTTTGAAAAGCGCTTTTGAAACAGTTTCAACGCTTCCAATACGGTCGCGAATTTGCTGCGCTGCCGCCTTGCTGTCTTCGTATTCACCATTGAGCTTTTTGTACACCGGCTCAATATTGCCGCCGTCCACCGCAACCACCGATTTAAACTGTTCCAGTGCCGACGAGAACTGTTTCTCCGCCGCCTTTTGCGAATCGCGCGCCTCTTCCACCCGATCCACCATGATGTCGCGCTTGTGCACGCCGAATTTCTCCATGGTGTTGTAATACGCCGAAGAACAGCCCATCAGCATTGTCATCCCAAATATCATCAACACTCGCTTCATCTTGCTACCCTTTTTTGTAATGTGGCCGCCAAGTCTACCACTCTGCGTGGGACAAAAAAAAACCCGGCTCTCCGGCCGGGTTGCAAGGAAATCGCAGATCTTACAAGGCGCTCAGCCCCTCCGGTTGGACATCTCCGACCACCACGATACGCACCTGTTGAACTTCTTCGGCACTTTGTCGCGCGGAGGGGTTGCTGGTGGCAAAGCCGGGGTCGGATGAACCGCCGGCCGCGTCATTGCTTTCCAGATTCCATTCCACAACTTCTATGCCCTGGCGCTCCATATATTGGCGAATATTCTCCGCGCGATAGCGGCTGATCAGCTGTGCCCGGTCGGCGTTTTCACGCTCGATTGCCTCGGCATTATTGCTGGGTGTGGCCGCATTGCCAGGCATACCGCTGCGTTCAGCCGGGCTTACACCACCGCCGGCAAGGCCTCGCTCATCCATGGGCAAACCAGCGGAACTGTCCTGTCCAATGGTTGCGCTAGAGGATTGTGACGACATACCGCTGCCGTCGTTGTAAGTCCCCTGCAGCTCGACGGTCAGTGCAATCGGCGTACTTTTATCGAGCTGGTCGACCACCTGTTTCAACTGGCGCTCGGCGGATTCCGTCAAGGTCACAGAATTGGGCTCAAAATGGACCGTGCCATCCACTTCGGCAGCCAGAGTGCTGGCTTCGCCGGATTCTATCGCTCCGTTTTCGGTCACGTTGCGATTGGAATATTCCGGAGTGTTCGGAGTAGTGATATTGCGGTCGGCTGGCCCCGGAGTGACGGATTGCGACTGCGCATCGCGGTTCATGGTATCTCTATTCATATCCGCGCCTGCAGACATTGCAAAAGCACCTGCACCCACAATTGCAGCGGACAAAACCAATTTCTTCAGATTCAAGCGTTGCATAAGTTTCACCTCATCTTCGATTGAAAAACAAACACAATGTTTTGTTTCCGGAAGGCATTGTTCAGAATTTCTAAATCTGAGCTTCGTACACCTTCTCTTTTTCGCGACGGTAGTTTTGCGATTTGCATGCCAACAATCCAATTCAGAAACATTTTTATTATTTTTTATATAATGAAGAATGAACCCAAAAATAAAAACTACCCATAAAAATCTCAATATTAGTGAGAATTCTTTACATACTTTTGAAAATTCATCGTCAACCGAAACTTATTTCGCAGAAAACGCCACATTACAGTGCAGAATTTAAGACCGAATCTAACAGAAATAAAAAACATCGCAAAAAAGGCGCAAACAGCGAACAAAAATCTATTCGATAATCCGACAAGAGTGTATAACCGCCAATAGTCATCAACAAAACAGCAGGAGGTTTTTTATGGTCTCTTCAAATCCCCCGAAGTACGCCCTGATCACCGGCGCCACTAGCGGCATTGGCTATGAACTAGCGAAACTGTTTGCTGAGGATGGTTACAACCTGGTGATTGTTGCGCGTACCGAAACGGATCTGCAACGCACCGCGGCGGAATTCTCCAGTCGCTACGGCGTCACCGTGATTCCAATTGCCAAAAATCTTTTTGAGCGAGCCGCGCCATTTGAAATCTACGACGACATTCGCCAGCAAGGTATTCGTATTGATGTATTGGTGAATGACGCGGCGCAGGGTCTGTTTGGCAAGTTCATCGAGACGGATCTGCAACGCGAGCTCGATATGTTGCAACTCAATATAGGTGCTTATATAGTGCTGACAAAATTGTACCTGCGCGAAATGATCACCCGCCGCGATGGCAAAATTCTCAATGTCGCATCAATTGCCGGCAAGGTTCCCGGCCCTTACCAGGCGGTCTATCACGGCACCAAAGCATTTATCCATTCTTTTACCGAAGCGATTCACGCGGAAATAGGCGACGCCGGTGTAACGATCACGTCCCTGTTGCCAGGGGCTACGGATACGGATTTTTTTCGCAAGGCCAATATGGAAGATTCGAAAATTCTGCAACACGAGCTGGCCGATCCGGCCAAGGTCGCCAGAGACGGATTTGAGGCCTTGATGAAAGGTGACGATATGGTGATATCCGGCTTGAAAAACAAAGCACAGATCGCCGCCAGCTGCATCACCCCCGACAATCTGGTCGCCAAAGCCATGCTCAAACAGCAGGCTCCCCGCGACTCGAATTAGTCATTCTTAAGTAGCCATTTTGAAAAAGCCGCCTCACGGCGGCTTCTTATAGTGGTAACAGGCGCGGTTATGCCTTACCTGGATCAGGTTTGCGCGGTTCGCGCAGCTGCTTTTTCTGCTCCGCCAGCTCCTTCTGGATTTTGGTTTCGATATCGGCCAGCTGCTTAGAGATATCCTGCATTTTGTAATGCGTGCGCAAATCGATTTCCAGTTTTTTATCCATGCTGCGGACAATCGGATACAGGCTCTGCTCGATGGACGCCGTCAGCGTCTGCAATAATTTATCAAGACCGGGCACCGGCTGGTTGATGACTTCCACACTGGGGCGGTTTGCCGCAATCGCCGCCTGGATTTTACTCACCAGCTCCAGAAGAAGTTTTTGTTGGGCATCCTGGCGTTGCTGTTCGGCTTGCACTTCACTATCGCGATCAGGCGTGTTTGGCGTCCGTGCTGTCTCCGCCAAGTCGCGCACGCCGCCCACCAGATCGGCAAGCTGTACGACGATTTTATTGCCGGTATCGGCGTCATCACCGCCCATGGCCTTGTTGCGCAGAAAATCTGATTTGATCTGCTGCCAGCGGGCACTCTGTTCAGCGGTCATCACACCGCGAATTTCCGCCAGTTTCAGCAGATTTTCCTCCGCACCGGAGGTCAACAATTGCGCCTCGCCGAGATAATGGTCTGCGATCATCTGTTGCAGTTCCTGCTCATTCATCACCGAGGCGACCTTCTCCGCCATCTTGTTCATATTGCGATAACTGCCCTGCAATTTGAACGGCGGTTCGGTGCGGTATTTTTCCGCCTGAGCCGCGGAAATAATGTACTGTCGATTGACCTTCATGACGATATCTCGCACCACAAACAACTTGCGCAGCACATCGGTAATTTCGCTGACTTCGGCGGCGCTATAACTATGCGACAAATCCGTCGTCGCGATATTTTCGCCCTGCGCCATTTTTACCAGCTTATAAACATCCTGCAGGTCGCGCGTCGCGAGCGGTGCCAATACCGCATTGGAGGTCAAGCCATTTTCGATATAACTCAAAGCGAACGGCTCTTCCATGCCGCCGAGAATATCGCCGAGGTTATAAATATCCGCCCGGTTGGCCAGCATATCGGGAATTTTGAACACATCACCGGATTCGGTGTAAGGGTTGCCCGCCATCACCACACAGAATTTCCGCCCGCGCATGTCATAGGTTTTGGTTTCGCCGCGCCAGACGCCTTCAATGCGTCGGGTGCCATCGCACAGGGAGATGAATTTCTGCAGAAATTCCGCGTGGGTGTGCTGAATATCATCGAGATACAGCATCACGTTATTGCCCATCTCCAACGCCAGATTGAGTTTATTTAATTCCTGGCGGGCGGTGGCGTTGGGTGCCTGCGCGGGGTCGAGAGACAGCACATCGTGCCCGAGTGCGGGGCAGTTGATGCGCATAAAAATCAAACCCAGACGATTTGCCACATATTCCATCAGGGTGGTTTTACCGTACCCCGGTGGCGAAATCATCATCAGTAAACCCATCAGATCCGAGCGTTTATTCTCCCCGACCGTACCCATCTGTTTCGCGAGGTTATCACCGATGATCGGCAGGTAGGATTCGGTGATCAGCCGGTTGCGCACGAATGACGTCAGCGGTTGTGCTTTAAAATCCTGCAGCCGCAACTGGCGGCGCTGGCCGTCGACGAAATTCTGGCGCGCCGCAAGAAACCGACGATAGGCGGGAATAAATTCGCGTCTATGGCGTTCGACTTTTTCCAGAAAAGCGTCCACCGACAAAGACAGGCTGCGATCACGAATTAAGGGATGCTCACCGAGCAGCCCCTCGATGCGGAATTCCAGATCGGTCTGCGTCATGCGGCGATCAAGACGTTGATCGGCATTTAGAATGGCAACCGCCTCGGGAATATAACGGCGCAATGATTCGAGGTCGCGATTTTCCACCAGGGCGGAAAACCAGGCGTGGGATAAATCCCAACGGGCGGAGGGAAAACCGGACAATTTTTCCAACGCGGCTTGATAACGGCGCCAGGCCGCCTCATCCAGCGAACGGCGCAATTCATCCACCAGTGTCTGCGCATAACGGCTGACGATAAATTCCGGCCGCTCGCGCCCCAGTTCCAACACCAGATATTCCGCAGCCCGCGCCTGCGTCAGCGCATTGATCTGAATAGGATGCACCTCAACAAAAGCCGCCATGGCCTGTTGGATTTCCTGCGCCAGAATATCCGTCGCTTGCCGACTGCCAAACACCCGCTGCAAATGCGCCGCAGAATGGGATCGCTCTATCCAGGTATTCCAGCTCAACGGCTTTTGTGCGGAAAACATCTCCAGATTGGCCCAGAATTTTTGCGCAAAGCCCCGGCTCAACGGATCAAAACGCAGTAGATCCGCCTGGTCGAGTGCCGGCAGAAGGGTTTGCAGAATCAACGCGGCGTCGTGATCGTGTATGCCTTTTTCATAACCTTCGCGATAGCGGGGTGCCGCATAGTCGCGCACCAGACGCTGCATAGCGGCAGGATCGAGCAGCGCGTTTTTCAATTGTTCGTTGCTGAGTCCGTCGGCATTTTGCGCGGCAGCGTTCACAATGCTCGCAGCGAGATATTCCGCGCGATAAATATCCGCACTTTCGGATTCCAATGTAACGGGCCAGAAGGCTTTGAGTTCGTTCAAAGCGGCATCGTCGACCAGTTGATAGTATTCCGTGCCGGTCAAATGCAGATACAACTGATCCTGCCGCGGAATCAGGGTCAGATCGAGCTCCTGATTATTGACGCTGAATTTGTGACGCGGCCCGAGTTTTACGACATTGCCGCCCGCCTCAAACAGATCGCTTTTATCCCGCAGGGTGCGTGCGCCCTGATCGCGGATACTTTTGAATTTTGCCTCCACGTCATCCGCTTTGACGGCATTATCCAGGGCGCGCAACTGGGCGACAAATTCGCGCACTTTTTGCACCATGGCATCGGCTGCAAAAAAGTATTCAATTGCTGCGCATCGGTAAATTTTTGTGCGCGGCGCTCAATACTGGCGAGCACACGCGATGCAGCGTCCACCACCGCCTGCGCCTTGCGCTGGCGCTCGTCGAGCAATTGCTGCTTATGCGCTTCGAAGGCTTCGTAAATTTCTTCGCGCTTGACGACTATGTCGGCAAGAAATTCCTCCCGGTCGGCAAACTGGCTTTCCAGTTCCTCCAATTGCACCAACAGCCGCGCCATCTGCTCATCGCAGGCTTCCGGTGTGGTCGCCAGGCCCAACGCATTAGTGATGCTCTGGGAGAGCAATTTAAATTGCGCGCCGAACTGCGCCGCTGCCTCGACAGAACCAAAACTTTTCTGCTTGTGACCAGCTTGCGCCTTGCATTGATTCAACTTGGCATAAACCGCCGCTATGCCATCGATAATGCGCGTATGCACCGTCGCGTCGCCGACCTTAAGCGTGGCGAGCAACTCGGTTAACAGATCCAGTCCCGATGCCATGGCTTCAATATCGCGCAGCAGAGGTGCGAGTTCAGCGACGGTGCTGACGGTTTCGAGAGCACGATAAAACTGGTCGATTCTCTTCATAGGGGCGCAAGGCGCTCTCATCGGCGAGAAAAGCCACGGTCTTTTCACTAATGGCATTTTGCTGTTCGAGCAGCTGCTGTTCCAACTGATCGATACGCGCAACATCGATATAGCGGTGATCGCGAATAGTGGCGAGATGACCGCGCTGACGGCTAATCGCATCGAGCGCGCGCACGTGATCGTCCGTGGTTTCCCAATTGGAGGTGCGGATAAACGCGAGCAGTTCATTTTGCTGCTGTTCCGCACCAGCCAGCGCTTGCACGGATTGCTGGCGGATATTTTCGACTTTTTCAAATTCGTCGATCGCGAGTTCAGCGGTTTTGGCCACTTCCTGCAACAGCGGTTTGATGCTCGCGGTATCGGCATCACCGATCCAATAATGATCGTCAAAGACTTTCAATGCGGCTTTGCGCAATTCTTCATACAGCCGCAAGGTTACCGACTGGTTGTCGATAATCCGGGCAACGGCAAACAGATCGGCGATGCCGCGCACCAATTCCGCATTGCCGACACGGCCGAGAAATGTCTGCTTGGGCGGCTCGCGGCTCGCGTGCTCCGCGCTAAAAAATGGGGTGCGCCAAACCTGCATGGGATGCACTCGCGTCGGCTCTGCGACCGCGGCAAAAATCACCAGGGTGCCATCTTCCGCCAGGGCGTAGCCATCGCCGTAAATCGGATTTTGCAGCGTTTTGCTGATCATGTTGTAGGCGAACAGGCCCACCACTCCAGCGGTCGCTTCGTAAAAGACGAAAAGCACATCCTCGCCATTGGGCGAGTGGATAACGCGGCTGAAAACCATATCGCGACTGCTGTCGTCAAAGGTTTTGTATTGCCCGGTCTGCAAATAATAACCACCGGGAAATACGATGCCGTGATCCTCCGGCAACTGCACGCAGGAAGCACCTATGGCGTCTATGCGCTGAACTTCGCGGGTGAGTTTGTTGAATACCAGATAGCGCCACTCCTGCTCGCGGTAAGGCAGAATTTTCAGCAGAATCAGGCTGCCGAGTTCGGCATACCAGAACTCCGCATCATCAATCGATTGGGTGAGATCCTCCACCGGCTCGCGATAAATTCCCAGGCCGCTGGTGGTGTTATTTTCGATTTTTACCGTCAGGTCGCCACCGACGGTTTCAACAAAAATCTGATCGCGGATATTAACGTGGGGATATTTACCGTTGACCACCTGGTCGCGGGTGGTTTTGATCCACTCAAAATCAAACGCGGGAGGCAATTGAATATCGCGTTCGCCGCGATTGTCGATATAAGTTACCTGCTTGGCATCAGCCGATAGATTCCAGCGAAAAACCCGCCGGTCCTCGCGACGCTCGCCGATCTGAAACGCCGCCAGCAGCTTGCCGTTGCGCACCGCGAGTTGCACCAGATGGGTGTGTTTGTAATAGCGATAAAGCTCCTCAAAATCCCGCTGGAATGCAGGCTCGGTAAGAAACGTACCGGCGAGCGGAATTTCCTTCATCGCCAACTCATCGCCGCTGCCGTCGAGATGAAACAGCGCAAATACATCGGCAACGCGGGTTTCGGTTTTCAGGCCGATAAAAACGTTGTATCCGAACAGAAGATAATCCCCGACCTGAACTATGTCGCGCGGGATGCAATTATTTTCCGTGCGCACGCGTACGCGCGCAGCAACCGTCATTTCCGATCGGCCAAATTCCGTCAGTCGCGCCTGATTGAGAGTCGTGGTGAGATTTTTGAGCGCCTCGCCCTGATCGACCAGACGGCGCCGGATGATGTCATAAGCACCCCCTTCTGCGACCGCCTGATCAAATTGAGCGTTATCCGGATCTATGACCGCCATATTTTTTCCCTTATATGTTTTGCTGCCTGGAGTGCGGGGAACGAATGTCAACTCACAGCGCCACCCGGCTTACACAGATGGCGCCGTTTTTTCAGTTGGCTCCAGAGGCGGAATTGCCGGTTGCGCCGGTGTTGCGGCCGGTCAGCGCGAGCACGCTTTCCAGAATATTGGCGATGGTGCTGCTCTTGGTGGCCAGACCATCCACCGCTTTGCCAATGGACAGCGACTTGGCGAAATTGTCGAAGAAGTGCTCTTCACCGCCGACAATATCGATATTTGCTTTCGCCAATGCGGTCGCCAATACCTCGGCATTTTCCTTGGCGATCTCCTTACCAGCTTCGATTGAGGCAATGGCCTCTTTGAACGCCGTTTCCAGAGCCATGCGGAATTCCTCGTGCTGGCGCGTCTGCTCGCTCATATTGCTCATGGCGGTGAATTTCTCTTCCAGACCATCGGCCTCCGCTTTGTATTTCTCGCGCACGACTTCCGCTTCGGCGGTGCCTACCTGACGCTTGGCCGAGGCTTCGGACTCGCCGCGCAGCGCGACAATCTTAGCTTCCGCTTCACCGGTATTTTTGATGACGTTGGCATCCGCCTCGCCTTTAGCGGCCAGCACACGCGCCTGCGCCAGACCTTCTTTTTCCATAGCGTCCGCGTTGGCTTCTTTCACTTTGGCTTCGGCCAAGCCTGGGGCGGCCCGCTCAGCCTGTACGCCTTCGGCCATTTTCTTTTTGGCATCGGCTTCTTTGGCCGCTGCGTCGAGACGCGCCTGGGCCAGAGTCGTGATTTCCACGGACTTGTGTTTCGCCGCCATTTCTTCGGCTTCCGCCGCTTTCACCTGCTTGACCTTTTCCTCTTCCGCGCTGGCTTGTGCTTTCAATACCTGGATCTGGCGCAAACGATCCGCCTCGGACACTTCGCGGACCTCTTTGATTTTTTTCCTCTTCAATGGCAACGGTTTTATCCACTGCCACGCGCTCGCGAATCACGTTGGCGATTTCCTTGCGCTCAATTTCGATGGCTTTTTCCGCTTCAATGCGCTGAATTTCGACTTCGCGCTCGCGCGAGACAATTTCCAGATCGCGGGCGCGGGTAACTTTTCCTGCTCTATGGCCACGGCGCGCTGGCGATTCTGCCCGGCCACTTCCACTTCGCGTTTCTGATTTTCGGTCTGCACTTGCAGCTCTTGATCCACCTGGATGGTTGCAGACTCCGCCTTTTTACGCTCCTCTTCCTGAACGCGTTTAGTTTCCGCCTGCTCGCGCGCCTGAATGGTGGCAATTTCGCGAGCCTGCCGGGCCTCGGCGTCTTTTTGTTGTCGCTCCAGCTCCAGCATGGCTTCGGTGGTTTCGACATTTTTCTTTTTGATCGCCAGCTCTTCGTCGCGCTCGAGCATATTGGTCTTCACATTTTGCTGCGCGGTCAACTCGGTGATTTTGCGAATACCTTCGGCGTCGAGAATGTTATGAGGATCGAGTGAACTTTTCGGTGTCTGCTCCAGATAATCGATCGCCACATCCTCCAGCACATAGCCGTTCAAATCATTGCCGATCACCTGGATGATCTTGTCGCGAAAATCCTGCCGATCCTGGAACAGGCGCACGAATTCAATCTGCTTGCCGACAGATTTCAGGGCTTCTGAAAATTTCGCATTGAAGAGTTCGTTGACGGCGTGTTTATCCGACGCTCGGCTGGCACCCAAGGACTTGGCCACTTTCAATACGTCTTCCGGAGTTTCATTGACGCGCAAATAAAAGGCGACGGTGATATCCGCGCGCATATTATCGGCACAGATCAAGCCGTCTTTGCCGCGCCGGTCGACCTCAAGCGTGATCAACGATATTTTCATCAATTCCTTTTTGTGGATGACTGGCCACACCCAAGCGCCGGTAAAAAATACTTTCGGGCGGGAACTGGTGTCGTTTTTGATCAGTGCTGTTCCCTGCTCGACCTTGATATAGAAAGCTTTAGCCAGCGCAGCTATGGCAATCAGCGCAAGAATCAGGATACCGACCACGGTCAATATCATCAGGAAAACGGGGGTGGACTCAGACATGCAAGTGCTCCTTTTCAGTTATGAACTTTTAATTTTTGTAATGCGCTAATTGTGGAAATCCGCTTCGGACACAATCCGATAAACGTTCTCGCTCGCGATGTATTCCAACAAAACAACTTTGTCGCCCCGTTTAAAACTCTCGTCTTTATAGGAGCGTACTTTGACGATCAGGCCGGCACCGCCGTCCTCGACCAAAGCCTCACCGAAATTGCGATTCACCTCACCGGTCCGCACAATCGCAACCTGTCCAAGAATCTGCTTTTGCACTTCCTGATTGGTGGCGATAAAGATGGGACGCAGCGGCTTGATCAGCACTGCTGTAATGATCGCCGCCAGATAGAGAACCACTGCTATAACCGGCACGCCTACCAGCCACTGCAACCAGCGAAATGGCACAAATGGGTAGATAAAATGCACTACCAGAAAACATAACGCCCACCCGATCAAAGAAATCAGGGAGATCACAATGGTGATGGGCACTCCGTTCAGCCCGAGACGAAACAGCATTGCGGAGAAAACATTGGCGCTCGTGACGGATTCGGCGCTATCAACACTCAGATCAAAAGCCTCAACGCTGGCAAATCCCACCAGTGTCAACAACCAATAGGCGACGGAAAGAATGAGAAAAAATGAAAAAAAGACGGTGGGAAAGGAAAAAATAATGTGAAGAAAAATATCCATTTGATCGCTCAGTAATATGGCAAACATATATCCCTCCCGGAGAGCTGGCGGCCTCGGGCCGCCAGTACAGCGTGTCTAACCGGACACCAGGAGCGGCGCTATTTCTTTTGTCTCAACCTTTCGAGAATCTCCTGCGCGCTGGAACCGCTGGAGACAATGCCCGCCTTTTCCAACTTGCGCTGCAGATTATCCTCGCTCGTCTCCTGCGCGAGTTCCGTAGCAGCCTTCATCTGCGCGGATTTTTGCGCTTGTTTTTCCTTGATGCGTTCGAGGGATTCCATAGCCGTCTGCAATTTTGAATTGGAGCCGCTGTGGCGTTCTGCCACTGCTGCCTGGGCGCGCTGCACATTTTCCGTGGCCTTCACCGTATCGATCTGCTGCTTCAGTCGCTTGATATTCTGTTCAGCCTGCTTGACCGCCTCGCGCAACTGATTTGCGCTGGCAGCATACTCTTGTCCTGCAGCATCTTCGCTGCGCAGCTGATTTTCCAGATCCGCGATTTTTTGCGCGACTTCCAGGGCAAGGAATTCTTCGCCTTTGGTCAGCGCCTGCCCAGCATAGCCTTCGTGCTTTTCGATCTGCTCGCGCAGCTGCTGGCACTTTTCCTCGGCCAATTTCTGCCGCGCAATGATCGATGTGAGAGAGTCCTTACTCTGACGCAATTCATCGGAGGCATCGCGCACTTCCTGGTCGAGAATTCTCAGCGCTTGGGTGTCCACGATCGCCTCACCCACTTCGTTGGCCCCGCCGCGCAGCGCAGTAATCATTTTGGCCCAAATATTCATAGTCGATCTCCTAGGCTTGCGCCTCATTGGGGGTTATCAAAAAATCCGCATAGGCTTCCGTCGCTTGAATGACATTGGACGCAAGCACCTCAACTTCAAATACCACATTGGCGAGATCGGACGTTGAACTCAAAGCGCCAAACATATGGTAGTAGTCTTTGCCGTGCGCGAGCGTGTCCAGACTGATCGTGGAAAGTGGAAAATATTTATGCGTGCGCAGCACGGCGTCATTCAATCCCACCTGATCGCGCACTTCTTCCGCAGACCACAGCACCGATTCCGCAATGATTTGGTCGCCCGCGACCGTGATGAATACTGGCAGATCGCCGTATTCATGCATGGTGATATGCAGTGCCGGCTCGACACCGTCGATCAGCTCCAGGCTGGCTTTGCGCTCAAGAAACAATGTTGCCCCCTGCAGAGCGTCAAACAGGGATTCCGTCGTCCAAGTACCGGTTGAGTCGATCATCATTTTTTCCTCCAGTGGTGGCCAAATCGAACTTATCGATAGTTTCGCGCAGCTGCTTTTCGACATAGGCCAGTAGCGTCGCGTTTTCCGGGCGAATCCATACCTCCTTTTTTCACCAGCCCGCTGTCGCGCAGACGTTTGCGGAATTCTCTTTGGTAATGGGCGGACGATTTCGCTTTCATGAAACGCACCTTACTCTCTTACATGTAATTTTGTAAAGTCATCACATGTAACATTTTGGAATAGATTACATGTGATATCTGCAGGCGAGTTTACAGTACTTCTTTCGCTCGCGGTTTTATTGTGAGTGCTTCTGTACGGGATAGGACCAGCGCCGCTGCGGCGCCTTGACAGTCAGGGAGCAGGCCCCTAGCATCCACCCCCAAATTTTGGCCACCCAAGACTCCTGCCGATGCTGCCGTTTCAACACGCTGTCGCCGCCGACCTGTCCTCGGTAAACGACATGATCATCAAAGAACTGCATTCCGATGTCGGCCTGGTGGAAAATATAGGTCATTACATAGTGGATGCGGGTGGCAAGCGTCTTCGTCCCATTCTTGTTCTGCTCACCGCAAAATGCCTGGAATACCCGGGGCAGCGCCACGTTGATCTGGCGACCATCATTGAATTCATCCACACCGCCACGCTGCTTCACGACGATGTCGTGGACATGTCGGACCTGCGCCGCGGGCGACCCACAGCGAACGCGCGCTTCGGCAATGCACCGAGCGTGCTGGTGGGCGACTTCCTCTATTCGCGGGCGTTTCAGATGCTGGTGCGCCTGGGCAGTATGGAAATCATGGACATACTGTCCAACACAACCAATGTGATTTCCGAGGGCGAGGTCCAGCAGTTGATCAACGCCCGCAACCCATCCGTGAGCGAAGCCGACTATCTGACCGTCATCCATAAAAAGACCGCCGCCCTGTTCGAAGCTGCTTGCCAAACGGCTGCGGTTCTCGCCGGGGCGGGAGAAGCGCAGAAACGCGCCGCGTGGCAATTCGGCCATCATCTGGGCCTGGCCTTTCAATTGCTGGACGACTTGCTGGATTACGAGGGTGATCAGGCGGCCTTAGGAAAAAACATCGGTGACGACCTCGCCGAGGGCAAACCCACTCTGCCGCTGATCCACGCCATGGCGCACACCGAAGGCGCCGAACAGGATTTGATCCGCGAAGCCATCACCCATGGCCGCATCGATCACTTGGCGGACATATTGGCACTGATCCGCCGCTGTGGCAGCCTCGACTACACCCGGCGTAAGGCAGGGGAACATGCGCAAGCGGCGGAGGTCGCACTTGCCGCGCTGCCCGACAACTCCTGGCGCAGGGCGATGGAGGAACTCGCCCGCTTTTCTGTTAGTAGAACTTATTGATAGCAAAACCTATTTGATAGCAGAACCTATTGAGACGACCGCAAACTATTACAACACTGCGACGGGGAATTGCTGACCAAGCCCCGTACCACCCCCGGAGAAATCCATGTCCTACAGCAGACTTTCCGATAAATACACCGTTTGGCCGCAACTGGAGCAACATCGCGAATCCTGGAAGACCCAGACGCTCGCCAACCTGTTCAAGGAAGACAACAATCGCTGCGCGCGCTTCAGCGTCAACGCCGCTGGTCTGGAACTGGACTTCTCGAAGAATCACATCACCACTGAAACACTGCAGCTGCTGCTCGAAGTCGCCCGCCAGGCGGATCTGGGCGGCGCCATCAAACGCCTTTTGAAGGGCGACCACGTCAACGCTACGGAAGATCGCCCCGCCCTGCATACCGCCCTGCGCCACACGGGTGCGCCGGTAACGGCTGAACAAAAAGCCGTGGCGGAAACCCTGGATAAGATGAGCCATCTCATCGCCTCCGTGCATAACGGCGACTGGACCGGCTATACCGGCAAACGCATTACCGATGTGGTGAATATAGGCATCGGCGGGTCCGACCTGGGTCCGCGGATGGTCACCAAGGCGCTCACGCCTTATTTGAATACCGCCGTCAAAGTGCACTTCGTCGCCAATATTGATGGCGCAGAGCTGACCGATACCCTGAGTAAACTGGACCCGGCCAGCAGCCTCTTTATCGTTGCCTCAAAATCCTTCTCCACGCAGGAAACCCGCGAAAACGCCCTCAGCGCCCGCACCTGGATGCTGGAATCCGGCTGCCCGCAGCAGGAGCTTAAAAGCACTTTGTCGCCATTTCATCCCGCGTCGATAAAGCGGTGGAATTCGGCATAGCGCCGGAAAACGTCTACCCGATTTGGGACTGGGTCGGCGGCCGCTATTCCTTGTGGTCCGCCATCGGTATGTCCATCGCTTTCGCCGTCGGCATGGACAACTTCAACCGTCTGCGCGCCGGTGCGGAGGCGATGGACAAACACTTCGCCGAGGCGCCGCTGGAGAAGAACCTGCCGGTTCTTATGGGCTTGCTGATGTTCTGGTACACGGAATTTATGGGCTCCAGCACTCAGGCGATCCTGCCCTACGCGCATCACCTGAATCTGCTGCCCTCCTATCTGCAGCAATTGGAAATGGAGAGCAACGGCAAGAGCGTGACCCGCGATGGCAAACCCGTCGATTACCCCACTGGCGCCATCGTCTGGGGCACAGAAGGCACCAACGGCCAGCACTCTTTCCACCAGTTGCTGCACCAGGGCACCAGCCTTGTGCCCATCGACTTTATCGCCACCCTTAAAGGCCACGATGAGCTGAAACACCAGCACCGCCTGTTGTTCGCCAATTGTGTCGCGCAGAGCCAGGCCCTGTTGACCGGGCGCAACCTGGAGATGGCCAAAACCGAACTCAAGGCTCAGGGTTATAGCGAGGAGGAAATTGCATTCCTCGCACCGCACAAGGTTCATCCAGGCAACCGCCCCAGCAATACCCTGGTGATGGAAAAGCTGACCCCAGAAACTTTGGGAGCCTTGATTGCCGCCTACGAGCACAAGGTCTACACCCTGGGCGTACTGTTTGACATCAACTCCTTTGACCAGTGGGGTGTGGAGCTGGGCAAGCTGCTCGGCACCCACGTCAATATCGCCATTGAAACAACTGACATTCCGGGCGATTGGGACTCATCCACCCAGCACCTAATCCGGCGCTTCTGCGGCGTCAACTCCGACCTCTAAACCTCCCTTCTGGACCGCCATTGTTATAACCAAAACAATGGCGGATTCGCTCCGCTCGGCAGACATTTGTGACCAGTCGTGACACAACACTTGAATAGGCGTCATTGATTGACTCTATAATCGGACAAATTCGAGCAAGCGCTTTACGGCGGCGTAACCATGGAAAAACTTCCCAGACGGGCGGGCATCAGCCTGCAGCCACAGCACTATCAAGAGATCCTGAATTCGCACCCGGATCTCGGTTGGGTGGAAATTCATCCCGAAGATTATCTGGGCCTGGGAGGTGCGGCGCATTTTTATCTGGAGAAGATTGCCTCCGACTATCCCCTAGCGATGAACTGCCGCAGCCTGTCCCTGGGCTCGGCGGAAAGTGTCAACAGCAAACACCTGCAGGACATAGCGGCGCTGGTGGAGCGTTATTCGCCGGCGCACTTTTCCGAGCATCTCGCATGGAACCGCTGGCAGGGCGGCTATTTTCACCAGCCGCTCCCGCTGCCTTACACCACCGAAAGCCTCGATCAGGTCAGCTTTAACGTCCGCAATGTACAAAACGCCTTGGGCCGCCGCATTCTGCTGGAAAACCCGGCGCGCTTTTTTGGCCTGGAAGACGAATTCAGCGAGGGCGCCTTTTTTTCCGAACTGGTGCGCTCCAGCGGCTGCGGCCTGCTGTTGGATCTCACCAGCCTGTATCTCTCCTGCCTAAACCTGGGCAAGGATCCATTCAAAGAGCTGCAGCAGTACCCGCTGGCAGCGATCAAGGAAATCCACCTCGGCGGCCATACCCTTATGCCGCTGGACGACGATTACATTCTGCTGGTCGACGATCACAGCACGGCGATCTGCAAACCCGTCTGGCAGCTGTATCGCGAGACACTGCAGCAACTGCCGCAGCCGGTGGCGACACTGATCGAGTGGGACCATAAAGCCACTGAGCTGAGCGTCCTGCTGGAACAGGTGGGCAAAGCGAATCAGATTATCAGCGAGATGGAACGTAAAACCGCTACCGGAGAGGTGACGTCATGAGTCTGGCGGGTTTTCAAGAGGCGTTTTCGCGTGCACTCTACAGTGCAGAACTGGATCCGGAGCTGGTATCCCAGATCCCACACCTGGCGGCGTCTCCGCGCACCTTGCAGCAGTTTGCCGCCTACCGCGAGCGCGCGTTGCAAGGATTGGAGAATATTCTGCGCTCGGTCTATCCGACGCTCGCCGCCGTCATGGGCGAGGAAGCATTCAGCCGCACGGCGCGCGCCTTCCTGTTGCAACGCGCCCCGCACAGCGTGGACCCGGTGGTGATCGCCGAGCCCTTCGGCAATTTTCTCGATCTCTATGCGGCGGAAGATAATCTGCCGCACCTTCCCGATCTGGCGACGCTGGATTACGGCTGTTTCAAAGCGCGGCAGGCAATCGAAGCCAGCGCCATGAACACCCGCATTTTTACCGATTTGTCGCCGGAGCAATTGGCAGCGCGGCGGATTCAACTGCATCCGGCGTGTTTCTGGATGTCCTCGCCCTACGCCATCTACGACATCTGGCGCTTTCATCACTCGCCCTATTCGAGCAAAGCCGCTGGCGCTGGATATTCCTCAGGAAGTAGTGATTATCCGGCCGCAATTGAATGTGGAAGTGCACCGGGTAGACGTTGGCTTGGTGAAAGTCCTCGACGCCATAGATGCGGGAGAAACCCTTAACAGCTCACTGCTGCAGGGCAGTGCGGCGGACCCCGAATTCAACGCGGTCGCCGCCATCCAGTTTCTGATTCAGAACAATCTGATCATCAGCCTTTATTGAACCGCGCACTGGAATCAGCGCGCGAATACCACCGTCTTGTCACCGTTCAACAACACCCGGTGTTCGGCGTGCCAACGCACTGCACGCTGCAGCACCACCGCTTCTATATCCCGACCGATTTCCACCAGCTGCTCCGGCATTTGCGAATGGGTGACTCGCTCCACCGCCTGCTCGATGATCGGCCCCTCGTCCAGCTCTGCCGTCACGTAGTGCGCGGTGGCGCCGATCAATTTCACGCCGCGGTCATAGGCTTGATGATAGGGCTTAGCGCCTTTGAAACCCGGCAGAAACGAATGGTGGATATTGATGGCACGGCCGGAGAGGCTCCGGCAGAGGTCGTCCGAAAGGATCTGCATATAACGGGCGAGGACGAGGAAATCCGCCCGGCTGTCTTGCATCAACTGCAAGATCTGCTGCTCCTGCTGGGCCTTGTTGTCCTTGCTCACCGGCGCGTAGTGGTAAGGCAAACCGTACCACTCCACCAGTGACTGCATATCGCGATGGTTGGAGACAACCGCGGTGATCTCCACCGGCAGGGACCCCTGCTTCCAGCCGTTCAACAGGGCGTTGAGGCAGTGGCCCCACTGGGACACGGCGATCACCATGCGCGGCTTGTAGGCGCCGTCGTAGATTTCCCAATTCATGCCATAGCGTTTCGCCACTGCCGAAAATGCAGAGCGGATATCCGCCATCTTTTTCGGACCCTCCACCGACTCCAGCACCGTGCGCATAAAAAACTGCCGTGTGTGGGTATCTTCAAACTGGGAGGATTCGCGGATATTGAAACCCTGCAGGGAGAACAGACTCGCCACGGATGCCACGATTCCCGGTTGATCCTGGCAGCTGAATTTCAGGATCAATTGTTCCGTCATGGTGTTCTCAGGTAAGGGATTGGGGACCATAAAAATTCACACAACTGGAGGCAAAGCCGGGCATTCTAGCAGACCACCCAGGCCGCTACTGTGACGATGGATTTAAAGCGCTTGAGGAACAAAACGATAGTGGCCGGTGATGGGAGCCACATAAAGCGCGTCCTCTTCCTGTGGGCCGGCGCCTATGTTGTGGATGATCAGCGGGCGTTTGCCGTCCTGCGTGCGGCGCGCCGACACTATGCCGATATGCGGCAGATTGCCCGGCAACATCCAGGTGACAAGATCACCTTCGCGATAATTGTCTGCCTCGGGGGTCACCCTCAGACTCTCGCCAAAGCGGCCCAAAAAGGTTTGCAGATTGGGCACGCGGCGATGGTCGATATTGCTGTCCGGCCGGCGCAATCCCCACAGCTGCGGGTAGAGGAAAAATTCGCCTTCATATCTTCGTGCACCAGCTGCTGCAGATCGAAACCCAAGGTGCGATAGGCCCGGATCACCACATCCGTGCAGACACCGCGATCCGGCGCCACGTCGCCCATGGGATAGGCGATGCGTTGATAGGCGCCGTCGTACACCACCCGCTGCCGGGTCTGCTCCCACGCCGCCTCAACCAAGCGCTGCTGCCAGGTTTCCGCAAATGCGCTCTGCGCCAACAGCATCCAGCCGAATGACCAATACCTCATGGCTTGTCCCGCGCCGGCATTGCCCTTAGTAACGGCTCCATGGCCGCGCCTACGGCGGTGTAGCCGCCCAGCAACCAGCCGCCATCCACCGGCAGCACCACGCCATGCACATACGCCGCCAGCGGTGAGGCGAGGAAGAGACAGGCATTGGCGACATCGTCCGGCACGCCCATACGCCGCATGGGAACCGATTTGCGGCAGGCTTCGTGGATCTCCGGCGTGGGCGCCAGGCGGCGCATGCCTTCGGTGCCTTCGATAGGGCCGGGAATCACACTGTTAAGGCGGATGCCTTCCGGCCCCCATTCAAGAGCCAGAGTTCTTGTGATCATGTCGACCCCAGCCTTGGCGGCGCAGACATGCGCCTGCCCCACCATGCCCAAAACTGCCTGGGGTGCGGAGATATTGATGACGCTGCCCCCCGGCCGACGCAGATGCGGATGCGCAGCGCGCAAGACGTGGTAGGTGCCCAGCAAGTCGATATCCACCACCGATTTAAAACCGTTGGGCGACATGTTTTCCGCCAGGGCCGGGAAATTTCCCGCCGCGCCGGAAACCAGCACGTCTATCGCTCCAAACGCCGCCGCCACTTCGGCAAAGCCGGCCACAACCGCGTCGTAATCGCGCACATCGGCGACAAACCCCATGGCCTCGGCACCCAAGTGTTGGAGTGCGGCAACCGTGTCGGCCACCTTCTGCGAAGTGCGGCTAGCAACAGCCACCCGCGCACCGTGGCGGGCAAAAGCTTCGGCGATACCGCGGTTGATGCCGCTGGTACCGCCGATAACAACGACGGTCTGGCCTGTGAAATCGATGGTCAACATAAACATCTCCTATTCGAAACGGGAAAAATCGGGCGCTCTCTTCGAAAAAAATGCGGCTGCCGCCTCGGCAAATTCAGGTCCGCGCAAACGCTCGCCAAACATTTGAAACTCTTTATTTAGCACCTCATCCGTCTGCTCGCGCAAAGGCGCACGCAACAGCGCTTTGGTCGCCCGCAGCGCCGCTGGAGCCATGGCGACAAGCTGCGCCGCACTGGCGCGGGCCACTTGCAGCGGGTCCTCCGCCACCTTATTGATGATGCCCCCCTGCTCGGCCTCAGCCGCACTGAAGGCATTGCCCAACAGCAACCACTCGGAGGCTTTGAGGTGCCCGACAAGGCGCGGCACCAGGAGGGAGGATGCATATTCGGGGCAGAGGCCCAACTGGACAAATGGCATGCGGAATTGGCTTGCGGGACTGGCGTAGGCGAGATCGCAATGCAGCAGCAGCGTTGTGCCAATTCCGATCGCCACGCCATCGACGGCGGCGATCACGGGCTTGGGGAATTGCAGCAGCGCTTGCATAAAGCGCGTGATGGGAGAGCTGGCGGGATGAAGGTCGGCGCCGCGAGCAAAATCCTCCAGATCGTTGCCGCTGGTAAAACAGCCACCGGCCCCAGTGATCACCACCACCCGCACCGCCGCATCCTCCGCCGCCTGCCGCAGCTGTTCGGCAAGCTCGGTATACATGGCCATATTGAGCGCGTTTTTGCGCTCGGGCCGGTTGATCACCAGTTCCAGTACCGATTGGCTTCTGGTGCTTAACACCCAGTTTGAATTGTCCATTGCACGCTCCTGTTGTTAAGGTGATTTTGCCCTGCTCCGGGCACCGCTCCAGAGCTCCACCAGGGTTTCTCGGGACCGCCACAAGTATGTCCCTATAGGCTCTCTCACAGACATCCCTGTCTGTGAGAGTCCCGCAAAATCCTGCTGAAGCTCTTCCGCTGCGAGGTAGATCCGCGCTCTACTCAGCTTGCATCCACTCTGAAGCTCGCTACAATCGCCAGCTCACTGAAATCCGAAGACCGACTTTATGACCATTCGTGCCCTGCTCTCCGAGCGCGCCAGACAGGCCCTGCAGGCTGCCGGCGCTCCCGCCGATTGCGACCCCAATGTTGCCCCCAGCAAAAATGCTAGCTTTGGTGACTACCAGATCAACGGCGCCATGGGCGCGGCGAAAAAGGTGGGCAGCAATCCGCGTGAACTCGCGCAGAAAATCGTCGCGAATCTGCAGCTCGATAATATCGCCGAGAAAATCGAAATCGCCGGCCCAGGTTTTATCAATATCACCTTGAATCCCACCTGGCTCGCCCAACAATTGCTGGAGCGCCCCCCTACGCCAGTCTAGCCCAGGATCACCGCCTGCAAACCGTGGTGGTGGATTACTCCGGTCCCAACCTCGCAAAGGAAATGCACGTCGGTCACCTCCGCTCCACCATCATCGGCGACGCCGTGGTGCGTGTGTTGGAAAGCCTCGGCCAAACCGTGATCCGGCAGAACCACGTGGGCGACTGGGGCACGCAATTTGGCATGCTGATCGGCGAACTGGAAGCACAGCTTCAACACGGCGACCAAGCCGAACTGGCTTTGCAGGATCTGGAACATTTTTACCAGCGGGCGAAAAAACATTTTGATGAAGACCCGGCTTTTGCCGATCTTGCCCGCCAGTACGTGGTACGCCTGCAGGCCGGTGATGAACAGGTTCTGCGTTTGTGGCACAAATTCCGCGAAGTCTCCCTCGCCCACTGCGAAGAGATTTACCATCTGCTGAACGTCTCCCTGACACCGGAGCACATCCGCGGCGAGAGTTTTTACAACGATGATCTGCCGGTATTGGTAGAAGAGCTGAAACAACAGGGATTGGCGCAGGAAGATCAGGGCGCCCAAGTGGTATTTCTGCAAGAACTGGCGGATAAAAATGGCAATCCATCGCCGGTGATCGTGCAGAAAAAAGACGGCGGTTATCTCTACTCCACCTCGGATCTCGCCGCCGTGCGTTTCCGCATCGGCACTCTCGGCGCGCAGCGCATTATGGTGTTCAGCGACGCACGCCAAGCTTTGCATATGCAGCAGGTGTACACAGTCGCGCGCAAAGCCGGTTTTGCACCGGAAAACGTCCGTCTCGAACACTGCCCCTTCGGCACCATGATGGGCGCCGACGGCAAACCGTTTAAAACCCGCACC
This sequence comes from Cellvibrionaceae bacterium, assembly GCA_024707385.1. GTDB lineage: Bacteria > Pseudomonadota > Gammaproteobacteria > Pseudomonadales > Cellvibrionaceae > UBA5868. Next base: position 141,634 of record JANPZW010000008.1, on the reverse strand, counting down.
GGCGGCACCGTCAAACTCGCCGAGTTGTTGGACGAAGCCGTCGAACGCGCCACCGCTGTGATTCAGGGCAGCGGTGAACTCTCTGCCGAAGAAAAAGTGGAAGTGGCGCGCAAGGTGGGAATCGGCGCGGTGAAATACGCCGACCTCAGCAAAACCCGCACCCTGGATTATGTGTTCAATTGGGACCAGATGCTGAGTTTCGAAGGCAACACCGGTCCGTATTTGCAATACGCCTACACCCGCATCCGCAGTATTTTCCGCAAGGCCGGCGTCGAGCCGACTGAGTTGTCGTCAACTCTGACTCTCGTCGAAACCCAGGAAAAAGCGCTGGCGCTGAAACTGATGCAATTCGGCGAAATCGTTGAGCAGGTGGCGCAGGACGCCATGCCGCATTTGTTGTGCACTTATCTCTACGATCTCGCCAGCCTGTTTATGACGTTTTACGAAGCCTGCCCGATCCTCAAAGAAGGCGTCGACCCGGCGACCCGCAACAGCCGTCTACTTCTCAGCCACCAAGTCGCGCAGACCCTGCGCAGCGGTCTGGATTTACTCGGCATTGAAGTGATGGAGAAAATGTAAAACCTATCTGGACTAGTTTTTATATCAAGAGCCCGCGGCAACACCGCGGGATTTTTTTTGGAAAAGGAGAATTAAGGATGAAACCGCTTTTTATCGCCCTATGTCTATTCTGCAGCTTGCTTGTCCAGGCGCAAACCCCGGAAGAATTCGCCCGCCTGCCCGCAGTATCCTCACCGCAAATTTCTCCCAACGGGGAACAAGTGGCCTACGTCATCACGTACGAAGATATGCCGGTGATAGTTACCAAACATCTGTACAAGTCGGAAGAAAAATTCATCGGTGTTATTCCTCTCCGGGATATTCATCTGAGCTGGTTTAGATGGGTCAATGACGACCGTCTGCTGGTGGGCGCGCGCATGGCTGTGAAATGGCCGCACGTTGGGCTGCTCAACCTGACACGTTTGTTTAGCGTCGATAAAAATGGAGAAAATGTGCAGCTCTTCGACATGCGGCCGAACAAGTGGGGCTACTTTCTGCAACATCCCCATCTGGTTCACGACCTCGCGCATGATCGAGAACATGTGCTGCTCGCATTGGATGAATCGGACGAAAATTGGGCCATGCCCAAAGTCCACAAGGTAAATGTCTATAACGGCCAAAAAACGCTTGTGGAAGCTAATCGCACCGGTTTCTACCATTTTATAGCCGATAACAACGGGCAAATCCGCGTCGGCATAAAAGCGCGCGATAAAGGCAAGGTGGCGTTGATCTACTATCGCGATGAGGAAAACTCAAATTGGAAACTCCTGCAAAGAGAAAAGTACCTTAGCGATAAATTGATGTACCCCGTTCGGTTTGATTACACCGATAACAATGTGCTGGTTTTTTCCTCTCAGGAGCTGGAAGACGATGACTATGATCAGGACGATCACGATCTGCATTTATACGATCTCAAACAGAATAAAATCATCGGCCCCTACCATAACGCGCCGCGAGAATCCGCCCGCGCCGCGCTGAAAAAAGCCTTTCCCGGCCGCCGCGTGGATCTGCTTTCCTCGATGGATAAAATCAATCTGGGCAAGGCGTTTTACGAGGTCTACAGCGACGTCCACCCGCCGCAATATTTTCTGTTCGATCTGCAGAAAAAAGAGGCGGCCTATTTCGGCTCCGCCTATCCAAATTTGGATGAAGCCGCTCTTCACCCTATGCAGGAGCTCAATTACAAAGCCCGCGACGGCCTGAATATTCCGACCTATCTGACTCTTCCTGTGAGCGCCAAAGGCAAGGACAAACCCAAACTGCCGCTGATCGTCTACCCCCACGGCGGCCCCTGGGCAAGGGATTACTGGGGCTTCGACAATTACGTGCAAATGTTCGCCAGCGAAGGCTACGCGGTGTTCCAGCCACAATTCCGCGGCTCCACCGGATTTGGTTATGAGCACGAAGTTGCCGGCTACCAGCAGTGGGGCCTGGGCATACAGGACGACATCACCGACGGCGTGCACTGGCTGATCGAGCAAGGCATCGCCGACCCCGCGCGCATCTGCATCGTTGGCGCCAGTTTTGGTGGCTACGCCGCCGCTATGGGCTTGGTTAAAACACCGGAGCTGTACAAATGCGGCATCAGCATCAATGGGGTGCTGGATATGAAACTCCATTACGACGGTTTGGGTCGCTACCTCTTCTCTGGCCTAAATCGCGAGCTGTTGAACCCCCGCTGGGACATCAAACAGGTGTCGCCCTACCATCTGCGCAAGCAGATCAAAACGCCGCTGCTGCTGATCGCCGGCGAAAAGGACACAGTCGTAGATCCGAAACACTCACGCAACATGTACAAACAGCTGAAGAAGGCAGGGCAACCAGGTGGAATACGTCGAGCTGCCCAAGGGCGAACATTGGCGCACCATCGAATCCAACGAAAAAATCGCCCTCCGCAACATGCAGGTCTTCCTGAAGCGGTATCTGGCGGCCCCTCTACAGACCGCCGCCGCAGAGTGACGGCCACAGCTTCCTTGACTCACCCGGAGGATCGCGGCTTAATGCCGCGCCCTGCTTTTTGGCAGTGAGCACCTTATGTAGTTAAAAAATTGGAGTGCCCATGTGGTTTAAAAATCTGCGCGTTTACCGCCTGACCAAACCCTTCAACCTATCCGCCGACGAACTGGACGAAGCCTTGGCGCAGAAGGTGTTTCAACCCTGCGGCAAGCAGGATTTGCACAGCTACGGCTGGGTGCCGCCCCTCGGGCGCAACGGCAAATCCCTGGTGCACGCCACCAACGGTTATTTGATGGTATGCGCCAAGCGGCAGGAAAAAAATTCTGCCCGGCGGCGTGGTGCGCGAGCAGCTGGAAGAAAAAGTCGCCGCCATCAGCCAGGAGGAAGGGCGCTCGGTCGGGCGTGCGGAGAAGCAGAATTTGAAGGAGGAGATTATGTTCTCCCTCCTGCCCCGCGCTCTCACCCGCTCGCAATTGCAATACGCCTATATAGCACCACAGGAAAACTGGGTGGTGGTGAACGCCTCCTCCGCCAAGCGCGCCGAGGAACTGCTCGGCGCCCTGCGCGAAGTCGTCGGCAGCCTGCCGGTGATTCCGTTTGTCACCAAACAAATGCCCAGCCAGACCATGACCCAATGGCTCGCCACCTCCACCGCACCCGACGGCTTTACCCTCGGCGACGAATGCGAACTGGAAGCGCCGCGGGACGACGGCCGGGTAATCCGCTGCAAAAAGCAGGATCTCACCGCCGAAGAAATGCTCAACCACCTGAAAACCGATATGGTGGTGCGCAAACTCGCGCTGGGTTGGCAGGATGCGGTGGAGTGCGTGCTGGACCATGAACTGGCGATTCGCCGGCTGAAATTTTCCGAGCGTATTCTCGACCAGGCGGGCGACCGCAATCCCGAATCCGCCGCCGAGGAATTCGACGCAGATTTCGCCATCATGACCATGGAACTGCGCGGCTTTCTTGAGGCGCTGCAAAAGGTATTTGGTGGCATAGACACCCGGGCGCGGGCGATTTCCCTCGCCGACGACTGAACCCGGTCGGCAAAGCTTGAGAACGCACCATAACCAGCTAAGATAAAAAGCGTCCTGTCCACACATGACGCCATAAATTCGGCAGGCCCGCACCGCGGGCCGCATTCGTTTACCACTCAATCAAGGAAGCTGTCATGAGTACTCCCAATCCCTATTCAGCGCCCAGCGCGGAATTGACCCAACCGACCGGCGAACAGGAATTCGCCCTGCACGACCCACGCACCGTAAACGCCGGCCGGGGCATGCAATGGATTGTCGAAGGTTTTAATTATTTCAAACAGGATGCGGGCATCTGGATCGCGATCTGTATCATCGGCTTCGTGCTGATGATGGTGTTTAGCTTCATTCCAGTGGTCAACGTTCTCATCTACCTCACCACTCACATCTGGATGGGCGGATTGATGCTCGGCTGCAAGGCGCAGCACGACCGCGAGCCGTTGCAGATCAATCACTTATTTGCCGGCTTCCGCGAATCCCTGATTCCGCTACTGATCCTGTCCGCGGGAGTGACCCTATTGACCTGGATTATTCTGGCAATCTGCCTAGGCTCCGCGTTTCTGCCGCTCATGGGTATCGGCGGTGAACCAAATTTCAACGCCATGGGCATGAAGTTTATGCTCGGAATCCTGGTTGCCATGGCTCTGATCATTCCCATCTCCATGATGGCCTGGTTTGCACCGGCGCTGATTGTTCTGCACAAAGTGCCGGTGTTGCAGGCGCTGACCATGAGTTTTCAGGCGTGCATAAAAAATATTGTGCCGTTCCTGATCTACGGCATTGTGGCATTTGGTCTGGCAATTCTGGCGATGATTCCTCTCGGCCTCGGCCTGCTGGTCCTAGGGCCGGTGATCTACGCATCCATCTTTGTTGCGTATAAAGATATTTTTGTCGACGTGTGATCCTTCTCGCCCTGCTCATTTGCGGGGCATTTTTTTGCACACATCACCTTAGGGAATATTAATGAAGAGGTGATGCATATTGGCGCACACGCTTCAACCAAGCTTGCATACCAGACTTGATTTGCTAGACGTCAAGGGATGGACAACACTAGCCGCGCATTTGCAAGGAACTTGGCAAGGCGCCAAGGGCCGCGGCACGAGGCTTAGAGAAGCTCTTAAAATAAGCAACCAAATCCAATTAAAAGGGAAATAAGATGAAAATACTTTTAACAACGATATTGTCCTTTCTTATAGCAGGATGTGTGTCGTACGCCCCGTCGCTACCTGAGGGATATGTCGGCGATATTGCTACGATTAATGATAGCTTTCAAAGACAGAGCCGAAGCAGAGCAAATTTTTATTACATAAAACTCATCGATGGAAAACCTGTCCACAATAGCTTAAACGCCTCCGCTTCTGCGTCGTATGGACAAGGGGCCCAGCTAGTCACAATGGGGGCCTCGAGGTCTGTTCCAGTTAAGCCATTAAATATCCATATTGTTGGCCAGGTCTACCATTCGGCCCCCGTCGGGGCCATATTTAATGCTGGAAAAAACTATATCGTTGAGGAGAGGTTAATTTTACGCCGGAAAAAGACCAAAACTACCTTATCACAGGAAGCTTAAGTGAAACTTACTCTGCCGTATGGATAGAGGATACAAATGGAAATGTTGTATCAAAAGTTATTGAAAATAAATCCCCCTCATACACACCATCGCAATCACCAAATGACCAGCAAAAAAGTAAGGAACTATCGAGAGAGGAATTATTCTTAAATTTGGCCGGCGGAGAAAGTGAAAGCCTAGTAGTTTCAAAGCTCGGCAAGCCAGACGGTGTTTCAAAACACAGCGGCAATGCCTTTACCGGGAAGCCGGGCAGCATAACCTATCAATATAAAGGCCTTGGAAATATTCAGTTTAGCGCGCGAAATGAAAAACCCCTCTTCATCGAGAGAGTCACCCCAACTGTAAACTTTTCAAATGACATCTCATCAATAAAAAAGCAATTAGATAGCACGGGGACAACATTGCAGACCCTGGCCAAAGGCTATTACCAACAAGACGATATAGAAATTGAGGTACTGGATTTATTTGCAGAAAAAATCTGGGACGACAAAGAAACTGACGACCCTTACGTGGTGGACGCTCTTGCTTGGCTCTGCAAGACATTATCCAAAAGCAATAATTCCCGCTACAGATCTCTATTGCAAAATATTGCGAACGAAGCAAGTTCGAAAAAACTGAGAAAGCACGCAAAAGAAAATTTGGATTTGCTACCGGCAACAGAAGTCGAGCAATTTATGCCCAACGGGAAATAGATAGCAGTTATCCAAACTGGGAAGAAGACAATGGTCAAAGCAATAACTCAAAAACGCGCTTACAGCATTTGAGTCTTGGCCGCACCCAACCCCTGAGCTGATCATCAGAAACCCTGAAGTAATATCAGTTTCAGACATGAAATCCATCATATGCGCCTACTAGTAGTAGGCGCTCATAAGAATGTGCTCTTGCAGGAATTTTCTGAGGCTTTCTTGGCGTTTGATCCAAAAATTTGGCAAAGCATGGCTTATGCTTCATGGACGAGCTGAAGTGAACAACCAGCCCGACTGAAGCGGCTGGTTCTAACAACATTCTCGACAATGCCTAACGAACTTCACCCTAGTAACCATCCCACCCACTACCGCTTCCTCAACGACGCAAACCAATCCCTTTTATTCAGATAAAACCGCAACATCACCGGGTTGAGATTTTTCAGATTTTCCCGCGCGGCTCTTTCATCCTGTTCTGCCAGGCGCACGCGCACCAGTTCCAGGGCTGCGCGGTTGACGGGGTTGGTGATTGCTACGCCCTGGAGCAAGGGCAAATTATTCAGCACCTGCACCAGTCCAGGTTGATTGATCAACAAAAATCCGAGAAACACCTCCGCCGGCCAATTATCGTCAAACGCCAGAAATTGGTCCCATTTTTCTAACAGCAATTCGCCCTGTTGACCGATCATGCGCTCCGCCTCTGCGGCGAAACGCTCGAACAAAATTCCCCACAGTAGATAAAACGCATTCACCTGCTGGCATTGCAAAAATCCCTGGGCGAGGCGCGCGAGCAAAATGGGCGATTCGAACAATTGCGGCTCCTGCTCTAAGCAAGTCACCAGCGCCTGCCAATCTGGAATCTGCCCATAGGCGTAACTGCAATGCAACTCCGGCTCCGCTGGAGAAAATGTTTTCTGGCGCAGATTTTCCGCCATACGGCGCCAGGCAAAGGCGAGAAAATCCCGCCGCCGGCTGCCCAACAGTTCGCCCGCGAGCAGCGCGACTTCTTGATCCAAACCCTGAAACTCCGCTGCCAGATCCTCCGCCGCTATCGTCGGACTGGCAACACAATGCAAACCGTAATTGATGAGATCCTGATAACCACCCAATTTGCCGTGGCGAGGATTCAATTTGGTGAGCCGCTGCAGCGCCGCGCCCGCCTCCTGGAATTGCCGGTTGGCCAGCGCATCCAGCACTTGGTTTTCCGCAATCGCGGCGGAATTGTCCATAAACAAATCCATCTGCGGCACATCCTTGCGCGCAGTCCAGCGCGCCGCCATGGTGGCGTGGCGCTCCGGGTCTGTGCTGATGCGCAGCGGCTGGCGCTGCTGGCCGTCCCAGGGGTAAAACGTTTGCGCTTCCTGTTGCAGATTTAATTCCCGGCACGTTTGCTGCGCCTGTTGCAGCAGGCGTTGCAGATCGTCGGGTGCGAGAGAAAAAACATCGTCCAGTGTGGCGATGCGGCCGTAGCGCCAATTTTCGTAGGCGGCGTAGGGAATCATATTTTCCGCCAGCATCCAGTCCAACAAACAAAACTGTCCCTGCTGACTGACTTGGGAATCCACAGTTGCTATATCAACCATATAATTTCAGCCTCTCTTTTGCTCCGCATACGCAATGGCTTCCACGAAAAAATGGGAATGCCCATCACGCCTGCGGTGAGGTTTCATCGTCCTGCCACAAACGCAGCAGATCTTCGAGTTTGAGCGCAAAGGCCGTGCCGCTGTCCTGTGCCTGGCGGTTCACCTGCTGACTCAACAGCGCCTTGCTCTGCTGCAATTCGGCAATTTTTTCTTCAATGGTATTTTCGGCAATTAATTTGTACACAAACACCGGCTGCGTCTGGCCAATGCGGTGAGCGCGGTCGCTCGCCTGTTCTTCCGCAGCGGAATTCCACCAGGGGTCAAAATGAATCACCGTATCCGCGCGGGTGAGATTCAAACCGACGCCGCCCGCTTTTAAACTGATTAAAAAAACCGGCGCTTTACCCGCCTGAAACGCCTCCACCAATTCCGCGCGGTCGCGGCTTTGGCCGGTGAGCATCAAATATTGAATACCGAGTTCCTGTAACCGTTCGGCGAGAATATCGAGCATGCGGGTGAACTGGGAAAACACCAGCACCGCCCTCCCCTCTGCCTCCAGGGATTCCAGCATCTCAACACAATAATCCGTCTTGGCCGAAGGAATATTGTTCTCGGACAACAAACGCGGATCGCAACATGCCTGGCGCAAACGAATCAAGGCCGCGAGCAGCAACATCTGTTTTTGCCCCGGATTTTCCACGCCTTCCAACTGCTGCATTAAATTCTGCCAATCGTCTTGCTTCAGCCGCTGATAAAACGCCTGCTGCTGCTCGCTCAGTGGAATCACTTGCTGCACCAGAGTTTTTGACGGTAAATCCTGAGCGACCTGATTTTTGGTTCGCCGCAGCATCAAAGGTGCAATGCGGTTCAACAATTGTTGTAACCGCGCGCCGTTGCCTTCCTGTTCGATCGGTTTTTGATAATAGGATTTGAATTGGCGTTGACTGCCGAGCACACCGGGTTCGAGAAAATCCAACAGCGCCCACAACTCGCCTAAATGATTTTCCACCGGTGTACCGGAGAGACACAGGCGATGTTGCGCATTTAATTCACGCACCGCGCGGCTCACATGGGTGCTCGGATTTTTAATCATCTGCGCCTCATCCAACACCAACCAGCTCAGCGTTTGGCCGCTCCAAAATGCCACATCGCGCACCAGTAAATGGTAACTGGTGATGTAAATGTGAATACCGTCCTGCGGCCACTTCTGATGGCGCTGCCCGCCGTGGACCACATGGGCGCGCAAATGCGGGCAGAAGCGGCGAATTTCTTTCGCCCAATTGGGCAGCAGACTGGTGGGTGCCACAATCAGTGCCGGCTGCGCCAGCTCACCGCGTTTGTGTTCCAGACTCAAATGCGTCAGCGTCTGCAGCGTTTTGCCCAGGCCCATATCGTCGGCGAGCAAACCGTTAAAACCCACTTGTTTCAAATGCTGCAACCAGCACACACCCAACCATTGATAAGGGCGCAATTCCGCCTGCACACCGCTGGCGGCGCTGTCGAGCAGCTCCGGCGACATCTGCAGTGCCTGCGAGCGATGCAGCAATTGTTCATCGCCGGACCACTCCGCTTCCGGCAGCAATTGGCGCAAACCTTCAACGCGATAAAGCTGCGTCAGTGGGATGCGGCCGCTGCCGCCGTACCAGGTCACCACATCATCCAGCTCCGCCGCCAAGGAGCGCATCAAGCCACCGGGCAGCACCAGAATTTTGCCGTCCACCGGCAATTCCACCGGGCCCTCCGTTTGCAGGCGATTGAACAGGCGCAATTGCTCCAATAAATCCAACAATTCGTAACGCTCGCCTCGGGCTTCCAATTCGAGGGACAACTGCAAAAATGCCTCATTTCGGGTGAGCGCCACTTTCCAATTCTCCGGCGCGACATAGGCGTGGCGAAAACCGGGGGCAAAATAAATTCCCAGTTTGCCCACCCACGCGGATTGGTGATCGAGCAACAGCGCCTGCCAGGCGGATTTATCCGCTGGGGTCCAAACGCACCTCTGCGCATTTTGTTTTACGCGTTCGCCCAGATGCGCGCGCACATACTGGTCCAGCCATTGATACACCTCATCTTCAATGGCCTGCTGATGCTCAACCACCCACAACTCGGCGCCATTCCAAAAGCTGCTGCTCGCATTGCCATCCGCATAACGGCGCATAAAACAGACGGCCTCGGATTCATAGCGAAACGCCAGCATCGCCGAATCCACCCAGCGCCCCTCCGCCGCAAAAACGGATTCGCACAGCAACACCGGTCGCACGGTCGCCGGCAGACTCGTGATCGGCAACTCCTGGGGCAACGGCAACCCCATAGCCCGCCAGCGCGGCACCACCGCCTGCCTAAAGTCGGCGAGTTGCTCCGGCGCGAGCACATTCGCCGAGTGCACCTCCGCCAGCGCTTGCGGGGTTAATTCGCTGATGCAGCGGCGCAACTGATTGCCATTGACGACAACCCCAATATCCGCCTGTGCCAGCGACCAGAAACGCGCATCCGCAGTGCAGCTCCACCCCAGGGACTGTTGACCATCCCCATCAATCCGCCACACCGGCGTCACCGCACACGGCTCCCCCCAAACCAGCGCCCCCCTCCCCCAGCGCCGCAAAACACTTGCCGGTCGCCAAAAGCAGCTGCAGCAGCGCCAAATCCGCCCCCGCACAAAACCCCGCCGCCAGCCCGCTCCAACCCTCATCCAGCAAACGCCGCAACACCGCAATATCCGCCGGCACCGTAAAAGACGGCGGCTGATTCAAATGCGCCTGCTGCACTGCATAAACCTGCTCCAACTCCCGCACCCGCCCCGCCTCCAACTGCGCCAAGTGCATCGCCAAATGCAAGCGACCATCTTGCCAGCTCAGCAAATAACATAACTGCAAACCGCCGGAGGTGGTGGGATTTTGCTTTTGGCGGAGTTGGGCTAGGAAGCTCATGGATGGAGGATTGGCCTGGAAAAAAATGGGTGGGCATTTTAGCGGATATGGGGTGGGGCCGAGATATCAGACACGAACGCGCTCCGGTACAGATCATTGCCCGGCCCAACTAGTAACTACCATCCGCGGAACTACCTGCGTGGAATTGCTGCAATTTTTGGATTGGGAGTGAGACCAGGTGAACAAACAAAAACTCATTTGCCCACCTGCAGATTGCGCTATTGCGGGCAAACCGACCAAGTGAAGGCAGCATCAAGCTGGCTAACCGGCTTCAGCTGGATCTGGCCATAGCCATCATAATCTTCGACGCCAGCCTTTCTTGCACCCAAATACAGAGTGGAGCGACTTCGATTGCGGATCCGGTAACTTTTGCCATTCCCCACCGGCTCCAGCTTCCACATAGCGGTCCACCAACTGCCAAGCCCTGTACCGGAGGAGTTGGTGGCAGAATACGGTGCTAGCTGAACTATGGGGGTTCCGGATCCATCGGTATACTCCGCGTGCAGAAACAGTCCGTTAGACGAGATGCGCACATACTCGCCGTCTACCGAGGTAAAAGTCCATTTTGATTCAACTTTGCTCGGGTTGTACAACGCGGCAACGCGATTGCCCTCATGCCCAAGATATGAGACGAGGTTGTTGTGGGAGCGCAGCAGAGACGGCGTGTTGTACTGCCAAGCCCTCGCATAAAAGGAACCTTGACTGCATTTTGGGTAATCGTACAGCGCTCGACCGATATGTCCTGGCGCCTGATCATAAGCACCGCCTTTATTTGTCAGTGTTGCGATAGAGTATTTTTCAAGGTTGTTATTCTGACACTTGTTGTGCTTGACAGTCGTAAAGGCTCCCGGTGATTGTCCGGGTGCGCCACCAGAGTTGACGATGAATTTATTTTTCGCTGTGTCCCATTTGTAACTAAGCATATATTTTTCGAAATAGCGTGCAAGTTGCTCCGCAGATGAGCCGAGGGCGTAGTAGTCATCCAGGAAGGGCTCACTGAACAGGAATTTATCTGGCGTTTCTTCGACAAAATAGCCAGCCTCCTCAGGATCGCGGTTCTGCGGCAATTCATTGGTAATAATCATTCCCGGCATGCCCATGTCTTGTTTCAGAAAAGTCAGCAGCGAGGAGCTACGTCTGCGGAGGATCGTATCTGACAGATAACGCAGTAGAAATTTTCCATTACTGGAATAGCTGCCTTCGCCTATGCCGGGGTTCTCCGCTACAGGCTGGCTAAAAATCCATCGAGCGAGATGTTTTGGTTCCCACTGCGCCAATGAGACTCCGTAGTCGAATGCAGCTTTTTCTAGCATGTAAAACTTCTTCTGATCATAGGTGAAGCTGATTCCATTCACTGCATCCTTATCCTCCTGTGCTGTCGTTGGTTGCCACTCCTGAACATAACCCTTGTGCTGCATTAGGTGGTCGATAGTGATGAGTTCTGCGCGCTCTGAGAAGCTGAGGCCCGGATAAGCGACAAAGCTTTCTTGCAAATAATCCCGAAGGTAGCTCAATACTGGAATCTCACCAAAAGGAATCTGCGATAGCGACTTCTCTTGAATTCCTGTTGCTGTGCGTACCTTCAGAAGCCTGTTGTAGCCAAAGTCATGTAAGCGGCGCTTATAAATTTCTGCAATTACTGCATCAGTGATCACTTTGTCGACGCTGGCATGGCGCAGCTTATGGGTGGTGGAGAGAGAGTCTATTTGCTTTTTATTGCGCCAGCCCACTGCGGTGGACACTACCATTTCTCCCGGCGTGCCATAGTTACCTAGCAAGTCCTCTGAGCAACTGTCGAAAGAATTGAAGTCGCGCATGATGGCGAGCTGCCCGCCAGGGATTTTGTGCGATTTTATATAGTCCACAAAAAAATTTGCCAGCAAATCATACCTGGAATCCACTGTGCCACTTACTTCCAGATTCTGATAATCCATGTCCGCCGCCGGGGGGCCATCCACCTCAGCTCGGGGGCAGTTGGCATTTACTGGGTCTACCACACTGGAAATCTGCAAGTTGTCTACTATGCCTGTAGCCAAAACACCAAAATTGTGAGAAGTGAGCGCTACTCCGAAGTATGTAGCTCCGCTTAGGCCACTGAGGGTAATACTGCGGCGGGGAATCCAGCATTTTCCGTCAAGGGAAGTGTATGCGCTGACCTTGGTACCCACCTTAGCCAACCTGAACCAGGTCCCGGGGCGATGGTATCGAATATCGCGGTCCGGATAATCGGATATGTCCTTGCTGCTGGAGGACGTCCACTGGCTCACTGTGTTACCGCCCGCAGCAGTTCGATATTGCTGAGTTGAACCGAGCTTAGGCAGAGTCAGGAACATGAAATTAGCTGCGCCCGCGGTGAGATCTTTGCGAATCATTAGGCCGAACTTGGTCCAACTATCGGTTTCGCTAACGGATGTCAATCGCGCCGTAATCTGGCCGTCCCCACTCAACCGCTCATATGCAAAGCGAAATCCATCACTCGCACCTGCAATATCTCCGCCGGAGCCTTTGATGGTTATTCGGGTGCCTGATATAGACATGCTCCCAGCAGTGCCGGTGGTGCCTATATCGCGAGATTCCAACGCCGAAGCTGCGCTGCTAATGATCAGCAGAACCAAAGCACTACACCAGGTTCGACGAACACGCCATAAATATTTTATAAACATAGATGAAAATGTCCTTAAAAGAGTGATTAGAACTAGCCACCATACCAATTGGCCAAGGAATCGATCCCACTTGCGTTACTTCTGCCAGCTGGCCACAGGCGGAGGATCGCCCTGCTTTCCATGCCGCCAGCCCTGTGGGAGTGAGTAGTATATGTGTTAACTAATTACAGAGAAATGTTTTGGAACCGTTGTGACAAAGAGATAGCGCAATTGGCGCGAGAGTCGGGTGTTCGCAGGAACGAGCTTTACAAGTGGAAAGCGGAGTGCGATAGCCGTGGAGATTCCGCTTTCCCCCGGTTCGGGCAAGAAGCCGATTCAACCAAACACCGACGACGCGGCCGCGATGAAAGCAGAGATCAAGAGCTGCGAGGAAAATGAAATTTTAAAAAAAGGAAAAATTGATTAAAAATTGGGACAGATTGAACCTACCCCAGATTGACGCACACTCCTAAACGAGGACAATGGTCCCAAGAGGAGAGCGAGCATGCCAACGAAGAAACGAAAGACCTTTAGCCCTGAATTCAAGCGCGATGCAGTGCACTTATTGAGCCGTGGCGACAAAGAGATAGCTCAACTGGCGCGGGAGCTAGGTGTTCGAAGGAACCAGCTTTACAAGTGGAAAGCTGAATGTGATAGCCGCGGTGATTCTGCTTTTCCTGGTTCGGGCAAGAAGCCGAAACACGTAGGCAATGACGACGCGGCCGCCCTCAAAGCCGAGGTCAAGCGGCTGCGAGAAGAAAATGAAATTTTAAAAAAAGCGGCCATCTTCTTCGCGCGCGAATCCAGTTGAGGTACGCATTTATCGCGGAGGAATTGGGCTGCTATTCCGTATCAAGGCTATGTAGTGTCATGCAGGTTTCGCGGAGAGGATTTTACGACTGGATGGGTAGATCTGAATCGGAGCGAGCCTCGAGTAACCGCGTGCTACTGACAAGGATTTGGGAACTATTTATCCAATACCGAGAAGTGTACGGCGCACCAAGGATACATAAGGCTTTATTGGCAGAGGGCTATGACTGCGGTTTGAATCGAGTGGCGAGACTGATGCGCGAAAACAATATTGTCCCGAAGACGATACGTAAGTTCCGCACCACCACCGATTCACGCAGGAGTCGCGCAGCGGCGGATAATATTCTGGCGAGGGATTTTGAGGCTGATAGACCAAACGAAAAATGGGTGGCGGATGTTACCTTCATACCAACTCGAGAAGGTTGGTTATTTTTGGCAACGGTGCTGGATTTGTTTTCCAGAAAAATTGTTGGCTGGTCGATGGGAAGCCGGCTGACCAGCGGTCTCGCCCAGACAGCGCTTCAGAACGCGATTGATGCGAGATCACCAGAGCCAGGACTGATAGTACATTCGGATCGCGGCAAGGAATATCACGCTGGTGAATACCAGCAGTTATTAAAGCGTCATGGACTGATATGCAGCATGAGCGCACGGGGTGACTGTTACGACAACGCTGTGATGGAGAGCTTTTTTCACAGCTTGAAGGTCGAAGAGGTCCATCATCAAGACTTCAGGACACGAGCTGAGGCAAGAGCAGCTTTATTCGACTACATTGAGATTTTTTACAATCGGCAACGGCTTCATTCATCAATTGGCTATCAATCGCCTGTTGAGTTCGAGAATGAGTTGTTGCTTAATTAAAGTGTGCGTGATTTTGGGGTAAGACCAGATCTCAAAACAACCATAAGATCACCCACTTTATCCAGCCAGCAAACCCCTCGATCAGTCACCCATATCGCGGAAGACCCTAGCCATTAGCGACAATTCCGTCTCATAACTGGCACTATTGCTGCAGCGAATTAGACAAACCACCCGTCTCCAAACCTGATACTCCATACAAAAATGCCTGCCTTACTCTATTTTAGAGAGCTTTCTGAACTCAGCACCGAAAGCACTCTGGCGGTGACATCCCTATTAAGGGGTATCGACGGAAGGAATGTACTGATAAGAAATCCATATCGATCAAAGCAATAATTTGAGGTACCTGAAGATGCATATCCACTCAATTAATATCGCCCAGACCCGTGAGCTTGCGGCGCCTGATGGCGCGATGAAAACGGGAATCGTAAAAACGCCGATTCAAGGTTCCGTGCGGGTTCATAGGCTTGGGCTGGAGGGTGATTACATCGGCAACAAAACGGTGCACGGCGGCGAGGATCAGGCCGTTTATCTGTACAGTCTCGAGGATAATGAGTGGTGGGCACGCAAGCTCGGGCGCGAGATAACGCCGGGGACTTTTGGTGAAAACCTGACACTGGCCGACTTTGATAGTCGTGAGTGCCGAATCGGCGATCAACTGCATATCGGCGAGCTGATTCTGGAAATCAGTGCGCCGCGCACGCCCTGCTCCACGCTGGCAATGCGTATGGGTGATAGCGGTTTTGTGAAAACATTCTTCCAAGCTCAACGGCCGGGAGCCTATGCTCGGGTGATTCGAGAAAGCAGCATCACCGTCGGCGATACCGTATCGGCGCAACAGACTCATCACGACTACAGCAAGACACTCGATGTTTTTATTGAATGGAACAAGAAGAACAAGTCGCGAGAAGTGTTGCTCAAGGCGCTACATTCGCCTGTGGCAAAGGTGCACAAAGGTAAGCTGCAACAGTGGTTGGATGCACTGGCTCACGACGAATAGATAAAATCAGTGAAGTGACAGATGAATAAAGGAGTCGAGGCCTAGCCTCTCAGCTGGCATTCACATTTGTGGACAACGACGCTAGCCCAAACACGGGAGAAACTTTGCTCTTCTTTAAATCTCTAATAAGACCAATCCCGCGAAACTTTGAGGTGCAAAATGGCCGGTGGCTGGACACGCGATGGCGCCGTTCAAGATCAGATCGACGCCAGCATCGATGACGCAATAAAAGAAGCTCGCAGTCGCATTCCCAGAGGTAACAGCCTGACGCATTGCGAAGAATGCGGCGCAGCTATACCCGAGGCGCGGCAGAAAGCAGTGCCGGGGGTTCGGTTATGTGTAACGTGCCAGGCGGAGCGGGATGAACAACTGAAGAATGTTACCGGCGGGATAAATCGACGAGGCAGTAAAGATAGTCAGTTGCGGTGAGGCTGCCGGTACGATTGTGTAATTCAAAAATATATTTTTGATTGCAGAGAGTTCGACCTCCCTAATTTATATTTTAATAGAACCACCCCCCGCTTTCGGCGTTCCCCTCTGGAGGAGGGGAATGGCTTAGATCAACTGCAGAGCGCTGCCCGGAAAATTAATAAATGTTAGGGCTCGGAATATTCCCCTCCTCCGGAGGGGTGGCAGGCTTAGCCCGACGGGGTGGTTGAGTCCGCGTTAGTGGTTTGTGCTAGCGCGCTAGAACACCTTCACGCCGACATAAATTTGTCGCTGCTTCTAGGTGAATATTTGCTCCAAGAGGATTTCCACGTAGAGGATTGGCTGCCACTGCCTGAGCCCTTATCCATCATAGAGTCCATCTCCCAAGGTGGGATACATTGGCTCCAACTACTGCCAAGCTTTATCCAAAACTGCACCTTTTTTTGTACCAGAGGCACGCCCTTGTTGCGGTAAATCCAACGCAATTCCGAGCCGGTAATCGAGCGCTCTTTATCTACTGTGTGCTCGTTAGAAGGACCTTTCGGCGAGTCAGTCTCATAAGATTTTCCTGCAACATCGCTCATGTTCAGCCCATCCAATATAAAGTGCACATGGCCACCCTTCTTCAGCGTCCACTCAATACCGAATTTACTTTTTGCACGTAAAATATTGTTCTCTTCATGCGAAGCTAATTTCAAGCTGGATTCCAAACCGGGTTTTGGTGCCGCTTTAAGCGCGTCGTAATAGCGAACATATTTAGGGTGATCCTTCATACTCGCCAAAAATTCCTTTAATTCTGCCTTCATTTCGGGAACGCTGTTGATAACAGAGTTCATCTGGTAGCTATCCAAAGTTGGAAAAGGTGCCTTTGTAGCGCCGCTCATTACATTCACCATTACGCGGTCTTTTAAAAATTGAGCGCGCGGCCCAGCCAGCCCATAAGCGCGATCTCTTTCGTTGAAGCCGCTGTAAA
The DNA here is from genome assembly GCA_024707385.1 of Cellvibrionaceae bacterium. GTDB lineage: Bacteria > Pseudomonadota > Gammaproteobacteria > Pseudomonadales > Cellvibrionaceae > UBA5868. Next base: position 124,611 of record JANPZW010000008.1, on the reverse strand, counting down.
AATCCCCTACTTTAAAACCCATACCAAGCCTCCTATCTGTGTATTAAAAAGCATGCCGAAAAACGTAGTACCTCACCCCAACAAACCCGGGTTCAACTGCCACACATGATAATTAAGTACAGCAGCAAAACTTACCCACAATAAATAGGGGATAAACAAAATGCCAGCCACGGCTCGCACTCGCCAAAACCCAATCGTGGCAACCAGAATCAACACCCACAACAGTAGAATATCGGCCACCAAGAATTTTCCGATTCATCGTTAATTTTGACATTAATGCTTCGCCTGAGGATGTGTATCAATAATGGAGCTGAAGTTCGACTACGCTCACTCAACTTAAAGATTCGACCGCGCTCACTCCCCTTGATTTCACTCTACAGCAACCGGGCGCGGAAATTTCGGCCTTTCAATTTGCCGTTGGAGATTTGCGCCAACGCGTCGGCGGCGATATTTCGCTTCACCGCCACGTAAGCGGTGTTCTCCCCTACGCTGATTTTGCCGATGGAGTCCGCCGACAATCCGCCCTCCCCTGTCAAAGCCCCCACTATGTCGCCTGGGCGCAGCTTCTGCTTTTTACCAGCGTCGATCTGCAAGGTCGCCATGGGTGGTTTAAATCCGGGTTGATTGAGCTGACTGATGGGCGGAAGATTTTCCATATGAAGTGTCTGCTGCAAGAATTCACCCAAGCGATCCAATTTAAAGCGCTCTTTTTTCACTGACCAGTGTCACCGCTTCACCGCTGCTGCCGGCGCGACCGGTGCGGCCGATGCGGTGCACGTGCACTTCGGTTTCCCGGGCGATTTGGTAATTGATGACCAGATCCACCGCATCAATATCCAAACCGCGTGCCGCCACATCGGTGGCCACCAAAATGGAGGCACTTTTATTGGCGAACAGCACCAGCGTCTGATCGCGAACTTTTTGTTCCAAATCCCCGTGCAGCGCCAAAGCGCTAAATCCGTGACGTTTTAATTCGTCAGCGATTTGCTGCACTTCTGCTTTGGTATTGGCAAATACCAGGGTGGAATCGGGTCGGCGCGTAACGAGCAGCAGCCGCAGTGCAACAAGACGATCCGGCGCGTCCCCTTCTACGCGGAAGAACGTCTGCGCAATTGAGGTTTGATCGTGGGTAGATTGCAATTCGACCTTGGCCGGATCCTGCAAAAAACGCTCGGCGATGGCGCGTATGGGCGGTGCAAAGGTTGCGCTGAACAGCAGGTTCTGCCGGCGCTCTGGGAGATAGCCGAGAATGGCGTCCAGGGCGGGTTGAAAACCCATGTCCAACATGCGATCGGCTTCATCGAGAACCAAGGTGTTGATATCGTCCAGCTTTAAAGACCCTTTGACCAAATGCTCCTCAATCCGACCGGGTGTGCCGACCACTATATGAGCACCGTGCTCCAGCGAGCCCAATTGCGGGCCAAACGGCGCGCCGCCGCACAAGGTGAGCACTTTGATGTTATGCACCGCCCGCGCAAGGCGGCGAATCTCCTGACCAACCTGATCCGCCAGCTCCCGCGTGGGGCACAGTACCAGCGCCTGCACCCGAAAGCGCTTCACATCCAGGTTTTGCAACAAACCCAAGGCGAAAGCGGCCGTTTTGCCGGAGCCGGTTTTGGCCTGCGCAATCACATCCCGGCCAGCAAGAATCAATGGCAGCGCCTTGGCCTGTACCTCGGTCATGGTGTGGAAGTCCAGAGTAGCGAGGTTTTCCAAGAGTTCTGGACGGAGGTTTAAGGAGGAAAAATCATTGGTATTCAAAGGAGGATCCTGTCGTAACTGAAGCGGCATAGCCGCCAAAGGGCGTAAGTTACCTTATTGTTGAGGATCAACAAAGCGATAGTCCCAAACGGTCCAAAATCACTGGTGCGAGACGCATGGAATCCGGGAGGATCTGGTTGTGCTGAAGCTCTCGCTAGGACCTCTCTTGAGGTCTAGCTTTAGAATGGAAGCCACCTGCCGCAATAAGAAGTATTTAGAAAGCGGGTAGAATTAATCTGAGGAAGTCAGCCTGTCCATGAAATATTTCCTTATCTTCCATATAAAATCTTATTGGCAAGACGGTTTATATCCGCGAAAAATAAATCGAGCGCGGGGCAGTGGCGATAGAGCTCTAGGTTGGATATACCTATCACCCATCACCTCGCTCAAGCGGGCAGCTCAAATTTTTCGCGCTGCCTGAACAGGCGAGGAAATAAACGCAAAATTTTAGACGAGCGGCTTATCTGCCGAGAGCAAAAGACAGTAACCGCAATCAAGCAATAAAACTTTCTTTTATCCAACTTAGTCTTTGTTTGTGTAACTCTAGTGGCACAAAAAACAACAAAGAGCCAATAGGCGCCACCACACAACTCAAAAAACCCAGAATTTACGCTTCTACCACCTGATTTTATGCCGACATTTATGACGTCCAGATCCGGCAAAAAAATGCCAGCATTAGGCTTGCATATGCGCGGTGTGAATCTATCATTTATCTAACTCTTGAGAATCTAGCCGCGACGCATAACACCTCCGATGAAAATGGACAGAAAGTCCAATAAGTAATATTCCTTGGCCACCAAGAAGGATTGAATATGAAAAGTGTCGCCACTGCCATTATATTTCCAATAATTGCTGCACTTGTCTCCTCCTCCTGTGCAACACAATCTCCCCAAGCTTCACAACCCATTTATCAGCCACCGCAAAACTTTCAACAACCCTTGTATGTCGGCCTACCATCCGAGCATATGAATTATTTTGCCGCCGCGCAAAAAAACTCACAGTGGTGCTGGGCAGCTGCGATTCAGATGATTTTGAATTATTACGGCGTGAGCATTTCGCAAGAACAGATAGTAGCCAGAACATACGGCACAGACCCGTATGGCAATCTGCCAAACTGGGCAGGCAACCTTCAGAATATTACCGCGAACCTGAATAATTGGAATATGGACAACTATGGGCGCCACTACAGCGTAATGGCTTCACTCTATTCCGGAGCTCCGGCTCCAACAATTCTGCTAGAAGAATTGAGCCACGGCCGCCCGGTTATCATCGGTTATAAATCTGGTCCCAACTCCGGCCATGCCGTTGTCATCACGGCAGCAAGTTATATTTCAACTCCTAATGGCCCTATCATCCAGTCGTTAATTGTACGCGACCCTTGGCCATCTCCCGAAAACATTCGCACTGCCGGCAGAGTGGAATATCCAGGTGGCAATCTTGCATCCTTAATTCTGGCGCACTGGTACGTGCGAGTGCTATAAATTTGAAAATGCCTTCTAAAGACCCTTAGCTTTCACAACTCTTTGCTTTCACGAAAAGCAATAATAATAAATAGTAGACGATTACATGCACAATAAGAACAATGGTCGAATTCTCCTGAATGTTGCTTGTCTAAAAAAACTTCGAAGAGCAAGAGGTTTAACGCAAGATGACCTCGCGCAAGAATGCAAAATTAGTCGACTTTCAATATCCATTTCATCCATCAAACGAGCAGAATCAGGGCAAAAAAGTTCTCTACAGAACGGCTTTGGGGCTAGCGCGATATTTTAATATCGACATAGAGGATATCATCTCGGACTCAGGAGTTAGAGCTGAACCAACACAAGGCTCAAAGGGTCTTCCCGAACCCTATAGGCCCGACAATGAAGTCAATCACACCAGCCCGCATCCAGCAGCCGGAAGTCGCTACAGCATTGCATTGCTAATCGACACAAAACCAGCTGTAGAGAACGAACTAAAAAGCTATCTGCACCATCTGAATATTCCGTTCACAGTCGTTACTCCGCACATCATCGTGTATATTTCTCAGGAACTCCGTGATATTGATATTTTTTGCTACTTCAAGCATTTATCAAGACTACTGATAACACAGTTCCAGAAGCGTGTACGACTCTGCGCGTGCCTGATCTATAGCCCACATAGTTCAATCCAAAACTCTGTCGTCGTTCCAGATGAACATGCATTATCGCATCCGATAATCAAAACCATGCGGCAAATTCTTGCATTGACCGCCTGGGAAACCGTATCCACCTGCCCCCGCATCGCGCCATCATTAGCCTGCGTCCCATTGGATTCCATGAATCCGCCGTCGGTTGCAGCAGATGGATGGAGAACTCTCTCCGTATTTCAGCCCTATACACAATTTGTTGGCAGGAAGTGGGAGCTATTGCAGCTGAACAGTTGTTATCGCGCTGTCGCCCAATCGCGGGAAGGCATGACAGTGTACATTGAAGGAATGGAAGGCATTGGCAAAAGCGCACTGATTCACCGCTTTGTTGAGCATATAAAAGGTGAATCGAACAATGTGATGTTGCTTGATCTGGGCCGTCTTTCCGTGGCCAGGCAGCCCGCCCTGCACCATCTCACGAGACAACTGTTGAGTCTACCTGCGCAAGCCAGCGATGCTGTGGCCAGAAGCAGGATCAGCGTATCAACCAGCTGCTACACACAGCAGATATGTATGCTTTTCCTGGCCGGTGTTGCCCTGAATGATACGGAAAGCCGCGTATTAAATACGATGAAACCCGAACATAAGATAGCCGCAATCCACGATGTCCTGGCAGTACTGATAGACATTCGCACACGCAACGGTCAACTGATGTTGATCATCGAAGACATGCATTTGGCAAATACTGATTTCGCAGAGGCAATAAAACAGTTGGCACAGCTGGCGCAAAGTAAACCGCTGCTACTGGGCCTCACCGGGCGAAAAATTGGCAAATATTCGCATCGCCCTGCCTGGCTGGAACATGCCTGTACAATTGAATTAACGGGACTGACGCAACCACAGTCTATGACGATTGCAAATACGGTAGCGCAAAACACCCCTGGTGATATCCATGAGTGTATTTACCGCGCCTGCGGCCACCCTGGGTATCTTTTGCAGATGTTGCGCACCGAGGAGCGCACACAGGATATTAAAACGGCGATCAATATCGCTACGGCTGTTCAAATGAACCATCTCAACACCAGCGACGTAATGGCGCTGAAGATTGCTGCCGCTTATGAACACCCTTTTTCATTAGAGCAATGGCGGGGCATCGCACTACCCCTGCTTCGCAACGCGAATGCAATTCAAACGCCGCAAAAATTGGTGTATGCCGGTCTTCTCAAACATCAGTCGGATGCCTACACATTCCAACATCCCGCTATTCGAGATGCCATTAAAGACAGCATTACACCAGCGGAGCTCATACAAATAGAGCATGCTATTCAGCATTGGATAACCAAACGCAATCTGACCAATGAAAATTTGAATTCGTGTCACATCTAATCAGCAAATAGCGGGAATACAAAGCACGCTTAAGCTGAGTTTAATCATCGACCGCAGTGAGCACCAACAAACAAACTTGATTGCCTGTTATTAAATAAGGTTCCGCGTGACTGAAGCCTATCTAAGTGGCAAAGAATTGTTCTGCTTAACGTAATTGTTACCTAGCTCTAGGCGCGGACTACTAGCGTCTCGAATGTCGCTTCTGTCATCCCTGCGTCGCAATTCATGCCATTCTCGACGAATCTGATACCAAAGTGATACGGCACGAAGCGATACATGGACATAAAATTTAGTTCGCTAACAAAAATAACGCACCTTTGATAGGGAATCGGACATCACTGGAAGCAACATCAAAGGCAACAATCCTGGCATACGAGAATAGGTAAATGGATCTTATAGGAATGACGCTTGAGCTGATCAGGAACCAGCTCAACCAATATTTCAACAATCTTTATCTCGATAGCGATGAGCGCGTCATTATCTCGAATATTGTCAGGCAAGACGGCAGTGTGTATGAAGAAGCAAAGGATAAATTGGTCATTTTCTTGGCCAACATGCAAACAGAAACAACAATTAGCACCTTCTCAAAAGACAAGTTGGTTCAAGGAAATAAGTATGTCTCCGTCACGCCGCCTGTTTATCTTAACCTCTATGTTCTTTTTTACGCTAACTATTCGGATGCAAACTACAGAAACGGATTAGCCATGATTTCCGCAACTATTTCATTTTTTCAGCAGAATCCGATATTTACCCAAAATAGATTGCCGGGCCTCGACCCATCTGTTGACAAGCTGACATTTGAAATGGTGAACATGGATATGGCAGAGCACAATTATTTGATGGGGCTGGCAGGCGCCAAGTATCTGCCCTCTGCGCTTTACAAAGTCAGAATGCTGCCATTCATCGGACAATCGATCACTGGGCAAACTCCGGCAGTGAAGGGTCTGCAAAGTCATGGCGAACCAGAACCTCTAGGCGTAGAAAACCCGGAAATACCGCCGCAAGAAGAGCAAGAAGGCTAAATTATGCTGCCGAATCTCACCAGCCGCGTCTTTGAACACCAGGTACACTCAGACAGGCGAGGAGCTCAAAACCAAAACCAGCCGAGAAAATATCAATATAAAACGCTGATGCAGGTGGATGTCTTCAACACATTCTATAACGAGAGTGATGAACGGTGCACAGATCTTCGCATTTATCCTACAGAAGCCACCCAATCGTTTATGCAGAGCCTAGGCTTGCTATTCAGAGAACGCGACGCAGGATTTTCCATCCTATATAACGAACACATGGAAGAGAAACTTATTCAATATCTTAGAAAGCACAGCATCACAACCACAGAGGGCCAACTTGAACACTGGTCAAAATTATCTTTTATAGCAGCCCTGGATAACCCTCTTTTTGTTAACTTTACCGACATGCCGTTCAACATGGATCTGAGCGCGCGAAATATATATCTGTCAAATAGAAAAGCGCATCTTGAGGATAATGAAATCATATTGAACGAGAACACCTATGTATCATCAAGATATAGCAATTTTATTGAGGTGATTCCTTCGAAATATGCAGTTCCCTACTCTATGGCACCGATTGAAAACCCGCTTGAACCCCCAAGAATAACGACAATAACAGCCACCAGCATATCTGGCGAAACTGTTCTCATTTCCGAAAAACAGCCCTCAGTGGAGATTGCGTATCTAGATTTTACGACGGTTCCAGAAGGACGATACACGATCAATTGGCTTTCAGAATCCGATGTTGTTTTTCAAAAACCAGTCATCTATACCACAGCATGTCCAACTCCATTGTGCTTTATCGATTTGCTATTCAGCCAGCCGACACAGAATGACTCAGGCATTTATCCAGTTGACCTTGAATCCCCGAAAGGCTTCATCAGATCGGTGCTTTACAACTTGAAATTCAAGGCACGAGACGTTCACTGGATGTACTGGGTTATTTCTTCCTTGCAGCCCGTCGAAAACATGCGTATCAAACCCGACGGTGGTAGTGCGGTAACTTTTTATGGCCCCGTCAAGGGGAGCATTCCCACAGGACAAATCGCGTGGAGCTTTTTATCCGACAAAGCTATTCCGATGCAGGAACGCTCACCACTTCGCTTCAAACTTGTAGACCGGCTTAATTGTCGCTGTGATTCACTTTGTGATTGCACAAATAGAATGGTTGCCGATCCACTTCCGTTAGCCAGCTGCAATCAGATACTGAACGCATCCCTACCTAATTTCCTCACTCCGAGCAATCCTGGTGCATTAGAGAATAAAAAGTATTCGGAGGTTTATGTATATATTTAAAAGCCGTACCCATCACTTCAACTTCTACAAGTAACTAAGGATAAAAAAATGGCATATTTAGATAGAAAAACCCCTGGCGTCTATGTGACAGAACTCAACGCGTTTCCACCATCAGTGGTCGGTGTTGAAACTGCTATTCCGGCTTTCATCGGTTACACCGAGAAAGCTGATATCAGTGGCAAGCCGGTGTACAACCAGCCGATTAAAATAGGTTCTATGGCTGATTTTATATCGATTTTCGGCGTAGGCTTTAAGCCGATCTATGATATTAAGGAGGCAGAGGACGCAGCTGTACAAAAGGGTGATTATGACTTCAAAGTTTACGACCCCAACGACAAAAAGACGAAGTATTACCTTCTCACCCAGACCGGCTCATCTCAATTCAATTTGTATAACAGCATGCGTTTGTTTTATGCCAATGGCGGTGGAACATGTTATGTGGTTTCCGTCGGCAATTATACTGATAATGGAAACACACCCACCGGCATTACGATTGATGCGGATAAGCTGTTGGCAGGTCTCGCCGCCGTTGGCGAGCAGGTGGGCCCCACCATGCTGGTCGTGCCGGAAGCCATACTGCTAGCTAACAATGGAACTGCAGACAAGCCGTGGGAGTCATCAAAATATCAAACTGTCACTCGCGCAATGCTGGAGCAATGCGGAACTTTACAAGACCGGGTGGCAATTCTTGACGTCTACGGCAGCCAATACACCAAAAAGGAAAATCTGGATCAGATTGTTGAACGCTTCCATCTCGATGTCGGCGACAAGTCGCTAAGCTACGGCATGAGTTATTTTCCGTTTCTGGAAACTACCGTGGTTCCGCTTAGCGACTTTAACTACATGAATATCGGTAATCCTGAAGCCACATTAACCGAGGTCTTAACATGGGAAAATGAAAATCTCTATGGCAAGGATACGTCCCGATACAAAGCTGTACAGGCGGATATCGATAAAATCAAGACCACCACAGCAGAGCCCGACGTTACCACGCTGAACCAGAATCTGACAGCATCCCTGCCGCTACTGACCAATATTCTTAATGTAATCGTCAGCAAAAATGATCTGCTGCCTTCCAGCGGTGCGATGGCCGGAGTCTACACCTACACTGACGCCAACAAAGGCGTTTGGAATGCTCCTGCAAATCTCACCTTGAGCTCAGTCAATCGCCCATCTTACAAACTCAACGCCGATCAACAGGGCAACCTGAATGTTCCGGTTAACGGCAAAGCCATTGATGCAATACGCGAATTTCCCGGACGTGGAACCGTTGTCTGGGGTGCGCGCACACTCGATGGCAATAGCAACGACTGGCGTTACATTCAAGTCCGGCGCACGATTATTTACATTGAACAATCCATTAAAAATGCCATGGCTCCTTACGTATTTGCTGCCAACGACGGCAATACCTGGGTGAAAGTCACTTCAATGGTGTCGGCATTTTTGCAGAGCCTTTGGTCTCGCGGAGGATTGATGGGCGCAACAGCCTCCGAGGCGTTCACCGTTCAATGCGGGCTGGGTAGCACCATGACTCCGCAAAATATTCTGGATGGTTACATGATTGTTCAGGTAACCGTGCAATTGATTCGCCCTGCGGAGTTTATTGAGTTGACTTTCAAACAGCAGATGCAGGGCATGAGCTAATTCAAAGTTCTACTTTTTGTGAATATTTAACTTCTATTCTTATTTTGATTAAAAAGGCAGGTATTTATCATGGCAGGTGAAGCTCAAAACAACATTTGGCCCTTACCCAAGTTTTATTTCTCGGTTACTCTCGGCGATAACGATGCGGTAAGCTTTCAGGAAGTCGACGGGCTTGAGAGCGAGACTCAACCCATAGAATATCGACACGGTAACAGCCCGGTGTTTTATCCAATAAAAATGCCCGGACTGGGCCGCGTTGGCAACGTCACCATGCGCAAGGGAATCTTTGTCAACGATTCCAACTTCTGGGATTGGTACAACGAAATCAAGCTGAATACCATCGCACGCCGTACGGTCGTTATCAGTTTGCTCGACGAAGAGGGAAATCCAAAAACAACCTGGACCCTCAACAATGCCTGGCCAACAAAAATTACCGGCACAGATCTCAAATCGGAAGGCAATGAAGTGGCTGTCGAATCCATCGAAATTGCTTACGAAACGCTGGTAATTGAAGCAACTTAACGCAATTGGTGAGCAAGGGGCAGTGGCATGACTGACGAGTACTATCCACCCGGTGCATTCTATTTCAGCGTGTCGATTTTGGGCTCGATGACGCCACTCGCCCTGCTCACCAGCATTGATGCCAGCTTTCAGGAAGTGCGTGGCATAGAGGCGCAGTTTGATGTGGAGGAAGTTACAGAGGGAGGCGAAAATCGGTTTGTGCATCGGCTACCCCGTGCGGCGAAGCACAGCAATCTCGTACTCAAACGAGGCGTTGTAACCAAGGATTCCTTTATCGCCGAATGGGTCGGCCTCACAATCGGGGCCAGCTTGTCACTCCCCATCGTGCCGCAGAATCTTTTGGTAACGTTGCTCAACCCGGACGGCATGCCGACTACAGCCTGGCTCTTTATTAATGCGTACCCTGTGCGCTGGGAAGTTTCACCAATGAACTCTCAGGAAAACCAGTTGCTTACCGAAACACTTGAATTCTCTTATAACTATTTCGAGCGCTTCAATCTGGGCAGTCCACTCTCCGCTGCGGCCAAGATCGCGCAAATTTCAACGCGGCTTACCTGATAATGAATTGAATAGATTCGTCAACCAATGCTTTTTAAAATCGGTAAACAACTGAAACGGGAGTTCATCTTGTGCCCCTCGAAATAAATGAAATCGATATCATCATGCGCGTTGGCGACAGTGCCGAAGAAATGAAACAAAACCAGCCAAATGTGACAACCAACGAGTGCGGCGCTCCGGATTATGATGCGATAGTTGCCGATTGCACACGCCGCGTGCTCCAGCGTTTGGCCAATCTTCAGGCGCGCTAAGATGGGTTACTCTGGAAGCCTGGAAAAAATGACCATCACTGCATACAGCGATGGAAAGTTCAGCAAGCAGGTGGGGAAACCCTTTTCGGTTTACATTAATCCGGAGAAATATTCCCAGGAATACAGCATTTGCTATAACACTGTGCGGGCGCAGGGCAGCCCGGGAGGCTCGCCGGAATTCAATAAGGTGGGCGACGAAAAAATGTCATTCGAACTGGTTTTCGATGGCACTGGCGCTGTTCCTCCCCCAATTCCGGGCATCACGCCCTACACCGAAGACGGCATAAAAACACAGATCGACGAGTTTAAGAAACTTGTTTTCAGCTATAACGGTAATATTCACAGCCCAAACTTTCTTAAGCTCGCCTGGGGGACGATGATATTTAAGTGTCGTCTCACTACACTCAACCTGACATACACGCTATTCAAACCAGATGGCACTCCCTTACGAGCACGCTGCAACGTCAATTTTGTTGGCTATACCGATGAAGTTGAATTGGCGAAACAGGCCAATAAGAGCTCACCGGATCTCTCTCATTTGATTACGGTTAAAGGTGGTGACTCACTACCATTGATGTGTTACGAAGTGTACGGCAGCAGCGCCTATTATATTCAGGTGGCGAGGATAAATAACCTGACCGACTTTCGATCGCTTAAAGTCGGCACCCAACTATTGTTTCCCCCACTACGGATCGAATAGCCATGACCGCCAAATCGCCGCTCAATGGCGACATGTCGCTTGTCACTTTCACTATCAAAGTTGATGGCAAGACCATCGACAGCACATATCAAATCATCTCAATTGATACCTGGGTCGGTGTCAATAAAGTCCCAAAAGCGCAGTTGGTACTGTTCGATGGCAGTGCAGCTGAGAGCACGTTTGAGATAAGCGCCACCAAAATATTCGTTCCTGGAAACAAGGTAGAGATCGCTGCAGGCTACAACCAGAAGGAAAACATAATTTTCAGTGGTGTGATTGTTAAACAAGGAATCGAAATCAGCCGAGATCAAGGCTCAAAACTGATCGTTGACATTGTCGACGAAGCCATAAAAATGACGTTGGAAAGGAAAAACGCCCACTTCGAGAAGATAAAAGACAGTGATCTCATCGGCAAGCTGATTACCGCCAATGGATTAAAGAAGGACGTAACGACAACCAACAATATCCAGCCCGAAATTATTCAATATTACACCAGCGATTGGGATCTGATGATTACTCGGGCGGAGCTCAACAGCCTGGTCGTTATTGCTGAGAAAGGCAAAATATCGGTTAAAACGCCTGATACACAACAGGCGCCCGTATTGATGGTGAAGTACGGTGATTCAATTTTAGATCTGCAGCTGGAAATGGACGCCTCGACACAGTACGCAAAATCAGCAATCAACAGTGTTACCTGGGATTTCGATCAGCAAAAAGCGATTGAGGCCGGCCCAGGCCAAGTGAGCGTGAAAGAACAAGGCAATATTTCAAGCGCCACACTCGCAGAGGTTTTTAAGGTAAAAAACTTTACTCAACAAACTGGCGGCTCGATCAACAAGGCGTCGCTTTCGGACTGGTCGTCCGCGGAGTTGCTTCGTTCAATGCTGTCGAAAATCCGCGGCACCGTATTATTTCAGGGGAGCTCGTTGGCAGAGACGGGCAAAACCATAGAGCTGGCGGGGCTGGGGCCACGCTTTAACGGCACCGCGTTTATCAGCGGTGTGCACCACAGTCTTTACAGTGGAAAATGGGTTACCCGCGTGGAGCTGGGGTTGGCAGCCTCATGGTTTACCGCCACCACACTCAACATTGCAGCACCCAATGCCTCAGGGCAATTACCTCCGATCAAGGGACTGCAGACCGGCATCGTAAAAAAAGTAGCCAAGGATCCAGACGGCGAGTTTCGCGTTTTGGTGACTCTGCCATTGATAAGAGACGACACCAAAGGACTCTGGGTGCGCCTGGGCACATTTTACGCATCCAACAAAGTCGGTGCTCTGTTTTATCCTGAAGTGAACGACGAGGTGGTGATCGCCTTCATGAATGAAGACCCGCGCTATGGCGTAATACTGGGCAGTGTTTACAGCAAAAAAATCCACCGCCTTATCCGATAGATGAACAAAACACAAAGAAAGCGATAAAAACAAAATCCGGCTTAGAAATCATCTTTGATGATAAGGACAATATCGTTGAATTGAACACTCCGGGGAAACAGCAAATAAAAATCGACGATAAGGAAAAAACCATATTAATCAAAGACAGCAATAACAACAAAGTGACCCTGTCTAAAGGTGGCATCAATCTGGACAGTGCATCCAACATAACTCTCAGCGCTAAAGGCGATATCACTCTTGATGCCAAGGCGAATCTCAAGTTGAACGCCGGCGCTAATGCGAGCATGACCGGTTTGCAAATCGATCATCAGGCAAAAAGCAAATTTTCCGCCAAGGGAAATGCCTCCGCAGAGGTAACGGCGTCGGGCATCTTAACGATCAAAGGCGCGATGGTAAAAATCAACTAGCGCTATTACAAACAGGAGATTGGCAATGCCACCAGCAGCCAGACTAACCGATTTTCATCAATGCCCCATGAGCACACCAGTTGGGCCGGTAGCCGTTCCTCATGTCGGGGGCCCGATACTGGGACCAGGCGCACCAACGGTGCTAGTAGGTGGCCTGCCCGCAGCCAAGGTCGGAGACATGGCAATGTGTGTAGGACCGCCCGACTCAATTATTAAGGGCTCCACCACGGTGAAAATCATGGGAATGCCGGCTGCACGCATGGGAGATAAAACCGCGCATGGCGGCACCATACTACTCGGACTTCCCACAGTAATGATAGGCGGCTGAGGACACGATGAATCCAAATAATAATGCAACTGAAGATACCGCATTCCTTGGTGTCGGCTGGAGTTTTCCGCCAACGTTTTCACGCGTTGACAATAGCGTGATGATGGTCTTCGACGAAAACGATATTCGCCAAAGCCTGCTCATTTTATTTGAAACTGAACTTGGTTCACGCATCATGGTACCCGCCTACGGATGCGACCTATCGCCCAATGTATTCAAAAATGCAACCACCACGTTTAAAAGCGAATTAAAGGATTACATTCACACCGCCATTATCAATTGGGAAACACGTATAGATGTGGACGATATCGTGATCGATGAGAACAGCGAATTGGATGGCGTTCTAATGATTACCGTGTACTACCTGGTACGCCACACCAACACCCGTGGCAACCTTGTGTATCCTTTTTATCTCAACGAAGGCACTCTACCCCAAGAGAGCATTTGACAATGTCTATCTTCGTTGGCAAACAAAGAATCAAACCTACCAGCAGCCAATACAACCGCTGGTTACGCGCGCTGAACCCGGGCTACGCGAAAGTTGACGATCGATCTTTCAATCAGCTTTTGGATTTTTCTGTCCAATTTGGCAGCCTGATCAATTTTTTCAATCTCAACGATGAGGTGGATGGCGACTGGGTCAATTTTTTTCAATCCGATCCCAATATGGTGCTCTCGTCAATCGATTCGATAAAAATTTCGGAAATCGAACAATATTTCACACAACTACAAAAAAAGTTCGAAATTTCCCCGCAGGCGGAAAGAACTGAAGCACAACGCGACGGCATCGAACTGCTAACACGGCTGGCACGCCGATTTGATGTTTGGATGGTCGCGCTCAACAATAATGATAAGGCACCCTCGGCAGCGGTAGTTCTGCGCGATAACCTTCGTTTTTTGATAGAAAACGGCTTATCTGATCAATTGCAGAAGCTCCAGCTTCATTTACATCAATACAACATCAATAGCGGCGAAATTGCTACGAACATTGCTTTTCCAAGCTTCTCCCACACCTGGAACCTAAAGCAACGACTATCTGCTACGACTGATAATATCGGTTTGAGTAACGAGGATTCCAACAGGCTCTTCGAATTGATGCAGGTGATCCTCAATGCATTTATCGATGGGCTGGCGGAGCTGCAAGATTATGTTCGCTTCAACACGCCTGCCGTGGAAAGCATCTCGTGCCATCGCCCCCAGATCGGGTTGTATATGGCATTTGCCAGGATCTACCACCATGCACAAAAATCTATCAATACATTTTCGACGCGCTATGCACGCTTTTATTATGACGAGGTTTTGCGTGCACAACGACTTAACGCAAGCGCAGATCGCGTATACCTGAATTTCACGCTTGAGCAAGAGGACGAAATATCCAGCACTTCGATTGAGGCCAAAACGCTCTTTAATGCCGGACAAGATATCAACGGTGAGGACATAGTCTATACCGCCGACAAATCCTTGCAGGTTAGCGCTGCTACTCTCGCATGCCTTCGAATGTTAAATGTTGAAAAAGGCCCACTGATCAAAAATGATCCGGCGAAAAGCAAGGAAAATCCAATTGTTGTAAAGCGCATTCTCGCCAGCGAAGTCAATCTGGATGATGAAGGGGAAAGCAGCGCACCATGGCCAACGTTTGGCGGCTCGCCAAATGACCAACCCGCCGTACTCGGCTTTGCTATTTCTTCACCTTACCTTCTGTTAACCGGAGGTGCGCGCAGTGTTCAATTGCAACTTCAGTATAGTGAAGCGTATTACGAGACTATTTTAAAACCGCTACTAAAGACCTTAAGCGAAGAGACCGGACGCGACGAAAGCTACATTTTTCTTCAGGTCTTGCTCGGCGCTTTCAAAATTTCCGCATCATCAGCAGCGGAATGGTTTGAAATAGAAAGCTATTCCATTGACTTCAGCTCCAGTAGTGCACAGCGAACTCTAGAGGAAACAACCGAAAATATTTTTTTCAGCGCATATTCCGTATCTGCTTCGCCCTACCGGCATCAGCGCCTGCCATAGAACCTATTTCGACCGATGCTAGCGGATCGTTTATCCCGACCGGTCAACCAATGGTGAATATTTATCTGTCACAACAGGCCATTCCGCTCAAAGCAGATGACGGCAGAGATGTGGAGGTCTACCCGATCTCTTTGCTCGACAAAATGCTGTTGAATGCGGCTACTATTTCAACCCAGGTGAACGGCCTGAATAATCTGGCTTTGCAAAATACCGACGGCGAAATTGATCCGACCTCTCCATTCTTGGTTTTTGGCGGAACACCTGTCCTGGGCTCCTACTTCCAGTTATCGCACCGGGAGCTGTTTGCAAAAACTCCCAGCTCACTGGGTGTTACGGTGGAATGGTTCAACCTTCCACAAGACGACACCGGTTTCTCCGGATATTACCGCTATTACACAATCGGGCCGAATGGCACAAGGGAGCCAAATTTATTTAATAACACTACTTTCCTCGGTGAAATCAATATCGTCAATCCTGGTAGCTGGAGCATTGCCGATTCAAACGTGGAGCTTGCCTCACAAAGTGAAAATGTGTATTTGTTTCGCACCAAATCGGCGTCCGCTGGCGATTGCTGTCCGTCACCGCCAACTGATAACAACGCCCTTTGTAGCTACACGGGTTTTGAAAATCTGCATATGATAACGCCTGCGTATCAACACCTGAAGCCGAATGAATTTCCCCCATATTATGATCCAGCCAATAGCGCTCTGCGCCTTACATTGAGCGCACCATCTTATGCTTTTGGCAACAGCCTTTACCCGCAAAACGTGCTCAATGCAGTAATAGAAGACCTTCCCGACACTGATGACTGCAAGGATAAATGTCTATGTGACGCCCGTCCGATAGCAGATGCGATTCTTTGCGTAGAGTCTATTCTGAAAAATTGCCTCACTATTACCGATCCCAATCAGAGATCACAATGTATTGGCGCCAAGTTGGCAGAGGGTGAGCTGGTCCTGATTACCGCGCTGATCCAATGCCTTCTGCGCTGCCTGACTGGCTACGAAAACATTGTCGATGCTCAGACGCTTACCGCCATAAAGGACAACTGCCAGGACTTGCTGCCGCAGAAGTCCGCTATGCGATTACAAAACATAAAGAAAATTCTAGAATCGGTGAAGGCGCTTAAGAAGGCCAATGGCAACCTAGAATCAGAATCTTGTGGGGCGACCTGCCAATCCTTCTTTAAGGTGGCAGTCATTTTGTTCAATACAAAGCAACATGTACGGCAATGCGAGGATGGCGAAAATCAGGCAGATTGCGAGCGAGCTCGCCTGGTTTCGGCACTGGAGCAAATTCAGGCAATTTACGATGCAAGTCTTACCGCTTGTATGGGTGCCTGCATGGCACCGACGCAGGAACTCAAATACCCCAACGAGCCTTATTTGCCGCAAGCTATTTCAGTTCATTTGGACTATCAGGCTGCATGCACTGTGTTTGACATCAGCCGTGAAAATGCTGCTGAATCCAGCAGCAGCTTTTTCCACCTATTGCCCTTTAACGGCTACCGCCAATTAAATTGCTCTTCGTCCTTAGCACTACCGCTGCTTCCCAATTATGTGAACAACGGCAACCTGTATCTCGGCATGTCTAGGCTGCTTAGCCCGCAACAGCTAACACTCTTATTCCAACTGAGCGGCGGGTGCGGGTTGCAATTACCGGCGCCTCAATGGAGCCTTCTATACGACAACCATTGGCGAGTTCTACCGCCGATCGACGATCTCCATGATTCTACCTATGGCCTGCAAAACTCAGGAATAGTTGCTCTCGATATTCAGCAGATTAGTAACACAAACAACACTGTCCTCAATAGCCAATATACTTGGTTACGTGCGAGCGTAATTGATCGATCAGAAAATTTCCCACTGACCCAAGCGATATTTCCAAATGCTCTCCCGGCGAGTCGGGTGATGAAGGAGCAAACGATCAAGAGCATCCCATCAGACGAAGAACGCGAAGACGCCGATATAATCGAAGGCAACTTAAGTGCGCGAGCTGATCTTGTGCTACCTGCACACACGATTAGTAGTGCCATAGAAGAACTACCGTATATTGCGACAGTTAATCAACCAATGCCTTCATTCGGCGGCCGAGCTCCAGAGAGCTATCCTGAATTTGAAGTACGCATGGGTGAACGCCTGCGCCACAAAGATCGAGCCATTCAAGCATGGGATTACGAACGCTTGGTCCTGGAGCAATTTCCAGATGTCTGGAAGGTGCAGGCGCTAAACGCGCATGACGCACTACACAGAAATGCACCCGGCCATGTACTGGTGGTAGTTATCGCCGGGCCCAACTGCATGGACTGTTCGGACCCAACAACGCCCAACATACCCAATGATTTGCTACAAAGTATTCAAAAAAGCCTGAAACAAAAAACAAGCTCCTTTGTGCAACTGCATGTCTGCAATCCGGTGTACGTGCGCGTGCAGGTAAAAGTCAGCGTGAGCTTTAATACCGAAGAAAATTCAGGCGCTAATATCGAGCGACTGAACAATGATTTAGTGCACTATCTCTCGCCATGGTATGACAGAGCTTCTCGCTCGACACGCCACGGAGATTACGCATCCGAAGCCGATATAGCCTCGTTTATCCTCAATCAAAGCTACGTTCGCTCCATGGAGTCGATAGCATATTTATACGAACCACTACCAGAATCGCTGGAATCCGACTGGTATTTTCTCACCAGCGCGTTACAACACACGATTTTCATTAGCAACCATCAAACTTGTCTGGCAGAACCGGATTTCTCGTATTAAGCGAGCAGATGACCAAGAGACTATCCACATGGCCGATCTTATTACCATTAACCCAGAACCACCCGGTAATGTCGCACTGGATTATGCCGCACTCAGAGAAGAAGCCATTGGCATCGTACAGAAATATTCAGGCGATATCTGGACCGATTACAACGAGCACGATCCAGGTGTCACAATACTGGAACAATTTTGCTACGCGTTGACCGAACTTTCATACCGCGCGGAATTTCCCGTGCGCGACCTTCTGACCAATCTAATCAACGGCGAAATTGATGCGCGCAAACAAGCGCTTTATGAACCGCAAGATATCTTGCCATGCAACCCCGTAACCACAGACGATTACCGCAAGTTAATTGTGGATAGGGCAAGCGGCATCGGCAATGTGTGGTTCATACCCGACGACTCAAACCCTGAGCTTCAAGGTCTATATCGTGCCGCACTGTATGTGCCAAGTAACGTCGATTGCGTCTGTGATGAAGATCGCGGCGCTGTAACCATCGCCCAGGAAGTAACCGAGGTGTACAACAAGCATCGTGATGTGTGCGAAGATCTGGCGGGCGTTTTTTTGCTTGCTCCGATGCCAATACGTGTTCAAGCAAGAGTCGGCATTAGCGAATCCGCTTCGCCTGATATCACTTTGGCAAACATATTCTTTCAGCTGGGCTTATTACTGGCCCCCGAGATCAAACGCTCGCCACTCCCGCCATTAATGGATGCGGGGGCCACTACTGAAATGATTTTTAACGGCCCCCTGTTGTTAAACGGGCTGATAGACGATTCACAACTGCAGGATAAACCAACCTGCATTCAGGTGACCGAAATAAGCAACTACATCCTCATGGTACCGGGTGTTATTAACGTCTCCGATCTGATAGTGATATCCACCGCTGATTCGAACCAGTCGCAACAGATAACTTATTCTGGTAATGACAAAATCCCAATACCTGTGCACAGCTATCTTCGTTTAGATACAAGCGCCGATAGACGGCGCAATGACTTTTCAATCTCTCTCTTTATCGATGGCGTGCCCGTAGCGGTAGATCCAAAAAGAGTCAAACGCGAACTGGAAAAATTGTGGAACAACTTCCGCAGGTCGTACAATCTGATGCTGGAGTATGCACACTACTTCGCCCTGCCACATGGAACCTATCGGGATCTCAGGCAGTATTATTCGATTCAAAACCAGTTTCCCAATCTCTATGGCATTAACCAGTATGGCGTGACTAACAACAACTACCGCAGTGTACAGCCGGGCCAAGCTAAACAATTAAAAGGTTATCTCCTGGTTTTTGATCAACTACTCGCCAATTATTTTTCTCAACTGGCCCACGTCAAGGATCTGTACTCTATCGATCGCACATTGAAACATACCTACTTTTTCCAATATCTCGACAAATCTGTGCCTGATGTTGACCCCCTACTCAAGAAAAGTGGCATTTACGGAAGCTATTATGAAGGGCTCCGGCGCATTATCCAAAGCGAAGACAATGCTGACGAACGTCGCAACCGCTTCCTGGATGTGATGCTGGCGATTTATGGACAAACACTTGAACAGGTGGGTGTTTCAACCGGCGAGGAAAATCATATTAGTCAATACGCCAGGCGCCTAATCGATGCAAAAATTAGCTGGCTGCAACATCTGATTGCAGGAACGCGTGACCGCGGACGGGCCTTCGACTACCTCGATCGAGCATCAGGCAAAAATGTTTCTGGAATGGAAATTAAAATTCGTATTCAACTCGGCATGGAAACTGAAGAACACACACCACTTAGTCAGCTTTGCACCGAGCTGGGAGTGGATATTGTTGACACCAATGAGGAAGCGTCGATCGGAAAGAAGCTCGACAGCTATTCTGATTATTTGGAGGGGCAGTTTTCTTCGTTAACCGGGGTGGGCAGCGTTGAAGCCTATTCAGATGATGTTATTGCAAATTCTGCCGATGCAGATAAGCTGGACTTCATATCATTAAGCTCTCTGCACGGCCAGCGCTTAAGCGAGGAATTACTACACGCGGCGGCCGATACAGCACGCTTCCATATTGGATCTTACAATGAGCAACAAAAAGTCGCGCTAGTTTGCAAAGCGCGCGAAAATGAAAGCTGGCATTATATCAACACCTACCGCAATGCTGCACAGGCAAGAGCCGCCGCGACAATGCTCGCTCCAATGCTACAAAAACTCCAGCGCAATTGTCGTCAGATTTATCTTGTGGAGCATATCCTTCTTCGGTTTGCCTTGCTTGATCGCGATGCGCACGACAAGGAAACTTCCTCAGAAAGCTTTGACTACAGCTTTAACTTAAGCGCGGTCGTATCCGCCACTCGCGAAGAGCGTGGCAATCCATCATATCGTCGAACAGTCTACGACGTTATCCGACAGAATACGCCCGCGCATCTGCTGCTGAATGTCTATTTTTTTTCGCCCTATTCTCTATGCCGTTTCGAACGACTTTATTGGGCATGGCGACAGGCGTTAAAAGCTGGCGATATCGAACAGCGCATTATCAGCTCCAATCGCCTAAAGATTTTTTTGCAGAATCATCATGCCGCCGTCCTCAGGGATAATGCCGGGCAGGAATGAACATGGAAAACAGCATTCGCAAGCAAAAGCTGACGGTTAATCTCAAAAGCGAGAGTGACGCCCTACTCCTACGTGTGCGACTACCGGACATCAACAGAGAAAGTCTGCTGCCGATTATTGAGCGGGTATTGGATGAATTGTCGATAGCAGACCAGCACATCACCATCGACCGACTTACCATTGATTTGGGGACTCTGCCTTTAAACCGCTTCGCAGAAGAAGCGGGACACCGTTTGGATACACAACTTCGAAGCCGTCTACAGGATATACTGACTGGAGAAAAACATGCGGACACCAATCTGTCGCGCGAACCTGTACAACAGTCTCGCTTACATCAATTTGAACACTATTTGATAAACGGCGTTCTGCCGTGGCATACGCATAACAAAAGTGGCTTCTGTTGCGATGCGCTATTTTTAGCTTTGGCGAAAGATCAGAAAGATTCGGTAGTGGAAGTTATCGTTAAACATTACCGTCTACCACAAGTCATTGAGCGCTTGGTTTTGCAGCTACGAAATGATTCTCTGCGCAAGCTTCTGCATTTAGTAGAGCCACACAATGCCGAGGTGATCCTCGCTTATATTTTCGATCTCGAAGCCACTCATGCAAGAACTCCAGTCTTGCCGGTGGACTCAAGCAAGTTCGAGCGGCTGGTTTGGTTACTCACACTGACTTACAGCGTGCGAGAGCGGGGAACGCAGTTCAATCGCAGAAGCTACCTGAAGTCGCTAATTCATGGTATGGCGCAAAGAGAGGGCCTGAAATACAGGGAGCTGGTGATCGCTCTACACCAGGGGCTTAAGAACATTGTCAAAACCAGACCCTTAAAAAGCACTCTGCCCGCATTGATAGCCATGCTTGTCGAGGAAAAAGGCTTCTTCGACAAAAATAGTCCTGCGACGGCAATAGATACCACCATGATGTTGCGGAGATTAATTACGGATTTCCCGACCGATGCACGTCAATTTCTACTCGATCTACACGCCACGCCAGATTTGACAAATAAAGCAGTTGACCCATTTTTGGAAAATATTTCTACCAATGAATACGAGCGGATTCTTTGTCTGGCCCAACCAGATATGTTTAATGTGTCGAGAACATTGGCCGAATTGATTACCTCTATTCCGGTTCCCTACCGGCCTGGTCGACGCAGGTTGCGCAGCGTCTTACTGGCGCAAGTGCTAAACTCCAAGCCTGCGTCCATTGAGCGATTTTTTACCGGTGTACTGCGTGAGCTTTTTTCCAACGCCTTTATCGAAGCCTTTGGCAATGCACCTTTTTAAGTCCGCTGAATCCTCACAGGGCTTAGACGGCTTAACAGAGGAACAAATCGCCGGATTCAAGTCTGCGATCAATCAATGTTTAAGTGAAAGCCTGAGCGAGCGACATAAAAATCATCGCGTCTCTGCATCAGAGGAAAAGAATGATCAACTACGAGAATGGCAAAACAGAATCTTCTCTGCGCTGCTACCCGCACAAACTCTACATCTATCAAAGTATGCCGAACTCAAAAATCTAGCGTCTATTCCACGAGAAAAATTGCCCAGCGCGATTAATCAGCTACTTGTCCGATCACCAGACCGGCTCAGTACATTTGTGCGTGAACATATCGATCATCAGTCCATCCGCGAATACTGGATAGACATTCTTCCCGAGTCGTCTCTGGTACGGTTTATTTGGCTGCTGGAACCACAACAGCTACGCTCTCTCCTCAACAGCGCAGAGACACTCTCGATTTCGCATTTGCAAACAAACAGCAGTCGCAGCGAAGGCAGGCGAGAACTGTGGTCGTTCCTGTTAGAGTTTTTCGCCGATCACTCTGGTAGCAATTGCACACTTAGCGCCCTGAACGCATCTTTTTTTAAACAATTCCCTCCTGGGCGCGAGGCTAGCAACGGATCAATCCGCAACAAAAACGCGTCCTCGGTAGCCGTCCACCCGCGGCCCAAAACAGATAAAACATATCAGCTTGCAAGCGATGAAGACAAAGACCAGCTACTCTCACCTTTGAATGAAAGTCAACCGACTGTGCTGGTAGGGAGAGAGGAGAAAAAAGTCATGCATCCAGCTATGCGCTCCCGCTTTAAACTGAAAGATTCCAGCGGCACCACCCGTATCGAAGATTGCCTCTATATTGATAATGCTGGACTGGTTCTAGTCGGAGTTTTTCTCCCGCACCTTTTTAAATCACTGAATATGCTGCATACGAACGCCGACGGAAAGATTCGTCTGCGCGACAAAGCAACCTTCAGCCGAGGAGTGCATATTTTACAGTACTTGGTCACTGGCTCCAGCTCTACGCCGGAACCGCTATTAGCGTTAAATAAAATTATGTGCGGCGAATCCATACATGCTAGTGTCGAACCGCGCATCGAATTAGCTGAAGAAGAGTTACGCATGTGCGAGCAATTACAAAGAGCCGTTCTTGCAAACTGGACAAGCCTCTCCAACACTTCAATCACAGGCCTTCAAGAAACGTTTTTTCAGCGCGAGGGACGGCTCGTGCAGATGGACGACGGCTGGAAACTGACAGTACAACGCAAGACAGTCGATATATTGATGGACCAGGTATCCTGGAGTTTTTCGGTGATTTCGCAGGCATGGATGCCAGAAACACTCTACGTCAGCTGGTAACAAATCCGATTACCATAAGGAACTCATAAAGTGTCGAAGATAAACAGCGCCATACCGCCACGAGGAGATTCTTATAATCCCTCCACGAACTTGCAAGCTTTGCAGCATGAGCTGACTTGGCTGGAAAGGATTATTGCCCAAGTCATCCGCAGTTACCTCAAGCAGGAGGGTCATGAACAACGCTGGCAAGATATCCCAGTGCCGGAGCTGGGGGACAGCGTCTACGCTAATTTTGTCCGAACGTGTGAACTGGACAAGCACAGTCGAATTGCGCTGGCACTTGCTATGGCACCCAGTCTGAGGCCGGAACTGCTGGATATTTTTTTCGGCTTGAACGCGCTATACGATCGGGGTTTCAGTGAATTCGGTGGAGTGGCAGATAAGGCGTTCAGCGGATTTTTACCTACAGGGCAAACGCTTAATTTTATCCTCAGCGCCAACGATCCCGATGAACGTTTGAAGGTGATGGCGATACTCAATCCGTCGCATCGATTATTAGCAGAGCAAGTTCTTACCTTACAAAGCGTTGATACCAACCTACCTGCTTGGGGCGGCGTTTTGTCATTGTCAAACCAATGGTTGCACTACTTTATCACGGGCGAAAAAGTTCGCCCGGAATTGAGCACAGAATTTCCTGCACACCCCATTGCTAGCCCACTGGATTGGTCCAACCTGATATTAAGCTACAACGTCATGGCGCAGATTCAGGAAATTAAGGCCTGGCTTACCCACGGTGAAACTCTGATGCATGAGTGGGGCTTGGCGAAGAAAGTTAAACCCGGCTATCGCGCACTTTTTTACGGGCCACCGGGAACAGGAAAAACACTTACCGCCACACTCTTGGCGAAAAGTACATGTCGAGAAATATACCGCGTCGATTTGTCAATGATAGTGTCGAAGTATATTGGCGAAACAGAAAAAATCTGGCGCGCGTATTCGATGCCGCCGCCTATAAAAACTGGATTCTTTTCTTTGATGAAGCTGATGCTCTTTTCGGACAGCGCACAGCCACAAGCAACTCCAACGACAGACACGCCAATCAACAGACCGGCTACCTGTTACAACGCATCGAAGATTTTCCCGGCGTGGTTATTCTTGCCAGCAACCTCAAGTCCAATATGGATGAAGCCTTTACTCGCCGATTCCAATCAATGATTCATTTTCCCATGCCTTCGGCGGAAGAAAGGCTCGCACTATGGCGACAAGCTTTTCGCGGCACCTGTGATCTAGATAATGATGTAAATCTCGAAAAAAATCGCAGCAGAATACCAACTGGCTGGCGGGGCAATTATTAATGTTTTGCGTCACTGCGCACTGGCCGCAATCGAACGTGGCAGCAAATGCGCAAAAAATCAGGATATTTTGACAGGAATAAGACAGGAGTTTCGCAAAGACAACAAAACCATTCGTGTGGGTTGATGGGAGAAACAGAGAATGAAAGAATCCGTTTATCAACGTTGCGACAACACATCTTGCGGCGCCAGCGAAACCAAACAACAAAAAACAACGCGCACGCTGCAAGACAACCGCGAAAGCAGTATCCAGCTCCAGCAAAAAAGAAACATACAACATACAACAAGCCGCCCACTGGTTCAGAGAACGGCGAAGAACGTTGCGGACGACATCAAAGGGTCAAAGTATCCCAACCTTAGCCGCTGGTATGGAAGCCTGCGGGCCGCGGTGGAAGGCAAAGGAGTTACTGTTGCTCTCACTAGAGTTGTTGAACGCATCGTTGAAGATGTCGCACCTGAAGATGTCAGTATACAAAGGGGAGTTTATGACGATTTGAGAAAACTTCTGGGACGCTACAATACCAAAAATTACGCACACTCTATTAATCTCGATACTGTTCCCAGCCTTCCAGCTCGTGAAATCCAGGCGACTTCTGAATTCCTCAGCTACCCTGACTCGCCGAGCCACAGCGGCTTGACACAGGAGGAAGCGTCCAGCGGCTTTTTTCAGATCTTTAATGAGCGGCCGACAATAACCTTGCAGGATCAACAGGGAAACAATCAATCCATTCCGATTCTGGATAGTTTCGCCAAGGCAGGCAGAGCTATTCGCTACCAACAATATGCGAAGGAAAAAATCAATCCTGCTCCATTTAGCGTTCAACAAGGAGATATACACACCCTTTTTGAATACCGGCAGGATTATGTTGCAAATCCATTAAGACAACACGAAGACGCTTACAGGCGCGATGGTCAAATCGGCTCATGGGCTGCACTCATCAGACTTATTGATGTCACCACCACCATCAAAAACATCATCGATATCATCAACAATAATGTCACGACTCAACCTACACAGATCCAGCTGGAAGTTGCCGGAGCCATGGTCGCAGATGTCAAAAACGGCATCCAGAACTGGATTACCATCATGAATAATCTCCCTGCTGACACCACCATCAAAAAGCTCCTTGAAACAGAATACAAAGGTTTTGTAGACAGCCGGTCATACAAAACACTTGCTCCACGTACGGGTTTAGAAACATCACTCAATACAAACCCAGAGGAGGTGAAGATGGATGAAGAATCTCCCTAGCAGCGACTTTCAAAAAATGAAATTAACCGAAGTTACTCTCAGGATTAATTTGATACTTCAGAATCGTCTACATACGTTAATGGAAGAAACTGACTATGAAAGAATCCGTTTATCAACGCTGCGGCAGCACGTCATGTGGAACCAGCGAAACCAGCCAACGGAAAACAAAATACGCACTGGAAGACAATCGCGAAAGCAGTGTGCAACGTCAACAACAACCGGTTACACAACGAAATGATACTGGTCTGCCGGATAATCTAAAAGCAGGTATCGAAAGTCTTTCGGGATACTCGATGAATGATGTCACGGTGCATTACAACTCTTCTAAGCCTGCCACTTTGGAAGCACATGCCTACGCCCAAGGCACGGACATCCACCTGGCGCGCGGAAAGGAGCAGCATCTGCCGCACGAAGCATGGCATGTGGTGCAGCAAAAGCAGGGAAGAGTGAAACCGACGATGCAAATGAATGGAGGCGTGGAAGTTAACGACAATGCTGGATTAGAGCAGGAGGCGGACCACATGGGAACAAAAGCCTCGCAAGTCGGCGATAAGCATTTGGCCCTCAAAACAATGGGCACAAAATTGCAACATGTTTCAGCGGCCATAGGTCAGAGCAATCCGGTGCAGGGTGTTTTTATCGTAAATGGAACTTATGTGAGTCGAACGGTATTGCGCGAGAAGAAAGCAGAAATAATGCGAGATACAAAACTTCCTTTGGCTGAGAGAGGATTTGATGAAATTTCACCGACACAATGGTCCCATATTTTTGAACAACTAATGATTCTAGCTCAATCTGGGATTGAATTTCATTTCAGTAGAACGAGTGAGGCGATTGCCGAGATCTTGAAGGGGATGGATGCCGAAAGCATGATTCAGCAGCATCAAGAACAGGCGGAAAAAAGTATAACAGGGAATGCAAGCTCCAATGGAGTTCGAGATATTCCACGCCTCAGTTTGAGCAATTTTCAGGAGGCTAGAAGTTCAACTGCGTTTTTGAACGAATTGCGTCCTAAAACCGATACTTCAGGTTGGAATGGTGAACACGACCAATTGAAGGATGCACACCACAAAATAGGGAAAAATGTATTGGCGTGGTTGTACGATCACATGGATGCCAAGAGTCAGCGGGAAGTTAAACAGTCATTACATCTGGACTTCAATGCACAGGCGCTGGCGCTGACACGTCTCGGTTCGAACCTGATTTCACCGGAGGTCCAAGGAAGGGGGCGGGTAGCAAAATCAGACAGCAGACGCGATGATCCGATGAACAATTCACGTGAAAGTCGGGTAGGAGAGGAATACCTCGATTTAATGCGCGATAACTCGGGAAGCTTGACCCCGCGAAGCAGAGTTTTTTCCAGTTTAGCTGATAACGTTGTGCGGAATATATTCGATCGATTTAGGTTGCATCAAGGCTCTGGAGAGAGATTTGTACTTAATGAAGAGGAGGTGGCAGCCATAATTCAGCACCTACGTGAGGCTGAAATGATTAATTTTCAATTGGAAGGAGACCCTAGTAAACCATCTCACAGCTCGGGAGATGCCTGGGACGATGTTACCCAAGGGGAGCCTAGGCCTAAGTTTAAAAAGCGGCAGGTTGAACCGGTAAGTATCCAAGATGAACAGCTGGCTAACAGCTATGATATCGCCGCACAGAAAAAATTATCAGCCTCACTGGCCAAGAAGAAACAGCTCGTGTCTGAAAAGATTATGTCTTTTCGACAATGGTTAAGTTTGGAATCGGATATACATGAGGATCCATACGAACTTTACGATATGTATGACGAGTACGTTATTGCAGAAAGAAAAAGCGATTTAAATGCCCAAGTAGACGAGTTGATTTCTAAGATTAAGTTATTCAATGAATTTTTCCCTACAATTGTTGGTCAGGCTGCTGTGAGACTTCGAGCAGAGTTGCAAGAGCAAACCGCTCAGCTAGATAGAGCTGTGGGCAGCAATGCGGCAGAAGCCATGTATATTCGATTCAAAGCCAGATTGGCCGCAATAGCCGAAGATTATATTTAGAGCTTGAGCTCAATCGTAACCATCTTGTTTTAAAAGAAAATTGCTATTACATGATTTATGAAATTTTAAAAGTTTCAGCAACAAGATTCGGCAAACTGGCATAAAGGCTACCGATTGCTGGGAGCCAATTTGCTTGCGATAAGCAACGGAGATACCATCTATGGATAATAGATGGTATCAAATGGCAACATTCTTCATTTGGTTAAAAATTTAAGCGATTTTAGATATGCATTAATCGCCAGATACCTTCAGGTAGCTCTACCAACTCTTTATAAATCCAAATCACCGGAGCCTATCAAATGCCCAATAAAACTAAATGCGTTCATATTTATGCTGCCTTAATGAAGAGATTCTCGGCTGCCGTCGTTGCGTTTGCCCTGGCCGCACCGACTGCTGATGCAGAGCTACCAACACTATTCGACGCCCATGTGCATTTGCATATGGGGGAAGATTCTCTGCGAGCCTATGAGCAACAGCAAAAGGAGCAGCTGCTGCAGGTGGGTGGCATTGGCGCCATGTGGTTCGGCGGCCCGAATCAGGCGCTCGCAGGTCAACCGAAAAAAATTAGGGAGGGCAATGATGGCATTATCGCTTTGGCCGCAAAGAACCCCAAAGTAATTCCCATTGGAACTGTCCATCCCTACGATGGCAAAGCTGCTTTAGCGGAATTGGAACGCATTGCCTCTAAGGGCATCAAGGTCCTGAAAATTCACCCGCATACGCAGAAGTTCGATCCAGACGATTCCCGCGTGCTGACGCTTGCCCACCGGGCTGGGGAGCTTGGCGTAATCGTATTGATGGACAACGCCCATATTCTACCCGGCGACAGTGAAAAATTGTTCAACCTTGCGCTTAAAGCCCCCCAAACGAAATTCATCTTTGCGCATCTCGGCGCGTTGAATTTCCGTTTCTGGAATATTCTGAAAGCGGCAAGGACGGCAGAGGGATTGTTTGGCGAAAACATTTATTTTGATATTTCGGCTACGGTGGAATTGATTGCGGGCTCCCCGATTCAGGAAGAATTTGTCTGGACGATTCGCAATGTGGGAGTCGAGCACGTGCTGTTGGGTTCTGATCATCCCCAGTATTCGCTTAAACAAAATGTCGATGCGCTTGAGCGATTACCCCTTACAGAAGGGGAAAAAGCAAAGATCCGCTACGATAATGCCCGCGCTCTATTCGGACTGCGCTGAAAGAGCTGGGTCGCATTCGGTGATTTCGCTTTCGAGAAGTTAAACAAATCGTTATTGTGAACAAATTCAAAAACTTACTTGAACCCCAATGTTCGCGTTCGCATTTGAGCGCGATGGCGTTGAATTTGCCATAGGTTGACGCTAGCATTGACCCGCTTTGAACCCACCTCAAACATCCACCCTTTTCCGCCAGACGACACCATAGGACCCTTTCTGGCCCCAACAATAACAGATGCAAAACGCATCGCGCGTCGATCTTACAAACAGGATTTGTCATGACCTTGGAAAGAAACATCAACTATGACCTCATGCGTCTTATTGGGGTGTTAATCATTATGATTGCGCACGCATCGCCTCCCGACTGGCTGTTTCAACTGCGTAATTTTGGTACCCCTCTACTTATCGTCGGGTCGGCACTGACCTATGCGCTGATTTACGAAAGCCGCAGTTTGGATGTTTGGAAATTCTACCGTCGGCGCCTGAGTCGCCTAGTCCTTCCGGCGTGGATTTTTTTGAGCTTTTTCTTTTTGTCTTTCTACGTGAGCAGCGCATTGACTGGTGAAAACTACCCATTCTCCATAAGAAAGATTATCGGCTCATACACCTTCGCCAGCGGAATTGGATTTGTCTGGGTTTTGAAGGTATACATAATTCTCGCATTGATAACTCCATTTGCTGTCCGCTTTAATCGCCGCATAAGCTCGCCCCTTTCCTATTTCAGCTTGCTTGCAGCAGGCTATGTTCTTTATGAACTTTCATACCTGATTTCCGAGCCGTACATGCGGGGCGCTATTGCTAGGATTATGGAGACTGTGGTCTTTATTGTCGTTCCCTATTCCCTGCTCTACCTGTATGGATTCCGTCTGGCGAAGCTCAATCCGAAATATGTTGCCGGAGTCGCATTGATTTCCTTCCTGATATTTGTCGGCCTGTTTATCAGCAAATATATGGAGACGGGAAGCCCGGTTCCGGTGCAGGACTACAAGTACCCACCGACCTTATATTATTTGTCTTACGCCTTCTTTGCGTTGAATATTGTTTATCTGCTATGCAGCAGGATCCGCCTGGAGGGGCAGCGCCTGAAAGCCGTTATCATATGGCTTTCGTCCAACTCATTATGGATCTACTTGTGGCATATCATGGCCTTTTACATCTGGAAGCAGACGATGCCAGATCCCGACGGAGATGCGGTTCTCTTTTTGCTGAAGGTAACTTTCCTATTGGGCTTCGGCGTTGTGTCTACCATGCTGCAGAACACATTGGTGGCCTTGATTTTTACCGACGACAAATCGGAGAAAAGCCGAATCGCCCCTCTGCTGTCAGGTAACGCGTGACCCACGATTGGCGGGTGGTCTTGCACCCGCCTCCCCCACTTTATGTTTAAAGCGTCCAGCTCCTCAAACACCCGCGATCGCTCAAAGCATGGCGCGCAACCGCCTATCTCCAAGCCACAACCTCCCGCGCAAGACGAGGAGCGGGTCATAGTTCCCGCCGGCAGTTACATGCATAATACGTATCAGATTTCGGTTACAAAGCATCAACTTCATTAACCGATAAAAGCGATAGGCGCCGATAGAACGGAGCTCTTCGAGCCTATTGTTGTTGTATTGACGTGAAGCCTGAAAACCTATGACTGCATTCCTGCGGACGATTCTGACCCGAATTCTGCTAACGGCCGCATTGTCCGGGTTGATCCTGTATATCGGGGCGGACCTCGCCGAAAAAGAAGTCCCGCTCATGCCCCAGTCGGAAAGCGGTATCGCGTGGGTGGGCTCAACGCAACCCCCTGCGACCGACAATCAGACATCGCCTCCTCCGGGCGTCACCTATACAAAGGTTCTGGAAGAAGGAGAAACCATTCGTTACGAAATATTTCTGTCCTCTCAGAAGCAGTACCCTTACGGCAGTTATGATTTTACGTTTCTGTCCGAAGCATACGAGCGCCATCTGGTCGACCTAACGTCGATCGAGTCATTCCGTTTCAGCGTTACCTGCACGCCGAAAAATGTATTGATTTTTGTGATCTTCACATTTGATGACAAGGTGAGTGATTTTGCTAAGGATCACACCCATCGCGTGAACTGGCATTTTTTTACGTGTGATGGTTCGTGGAGCGATCAAGAAGTAAAGCTGCAGGAATTTGAAACACCGGATTGGTGGCTACAGCTGATGGAGCTTGAACTCGCTGACAAAAAATATGATGTGCGTAAGACCTTGGGCTTCTCCGTCGTCAACTCTCTACAAAGTCCGCGCGATACCCTATCGCAAATCGCTATTACCGGATTGGTGGGAATTGAGCGGCGACCGATTTTCATTTATGTGTCTCTGGCCATCGCGGGTGCCATGTGGGCTGTCATGCTCTGGTGGGGATTTATGCTCTATGCGCAGCAGCTGGTGGCTAAAGCCAAAGAGAGAATGAAAGAGGATATGCCGCTCACCGCTTATCAAAAGCTGTCCATTTCGCCTCAGGTGGATAAAACCAAACGCAATCTATTGCTTTTTTTGGCCAAGGAATATGCGGACCCGGAGATCGGTCTGGATATGACAACAGAGCGTTTGGGCATCAACAAAAGCAAGATCAACACCATATTAAAAGACGAGCTGGGAATGACCTTCACAGCCTATATCAACAAGCTGCGGCTGACCGAAGCTGCCAGGCTGCTGAGCGAATACCCGGATGAAACGATTTCCCAGATCGCCTATCGGGTAGGATTTAATAATCCTTCTTATTTCAATAAATTGTTCAAGGAAACCTACGGCTGCTCACCTAAACATTTTAAGGTCGGTGCTTCAGGCAAGCCATCTACGGATGCAGAATCCTAACATGCTAACAATTCCGTAATGATTCGAATTGTGCAACTGGCAGGGAAGTTGGTCTCAAAGGGATAGCGCCCGCCCTACCCGCGCGCGCCTCGAACAAAACGATCACTAGCGGCTGCTAGTGGCATTTCCTTCCGAAATAATAATTTCCACACGTCTGTTCTGTCGCCGTCCATCTGCGGAATCATTATTGCCAACCGGAACATCAAAACCTTTTCCGACAGTGGATAATCGATTTGACTGCACACCTTTTTGCACCAAATAGGTTTTGACAGAGTCCGCTCGGCGTTGGGACAGGCTCTCTATTGAGGTCCGCGCTGCCGACGTTATCTGTATGCCCTTCGATCTCGACGGTGCGCTCGGGATAATGTTGGAGGAAGCTGGCGAGCTTGTCTAAATTGCTGGTCACTCCGCCCATTAGTTCAGCTTTACCTGAAGCGAATAACACGTCACCGAGTGTCATCACCAATCCGCGGTCCGTTGGGCGGGCATTCAAGTCGGCAATCTGTTGCCTTAGATCCTGGTTTTTCTCGCGGGCCATGTCCGCTTCCTGAGTGCGCGAATCTAACCGTGCGGCTTCGCGATTTTCGCTAAGCGCGCTGCGTTGGTCTTCGTTGTATCGGCTCTGCGCTCTGGCTCGGGCAATTTCCACACGGCTTTCTGCGAGCCACATGCGATGTTCCGCCAATTTTTTATCTTTAGTGGGTTGCTCTGCAGTTTTCACGGCGGCTTCTGCCTCTTTCAATGCTACAGGTGCTAAAGAGGAGAGATTGGGATCCGCCTGCAACTGACTCAACTTGTTGCGCACAGCGTCGGCGCCATCCGGCTTTTTGGGTGAAGAGGCGCATCCTGCCAATGTCAGCGTTGAAATCAGCATGATTGCGGAACACGTTTTTACATCTGGCCAGTATCGTTTTGGCGATGCTTGTAACTGGAAATTTTTCGACATTTTGGTTTCTGGCGCATTGCCAAATTCAGTAGCGGTGGTTTTCATTGTGATAATCCTCGATTACGTTGCATTTCTTGCTCCATGACATTCGTGCTTTTTTTCATTTCGTCATTGACGGCTTGGGTTTTGCCGACTTCCGCTTTGGCCATTGCCAGTTCAGCGCCGACACGTGACCGTTCTGCCAGACGTTCTGCGAGCACCATATCTTCCTCATTGACGGCGGCGCGCGCAGCCTCTAAGTCGCGCCGCGCTTCACCCAGTTCCGGGGCGGCGAAGTCGGCGACGCGTGCGCGCTCTGCGTTGGTTATCGCCAGCTCAGCTGCCTGCAATGCTTGATTGGGGGCGGGTGTGCTTGCGCAGGCCGCCAGAAGAAGAATTCCACTCCATAGTAGAAGACGTAATTGACTACGGCTTTTTATTGGGAAATCTAATTTAGTGTTCATTAAAGCTAACTTGCGTTTCATAAAAAGACCTTCGATTGAAAATGGTTAATGACCAACAACACCCGCTGGAGCGTCGCCATGGTGGTAATGTACATACAGGGATTTGAAGGCTGTCCATCGGCAGCTGAAGAGTGCGTCCTGCGGTTGCATAAGGCCGGCTAGAAATATGCGGTAGCTATGAGTAGAGAATTGTTTTTGCGGTGTTACTGCTGTTTTTTATTAGGGAATGTCGAATCCAGCTGCGTAAACAATCTAAAAAATTTAATTTCCTTTTATCAATTCCTGTCCGTTTATCTCATCGGATATTGGCGCGGCGCACCAGGCGCACCAGGATCATGAGCACGGCCGCTCCAAATAAAATGTGAATGTAGGGGCCAATATTAAAAAATGACAGCACACCCAACAACCATAAAACTGTCAAAAAACCTGCAATGACCTCGACCATATCAAACCTCTACAACTGCATTTTGCTAACTTGTTGAGCATATACTCTTTTTTATTTAGTGTCGGTGTGAGAGCGCACCCAATATCCATGCCGGACAACATTAAAATTATTTTCCGCCGATATGCACCGAATGCTCCTGTTCATCATCTATCAATGAAAAAGAATCCCCTGTAACTTTTTCGCCATCCAAGATTATGCCTTCAGCAACATCCAGGGTTTTGCCTTCTGCAAAACCGCGCTGGAAATTAATTCGATAAAGTGTTTTGCCAAATCGATAGTTGAGGGAAAAGCCGTCCCACATCGTTGGCAGGCAGGGTTTGATGTGAAGTTGATCGCCGCTGCGGGTGATACCGAGCAGCGATTCAAGCATCAGCCGGTAGAGCCAGCCGGCGGAACCGGTGTACCAGCTCCAACCACCGCGCCCAGTGTGGGGCGCTATGGCGTAAACATCGGCGGCGACCACATAGGGCTCCGCCTTGTAGAGTGCGACTGCGGCATCGCTCTGCCCATGGTTGACGGGATTGATGATGGAAAAGAGTTCCCAGGCGCGCTGGCAGTCGCCGAGTTTGGCAAAGGCCATGGCCGCCCATATGGCTGCGTGGGTGTACTGGCCGCCATTTTCTCGCACACCGGGCACATAACCTTTGATGTAGCCAGGATTAAGCGCGGAATGATCGAACGGCGGATCGAGGAGCTGAATAATGCCCTGCTCGCGGCGTACCAAGTGGCGATCCAGAGCATCCATGGCGCGGCTGGCACGTATGGGGTCGCCAGCGCCGGAAAGCACCGACCAGCTTTGCGCGATAGAATCGATCCGACACTCCGTATTAGCTGCCGAGCCCAGCGCGACGCCATCGTCAAACCAAGCTCGTCGATACCAGTTGCCGTCCCAGGCGTGTTGCTCAATCTTTTCGCCCAGTATTTTTGCCTTCACCAGACAGTGATCGGCGAATTCCACGTCACCGTGGGCGCGAGCCAATGGGGCGAACTCACGCAATACCTTGTACAACATAAAACCGAGCCAGACGCTCTCGCCTTCGCCATGAATGCCGACCAGGTTCATGCCGTCGTTCCAGTCCCCCGATCCCATCAGCGGCAGACCGCGCTCGCCGAAGCGCAGGCCGTGTTTAACCGCGAGTACCGCATGCTGATACAGACTTGCGCTGTCGCCGCTCTGGCCGGGCATGTCGTAGTAGGACTCTTCGTCGTCATTGAGCGCGCGGCCAGTGAGAAAAGGGAGAGATTCCTCCAGTACGCCCCTATCGCCCGTGTTGTTCACGTAGTGGCAGAGTACGAACGGCAGCCACAGATAATCGTCGGAACAGCGCGTGCGCACGCCGCGCCCATGGGGCGGGTGCCACCAATGTTGCACATCACCTTCGGGAAACTGGCGCCGCGCCGCCCGCAGCAAATGCTCGCGCACGACAGCGGGTCGGGTGTGGACCAGCGCCATAGAGTCCTGCAGTTGGTCGCGGAAACCATAGGCGCCGCCGGACTGGTAAAAGCCGCTGCGCGCCCACAGCCGGCAGGCGAGGGTCTGATAGACGAGCCAGCCATTAAACAGAGCATCGAATGCCGGGTCCGGCGTGTGCGCGTGCACAGCACCGAGGGTTTCAGTCCAGTAGGCGTGCACCTGCGCCAGTGCCGCTCGCGCCGAGCCCAATTGCCGCAGGCGCAGCGCCAGCGCGCGCGCCTGTTCCACGTCCGCGCCGGCGCCGAGGCGAAAGATGATTTCCCGCTCCTGGCCGTCTGCCAGTTCAAATGGCACCTGCAAAGCGCCGCACGAATCCAACGCGGCACCCAGGCGGCCCGATAATCGGGTTCGTTGCAGAGCGTCCGGCGCATGAATGGAACCGTTGCGCCCGAGAAACTCAGTGCGATCACCGCTCACGCTACGCGACTCATCATCCACATCGAAAAAGCAGGTGCGGCCGGCGAACTCGGTGTTGTAGGCATTGCGAACAAACAGCGCACCACTCGAAGAATCGATCTCGGTTACCAGATGCAGGGCCGATTTCGCCCGCAGATCTCCCAGCACCCACTCCACATAACCGGTAGCGGAAAGCGCCCGCCGGCGGCCCGAGACATTGCGGGTTTTCAGTACCGAAAATTTCACGCGTTCCTGCAGATCCACATAGACCCATAGCTCGGTTTCAATGCCGTCTTCCCGGTGTTCGAAGACGCTGTAGCCAAACCCGTGGCGAGTGACATATGCGCCGGTGCCAGATTTGGGTTGCGGCGTAGGCGACCAGACATAACCGGTCTCGTCATCGCGCAAATAAAACGCTTCGCCGCCTGTTGCGCCCACCGGGTCGTCGCTCCAGGGGGTCAGGCGAAACTCTCGCGCGTTTTCGCTCCAGGTATAGGCCAGCCCGCTTTCAGAGATGACGCTGCCAAAACTGGGGTTGGCCAGCACATTCACCCACGGCAAAGGTGTCTTACGCTCAGCGTCGGTCACCACGATGTATTCCCTACAGTCGGCAGTAAAACCGCCCAGCGGGTTGCGCAAAATGAGCCCGTCGCGGGGCAGGGTCGGCGGTGGTGGTTCGCGGACGGCGGCGCGGACCGGGACCGGAGTAAACCGGGGAACCTTCCGCGTGGTGCGCGAACGCCGGTTCACCTGTTCGGCGAGGCTGCCGCGGGTGTCGTCGATAATGGCACGGGCAACACTCTGCAGCAGCACCCGGTCCTCTTGGGAGATCTGCTCGCCGGAACGCACAAAAATACCGCCGGGCCGCTCACTCTGCTGACCCTCACTGCGGCTGGAAATCAACGCCAGGATTTGATCCTGCAGATGCTGCCGATAGCCCACGTGGTCTTCGTTCCAGATAACGAGATCCACCTCCAGACCTTTCAGCCGCCAATAGGCATGGCACTGGATCATCTGGCGAGCGAGTTCGATGTGGGCGCTGCTGGCGATTTTCAGCAACACAATCGGCAGATCGCCGGAGATGGCATAGCCCCAAAGGCCGGATTGGCCGCGCCGGTTTTGAATCAACAATGCCGGATCGGCGCGCAAGGTGCCCTGTGCGTAGAGCACTATGCTGGCAAGGCGACGATAAAGGCGCGCGTCGGCTTCGCTGGCATTGATTTGCCGCAAGGTCACGCCCGCATGAGTGGCGGCGAGTTCGAACACTCGATCAGCAAAATTACGGTTTTGGTATTTGCCCACCAAAGCCAGACAGGCTGCGCGGGTGTCGGCGATGCCAGTGACGACGTCCAGCGTCACCGCCTGACCGGGCGCCAGTGTCAGTCGAGTGCGTATTGCCACAGCCGGGTCGAGCACTGAGCCCTCGCTACCCGATAGGTCACCCTTGTTCACAAGCGCTTGTGGTGCAGCCGGCGTACGGCCGCGACCGATGAAGCGGAACCGATCCGTTTCAAATGAAACTGCGTCAAGCACCGTGCCGTTGCTGGCCAACAGATGAAACATCCACGGTGGCTTCTCTGTCTCCGATCTCGGTCGCCGGGTACAGATCACGGCCCGCCGGTCCGGCAGAATCTCCGTCTGCACGAACAAATTGCCGAACGCAGTCTGGCTATCATCGGCGGCCGGCGCGGCCAGCACCACTTCCCCGTAGGTGGTGATGTCCAGGGTGCGGGTTTGGGATGAGCGATTGGTGAGGCGTAGGCGGCGCAGCTCGATATTATCTTCCGGCGATACCACCAAGTCGGTATAGGTTTCGATGTCCGCATCGTGGCGCCGGTACTCCGCCCGCCCTTCGGAAAAGATCGCGCTGTAGCTGTCTGCGCGTTTGAGCGTCGGTTGATGGGCTACGGACCAAAAAACACCGTTCGCGGTGTCGCGCACGTAGACGAACAGGCCCCAGTTGTCCCGGGTTGCGTCCTCCCTCCACCGGGTTAGCGCGAGATTGCGCCAGCGGCTGTAGCCGCCGCCGCCGTTGGTCACCATCAAGTGATAGCGCCCATTGGATAACAACTGCACCTCGGGGGTCGCGGTTTCGGCGGCGATGGGCGGGTGGACCGAGGCGTGCTCATCGGCGAACAACCCGCCGCTGCTTTGGGAGTCCTCCAGCAGGTGCTGGTGACGAGGAGAGGCTCGGGGAATTTTTTCCTGCAGCAGCATTAAGGTCGCTTTGAGCAGAGGTTCCGCCGCGAAGCGGCGCTGCATGGGTCGGTCCAGGAGCACATAGGCGAACGCCAACAGACTCATGCCCTGGTGGTGTGCCATGTAGGAGCGCACCACCGTGTGGGTGACCCCCCGCGGAAGCCGTGTCGGGGTGTAATCAACCGCTTCGTAAAGCCCAAACCGTCCTTCCATGCCCATGGCCGCCAGCCGCTGCAGATTGCTGCATGCCTGATTGGGCGCGACCATTAGGGCAAGCGCGGAGGCATAAGGAGCGACCACCGCATCGTTTGACAAGCCGCGCTTTAACCCCAGGCCCGGCACACCGAAGGCGTGATACTGATAATTGAGATTGGTATCGAAGGCGTGGTAGCCGGATTCCGATATGCCCCAAGGCAGACCCAAATGCTTGCCGTGAGCGATCTGGCGAGCCACCGCCACCTGGCAGCTATGGTCGAGCAGAGTGCCGGGGTAACTGGGCATCACCAGCATCGGCATCAGATACTCAAACATGGAACCGCTCCAGGACATCAGTACCGGCGCACCCTCAGCTCCTGCACGCAAACGGCCCAGGGCGAACCACGCCTGCTGCGGCAACTGGCCGAGCGCGATGGCCGTGTAGGTCCCCAGACGGACTTCCGACGCCAGCAGATCGTAATAGCTGGTGTCGCGACGGAAGTCGTCCAGGTTGTAGCCAACTGCCAGCAGATGGCGGGTGGAATCATAGAGAAAGGTGAAATCCATGGCGGTGAAGGCGGCAGCTTGCTCCGCCAGTTCGGTGCAATCGGCAATGCGTAACGAGATAAACCTCTCGGCTTCCGTCAACATTCCGTCCAGTTGTTGGAGCCAGCTTTTATTGTCAGCTCCACCGTTGTTTGCCGGGCTAAACATGCGCTCGCTCCGCACCTCATTGGCATCCGGTGCATCCGCTCGGTGAAGTTCATCCCCGACGGCCGATCGCAGTGCGCGGGTGTGTGCCAACAGCTGGTGCAGGGACGGCAGAGTGGGACTTGCGGTGATCGCGTTTAACGCTTGTTGTATCGCGTTCAGGCTCGGCGGCGCTGGCGGAAGATCGACCCAGGGCAATAGCGCCTTAAGGTCCGCCAATTGCGCGCTACTCTGGCCTAGCAGTTCCGCCGCCCAATAAGTCAGCTCGTCGTCAAAACGGGGTTGGCTATTGACGAGCTCCAACGTGGTGGGCTCGGCCCCTGCCGGCGCCGCGTGAACCAGCCGCGCGTGTAAATCCTGCGCGCCGTTCGTTGCCTGCTGTAGTTGCCGCAACAGTTTTTCCAGGCTGCAGAACTGCGGATCGAGCAGGCCATCGAGCCGCGCAGCGCAGGTCTGTACCGCCTCCAGAATTTGATATTGTCGGAGGCCGGACCTGACAGTCAGTACCAGGCTGTCGTGGAGAATCGCCAGCGCATCCTGCAACCCTTTGACCACCTGGGCTGACCCGATGGGCTTATTGGGCAGGTCTGTGAGGCCCGCCCGCAAGGTCAGCAAATGACCGACGAGGTTACCGCTGTCCACCGATGAGATATAGCGCGGCGGCAAAGGCTCCAGAGTTCGAGTGTCGTACCAATTGAAAAAGTGACCGCGATGACGGGTCAGCCGTGACATGGAATCAAGCGAATGACGGGTGCGCGTCAACAGTGTGCCAGCGGGGATAAAACCTATATCCCAAGCCGACATGTTGGCTAGCAGCGCCAGCCCGATATTCGTGGGCGATGTGCGGTGTGCAATCACGGGACCGGGTTGTTCCTGAAAATTATCCGGCGGCAGCCAGTGATCGGTCGCGCCGACAAACCGGTCAAAAAATCCCCAGGTTTTGCGCGCAATCTTGCGCAGGAAAATCGTCTCCTCCCAGCTGAGACTTACTGGTGTGCGCTTGAGCGGCAGACTGAGCCACCAAGCGAAAAGGGGGCTGTCATCCACAAGGCGAGTATGGGAGCCGCCGTCGTCAGCGCAAAGGGACTGATCTGTAGCAGAGAGGCGGCAACAACGGCGGCGAACACCGGCGCAATCCACATCTGCCGCACAAATTGCCCTAACACCGGCTTGCTGGAACCGCGATGAACGGTGGCCTGCCACGCCAGCACCTGGCGCGGCGCAAAGGTCAACCGCCAGCTGCTGCGGCCGATCGCTTGCAGACTGATGAGTGCTTCATAGGGCAATGTGGCCAGGCCGAAGATCGCCTGCATGAAATGCAGGCCCGTCGCGTTGGCCACGGCGGAAAGGTGCGCGGCGATGGGAGTTTTATCGCGCCCGCGCAACAAATGCGCCGACGTCATTAGCATGCGAGGAACCAACAGCAGGGCGAGGATCGCCAGCGTCCACCATCCCGCTGTGAGCCCCGGAACAAACCAGCCCGCCAGCAAAAGCAGCAACAGAGCGACTGGGACTAGGCTGCGCAGGAGGTTATCGAGAATCTTCCAGCGAGAAAGAGCAGACAGTGGATTGGCTTGAGGTTGCCCGTCGGCGCCAGGCGCACCGGGAAATAACCAGCGGGCGATCTGCCAGTCACCACGCAGCCAGCGCTCGCGGCGAGTCATATCCGCGTCATATCGGGCCAGCGGCTCCTCGTACAAATGCACATCGCTCAATAACCCGGAGCGGGCGTAACAGCCTTCCAGCAGATCGTGGCTGAGGATGCGGTTGTCCGGCAGCGTCTTGCCGAGCATGCGTTCAAAGGCGTCCACTTCATAGATGCCTTTGCCAATGAACGAGCCGTTGGCGAACAGGTCCTGATATACGTCCGATACCGAGCGGGTGTAAGGGTCGAGCCCAGGTTCACCGCCAAATAATTGGACGTAGCGCGAACGCCGGGCACCCGCGAGGCCCGCCGCCATGCGCGGCTGCAATATGGCGTAACCACCGATGATGCGCGGCAACGCGGTTTGGGTATTTGCTGCATACAGCGGCTTGTTCAGTGGATGCGCCATCACCGCGACAAACTGCTGGGCGGCATCCCGCGGCAATTGCGTGTCCGCGTCCAAGGTAATGACGTAACGGATCCGCGGCAGTGCCTGAAGATCGCCGACCAGGGTCGAAAACCCTTCCAGCCCGTGGCCTTGAATCGCCCTGTTCAGCGCGGCGAGCTTGCCGCGTTTGCGTTCGAATCCCATCCACACATGTGCCAAAGCATTCCATGTACGCGGCCGGTGAAAGAGGAGGAAGCGCTGGATGTCTGGAGTTTCGCAGGGGTATTGGTGATTCAGACGTTCGATGCCCTCAACAGCCCGATGCACCAGCGCCTCGTCTTCACTGCAGGTTTCCGTTGTCGCGTCCGCAAGATCCGTCAACAGCGCGAAGAATAGGTGCGGGTCGCGATTGCCGAGAAATCTCACTTCCAGAGCATTAAGCAGTTCGTCGACGCTGCGTAGGCTGGCCAGCAAGCTGGGCACCACCACCAGCGTTGCCTGCTCCAATGGAATCCCCTTGGTAAAGTCCATG
Source organism: Cellvibrionaceae bacterium (assembly GCA_024707385.1). Taxonomy (GTDB): domain Bacteria; phylum Pseudomonadota; class Gammaproteobacteria; order Pseudomonadales; family Cellvibrionaceae; genus UBA5868. The sequence goes on along the minus strand of JANPZW010000008.1, from coordinate 83,293 downwards.
CGCGGCAGGCGTCGAGGCGGCACTGTAAGTGTAGCGAGCCAGTTAGTGATCGCCACCGCCGGAGCTGTGGCGGCAAGGGCCGCCAAGGTCAGCAGGCCGGCATGGAGAATAGCGTTGCTGCGAACGTCCACCGCGAGCGCCGCCAAGCCGGTGGTGATGGCAATCACCAGCAGACCTATACCTCCCAAATACAGCGCCAGAGGGGCGTCTCCCCACCAGCGGCACAGGCGCTGTGGCACGGCTACCCGCGCCGCGACAGTGTTTTCCAGTTGGGGAAAACCCTTGTCCAGCAGGTAATAACCTACATGGGCGGTGCGGCTGTTCCGCTCTGGCACACCGTCGGCCAGGGCGAGAGCCGCCGTGGCGATCTCCACCTCAGTGGCGGGTGCGCGTTTGGCCAGCCGGTCGATGACCTGGCGGTAACTGTCACGGGTGGCAAAGTCCATGGTGGGGTATATCCCCGCGCGCTCGTTGCGCAGGCATTGCTCCACCAAACTGAGGCGTTCGACGAAGCTCTGCCAGTCGAAGGCGCCTAAGAAACGCAGGCTGCCAATGCTGTTGCTGATGGAGACTTGATCCATCGCTTGTTGTCGATTTTCCGCTGTCACCATTTGGTCGGTCGACAGACTCTCCTCGGCCAAGCGCTGCTCAATCCAGGTCAGCGCCAGCGCCAGCGCGGGACCGTGTCCCTGCAGACGCCGCACCAGTTCCGCAACGAAAGAGCTTTCCAGCGGCGGGTTGGAGCGCGCCATATCGGCGATAACGAGAATCAGACTTTTGGGGTCGTGCTCGGCCACGGCGATCATCCGGCTCGACCACTCCTGCGCGAGATTTACCAGCGCGCGCGTGCGGGCGACATACAAACTCACACGTCTCAGATTCTCGATCAGCGCCAGGCGCAACATGATGGGAAGCGCCCACAGCTCTCCCAACGTTAGCGGGGTAGTGGTTTGATAGGCGGCAATAAACCGCCCTAAGGTTTCCGCGTCGATACATCCGTCGCCATGGGCCACTGCTTCCAGCGCCAAGTCGTACACCCGGGGCAGGCCGGCAGATTCACCTTCTGCCAAACAGGGCAGTTCGCGGCTGTAATTACGTGGCAAGTGAGCACGGGCGGTGCGGATTTGCTCGGCAATTAGATGGAAATTATCCAGCAACCATTCACCGGCGGGAGCAATACGGCCTTTTGCCGCCACGGTCGCCATAAGGACTTTGCAGTTATCCAGCAGCGCCCGTTCGTTATCTCCGAGTCGCAGCAGCAGTCGATTGGTCGTACGCTGCGGGCTGAGTGTATGTCGCGCCGCCAGCTGAGCGCCGTGCGCCTCCATTTCGTCGACACCAAACAATTCGGCGCGCAACAGCGGCTCCGTTTTGGTAAACGGTTCAAGGACATTGATAGGAGGTGAACCCGCCGGTGGATTAGTTACCTGCATTTTTTCCGAGCAACGCGCCGAATTCATCCGCCGAAAGCGGCGGACTGAATAAGATGCCCTGGCCGGCCTCACAATGCAGATTCAGCAGAACATCCCGTTGCTTCTCGTTGGTAACGCCTTCGGCAATCACTCGCTGCCCCAAACTTTTACCCATGCTGATGATCGCTCCTACAATCGATCGACCGTCCTCTTCATTTTCGATGTCTTGAATAAAGGAATGATCGATTTTTAATGTGCTGATAGGAAGTTGCTTCAGGTAGCTAAGGCTGGAGTAACCTTTGCCAAAATCGTCCAGCGCAATGCGTATGCCGGAATTTCTGAGGGCGCTAAGGATATAAGCGGTAGTCGCCATATCCCGCATCAACACACTTTCAGTTAACTCAAGCTCGATACACCGCTCGTGCAGATTAAATTCGCGCAAACATGTGCGCACGCCGCTCGAGAAATCCCGGTGGCAAAGTTCGTCTGAGGATACGTTGATGGAAATTGGCACTACCGCTAATCCCGCGTCCAGCCAGGCGCGTATTTGTCGACATGTTTCGCGCAAAACCCATTTCCCCAGCGGAACAATCAGCCCACATTCTTCTGCTTCACCAATAAACTGTTCGGGGAAAATCAAACCGGCCTCCGGGTCCCGCCAGCGGATAAGCGCTTCAGCGCCGATAATTGAGCCGGATTCAAGGTTGACCTGAGGTTGATAATGAAGCACAAATTCATCGTGCTTCAACGCGCGGCGTAAACCATTCTTCTGCATTAATCGCCGGGTGGCGCGAACGTTCATGATTGGCTGAAAAAACTGATAATTATTTCGACCGGTTAATTTTGCGTGGTACATCGCGGTATCCGCGTTTTGCAGAGCGAGGCTGGCGCTGTGCTGGGCGGATTCCTCTATGTCATCTATGTCGGGATATATGCTAATGCCAATACTCAGAGTGACGCGCAGTTCCTGTTCGCCGACATAATGCGGATTAAGAAAAGCATCGACGATATTTTCCGAAATGCGCGCAGCATCTAGAGGTGTCTCAATTTCTGTGAGCAACACGACAAATTCGTCACCGCCTTGGCGGCAAACAGTGTCCGAACCACGGACGCATGAAACCAATCTTCGTCCGACCGATTGCAGCAGGCGATCACCAGTTGTATGTCCCAGGGAATCGTTAACTTGCTTAAAATTATCGATGTCCAGAAACAGAATGCCTACCTGATTTTTATGCCGGCGGGCGAGCACAATAGCCAAAGCGAGACGCTCGCATAACAGAACGCGGTTAGGGAGCCCTGTCAGAAAATCGTGTTGCGCGAGATGAGCCATGCGCAGCGCCGCAGCGCGTGATGCGGTTATGTCATGAAATACAATGACCGCACCAATAGTTGCACCTTGGGTGTCGTGCATAGCCGCGACAGAATCCTCAATAATATATTCAAAACCGTCCCGTCGTATTAGGGTGTATTCCAGCGCTGTACCGCTGTCGCGGGGTTGTGTCCGTGGCGTTGCTTGACGTAGTCGCTGCAGTGGGCTGACAAAGGGCTGACGAGTTCGGCTGTCTATCACTTGAAAAATAGTCTCTACAGGTTGGGCGATCGCTTCCCTGAATGACCAGCCGGTCATGGCTTCGGCTACAGGATTGAGGTATGTCACCAAACCGCGGGCGTCGGCAGTCAACACCGCGTCGGCGATAGAGTCCAAGGTGATTCGCGCGCGGTCACCGCCGAAACCAGCGGAAAACACGCTCTCCGGAAATGCAGGTAACAGACCCACCAATCTATCTTTCCAAGAGGGCGGACTGTGATGTGTCGGCAGGTGTGAAATATTTGAATTACCTTTCATAACAAACACTCGGAGCAAAAACGAGAAAATACAGAAACATTCCATTGTCTCCGTCTGTGCCTCTTCTGCCGCCTTTGCAAACAGAAGCCTCCGATATGCTTATGATGGTCATGGATTTCAAACCAAAATTCAGATCACGTAAATTCAGGTCCTGCGGCGCAGCCCTATAGCAAAGCCCAAAGCCGCGGCGATAACAGCACCAACACCTAATAAGTAAAACGGTTTGTTATGGGCCTGCTGATTGGCTGCCGCCATTATTTTTTTGGTGTTCTGCTGGACAGATTCGGTCGCTGAACGGGCGGATGCTTCCACGGAAGTTTTTGCGCGACTGATGCGTTGGTTGAGTTGCTCACGAATCGCTTTGAGATCTTCATGCGGAATTGCCGAAGTTTTTTGGCTAAGCGCCTCCACATCCACAATAAAATCCGTGAACTCGTTGTGTAAGGCGTTCAATGCGGCATCTGTATTTTTTTCGGAGGCGAGCGAGGCTTTATCGCGGCTATTGGCGACGTCTGGTCGAATATTCATAATTTTTCTCGATTAAGGTGGGGAACCCGGTAGGGCTGGCTGAAGCTATGAGATTGGCTACCACTGCAGGTTAGTGGCTGGATGGAAAAAAAATCAGTGCGTTATGCCTCTTATGAAAAATGGGGAATTCTATGGGCCGCTTGCGAGGTTCTCATCCAACGCCTGACATCGTTGTGTTTGTATTTATTGCCATGTGCTAGAGTGGCGCATCCTTCGCTCCTTTAAGGCGGATCTCCGTTGCCTGAATTTTTTCCGCTTTTAGACAATCGTTTGTTGGCAACGCTTTCGCCTACTCTGCGCCAGTCTTTGGATAAAAGCATGACTCTTATTGAATTGCCATTTGGGGCGGTTCTACACGAGCCGGGTGACTTTATTAAACATGTTTATTTTCCTGTGAATTCCATCGTGTCACTTCTTTATGTGATGCAAAACGGCGCTTCGTCGGAAATTGCGGCGGTCGGAAACGATGGTATTGTTGGAATAGCCGTCTTTATGGGCGGCCACAGTACGCCTAGCCGCGCGGTAGTGCAGAGCGCCGGCAGTTTTTACCGCTTGCCAGCGAAATGCCTCAAAGAAGAATTCCACAGCAACAGTGAACTGCGCACACTGTTGCTGCGCTATACCCAAGCCTTGTTGACACAGATGGCGCAAACGGCGGCGTGTAATCGTCACCACTCCATTGACCAGCAACTCTGTCGTTGGCTCCTGCTCTGGCTCGATTGCCTGACCGGAAATTGTCTGATCATGACGCAGGAGTTAATTGCCAATATGTTGGGTGTGCGCCGTGAAGGAATAACTGATGCAGCCGGAAAGCTCCAGGCAATCGGAGCCATTCAATATAGCCGGGGACGAATAATCGTAAAAGATCGCTCTATTTTGGAAAATTTATCCTGTGAATGTTATGCAGTGGTTCGGCGCGAGACGGACCGGCTTCTCAATGCGCATCAAACAGAGCATTAATTTAGGGACCACCCGAGAGGCGATAAATGGCCCATCAACACCACCAGCATCGTCTACCAAACCAATACATAGACCGTTTTACCAAACCGTTTAACCGCTTTTTGAGCATTCAGGCAGCCGGCGGAGTCGTTCTGTTGCTGGCAGCTATTGTCGCAACCCTCATTGCAAACTCTCAATTCGTAGATGAGTTTCGTGCAATCTGGGAAACCCCGGTAGGTGTTTCTTTCGGTTCCTGGGCGTACACGCACCCGTTAAAGAGCTGGGTGAACGACGCCCTAATGACATTTTTCTTTTTTCTCGTCGCAGTTGAGTTGAAGCGGGAACTGGTTTTGGGCGAACTTAGAGATCCCAAAATGGCCGCATTGTCCATATTCGCGGCGTCGGGTGGCATGCTGGTGCCGGCGGTGGTCTATCTTCTGTTGCAATGGAACGAACCCGGTCGTCATGGATGGGGCACAGTGATGGCGACAGATACAGCATTTGTCATCTGCTGTGTCGCGATGCTTGGCAAACGTGTCCCAACCAGCTTGCGAGTATTTATGTTGTCCCTGGCGATCGTCGACGATATAGGTGCGATTCTCGTGGTGGCCATAGGCTATAGCGGAAACATTTTCTGGGGCGCGTTGGGGATTGTTGCTCTGGGCCTAATAGTGATTTTGGCGATGGCCAGACTTGGCGTGCGAAGCTTTCCCTCCTATTTTCTCGTGGGTGGTTTTATCTGGCTTGCTTTGGAGTCCTCCGGCATTCACGCCACAATTGCCGGGGTGGTACTCGGTCTTATGACACCTGCACGCCGCTGGGTCAACGATCAGCGGCTCTATTCCATATTGTCCCAAGTTGTCGCGCATCCAACTGCCAATGAAAGCAGTGGCGACACCAAAGATCGCGCAACACTGCAACTTGCGGAAATCGCCGCGCGCGAATCGCTCTCCGCCGTCGAACGATTGCAAATCGGTCTGCACCCATGGGTCGGATTCGCGATACTGCCGATATTTGCCTTGGCCAATGCCGGCATGACGTTCTCTTTATCGAGCCTGGATCTTTCAGTGACCTGGGCGGTATTTTGGGGCTTTGTCATTGGAAAACCGTTGGGGGTGATGGGGTGCGCGTGGCTTGCGATCCGGATCGGCGTCGCCAAGAAACCGGCGGATCTCAGTTGGGCACTTCTGATCGGCGGCAGCGTTTTAACGGGTATCGGCTTTACAATGGCGCTTCTTATAGCCGATATCGCCTTTGAAGAGGAATTGCTGGCTGGCGCAAAATTAGGAATCCTCATGGCATCTGTGTTCTCCGCGTTCGCCGGCACCGCGCTGCTGCTATTGGGCAGCTCAAAGCGATCCCATATCTAACACACGGCGCGCCCTACACCGCCACACCAAAAAAGCGTCCGACGGCACTAGTGAGCGCCATTGCCGAAGCGCTCCAAAAAACGACTCGCGCGGCTGCAGTCAGCACAGGCGCACCGCCGGCGAGAGCGGCTAACGCACCAAGAAAAGCAAGGGAAAAAAGGCACGCGCCTGCCACACTCCATTGTAAAACCACGAGAGGAGCCAGCATTACGACCAGCAGAGGAAGAGAGGCGCCGAGGGAAAACGTCAGTGCGGATGTAAACGCCGCCTGGATCGGGCGCGCTTTTGAGTTGGTGGAGATTCCTAATTCGTCGCGGGCATGGGCTTCCAGCGCATCGTGCTCTGTTAATTGTTTTGCCACCTTGGCTGCCAATTCCGGTTCCAGACCGCGCTGAATATAAATATCGGTCATTTCCTCTAGCTCATAAGCCGGATTATTGGCCAGTTCGCGTTTTTCCATCTCCAGGTCAGCTTTTTCCGTATCCGCCTGTGAACTCACAGAAACATACTCACCTGCCGCCATGGACATGGCCCCCGCCACCAATCCCGCAATGCCGGCCAGCAGAATGCTTGATTTGTCCGAGCCGGCGGCGGCCACCGCCCATGACAAGACTGGCGGTGGAGACTATGCCGTCATTGGCGCCGAGCACAGCGGCACGCAACCAGCCAACACGATGTATGCGATGTTTTTCCATGGAAGCCTCTCTGCGGGTAATGATTGAAGTTTAGCGGCAGATCACACGGCTTGGGTTGATATGCAACAATCCCGTCGAAAATAAGTCGTAGTTAAGGATTCAGCCGCTGTACTCCACCCCAATGCTTGATTCAGACGGAGGCACTATGAAACAACAAGTCTGGGTTCTTTCCGCCGATATACACAAAGCGCGTTTATTTGCCGCTGCCACCCCCCATAGCAAACAGATCGAGGAAATCAAAACCTTTCTTCATCCAGATACCGTATTGCCGGAGCGTGAGTTGGTGAGCGATACGGTGGGACGCTATCAGAATGGCGCCAAACTGCCGCGCACATCACCAAAGGAAAAGCGTATCGAGGAATTTGCCCGGGATGTTACGGAGTTTCTCGAAACGGCACATAAACAGGGTGAATTTTACAAACTCGGAATTGTTGCAGCACCTCATATGCTAGGCGAGCTCCGCGGGCATTTCAGCCCGGATTTATGCAAAGACCTCTGTTTTGAGATCAATAAAAATATAACGCAACTTGGGCCTGATGAATTGCGCCGGCATTTACCGGAGCGCCTGGCGCCATCGGCGAGTCTTTAGAAGTCATTCAGCAAATCATTTCGGCATAACCGGCAGCGCTACCACGCTGCCTGTTTCTTCCAAGGGTGCGAATATCTGCAGCAATCCCTGTGGCGAAGCAGGAGCGCCGCCGGTGAAATAGCTGAACGCCGGCAGCACACAATAATCCTGATAGATCGCAAATACCGGCAAGCGCATCTGCGGCAAATTTACCACCGGGTGGATATGGCCAAAAAAACGGAATTCTTCAGCCTCCATATTGTCATGAGCGAAAATAAACGGGCCTCGTTGCCAGGCCGGTTCGCATAATGTTATCGGCAACTGCTCCAATACTGTTTTGTTGGGCTTATCGTGATTGCCTAATACCACGACCAACTCGGCGCTGAGTCTCAAAGACCAACGTTGAATATCTTCCACCACTCTGGCGGTAAGCCCGCTGCGGTGGTGTACAAAATCGCCCAACACGAGCAGGCGCTGCGCACTTGTGTTTTCTATTAGATCCGCCAGACGCTGCAAGTCATGGTGAAAGGACTGAGCCGGAACAGCGATACCTGCACGCTGAAAAGTCTGCGCTTTCCCCAGGTGCACATCGGCGACGATCAGGGTTTTTTCTTCGCGCCAGAAAATGGCGCGCTGGGGTAATAAGCTGAGATGCTGATCGCGCAGAACCAAAGAATACGCACCGGGAATAGTCATGGGCTGGACCACTGCTTGATCAACTTCGCCACCCGGTCCGCAATCGACTCATTGGTTAAATGTGAGGAGACCCGCTCTGTAAGCAGCGGGAAACCGAAAGGTGTCGGATGCGACGGACGCTGTAGCAGCATTTCCGCACCACTCAAACGCTGCAAGGTTCGCTGCAAGCGCGATGCCTCAAAAAATTGATCCAGCGCTTCACGCTCTGCCTGGCGCAGCAATAAATTATCCGGCTCGTAACGCTGAAACACATCGAACAGCAGAGAAGCACTCGCTTGCACCTGGCGGGCAAGCTTGCGGCGACCGGGATAATTCTGATTGACCAGACCGGTAATGCGCGCAATATCGCGAAATTGCCGCTTCGCCATATTGCTGATATTCAAGCTTGCCAGCGTATCCTCGGCTAAATTTTCTGTGCTGAAAATCTCTGCATGTAATACCTCCTGAAACGGGAAAGCGTCACGGCAGAGAAATTCCATGCCGTAATCGTTTACCGTCAAAGAAAAACTGGTTTTTTGTCGCCGCGCCAAACGATAGGCCAGCAGTGGCGCCAGCCCCTCGTGCACCAGGCGGCCTTCAAACGGATACAGAAATAAATGGTGGCCTTCGCGGGTGCGGCAAACTTCTGCCAGCAGTTGCGCAGCTGCAGGTACTGCGGATAACTCTGCCTGGCGCCGTAAAATGACATCTATAGCCGCGAGCTCGGCGGATTCGTGCCATAAATTGCGGTCACTCAGCAGAGCGCGAATTTCTGCGCTGAGGGATTCGGAAATGGGCAGGCGGCTGCCGGGCCATTTGGTGATGGCGCGGCTGGATTTTTCGCTCAGGCGCACCAATACGCGATCATCTTCCACACGAAACAATTCGAGCGTCCGCCCGGCGTAGACAAAACGATCGCCTTTCTTCATGCGGCTGATAAAACCTTCTTCGATCATGCCCAACGTTTTGCCGCGCAGAAATTTCACCTGCAGTTGCGCGTCCGACTGGATGGTGCCGATATTCATCCGGTGTACATGGCCAAGGCGCGGGCTCGCAATGCGGAACTGCCCGGAGTCATCGCGGGATATTTTGTGGTAGTCCGCGTAGGCATGCAGATTTTCACCACCGTGCTCCACCAAGGCCAAAACCCAGAGAAATTCCTGCCAGGAAAGATCGCGAAACGAATAAGCGGTTGTCACTTCGGCAAACAATTCTTCCGCTATAAACCCATCCCCAGTCGCGCAGGACACCAGATGTTGCGCCAGCACATCAAAAGGTTTGTGCAACAGCGGACGCTTTTCCACCTCGCCTCGGACCACCGCGCTGCGGGTGGCGGCGAACTCCAACAATTCCAGTGCGTGGGTGGGCACACAGGTGATTTCACAGGGTTCGCCCAAGCGGTGGCGCGCACGCCCGGCCCGCTGCATGGTGCGAGCTATGCCTTTGGGCGAGCCGATCTGATAGACGCGCTCCACCTGGGGAAAATCCACCCCCAAATCCAAAGACGATGTACACACCACCAATTTCAATGCGCCGGATTTAATGCCGGATTCGACAAATTCCCGCACGCGTATATCCAGGGAGCCGTGGTGCAAGGCAATCAACCCCGCCCACTCGGGCCGCGCATCGAGAATTTCCTGAAACCATTTTTCCGCTTGATAACGTGTATTGGTGAAAATCAGTGTGCTGCGTTCTATATCCAGATCCGCCACCAATTTATCGCGCATGGACAGGCCCAAATGGCCCGCCCAGGGAAAAGCATCGACCTGCTCCGGCACCAGCGAACGCAACAATACCGGCCGTTTGATCTCCGCTTTGATCAGCGTCGCCTTATTGCCCTCGCCCACCGCTAATTGCGCCGCCGTTTGCGGGTCCGCAAGAGTGGCGGACAGCGCCCAAGTGCGCACGGACGGGGCGATTTTGCGCAGACGCGCCAAACCGAGTTCCAGCAGAATTCCGCGTTTGCCGCCGGCAAGCTCGTGCCATTCGTCTATGACGACACAACGGGTTTGGCGAAATTGTTCGTCTGCGCCCGGATAGGAAAGCAAGAGCGCAAAAGATTCCGGTGTGGTAATTAAAATATGCGGCAGGCGCTTTTGCTGTTTGCGCCGTAGCGACGATTTAGTATCACCGGTGCGGGTTTCGATACGAATATTCAAACCGAGCTCGTCGCAGGGTTTGCGAATGGATTTTTCCACATCTCGACTGAGCGCGCGCAAAGGTGTGACATAGAGCAGATGCAGCCCGTCATCCTTGGGGTGCGGAGGATTTTGCAGCAACTCGGCAAGCGCCGCAAAAACCGCTGCATAGGTTTTGCCCGAACCCGTGGGCACATAAATCAAACCGCTGTCCCCCGCGCGATACGCATTCCACGCGGCGCGTTGAAATTCCGTCGTCTGCCAACCCTGCTGGGCAAACCAGGCGTCGATGCGCGCCCAGGCATCTGCCGCCGTCATGGGGAGGGAAACCGGGATATCGAGTGCAACTTTTTTGCGGGATGGTCGCGACATCTTATTAGGTCGCCGGCGCAGTGGTGTTGATCAGCGCTTTCAGATTGTCCAGCGTATCCGCCTCGCGAAAGGGTTTGTCCTCACGCCAGCGTTTAATGCGCGGAAACCGCACCGCCACACCGGATTTATGGCGTTTGGAAAATGCGATATTTTCAAAAGCGAGTTCAAACACCAATTCCGGTTTTACCGAACGCACAGGGCCAAACCGCTCCACCGTGTTGCGGCGCACCCAATTATCCACACGATTGATTTCGCTGTCGGTCAGGCCGGAATAGGCTTTGGCCACCGGCACCAGCTCATCGCCCTGCCACAATGCAAAAGTGTAATCCGTATATAAATTTGCCCGGCGGCCGGAGCCGGGCTGGGCGTAGAGCAGCACCGCGTCAATGGTGTAGGGATCGATTTTCCATTTCCACCAGTCGCCTTTTTTGCGCCCCACTTGATAGGTCGATTCGCGCCGCTTCAGCATCAAACCTTCCACACTTTGCGCCCGTGCCTGCGCGCGCAATTGCCCCAGGTCTTCCCAGGATTGAAATTGCAATATCGGGGAAAACATCAGGCGCGTATCCTCCACCTGCGCCGCTAACTGGGTGAGTCGCGATTTTCGCGCGTGCAACGGACGCTCGCGCCAATCCTCGCCGCTGTATTGCAATAAATCGTAAGCCATAAAAACTACCGGGCTTTCGCGCATTACCGCCGCGCCTGGTTTTTTGCGGCCGAGGCGTTTTTGTAAAGCGGCAAAATCCAGCGGCGCATCATTCGCCCAGGCAAGAATTTCCCCGTCGAGAACTGCACCTTCGGGCAGACGTCGAGCCAATTCTTCGAGTTCGGGAAATTGCGCCGTCACCAATTCTTCGCCGCGCGACCAGATCAGCACCTCGCCGCCCTGGTGCATCATCTGCCCGCGAATACCGTCCCACTTCCACTCCGCCAGCCACTCCTCCGGTTCACCAATAGATTCCAGAGTCTGTTCCAACGGATATGCGAGATAAAACGGATAAGGGCGCGGCGCCGCAGAGGTATGGCCGGCGGGACTCAGCGCGGCCTGAAAAAATTCCGCACTCGGCTGCCAGGCGCCGATAAAGCGGTGGGCGACGATTGCCGGTTCCAGCTGGGCCACTTGCGCAAGAGCACGCAGCACCAGGGCTTTGGATACGCCGACGCGAAAAGCGCCGGTGATGATTTTATTCAGCACAAAACATTCGGCCGTATCCAGCTCGCGCCACCACTGCTTAACCCGCTCTCCTTGTTCCGGCTTACTCAAGGGCATGAGCGGCAGAATTTCCCGCTCGATCCACTCCTGCAGTGATTTGTCCTGCATATTCGAATGCGCCTGTCCCACCAGCAGCGCGACCGTTTCCGCCGTATCGCCCACGGTGTGGTAGGCGTCCTTAAAAAGCCATTCGGGCATGCCGGTCATTTCAATCGCCCAATTCTGTAAATCGCGGGAGGTGATAAAACGCTTGATGCGCTCGCCGGTGAGAAAATAGGTCGCCCAGGCGGCATCGGCGGTGGGAACGGTTTGAAAATATTCCACCATGCCCGCCACTTTGGCGTTGGTGGAGGTGGTGGTGTCGAGGGCCTGGAACAGGGCGACAAATTTTTTCATGGCGCCGCCTTCGCTATTTCTTTTTCGCTGAGCGCTTCCGTGTCATCACCGGTAAACAAGGTATCGAGTGATTGCGCGGCATAACCCTCGTGGCACAGATAGCGCGCCAATAAATCCTTGTAGCCGTGGGTGACATAGATTTTTTTCGTTCCGGTCTCGCGCACGGTACGCAAAAGACCCGGCCAGTCGGCGTGATCCGAGAGGACAAAACCGCGCTGGTAGCCGCGCCTGCGTCTATGCCCGCGCACGCGCATCCAGCCGGAGGCAAATCCCGTCGACACATTTTTGAAACGTTTCATCCACACAGAACGGTGGGCGGAGGGCGGCGCGATAACCAGGGCGCCGCTGTAGGAGTGATCTTTCGGCAGATCGGTGGTAGCGCGGGTCGGCAACGTGGCCACACCCTGATCGCGATAAATGACCGTAATCGCTTCCACAGCACCGTGGGTATAAACCTCTTCGTCGGTAAAACGCCGCAATTCCGCAAGCACTCGCTGCGCTTTGCCCAGGGCGTAACAGAACAACAGAGAGGTGAGACCGAGGCGGCGGTTTTCCATCCACCACTGATAAATCTCGCCGACGGTTTCCGCGCCCGGCTGCCACTGATACACGGGCGCGCCGAAGGTGGCTTCGGTGATCAGGGCGTCGCAGGGCACTACTTCAAAGGGTTCGCAGGTGGGATCGGCGCAGCGTTTGTAATCCCCCGTCACCACCCACACCTCGCCTTCGGCGGCAATACGCACCTGGGCGGAGCCGAGGATATGACCGGCGGGGTGCAGGGACACAGTCGCATCGCCCAACTGCAGTGCCTCACCGAATGCGAGCGGACGTATATCACCGGCCTGGGGCAGACGGTGTTGCAGAATCGGCACTGAAGTGGCGCTGCAGAAATACTGCTGCGAGCCGACCCGCGCATGGTCCGAATGCCCGTGCGTCACCACCGCCCGCTCGACCTTGCCCCAGGGATCCACGTAAAAATCCCCCTGCGGGCAGTAGAGGCCTTGCGGAGTGACTTGGATCAGCTGGGCCATGGCAGGCGGCACCTCCCGCGAAGAATAGGCAAGATGACCCTAATCGGGCTAACCCTGCACGCTCTATACGGAAAGCAACATTGCCCCGATCAGCGGCACCTTACTGGGCGACGGGAAACTTCACCCTAAAGCGAGAGCCCACGCCCGGCGTTGAGCAGACGCCGATGGTGCCACCGTGTAATTCCACCAGTCGTTTGGTGATGGCGAGGCCGAGACCGGTGCCGCCGTGGCGGCGGTTGTCGGTGCCGTCCACTTGTTCGAAGGATTCGAAGATCTTGCTGACCTGGTCCGGCGGAATGCCAATGCCGGTATCCACCACGTCGATCACCACCTGATCGTATTCGTGTTTGGCGCTGACGGTGACCGACCCCTGATCGGTGAATTTCACCGCGTTGCCCACCAGGTTGTAGAGGATCTGTTGCAGGCGCCCCTCGTCGGCGAGCACGGATGGCAAGGTTTCCGGCACGGCGTTGATGAGTTCAAGATCCTTGGTGCCCACCAGCGGTTCGGTCATTTTCAGCAGGATCTGTACGCATTCGTGTACGTCCACCGGGCGCCGATGCAGCTGCAGGGTGTGATTTTTCAATTTGGAGAAATCGAGAATATCGTTCACCAGATTGGCCAGACGTTTGCCGCTGTAGGCGATCATCTCCAGATATTTTTTCATCGCATCGGGCACCGGGCCCGCAGCGCCATCCAGCAGGGATTCCGACAGACCTATGATGCCGTTGAGCGGGGTGCGCAGCTCGTGGGAGGTGTTGGCGAGGAACTCATCCTTGAGCTTGTCCAGCTCCTGCAGCCGCTGGTTGAGGGTGTGCTCTCGTTCGAAAGCCTGTTTTTTCATCTGGAAATGCAGGGCGAGATAGAGCAGCCCGGCGAGCATCAGCGCATAGGCGGTATAGGCTCCCCAACTGCGCCACAGCGGCGGCGCCACGATCACGCGCACCTGGGTGCCCTCCTCGTTCCAGCGCCGCTCATTGTTGGAGCCGCGCACGCGGAAGGTGTAGGTGCCGGGGTCGAGGTTGGTGTAGGTCGCGGTGCGTTTCTGGCCGACGTAATGCCAAGTTTTGTCGAAACCTTCGAGGCGGTAGGCGTATTGGTTTTCCTCCGGCGAGCGGTAGTTGAGCGCCGCATAGGCAAAGGAAAATACCGACTGGTCAGGGTTCAGATGAATCGTGTCCACCCGGCCCGGCGCTTTGGCGAGAGGCGAGCCGGAGGTACCTATTGGCACGGGCTTGTTGAATATCTGGAAGTCCGTGATCACCACCGGCGGGACATAGTTGTTATCTCTCAGGTCCTCCGGCTTGAACAGGGTCAAGCCTTTGCTGCTGCCGAACAGCAATTCGCCGCGGGAGGTTTTGCTGGGCGTATTGCGATTGAACAGGTTGCCGACAAGGCCGTGGCTTTTGTCGAAGGCGCGGAAGGTGCCGCTCTCCGGGTCGAACCGGGCTATGCCTTTGTGGGTGCTGACCCAGAGGTACCGCTGATCGTCTTCAACAATGCCCGTCACCACATCGTCCGGCAGCCCCTGGTCGGTGTGATAGACGTGGAAGCGGCGAGCGGTGATCTCCATACGATTCAAACCGCCGCCGTGGGTGCCGATCCAGAGATAGCCGCGACTGTCCTCAAAGATGGCTTTGACGAAGTCGGAGCTTATGCTGTTGCGCGAACCGGGGCGGTGGCGGAAGCGCTCGAACTCGCCGGTTTTGCGGTCCAGCAGATAGAGCCCGCGGATGGAGCCCACCCAGAGATTGCCGTGGGAGTCTTCATAAAGCGCCCGGGTGTAGAGCGCCGTGTCGCCATCCATTTGGCTCGGGTGCGGGACAAAATGGGTGAAGTCATCAGTCTCGCGGTTGTAGCGATTGACCCCCTCCTCCGTGGCGACCCAAAGAACCCCCGCCCGGTCCACCAGCACCGCCCAGGGCTCCCGGCCGAGCAGGCTGGTGGGATCGCCGGGAACCGGCAGGTATTGGCGAAACATTTCAGTCGCCGGGTCAAACCGGTGCAAACCCGCCGACCAGATGCCCAGCCACAACCGCCCGTCCGCCTCGCCCGCGATGCTCAACACCGTCTCGCCCCCCATGGAATTGGGGTTGAGGGGATCGCGGCGGTAGGTCTTGAACGACGCTGTGGCGCGATCGAAGAGGCTGAGTCCATAGCCGGTGCCGATCCAGATATTGCCGCGCACATCTTCGTAGGTTGCCAATATTCCGCCGTCGCCCACCGAGCTCGGATCATTCGGGCTGAAGGTGAAATTGCGGAACACCGACGCTTGGCGGTCGACCATATCGACACCGGAGGGAAAGAAACCCAGCCAAAGGTCGCCCGCGCGGTCCTCGAACAGGGTGTTAACCAGATGGTTGCCGAGGCCGCGGCTATCGCCCTCCTTATAAGCGAAACGATTGGTCTGGCCGGTCTCCATATCCATCACCGTAAGCGCGCCGCCGTCACCAATCCAAAGATTGCCCTCCCGGTCTTCGAGAACGTCCCAGACCACATCATTTTTCAGGCCGGAATCGAACGGGTAGCGTTGAAACTTCTGCTCTCCCGGCGGCAGCATATTCAGACCGCCGCCATAGGTACCCACCCAAAGCCGGTCGCGGCTGTCGATAAACAGGGTGCGCACATCATTGTGGCTGATGCTGTGAGGGTCGGCGGGGTCCTGGCGGTAGTGGGTGAAGCTGTTGAGCTCCGGATCGAAGCGGCTGAGGCCGCCGGTGTGATTGCCGATCCAGATATGGCCCTGGCGATCCTCCTCCAGCGACCAAACCATGGCATCGCCGCCGTCCTTGGGGAAGAGATCGTAGAAATAGCGGGTGAATTTGCCGCTCTCACGGAAAAATTGATGGAAACCGCCCCGGGTGCCCAGCCACATGCGTCCCTGACGGTCCTCCAGCAGCTGGCGTCCGTCGTTGACGCTTGTTCCGTAGGCGGAATCTGAATCGTGTAGGTAGGTGACGAAGGAATCGGTATCGGCATCGTAGCGGTTGAGCCCCGCCTGGGTGGCCACCCACAGACTGCCGTCGCGGGTGACCAGAAGATGATTCACATAACTATTGCTGAGGGAGCCGGCCACACCCTCCTGGTGTTTGTAGAACACCAGGTTATAGCCGTCATAGCGGGCCAGACCATTGGCACCGCCGAACCACAGAAAGCCCACATTGTCCTGGACGATCGCGGTCATGTAGCCGATGGATTCCAACTGATCCGGCAGTATGTGGCCGAAGGCGAGATCGGCGGGTATCTCCCTGGCGCCGGTGGTTTGACCGAGGGTGAGCGCCACGCACAGCACACAAACCTTCCAGATCCCTCTCGTTATCATTCGAATCATCACTAGCGCAGTCCGTAAAATGGCTGAAGATACATCCGTTGCGGGGCGACCACAGATCCCCGGTGCGGCATCATAAACAATCGCCAGCGGCAGGCAAATCTCGGCGGCTTGACGCTCCCGGACCCGCCTCCTACACTGCGGCGCCTCCTCCGCAAGCGAATTTGCCCGTGAAGCATCAGCCCGAATTGCCGATCCACGCCGTTCTGGCGGATGTTCTCAACGCTCTGACCCAGCGGCATGAACTGGTGCTGGAAGCCCCGCCGGGCGCCGGCAAAACCACCCTCGTTCCCCTCGCCCTGCTCGACCAACCCTGGCAACGCAAACGCATTTTGCTGCTGGAACCCCGCCGCATGGCGGCGCGGGCGGCGGCGCAGCGCATGGCGGATCTGCTCGGCGAAGCGGTGGGCGGGCGTGTCGGCTACCGGATCCGCCAGGAGACCAAAGTCAGCGCTGCCACCAGCATCGAAGTGGTTACCGGCGGCGTCCTCACCCGGCTGCTGCAGGACGATCCCGGCCTCAGCGATTACAGCGCAGTCATCTTCGACGAATTCCACGAGCGCAATCTGGATACGGACCTGGGCTTGGCCTTGGCCTTACAAGGGCGCGCTCTGCTGCGGGAAGCCGACGACCCGCTGAAGATTCTGGTCATGTCCGCCACCCTGGATGGCGCCGCCATAGCCTCGCTGTTGCGGGACGCGCCGGTGGTGCGCAGTGAAGGGCGCATGTTCCCGGTCGAAGTCGCGCATCTGGGCACTCGCGCCCGCCCACAGGATTCCGATTGGTTGAACGGCGTGCGCGATGCGGTGCTCCAGGCCAGCGCGAAACACTCTGGCAGCCTGCTGGTGTTTCTGCCGGGGCAGAAAGAAATTCTCAACCTGCAACAGGCGCTCGCCGGCCAACTGCCGGCGGACACCCAGATCGCACCCCTGTACGGCAATTTGTCCCTCGACCAGCAGCAAACCGCCATCAATCCGCCGCGCCCGCCCTGGCGCCGCAAAGTCGTGCTGGCCACCGATATCGCTGAAACCAGCCTCACCATCGAAGGGGTCGAAGTGGTAGTGGATACCGGCCTGCGCCGCGAACCCGCCTTCGACCCACGCACCGGCATGACGCGACTGCACACGGTGCGTATCTCCCAGGCTTCCGCGACCCAGCGTGCGGGCCGCGCCGGCCGCCTCGGCCCCGGCTTCTGCTATCGCCTGTGGCGCGCGGATGAAACCCTCGCGCCGTTTGCCAAAGCCGAGATCGAACAGGCCGATCTGGCACCGGTCGCCCTGCAGATGCTGGCGTTCGGCGTCGCCGATCCCGCAGCTCTCGCCTGGCTGACCCCGCCACCCGCGGCGCCTTTTGCTCAGGCGCTGGACCTGCTGGAAACCTTGGGCGCCGTGCAGCGAGCACAGACGAGCGTGCGTCTTACGCCGCACGGCGAGCGCATGGCAGCATTCCCGGCGCACCCGCGCCTCGCCCATATGATGTTGCGCGGCGCAGCCCTGGGGTTGAGCGAACAGGCCTGCGCCCTCGCCGCTGTGCTGGAAGAAACTGGCCGGCCGGTGTTTCTAGGCACCGACGTGGCGCGCTGGCTGGATGCCCTGCGCCACGACACCAAGGACAAGGGTCTGGCCGCCTGGACGCAGCGCGCCCGGCAGCAGATCCGCCAATATCGCGACTATCTTCCCGGCCATCTTCCCAGCTCTCTCCCCGACAAAAGCAGTGCGAGCGAATCCGTCGGTGTGAGTACCTGTGGCCTGCTGTTGGCGCTCGCCTATCCCGACCGCATCTCTCGCCAGCGGCATAAGGGCAGGCGCTTTGTTCCAGCTCAGCAACGGCCGCGGTGCGGCGCTGGAGGAGACAGATCCCCTCGCCCAGCAAACCTGGCTCGCCGTGGCGGAAGTGGGCCGCCTCGCCGGGCGCGGTGACGACCGCATTTTTGCGGCGGCGGAGCTGGATGCCCGCTTGTTCGAGGATGAGCTGAAAGAAGTCGTCCGAGAGGAAAAAGTGCTGGAGTGGGACGACGGCCAGGAGCGTTTTGTCGCCGAGCGGCGCTATCAAGTGGGCTCGATCATTTGGCGCCGCGAACCGCTGACTCAAGTAACCGCCGAGGAACGGCAGCAGGCCCTGGCGCAGCTGATTCGCCGCAAGGGATTGGAGGTGCTGCGCTGGGAGGACCACCATCGCCAATGGCAGGCGCGGGTGGAACTGTTGCGCCAGCACCTGGGCGATCCCTGGCCGGATGTCAGCGATGCCAGCCTGCTGAACGGTCTGGAGACTTGGCTGGCGCCCTATCTGAACGAGGTGCGCCGGCTCGACGATTTGCGCCGTCTGGATCTGACCGCCGCCTTCGCCACTCTGCTGCCCTGGCCGCTGTCGCAAAAGCTCGACGAGCAGGCGCCCAGCCATATCCAGGTGCCGTCCGGGTCGCGCATTGCCATCGATTATTGCCAGAACCCGCCAGTGCTGGCGGTGAAGCTGCAGGAAATGTTCGGCTGCCAGACCACCCCGACCGTGGCCCAGGGCAAGGTGCCGCTGCTCATTCACCTGCTGTCCCCGGCGCAGCGGCCGCTGCAGGTGACCCAGGATCTCGCCGGCTTCTGGCGCACCAGCTATCACGATGTGAAAAAAGATATGAAGGGGCGCTATCCGAAGCACCCCTGGCCCGACGATCCACTCCAGGCCACTGCTACCCGTTTTACCAAAAACCGCTCCGGCAGTTGATGTCGTCAGTGCACCGGGCTTTTTAAGTCCGTAATGGCTCTATCAGTCAACTGCTGCCATCTCGGCCAGCACCGGCGCCGTCAGTCGCTGGGGCTATGTCGGCCAGCAGCTCTTCCAACGCCTGCAGATCAATCGGTTTGACCAGGTGATGCGCAAACCCCGCCTCCTGTGCCAGCTGGTTGTGGCGCTTTTCGCCCCAGCCTGTCTGAGCCACCAGTACCGCGTCCCGCAGTAACGGGTTGCGCTTCATCGCCTTGCAGGTTTCAAAGCCATCCATACCCGGCATCCCCAGATCCATCAGTACCAAATCCGGCACCAGCTGATCCGCCAGCTCCAGCGCTTCAGCGCCGTCGAACGCCACCTGGGTGTGGTGGCCGAGCAGTTCGATGAGCTGGGCGAGCGTCCTGGCGGACTCGCGGTTGTCATCCACCACCAGCACCCTTAGGCCCGCACCCGGACGCGCCTCGCGTCTACCTTGCGCAGGCCCGCCCGCATCCGCCCCGGTCTCCAGCGGCAGATACACGGTAAAACGGCTGCCCTTACCCGGCCCGTCGCTGTGCGCCTCCACATGGCCGCCGTGCATCTTCACCAGTTGCTCAGCCAGAGTGAGCCCTATGCCAAGGCCGCCGTGGGTGCGGCCGATGGGGTCCTCCACCTGGGAGAACATTTCAAAAATCAGCGGCAACTTGTCGGCGGGAATGCCCATCCCGTTATCCTCCACCGTCACCGCCACAGCGCCGCCTTGCGCACTGGCGGCAATGGCGATGGCACCGCCGGTCTGGGTGTATTTGCAGGCGTTGTTGACGATATTGGTGAACACCTGGGAGAGACGGGTGAAATCCGCATGCAGCCACACGGGCCGATCCGGCAGCTGCACCCGCAGGGTCTGCGCGCGTTCGTCCACCAGGGGGCGGACCACTTCCACCGTGTTCTGCAGCACGCTCGCCAGGGAAACTCTCTCGCGGCGCAGATCCACTTTGCCGCGGGTAATGCGTGACACGTCCATAAGGTCGTCCACCAGCCGGACCATCTGGGTGAGCTGGCGGTTGATCAGCTCGCGCATATCGTTGACCGCCCCGACGTCGGGGCTCAGCCGCATGATCTGCAGCGCATTGCTGATGGGCGCCAAGGGATTGCGCAGTTCGTGGGCCAGGGTGGCGAGGAATTCATCCTTGCGTTTGTCCGCCTCCCGCAGCGCGGCCTCACTGGCGCGCAGCTTCTGCTCCGCTTCCCGGCGCAGGCGTGTATCTATGGTTTTATCGATGATCAACGCCACCGTGCTGCCCAGAATCTCCACCATCTGCGCGTCGCCGACGAAGGGCTCTGCAAGCGTGTGGGGATAATAAAGGGCGAAGACCGCAAGCAGTGTCCCCTCGGAAGAGAATACGGGGGTCGACCAGCAGGCCTGGATGCCGCTGCTGACGGCGAGATCGCGATAGGCGGCGCAGCGCGAATCGGCGGTGAAATCGCCGACGAAGATCGCCTGCCGCAGATAGGCGGCAGTGCCGCAAACCGCGGAATGTGGGCCTATAGGCAATCCATCAATGGCATTTCGCAGCGCTTCCGGCAGGCTGGGCGCAGCACCGCAGACAAGCCGGTCGCGACTGTCGTTGACCAACAGAATCGACGATCTGACACGGCCGCCGGACTGGGTTTCCACAGCCTCGATGAAGACATCCAGCATCTGCTTCAACGGCGCGCCGCTAACGCTGAGTTCCAGGGCGGCTCTTCTGCGCATCCAGGATCGCCTCCATACGCCGCCGCTCACCGATATCGAAAACACAGCCGACATAACCGAGGAGCTGGCCGGTTTCGTCGAAACGCGGCGTTCCGGTATCGATCATCCAGCGGTAGCTTCCGTCCATGCCGCGCAGGCGATATTCGACGCGAAAAGGTGTCCGCTCACGGTTGGCGTCGAGAAAAGCAGCGCGCGCAATGTCCAGATCCAATGGGTGGGTGCGATCGAGCCAACCAAAGCCCAGGTCCTGCTCTGGCGTCCCACCAGTGAATTCATACCACTGCCGGCTCAAGTAGGTACACGCCCCGGTCTCATCCGTGGTCCACAGAATGATCGGCGCCTTGTCGGCGATCATATGGAAGTGACTTTCCTGCTCGCGCCGCGCCTCCTCCTTCGCCAAGACCGCCCGCACCCTGGCTTTCAGCTCCCGCGCCTGGAATGGTTTGGTCAGATAGGCCTCGGCGCCTATGTCCAGGCCCTCAATTGTGGCCTCATCCCCGGCTCGGGCCGATAGCAGGATCACCGGCAGATCGCGCGTATCCAGCGTCGCCCTGAGAGCTGCCAACAGGCCGAAGCCATCGCAACGCGGCATCATCACGTCCGACAGCACCAGGTCCGGCCGCTGCCGCGCAATCTCCTGCAGCGCTGCTTCGCCATCAGCGACGGCAATAACCTCGTAGAGATCCCCCAGAATCCGCTGGATGTACTGGCGCATATCCGCATTGTCATCCGCCAGCACAATCCGCTGCCGGCTGACCTCTGCAGGTGCCGGATGCGGCGCCGCTGTGTCCGGCAGGCAGCGCAATGCTTCTTCGACAAAGGTCTGGGCACGGACGGCAGAGGTGGATTGAGCACGCACCCCAACCTGTGCAGTCGGCAGGTGGCGACAACCAAAGGGCAGGTAAACGGTAAACACAGTGCCCGCTCCGGGAGTGCTGGCAACGCTGATGGAACCGCCGTGCAGGCGCACCAGCTCGCGCACGAGAGCCAAGCCTATTCCAGTGCCTTCGTGAGAGCGGCCGCGAGATTCCTCGACGCGGTGGAAGCGTTCAAAAATACGCGGCAGAGCCTCTGCGGAAATGCCCACGCCGGTATCGGTCACGGCGATCCGCGCCGCATCGCCTTCGCGGCAAATCTGCACTGAAATGCCACCTTGCAAGGTAAATTTGAAGGCGTTCGACAGCAGGTTGAAGATGATTTTTTCCCACATGTCCCGATCGATATAGACGGACTCTTCCAGAGGCGGGCAGTCGATAGTCAGCGCCAGCCCCGCGCGTTCACAGGCCGAGCGGAAGTTGCTGGCGAGATCCGCTGTCAGGGTCGAGAGATCCTCCGGCGTGAACAACGCCTGCATGCGCCCCGCTTCCACCCGGGAGAAATCCAGCAGTGAATTCACCAGCTTCAGCAGGCGCAAACCGTTGCGGTGGGCGGTATGGAGATCCGTCCGCACCGCGTCCGCCAGGTCGGCGTTTTCCAGAACCTGCTGCAAAGGTCCGAGCATCAAGGTGAGCGGGGTGCGGAATTCGTGCGATACGTTGGAGAAAAAATGGTTTTGGCTTTGTCGATCTCCGCCAGCGCTTCGGCGCGGCGGCGCTCTTGCTCATAAGCTTGGGCGTTGGCGAGCGCGGCGGATATCTGCCCGGCCACCAGCTGCAAAAAGCCTTCGTAATCGTTGTCGTACAGGCGAAACGGATTCAACCCCACTACCATTACGCCCGCCCGTCCGGTTTCCCCGGTGGGGGTTATGGGCAGCACCACTGCCCGGCTGGGCGGCTGATCCCAAACCCCACAAGGAAGATCCACTCCCGCCAGGCAATATGACAGGTCTGTAATCAACTGTGGCTGGTGGTGCACCAAGGCCTGTTCAAGAGGCCAGGGCGACTTTAATGGATCGAGTTCCGCTGGGGCCGCTGGATGGCCCGACTCCAAGCCCGCGGTGCCAGCTAATGTCAGCTGGCCGGTGTCTGGATTCTCCAGATACAAAGCGGCAAAAGGCAGATCGTGGCCGTTGGTTGCGAGCGCAGCGACACTTTTTTTCGCACACCGCCTGCAACGACCAGGTACCGGCGGTCTGCGCTGCCAGATGGCGCAGCAAAGCAAGCTGGCGTTCGCCAATGACCCTCTTGGTGTCGTCAGTATTCGCGCAGATAATCCCGCCGGCGTTATTGTCGTCATCCGGAATCGGGCTGTAGGAAAAGGTGTAGTAAGTCTCTTCCGGATAGCCATTGCGCTCCATCAGCAACAGCTGTTCTTCGACGTAAATGCCTTCGGTCCCGGACATGGCTGTGGCAAGCATGGGGCCGATCTCACGCCAGATCTCACGCCACACTTTCTTGACCGGCTTGCCCAGGGCCCACGGATGGCGGCCGCCGATGATTGACTTGTAGGGGTCGTTGTAGAGGTAGATCAGATCCTCACCCCAGCCAATCCAGATCGGCTGGCGCGAAGTCATCATGATGCGGATGGCAGTCTTCAAACTCTGCGGCCACTGGTCAACCGGGCCGAGAGCTGTGGATTCCCAGGGGAACTGGCGCATGTATTCGGCGGTTTCATCGCGCCCGGTGAACAGCTCCGCGGCGGCTGAATCTATGGACGGCAAGCAGGCACCTCTGAAGTAGACGAGCGGGTTCGCTCTTTGACGTCATCAGGCGTTACCGGCGCCAACTAAAGCCGGATTCATTCTATTGCGGTTGGGACACCGCATCGCCGGGATGCGGGGTGGTGCGGGAGTATTTTTTACTGTTCGTCGAGGCGGCGGCGAAACTCCGCCATCACAGCGTCGTACAGCTCACCTTCCAGAAATTTGTCTTCCACGGCAGATTCGATCGAGGGATTGTCGTTCACCTCGATGATGTAGACATCTTTGCCGTTCTGCTTGAGATCGACACCATAAAATCCGTCGCCAATCGGCTTGGTGGCGTTGATTGCCGCTTTGAGCACCGGCTTGGGGACTTCAAATGTCGGCATAGCATCAAAGCCGCCGGTTTTTTTGCCGTCCGCCGAGTGGTTGTAAATCTGCCAGTGGTTTTTCGCCATGTAGTAGCGGCAGGCATACAGCGGCTGGTTGTTGAGCACGCCGATACGCCAATCGAACTCCGTATAGGTGTAGGTCTGCGCGAGCATCAGGGCGCTGTTCTTGAACATCGCCTTGAGCTGCTCCACCAGCTCCTCCTTGGTTTTCACCTTTTTCACCCCGACGGAGAACGAGCCGTCCGGAATCTTTAACACGATCGGCAGACCCAAATCCGTAATCACCTCATCAATTCGATTGAGGTCGGAACGGGTCAGGATACGGGTTTTTCGGTGTCGGCAGACCGTGGGTCTCCAACAGCTGGGCCAGATAAATCTTGTTGGTGCAGCGCAGGATCGAATCCGGATCGTCCATCACCACCAGCCCTTCCGCCTGGGCGAGACGGGCGAATTTGTAGGTGTAGTGGTTAACCGATGTGGTGGTGCGGATAAACAGGGCGTCGTATTCGGAGAGCTTGCCGATATCCTTGCGGGTAATGGTCTCCGCCATGATGTCGTGCTTTTTCGCCGCTTTAATGAAGCGCTTAATCGCCACCGAGTTGCTTGGCGGAAACGGTTCATTGGGGTCCACCAGGATCGCCATGTCGTAGCGGTAATTCTTGCGGGTTTTCGCTTTGCGCCAGACCAGATGGCTGTAATTGTCCAGCGCATTGGCGAAATCGGTCTGTTGTTGTTCGTTGAGCGTATTGAGCGCGCCGGCCTCAAGCGCGGCAAGGCGCCAGGTGTCTTTGCGCTGAAACACCACATGGAGAATCGGCACCGGCATCTGCTCAAACAATTGACGCGCGAGATCCGCCAGTTGCGGTTCAGCGGTAAAACCGAAATACACCATCATCTGGTGTTCTTTCGCATCTCCGGCGACATCGGAAAGCTGCTTCTGGGCGTCGACGTTGATAACGCCAAGCCAGATGCGCCGCGACAGATCCTGAATGTGTTTTACCGCCGGAATCACCTGATGATGGCGCGCCTCAGCCAGGAGCGAACAGTAATAACCAGTACTGAGATAGGAGTATTGCCGACACAGGTTGATAACTTTGTAACGCTCTTTGGAAGTGGGTTGGGCGAGATAATCCTTTGCCAACACCACATCTTCGGATGGGTAAAAAGCAGCCCAGTCCGAGGCGTTTTCGATCACGATCTTTAATTGGGTCATATACTTTGAGGGTCCGGAGGGATAAACCGCTTGCGGTCGCGCGCAAGTGTGGCAAAATCTGGCAACTTATCAAGTACTATTTTTATGAATTTCAGTCTCCCCCCGCATTGGCTCTCTGGACGATCTCCAGGGGCTCGTCGATCTAGAAAATCTCTGTTTTACCCATGATCGCATCAGCAAGCGCAGCTTTCGTTATTTCCTTACAAAAAGCCAAGCAGAAATCTGGGTAATCGACCAGCCAACCGACGAAAATTCCAGCAAAAAAAACCAACCTGTCGTCGCTTATGGTCTGGTGTTATTTCACCGTGGAACATCACTCGCAAGGATTTATTCACTTGCCGTTGATCCACGCGAACGCGGCAAGGGGCATGCCCGCCAGCTGATGCTGACCATGGAAGCCTCCGCGCGCAAACACAGCGCGTTATTTATCCGACTCGAAGTCGCCGACGACAACCACGGCGCCTTGAAGCTCTATCAGTCACTCGGCTACGAACCCATCCGCCGTCTGCATCAATATTATGAAGACGGCCACGACGGCTACCGACTGGAAAAACGCCTGCAGATCGACCGGCAGATTCCTTCGCAATTGCCCTATTACACGCAAACCACCGACTTTACCTGCGGCCCAGCCTCTCTGCTGATGGCGGCCAAACGAATCAATCCAGATCAACCCGTCAGTCAAATCGAAGAATTTAATATTTGGCGCGAAGCCACCACTATTTTTATGACCACCGGCCACGGCGGCACTTCGCCCTATGGCTTGGCGCTCGCGGCGCAAAAACGCGGTTATAAAACCCGCCTCTGGCTCGCCAACGAAGAGCCGCCATTTTTGGACTCCGTGCGCAGCTCAAAAAAGAAAAAAATCATCGAGCTGATCCATCACGATTTTGCCGTGCAGGCAAAAGCTGCCGGCCTGTCAGTGGAGCCTTTTCCAAAAGATATAGAAGCGATGCGAGAGGCACTGCGCGCTGGCGAACAAATCATCATGTTGATCAGCACTTACCGCATGAATCGCAGCAAGGGTCCGCATTGGATCTGGCTGGTAAACATCGACGATGACTTCGCTTATTTCAATGACCCAGAGGTGGACGAGGACGAGTGGAAAACATCGGTGGACACGGTCTATGTACCTGTACCGGTATTCGACTTTGCCAAAATGATCAAATACGGCCGCAACCAGTATCGCGCGGCCGTTCTTATTTCACCCGCGGATTAAAAATCAAAAATTTCTGATAAAAAGCCTTTGCGTTCCTGCTTTTTATATTTGCCGCCGCCGAGGCGGGGATCGTAATCGATCGGCTGGGGAACAGGGCGACGGGTATCCAGATTGCGATGTTCGCGCAACGGCTGAGCCTGAAAATTACCGGCGCGTTCGAGAATTTTGTCCAACTCACCGCGATCGAGCCAAACCCCACGGCAATGCGGGCAGTAGTCAATTTCCACACCCGAGCGCTCCGACATCACGAGATCGACAGACTTACAATTCGGACAATGCATAACAAAACCTCCTTCGTTTCGCGGAAAATTCAGGAGCGCTGCTTTCTTAATCGCGAAATAACGGTTCTAAATCGCAGAGAAACAGCAAGGCTCCCGGTCGGGTTTAGACCCACCTCACTCGCCAAGTTCAGCTGCTGGCAATTGCGACGCGGCCCTGGGCCGCGTCTATGTCGGCCTTAATTTACGAACACCCGAGCATTGCGGAACAGTCTCAACCAACCCCCGTCTTCGCCCCACTCTGGCGGCTGCCAGGAGTTGGTTACGGTGCGGTACACCCGCTCCGGGTGCGGCATCATGATGGTGACGCGTCCGTCGCGGCTGGTCAGACTGGTGATGCCCGCCGGTGAGCCGTTGGGGTTGGCGGGGTAGAGAGCAGCGGGCTGCAAATGACTGTTCACAAACCTGACTGCTACCAGACCGCTTTGATCACAAAGCCGGAAGGCTCGTCATCGACAAATTCAGCGCGCCCTTCGCCGTGGGCAACCGCTACCGGCAGGTGCGATCCGACCATGCCGTTGAACAGTACAGACGGTGATTTCTCGATCCGCACCAAAGAAACCCTCGCCTCAAACTGCTCCGACAGATTGCGCACAAAGCGCGGCCAATGATCGGCGCCGGGGATAAGGGATTTTAGGTTCGACATCATCTGACAGCCGTTGCAAACACCCAGACTGAAGGTATCGCCACGCTGGAAGAAGGCCGCAAAGGCATCGCGGGCCTGACTGTTGAACAGAATCGTTTTCGCCCAGCCCTCGCCCGCTCCCAACACGTCGCCGTAAGAAAAACCACCGCAGGCGGCGACGCCTTTGAAGGTGTTCAGATCCACCCGACCGCTGAGAATGTCGCTCATGTGCACGTCCACAGCAGCGAAACCGGCGCGGGTAAAGGCGGCCGCCATTTCGATCTGTCCGTTCACTCCCTGCTCGCGCAGAATTGCCACCTTCGGTTTGACACCGAGGTTGAGGTAGGGAGCGCTGATGTCCGCAGACGGATCGTAGGTGAGCTTGGCGCTCAGACCCGGATCATCGGCGGGAATCGTCTGGAATTCCTGTGCTGCGCATTCGGGGTTATCGCGCAGAGATTGAATGTGATAACTCGTTTTGGCCCACAGGGTTTGAAGTGTGGTGCGGGTCGAGCGATAAATCACTTCACCATCCTTGCGGATGACAAAATCCTGTTCGCTGGTAATGCGTCCAAGGACGACCACATTCGTGCATCCGGCATCGGCAAAACGCGCCTGCACGGCGGCGACATCCGCTGCGCGCACCTGCAGCACCGCACCCAGCTCCTCATTGAAGAGCCGCAGCCAGCACGTCACCGCCGAGCCCGCTGAGATCCACGTCGACGCCACAGCGACCGGCGAAGCTCATCTCCGCCAATGTCGCCAACAGACCGCCGTCGCTGCGGTCGTGATAAGCCAATACAGCGCCAGCATCCAGATTCGCCTGCATGCCATCGAACAGCCCGCGCAGTTGTTGCGGGTCATCCAGATCCGGCGTTTCGCTGCCCATCTGGCGGCAGGTCTGAGCGAGAATCGACGCGCCCAGGCGCTGGCGCCCGGCCGCGACATCAACCAGCAATAACAAGGTATCGCCCGCGTCGGTGCGCAGCTGAGGAGTGACGGTTTTGCGCACATCCAGGACCGGTGCAAAAGCGGAGATCACCAGAGAGAGCGGCGCAGTAACCGCGAGGGTTTTGCCATCTTTCTGCCACTGGGTGCGCATGGACATGGAGTCCTTGCCCACCGGGATGGTGATGCCGAGCTTGGGACACAAATCCATACCCACGGCTTCAACGGTGCGGAAGAGTTTTCATCTTCGCCGGGATGGCCGGCGGCGCACATCCAGTTGGCGGAGAGTTTGATGTCGCGCAGCTGGCCGATGCGGGTGGCCGCGATATTGGTGATGGCCTCACCAATGGCCATACGCCCAGAGGCGGGAGCATCCAACAGCGCCGCTGGAGTGCGCTCGCCCACGCTCATGGCCTCGCCTGCGTAGGTGTCATAGGCCGCAGTGGTAACGGCGCAGTCCGCAACGGGCACCTGCCAAGGGCCGACCATTTGGTCGCGCACCACCTGTCCGGTCACCGAGCGGTCGCCGATCGTGATCAAAAACTGCTTGCTCGCCACCGCCGGGTGCTGCAGCACCTGCTCCACTGCTTGCGCCAGTGAGAGCTTGCGCAGATCCAAGGGGGCTTCTTTGGCGTCCTGGCGCACCGCCGTGCGGTGCATCTTCGGCGGTTTGCCAAACAGCACCGACATCGGCAGATCGATAGGCCGCGTCTCAAACTCGCGGTCGTTCAAAATCAGAGTTTTTTCCGCCGTGGCCTCGCCAACCACCGCGTAAGGGCAGCGCTCACGCCGGCAAATCTCTTCAAACCGCGCCAGATTTTCCGGCGCTATGGCGAGCACGTAACGCTCCTGGGATTCGTTGCACCAGATTTCCAGCGGTGACATGCCCGGCTCGTCGCTCGGCACCTGCCGCAGCTCGAAACGGCCGCCGCAACCACCGTCTTTCACCAGCTCCGGGAAGGCGTTGGAAAGACCACCGGCGCCGACGTCGTGAATAAAGGCGATGGGGTTGGCGGTGCCGAGCTGCCAGCAGCGGTCGATCACCTCCTGACAGCGCCGCTCCATCTCCGGGTTTTGCCGCTGAACAGAGGCAAAATCCAAGGATTCGGTGGAGGTTCCCGAAGTCACGGAAGAAGCAGCGCCACCGCCCAGGCCGATCAACATGGCCGGTCCACCGAGCACCACCAGCTTGGCGCCGGGGGCGAACGGATGCTGTTCGATATGCTCTTCCTTAATGTTGCCGTAGCCGCCGGCCAGCATGATGGGCTTGTGATAGCCGCGCCGCTGGCCATCGTAATCCTGCTCGAAGGTGCGGAAATAACCGCAGATATTCGGCCGGCCAAATTCATTATTGAAGGCCGCACCGCCCAGGGGACCCTCAATCATGATGTCGAGCGCGGAAACTATGCGGTCCGGCTTGCCGTACTGGTCTTCCCAGGGATGTTCATAACCGGGAATACGCAGATTCGATACGGTAAATCCGGTGAGCCCCACTTTCGGTTTGGAGCCTTTGCCCACGGCGCCTTCGTCGCGAATCTCGCCGCCGGCGCCCGTGCCGGCACCCGGGAACGGCGCTATAGCGGTGGGATGGTTGTGGGTTTCCACTTTCATCAGGATATGAATTGGCTCCTGATGAAAGGCGTATTCACCCGTCTCCGGCTCGGGATAAAACCGTCCCGCTTCACTGCCTCGGATCACCGATGCGTTATCGGCGTAGGCGGAGAGCACGTTGTCGCCCGCCTCGGCGTAGGTGTTTTTGATCATCTTGAACAGAGAGAGCGGCTGGTCCTCGCCATCCAGGGTCCAGCTCGCATTGAAGATCTTGTGGCGGCAGTGTTCAGAATTCGCCTGGGCGAACATCATCAACTCGACATCCGTCGGGTTGCGGCCCAGTTGGAGGAAGTTATCGAACAGATAGTCGATCTCGTCATCGGCCAGCGCCAGCCCCAATTCTGCGTTGGCGACTTCCAGGGCAATGCGCCCGCCCGTGGTGATATCGACAATGTGTAGGGGGCGGGGCTCGTGCTGTTCAAACAACACGGCCGCTTCGTCGAGGCTGGCGTAAACAGCTTCCACCATGCGGTCGTGCAACAGAGGCAACACCGCCTTGGCATCAAAGTGACCCTGGATGTAGTAAGCGACCCCGCGCTCGATGCGGCGGATCTTGTGAAGTCCCGCGTTGTGGGCGATATCCGTGGCTTTGGACGACCAGGGAGAGATTGTGCCGGGACGCGGCACCGCCAGCAGCAGGCCGCCTTTGAGGGCGACTTTCGCGGATTTGGGACCGTAAGTGAGCAACTGGGCGAGCAGCTCGGTCTCATGGCCGTCCAAGGGATCGGCCAGATCCACAAAGTGGATATACTCCGCCGCTATGTCGGTAATCCCCGGCTGGCGCTCGCGCAATGAATGGAAAAGTTTGTCGCGGCGGAACGAGGACAAAGCGGTGGCGCCAGGCAAAATCAACATAAGCTAGGTTTTCTCACGACGGGCAGCAAAAACGGGTCGGCATTGTACTGCAATTGCCCTGCATCGGCAGCCGCTTCGGAACTGGGCCTATATTCAAACGTTGTCTGACGCACAGATTTTTATATTAATTTCGGTCCAAATACAGCAAAACCGCTCGGTCCACAAGCTAGGCAGCTCGGGTTCGCTCAGATAAAATTGCGCAAAATTTGCTCAAATTCACATTTTTTGCGTCGCGGTATAACGCCCGGTTCAAAAGGAAAATTAGCGACAACACACCGAAAGGGGGCTTGTTCGTCAATGGAACTGAAAAAGCGTAGGCATCGCATGTTGAATCTCGTATGGCTCGGCGTACGTCGATTCGCACAACAGATCAAACTTCTGACCCTGGCGGCCGCTCTGTCGGCACCGCTAGTCGGCAGTCGTACGCCCACCACGCTCGAGCAGATCCAGAGCAGTGGCAAGCTCACCATCATCTCCCGCAACGGCCCCACCACCTATTACGAAGGCACGGACGGACTCACTGGCTTCGAGTATCAACTGGCGAAAAACTTTGCCAAACGCCTGGGGGTGGAACTGGAAATCGTCGAAGAAGAAGATCTGAGCCGCCTTCTCGACAATGTGGGAGAAGCAGGCCATTTCGCCGCCGCCGGTCTGACGGTGACAGAAAGACGCAAGCGCAACGTTACCTTCAGCCATCCTTACGCATTTGTCACTCAGCAGCTGATCTACCATTCCGGTGATCCGCGCCCGACATCTGTGGCAGATTTGCTCGGCAAACAGATCCTGGTGGTGAACGGCAGCGCCCACGCGGAAAATCTGCGCGAGCTGCAGAAGCAGCATCCGGATTTAGTATGGGAGGAGCGGCACGATGTGGAGATGCTCGACCTGCTGGAGATGGTCCACAATCGCAAAATCGACTACGCCGTAGTCGATTCCAACGCCTTCGATCTCAACAGCGCCGTCTACCCAAAAGCTAAAGTGGCCTTCGCGCTCAGCGAGCCTGAACCGCTCGCCTGGGCGTTTCCGCCAAGCAAGGACACCAGTCTGCTGGATGCCGTTAACGAATTTCTCACCACGATGGAACAGAGCGGCGCTCTCAGTGATATGCGCGAGCGCTTTTATGGGCGCCACGGCGAGATTGACCAAAACAATGCGCTGGTCTTTGCCCGCCGGGTGCAGGAACGACTGCCGCAATGGCGCGACAAAATCAAAGCAGCGGCATTGGAACACGATCTGGACTGGCTGTTGATGGCGGCCCTGAGCTATCAGGAATCCCACTGGGATCCCGAAGCCACCTCTCGCACCGGCGTGCGCGGCTTCATGATGCTCACACTCTCGACCGCCAAAGAGATGAATGTGAAAAACCGGCTCAACCCGGACCAGAGCATCTCCGGTGGCACCCGCTACTTCCGCAAGCTGCTCGACCGCATTCCCGCCAGCGTGACCGGGCAGGAGCGTATTTGGCTGGCCCTGGCAGCCTATAACATCGGCTATGGTCACCTGGAAGACGCTCGCGTGCTGGCGCAGCAACACGGCGCCAATCCCAACCGCTGGGCCGATATCAAAGACTATCTGCCACTGCTATCCAAGCGTCAGTATTACAAGTTCACCAAACACGGTTATGCGCGCGGCCAGGAAGCGGTCGACTACGTGCAGAATATCCGCAACTTCTACATGATCCTCGCGTGGAACGATCTGGAGCGGGATCAGATGACCGCTCTGGCCATGAATACGGCAGAGCCGGAGGAAGACGACTTCAACTTTGTCATCAGCAAAGCCATATCGAAGCAGCAGTTCGCCTCCCGCTCCATTACCAAATCCATGTAATCAGGCGGAGCCCTATTTATCAGGACCCGCCTTATCTGAGTTACGACTTTCGGGGTCCGACCTTTCGCGGTCCGACCTTTCGGCGCGCGCCTGCTCCCGGCGCAGCTGAAAGAAACGTTGCATTACCTCCGCAGCCTCTTCCATACACACACCGCCCGTTGTCTGCACCCGGTGATTCCAATGATCCGCCGCGGCCAGATTGAGCCGGCTCACCAATGCCCCAGCCTTGGGTTCAGGGGCGCCAAACACGATGCGCTCGATACGGGCGTGGATCATAGCGCCGACACACATGGTGCAAGGCTCTATGGTGACGTAAAGCGTTGCGCCCGGCAGACGATAATTACCGCAGACGCGGGATGCATCGCGCAGCGCGACAATTTCCGCATGGGCGGTGGCATCGCAAGTGGAGATCGGCCGATTCCATCCCTGCCCTAGAATTTGACCATCTCGCACCACCAAGGCGCCGACGGGCACCTCGCCCTCGGCAGCGGCCTGGGCGGCGAGATCGAGTGCCAGGCGCATGTAAACCTCATCTTCAGCAAGCACGTCAGCGCGTCTCCTCCGCTGGTCCCACATAGCTGAACCGAGCCACGCTTTCGCCGCCTATCGTCACAGCCTCCAGAAACATCGACAACGGCCTTACCCATAGGCTGCCATCACCGTAAAGGCAGCGATACACCACCAGGGATTCCTCGGTTTCGGAGTGGCGCGCCACTCCCAGCACTTGGTAGTCGCGACCTTTGTAATGACGATAGCGCCCTGGGAGTAAATCGTGGTGGTGAGCTGTAGTCGACATAATGAAACCTTGGCCTGGCAGAGAATGGTGCATAGCTTTAATTGATGCAGTTTTGCAATCGTCCAATGTGGCGCGCAACACTGCCGGAACACGCATCCGCGCTTATCGATCGGGGCCCGAGCTGATATCATGCGCGACCTCAGACAGCCACGGGGCTTCCCATGTTAGACCAAAATAGTATTGCCCAACTTTCGCAGTTGAAAAAAGAAATCCTTGCGAGCAAGGACTATGCGGAAGGCATTGTGGTCGGCGCAAACGGGCGTTTTGGTTTTGTGAAACTCGACGACGGCCGCACCGCTTTTCTCAACCCCGAGCGTATGCAGCATGTGTTGCCCGGTGATCGTGTCAAAGTCAATGTAGTGAAAAATGACAAGGATCAACTGGAAGCCGAGCTGGAAAAACTACTGGACGTAGGCACAGGCCAGTTTGTCGGACGCTACAAAATCAAAGGCACCAATCATTTTGTCCAGGCCGAAGAACAGGGCGCGCGCTGGCTGTTCATTCCCCCGCCGCTGCGGAAAAAATGCCAGGAAAACGACTGGGTTCTGGCGGAACTGAATAAACACCCGTACGACGACGGTAAAGCCTCGGTCAAAATCGTGGCGCGACTGGGCGCCGATGGCGATGATTTTATTCATCACAACATCACCGTTGCCCAATTCGGACTCCACCGCAACTGGTCGCGCGACGCGACCGCCCAAGCCGATGAGATCCGCAAAAATATCGATCTGAACGGGCGCAAGGATTTTTCCGAATTAGCTTTTGTCACTATCGATTCCGCGGCAACGCGAGATATGGACGATGCCATTTTTGTCCGCAAAGAAAACGACGGCTGGGAGCTGTGGGTCGCCATTGCGGATCCAGGCCATTTTGTCGCGCCGGGCACACCCATCGCCAAAAGCGCGCGCGGTTTTGGCCAGAGTGTCTACCTCCCCGGAAAATCTTTATCGATGCTCCCGGAAAATCTCGCCAACGATGTATTTTCCCTACTACCCGGAACATCCCGCCCCGCACTGCTGGTGCGTATCAGCATCAATTCGGACGGCAGCATCGCGAGCTATGATTTCGAGTTCGGCAAAATTCAGTCGCGGGAAAAATTGTCTTATCAGGATGTCGGCGCAATGTTGCGCGGCGACACCGTGCAGCTTTCAGCGGACGAGGCCGCCCTAGCCTCCCTGCAAGAAGCTCAGCAGCTTACGCTGGCGCGTCAGGCATACAGGAAAAAACACCACTTAGTTTATGAAGAACAGCCGGATTACGATTTGA
Source organism: Cellvibrionaceae bacterium (assembly GCA_024707385.1). Classification (GTDB taxonomy): domain Bacteria; phylum Pseudomonadota; class Gammaproteobacteria; order Pseudomonadales; family Cellvibrionaceae; genus UBA5868. The sequence goes on along the minus strand of JANPZW010000008.1, from coordinate 48,724 downwards.
TCGTCAATAAAAAAGGCGCTCTGGAAACCGTGCAAAAACGTGAGCGCAATGATGCTCATCGCCTGATCGAGGAAGCCATGTTGTGCGCAAACATCTGCGCAGGGGATTTTCTCGCCCAGCACAAAACTGGCGTATTCACTACCCACCTGGGATTCCGGCCCGAACGCATAGGCGAAGTGCGCGCGGTTCTGCGCGAAGATCTGGGCGAAGAATTTAATTCCGATACTATTAATGAATTGCAGGGACACATAGATTTTATTCACTTCCTGCAAACGTCCGCCGATCATCGTTACCTGCTCGCACCCCTGCGCCGCATGATGCAAAACAGCGAAGTCAGCACCGAGACCGAACCGCATTTATCCATGGGCGTGAAGCATTACGCGACCATCACCTCCCCCATAAGACGTTACGTCGACCTCTGCAATCATTGGTCGCTGATGCAGATTCTCGCCAGTAAACAAGCGCAACAAATGCCGCAGAAAGTGCTGGATCAACTCCGCGAAACCCTGCAGCAGGGCCGTCAGGCGTCGCGCCAGCTGGAGCAGATTCTGGTCGGCCAATATCTGTCGGATAAATTGGGGCTTGAGGGAGAGGGTGTAATCCGCATCATCACGCAGCAGGGTTTTGGGGTGAAATTGCTGGACACCGGATTTGAAGGTTTTGTGCAGATCCCCAAGAAAGTGGAAAAAACCTTCGACGCAAAACGCATGACTCTGCAAGTTGGTGAACGCCGCTTTGCTCTCGACGACCTGGTCAAAGTTCGCATCACAGGTGTTGATCTGGGCAAACGCCGCGTGCAGATGATGCTACCTGAAGGCTTCCCGATAGCGGAAAACGTTGACAACGCAGACAGTGAAAATACCGACGAAACGTCTTTAGCACAGGAATAAAAAAAAGCGCCCGTATGGGCGCTGAAGGATGCAACTTTTTTAAACCGCGCATTAATTCTGTTTCTTTTCCATCTGGAAATTCACCCGATGTGTCATACCGGAATAGGCTACCGGCCGACCATCGCGCATCACCGGGGTGAATTTCCAGCGCTTCACCGCATTGATCGTCTCTTTCTCAAAAATCCTCGGCGGCACTGCTTCAAGCACACGCACATTGGTAGTCGCGCCTGTCTCTGTCACATCAAATTCCACATCGACATAGCCTTCGATTCCACGACTGGCCGCTGCCGCGGGATACTGCGGTTGCACCAGCATAGTAGCCACGGGTAAGTCACCAAAACTCGCACTGACTCCCGGACGCGTCACTGGTGGCACCGAGGTCGGTGGCGGCATCAATATTTGCTCGGTAAGACCTAAATCAATTTCCAAATCCGGAACTTGCGGCTCCAGTTCCACCTTCTCTGGTGGACTGGGACGGTCGTATAGCACTTGCAGAGGTGGCGGCTCAACCATAACAGGATCCGGTACACGATAGATTTCCTGCTCCGGGTGCATAAATGATTCGGCGCGAATCAACCGCTCCATTCCCCAGAGCAATCCAATCGTGGCTACAACGGCTGCAGGTGCAACCACCAACACCCGCAGAATGGTCAAATCGCGCAATAGTGAACAGACATGATTTTCTTCGGTTAATAAAACGCTCATTGGCGTTCTCCAGATTATGCTGCGAATTGTTGTTATGAGCAGCGTTTGATTAATTGGCATCCTCAATCAATCTGAATTCAAAAATCTCGTTCAATCCGTGGATACTGTTCCCGCGTGGGGTGTACCGGTATTGTTTAACCGCTTCTATCGCTGCCTTATCAAAAAGGCCTGGCGGTTCTGCGCGAATAATTTCAATCTGCGAGGTGCTGCCGTCCGGCAGCACGCTGAAGCTAAGCTCAACCACCCCTTCACGCGCCCGGCGCAATGCTTTGCTGGGATATTGCGGCGGCATTTTTACCAGCGGCTGCACCAAGTCGAGTTTTATGTCATCGGCTGCCGCATGCCAGATGCGCTCAAGTGCTGTGGCCGTCGGAGCTACGGCGAAATCTTTTCCAGACAAGACATATGCAGGCTCATTGTCAGGCGGAGCCACGTCAAAAATCGCCCACTCACCGAGCAATTCCTTTTCCTTTGTCTCTTCATCCAATTCCTGTGGATCATTTACCGCGCCCACAATCACAAGCGGTTGCAGCAGGTGCTGCTCAGATTCAGTTGGCTGAGGCTTTTGCGCCAACTGCAAACTCGCAACGCAAAACAACACAAGCAAAAATGCCAGGGCATGAAGCCAGAATTTCAGCGGGCTTTTGTTGCGAATTCTCCCGCCGTCCAACACTGCAGAGATGCGTTGATAATGATTGTGGGTTTCTGTCAGACCTATGGCTCCGGCAAGCGTTTGTGCCGAGGTCATATCCAGAAGGTCGTGGGCGTAATCCGAACGCCGCCCCTCCGCCGAAATGACTATGTCATCGCACGCGATTTCCGCCAGCCATTCCACGTCTTTTAGCCGCTTCCAGGCGGACGGCAATATCCAGAAAGCTGCCGCCACACAATAGGTACATTGTTTGGTGAACCAATCACAGCGCGCGATATGGGCAAGTTCATGAAGGAAAAAACGACGCAGACGATGCTCGTCCCAGAGCAGACTTTCCCGCGGCAACAGAATCCAGGGTCGAAAAAACCCCAATGTAAAAGGGCTGGAAATATCATCGGAATAACGCAGGTGGACGCGGCGCTTAATTGACAATTTATTGCTGAGCTCGCCGAGCAATTTTTGATGACCGCAAATATCGAGTGGTCGCGCTTTTTTTGCCACGGCGAACGCTTGGCGAATATGCAGCAGACGTCGCAACCAAAGAAAAATGACACAGAGGAGGTAACCCGTCCCTATCAGCGTAAATACGCAGCTGGCCGCATCTTGATGGTACGACCAATAAAGATCGCTGTTGAAATCATGCGGCAGGACAATTAAATACAACCCAGGTATTCGGCTCGCGAGCAACGGCATAATTGCAGTACCGAGCAAGGTCAGCAGAAGCAGTGCATGGAGTGTCGCGGCAGAAGTGTTGCGGCTGCGCGACAAAAGAAAACCGGTCAACGCCAGCAAAAACCATATTTTGACAAAATTCAGTCCCACCAGATTGACGACATCGATTTCCATGGCACGCCCCTGAGACAACAGCGGTTCAATCATTATTGTTTTTGCGCGATTTCAAACGTTGGATTTTGCGCTCGATCTCTTCGATTTCGCGAGCGCTCATCGCGCCCGCCTCCATATCCAGCAAAGCGCTGACTGCACGCGCAGGAGAACCTTTGAAAAAGGTTTTCAATAAACGGCCCAGCGCCGATTCCTGCGCCTTTTCCTCCGCCACGCGGGGAAAATACATATAGCGCACACCATCCTGGCGAAATTTCACAAAGCCTTTCTCCACCAAGCGCGCCAAAAGTGCGCGCACTGCGGAATAACTCGGTGGATCGGGTAGGCCCTCCAGAATCTCTTGCGCTGAACAGGGTTGACGCTCGTAGAGCACATCCATGATCTGCCGCTCGCGGCGGCTCAATTGCTGTAGTGATGGCTGCATAAAACGCTCGATATCAGAACAGGGTTTCACCAGATGCTAAATTTGTAGCACACATGCTAAAAATGTAGCACCTTCGCTGTCGAGATCAAGAGTACACATGCAGAAAATGCTAGGCGGTGCACAAAAGAGGAATGGAGGGGGTAAAACGAAGGGCAAAAAAAACGGGCCTGAGCCCGTTTGTAAGGATCTTGAATGAATTATTCGATTGGTTCGAGCTCAAGCTCCACACGGCGGTTTGCTTCTTTACCGGCCGCTGTAGAGTTGGACGCGATTGGATAGCGGTAGGAATAACCGATGGAATTGACGCGACCAGAGGCGACGCCGCGGCCGATCAGGTAATTTTTCACGCTGGCTGCGCGATCTTCACTCAAGCGCTGGTTCAAATCCGCGCCGCCGGTATTATCCGTGTGACCGGAAACTTTGATGCGGGTTTTTTTGAACTCAGCCAGAACCTGGCCCACAGAATCCAGTACCGGATGGAAATCGCTGCGAATGCTGCTGCTGTTAGTGGCGAAAGTGATGTTGCCCGGCATGATCAACTGGATGTTGTCGCCATCGCGACGCACCTGCACACCAGAACCAACCAGGCGCTCACGCAGAGCCTTCTCCTGGTTATCCATATAAACGCCAACGCCACCGCCGAGAGCCGCACCAGCGGCTGCGCCAGTCAACACGCCTTTTTTGCGATCATTTTTACTCGCGGTGGCAGCACCGATCACCGCGCCTGTGATAGCGCCGACCCCAGCGCCTTTTGCCGCGTTACTGGTTTTCTGCTCCCCGGTATAGGGATCGAGAGTTGTACAGGCGGCCAGCACCAGAGCCAATAAAGCCACGGACAATTTACGCATAGGATGTCTCCTTAATCATTTAATTTATATCTGGATCGCCCTGCCCTAAAGGCCCTGCGCCAGCGGAAAAGGGCCGTATTGTAACGGGCCGCTTCGGGACTGCAATGAGAATTTAGGCGTGCGCTTATGAATCGCGGCTGAACTTGTTACCATGCTTCACCCATTCAACGCCCTATGTCGTGGAGACGCCCAATGGAAACCGCTTTCTTTCGTCGCTCGCCCGCCAGACTGATTGTCGTCTTATCCTTGGGAACTGCTCTGTTCGGCTGTGAACGCTACGCCGTCACCCTGAACGAGCAGCCGATTTATACACCTCCACCGCTCTACGCCGATTTCGCCGTGGCGGATCAGGCATTGACTGATTGCCTGAAACAAACCATCGCGGATAAGAAAATTACGCGCGTCGAACAGCTGACCAGCCTGGCATGTCGACACACCGGTTTGACATCCGTCGTCGGACTCGAACATTTCAATGCGCTGCAAGAGCTGGATCTCTCGCACAATCGCTTACAGCAAGCACAGACGCTCGCCAAACTGCCACAGTTGCGCTTACTGAAGATCAATGACAATCCGGATCTGCAATGTGACTCGCTCGCCCCCTTGACGCAAAAAAGACCTGAAGATCACACCACCCGCTCACTGCGGGGCCTAGGCATTATTTGGCGACAAACATCAAACCGATGATGTTGCGGTGACTGTGCATCACCTTCATAGGCACAGGCTGCGTGTTCACGGGGCCGACATTCTTTTTAAATACGACATTGACGACGGTGCCGACAGGCGGTGTGGGATGGTTCTCTATGGAGACCTGCGCACCGCCATCGGATATATCCATGGTGAAGCCGATAATGGTGCCGAATGAAGGGTGCGATATCTCAACCCTGAAAGCCGATGCCGTGCGCTCAAAGCGTCTACGCTCTTCCACGGGGTGTTCTCCTCGTTTACTGGATTTTTATCATCAAGTTATAGCACCGATTGCCCGACATTGCCGTCGCGCAGCATGCTCTTGCCAATCCAAAGGCTGCTCCCAGTTTTTCAAAGCGATTCCCACAGACTTATCCACAAGAACCAGATACCCACACTCTCTGTGGATAATTCTGTGAGCTATCTTGTGGTAAGCGCCGAGAAGCGCCGTATTACGTGGATTCCACAGATTTGACGCATATTTAAACAGCATTTAAAAGTTCTTTATTTTCAGTCACTTACAAATATCAAGGCATTTTTAGAAAGTCACTAAAGAAAAAATGACGGAGAAAAAATTTTTTGCGGCTGAGTGTGGAAAAACCTTCAAGTCAAGAGCTTGACAGCCCTATTTCAAGCCAATTCGAGCCAGCCGAAGCCTTCGTCCTGGCAGGCGAAGGCAGTGATGGATAAGGGCTTGGTCAGAGTGGCCAGGGCGGCCTGTGTCAGCGTCAAGGAATTGTTCTGGCGGGAGATGTGGCCCACAACCAAATGTTCCAGTCGGCTGGTGTCGATCTGCTCCAGCAGCGCGACAGTCTGATCATTGCTCAGATGTCCCCAGGGACCGCCGACCCGCCGCTTGAGCGACAGAGGATACGGCCCACTCGCCAACATCTGGCGATCGTGATTGGCTTCAAGCAGAAGAGCGTTGCAGCTTTGATAGGCCTCAATGACCGCATGGTTGAAGCTGCCAAGATCCGTCAGCACGCCCAGTTTTCTTCCTGCGCAATGAAACAGAAACTGCACCGGCTCGCGGGCATCGTGGGGAACAGGAACGGGTTGGACGGTGATATTACCAACGTTGAAGGATGCGCAATCCCGAATCAGGCGCAGATCGGGAATCGCCCCGAGGGAGCGGGCGTGGTAGGTCCCTGGGGTCATATATACGGGTGTCGCGCATTTGCGCGCGATCATGGGAACGCCGCGAATGTGGTCGCCGTGTTCATGTGTCACGACTATGGCGCTGATCAGGCTCAGATCAAGCTGCAGGCGCCGCAGGCGGCGATCCGCCTCGCGGGCGCTGAAACCACAGTCGATCAGCAGATGCGTCTGGCCATCACTGACGACCGTGGCATTCCCGCTGCTGCCACTGCCGAGGGAGGCAAAGCGCAGCACGGGCCGGTCAGATAAGGTTGCGGCGGATAACGGCCAACATCCTTTTGTTGTCCGCGAGGTCGATCCGCTCACCTCGCACACTGCGCACTTTCACCACAAAGTTTTCACCTTCTGGATAGAGAATCACCAGGTAGCCGTAAGCATCTTCGAGCGGCTCGCCAAATGCTGCACCCGGCAGATCGCCAAACAGGGCGCGGGTGTCAGGGCTCGCGGCCAGATGAGACAGCACGTCGGCGAGCTTATAAGGCGTCTCTTCGCTGCGATCTGCAGGCTCGAAGGTGAACATGCGGATAAACCAGTTGCGCTTTTTCATTTCGTCGATGAACTGAGCGTAAAACACGCGCTGGTCGCTGGATTCGTCCCAATGTATGAAACCTTCACGCGTAAGAGCGTGAGCCAGCGTGGCCCATGCGCGGGAGTGCTGCAGGCGCAGACGCAGTGCGGGCTCGGTGCCATCCATAAACAATTCGGCTTTGATATCGCCGCCCACAGACTGCCCCAACAAGGACGCGGCCTTGTTCTCGATATCACCAGCCAGAGTGTTGGCCAGCTCCTCGATCATCCAGTTCTCGCGCTCAAGATTCATGGATTTCTCTGGCCACACAGCGGGACCTGACGCACCCGAGGAGGCGTGAATCTGCGAGACGTGGATTTCCGTCGATTCCGCGCGCAGACCTTTTTCGATATGGATGCGGAATTGGTTGCGGATACCCGGCTCGGATTTGAATTCCACCCAATCGGTCTGGATCAGGCCGGTAGCGGGTACACTCTGCGCCACATTGATACCTATGCGGGAGAGAAAACTCTGAGTGAGCGGCCACACCTGGCTGGTGGAGGCATCGAGCAATATCCAGCGGCGCTCACCGACTTTCTGGATTTTGACTTTGGCTTTTTCACCCTCGGCGCTCATCTGCTCCGGGCGCGGCACCACGAAACCGTCGGTGCGGATGTCGTAGAAGGCGGACTGTTGTTCACGCACTTCCGGAATCGGATAAAGCGGCTCGAGCGGAATGCTGGTCACACCTTCGGGCATGCTGATGGGTTTGATGGAGCCCGCTTGCTGATACTCCTGGCTGCGGTCGCGAAAAATGCACCCGCTCAGGAGGGTGGACAAAAGAGTGGCTACAACACAAATCCTGATCGGGCTCGATATGGCGGCGGCAGAGGAAAACGAAGTTTTATTAATCATTGAAAGGAATCTGGTGACCATAAAAGCGGATAAAACCTTTGACGTCGCACGGGCGGCGCCTTATTGAGTGCCTCAGAGGATACCGGCGGCGATCATCGATTGACGCAGCGGCTCGCGAAAAGCTTCGGAGAGCGGCGTCATCGGGAGCCGTATACCGGCGGCGATCTTATTCATTTCCAGCAGGGCCCATTTCACCGGAATCGGATTGGATTCCAGAAACAGGTTGCGGTGCAAGGGCATCAGCTGTTCATTGATGGCCTTGGCGCCGGCAACATCTCCCGCAGCGGCCTTGTTGCACATGTCGGCAACCAGTCGGGGCGCGACGTTGGCCGTCACAGAGATCTCACCGCATCCGCCGAGTTCAATAAAATCAACGGCGGTCGCATCATCGCCCGACAGCAGAACAAACTCGCCGTCCAGCAAAGCTTGAATGTCTTTCAGGCGCTGCAGATTGCCCGTGGCCTCTTTAATTCCAACAATATTGTCCAGCTTCGCCAAACGGGCGACGGTCTGCGGCAGCATGTCGACGGCGGTGCGTCCCGGGACGTTATAGAGAAGCTGGGGAATCGCCACACGTTTGGCGATGTAGGCGTGGTGTTGGAACAGTCCTTCCTGGGTGGGCTTGTTGTAGTAGGGAGTGACCAGCAGACAGCCATCGGCGCCGGCATCCTTCGCCGCCTGGGTGAGCTCCAATGCTTCCGATGTGGAGTTGGCGCCGGTCCCGGCGATAACCGGGATTCTCTTATTGACCATATCTACGGTGCGGCGAATAACTTCCACATGCTCATTCATATCCAGGGTAGCCGATTCGCCGGTAGTGCCTACGGCGACTATCGCACTGGTGCCCTGCTCTATATGCCACTCCACCAATCCGGCCATGGATTCCCAATCCAGCGAGCCGTCCTCGTGCATGGGAGTGACCAGAGCGACCATGCTGCCTTGAAACATGTTGATCTCCGCGCGTTTGTGCTCGTAAAAGAAAAGCTGGCTATGGTACTGGCGGACCCCGGAACACTCAAGCCGATTCCAGGACGCCTGTCAGCGCAGATTCAGCGTTGTTTGCGCCGGACTCCGGCCTGTTCGTACAGGTCGGGCTCGCCCTCGGGCCGGCTTTTGAAGCGGCGGTGCACCCAGAGGTACTGCTCCGGCTGCTCCAAAATCCGCGCTTCGACAAATTGATTGATACGCAGCGTGTCCGCCACTTCGTCGGAGGTGGGGAAATTCTCCAGCGGCGGATAGATTTTCAGGTGATAACCCTTGCCATCTGCGCGACGGGTTTGGGTGAAGGCGATGACCTGAGCCTTGCCCAGGCGCGCCAACTGACTGGTCGCCGTCACGGTCGCGGCCGGTATACCGAACAAAGGCACAAAAATACTGTGTTTCGCACCGTAATCCTGATCCGGCGCATACCAGATGGCGCGGCCGTTGCGCAGCGCTTTGACCATAGCGCGCACATCGTCCCGCGGGATCGCCTGCCCCTGCATGGAGTGGCGCTCACGGCCGTTGCGCTGGATGTAGTCGTACACCGGGTTATTGTGCGGGCGGTAGGTGCCGTCGATGGAAAAACTGAGTCCCAGCAGCTTGGCGCCTATGTCGATATGGGTGAAATGAAAGGCCATCAGGACTACGCCCACACCACTTTCGCGGGCGGCGGTGAGATGTTCCAGCCCCTCGACTGTATAGAGGCGCTGCAACCGCCACTTCGGCCAGAACCAAGCCATGCCGGTCTCAAAAAAGGCAATGCCGATGGACTCCATAATCTCGCGCGTCACCTGCTCGCGCCGCTCCTGCGTCCAGTCGGGAAAACACAGATCGAGATTGGCGCGGGCAATTTGCCGGCGCCGGCCCGCCGCGCGATACAGCAACTTGCCGAGCAGGCGGCCGAGAACGAGTTGCACCGTGTAGGGCAAGAGCGCCAACAGATACCACAACAAAAAGCCCAGCCAGGTGAGCCAATAACGGGGATGCAATAAAGCGGGACGGAAGCGCGGAGAACTCATGAGAAACCGATCAAAGTAGGGCCGCGCAGAATCTGCGCGGCCACCACCGGATTAGTGAAAATCCGCCTGGACCAGCGGACTGACTTCTGCGTCGTAGTCCACTCCTGCCACGCCGAAACCGAAGAGCTTGAGAAACTCGGCGTTGTAGCCTTTGTAATCGGTCAGCTCGAACAGGTTTTCCTCGGTTACTTGCGGCCACAGAGTTTCCACTTTGGCCTGGGTTTCTGGATTCAATTCCAGGTCGTCCATACGCAGGCGCTGGTGGTCGTCCAGGCGCGGTGTCGAGGTGTACAAACCTTCGGTAAAGAGGCGGTACAACTGCTCGATGCATCCCTCGTGAGTGCCCTCTTCCTTCATCACCTTGTACAGCAGCGAAATGTAGAGCGGCATGATGGGAATGGCGGAGCTGGCCTGGGTGACCAGTGCTTTGAGCACTGCGACATAAGCCTTGCCATTCTTGCCAGCGCCAGCGCTGTTGATGGCCGCAGACGCGCGGTCCAGATCTTCCTTGGCTTTGCCAATGGTGGCTTTGCCATAGATCGGCCAAGTGATTTTTTCGCCCAGATAGGTGTAGGCAACAGTTTGAAAGCCGTCTGCCAGCAAATCCGCGTCGGCCAGAGCTTTCAGCCATAGCTCCCAATCCTGCCCGCCCATCACCTTGATGGTGCCTTGAATTTCTTCCTCCGTAGCCGGTTGCAGAGTCATATCCGCAATTTTCAACGTATCCGTATTGAGGTTTTTGGCCGTGTAGCTCTGACCTATAGGCTTGAGCGCGGAGGCGTAGACTTCGCCCGTCACCGGATCTGTGCGGCGCGGTGAGGCGAGACTGTAAACAATCAGATCCACTTTCCCCAGATCACTTTTCAGCATCTGGATGGTTTTGTCTTTGATCTCGTTGGAGAAGGCGTCGCCGTTGATGCTCTTGGCGTAGAGGCCAGCGGCGTGGGCCTCCTGTTCAAATGCGGCGGCGTTGTAGTAACCGGCTGATGCGGTCTTGCTTTCGGTAGGCGGTTTCTCAAAAAAGATGCCCAGGGTATTTGCGCCGCAACCAAAAGCGGCAGTTATGCGGGATGCCAGGCCGTAACCGGTGGATGCGCCAATCACCAGCACGTTTTTGGGACCTCCAGCGATAGCGCCAGATTTCTTCACGAAGGCGATCTGTTCGCGCACATTGGCTGCGCAGCCTTCCGGATGGGCATTGGTGCAGATAAATCCACGAACTTTCGGTTTGATAATCATGGTGGCAGACAAGTCCTGTACTGGTGTGAAAGGCCGGCATTATAACCGAATCCGTTCCTGCGTCTGCCCGCAGGCGATTCCAGCGGCGAGGCACGCGCAAACTGCGCCGGGTCACGAGATAAATGCCTATAATACGCGCCACATTTTTATCCGACCGACCCGCATCATGTATTCACTGCGTTTCCATACCTCACCGGCCTGGACCGAAACTGTTCTGGCGGATTTCGACAACTTTCTGCTCGACCACGCCGCGGCGGAAAAAAAAGCCTCGGGCATGGCAATTGCGATGCTGTCCCATTACCCCGACAAACCGGAAATTGTCACCGCGATGATCGATCTGTCGCTGGAGGAGATGACCCATTTTCGCGAGGTGGTAAAAATTCTGCACCAGCGCGGCCTGCGTTTGGCGCCGGACAGCCGCGACCCATACATCAACGCGCTGCGCGAGCACACCCGCACCGGCAAGGAGGTCTATCTGCTGGATCGCCTGCTGATCGGCAGCATCGTCGAAGCGCGGGGCTGCGAGCGTTTCGGCCTTATTGCAGAAGCCTTGCCCGCGGGAGATTTGAAAAAATTCTATCGCGCGATTACCGAATCGGAAGCGCGTCATGAGGATTTGTTCGTCCGGCTCGCCGGTCTTTATTTTTCTGAGCAGGAAATCCAAAGGCGCCTCGACGAGCTGCTCGATGCGGAAGCCGACATAGTCGCGCGACTGCCGATCGTCGCGGCTTTACATTGAGTCTGCTGCTTGAATAAGGCGGTCGCGAAATATCTGCGTTTTTACGCCGAACCGGAATGCACGGAGCTGGAAGATTTTCCACCGCTTTCAGCGCAGCACTGCTTGGTAATTCCCTGCTACAAGGAGACGCCAAATTTCGCCAGGCGCCTCGCCGCCGGCCCACTCGGCGCCTGCTGCGCTCTGGTAATAGTGATAATCAACCAGCCCCACGGAACCGCGGAAGTATCCAATCAGCAACTGCTCGATTATTTTTTTCAACACCCGCTGGTGTGGCAAAAAAAACATTTGTCTTTATTCAGCGCGAATTCCGGTCAACTGCATTGGCTGGTGGTGGATCGTTTTCGCGAGGGGTTGACCATCGACCCCAAACAAGGCGTCGGCCTAGCGCGCAAACTGGGATGTGATCTCGCCGCTTTTTTGATGGCCCGAAATTTCTCCGGCAATCGTTGGATCTGTACCACCGATGCTGATGCGATTCTGCCGGAGGATTATTTTGCCGCGCTGGAATCCTGTGCCGAGCAAGCGAGCGCGGCAGTATTTTCCACCCGCCATATCGCCGCCGCGGAAACTGACTCGGCGATATTTGCCGCCACCCGAATGTATGAGTGCGCGCTGCGTTATTACGTCGATGGTCTTGCCTGGGCGGGTTCACCCTACGCGTTTCCCACTATCGGCAGTGCACTCGCAGTCACGCTGCAAGCCTATTGTGAGAGCCGCGGTTTTCCCCGCCGGGCAGGCGGTGAGGATTTTTATCTGCTGAACAAATTGGCGAAACTCGGGCCAGTTGTCTGGCTGCAAAATACCGTCGTTCAGATAGAGGCGCGTATTTCAGCACGCGTACCTTTCGGCACAGGACCTGCGGTGCAAAAAATTCTCGCGCTCGATAATGCCGAGGATTTTGTCTATTACGCACTCGAGGTATTTAGCGATCTGCGCATTTGGCTGCAGCATATTCCCACCGTCTGGCAGCGTCTGCAGAAACAGGAACATCCGCTGCAAACTCTGCCGCAACATATTCAGGATGTGCTCGGCGATTCCGGCATCAATGCGCTGTGGGGTCACATCCGCAGACAGATCGATAACTCACAACAATGCGAGCGCGCCATCCATCACTGGTTCGACGCTTTTCAAACCTTGAAATTTATCCGCCGCCTGCAGGACCAGTATTATCCCGCTCAGCCCTTGCACATTTGCCTGCACAACGCTCCTTTTTATCGGGACCCGTTATGACTCTGGAATTTGTTGCCGAACAATTGCTGTTATTGACGGTGGCCATAGCCGCTAATCTTCTGTCGTCTCTGGCGGGCGGAGGCGCGGGGTTGGTGCAGCTTCCCGCGCTGATTTTTCTCGGCTTGCCTTTCGCAACCGCACTGGCGACGCACAAGATTGCAACCGTCGCCCTCGGCGTGGGCGCCAGCGCCAAGCATCGCAAGGAAGGCCATGTGGAAATGCGGTTTGCCATCTATATTCTCGTGTGCGGCCTGCCGGGCGTAATTGTGGGTGCGCGAACAGTATTGGGATTGCCGGAGGATCTGGCGCGTATCGCCCTTGGTCTTCTCACCATAGGCCTGGGTGTGTATTCGATATTCAAAAAAAATCTCGGCCAGGAATGGCGGCCGCGCAATCGCGATCTCCGCGGCATGGTGTTGGGCGGAATATGGCTTTTTGCCCTGGGATTTCTCAATGGCTCCCTCACCTCCGGCACGGGCTTGTTTGTCACCTTGTTGCTGGTGGGCTGGTTCGGCCTGGATTACAAGAGAGCGACGGCTTACACCATGATTCTGGTCGGCTTGTTCTGGAATGGCGCTGGCGCTCTCACTCTGGTTCTGCTGATGCCGGCCCAATGGTCATGGTTGCCAATGCTCATTCTGGGATCACTCATTGGCGGGTACTGGGGTGCACACCTCGCCATTCAAAAAGGCAATCCGTTGATCAAACGGGTTTTTGAAATCGTCACTATTTTGTCCGGCGCTTCCCTCATCACCACTGTCTTTCGTTGATCGAGAATTATCATGTTGCCCATTTATCTGAACCCGCTCACCGTCTTTAGAACACTCGATGAAATCGACCGGGAACACCCGTCGCACACGGCGGATCGAGCCACCGGTCTGCGCACCACTCTGATCGTTTTAATGAGTGTGTGTGTATCACTGTTGGCTTTGAATTACTTGAAAAATTCCTACGTCTTGAATCTGTTGCTGCAATATCTGGCGGACTGGCAGGGACTGCCGCGCAATCACTGGTTGGAAAAACTGCAGCAAAGCGGCTTTGCCGAATTGGTACGCCACGCCTGGTGGAGCGCGTGGCACGTAGTCACATATGTGCTCATTCCAGCTCTGGTATTGCGTGTGTATTTTCAGCAGAAGCTGGTTGATTACGGCTGGCGCTGGGGTGAAACCCACAAACACTGGCGCGGTTATCTGCTTCTATTGAGCCCGATATTGGTCATGGTCGTGCTGGTGAGTTTTCGCGAGGACTTCGTCAATCACTATCCGTTTTACAATCTCGCCGGGCGCAGCTGGCTGGATTTTATCGCCTGGGAATTTCTCTATCTTTTACAGTTCGCCTGTCTGGAATTCTTTTTTCGCGGTTATATGGTGCAGACTCTGCGACCTCATTATGGTGCCGCAGCCATTTGGATTATGGTGGTGCCTTATTTGATGATTCATTTTCCCAAACCGTGGCTGGAGGCGACTGGCGCGATTTTTTCGGCCTTTTTCTCGGCATGCTCGCCCTGCGCTCGCGCTCGATATGGGGAGGCTTTTTTGTTCACGCCGGAGTGGCGGTGAGCATGGACGTGGCATCGCTGGTTCAGCAAAACCGGATTCCACAGCAATGGCTGCCCTGGTAACGGCCGCTCATCAATACATAAAACCAAGCTGCAGCGCCACACCCGCTTCGGAATATTTTTCTGAATAGGTGGCCGCTATATCAAAGCTGCCGTATTTGAAGCCAAATCCGAGACCGACAGCGGGCATACCAGTGCGATCCACCATATTGTGGCGATACCCCAAACGGATGAACTGATGGTGCAAGAAGCGAAATTGTGAACCCAAGCTGATATAGCGGTTATCGGCGTCGAAACCCAGAGGCTCATTGCGGGTGATATCAACATCCACCGCCACCATCACGTCGTCGCTGCCAAATGCCACGCCAGCGCGCGCTATGGGACGCAGAATAATTGTATCGCCGAATCGATTTTTCATTTCCTTGCGCACGACATTTTTTACCGCCAACCCAAAGGCCCAATATTTAGCGACGCTGTAGGTCATGCCCAGGTCGAGATTCCAGAACTGGTGATCAATCCGGGTGTATTCCTCCTTGTATTCGTCGCGCTCGAATTCATCCACGCGCTGTATATAAGCGATGGTGGAATACTCCTGCTGCTTTAAATTTGCTCCCAGGGATAATCCCGGCAGGGCTTCCGGCAGCAGCGAAAAAGTGATGCCGGTCTCCACCACTTCCGCGCCGGCGTAGACGATGCGGCTGTTCAAATCCTGCGGAATGTCGTAGCGCAAAAAATTGCGCAGGTCCACATCGGTAAGATCCAGCTCATCGAATTCCTCCGCGGCCCCCTCATCCAGCACAAAGGCGACCAGCGCGCGTATATCCACGTGGCGATCGAGCTGCACCAGATTGCTCTCGAATTCCCGAATGCCATCGAGCAAAGGCTGGACTCCAGGAATCAAACGCGGGTCGTGCAGTTGCTCATGCGGCTGCCAGCTGTCGGCGGATTGGCGGATCAGGTTTTGGATCTCCCGCCAATTCACCTGCAGCGCAAGCATCTCCAATCGCGCTGCATCCGGCAATTCATCCGCCGATCCCAAATCCCGCAGGTATTGTTCCAGCCCCTCGATCAGCGGCTGCACGCCCGCCAATTGCTGGTAAGCAAGCAGGCGTTCATCGATATGGCCGCTGTTGAGGGATTCGCGCACCATATCCTCGATGCCCCGCCAATCGACATCGCGATATAAATCCTCCACCTGTTGTGCACTTTGCAAAGCATCAGCGAGGGAAAAAGCGGTGTCGGCCAGACGGGAGATGCGCAGCAGATCCTCCGGGTCGTTTCTCACCACGCCGCTCAGAACCTGATAGTGATGGACGAAAGCTCCCACAGCAAAGGTGCGGTGTTTACCGAGCGCGTGAGCACCGCCCGCCGCCGCTACGCGGATATAGCGGTCGGGCAATTTGTTGACTTCATCGAGCACCTGATGCGCTGCCACGCCGAGCTCCCGCAACACGGCGGGATCCAATTTGCCGCCGCGAAAAGCCTGGCGCGCACTGCGGAAACGCTTTTCCAATTGCAGGCGATCAAAGTTGTCTTCAATCTCTTCAAAGGTTTCGATGAATTTCTGTCGATCAATCACGCGCGCGCCGACATAGGTCTCCAGGGCCGCGAGGCTCTCGCCATCGGCAATTACTGCAGGGTTGAGATAAGGGCGATCGCCGCCGATACCCGTCACGGCGCCAGCGCCACCCAGGCCCATTACATTGGCATCGAAGGAAAGAAAGGAAACTGCGTGGCACTCAGCACTCAGTGCAAGCATCAATAACAGAGCAGAAAAATGTCGGGCGGGAATCTCGCGGAGCATACGTACTAATCGGAGGGAGTGAACAACTGTTGCAGCGTGCAATGGTGCCGGATTCATCCCAACCCGGCAAACATTTTTAGCCATTCAGATCAGAATAGACGGGCGGCAGTAAAATGAGATGCAGAAAAAGAAATTGGCACGCCAATCGACCGTTAAGTCATTTCTTAACAGGCGAACCTCCGGCGGCGCGACGCCGCCGGCTTGGCTCAGTTGGCGGAAAATGAAACGGCAATGCGATTATTTTTTTGCGCCACAGCGTTCCACTCCCCTGCGCTTACGGCACTGGTGATCGCGGGATAGGTATAACGCGGCACCGAATAACCCTGCGATGACAATTCCACCTCGATATTGCCCTCAAGCAAAATCGGCGCGCTGTGCAGATAGTTCAGGAAGCCAACGGAAACCTGATCATTTACCGAAACTTCCGGAACCCGGTTGGCGAGGAATACGCAGTCCTCAAGATTGCTTTCCGGCTCCGGTAAAATAAATCGACCGGAGGGATCTTCGGCAACACAGAAATTCCCCAGATGGATATCGAGAAAAACCGCGCCGGTGAAATTCGCCGCTTTTAACAACGCCAGCAGCTCTCCCAGCATATAAATGCGCTGATCGCCGAGGGCGGTTTCGCCAAAGCTAACCTGTGTATTGACGTTGACCGCCCAACCGAGTGCATCCAGCAGGATTTGTCGATCAGCATAAACCTTTGCGGCGGATTTGCTTTCCGAACCGGCGTTGACGCCAGCGAATAAACGGTTGATCAGCTCCTCCTGCGCGCGGGTGCGTTCAATCATTTCCTCATAGCGTGTATTGAGCAGTTCCTGGTTGCGATTATTGATGTAGAGGTGATAACCCAGGACGGCGATACCGAGCAGAATGATGCCGAGAAAAACCGACGATACGCCGGTTTTTTCCACTGGAGTGTCCACCACAAAAGGTTCCACTGGGGCCGCCGGCTCCGCGGTGCGCTCGGCACTCGTCGGCGCCGGGCGATTCACGGCGCGACTTTTCTCCTGCGCGTCTTTCGCCAAACGGCGCAACAGAAATTTGGTACTGTCTTCGATTTCCTGACGGACTTTAGCGATATGGATCTCGAACAACCGGCTGATCTGCTTTTGCACCTGATCGAGATCGCTGGGGGATTCTTCGGGTACTACCGGCGGCTCATCAACCACATCAAACGAGGTGAGCGCGGGTTTGACGATCGGCCCCTCCTCGATCACATCGGTCAATACCGGCTCCACCATACCCGGGGGCACTTCCTCGGCACCTTTGATGGTGATGCCAAGGCTACTGAGCACCTTTTCCAGATTGGCGTGTTTCATGACCTCCTTGCCGATGATGTCGATGGCGCCCAGGGCTCGGGCCTGGCCCACATACACATCACCCTGTTCCGAGGTATACATGATCACGGGGATCAATGCCGTGCCTGGATTCGACTTGATGATTTTCAGAGCCTCTAGACCATCCATGCCTTCCATATGATGGTCAAGAAAGATGACCGCTGGCTGGCGGTAGGACAGATAGCCCAGCGCCTCTTCCGCCGAAAGCACGGTGTCCACTTCCAGGTCAAAGCGCTCAAGCATTTTACGCAGACGCGCCTGGGCGGTTTTGGAGTCATCGACGATAAGAACACGCCGGCGGGCCATACCTGCTCCTTATTTTCGGGGCCTCATCAGACTGATGGACCATTGCGAGTTGTTTGGGGCAATACCGACCGTGCCTATCGGGAAGTCTTCTTTGGGCGCAACGCGCCGAGGCTCTCCAGTGCGGGAAACAGTGGCCAACTCCAGAGTGGCCGGGGCCCGGTAAGTTCCATTAGTTATAACACAGATCCCCCACATACGCCGGAGCAAGGCTCCAGAGGGTGACGTGGGTAAAATTTTGCGCAGGATAAAAAAGGCGGCCTAGCCGCCAAGGAGTGCAGATGGGTCTGCGATCAAGGAGAGGGATATTCGATCAAGAAGAAGCCTTGGGATCAACAAGCCACCTGGACACAACCGGCGCTCTCCCGCACGGGATAGGTTTTTACCCGCACCGATTCATCTTCCAGACACACGCCAGTGATGAGATTGAAATGTTGTTTATAAATAGGTGAAGCGACCACGAGCTGCCCTTTCAGATCGCCGACGATCCCCCGCGACAGCACCGCTGCACTGCTGAAAGGATCTATCGCGCTTATGGCATAGAGGCGATCCTGAACGCGATAGATTGCCACCTGCTCGCCATCCACCAGAGCGCGCACACCCAGATTGGGTATGAGATCGCCGCTCTCACACACATCCACCCAACTTACTTTCGATTCTGCGGCATTCATCTGCATCTTCTCGCTCAACGCAATTGAGTTGTTCACGGGTTAATTTCACAAAGGCCTGGAATCAGGCCATTTCCAGTTCTGTGGCGGTGACGAAGCGCACAACTTCCTCTTCGCTCGCCGGGCGAATCTGCTGGCGCTCCTCCACAAACACCACAGTGTTGTCGCGCTTTTCGCTGTTGACGAAGGTGCGAAATCGTTTGAGTTTTTCCTGATCGGATAGGGTGGATTTCCACTCGCATTGATAGGCGTCCACCACCCGTTGCATATCGCTCTCTAACTCCGCTCCTATACCTAAAGAATCATCGATGATGACGCTCTTCAGGTATTTCAATCCGCCTTCCAGATTGTCCATCCACACCGAGGTGCGTTGCAGGCGATCGGCAGTGCGCACATAGAACATCAAAAACCGGTCGATATATTTCACCAGAGTGGCGTCGTCGAGGCCGGTGGCAAACAAATCCGCATGGCGCGGCTTCATGCCGCCGTTGCCACAAACATAAAGACTCCAGCCATTTTCCGTCGCTATCACACCCACATCCTTGCTCTGCGCTTCCGCGCATTCGCGGGTACAGCCGGATACGGCGAATTTGAGTTTGTGAGGTGAACGCAGTCCCTTGTAGCGATCTTCAATGGCGATGGCCATGCCGACGCTGTCGAGCACGCCGTAGCGGCACCAAGTGCTGCCCACGCAGGATTTCACCGTGCGCACGGACTTGCCGTAGGCGTGACCGGTTTCAAAGCCGGCGTCCACCAGCTCCTTCCAGATCGCCGGCAGATCATCCAACTGTGCGCCGAACAGGTCGATGCGCTGCCCACCGGTAATTTTTGTGTACAGGTTATATTTTTTTCCCACCTGCCCCAGAACGATCAATTTATCCGGCGTAATTTCTCCACCAGCAATTCGCGGCACAACAGAATAAGTGCCGTTTTTCTGGATATTCGCCATGAAATAATCGTTGGTGTCCTGCAACGGCGCCAATTCATTTTTCATGATGAATTCATTCCAGCAGCTCGCCAGAATCGACGCCACCGCCGGCTTGCAGATATCGCAGCCGAGACCGCGGCCGTGTTTTTCCAGCAGCGCTTCGAAGGTCTGAATTTTTTCCACCCGCACCAGATGAAAAAGCTCCTGCCGGGTGAAGGAAAAGTGCTCGCAGATATCGGTATTGACCGCCACACCCAATTTGGTGAGTTCGCTGTTCATCACCTGAGTCGCCAGTGCCACACAACCGCCACAGCCGGTGCCGGCTTTGGTGGTACTTTTTAATTGCGCCTATTGTTGTGGCGCCATCGCGCACCGCGCAGCAAATAGCACCTTTGCTCACATCGTGACAGGAACAAATGGTCGCGGTTTCCGGCAGGGCGTCCACCCCCAAGCCGGTGGCGGCTTGACCATCCGACGCGGGCACAATCAACTGCTCCGGCGCCGCTGGAACATCCATACCGTTGAGACAGATCTGCAGCAGATTGCCGTATACGGAAGCGTCGCCGACCAGCACCGCGCCAATCAGTTTTTTGCCATCGGGAGATAACACCAAGCGCTTGTATATTTCGTTGATGCCATCCTGATACACATAACTGAGGGAACCCGGCGTGCGGGCGTGCGCATCGCCGATACTGGCGACCTCGACACCGAGCAACTTCAATTTGGTGCTCATGTCGGCGCCAGTAAACTGGTCGGCGCCGCCGCCGATATGAGACGCCGCTACTTTTGCCATCTGATAACCCGGCGCCACCAAACCGAAAATACGATTACTCCACAAGGCACATTCGCCGACCGCATAAATATTGTCGACCGAGGTCTGGCAAAAATTATTTACTACTATCCCGCCGCGCTCGCCCACACTTATATTGGCCTTGCGGGCGAGCTCATCCCGCGGCCGTATGCCTGCGGAAAACAGGATCATGTCGGTTTCCAGAAAACTGCCATCGGAAAAATTCATGCGATAGCGGCATTTTTCGCCCGCGACAATTTCCTGAGTGTTTTTTTCTGTGTGGACTTTCACATCCAGCTTTTCGATTTTTTTCCGCAGCACCTGGCCGCCGCCCTCGTTCAGCTGCACCGCCATCAGACGCGGCGCGAATTCCACGACGTGAGTTTCCAAACCGAGATTTTTCAGCGCATTGGCGGCTTCAAGTCCGAGCAGGCCACCACCCACCACCACGCCGATTTTGCTCACCGCCGCAGACGCGGTGATGGCCTCCAGATCTTCGATGGTGCGGTACACAAGGCAATGCGGCTGATCCCTGCCGGGCAGCGGCGGCACAAATGGATAGGACCCGGTGGCCAGCACCAGCTTGTCATAACTCTCCGTGCGGCCGCTTGCGGTAATGACGCAGTTTTTTTCCGGCTGAATCTCGATAACCTGTTCATTCAACACATAATTCACACCGTTACTGCGGTAATACTCTTCCGATGTGAGCATCAGATCCGCAGCGGTGGAACCGGAAAAATACGCACTTAATTGCACCCGGTCGTAGGCCAGTCGCGGCTCCTCGGCAAATGTGACCAGATCAAATTGCGCGGCCTTGGGAGAATTGAGCAGATTCTCAATCAATTTGTGGCCGACCATGCCGTTGCCGACGACCAGAATTTTGGTTTTTTTCATGCTGGCGATACCTCGCGGAATTGGCGAAAAATCAGGCGGTCAGACGCCGCTCGTTAAATTCAGAATAAAACTCGAGATTGCGTTTTTCGGGATTGTTTTTTTCGGGATTGAGCTGTGCGGCCAGATCGACGACATCGCCCACCAGGATCAACGCCGGTGATTCTATTTGCCAGCGCTCTACCAAATCCGCCAATTCGAACAAACAGCCGGTGATCAGTCGCTGATTTTCCCGGCAGCCATTTTCGATAAACGCAATGGGTGTGCGGCGGGACATGCCGTTTTCCAACAATGACTGTTGGATCCATGCGGCTTTGGAAAGCCCCATGTAGAACACCAGCGTATGACGCATCTGCGCCAGTGCGGCCCAATTGAGATCCGCTTCGGTTTCGCCGTGAGCGGTGACAAAAGTGCAGCCCTGGGAAATGCCTCTGTGGGTCAGCGGAATTCCCGCATAGGCCGCACAACCGGCAGCGGAGGTAATACCCGGCACCACTTCCACTTCAATCCCCGCCTGAACCAGCTCCAACGCTTCTTCTCCGCCGCGGCCAAAAACATAAGGGTCGCCCCCTTTTACCCGGCAGATAGTTTTCCCTTCGCGGGCTTTGCGGATCATCAGCCCATTCAGCTCCTTTTGCGTAATGCTGTGCTGGCCTTTTTTCTTGCCGACATAAAAAGCCGGTATCGCCGCGGGAAACAGTGCGCGAATTTCTGCGCTGACCAAATGATCAAACAAAATCAGATCGGCGGCTTCCAACACCCGCACTGCTTTGATCGTCAGAAGCTCCGGATCACCGGGACCCGCACCCAGAATCCAGACTTTTCCGGTGGCTTTTTTTGCGCGCATAAATCCGCCCGTTGATGACACCCGAAAAGGTGCATTCGCTGATTTTTTAAAGGAATGAAAAGACGAGACTGGAATTGCAATCCATGTACCAGGATGCAAAAAGACGTGACGAATTTGCTTTAGTCCTTACAAATCAAAAGATTGCGAGAGTGGCGCCGGGTGCGACCGAAGAGCCAAAAGCTTTCGTCACCGGCTCTCATGCACTTAATGAATGCACTTGAGCACCAACAGAAGACATTTTTCCGCAAGTAGGCGATATTATTTTTGCCCCATTTAGGGCTGCTTATGAATCATAAAAGCGCACAAAGAAATTAAAATTTCTTCTGCGGTTTTTGAAAGAAAACAAAATGCACCAAAAAGAATCTCAATTTGGGGCCAGAGAAACCGCTCATCCGTTGAAACGGATCGCGGTCTCATTCTTGCTCTCGCGCTTCAGACCTCCGCGACAAGCCGGCGCGGCGATTCTCTTAACCCCGAGGAGCTTGCATAATAGCCGCCATGATTCAGCCTGATCTTATTGACCCTTTCGGCCGTCGGGTGCACTACCTGCGCCTGTCGGTGACCGACCGCTGCGACTTCCGCTGCCGCTATTGCATGGCCGAAGACATGACGTTTCTGCCGCGGGATCAGGTGCTGTCCCTCGAAGAACTCGCCACTGTCGCCAAGGTTTTTCGCCGTTTGGGCGGCGACAAATTGCGCATTACCGGCGGCGAGCCGCTTATCCGCCGCGACGTGCTGCGCCTGTTCCAGTCTCTGGGCAAACTCGGATTTGCTGATCTCAGTCTCACCACCAACGGCGCCCGTTTGAGGGAGTTTGCCCAACCCTTGGTGGACGCGGGTGTACACCGGGTCAATATCAGCCTCGACTCCCTGCAGCCGGACCGCTTTCGCGATATCACTCGCACTGGCGACTTGGCCGCAGTACTAGCCGGGATCGAAGCCGCACGCAACGCCGGCTTTCGCCGCATCAAAATCAACGTCGTGGTAATGCGGCATTTCAATCTGGATGAGGTGGTGCCGCTAACCCGCTTCGCTCTGGAGCGCGGCCTGGATATCAGTTTTATTGAAGAGATGCCCCTGGGCGAAATCGACGATCACGAGCGCCGGGATGAATTTGTCAGCAGCGAGGAATTGCGCAACTGTCTGGTGCCGCATTTTTCGCTTTCCCCTGTGGCGGAATCGAGCGGCGGCCCGGCGCGTTACTGGGCAGCGCACGGCTACGCCAACCGGGTGGGTTTTATCTCGCCCCACAGCCACAATTTCTGCTCCACTTGCAACCGGGTGAGAGTGAGCGCCGAAGGCCGCATTTTGTTGTGCCTGGGCAACGAACACAGCGCCGATCTGCGCTCGGTATTGCGCAGCAATCCCGCAGAGAATGTCGAGGAGCGGCTGGCGCAGGCTATGATCGCGGCGCTTCGGCTCAAACCTGAGCGCCATCATTTCAATCTCGACGAGCCTCCTCAGATTCTGCGTTTCATGAACGCCACCGGCGGTTGAGCCACCGGTTTTCCATCAAGGAATTCACATGCCCCAAAGTTATGAAGTGTTTTTCCCCCTGAATATGGCTGTATTGACCGTATCCGACACCCGCAGCAGTGCGGAGGACAAATCGGGCGATGCTCTCGCGGCCCAACTCGCCGGCGCAGGCCACAACCTCCACGAACGCGCTTTGGTAAAAGACGATATCTATCAGATCCGCGCCGTCGCCTCACGCTGGATCGCGGACGCTCAGGTGCAGGTGATCCTGATCACCGGCGGCACCGGGTTCAGCGGGCGCGACAGCACGCCGGAAGCGGTTGCACCGCTACTCGACAAACAAATCGAAGGCTTCGGCGAACTCTTCCGCCATATCTCCTTTAGTGAAATCGGCACCTCCACCATCCAGTCCCGCGCCCTCGGCGGGCTGGCCAACCGCACCCTGGTGTTCTGCCTGCCGGGCTCCACCAATGCCTGCAACACCGCGTGGCAGAAGATTCTCCAGGCGCAGCTGGACAGCCGCACTCGCCCCTGCAACTTCGCCGCCCTGGTCGCGCTTTAAGGTATTTATCGATGATGGACGTGTTCACCGCCCGAGCGATGATCGCCGGGAAAGCCCAAGCGCTGCCGCAGGAATCCGTGCCCCTGGCACAGGCGCTGGGACGCATTCTGGCGGCGGATATAACAGCCCGTATCGACGTGCCTCCCGCCGCCAATAGCGCCATGGACGGTTACGCCCTGCAAATTCCCGACACTGCCGCTCCCTGGCGCTTACCCGTCAGCCAAGTTATAGCTGCGGGAAGAGCGCCCTCACCTCTGCAACTTGGAACGGCCGCGCGCATTTTTACCGGCGGGGAAATTCCAGCCGGCGCCAATGCAGTTGCGATACAGGAGGAGTGTGAACGCGACGGGGATCAGGTGATCGTTTTAATCGCCCCCGCAGTCGGCGAGAACATCCGCCCGCGCGGCCAGGATCTGCAGGCCGGCCAGTTGGTCGCCACCACTGGCACAAGGCTAACAGCACTGCACCTGGGGCTGTTGGCCTCCTGCGGCGTGGACGCGGTGGAGGTCCGCAGACGGCCGCGAGTCGCCCTACTGAGCAGCGGCTCCGAACTGGTGGAGCCGGGTCGGCCACTGCAACCGGGGCAGATCTATAACTCCAATCTCCACCTGTTGCGCGGGCTGTTACAGGATTGGGGCTGCGAACTGGTGCAGGAAACCTGTGTTGCGGATGATCTGGAACAAACGCGGGCCATACTCAAAGCGAGCGCAGAGCGCGCTGATCTCATCATCAGTACCGGCGGTGTGTCGGTCGGTGATGCGGACCATCTCAAAGCGGCCATTTCCAGTCTCGGTGAACTGGATCTGTGGAAGGTCAACATGAAGCCCGGCAAACCCCTGGCGTTTGGCAGACTCGGCACCACCCCCATTCTCGCCCTGCCCGGTAACCCGGTTTCCGCTTTCACCACTGCCATTCTGTTCGTCAAACCCTTTATCGAAGGGCTTTATGGCAGGCCCTATCAGGAGCTGCCCTTCCAGAATCTCCCCGCTGGATTTGCCATCCACCAGCCGCGCCGGCGGCCAGAATTTATGCGCGTGCGCGCGGAAAATGGGCGATTGCAACCGTTTGCCAATCAAAGCTCTGGCGTGTTGAGCTCCCTCTTGTGGGCCGACGGCCTCGCGTGGATCGCGGCGGACAGCACGCTGGCGGAAGGCAATCCCGTCCCCTATCTGCCTATGCAGACTCTACTTACTCTTTAACCTCGACCGGAGATGGACATGAGCGATATCACGACCGACATAGAAGCCGCCGTACTGCGCCGGCTGTTGCAACACCTGGATAACAACAAACAGGTGCAGAATATCGACCTGATGAATCTGGCGGGCTTCTGCCGCAACTGCCTGGCGAAATGGTATGTGACCGCCGCGCAGGAGCGAGGCGAAAACGTGGATTACGAGCAGGCGCGGAAGCGGATATACGGCATGCCTTACGAGCAGTGGAAGCAGCTCTACCAAGCGCCCGCCTCCCCCGAGCAACTGGCGCAGCTCAAACAGAACGAGAAGGACAAGGGGCACTGACCATGCCTGTGGTCACCATAGAACAGCTCTGGATTTACCCGGTGAAATCCCTTGCCGGCATACCACTGACATCCGCCACCCTCTTACCCTCTGGTTTGGCGGGTGACCGGGAGTGGATGCTGATCGACACCGACGGGATATTTTTGAGCCAGCGCAAATTACCGCGCATGGCCACCATCTGCACAGAATTGCGCAAGGGTGAGCTGGTGCTGAGCCGGGCGGGCGATGGCGTGATGAGTGTTCCCGCGCCGACTGGAGAGCCTTGTCCGGTAAAAGTATGGAATTCCTTCTGCAGCGCCCATATCGCTTCCGCCGAGGTCAATCAATGGCTGCAGCAGGCGCTGGCGACGGACCAGCAAGTGCGCCTGGTGCACTTCGACAAAACCGTGCCCCGTCCGACAAATCCCGATCGTTTCGGCCCTTATCACACCTATTTTTCCGATGGAGCGCCCTATCTCTGCGCCAATCTGGCGTCGTTGTCGGCCCTGAACGAGCATCTGGCCCAAGCGGGCACACCGGTGTGTGGACATGCTGCGTTTTCGTCCCAATGTGGTGTTCAGCGGCCTGCCGGCCTTTGCTGAACATCAATATCAGTCGCTGCGCTCCGAAAACGGAGATACCGTGCTGGGTCTGAAAGATCACTGCCAGCGCTGCGCGGTGATTACGGTGGATCAAAAGACGGGAATTGCCTCGCCCACACAGCACCCGTTTGCCGCGCTGGCGCAGCTCAACAGCATGCCGGGCAAACCCAAGGCGCCGGTGTTCGGTGTGAATACGGTATTGGTGGCGGGCAACGGCAGCGAAATTCGCTGCGGCGATCAGTGGCAGGCGGAGTGAGGATTTAGTACCCCAGCACTTCCTTAACAAAGGGAATGGTCAGCTTGCGCTGCAGCTGCAGGGAGGCATCGTCGAGATGATCAAGCAGGTGGAACAGATCGTTGGTATCGCGGGGGGCGCGGCTGAGGATGAATTTCGCCACCTCGTCCGACATTTCCATACCACGGCTGCGCGCACGCAGCTGCAGGGTCACCGCCTTCTCCTGATCATTGAGCGCGCGCAGGTGATAAACCACGCTGCCCAACAAGCGAGACTTTAGATCGGGCAGTAACAGCGGCAGTGACGGCGGGCTGGTGTGGGAGGCGATTAAGAATCTCTGTCCCGCGTCGCGCAAGCGGTTGCACAGATGGAACAGGGCCTGCTCCCACTGCCGGTGACCGCAAATCAGATCGACGCCATCCAGACAGACTAGCGAGACTTTTTCCAACCCGTCGCAAACGTCCTCAGGCGCATAACCCACCAGATCACGCAGTGGGAGATATTGCACACTTTGGTGCTGTTCGAACGCCTGGTGACAGCACGCCTGCAGCAAATGGGTGAGGCCGGCACCGGGACTGCCCCAGAGCAACAGATTGCGTTCGCCGCGGTCGGCGCAGAATTCCCGCAGGGCGTGCACAGCTAGCTCATTGCCCTCGGCAACGTAGAAATTGGCAAAAGTGGCGTCGTCCCGCAGGGAGACCCCGAGGCTCAACTGGATAGGTGTCTGCCTCTCCTCAAAGCCGTCCATCAGCGCCCTATCCACTCCAGTTGCAGCGGCTGCTCGCCACTGGCGGTCATATGGGGTGCTGAGCGGGGGCGCAACTTGCGGTCCAGGGAGAGCGCGCTGAGCAGCTGGTCCTGGGTGCCACTGAGCTGGAGCGACAGCAGCAGCGTATCGCCCGTCACCGCCAGCAGATTGAAGGACGTCACCACCGCCAGCCGATTCAGATAATCCAGGGTTTTGCGGTAGGTGCCGAAATCCGCAACCGGGCCGACCTGCACATAGATCTGCCCTGCTTCCTGCGCACTACCGGATCGCAAGGCGTACAGCTGGGCCAGATAATCCGCCAGAGGGGCCAGCGCACGGGCACCGATCACCGACATATCCGGATCATTCAGCTCATAGAGCTGGCCTTGCTCCTTGTGGAAAAACTGCCAGGTCGTCCACCAGTCGCCGGAAAATGTGCGGGTATAGCGACCCACCAGAACCGTTTCCGTGGCATAGCGGAATGAGGCTTCAAGAACCGCAGTTTCATCCAGATTCCAAACCTGCTCGGCGCTGATCGCCAATTGATCGTCGAGATCCAGCAGAGGAAAACGCAGGGGCAAGCCGCGCTTTTGCGCCGCCTGCAACAGACTCTGCACCACCGGGTTGCCGGTGTCGTTGATCAGACGCTTACCCTCGGTAATATCATCTTCAACTAACCACACCAGCGTGCTCGGTCGATTCACCGGCCAATAGGGTAAGCCTGCCTGGCGCAAAGCGCCTTCCAGACCGGCGGGGGAAAACGCCATCACCACATGTTCCTGGGCGACACCGTCGTTTCTCACCACGTCATAGTGAAACTGTTCGATGTAGCGGTTGGCCTTGGTGAGCAACTCGGTCACAGCCGGATAGTCATCCAGCTGTGACACACCGGACAAACGCACCAACACTTCCTTCAGACCTTCCGCGGCGGCGCGCTCTCGCTCTTTCGCCGACTGGGAAGAAACGGGAACGGATGCGCTAAAAAAGCTGGGAGTTTGCGCCAGAGCGAAGGAGGAGAAGATCGACAGCAGAAATGTCAGGCACAGGTTGCATAACAGCGGCCAGCGCAACCGGGAGGAAAATGTCATAACGCGCGTTCCAGTCGACCCGAAAAAGAGGCGGCGATTGTAGCAAGGCAGCCGCGCTCCTTAAAAGCCGCGCCCGCTTGCGCGGCGTTATCTGCCGCAGCAACAAACTTCGCCCGCTCCGCCAATGCTGCTAGAATGCCGGCTTTTTCCGCGCCGGTCCGGCGCAGCGGCTGTGAGACAAAGGCAATTCTATGAGCGATACGCAACAACAATCCCTGAGCTACAAGGACGCAGGAGTGGACATAGATGCAGGAGAGCGGCTGGTGGACCGCATCAAGTCCGTCGCTCAACGCACCCGAAGGCCTGAAGTGCTAGCCGGCCTCGGCGGCTTCGGCGCGCTGTTCGAATTGCCCAAAGGTTATAAAGAGCCGGTGCTGGTTTCCGGTACCGACGGCGTTGGCACCAAATTACGCCTGGCGATGCAGCTGCGCAAACACGACACCATTGGCATTGATCTGGTCGCCATGTGTGTTAACGATCTGATCGTCGGCGGTGCAGAACCTCTTTTTTCCTCGACTACTACGCCACCGGCAAACTTGATGTCGACACCGCTGCCGACGTCATCAAAGGCATAGGCGCCGGCTGCGAACTGTCCGGCTGTGCTCTGGTCGGCGGTGAGACCGCTGAAATGCCCGGCATGTACGAGGGCGAGGACTACGATCTCGCCGGTTTCTGTGTCGGTATCGTGGAAAAATCCAAAATCCTCGACGGCAGCGCCGTTCGCCCCGGCGACGTGCTGCTCGGCCTCGCCTCCAGCGGCCCGCACTCCAATGGCTACTCCCTGATCCGCAAGATCATTGAAGTCAGCAAAGCGGATCTGAATCAATCTATCGGCGGCCGTCCCTTGGGCGAGGCTCTGCTTGAGCCCACGCGCATCTACGTGAAATCCCTGCTGCAAGTGTTGAAGTCTCAGCCGATCAACGCCCTGGCCCACATCACCGGTGGCGGCCTGCTGGAAAACATTCCCCGCGTATTGCCTGACAGCACCAAGGCCGTGCTCGACAAAACCAGCTGGCAGCTGCCGCCGGTATTCGCCTGGTTACAAGCTGCAGGCAATGTCGCCGAGCAGGAGATGTACCGCACCTTCAACTGCGGTATCGGCATGGTGGTGTGTGGCCTGCCGGCGCCGCAGACGCAGTGCGCAGCGCGCTGGAAGCCGCCGGTGAAACCGTGTTTACCCTTGGCCAGGTGGAAGCGACCGACGCGACCGAGCCATTTGTCGAGATCCGCTGAGATCCATTTCCCGCACTTGCACCGCTCTGTTTAGGGCGGTGCGCTCCAAGCGCTGAGCTTTCCTTCGTTAGATCAATAGCCGTTTTATGAAAAAATCCGCACCGTCGTTCTTATCTCCGGCAGTGGCAGCAATCTGCAGGCGCTGCTCGACGCCTGCGCCAGCCCAGACTACCCCGCGGAAGTGGTGGCGGTGATCAGCAATCGCGCCGATGTATTCGGCCTGACGCGGGCGCAGAACCACGGCATCCCCGCCGAAGTGCTGGACCATAAAGCCTTCGCCAGCCGCGAAACCTTCGACACCGCTCTGCAAGAGCTTATCGACAGTTACACACCGGACCTGGTGGTACTGGCGGGCTTTATGCGCATACTCACGCCGGCTTTTGTCACTCACTATCTCGGCCGCATGCTCAACATTCACCCGTCCCTGCTGCCGCTCTACCCGGGGCTGCACACGCACCGCCGAGCGATAGAAGCAGGGGATGCCAGCCACGGCGCGACCGTGCATTTTGTCACCGCTGAATTAGATGGTGGGCCTGCCGTTGTACAGGCGGCGGTTCCGATTGAGGCTGGCGACACAGAGGACAGGCTGGCCAAACGTGTGCTCACCCTGGAGCACATCATCTACCCATTGGCGGTGCGCTGGTTTGCCGAAGGCAAGCTCGTTTTGCAAGAGGGTAAAGCGTTTTTTGAAGGGAAATTGCTGCCCGCGGAAGGATTGCGGACCAACTGAAGCGCCCTAGTGCGCTTCCACTTTCTGTTTGCCGCAGCGCTGACATTCATACAGGGTAATCAGCTTGCCCTGCTTCACATCGAATTTTTTCTCCGTCACCACTTTCCACTTGTGAAAACCCTCGCGGCAGAGGGTTTTGCCTTTGTGTTTTTCCGTTGGCGATGGCCGTTTGAAGGGAAGGATCACTGCCATATCAACCTGCCTCTACTGCCTCGTTATATTCTTCCAAATCTTGAAACTGCCGGACCCATTGCAAAAAATCCCCGTTGGGCAACGGATGCGCCAGGGCGAAGCCCTGAATCACCGTACACCCGAGTGAGCGCAGGGTGCTGATCTGCTCGTCCTGCTCCACCCCTTCGGCGATGAGATTGACACCGAGTTCCCGGGTAAATGCCAATAGGCCACGGGTGAGCCGGCGCTCATCCGGATCGCGCGCGATGCTGCGATAGAGCGACTGATCCAGCTTGATACTGTCCAGATGAATGGTGTGCAGGTGGGATACTGCGAACAGCCCCGCGCCGAAACCGTCCAGGGTGGTTTTTACCCCCATACGGCGCAATCCGGACACCACTTCCTGCGCTGCGGACGAGTCGTCGAGCAGAACCGTTTCGGACAGCTCGATGGTGAGCATGGCGGGCGGCAATTGGGTTTCGCGGAGAATCGTGCGCACCTCATCCAACAACTCAAGATCCTGGAAGTGCACATTGGCGATATTCACCGCCACCGGAATCTCCAGACTGTCATCCAGACGCCATTTCTGGCATTGGCGGCATGCCTCCCGCAGCACCTGATAGTCGATGGAACGGAGCGTTCCGCTCTCCTCGGCAAAGCCGAGAAAATCAGCGGGCATCAACAGACCATGCTTGCGATGGCGCCAGCGCACCAGCACTTCGCAGCCCACCAAACGGTTCTGAGCCACATCCAATTGCGGCTGGAAGTGCAACTCCAGCTCCCGCCGCTGCAGGGCCATTTTGATTTCGCCTTGCAGCGCGAGCTTATTCAGATTGGCCTTGCCCATCACCGGTTCGTAAATCATCAGGCGGTTCTTGCCCGCTTCCTTGGCGCAATACATGGCGACATCGGCATTGCGCTTCAGCTCATCCAAATCCTGTCCATGTTGCGGATAGATGCTCGCACCTATGCTGACGCCAATGTTGAGCGCGCGGTTCGCCGCCTGCAACTCGCCCTGCAAAGCCTGCAGCAGTCCCTGGGCGATGGTTTCGATCTGCTGCAGGCTCTGCACGCTTTCCACCAGCACGATGAACTCATCCCCGCCCAACCGGCAGACGATGTCTTCGCCGCGCAGAGCGCCGCGAATCCGGGCTGCCGCCAACTTGAGCAGCTCGTCACCGACGTCGTGGCCGTGGTTGTCGTTGATGCCTTTGAAGTTGTCGAGATCCAGCAGCAGCACGGCAAACTGCTTGCCGGCGCGTTTGGCGTGGGCGGCGGCGCGATTGAATTCTTCATTGAGCAGCGCGCGGTTGGGCAGGCCGGTGAGCGGATCGTGGAGGGCGCGGTAGCGAAATTCATCCGCCAGTTTTTGCAGCTCGCGGGTGCGCTGGCTGACCTGGCGCTCCATCATAAGATCGCGCTGTTCGATCTGGCTGAGCATCCGGTTGAAAGCCTCGCCCAACTGTCCCAGTTCGTCGCGGCCATTGATTTGGGCGCGCAAACTGTAATTGCCGGTTTCCATCACCTCCCGCGACAGGCGGTGAAGCTGCAGCACCGGCTGAGAAACAATCTTTTGCACCAGCCAGGCTACCAGCGCCGCTATCGCCAGAGCAAAGAGGAACGCCAGTGCCGAGTAAGTGCCCATATAAACGCTGCGCAGTTCGATATCAGCGTAACTGACTTGCGCTTCAAGAGTACCCACTTGGCTGCCGCGCCAGTCGATCGGACGGCGATAACTGACGACGGAAAAATCAAAACCTTCGGGACTCGGAATGGGCGTGAGCCTGCCCGCCACCACCGGGTATTGGGAGAGCACTGCGCCCTGCCGGTCGTACACCGTCACCGCGACTATGCCGTGGGCGCTGGTACCATTGATCAATAGATAGTCAACCGTATGCAGATCGTTTTGCACCAGTGCATTAGCGAGATTGCCGGACAGGATAGCTAGCTGCATTTCCACCTGTTCGGCTTTGATTTTCTTGATCAGGCGCAGGTCCTGCACCACAAACGCGACCAGCACGCACAACAGCGCCGCTGTGGCCGATGCCACAGTGATAAGGGTCAGCTTGGCGCTGATATTGATATCGTGCAGTCGCTTCATGGCAGTCCCGCGAGAGGGATGCATTTGCCCCGCATCGAATGATGTCGATACATCATGGTTCTGGTCCCCTGCCCGCACCGCGCTTTCGTTATGGCAGTTTTTCGTTCTGAAGATATTGTTTAGAGCGGTCGGGCGGCCATTATAAGCTTCGATCTTCCAGACTCAGACAAAAGTCTGAACGATTTTTAAGCAATTAAGACCTTTGTCACGAGAAAAATTGGATCAGGTGAACAGAACATCGGTTTTTCGCGGCCAAGATTGCATCATTGCGATGCAATCCGCGGATCTTGTGGGTCCACCACAACACCGTAACCTTGCCCCATTCCACGGTAATCGCCGGATGGTGATTATGGGCCTCCGCGAGATCACCCAGCTTCACCGCAAATGCCATGGCATCGGCAAAATTGGCAAAGGAAAACTCGCGCCGCAGCTTTTTCACACCATCCTCTTCCACTAAGCGCCAGGCGGGAATCTGCACGCGCAATTCGGCAATTTCTCTGGAAGTTAACTGCGGCGCCCCCAACCGGCAGGCTCTCACACATTTCTTCTTTTAATTGTGTCATGGGGGCACCCTCTCGGCCTGTTATTTGACGGCAATCAAACCCTCTTCGATTTTCGCCTTCCAGATGCGCGGACCTATCTGGTGGACGGATTCACCGCGGCTGTCGACCGCGACCGTCACCGGCATGTCCTTCACCTCAAATTCGTAAATCGCCTCCATGCCCAAATCAGCAAAGGCCAATACCTTGGCGCTGACAATCGCCTTGGACACCAGATAAGCCGCACCGCCCACCGCCATCAGATAAACGGCTTTGTGGTCGCGGATCGCGTCTATGGCCGTGGGACCGCGCTCGGATTTACCGATCATGCCGATAAGACCGGTCTGCTCCAACACCGTGCGGGTGAATTTATCCATGCGCGTCGCCGTGGTGGGACCGGCCGGTCCGACGACCTCGTCGCGCACCGGGTCCACAGGGCCGACGTAATAAATAAAGCGATTGGTGAAATCCACCGGCAATTTCTCGCCTTTCGCCAGCATGTCCACCATACGCTTGTGAGCGGCATCGCGCCCGGTGAGTATTTTGCCAGACAGCAGCAGAGTGTCACCGGGTTTCCACTCCTGGATCTGCTCAGGGTTGATACCGTCCAGATTGACGCGCCGCATGTTGGCGCCCATTTCCCAGGTAATTTCTGGCCAGTCTTCCAGGCTGGGTGGCGTTTGCAGCGCAGGGCCCGAACCATCGAGAGTGAAATGCGTATGGCGAGTGGCGGCGCAATTGGGAATCACCGCTATGGCTTTGTTCGCCGCGTGAGTTGGGAAGTCTTTCACCTTCACATCCAGCACGGTGGTCAGTCCACCGAGGCCCTGGGCACCGATACCCAAGGCGTTGACCTTGTCATACAGCTCCAGACGCAAGGTCTCAGCGCGATTACTTGGGCCGCGCTCACGCAACTCTTGAATATCGATAGGATCGAGCAGCGCTTCTTTGGCCAGCAGCATGGCTTTTTCCGCCGTGCCGCCAATGCCGATGCCGAGCATACCCGGCGGGCACCAGCCGGCGCCCATTTGCGGCACCACGTTCAGTACCCAATCGACCACAGAATCAGACGGATTCAGCATGGCGAATTTCGATTTCGCTTCGGAGCCGCCACCTTTGGCCGCGACATGCACGTCAATGGTATTGCCGGGAACGATTTTGTAGTGGATCACCGCCGGGGTGTTGTCGCCAGTGTTTTTACGGGCACCGTCGGGATCGGCGAGGATGGAGGCGCGCAGCACATTGTCGACATTGCGATAGGCGCGGCGCACACCTTCGTTGATCATGTCATCCAGCGACATGGTGCCTTCAATGCGCACGTCCATGCCCACTTCCGCAAATACCGTGACTATGCCCGTGTCCTGACAAATCGGCCGATGGCCTTCAGCGCACATGCGCGAATTAATGAGAATCTGCGCCATGGCGTCTTTGGCGGCGGGGTTGGCTTCGCGCTGATATGCCGCGTAAACCGCGTCGATAAAATCCTTCGGGTGGTAATAGGAGATAAATTGCAGCGCGTCCTCGACGCTGGCGATGATGTCATCCTGTCGAATAACGGTAACCATGATGAAAAAACTCCTGGTTGATAAAACGAATAAATAATGAGGAGAGGCGGCGGAAAATTATCAACCGCCTTTGAGCTTGATCAGATCGCGATTTACCTGCGCGCGGAAAGCATCGATGGCTTTGATGGCCTCTTCGTGGGACGCCACTTTACGCCGCAATTCCGTATCCAACTGCTCCACTTTATTGCTGACGCCGCTGAGAGTCTGGGCCTGACTTTTGTACGCCTTATCCGCGGTGTTGATCACGGCCTGCTGTGCATCCACGAGCTCACTTACGACCTTCAACTCGCCGGTGACATCCGCCAAAGCCGCTTTGATCTTGTCATCCATTCCGGCCGCGGTTTTTTCCAATGCCGCCACTTTCGTTTCGAGTTGGGCTATGGCCTTGCGATTGCGGTCGTTGGCCACGCCCCAGAGCTTGCGTATCTCCGCGGTGTTTTCTTTGATGTTCGCCTGCAACACACTCATGGACTGGGTGGATTCATCGTCGGACAACATCAGGCGACTTTCCAGATCCTTCACCCGAACCTCCGCCGAAGTGAGTGCATTGCGGGTTTGTTGCAACGCACCCTGCGTCTCCTGCAACTGAAAATAAACAAACCCGGCAAATCCTCCCGCGGCGAGCGCCAGCAATAACGCCAGAGGTCCCAAGGGTGAGCGCACCACAACCGGGCGCGAAGACACCGGCGGTGGCACCGGTCTGCTGGAATTTGGCGCTGGCGCCGCCTGCGCATGGGCGCGGCCGCGCACGGGTTCGTCTTTATCCTCGGGTAGGGCCGAAATAGTCGGCTCGCGACGCTCGCTCATTGGATCACCTGCAACTCATAAAAAATTATAAAAAAGACATCACTTCGCCGAATTGACGAGGCCAATAACCCCAACTCGCAGCAAAGCCAAAATAACTAAGACAGACATCCGCATTGCGGTTTCAGCGCAACAAAGATTTTCCAGCGATCTTCACTATGGACTGCCGCTGCCCGACGCGCCAGAAATGCAAACGCAACAAACCATACGCTGCAGACAAAAAAAGGAGGCGTTTCAGCCTCCAGGGATTTCCTGTGGAATTATCCGTCAGGCGAAATTCTTGTTAACGAAATCCCAGTTGACCAAAGCCCAGAAGGCTTCCATATATTTCGGCCGCAGGTTGCGATAGTCGATGTAGTAGGCGTGCTCCCACAAATCGCAGGTCAGCAGCGGCTTAACGCTCTCGTCGGTCAAAGGAGTGCCGGCATTGCTGGTATTAACAATCGCCACGCCGCCGTCGGCTTTTTCACCAACCAAGTCCAGGAGGAACCAAAATTGTTGATTGCAGCGACGGTGAATTCTTCTTTGAATTTTTCGAAAGAACCAAATGCAGTGCGAATCGCGTCGGCAACGGCGCCAGTTGCTTCACCGCCGCCCTGCGGGCTGAGGCAGTGCCAATAGAAAGTGTGATTCCAGATCTGCGCGGCGTTATTGAAGATGCCGCCAGTGGAGGTTTTAACGATTTCTTCCAGAGATTTTTCCTCGAAAGGGGTGCCGGGTATCAAACCGTTCAATTTATCCACGTAGGTTTTGTGGTGTTTACCGTGGTGGTATTCCAGAGTTTCTTCGGAAATATGCGGCGCCAGGGCATTTTTGGCGTAGGGCAAAGGAGGCAATTCGAAAGTCATGATATTTCCATCCTGTTCACAGTGGGTTTGATAAGTGGGCCGAAGTATACAGGCAAGGCGCCACAGGGGCCATTACAGGCAAACATCAGCGGGCAAAAAAAACGGCCCTTGCGGACCGTTTTTTTACGTTGCGCAGCGCTTACATCATGCCGCCCATGCCAGGTACGCCGCCGTGGTCGTGGCCGCCGGCAGCTGGTTTGTCTTCCGGCATATCCGCGATCATGGCTTCGGTGGTGATCATCAAGCCAGCAATCGAACCAGCAGCCTGCAGAGCGGTACGGGTTACTTTTGCGGGGTCGAGAATACCCATTTCCAACATGTCACCGAATTCACCGGTGGCAGCGTTGTAGCCGAAATTGCCAGTGCTGTTGCGCACGCGCTCAGCAACAACAGAAGGCTCGTCACCGGCGTTGGCAACGATCTGACGCAGAGGCGCTTCCATCGCGCGACGCGCAATGGTGATACCGGCGTTTTGATCTTCGTTGTCGCCTTTCAGATCGGCGATTGCTGCAACGGCGCGAATCAACGCAGTACCGCCGCCAGGCACCACGCCTTCTTCAACGGCGGCACGAGTAGCGTGCAGCGCGTCTTCTACGCGGGCTTTTTCTCTTTCATTTCGATTTCAGTCGCCGCACCGACCTTGATCACCGCAACACCGCCGGCCAGTTTGGCTACGCGCTCTTGCAATTTTTCACGGTCGTACTCAGAAGTGGTTTCTTCGATCTGAGTGCGGATCTGCTGAACACGCGCCTGAATGGATTTCGGATCGCCAGCACCGTCAACGATGGTGGTGGTCTCTTTGTTCATGGTGACGCGCTTGGCGGAGCCCAGGTGCTCCAGGGACGCGCTTTCCATTTCCAGACCAACTTCTTCGGAAATCACGGTGCCGCCACTCAATACGGCGATGTCCTGCAGCATGGCTTTGCGACGGTCGCCGAAGCCAGGTGCTTTACAAGCAGCAACTTTTACGATGCCACGCATATTGTTGACCACCAGAGTAGCCAGGGCTTCACCTTCCACGTCTTCCGCAACGATCACCAGTGGCTTGCCGGATTTGGCAACGCCTTCCAGGACGGGCAGCAATTCGCGGATGTTGGAGATTTTCTTGTCGACCAACAGAATGTAAGGGCTTTCCAGCTCTACGTTCATGCTGTCCTGGTTGTTGATGAAGTAGGGAGACAGGTAGCCGCGATCGAACTGCATACCTTCTACAACATCCAGTTGATTTTCCAGGCCGCTGCCTTCTTCAACCGTGATAACACCTTCTTTACCAACTTTTTCCATCGCTTCAGCGATGATGTCGCCGATGGAGCTGTCGCTGTTGGCAGAGATGGTGCCTACCTGTGCAATGGATTTAGTGTCGGTGCAAGGCTGGGCAATTGACTTGATATGGGCAACCGCAGCGATAACCGCTTTATCGATTCCGCGCTTCAGGTCCATTGGGTTCATACCAGCGGCGACGGATTTCAAACCTTCGTTGACGATGGACTGAGCCAGAACGGTTGCGGTAGTGGTGCCGTCACCCGCTTCGTCAGAAGCTTGGGAGGCGACTTCTTTCACCATCTGCGCGCCCATGTTTTCGAACTTGTCTTTCAGTTCGATTTCTTTCGCAACGGACACACCGTCTTTAGTGACAGTAGGTGCGCCGAAGGATTTGTCGAGGACCACATTACGGCCCTTGGGACCCAGAGTGGCTTTAACGGCGTCAGCCAGAACGTTTACTCCCGCCAGCATTTTTTGACGGGCGCTATCACCAAATTTTACGACTTTAGCTGCCATGATCTTTTTTCCTAGTATTTAACTGAATGGATGGATGACGGAATTATTGGAGAACCGCTTTGATATCGTTCTCGCTGAGAATCACAAGCTCTTCACCGTTGATTTCGATGGTGTCGCTGCCGGCATATTTGCCGAACACAACGGTATCACCCACTTTCACGTCGACGGGACGCACGTCACCATTGTCCAGTACGCGGCCGGAACCGACGGCAACAACTTCACCTTGATTGGGTTTTTCCTTGGCGGAACCGGGCAGAACTATGCCGCCAGCGGTTTTTTGCTCTTCTTCCTTGCGACGCACCACAACACGATCGTGTAAAGGACGGATTTTCATTAAGGTTTTCTCCAAATGTAGCGTTTTAGATAGTGCTCCCGCCGGATCGTGGACTTCTCATTCAGAGCGCTGAAATGAGCGACCGCAAGCGGGCTGTTTGACATCTCCTGAGCGGAGTCCCCGCCCCGCCAACGCGCAGCGGGGGAAAAAGTCTGAGGGCGAAAATGGGAGCGCTTTTGCTGATTTCAACACCCCGGAGCGAAAAAAATATTCCTTCCGCACCAGAACTCCATCAGCCGCGCGGATCGCTCCTGTCATCGCGGTCGAATTCACCTTCGATAATCCGCCCTTTGCGACTGCCTGCGCACCACCAAGCCCGAAGATAACCAGGGGCGCAGAAGTCGCTTGAGAAAAATCCGGCGCAGCGGCGGCACCAAACAGCAGATGCCGACCAGATCGGTCAGAAAACCCGGCAGCAGCAACAATAGGCCACCGACCGCCACAAACACGCCTCCGAGCATTTCCTCCGCAGGCACCTGTCCCTGCGCGACTTTCTCCCGCGCGCGCACCAAGGTTGCATAACCCTGCTGGCGCAGCAGTAATATGCCAATCGCTGCGGTGAGCAACACCAGCCCGATGGTCGGTGCCGCGCCGATCCACGAGCCCACCTGAATCAAAATGAACAGCTCAATCAGAGGCAACAGCACGAACGGAACAAAAAGGAAGCGCACCACATCTCCGGATTTGCGATTGAAAATCATCAATGGGGGCCAAGATCAGGAATGCAAGCCCGTTACAGACGCGTGTTGCTCGGGTGCGCATTGCCTGACTGCGTAAAACCGGGCGTTTACCAAGCGTAGTTAGCACCGAGGCGGTAGATCGTGTCCTTGCGAGACGCGTTGATATTCTGGTCGCGCGCGTGATTGATATACGCCCACTCGACACTGAAATTGGCGGAGATACCAAAGCCCAGTGGAAAGTTGAGCCCTGTATCGGTGCGCAATTCCCAACGGTCGCTATCGCCGGGTTCCGGCGCGGCCAGGGAGCGGTTGAACTGGCTCTTGTGATAAAAATTGAGCCCGCTGCGATAGGTGTGGCGAAAATTCGCCGCCAGCCGTATACCGGGATAAGTGTCCGGTTGCACAGGCGGCGGATTTTGATCCAGATAGGTGCGGTTGTATTGCAGACCGGCCTCGAAATCCAAAGAGGACTTGGTCGTCTCCCAAAATAAATGCCCAAGACCGGAGGACGCCCGGTACTCTTCCTGAATATTGCGGCTGTCATCCTGCTCGGCAGAGATTTTATTGGTCCAATACCAACGCGGCAGAAAAAACCAGTTGAGCGAATAGGAGCCGATGCTGCGCCTCAGCCGGGTTTTGAAGACAAGGCCGTTCGCATAATCGTAGCTGGTGGTGCTCTGGCTGTTAGGTGTTATCACGGTTGAAGAAGGCAGCGGCCTGGAAAATCAACTGGATGTTGTAGAAGGTATGCAGTTCGATCGTGCATACCTGTCTCCCTATACTTCATCAACAACTGCGGACAGCATGAACGTAGAGCTGGAAAGCCTTACATTCTGTTGGTCGACAAGAAAATCTCCAACATCCGCGAATTGCTGCCTGTCCTGGAAGGCGTTGCCAAATCCGGCAAGCCACTGGTGATCGTTGCGGAAGACGTGGAAGGTGAAGCCCTGGCTACTCTGGTGGTCAACAATATGCGGCATCGTAAAAGTTGCTTTGTAAAGCACCTGCTTCGGCGACCGTCGCAAAGCCATGCTGCAGGATATCGCCGTATTGAGTGGCGGCACCGTGATTTCCGAAGAAGTTGGTCTGGAAATGGAAAGCGCGTCCCTGGAGCACCTGGGCTCCGCCAAGCGCGTCACCATGAACAAAGAGACCACCACCATCGTTGACGGTGCTGGCGATCCGAAATCCATTCAGGCGCGTGTTCAGCAGATCCGCACTCAGATCGAAGAAACCACTTCTGAGTACGACCGTGAAAAATTGCAAGAGCGCGTAGCCAAACTGGCCGGCGGTGTTGCGGTGATCAAGGTACGGTGCGGCGACCGAAATCGAAATGAAAGAGAAAAAAGCCCGCGTAGAAGACGCGCTGCACGCTACTCGTGCCGCTGTTGAAGAAGGCGTGGTGCCCGGGCGGCGGTACTGCGTTGATTCGCGCCGTTGCAGCAATCGCCGATCTGAAAGGCGACAACGAAGATCAAAACGCCGGTATCACCATTGCGCGTCGCGCGATGGAAGCGCCTCTGCGTCAGATCGTTGCCAACGCCGGTGACGAGCTCTTCTGTTGTTGCTGAGCGCGTGCGCAACAGCACTGGCAATTTCGGCTACAACGCTGCCACCGGTGAATTCGGTGACATGTTGGAAATGGGCATTCTCGACCCCGCAAAAGTAACCCGTACCGCTCTGCAGGCTGCTGGTTCGATTGCTGGCTTGATGATCACCACCGAAGCCACGATCGCGGATATGCCGGAAGACAAACCAGCTGCCGGCGGCCACGACCACGGCGGCGTACCTGGCATGGGCGGCATGATGTAAGCGCAGCGCAACGCAAAAAAACGGTCCGCAAGGGCCGTTTTTTTTGCCCGCTGATGCTTGCTTGTAAGGGCCCCCGTGGCGCTTTTTTTTTTTTCTTGCCTGTATACTTCGGCCCACTTATCAAACCCACTGTGAACAGGATGGAAATATCATGACTTTCGAATTGCCTCCTTTGCCCTACGCCAAAAATGCCCTGGCGCCGCATATTTCCGAAGAAACTCTGGAATACCACCACGGTAAACACCACAAAACCTACGTGGATAAATTGAACGGTTTGATACCCGGCACCCTTTCGAGGAAAAATCTCTGGAAGAAATCGTTAAAACCTCCACTGGCGGCATCTTCAATAACACCGCGCAGATCTGGAATCACACTTTCTATTGGCACCGCCCCCGCCCGCAGGGCGGCGGTGAAGCAACTGGCGCCGTTGCCGACGCGATTCGCACTGCATTTGGTTCTTTCGAAAAATTCAAAGAAGAATCCACCGTCACTGCAACCAACAATTTTGGTTCCTCCCTGACTTGGTTGGTGAAAAAAGCCGACGGCGGCGTGGCGATTGTTAATACCAGCAATGCCGGCACTCCTTTGACCGACGAGAGCGTTAAGCCGCTGCTGACCTGCGATTTGTGGGAGCACGCCTACTACATCGACTATCGCAACCTGCGGCCGAAATATGGAAGCCTTCTTGGGCTTTGGTCAACTGGGATTTCGTTAACAAGAATTTCGGCTCTGACTTTTGGATAATTCCACAGGAAATCCCTGCAGCTGAAACGCCTCCTTTTTTTGTCTGTAGCGTATGGTTTGTTAAAAGTTTTGCATTTCTGGCAGCGGCTCGGGCAGCGGCAGTCCATAGTGAAGATCGCTGGAAAATCTTTGTTGTTTCGAAACCGCAAATGCGGATGTCTGTCTTAGTTATTTTGGCTTTGCTGCGAGTTGGGGCTATTGGCCTCGTCAATTCGGCGAAGTGATGTCTTTTTTATAATTTTTA
Organism: Cellvibrionaceae bacterium; assembly: GCA_024707385.1. Lineage (GTDB taxonomy): Bacteria > Pseudomonadota > Gammaproteobacteria > Pseudomonadales > Cellvibrionaceae > UBA5868. The sequence continues at coordinate 6,969 of JANPZW010000008.1, read as the reverse complement.
TGAGTTGCAGGTGATCCAATGAGCGAGCGTTTCCAGCCGACTACTTCGGCCCTACCCGAGGATAAAGACGAACCCGTGCGCGGCCGCGCCTATACGCAGGCAGGCGCCAGCGCCAAATTCCAGCAGACCGGTGCCACCGCCGGTGTCCTCGCGCCCGGTTGTGGTGCGCTCACCCTTGGGACCTCTGGCGTTATTGCTGGCGCTCGCCGCGGAGGATTTGATCGGGTTTGTTTATTTTCAGTTGCAGGAGACGCAGGGTGCGTTGCAACAAACCCGCAATGCACTCACTTCGGCGGAGGTTCGGGTGAAGGATCTGAAAAGTCGCCTGATGCTGTCCGACGATGAATCCACCCAGTCCATGAGTGTGTTGCAGGCGAACATCAAAGAAAACACCGCGGAGATACGCAAGTTCTGGGGCGTGGCCAACGACCGCAATCGCAAGGCCATAGCCCAACTCGAAACGAAAGTGGCGGTACTGGAAAAACCGCGGCCGGAATGGATGACAAGATCAAGCGGCTTTGGCGGATGTCACCGGCGAGTTGAAGGTCGTAAGCGAGCTCGTGGATGCACAGCAGGCCGTGATCAACACCGCGGATAAGGCGTACAAAAAAGTGGCCCAGACTCTCAGCGGCGTCAGCAATAAAGGGAGCAGTTGGATACGGAATTGCGGCGTAAAGTGGCGTCCCACGAAAAATGGCCATCAAAGCCATCGATGCTTTCCGCGCGCAGGTAAATCGCTATCTGATCAAGCTCAAAGGCGGTTGATAATTTTCCGCCGCCTCTCCTCATTATTTATTCGTTTTATCAACCAGGAGTTTTTTCATCATGGTTACCGTTATTCGACAGGATGACATCAATCGCCAGCGTCGAGGACGCGCTGCAATTTATCTCCTATTACCACCCGAAGGATTTTTATCGACGCGGTTTACGCGGCATATCAGCGCGAAGCCAACCCTGCCGCCAAAGACGCCATGGCGCAGATTCTCATTAACTCGCGCATGTGCGCTGAAGGCCAACGGCCGATTTGTCAGGACACGGGCATAGTCACGGTATTTGCGGAAGTGGGCATGGACGCGCGCATTGAAGGCACCATGTCGCCGGATGACATGATCAACGAAGGTGTGCGCCGCGCCTATCGCAATGTCGACAATGTGCTGCGCGCCTCCATCCTAGCCGATCCCGACGGTGCCCGTAAAAACACTGGCGACAACACCCCGGCGGTGATCCACTACAAAATCGTTCCCGGCAATACCATTGACGTGCATGTCGCGGCCAAAGGTGGCGGCTCCGAAGCGAAATCGAAATTCGCCATGCTGAATCCGTCTGATTCTGTGGTCGATTGGGTACTCGAACGTGGTGCCGCAAATGGGCGCCGGCTGGTGCCCGCCGGGGTATGCTCGGCATCGGCATTGGCGGCACGGCGGAAAAAGCCATGCTGCTGGCCAAAGAAGCGCTGCTCGATCCTATCGATATTCAAGAGTTGCGAGCGCGGCCCAAGTAATCGCGCTGAGACCTTGCGTCTGGAGCTGTATGACAAGGTCAACGCCTTGGGTATCGGTGCCCAGGGCCTCGGTGGACTGACCACCGTGCTGGATGCGAAGGTGAAAGACTTCCCCCAACTCACGCGGCGAACAAAGCCATAGCGGTGGATTCCCAATTGCGCCGCCACTCGCCATACGCATTTCACTCTCGATGGTTCGGGCCCTGCGCTGCAAACGCCACCCAGCCTGGAAGACTGGCCAGAAATTACCTGGGAAATGGGCGCCAACATGCGGCGCGTCAATCTGGACGGTATCAACCCTGAGCAGATCCAGGAGTGGAAACCCGGTGACACTCTGCTGCTGTCTGGCAAAATACTCACCGGGCGCGATGCCGCTCACAAGCGTATGGTGGACATGCTGGCGAAAGGCGAGAAATTGCCGGTGGATTTCACCAATCGCTTTATTTATTACGTCGGCCCTGTGGACCCGGTGCGCGACGAGGTCGTCGGACCGGCCGGTCCCACCACGGCGACGCGCATGGATAAATTCACCCGCACGGTGTTGGAGCAGACCGGTCTTATCGGCATGATCGGTAAATCCGAGCGCGGTCCCACGGCCATAGACGCGATCCGCGACCACAAAGCCGTTTATCTGATGGCGGTGGGCGGTGCGGCTTATCTGGTGTCCAAGGCGATTGTCAGCGCCAAGGTATTGGCCTTTGCTGATTTGGGCATGGAGGCGATTTACGAATTTGAGGTGAAGGACATGCCGGTGACGGTCGCGGTCGACAGCCGCGGTGAATCCGTCCACCAGATAGGTCCGCGCATCTGGAAGGCGAAAATCGAAGAGGGTTTGATTGCCGTCAAATAACAGGCCGAGAGGGTGCCCCCATGACACAATTAAAAGAAGAAATGTGTGAGCCTGCCGGTTGGGGGCGCCGCAGTTAACTTCCAGAGAAATTGCCGAATTGCGCGTGCAGATTCCCGCCTGGCGCTTAGTGGAAGAGGATGGTGTGAAAAAGCTGCGGCGCGAGTTTTCCTTTGCCAATTTTGCCGATGCCATGGCATTTGCGGTGAAGCTGGGTGATCTCGCGGAGGCCCATAATCACCATCCGGCGATTACCGTGGAATGGGGCAAGGTTACGGTGTTGTGGTGGACCCACAAGATCCGCGGATTGCATCGCAATGATGCAATCTTGGCCGCGAAAACCGATGTTCTGTTCACCTGATCCAATTTTTTCTCGTGACAAAGGTCTTAATTGCTTAAAAATCGTTCAGACTTTTGTCTGAGTCTGGAAGATCGAAGCTTATAATGGCCGCCCGACCGCTCTAAACAATATCTTCAGAACGAAAAACTGCCATAACGAAAGCGCGGTGCGGGCAGGGGACCAGAACCATGATGTATCGACATCATTCGATGCGGGGCAAATGCATCCCTCTCGCGGGACTGCCATGAAGCGACTGCACGATATCAATATCAGCGCCAAGCTGACCCTTATCACTGTGGCATCGGCCACAGCGGCGCTGTTGTGCGTGCTGGTCGCGTTTGTGGTGCAGGACCTGCGCCTGATCAAGAAAATCAAAGCCGAACAGGTGGAAATGCAGCTAGCTATCCTGTCCGGCAATCTCGCTAATGCACTGGTGCAAAACGATCTGCATACGGTTGACTATCTATTGATCAATGGTACCAGCGCCCACGGCATAGTCGCGGTGACGGTGTACGACCGGCAGGGCGCAGTGCTCTCCCAATACCCGGTGGTGGCGGGCAGGCTCACGCCCATTCCGAGTCCCGAAGGTTTTGATTTTTCCGTCGTCAGTTATCGCCGTCCGATCGACTGGCGCGGCAGCCAAGTGGGTACTCTTGAAGCGCAAGTCAGTTACGCTGATATCGAACTGCGCAGCGTTTATATGGGCACTTACTCGGCACTGGCGTTCCTCTTTGCTCTGGCGATAGCGGCGCTGGTAGCCTGGCTGGTGCAAAAGATTGTTTCTCAGCCGGTGCTGCAGCTTCACCGCCTGTCGCGGGAGGTGATGGAAACCGGCAATTACAGTTTGCGCGCCCAAATCAATGGCCGCGACGAACTGGGACAGTTGGGCGAGGCTTTCAACCGGATGCTCAGCCAGATCGAACAGCGCGATCTTATGATGGAGCGCCAGGTCAGCCAGCGCACCCGCGAGCTGCAAAAACTGGCGGATGAATTTCGCTACCGCGCCCTCCACGATCCGCTCACCGGCCTGCCCAACCGCGCGCTGCTCAATGAAGAATTCAATCGCGCCGCCGCCCACGCCAAACGCGCCGGCAAGCAGTTTGCCGTGCTGCTGCTGGATCTCGACAACTTCAAAGGCATCAACGACAACCACGGCCACGACGTCGGTGACGAGCTGCTCAAGTTGGCGGCAGCCCGGATTCGCGGCGCTCTGCGCGGCGAAGACATCGTCTGCCGGTTGGGCGGGGATGAGTTCATCGTGCTGGTGGAAAGCGTGCAGAGCCTGCAGCAGATCGAAACCATCGCCCAGGGACTGCTGCAGGCTTTGCAGGGCGAGTTGCAGGCGGCGAACCGCGCGCTCAACATTGGCGTCAGCATAGGTGCGAGCATCTATCCGCAACATGGACAGGATTTGGATGAGCTGAAGCGCAATGCCGATGTCGCCATGTATTGCGCCAAGGAAGCGGGCAAGAACCGCCTGATGATTTACGAACCGGTGATGGGCAAGGCCAATCTGAATAAGCTCGCGCTGCAAGGCGAAATCAAAATGGCCCTGCAGCGGCGGGAGCTGGAGTTGCACTTCCAGCCGCAATTGGATGTGGCTCAGAACCGTTTGGTGGGCTGCGAAGTGCTGGTGCGCTGGCGCCATCGCAAGCATGGTCTGTTGATGCCCGCTGATTTTCTCGGCTTTGCCGAGGAGAGCGGAACGCTCCGTTCCATCGACTATCATCAGGTGCTGCGGGAGGCATGCCGCCAATGCCAGAAATGGCGTCTGGATGACAGTCTGGAGATTCCGGTGGCGGTGAATATCGCCAATGTGCACTTCCAGGATCTTGAGTTGTTGGATGAGGTGCGCACGATTCTCCGCGAAACCCAATTGCCGCCCGCCATGCTCACCATCGAGCTGTCCGAAACGGTTCTGCTCGACGACTCGTCCCGCAGCGCAGGAAGTGGTGTCCGGATTGCGCCGTATGGGGGTAAAAACCACCCTGGACGGTTTCGGCGCGGGGCTGTTCGCAGTATCCCACCTGCACACCATTCATCTGGACAGTATCAAGCTGGATCAGTCGCTCTATCGCAGCATCGCGCGCGATCCGGATGAGCCCGCCGGCTCACCCGTGGCCTATTGGCATTTACCCGGGGAACTCGGTGTCAATCTCATCGCCGAAGGGGTGGAGCAGGACGACGAAGATCAGCACCCTGCGCTCACTCGGGTGTGCGGTGATTCAGGGGCTTCGCCCTGGCGCATCCGTTGCCCGTCAACGGGGATTTTTTGCAATGGGTCCGGCAGTTTCAAGATTTGGAAGAGGCATATAACGAGGCAGTAGAGGACAGGTTGATATGGCAGTATTCCTTCCCTTCAAAACGGCCATCGCCAACGGAAAGACACAAAAGGGCAAAACCCTCTGCCGAAAAGAGGGTTTTCGCTGGTGGAAAGTGAGCAGGAGAAAAAATTCCTGATGTGAAGCAGGGCAAGGCTGATTACCCTGTATGAATGTCAGCGCTGCGGCAAACAGAAAGTGGAAGCGCACTAGGGCGCTTCAGTTGGTCCCACAATCCTTCCGCGGGCAGCAATTTCCCTTCAAAAAACGCTTTACCCTCTTGCAAACGACTTTGCCTTCGGCAAACCAGCGCACCGCCAATGGGTAGATGATGTGCTCCAGGGTGAGCACACGTTTGGCCAGCCTGTCCTCTGTGTCGCCAGCCTCAATCGGAACCGCCGCCTGTACAACGGCAGGCCCACCATCTAATTCAGCGGTGACAAAATGCACGGTCGCGCCGTGGCTGGCATCCCCTGCTTCTATCGCTCGGCGGTGCGTGTGCAGCCCCGGGTAGAGCGGCAGCAGGGACGGGTGAATGTTGAGCATGCGGCCGAGATAGTGAGTGACAAAAGCCGGCGTAGAGTATACGCATAAAGCCCGCCAGTACCACCAGGTCCGGTGTGTAACTGTCGATAAGCTCTTGCAGAGCGGTGTCGAAGGTTTCGCGGCTGGCGAAGGCTTTATGGTCAGCACTTCGGCGGGGATGCCGTAGTTCTGCGCGCCGCGTCAGGCCGAATACATCGGCGCGATTGCTGATCACCGCCACCACTTCCGCGGGGTAGTCTGGGCTGGCGCAGGCGTCGAGCAGCGCCTTCAGATTGCTGCCACTGCCGGAGATAAGAACGACGGTGCGGATTTTTTTCATAAAACGGCTATTGATCCTAACGAAGGAAAGCTCAGCGCTTGGAGCGCACCGCCCTAAACAGAGCGGTGCAAGTGCGGAAATGGATCTCAGCGGATCTCGACAAATGGCTCGGTGGCGTCGGTCGCTTCCACCTGGCCAAGGGTAAAACACGGTTTCACCGGCGGCTTCCAGCGCGCTGCGCACTGCGTCTGCGGCGCCGGCAGGCACACACACCACCATGCCGATGCCCTGCAGTTGAAGGTGCGGCATCTCCTGCTCGGCGACATTGCCTGCAGCTTGTAACCAGGCGAATACCGGCGGCAGCTGCCAGCTGGTTTTGTCGAGCACGGCCTTGCGCGTCAGGCAATACGCGGGAATACTTCCAGCAGGCCGCCACCGGTGATGCGGGCCATTGATCGGCTGCGACTTCAACACTTGCAGCAGGGATTTCACGTAGATACGTGGAAGCCAAGCAGAGCCTCGCCCAAGGGACGGCCGCCGATAGATTGATCTGGATCCGCTTGTTGACTTCAATGATCTGCGGATCAGGGAGTAGCCATTGGAGTGCGGGCCGCTGGAGGGCGAGGCCGAGCAGCACGTCGCCGGGTCGAACGGCGCTGCCGTCGAGGATTTTTTGATTTTTCCACGATACCGACACAGAAACCGGCGAGATCGTAGTCCTCGCCCTCGTACATGCCGGGCATTTCAGCGGTCTCACCGCCGACCAGAGCACAAAGCCGGACAGTTCCCGCAGCCGGCGCTCGGCGCCTTTGATGACGTCGGTTTTAGTGTCGACATCAAGCTTGCCGGTGGCGTAGTAGTCGAGGAAAAAAAGAGGTTCTGCACCGCCGACGATCAGATCGTTAACAGCACATGGCGACCAGATCAATGCCAATGGTGTCGTGTTTGCGCAGCCAGCATCGCCAGGCGTAATTTGGTGTTCAACGCCGTCGCTACCGAAACCAGCACCGGCTCTTTATAACCTTTGGGCAATTCGAACAGCGCGCCGAAGCCGCCGAGGCCGGCTAGCACTTCAGGCCTTCGGGTGCGTTGAGCGACGGACTTGATGCGGTCCACCAGCCGCTCTCCTGCATCTATGTCCGCTCCTGCGTCCTT